>CAVUMI010000009.1:0-2278326 GCA_963742585.1 uncultured Actinomycetes bacterium
TGGCGAAGCCGCCGAGGTCGCTGTCGAGGCGACCGGCGGCGACGCGGCTACCGACACTCCGGCAGCCGAGGCGACCGGTGCATCTGCTGAGGGCGCCGAGGCCGCCGAGGTGAAGGTCGACGAGGCTCCGTGCCCCGTTGCTGACGAGGCCCCGGTTGCTGACGAGGCTCCGGTTGCTGACGAGGCCCCGGTCGCCGACGAGGCGCCGGCCGCTGACGAGGCGCCCGTCGCCGAGGCCACCGAGCTCCCGCCGACGAGGCCGCCGAGGCTCCCGCCGCTGAGCGCCGAGGCACCCGCCGAGGCCTGAGCCCGGCGTACTTCCTGACTCAAACCACCACGTAGATCCGAGGGAGGATCCATGGCATTCACCGCTGCCGACGTCAAGAAGCTCCGTGAGCACCCAGGCCGGGATGATGGACTGCAAGAAGGCGCTCGAGGAGGCCGACGGCGACTTCGACAAGGCCGTCGAGATCATGCGCACCAAGGGCCAGGCAAGGACGGCCAAGCGCGGCGCCGAGCGTGATGCGACCGCAGGGCTGGTCGCCGCGTCCGGCGGCGCACTGGTCGAGCCTCAAGTCGGAGACCGACTTCGTCGCCAAGAACGAGGCGTTCATCTACACCGCGCAGGAGATCGCCGACGCCGCCGACGCCGCCAAGGAGACGACACCGAGGCAGCCAAGGCCGTGCCGCTCGGCGAAAGACCGTCGGGCGAGACCGTCGAGAAGCTCGCCATCGACCATCGGCGAGAAGATCGAGCTCCGCCAGGCGGCCTACTCCGAGGGTCCGACCACGGTCTACCTGCACAAGCGTGCGGCCGACCTGCCCCCGGCCGCGGCGTGCTCGTCGAGTACGAGGGCGACGAGACCGCTGCGCAGCAGGCTCTCACGCAGGTCGCCGCGCCGAAGCCGAGACCTCAACACGTGACCAGGTCCCGGCCGACATCGTGGAGGCGGAGAAGAACGTCCTCACCAAGAAGACGCTCGAGGAGGGCAAGCCCGAGGCAGCCGTCGCCAAGATCGTCGAGGGCCGTCTCGACGCGCTTCTACAAGGATGTCGTCCTGCTCGAGCAGGAGTCGGTCACCGAGGCGAAGAAGACGGTCAAGGCCGTCCTCGACGCCGCCGGCACGACCGTAAGCGGTTCGCTCGTTTCGAGGTCGGTGCCTGAGGAACCAATTTCCCGGTCCTGGGGCGGGTCTGCCGAGAGTCAATAAATTCTCAGCAAGACCGGCCCTCTCGTTCCGGCGCTCCTCGGGAGGGGAAGACGGATCCAGGGCCTCGGAGATCGCCGAGACCCTGTCACGTCAGATGAAGGAGATCGTCAAGTGGGACTCATCCAGGCTGCCATCGGCGCGATCGGGGGCACCCTCGCGGACCAGTGGGTCGACTTCTTCACGGTGCCGGACGGCATGGGTCCGACCGCCGCGGTCTTCCCCGCGGTGCGCCGAGGCGAGAACGCCGGCCGCGGCGGCAACGACAAGGCTCCGACGGCGTCATCACGAACGGGTCGAAGTTCATCGTCCCCGAGGGCTACGGCCTGGTGCTCGTGGAGGACGGCGGCTTCACCGGCTTCGCCGCCGAGCCGGGCGCCTACGAGTGGAAGTCCGACGACCCGGCCTCGCAGTCGGTGTTCACCGGCGGCGGCCTCATCGACTCCGTCATCAAGCAGAGCTGGGAGCGGTTCAAGTTCGGCGGCCGCCCCTCGGCCCAGCAGAACGCCATCTTCGTGTCGCTCAAGGAGCTGCCGAACAACAAGTTCGGCACCCAGTCGGAGATCTACTGGGACGACGCGTTCCTCAACACCCAGGTCGGCGCGATCACCCGGGGCACCTACACCCTCAAGATCACCGACCGCTGACGTTCGTCCGCAATTTCCTCGCCGCCGAAGTCATCACCGGCCGTGCTGTCTTCGACTTCACCGACATCGACAACCCGGCCGGCGAGCAGCTGTTCAACGAGGTGATCGGCTCGCTGGCGCCGGCGTTCTCGATGTACACCAACGACCCGGCCAAGGGGAACCGGATCGCCAAGCTCCAGCAGGACTCGATCGGCTTCGCCCAGTCGCTGAGCGCCGCGGTCGAGCAGAACTACCAGTGGAAGACCGGCCGCGGGCTCGAGATCGTCAAGACCGCGATCGTGTCGATCGAGTACGACGCCAACACCCGTGAGCTGCTCAAGAACGTGCAGCGCGCCGACGCCCTGTCGGGGTCCCGGGGCAACTCCAACCTGCAGGCGTCCGTCGCGGCCGGCTTCGAGGCAGCGGGCGAGAACGCGGGACCGGTGGCCTGATCGGGATGGGCATGGCGGCCGGCGGCGCCGGGATCGGCGGCCTGCAACAGCCGGTCGCACCTGCCGCGGCTGCACCCGCGGCGCCGGCAGCCGCTCCGCCTCCGCGCCGGCCGCCCGCCGCTCCCGCGGCTCCCGCGGCCGAGGACCCGATGGCCGTGCTGAAGCGTGCCAAGGAGATGCTCGACGCGGGCCTCATCACCCAGGAGGACTACGACGCGGCCAAGGCAAAGGCGCTCGGGCTCTGACATGGCGCAGGAACCCGTCGACGCCGCCCCGCCGCCACCTCCGCCTCCACCGCCACCTCCTCCGCCGCCGCCGTCACGCACAGCCTGACCTGGAGCCTCACAGCCCACCTTCCACGGCCCTCCCGCTGTCCCTCGAGGAGGAGCTCGCTGCCGCCAAGGCGGAGCCCGAGCCCAGGCCGACCATCGAGACGGTCAACCAGTCGCTCAAGGACGGCCTCAACCGCTGCCCGCGCTGCGGATCGACCGAGGTCCAGCTCCGCGGCTCGACCGGCAACCTCGTGTGCCTCTTCTGTCGCAACGAGTGGCACGAGGCGCGGGTCGAGGAGGAGTTCGGCCTCGGCGAGGGCATCGACCAGCTCGAGGGAACCGTCATCGCCGGCGGGGCCAAGGACATCGAGCGACGCCGCGGATGCGCTCACCATCAAGTGCAGCCGGTGCGGCGCCGAGGTGGTGGTTGACACCGCGCACGCGCTCGGCGCCCGCTGCCACTGGTGCCGCCACATGCTAAGTCAACCAGCAGATCCCCAAGTGCGGTGCCCGATGCCGTGCTGCCGTTCCACCTGACCAAGGAGGAGGGCGGTGCGAGAGCACCGGGCAGTTCACCGACAAGCGCCGGACGTTCGCCACCGGGGGTTCCAGAAGGAGTTCGACCCCAGAACGTCCTCGGGGTCTACATCCCGTACATGGTCATCGACGCCAACGCCGAGTCCCAGTACTGCGGGCAAGGGCGAGGTCCAGACCCGGCGATGGACACGAGAGGAACGGCGACAACACAGTAGACCTACTACGCCGCAGACGTGTACCAGGTCATGCGGCAGGTCGACTTCACGCCGACGACCTGACGGTCGAGGCGTCGGCCGAGCGGCCCACACGGACACGGCGCAACACCAACAACATGATCAACACGATCCTGCCGTTCGACACCAAGAACGCCGTCCAGTGGAACGCCAGCTACCTCACGGGGTTCACCAGCGAGAAACGGGACGCCAACGTCGAGGCGGTAAGGCCGGTTCTCGAGAACCAGCTGCTCTCGATCGGGCGGTCGGAGGTCCAGGAGTCACTGGCGAAGTTCGGTCGCGGTGTCCGATGGGAGCCGGCTCACCGACACGTCGCGCGCTGCCGTGCTGGCGCTACGGTCCGAGCTGTGACAGACGCGGTGGGGCGTATGGATACGAGATCGGTGCTGTTCGCCGACGCGCCCGATGCGGCCGGCCCGCTCGCTGATCACCGGCTCCTGCTGGCGGCACTGACCGAGCGCGGCGCGAGCATGACCACGAGTCCCGACGGCCGGCTGGTCGCCACCTTCGCATCGACCGTCGACGCTCTCGGTGCCGCCATTGCCATGCAACAGCTGGCCGACACCGAGCAGCTCGGCCTCCGTATCGGCGTCTCGGTCGGCGACGTGCGGGTCGACAAACAAGGCAACGTGGTCGGTAACCCGGTGGTACAGGCAAACCGGCTGTGCGAGGTGGCCACACCGGGCGAGATCCTGGTGGCCGAGATCGTGTGGGCCCTCATCCGCGGGCGGAGCGCCTTCGTGTTCGAGCCCACGGGCGACGTGCAGATCGAGGGGCTGGTCGGGCCCACCGCCACCGCCCGGCTCATCTGGCAGGCCCAACTCCGAGCCGGCGCCGACGCCATCCCCGTCCCCCGGTCGTTGCTCACCGGGATGACCGGCCACTACGTCGGGCGGACCGAGTTGCAGGGGCGGCTCGACGCGCACTGGCGGACCAGTGCGGCGGGCACGGCCCGCACCGTGTTGCTAGCCGGCGAGCCCGGCGTGGGCAAGACCCGCACCGCCGCGGAACTCGCCCGGCGGGTGCACGCGCAGGGCGGCGTGGTGCTGAGCGGACGGTGCGCGGAGGACGTCGGCGCGCCGTACGTGCCGTTCATCGAGGCCCTCGACTGGTACACCGCCCACGCCGTCCCGCCGCTCACGCTCGGTCGGTTCCCCGGCGAGCTGGCCCGGTTCCTGCCCTCGCTTCCCGAGCGCGTCGCCGATCTTCCCGGCCTGACCGCGTCGGACCCCGCCGCCCAGGAGCACCGGCTCTTCGAGGCGACCACGTCGTGGCTCATCGACACCGCCAACCACCCGAGCAACGCCGGCCTGCTGCTCGTCCTCGATGACCTGCAGTGGGCCAGCAAGCCGACGCTGCAGCTCACCATGCACTTGCTGCGGACCGCGGCGGAGCAAGGGGCTCGGCTGATGGTCGTGGTGACGTACCGAGACACCGACATCGATCGCACCCACCCGCTCAGCACGATGCTGGCCGACCTGCGCAGCCTCCCCGCGGTGGAGCGGGCGTCGGTCGACAACCTCAACCAGGACGAAGTGGTGAGCCTGCTCGCCGCCGGCGCCGGCCACGAGCTCGACGACGCCGGCCTCGTGGTGGCGAGCGCCATCTACGCCGAGACCGAGGGCAACCCGTTCTTCATCAACGAGGTGCTGCGACACCTCATCGAGACCGGTGGCATACGTCGGGAGGGCGAGCGCTGGGTGCCCCAGAACGTCGAGCACGTCGCCATCCCCGAGGGTGTTCGCGACGTGGTGGGTCGGCGGCTGTCCCGGCTGTCGGAGCACGCCAACGCGGTGTTGTCGACCGCCGCCGTCATGGGTCGCGAGATCGACCTCGACGCGCTGGTGGCGCTGAGCGACGGGGGCGAGCGGGCGGTGCTCGACGCGCTCGGTGAAGCCGTGCGGGCCCGGCTGGTGGAGGAGAGCGGTCCGGACAGCTACCGCTTCACCCACGCGCTCGTGCGCACCACGCTCTATGAGGAGTTGAGCGGCACCCGCCGCCGGCGCGCCCACCGGCGCATCGCCGATGCCATCGAGAAGCTCCGGCCCGACGACGTCATCGCCCTCGCCTACCACACCGCCGAGAGCGGCGACGAGGGTGGCGACCTCATACGGGCGGTGCGCTACGGCATGGCCGCGGCCGAGCAGTCACTCGAGAGCCGCGCCTTCGCCGATGCCGAGGCCCGGTTCGCCCGCGTGCTCGACATGCTCGAGGATGCCGAAGCAGCCGATCCGCCCGAACGGGTCGCCGCGCTGGTCGGCATGGGCGAGTGCCAGCGGGACCAGGGCAACCGCGACTTCCGGGAGACGCTGCTCGACGCCTCCCGTCGGGCGCTCGAGCTCGGTGATGTTCCGCTGCTCGTGCGCGCCGTGCTCTCGAACAGCCGCGGCCTGGCCAGCATCGTCGGCGACATCGACCCCGAGCGCATCGAGCTGATCGAAGCCGCGCTCGACGCGCACGGGACGCATGCGACCACCGACCGCGCCCGCCTCCTCGCACAGCTGGCGTCGGAGGTCACCTTCGCCGGCGACCACGTGCGTCGGCTGGCGTTGTCGGACGAGGCCGAGACCCTCGCCCGCGAGGTCGGCGATCCGGCCACGCTGGCCTGGGTACTGGTGCGCACCGGTTACGCGGCGATGGTGCCGTCGCGATGCGATCGACTGGTCGAGCGCACTGCAGAAGCGGCAAGCCTGGCCGACGCCACCGGCGACCCGACGCTGCGCGGCTTCGCTCGCGTGTTCTCCACCGCTGCGTTGATCCTCGCCGGGCGGCTGGAGGAGGCCGAGCGGGAGACCCGGGAGATGGTGGCCATCGCCGACGCCGAGGGAACGCCCACGCTGCGCTGGGTCGCGCACGCCAACGCCAACCGCTGGTTGATGTCGCGGGGCTTGCTCGACGAAGCGGCCGCCGAGAACGACCGCTGTCTTGACATGGCGCAGACCTCGGGCGAGGCCGACGGCTTGCAGTGGTGGGCGGCCGGTGCGGGCGGCATCTACTGGGGCCGGCGCCAGGGCGGCGACCTCGCGGATGCGATCGGCGTCTTCGCCGCGGAGTTCCCGCTGCTGCCGGTGTGGCACGCCGGCCACGCGTGGCTGCTGTGCGAGGGCGGCCGCTACGACGAAGCGACGACGGTGCTCGAGGTACATGCCTTCGGTCCCGACCCGTTGGTCGACGAGCCGCTGCCCCTGTGCGGGCCGTTCCAGCTGGCGATGGCCGCGTGGGATCTCGACGACGTTGAACTGGCGCGATCCCTCGTCGACATCCTCGGGGCCAACATCGACCGCTGGCCCCACTACTACGTGGTGATCTACGGCCCGGCCACGTGGTCACTCGGGCTCGTGAAGTCGGTGCTGGCCGAACACGACGAAGCGGTCGCCTTGCTCGAGGCGTCTTTGGCCTCGCTCGCCGCGGCGGACTTCACCTCGCAGCTCCTGCTGTGCCGCATCGACCTGGGCAAGGCGCTGCTGCGGCGCGGCGGCCCTGGCGATGAGGAGCGCGCCCGTGAACTGCTGGTCGGCGCCCGCATCGCCGCGGCAGGCCCGGGTCGCGCCCCGCCTCGTAGAACGCATCGACGCGCTGTTGTCGTAGGGCGCAACTGACCGAGGCGGGATCCGGCACGGTGAGGTGTATGGGCGCCTTTCCGGATCCGCGCCTCTATGAGGGTCGCGGAGCCAGACAGATAGCGTTCGACGCGGGATGAGTGAGACGTCGACGATCACGATGCTGTTTACCGACGTCGTCGACTCGACCACGTTGTACGAGCGCTACGGCCCGGATGCGACCAATGACGTGCGGCGGGCCCAGTTCGTCGCCTTGCGCACCGCGGTGGCCGCGCACCGCGGCGACGTGGTCAAGAGCACGGGCGACGGTCTCATGGTCGCCTTCGCCAGCGCGGCGGACGCCGTGGCCTGCGCGGTCGACATGCAGCAGGCCCTGGCCCGGGTCCGCCAGGCCGACCGGCGGGCCCCGGCCACCCGCATCGGCATCAGCGTGGGCGAAGCGACCCGTGAGGACGACGACTGGTACGGCCCGCCCGTGGTCGAGGCGGCCCGGCTGTGCCAGGGCGCGGCGGGCGACCAGATCCTGGCCAGCTCGATCGTGGCGTCGCTGGTCGGCCCGCGCGGCACACACGAGTTCGTCGACCTCGGTGAGCGCGAGCTGAAGGGGTTCACCACGCCGGTCGCGGTGCGCGAGGTGGTGTGGGCGCCGACCGTCGGCGCGGTGGCGCTGCCGTACCCGGCGACCGCCGCCCGCGAGGGACCGTTCCTCGGCCGGGCCGAGCAGACCGCGACGCTGCTCGACGCGTGGCGAGCCGTGGCGAGTGGCGAGCGCGGGCTGGTCTTCGTCAGCGGCGAGCCCGGCATCGGCAAGACGCGACTGGTCGCCGAGGTGGCCGCCGTCGCCCACGCCGAGGGCGGGCAGGTGCTGTGGGGCCGCTGCGACGACGAGCTGTCGATTCCGTTCCAGCCGTTCGTCGAGGCGCTTGCGGGCTACATCGACGCGGTGTCGGCCGAAGACCTCGAGCGGCTCGACCCGGCGCCCGATCTGTTGCGGCTGGTCCCCGAGCTCAAGGACAGCCTTCCCGCGCTGGGCCCGCCGCTCTCGGCCGACGCCGACATCGAGCGGCTGCGCATGTTCGACGCCATCGTCGGATTCCTCACCGCGGCCGCCCATACCGCCCCCACGCTGCTTGTGCTCGACGACCTGCACTGGGCCACCAAGCCGACCGTCATCTTGTTGAAGTATCTGGTCGACGCGGGTCGCACGCCGCCGGGCCTGCTCATCGCCTGCACCTATCGCGACACCGACCTCGATCGCACCCACCCGCTGTCCGCCGCGTTGGGCGACATTCGCCGGTCGACGGAGTCGGCGCGCATCAGCCTCGGTGGGCTGGGCCTCGCCGAGGTGGCCGCATTCGCCGAAGCGCTCGGCGGCACCGACGCGATGGCCGGCGCAGTCCACGGCGAGACCGAGGGAAACCCCCTGTTCGTCGGTGAAGTGCTTCGCCATCTCGCCGAGACCGACTGGGTCGCGGATGAGCACGGTATCCCCGAAGGGGTGCGCGACGTGATCGGCCGCCGCCTGTCGCGCTTGTCGGAACGGGCGAACCGGGTGCTGGCGTCCGGCGCGGTGATGGGTCAGGAGTTCGATCTCACCATCCTCGAAGCGGTGGCCGAGCCGGACGATGCCGGCGTCGTCCTTGACGCGCTCGAGGAAGCGGTGGGCGGCGCGCATCGTTGCGGAGCGGCCGTCACCCGCGGGCCGGTTCCGCGTTCAGTCACGCGATGGTCCGCCACGTGTTGTACGGCGAGTTGTCGATGGCGCGGCGGGCTCGAATGCACCGCAGCATCGCCGAGGCCATCGAGGCCCAGCCCGGCGGCGCGAGCGGACGGGCGGCGGCGCTGGCCCACCACTACGCCGAGAGTGCCACGATCGGCGGGATCGACAAGGCCGTGGAGTGGGCGGAGAAGGCGTCGATCAGCGCTCGCCAGCGCCTGGCGTTCGAGGAGGTCATCGCGCTCGTCGAACGCATCCTGCACCTGCGCGAAATGCAGGATCCCCCGGATCCCGTCGCCCGGGCCCGCGCCCTGATCGCGCTCGCCGCCGCCTACCAGGACTCGGGGGACATGCTGCGCGCCCGCGACATCGCCCTCGACATCGCCGCCGCCGCACGCGAGGCCCAGCGGACCGACCTTCTGGCGCAAGCCGCTGGCATTCGCATCATGTGGGGCTTCGCCGGCTTCACCGATGAGACTGGTGAGGCGCTTGTGCTCGAAGCGCTCGACGCCATCGGCAGCAGTGATCACGGCCACCGGGCTCGGCTTCTCTCCACCTTGGCGTTCTACCGGTCGGTGTACCTGGGCCGGGGTTGGGAGCTGGCCGACATGGTCGAGGAGGCGATGCGCGAGGCGCGGCACGTGGAAGGCCCGGCGACCTTGGCCGAAGTGCTGTCGATGGGGTGTTTCGTGATGCAGGGCTCACCCGACGTTGCCGGCCAGCATCGATACGTCGAAGAACTGGTCGACATGTTGCCGCGCGTGCCGGCGGCCGTGTGGAAGGGGCTGGAGGAATCCGAGCCGGTCTCGTTCGACGAGTGGCGCGGGTTCTACTTCGAGCGTTCCGGCCTGTCGATGACCGTCGACCGGCACCGTCCCGTCGTTGCGCTCCAGACCGGCGACGTCGCTGCGTTCGATGCCGGCATCGCCGTGCTGGAGGAGCGGTTCGAGGCGGAGGGCGCCTGGATGACTCGTGCCCTCGCCTCCCTCTGGCGAGGGCTACGCGCCCTCATGGACGGCCGGTTCGCTGACGCCGAAGAGCAGGCCAACGCGATCCTGGCGATCACCGACGACATCAACTTCACGAACTCGTGGGCCGGGCAGATCTTCGCTATTCGCCATGACCAGGGCCGGCTGGAGGAGGTCCGACCACTCTTCAGCGAGGTGGCCGAACAAACGCCGGGGCTCGTCGTGTTGCAGTCGTTGGTTGCGCTAGCCGCGGTCGAGGCGGGCGACCGCGACGAGGCGTTGTCGATTCTGCGGCGGCTGGCGGGGGAGGGCGCCGAGCCCCTCCCGCCCAACAGCACGCTTCCGGCCATGCTCGCTTATCTCGCGACGACCGCGGCGTTGCTCGAGGTGTCCGACGGCGCCGAGGTGCTGCTGGAGCAACTCGAGCCCTACGCGGGCCAGCTGCTGGTCATCGTGTGGGGCGTTGGCTGTCCCGGCGCGGCCGACCGATTCATCGGGATGCTGCTCACCGTGCTCGGGCGCCACGACGAGGCGGTCGCCCGCTTCGAGGCCGCGCTCGCGCTTGAACGCTCCGTCAGCGCACCCGCGCTCGTCGCCCGCACGTTGTACTGGTACGCGCGCGGCGCTGCACGCGCGCGGTGCACCGGGCGACGCCGACGCGGCGGCCGCGCTGTCGTCCGAGTGCGCGGCGATCGTCGAGGTGCTCGGCATGGCCGGCCTGTCAACTTGAGTTGCGTTCGTGCACCGGTTGGGAATAGTTGCGGGAGCCTCATAGCGCGACGTGTCGGTGCTTTTGTCTACGGAAACAACCAAAAGCACCGACACTAGGCATCGCAGTTAGGCCTGGCGGACGCGGCCGCGGAGGGCGGCGAAGCACATGCTCATGCTGATCACGCCGACGGCGGCGATGGCGAGCAGCGCCTGGCCGAGTTCGGCCCACTGCCAACCGCCGTTGAGGACGACCGACCGCAGCCCGTCGAGGATGTACGTGACCGGGTTGAGCCCGGCGACCGTGTCGAGCCAACCGGAA
Source organism: uncultured Actinomycetes bacterium (assembly GCA_963742585.1). GTDB lineage: Bacteria > Actinomycetota > Acidimicrobiia > Acidimicrobiales > JACDEA01 > JACDEA01. Next base: position 10,604 of record CAVUMI010000009.1, read on the forward strand.
AGCTGGCCCCGCGGCACGTACGACGACGTGAGGAACAGGAATGGGAAGAACAGCAGGAAGCTCGACTGCACCGCCGCCGGGTTCCCGGTCTTGAGGGCGATGGCGTAGCCGAAGCCGGCGAAGGCCAGGCTCCACAGCGAGCACAGCACCATGAACACGACCACGCCGAGCGGCCCGCCGTCGAACCGCACGCCCAGGATCAGGCCGAGGACGATGATCGGGATCGTCAGCGCGGCGGCCACCGCCACGTCGGCCGCCATGTGACCGAGCAGGATCGCCGAGCGCCGAACCGGCGTGAGCAGTAGCCGGTCGAAGTACTTGTTCTGCACGTCCATCACCAGCGCGCCGGCCCGCGACACGCCGGTAACGCCGAGCAGCACCGCCGTCGCCATCTGGAACGCGGTGTAGTCAAAGCCCGGGATCGACGCGGTGAGCCCCTCCAACGTGGCCAGGTTCACCACGAAGAAGAACAGCGCGATGAACACCGGCGGGATGACCGCCTCGGTGTCGCGCGGAACGGCGCGCAGCGCCCGCCCGGCGATCGAGCGCAGGTCGTGGACGAGACCGGCGGGCCGGGCCCGCACCGTCTCGTCGATCAGCGAAGTGATGACTGCGGTCGTCATGCCGCCTCCTCGTTCTTGTTGTTGTTGTCGGACTCGTCGTTGTCATCGATGCGGTTGCCGGTCAGGTCGAGGAACACGTCGTCGAGCGTCGGCGTGCGCAGCGTGAGGTCGCGTACCGCCGCCTTTCCGGCGGCCAGCGCGACGGCGACCGGGCCGACGGTGGCCGCGCCGTTGTCGGCCGCGATCACCAACTCGTTGCCGTGCGCCTCGACGTTGAGGACGCCGTCGACCTGCGACAGCGCCCGCACCGCCCGGGCCGCGTCGCCGTCGATCCGGGCGACGATCACGTCGGTGCCCACCGACCGCTTCAGGTCGGCCGGGGTGCCCTCGGCCACCAAGCGACCACGGTCGATGATGCCGACGCGGTCGGCCAGCTCGTCCGCCTCCTCGAGGTACTGCGTCGTGAGGAAGATCGTCATTCCGAGCTCGGCGTTCAGCCGCTTCACCTCGGTCCACACCCGGGCGCGGCTGATCGGGTCCAGGCCGGTCGTCGGTTCGTCGAGGAATAGGACATCGGGGTTATGCACGAGGGCGGCGGCCAGGTCGAGGCGCCGGCGCATGCCGCCCGAGTACGTGTCGATGCGGTGGCCGAGCGCGTCGCCCAGATCGATCAGCTCGCCGAGCTGGCCGACGCGCCGCTCGACGTCGCGCGCCGACAGCCCGTAGAGCCGGCCCTGGAGACGCAGCAGCTCGGCGCCGGTCTGCTTGGGGTCGAGCGCGACGTCCTGCAACGCGGCGCCGACCCGCAGCCGCACCGATGCTGGGTCCGTCGCCACGTCGAAGCCGGCGACCGTCGCCCTCCCGCCGGTCGGGGCAAGCAGCGTGCACAACATGCTCACCGTCGTCGACTTGCCGGCGCCGTTGGGCCCGAGGAATCCGTAGATCTCGCCCTCACGCACCTCGAGGTCGAGGTGCTCGACCGCGGTGGTGTCGTTGAACGTGCGTTGAAGGCCTTCTGCGTGGATCGCTGTGGTCATCGCTTTGGACATACGTCGCATCTTCCGCGACATAAGTGGTCACCTGGTGTCCACGTTCTGTGAGAAACTCTGGATGTGCGGGCCGATCGTCTGGTGGCGACCCTTTTGTTCCTCCAGTCGCGGGGGAAGGTGACCGCGGCCGAGGTCGCCGCCGAACTCGAGGTCTCGGTCAAGACCGCCCGGCGCGACCTCGAGGCGCTCTCTATCGCCGGCATCCCCGTGTACCCGCAGCCGGGGCGGGGCGGCGGGTGGTCGCTGATCGGCGGCGCCCGCACCGACCTCAGCGGCCTCACCGCGCGACGAGGCCCGCACGCTGTTCCTCATCGCCGGGCCGTCCTCGGCCATCACTCCCCAGGCCAAGGCCGCGCTGCGCAAGCTGGTGCGGGCGCTGCCGGAGACGTTCCGGGCCGAGGCCGAGAAGGCCGCCGCCGCGGTCGTGCTCGACCCCGCGGCGTGGGGCGGCACCGCGCCTCGCACGCCGCCGTTCCTCGAGGCCCTTCAGCAGGCGGTCATCGCCGGCGTGCAGGTGCGGCTCGGCTACACCGATGCGCAGGGCGCGGTGAGCGAGCGCGTCGTGCATCCGCTCGGGCTCGTGGCCAAGGGCACCACCTGGTACCTCGTCGCCGACACCGACGCCGGTCGGCGCACGTTCCGCGTGTGGCGCGTGCAGTCGGTGGAGTTGCTCGACGTGCCGGCGTCACGGCCGGACGACTTCGACCTGCAGACCGCGTGGCAGGAGATCGTCAACACGCTCGACGAGCGGCGCGGGCTGCGTCACGTCACCGCGCTGGCCGAGCCCGGTCACGTGCGCTGGCTCGGCGTGCAGTTCCGCAACCGGCTCACGGTCGGCGAGGTGGCCGCAGCTCGGGACGACGGTTGGGTCCGCGTCGAGATCGGCTTCCCGGCCCATCACGACGACCCCGCCCGCGAGCTCGCCGGCTTCGCCGGCGCCATCGAAGTGCTCGGTCCGCCCGACGTCCGTCAGCGGATGGAGGAGATCGGACGCGCGCTGCTCACCCGTCACTCCGCCTAGTCGGTGCGCTCGGCCGCGGGCCGGACGTCGAACGTGGTGCGGGTCCAGAGGTTTTCGCCCGCGGGGATGAGATCCTCCTCGGGGATGGTGTCGAAGCCGTCCCAGTGGTCTGCGCTGAGCGTGACGTAGATATCGACAGTGTGCGTCCCGATCGACACCGGCTTGAGGACGGCGAGGATCCCGGTGATCGGCAGGTCGGGGCCGGGGTAGATGCCGCCGGTGTGGAGCACCTCGCGCGCCGGGAAGCGGTACGTGCGCTCCCGGCGCGTGCCCTCGTCGATCACATAGCGAACGCTGACGACCTTGGCGTTGAAATCCTCGATCGGCGTCGGGCGCGATGGCACGTAACCGGCGGGGATCACTTCGTGGGTGGTGTTGGTTATCCAGGCCGCGGCCGGGATCCACTGCTCCCCCGAATACGTGATCGGACAGAAGTCCGTCACGATCCGTTTGTTGATCCCGTGTAGCTCATTGAGGTCGACGCCGTCGGGGTTGATGCAGTGGCGCTCGTGGCGCGGTGGAGCGGCCGAGGCCGGGACGGCGCCGACCAAGGTGACGGTGAGCGCCAAGACCAGCGCAAGGACGATACGGCGGACAGAACTGGCGGTCATGTCTGCTCCGTTTCGCTTGGTGACGTCGGCTAAGGCTGCAGGATGGAGATACCGAGAACCTCGACGATCGGCGCGTGGTCGAACGCGGCGGCCAGGCCGGGCGCGCCGTTGAAGTGCGCCTCGTAGCCGAAGTTCAAGATCATGGCGAGTAGCTGCGGGATGGTCGCCGTGCACTTGGCCACGCCGTTCCCGTCGGTGAACGCCGTGCACATGTACTTGCCCTTCACGGTGAACACGATGGGCTGGCCGCCGAGCGGGAAGCCGAGTGGGTCGGTGAGCCGGGCCTCGAAGCCCAGCCGGATAATCAGCCCCGGCAACGCTTCGGCGATCCCGGGCTCGGCCAGCAGCGCGGTCGCCATCACGGTCGCTTCGACGTCGAGGGTCATCTTGGCCGAGTCGCAGATCGAACCGGAGCAGGCGCGGTAGGTGAACTCGTCCGGGCCGGCGTAGCCAGCGGCCGGGGTGTAGGTAAACGAGCCGTCGGCAGCCAGCTCCAATGTGCCGTGGGCCGGCCCGGTGATCAGCGACGCCTGCAGCGGCGGGGCCGTCCCGGCCGGGTCGGTCAGGATGTCGTTGCCCAGGACGCCCGGCGCCGGAACGACGAGCGGGACGTTGCGTTCCGTGACATACGCATCGTCGACGGCATCGACCGTGGGCAGCGGTTGGATCGTGTCGACGTCGGGGGCGGTGTTGTTGCCGTCGGCCGGGTCGGTGCGGCCGGCCGGGGCCGCGATCGACGCGGTGTTGCTCAGTGAGCCGGACGCGTCGCCGGCCAGGACGCCCGTAAGGGTGAAGGTGGCCGTGCCGCCGGCGATCAGGTCGACCAGCGCATCGATGTCGCCGGTGCCGCCGCTCGGGCAGGTCGACGGCGGAGTCGTCGCGCAGGTCCACGTCACATTGGTCAGCGCGTCGGGCACGTCGTCGGTGACGCGGGCGCCGAGGGCGGGACCGGGACCTGCGTTGCGGGCAACGATTGTGTAGGTCACGGTGTCGCCCGGCTGCACCGTGGTGCGTCCGTCATCCTTGGTGATCGACAGGTCGGTCGCCAGCGCGGCGACCGAGACCGCGGCGGTGGCGCGGTCGCAACGGTCGCCGCTGTCGCAGACCTCGTACTCGAAGCTGTCGCTGCCGGGTGCGCCGGTGGAGGTGTAGGTGACCTTCCCGGTAGCCGGGTCAACTGTCGCGGTGCCCTTGGTCGGTGGGGTCGTGATGGTCACCTTGGTCGGGTCGATGTCGCCGTCGACGTCGGTGTCGTTGGCAAGCACGTCGATCTCCACCGACCCGCCTTCGCTTACCGACGCAGTGTCGTCGTTGGCCACCGGCGCGTGCTGCTCCGGCGGGGCCGGGTTGACGGTGATCGTGATGGTGGCCTCGTCGCAGAGGAAGTCGGCGTCGCACACCTGGTACTGCGCGGTGTCAGTACCCGTGAACCCGGCGTTGGGCGTGTAGCGGAACACGCCAGGGCCGCGACCGGGCTCGCCGGCGCTCAACTCGACGGTCCCGTTGTCGAAGTCGTCGTAGATGAACCATTGCTGTTCGTCGAGGTTCTCGTCCGCGTCGTTGGCGTAGGTGTCGACCACGACCGACGAGCCGACGACCACCGACGCGGTGTCATCGACTGCGTTGGGCGTCTTGACGAAGACGATCGTTAGTACGGCCTCATCGCACTGGTTGGTGGCGTCACAGACGCGGTACTCGACGGTCGCGGTGCGTCCGGTGAACGCGGGGTCGGGCGTGTAGATGAGGCGGTTCTGCTGCTCGTTCCAGGCCGCGCTACCGGCCGAGGTAGCGAGCACCTGGGTCGCGTCGGCGACGACGTCGTTGTCCTCGTCGGTGACGTAGGGGAGGATGTCGGCGACCACGGGGTCGGTGCCCTGCGTCGTCAGCTCGAAGTCCTGCGCGACGGGCGCGTGCCCGCCGACTCTGATGTGGAGGGTTGCGCCGGCGGCGGGCGGTAGGCCGGTCGCGGCGATGCCCACTGCGTTGACGAGGTCGTCGCCCGCCTCGGCGTCGGTGGGGACGCGCACGACCAGCCCGAGCTGACCGGCCGGGTCGCCCACCCGGTAACTGCCGGGCGGATCCGAAGGAGCGATGATGCTGCGCGGCTGCCACCGCACGCCGGTGACGCCGCTACACGGTGTCGACTCCCACACCACACCGGGCGCCGAGATGAACGCGCCCGGCGTGCAGGTATACGCGATGGTCGAGTTGCCGTCCGTTGTCGCCGACACGAACTCGGGCATGACATCGCCGACTGCGGCGCCGGTGACCGGGTGGCGGCCCATGAAGTCGTAGATGAACGCGCCGTGCAGGTCGCCGTCGCTGGCCGGCAGGTGCCTGTAGTCGATGCGGTAGGCGACGTCGTCGCCGCCGTCGACCGAACTGCCGAGCGGGCTCACCCTGGTCTTGTCGACGTCGACCAGCGGGTTACCGGTGCGGGGCGGGGGCGGCGTCGCCGGCGGGTTGGCGATGTTGTAACCGACGCCGAAGTAGTGGGCGTTCGGGTTGCCGAAGCAGACGTTGTTGGGAGTAGATACCGAGTTCCACACGAGGCTCTGCCCGGCTTGATTGGTCGGTGACCCGGGCGGCGCCTGCGAGTACGTGCAGCCCCAGTTGCCGAAGAAGCCGGCCCCGGCTCCGTCGACCACCCGCGTACGAATGTTGATGTTGAACTGGTTGGACTGACCGTTCGGCTGTGCGCGCGGCAGGTCGCCCGGCGCGACGCACGCGACACGTCGCGTCGCCGCGTTGTATGAACACGACGATGGAGCCTGGTCACCGTTGGCGTCGAACGGACCGTGCGTCACCTCGGCCGAGAGGAACTCGAGGTTCGGCGGGATGTCGTCCTGGATCGTCCAGTCGTGGGGCGCGGCGTCCCCCAATGTCGCGAAGCCGGTGTCAGTGAAGATCCTGAAGCCGATGAAGCCGCCCGGGATCGTCGAGGCGAAGAGCGACGGGTCGTATTCCGGGAAGGAGAACTGGCCGCCGTAATAGAGCCGGTCGACGACGGCCACGTCCTGCGTCCCGGTCGCGGGGGTGTCGAACTGTGGCCCGGTCAACCACACGCGGTTGGTGATCCGCTGATGGCCACCGACGGGCAGGTCGAGGTCGGGCACGGTCCCGGTCACCTGGAGCCTGATGGCGCCGGTGGTCATCTGCACTGGGCCGTCGGCCGCGAAACGCACGCAGCGCGCCTCGTCCGGCGGGAGCTCGGCGCTGAATGCGGCGTCGGGCGTGTCCTGGTCGCAGGCCGGGTCGTCGCTGAAGGTCACGCGCCAGTCGGCGTTGGGTCCCTGGGCATGGGTCGGTTGGAACGCCGGCGGCAGCTTGTCGGTGACGCGCGGGTCGACGAGGAATCCGGCGGAGCTTCCGACGTGGATATGGAACGTGCCGAAGTTCTTCTCGAGGATGACGCAGGACTGGTTACCGGCACCGGTTACCGGGTCCCACGCGCCGCCCGGGCCGTAACCCGCGCACTCTTGGGCGTTGAAGCCGAGGAAGGTCTTGAACGCGGACCCGGTCACGTTGCGGTGAATGTGTGCCGTCGCGTCGGTGGTGGTGTCGTGGGTTGCGCCGTTGCCGAGGTCGCCCTGGAGGCGGACCGTGTTGGTGACCGCGACCGAGCCGGTCTCCGGCACCACGCCGTCGGGCACCCACACCGTGATGTCGAGGATCGGTGCGCGATCGAAGGCGAAGATCGTCGACGGCGTCGCGGGTAGGCCGCTCTCGTCCTGGTAGCTCTCCTGGTGGTAGCGGCCGTCACTCAGGTGCCGGGCGTAGGCGGGATGGAAGTAGACGTCGATCGCGAACGCGCCCTGGAAGCCGGCGGGGGGTACGTCGTTGATGTCGACGCCGAGCGGCACGTCGCCCGGGAACTGGAACGCCGGGCCATCGGGCGCGCCGGTGGCGTTGTCGACATAGGACTGTGGGCGGGTGGCGCGCACGAGGAACGACGAAGGTGGGAGCGTCTCGGTCAGCACACCGCGGAACGGCAGGCAACCGGTGTCGAACAGGAAGCCGGCCTGGCCGCACTCGTTGTTGGCCTTGACCGTGTAATGGACGTTGAACCCGGGCTGATCGGCGACCGCGGTCCCGGCCGGCCCCGGCGCGACCTCGTAGTACAGCGAGTCCTTCTCCACCTGCGGACGGGCCCCCGACATCAGCGTCGTCTGGGGCGATGTCGAGGTCGCGGATGTGAAGCCGGTACCCGTCAACACCGCGGTCGCCGCCACCTGCGTCCCGTTGGGCAGGTAGGCCAGTGTGAGGGGGTAGAGGGTGACGCTCCCGATAGTGCCGTCGGTGAGGTCGCCCATGTGGAAGACCGCGGTCGCGCCCGTTGCGTCCGTGATCACCTCACGCGAGTCGCCACCCGACATGTCGAGGAACCCGCCGTAGATGCGGAACTGGTCGCGAGGGAGGAAGACGCGGATCTCCGCGTTCTCCAGCGCCCCGCCGCTGACTTCGAACCCCACGGTGTAGGTGAGCTGCTGACCCGACGGAAGGGTGGTGCGGTCGACGAGTATCGACACTGAGCCCGAGGTGGCACCCGAGGCGGGGAACGCCGTGGTTGCCAGCGCCGCGCTGACGACGCCGACAACCGCTCGACGCCGGAACCTCGTCCAACTCCCCATGGGCCGCCCCCAATCGTGCGGGTCCAGGCTACGCCCGTTGGTGCCCGCGCCGCCATGACGGAGTTCGCACAAGTCGTGTGACGCCTACGGCGAACCTAAGGTTCGCCCATGTCCGACATTGCCGTTGACGCCAAGCAGTGGTTCGCCGCCAATTGGGACCCGGAGCTGCCCCTGGGGGAGTGGTGGGAGCGGCTTGGCCAGAGCGGCTACGGGTTTCCGAGTTGGCCGGTGGGTGCGTTCGGGCTCGGGCTCACGTCGGAGGACGCCCGCGTCGTCAACGACGCCCGAGTGGAGGCCGGAGCGTTCGGCCCGCCGTCGGGCATCGGACCGATGATGGCGGGGCCGACCGTCGCCGAACACGGGACGCAGGAGCAGATCGAGCGGCTACTGCCGGGGCTGGTCACCGGCAAGCACATCTGGTGCCAGCTGTTCAGCGAGCCGGGGTCGGGGTCGGACCTGGCCAGCCTGCAGACCAGGGCGGTGCGCGACGGCGACGAGTGGATCGTCAACGGCCAGAAGGTGTGGACCTCCGGCGCGCAGTATTCGAAGTGGGGGATTCTCATCGCCCGCACCAACGCCGATGTCCCGAAGCACGAGGGCATCACTTACTTCGTCATCGACATGGAGCAGCCCGGCGTGGAGGTGCGGCCGCTGAAGGAGATGACCGGCGGCGCGACGTTCAACGAGGTGTTCTTCAGCGACGCCCGCGTACCGCACGAGAATCTGATCGGCGACGTCGACCGGGGCTGGTCGGTGGCGGTGACCACGCTGTCGTTCGAACGCAAGAGCCTGGGCGCCGGCGGTCTCAGCGGCATGGCCGGTGGCGGGGCGATGCTCGGGATCAGCATGGGTGGTGACGGCGGGCCGGCCACACCGGATCTCACTGCTCGAGTAGGCGACCTGGTCAACGCGGGCGGCGGCATGGGGGGTATGGGCGCGATGGGCGCGGACATGTTCCGGTTCATCCCCGCGCTGTTCGGCAAGAACCACGACCCGCTTGTCCGCCAGGACATCGCGCAGCTCTACACGCTCATGGAGATCACCCGGTTCACCGGGCTGCGATCGAAGGCGGCGGCCGAGCGGGGGCAGGCGCCCGGGCCGGAAATGTCCACCGGGAAGCTCATGATCTCCAACCTCATGCGCACGATGCGCGACTTCATGCTGGCCCTCGAGGGCCCCAAGGGGATGCTCATGGGCGCCGATGCGCCGATGAACGGCATGGCCCAGTGGATCGCGCTGTTCAGCCCGGCGATCTCCATCGCCGGTGGCACCGACGAGATCCAACGCAACATCATCGGCGAGCGCGTGTTGGGTCTGCCCCCCGAGCCCCGCCCCGACAAGGACGCCGCGTTCAAGGACCTCCTCGTCGGCACCCAGCGCTAAGCCAGCCGCCCGCCGGCGATGTGTCGGTGGAAAATCGAAGAAAAACCACGATTAGGCACCGACACATGGGTTGAGGGCTGGTCGGCGCGAGCATGGGGTGGTGAGGTGCGGTACGTGCGGGTTTGAGAATCGGGCGGACGCTCGGTTCTGCCGCGAGTGTGGGACGGGGCTGACCCTCACGTGTCCGTCGTGCGGGACGGCGCTGCCGCCGGGCACGAAGTTCTGCGACTCGTGCGGCGCTGCGGTCGGCGCACCGGCCGTGCCGGCGGCACCGACCGCCGTCGAGACCCGCAAGATCGTCACGCTGGTGTTCGCCGACCTGGCCGGGTCGACCTCGCTGCAAGAGCAGATGGACCCGGAGTCGGCGCGCCGGACGATGGAGCGCTTCTACGCGCTGATGACCGAGGCGATCACCGCCCACGGCGGGCGGGTCGTGAAGCTGATGGGCGACGGCGTCATGGCCGCCTTCGGCGTCCCCGAGGTGCAGGAGGACGATGCGGTGCGCGCCGTGCGCGCCGCGGCGGCGATGCACGAGGCGTTCGCCAAGCTCGACGTTGCCCAGGTCGGTCTTCGCATCGGCGTGAACACCGGCGAGGTCGTCGTGTCCGAGGGCGACGACGACGTCGTCGGCGACGCGGTCAACGTGGCCGCTCGCCTCGAGCACGCCGCGGCGGAGGGCGACGTGCTCATCGGCGAGTCGACGTGGCGGCTCGTGCGCGACCTGATGACATTTGAATCCGTCGCGCCGCTCGACCTCAAGGGCAAGGCCGAGCCGGTTCCCGCCTACCGGCTCGTGGCCATGACCTCACAAGCAATCACGACCACCGCTCCGTTCGTCGGGCGGCAGCAAGAGCTCGCGCAGCTCACCACCGCGTTCGAGAACGCGGCCACGACCCGCACGTCGCAGCTCGCCGTGGTGATCGGCTCGCCCGGTCTGGGCAAGTCGCGCCTCGCGGCTGAGCTTGCTGGCCGCGTGCACGACCGGGCAACAGTTCTCGAGGCGCGTTGCGACGCGCACTCGACCTCGGCCTACACGCCGGTAACCGAGGTCGTCACCGCGCTGCTTCAGGGCGTCGAGGACCCCGAGCTGATTCGCGTGGGGGAGTCGTTGCTCGGTATCGGCACGCCGGCGACGCCCCAAGAGACCTTCCGGGCCATCCGCCGTTTGCTCGAGGTGGCCGCCGCCGAACAGCCGGTGCTGCTCATCATCGACGACATCCAGTGGGCCGAGCCGTTGCTGCTCGACCTCATCGATCACGTCGTCGAGTGGGCCACCGATGCGCCGGTGCTCGTCGTCGCGCTGGCCCGGCCCGAGATCCGGGAGGTTCGCCCGGCGATGGCCGAACGCAACGCCATCGTCCTCACCGGTCTCAGCGATGACGCCAGCGCCGCGCTGATCGGCGATCTCCCGCGCGATCTCGCCGCCCGCTTTCTCGCCACCGCCGAGGGCAACCCGCTCTACCTGCGCGAGCTGTTGCGCATGGTCGCCGACGACGGCGTCGAGAATGTCGACGTTCCGCCTACCATCTCCGCGCTACTCGCCGCCCGCATCGAGCGGCTGCACGCAAGTGAACGCTCGGTCGTGGAGCGGGCGTCAGTCGTCGGTCACGAGTTCTACCGGGGCGCGGTCGTCGATCTGGTGCCGGCCGCGATCGGCGGCGCCATCGACAGCCATCTCGAGACGCTGCGCCGCAAGGAGATGGTGGAACCCGAGGGCACCTACTGGATCGACGAGCCGGTCTTCCGCTTCCATCACGCGCTCATCCGGGACGCCGCCTACCGCCGCCTGCTCAAGGAGGCGCGCGCCGAGCTGCACGCCCGTTTCGCCGACTGGTTGGCCGACAAGGTCGGCGAGCTGGTGGGCGAGCACGAAGAGGTCATCGGCTACCACCTCGAGCAGGCCCACGAGTACCGCCGGCAGCTCGGTCCGCTCGACGACGACGGTGTCGCGCTCGGCCGCCGCGCCGCGACCCATCTGGCCGCGGCTGCCGGACGCGCTCTCGAGCGCGATGACCTTTCGGCCGCGATCGGGCTCACCGGTCGCGCTCTCGAGCGGTTGCCGGAGGGCGACCGTGAGACGCGCGCTGCGCTGTTGCTCGACCGTTGCGAGGCATTGCTTGCCGCCGGCGAGGGTGCCGCGGCAATCGACGCGGTGGCGCAGTTGCGCGCCCTGTCGACCGGCGACGCCCGCCTCGGCGCGTGGGCCGACGCCTTTGCCGCCGAGTTGCGCATCCTCACCGAGTCCAAGGGCCTGGTCGAGGTGAGCGCCACCGCGGCGGCTGCGGCGGCCACGCTCGACACGCTGGGCGACAAGGTCGGCGCGGCCAAGGCTCACGCCGTCCACGCTCGGGCCCTCGGCCGCCTCGGTCAGGTGGGCGAAGCCGAGGCCGCGCTCGACCGCGCCCTGACCGCAGCCCGCGCCGCCGGCGACCGGCGCCGGGCCAATGCGGTGCTGATCTCCGCGCCGGTCGCTGCGCTCTGGGGGCCGAGCCCAGTCGCCCGCGGCGTCGGGTCGCTGTCTCGACGTCGTGCGCGTGCTGCGCATCACGTCGGGCGCGCCCGCGGTGGAGGCCACCGCGCTGCGTTGCCAAGCGGTACTCGAGGCGCTGCGCGGCCGCTTCGACGCGGCGCGCCGGTTGCTGGACTCGGCCCGTCTTTTGCTGCAAGACCTCGGGTTGCGCCACGCCCTGCTCGAGACCGAGGCCTTCGCCGGTCTCGTCGAACTGCTCGCGGCGGATACGGAGCACGCCGAGCGCATGTTGCGCGCCGCCTACGACGGGTTCGGCGCGCTGGGAGCGTCAACCGACGCGGCGCAGGCCGGCGCCCTGCTGGCCCGCGCCCTCCTCGCCCTCGGCCGCGACGAAGAAGCCGAAGTGCTCACCGTCGAGTGCGAGCGGTTGGGCGGGGACGACCTGAAGTCGGCCATCGCCTGGCGGGCGGCGCGGGCCCAGGCCATGGCTCGGCGCGGCGCCGTCGACGAGGCGCTCGTTCTCGCCAACGAGGCCGTCGCGCTGGCCGAGCCGACCGACGCGCTCATCGACCACGCCGATGCGCGCACCGCACTCGCCGTGGTGCTGCGCGCCGCCGGCCGCGGTGCCGAGGCCGACGAGGCCGCGGCCGCGGCGGCCGCGCTGCTGGCGCGCAAGGAGGCACAGCCGACGACACCCGCTGCCGCACCAACCGTGGGCGGCGGCGTGCGCACGATCCAGCCCGACGGTGCTGAGGTGGCGGTCGAGGTGATGACCGCGTGGCGAAGCGCCGTCGTCGGCGAACACTGGCACGCGCTGAAAGCGTTTTACTGCGAGGACTTTGTCTTCCGCGACCACCGCGCCGGGCTCCATGCGGAGTTGCACGGGGGCGACGAGTTCGCGGAGGTAGCGCGCGACATTTACAGCGGCGGCAGCTTCGACTGGGACATCGTCGTGCTCGCCTACGCCAGTGGCGGCCACGTCGGGCTGGCGTGGCTGCACTCGTTCAACCCCACGGTCGACCGGCGCTACTTGTCCTGCGGATCGCTCAACGATGCTCGCCAGTTTGTCGTCCTCGAGAATTTCGACGAGCACGACACGCTTGGTGCGTTCGCACTTTTCGACCGCGTGGCCGCCGAGAACTGCCGGGCGCGCTTTGCGCGTTGAGGGATCGGGCGTTCGGGACGTCACACGCTGGGTGCGGGCGTCGGGCGACGCAGTGATCTACGAAACCGCCGACGCGCTGGTCGTGGCCGAGGCCCGCGACGGTGCCATTGTTCGCAGCGAGTCGTTCGCACTCGACGACAACGTCGGGGCGGGCTTGCGGCTGGCCGATTGGCAACCGTCGCCGCACGCGACGCGCTGGCTCTGCGATGAGTTCTTCTCCGCCCTCGACCGACACACGTGGGAGGACGGCGCGCGGCTGTTCACCGCCGATGTCACGGTTGACGATCGCCGATCGGGTCAGGTCTTGCCGGGCGTTACGGGACCCGAGGAGCTGTTCCGGCGGACCCGTAGCTCGGTCGAGTTGGCGCCGGACGTCAGGACCACGGTGCGCGATTGGTTGCTGCTGCGCGCCCACGTCGGTGTCGTTCGGATGGTGTCGCAGGGCCATCTTGCCGACGGTGGTGGCGCCTTCGAGGTCGAGCGCATCGCCGTCGGGTTTACCCGCGGCGGTCGCATGAGCGGGGTGGTGTTCTTCGACCATGACGACGAGGCGGGTGCGCTGGCCCTGGCGCGGGGCGACGACGCCAGCGACAACGCAGCGACGGAGCTCTTGATCCGCAGCCGTGAACTGCGGCGTCGGGGGGACTGGGACGCGGTCCGCGGTTTGTTCGCGCCCGACTTCGTCTATGAGACCCGACGGGCCATGACCCTCGACACCGTCTACGGCATCGACGGGCTCATGGACAACTATCGGGTCGTTGCCGACTTGGGTGGCGACGTCACGTCACATGCCCTGGCCACAAGGGGGAGATGGCTCGCGTTGGTTCGCTTGACGTTCGTGCAGCGAGAGGACGACGGCGTCGAGTCGCGCATCGAGACGCTCCAGATTTGTGCCATCGACCCGGAAACGGGGCTGGGCACGCGCATCATCAGCTTCGAGATCGACGATCTCGACGCCGCGTACGCCGAGTTGGACGCGCTCTATGCGGCGTCGCTTGCGAGCACGGAGAACGCAGCGTCGCGGTTGATGGGGGGCATAGGCGACGCGGTGACCCGTCGTGACTGGGACGCCATCAGGGCGGTCCTGACGCCGGACTTTGTGTACTCGTCGCGGCGCGCGGTGAGCATCAACGAGGATCACGACGCTCAGGGTCTCGTGCAGAACTACATCACCTCTGTCGGGATGGGTCTCGGGCTCGAGCCCTATGAGTCCCTGGCGACGAGGGGTGAGTGGCTAGCGCTGGTGAGCACGGCGATGGCCAAGCCAGCCGATGACGCCCGTCTTGAGATCGCACAGGTCGTTGTGGTCGACCCGGCGTCGGGCCAGGCCAGCCGGATGGTGTCTTACGAGCTCGACAACCTCGACACTGCCTACGCGGAGCTAGACGCGCTGTACCTGGCGTCCCTGCCACCGGACGAGGCGGCAACCGTGGGGCTATTAGTTCAGGTCGTCGCCGAATGTGACCGCGGAGATTGGCCGCGGGTCGCCGAGTTGCTGAGCGGGGTCGACAGAATGCACGACCGTCGCACGATGGGCCTCGGCTCGCCGATCTCGCCAGCCGATTGGATAGCCGCCACGGCGGAGATCGCCCCGATGATCCCTGACGGGCGCATCCGCCTCATCGCCGTGCCGGAACTCCACGGGTCCGCCTTCGTGTTCGAGACCGTCGGCGCCGGCCACGACAAGCACGGCGGCGAGGTCGAGATCGGGTTCCTCGTTGTTGGCCGCGTCGATAATGACCGCGTCGTCGCCTTTGACCTGTTCGACACCGCCGACATCGATGGCGCCCGCGCCCGCTTCCGCGACCTGGGCCGTGTGGGTCATGCCGACGGGAATCTGAGTTTCCGCATCGTGCGCCGAGCGATAGCCGCGTCACAGAGGCGCGACTGGGCGGGCGTCCGGGCGGAACTGGCGCCCGACTTCGTGTACGAGACGCGCCGGGCCATGAGTCTCATCGACCGCTACGGCGTGGACGGGCTCATTACCAATTACGAGGCGGTCTACGCGCTCGGTGGGGACTTCGAACTCGGTCTCATAGCCACGCGCGGCGACGCACATGCGCTGGTTCACACGTCGGTGTTCTGGCGCGACGTCGAGGGAGCAGAGTCGCGCATTGACATCGCGCAGGTGTGTGTCGCCGATCTTGGTTCCGGCCGACTCACACGAACTATCTCGTTCGAGATGGATGATCTCGACGCCGCCTATGCCGAACTCGACGCGCTGTACGTAGTGTCGCTGGCTGCCGGGGAAGCATCCGCGGCGCGGATATTCATCGACGTGATCGGGGTGTGCCACCGCCAGGAGTGGCTGCCATTCCGTGAGCTGCTCGCAGGGGTCGACACCGTGGTCGATCACCGGCTCATGGGTTTCGGCACGCTCTCCGTGGACGAGTGGGTCGACGCCACCGAAGCGTTGGCCGATCTGATGGCATCTGACACCCAGGTCCGCCTGGCCCACGTCTACGAGCTGAGTTCGTCGGCCGGGGTGTTCCACCTCAAGAGCGGCGGTCGGGACCAGAACGGCATCCTTGTCGAGTTCGAGAACGTCACCATCGGCCGCATCGAGGACGGACGCGTCACCACCCTTGAGCTCTTCGACGCCCATGACCTCGACGCGGCCCGCGCCCGCTTCCGCGGGCTGACCTCGCGAGGACGATGCGAATGCGAACGTCGCCTTTCGACGCATGCGCGACCTGGGCGACTTGTGCGCCCGCCGGGACTGGCCGGAAGTCAAGACGCTGGTCGCGCCGCACATGGTTTATGAGTCGCGCCGGGCCGTGAGTATCAACGACGCGTACGGGATCGACGGCTTGGTCGAGAACTTCAAAGTCACCGTCGGCATGGGCCTGGAAGTTGTCTTGCGGGCGTGCATTGCCACGCGTGGCAACTCGATCGCGCTGGTGGATACGGTCCTCGTCGGTGGGGAAGGAGCCAGCGAGTCCCGGATCGAGATGGTCCAAGTCGTCGCGGTCGACCCGATGTCGGGGCTCATCACGCGCATGATCTCCTACGACGTTGACGCCGACGACCTCGACGCCGCTTACACCGAGCTCGACGCGCAGTATCTCGCATCACTGCCACCGGACGATGCAGCGGTTGCCCAAGTGACCGTCGACGTCATTGACACGATCAACCAAGCCGACTGGACGCGCTTCGCCGAGTTGCTCGGCGGTGTTGACACCGTGACCGATCATCGGCTCCTGGGCCTCGGCAACCCGCCGCTCGCCGAGTGGATCGACGCGACGCGCACGCTGGCCGAGCTGATGCCGGGCGACCGCCGCACGCGCCTCGCCGCCGTCCATGAGCTCGCTGCCCCCGTCGCGCTCTGCGAGATCCAGGGCAGTGGGCGGGACCAGAACGGCACTCCCGTCCAATTCGAGCAACTCACCGTCGGCCGCATCGAGGGTGGTCGCGTGCTCGCCCTCGACCTCTTCGACACCCGCGACCTCGACGCCGCCCGCGTCCGCTTCCGCGAACTGTCCTAGGGTCAGCCATCGCTCACATCGTCGTCAGTTCCGCCGCGTACGTGGGGGACGTGGCGCCGTTCGTGGCGCCGGCCAACTTGTTGGCTGAGCGCGGGCATGACGTCACCTTTCTGACTCCCGGCGGGTTCCACTCGATGCTGGCCGGTGAGAAGTTCGACCTGGCGACCTACCCGTTGGATTTCTCCGCTGCGTTCATGCATGCCGATTCGGAGCACGAGAAATTGATGCGCCACCCGTTCCGCAATCAGATCCGGCTCGGGCCGTACCTCATGCGGATCGGGTTCAGCAACGATCCCGTCGCTGCCCGGGAGTGTTTGGTGCGCACGATCAAGGGTGCCGACGCGCTCGTCACCCACCCGACGTTCGGGAGCGTGACGGTTCCCGTCGCCAAACACTTGGGCGTGCCGACGGTGGTCGGTCAGCTGTTCCCGATGATGTTGCCGACGAAGGAGTGGGGCCCGCCGTTGGGCAAGCGCTCGCCCAACGCGGGTGCCCGGCTCAATGGCGTCATGTGGCGGGCGATGGCCAACGGCAGCGGCCGCATGCTCCACGACAAACAGCTGAACGATTTTCGCGAAACGCTCGGCATGCCACCGATCAAGGGCAACGCGTTCTGGAACTGGATGGGCGCCGACAAGACCGTGGTGCTGGTGTCGCGCCACTACTACGGCGAGGCGGCGCCGGACTGGTTGCCGTTCACCTGGGGCGGGTTCTCGCACTGGCCTGGGCCGCCCGCGGTCCGTGACGTTCCGCTTGATCCGGCGATCGAGGCGTACCTCGGCGCCGGCGATCCGCCCGTGCTAGTGACGCTCGGGTCGAGCGCGGCGTCGGGCGCGGGTGAGGCGTTCGCGGCGATGGCCGACGGGCTGGACCGCCTCGGGCTGCGCTCGTTGTTGCTGGTCGGCAACGACGACAACCTCGCCGCGGTTCGTGGCCGCGAGGGTGCGTTCGTGTTCGCCCCCCTCGCCAAGGTGCTGCCGCGCGTACGGGTCGCCGTAGTGTCTGGCGCGTTGGGAACGTTGGGCGCTGCGCTGGCCGCCGGCGTGCCGGTCGTCATCCTCCCGCAGCTGTTCGACCAGGTCTGGCACGGCGGTCGCGTCCAGGACCTCGGCGTCGGGCGCATGGTCTGGCGGGCGCGCGACGTGGCCAAAGCGGTGGCCAAGATCGAGGCCGACCCCGGGTACCGGGCGCGGGCCCAGGCCCTCGCCGCCAAGATGGCCAGCGAAGACGGCGCCGTCGCACTCGCCGACGCGGCCGAGTCGCTCCTCTAGCGCAAGGCCGGGAGGACTTCTTCGGCGAAGGCGCGTTGCGCCGTGGCGGACTGGTCGCGGTCGGCGCCGATCGAAGGGCCGACGATCACGAGGTGGTCGAGGCCGAGGGCGACGATCTCGCGCAGGCGGGCGACACACTGATCGGCCGGGCCGAAAACGGCGAAGCGCTGGGCGAACTCGGACGTGAGCTGCGCGGCCTGCGGTGTACCGGTCTGCGTGTGCACGGTCATGTCGTACGCGCCGTGGACGCGGGTGAGCACGTCGCGCTGGTCGTCGGTGACCGGGCCGGTCGGCGCGCCGTGCATCACCGAGAACCGGGCGAATGTCGCCAGGCCGCCCTCGCCCAGTTGGGCGGCGACGTCGGGGTCGGCATGCACCACGACGTTGACGTATGCGCCGAGCGACGCCGCGCCCGACGCGCGGGCCAGTTCGACCGCCCAGCGCAGGCGTTCGATGTCGGCCCCCACCGCGAACGTGACCCGCTCGGCGTGGGCCGCAGCGACGGCGATCACCTTCGGCCCGGTGGCCGCGACGGCCACCGGCACCTTGGGCTTGATGGCGCGCAGCCAACCCATGCGGCTCTCGTCGGGCGCGCCGGCCAGGTTGAGGTTGGCGAGGTTGCCGTCGGCTTCGAAGTCGACGCTGTCGCCGCGGAGGTAGGCCTGCAGGTCGATCAGGTAACGCTCGAACACCTTGACCGGCGCGGGCGCCCGGCCGAGGTGGGCCAGGGCCGAGTCGCCCCGACCGATGCCGAGCTGGGCGCGGCCGCCGGATTCGCCCTGCACCGTCGCGATCGCCGCCGCGGTGACCGCGGCGTGCCGGGTCACCGGATTGGTCACCCCGGTGCTGAGGCGCAAGCGGTCCGTCGCCTTCGCCGCCAGGGCCAGCGCGACATATGGGTCGCCGGCCAGGTTCTGCGAGTCGACCATTTGGATGCCGTCGAAACCGGCCGCTTCGGCCCGTTCGGCCTGACGAACCGACAACCCAGGCACTCCCACACCAACCGTCCACACCTCGAGCTCAGGCACGGCGCACATTCAAGTCGCCCAGCGATGAGTTAGGGGCCGCCGTTTCGTCAATAACTAGGTGAGAGCAAGGAGGTCTTCAATGAGCCTGCCCAAGATCGCCACGCGCGAAGAGTGGTTGTCCGCCCGGACGAAACTGCTCGACAAGGAGAAGGAATTCACCAGGCAGCGGGATGCGCTCAACATCGAGCGTCGCAACCTGCCGATGGTCGAGATCGAGAAGGACTACGTGTTCGACGGCCCCGACGGCAAGGTGCGCCTCATCGACATGTTCGAGGGTCGACCGCAGCTGATCATCTACCACTTCATGTTCGATCCCGAGTGGGAGGACGGGTGCCCGAGCTGCACCGCCGGCACCGAGGAGATCTCGCCGGGCTTCCTCGAGCACCTGCGTATCCGTGACACCACGTACGCCATGGTGTCGCGCGCACCGCTGCACAAGCTCGAGCGGTGGAAGGAGAAGATGGGGTGGGACATCCCTTGGTACTCCTCGTTCGGCAACGACTTCAACTGGGACTTCAACGTGAGCTTCGATCCCGCCCGCGGGAAAAAGTCGACCTACAACTACCGCGAGGTCGACGTCGAGGAGCCGTTCGAGGGCCCGGGCCGTAGCTGCTTCCTCAATGTCGACGGCCGCATCTTCCACACCTACTCACAGTTCGCCCGCGGCCTGGAGTCCACCGGCGGCTCGTACTACTTCCTCGACCTCACCGCCCTCGGTCGCCAAGAGGACTGGGAAGAGCCCAAGGGCCGCAGCGACTCCGTCCGCACCAACCGCCCCGACTTCGCCTCCTAAAGCCAAGTGTCGGTGTCGAATCGAAGAAAAACCACGATTCAACACCGACACATGCTTTGGGCTGGCTTTAGGAGGCGACGGTGTCGAGGTCGGTGATGGGGGCGACGAACTGGCTGTTGTAGAGGCGGTAGTACGGGCCGTCGCGCGAGAGGAGTTCGCTGTGTGAGCCCTGCTCGACGATGCGCCCGTGCTCCATCACCAAGATGGTGTCGGCGCCGCGGATGGTGGACAGACGGTGGGCGATCACGAAGCTGGTGCGCGACGCCCGCAGCGCGTTCATCGCCTCCTGGATCTGGACCTCGGTGCGGGTGTCGACCGAGCTGGTGGCCTCGTCGAGGATCAGGATCGCCGGGTCGGCCAGGAAGGCGCGGGCGATGGTGATCAACTGCTTCTGCCCGGCGCTGATGTTGTCGCCTTCCTCGTTGATCACCGTGTCATACCCGTCGGGCAACGAGTGCACGAAGCGGTCGACGTAGGTGGCCCGGGCGGCGGCGAGGATGTCGTCGTCGGTGGCCGACGGGTTGCCGTAGGCGATGTTGTCGCGGATCGTCCCGCCGAACAGCCACGTGTCCTGCAGCACCATCCCGATCTGCGAGCGCAGCTCGGGCCGGGGGATCGACGCGATGTCGCGCCCGTCCAGCGTGATCGACCCGCCGTTCAACTCGTAGAACCGCATGATCAGGTTGACCAGCGTGGTCTTGCCCGCGCCGGTCGGACCGACGATGGCGATGGTCTGCCCGGGCTCGGCCAGCAGCGACAACCCTTCGATGAGCGGCGTCTGCGGGTCGTAGGAGAACGTGATGTCGCGGAACTCGACCCGCCCCTGCACTGGTGGCGGGTTGGCAGACGCCGGCGCGTCGGCGCTCTGCTCCTCGGCATCGAGGAAGTCGAAGACCCGCTCGAGCGAGGCGATGCCCGACTGGAAGACGTTCATCATCGACGCCAACTGCGTGAGCGGCATCGAGAAGCTGCGCGAGTACTGGATGAAGGCCTGGACCTCGCCGATGCTGATGGCGCCGCTGGCCACCCGCAGGCCGCCAACCACGGCGACCAACGCGTACTGCACGTTCCCCAGGAACATCGTCATCGGCTGCATGAGGCTCGACATGAACTGCGCGCCGAACGACGATTCGTAGAGCTGGTCATTGGTCGTCCGGAAGCGCTCCTCCACCTCGCGCTGGCGACCGAAGGACTTGACGATGGCGTGACCGGTGAAGGTCTCCTCGATCTGCGCGTTGAGCGCGCCGGTGCTGCCCCATTGCGCCATGTATCGCGGCCGGGCCCGCTTGGCGATCCACCGCATGCCGAAGATCGACAGCGGCACCGTGGTCATGGCGATGATCGCCAGCAGGGGCGAGAGCCAGAACATCATGAACGTGACGCCGAGGATCAGCAGCAGCGACGTGAGCATCTGGCTCATCGTCTGCTGCAGGCTCTGGGCGACGTTGTCCAGGTCGTTCGTGACCTTGCTCAACAGGTCGCCGCGCTGCTGGCGGTCGATGTAGCGCAGCGGCAGCGCGTTGAGCTTCTCCTCGGCCAGCGACCGCAGCTTGAACATCAAGCGCTGCACGACGCCGGCGATGAGCCAGGTAGTGGCCAGCGACAGCAGGAACGACCCGGCGTAGAGCGCGAGCGCTTCCCACAGCACGCGGTGCAGCCGACCGAAGTCGATGCCCCCCGGCGTGAGGACGCCGCGGACGATGACGTCGGTGGCCCGACCCAAGACCCGCGGCCCCAGCACGTTGGCCGTCGCCCCGCCGACGGCGAGCAGGACGATGATCCCGAGCACGACCCGCTGCGGCTTGAGCAGTTGACCGAGCCGCTTGACCGACGTCCGGAAGTTCTTGGACTTCTCGGTCGGCATGCCCGCCGCCATCCACCGGCCCGCGGCGCGCGTGTCGGGCGACGCGAGGTCGACGGGATTCTCGTCGGCGACCTCGTCCTCGGGGTCGTGAAGTGTTGTCACGCGACTCGTTCACCGATTTGCGACTGCACGATCTCGGCGTAGGTGGGGCAGTCGGCGATCAGCTCGGCGTGGGTGCCCCGGCCCACCAGCTGGCCGTCCTCGAGGACGAGGATGTCGTCGGCCTGCGAGATGGTCGAGACCCGCTGGGCGACGATGATCACCGCGGCGTCGGCGGTATAGGGACCGAGCGCGGCGCGCAGCCTGGCGTCGGTCGAGAGGTCGAGCGCGGAGAACGAGTCGTCGAAAACGTAGACCTCGGGCTTGCGGATCAGCGCCCGGGCGATCGCCAGGCGCTGGCGCTGGCCGCCGGAGACATTGGTGCCGCCCTGCTCGATACGCGCCTCGAGGCCCTCGGGCATGGCCCGCACGAAGTCGGCCGCTTGGGCGACTTCGAGCGCCTCCCACATTTCGTCTTCGGTGGCGTCGGCCTTGCCGTAGAGGAGGTTGCTGGCCACGGTGCCCGAGAACAGGTACGGCTTCTGTGGGACGTAGCCGATGCTGCTCCAGAGCACGTCGGGGTTGAGCTCACGAACGTCGACGCCGTCGACCAGGACTGCGCCCGACGTGGCGTCGAAGAGCCGCGGGATCAGGTTGACCAGCGTGGTCTTGCCCGAGCCGGTGCTGCCGATGATCGCGGTGGTCTGTCCCGCCGCTCGTGGCGAAGGAGATGTCGCTCAGCACCGCGTGCTCGGCGCCGGGGTAGTGGAAGCCGACGTCGCGGAACTCCGAGCGCGCCGTGGGTGATGACCTGGTCGACCGGCACGTCGGGGGGCCGCACCGAGGAGTCGGTCTCGAGCACCTCTTGGATGCGCGCCGGCCGAGACCGCGGCGCGGGGGATCATCGAGATAACGAACGTCGCCATCATCACCGACATCAGGATCTGCACGAGGTAGCTGAGGTAGGCGACCAGCGCGCCGACGTTGATGTCGCCGGCGGTAATGCGGTTGGCGCCGATCCACAGCACCGCCACGCTGGCCAGGTTGATGATGAGCTGCGACGTCGGGAACATGGCGCCCATCAGCCGGCCGCTGCGCAGCGACACGTCGGTGAGCTCCTGATTGGCGGTCTGGAACCGGACGGCTTCCTGCGGCTCGCGCACGAAGGCGCGCACGACCCGGATGCCGGTGATCTGCTCGCGCAGCACGCGGTTGATCTGGTCGATGCGCTCCTGCATCACCCGGAACGCCGGGACCATCTGCGAGACGATCGTGCCCGAGGATGATGGCAGCGGCCGGCATGCTGAAGACCAGAACCATCGAGAGCCCGACGTCCTCCCGCACCGCCATGATGACCCCGACGACCACGGTGATCGGCGCTCCCACCGCCATGGTCGTGGTCATCACCACCAGCAGCTGGACCTGCTGCACGTCGTTGGTGATGCGGGTGATGAGCGAGGGCGCGCCGAACGTGCCGACCTCGCGGGTGGAGAAGTCGGTGACCTGATGGAACAGCGCGGCGCGCAGGTCGCGGCCGAAGCCCATCGCCACCTTGGCGCCGAAGTACACCGCGGCCACCGAGAACACGATCTGGATCAGCGAGAAGCCGAGCATCATCGCCCCCTGCGAGCGGATGTAGCCGACGTTCCCGGTGATCACGCCGTGGTCGATGATGCGGGCGTTGAGATGGGGAAGCGTGAGCGCGGCGATCGTCTGTACCGTCTGGAGCGCGAGGACGACGTAAAGGAGCTTGCGGTACGGGCGGAGCTGCCGGCGCAGCAGACGAATCAACATTGCGCTTGCCCGCCATCGGTCGACGGCGTTCGTGGCGGCCTCGACTTCGACACACCGTGGAGGAACATGGCCACGATCTCGGCGGGCGGGGTTGGTTCGCCGACCAGCACCGGGTGGGTGGCCGAGAGCGTGAGCGTCCGCAGGTGGCGGGCGGCGACAACCGGTTCGACCCGCAGCTTGGCCCGCTTGGTCTCGAACAGGCGCGACGAGCGCGTCGACCTCGACCACCGGGCGGTCGGGCGTGCTCGTGGAACCGGGGCCCGATACTCGGCGAGCAGGCGCCAGTGTCGACCACGCGCTGCTGGAGGATCTCAACCGCAGCGAGCAGGGCGTCGTCGAACGCGAGGCCCGGGTCGATGGCGCGGAGGTGCTCCTCGAGCGGCCCGGTGTCGAGCGCAGCGTCGACCGCGGCGATGATCACCGCGTCCTTGTCGGCGAAGACCCGGAAGATGGTGCCCTCGGCGATGCCCGCGGCGTCGGCGATCTGGCGGGTGGTCACCATCTCGCCGTGCGCGATCAGCAGCGGCAGCGTGGCGGCCACGATCGCCGAGCGCCGCTCATCAGGCGGCATGGCAGCGGCGCGCCTGGGCGGGCGCGGCAGTCGTCGTGGCCATGGGCTCACTCTATATGAGTGAGCGCTCACTCATAAATTCGGTTAGTCGGTGAATCCGAGGGCTTCGAGGCGGTCGAGATGGCCGGGGAGGTCGAGCAGGTAGCGCTCAGAGAGCTTGTATGTGGTCCGGTCGGCGAGCAGCGGGTTGCGCATTTCGTTGGCCATCCAGAGGTGGAAGCCCAGCGCGCACACCTCGAACAGGGGATGCCCGGTGGGGTCCTCGCCGTAGCCGGCGAAGAAGGCGGTGGGCACCGGTCCGAGGTCACGTTTGCGGGCGAGCATCAGCCGGACGAAGTCGTAAAGGGGGTCGGACCACCAGGCGAACTCCCAGTCGATCCACGTGGCCCGTCCGCCGTCGGGGGTGACAAGGACGTTCCACGGGTTGGCGTCGGCGTGGACCACGGCGCGCGGCTGGGCATCGAACATGGGGGCGGCGGCGGCCACGACACCCGCGCAGCGGTCGACGTCGATGGCGAGGTCGGGCTGCGCGGCGGCCAGTTCGTAGCCGTGGCGTATCGCGCTCTCCAGGTGCCACGCGCCCAAGCCGCCCCCCGACGGTTCGACGCCGCCGTGCACGATCATTCCGACTGGCTGGCCGGCCAGGCCGATGTCGACCTCGTGTACCTCGCGCAACGCGGCGCCGGCGGCGTGCCACATGGCGTCAGTACGCGGCTCGGCCGCGGCGAGCACGTCGCCCTCGACGAAGCGCATCAGGAGCCCCTCTTCGTCGTCCTGCCGGCCGGCGGCCATGACTTCGGGGACCGGCACCCCGGCGGCGAACAGGCGGGGGATGAGCCACGCCTCCTTGGCCATGCGGTCGAGGGGCTCCTCCACAGCCCACGGCCAGCCGTAGCGGCGGTACACGAAGCGCTCGCCGTCGGCGGTCTGCACCAGGTCGTGCATATTGATCAGTCCCTCGCCGGCGAGCGGCGCGACTGTCCATTGCTGGTCGTCGAGGCCGGCGTCGGCCATGAGCACGGGGAGGAGGTTCGAAGCTGTCATCTCAGGAGGGCGTCGCCCAAGTCGGCGAGCGTGCAGGTTGGCACGTGGATCCAGCCCTCGCGCTCGGCGACGGGCAATTGCGTCACGTTCGGACCGGTGGTGAGGCCGGTCTTAGCCGCGAGCGCGATCAACGCGCACACGATCGCGTCGAAGCAGTGATCGGACGCGCGGTACGCGTTGCCCGCGGTCGACAGGTCTATCCAGGGTGCGCCAGCGGTCAGCGCGTCGACGAGGTCGCCAAGGGACGTCGCGCCCGCCGTTCCTTTGTAGCGACGGTAGGTCAGGGTCCAATGCTTGAGCGCCGCGGCCGGGTAGGTCTCGACGAGGCGACCGGTGCCGGCCCGGCTCGCCGCGCTGCCCCACGTCGCTGCCCACAGGGTTTGGAGCCGCGCGCACCGCATGGCCACTGCGGCGATGCGGTCGGCGGAGACCGACAGCGGCCGCAAGCCGGTTGCGGCGGTGCACTCGCGGTCGGTGAGCCGGTTCGACAGCATGCGCCGCTGCTGCACCGGCTCGTCGGCATCCGGCCATGGTTGGTGTGCGTGATGCAGGGTCACCGCGGCGACGAAATCGTCGGGCCACCCGAGCGGTGCGTCGACGCCGACGACATCGGCGTCGACGGCCAGGGCCACGAGCGCGTCGTCATCCAGCGGCGGGTCGAGCACCGTGACCACGACGCAGCTGCCGCCGACCTGCGCGACTGCCGCTCCGGTATTGCGCGGATCGGCCGCCAGATCGATCCCCACCGCCCGCACCACCGCAGTGTCGCGCACCCTGTGGCTACCCTTCGCCTGGTCGCTTCCCCCTTGCGTTGTCGCACCGAGGGAGAACGTCCGTGTCCACACCCACCCTGCCGCCGATCGCCAGCTTCGCCGATGTCATGTCGCAGGCGATGGCCTTCGAGAAGGAGTTCGGCCAGTGTCACGCCGCGCTGGTGGTCGACGACATCGGCGCGGTGCGGGACGGCGTCGTGCTCACCGCGACATGGCACACAGTCGCGCACGCGCTGTCCTATGTCCTGCTGGGCGACCGCGTCCCAGGCGAGCACGTGCTGCTGTTCAGCGTGATGGGCGCGGTCGACATCCGGGTGCTGTCGGAAGCCGACGTCGACGCGTTCGAGGCGATGGGCACACGCTGCCGCGACCACGATGTCCATCTCGCCGACTGGGTCGTCGCCGGCGGTGAGCACTACCGCACGATGCAACTCGCCGCAGCGCCGCCCCCACTCGACGAGCCTCGTCCCGAACCGGCCGACGCCTGGCGCCTCCACCCATGACGATGAATTTCCATTCTCGAGGCAATAGCTGGCGGAAAACAACAGCTATTGCCTCGAGAATGGCGGGATCCGCGAGGCTGGTGCTGTGGGCGACGGTGAGGCTCGGTATTTCGACCTGAACGTGGAGACGGTGCTCGAGCACTGGTCGGTGGCGCAGGCGGTGCGGGAGCTGCTGGCCAACGCGCTGGACGAGCATCTGCTCGGGTGCGGCGCCGAGCCGGAGATCGTGCGGCTCGACGATGGGACGTGGCGTATCCGCGACTTCGGTCGCGGGTTGCGCCACGAGCACCTCACCCAGAACGAGAACCCAGAGAAGCTGGCGTCGCCCAACGTGATCGGCCGGTTCGGTGTTGGTCTCAAAGACGCGCTGGCCGTCCTCGACCGCCACGGCTCATCAGTCGAGCTCCGCAGCCGGTGGAACACGATCACGACCGCGATGCACCCCAAGGCCGGGTTCCCCGACACCCACACCCTCCACGCCGTCGTCGGGCCAGCGCCGGACGACGAGATGGTCGGTACCACCGTCGACCTCGCGAGCATCACCGACGCGCAGATGGACGACGCCAAAGCGTTCTTCCTGCGCTGGAACGGTGAGCAGGTGTTGGAGACCACCGACTACGGATCGGTGCTGGCCCACGGTGACGGCCAACCCGGCCGGGTCTACGTGCGCGGTCTGCGCGTCGCCCAGGAGGACGAGCTGCTGTTCTCCTACGACATCACCAAGCTCAACGCCAAACTCACCCGCGCGCTCAACCGCGAGCGGGCCAACGTCGGGCGCAGCGCGTATAGCGACCGACTCAAGGACATCCTGTTGGCGACGTCGAGCGCGGCGGTGGCCGGTCCGTTGGCGGAGGATCTGGCCGCCTTCGAGTCCGGTGAGCAGCGGGCCGAGTCGGGCTGGGTCGACGTCGCCCTCCATGCGGCCAAGGTGCTCAACGCGGCCGAGCCGGTCGTCTTCGTCACCACCACCGAGCTGTCGGAACAGACCGCCATGGTCGAGTACGCCCGCGAGGACGGGCTGCGGGTGATCGTCGTTCCCAAGAACGTGGCCAAGAAGTTGGTGGGCGCCACCGATGTCGATGGTGAACCGGTACGCACCCTCAAAGTGTTCGCCCGCCAGCGCATGGAGTCGTTCGTGTTCACGTTCGTCGACCGGGCCGCGCTTACCGACGCCGAAGCCGCCCTGCTCGACCTTGCCGACGACGCGTTCGCCCTCGCCGACCGCACGCCGGTCCCGGTCCTCATCAGCGAGACCATGCGCCCCGCCGCGGTGGCCGCCGACGACCTCGGTCTCTGGGATCCGGCGGCGCGCCACATCGTCATCCGCCGCGACCAACTTCGCACGCCCCGCGCTTTCTTCGCCACGCTGCTGCACGAGATCGCCCACTCGCTGCACAACGAGGACGACGCCACGCTGGCGTTCGAGAACACCCTGTCCGAGCTGCTCGGGCGCTTCGCCGACGCGGCGATCGATCAGTAAGCCCTCATGTAAGTCGTTGGCGGAGGTCGTCGAAGCGGCGGGCGCGGTTGTCGTCGCGACCGACGAGGTGTTCGATCCAGCGTTCGATCTCGTCGAAGTCGAGCGCGGGAGTGGCGACCAGCATGTGCTCGATGTCGAGCCAATCCTTCGCCCGGTTGAACGCGACCTTCGCCACAACGAGGTGTTCCGGCGCGAGGACCGGGATCTCCTCGTCACCGAACGGCACCATGCGGGCGCGTTGGCGCATTGCGTCGTGGACGTCGTCGTATGCGAAGAACAGGTCGATGGGGTTGCGTCCCCACCACAGCCGCCCCTGGCCGTCCCGACTGACGGTCGCCTGCGCCGGTGTGCGCGTGACACCCAGCGGTTCCAGTACCTCGAGCAGTCGCGGATACTGATCAGGGCCTACGAAGACGTTGACGTCGATGTCGACTGTTGCCCGCGGCTCGGCGTAGTACGCCAGCGCCAGCGCTCCGCCGAACGCGTGCGCGATACCGGCGCGGTCGAGTGCGCGGTGCAGCACCACGACCTTGTCGGCCAGGCCGGGCTCAGCCACGGCTTCGCAGCGGGGGGAACGTGAGCTTGCCGCGCTTGGTCGCGGGCAGATGATCGGTCAGGGTGAGCAGGTCGCGTAGCGCCTCACCGCGCTCCCGCGGCGAGGCGCCCACCCAGTCGCCGATCGACTCACCGGCGTCGAGACGTGGCGCCTCATGCTGCGCGAGAGCGTCGGCGAGCAGCCGGCGCAGCGGGGGACTGGGTGGGCGGCCGCGCCGCAGCTCCCGCAGGAGCCGGCGGGCCGCGTTGTCCGCCGCCGATGAAGCGACCGGTGCGCCCGCCCGGCGGGCCGATGCCACCACGGTGTCCGGGTCGAATGGCGCGCTGGCCGCCGCCGCCGCCCGCGTCATCGCGTCATCGTCGAGTTCGGTGAACGTCGCTAACGAACGCGCCCGCGGCCCGTCGGGCGTGTGGACAGATTCCCGGATCTCGAACCGACCCTTCGGTCGGCGAGCGACGTATGCCATAGTGGGTAGCATACCCACTATGAGCATCGTGACCACCGCCCGAGCCATCGCCGACGAGGTGCTGTTCCCGGCCGCGCTGGCCGTCGACGAGGCCGACACGCTCCCGGCCACCAACCTCGACGCGGTGGCTGGCGCCGGACTCTTCGGCGCGTTCGTCCCGCCGCCGCTGGGCGGACCGGGGATTGACATCCCCGACCTCTGCGCGGTGATCGAGGAGCTGGCCGGCGGGTGTCTGGCGACCACGTTCGTGTGGATCCAGCATTTCGGTCTGCTGGGTTCGCTGCTCGGTGACGCCGGTGGCGAGCTCGGGCAGCGCTGGCTCGCCGCGGCCGTGGCCGGCGAGATCAAGGGTGGGATCGCACTGGCTGGGCTGCAGCCCGGCCCGCCCCAGCTGGTCGCTGAACCCGAGCCCGACGGGTGGCGCCTCACCGGAAGCTCGCGCTGGGTGACCGGTTGGGGGATCATCGACCTGCTTCAGCTCGTCGCCCGCACCGCGAACGGAACGACCGTCACCCTGGTGATGGATGCGACCGAACAACCCGGCCTCACTGTCATCCCGCAGCGTCTGGTCGCGGCCAACGCCAGCCGAACTGTGCAGCTGGACTTCGACAACGTCACCGTTGCCGCTGACCGGTTCGTGTCCGAGGCGCCCTACGACGAGGCGGCCTTCCTGGCAACTGACCGACTGACGCTCACTGGGTCGCTGGCGCTCGGCGTCGCCGCTCGCTGCTGCCGGTTGATCGGGCCCAGCCTGCTCGACGACGAGCTGGCTGCGTGCCGCGCCGCGCTCGGCGAGGCCGACGGCAACGACGCCGTCTTCGCGGCCCGCGCCGCGGCGTCGGAATTGGCGGTCCGCTCCGCCGCCGCGCTTGCCGTCCACACCGGCAGCAGCGCGTCGATTGTCGGGCAACACGCGCCGCGGCTGATGCGCGAGGCGATGTTCCTGCTCGTCTTCGGGAGCCGGCCCGGGATCCGCGCCGCGCTCGTCGACCGGCTCGGCGCGGTCAGACGGTGATGTTGAACAGCGCCCGGGCGTTGTCGCCCAGGAACTGCCGCCGGTCGCCGTCGTCTTTGAATGCGCCGGCCAGCTCCTCGAGGTCGCCGATGTACTCGGGGGTGTGGTCGGCGTGCGGGAAGTCCGACGCCCACAGGAATCGGTCGGCGCCGAAGCGGTCGGCCAGCGCGGGGATGGTGCGCTCGTCGGGGTCGCATGAGATCCAGCACCGCTCCCGGAAGTAGTCACTGGGCTTGTGCTGCAGCGGCACGCGGGTGCCGATGTAGGTGTGGCCGAAAACCGCGTCGATGCGATCGAGCCAGTAGCCGATCCAGCCGCCGCCGGACTCCAGCACGATCACCTTGAGCCGGGGGAACTTGTCGAACACGCCGTAGTCGAACAGCGTCGTGAACTGCTGGCGCACACCGTCGGACGCGGTCACCGAGGCGAGCAGCCGCAGCTCCTTCACGTTCTCCCACGAACCCATGCGGGTGCCCTTGGTCCACTGCGGCTCGAACGTCGGGTGGATGGCGAAGGGCACGTCGAGGTCCTGCGCGGCAGCGAAGACCGGATCGTTGTCCGGGTGGCCGAGCGGCTTGGCGTCGTGGGTGAACGGGGCGACGTAACCGCCGCGCGCGCCGTCGTTCACCGCCCGCTCGAGTTCGCGCGCCGCCGCCTCGGGGTCGCTGAGCGATAGGTGTGCAGTCGCGATGAGGCGGTCGCTGCCCGAGCAGAACTCGCAGATCCAGCGGTTGTACGCGCGGGTGTACGCCTGCGACAGCTCGGCGTCCTCGAGTTCGGCCTCCCAGAGCAGGCCGACGGTGGTGTAGAGCACCACGGCGTCGATGCCTTCGGCGTCGAGCACTTTCAGGCGCTCGTCGGGGTCCATGCTGCCGAACGGCGCCTCGGACATGTACGTGCGCTCCGGGTCGAGTTGCATGGCCCGCAGGTCGGGGTCGCCCATCGCTCCAAGCGTGGACGGGAAGCCCTTGCGACTCATGCGCGAGGGTTTGCCGCCGATCTCGAGCGCCTCGAGGCCACGGTCGTCCCGCACGATCCGCAGGGCGCGGTCGCGGTACTCCGGCTCGAGGTATGTCTCCCACAGATCGGGAGGCTCGAGGATGTGCCCGTCGGCGTCGACCGCCCCGTCGAACGCCAACCGCTCCGTCTCATGCATCGGCTTGCTCACAGAGGAACGGTAGCCAAGCGGCCTAGGGTCGGGCGATGGCAGTGGTGCTGGTCACCGGCGGTAGCAGCGGCATCGGGCTGGCGACGGTCCACCGATTGGCTGCCGCCGGCCACCGCGTGTTTGCCGCGGCGCGAAATCCATCGCGCAACCCGCTACCTGACGGCGTGACGCCGCTGGTGCTCGACGTGGCCGACCCTGACGCGGCTGAGCCGGCGGTGAAGTCGGTCGTCGACGACGCCGGTCGCCTCGATGTGCTCGTCAACAACGCCGGCACCGGCCAGATCGGTCCGGTTGAGGAAGCCGGCGACGACGAGGCGCGCCGCGTGTTCGAGGTCAACGTGGTTGGCCCGATCCGCCTGGCCCGGGCGGCCATCCCGGTCATGCGCGCGCAGGGCGGCGGCCGCATCGTGAACGTCACGTCGATGAACGACGTCCTGCCGTCGCCCTTCGGCGGTTGGTACTCCGCATCGAAGGCCGCGCTGGCCAGCATCAGTTCGGTCCTCGGCGCCGAGGTCCACCAGTTCGGCATCTCGGTGACGGTCGTGGCGCCCGGCTTCTTCTTGACCGAGATGGCCCAGTCGCTCGGAGCTACCGAACTGCCCGCCGATTCGATCTATCTCGACGCGCTCACGACTTTGCGCGCGCAGAACATCGGCCGGCTCGACGGAGCAGGTGATCCCGACGACGTGGCCGCGGCGATTGAGCTGTGCATCGACGCGCCCGAGCCGCCGGCACGCGTGGTGGTCGGTGCCGACGCCGAGGCGTTCGCCAAGCTCGTCCATGACACCGACGCGGATACGTTCGCGGCCATGCTCCGCGACTTCGTCGCTCAGCTGAACCGATGAGCGATTAGTTCGGCCCTTCTGGGTAGTCATATCGATATGGCAAAAGTGATCGCTGAATTCTCGATGTCGTTGGACGGTTTCATCGCCGACCCGAAGGACGCCCCGACGCACATCTTCGACTGGTACGACAGCGGTGACATCTTGTTCCAGTGGCCGGGCGACGACATGGAGTCACACGTGACGCCGGCCAGCCTCGCACTGCTGCAGGAGACCGTGAAGACCGCGGGCGCCATCGTGTCGGGGCGCCGGCTCTTCGACATCACTGACGGCTGGGGTGGGCGCCACCCCGTCGGTTGCCCAGTCTTCGTGGTGACGCATAAGGAGCCCAAGGACTGGCCGCACGACCGCAGCCTCACGACGTTCGTCACCGACGGCGTCGAGAGCGCGGTGAAGCAGGCAAAGGCGGTCGCCGGCGACAAGTTCGTCGGTGTCGCCGGTCCCAACATCGCACAGCAGTGCATCGACCTCGGACTCCTCGACGAGGTCCGAATCAATCTCGCGCCCGTCGTTCTCGGCGAGGGAATCCCCTTCTTCACCAAGCCGGCCGAGGGACCCGTGCTCTTCGAGAACCCCACGGTCGTTGAAGGCGACCGCGTGACTCACCTCACCTACAAGCTGCGCCGCTAGCTGCGCGGGTCGCGCCACATCGGGTAGAGCGACGGGCCGTCAGGGAGCGTGATCTCGCCGGTCTGGTCGAAACCGTGGCGGCGATACAACGTCATGTTCCGCGGGTTGGACGACTCGAGGTACGCGGGTATGGCGTCGGTGTCGCAGATTGCCAGGACGGGCTCGAGGGTTCGCCCGCCCAGGCCCTGTCCCTGCCGCTGGGGCACAGTGCTGATCACGTTGAGGTACCAGTGCGGGTCGTGCGGGTGCACCTCGCGGATCGCTGCGTCGAGGATGGCGAACCGCTCGAGGATGTCCGGCGTGAACGGTGTGCTCGGATGCTGTGCGGCATCGGCGTCGGCGTCGGCCTCGGTGGGCGCGGGTGCGTCATAGTCGAAGTCGGGCGTCCGCCAGAACGTGACACACGCGTCGTCGAGAACGTGCACCGTCCCGCGATCGGGAAGGAAGTCGCGCACGAATCCGGCGAACGCGATCTCCAGTTGCTCCAGCCGGGTCGCCGCAACGGGGAACACCCACATCATCACCGGGTCGTCGTAGAACCCGGTAGCCGTGATCCGCGCGAGCAGCTCCGCCTGACGCAAGTCCGCGTCGCGCACCTCACCCATCGCCGCCCAACCTAGGGCGCCCCCCGGTTCTGTGCGAACAGAAGGACTAGGAGGCGTCGAGGCGGGCGAGGAGGGCGGCGACTTCGCTGCGGCGGGTGACGTTGAGCTTGGCGAAGACTGGGGAGAGGACGTTGCGGACGGTCTTCTCGGAGAGATACAGCGCGGCGCCGATCTCCTTGTTGGTGCGGCCCTCGGCGACCAGGCGGGTGATCTCGAGCTCGCGCGGCGTGAGCGAGGCGAGCATCGGGTCGGTAGCGCCGCCTCCCGCGTCAGCGCGTAGCTCTTCGGCGCGGCGGCGGCAACGGGCCAGTCCGTGCGCGGCGGCGACACGCAAGGCGCGGTCGATCAGTTCGCCGACGCGCGACGGCGCGGCGCGGCGCGCCGCGAGCGCAGCGGAGGACCACGCGTCGGCGGCGAGCGCCCAGCGGGGCGCCACCTCCCAACCTTGGGCGGCGCGCTCGTAGCGGATCAGCGCGTCGTCCCATCGCCCGTCGACCGCGGCCAGCGCCGCCTCGGCTTCCTCGGCCGCGGCCCGGACGGCAGGACCGGTGGCGTGCAGGCCGAGTTCGGCCAAGCGGTGCACCGCGTCATCGACCGTCTCGCGCCGGCCGACGGCCAGGCCGGCCTGCGCGCGCAGGAGATAGAAGTCGACCATGTACTCCTGCACCGGTGACCACAGCATGTGTTCGGCCTCGGCCAAACGGTCGAGGGCGACATCGACGTCACCCTGGAAGAGGTGCCAGCGCGCGTCACAGATCAACATCGGCAGCGTGAAGAAGTCGACCTCGAGGGTTCGTACCACCGGGAGGACCACGTCGAGATGCCCACGGGCCTCGGCGGCGTCGACCCGCTCCATCGCGGTGACGGCGGCGGCGGAGTGGCCCATGATCGTCACGGTGGGGTGATCGCTGGCCAGCAGTTCGTCGATCAACGCTTGGGCCCGGCTGATCTCTCCGCTGACGCCAAACAGATAAGCCACGCCCATCACCGCGCTGGCCCACACCAGCGGGTCAGCGCTGCTCCGCGCGGCGGCTATCGCGGCGGCGCCGGTCTCGATGGAGTCGGTCACGTCGCCGCGCGCGAACTGCAAACGGCCCAAGCGCCCCGAGCGCGTTGCTGGCAACGACCGGATCCCGCACCTGGCGGGCCCGCTCGGCGATGCGGTGCAACTCCTCGCTGGCGCCGTCGAGATCGCCGGCGTACCAGATGATCAGCGCGGCATCGGCCTCCACACTGGGGTTGCCAAGGGCGGTGGCATCCGACAGCGCGCGGCGCGCTACCGCGCCCGCGCCTGCCATGTCACCCCCCCGCACAAGGTTCTGCGCCTCGACGAGCTGGGCGGACACTGCCTCGGCCTGCGCGGAATCGGTATCGGCGAGCTGCACAACGCGTTGGAAAACCGGGTTGCCCCAGGAGCCGGTGACCTTCCATCGCGGCCCTGACTCCTCCGCGGCCATACGGGCGCCGTCGGCCCACATGCGGGCGAGCGCGGCGTCGGAGGCCAGTGCCGCGGCCGCCGCGGCCCGCTCCAGGAGGGCAGAAGCCTCGATGGCGTCGGTTGGTGGATGTTCGAGCGCGATGCGATACAGCTCAGTCGCGGTTCGATGCCCGCCGCGCGCCCCGATTTGGTCCGCGGCTACAGCCGCGGCGGGCGCGGCGCGCACCGTGTCACCGGCTCCGGCCCAGTGGCGGGCCAAAAGTTCAACTCGGTCGGGGGCAACGTCCTCCACCGCCGACGCGATTGCCGTGTGGTGGCGGCGCCGCTCCGCGCCGTCGAGGCGCCCGGCCACCGCGTCGGCGACCAGCGCGTGGCGCAACACCGCGCCGTCGTCCGCGCTGACCGCCAGCGCGGCATCGTTGAGTACCCGCAGCGCGCCGACCCAATCGGCGTCGATGCGCTCGAGCACGGGACCGGGCAACGGACCGCCGGCCACCGCCAATACCTCGGCCAGCTCCACCGCGCCTTCCGTGAGCGACGACATGCGGCTGAGCACTGCTTCGGACACAGTCCACGGAACTTCGTCGCGCTCGTCGTTGCTGCCGCGGGCCAGCTCCTCGATGAAGAACGGATTTCCTTGCGTGCGCTGGTACAGGGTGGTCGCGTCGGCGTCGGCCCCGAGGGCTTCGATCATCGCCTTGACGCCGATCTCCGACAGCGCCCCGAGCCGCAGCTCGAACGCGTTCGCCTCGCGCAGCAGCTGCGCAACCGCGCGGCTGTGCTCGCTGCCGACTGGATGGCTGCCGATGCGGTAGGTCGCGATGACTAGCACCGGCGTCGACCGCAGCTTCACCAGCGCGTGGGGTAGCGCGGTGACGCCGACCGGATCGAGGAAGTGCAGGTCTTCGATCACCAGGGCCAGCGGTGCGCCCTCGGCCCGCGCCGCACACCCGGCCGCGAGCGCGTCGCCCAGTGTGCGGGCCGGATCGCCGCTGTCCTCGAGCGTGCCCACCAGCGCTTCGAACGGTGCTGACCACGAGCGGTCCGACTGGTGACCGCCCACGTACTCGGTGCGCCACCCCTCGGGCAGCGTGTCGAGGAACTCGTTCCAGAGCCGTGTTTTCCCCGCGCCCGCCTCGCCGGTGATCAGGACGAGGCGGCTCCCGCGCACCGCGCACTCACCAGCCGCGGCGGACAGCGCCCGCAACTCGGGCTCCCGTTCCACGAGGACCGGACAAGGTCCGAGGACGTTCGGCACGACACGCGATCGTACGTTCGCGTCGGACGGCGGCCATCGTCAGCATCCCAGCAGGCTGTCGTCGAGCTCCTGATTGAGCGAGCTGACGCTCGAGGCGAAGTTGCCGATCGCCTGCGAAACGATCTCGCCCTGCTTGATGGCCATAGTTCCCTCGTGATAGCGGCAGTTCACCGAGATGCCGCCGCAGGCGTCACCCGGATCGATCGATCGGGCCGTGATCAGGATCAGCCGGCCCTGGGCCTCGAAGACGAATGGCGCAGCGTCCGCGTTGGTGGTGAGCAGTCCGATGCCGTTGCGGGTCAGCTTCTTCTTCTCGGCCGCATTGGAGCAGCCGAGGTCATCGGCAATGGTTTGCTGTTCGCCCGCCTCGATGGTGATGTCGACGTTGTCGCTGTCGAAATAGAGCATGCCGATCTCTGGGAGGCGGTTGATCGTGGGCCCGTTGTTGAGCGACGGCTCGACGCTGTCGAGGTCGATCCCGTGCCGGCCGGGACCGCCATCAGGGATCACGATGCCGAAGAACCGCTTGAACTCCAGCGCCTCGGCCGTGGTCTCCGGGTCGGTGCTCGGCCGGCCAAAGGCGCAGCCGTTCGTCTTACAGGTCTGGAACTGCTCGATGCGCATGGCGATGTCGCTGACCAGACGCAGCGAGCTGCCGAAGCGGTCGCGGAAGGGAACCTCGACACCGCTTACTCGCTCGTTCTCCGCGGGTTGGGGCAAGTCGGTGCACAGACCGGTGTACTGCCCGGTGCAGGCGAAGAAGTTGGTCGGCACTTGGGTGATGTCGACGAGCTGGCGATCGGTGATGACCGGGATCTGCTTGCCCGGAGGAACCGCGCTGCGGAACGTCGACAGCACGAGCCGGTTGGGACGCGTCGGGAACGTGAGCTCCGATACGGCCCTGACGGCTTCGGGGACCGCGTCGCAGCCGTTGCTGCTGGTCGGCGAGTTCCGCTCCTCATTGATGAGGTCGATCTTGGTGGACGACGGGAGTCCTTCGACCCGCACCGACGCATGCAGCTGGCAGTCGATCGGTGTGCCGTCCAACCGCTTGGCCTGCGTGTCGAGAATGACAAACAACGGATTCACCGGCTGAGGCGCGAACGGGTTCAGACGCAGTGACGCAATCGTCCGCGTGGCCTTGGTCGCGAACGTCGTCGTGACCGGTACCTCGAGCTGCGACAGCCCGGCCGACTGCACGTCGTTCAGGGCGATGACCAGTTGCGCGCGCTCCGTCTCGTCGAAGCGGATGGTCGGTGCGGCGACCGCCGTACGCGCGTCCTCCGCGTGTTCGACCGCCTTCAGGACGATGGCGCCGATCGAGGGTCGGAAGATGATCGGCCCGTCGAACGACGGCAGGTCGAGGTTGAGCAACGGGCTGGCCCCCGGCAAGCCCGTGCTCGGATCCGGCGCCGCGAACGCATCGACACTCACGCCCTCCGAACCGTCGTCGAGCTTGCCGAACCCAACCTTCACACCCGTGGGCAGGTCATCGATCGTGGCTTCCACGTGGGTAATGCGGGAGAACGTGCCGGTCTCGCCGAGGAGCTTGCCCGGCGGCGCGTCGGCCTCGAGCTCGATGTGGCTGATCTTGGCGCCGGCCTTGTACTCGATGCGCCCGGCGTCCAAGTCCACGGTTAGGTCGGTGTTGTTGGGCAGGGAATCGATGAGACCGTCGATCGTGATGCCGTCGGTCTGCACGAACACGTCGAGCGGGACCGGGGTGGTCAATGCGGAGTCGAGTGTGAGGCGAGCTTCGAGCGGCCCGACGGACTTCAGGTGCGCGGTCATGATTCCGGGCAACCGAGCGAACGTTGCGCCATCGACGTGGTGCACCGCGCCGCGGATCCGTGGGTCGACGGTGATCGGCGTCGATCCGGCCTTCGTGAAGGCGACCTGTGTGGTCGCGACGCCGCCATCCGCCGTGACGTCGACAGTGAAGTCCTTGGGCGGACCCGCGTCCTCCTCGTCCTCCTCGCCGGGGAGCTGCACGATGATCAGCTTGTGACGCAGCACGTGGTCGATCTCAACGTGCGTTGGCAGCCCGGTGAGCACGGCATGGGCGACGCCGCCCGCGCTCTGGGCGACGACGTCGAGTTTGCCCACCGGCCCGCTGGCGTCGTAGTCGACGGCGGTCGTGTCGGTGAACTTGGTCTGCGAACTGTCGATCGTGACGTCGACCCGGCTCGGTACGCCCTCGAGTACGGGAACGATCCGGGTGTCCCTGCCGTCTTGCGAGATGACGAGATCCGCCGCGACCTTCTGGATCGGCCCGCCCAGGTAATGAACCTCGCGGATATCGCCCGTCCGGTTGTCGATGATGCGGACGTTGGCCGCGGTGGGCACCTGGGTGAGGTCGACCGTGCCATCAATGACACCGCCGTCGTCCGTCACCATGTGCAGGCCGAGGTGCACCGCACCGATCGGCTCGCTACCGGAGTAGTCGAGGACCGTGGTCTTCACTGGTCCGTCTTCGGGCGTGTCCAGCAGGACGTGGACGGTGCGGGGCAGGTTGGTGATCGTGCCGTCGCTGATCGTCAGGTCGTCGGTTTGCACGTCCAGCGCGAAGGGCACCGGCAGCGCTCGTTCACCACGGGCGACATCGACCACGAAGGGCTCGCGGGTGTCGAGGCCCAGATGACTGACGTCGTGCAGCTTGGCCTTGACGCCGATGTTGTCGCCGCGAATGACGACGAAGGCGCCATCGGACTCGGCCATGGTGGGCATCGAGCCGGCGCCGATGAGCAGGCCCGCGTCGACCCCGCCGATCGATTGGCCCACCGCGTGCCCGGCGTCGATGCCGGCCAGCGCGTCGACCACCAGGCCCTCGTCGAACTTGGTGAACTTGACGGTGACGTCCTTGGGCAGCGCGTCGATGCCGGCTTCGAGGCGAAGCGGCAAGCCGTCGTCGGTGTCCGTCTCGACGATGGCGTCGAGACGGTTGATCGGCGCATCGGCGTTCCACGTCGCCGTCTGACTCTCGACGCCGTCGACGACGTTTGTGTCCATTGTGAAGACGGCGCGGGCGGGCGCGCCGGGCACCTTGACGTCGATGATCGTGCGGGCGTCGTTGACCGGCGTCAGCGCGGCATTCATGTGGAGGGGACCGATGGGCCCTGAGCCGTTGTAGGCGACGGTGAGCTTGTCAGCCGGGCCGTCGTCGGTGAGGGTGACGTCGACGATCGGCGGAAGCTGTTGCAGGTCGAACGAACCCGCGAACGTGTCCCCATCGTCGTTGACGACGTGGAAGGTGCCGTCGATGCGGCCGATGGTCGAGCCTCGGCCGTCGTAGTGGACGAACGTCCGCTTGAGGGCCGCGGCGGGGTCGGGCGTGTCGAGCCGTACGAGCGCGCTGGCCGGGAGATCGACCAGGGCGGCGTGAGCGGTGATGTTGTCGATAACCGCGTCGAGGATGAAGGGCTTGGCCTCGTCGAGGTCGACATCGACGATCTTCGGGTCGCGGGTGTCGAGTAGGAGATGACTCACGCCGTGGATGACGGCCTTGATCCCGATGTTGTCGCCCTGCTTCTTGATGTTGGCCCCGTTGTCCGCCCGGATGGCGGGGATGACCGCGTCACCGATGGTGAGGCCGGCGTCGATGCCGCCGATGAACGTTCCCTTGTCGGTGACTACGTCGACGATCGGGCCGTCGTCGGTCTTGTCGAACTTGACGGTGAGCTTCTCCGGAAGGTCGGTGAGCTCGGTCACGAGGTAGAGAGGAAGACCGTCGCTGGTGGTGGTCTCGACGGTCGCGTTGACCTTGCCGATCACGTCGCTGGCGCTCCACGTCATCGTGGTGCGGGTGGCGTCGTCGCGTAGCGCGTCCTCGTCGACGCTGAGCACGGCATGTGACGGCGCGTCGGGCAGGGTCACGTCGAGGGTTGTCGATGTACCTCGCTCGGGTGTGAGCGTCCCCTTGACGTGGGCCAGGGCGATGGACGACGAGCCGGTGTAGTCGGCAACGAGCGTGCCGTCGGCCTCGTTGTCGATCATCGTCACGTCGACGACCCGCGGCAACTTGTCGAGGTCGAATGTGCCGTCGAAGCGACCGTTGTCCTTGGTAGCGATGCCGAACGTGCCGTCCACCGCCTCGATCACGTCGTTGCCGTCGTAGTGGATGACGGTGGTCTTGACCTTGTCCTCCAGGTTGGGGAGATCGAGCCGCACATGGGCCTCCGACGGGAGGTTGCGCACGGTCGCGTCGATCGCAAGGTCGGTGGAGGCCTGCTTGACGACGAAGGGCACGGCGTTCGTGAGGTTGACCGTGACGTCGAACGGATCTGCGGTGTCGGCCGCGATCCGCTTGACCTCGGTGATGCGAGCGGCGATGCCATCGTCGGAGGCGCTCACGTAGTCGGGCGCGTCGAGGAAGGGGATACGGGCACCGTTCTTGCCGACGCCAGCCCGGATCGCCCCGACGGCCTCATCGGGGTTCAAGGCTTGAGCGATGATGCGCGACCCGGCGCCGAGCTTCTCGACTGTGACCAGGACCTTCTTGGGCAGGCCGTCGATGGCGGCGTCGAGGTGAAGCGGTTCGCCCTTGGCCGTGCTGGTGTCGGCCACGATGCCGATGTGCTGGGTGGGCGCGCTGGCATCCCACAGGATCGAGTTGAACTCCTTGTCGTTGGCGTCCTCGAGGGTCAACGTGAACTGGGCGGGGAGCTGGTCGAGGTCGACGGTGCCGGTCAACGGTCGGACGCCGCGTATGGTGAACGTGCCGTTGATCGCGGCGATGGCACCGTTGTTCTTGGCGGTGATGACGGTGGATTTCAGGTCGTCGGCCACG
Organism: uncultured Actinomycetes bacterium; assembly: GCA_963742585.1. Classification (GTDB taxonomy): domain Bacteria; phylum Actinomycetota; class Acidimicrobiia; order Acidimicrobiales; family JACDEA01; genus JACDEA01. Next base: position 50,906 of record CAVUMI010000009.1, read on the forward strand.
GTGTTGGCGATCTCGATGTGGGACTCGGTGGGGACCTGAGCGAGCGTGACGTCGACCACGCGCTTGGGCGTGTCCTGGGCAACGGCGAAGGTGAGCGCGCTGACCAGGCCGATATCGAGGATGAACGGCTCGGCGGTGTCGAGCAGCACGTGCCGCAGCCCGGTAACCCGCACGTGCGCGGCGGTGCCGGCGGCCGTCGTGTTGATCACCGCGTGCGCGGGCTCCGCCCGGGTGGGGATGGGCGCGGTACCGGTGGCGAAGCCGGCCTCGATGAGTCCGATGGCCTGACCCACCCCTGCGGTGGCCTCGGCGAACGTGTCCCCGCCGGTCTTGTCGAACACGACCCGGAGGTCGGGCGGTAGGTCATTGACGAGCGCGGTGATGTGCACCGGTACGCCGGCGGCATTGGCGGTGGTGACGTCGGCGTCGATGCGTTCGGTCGGGCCGGATGCGCCCCACACCATCTCGTGGCGGGCGCCGGGGCCGTCGGTCAACGTCGCGGTGAAGTCCTCGGGCAGCTTGTCGATATGAGCGACGGCGTGGGTGACCGCGCCGCTTACGGGCGTCAGATGCACCGTGGTGTCGACATGGTCGATCGGCGCACTGCCGTCGACATCGACGATGGTCACCCTGGGCAGCGCGAGCGGGCCGACGACCGGCGGCGCGGATGGCGGCGTGGTGAGGGTGAACGTGACGTCCTGCGGGAGCTTCTGCACGTCGGCGTCGAGGGTGAGCGTCTTTGAGACGTGCTTGGCGACGAAGCGCTGCGCGTGGTTGGTGTGGGCCTCGACGACTAGCGGGTTGCGGGTATCGATGCGGGCGCGGGTGAGGCCTTCGATGCGGGCGGCGGCGCGCAGGCTGCCGGTCGTATCGGTGGAGGAGTAAGCCGGCGCGTCGGTGGTCAGGTACGGGATCGTCTTGTCGTCGCCGATCGTGACGCCGGCTAGCAGCTTTGTGATGGCGGGCTGGCCTTCCCCGACGTTGGCGTTGACGACGAGATCCTTGGCCGTGCCGACCTTGTCGAAGGTGGCCTTGATGAACGGCGGCAGCGCGTCGATGACGGTCTCGAAGTGCACGGGCTTGGCCAGCTCGTCGACGCGGTCGTACTTCAGGTCGAGCTTGGTGAGCGGACCGTTGGCGTCCCAGGTGACGCCCTCGCGCTCGGCCGCTTCGGCGTACCCGCCGAGCGCGCCAGCGGCGAGTGTGTCGCCGTCGATGATGAGCTTGGCGTGGGACGGGATGCCGGTGGCGGTCGCGTTGATCGTCTGGGTGGTCACCGCGTCGGTGACCTTCGTGAAGGTGGCGGTGGCGCTGGGGATACCGACCCCGGTGTCGATGGTGACGTCGGTGACGTCGGTGCTCTTGACGTTGTGGTAGTTGAGCCCGAGGTCGGCGGGGAGTTGCGGCACGTCCACGTCGAGGTTCATGGTGTCGTCGCCGCGCACGGTGGCCGCCTTGGCCAGCGCATGGAACGGTGTGTTCGAGTGCACGGTGACGTGCACGTTCTTGTCGTCGGCGTCGCCAAAGGCAACCAGTCCCGGCGTGAAGGTGGCGAGGGCGTTGAGCTGGGTGGGAACCGGCGTGGCACCGAGCGAGAACTCGGTCGTGTCGATGCGGGTATTGGCCGGCGCGCCCGCAGGCCGATTGAAGATGGCGCCGAGCAGGTCGAGCGTCGTGCCGGGGTTGTTGATGCGGGTGGTCAGGCCGAGATCGGTCGACCCGGGCTGGAGGCCGAACTGCACGTCGGCGTCGAAGCCGACCGGGTTGCGATCCTTGCGGGCGTCGTAGCCGAAGGCGATCGTCTTGTTGCCGGCGGTGGGCAGGGTGAGCTCGACCTCGACCTTGACCGCCTTGGCCTGTCCGACCAGCGGGGCTCGGTTGATCGTGACCCCCACGCCGAGCGGGAGCCGGGGGAGGATGGTGACGGTCAAGTCGGGCGTGCCGAGGCCGAGGAGGCCCGAGGGCGGGTCGACGTCGACGACCGTGGGCACGAGGATGACGCCGGTCGCGGTGCGCTCGAACGTGGTGCCGTCGGGCCGGGCCAGGCTCGTGCGCACCGTATATACAGGCGCGGTAAGCAGATCGACGACGTTCAGGACCGGTTGGGTCTGGAGACGGACCTCCGGCGGCCGATTGCCGGCACCGCCGCCGAGCAGGATCGCTGCGCCGAGCAGCAGGAACACGAATTGGGTCAGGAGACTACGGAGCACCCCGGGTATACGTCGCACAAGTCGACCGTACGGACCGCCCATGTCCCACCGGCAGGGTCAAATGTCCCGATCACGTGACACGCTACGGCCATGGGTTACTCAGAGTTGCGGTACGAGCAGGACGGCGATGTGGGCCTCATCACGCTCGATCGACCCGAGGCGCGTAATGCGCTGACGCACACCACCTACGCCGAGCTGGAGGACGCCGTGCGCACGACTGCGGCGCGCTGCCTGGTGATTACCGGTGCCGACCCCGCGTTCTGCTCGGGCGACGACGTGAAGCAGGTGATGGTGGCGGCGGGCGAGCAGACGGCCAGCCGGCTGCGGGCCGAGCCCCGTATCACGCCGGCGGCCGACGCGCTGCTCAGCACTGACGTGCCCATCGTCGCCGCGGTCAACGGGGCCGCGGTGGGTTGGGGGATGGAGCTGGCGCTCATGGCCGACATCCGGGTGGCGTCGGAGAAGGCCAAGTTCGGCGAGCTGTTCGTGAAGCGCGGCCTGTGCAGCGACGTCGCTGGCATCGGCCGGCTGGCCCAGCTCGTTGGTCGGGAGGCGGCGGCCGAGTTGCTGTTCACCGGGAAGGTGATCGACGCGGCCGAGGCCCGCGAGCTCCGCCTCGTGTCTCGCGTCGTCCCGCACGACGAGCTGCTACCGACCGCGCTCGAGATCGCACGGGCGATCGCCGCCAACCCGCCTCTGGCGGTGCAGCGGCTCAAGCACGGGCTGCGCAAGGCGCTCGATCCCGATTGGTCTGACCTCGGCCAGTGGGTGAGTGCCACACTCGGTGAGCTGTTCCAGACCGAGGACCACCAGGAGGGCGTGGCCTCGTTCCTCGAAAAGCGCGAACCCCGCTTCGTCGGCCGCTGACTTCTGGACACTTATCGCCCTGGGAGGGCGATAAGTGTCCAGAAGTCGGGTGGGAGCTAGTGGACTGGCTCAAGCGGCAGCGGTGTGACTGGAGACACGCCCGTCACGCCTGGCGGACGGGTGTCCGCTTTGTTAACCTGCGTTTAGCTAAGGGTTCTCGAGGGGGGAAAGTGTTCGCCACACGAACACGGCGCGCGTGCTCAATTCTTGTCGCCGTCGCGCTTACATTGGGGTCGTTCGCGCTGCTGCCTGCGACACCGGCCGGCGCTCACAAGAACGGCGCAGGTCTACTCGAGACCAGCTTCGATGACGACGGCAAGTTCACGCTCGACGTCAATGCGGCCGACCGTCTATTGGCCACGACCATCGACCCGACTGGCCGCCTGGTCTCGGTCGGCTATGGGGACGACTTCAACGACAATGGCGCGCCGGCCGACCGCGACCGCTGGCTGATGCAGCGCCTAGCCGCCGATGGCACCCGCGACCTCTCGTTCCACACCTTGGGCTACTTCCTGGGCTGCCAGGACTCGACAACCTCGCCCTGTAGCCCGTCCGGAACCGGCTGGCTGACGCGTTACGACAGCCGGGCCACAGACATCTCGGTCGACCCGGTCAACGGCTCGTATCTCGTGGTTGGCACGGACGCGACGCAGGACGGCACTGCGATCGACGGCAAGGTGATCCGCGTTGCGCCATCGAACGGCGCAGTTCTGGCGCCGGGGACGTTCGCGCTGGCTTCGGGCGCGGCCGTCAACCGCGTGACCGCCGTCGCCCACCTTCCTGGCGACCAGCGGATGATCGTCGCCGGCTCGACCGAGAACGCCGACCTGGGAATCGTCAGACTCCTGGGCGACCTGTCGGTCGACCCGTCGTTCGGCGTCAGCGGTTACGCGTCGTTCGACGAATTCGCCGACGGCCGGACCAGCGATGTCGCGGTAACCGCCGACGGCTCGATCTACGTACTCGGCAACAGCCACCGCGAGGACGTCGACCTGTTCGAGACGGGCTTCGTCGCCAAGTTCACCAGCGCCGGCGTGCTCGACTCGGCGTACGGCACCGGCGGCGTCTCGTGGTTCCGGTTCGAGGCCGACGAGGACTCGGTGCCCGATCAGTTCGTGGTGCGGCCCGACGGAACCATCGTGGTCACCGGCTACTCCGGGCATGGCGCGACGTCGAAGGTCGGTCTAGCGGCGCTCACCGCCGGGGGCCAACTCGATGGCACGTTCGGCAACGGCACCGGGGTCGTGGCCGACGCATTGACCGCCGACGGGTCCGAAGGCCGCGGCATTGGGTTCCGCGGCACGAGCATCATGGTCGGCGTCACCGGCCACTCGAGCCTGGGCGCCACCGGCACCGGCGCGCAGTTCGCCATCGCCCGCTACGACGAGCGAGGTGTCCGCGACGTCGACTTCGGCGCTGCGATGGGTCACGTCACTGTCAGTGTCGGCGCCGATCCTTCGCGGGACACTGTTCGCGACATCGCAGTAAAGCCCGACGGGTCGGTCTACCTCGTGGGCCACACGTTTGCCGATCTGGCGATCACGCTGCACGCGGCGGGCGACAGTCCGGATTCCATCGTCGACGGCGACATCGAAACGTTCTCCGGCGGCATCGGGCTGGGAACCGCGCTCGATATCGGCCTCTCGCCCGTCGGTGTGGCCGTCAACGACCATTACCTGTTCGTGTCGTCGCACCGCGAGCTGGTTCGCAAGGTCGACCTGAACTCCGGCGAGATGTCGCTGGTGGCCGGCGATGCCACTCGTGCACCGTTTGCTCCGGGCGGGCTCGGAGCGGAAACGCCCTTCACCCTGCCCGAGGGCGTCGACGTCGACCCTGCCGGCAACGTTTATGTGGCCAGCCAGGTCACGAACAGCATCTTGAAAATCACTCCCGCCGGCGTGGTCTCGCGGTTCGCCGGGACGGGTGTGGCGGGAAGTAGCGGGAATGGCGGGCCGGCGACTGCGGCAACTCTGCGTCAGCCGCAGGACGTGGTCTTCGATGACGCGAGCGGCGAGGTGTTCATCGCCGACTCCGATAACCACCAGGTCCGCAAGGTGGGAACCAATGGCGTCATCTCGCTGGTCGCCGGTCTACCCGGTGCGACGCCTGGCGATGGCGGGCCCGGACCGGCCACTTCGAGTGCGCTGAACGGCCCCAACGGCATCGATGTCGACGGCGGCAACGTGTACATCGCCGACACGTTCAACAACAAGGTGAAGGTCGTCGACACCGACGGCGAAGTCGCGCTCGTCGCCGGCACGGGTGCCACGACCCCCCTCAACGACGGCGGGCCGGGAACCAGTGCGAATCTCAACCTTCCCAACGACGTGCTGGCCATCCCGGGCGCCATCCTCATTTCCGACTCGTTCCACGGCCGCGTGCGCTCCGTCGACACGACGACGTCGATCATCACGACGTTCGCCGGCGGCGGGCTCAACGACAATGACGGCATCGCTCCCACGACGGCGCGGCTTCTCCGGCCGCTCAGGCTGGCCCGCCAGGCCAACGGCGACATATTCATCGCCGATGACCTCGGCCTTCGGGTCCGCAAGATCTCCGGCGGTCTGATCTCCACCATCGCCGGGAACCGCACTCGCGCCCGGAGTTCCATCACCGCTGGACAGTTCGCGCAGGTCGACGGGCCCAACGGCGTGCGGGCCATCGGCGATTACATCTACATCGCCGACACCCAGGGCGGCACCGTCCATCGCCAGCACACTTCGACCTACGAGATCGAGCACGTGGCCGGCCACGGATCGTTCACCGCTGTCCTTGGTGACGGCGGTCCAGCCACCGCGGCCACCCTGCTGTCACCGATCGACGTCGTCGCCGACAGCGGGGGCAACATCTACGTCAGCAGCATCGGCAACCAGCGCATTCGCCGCATCGACGGCGGGGGGGTCATAACGACCTACGCCGGTGTGGGCACGGTCGGCAATGATCCCGACGGGACTCACCGCACTGCGGTGCATCTCAACTCGGCCCAGGGCTTGGCGATCGACCCATCCAACAACCTTTACTACGCGGACAGCAGCGCCCATCTCGTTCGGCGAATCGACGCGGTGAGCGGCACGGTGACCACCGTTGCCGGCACCGGCGCCTTTGGTTACAACGGCGACGGTATTCCCGCCACCAGCGCGCAGCTGAACTCGCCGCGCCGCCTCGCGATCGGACCCGACGGCGCGCTCTACATCGCCGATACGCTCAACGACCGAGTTCGACGCGTCGACCTCGTCAGCAACACCATCACGACGGTGGCCGGCAACGGCGCTCCCGGCGACGGCTCAGACGTGGGTCCGGCGCTGAGCACCACGGTGTCGCCTACCGGCCTCGCCTTCGACGAGGCGGGCGACCTCTTCATCGCCGACACGCCCGTGGTACGCAAGCTCCACAACGGGGCAATCACCAATGCGGTCGGCACGCCCGGTACTTCCGGCTCCGGGTTCGGCGGCGATCGGGGTCCCGCCACCTCGGCCAAGCTGGGGATTCTCGGCGGCCTCACCGTGCACGACCACGATCTTTTCGTCGGCGACACGACGAACAACCGAATCCGCAAGATCATGAACATCGGCGGCTTCGCGCCGCCCGCCGGGGGACGCGCGCCGGATCTGGCCAGATCGTCTTCACCAGCAATCGCGACGGCGACCACGACATCTACGTCGCCAACCCCGACGGCACCAACGCGGTCAACCTGACGCCCGGCGACCCCAACAACTGCACCGATCCCGAGTTCTCGCCCGACGCCACGAAGATCCTCTACTCGTGCGTCATCGGGAGTGAGGCCGACATCTTCATCATGAACGCCGACGGCTCGGGCGCCGCGCCGGTTTCGTTCAACAGCGGCGTGTGGGACGCCGACGCCTCATGGTCACCCGCGGGCGACAGGATCGCCTTTGCCAGCAACCGCAATGGTGGGGAGTTTCACATCTTCGTGCACACGGTCGCTAGCCCAGGCTCCGCCATGGAACTCACCTTCTCGGGGTCGGCAGGCTGGCCAAGTTGGGCACCCAACGGCCAGAGCATCGTGTACGCCGCGGACGGGGACATCTTTCGGCTGCCGGCCGACGGGACCGGCTCGCCCAACCCGCTGACCAGCGACGGCGCGGGCAACGACGACAGCTTCCCGAGCTTCTCGCCCGACGGCCTGCAGATCGCGTTCGTCAGCAACCGTACCGATGACGCCGACATCTGGGTCATGAACGGCCTCGGAACTGATGAACGCCGGGTTCTGCATCTCACCGGGACCGACGGCGCTCCGCAATGGGCGCCGGTGCCCGGGAATGACACGCTCCTGTTCCACGACGGCACCGGCGGCTTTGCGAACCTCGCCACCGTCAAGCTCGACGGATCGGGCTTTACCCGCCTGACCAACCTCCCGAGCCAGAACGCGCAGCCGCACTGGGTCCGCAACCTGCAGATCACCGCGGACGTCAGCCAGATCAATGCCAGCCCGCGCTCGATTCCGACTGCCGACATCCCGCAGCAGATGCTCTCGCCGCACGTCGTCGAGACGGCCGGGATCCTGCAGCTCCCGCTCCTGCGAAGCCCGATCTTCGATCTGCTCTTGCTCCGCAGCGGCATCCTCCAGTTGCCCCTACTCCGTAGTCCCGCGCTGGCGTTGCCCAACCTCACCGGCATCCTGCAGCTCCCGCTGCTGCGCTCTCCCGCGCTGGGGATGCGGAGCCTCCTTCCCGCGGATCTTGGCAATCAGCCGGCAGTCAAGGCCGGGCTCGGCCGCATCCTGCTGTCGAACCTCCCGATCAAGTCGGGGGCTGGCTGGAAGGAACGGCTCGTGGGGACGGGTCTCGAGGTCCGCCCGCTACAGGACATCACCTTCGGCGACGTCCTCGCCGCCGGTCTTCCCGATGAAGGCCTGCCGACGCTCGAACAGCTCGACCTGACCGCTGGCGCGTTCGGGCGCCTCAGCACGTTCGCCTTGATGATGGGGGACACCCGCCTCTCCGCGTACAACGGTATCGACTGGTGCGGGCAACTGGCCGCGCAGAACGTGGTGTGTGCCGATGTCGGCGGCACGAACTCGACCCTGGTCGCCCTCGAGATTGCCGGTGTCAACCCCGACCGGATCGCTGGTCTGGCCGCGATCAAGATGGCCGACGTCACCCTGCCCGGAGCCGACCGCGCCGCCCTGGCCGAGGTCTTGCTTGACTCGATCGATCTGGAGCGGGCCAGCGTGGGCGGCATCAAGCTGAGCGAGATTCCCGACGGCACACGCGGCCAGATCGTCAACTGCACGATGGTCGATTGCGCGTCCGATACGCATCTGGCCGACGCGTTCGACCCCGCACACGCGATCCTGCCCACCGCAACGATCGGCATCCTGAAGCCCGCCATCGGCCACCTTTCGGTACAAGAGGTCGTGCTCGGCAGCTACTCCAGCGACGCCGAGGACTCCTACGACGTGGCGCCTAAGGAACTCGGCGTCCTTGGTTATGGCGGCACCGGCAGCAACGCCTTCGGATACAAGGTGTCGTACACCCCGGTCGCGAACAACAACCCGGCGGACGCGGTGACGGTCGTCCTGCCGGAAGACTTCCGGTACGTCCCGAACTCCACGATGGCCACCGTGACAGGGGTGGGGTCCATCCCGCTTCCCGAGCCCAGCGTCGACGACAACACCATCACGTGGGATTCGGGCATCACAATCCCGCCGGGCGCCAAGCTCGACCTGCAGTTCCAAGCCCGGCCCGGCCTTGAACTCGCCACCAAGACCGCCTCGGTCACGGTCGTTTCGGACAACGTGAACCAAGGGGCGGGCAACGAAGCGCCGGTCACGGTAAATGCCAACTTCGAGACCGGCGACAATCTCGGCAGCGCCACGGCTGTCGCGGCCGACACGCTCAACTACGGCTATATGGACCACGTCGGCGACGTCGACTACTTCACCATCCAGGTTCCGCAGCCGGGCTCGCGCATCAGCGTGTCTCTGAACCAGTGCGAGTGCGACGCCGACCTGATGCTGTTCCATCCGGCGAGCGCGCGTGGCCACGAACCGCTCCGGCCCGCCGCCGCGAGCGCGCCGATCCAAGCGTTGGGTGACCAGGCGGTCGGGCTCAACCGCCTAGGCGAGCCGCTGGTGCCCGAGACCCTCAACGACATCCCGATCGCCGACCTACCGGTGGCGGCTACATCGGGGAACCGCGGCAATGAGCCGGAAGTCGTGCAAGCCGTGGCCTGGGACGCCGCGGTCCCGAGCTACACGATCCAGGTGTCGTCGTACAACCGATCGACCAGCACCAAGCCCTACGCCATGCGCGTCACGGTGAGCCCGCCGCCGCATCAGCCGCCGGTCGGGCTGCCTCGTGCCTTCCCCGAGGATGCCAACGACCACCCGACCAACCCGGGCACCCCCGACATCGAGCCCGGAACCGAGACGCTCATCCTCGCCGACTCGAACCGCATGCGCCGCGCCTACGGCGACGGGCCCGCCGTGGCCGCCATGGATGCGCTCCGCGACCTGGCATTGTCACCGGCGGTCAAGGGTGTGGTGGTCGACGTGAGTTCTCTTGACGACGTCGAGACGGCCCAGGCAATCGCCGATGGCGAACCATCCGACCCCGAATCGGCCAACGACGTCATCCGGGCGATCAACGCGGGGATCGACGACTTGTTCACCGTTGCGGAGCGGGCCCAGCTGAAGTTCATGGTGATCGCAGGAACCGACGAGATCCTGCCGATGGCCCGCATACCCGATCTCACCCAAGCGGCCAGCGAGCGCGGCTTTGCCCAGGAGCTGCGCTCGTTGGCCGCCACTACCGGCGGCAACAACGCCCTGCTCGGGGCGGCCGCCGCCGGGATGATCCTCACCGATGACCCCTACGGCAGCTTCCGGCCCACCCCGTGGTTGGGGACCTTCCTGTACACGCCGGACGTGGCTATCGGGCGTCTCGTCGAGACCCCGGCCGACATCGTCGCTGCAGTCGACCGCTTCCTGCACCCGGCGAATACCGCCGATCCTGCCGGCACGCTCCGACCGACGACCCACGTCACCGCGGGCTACGACTTCATGACCAAGATGGCCCAGGCCATCAAGACGTCGCTCGACGCGCAGCTGGGTGGCGCGCAGCCGGCGTCGCTCGTCAATGAAACCTGGGAGAAGGGTGCCTTTGACACCGCGGTTACCAACGCGGTACCGGTGCCCGGTGTCATCGCCGCCAACGCCCACATGGACCCCACGACATTGCAGCCGCCCAATGTCAGCCAGGGGATGGTCAAGGCCAGCTCGCTCGCCAACGCGGACCTCACGCGGCGCATCCTCTTCACCATGGGTTGCCACTCCGGGTTCAGCATCACCAACTTCCTCGCCGCCACAGGCGTGGACAGCAAGGACTGGCCCGAGGCGGCCGCCGACGCGGCGGCGTTCGTCGGAAACACCGGCTTCGGCGTGGGAGTGCGCGACACCATTGCCTTCTCCGCCCGGCTCTTCGCCGACTTCGCCGACAACCTCGGTTCGATGTCGCTCGGCCAGGCGTTGATGCAGGCCAAGCAGCAGTACATCGCCGGCGGACCGCCGAACGTCTACGACTACAAGATCGTGGCCCAAGCGACGTACTTCGGCCTGCCCGGGTTCCGGGTGGCGTCGAGCGTGGCGCCGCCGCCCCCGCCGACGCCACGGGCGCTGTCGACCGACCCCATTACCGGGCTCGAGATCGCCAGCGTCAACGTCAATAACCCGGTTGGGAATCCGTCCGGGCCGTGGCATCCGATCAACAATGGCGAAGGCACGTACTACGAGCTCGACGGTGGCGACCTGATGATTGCGCCCAACCGGCCCATCCAGCCCAAGCTGAGTCTCGACGTCACCCAACCCGGCAAGGATGCGGCCGGTGCGCTGATTGTGGGTGCCACGTCCTTCGACGACGCGTCGTTCAACCCGGCCCTGGCCCGCCCGATGCTCGACACGCGGGCCAACGAGCCCGAGCTTCAGTTCAGCGACGTGATCTTCCCCAGCGCGCTCCAAGCGGTCACCAGCTGGCGCGCGCTGGACGGGCCACGTCAAAACCTGGTGCTGGTACCCGCACAGTTCCACTCCACCAACACCGATGGCGTCACGTTGGGTATCGAGCGCCGCTTCAGCAAGCTCGACACGCTCGTGTACTACCGACCGCCGGGCAACACCGACCACGATCCGCTCGTCTACCGGTCGATCGAAGCTGGTAAGGACGGTGGCAACGTACATTTCAAGGTGCAGATCACCGACTCCGACGGCAGCACCGCGGAACGGGTGATCGTGCTCCACCATGTGCCGGGGACCGCCGATTGGGTTCGAGACGAGCTCGTGCTCGGCGCAGACGGTTTCTGGACTGCGTCGGCGCCGATCACCGGCACGCAGATCGAGTACTTCGTCCAGGCGGTGAAGGACAACGGCCAGGTCTTCAACAGCACCAACAAGGGCGACCTGTTCGACTCCGTGGCCTCACCCGCTCCGCCGGGCGCCATCACCGGAACGATCAACGGCACACCGACTAATGGTTGGTACACCGACCCGACCAGCGTCTCCTTCGACGGCGGTCCGGGCGTGACGTTCGCAGTCACCATCGACGGCACTCCCGTGGCCGGTACTTTCATCGGCGGCCAGGCGATCCCGGTCACCGGCGACGGGCGTCATGAAGTGGCATACCTCGCCTCCGACGGTCGCACCGGATCGATATCGGTCGCCATCGACCATCACGGACCGGCCATCGTTGCCTCGGTGACGCCCGCGGCCAACACCGACAACTGGCGGAAGTCACCGGTGACCGTGCACTTCGAGTGCACCGACACCGGCTCTGGCGTGGCGACCTGCCCCGTCGACCAAACCTTGAATCACGGCGCGGGCCAAACCGTCAACGGCACCGCCACGGATGCCTTCGGCAACTCGACGGTGGTCACCATCAGCGATCTCGACGTCGACGGTGTCGCCCCGACGATCGAGGGCGAAGCCACCGCCGCGCCGAACGGCGCGGGTTGGTACAACGACGACGTCACCGTGACCTTCACGTGCAGCGATGGGGATTCGGGCCTCGACGGCTCGTGTCCGGGCGCAGCGACGGTCGCCGGTGAAGGCGACAACCTCTCGGTGACGCGGAGCGTCAACGACAAGGCGGGCAACACAGGAACGACGACGTTCGGTCCCGTGAAGATCGATCGAACCGCGCCGACAGTGACCGGGACGCCCCCGGAGCCGAATGCCAATGGTTGGTTCAACGCCGATGTGACCGTGACGCCGCAGTGCACCGACCCGCTGTCGGGAGTGGCTTCCTGCACGCCGGGGACCACATCGGGTGAAGGCACGGGCAAGTTCGCCACCGCTCACGCCATCGACAACGCGGGGAACGGGGGCTCGGCGACCTTCGGCGCCTTCAATGTCGACAAGACCAAGCCGGTCGTCACCGGGGCGCCCACCACGGCGCCCAACGTCCACGACTGGTACAGCGGGCCGGTGACGGTTCACTTCACCTGCACCGACGCACTCTCGGGAGTAGCCGCCCCCGATTGCCCGGCCGATGTCGTCCTCAGTGACGAAGGCGCCAACCAGTCGGTGACTCGCACCGCGACCGACCGGGCCGGCAATACCCAGGACGCCACAGTCTCGGGCATCAACATCGACCGGTCCCCGCCGTCGGTCGATGTCATCGGAGACCTTCTCGGCCTCTTGATAATCCGGACGACGAGCTATCTCCCGGGCACCGCCGTTGATTCGCTGTCGGGCGTCGCGTCGGTGAGCGTCACCTATTCGAACGTCCTGCTCGGGGGGACGAGCACGGTAGCCGCCTCCGTGGGATGCAACGCGACGCGGACCTCGTGCTCGTGGACTGCGCCGGCGCCGCCGCTCGGGGTGTACTCGACCACGGTTCGGGTCACCGACCGGGTCGGTCACACCAACTCGGTGACGATCCTTCTCTACGTCAGCCTTCGCCTGTAGGGAGCCACGGCGGGAGCGTCTCGATCCCGAGACGGTCCCGCAGCTCCGCCACCGCGTCGGTGTGACCCAACACGGCGTGGGCAGCGAGCACCGTCGGGTAGTCAGCGACCGACTCTGCGAGCTGGAGCGCTTGCTCGATGATCGCGGGTGCGGGTCGGCCACCCTCAGCGCTGCACACGGCGCGCAGCAGCGCAGCCCGTCCAATCCGGGCGCCATCGTCGGCGTGTTCATCGAGCAACGCGCCGGCCTCGGCGAACCGGCCCTCGACGACAAATACCGTCGCCCGCTCCAACGCGATGCCGTCAGTACCAAAGGCACCGCTGGCGCGGTCCAGAAGCTCATGCGCTCGGTCACAGTCGCCGGCGTAGGCCAACACGATGGCCAGGTACTTTTCGGCGTACGCGGCGTAGGCGCTTCCTGCCGCCCTGAACGTGTCGAGGGCGCGTTCTAGGTGCTCCCGCGCGTCCGGATGTCCTTGGTGGACACGGATCTCGCCGATGTTGTGCTCCGCGGCCGCGGCGGACACCACCTCGCCGGCTTCGGTGAGCGCGGCGGCCGCGGCCGCGAAGCGTTCAACGGCTAGATCCCATTCGCCGCGCATCTCTACCAAGCTTCCGAGGTAGCTCAAAGTCTGGCCGGCCCCGGCCGGATCGGGGACGGCTTCATAGCGCGCGAGGGCCTCCGTGAAGTAGCCCTCGGCTTGCGGATCGCCGACCACGAGAGCGGCGAGCCCGAGTATGAGGAGGGCGTGAGCCTGACCCGCGCTGTCGTCGAGTTCCCTGGCCAGCTCGAGCAGCTCTTGGGCGGCGGGTGTGGCCCGCCTGGGATCGGCTTGCGCGGTCGTCGCGATGGCCGCGCTGAGCAATCGCACCTCGGCTTTGCGGGCCTCGGGTCCGGCATCGGAACGGGCGATGCGCAGACCGCGGCGATACCAACGCATGGCTGGCCCTTCGGCGCCCACCGACTGACGGGCCCGGCCCTCCTGGAGGTGCAGCGTTGCCAGCGCGGCCGGATCGGTGACCAGGGCGCGCGCCCGACGAAGGACGTCGGGAAGTTCGCGCGGACGGCCCGCCTTGTCGAGCTGTAGTGCGAGGGAGCGGAGGACATCGGCCAGCTCGGTCTCCGGGATGCTCACGCCCTTGGTCGCGTCCAGCATGCGGCGATAGAAGCGGACCGCTTCCGCCGGTGCATAGCCCTCGGCGGCTCGACGCGCCGCGGTCAACGAGTACCGCCATGACCTCGCGAAGTCATGGGCCTCGTGGAAATGCAGCGAGAGGAGTTCGGCGGCGTCGGCCGGCTCGGTGAGCCGGGCCTCGATGGCGCGGCCCGCGGCGGCGTGCAGCGCTCGGCGGCGTCGATACGAGAGCCCCGCGTACGCCGCGTGCTGGAACACCGCCTGGCGGAAGCGGATGTCGTCCCCGTCGCGCTCGAGGAAGTCCTCGAGGCCGCCGGCGAGCTGAACCGGGCCGCCGGTCAACTCGCGCAGGACGCCGCCGTCGACCGTCGTTCCCAAAACCGCCGCAGCGCGTAGGCGGGCGCGGTCAGCGGGATCGAGCGCGTCGATGCGGCTGGCGACGACGGCCTCGACGGAATCGGGGAGCGCGCCGTCCTGCGTGTCGGCCGCGGCCAGTTCCCGCAGGAACAGCGGATTACCGCCCGCCTGTTCGGCGAGATGACGCGCTTGATCCGGGAGGTACCGACCGGGGGCGGCGGTGCGCAGCAGCGTCAAGCTGGCATCGGTATCGAGGGGTCCGACGTTGAGCGATGGCGCCCCGGCGATCACCGCGGCATCGGTGTGCGCGGTCACCAGCACGAGCCACCCCCGATCCGCCGTCGCCGCGGCGAGGTCGACCACGAGGAGCCGTGATGGCTCGTCCATGAGGTGGGCGTCCTCGACCCTCCACACGGTGCTCTCCGGGCGAGCGGCGGCCAGCAGCCTGGTCACCGTTGCGCGCAGGCGCTCGGGCAGGAGGTGTTCCGACAGCCGCGCCATCTCTTGCGTCGGCGGGAGGTCGAGTCCGAAGAGCGTGGCGACCAGGGGCAACCACGGGGCCAGGCCGGGAGCGAGGGTATCGATGCGCTCGCGTAGCGCGTCCACTGTCGCGGCGTCGGCCACGCCGAGTGCGCCGGCCACCAGCGGACGGACCGCCGCATAGGCCGTGGCCTGTCCGTACTCGTCGGCGCTCGTGGCGAAGACATCTACCTCGCCGATCACACATAGTGCCTCGTCGACCAGTCGGGTCTTGCCGATCCCGTCGGGACCGGTGAGCTGGAGGACACCGCCGGCCCCGGCCAGCGCGCCACGGGCGGCGTTGACGACCCCGGCCAGTAGCCCGTCGCGCCCGATCAGTGGCAGATCGCTGGTTTCGGCGATGCGCGTCCCGACGACGTGACCGACGGCATGGGTGACGAGTGGTTCCGCCTTGCCTTTGGCGGCGAACGGCTCCTGCTCGCTGGTCTCGAAGAGCGTCGACGAGCGGCGGAGCACCTCGGGCATCACGCGCAGCTGGCCGTGGTGCGCGCTGGCCATCACGCGCGCCGCGGTGTTGATGACGTCCCCGAGCAATGTGTACGTGCGCCGGAAGTCGGGCCCGACGTCGCCGGCGAAGGCGTACCCCCGCTGCACTCCGGCGTGCAGTTCGAACGCGTGTTTTTCGTCGAGCAGCCCGCGCAACGCGCGCAGCATGCGCTCCTCGTTGTTGGCCCAGGTGCGCGGGGCGCCGGTGGCCGCGAAGATCTTCCCGCCGTCGCCGTAGATGTCGGTGGTGAGGAAGGCGATGCCGTGCTCGTCGAAGTGGCGCTGCGTGGCGGTGAGCAACTCTTCCAAGCCGTTTGCCACCGCGTCACCGCCGTCACGAGCAAGCGCACCGTCGAGACCGACGAACGCGACGAAGGCGGCGGCGACCAACCGATGCTCCGGCTCGTGACCACCCGCGCCGAGGTGCCGGCGCAGCGCCTCGGGGACGAACTGGCCAGGATCGGGACCGTCGGGCAAGTCGGCAGCGGCCGGATCGACCTTCGGCGCGGCCGGCGCCCGCCGCAGAAGCACGCCGTCGCCCTTGCTCTCGCCGAGGCAGGATTGCGGCAGGCACTCGGCAGTCGCTCGGCTGATGAGCACTTCGCCGGCGTCGGCCTCGGCCTCGAGCGCGGAGGTGAGGGTGGCGGCCGGCCCGGCAACAACCAGTTCGCGATGCGACCCGCCGACGAGGAAGAAGTCGAACGTGCCGGTGTGGACGCCGACCGACATGCGCAGGCGGACGCGTCCGCCAGCCGTCTGCACATTGCCGGCCGTGCGCAATGCCTTGCGCATACCGGCGGCCGCCGCCGCGCCCCGGCGGGCGTGGTCGTCGCCCCAGAAGAACACGAGTACAGCGTCGCCGCCGTACTTGAGCAGGCTCCCGCCGAAGTCGGCGGCCCGGGCCAGCAGCTCGGAGAACACGCCGTTGAGCGTCTCGTTGAGCTCCTCGGCGCCGAGCTTGCCGAGACGCGCCAGTCGTTCGGAAAGAGCAGTGAACCCGGACACGTCGCAGAAGACGAGCGTTCCCTCGATGGCGCGGTAGCGCTTCTTCGGCGTCTCGGCGGCCCACTCGAGGACGAGCCGCGGCACGTACGGCCTCAGGTCGTGCATGTTCCCCCTTGCGGGAGATGGTAGCTCGCCGGCTAGTCGAGCCCGATGGCTCCGATGGCGACGAGGCGTCCGCGAGGTCATCCGAGAGGAGCCCGATCTTGCGGAGGTTGGGAGTGATCTTGGCGAAGAGCACCCGTTGGAAGAGTTGGAGCATCGGCGAGTTGGCCGAGTCGCGGAGCCCGTCGTCGAGCGGGATACCGAGCCGCTCCCACACGTCCTCGGCGAGGAAGCGGTCGCGGATCAGCCACGCCGCTTCGACCACGAAATCCTCCCGCTCGCGCAGCTCGGCCGAGGTCATTTCGTCGTAAACACCGGCGAGCGACAGCGCGCCGAAGGCGACGTGTCTCGCCTCGTCAGCCATCACGTAGCGGGTTATCTGCTTGATCAGCGGTTCGGTGGAGAACTGGTGGATGAGCCCGAAGGCGGCGAGCGCGATGCCCTCGACGATGATCTGCATGCCGAGGTAGGTGACGTCCCACCGAGGATCGGCCACGATCAGCTCGAGGAGCTCGCGGAGGTTGGCGTTGACGGGATAGGTGAGTTCGAGCTTCTCGTCGAGGTAGCGGGCGTAGGCCTCGACGTGGCGGGCTTCGTCGGCCACTTGGGTCGCACCGTAGAACTTCGCTTCGACCGACGGGACCTGCTCGACGGAAGGGGTTTTTTTTTTTTTTTTTTATTTTTTTTTTTATTATTTATTATTTTTTAAATTTTATTTTTTTTATTAATTTTATAAATAATATTATTTATTAATTTTTTTATTTTAAATTTTTTTATTTTTTTTTTAATTTTTTAATTTAATAATATATTTATTTATTTTATTTATATTTTAATTTTTTATTTTTTTTTAAATTAATTTTATTTTTTTTTATTTTAATATTTTTTTTTTTTTTTTTTTTTTTTTTTTTTATTTTTTTTTTTTTATTATTTATTATTTTTTAAATTTTATTTTTTTTATTAATTTTATAAATAATAATAAATATTAATTTTTTTATTTTAAATTTTTATATTTTTTTTTTAATTTTTAAAAAAAATAAAAAATTAATTAAATTAAAAAAAAAAAAAAAAAAAAAAAAAAAAAAAAAAAATTTATATGAGTTTGGCGGTGGCTACCAGCGCGCCCTGCTCGCCGTGCAGGAACTGGCTGGTGATCCACGCGTTGAACTGATGGGCGGCGTTGGCCACCTCTCGTTCGTTGAACCGTTCGAAGCTCGACGCGGCGATCATCGGCAGGTATGACGCCAGCCCACCGGTATCGAGCGGGTCGACCTCGATGGACCAGTCGATGTCGGTCGTCGCGTTCCACTGAGATCGCTTGGCCTTGTCGTAGAGCTTGGACAGCTCGGGGCGGTCGCCGTCGTAATCCCACGTGAAGGTCAGCGTGGCCGGGTCCCGCACGACGGCCATTTCGCTCTCGCTCGACCGGCTGATCGGGCGGGTCGACAGCACCGGCCGCTCAATCGGCGCGGTTCTGAGGCCGACGATGTGCTCGAGAATGCGCGGGTCGGCGAGGAGCGGGTAGTCGGGTGCCAGCGCCTTCGAGTAACGCTCGAAATAGAGAAGTTGCTTGATGACGAGCACGAGCTCGCGGGGAGGCGCACGTGGTAGCGGACGGCGACGCTGAGTACGTCGCTCAGCAGCTCGCCGTAACTCAACTCCGATAGCGGCCGGGTGAGCACCGGGCCGACGAGTTCGGCCACATCGTTGGTGGCGGCGGTCAGATCGACCGGCCGGGTCGCCGCGCCCAACTCGAACACCGCTTCGGTAACGGCGGCGAAGTCGTTCTCGATGAGGACGGCGGGGAGCGCCTTGCGCAGGACGACGCGGGCGTGCTCGTCCAGACGGCCCATGATGCCGAAGTCGAGGAAGGCGATCTTGCCGTCGGGCGTGATGAACAGGTTGCCGGCGTGCACGTCGCCGTGAAACAGCCCGTGCTCGAGGGTGCTGCCCACCCACGCCTGGACTCCGGCCCGGACGAGTCCGACCAGGTCGTCGATCTCATCAGGGTTGGCCTGGTCTACCGGCGTGCCCTCGATGAACGACATCACCAGGACCCGTTCGGTGACCATGGTGCTGATCGGCGTCGGGACTACGACCCGGCGATGCGCGGCGAAGAGTTCGCCCACCTCGGTCATGGCCGCCGCTTCGTTGCGGAAGTCGAGCTCGACGCGGAGGGTGGCGGCGAAGTCGTCGATGATGGCGACCGGATTCAGGGTTTCGCCGATGGCGCCCATGCGGCTGAGCACCACCGCCAGGATCCGCATGAGGCGAAGGTCGCGCGCTCGTCTTGCCGTGGAGCCGAGGGCGGCGGACCTTGACTGCGACGGTCTCGCCGGTGGATCGCAGCACGCCCTTGTGGACCTGGGCCACGCTGGCCGCGGCGAGGGGAGTGTCGTCGAAATCGACGAACAACGACTCGATGGACGCGCCCAGCTCGCGCTCGATGGTGCTGCGAATGCGCCAGGCCGGTTCAGGCGGGACGTCGTCGAGGAGGCTGCGGAACTCGTCGGCCAGAAAGCGGGGGAACAGCCCGGGTGACGACGCCACGACCTGGCCGAACTTGATGAACGTCGGCCCGAGCTGCGCGAAGGAGCGCCGGAGTGCGACGGCGAGGGCGCGGGGCGCTTGGCGTTGGGGCGACAGCACGATCCGGCGATTGCGTCTGGCCACGACGACCAACCCGTTACGCGCCAGCACCATCACGATCTCGAGCAGCCGCGCCGCGTCCGCCGGCGCCAACCGCCGCAAATCAATCTCTGCTTGCGCCGCTTCGCTTGGAGTGTCGGTGCTTTTGTTATCTAGATGCGCGATTTCCACCGACAGTGCGCTCCTTCTTGAGGGCGGGCGTGAGTAGTTCGCTGAGGAACGGCTCGATCTCATCGTCGGGCAGGGGGTCGAGGATGAGCGACGCGCCGATGCGCACCAGCCACTCGGCCAGCACGATGGGGTCGCGCTTGGCGAGGGCGCCGCTGCGCTGGGCCCACTCGAGCGCCGGCGTGACCCGTTCGGCCACCTGGCGGACGACGTCGGGGAGGTAGGTGATCAGGAACGGGCCGATCAGCTCGGGCTCGTCGGCCAGCACCTTGCGCATCACCGGATGGTTGCGGGCGTGGCGCACGACGGCGGCGACGAGGCGCACGACCACTTGCGGTCCGGTCGCCGCCTGGAGTTGAAGACCGTCGACCGCTCGCGTGAGGTTGTAAAGCTCGCGGGCGACGAGCAAGCGGACCATGTCCTCCACCGTCCCGACCTGGCGGTAGACGGTCGCCCGGTTGACGCCCGTCTCGCGGGCCACGTCCTGAACCGACGTGCGGCCGATGCCATGGCGGGCCAAGCAGCGGGCGGCGGCGTCCAGATAGGGGTCGAGCTCAGGCGGCGGCGCGGGCGGCAGCCCGGCTTCCAAAACCGGTAGCGGCAGCACCTCGCCCATCGCCCCTCATCTTACCGCCTCGCTGCCACAGTGCGACAACTTCGCCGCCTTGTCGCAGACCCCCCGAGCGTGCCCGGTCCCGACGTGCCCGGTCGACGTGCCCGGTCCCGACCGTGCCCGGTCGCGTACTGGCGCGGCGAATCGCGCCATTTTCTGCCGCGATTCGCGCGCCAGTTCGGTGGGTCGTGGGACGGGTTAGGCGGCGGGGTGGTGGACGGCGATGAGTTCGGCCGCGGTGTGGAGGCTCTCGTCGAAGTGGACCGCGCCGGTGCGGGGCGGCGTGGCGTAGGGCAGCGCCAGGGGCTTGCGGTGGAAGCGGTTTCGGATGCGTCGGCTCATTTGGGTTCCTCGGGGCGTTTGGTCCGTGCTGCTCCATCGGCAACGCGGCGCCCGACCTGAGAATTCCCGGCGCTAGCTCTTTGTGACGATGTAGTACACGTTCATGATGTCCTCGGGGACCTTGTGGGTCTCCACGTTGGTGAAGCCGGCCTCATTGAACATCTGATTCGCCTTCTGCTCCCCCCACATCGTGCCGAGCCCCGCACCGTCGAGCGCGAGCGACACGGTCATGCAGTGGAAGGTCGAGACGGAGTAAATCATGGGCCCGAGCGGGTGGTCCATGTTCTCTTCGACGTTGCTCGACCCGGCGACGTCAACGCACAGGAACACGCCGTCGTCCCGTAGCGAGTTGGCGATGTTCTTGAGGACGACGTCGGGCTTGGCCTGGTCGTGGATGGCGTCGAACACCGTGATCAGGTCGAACTGCTGCGACCCGTCGATCTTGGAGGCGTCCTTGACCTCGAAGGTCGCGTTCTTCACGCCCATCGCCTCGGCTTCGGCCTGCGCGGCGGCGATGCCCTCCTCGGAGAAGTCCCACCCAGTGAAGCGGCTGTTGGGGAACTCCTTGGCCATCAGGTTGATGGCGTGGCCCTGCCCGCAACCGATGTCGACCACGTCGATGCCCTTCTTTAGGCGGTCGATGAGGCCGGGCACCAGCGCCAGCTCGCCCTCGATCAGGGCTGCGTCGTGCAGCTCGGCGCTCATGGAGCCCATCAGCTCCTGGAACTTCGGGTACTTGGCGTAGGGAACCCCGCCGCCGTGCTTGAAGCACTCGACGATGTCGTCCTCCACGCCACCCATCAGTGACTCGAACTGGGTCATGTTGGCGAGGTTGCCGGGCCCGGACGCCCGGGTCAGCGAGGCTGCGTGCTCGGCCGGCAGTCGGTAGGTCTTGTTCGCGGCGTCGTACTCGACGAAGCGGCCGACGGTCATCGCGTTGAGCCACTCGCGCACGTAGCGCTCGTTAAGTCCGGCCTTGTCGGCGATCTCCTCACTCGTCCCCGGCGGCAGCACGGCCATCGTGTCGAACAGGCCGGTGCGGTGCCCGACGCTGGTCATCAGGCACAGGAGGCTGTTGTTCAGCAGCTCCACCATCCGGCCGCCGAACTCCTCGGCCCTGGCCTCGTCGAACTGAGTCTCGGTCGTGGTCATCGCCAGCATCCTCCCGTGATGGTTATGACTGCTAGTTCCCCCGCCGGCGGGGCGCGTTACAGAGGCGAACCCTACCGACGTTTGCTGGCGACCCGCTCTTCCGACGGCCAGTGCACATCGCGGGCCCAGCCGAGCCGCTCGAAGCCGCGGATGATGCTGGCGGCCGAGTCGATCTGACCGCGCTCAACGCCGTGGCGGGCCGAGGCCGGGAAGGCGTGGTGGGCGTTGTGCCAGGACTCGCCCATAGAGATGATCGAAAGCAGCCGGACGTTGCCGCTGCGGTCGCCGGTGCGGAACGGGTGCTTGCCGAATGTGTGGCAGATCGAGTTGATGCTCCACGTGATGTGGTGCAGCAGGCCGATCCGGATGATGCCGGCCCATAGCAGGCCGCTCGAGCGCGGCGCCGAACGTGCCGCCCAGGAGCCAGCCGATGCCGAACGGCGCGGCGAGGGTCACCACACAGGCCACCGGGAACAGCTTGTCGACCAGGCGCATGTCGGGGTCGGCCAGCATGTCGGGCGCGTAGCGCTCGTTCGATACTGCCGGAGGATTGAACATCCAGCCCATGTGCGCGTGCCACAAGCCGCCCAGCTCGGCGCGCAGGCCTCGACCCACGCCGACCGGAGAGTGGGGATCGCCCTCCCGGTCGGTATGGGCGTGGTGGCACCGGTGATTGGCGACCCAGGCGATGACGCCGCCCTCGAAGGCGAGCGAGCCGGCCAGCCCCAGCGCGATCTTCAGCGGGCGGTTGGCCTTGAAGCTGCGGTGAGTGAAGAGCCGGTGGTACCCGACGGTCACGCCGTGGCCGGCGATGACGTAGAGGACAACCGCCATCACGACGTCCCGCAGGCTCACGCCATGGCCCCAGAACCTCACCAGCACGCCGGCCAGCGCCACCACCGGCCCGAACACGACAATGCCGGTGAGCACCGCCATCACCCAATTGACAGGTACCCGAGGCTCGAGGTCATCGACTTCGATCGACTCGGGGATCCCTGGTTGTTCAAGGAGTGCGGTGGACATGCCATGTATTCGCGGCTGCCCACGCCTTTGGATCACTCCAGAGGCGAGAAATCAGAGTCGAGCGGCGTAGTGCGCCTGGATCTGCCCGAGGGTGAGGGCGACGGGGTAGACGGCGACCTCGTCGAGCGAGCCGTTGAGGTGCTCGTTGAAGTCGTCGCTGCCGAGGTAGAAGGGGGTTCCCGCCGCGGTGTTGAGGACGACAGTGGTGGTCTGGCGCAGCACGCCGTCGAGGTAGATGCGGCCGGTGGTGCCGTCGTAGGTGAAGACCGCGTGGTGCCACGCGCCGTCGCTCATGTTCGGCAGGCCTTCGACCCTCACCGCAAAGGTCGGCCCCTGCCAGTAGTCGAGGCTGGTGGCATTGCGCGCCGCGAAGATGCCGTCCTGGTTGGTGTTCTTGTCGCCCCACGAGGCCAGCGCCTGGTAGCTAGTCGAGGTCCGCTTGAACCAGGCTTCGACGGTCCGCGGTGCGCCGCCGGTCGGGAGGGCGGCGCTCGATCCGGTGGCGATGGGACCAGCCCCGGTGCCGGTGACGGCGCCGTCGCTGTCGCCGGTCAGCGCACCGGTGGTGCTCGCCGCGAGAGCAGTCCGCTCGTAGACGAGGTCCCGCCCGTTCCCCGAGTAGTCGGGCGCGGGGCTGCTGATCGCGAGGTCACCAAGGCGGTAGTAGTGGCTCGGGGCATCGGCCATCACCGTGGTCCGGTATGACGTGCCGGTGCCCGCGGTGGTGACCGCGCTCGACATACCCGAAGGCCCAGAGCCAAAGAAGTTCACGGCCCCGACGCCGAAGGTGTACGTCGCCCCGCCGTCGAGCTCGGTGAAGCTGGCGTTGGTGGTGGCCCCGTTCACAACTACCGACGAAGCCGGGATGCTGCCGAGGTACGCGGTGGCGACGTACGACGTCACTATGGGACGACCGGGAGGCACCGCGGCCGCGGTCCATGTGACGCTGGCCGCGTTGGTGCCCGGCGTCGCCACCACATTGGTGGGCGCCAGCGGCACCGTCGTCTGGCCTGAGGCGGCGAAGTCCGCGGCGATGCGCGCCGGCGACAGCACGCTTGGGTAGATAGCGACCTCGTCCAGCGAACCGCTGAGCGGCGTGCCGCGTGCGTTGCCGCCGATGTGCAACGGCTGACCGCCCGGGATCGAGAACGTCGACGCTCGAGTCCCGATCAAGACCGCGTCGTAGTACATGCGCTGTGTCGAGCCGTCGTGCGTCACGACGACCTGATGCCACAGTCCGTCGGTGTTGTAGTTCGGAACGGTCACCTGGAGGGTGCCGGCGTTGCCGTCCTCATATGAGATCGTGTTGCCGCTGGCCACGTTGAGGTGGTGGAAGCCGTTGAACGTGCCCCAGCCGACCAGCGCGTTGTTGGCGGTTGACGTGGTCTTGAACCACGCCTCGATCGAGTGCACCGCGTTGCCCGTCGGTATCGACGCTTCGCTGGACCGGGCAGCGACATCTGTGGGCGCGGTGCTGGTTACGGCAGTGTCGCTGTCACCAACTATGGCGCCGGGCACGTCCCTCGTGATGCCCGACACGCCGTACGTCGCGCTGCGGCTGTTGCCCGAGTAGTCCTTCGCCGGCTCCGCGGAGAAGGCGCTCCCCGCGGGCTCGTCGAGGCGGTAGAAGTAGCTCGGCGCGTCGGCCATGACCGTCGAGCGGAAGGACACGCCCGCGCCCAGCGTTGTCGATGGCGACGACGTGCCCGCCGGACCGGCGCCGAAGGTGTTGATCCCGGCGACCGCGAACGTGTAGGTGGCGCCGCCGTCGAGCCCGGTGAACGTCGTCGACGTCGTCGGCGCGGTCGTGAACTGGGTGGCGACGGGCGTGGCGCCGAGGAACGCCGTCACCTTGTAGGTGCTGACCGCGACGCGTCCCGGTGGCATGGCGATGGCGTTCCAGCTCACTGCGGCCGAGTTGGTGCCGGGCACCACGACCACCCCCGTTGCGCCCGGCGGCAGCGGCGACGACTGGTTCGATGCGGCGAAGTGGGCGGCGATGCGCGCCGGCGTCAGCACCCCGGGGTACACCGCGACTTCATCGAGCGAACCCTTGTTGGAGGTGCCTTGCGAGTTGCCGCCGATGTGGAGTGGTTGACCACTTGGTATGGAGAGCGTTGACGCTCTGGTGCCAATGAGCACTCCGTCGTAGTACAGGCGCTGGGTTGTGCCGTCGTGGGTCACAACCACGTAGTGCCACAACCCGTCGGTGTTGTACGCGGGAACGGTCACCTGCAGGCCGCCGGCGGAGGCGTTCTCGTACGAAATCTGGTTTCCACCAAACACGTTGATTTGGTGGAAACCGCTGAACGTGCCCCAGCCGACGAGCGCGTTGTTGGCGGTTGACGTGGTCTTGAACCACGCCTCGATCGAGTGCACGGCATTGCCAGTTGGTAACCCAACACCAGATGCGTAGGTCGCGATATCGCCGGCGGCGAGTGATGACGTCACCGCCGTGTTCGGGTCGCCGACCAGGGCACCGGCGACGCCCTTGGTCACGCCCGCGGCAGCGTACGTCGCGTTGCGGGCGTTGCCCGAAGAGTCGGCGGCCGCGGTGCCCGAAGCCTCACCAAGCCGGTAGTAGAAGCCGGGGCCGTCAGCGAGTACCTCGTTCGAATAGGCGGCGACGATCGCGGGCACGCTGGCGGCACTCTCGGCGCCTCGCCAGTTGCCCTGTGCAGGCTGCACCGACCAGCGCCACGTCCCGGGCGGCACGTTGGCCTCGACACAGCCCAGCGCGGCGACGACACCGCTGCAGTTGGCGCCGATCACCGCGGGAGTCATCGTGGCCGAGTCGTAGCGGCGGACGACGTAGCCGGCCACCGCGGGTCCGGCGACGAAGCTGCTTGCCGCCCACGAAACGGTGGCCGAAGTGGCGGCGACAGAGACGATTGGTGTGTTGCCACCCGGCATCGTCCGCGCCCGGCTGTAGCCGGCGCCCGGCGCGTTTTGCGCCCACCCGGCTGATGCCGGCAACGGTCGCACGACCATGCTCAACGCCACGAGAGCGACTGAGATCATCCCAACGCGCTTCACCGGATGAGCCTCACGACGAGTAGCGACGCGGTGGCCGACGAAGGCTCGTACGCGGTGTCACCGGCGAAGCGCGCCGTGTACTGCAGATTCAGGAGCACGCTGACGCTCGGCAGCAGACCGCCGCATGCGGCTCGGCCGCCAGCGTCAGTGACTCCCTGGCACACCACGGCACTCTTGACTGAGAACACGATCGTCCGGCCGGCGACCGCATCGGTCGTGCCAGTGACGCGAAGCGCGGCACTGAACTGGCCGAAGGTGACTTGGGTCGGGGTTCCGACCCGGGCAACGACGGGCTCGGCGCTGATGGTGGTCGGGAGCGGCGTGCGTATCCCGGCACCGGTATACGTCAGAGGGAAGGTCGCGCCCTGGCACGCATCGGGCGGGCTGACCACCATGTCGACAGCGAGGTTGATGATGCCGACGCTGCTCGCCGGCACGACGACCGATCCGCTGAACGGCGTCACGCTGACGTTGGCGGCAGCGCACCCGGCATGGTCCGAGTTGCCGACGGTGGCACTCAACGACGTGATCGCCAGCGCGTACGGGTTCGGGTTGTTGATCGACAGCGGGAGCACCTTGTGCGCTCCGGGATACAAGCCACTGACCGAGCCGGCGATGGTGAAGGGCCCGGCCATAGGGACGTCGGCGAGAACGAGCGGAAGGTGGCGCGGGCGCGCACCGCCCCCGGCCTGCATGAGCAGGCCGAGGACGGCAACGACCAGCACGAGGATCGCCGGCGATGCGCCGGCCCTCGTGTGACGCGTTCGCGTCACGTCAGCTTCGTTCGTTCCTCGTCAGCTACTTATGGGTTGCTCAAGCCGGAGAGCGACACCGGAACCGTGAACGTCGCGCCCTGGCATGCGTCGACCGACGCGTTGGACATGTGTGCAGCGTTGGTGAGCGTCACATCGGTCGTCGAGCCCGCGTTGACGTGCCACGTGCCGGACTGGTTGGTGAAGGTGACGCCGTTGCTGGCGTCGCACGCGGCGATGCCGGAGAGGATCGCGCCGCTCCCCGTGATCGACGTGACGTCGACGCCATACGGGTTCGGGTTGCTGATACGCAGGATTACGTCGCCGTCGCCACCGGGATAGAGCTGGTCGGCGGTGTTGGCCGATACGTCGACGGTGGTCAGCGCCTGCGCGGTGGTCGCCTGGGTGTAGCCGCTGCCGCCGCCGGTGGCCGTCCATGCCGCGAACGCCACGCCCACGCCCATCAGGGCGAGCGTGATCGCGCCAAAGACGCCGAATCGCTTGAGAAGCTTTCGCATTTGAGGGTCTCCTGTGCTGGTTGTCGGTGCAGTTGCGCGACCCATTAGAGGGACGTGTGCGTCGACAAGAAACCCCTGCCCCGGCCCGCCCCCGATGTGAGCCGTCGCTAACTGACGATACCGATGCGAAATGCAAAAGCAATCGGGCCACGCCCGCGGTGACGGGCGTCGGTGGTGGCCTTGAAGTAAGGGTCGCGGCGCACTACCTCGACCTAGACCGGGCGCGCGAGTAAGGCAGCAAGGTTCAGGGGCGCTCGGCCTTCCGAGCGGGGCACCGTCTTAGTCGGCATTCCAACTTTTTTTCGGTACCGTTGTCTCCGTGGGGCGCCGGGGGGTCTGTGTCATGGTCGCGGTTGCCGTCGCGCTCACTGTGCTGTCGCTATCCGCGGCGCGTGCTCGCGAGGCTCCGCGTGGCCGCCGCGGTGACCGCCTTCTTTCGGTCTACGTACACGCAGGATCGGCGGATGCCGCGGCCGGCGCGGCGCGGCGGGCCGGGCTCCGCGTGGTGCACAAGCTCGCAGCGCTGCCGGTCGCGGTTGCCAGTGGTCCAGTAGCGGCGATCAACGCGGTGCGACGCGACCGCAAGGTGACGTACGTCGAGCCCGAGCGGCGCTTCCGGTACTTCCTGGACACGAGCCGTGCAGCCGTCCGAGCCACAGATGCGACGGCCCGCCCGATTGCCGGTGGCCCATTCGACGGGACGGGTCAGACGATCGCGGTTGTCGACACTGGCGTCGACGGCACCCATCCGATGTTCGACGACGGCGCCAAGAGTGCGGTTGTCCGCAACCTGAAGCTGGCGTGTATTGATCACGTCGGCGTGTATGCGTCGGACCCCGCAGTGGGCGACGTCCCACCGCGCCTCTGTCCCGATGGAGCTGCGCAGCCCGATGTCGCGGACTCGCTGTTCGTCGACGTCACCGCGGTGAACGACAGCGACACGATCTCGGCCGGGGGTCACGGCACGCACGTCGCGAGCATCGCCGCCGGACGGGCACGACGGACCGAGAGCGGGCTCGCGGTCGGGGGCATCGCGCCGGGGGCATCGGTGCTGGCGATTTCCATCGGCGCGTACGAGGCGATGCTCGGGCCAATTGCCGCCTTCGACTGGCTCGTGCGTCACCACCAAGCGCCGTGCGGCGCCGACGTGCCGGCGACGGTCTGTCCGCCGGTCAGTGTGGTGAACGCGTCCTGGGGTCCCGCCGGTGGTGACCCGGAGTTCAACCCGCAGGATGCCATCGTGCAGTTGCAACGCCGGCTCGTCGGCGAGGGCGTGGTGGTCGTCTTCGCCAATGGCAACGGCGATGTGACCGGTTATGGCGGTGACGGCACGACCAACATGTCGAACACCTTCGGCATCGACCCGACGCCGGGCGTTCTCACCGTTGCGACTTACGGCGATGGTGGCGTCGGAGACCGCGACGGCACGATCCCCGGCGCCAGCTCGCGTGGCCAACGCGGGCGCCCGGAGACGTACCCCGACCTCGCCGCCCCCGGTGTGTCGATCACCGCAGCCTGTCGCCTCGCCTTGCCTGTGTGCCGGCTCGATCCGGCCAATGTGGTGGCACCGCAAACCGACCCCGACTACGCCGCGCTTACCGGCTCGTCGATGTCCGCTCCCCACGTCGCCGGCGCGGTGGCACTGCTGAGGCAGGCCCGCCACGATCTCACCCCCGCTCAGATCGAGGACATTCTCGAGGACACCGCGCACCGGTTCCCGACATCGGCGGCGCTCGACACCGACCCGAGTAACGCCACGACGCCTATCAGCCTTGACGAGGGCCACGGACTCCTCGATGTGACCGCCGCCCTCGAGCGGGCCGTCGGCGCGCCGCCGTCGACCCCTTCACCTCGTTGCCCTCCGGGTGTTAATGGGGCCAGTGATCCGGAGGGTGAGACCACGCCCCTCGAGCTCATACCGGCGTTGCTCCCGTACGACCCCGCGCTCGACATCGTTGACGGCCGCCTCACGAGTACGTCTGAGGGCATCGTCGGTGCGACCCTTACTGTCGCCGACCTCGGATCGGCGGATCCCACCTACAGCATCGGGATGAGCGTGCAGCTGACGTTCACGGTTAGTGGCGCTGCGCACAGGTTCTATGCGTCGCGTTCTTCGGTGAACGGCATGAGCGCCACCGCTGACAGTGGCCCGGCAACTGCGATGTTCGATGTCGGTGCCGACCGAATAACGATCACCGCGCATCGATCGGCCTTTACTCCCGCTCTCGCCGGTGCGGCGGACGCGCAGGCGGTCGAGTTCGCGACCAGGCGCGACGTAGTCGGCGCGCCGATGCTGCCGGTTGCGCTCACCACCGTTACGGACATGATGCGAGTGACCTGTCCGATCCGCCTCGATGTCGGCGGCAGCGGCGGCACGATGACCGGCTACGACGCCGTGCTCTCGGCCGCCCACCCGGTGCAGGCGTGGCACGGTGAGCCCAACACCGACTCGGCGATCCTCGCGCCTACCGGCGACGTCTGCTTCGGCATCAGCAGTCGCACGTGCGAGTCGCGTCGGATCTTCGTCAGCGACCCCGGCACGCTGGTGGCCGAGATCGCGGCCGACGGGATCGTCGGAGAGTTCGACGTTTGCATCGGTCCCATCGAGCCGCCCGGCGCAGTTGGTTGCGCACGCGACCTGGGCCGCACCGATCGAGTGCAGGTTGCGGTGACGCGGGGCCTCTACCGAGTGACCGTTCAGCCCATCGCCGCGGTGAACTCGGGCTATGACCTGGTGGTCAGCCTGGTCCCAATGCCGTAAACGCCCGATCGCGCGCGGCACGGACGTCTTCGTCCTCGGGGTCGGGTTGACGGCCTTGCTCGATGCGTATGGCGGCGGCGACGCGGAACTGCTCGGCGGCAGCCGCACCGTCGCCGACCAACTCGTGCACGGCGCCGAGCTCCTCGAGGATGCGGACGTTGGCCGTTGCCTGCACGCTCTCGCTCAACTGGCGCGCCTCTTGAAGCAGCTCCAGCGCGTCGTTGGGTCGCCCGTTCCGACGGGCGAGCTTGCCTGACATCATCAGCACGTCGGCCACTGCGTCGGGCCCGGCATGCTCGCGAGCGAGGCTCAGCGCTTCCGCCGCGGTGGCCATGGCCCGGCGTGCATCGCCGAGGGCATCGGCGGTGCGGGCCAGACCGAGCAGCGGGCCGATACACCCTCGCGCACTCCCGAGCTCGCGGTTGATGTCAAGCGCCTCCTGGTACGACGCATCGGCGTAAGTTGCGTCGTCGCGCGCGTAGTAGACGTCGGCGAGGTAGGAAAGCACCAAGCCGACGCCAGCGCGGTGTCCGGTCCGTCGCAGCAGGTCGAGTGCTTGCGTGAGATCGGCGAGCGCAACGTCGGCATCGCCTCGAGCGAGGGCGATACGACCTTTGTTGGCGAGCACGTTACCGGCGTCGACTTCGTTGCCGAGCGCGAGCAGGTTCTCGAACGATGCCGACAACGCTGTCTGAGCTGCGGGGAAGTTGTTCGCAGCCATCTCGACCCATCCGAGGTTGCCGGCCGCGACCGAGGCAAGGCGGACGTCCCCGAGCGCGGTGGCCAGCGTCAAGGCTTCACTCAGGAGTGTGCGGGCCTCGTCGAACCTTCCGGACGAAGCGGCGATGGTGCCGAGAACGTTGACGGCTTCAGCAGTGGCACCGCGATCGCCGTGGGCGCGGGCGCGTGTGAGAGCACTGTCGGCCTGCTGGCGCGCGCCTTCGTGGTCGGAGCATTGGAGCAGTAAGTCGGCGGCGCGCGCCATCGCCCGGGCGACGGTTTCGGCCGCGACACCGCTGGTCGTCTGTAGCGCCCGCTCAGCCCAGACCCGACCCTCCATCGCGCCACCAGCCAGGCTCCAGTAGCGGAACATGGCGATGACATAGCGCAGAGCCAGATCGCGTTGGTCGGTTGCGAGGAAGAACTCGAAGGCGGCGCGGTCGTTCTCGTGCTCGATCACGAGTGCGGCGAGGACCTCGGCCTGGTCGCCGGCGTCGAGGCTGGCGGCGGCCAACTCGGCCCGGGCGAGGTGATACGCGGCGTGTCGGGCCGCAACTGCATCCGCATCGATCCGGTGTCGCAGATGAGTCGAGCCGAATTCACGGACCGTATCCAGCAACCGGAAGTGGTCGCTCGGCCCTTCCTCCACCAACGCGGCGGCGACCAGGGTGGCCACCGCAGCTTCGTCGGCCACGACCGCGGCTGCGGCCTCACGTGAGAACGACCCGGAGAACGCGGCCAGCTCAGCGAGCGTGGTCGCCGCCGCAGCGGGGAGAAGGTCGACACTCCAACGAATGGTCGCTTCTAGTGTCGGCGTGCGACTCGCTGCGTCGGCGCCAATGGCTGCGAGCGGAAGATCGCCGATACGCGAGGCGGCCAGCACCACGGCGAGGGCCAGCGCGTCAAGGTCGCTGATCAACGTCTCGACGACGCCGGCCGCGCCAGGTGCCGCGAGGTCGATGGTCGGGTCGGCCGAACTCGCGCGCTGGCAGAACAGGCGCACTGCGTCGGCGCGCGTCATCACCGAGACGGGGCAGGCCAGCTCATGGTCAAGCCCCAGCGCCTGGCGGCTGGTGGCCAAAACAGTCGGCCCGTCCACTCCGGCGAGCGCGGCGGCGACAGCTCCCGCGGAGTCGAGCACGTGTTCACAGGTGTCGAGCACAACGAGCGCATCGTGGCCGGCCAGATGCTGCGCGATGGCCTCGGCCGAGACGTCGAGCGTGCCGGGCAGGCCAACCGCCGTCGCAATCGCTACGAGAACAGAAGCCGGGTCGGCGCCGGCCAAGCTGGCGAAACTGATGCCGTCGGGGAACCGGTGCGCGGCATCGGCCGCCGCGGCTAGCGCGAGCCGTGTCTTGCCAACACCGCCCGGCCCCCAGAGGGTGACCAATCGGTGGGTGCCGAGCGCGGCGGCGACGTCATCGCGCTGGCGGCGGCGCCCAACGAACGGCGTACCCGGTTGTGGCAGCGCGTCAGTGACGTGCGGCGGAGCCAGTGCGTCGACGAACGAACGGGCCGTCGTCGGCCGGTCGGTGGGCGACGGCGCGAGTCCCGCGGCCAAGGCCTCGACGACGGCGTCGGTGTGACGCCCGAGGTCGAGGTCGGGCATTTCACCGACGCGCAGTGCCGCGCCCGAGAGCAAAAACTGGGCCGCGGCGGCGAGCGCGAAGCGATCCGAAGCCGGCGTAGCTGGCGAACCGGCGGCAACCTCCGGCGCCCGGAAACCATCGGTCCCCGGGCTCGTCGGACCGGAGACATCGACGAGTACCGCGCGTTCGTCATCGCCGACGACGATGTTCCCGGGCTTGACGTCGGCGTGTACCACCGGCGGGTTGGCCGCATGCAGGCGGTCGAGCGCCTCGGCAATCTCGCGTAGCCACTGCAGCACCCGCGCGAACGGAAGCCCGGGCTGGCCTTCGGACCGGACGAGGCTGGCCAAGTCGATCCCGTCGACCCAGTCGGTCACGACGGTGAGCACGTCTTCGTCGACTGAGAGATCGCGCACCGCGGCGACGCCCACTGTCGTTCCGACCCGTTGCCAGGCCTCAGCCGCGGCCACCGCGCGATCGAGCGCAGCGCGATCCGCGCCCGTGATGGTCTTGATCGCCACCGTCTCGCCGCTGACCGTGTCGACGCCGCGGGCGAGCCGGGTACCGGGCCGATCGACCACCACCGCGTCCACGCGGTAGCGGTCGGTCACAACGTCGTAGCTCGCAGATCCGCTAGCGAGATGACGCCTCGGCGGATCGCCTCGTTGGCCAGATGCGATCGCCGCCGCTCGCTTTCGCCTTCGATCCCGAATTTCGCGTACAGATTGCCGAGGTGTTGCTTGACTGCCGTCTCCGAGACGACAAGTGTCTCGCTGATTTCGCGGACCGTCGCCGGCTCGGTGAACAGGTCGCGGTCGAGGACTGGACGGCAGAGCTCGATCAGGACATCGCGCTCGCGCTTGGTGATATCCGGTCGGTCGCCATCGCTGTCGGTCGGGGGCTGCGTCGCCGCGTCCTCAGTGCGGAACACGAGGCGCGTCCGACCCAGCGCGATCTCATCACCATCGCGCAAGACGCGTTCACCCAGCAGCCGGTCACCGTTGACGAGCGTCCCGTTGCGGCTACCCATGTCGCGCAGCGCCCAACCGGGCCCGTACGCCTCGAACACGAGGTGGAAGCCCGACACGCTGGTGTCGCCGCTCACCACGATGTCGTTCTCCAGCCGCGTTCCTGCCGTGGCGCGCCCGCCTGACAGGGCTACGATCTGCCGCCCCGTCGGCGACCACATCTCCACGTAGTCAGCCATGCCCGGCCCCTCCTGTTCACTGCCAGCGTAACTGGCGGCAGGGGTTGCGATGAAGCCAGGTTTCCCTTGCGCGGCGCGATGCCGAATCAACCCTCGCAGCAACTACCGGCCGACGCGTTGGCGACACACAATCACGAGGATCATTCGGGGAACCGGGGAGGCGGCATGAGGAAGCGTTGGCGCGTTGCGGTCGCGGCCGTGCTTGCGGGTATCGGCGCGGGGATCGGTGTCGTACCATCACAGGCCGGCGAGATTTGTGTCGGCACCGCGTGCCAGCCGCAGCCGGTTGCGCT
Source organism: uncultured Actinomycetes bacterium (assembly GCA_963742585.1). Taxonomy (GTDB): domain Bacteria; phylum Actinomycetota; class Acidimicrobiia; order Acidimicrobiales; family JACDEA01; genus JACDEA01. The sequence continues at coordinate 84,350 of CAVUMI010000009.1, forward strand.
GGCGCCGACGCTGCAGGCCGGGCTGCGCGCCGCGGTCGACGCGCTCGGGTCGAGCGGTCCGGTGTGCTCCGCTACCGGCACCTACGACTTGCCCATCAGCGGCACGCCGTACGCGCTGATGGTGTGCGTGCCCGACAGCGGCGAGTTCACCGCGCCGGCCAACGGGACGTTTGCCGATACCCGGACCGGGATCAACGACACTGGTACGCAGGACTTCACCGGCCTCGTGACCCGAAGCGGCGATTACAGCTACCCGCCGAACTTCACGTGCGAAGACGCTGGCATCTGGGTGGAGACGCCCCCGCCGATCGATCCGGACCCAGCCAACCGCTACGACAGCCAACTCAGCGTTACCGCCTGGAACTGCGTCGCTCCCTAACTAGGGCACGACGAGGATCTTGCAGTGCTCGTCGGGGTTGCCGAGCGCCTCGAACGCGCCGGAGACACCGTCGAGACCGACCTCGCCGGTGATCATGGGGGCGACGTCGATGTCGCCCTCGGCGATTGACCGGAGCGACCCGGCGAACTCCATCGGGTCGTAGCCGAGTACGAACTGGATGTTGAGCTCCTTGGCAATGCCGAAGAACGGCGTGATCGCATCGGACTGCATGCACACGCCGACCACCGTGACTTTCGTCTGCGGCGGGGCGGCGCGCATGGCCTCGTTGATGATCCCAGGGACACCGATCGCCTCGTAGACGTGGAGCGACTTCCCGCCGCCTACGTCGGACCACTTGTCGAACGGCGACGCAGCCGCGGCGTCGACGACCTCGTGCGCACCCATCGTCATCGCCAGCCCTCGCCGCGCCGGCGAGAAGTCCGACGCCACGATCGGCTCGACGCCCTTGAGCTTGAGGGCGGCGATGACCGCCAGGCCCACGGGTCCGCAGCCGAGCACGATGGCGCCGTCGCCCTGCTTGATTCCCGAGCGGTTCACGCCGTGGAGGCCGACTGCCATCGGTTCGGTTAGCGCCGCGTGTCGCGGGTCGAGCCCGTTGGGCACCTCGACGACCATCGGCGCGCTCAGAAGCATGCGCTCGCCGTAACCCGACGGCAGCTCGGTGCTGTACGCCAGGTCACGGAGGCCCGACGACGTGAGCATGATCGGGATCGACGTGACGATGGTGCCCGCCGGGGGCGCCGTGGTACCGGGCCCCGCCTCGAGCACCTCGGCCGAGAACTCGTGTCCCATGAACACGTCGCGCGACAGGTCGGGCCGCAGCGCTTCGGCCATGTCGACGTCGCCGAACCGCGGCATCCCGCCCATTGTCTTGCCCAGCTCGATCATGTCCTGGCCGTGCTTGGCGAAGTGCAGATCAGAGCCGCAGATACCGCACGCCTTCACCTGCACGAGTACCTGGCCGAAGCCGGGCTCGGGATCCGGGATGTCGTCGCGGACGAACAGCTCGCCCTGGCGCAACGCGACCGCTCTCACCTCTGTACCGCGCCCTTCAGCTCCCGGTCGGCTCCGTCTCCGCCTCCGCCTCCCTCTGTCTCTGCCACATGGTCTTGGATGGCGTTGACGATGGCCTGGCCGGCCCGGCCGAAGATCTCCTTGCGCTTGCCGGTGGCCCAGTCGTGCGACGCCCTGGGCGCGGCGAGGCGACCCTTGAAGTGGGGGATCACCTCACGGGCCATCAGCCGGTAGCAGTTCATCGTCGCTCCGGGATTGGCCCAGTCGTGACCGAGCATGAGGAACGTGCCGAACCCGCCCGACTGCTCGAGGAGCGTCTCGATGTACTCGATGGCGTCGTCGGGCGTGCCGATCACGACACCGCCGGCCGATGCGTAGGCCTCCACGTAGTCGCGCCCGGTCTTGGGTGGACCGTCGACCTCGTTGGCCAACGGCACGAACCCGGCGCCGCCACCGAAGTAATTGGCGAAGTCCTGCAACCCGTGGGTGCAGTCGTCGATGGCTTGCTCACGCGTCTCGGCGATGTGCATGTTGCCGAGGACGCGCCACGTGTCCCGGTCGGGCGCCGGCCTGCCCGCGACCTTGGCCTGTTCCTCGACGACCGACCACGCCTTGCCGATGGCGGCGAAGCCCTCGAACGCCGACATCGACAGTGACACGAGCGACACGCCGTGCTGACCGGCCAGCCGCGGGCCCGACGGCGAGATCATGGCGGCAACCGCGACCTCCGGATGCGGGTACGTGTACGGGCGCATCTGCAGGCGCGCGTCGCGCAGCTTGAACCAGTCGGTCTCCCGGTTCACAGGCTCGTCGCTCTGCCACAACGCGAGGATCGCCTCGAGGCTCTCCTCCATCATGCGGCGCTGATCGACGGGGTCGATGCCCATGATGAACGCGTCGGTGGGAAGTGCGCCCGGCCCGGTGCCGAAGATCACACGGCCTCGCGTCATGTGGTCGAGCTGCACGATCCGGTCGGCCACCAACCACGGGTGGTGGTAGGGGAGCGAGACGACGCCGGTGCCGAGCTTGATGTGCTTGGTGCGCTCGGCGGCGGCGGCGATGAAGATCTCGGGGCTGCCGATGAGCTCGTAGCCGCCGGAGTGGTGCTCGCCGAACCACGCCTCGTCGAACCCGAGTCGGTCCAACTCGGTAACGCGCTCCAGGTCGTATTCGAGCGCGAGCGTGGGGTCCTGCCCGACGGGATGGAACGGCGCGTAGAACACGCCGAAATTGAGCGGCTTAGCCATGCGTTAGAGCCCCTTAAGGAATTCGAGTAGAGCGGCGTTGGTCTCGGCCGCCTTCTCCTGCTGCACCCAGTGGCCGGCGTCGTCGATGAGGACGTCGCCACGATGGTCGGTCTGGAACGCGGCGCCGGCGCCGGGCGGCGCCATCATGAGAACCGGGTCCTGCTTGCCGGCGATGAAATACGAGGGGCACGCGACCTTGGCGCCGTCGAGCTGTGGCGTGATCTCCCAGTTGCGGTCGAAGTTGCGGTACCAGTTGATGCCGCCCGTGAAGCCGGTGCGGCCGAATTCGGCGGCGTAGAAGTCGAGCTCCTCCTGCGTCAGCCACTTGGGCAGTTCGTCGGGCTCGGGCAGGCGGTCGACAAAGCCGGCGTCCGGGTCCGGCGACGACATCCCCGTCGCCTCGAGCGTGTCGCCCTCCTTCACCTTCACACCGGCGAGCATTCGGCGCATGGTCTTGCCTGCATCGGCGCCGAGGTCGGCGTCGGCCACGCCGGGCTCCTGGAAGTAGAGGATGTAGAAGAACTGGTCGGCGAAAACCTGCTTGAGCATGGTGACGAGCCCGACGGGGCCCCGCGGCGCGAACGGCACGCTCATATTGACGAGCGCGGCGCTGCGGTCGGGATGGAGCAGGGCCATGTGCGACGCGACCATCGACCCCCAGTCGTGGCCGACGAAGACCGCCTTCTCCTTACCGATGGCGTCGAGCACACCGACGATGTCGTCGGTCAGGTGGACGATGTCGTAGTCGGTGATCGGCTCGGGCCGCGACGACCTCCCGTACCCGCGCTGGTCGGGCGCGACCGCGTAGTAGCCCGCGGCGGCGATGGCCGGCAGCTGGTGGCGCCACGAGTATGCGAGCTCAGGAAAGCCGTGCAGGAACACGACCGCGGGTGCGTCCTTGTCGCCCGCCTCCTCGACGTGTAGCTCGACACCGTTGGTCTTGACGTTGAAGCTCATGCAGCCTCCAGGGTCGCGAGTAACGCGGAACGGGTCGGGCCTTCCCGCGGCGGTACGGGGTAGTCCTCGGGATGGGCCATCACCTCGGCCATGCGAGTAAGGAGTTCTCCATCGGCCATCATCTCCATCGGCGTGGCCAGCAGGTTCCAGAAGCGGGCGAGGCCCCGCCCGATGATCGGGTCGGTGGCGGCGGCGACGAACAGCGCGGCCATGCGGTCGCCGGCGCCGTCGTTGCCGATGAAACCGGTCGGATCGGCGCCCGCCTTGTCCATCTGCACCGAGACCTCGAACCACGGCTCGACCTCGCGCTTGCACGCCGACTCATAGGCGACTGCGCGTGCGACGGCGTCGCCGGGGTGCGCGGTGGCGGCGTCGGCGAGCAGCACTGCCTGCACCATGGCGAGGGAGCAGCCCCTGCCGTAGAGCGGGTTGGTGCAGGTGTGCGCGTCACCGATGGCGTGGAAGCCGAGCACGGTGGGCTGGCCGGCGTCGTCGGTGAAGCGGCGGATGCGGTTGAGCAGGCCGGTCATCGGCCGGACGCCGCCGCACGGCTCGAGCGGACCGCTCTTGAAGAACTGGGACGGACCTGGCAACGCGTGGCAGGCGGCCTCGAAGCCCGCGGGATCGCTGAGCGCCTTCCGTAGCTCTTTGTCGTCGGGATTGATGGCGAGCGTGATCGACAATGTGTGGCCGTCGCCGGGGACGGCGAGGTACTTCACGAAGCCGAGGTCGCCGCCGAGCTTGGCCATGTCGATCTCGTGGTCCGGCGGAAGGCGGTACCAGCGCGTGAGGTACATGAGCCCGCTCTCGCGGACAGTCTCGGGCACGTCGATGTCATGCGCCGCCAACCAGCGCGGGACATCACCACGTCGCCCGGTCGACGCCACCACCATGTCGGCGGCGACGGTCTCGCCGCTGTCGAGTTTGACGCCGTCGACGACGCCATCGGTCATCGTGACGCCCTCGACCGCGACACCCGTGTGGAACGCAACGTGGGATTGCTTCAGCGCTGCCTCGCGCAGGACCCACTCGAATGTCGTGCGGCGCACGACGAGAACGGCGAGGTCCTCGTCGCCCGGGCGGGGCTCGCCGAGGGTGGACGCCAGCGGCAACGTCATGCAGCCAACGGCCTTGAGGTTGTCGAGGACATCGGGGAACCGCTCGCGCAGCAACACCGCGACGCGGGCGAGGAACCCGTGAGTCTGATGCGCTTGGGGCGCGCCGCGGCGTTCGGACGCGAAGGCCTCCTCGGCCGACGCCGTCGCCGGCAGCGGATCGCGCTCGAGGAGCGTGACCGGGTGACCGTTGCGGCCGAAGGCCAACGCGGCGGCCAGGCCGCCCACGCCCCCTCCAACCACCACAACCTTCTCCACGAGACCGAACTGTAGATTATGGTAACGGGCGTTGCCAACTTCTACTCGACGAGCTCACCGGTGGTCGGGGCTCTCCGCCGACGAACGCCAAGCGCAGCGGCGCACGCTCCTGCTCGACGCGGCCTTCGATCTGTTGGGCACCGACGGCTGGGATGCCACCACGGTCCGCGCCGTCGTGGAAAAGGCCGAGCTCAACCCCCGGTACTTCTACGAGAGCTTTGAGGATCTCGACGAGCTGATCGTCGCCGTCTACGACCGCGTGGTCGACGAACTCGGTCGCGAGGTGCTCGAGGCGTTCGCGTCCACGCCGGAGGACGCCGCGTTGCAAGCACGCGAGGTGGTGCGTCGTATCGTCGAGTTCGTCGACGCGGACCGCCGTCGCGGCCGGGTGCTCTACGTCGAGGGGTTGGGGAGCGAGCCGCTGAACCGCCGTCGCGTCGACGCGGGACAGGGCGTGGTCGCGTTGATGGAGCGCTACGCAGTGGAGCGGTACGGCGAGTCGCCGTTCGCCGACCACACCCAGCGTGTCGCCGCGTCCGTGCTGCTTGGCGGCTTCACTCAGGTTCTCGCTGACTGGGTCGCCGGCCGCATCAAGGTGACCCGCGACGAACTGGTGGACGACGCGGTGCGCCTGTTCCTGGCGCTCGGCGACGCCGCCGGCGCGCCGCGCTAACGACGCGCTTCAATTGACGGGTGGGCAAACTCGATCGGCTCGACCTTTCGCTGCGCCTCTCTCGCGAGGAGGAAGAAGCGGCGCTGGTCGCGACGCAGCGGCGTCTCCTTCATCTACGGCTCGTGCTCGGTGGGTTGGTTGGCGACGGAACGCTGGGTCCACCCGTTCTCGTGGTGTTCGAAGGATGGGACGCGTCGGGCAAGGGTGGCGCGATCAAGCGGCTGGTGGCTCGGCTCGATCCGCGGCATGTCCGGGTCGCGCAGTTCGCCGCGCCGACTCCCGACGAGAAGCGGCACCACTTCCTTTCGCGCTTCTACGCGCAGCTGCCCGGGTGGGGCGGCATGGCGGTCTTCGACCGCTCCTGGTATGGCCGGGTGCTGGTCGAGCGGGTCGAGGGTTACGCCACCGAGGAACAGTGGCAGCGGGGTTACGACGAGATCGTGCAGTTCGAGCGCTCGCTCGCGCTCGAAGGAACCGTGCTCGTGAAGTTCTGGATGCACATCTCCGAGGCCGAGCAGCTCAAGCGCTTCGAGAACCGGCGCGACGAGCCATTGAAGAGTTGGAAGCTCACCACCGACGACTGGCGCAACCGCGAGCGACGGGCCGACTACGAGTTGGCGGTGGCCGAGATGCTGAAGCGGACCGAGCACGACCTCGGGCCATGGGATCTGATCGTGGCCGAGAACAAGCGCTACGCGCGCGTGGCTGTCATGCGCACCGTGATCGCGCGCATCGAGGACGGCATGCATCGCAACGGTATGGAGCCACCGGTTTCCACCGGCGCCGACTTCTCCTAAACGGCTTCGGCGACCTCGCGTTGCAGCGCGGGCGCAATGGCCCGCAGCGCGAGCCGCAGCCGCGACTTCGCCGTGCCCTCCGGAATGCCCAGTCGCTCGGCGACCTGGCGAAACGTGAGGCCGTGGAGATAGGCGAGTTCGACGACGCGCCGTTGTGGGTTCGGCAACGCGGCTACCGCAGCGCGGGCCTTGCCGGCGATGACCCGTGACAGCGCGACATCCTCCACCGGCACGCCGAAGCTGTTGGCGAGCGACGCGGCGCGCCGTTCGCGTTGACAGCTGGCGACCTGGCGGCGCACCGAAGCCACCGCGGCGCGATGGGTGACGGTGCCGAGCCACGCGCTGAGGGAGCCCCGGTCGGGATCAAACCGACCGGGTTGCTCCCAGAGCTGCAGGAAGACTTCCTGCGTGACGTCCTCGGCCGCGGTGCGATCGCGGTTGACCCGATTGGCCAAGCGATAGACGAACGGGGAGAACCGGTCGTAGAGCTCGGTCGAGCGCGCTGCTGTCGCGCGCCGTCAGTCGCTCAGCGATGCGGCGTTCCCAGTTGAGTGCAGCGGCGTGTTCCACTGCGCAGACCCTGTGCTGGGCCGGACGGCTAGATCGTCCGGACGCTGCTGGCCTGCTTGCCCTTCTGGCCCTGCGTGACCTCGAACTCGACGCGTGCGCCTTCGGGAAGGTCACGGAAGCCCTGCATCTGGATCTCGGACTGGTGGACGAAGAGGTCTTCGCCGCCACCCTCAGGTGTGATGAAGCCGAATCCCTTGGTCGCGTTGAACCACTTAACTGTGCCGGTAGGCATTGTGTCTTGCTCTCTTTCTGACTCCGCTTCAAGTGTGCGAGCCAAAACAGAGGGCTTACGCGACGAGCGGCCTGTGCGGTGTAGGCCGGATGCTGCACACCAGGGTATCAGCCAACCCCGCTCGCCCCCTAACTGCCCCAAACCTATGTGTCGGTGTCGAATCGGTGGTTTCCACCGATTCGACACCGACACATGGCGTTTGCCGTCCGGGCCGACGAGTTCCCACGTGAGCCGACGACGTCGTAGTAGTGCGCATCGACACCGCGCGTACGGACGAACCGGTGACTTCTTTCCGCCGACGCGGCAACCTCAGAACCGCTGAGGTTGCCGGCTAGTCGTCGAGGAGTTCGCGGCCGCTGCCGCCGGCGAAGGCGGGATGGCGGAGCTTGGTGAGCGCCTTCGACTCGATCTGGCGGATGCGCTCGCGGGTGAGGCTGAAGTGTTCGCCGACTTCCTCGAGCGTGCGGGCTTCGCCGTGGTCGAGGCCGAAGCGCAGGCGGACGATCTCGCGCTCACGTTCGTCGAGGGGGAGCAGCATCATCGCCACCTCGTCGGACAGCAGCGCAAGCGCGGCGGCCTCGGGCGGTGAGATTGCGTTCTTGTCCTCCACGACATCGCCCAGCTCGGCATCGTCATCGCCGATCGGGTCCGACAGCGACGCGGGCTCCCGCGCGTACCGCAGGATCTCGTCGACCTTCTCCTCGGTGAGGTCGAGCTCCTCGGCCAGTTCGGCGCGAGTGGGCTGACGGCCGAGCTTGAGGCTCAGCTCGCCACGCGCCCGCTGCAGACGGCCGGCGAAGTCCGCGGCATGGACCGGCAGCCGGATCGTGCGACCGCTGTTGGCGATGCCGCGCGAAATGGCCTGGCGGATCCACCACGTGGAGTAGGTGGAGAACTTGAAACCCTTACGCCAGTCGAACTTCTCGACCGCGTGGATCAGGCCGAGGTTGCCCTCCTGGATGAGGTCGAGTAGCGGCAGGCCCGAAGCCTGGTAGCGCTTGGCGATCGAGACCACCAGGCGCAGGTTGGCCTTGATGAACTCATCGGTGGCGCGCTCGCCCTGGATGACCTGGCGCTTGAGTGTGCGGCGCTCGGCGGCGGTGCACTTGCCCTCGAGGCGCTCACGGGCGGACTTGCCGGCCTCGATGGCTTGGGCCAGGCGGGCCTCGTCGTCCTTGGTGAGCAACGGGTAACGACCGACATCGGTGAGATAGAGCCGGACCAGGTCCTGGTCGGCGTCGGCGTCCCGACGGCGGGCGAGGGTCTTACTCAAATCGGTCGGACGCCGCTAGCTTGCATGCCCTTCTTGCCCTGCGTGACTTCAAACTCGACACGCTGGCCTTCGGGAAGTTCCCGGTACCCCTGCATCTGGATCTCCGACTGGTGGACGAACAGATCCTCGCCACCGCCGTCGGGTGCAATGAACCCGAAACCCTTCGTAGCGTTGAACCACTTCACGGTGCCCTCGGGCATTGCCATCCTCTTCACTCCGCGCATGGATATAGGGCGAGCCAGGGTAGGAGGGCTGCGCGACGGACGGCCTCCGCGGGGTTCGGCCGATCGCTGGACGCTTAGAGTACCAGCCTCCAGGCAGGCCTCTGTCCGTTATGGCCAATAACCCGGCCGGGGTCAGACCCGATTTACCGCGAAAGTGTCGCAAGCGGCCTCGCCCGTGCCTGCCTCATAGCCCGCCAAAAACCAGCGCTGGCGCTGCTCGGAGGACCCGTGCGTCCAGGACTCGGGCTGCACCCGGCCCTGCGATGTCCTTCTGGATGCGGTCGTCGCCGATGGCCGCGGCGGCGTCGAGCCCGTCGCGGATGTCCTCATCGGTGAGGGACTCGATGAATCCGGTGTCCTCGGCGCCCCTGGCCCAGGCACCCGCCAGGCAGTCGGCCATGAGTTCGACCCGGACGGCATTGCTCTGCGGGCCGGTGTCGCGATCCTGGGCTCGCGCCAGCACGCCGCGGAGGTTCTGGATGTGGTGGCCGTACTCGTGGCCAATCACGTACGCCTCGGCAAACGGGCCGCCGTTGGCGCCGAAGCGCTGCCGCAGCGCGTCGTAGAACCCGAGGTCGATGTACACGGTGCCGTCGTTCGGGCAATAGAAGGGCCCCACGTCGGACGTGGCGCTCCCGCACAGCCGGTAGTGGTGGCCTGGGTGAAGAACACGGTCTGGGCGTCGCGGTAGCCCGGCACCCGGCCGCGCCAGAAGCTCTGGACGCTGTTGACCACGCCCACGATGCGGCAGTCCTCGCGTTGGTTGGCATCCGCGCCGGTCTGGCACTCGGCGGCCAGGTCGCTGTCTCCGAGGGCGCGCCGCCGATCTGGAGTCCGGCATCGCCCCCGCCGTTGAGCAGGCTGACGACGAGCACGATCAGCCCCAGGAGTCCGCCACCACCGGCGAAGGCCACTCCGCGGCCGCCTCGGCGGTCGGAGACCTCCGAAGGATCGAGGCGGGCGCTCGATCGCGGAATCGCATGCGCTCGGGCGCCGCGTACCGGCTGCACCGATTCCGGACCGGCGATTGGTCGGCGACGTGCGTGCCAGAACGGCGTGGCAAGAGCAGCACACGGGGAGAGGCGGTGGCGAGCGTTTGGGCGATCGGTGTTGATCATGTCGGCCGGCTGACGCGGCGGGTCGCGGATGTCCAGGACGAGCAGCGTTTGAATCCCAGCTTGACCACGTCGTCCGCTTACCCACATCGCTCGTGCGACGAAGGCCGATGCGATCGGGGGCGGTCATGGAGGTGGTGTTGCTCGCGTCGGTCGCCACCGCGTCCGGGTGCCGGTACCAACCAGATCGCGCGGCGAACGGTGGCCGCCAATGTGATCACGCGCCGAGCACCACGATCGCCGACACCCGTGGCAGACCGTGACGGCGGCGCCGTCGACGACGGCCGGTGGGCGGGCCCCGCTGGCGGCTGTTCGCGGTGGGCGACGTCAAGATCGATCCCGACGATATCGCCGGTGACCCGTTCGGTGCGGTGCGCGCCGTCGCTGCGCGACGCCGACCTGAGCATCGTCAACGTGGAGATGGCCATCGGCGATCCCGACCACCGCGGGCACGCCGGCTACGAAGTCGTTCACCTTCCTCGGCTCGCCGATGGCGGCGTCGCTCCTCGCCAAGGCCGGCGTCGATGTGGCCAGCCTGGGCAACAACCACAGCCTCGACTACGGCCCGGCCACGCTGCTCACACGATCGGCCGGCTCCGGGGCGCCGGCGTCGAGCCGGTGGGGGCCGGTGCCGATGACGGCGCCGCGTACACGGCGGTGATCCAGCACCGTCGCCGGCGGTACGGTGCGCGTGCGCGTTCGTCGCGGCCAGCGGCGTGTATCCCGAACCAGGCTGGGCGGCGGCCCGTCGTCCAGCCGGGCGTGGCGTCGGCGTACAACGCGCCCGTTTCGCTTCGGCCGCGGTGCGTGAGGCCCGCCAGCAGGCCGACATCGTCATCGTGTTCCTTCACTGGGGCGAGGAGCGTCAGTCTGTCCGAACGACGGCCAGCGCAAGCTGGCCGTCTGCCCTCCGCAAGGCAGGTGCCACTGCCGTGCTGGGCGCGCATCCCGCACGTGCTGCAGCCGATCGTGCGCGACGGCGACGGCGTGGTGGCCTACTCGCTCGGCAACTTCGTCTTCGACCGGCGGACGGGCCCGGCCGGCGAATCGCTCGTGCTCGAGATCGGATTTCGACGGCACGCGGCTCGACAGACGTCAAGGCCCACCCGCACGTGCTCGACAGTGGCCGCCCGAAGCCGGTGACTCGCTCGAGCCCGGCCGGCACGCCGGATGGCCGCGTCCCTGGCCAACCCCTGCGCCGCCTGACACTGACTTCCGATCGTTTGAGCTGTCACACCCGGGGCGTACCTTCGGAGCCGTGGTGGAGATCGAGCAACTGGCGCGGGCGATCGCGGATGCCAAGGCGGGCGACCCGCTCGGCCGCGGTGACGGTGGCGGTGCCGTCGAATTATGCCGGCCTCGCGGTCCGCCGCCGGTTGGGCGCGCAGGCGCGGTGGGCTGGTCAACGTGCAGTTCATCTCGATCGCCCGGGTCGCCGAGCTGCTTGGCGCGCCGGCCATCTCGCCGCCGCCGGCCGCAGGCCGCTCACCAAGGCGGTGCGCACCGAGGCGGTCCGCGCCGCGCTGGCGGCCGACCCTGGGCCTGTTCGCCGAGGTCGGCGGCCACGCCACCACCGTCGCCGCGCTCGACCGCACCTTCGCCGACCTGCGGCTGTGCGCCACGGCCACGCTCGACACGGTCGGCGCCATGAGCCCGCGCGCCGCGGAAGTCGTCCGCCTCTTCGTCGCCACCCGCGACCGTCTCGCGGCGCGTTACTACGACGAGCACGACCTCGCGTTGGCGGCGGTAGACGCCGCACCCCGGCGGCCGCCGATTTGGGCCGCCTCATCGTGTACCTCCCGCGTCGCTGTCGGCGTCGATGCGGGCCATGGTCGACGCCCTCGGCGCGATCACGATCGAGCGGGACGCGATCACCGCCGCCGACCGCGTCGAGCGGGTGATCTCGGCCGACGATCCCGACGAGGAGATGCGGGCCGCAGTGCGCGTCGTCATGGAGCAGGTGCGGGCGGGCACGCCACTGCACCGCATCGCCGATCCTGTGGCCGAGCGAACGAGCCCGTACGCGGTGCTCGCCCGCCAGCAGCTCGGCGCGGCCGGCATGCCGCACAACGGGCCGGCGGTCCGCACGCTCGCTCACACCGTCACCGGCATCGCCCTCACCCAGCTCCTCGCCCTGCCCGATCGTCGGTACCGTCGGGACGACGTCGTGGCCTGGCTGGCGTCGGCGCCGATCATCGAAACCGCCGGCGGTAGGGAGTCGATCGTCGGCCAGCCCGTGGGACGTCGTGTCCGGCGGCTGCGGGCGTGATCGAAGGCGCCGAGCAATGGCAGACGAGGCTGACGAACTTCGCCGCTGGCCAAGCCGAGCGCAAGGTTGCGCTCGCGCTGGAGGAAGACGTCGAGCCGTGGCGCATCGAACGCATCGACGCGTCGATCGAACGGGCCATGCGCATGCGCGCTTTCGTGGCCGAACTCATCGCCACCATGGAGCGCGGTAGCGGGCGTCAGACGTGGGCCGCCCTCAGCGAGTGGGCGGGCGCGTTGCTCCACCGGTACCTGGGCGACGAGTCACGCCACTACGGCTGGCCCGACCACGAGCAGGACGCCTGGCGCGAGGTCAACCAGGCCCTCGAGCAGCTCTCAGTCCTCGACGAGGTCGGCACCACCGTCGACCTCGTCCGCTTCCGCCAGGCCGTCGCCGCCGAGCTGGCCGCGCCGGCCAGCCGCCACGGCCGGTTCGGTGCCGGCGTGTTCGCCGCCCACCTCACCGCTGCACTCGGCACCGACTTCGACGTCGTCATCGTGCTGGGTCTGGCCGAGGGAACGCTGCCGGGGCGGCGGTCCGAGGACGTGCTGCTGCCCGACCGCGAGCGGGCCGCGGCCGGTGACGACGTCCGCCTCCGCGGTGACCGCATCCGACGAGGAGTTGGCCGACTTCCGCGCCGCGTTGGCATCGCGCCGGGCAACGCCACCGCGTCCTCATCTACCCCGCGCACCGACCCGCGCCGGCGACGCGAGCGCCTCCCGTCGCGCTGGCTGCCTACCGATGTCGACGCCCGAACTCATCGACTCGTTCCAGCACGGCGTGGCCAGCGCCGAACCGGCGTCGCTCACCGACTACGACCTGCGCGATCTCCTCGACTGGACCGAGCGCGGCGGCGATCCGGTCGACCACGTGCTGGCGGCCGAGCTACCCAACTTCGGCGCCGGCCTGGTCGCGGCCGCCGTTCCGTGCCGGCACCGAGTTCAGCAGTTTCGACGGCCACGTCGGGTCCGGTCACATCGACCCGCTCTCGATGCCAAGGCGGCGATGTCGCCCACGAGCCTCGAGACCTATGCGGTGTGCCCGGCCCGCTACTTCTACGCCAAGGTCCTGCACATCGAACGCGCCGGAGCGACCCGAGGAGATCCGGCGGATCGCGCCCATGGCCAAGGGCTCGCTCGTGCACGACGTCCTCGACAAGTTCGTCACCGCGGCCATCGATGATCCCGAGGCCCGTAACCGGGACCGCCTGTTCGAGCTGGCCGAGGAGGCGTTCGACGACTACCTGGAGCGCGGCCTCACGGGCGTGCCGCTGCTGTGGCGATACGAGCGCGAGCTCATGCGCCGCGAGCTGAGCCGTTTCTTCGACGAGGACGACGACGACGCCGAACCGTTGGCGGCCGAGCTCACCTTCGGCCGGCGCGGCGAAGTTCCCGTCGTCCTCACCCTGCCCGACGGTCGCGAGATCGGTTTCAGCGGTTCGGCCGACCGCGTCGACCGCCTGCCCAGCGGCACGCTGCGCGTCACCGACTACAAGACGGGCGGCGACTACAAGTACCGGGGCCTGGCCAACGATCCCGTCGACCGCGGCCGGCTCTTGCAGTTGCCGTTGTACGGGTTGGCGGCCCGAGCCCGCTTCGGCGACCACGCCACCCAAGTGGAGTCGCGTTACTGGATGGTCGCCGAGAAGTCCGACTTCCGTGAGCACCGCATCGACGTCGACGACGCTGCCGTCGCCCGGCTGCGCACCGTGCTGGGCGTGCTGGTGGAGAGCATCACCGCGGGGCGCTTCCCCGCCCGTCCGGGTGAGGAGGACTGGCGGGGCGGCTGGGAGCACTGCAGGTATTGCGAGTTCGACCGCGTGTGCCAGGCCGATCGCGACCGGGCGTGGGAGCGGGTTCAGAACACACCCGAGCTCGAGGCGTACCGGGCGCTCACCGAGGGGGTCGACGCATGAGTGAGCCGGAGTTCGCCGCCGACCTCGACCGCACGCTGTTCGTCGAAGCCGGCGCGGGCACCGGGAAGACGCACGCACTGGTGAGCCGTGTCGTCGCGCTGGTCAAAGCCGGCCACCCCATGCGCGGCATCGCCGCGATCACGTTCACCGAAGCCGCCGCGTCCGAACTGCGTGAGCGCATCCGCGCCGCGCTCGAGGAGAGTGGCGACCGCGACGCGGTGCAACAGCTCGACGAAGCCGCCATCTCAACCCTGCACGGCTTCGCACAACGGATCCTCAGCGACCATCCCTTCGAGGCCCGCCTCCCGCCGAGCATCGAGGTGCTCGACGAGATCCAGTCCACCCTCGCGTTCGAGGAGCGCTGGGCTGCCTTCCTCGACCAGCTCTTCCCCGATCCGGCCTACGAGACGGTGATCCTGCGCGCCACCGCTCTCAACCTGAGCTTCGACGACCAGCTGCGGCAGATCGCCTTGATCTTCAACGACCACTGGGACCGCCTGGACGCGGCGAAGATCGCCGCGCCCGCGCTGTCGCCCATCGACGCCAAGGCCGTCGTCGACCACCTCACCGTGGCGATCGATTTGAGCCGCCACTGCACCGACCGCGACGACAAGCTGTTCACGCACATGGCCACCTTCGCCGGCCTGCCCGAGCGGCTGCAGAACGCGGCCGACGAACTGGAAGCGCTGCATCTTCTCCAGAGCGCCGACCGGTTCTCCGGGGGCCTGAAGGGCAAGAAGGAGAACTACGCACCGGGCTGCGACGTCGCCGACATCCGCCTCGCCCTCGAATCGGCCGAGGCGGCGCGGGCCGAGCTGCTCGCGGTGATCCGCGCCGAAGTCCTCGACCATCTCCTCGTCGCGCTGCGCGCCTTCGTGCTCGATGCAGCCGCGGTTCGCCAGCGGGCCGGCCGGCTCGAGTTCCACGACCTGCTCGTGCGGGCCCGCGATCTCGTGCGCGACAACGCGGCCGTGCGCGCCGCGGTGAGCGCGCGATTCAGCCACCTGCTGATCGACGAGTTCCAGGACACCGACCCGATCCAGGTCGAGTTGGCGAGCTGGATCGCCGGCGACGTTCCCGGCAAGTTGTTCTACGTCGGCGACGGCAAGCAGTCGATCTACCGGTTCCGCCGGGCCGACATCACCCAGTTCGAGGCCGTTCGGGACGCGCTCGATGCCGACAACGTGCGGGCGCTCACCGACAACTACCGGTCGGTGCCCGGGATCGTCGCATGGGTGAACCACACGTTCGGCGAGCTGCTCAGCGAGCCGGCATACCAACCGCTCAGCATCACCCGCAAAGCGCCGGCCCGAGCCGACGTGCCGGTGGTGATCATGGGTCACGAGCACCCGCGGGGCGTGAACATCGCGGCGATCCGCGAGGTCGAGGCCGAGGAGATCGCCGACGCAATCGGTCGCCTGCAAAACGGGCACCGCCTCGCGTTGCGCGACATCGCAGTGCTGATGCCCACCCGCACGTCGCTGCCGCAATTGGAGCTGGGGCTGGAGAGCGCCGAGATCCCGTACAGGGTCGCCAGCGCATCGCTGGTGTGGGCCACCCAGGAAGTGCGCGACCTGCTCGCCGTTCTGCGCGTGGTCGACGATCCCAGTGACCAACTCTCGCTCGTTGCCGCCCTCCGGTCGCCCGCGCTCGCCTGTGCCGACAGCGATCTGCTCACCTACCGGCAGGCGGGCGGCGCATGGCACCTCCACGCAACGGCGCCGACTGCGCTGTCGGCTGACCATGCGGTGGTCTCCGGCATGGCCGTGCTGCGGTCACTGCACGAAGACCGCTGGTGGACCGGCGTGTCCGGCATGGTCGAGCGCGTCCTACGCGAGCTTCGTTTCTTCGAGCTGGCCGTCGCGCACCGCCGGCCCAGGGACCGTTGGCGGCGGCTGCGGTGGGTGCTCGACCAGGCCCGCGCCTTCGAAGCCGACGCGGCGGGCTCGCTCCGCGACTTCCTCGCCTGGGCCAACCTGCAAGCCGACGAGAACGCGCGTGTGAAGGAGTCGCCGGTGCCCGAGGCCGACGACGACGCCGTCCTCATCTACACCGTGCACGGCGCCAAGGGTCTCGAGTTTCCGGCGGTCATCCTCACCGGCCTCAACCGGCCGCCGGTCCAACTCGGCAACCAGGCCCAGGTGCACTGGGGCGAAACCCGGCCGGAAGCCAAGACCACGCAGCGCTTCCGCACCGAGGGGTTCGACGCGCTCGACGCCACCGAGCGGGTGATGGACGAGCACGAACGGCTGCGGCTGCTGTACGTCGCCGCCACCCGTGCCGCCGACCACCTCGTGATCAGCGTGCACCGCAAGTTCGGCGACGCCAGGTCGCACGCTGCCGTGGTGTCGCGGGAGTGTGAGAAGGCGCCGGCGCTATGGCGCACGTTCGGCCCCCGGCAACTCGTGATGCAGGCGCCGCCGTCGATCCCCGCGCCGGTGGCCGATCCCGACGCTGCGTTGCGCCGTCGGTCGTGGGAGGCCGAGCGGGGCCGGCTCATCGATCGCCTGAAGGCCGCGCCCGTCCGCGCTGCCACCGCGGTGAGCGAAGAAGTCGACCTCGACCTTCCGCCGTGGAAGAAGGGCCGGGCCGGCACGTCAGTGGGCCGGGCCGTGCACGCCACCTTGCAGACCGTCGACCTCGCCACCGGAGATCACCTCGCCGCCATCGCCGCGGCCCAGGCCGCGGCCGAAGGGGTGGAGTCGCGGGTCGACGACGTCGAACGCATGGCCCGTGCCGCGCTCGGGTCGAGCGCGGTTCGGGCCGCGGTCGCGGGCGGACGGTTCTGGCGTGAGCTCTACGTCGCCGCCCTGATCGGCGACACCTTGGTCGAAGGCTTCATCGACCTGCTGTACGAGTCGGCCGACGGGCTGATCGTCGTCGACTACAAGACCGACGCGTTGCGTTCGGCGGCCGACGCCGATGTGGCTGTGGGTGGGTACCGGCTCCAGGGCGCCACCTACGCGCTGGCGCTCGAGCACTCACTGCAACGCCCCGTCGCCGCGGTGCGGTTCGTGTTCCTGAGCGGCGGGGAGCCCGTGGAGCGGGACCTCGTCGATCTCGCCGCTGCGATCGGCGAGGTCCGCGAGCTGGTGCGGAGCTAGAGCTTCGATGAGGACGGTCGTTGCGAACGTCTCGAGGAAGTTGCGCAGGCCGTCGGGATCGAAAGCGAGCGGCGGGATGATCATCCGGTGGACGCCGGCGTCCTCGTAGCGGCGGATCCCGTCGAGGTCCATGGCCCCGCCCGCGGTCACCTCGATGGCGTCGGGGTCGCGGCCGACATCGACCGCCGCCTTGCGCATCTCGTCGAGTAGACCGCCGAGCTTGTCGAACTCGGCCACGCCCGGGAAGAACCCGTCGCCCAACCGGCCGGCGCGCCGCGCCGCCGCTTTGGTGTGACCACCGATGTGGATCGGGACGCCACCGGGTTGCACGGGTCGCGGGTGCGACTTGGCGCCCTCGAACTCGTAGTACTTGCCGTGGTACGTCGGCTCGTCCTGGGTCCAGAACGCGCGCAGCGCTTCGATGGCCTCGTCGGTCCGCCCGGCGCGCTCCTCGAACGGGATCCCGAGCACCGCGAACTCCTCGGCCAACCAGCCCACGCCGACACCGAGCGTCACCCGACCGTTCGATAACACGTCGAGCGTCGCCACCTCCTTGGCGGTGATCGCCGGATGGCGCTGCGGGAGGATGAGGATGCCGGTGCAGAGCCGCACCGTTGAGGTGTGGGCGGCCATGAACGCGAGCCACACCAGCGGGTCGGGGATTGGCGTCTCCTCAGGGCCGGGCATCTTGCCGGTGGGCGAGTAGGGGTACGGCGACTGGTAGTCCTTGGGCACCACCACGTGCTCGACGGTCCAGAGCGATTCGATCCCGAACTCTTCGGCCGCTTCTGCCATTGCTTTGGCGTTGTTGGGCATGCACCACGGTCCAGCGTTGGCGAACATCATCCCGACTTTCACGGCCGGGACGGTACCCGGTCAGTCGGCCCGCGCGTCGCCCGGGTCGATCATCCTGGCGAAGTCTCCCCGCACCAGCTCATCGGTAAGACGGGCCCGCGGGTCGGGCGGCGAGGTGGAGTCGGCGAGCAGCTTGGCGAGTCGCTCCATGACGCCGTCACGCCGGACCAGGTCCAGGTCATCGTCGTCTTCGCTGAGTTCATGCTCGGTCATCACACGACTAATCATCCGGATCGTGCCCACCCGGGACGTTGCCAGCGGGCACACTTCCGCTGTGACGTTTGTCCCAGCGCCCCGGCTGCTCGATCAGCTGACCGAAGAAGACCGGCGGGGCCTGTTGGACTCGGCGCGTACCCGGCGGTTCAGTCGCAACGACGTCGTTTTCCATGCCGGGGCGCCCGCCGCCGGTCTGCACGTGATCGTCGAGGGCCACTTCGCGGTGCAGTCCTCCACCCCATCGGGCGATGTCGTCACCCTCGCGGTGCTCGGCCCTAACGAGTCCTTCGGCGAGCACACGGTGTTCACCGGCGCCAGCGTGCGGGCGGCCACGGTCAAGAGCCTCGATGCCAGCGCGACGCTCGAGTTTGGCCAGGCCGATCTCGAGCGCCTGCGCGAAGAGCGACCCGCGATCGACCGGCTCCTGGTGGGGCTGCTCGTGCAACAGGTCAACCAGATGTCGGAGCGGCTCATCGAAGCATTGTTCGTGTCCTCGCAGGATCGCGTGCTGCTTCGTCTGTTGGCGCTCACCGACCAGTACGAGACCCGGGACATCCCGGTGTCACAAGCCGACCTGGCCGAACTGGCCGGTGTGGGCCGGTCGACGACGAACCGCACGCTGCGGGAGGCGGAGGCGGCCGGTTTGGTGGCGCTGCGTCGCAGCGCGATCACGGTGCTTGACGTCGACAGCCTCCGCCGCGCTGCCAACTCGAGGCAATAGCTGTCGGAAAACGACAGCTATTGCCTCGAGAATGGTCAGCCGTTGACGAGGTCGATGAGCTCTTGGCGCGAGGGGCCCTCGGCGGCGAGCGGGTCGCTGCCGGCCTCGCCCTCGAAGGCGAGCACCTTGGAGAGGATCGGCTCGGTCGCAACGATGTTCATCGGGTGATCGAGCATGCCGACGAGCTTGGCGAAGCCGCGGAACACGTCGGCGTCCTGTCCGATCAGCGCGAAGAACCGCGCCTGCATCTCGGCCATCGGGTCCTCGCCAGCCGGTGCTTCGGGCGGCGCGATGCCAAGGACCTCGCGGTCGAACGCGTCACGCAAGCCCCGGTCGAGCGCGATCGTGTCGCGGTAGTACGGCGTGAGCTCCTCCTCGGTGGCGGCGTCGAACACGCGGGCAAACTCGGCTGGGTCGTCGAGGTGGTCCATGGCCCGCATCAGGCACTGCGCATGCAGCATCCCCATCGACACACCGCGGCCCCGCATCGGGTTCGTGGCCGCGAACGCGTCGGCGATGGCCGCGATTCCGGTGGCCACCGGTTGGTCGTCGACGATGAACCGCCGATAGCGATCCGGGATGGCGACCATCGTCTCGACGTCGGTGATCGGCTCACCGTCCAGCCAGCGCGCTGCGCTCGATATTGACGCCACACCGCGCATCCACGCCGCCTCATCGGCCAAGCCATAGAGCGCCTTGTCCTTGGCCGAGGTGACAATGCCGACCATCCACGTGTCGTTGTCAGCAGGCAGCGCCAGCGTGGCGACGCTGCCCAGCATGCCGATCACCGGTGCGGGTACGTCAGGCCAGCCGTTGGGCCCGACCTTGAAGTAGCGGCCGTAGTAGCGGAAACCGGAGTCTTCTTCCTCTTCGTAGAACGGACGGCCGCCGATCGCCTGCAACCACGACCCGTAGGCCGAGCGCCGGCCACCGGCGTCGATCACGAGATCGGCGCGCAACTCGTCACCGGCCTCGGTGCGCACGCCGACCACGTGGGGCACGCCGTCAATCGCCGACGGGCCGGTGACCAGCCCGGCCACCCCGACACCGCGCCGGACCTCGAGGCCCCGCCTGCTTGCCGCGGCGCGGCTCACGACCCACTCGATCACCGGCCGGCGCCCGGTGACGACGTCGAACTGGCGGTCGTCGTCGCGAGGCGTGCGGTCGGCGATCGTTGGCGGCAGGTTGTCGATCGGATTGGTGCGCAATGCACCGGCCGCGTCGAACTCGGCCTGCAACTCGGGCAGCTCCGCTTCGATCACCTGACAGAAGCGGGCGAGGAAGTAGTGGCCCATGCGGAACTGCGCCACGCCCGGTCGTTCCCACGCTTCCCACGCCTTGTCGATGGTGTCGGGCTGCTCCTCGGCGTTGCGTTCAAGGACGGTGACCTCGTGGCCCCGCCGGGCCAGCATCATCGATGTCCCGAGACCGCAGATCCCACCACCCACTACCACGATGGAGGCCATATCGGCGAGTGTAGAGACATGAAAGCCGCCGTCTACTCGCGTACTGGTCCGCCCGAGGTCTTCGAGTACACCGATGTGCCCGATCCTGACTGCCGGGCATCCGGCGTCGTGATTCGCGTCGAGGCGGTGAGCATCGAGGGCGGCGACGTTCTCAACCGCGCCGGCGGCATGCTCGCCGGCGATCAGCACATCGTTGGCTACCAGTGCGCGGGCACGATCGCCGAGGTGGGCGAGAAGGCGGCGGCATCCGGGGCGGCCGAGGGCCAGCGAGTCGTAGCCACCATGGCCCATGGGTCGCACGCCGAACTGGTGTCGGTGCCGTACGCGGCGACGTGGCCGATACCCGACGGCGCCGACCTGATCGCGTGCGCATGCGTGCCCGTCGCGTTTGGCACCGCTGATGATTGTCTCTTCGAGTTCGGCCGGCTCCGTGAGGGCGAGACCGTGCTGGTGCAGGCGGGCGCGGGCGGGGTGGGACTGGCCGCCATCCAACTGGCCAAGCGGGCCGGCGCGACCGTGCTGGCGACCGCTTCGACCGATGCCAAGCTGGCCCACATCGCCGAGCTGGGCGTCGACCATGGCATCAACTACCGGGACAACGATGCCGCCGACGAGGCCCGCCGGCTCACCGACGGTCGGGGCGTCGATCTGGTGGTCGACCCCGTCGGCGGCTCGACGTTGCAGGGCAGTCTGCGGGCGTTGGCGTACCGCGGCCGGGCCATCACGGTCGGCAACGCGGGTCGCGAGCGAATCGCGGTCGATGTGTCGCATCTCATGGGCATCAACGCGTCGCTGACCGGTGTGTTTCTCGGCGCTGAGATGGCCACGCCACGCGTGCGAGAGATGATCGGAGGTCACATAGCCGATGTGGCAGAGGGTCGGCTTCAGGCGCTTGTCGACCGCACGTTCGCCTTGTCAGAAGCCGCGGCCGCGCACGCGTACATCGAGAGCCGGGCCGCGGTCGGACGGGTGGTGCTGATTCCCTAGTTACTCGGGTGGCGGTCGCGCCAGGGCATCGCCGCCTCGAGTTGCGCCGCGAGACGGATCAAGCCCGCGTCGTTGAACGGCCGCTCGACGAGTTGCACGCCTATGGGGAGTCCCGACGCGGCCTGGTGCAACGGCAGCGATACCGCCGGCAGCCCCGCGAGATTGAAGGGCGCGGTGAAGGCGACCATGGCCATGACTGTGGGCGACGGCCCGCTCGGATCGTCGGTGATCTCTTTGAGGATCTGGCCAGCCGGCGGTGGCTCGATCGTGAGCGTCGGGGTGACAAGCACGTCGAAGTCGCGGCCCCACGCGCTCACGGCGCGCCGCGACCACTCCTGCAAGACGGCGACCGCTTTGAGGTAGTCGACCGCGCTCGTCGCCAGGCCCTGCTGGTACCCCACCTGGTTGTAGGCCGACACCTTCGACCAGTCGACGTCCTGGGTGTAGCTGCCATTCACCGCGGTGATGAAGGCCGCCATCGCGCTCAACTCGAAGTCGAAGGTCGCCGGCTCGACGTGGTGGCCGAGCCCTTCGAGCGCGCGCCCGGCGCTGCGCACCGCGTCGAGGCACGCGTCGGCCACCGGTAGTCCGAGCGGCGCAGCTTCAAGTAGTCCGATGCGCAGCGTGCCGGGATCGGCACCGACTTCGTCGGCGAACGGCCGCTCCGGCGGCGGCGCGTTGTACCAGCACAGCGGGTCGGGTTTCGCGATCAGGTCGAGGACCGCCGCGGTGTCGGCGACCGTGTGGCTCAGCACGCCCTCTACCGCCGCGCCTTCCCAGTTCTCTAGCAACGTCGGGATCCGGCCCCGGCTCACCTTGAGGCCGACGAGGCCACAGCAGGAGCCCGGGATACGGAGCGAGCCGCCACCGTCGCCACCGTGGCCGATCGCGAAGATGCCGGCCGCGGTGGCCGCCGCCGCGCCGCCGCTCGAGCCGCCGGGGGTGTGGTTGGCGTTCCACGGGTTGCGGGTGATCCCGTAGCGCTCGTTCTCGGTCGCGGTGATGGTGCCGAATTCGGGCGAGTTCGTTCGCCCGGTGAGGATCATGCCGGCGCGCCGGAGGGCGGCGACAGGCAGCTCGTCTTCGGTCTGCAACTCGTCGGTCGCGCCGTGCGAACCGTGGGTCAGGGGCTGGCCGGCGGCGGCCGTCAGGTCCTTGATCGGGATGGGGACGCCGAGAAACGGCGGCAGGCTTTCGGCCGGCTGGGTGGCGACGATGTCGGCCTGCCGCTTGGCTTCAGCGCGCGCCTCGTCGTCGTTCCGCCAGATGACGGCGTTGAGGGCGGGGTTGTACTTCTCGATGCGGGCGATCGTCTCGTCGATCACTTCGACCGGACTGATCGTCTTGGAACGGATCAGCTTCGCCAGTTCAACCGCTGTCGGGAAATCCTCCATGCGCCGAACGTAGCGGTTGCGTCCCTGAAAGCGTTGGCCCACCCGGTGTGGTGTGAGAACCCATGGCCAGGCCCTCCGTGGCGCAAGGACGAAAAGCAGGCAGCGCTCGCCGCGCTCGCAGCTATGGCAACGGCGACGTGAGAACCAGCGTCACCGGGACCGTCAGTGGAGAGTTCGTCGCCTCGAAGCTGGTCACTTTGATCTTGGCGGTGTAGGTCCCGGGCGGAAGCCCCGTACTGGTGACCGACACGCTGGTCCAACGGGGTGCCGTGCCGTTAACGGGCGTCATGCGCAGCCACGGCGCGTCGGAGGTCAGCACGTATGAGAGCGTGCGCCCACCGCTGTTCAAGATGAAGAGACTCTGGTTGAGTGGGTTGCGTGTGTCGAAGGCGGTGCCGTGGAAGCTCAAAGAGGTCGGGTCGACCGCGATGGTCGGTGGCGCCCCGGAAGCAAGCACCAACTGCACCGGGACCGACATCGGGGAGTTCGTCGCCTCCGGGCTTGTCACCGTGATGGCGGCGATGTACGTCCCTTCTGGCAGCCCCGCTGTATTGACCGAAACGGTCGAACTCGACGGCGCACTGCCCGCGGTGGGCGTGATACTCAGCCAAGGCGCATCGTCGCTCAGCGAGTAGCTCAGCGTCCCGCCACCGGTATTGGCGATTGACAGTGATTGGGACGCCGGGTCAGGGTCGCCGGCGTAGCCGCTGAACCTGAGCTCGGCCGGCACGACACCGATGGTTGGCGGTGACCCGTCAGTCGGAGGCAAGCATCCCGCCCGGGCCTCGGCGACGACCACGTCGGTCGCCGGGTTCGCAGTCTCGAGCCACACCGCTCGCTGGATTACCTCGGTCGCGGTCAGATGCTGCCAGTTGAGATGCAGAACGCCGACATTGGGGATCGGGACATCCATCGGCTCGCTGCCCGGATAGAGATGTACGCCCAGGGTTGCCGGTGTCACGGGTTGGACGACGTGCACCTCGGCCACGCTGGACCGCCCGTACCAGTACATGGGAGCGCGGCAATCGGTCCGCGCGTTGCCACCGGCGTAGGCCGACACTGCCCGAACACCGATCGTCTCGGAGTACTCAAAACTGAGCGGGCTGCCCATCGCGGCATCCGCGACGTGGGCGACCGCTGATGGATCGGCGTACGGCCCCATCTGCGTTGTCGTCCGTACGGACGGATCGTTGACATCGACCTTGTACGGCGAGCCGTCGACCGTAACGGTGGCGTGAGCGACATGGCCCTGATCGCTGCTGCACGGCACGAAGGGGCGGTTGGCCACGACCTCGGAATAGATCCCTACGCGTACACCCGTGGCCTGGCATCCCCAACGCGGGGATGGCGTCGGCGGACCGTCCGCACGCGCTGTCGTTGGCGCGCCCACTATGACCAAACACAACGCGAGCCCGAGTACAAGTATCCGGCTCCCCAGCCGCCTCAACATTGTCAAATCCTCCCCAGTGCACGCCCCAGCGCGCCCGGGGGCAGGTTATACGAGAGTCAGGGAGCCTTCTTGGCCCGACTGGGCGCGACCCGGGGCGGCTCGTTCGGCATCTTCGGGTACACCGGCGGCCAGGGAGCGTCCATGAGGCCGTTCGCTCGGTCGCGCGCATTCATCTCGAGGAATGGTTCGAGCGATTGGGGGTTGTCGTTCATCGCCAGCCAGGGGTCGCCCAGCGCCTCCAGGCGGTCGGGCAACGAGGCCAAGGTCAACTCGTCGGGATGGACGTCGTCGATCTCGTCCCACGCCAACGGCGTCGACACCTGCGCACCGGAGCGGGCCCGCACCGACCACGCACCGAACACGGTCTTGTGCGGTGCGTTCTGGTTGAAGTCGATGAACACCCGCTTGCCGCGCTCCTCCTTCCACCACGCCGCGGTGAGGAGGTCCGGCCGGCGTCGCTCTAACTCACGCGCGAGGGCGACCGCCGCGAGACGCACGTCGTATGAGTCCCAGCGCGGCTCGAGCCGCACGTAGATGTGTAGGCCCCGGTTGCCCGTCGTCTTCGCGAAACCCACCACGCCGACCTCATCGAGCAGTGCCTTCAATTCATGAGCGGCGAGACGGATCTGCGTGAAGTCAATACCGGGGGTCGGATCGAGGTCGATCCGCAGCTCGTCGGTGTGCGCAGGATCGGCGGCCAGGTACGGCCACACATGAAAGCCGAGGCAGCCGAGATTGACCGCCCAGAGCACGTGCGCGACGTCGGCGGCGACCAAGGCCTGGGACGTCGTGCCGTTCGGCGTCGACACCGTCGTCGTCTGGAGCCACTCGGGGATGTCTTTGGGAACCCGCTTCTGGAAGAAGGACTGCCCCGTCGCCCCCTCGGGAAAGCGCTGGAGCAAGACCGGGCGGCCGCCCATCGTCCGCATCAACGGGGCCTCGACGCGCAAGTAGTGCTCGGCCAATTCGCCCTTCGTCTCACCCCGCTCCGGAAAGAAAACCTTCTCGGGGTGGGTGACGGGAACGTCGTGTCCAGCGGCCTCGACCACGCGGTCACGGTAGGCCATAGGGTGACGCGCATGAGGCTCGTCTCGACCCGTGCCGGCGCCGGCGTGATCATCGGCGACGAGGTGGCCATCGCCGCGCCCGACATGATCGCGCTGCTTGGACTGGATCTCAACGCGCTGGACACGAGCCGCCGCGTCCCCGTCGCCGGCGCACACCTGATCGCCCCGGTGCCTCGGCCCCCGAAGTTCCTGGCCATCGGTCTCAACTACGCGGCTCACGTGGCCGAGTCGGGGATGAAGCCGCCCGAGCACCAGCTCTGGTTCAACAAGCAGTCGACGTGTGTCGTCGGGTCCGGCGAGCCGATCGAGATACCGACCGCGTCGTCGATGGTCGATTACGAAGGTGAGCTGGCGTTCGTCATCGGCCAGCGCTGCCGGCATGTGCGTGCCGCTGACGCGCCGAACGTGATCGCCGGCTACACGATCGTCAACGACGTGAGTGTCCGCGACTGGCAGATGCGCACGCAGACGATGACGATGGGTAAGAGCTTCGACACGCACGGGCCAATGGGGCCGTGCATCGTCACCGCCGATGAACTGGGTGACCCGCACGCCCTCCGACTGCAGACCTGGGTCAACGGCGACCTCCGCCAGGACGCCAAAACCGACGACCTCATCTTTGATTGCTACGAGATGGTCGAGCACCTGACGACCGCGTTCACACTGGAAGTCGGCGACGTAATCGCCACCGGCACACCGGCCGGGGTCGGCATGGCCCGGCAGCCCCCGCGGTGGCTGAATGCGGGCGACACCGTTCGCATCGAGATCGAGGGCATCGGCGCGCTCGAGAACCCGGTGGTGGCCGAGTGAACGGCGACGGCCTCCGGGCACGACTCGGTGCGGGAGACACGGTGGTCATGGCCGGCTGCTTCGACGCGCTGTCGGCGCGGTTGGCGGAGCGGGCCGGGTTCCAGACGATGTTCCTGTCGGGCTATTGCACCGCGGCCACGCTGCTGGGCCTGCCCGACTTCGGTTACCTCACCCAGACCGAGATGGCGGAAGTGGCGCGGCGAGTGTGTAGCACGGTCCCCGAAGTGCAGGTGGTGGTCGACGGCGACACCGGCTACGGCAACCCGCTCAACACGATCCGCACGGTGCAGCTGTACGAACACGCAGGGGCGGCTGGGATCTTCCTGGAGGACCAGGTGTGGCCCAAGAAGTGCGGGCACATGGCGGGCAAGCGCGTTGTGCCGCGCCAGGACTGGCTGGCCAAGCTGCGCGCCGCCCTCGATCACCGTGACCGCCTGTTCGTGACCGCGCGCACCGATGCCCGCGCCGCCATCAGTCTCGACGAAGCCATCGAGCGCGTTCGAATCGCCGCCGACCTTGGCGTCGATGCCATCTTCGTGGAGGCACCGGAATCGATCGAGGAGATGGAGGCGATCGCCGCGGCCACACCTGGTTGCGTGCGTGTGGCCAACATGATCGAAGGCGGCCGCACGCCGTTGCGCACGCCCGCCGAGCTCCACGACCTCGGTTATGACCTCATCGTGTCGCCCCTCACCGGCCTGCTCGCCGCCGCCCAGCAGATGCAGCGAGCCTTCGGCGCGCTCGGCCGAACACGGCACACTCCGCGACCATCTCGACCTGGTGCTGTCGTTCGACGAGTTCGCCCCGCTCGTCGACCTCGACCAGCACTACGCCACCGAAGCCAAGTACGGCGAATGACGGACGCCCCGCCGACCCCCACCCACCACCCACCACCCACCACCCACCACCCACCACCCACCACCCACCACCCACCACCCACCACCCACCACCCACCACCCACCACCCACCACCCACCACCCACCACCCACCACCCCGAAGTGGCGCGCGAATCGCGCTAGTTACTGACGCGATTCGCGCGCCAGTTCGCGCGGCGGTGGCCGGCGTGGTCCCAGCCCGGAGGGTTGTTACACCTCGGTGGTTTCCTGGGTGGATGTCCGACGCTCACCTTGACTCTGCACTACGAGCGCTGGCGCTTCGCCAGTACCACGTGGTTTCGCGGGCGCAGGCCCGCCGATTGGGAGCCAGCAGGCGGCAGATCACTGATCGCATCGCATCCGGAGACTGGGAATGGGCAACGCCACGCGTACTGCGGCTGGTCGGTGCGGCCAGGTCCTTCGAGCAGCTGTGCATGATCGCGGTGCTCGATACCGGTGGCGTTCTCTCCGGCGAGTCGACGCTCGCGCTTTGCGGGATCCCGGGGTTCGCACAGAAGGGGCCCATTCACATCGCTCTCGGCCGTAGCGCGGCACGCCACTCGGACGTCGCTGTGATTCACCAGTTCCGATCACTGCCGCAACATCATCTGATGACGATCAACCGCATCGCGTCGGTATCACCGACGAGGGCTCTTTACGACATTGCCGCGCACCACGACTGGCGGAAGGTGCAACGCGCCCTGAAGAACACCTGGCGAAGGAGGTTCACATCGGGCGGACTGGTGCATCGGATGGGTCCGGAGTGGTGTCGGCGCGGGCGTCCGGGCACCGTCGCAATGCGCGAGCTTCTCGCCGTGACGCCGGCCGACTACGACCTGCCGGACACCAATCTCGAGGATCGTCTCTTTTCGACTCTCGAGGACGCCGGATTCCCACGGTTGAAGCGACAGCGCAATCTTGGCGACGACTCGCGGTGGATCGGAAGGGTCGACGGCAAGGACCCGGAACTCCCGCTCGTGGCGGAGGCAGACAGCGAGATGTTCCATTTCGCTCCGATTGACGGTGACGACGATGCTGCTCGCGAGAAGGCCTTCGGGGAGGTCGGCATCGAGGTTGTCCGTTTTACCGAACACGAGATCTGGCACGAACCGGACGTCGTGGTCGAACGCTGGCGGCAGGCTCGCAACCGGCGCGCGAAACGCGCCAATAAGTAGCGCGATTCGCGCGCCAGTTCGGGGGAGGGCGATAGCTTCACCGCAGTGGAACTGCCGGAGCACGGGCTCAGCCAGGACGAGATCGTGGGAGCGCTGCGCGAGAAGCGGTCGCGGGATGTGCAGTGGAGTGAGGGGCGGACCTTCGGCATGGTGTTCGACGGCGGACCGGCGGTGCACGCGGTGGCCGACGCGGTCGCGTCGATGTTCCTACACGACAACGCGTTGAATCCGGGCGCGTTCCCGAGCATCGGTGAGATCCAGTCCGACGTCGTCGGCATGTGCGCCGGGTTGTTCAACGCGCCACCCGGTGCGGCCGGGTTCCTCACGTCGGGCGGCACCGAGAGCATCATGATGGCGGTCAAGGCGGCACGCGAGCGGGCCAAGGTCGAGCGCGGCGTCACCGCACCCGAGATCGTCGTCGCCCGCAGCGCGCACGCCGCCTTTCACAAGGCGGCGTACTACTTCGGTCTCAAGGTCCACAACATGCCGGTGCGCGACGACTGGCGGGCCGACGTCGACGCGATGGGCTCGGCGGTCAACGAGAACACCGCGGTGGTCGTCGGCTCGGCGCCCCAATACCCGCAGGGCGTGGTCGACGACATCCCGGCGCTGGCCGCCGTCGCCCAATCGGTCGGGGCCAGCTTCCACACCGACGCGTGCATGGGCGGCTTCGTGCTTCCATTCATGGAGCGGCTCGGGGAGCCGGTGCCGCCGTGGGACTTCCGCGTCGATGGCGTCACCACGATCTCGGCCGACCTGCACAAGCTGGGATACGCGCCGAAGGGTGTGTCGGTGATCCTGCACCGCACCAAGGAACTGCAGCGCTACCAGACGTTCATGTTCGATGACTGGCTCGGTGGCTTCTACGGCTCGCCCAACATGCAGGGCAGCCGGTCGGCCCTGCCGATGGCCTGTGGGTGGGCTGTGATGCGGCACCTCGGGATGGAGGGTTACCTCGATCTGACACGCGCGACCGTCGAGACCGCCCGGCGGATGATCGACGAAGTCCGAGGGCTGGGCCTGACGGTCCCCGGCGAGCCCGACGCGCACATCCTGTCGATCGCGTCAGACCAGATCGACGTCTTCGCCCTGGGTGACGCGCTCTTCAAGCGGCGCGGCTGGTTCCACGACCGCCAAGCGCCCCCCGACGCGCTGCACGCCACCGTCAGCGCGGGCAATGCCCCGCACATCGACGAGTACGTCGCCGACCTGGCCGAGTGTGTAGAGGCAGTGCGCGGGAAGACCACCGCCGACCGCTCCACCAACTACGCGACGTTGGAGTAGCTCAGGTGCCGGGGGAAGGGATGATCGACTTCAGTTCGATGTAGTGGTCGAGGCCTTCGGGCCCGAACTCGCGGCCGACGCCGGAGGCCTTGTAGCCGCCGAACGGCGCCTTGAAGTCCATGCTGTACCCGTTAACGCCATAGGTGCCGGTGCGAACGCGACGGGCGATGTCGAGCCCGGCCTCCGCGTCGGCGGTCCACACTGACCCGGCCAGCCCGTAGTCGCAGTCGTTGGCGATCCGCACCGCGTCGTCGACGTTGTCGTAGGGGATCACCGCGAGCACCGGCCCGAAGATCTCCTCTTGCGCGATCCGCATCGTGTTGTCGACGTTGGCGAACACCGTGGGCTGCACGTACCAGCCCTTCTCTATGCCCGCGGGCATGCCGTTGCCGCCGGTGACGACGCGCGCACCCTCTTCTTGGCCCACCGCGATGTACTTCTCGACCCGCTCCTGCTGGCGTTGGGCGACCAGCGGACCGATCTCGGTCGACATGTCGTTGGGGTCGCCGACCAACATGGCGCCGACCATCGTCCCGATCGCGTCGACCACCTCGTCGTACCGGGCCCGGCTGGCCAGAATGCGCGTCTGGGCGACACAGGCCTGACCGTTGTTCATCAGCGACGCCATCTTCAGGCTCTCGGTGGTCATCGCCAGGTCGGCGTCGTCGAGGATGATGGCCGCCGACTTCCCGCCGAGCTCGAGCGAGCACCGCTTGAGCTGCTCGCCGCAGATCGACGCAATGCGGCGCCCGGCCGCGGTCGAGCCGGTGAACGCCACTTTGTCGATGCCGGCATGGCGGACGAGGTACTCGCTGACCTCGCGCCCCGCGGGAATGACGGAGACGACGCCCTTGGGGATGCCCGCCTCTTCGAGCCACTCGGCCATCAGGAAGGCATCGAGCGGTGTCTCGGGCGATGGCTTGACGATGATCGTGCAGCCCGTGATTAGCGCGGGGGCCAGCTTCGCCATGGTGACGAACTGCGGCACGTTCCACGGCACGATCGCGGCCACTACGCCGACCGGCTCGCGGCGCACAATGACCTCCGGCGCCAGCACGCCGGGGCGGCGCTTCTCCCAGTCGGTCTCACGCGCCATCTCGAGGAACGCGGTGGCGATCATCCACGGCGTCGGCGCCTGAGCCAACTGCGAGAAGAGGATCGGCGACCCCATCTCGGTGGTGATCACCTGGGCCATCTCGTTGAGCCGCGACGCGTAGAGGTCGGCGAACTTCTGAACCGCCTCGATCCGCTCCTCGGGCTTGAGCCGGGGCCACTCGCCGTTGTCGAACGCGTCGCGTGCCCTGGCGACGGCCAGGTCGATGTCGCCTTCGGTGCCCTCAGGCACGCGCCCGACGACTTCCTCCGTGTGTGGCGAGATCACGTCGATGACACCGGTCCCGGCCGGTGCCACCCATTCGCCACCAATGAACAGCTTCTCGTGGGTCTGCACGAGAACACGTTCTACTACCACCGTGCCGGTAACGTCAGCGGGTGGTTTCTCCTGCGGCGCGCCCGGCGCGGCTTCCCGGCGAAGAGCGTCGCCAGCACTTCCTGCAAGTCGCGGCAGATCTCATCACCGCCACCGGCGTCGATTCGGTGACCATGGAGTCGGTCGCGGCCGCGGCCGGCGTCAGCAAAGGCCTCGGCTACGCCTACTTCACCAACCGCGATGACCTGGTGTTGGCGGTCCTCGAGCAGGAGCTGGGAGCGTTCGACAGCCGCATCGCGGCCGCGGTGCGGGTGGCCGGCACCGGCTTCGAGACGCGCGTCCGCGCCGCGGTGCACGAATGGTTCGACGCGCTCACCGAGCGGGGAGCGTTGGTGAGCACGCTCCTGCAGGCCAGCCAGAACCGACGGCCGTTGCGCGACCGACGTAATGCCACGTACCGCCAACTAGAGAACTATTGGGGCCAGTTGGCCGCGGCCGAGTTCGGCGTGCCCGAGGACAGAGCGGTCGCGGCCGCGGCCGTCCTTATCGCCGGGATGCAGGGCTTGCTCGACCGGTGGGTCATTGCCAAGGACGATCGTCGCGCCCTCGAGGACACCTACGTCGAGTTCGCCATCGGCGGATTGCGAGCGCTCGGAAAGGCGTAAAGCCTCCATTCAGCAACCTGTAGCGGAGGATTGACCGGAACGAGCGGGCGGCGTAACGGGGCTCGGGAAGCATGTACCGGTGGATCCGTTGGCTGGGTGGACGGTCGGTGTCACCGCTGATCGCCGCGCCGAAGAACAGGCCGAAATGCTCCGCGCCCGGGGCGCGAGCGTGCTGCTTGGCACCGACGGTCGCGACCGAAACCCTGGAAGAGGAGCCGCTGCGGCGGGCCACGAGTTCACTCTTCGAGCAGCCGGTCGATTGTGTCGTGGCCAACACCGGTATCGGAATGCGCGCGTGGATCGCCGCGGCCTGGTCATGGGGGATGGGCGACCAGCTCCACGCGGTCCTGTCCTCGGCCACCGTCGTGGCCCGCGGGGCGAAGGCGGCCGGAGCGCTCCTCAGCGAGGGAATCACGGTGGGTTGGCGGGCCCCCGATGAGACGTTGGCCGGCGTGCGCGATCACCTCGTCGCGGAAGGTGTCGCCGGCGCGCGCGTGGCGGTGCAGCTCCACGGGGGCGACCAAGTGTGGTTCACCGAAGCGCTGCGCGCCGCCGGGGCCGCTGTGGTCGAAATGCCGGTGTACCGCTGGGTACCGCCGGCATCCAAGCCGATCGACGAACTGGAAGCCGCGGTCGCTGCGGGCGAGCTCGACGCCATCACGTTCACGTCGCCGCCGGCTATCGCTGGACTGCTCATCGAACGCGACGCGCTGCGAAATGCACTCGTGGCCGGCGACGTCATTTGTGCATGTGTGGGTCCGGTCACCGCCGCCGCCGCGTTCGATGCCGGGCTTCCGAATCTCGTGACGGCCGCCCCGAGTCGCCTGGGCGCGATGGTGCGCGCCCTGAGCGATCGCATCGAGCCGCGGGCGATCAAGATGGCCCTCGGCGGTCTTGACATCTGGCTCCAGGGCAGCCTCCTCACGACCAGCGAGACGCAGGTGCGGCTCACCCGGCTCGAGCGCATGCTTCTCATCGCTCTGTTCGAGTCCCGCGGCGCCGTACTTTCGAGAGCGCGACTCGCGGCCATCGCTTGGGATGGCGAGGTCAACGACCACGCCGTCGTCACTGCCGTGAACCGGCTGCGCCGCAAGCTCGGGCCCGCGGCCAGCGCCCTCGAGACCACGAGCCGGCGCGGGTACCGCCTGCACGTCGCCTAGTCGTGGCGTGTTTCGAGCTGGTTAAAGAACGCGCACACGAGGCCGGCCCCCGAGGTGCGGCAATCGACGCTCGCGCTTCATAACGCGGTAACCACAGCGAAGCGTCCGAGCAGTTAAGTGATCGCATGACACCGACGCCTGCGCTCCGCGGCCGCTGGATCGACGACTGGCGGCCCGACGACGACGAGTTTTGGGAGAACGGCGGGAGGAAGACCGCCCGCAAGAACCTGGTCCTGTCGATGTTCGCGGAGCACATCGGGTTCTGCGTGTGGGTCCTGTGGACGATCGTCGTCATCAACTTGGCCAACATCGGCATCGCTCTGTCGGTCTCCGAGCTGTTCCTGCTCACGCTGGTTCCGAATCTGATCGGCTCGGTACTACGCATCCCGTACACATTCGCCATCCCCAAGTTCGGTGGGCGAATGTGGACGACGGTCAGCGCCGCGCTGCTGTTCGTCCCGGTGCTGCTGCTGGCGTTTCTCGTGCCGTCGGGGTGGCTGCTGCAGCAGTCGCACGACGTCCAGCTCTGGGTCCTCCTCGCCTGTGCGGCGACCGCAGGCCTCGGCGGCGGCAACTTCTCTTCCTCGATGGCCAACATTTCGTTCTTCTATCCGGAGAAGAAAAAGGGTTACGCGCTCGGGCTCAATGCCGCCGGCGGGAACCTCGGCGTGGCCGTCGCGCAGCTGTTGGTGCCGCTCGTGATCATCGTCGGCATTCCGACGGCAGCCGTGAAGCTGCCGGTGCATGACGTCCACCTCGGCTACGCCGGCCTCATGTGGCTGCCGTTCATTGCCGCCGCGGTCGTATGTGCGTGGTTCTTCATGGACAGCCTCACCCAAGCCAAGGCCGATACGAGGTCCTACGTCGCGGCGTTGAAGTACAGCCAGACGTGGGTGATGTCGTTCCTTTACATCGGGACGTTCGGATCCTTCATCGGGTTCTCGTTCGCTCTGCCCCTCGTGATCAAGAACACGTTCCCCGAGTTCCTCGCCGGTCATCCGTTCATTGCGACCTACCTCGCCGGGTTGGGCTTCATGGGCGCATTGATCGGCTCCGTGTCCCGCCCGCTCGGCGGGTGGCTGTCCGATCGACTCGGCGGTGCACGCGTGACGCTGGCGGTGTTCGTCGGGATGGCGATCTTCACACTGGCCTCAATCCACGGCGTGCAGAATCGCAGCTTCGCCCTGTTCTTCGGCTCCTACATGGTGATCTTCCTGCTCGCCGGCCTGGGCAACGGATCGACGTACAAGATGATCCCGTCGATCTTCGCCCTGCTCGGTGAAAAGGAGGCTTCGCTGACTGGCGAGGACCCCGCCGCCGTGGCAGTGGAGTTCAAGCGCCGGGCTGCCGCCGTCATCGGCGTGGCCGGCGCGGTCGGCGCGTTCGGCGGCGTCCTGATTCAGGTGGTTCTCCGCCAATCGAGCCTGGCCGTTTCGGCCGCGGTGAAGGCAGCGGCGACGCCGGCCGCCAAGGTCGCAGTGGCCGCCGCCCACTCCGACTGGTCGGTGCCGGCACTGTGGGTGTTCCTCAGTTCCTACATCGTCTTCGGCGGTGTCACCTGGTTCGTGTACCTGCGAGCCACAAGCTTCACCCGCGCCAAGACGCCGAGCTTCGCCGACGTCGCCATCTGATGGAGCCCATCCTGGGACGCCGCAGGGTGGTCGTGGCCGGCAACGGCATGGTCGGCCACAAGGTCGTCGAGACGTTGATCGAACGCGGCGCGCAGGCCGAGTGGGACATCGCGGTATTCGGCGAGGAACCCCGGCTCGCCTACGACCGCGTCGGACTCAGCCTCTTCTTCTCGGGGACCTCGGCCGAGGAACTGTCGCTCGTTGCACCCGGCGCCTACGACGGCGTCGACGTGCACCTGGGCGAAGCGATCGCTCGCATCGACCGGCGGCGCGCCACCGTCGTGTCCACGAGCAGTCTCGAGATGCGGTACGACGCGCTGATCCTGGCCACCGGGTCGTACCCGTTCGTCCCGCCGGTCCCGGGTCACGACCTCGGCGGCTGCTTCGTGTACCGAACGATCGAAGACCTCGAGCGCATCAGCGAGTACGCCGCCGGGCGCCGCGTCGGTGCAGTGGTCGGCGGTGGCCTGCTCGGGCTCGAGGCCGCCAACGCGCTTCATAAGCTGGGGCTGGAGACCCACGTGGTGGAGTTCGCACCGCGTTTGATGCCGCTGCAGGTCGACGAGGGCGGGAGCAACGCGCTCAAGGCCCGCATCGAGGAACTCGGTGTGATCGTGCACACCTCGGCCCAACTCGTTGAGCTGACTGGCGGCCGCCGTTCCGCTGTCGCAGGAATGCGGTTCGCCGACGAGACCAAGCTCGACGTCGATCTGGTCGTGTTCTCCGCAGGTGTGCGCCCGCGGGACGAGCTGGCCCGCGATTGCGATCTTGAAGTCGGCGAGCGGGGTGGTGTCGTCGTCGACGAGGGGTGTCGCACTTCCGATCGGCGCATCTACGCGGTCGGTGAGTGCGCCTTGGCCGCCGGACGGGTGTGGGGTCTGGTGGCGCCGGGCTACGAGATGGCGCGCGTGGCCGCCGATCGACTCCTTGGCGGTTCGGCCGAATTCTCGGCCGCAGATCTCTCGACCAAGTTGAAGCTGATGGGCGTCGACGTGGCCAGCTTCGGCGACGCGTTCGGGACGACTCCCGACGCCAAGGCGATCACCTTCGACGACCCGGTGGCCAACATCTACAAGCGGTTGGTCCTCGATGGCGGCGGCACGCGCGTCCTTGGTGGTGTGTTCGTCGGCGAAGCGTCGACCTACCAAGTGCTGCTGCAAATGGCGCGGGGCGACATGCCGACCCCCGAGCACCCGGAGCGCCTGGTCCTGCCCGAGGGCGCCTCCGCGACGGCACCGGGGGTCGGTGACCTGAGCGACGCCGCCGTGGTTTGCTCGTGCAACAACGTCACCAAGGGGGCGATCTGTGCGGCGATCGCCGACGAGGGCCTCGTCGATGTCGGCGGCGTCAAAGGCGCGACCCGTGCGGGGACGAGCTGTGGCGGCTGCGTGCCGTTGGTAACCGAATTGGTGAAGGACTCACTGCGGCGGGCTGGCGTTCAGGTCCTGAATCACCTTTGCGAGCACTTCGCCTACAGCCGCCAGGAACTGTTCGACATCGTGCGCGTGCATCGAATTCTTTCGTTCTCCGAGCTGCTGGCGAGCTACGGCAGCGGGCGAGGTTGTGAAATCTGCAAGCCGGCCGTGGCCTCGATGTTGGCGTCCATCGGCGGCGGCTACATCCTCGAGGAGAGCCAAGCCGCGCTGCAGGACACCAACGATCACTTCCTGGCCAACATCCAGCGGGACGGTACGTACTCAGTCGTGCCACGCGTCCCCGGCGGCGAGATCACTCCCGACCAGCTGATCGCGATCGGCCAGGTCGCCAAGGACTTCGGCTTGTACACGAAGATCACCGGCGGTCAGCGGATCGACCTATTCGGTGCCCACGTCGGCGATCTGCCGGCGATCTGGTCGCGCCTCATCGCCGCCGGCATGGAGTCCGGCCACGCGTACGGCAAGGCATTGCGGACCGTGAAGTCATGTGTGGGGCAGACGTGGTGCCGCTACGGCGTGCAGGACTCAACGGCCCTCGCCATTCAGTTGGAATTGCGGTACCGCGGGCTCCGCGCGCCGCACAAGCTCAAGTCAGCGGTCTCCGGTTGCACCCGCGAGTGCGCGGAGGCGCAAAGCAAAGACTTTGGCGTCATTGCGACCGAGCGCGGTTGGAACCTCTACGTGTGCGGCAACGGCGGGATGCGGCCGCAGCACGCGGTTGTTCTGGCCGAGGACCTCGACACTGAGACGCTCATCCGTTACATCGACCGGTTCCTCATGTTCTACATCCGCACCGCCGATCGCCTGGAGCGGACTGCGACCTGGTTCAACAAGCTCGAAGGCGGGATCGACTACCTGCGCCGAGTTGTGATCGACGATGCCCTCGGCATCGCCGAGGAATTGGAGGCTGACATGGACCGTCACGTGGCTGGCTACGCGTGCGAGTGGCGGGCGACCGTCGAGGATCCCGCCCGAGTGCGGCGGTTCCGGGCCTTCGTCAACGCCGTCGGTCCGGATCCCAGCGTGGTCTTCGTTCCCGAACGCGAGCAGCGGCGTCCGGCCCGGCCCGACGAGAAGGCGCTGACCGCCGAGGTGCTTTCGTGACAACCCTGCTCGCGCCCACCTGGGTCGACGTATGCGCGTTCGACGATCTCACCCCCGACCGAGGCGTGTGCGCTCTCGTCGGCTCGCAGCAAGTGGCGGTGTTCCGCGTGTCGCCCGACGACGCGATCTACGCCATCTCCAACTTCGACCCGTTCAGTCGCGCCTTCGTGATGTCGCGCGGCATCGTTGGTTCGAAGGGTGACGTGCCCAAGGTCGCCTCGCCCATGTACAAGCAGAACTTCGATCTCAGGACAGGTCGCTGTCTTGACGACGCCGACGTGTCCGTGCCGACGTTCCCTATCCGGCTGATCGACGGACGGGTGCAGGTCGCGCCCTCGTGATGCTTTCGAGTGTCCCGGCCGTCGATGAGACACCGATCGACCACTGGCTGCAACAGCAGCGCGATCTCACCGCGGTCGAGCGCTTCTCGCAGCGACACGAGGCCGATCTGCTGCCGCGCCAGGCCCGCTACTACCGGGACCTGATCCCGCTGGCCCAGCCCGCGCCGGGGCAGCAGTACGGGTTCGAGGTCGACCTCGACGCCTGTACCGGGTGCAAGGCATGCGTGGCCGCCTGTCACAGCCTCAACGGGCTGGACGAAGGCGAGTCGTGGCGATCGGTCACCGTGCTGCACGGCAACGACCCTGCCCGCCCCAGCCAGCAAACCGTCACCGCCGGGTGTCATCACTGCGTCGACCCCGCGTGCCTGGCTGGTTGCCCGGTCGATGCCTATGAGAAGGACCCCATCACCGGGATCGTCGTGCACCTCGACGACCAGTGCATTGGGTGCAGCTACTGCACTCTCACATGTCCCTACGAGGTGCCGATGTACAACCGCAAGCGCGGGATTGTCCGCAAGTGCGACATGTGCCGCGACCGGCTGGCGACGGGCGAGGCGCCGGCGTGCGTGCAGGCGTGCCCCAACCAGGCAATCCGCATCGTGCTCACCGAAATCGAGGCGATTCGTGTGGGCGCCCAAGGAACGGCCCTTGTCGCCGGGGCGCCACGCTCGTCGATAACGCAGCCGTCTTCGGTCTACCGGACCGAGCGCCGCGATTGGCAGCAGACGCTCTCGGGCTCTTCCGCGCCTCGACCGCTACCGAGTTCTCAAACGCCCCTAGCTGTGATGCTCGTACTCACTCAGCTGGCAGTCGGGACCTTCGTCGGTGCGCTTGGTCGGGCCGGCGCCGCCGCGGCGTTGGCGACTGGTGCGGTTGCGCTTGGTGCGAGTGTGTTGCACCTCGGCCGGCCGCGGTACGCCTACCGCGCGCTGATCGGGCTGCGACACTCATGGCTGAGCCGTGAGGTCGCGACGTTCGGCGCGTTCACCGGCG
This sequence comes from uncultured Actinomycetes bacterium, assembly GCA_963742585.1. Lineage (GTDB taxonomy): Bacteria > Actinomycetota > Acidimicrobiia > Acidimicrobiales > JACDEA01 > JACDEA01. The sequence goes on from CAVUMI010000009.1 coordinate 122,569, forward strand.
CGGTTGCCGGTTACGCGGTCACGGGCAGTGCGCCGCTCGCGGCCATCGCTGCGGTGACCGGCGTCGCCGGCATCGCCTGTTCGGTGATGATCTACGCCAAGGCGCACCGGTCGTGGTGGCGCGTTGCGGTCACCGGGCCGAAGTTCGTTTTGACTGCGGCCATCGCCGGCCTCGCAGTCAGGATGCCGATGGCTGCCGCCGTGGTGCTCGCTCTCAAGCTCCTCCTTGAACTCACGGTATGGGCGAGCCCGGTCGCTGCCGCGGATTTGCGCATGCCGTCGTTGCGCCGTTACGGCCTCGGCGTGGCTGGCATCGTCGCGCTGGCACTCGCCGCGGTCGCGCCCGTCGCTCATCGGTCCCGCACTGTTGCTTGTCGCCCTCGGTGAGTACCTCGAAAGGTCCCTCTTCTTCACTGCCGCGCCGCGACCCGGATGACCCCGATGTCTCCAAGTCGCGAAATTGCAACGAACTGCCTCCAGGTTCACGCGCCGCGTTCGGAAACACTCACAAATCGGACCTTGCCACCGACTTGGAGGCAGTTCGTTACAAATCTGCGACTTGGAGACCGCCCGGGATGAAGCTCCGACGCCAGCGCGACGGCGAGCTCACGCGTGAACTCGTCCGCCAGCCCGGAGGCTTCGGCCTGGGCCAGGTGCCGGCCCGACTCAAGCCCGATGCGACCACCACGATGGTGTGCGGCTTCTGCTCGGTCGGCTGCTCACTCGACATCCACCTGCGCGACGGTCACGCCGTCAACCTGAGCCCGACGACCGAGTACCCCGTCAACCTCGGCATGGCCTGTCCGAAGGGTTGGGAGGCGCTCACGCCGCTCGCCGCGCCCGATCGGGCGACCACGCCGCTGTGGCGCGACAGCCGCGGGCGCATGCAGCCGATCGCCTGGCCCGCGGCCATCGGCGCGTTCGTGGAAGGGTTCCGGTCGGTGCTCGACGAGCACGGGCCGGAGTCGGCCGCGTTCCTCTCCACCGGCCAGATCCCGACCGAGGAGATGGCGCTTCTCGGCGCGCTGGCCAAGTTCGGCATGGGCATGGTCCACGGCGACGGCAATACCCGCCAGTGCATGGCCACGTCGGTTGTCGCATACAAGCAGTCCTTCGGGTTCGACGCGCCGCCCTACACGTACGCCGACCTCGAGGAATCAGACGTCATCGTGCTCGTCGGGTCGAACCTCTGTATCGCGCATCCGATTCTCTGGGAACGCATCGCCCGCAACCCGCATCAACCCGAGATCGTCGTCATCGATCCGCGGGCGACCGAGACAGCGGTCGCCGCCACCCAGCACTATGCGGTGACGCCCAAATCCGACCTCACCCTGCTCTACGGCGTGGCCCGGGCACTGATCCACAACGGCTGGATCGACCGCGACTACGTCGCGGCCCACACAAGCGGCTTCGAGGAGTTCGCCGAGCACGTCGATGCGTTCGCACCCGAGCGCGTGGCGGCGGCGACGGGGTTGACACCCGCCGCGCTGGAGCAGCTGGTTGCAACGATCCATGGCGGCCAACGCGTGTCCTTCTGGTGGACCATGGGCGTGAACCAGAGCCACGAGGGCACCCGCACCGCGCAGGCGATCATCAACCTGGCGCTGATGACCGGCAACATCGGCCGGCCGGGCACGGGCGCCAACTCCATCACCGGCCAGTGCAACGCAATGGGTTCGCGGCTCTTCAGCAACACCACCAACCTGCTCGGCGGTCATGACTTCGCTAACCCGCTGCACCGGGAAAAGGTGGCCGGCATCCTCGGGATGGACGCATCTCGTATCCCGACCCGGCCGAGTTGGGCGTATGACGAGATCATCCAGGGCATCGCCGACGGCAACATCAAGGCGTTGTGGGTGATCGCCACCAACTCGGCGCACTCCTGGATCGACCAACACAACCTTCACGGCCTGCTCGACCGTCTCGACTTCCTCGTCGTCCAGGACATGTACGCGACGACCGAGACTGCGCAGCGGGCGCACCTTGTTCTGCCGGCCGCCGGCTGGGGTGAGAAGGAAGGCACATTCATCAACTCCGAGCGCCGCATCGGCCTGATCAAGCGGGTGGCCGCCGCACCGGGACAGGCGCTCGCCGACTTCTCGATTCTCAAGTTGATCGCCGACGCGTGGGGTTGCGGTGAGCTGTTCGAACAGTGGTGCAGCCCTGAGGCGGTGTTCGCGATCCTCGCCCGCCTGTCGCGAGGTCAGCCGTGTGACTTCGAGGCCGTCGAGGGGTACGAGATGATCGACGAGGCGGGCGGCATCCAGTGGCCCCTGCCGACCGGCAGTCCGGTCGCCAACCCCGAACGTCGACTCTTCGAGGACGGTCGCTATTTTCACGATGACGGGCGCGCCCGCTTCATATTCGAGGAGCCGCGCCCCGTCGCCGAGCCCACCACCGCGGACTTCCCACTCGTGTTGCTCACCGGTCGCGGCAGCTCCAGCCAGTGGCACACCCAAACGCGCACTGCCAAATCGGCCGTGCTGCAATCGCTCGGCGCGATCGAGCCGTACATCGAAATCGCGCCAGCCGATGCCGATGCCCGCAAGGTCGTCGCCGGCAGTTGGGTCACGGTGGCTTCGGCGCGGGGCAGCATGCAGGCCCGGGCCGTCATCACGACGGCCGTGACCTCGGGTCAGGTGTTCGTGCCGATGCACTACCCCGAGACGAACCGGTTGACCGCGGCAGCGTTCGACCCGTACTCGCGTCAGCCGTCGTATAAGAGCTGCGCGGTGGAGGTCCGGCGATGAAGTGGCTCACTCCGGCCGCCCGGGCAAGGTCGGCGCCACCGGCCTACCTGCCGACCCAGAGCGCGTCTGACATCGCTCGCCACTGCCAGCTGCTCGAAACCCGGCCCGGGCCGGGCGAGGTCCGTCTTGCGATCACCCCAGCGCGGCGGGGCTGGAACCTCGACGTGGCCGCTCGCGACCGGCCGGGACTGTTGGCTGCGGTGACGGGGGTGCTGGCCGCCCGCGACAGGAGCGTTGTCCAAGCCGTCGTCGCGACCTGGGCCGACGGCGGGGCACTCGAGACGTTCGTCGTCGACGAGGCGATCGATGATGTCAGCGACCTGCAGACGGCGTTGGAGGATGCCCTCGAGCAGCCGCTCGCCAGCGACCCCATTCCCGAGGCGGTCGTGGTGTTCGACAACGACGCCGGGCGGTGGTTCACGCGGATGGAGGTATTGGCGTCCGACCGCGCCGGGTTGTTGCACGGTGTCGCGACGGCGATCGCAGTCGGCGGAGCCGACGTCCACGGCGCCGGCGTGATGACCCGGGATGGCGTTGCCGTGGACCAATTCGACCTCACCGACCAGGCGGGCGCCAAGGTCACACCCGTGCGTCAGGACGCGATCCGCCACCGCGTGCTGAACGGGGTGCAGAACTACTCGGCTCGTCGCAGCCGGTTTCGTAACCTGTTCATCTGACGCGGCGGAGGTCCATCCGCGCGTCTAAGCAGTGGTCGCATGATCACAGCGGTCGTCTTCGACCTCGGCGGCGTCCTGGTGGACTGGAACCCGCGCCACCTGTACCGCAAGTTGTTCGACGACGAGGCAGCGATGGAGGAGTTCCTGGCCACCGTCTGCACGATGACCTGGAACGACCAGCTCGATAAAGGCATGCCCTTCGCCGAGGGCGTGGCCCAGCTCGTCGCCCAGTTCCCTGAGCACCGGGCACTGATCGAGGCGTACCACGCCCGCTGGGTCGAGATGGTTCCTGGGGCTCTCGAGGACACGGTGGCGGTCGTTGCCAAGCTGCGTCAGCGGGGGACGCCGCTGTATGCGCTGAGCAACTGGTCGGCCGAGACATTCGTACTCGTCCGCGACCGGTTCCCGTTTCTCGAGTGGTTCTTCGGGATCCTGCTCTCAGGCGAGGTGGGCGTGACCAAGCCCGACGCCCGGATCTACGCCGAGCTGTGCACGCGGTTCGGCCTCGCACCGGCTGACACCTTGTTCGTCGACGACAGCCTGCCCAACGTGGAGGGAGCCCGGGCAGCCGGCCTCCAGGCGGTGCGGTTCGAGTCGGCGGCCACCCTCCGTGACGATTTGTCCAGCCGGGGGCTGCTCGAGTCCGGCTAACCTGCTTTGCCCGATGTCTGATAACCCCCGGCGGAGGGCGGCTCGGACGGGGCCTGGTGAGGCAATTTCCCCGCCTGAACAGGTCCGGATCGTCCGCCGCTACCTCTCGACGCTCGACGCTCAGCGCCCTGGCCGCGGCCCCAAACGGGCCGCGGAAGCCGTCGCCAACCGCCTCCTCAAGATCGACGAGCTGCTGATCTCGGCTGACCCGGTGAGCCGGCTTCACCTCACACAGGAGCGCATCGACCTCGACGCCGAGGCCATTCGGCTCGGCAACGGCAACGAAGCCGACCTGAAGGAGCTGGAAACCGAGTTCGTCAAGGTGGCCAAGTCCTACGGCGACCGCACGGGTCTCACCTATTCGGCGTGGCGCCAGGTCGGCGTCGATGCCGACGTCCTCGAGAACGCCGGCATCGTCCGCCTGCGCAAGCCCCACGCGCCCCAGGCGACGGCGGCGTCAGCGAAGCCGGCCCCTCAGGCTGAACTCGCTCTGGAGACGCCCCCTAAGAAAGCCGCGCCGACCAAAAAGGCGGCAACGAAGAAGACCGCTCCCGCGGCCAAGAAGGCCGCGCCCGCCAAAAAGGCGTAGTGGTTCTTGGCAGTAGTGACGGCGCATAGCGCCGTCACTACTGCCAAGAACCAGTCAGGGGGCCAGCTCCACCTCGACGGCGAGCTCGTCGCCCTCGGTGGTGTCGAGGGCGCCGGCGAGGCCGGCGGCCTCGCGGAGGTCGGCTTCGCCGGCGGCGAGGGCGATGAGGAACTCAGGGGGCCCGGTCACCTTGATCGACGTGACGGAGGCGCGCATGGACTTCTGCGCCGTGGTCTTGGCTTTCCGCACTTGCCGCAGGACCTCGGCGGCCGCGTCGAGAACCGCGGCGTCGCCGTCTGACTCGGGCGGTTCCGGCCACGGCGACGCGGTGGATCGAGCCCTCCTGCCACCACGACCACACCTCTTCGGTGACGTAGGGCATGAAGGGCGCGAACAACCGCAGCAGCACCGACAATGCAGTGGTCAAGGCCGCGTGCGCCGACGCGGCGTCGTCGCCGTACGCCCGGCTCTTCACCAGCTCCAGATAGTCGTCACAGAAGTTCCAAAAGAACGCCTCGGTCAGCTCGAGTGCCCGTGTGTGCTCGTACTCGTCGAACGCCGCGGTGGCATCCCGAACGAGCTGCGCGAGGCGGGCGAGCATTGACCGATCGAGCGCCGCGGTGACCTCGCCGCCCTCGGTCGGAGCAAGGCTGAGTGCGAACTTGCTCGCGTTGAGAAGTTTTGTGGCCAGCCGGCGACCAATCTTGAACTGGTTGCGGTCGAGCTCGACGTCGCGGCCCAGACGCGCGCTCCCGGCCCAGTAGCGCACGGCATCGGTGCCGTGTGTCGTCATGATGTTGAGGGGATCGTCCTCGGAGTTCGAGTGTGACTTCGAGATCTTCTTGCGGTCCGGATCGCGAATGAAGCCCGAGATCCCCGCGTGCTTCCATGGGAGCGTTCCGAACTCGAGCTCGGCGCGCACGACGGTGTAGAAGAGCCACGTCCGGATGATGTCGTGCCCCTGGGGCCGCAGGTCCATCGGGAACGTGCGGGCGAACAGATCGTCGTCGCGTTGCCAGCCCGACACGAACTCAGGGCTCATCGACGACGTCGCCCACGTATCCATGACGTCGGGATCACCGACGAACCCGCCGGGTTGACCGCGCTGCGCCTCCTCGTAGCCGTCGGGCGCGTCGGTGGATGGATCAACCGGAAGACGTTCGACCGCCGCCTTGATCGGGCTCGTCCAGTCGACCTCGCCGTCGTTCCGCACCGGGTACCACACCGGGAACGGCACGCCGAAGAAGCGCTGGCGGGTGATGTTCCAGTCGCCGCTGAGGCCCTCGACCCAGTTGCGGTAGCGCAGCCGCATGAAATCGGGATGCCACTCGAGCTCGTCGCCCCGCTCGAGCAGCACCTCCTTGGCCGGATAGCGGATGAACCATTGCCGGTTCGTGACGATCTCGAGCGGGCGCGTGCCCTTCTCGTAGAACTTCACCGCGTGCGTGATCGGTCGAGGCTCGCCGATGAGATCGCCCGACTCGCGCAGCAGTTCGACGATCTGCTTCTGCGCCTGCTTGCTGTTCTTGCCCGCGAGCTGGTCGTACGCCGCCTGGGCGTCGGGGTCGTCCCACTCCATCGGGACGAGCCGACCGTCGTGACCCATCACCGACTTCACCGGGAGGTCGAGCTCGCGCCACCACACCACGTCGGTGGTGTCGCCGAACGTGCAGATCATGGCGACCCCGCTGCCCTTTTCGGGGTCGGCGAGTTTGTGGGCGAGGATCGGCACCTCGGCGTTGAACAGCGGTGTGCGGACCGTGGTGCCGAAGCGCGGCTTGAAGCGATCGTCGTCGGGGTGGGCGACGAGCGCGACACACGCGGGAATCAGTTCCGGCCGGGTGGTCTCAATCTCCACGTCCCCGCGATTACCTGGTTCGCCTCCGGCAAAACGAATCCGGTGGTAGGCGCCGGGGATCTCCTTGTCCTCGAGCTCGGCTTGCGCAATCGCCGTTCGGAAGTCGACGTCCCAGAGCGTGGGCGCGTCGACCCGGTAGGCAAGGTCGCGGTCGAGCAACCTGAGGAACGCGAGCTGCGACACGCTGGTGACGTCGCCGCCGATCGTGCGGTAGAGGTAATCCCAGTCCACGGAAAGACCGACCCGGCTCCACAGCAGGCGGAACCGCTCTTCCAACTCGACGGTGAACTGCGCGCACAGCTCGACGAAGTTGGGTCGGGAGATCGGGATCGGCCGCTCCGGCGGCGGATCGGTCGGGCGGAAATCGGCGTCGTACGGCAGGCTCGGGTCGCAGACGACGCCGTAGGTGAGCTGGGCCCGGCGCTCGACGGCAAGGCCGTTGTCGTCCCACCCCATGGGGTAGAAGACTTCCCGGCCGCGCATGCGTTGGTATCGCGCCGTTATGTCGGTGTGCGTGTAGCTGCACACCGAGCCGATGTGGAGGTTGCCGCTGACCGTCGGTGGCGGCGTGTCGATGGAGTAGATCTCGTCCCGCGTCTTGGTGCGGTCGAAGGCGTACGTTCCGTCGGCCTCCCAGCGCGCGATCCACTTGTCCTCAATCCCTTCGAGGGTCGGTTTATCGGGGACGGTCGGCTGCATGGGTCGGATTAGCGTACTTACGCCGTGAGACTCCATGACACCGCATCGGGACAGGTCCGCGAGCTGGAATTACGCGAGCCGGGCCGCGTGTCGATGTACCACTGCGGGCCCACGCCGTACGACATCCCGCACATCGGCCACGGCCGCAATGCGCTGTTCTACGACCTGCTGCACCGGTATCTCGAGTGGCGGGGCTTCCACGTCACACTCGTATCGAACGTCACCGACATCGAGGACAAGATCATCCGCCGGGCCAATGAGGAGGATCGCAGCTGCGACGCGGTCGTGGCCGAGTTCGAAGCCATCCACTGGGAGTGCCTCGACCGGCTCGGGGTGCTGCGGCCCGACCACACGCCCCACGCCACCGAGTACGTGGAGCGGATGGTCGCCCTCATCGCCGAGTTGATCGCCCGCGGGCACGCGTATGAGACCAGCGACGGGGTGTACTTCGAAGTCAAGACGCTTCCCGGCTACGGCCTCCTGGCCCGTCAGCCGCTCGAGAGCCTGCGCGCCGGCGCGCGGGTCGACATCGATGAGGACAAGCGCGAGTGGTTCGACTTCGCGCTGTGGAAGAAGGCCAAGCCCGGCGAGCCAACGTGGGAGTCGCCGTGGGGCGCCGGTCGGCCCGGCTGGCACATCGAGTGCACCGTCATGTCGCTCGACCTCCTCGGCGACGGCTTCGACCTGCACACCGCCGGAGACGACCTCAGGTTCCCGCATCACGAGAACGAGCGGGCGCAGGCCGTCGGCGGTGGCCACACGTTCGCCCGGCACTGGACGCATCACGGGATGATCGAGATCGGGGGCGAGAAGATGTCGAAGTCGCTCAAGAACTTCACGTCGCTCTCCGACCTCCTGGCCCGGCATGATCCCCGCGCGTACCGCTTGCTTCTGCTCGGCGCGCATTACCGCTCGCCCGTCGAGGTCACGCCGGAAACGCTCACCCAGGCCGAAGCGGGTCTCGAACGTCTCGACGCGTTCGCCCGCCGCTTCGCCGACGTGGTGGGCCCGGCCGACCCGGCGTTGGTCGAGAGGTTCGTCGCGCTCATGGACGACGACCTCAAGACACCGGCCGCGCTGGCCATCGTCTTCGACGCGGTCAACGCCGCGCATAAGGGTGACGAACGTGCCGCGGCCACCGTGTTCGAGCTCGCCGGTGCGCTCGGGCTCGAGCTGGCGCGTTCGCCCGTCGTTATCGACGCTGAGACGCAGCGGCTCGTTGCTGAACGCGACGCGGCACGCCAGGCACGCGACTTCGCCCGGGCCGACAACATCCGCGAGCAACTCGTGGCCAGAGGCTGGGTCGTCGAAGACGGCGCGGCGGGAACCGTCGTCCACCGATAATTCGCTGCTACCGTTTTCGGTCGAGGGGCGGCAGTACCGCACGACTGAGTCGCACGAGTAAGGCATTCCCTCAGTACCTGATACCGAGTAAAGGGGATGCCTAAGTGGCAACCGGCACCGTGAAGTGGTTCAACAACGAAAAGGGCTACGGCTTTATCTCGCAGTCCGACGGCGCGGACGTCTTCGTCCACTACAGCGCTATCGAGACTGCGGGATACAAGAGCCTCGAGGAAGGCCAGCAGGTCGAATTCGAGGTGCAGCAGGGCGACAAAGGGCTTCAGGCCACGAGCGTCCGCCCAGTCTGAACCACTCCACACATACAGTCGTGACGGTGCGCCTTTCGGGGCGCACCGTTTCGCGTCTGTGCTTATGGCGTCGGACGACCCTTCGCTTCGCTTCGGGAGTCGCCCGCAGCTGTGTGGCGGGGACCCCAACCCCGCCACCTGCGCGTGGATCGCGCGTGTGCGGTTACAGCCCTATGACGCGGTCGCCGAGTAGCTGACCGTGGGTCTCGATGGTCAGCAGCCCTGCGGTCGGCGCGCCGGCGGGCGGGGGGCAGCCGACGACGACGGCGCCGGCCAGGTCAAGGCCGGTGCACCCGTCACCCAGAGCGACCCCGGTGCTGGCCGGCGTTGTGCGAGCCGAAAGCTGTAAGAGCGGAGTCGCCGGCGCGGATGGCGCGGGCGAGGGCGTCGGTGCCGGACCAGAGCCAGGTCCGGCGCCACCACCAGAGGAAGGCGAGGCCGACGCCGCCTCACCGATGGCCGCCGATTGCGCGGCCTGGCGGTTGGCGAGGTCGGTCACGGTGTCGATGCCCGCGGTGGGTACGGGTGCAAGCTCGAAGCCCTGCACCACCGGCGTGGGCCGGGCAACCTGTCGCGGCGCATCGCGACCGGGTGTCGCAAGCTCGGTGCTCGACGGCTCCTGTACGACCGCGGCGCCGATGATGCCGAGGGCCAAGGTGAGCCCCGCAGCCACGGAAAGCGCCCGCCCGCCACGCGCCGAGCCGGCCGCGGTCCGCCAACCATGACCGACCGCGCTGGCGGTCAGCTTCCAACGGGCGGCGGCCAGGGCGCCGAGTCCGAAGGGGAGCGGGAGTGCGATCTTCCGCAACGTCGAGCCGATGTCCTCCAGCTCGCTCAAGCGGGCGCGACATGCGTCGCAACCGGCGAGGTGCTGGTCGGCCTTGGCGACGTCGCGGGCCGCCAGCGCCCCGCCCACGTACGCACCCAGATGGTCGACGGTGAACTTGCAGTCCTTGGGCACCGGGGTGCGCATGTGCGCCTGCAGGAACTGCTCGCGCAGCCCGTTGCGGGCCCGGACGGCGAGTTGCGCGGCGCCGTTGGCGGAGACGCCGAGCATGCCGGCGATCTCGCGAGGTTGGAGCCCCTCGACCTCGGTCAGCCACAGCACCGACCGCCAACGCTCGGGGAGGCTCAGGAATGCCGTGGCCACCAGGGACGAGTCCAGTGCACCCTCGACCGCGTCCGGTGGGGACGCCGCCGTCGCCTCGAGGTTGAGATCCTCGAGGTCACTCGGCATGAGGCGGCCGCTGCGCCGGATACCGTCGATCGCTGCGTTGCGCGTCGATGTGAGCAGGTACGGCCGGAACGGGGCTTCCGAGGGAAAGCGGCCCGAAGGCAGGGCGGCGAACACGCGGGCAAAGGCCTCGGAAACCGCGTCGGAGGCGTCGTGAGGGTTCCCGGTGACGGCGTAACCGACCCGCCACGCAGCTTCAGCGTGACGCCTGTACAGCTCCTCGAACGCGGACGTGTCACCCTTCGCGGCGAGAAGGGTCAGATCAGCGTCGGTGGGGGCGTCGGCAAGATCGACGCGGCGTTTGGCCATCGTGTTCAACCACTATTTCCACTACGGAGCGTGGTCGTTCCAGTGTGACGCAGTTCGGGGGCCGAGTCACGCCAGGCATCACGGGCATTTGGTCGAGATGGCACAGTAAGGATCGTGCGGAGCCTCACCCGGCTGTGCCTGGCGGTCGGCATCATCGCCTTTGCCGTCGTGTTGGCGCCGCCCGCGGCGCACGCCTGCTCCTGCGCGCCGGGAACCGAGGCCGAGTATCTCCTCCGGGCCGACGCCGTGTTCGAGGGCGTGGTCACGAACCGGTCCGATCCGAACGCCGGAGGCACGGTGCAGTCGTCGGGAGATCCGATCACCTGGACCGTCGACGTCGAGCGGATCGAGAAGGGCACCGTGACCGATCCGCAACCGGTGAGGTCGGCGCGGGACGGGGCGACCTGCGGGTACTACTTCGAGCTCGGGAAGCGCTACCGCGTGTTCGCTCACCGAGGCGAGGACGGACAACTCGGAACCGGGCTATGCAGCGGGAACCGGGAGCTCGCCGGTCCTCCGCCGCCTACGACTCAGCCGCGGGCGCCCACCACAACGAGACCTACGACGACGACCCGGCCGACCACAAGTACAATTACGACGAGTGCCGTCGCCACCACGACGACGACCACCGCGGTGCCCACCACAACGTCATCGACCGCGCTGGCGATCCGCTCGTCATCGAGCGACGACAATGAAGGACGCGGCGGGCTCGCGCTGGCGGCCGCGATAGGCGTCGTCGCCGCTGGCGCCGGCGCCGTGTTGATCCGGAGGTTGCGATGACATTCGCCATTGACGAACTGGTTGCCGATTGCCAAGCGGCCATCGCCGAGGGTCAACCGGCCCTCGCCGTCCGCGACGTACTCAAACGGGTCCTCGACCGACCCGGCGATGTGGCCGACGCGTTCGGCGCAACCGAGGGCGGGCTCGATCTCCTGCACGTCTCGCCGGACTTGACTGTTCTTCACGCGACCTGGGCACCCGGCATGCGGCTCTACCCGCATAACCACCGGATGTGGGCGGTCATCGGGATCTACGGCGGCCAAGAGGACAACACGTTCTACCGGCGCGACGGGCGCACACTGACCGGGAGCGGCGGCAAGTCATTGCGCGAGAAGGACGTGGTCGTCCTGGGCGACGACACGATCCACGCGGTGGAGAACCCGATCGACCGGCTCACGGGCGCGATCCATGTCTACGGCGGCGACTTCGTGAACGAACCGCGTAGCCAGTGGCCCCCGGAGGCCTTCGTGGAGGAGCCGTGGGACATGGAGCTCGTCAAGACGCAGTTCGCCCAGGCGAACGAAGCCTGGCGCAAGCAAGGGAAGGCGGAGGCGTAGACGGAGCCGACCGCTAGCCAATAGAGCGGAGCTAAGTTACTCTTCGGTAACATGAGCGACTTTTCCCTTGAGCTGAACGAGGACCAGCTTCAGATTCAGAAGTGGGTCCACGACTTCGCCGAGACCGTCATCCGACCAGTGGCCGCCGAGTGGGACGAGAAGGAAGAAACCCCTTGGCCCGTCATCCAGGAGGCGGCCGATATCGGTCTGTACTCGCTGGACTTCGTGCTCAACGCCTTCAACGATCCGGTAGGCATCACGCTGCCGCTCGTTATGGAGGAGATTTCCTGGGGCGACGCCGGCATCGGTCTCGCCATCTTCGGCACCACGCTCGGTGTGGTCGGCATCGTGGCCAACGGCACGCCCGAGCAGGTCATGGAATGGGTGCCCCAGTGCTTCGGCACACCCGAGAAGATTCAGCTAGCGGCCTTCGCGGTGAGCGAGCCCGACGCCGGCTCCGACGTCAGCGGCCTGCGCACCCGTGCCGTCTATGACGAGGCCAAGGACGAGTGGGTGCTGAACGGCACCAAGACCTGGATCACCAACGGCGGCATCGCCGACATCCACGTGGTCGTCGCCGCGGTCGAGCCCGAGCTCGGCTCGCGGGGCCAGGCCAGCTTCGTCATCCCCCCCAACACCAAGGGTCTGTCGCAGGGGCAGAAGTTCTCGAAGATGGGAATCCGCGCGTCGCACACTGCAGAAGTCGTCCTCGACGACGTCCGCGTCCCCGGCGGCTGTCTGCTCGGTGGCAAGGAGAAGCTCGATGCGCGCATTGCGCGGGCGCGTGAAGGCAAGAGCTCGAAGGTCCAGGCGGCGATGGCGACGTTCGAGGCGTCGCGGCCAGCGGTCGGCGCGCAGGCGTTGGGTATCGCGCGTGCGGCGTACGAGTATTCACTGGAGTACGCCAAGGAGCGCAAGCAGTTCGGCCGGGCAATCATCGAGAACCAGGCCATCGCCTTCAAGCTGGCCAACATGAAGATGCACATCGACGCGGCCCGGCTGCTCGTGTGGCGCGCCGCGTGGATGGGCAAGGCGGGCAAGCCGTTCGAGGCGGGCGAAGGCTCGATGTCAAAGCTGTTCGCCGGCGAAACCGCGGTGTGGGTCACCGAGGAAGCGATCCAGATCCTTGGCGGCGCCGGCTACATCAAGGACCACCCGGTCGAGCGCTGGCACCGCGACTCGAAGATCTACACGATCTTCGAGGGCACCTCAGAGATCCAGCGCCTCGTGATCGCCCGTGCCATCAGCGGCGTGCATATTCGTTAGCTGAGCTGCGGTTTTGCAGGCGCTCTGCAATGGACGGACTTGGTTGGTTCGACAGTGACGATCGATTCCGCCGTCGCCATCGCCTGAATCTCGCGGGCCGCGACGGCGATGCCTCCCGCGCGTGGCGTTCCAGGGTGACGGTATCGACGTGGTGTGTGGACCCCGACACTCTGCTATGAGAGGGGTTATGCCCGACCGGCGGCGCTCCCCGATCCGGTCCCTCGTCCGTAGCCGCCGGCCGCCCACGAGCGGCGGCGGGGAGAACGAGGCGGACGCGGACGCGGTAACGGATCCGCGCGTGTCGAAGATCGTCGATAGCGCGGTCTACGTGAACGGTGAACGGGTGGCGTCACCGGGTTCGCTGGCCGAGACCTACGAGAGCCTCCACCAACAGCCGGACGGCATGGCGTGGATCGGGCTGTACCGGCCGGACGAGCACGAGGTCGCGTCGTTGGCCGCGGAGTTTCAGCTCCACGAACTCGCGGTGGAGGACGCGATCGTCGCTCATCAGCGTCCGAAGCTCGAGCGCTACGGCGAGGTCCTCTTCGTCGTGCTACGCCCGGCCCGCTACCTCGACGAGCGCGAGGAGGTGGAGTTCGGCGAGGTCCACGTGTTCGTCGGGCCCGACTTCGTCCTCACCGTCCGCCACAGCGAGGCGCCCGACCTGGCCGCGGTTCGCCATCGTCTTGAGAGCCAACCCGAGCTGCTGGGGCGCGGACCCGAAGCCGTGCTCTACGCGATCCTCGACCGGATCGTCGACGGCTATTACCCGGTGGTCGCCGGCCTGGGCAACGACATCGACGAGATCGAGACCGAGGTGTTCAGCGGTGAGCCGTCCGTCTCCAGGCGTATCTACGAACTCTCAAGAGAGGTGACGGAGTTCCAACGGGCGACGCGCCCGCTCACCGGCATGCTGGCCGCTCTCACGGCCGGCTTCGCAAAGTACGGCACCGATGAGGAGCTTCAGCGCTATCTGCGGGATGTCGACGACCACGTCACCCAAGTCGTCGAGCGGGTCGATGAATTCCGTCAACTGCTACGCGACATGCTCACGGTGAACACAACGGTCGTCGCCCAGCAGCAGAACGAGGAGATGAAGAACCTCGCTCAGGCGAGCAATGCACAGAACGAAGAGGTCAAGAAGATCTCGGCGTGGGCCGCCATCCTCTTCGCCCCGACGCTCATCGGCACCGTGTACGGGATGAACTTCGAGGACATGCCCGAGCTGGGCTGGGCGCACGGCTATCCCCTGGCGCTGTTCCTCATGGCGTTCACGTGCATGACGCTCTACACCGTCTTCAAACGGCGCGACTGGTTGTAGCTACTCGTTGGGCGTTACCCGGGCCGGCTTCCGCCGCCGCCGCCCGGCCTGCTCCAGCTTGCGTCCGACGGCGATGCACGCCAGCGCAGCCAGTAGCCACGGGAGGAGATCGAGCCCCGTGCGGGCGAAGCCGCTGCCGAGGACTCCGCTCCCCGAGCCGGTGCTGCCGTCGCTGCGGGCGAACCCGCGATTCGCCGCGCCGCTGCCTTGGCCGAGCGACTCGCCGAGAACACCACTGCCCACGGCCGCGACGGGGTCCACACAGACCATCGCGCACGGCGGTGCGGAGGCGCACAGCTGCCACCGCTGCGTGGGGTTGGCGGGGGAGGTCGTCGTGGTCCCGAACGTTCCCGCGCTATCGGCGTTGCCCGACGCGATCTGGTTGCCGTCGCGGAAAATGAACACCGCGTTCCCGGGCGTGATGCCGCTCGCAATGACCTGCACAGTGGTGTTGGGCGGCAGGACCCCGCTGGGTTGGAGCCTGAGCGTGGGGGTTGCGGGACACCCCTCCGGCAGCGCGGCGGCGGTGGTGGTGGTGGTGCCGGGCGCGACGGTAGTGGAGGAGCCACCGGGCAGCGTGGTGGTGCTGGTGCTCGTCGCCGGGGCGACGGTGCCGCCGGTATACGGATCAGTCACCTGCGCGTCGGCGTGATGCACCTGCACGACCAGGGCCATGATGGCTACGGAGAGGATGCACAGAAGCCGGGCGAGCCCGACGCTGCCCCCGCGACCTTTGCCGTTCACGCCGTCTCCGCTCTCCCAGGCCCCAAGTTCAAGTTCTCTACTTAACACTACGTTCGGACCACGGCCAGTGAAGTTTCAGGAAACCCGCCGGCCGCAAGCCGTGTTTAGCGCGCCCGGCGGCGATAGCGGGCGCGGCGGGCGCGCGTCATGAGGATCGTGAGGCCGGGGCGCCGAGCCGGCTCCGGTCGGAGCGGCTCGGGCGGACGGCGGGCGTCGACCGGCGGCGACGTCTTGGGCGGGCGCACGTTGGATCACTTCGCCGTGGCATGTCTGAGATCCTGCTGAGCGTTTAGCGTTGTGGAGGATGAGGTCGACGGCCGCCCGCCTACCCGCCGCCCGGCGACGCCGTCAGTTGCTCGACGTCGCGCAGGAGGTCTTTGCCGAACGCGGCTTTCACGCCACATCCATGGACGAGGTAGCCGAGGCCGCCGGGGTGACCAAACCCGTCCTTTACCAACATTTCGACTCCAAACGCCGCCTGTACATGGAGCTGCTCGAGGATGTCGGCCAACAGCTGCTCGACGCAATCGGCGCCGCCACGGCGGTCGCGGAAACACCGCGGCAGCAGGTCGAGAACGGTTTCGCGGCGTACTTCCGGTTCGTCCTCGATCAGCGCAGCGCCTTCCGGCTCCTCTTCGGCGGCGGCGGACGCCGGGACGAGGAGTTCGCCGACGCTGTCCGGCGAGTGGAGGACGCGATTGCCGAAGCCATCGCGGTGCTCATCGAAGCGGACATCGACGACGACCATCGCCTGATGTTGGCCCAGGGACTGGTCGGTTTGGCCGAGGGAACCGGTCGCTACTGGGTGGCCAACGGACTCGATCTCGACCCCGATGTGGTGGCGTCACGCATCGCCGACCTCGCCTGGGCCGGCCTGCGCGCCGTGCACCGGTAGCGAATCAGTATTCGATAACGGTCCGGGCGACTTCGCCGGTCTGCATGGCGGCGAAGGCGTCGTTGACCTCGGCGAGGGGAATCGTGCGGGAGATCAGCTCGTCCAGCTTGAGGTCGCCCTTCTTGTAGAGGTCGACGAGCTTCGGGACGTCCTGCTGCACGTTGGACGAGCCGTACCAGCAGCCCTTGATGGTCTTCTCGGCCACGACGACGCCGAGGAGCGCGGGCAGCGTGATCATCACGTCCATGCGGGGGACACCCACGAGGATCGCTTGGCCACCCCGGCGCGTCATGCCGATGGTTTGCTCGATCGTCTGTTGCAGTCCGATGACCTCGAAGGCGACGTCGGCGCCGCGCTGCTCGGTCATCCCCATGACCTGCGACACCGGGTCGCCTTGGCTGGCGTTGATGGTGGCCGTCGCACCGAACTCCTTGGCTAGCTGCAGCTTGGTCTCGTTCATATCGATGGCGATGATCTCGCTGGCGCCCTTGATCCGCGCTCCTTGGATCACGTTGAGCCCGACGCCACCGCAGCCGAGGACGGCGACCGTGTCGCCCGTCCTGATGTCAGCGGTGTTCATCGCTGCGCCCACGCCGGTGAGCACGCCACAGCCGATCAGCGCGGCGACCTTCATGTCGAGATCATCGGGGATCTTGACCGCGCCGGTGGCCGGAATGATCGTGATCTCGGAGAACGTGCCCGCCGCCGCCATCTGGAACAGGGGCGCGCCGTCGGAGGTGAACCTCGTCGTGCCGTCGAGCAGCCCGCCGGCCACCAGCGTGATGTCGGCCGCTGAACACAGCTGGCCCTGGCCCCGCTTGCAGTAGAAGCACTCGCCGCACTGCGGCACCCACGAGATCACGACGTGGTCGCCGGGCTTCACCGAGGTGACGCCGTCGCCCACCGCCTCGACCACGCCCGCACCTTCATGGCCCAGCACGATCGGTGTCGGCCCCATCAGTGTGCCGTTCTGCATCGAGAGATCGGAGTGGCAGACGCCCGATGCCCCCATGCGCACCTTGACTTCGCCGGCGCGGGGATCTTCGACTTCGATGTCGCGAATTTCGAGCGGAGCGTTGAGTGCGGGAAGGACGGCGGCTTTGTGCATGATCGGCAGATTACCTGCCGAGGTCATCGTCCTCTCTCTGCGCGGCCTTGACCGCGTAGCCGAGGACAATCGCTGGCGCCAACGTGAGCGTGGCTACCGCCATGCTCACTGCGAGCACGGTTGTCGTGCCGGCGGGGAAGTCGGCGATGAGAGCCCACGCGAAGGCAATCACGGCAACCAGCAATGCGAAGTAGCCGGCGCGTTGACCCAGCGACGCCAGCCGCGCCATCTGTGCGCGCCGCTCGAGGAGCGGATCACCCATCGAGGATCGCCGCCAGTCGTCCGGGGAGGTCGTCGACGTTGAAGTGGTCGCGCGCCACCCCGACGTTGTGGTCCAGGAGCAGTGGGTCAGGCGCGGCGAGGAAGGTGGCCAGTGGCGCCGCGTCGGCCGCCGGGAACCATCGGAATCCGAATGCGAGCAGCTCACCGGCGACCGGGTACTCACCGATCGCGAGTGGCTTGCGGTGGACGGCTGACTCGACCGCGGGGTTGCCGAACCCTTCCCAGGTCGAGGGCAGGCAGACAGCGTCGCAGGCCGCGTACGCGTCGACGACCGACGCGCCCCCCTCGATGACAGGCGCCGACGTCGACGCCAGGAGGTGCGCGAGTTCGTCGTCGTAGCCATCCTCGGCGCCGCCCAGAAGCCAGTAGGTGGCGCCGAGGCCCTCGGCCAGCGTCAACGCGGCGGGCACGTTCTTGCGCGGGATCGCACGTGTCGGGTGCAGCAACAACAGGTCCTTGTCCGCGACGCCGAGCCGGGCGCGCGTGGCGGCCCGCTCTCCGACCGGTGGATCGCAGTCGAAGGTGTTGTAGACGGTGGTCGCCGCGATCCCGCGCGCGGCCAGCTCGCGGCGGCTCAAGGCATTGATGGTGACGTGCCGCCAGGAGGGATCATCGGCGACTGGTTCGCTCCAGCCGGCGAATTGCGGGCGCTGCCACGGGAGGTCGTGGTGATGGATCACGGCGCGCCGGCCTCGGAGGGCGGCGGCGATCGCACGGGCGCCGTCGGGGTTCAGCGGGGCCAATGACATGAGGTTCTCGACGATGACGACGTCGGCCGGCGGGAGGTCGATCTCCTCGAGTCCCGAGGCGCCGATGGCCAGCCCAGGGGCGATGCAATCCGCGGTGCCGGCACCGGCGAGCGTCGTGATTGAGAAGCCGAGCTGACGCAATGCCCCAGCCCATTTGGCCGCCTCGATCGAGACGCCGTCGCTGCCGCCCAAGCGGAAGGAGACGATCAACGCGGTCACCATGGTCGGTCCCGCGGCGGTCTCAGAAGGTTGCCGATCAGGGTGATTATGCCGATGCTCAGGACGAGGTCACCGAAGCTGACGACCTGGCGCAACGGCCGGATCGGGATGATGTCGCCCATGACTGTGATGCGGTCGTCGTCGGTCTCTATGTGTCGCTCGCCGCGCAACTTGACGAAGTCGGCACGGTCGACCGACGGAGCGATGCCCGCGTCGGCCAGCGCGCGTGGCCGCACCGGCATCCCGCCGTTGATCGCGATCGGGATGAGGTTCATGACCATGCCGACCATCACAACGCCCATACCGGCCAGGCGCAGGTTGAGCGCGCCGAACGCAAGTAGCAGAAGGTACGACACGATGCTCAGCCCCACACCGATCGACTTGAAGATGCCGGCCTCGACCATGACCTGCAGGGCCAGCCCGGCCAGAAGCAACGGCCACAGATGAAAGGTGTGCTCGGGCAGGTGACGAGGCCGCCCGCCCAGAGCCAAACCGATGAGGGCGCCGACCGCCACGGTGATGGCGGTGAACCACATAGCGTGAAAGAAGCTAACGGCCGGTAGCCTTTGGTTATGGACACGGACGACGCAAGCACCGACGAAGACGAGAAGGTCCTCGAGGATCTTGAGGTAGACGAGGCGGCCGACGTCAAGGGCGGTGTCCGGAACAGGGGTATGCGCACTGGGGGTTCGCGGACAGGCAAGCGCGCCAGCCCGCTTCAGAAGCCATAGCTCAGCGCCTCCTATCGAGCGCACACGGCGCGATCCGGCACCTGCTCCTCAGCTTTCCTGACGACACGAGCCGGCGAGCGCCGTACCGGGAGGCGTTCGAGGATCTTTTCCGCCAGCTGCCGGCGGCGACGCGATTCACCGTCGTAAGTCAGGACGAGGCGGCGCGCGCGTTGAAGGCGCTCCTGGATCGCGCCGGTGTGGTTGAACGGGCGACAATCGTCCTGGCGCCAGCGGACATGACCTTCAGCGTGTGGGCGCAGGACCCCTACCTGGTACTCGAAGGCGACGTCGAGCCGTGCTTGCTCGAGCCACGGTTCTTCGGGCGGGACGAGGACGCGAAGCTGGCCGGGATTCTCGTTCGTGAGTTGGGCGAACCGGGAATCAGCGTGCGGGCGTCGTCCCTTTGTTTCCACGGCGGCCACGTCCTGGTTGGCGACGACTTCGCGCTCGGTCAGTCGCGACTGTCTCGACGCGAGCGTCGCCGAGTTGAACGGCGACGTCGATGTGCCGGCCCGCTTTGGTGCGGAGTTTGGCTCCGCTCTGCGGATTGTCTTCGTGGGCACCGACCTCTCCGTGCCGGAGGAGACGATCAGGCCGTGCGCCGACGACCGAGACAGGCTCGAGGTTGTATTTCAAGCCGTGGGGAGCGCGCTCCCGCTCGATCATCTCGACATGTTCATCTCGCTGGCCGGCCGCGACGCCGTGGGCCGTTACCGGCTGCTGGTCGGCTCGCCCGCCCTGGCCGCGGAGCTCCTTGGCCAACCGCTTCCCGATCACGCCATGCAGGACGTGTTCGACGACGTTGCCGCCAACCTGGCCGCGGAGGGCTTTGAGGTGATCCGAAACCCGCTGCCGCTCACCTACGGCGACGGCCGCAGAACGCTCGACGGTGTCGTCCGTGACGTTCGGCTCTGGTACCACGCCAGCGCGAACAACTGCCTGGTGCAGATCGACGAGGCGGCCGGCGATCACGTGTGGTTGCCGACGTACGGCCACCGGGGTTGGCGCGAGCTGGCCGTGACCGACGCGGCCAACCGCAGGATCTGGGAGAAGCTCGGGTTCACGGTCCACGAGCTGACGAACTTCCACGCTTTTGCGCAGCGACTCGGCGCGGTGCACTGCATCGCCAAGGACCTGGCCCGCTGAGGGCGCTACCGTCGCCGCCTAATGGCTGATGAGCTGTTGTACGAGGTGGCCGACGGCATAGGTCGGGCGACGATCAACCGCCCTGAGCGGCGCAACGCCCTCTCATGGGGTGTGATTAGCGGCCTTCGTGACGTGCTGGCCAAGGCGAAGGACGATCCCGCGGTCCGCGTAGTCGTGCTGACCGGCGCAGGCGACAAGGCGTTCTGCGCCGGGGCTGATCTCACGGGAATGGCGTCGGGGGCGGGCTACCTCGACTTGCACGACGGGCGCGGCGAGCTGGCGCGGTTGTTTCACGAGATGTGGTCGCTTGGCAAGCCGATCATCGCCCGGGTGCGGGGTTACGCCCTCGCCGGCGGGTTCGGCTTGGCGTTGGCGTGCGACTTCGTGGTCGCATCCGACGACGCACAGTTCGGTACGCCGGAGATCAACGTTGGTCTCTGGCCGTACATGATCACGGTCCCGCTCGTGCGATCGATGCCGCCCAAGAAGGCCCTCGAGCTGATGCTCACCGGCCGACGAGTGGACGCGACCGAAGCCGAGCGCATCGGTTTCGTCAATCGAGTCGTGCCGGTCGCGGAGCTTGATGCGGCGACCGACCAGCTGGCCGCATCGCTGGCTTCGAAGTCGCCGGCGATCATGCGCCTCGGTCGCGACTCGTTCTACGCGGTGTGGGATGCCTCGGCGGCCGACGCGCTCAAGCTGTTGCACTCGATGCTGACGATCACCTCCTACACCGAGGATGCGGCCGAGGGCATCGCCGCCTTCGCCGAGAAACGGGATCCCGAATGGAAAGGCCGCTGATGCCTGACGACGCCGAACTGCATGATTGGAAGCCGCTGGTCGAAGGGCTCCAGCAGCGCCGCGACCAGGCCTACGCGATGGGTGGTCCGGAGCGCATCACCCGGCAGCGCGACCTCGGCAAGGCGCCGGTGCGCGAGCGCATCGAGGAGTTGCTCGATCCCGGGAGCTTCGTCGAGTACGGCCTGCTCGCCGACTCGATGGATCCCGGCTTGCGGGAGAGCAAGGGCTACCTGGCCGCCGACGGGATGGTGGCGGGCGTCGGTCTGATCGACGGACGGCGTGTCGCGTTGATGGCGTATGACTTCACCGTCATGGCCGGCTCGATGGGCGCGGTGGGCGAGCACAAGACCGCCCGCATGCGCGAGTTGGCGTTGCGCCAGCGGATACCGATGGTGTGGCTCCTCGATTCGGCCGGCGCCCGCATCCAGGCGACGAGCGGCTCGACATTCGCCTCCGCCGGCGCGCTGTTCCGCGAGCAGGTGACGCTGTCGGGCGTGGTGCCGCAGGTCGCGGCGATGCTGGGCCACTGCGCAGCGGGAACGGCCTATATCCCCGCGCTGGCCGATTTCGTCCCGATGGTGAAGGGCATCTCGTCGATGGCCCTCGGTGGGCGTCACCTGGTGAAGGCGGCGACGGGCGAAGACGTCACCGAGGAGGAGATGGGCGGCTCGGCCGTTCACACCAAGGTCAGCGGCGTTGCCGACCTCGAGGTCGAGAGCGACAGTGACTGCCTGCGACGGGTACGCGACTACCTCTCGTACTTCCCGGCCAACAACCAGGAGCCACCGCCGGTGCGCGAGTCCGCCGATCCTGCCGACCGGCGCGTCGAGGCGCTGTACGACATCGTGCCCACTGCACCACGGCGCGCCTACGACATGTATCGGGTCATCGAAGCGATCGTCGACGACGGCGAGTACTTCCCGATGAAGCCCGAGTGGGCCAAGAACGTCATCACGTGCTTCGCCCGTTTCGCCGGTCAGCCCGTGGGCATCGTCGCCAGCCAGCCCAAGGTTCTCGGTGGCACGCTCGACGTGAACTCCGCCGACAAGGCGGCGCGCTTCGTGTGGCTGTGCGACGCCTTCGGCATTCCGCTGGTGTTTTTGCAGGACGTACCCGGCTTCATTGTCGGCTCCGCGGTCGAGAAGCAGGGAATCATCCGCCACGGGGCCAAGATGCTCTTCGCGGTGTCGGAGGCGACGGTGCCCAAGGTCACGATCGTGCTGCGGAAGGCCTACGGCGCCGGTTACTTCGTGATGAACGGGACCGCGTACGAGGCCGACTACATCGCCGCCTGGCCGACCGCAGAGATCGCGGTGATGGGACCGGACGGCATGGTCAACATCATCGCCCGCAAGCAGCTGGACGCGTATCCGGAGGGTAAGGAGCGCGACGCGGCGCGCATCGCAATGGCCGAGGAGTTGCGGAAGAACATCGACCCCTACATCGCGGCCGGACACGCGCAGGTCGACGCCATCATCGACCCTGCGGAGACTCGCGCGGCGATCTGCCGCGGCTTAGCAGTTTCGCGTACGAAGGTCGTCCAGCGTCCGTGGCGCAAGCACGGCGTCCTGCCCGTTTAGCTGCGAGAGCGTGGCGCGGATCGCGTCGCGCTCGCGTCCGTCGTGCGACAGTTCGAGGAGCACGCGGAGACGTTCGGGCCAAGACGGGTCATTGGGCGTCGCCTCGAGTAGCCGCATTTGGAGCTCGACCTCGGTATAGCGGGCCGCGGTGACCGGCAGCCGCTCGGCTTTCGCGATCGGGTAGCCGGTGTCGGCCACCAACTCATACGGCTCGAGCTTGAATACGCCGGCCAGCAGCGTGATCGTGCGTTCGCTGGGCACCGACGCGCCCGACTCGAGGTGCGACACGGCTACCCGGGAGACGGCCAGGCGCTCGGCAAGTTCCTGCTGCGTCCAGCCCAACTCGTGACGGAGCCGGGCAATCCGTGCTCCCAAAATCGTGGTCACTGCGTCTCCCGGATCGGCGCCGGCTTCGCCTTCGCCTCCCTCATGTGCCAACTGGCTTAGCAGACAGCGCTCGGGCCGTCGCGTACAACTGAGGGACGATGACCAAAAAGCGCGCCCTCATCACCGGAGTCACTGGACAGGACGGGTCCTACCTGGCCGAATTCCTGCTCGAGCAGGATTACGACGTCATTGGGATGGTCCGTCGGAGCAGTACGGTCAATTTCGAGCGGATCGCGCGACATCCAGGACGACATCGAGATCGTGTCGGGAGATCTGCTCGATGAGGCGTCGCTGATCAAGGTGCTGAGCGACAACCGCCCCGACGAGGTGTACAACCTGGCGGCCCAGTCGTTCGTACAGACCTCGTTCAGCCAGCCCGTCCTCACCGGAGAGACCACCGCGCTCGGTGTGACGCGGGTCCTCGACGCGATCCGGACCGTCGACGCCGACATCCGCTTCTACCAAGCCAGCTCCAGCGAGATGTTCGGCAAGGTGGTCGAGGTCCCGCAGCGGGAGTCCACACCGTTGTACCCGCGCAGCCCCTACGGCGTGGCCAAGGTCTACGGCCACTGGATCACGGTCAACTACCGCGAGAGCTATGGGCTGCATGCCTCGAGCGGAATGCTGTTCAACCACGAGAGTCCGCGCCGCGGCCTCGAGTTCGTCACGCGCAAGATCACCAACGCCGTTGCCCGGATCAAGCACGGGCTCGATAGCAAGCTCTCCCTGGGCAACCTCGACTCGCAACGGGACTGGGGCTTCGCCGGCGACTACGTGCGAGCCATGTGGCTCATGCTGCAGCAGGACGAGGCCGACGACTTCGTCATCGCGACGGGCGAAACCCACTCGGTGCGCGAGTTCTGCGAGGTTGCTTTCAATCATGTCGGGCTCGACTACGAGGACTTCGTCTCAATCGACGAGCGCTACTTCCGCCCGGCCGAAGTCGACTTGCTTGTCGGCGACGCGACCAAAGCCCGCGACACGCTCGGTTGGGAGCCGCAGGTGAGCTTTGCCGAGTTGGTACGGATGATGGTCGACGCCGACCTCGAGCTCGCCTCCTGGCAGAAACTCGACGACGAGCGCCGCCGTTAAAGCGCTTTGGACCGGTCTCGGCGCTGAAGGAGGTACACGATTCCCGCGGCGCCGAGCACTGAGAGCAGCAAGCTGCCCCCGTAGTTGCGGCCGAAAATCAGGTAGCCCAGCAAGCCCGCGCCCAGCGAGCCACCGACGCCGACGAGGATCGTCATCCCGATGCTCATCGGATTCGGTCCAGGAATGGCCAGGCGCCCCAGCGCGCCCACGACTAGGCCGCTGAGGATCAAGCCGAGAATCAGTCCCATGGCCGCTAGTCTGCCCGCCCGATGACCGAGGTATGCGCCGAGATCACTGCAAACGTCTGGCAGGTCCACGTCGAGCCGGGTCAAACGGTCGCCGTCGGCGACACGATCGCCATCCTCGAGTCGATGAAGATGGAGATCCCGGTGGAGGCGCCGGTGGCTGGAACCGTCAAGGAAGTCAGGGTCAAGCCCGAGGACCAGGTGCAAGAGGGCGACGTCATCGCCGTCCTCGAGTGACGTTGGGGTGATCCACTCGGAGCGGCGCGGCGCGGTCGGGCTGCTCATCATCGATCGACCGAACCGTCGCAACGCGCTCGACATCGAAGCGTGTTCGACGCTCACCGCCGCGCTCGATCGGCACATCGACGAGCAGGCCCGCGTCGTCGTGCTCACCGGCGCGGGAGGCCATTTCTGCGCCGGGGCCGACCTGACGGGGGTTGAAGGTGACGACTTCCGCGCCGCGCTCCGCGAATTACTCGATCGAATGACCTCGGTGCCAGTGCCGTTGATCGCCGCGATCGAGGGGGCCGCCCTCGGTGCTGGGACGCAACTCGCCGTCGCGTGCGATCTCCGCATGGCGACGGCCGATGCCCGATTCGGCATACCCGCGGCCAAGCTGGGCCTCATGGTCGACCACTGGACGGTGCAGCGGCTTGCGTTGCTGGCTGGTCATGGACCGGCGCGGGCGATGCTGCTGGCGGCCGAGGAGATCGCCGGCACCACTGCGGAGAGGCTCGGTCTCGTGCAACGGATTGGTACGCGAGACGAGGCGCTCGCCTGGGCCGCCGACATCGCCAAGTTGGCGCCGCTGTCGCTGGCGGGCCACAAGCTGGCGCTCAATCGCATCGAGCCCGCGTTGGCCGACCACGACGTCTCCGCCGCGATACAACGCGCGTGGAGCAGCGGCGACCTCGCCGAGGGCATCGCTGCGTTTCGCGAGCGGCGTCAGCCCGAGTTCCGCGGCGAGTAGCCGTGCTGGCTGCGGCCGATCCGAATGTCGTCGTCGCGTTCGGCGGCGGGATGTTGTCGTTTCTTTCACCGTGCGTGCTCCCGATGGTCCCGGGCTACCTGTCGTTGATGTCGGGCCTTTCGGTCGGCGAGTTCGACGCACACCGGAGTCACGTCCTGCGTTCGACGCTGCTCTTCGTCGCCGGCTTCTCGGTGGTGTTCGTCGCGCTCGGCGCGTCGGCGAGCGCGATCGGTCGCGTCCTCAACGACCACCAGCGCGGGCTCGAGATAGCCGCCGGCGTTGTCGTGATCGCGATGGGCATCGTGCTGGCCGGCTTCGTGTCACCTGCGTTTCTCCAGCGCGAGCGGCGCTTCCAGGTCTCGCCCTCGGCGCTGGGCCCATACGCCGCGCCGGTAATGGGGATGGCATTCGCGTTCGGGTGGACGCCGTGCATCGGGCTCATCCTCGGCCCGATCTTCTCGCTGGCCGCTACCGAAGGAACGGTCGGCCGCGGCGTCGTGCTGCTGTTCTTCTACTCCCTGGGTCTGGGCGTGCCCTTCGTCGTCAGCGCGTTGGCCCTCGAGCGACTGGCGGGCGCGTTCGGATGGGTCAAGCGTCACTACCGGGTCATAAACGGGGTCTCAGGAGTGCTGCTGGTCGCGTTCGGTGCGCTCCTCGTCACCGGCAACGTGAGCTGGCTCTCGGTCCACATCGCGGAGCTTCTCCGCTGGGTCGGACTCGACGGCCTCAGCACCAGCTGACCACCGAACTGGCGCGCGAATCGCGGCACTTTCTACCGCGATTCGCGCGCCAGTTCGGGGCTGACGCGTTAGATGTTGGCGGGCAGTACCCGCGAGACGTTCTCGAAGAACACGAACAGCACCAGTAGGAAGATCGGGGCGGCGATCAGATACGCGGCCCACCGGCGCCACACGCGGCCGAGCAACCAGCCGGCGATGGCGACGGCGACGGCGATCAGGCCCCACTGCACGGTCGGGACGATCGTGCGTCGCTTGCCGGAAAGACCCGCCTCGCCGGCCAGTGACCGTGGACCGGTGGGTAGTGGGGTCGGCGCGGCCACCGCCTCACCCTTGAGCGAGGCGACCACGATGAGTCGTTTCGCCGCGCTGAAGCGAGGTTCGCAGGTAGTGAGCGTGAGCCGGTTGTCGGGCGTGTTGTCGAGTACCTCGACCCGTGATGGTGGCACGACGGTCTTCTCGCTGACCTCGTAGCGGAAGCGGCCCTGGGCGGTGCTCACCAGGATCGGATCGCCGATGTCGAGTTCGTCGAGGCGGAAGAACGGTGCGCCGTAGGTCGTGCGGTGCCCGGCGATGGCTGAGTTGCCGGCCTGGCCGGGCAGCGGCGTGTCGGGGTAGTGGCCGGGAGCCTTCTTCAGGTCCTCGTCGCTGATGCCGCTGATGATGGCCTTCTCGACGCCGATCTTGCAGATCTTCATGACCGCGATAGCGCCGCCCTCGGGTGTGGGCGGTGGCGTGGGGTTGGTGATGGTGGAGCCTTCCCCGCAGACCGGCGCGGCCGGCGCGGCGCGGCGCAGCTTCTGCTGACTCCGGTGCTCGAACAGCCCAGTGCCCCACAGCTGGTACGCGACGAAGAGAAGGATGAGGACCCCGGTGCCGATCAAAGTGCGGCCGAGGCCGGCAATGAAGCGGCGGAAACCCACGGGCACCCCAACGTAGACGCGCGATATGTGTTCGCGGTGACACCGGCCGTAGCATGGGTGACCCGCATGGCTGCTGCTGTCTGCTTCCGATCGGCCGTGGTGCTGCTCGACCGCTTCCCGGCCCTGACCGGCGTCGACCTCGTCGTCGACCCGGGCGAGGTGCTGCTGGTTCGAGGACCGAACGGCGCCGGCAAGACGACCTTGTTGCGCGCCTGCGCCGGTTTGGTCCCCGTCATGAGTGGCACCGCCGAGGTCCTCGGACATGACCTGCGCTCCGATCGCCGGGCCGTACGGCGGAGTGTTGGGTGGTTCGGGCACGCGACCGGGCTCTACGACGACCTGACGGTGACCGAGAACGTCCGGTTCGCGGTCCGGGCGGCCGGCGGCGATCAGCGCAAGGTCGCGGCGGCGCTGGCCCGGCTCGAACTCGACGGCCGCCTGGCCGACGTCGGCGTGGGCCGGCTGTCCGCCGGGCAGCGCCGTCGCACCGCGTTGGCCGCGCTCCTTGCTCGCCAACCGGCGTTGTGGCTGCTCGACGAGCCCCACGCCGGGCTCGACGCGCTCGGTCGTGACCTGCTCGATGCGGTGGTGGCGGACGCCGTCGCCGCGGATGCAACGGTGATCCTGGCGTCCCACGACACCGACCGGGCCTCAACCATCGCCACGCGTGTCGTCACGATGGTCGGCGGTCAGCTCACTGAACGGGAGCCCCTTCGTGTTTCGTGACGCCGCGCTGGTGGCGGGCAAAGACCTTCGCATCGAGCTGCGGTCGCGCGTCGCCACCAACCAGGTGGCGCCCTTCGCGATCCTCGTCCTCGTGCTGTTCGCTTTCGCCCTCGACCCCGACCGCGGTGTCCTGAGCCGGGCGACGCCGGGTCTGTTCTGGGTCGCGGTGCTCTTCAGTTCATTGCTCGCGGTGCAGCGGAGCTTCAGCGTCGAGTCCACCGATGGCGGCCGCGACATGTTGCGGCTGAGCGGCTTGGATCCGGCGGGAATCTTCGTCGGCAAGGCGGCCGCGATCGCGCCTGCAGCTACTCGCGCTCGAGGCGGTGCTCGGCGTCGGTGTCGTCGTGCTGTACGACGCGCAGCTGAGTGGTCCGGTGCAGCTCGTGGCGACCTGCATGGTCGCCACCATCGGACTGGCCGCGGCGGGCACGGTCTACGGCGTCGTGGCCGCCGGGCTCCGGGTCCGCGAGACGCTCTTGCCGCTGCTCGTCCTCCCCGTCGTGGCCCCCGTCCTCCTAGCCGGCACCAAGGCGTGGGAGGCCGCGCTGGCCGGTACGCCGTCCGAGGGTTGGCCGTGGTTGCAGCTGCTCGGCGTCTTCGCTCTCGTCTACACCACCGTCGGCATCGTGGCCTTCGGCCTGCTGTTGGAGGAAACCTGACCGTGCGAGCAGGAACCAGTAGCCGCGCCACGTGGGTCCTCGGCGCCGCGGCGTTGACCACACTGGCCCTCACCGTCGTCCTCGGGTTGTTCGTCACCGAGCCCGACGTCGTGCAGGGCGAGGTCGTACGCCTCATCTATTTGCATCCGGGCATCGCGTGGACCGCCTACCTCGCCTTCGGCGTCACCGCGGCGGCCAGCGCGCTATACCTCTGGCCGCGTACACGATCGCGCCTATGGGATCTGATCGCCGGCGCCTCGGCCGAGCTGGGTGTGGTGTTCATCGCGCTCACGCTGGTGTTGGGCTCGATCTGGGGCCGAGCTACGTGGGGGGTGTGGTGGACGTGGGACGCGCGACTGACCACTACCGCATTGCTGCTGGCGCTGTTCCTCGGGTATCTGGCGTTACGCAGGGTGCCGGCGTCAACCGAAGTGCGGTCCAAGCGGTCGGCGGCCGCAGCACTCATTGCCGCGGTCGACATTCCCGATCGTCCACATGTCGGTGGATTGGTGGCGCACGCTGCACCAGGGCCGCACCGTCCTGCGGCCCGACCCGCAGATCGAAGGCCTGCAGCTTCAGACTCTGTTGCTCGGGATCGTGGCCATGACGCTCGTCTACGCCTGGCTTCTCATTCACCGATTCCGGGTCGAGCTGCTCGAGGAGAAGCTCGACGACGTTGGCCTCGCCCAGGCCATCGAAGAGCGCCGGGCGGAAGCCGGGGTGACGCCGTGAGCTACGCCGATCGCGGGATACGCGGTGACGTTGGTGACGTTCGCGGCTCTACACGTTGCGCGTGCTGCGGCGGGGGCGGGCGCTGGCCCGCACGCTGCCGGCCGACGAACGCACATGGCGGTAGAGGCACCGGCGCGACCGCGCCGGCGCGCGTTCGCGATCGCCTGTCTCGTCATCGCTGCGGTCGTGGCCTTCTTAGCGGTTCGCAGTCTCGGTGCGTTCGACCGTCTACTTCCGCACCGCTGACGAGGCGGTGGCCGACAAGGCCGAGTTGGGGACTCGCCGCTTCCGGATCGAGGGCACCGTTGTCGCCGACACGCGTCCGCGAGTCCCGCGAGACCACTCGTTTCGCCATCGCCGAGAAGGGCACGCGCGTCGAGGTCGTTCACCGCGGCGATCCGCCCGAGCTGTTCCAGCCAGGGATCCCTGTCGTGCTCGAGGGTCGCTGGGACGGCGACCGCTTCGCCAGCGACCGGATCATGGTGAAGCACAGCGAGCAGTACAAGGCCCGCAATCCCGATCGGGTCAAGGACTACAGCAAGTAGCTCGATGAACGCGGTCGTCGGCCAGAGCGCCGTGCTGTTGGGATTCCTGGCCGCGGTGTTCGGCGCGGTGACGCTCGGCCGCCGGCCTGTATCGCCGGCGGCCGGTCGTGGTCGCGCGCCGGGCGCACGTACGTGTGGCTGCTTCTCGGCGCCGCGCTGTCGCCGCGTTGGCGATGGAGCGTGGGCTCATCACGCATGACTTCTCGCTGAAGTACGTCGCGGAGAACGGCAGTCGCACGCACGCCCTTGCTTTACACCGTGGCGTCGCTGTGGGGCGCGCTGGAGGGCTCGATCCTGCTGTGGACGCTCGTGCTGGCCGGCTACCTGTTCGCGGTCACCGTTCGGTTCCGCGGTCGCATCGACGACGCGGTGGTCGGCTGGGCGTTGCTGGTCGGCCTCTTGGTCGCCGCGTTCTTCTTCGGGCTGATGCTCGGCCCGGCCAATCCGTTCCGCACGGTGCAGGGCGCGCTGGTCGGCGACGGCCCGGGACCGAATCCGTTGCTGCAGAACCACCCGCTGATGGCGTACCACCCGCCGATGCTGTACCTCGGTTACGTCGGCTTCACCGTGCCGTTCGCCTTCGCCATCGCCGCGCTGGCGACGGGCCGCCTCGACGAGGGTTGGCTGGTCGAGACCCGGCGCTGGACGTTGTTCGCGTGGGGTTTCTTGTCGGTCGGCATCCTGCTCGGCGCGTGGTGGTCATACGAGGTGCTGGGGTGGGGAGGCTTCTGGGCGTGGGATCCGGTCGAGAACGCATCGTTCCTGCCCTGGCTCACGGCGACCGCGTACCTCCACTCGGTGATGGTGCAGGAGCGCCGCGGGATGTTGCGCGTGTGGAACCTGTCGCTGCTCATCGCGACGTTCAGCCTCACGATCCTCGGCACGTTCCTCACCCGATCGGGTGTCCTCGATTCCGTGCACAGCTTCACCGAATCGTCGATCGGCCCACTGCTGCTGACGTTCTTCGGTGTGGTCGTCGCCGCTGGTATCGGCCTCATCGGGTGGCGGGGCGACCAGCTGCGCGCGCCGGGCTCGGTCGACTCGCCCGTTGTCGCGCGAGGGCGCCTTCCTCCTGAACAACCTGTTGTTCGCCGCGTTCGCCTTCGTCGTGCTGCTCGGAACCGTCTTCCCGCTGGTCGTGGAAGCCGTCAACGGCGACCGCATCTCGGTTGGTCGCCCGTACTTCGATCGCATGACCGGTCCGATCGCGTTGGCGCTGCTGTTCATCATGGCCATCGCGCCGGCGTTGCCCTGGCGCAAGGCGTCGGCCGAGCTGCTGCGGACGCGGCTACAGGTGCCGGCGTGGGCCGGCGGACTGACGATCGTCGTGTGCGTGATCGGCGGGGTGCGCGGCGTGACGCCGTTGCTCGCCTTCGGGCTGGGCGCGTTCGCCGCCGCAGCTGCACTGCGCCAACTGGTGCTCGCCACCCGGCGGCAGGGTTGGCGTGGCCTGGTCGGGCGAGCCAACGGGGGCATGGTCGTGCACCTCGGCGTCGTGATGATCGCGGTGGCGTTCGCCGCCAGTTCGGCCTACTCGCACCGCGCTGAAGTTCGGCTTACGCCCGGGGGAGTCGCGGCAGGTCCACGGCCACCGCATCACGTACCTGAGTTCGCGCGACGTGCGAGCATCCGAATCGCACGTCGCTGATCGCGTCGGTGCGGATCGACGGCGGCAAGATCTACCGGCCCGCGCTCAGTCGCTTCCCGTTCGCCAGCCAGTCGATCGGGACACCGTCGGTGCGGACAGGCCTACGCGAAGACGTCTATCTCACCCTCCTGTCGCCGCCGCGGGCGAGCTGATCAGTCGGTCGTCATCGCCGTGCTGGTGCGCCCGCTGGTGCTGTGGTTGTGGATTGGCGGCGGCGTGATGGCCGTTGGCACGCTGATGGCCGCCCTCCCTGGCCGCCGGCGCATCCCGACGGCGCCGGCGTCGGCACCACTGCCCGAGGACGCGATACCCGTTCCCGTGCCGGCGCCATGAAGCGGCCGGCGCTCTGGATCGCGGCCACCGTCGCCATCGTGATCGCGGGGCTCATGGCTGTGCTGGCGACGCGATCGCCGGCGGTCACCAAGGTGGCCGACAGCCCGCTGATCGGTCACGTGGCGCCCGACGTCAGCGGCAAGGCGCTGGACGGGAGCACCGTGCGCCTCGCCGATCTTCGCGGGCAAGTTCGTCGTGTTGAACTTCTTCGCCACGTGGTGCATCCCGTGCCAGCGCGAGCATCCGGAGTTGGTGCGGTTCGCCCAGCAGCACGCGTCGGGACACAGTCGGGTGTTGCAGGTGATCTTCGACGACACCGCGTCGGCCGCCCAGCGTTACGTCGACCGGAACCCCATCACCTGGCCGGTGGTCGACGATCCCGACGGGCAAGTTGCGCTCGACTTCGGTGTGAGGGGCCCGCCGGAGTCGTTCCTGATCGGGCCGGACGGCATCGTGTTGTTCAAGATCGTCGGCCAGGTCGACGCCGCTGGTCTCAACCGATTGGTCGATGAGGTCATGTCGTGAGCGAAGACTGGGCGGGCGAACCAATGTGGCAGGCGAAGGCCGCCGCCGGAACGGCGGTGGACTCGTGAAGTGGTTGCCGTGGTTGGCGCTGGTCGTTGTCGTCGCGGTCGCGCTCATGCTCGGCGCCGACCGCGGCGGCGGTCCGGAGACGGTGAGTCAGCGAACCGAGCGTTTGTCGAGAAGCGTGCGTTGCCCGACGTGCCGCGACCTCTCGGCCGCCGAGTCCGATGCGGCCGCGGCCAAGGCGGTTCGCCTCGCCATCCGTCGCGACGTCGAAGCGGGCCGTACCGACGTCGAGATCCGCGCCGGACTGGCCAGCCGCTACGGGCGCGACATCCTGCTCACGCCCGACTCGCGCGGCGTCGTGGGTCTGGTGTGGGTGCTGCCGGTCGCCGCCGTGGTGATCGGGCTGGGCGGGCTGGCGTTGGCGTTCCGTCGCTGGCGGCCGGCGCGGCCGGCACCCCTCGCCCGACGACCGCGCCCTCGTCGAGGAAGCACTGGGCGGATGACCGAGACCGACGACCGCGAGTTCCTGTTGCGGTCGATCCGCGACCTCGAGGCCGAGCGGGATCGGCGGGCGACATCGCCGCCGGATGATTACGCCAACCTGCGCGACGACTACACCGCCCGCGCCGCGGCGGCCTTGCGAGGTGAGCCGGCGACGACCGCTCCCATCCGCCGGTCCTGGATCGTCTTTGCGGGGATCCTGGTGCTGGCGATCGGCGCCGGCCTGGTGGTCGCCAACTCGGCCGGCGAGCGGACGCCGACCGATGCGCTAACGGGATCGATCACTGCGTCGACGAACGACCGCCTGGCGCGTGCAAGCGAACTGATCGCCGCCGGCAAGGCGGTCGACGCGTTGAAGATGTACGACCAGATACATCCGCGACGACCCGAAGCAACCCGAGGCCCTGGCGTACCGCGGCTGGCTGGTCCGCCTGGCCGGTTTGCCCGAGGAGGGCCTGCGGTACATCGAGCGAGCCATCGCCGCCGATCCTGCCTATCCCGACGCCCACTTCTTCAAGGCGATCATCCTCTGGCGCGACCGCAAGGACGCCGCCGGCGCCGTGCCCGAGTTCCAGCGCCTTCCTCGCGTCGAACCCCCCGCCCGACCGCGTCGCCGCCGTCCAGGAGTCCCTCAAACAAGCCGAAGCCGAAGCCGCCGCCGCCAGCTAGCCATTCTCGAGGCAATAGCTGTCGGAAAACGACAGCTATTGCCTCGAGAATGCGGTGTTAGCCGCGGAGGGCGCGGAGGCGGGCGACGACGTCGGGGAAAGCGGTGAGGAAGGAGTCGATGTCGGCGTCGGTGGTGGACCAGCCGACCGAGATGCGCAGCGAGCGTTCGGCGTCGACACCCATGGCTTCGAGGACGGGTGACGGCTCGAGCGACTCCGAGGAACACGCACTGCCGGAGTGAGCGGCGACGCCGGACTTGGTCGAGCCCAAGGAGCACCGCCTCGGCCTCCACGCCGTCGACGCCGAGGCAGGCGATGTGCGGGAGCCGATCGGCGACATCAGTGTCGCCGTAGCGCGACGACGCCCTCCACCGACGAGCGCGCCCGCGAGCGCCCGCGCCGTCTGCGCGCGGTTACGTGTCGCCTCCGCCTCGAGATCGAGCGCGGCGCACGCGGCACCGAAACCAACGATGGCGGGGACGTTCTCGAGTCCGCCCCGCCGCGCCCGTTCTTGCTCGCCGCCAACGAGCAGGGGCTCGATACGCAGACCGCGACGTACGAGCAGGGCGCCGACCCCTTGGGTCCGCCGAACTTGTGCGCGCTGATCGACATGAGGTCGATGCCCACGTCGTCGAACGCGATCGGCACATGACCGCGCGGCGGCGGCGGCGTCGACGTGCAGCAGCGCGCCGGCGGCGTCGACCAGGTCGGCCACCGGCTGCAGCGTGGCCACTTCGTGGTTGCCCCACTGGCAGTGGACGAGCGCGGCGCCATCCGGCACATCACCCACCTGGATGCGTCCGAGCTCCGTCGACCGGCCACTCGACGACGTCGATGGCGGGCCGACGCGTCACGCACCGCCGAGTGCTCCACCGCCGGCGGCGATCGACCGCGCCTTCGGGTCGCGCACTCGTCGCGCCCCAGACCGCGGCGTTGATCGACTCGGTGGCGCCGCTGGTGAACACGACCTCGCGGGGCCGGGCGCCGAAGAGCGCCGCTACCTGCTCGCGCGCCTCTTCGATGGCGACGCGGGCCATGCGACCTTCGGTGTGCACGCGGCCAGGATCGGCGGCCCGCTCGCCGCTGAGCCACGGCAGCATCGCCTCGACGACTTCGGGCCGCGCCGGCGAGGTCGAGGCGTGATCGAGATAGGCGCGGGTCACCAGCGCGCTAGACGACGGTGACGCAGGCGTCGGCGCCGCGGGCGCGCGACGAGGCCGTCTCCGGCGCGGTGTCGCCGTAGAGCCCGGCCAGCATGCCCCGCACCATGCCGCGGTCGACCGCGCAGATCACCGGGTTCTGCGCCGCCACCGCGCCGAGCGGGCAGTGGTTGTTGATGATGGCGATCGAGCTGCCGCGGGCCTCGGCGTGGGCGGCGAATCCGTGAGCGGTGAGCGCATCGGCTACCGCGAGGATCGCCGCCTTGCGCGAGCGATGGCCTTCGCCCGGCGCCATTTGTACGGCGAGCGACCGGCCGTACTGCTCGCCGACCTCCTCGGCCATCTGCTCGGCGTGCTCCGGGCGGCAGCAGCGCCAGCGCCCGGCCGAGCAGCGTCACGAGCAGGTCGTCGTTGCGACCGGGGACATCGAGCGCCTCGGTGCTGGTGGTCGCCCGGTAGCGCTTGGACGGGCGGCCGGCACCGGCGCCCTCGGTGCGCTCGACGTGCACGTCGACGTAGCCGCCGGCGGCCAGCTTGTCGAGATGGTGGCGGGCGACGTTGGGATGCAGGTCGAAGTGGTCGGCGACCTCGGTGGCGGTGACGCCGGCTTCGTCGCTCCGGGCGAAGAGATATATGTCGCGGCGGGTGGGATCACCGAATGCCGACGGTGATGGCGGCGACGGTCGCCGAGAATTCCCGGTCGTCCACGGCACCTATTCTACCTACGGCGATAGTGGAAATGCAGAGCGCCGAGCGAACGCAACGAGCTCGGAGAGCGAGAGAAGTGAGACCAGGTGACTCCGACCGACACAAACATCGTTGAAGCCCTGCGCATCGTACGTGAGCCGCGCCTGCGCACGAGCGTGGTCGACCTGGGCCTGATCAAGGGCATCGGCGGCGTCAAGCGGGGCCGGGTGTCGATCCGCTCGGCGCGCTGGAGCCGTCACTGAAGACCCGCGGCCCAGCTCACCAACGACGTCACCAGCGCGCTCCAGAACCGCCCAAATCGCCGACGACGTGCGGGTCGAGATCGACGCCTTGGCGCCCGACGAGCAGCGCGCGGGTCTACGAGCAGCTCCTCGGCGGCCACGCCGCAGGGTGCCCGCACCGTGCCCGTTCGACGACCCCGGCAACCGCACCCGCGTGCTCGGCATCTCGTCGGGCAAGGGCGGCGTCGGCAAGTCGTCGGTCACGGTCAACACGGCGATCGCGCTGGTCAGGCTCGGGCCACCACGTCGCCATCCTCGATGCCGACGTGTACGGCTTCTCGGTTCCGAAGATGATGGGCATCGAGGAGGATCCGATCACCCTCGAGGACATCATGGTGCCGCCGGTGGCCCACGGCGTGGCGGTGATCTCGACCGGGTTCTTCGTCGGCGACGAGCAAGCGGTGATCTGGCGAGGGCCGATGCTGCACAAGGCGCTCCAGCAGTTTCTCGTCGACGTGTGGTGGGGCGACCTCGACTACCTCCTCGTCGACATGCCGCCCGGCACCGGCGACGTCGCGCTGTCGATGGCGCAGTACGTGCCCCGGTCCGAGATCTACGTCGTCACCACACCGCAGGCCGCCGCGCAGCGCGTCGCCCAGCGCACCGCGGCGATGGCCACGAAGGTCAACCTGCCGCTGCGCGGCGTGATCGAGAACATGTCGTGGTTCACCGGCGACGATGGCAAGCGGTATGAGATCTTCGGCTCGGGCGGCGGCGCCGAGCTGGCCGAGCGCCTCGGCGTGCCGCTCCTCGGTCAGATACCCCTGATGCCCGCCTTGCGCGAAGGCGGCGACATCGGCGTGCCCATCGTGGTCGGCCGAGCCCGAAAGCGAGGCGGCGCAGGCCTTCACGCAAGCTGGCCGAAGCGGTCGCCGCCCAGGCGCCGAAGCGCATTTACAAAGCCGCCCTAAAGATCAACTAGCTAGACGCCGTGGGGCAACTTGGCCGGGTCCCACCCGAGGCGGTCGACGGCGAGCCGGAGCGCGTAGCGATCGGTCATGCCGCTGACGTGATGAACGGCGGCGGACGATGCGGTCGCCGTCGTGGGCCTCGAGCTCCAGCTCGGCCGGGTGGGCGAGGAACCAGTCGATCAGCGCGCGCAGCAGCTCGACGACGCGCTCGGCTTGCGCCACTGAGTCGGGTCGCAGGTAGATGCGCTCGAAGTTGAACGCCCGGAACGCAGCGAGCGCTCCGGCCTCGTCGTTGCGCATGCCGACGGTGCCGGTCGTCGCGATCGTGTCGAGTACCGCGGTGATGAACGCGTTGAGTTGCGCGGAGCGTCGGGTACCAACCACCTCGGCCACCTCGGCGGGCAGGTCGCGCGGCGGCGACGATGCCGGCCCGCACCGCGTCCTCGAAGTCGTGGCAGACGTAGGCGATGCGATCGGCCCACGACACCACTTCGCCTTCGGGCGTGAGCGGCGCAGGCCGATTCCACGAATGGTTGCGGACGGCGTCGAGCGTCTCGGCGCAGAGATTGAGCGGTGCCAGCACGACGTCGGCGCCGTAGACAGCGTGGTGATAGCCGGCATCGAGGTACGGGGACAGCGCTTCCTCTGATGCATGACCGGCGGGCCCGTGTCCACAGTCGTGAGCGGTGGCCGCCGCCGCGGTGAGGGCGACGTTGAGGCCGGCGGGCCGGGCGATCCCCACCGCGACCTGCGACACCTCGATGGCGTGGGTGAGCCGCGGTGCGCAGGTGATCGTCGTCGGGCGCGATGAACACCTGACACTTGCCGGCGAGGCGGCGGAACGGGCGGCTGTGGTGGATCCGGTCGAGGTCGCGCTCGAAGCACGTGCGGTACGGATCGGGCGCCTCGGGCCGGGCCCGGTTGCCGGCGCCGACCGCTCGGGTTGCGCCGACGGCCAGCGTGGCGTGCTCGTGCGCCTCCCGCGCCGGGCGCTCGACGAGGCGCTGTGATCCGACCGCGGCGGCGAAGTGGGCAACTTCGAACTCCATGCTGCCAACGGTACATATGAGGTGTGCACGGCTCTGTTGATGGCGTCGGTCGGCCCTTCGGGACCGCCCGCCGCTGTGTGGCGGGGACCCAACCCCGCCACCTCGCACGGGCTTGGTAGACAGTGAGGCCGTGTTACTGGCCGCCATCAGTTACAACCCGCTCGTCCACGTCGAAATCGGGCCGCTCAACGATCTCGCCCCACGGGGTCGGGATCGCGGTGGGCTTCCTGCTCGGCGCCCGGCTCATGCTGCCGGCGGCCGAGAAGCGGGGGATCAGCGCCGACGACGTCTACGCCCTGCTCACCCGGGCGGCCATCGGCGCCATCATCGGCGCCCGCCTCGCGTACGTCATCAACCACGCCGGCGACTACGACAACGTCCTCGACGTTCTCAAGGTCTGGCAGGGCGGCATCTCGCTGCTCGGCGGGTTCGCCGGCGCCATCCTCCTCGCCCTGCCGGAGATGCGGAAGCGCCGGCTGTCGTTCTGGAAGGTGATGGACGCCGCCGCGCCCGGCATGGCGCTCGGCGTCATCGTCGGTCGCATCGGCGACCTCATCGTCGGCGACCACCTGGGCAAGACCACCGACTTCTTCCTCGGCTACCGGTGCCCGCCGACCCGACGTCGAGACCGCGTCGCCGTGCGTCGGCGACGTCGTCCACCAGACCGCGCTCTACGACCTCATCCTCACCGCGAGCTTCGCTACTCCTGTGGTCGCTGCTGCCCGTCGGCTGCGGAACACGACACAGCGGCCGCGTTGGGACGGGTTCCTCATCTTCGTCTTCGCGACGTACTACGGGATCAGCCGCGTCATCGAGGACTTCCTGCGGGAGGACGTCCGCCATTTCGGCCTCACCGGCAGCCAGTGGACGGCGCGTTGGTGACGGTCCTCCTGAGCATCTACGTGCTGTTCGTGCGTCGGCGGACGCCGCATTGGGGTAGGTGGGACGAGACGCCTACGATGGCCGCGCCGCCACACGATCAGGAGTGAGTGCTTTGGACGTCAAGATCGGGGTCACGTACACCGCCAAGGAGATCGAGGTCGAACTGGCTGACGACTGCCGACCGCGACAGCGTGTTGAAGGACGTCGAAGCCGCAGCTGGCCGACGCAACGGCGTGCTCTGGCTCACCGACAAGCGGGGTCGCACGGTGGGCGTACCCGCCGCCAAGGTGGCCTACGTCGAAGTCGGCACCGCGGTACGCGAGCGCAAGGTGGGCTTCGCGAGCGCCTGAGCTCAGCGAGCGCCGTCGTCGTGACCGACCTCCTCGAACGCAAGCTGCTCTTCGTCACCGGCAAGGGCGGCGTCGGCAAGACCACGGTGGCCGCGGCGCTGGCGCTGCTCGCCGCCGAGCGCGGCAAGCGCACGCTGGTGTGCGAGTTCGACGCCAAGGGCAACCTGGCCGACTTCTTCGAGAGCGGTCCCACCAAGTTCCAGCCTCGCGAGATCACCGCCGGGCTCTTCGCCATGTCGATGGACCCCGAGGAGTCGCTGAAGGAGTACCTCACCCTCCAGCTGCGGCTGCCGCTCATGGCGCGCATCGGCCCGCTGGCCCGCATCTTCGAGTTCGTCGCCACCGCCGCGCCCGGCGTCCGCGAGGTCCTCACGGTCGGCAAGGTCGTCTG
This sequence comes from uncultured Actinomycetes bacterium, assembly GCA_963742585.1. Taxonomy (GTDB): domain Bacteria; phylum Actinomycetota; class Acidimicrobiia; order Acidimicrobiales; family JACDEA01; genus JACDEA01. The sequence continues at coordinate 161,592 of CAVUMI010000009.1, forward strand.
GGAGGTGCGCGAGAAGCGCACTGGGACCTCGTCGTGGTCGACGCCAGCGCCACCGGCCACATCATCGGCCAGCTCACCGCGCCGCAGGCAATCAACGAACTGGTGCAGGTCGGCGCCATCCGCCAGCAGACCGACTGGATGGTCGACATCCTCTCGCGACCGGCACAGACCGGCCTGGTCATCGTCGCCACGCCCGGAGGAGATGCCGGTCAACGAGACGATCGAGCTGGCCGGCCGGCTCGAGGCCGAGACCAACGTCGACCTCGCCGCGGTCGATCGTCAACCGGGTGCTGCCCGAGCTGTTCGGCCGGGCCGAGGAAGAGGTGTTCGACCGCCTGGCCGCCGGCGGCGAGCTGGCCGACGTCGTCGCGGCGACGTCGAGCCCATCGTCGAGGCGGCGCGCTTGGCGGTCACGCTGCGCCGCTCCCGGGCCGAGCACCTCGACCGCCTGCGCGAGGCGCTGCCGCCCGACCTGCCGATGCTCTACCTGCCCGTACCTGTTCCTGCGATCGCACGGGATGCGCTCGACGCGCCAGGCGGCCGAGGCCCTCGCCGCCGAGCTCGGGCTACTGATGAGCCCGCGCGCACAACCTCCCGCTCAGGGTCCCGCTCGGGCCCGGCCCCCGCCCGCGCGGGATCGATGGAGCAGCTGTTCGCGGCCAAGGAGATCGTCATCGCGTGCGGCTCGGGCGGCGTGGGCAAGACCACCACCGCGGCGGCGGTCGCGGCGATGGCCGCGGTGCGCCTCGGCGGCCGGGTGCTCGTGCTGACCGTCGATCCGGCCCGACGGCTGGCCAACGCGCTGGGGCTCGAGGGGTTCGGCAACGTCGAGAAGCCGGTACCGCTCGAGGCGTTCGCCGACGCCGGCGTGACGCCGCGCGGCGAGCTGTGGGCGGCGATGCTCGACACCAAGCAGTCGTGGGACAACCTCGTGATGCGCCACGCGCCCGACGAGGACACCGCGCAGCGCATCCTCGAGAACCCGCTGTACCAGAACATCTCGGGCCGCTTCGTGCAGAGCCACGACTACATCGCCATGGAGCGGCTCTTCGAGATCCACACCGCCGGCCAGTACGACCTGATCGTCGTCGACACGCCGCCGACGCGCAACGCCCTCGACCTGCTCGAAGCCCCCAAACGCATGGCCGACTTCTTCTCGAGCCGGTTCCTGCGCCTGCTCATCGCGCCGTACCGCTCGAGGCTCGTGAACATGGCGTCGCGGCCGTTCTACCAAGTGGCCGACCGCATCCTCGGCTCGCAGTTCCTGCAGGACATCGCCGAGTTCTTCATCTTGTTCCAGACGATGTACGACGGGCTTCGTCGCAGCGGGCCGAGGCGGTCGATCGGCTGCTGCACGACAAGCGCACGACGTTCATCGTCGTCAGCACGCTGGAGGCGGCGCCGCTGCACGAGGCCGAGTTCTTCGTCGACGCGTTGGGCGACAAGCGGTTCCACCTCGGCGCGGTCGTGCTCAACAAGGTGCTGCCGTCGTACCTGCTCGATCCCGGCCGCGGCGGTGCGTGGCCGAGCGGCTGGCCAAGCAGGCGGCGGCTTGGCCGCCGAGGTCGCGCCGCGTGTCGCGTGCGAGCCGGCGCTGGTCGAGCGGGTGCTGACCGAGATGGGCGAGAACTTCCTGCGCTTCCAACTCGTCGCCCAGCGCGAGGCCGAGCAGCGCGCCGAACTGGCGGTGTCGCCCGAAGTCGTCGCCACCGTGCCCTACTTCGAGAGCGACATCCACGACCTCGGCGGGCTTGCTGCGCCTCGGCGAGGAGATCTGGTCGTAGCCTTTACGATGGGAGAACCGGTCGTTGATCCGCGCGTGGAGGCCTACGCCGAGGCCCACACCACGCCGCCCGATCCGCACATTTGCTGAAGGTGGCCGACGCCACGCGGGCGGCCGAGGGCGGGCGGTCGCGAGATGATGGTCGGCGCGCTCGAGGGTCGGTTTCTCGAGTTCCTGGTGTTCGCCACGCAGCGCTCGGCGCGTGCTCGAGATCGGCACGTTCACCGGCTATTCGGCGCTGTCGATGGCCGAGGCACTCCCGACGACGGCCGCATCGTCACGTGCGAGTTCGACGCGGACCGCGCCGCAATGGCGCCGGCCGCACTTCGATGCCAGTCCGCACGCCGGCAAGATCGACGTGCAGGTCGGTCCCGCGCTCGACACGATCGCCCGGCTCGACGGACCCTTCGATCTCGTGTTCATCGACGCCGACAAGACCAACTACCTCAACTACTACAAGGCCGTCCTGCCCAAGCTGGCCGACGACGGTCTGATCGCCGCGGACAACACGCTCTGGTCGCAACAGGTCCTCGACGAGAGCGACGTGAGCGACGACACCGTCGCGCTCCGCCAGTTCAACGATTTCGTCGTGGCCGACGCCCGGGTGGTGTGTGTGCAGCTCACGGTGCGCGACGGCGTCACGCTGATCCGCAAGGCTGCAGCGTCTGATGGCCACGGTCGCCGAGCTGACCAAGGTCCACACCCGCCTGCGCGGCGCGGCGGTCGAGCATCTCGAACGGCTGGTCGGTAGCTGGGGGATGTTGTCCGACCTCTGCTTCTCCGACCTGCTGCTGTTCGTGCCGCAGTCGAGCGCCGACGACGACGACGCGCGCCCGCTTCGTCATCGTCGGCCAGGTGCGGCCGAGCACGAGCCAGACACTGCACCGCGTGGACCTGGTCGGCCATGAGGTCGACGAGGACAGCCGACCGCTCGTCGCCCGCGCGTGGTCGCGTCGGCGAGATCGTCGAGGGCGAGGTGATGACCGACCATCGGCGAACTGGCTCGCGTGCAGTGCATCCCGGTGCGGTGGCGAGGGCCAGCTCGTCGCGGTACTCACCCGCGAGTCGCCGGTGTCGCTGATCCGCCGCCAGCCCGGCGAGCTCGAGCGCGTGTACGTCTCGGTCTTCGAGCGCTTCGCCCGCATGGTGGTCAACGGCGACTTCCCGTTCACGTCCGACGACCTCGAGATCGAGGAAGCGCCGCGCATCGGCGACGGCGTGCTGCTGCTCGATGACACCGGTCGGGTCGAATACACGTCGCCCAACGCGCTCAACGCGCTGCACCGCATGGGGATCAACTCGAACACCGACGGCATCACGCTCGAGGAGCTCGGCGTCGAGGGCCGGGCCGTCAAGACCGCGTTCGCCACGGCATCGCCGGTCACCGTCGAGATCGAAGGCACCAACGACGTAATCGTGCTGCTGCGGTGCGTGCCGCTCATCGACGGCAACGTGGTGACCGGCGCGCTCGTGCTGCTCCGCGACGTGTCCGACCTGCGACGCCGGGACCGGCTGATCCTGTCCAAGGACGCCATGATCCGCGAGATCCATCACCGGGTGAAGAACAACCTCCAGACGGTGTCGGCGCTGCTGCGGCTCCAGGCCCGCCGGGTCGAGGACGGTCCGGCGCGAGCTGGTGCTGGCCGAGGGCGAGCGGCGCATCCGCGCCATCGCCCGCGTGCACGACGTGTTGTCGCGCGAGGTGGGGGAGCAGGTCTCGTTCGACGAGATCGTTCCCGAGCTGCTGCGGATGGGCGAGGAGGCGGCACGCTCGGTCGGGCGCCACGTGCGGTTCGAAGTGGACGGCGATCCCGGGCATCGTCGGCGCGCAGATGGCGACGCCGCTCGCCCTGGTCGCTCACCGAGCTACTGCAGAACGCCGGTCAGCACGCGTTCGCCGACGGCGGCACCGAGGACGGTCACGTGCGGGTGGAGTTCACCAACTGCGATCGACCGGCTCGAGGTGCGCGTCGCCGACGACGGCGTCGGCCTCGCCGCCGACTTCTCGATCGACGAGACGCGCAGCCTCGGTCTCTCGATCGTCCGCGACCTGGTCCGCAGTCAACTCAGCGGCACCATCGAGATGACCACCCCCGACCGCGGCACCACCGTCATGGAGATCCCGCTGCGATAAGCTTCTTGGCTTCCGTGGCCGCGTAGGACGACGGTCACCGAAGCTGCGAGTGCTAGGACGCGGCGGCGGTGGCTTCGGCGAGGCGGCGGCGGCGGGCGGCCAGCCACTGCTTGCGCAGGCGGCGACGCTCGTCCTCGGTGGTGCCGCCCCACACGCCGGCCTCCTGGTTGGTTGCCAGGGCGAACTCGAGGCAGGGCGCTTGGACTTCACACGAGCGGCAGATGGCCTTGGCCGCCTCGATCTGGTGAAGCGCCGGGCCGGTGCTGCCAACGGGGAAGAACAGTTCGGGCGAGGTGTCGCGGCACGCTGAGTGCTGCGCGCCAGTCGTCGGCGTCCCAATCGGCGGTGTAGTTGTAGCTGAGGGCCACGGGCGGGGAGTCCTCCGGTGGTCGAAGTAGATGTGAATTTGTTCACATGCACCGTTTGCGCCAGGTGAACAGGGTGAATTCGTGGTGTAACCGCAGGGTAAACCAGGGTGCTGCCTGTTGCAAGCAGATCTTTGACAGTTAGCGTCCAGGCGTGACGCAAGGTGATGACGAAGCGTCATCGGACACCGGGGGGCGCCGCGGGAGGCCGCGCGAGAGAACACCGTCGACGGCCTTCGTGGCGGCGGCGGCGGCGGGGGCGGACATGGTCGAGCTCGATGTGCGCCGCACCGCCGACGACCGCGCTCGTGGTCCACCACGACGCTGCCCTCGATGACGGCCGGCTGATCGTCGAGTTGCCAGCGCGCCGACCTGCCCGACCGTGGTTGCCCGCCCTCGACGCCGCGCTCGACGCGTGCGAGGGCATGGACATCAACATCGAGATCAAGAACTCGCCGCGCGATCCCGACTACGATCCCGGACGACGTCGTGGCCGCCGCGGTCGCCGCGTTCGTCGGCGCGCCTCGGGCTACACGACCGCGTGATCGTGTCGTCCTTCAACCTCGCGCACGATCGACGCGGTGCACAGCCGCCGACCCCGCCATCCCGACCGGGTGGCTGACGTTGCCCGGCCTGACGTCGACGCCGCGATCGTCGAGCCGACGGTGGCCGGCGGGCACGTCGCGCTGCATCCTCACGACGTCGTCGGTCACCGCCGAGCTGATCGCGCTGGCCCACGCCGCCGGCCTTGCAGGTCAACACGTGGACCGTCGACGACATCGACCGCATCCGCGAGCTGGCGACGTGGGGCGTCGACGGCATCGTGACCAACGTGCCCGCGATCGCGGCACTCGCGGCGGTGGCGGGACGGAGCTGACCGGGGATCAGGGGATGATCAGCTCGAGCGCGTCGGGCTCGTATCGCAGTTCCAACTGGTCGACCTCGCCGAGGTAGTCGCCGTCGATCTGATACGGGAACGGTCCGTGGCCGGTGATCGTCGAACACGTCGAGCTCGCTGCGCGCTGGTGGATCAAGCGATCGCGGCGTAGGCGCCGACCCGACGCCAGCGCCGACGCCGCCGCGCCGACCAGGGTCGCCAGGCGCAGCGACCGGAACGTCACCATCACCAGCTGGCTGTCGAGCGTCGCCTCGGGCGCGACGTTGAAGGGCCGGTTGCCGAGGTAGGTGTACGGGTTGGTCTTCAGGCAGATGCCGAAGTAGCCGTCGTCGATGAGCGATCGCCGTCGGCGAAGCGCACCGCGAACCGGGGCCGGCTGCGGTCGTAGTGCCGGGCCCACGTGACGACGGCGGCCCACACGAACAGCGGATGGCCGGCGTAGCGCTTGAGCGCGCCGCGCTTCTCGACCTGCTCGACCACGGCGGCGTCGAAGCCGACGCCGACGTGGAACAGGAAGTAGCGGCCGTTGGCCGAGCCCAGCCCGATGCGGCGCCGGCTGCCCGACGCCAACGCGGCTCACGAGTTGGCCGGTGGCCTCGATCGGGTCGTTGGCCATGCCGATGGTGCGGGCGAAGACGTTGGTCGAGCCGCCGGGCAGCACGCCGAGGGCGGTGGCGCTGCCGGCCAGGCCGTTGGCCGCCTCGTTGAGCGTGCCGTCACCGCCGAGGACGACGACGACGTCGGTGCCTGTGGCCGCTGCGCCCTGGGCCAACCGGGTGGCGTGGCCGCGGCGGCTGGTCTCGGCCACTTTGACGTCGTGGTCGGCGGCCAGCGCCTTCTGGATGACGACCCGGGCCCTCGCTGTCACGGCCGACGCCGAGGCGTTGACCAGCAGCAGGACCTTCAGCCGTCAGTTCCTCGGCGGACATGGTGCGGCAGCTGCTCGAGGCTGCGGGCGAGCAGGCGCGACACGTGCATCTGGCTGATGCCCGAGCCGCGTTGCGATCTCGGACTGGGTCAGGCCCTCGAAGAAGCGCATGAACAGGATCGTCTGCTCGCGCTCGGGCAGTGAGGCGATGAGCGGCGACAGCTCGGCGCGCCGCTCGGCCTCGGCCAGCGCCGGTGTCGTCGCCGCCCAGATGCGAGGCCAGCGTGTCGCCCTCCTCGCCGCTGCCGCCCGCGCCGCCGGGCGCGTCGATCGACGTCGAGCGATAGGCCTGGCCGGCTTCGAGCGCCTCGAGCACCTCTTCCTCGGACACCCCGGCTCGGCCGCCAGCTCCGGGACGGTGGGGGAGCGGCCCAGCTCCTGGCTCAGGACGCTGATGACGTTGCCGAGGCGCAGGTACAGCTCCTGCATGCGGCGCGGCGCCCGCACCGCCCAGCCCTTGTCGCGGAAGTGGCGCTTGAGCTCGCCGACGATCGTGTGGGTGGCGTAGGTCGAGAACTCGACCTCCCGGCTCGGGTCGAAGCGGTCGACCGCCTTGATCAGGCCGACCGATGCGACCTGGGTGAGGTCGTCGAGGGGCTCGCCGCGGTTGCTGAAGCGGCGGGCCAGGTACTCGGCCAGCCCGAGGTGCGCCTCGACCAGCTCGTCGCGGAAGCGTCGGGTCGCGCGTTATCGGCGAACTCGGCGAGCTTGCGGCGCAGCTCGTCGCGCTGCGTCTTTGTCGAACTTCACGCCGTCGTACTGGCGGTGTCTTGACGAGTCGAAAGCGCGGCTCGCCGTCGTCGGCCGAGCAGCTCGTGCTCGTCGACCAGGGCATCGAGGATGCGCTCGGAGAGGTCGGTGAGCGTGAGCGGCAGTTTGGCGGCGCCGTTGAAGTGGCCGACGCCCTCGACCTCGAGGGCCGCGCCGTCGAGCGCGGTAGCGCAGCTCGACGGTGCCCGGCCGGCGGCGGGTTGCCGGTGAGGGCGAAGCACAGCTCGTCGATGGCGAGTCGCAGATCCTCGACCTCGTCCACCGTGAACCCCATCCGGCTCGCCAAGCCGGAGGCGGTCACGCGGGCGAGCCGGAGGAATTCCGGGGTCGACGGGAGCAGTCGAGTTCTCCACTTGCATCCATGAGCGTTGCGCGACCCTACCGCGCGGTGCCCCGAGTTGGTAGAGACCAGCCTGCGTCAAGCCAGAATCGCCGCCCATGAACGTCGTTGTGTGCGTAAAACAGATCCCCGACCCGGCCACGCCCGGGCAACTCGATCCCGCCACCCACACGCTGGTCCGCGAGGGCAAGCTCGTCATCGACGACTCCGACATGTACGGCGTCGAGATGGCGCTGCAGCTGGTGGGCACCGCGGGCGAGGGCGAGGTCACGCTGGTGTCGATGGCCCCCAACAGCGAGACCAGCGGGCTGCGCACGGCGCTGGCCATGGGCGCGGCCAAGGCCATCCTGGTCAGCGACGACGCCCTCAAGGGCTCCGACGCGCTGGGCACGGCCGAGTGCTGGCCGCCGCGATCAAGCGGGCCGAGCCCGACCTTGATCCTGGCCGCCACCGAGTCCACCGACGGCTACACCGGGACCACGCCGGTCCAGATCGCCGAGCTGCTGGGCCTCCCGTCGATCACCTTCGCCAAGCACATCGAGGTGGCCGACGGGCAGGTCAAGGTCCAGCGCCAGACCGAGGCCGGCTACGACGAGGTCACCAGCCCGCTGCCCGGCGCTGGTGACCGTCACCGCCGGCGTGGTCGAGCCGCGCTACCCGTCGTTCAAGGGGATCATGGCGGCCAAGAGCAAGCCGGTCGACGAGCTGAAGGTCGCCGACCTCGGTCTCGAGGCGCCGCAGGTCGGCCAGGCCGGCGCCGGCCAGCAGATCACCGACGTGGCCGCCGCCGAGGAGCGCAAGGCCGGCGAGATCGTCACCGACGAGGGCGACGCGCACGAGCGCATCGTCCAGTTCCTCGACCAGCTGAAAGTGATCTGAGATGGCATATCGAGCAAGGTGTGGGTTCTGGCCGAAGCCTTCGAGGGCAAGCCGCTGCCGATCGTCCTCGAGCTGCTGACCGAGGCGCGAGCCCTCGGCTCGACGGTCGAGGCGGTCGCCTGGGGCACCGACGTCGACGTCGTATGCGGCCGAGCTCGGCAACTACGGCGCGACCAAGGTCCACAGCGTCGACATCGGCCAATCGCTGCCCGGCGTACCCGTCGCCACCGCCATCGCCGAACTGGTGCAAGGCGGGCGAGGGTCCCGACGCCCTGCTCGTCGGCATGACCTATGACGGCCGCGACGTCGCCGGCCGGTTGTCGGTGAAGGTCGACAAGCCGGTGCTCACCAACGTCGTCGGCTTCTCCGAGGGCGCCAACGGGCCGGTATCGGAGCACGCCATCTTCGGCGGTTCGCAGATCGTGAAGGCCGAGTTCACCGGCGGCGCGCCGTACATCTTCGTCGTGCGACCCAAGTCGTTCGCGGCCGAAGCCGAGTGGCGGCGGCGCCCCCGAGGTCGTCGACCATCAACGTGCCGGACCCCGGCGCCACCTACGCGGCGGTCATCGACAACCGCCACGTCGAGGCGCACGAGGGCCCGAAGCTCGACGAGGCCGCGGTGGTCGTCTCCGGCGGACGCGGTCTGGGCGAGGCCGAGAAGTACTCGATGATCGAGGAGCTGGCCAAGCTGCTGAAGGCGGCGCCCGGGCGCATCGCGCGCCATCGTCGACGCCGGCTGGGTGCCCTACTCGTACCAGGTCGGCCAGACCGGCAAGACGGTCAAGCCCACCGTCTACATCGCCTGCGGCATCTCCGGTGCCACCCAGCACATGGTCGGCATGAAGGGCGCCAAGAACATCATCGCCATCAACAAGGACCAGGAGGCGCCGATCTTCTCGATCGCCGACCTTGGCGTCGTGGGCGACGTGCACAAGGTGCTGCCCAAGCTCATCGAGGCGTTGAAGGCGAGGAGCTAAGCCCGGTGGCCTGGCGCAACTGGGCCGGCAACCAGCGGTGCGAGCCGGTGCTGGTCGAGCATCCCTCGACCGAGCAGGAGTTGGCCGCCTCGGTGAAACAGGCGGGTGCGTTCGGGCGCAGCGTCAAAGCAGTCGGCGCGGGCCACAGCTTCACCGACACCGCGCTCACCGACGGCACCCAACTCGTTCTCGATCGCTACAACCGCATACTCAACATCGACTCGGCGACGAACCGGGTCACCGTACAAGCGGGTATCAGCATCGCCACGCTCAACAAGGAACTCGCAGGGCGCGGGCTGGCCATGCCCAACCTCGGCGACATCGCCTACCAAACGATCGCCGGTGCGATCTCAACCGCGACCCACGGCACCGGCGCCAAGCTCACGGGCATCGCCGGACAGGTCGTCGGGCTGTCGCTCGTCACCGGCGACGGGTCGTTACTGGCCTGCTCGGCCGACGAAGAGCCGGAGGTGCTGCATGCCGCCCGTGTCGGGGTCGGCGCGCTCGGGCTGATCTCGACGGTGACGCTGCAGTGCGTCCCCTCGTTCCGGCTGCATGCGATTGAGGAACCGATGCGGGTCGACGCCGTGCTCGAGAACCTCGACGCCCACGTCGAGGGCAACGACAACTTCGAGTTCTTCTGGGTGCCCCACACCGGCTGGGCGCTCACCAAGACGCAACAACCGCACCGACGCACCGGTGGGCGGCATGAGCCGGTGGCGCTACTTCAAGGAGAAGATCCTCCTGGAGAACTTCGCCTTCGGCTTGGTGAACCGCATCGGCCGCATGCGACCGTCGTTGATCCCGCGGCTACAACGTCTCGTGCCGAGCACTGGCAAGACCGAGTACGTCGAGGAGAGCTACAAGATCTACGCCAGCCCGCGCTTCGTGAAGTTTCTCGAGATGGAGTACGCCGTGCCCCGAGCGGCGGTGCCCGAGGCGCTCAACCGGATCCGCTCGCTCATCGACGAGAAGGGCTGGACCATCGGGTTCCCCGTCGAGGTCCGCTTTACGGCTGCCGACGACATCCCGCTGTCGACGGCGTCAGGCCGGGAGACGGGCTACCTCGCCGTCCACGTCTACAAGGGCATGCCGCATGAGCCGTACTTCCGGGGTGTCGAGGCGATCATGGACTCGCTCGACGGGCGGCCCCATTGGGGCAAGCTGCACTTCCAGACCGCGGCCGACGCTTGCCCCCCGGTACCCGCAATGGGACCGCTTCCAGGCCGTCCGCCGCCGCCTCGATCCCGATGGTCGCTTCGCCAACGCCTACACCGACCGCGTGCTGGGACGGCTCAGCTAAGTCTCTAGTTGAGGTTGAGGTATCACGCCGGCCGAAGTCGCGTCGAGAAAAATCTGAACGATTTGCGTAAGTTTATTGCCGCTAACACGTTCCTCCACCCACGAGGCGAAAACTGCCGCCTCTTGTTCTGGCGGTACTGGGCTCTTGAAGGGATCGATGAATGCACGGAAATGGGCGTCTCCGCGTCGCCGTCCTTGGCCTCATTGTTGCGTCGATGCTGGGGGCCTTGGTGCCTTCAGCCAACGCCGCGTTCGTCTCGCCGACCCCGGCTGAGGCGGCAACGGTCAAGGGCAACGTCGAACTCAAGGACAACGTCCGGAACCAGACACGCGTCTCGTGCGCTAATCCCGGCACCACAAGTGGCGCCACTAACAAGTTTGGTGGGATCACGAAGTTCAAGATCACACGCGACAGCGACGCCTCGGTGGTGGCGGAAGCGAACGTGCCGAACGACGTGATCATCACGATCATCTTCAACATCACGTTGGTGAGTACCGGCAATGCGCTCTGGAAGACAGCCGGTCTCGATCGCGGTGCGTACACCGTCACGCGTACGAGCTACGCCCGCGCCAACAACGCGAGCATTCCGTGTACGGAGCCGTGTCCTCCGAACATGCCGGTGATGATCGGCGGAACTCAGTTCCCCAACTCGTGTGCTCCAGCCGCAGCGTTGTCTACGCAGTCTGCGGGTAGCGACGTTCGCCATTACAACCTCGACAACGAGACGGCGCTCTCGATCGCCACCGGGCAATTCGGCTCCGCCGATGAAGGCGGGACCACCAGCGTCCAGGCCAAGCTCAGCGACAAGAACGTCTCCGGCGGAGTCGTTGCCAACAAGACCGTGCACATCAGTCTCGACGGCGTTGGTTCGCAGGACGCGATCACTGGTGCAAATGGCATCGCCACCGCGACCTTCGACACCAGCTCGGCAACGGCCGGGTTCCACGACGCGACGGCTTCGTTCGATGAGGACAGCGCGTGGCGCGCGTCGAGCACGGGCCCCGTGCCGGTGAAGATCGCCGCCAGCACCACTACGACGTACACGGGCGACACCGAGGTCTTCTGGAACGACAACTTCGCTGCATCCGCGAACGTGACGTCCGCATCTGGGATGCCCGATGGGACGGTCAACTTCAAGTACCCGAACACGTCGGCGGCCGCGGTTCCCCGCCCCCTAGACGGCGCCGGCAACGCTTCGACCACCTATCTGGCGAGCCAGAACCCCGGCACCGCAGTCTCGGTGACTGCCAGCTACCTGGGCACCGAGGTGTTCAACCCGTCGAGCGCGACCCAGTCGATCCTGATCAAGAAGCGCCTCACGTCGCTGACCTACAGCGGCCCGACCGTGGTCCGATGGGGTGAGGACGTCACCGTGGCGGCCGACCTGTTCGACGTAACCCACGAACCCGCCGTGCCGATGGCCGGACGGACCATCACCTTCACGCTTGGGTCTCAGACCCTGACCGCGGTCACCGACGCCCTCGGACACGCCGAGGCGACCACCCCGGCGACCTCGGACGTCGGCAACTACCCGGCCACGGCGAGCTACGCCGGCGACGCCCGCTACGAGGCCGCTATGTCGGCGCCGATCAGCGTGCGCATCGAGAACCGCTATGAGTTCGAGGACTTGCTGTCACCCGCGAAGGTTCTTATCAACCCGGCGACACGCCAGTTCAAGTATCAGAACCCGTCGGTCGCGGCCGACAGCGGCGACCGCAGGGCACCGCTGATGCTCAGCATCTTCCTGCCGGTCGACTTGGCCTATCCCGGATTGCCGGCGCTGCCCGTGATTCCGGACAACCCGCTGGAGAACCTGGACAACAGCCCCACGCTGGATCCGACGATCTCGTTCAAGACGATCAGCGACCTCATCGCCTTCCTCGTTGGGGCCGTTCCCGCCAGCGATGACGTCACCCTAAGCAGCACCCAATCGTCATCCACAGGCGGCACCGGATCGGGTTCGACAAGCGGCGCCCAATCGGCCAATACCAGCGCCATCGAGATAACGGATCCGCACGTTGCTCAGCCTGATGACGTAGCGACCAACCCGATTCCGATCGGCGGCTTCACGATCCGCCAGTTGCTCGAGAAGCTGACCAGCGGCAACTACCCGACCGACCTCGACAGCTGCCAGGTGTTGACCGGTTCGACGTGCGAGCGTCGACTGGTCGTCTTGGTCTACCCGACCGAGAGCGATCTCACGACCGTTGGGGTGTTCGACATCCGTAGTGGGCTGTTCCTGGCGCTCAACAACTACACCGACGGCGCGAGGCTCATGCTCGATCTGGGTGGCTGCCTCAACTTGGATGTCTGCCTACGCCTGCCAAGCACGCCTACCTCTTTGCCCGACCTCCTGAGCGCGATCCCCGGCCTTCCGGTCATCCCGACCGACTTCTTCCAGCCGCTACCGACGCTCGCACCGGGCTCGCTTGTCCTGCCGCTGAGTGACCTTCCGCCGCTCGGCGACGTGGTGGTGCCCGCCGAGTTGCCGGGCACCGGCATACCGGTCGTGGGGGATCCCGTCGAACTGGTGCTTGGCGCAGCCGAGCCGCTGGGTCTCGGCGATCTCGGGCTGCCGGATCTGAGTGACCCCGCCGGCTTCCTTGCCGATCTGGGCGTGCCGCTCGAAGACGTGACGATCCCGTTGGGCGAGCTGCTCGAGCTGCTCGGCCTGCCGGCCCTGAACGACGCGATCATCAACATCACCATTGCCGACCTGAACGCCCAGCTCGCACCCCTCACCGCCGACCTGCCGGCGACGCTCGACGGCGCGATCAACGACGCCCTCGTCGACAACGGCGTGCCCGACACGGCTGGGCTCGCGGCACTGGTCGAGGAGACGCTGGTCACCGCCGGACTTGGCGGCGGCATCCCGTCACTCGACTCAATCAGCGTCGACGAACTCGTGGCGCCGGTGGTCGATCCGATTCTTGTAGAACTGGTCCCGGCCATCGAGCCGGTACTCGCAGAACTCGGCCTTCCGCCGGTGTCACTGGCGTCCGACTCGTCCACTGCCAGTACCGCCGGCGCTTCTACCAGCGCAATACCGGTTCCCGCCCCGGGCGGGACGCTCTCGCCGGTGAACGACGTGTTCACGCTGCTCGGCCTGCCCACTGAGGTGGAGGCTCCCGACCTGGCCGAGCAGCTCGGGCCTGTGAATGACGCGGTCAACGACCTCGACACTTCGGCGCTGGCCATTCCCGACCTGGAGGAACAGCTCCAGCCGATCAACGACGCCATCAATACGATCAACGAGACGGCTGGGTCAGAAGTGATCCCGCCGATCGAAGTGCCGGGCCTGCCGACCCTGCCGGATACGGACACCTTGGCTGGCTTGCTCATGGAGCAGGTCAACCTGGCGGCCGCCAACCTGCAGACGACACCGGAACGGATCCTCAACCTGGTGTTGGACTTCTACGTGCCGACGCCCGCTGAGGCGGGTACCTACGTCAGCGGTACCCTCCAGCAGGTCATCGACCGGCTGACGGGGAACGCCGTCATCGGTGGCGACAACTCCGGCATCCTCGGCTTGCCCGAAGTTGCCGTGGGCCAGATCACACACCTCGTTGTCGACATCATGAGCACCGCATGTGAGACCGGTGGCACGACTGCGGCACCGGACGCGACGAACTGGAAGTTGCTGACCACGTCATGCGCGCCGACCGGCGAGCAGATCGACGTTATCCAGTCGTGTACTGACCCGTCGCTCAACCGTGACCATCCGGATTGCGTGGCGACTGCGCGTCCGTTCGAGTTCCACGAGAACAACACCATCGCCCAGTACACGATCTCCAGGTCCCCGTACGTGCCGGCAATGCCAGGCATCATCGGGCTCAACCCGCTGATCATTGCCCTGCCGCTCGCCCTGGGCCTGTCGCCGGTCGACGCACCGGAGCCGGTGCTCGACCTCATCCAGCCGCTGGCCGCCGCACCCCTTCTCGTGACCACGTTGCAGAGCAAACTGATCAACGTCCAAGGCGATGGATGGACCGACGCGACCGGCAGTCACGGCGCCGGTAATCAGGTGCTAGGTCAGTCGGTCGATACCCACCCGAAGGAGACTTCGCCCGCCGATCCGTTCCCGCTGTATCTGCCGTTCTACAACGGCACAATCCTCGCCGCGGAACCGGATCACGCCATCGACTTCATCGGCTTCGGCGAGCCCGTGGTCAACACCCACACCTGCCTGAACACCTTTGAGAAGGAAGAGCAGGTCAACGGCAAGTGGATGAGCACCTATCGAGGTGGCGTGGGCTTCTCGCTCTTCGGGAGCTGGGTAAATGTTCTCGGACTGTGTCCGTCCGTCCTCACGATGCTGACCTCGGCCGGCATCGCTACCTTCAACGGCTCGCCGGTCGACTTCAAGAACGACCTGGCTCCCTTGTGGAGCCCGGTACCGCCGGGTGCCGACGTGGCCATCGCCTTGATGGTCAACACTCTCGAGGGCATCTTGCCGGCCGACCTCCTGACCGGTGCGCTCGGTCTGCTCGGCGACGTTCCGGATCTGCCGTCCATCCCGGGTGTGCCCGCAATTCCGGGGCTTCCTGAGGTGCCGGGGGTTCCCGAGGTGCCCGAGGTACCGACGGTTCCGTAACCGTTTTGGGGAGCATCACCTTGAACCAGGGGTCGCCCGCCGGGCGGCCCCTGGTTCGCGTCTAGGCGGAGTCGACGGCGCTGATCGCGTAGGCCACGCCACGCGACGGGTCCACGATCGCGAGGCGCAGCGACCATCCCGCAGTTGGATCCGGCGGATCCCAGGCGTACCAACGCAGGCGCTCGCTCACGAGCGTCGCCATGTCGTCGCTTGGGAGCGGCCAGCGGTCGAGTTCGCCGGCGACGGCGACGGCGGCCCACCACGCGGCGAACCGTCCAGGCGCCCCGCCCCGCCGGCGGCCATGCGCCCCACCTGACGCCGCGGTCCAGGCCATGAGCGCGAACGCGTCAGCGGCGCCGATCGGCGTCAGCGCATCGTCAACCTCGATGCCGTACACGTCGACGTGCCCGTTGGACTCCGTCGCCCACACCGAAGCGAGTTCGGCGAGCGCGTCGACGGCCTCCCGATCGTCGCCCACCGCCGTTCTGATTCGGATCTTTCCGTCCTGGCGACGGAGCGATCCAATCAGAAGCGTGAGGAGTGGGGAATGTCGCCTCGTCGGCCTTGTATTCGGCGAGCGGGTAGGCCGGTTCCCAGGGCTGCAGCACGAGGGGGATGTCGAGGACGTTGGTGACGTCTGCAGCGCGGAGATCCTCGCCCCGAAGGACGCGTTCATGCGCGGCTAGCGAGGCGACCGGTCCTGGCGGCGCGTGCGCAGCAAGATCGGCCCACGCATGGTGCACAGCGGCGACCTCGCTGAGCGGGCCGAGCGCGAAGCGGCCGGCGTCGGCCGTCGAGCATCTGCGCGGCCGTACTGTGCCGGCGCGTCCAGCGCGAGCCGGTACTCGCAGTACGACGCCACCGGCCACAGCTGCTTGCCGCGCTGCGACTGCCGCCTTGCAGTCGTCCCTGAAGGTCGAGCAGTCCGTCCCAGTGACCGCCCTCGGCCAGCCGGTGGGCCTGCCGAGTCATCTCGTCGAGGTCGTCGGCTTACACCATCGGCCACGGGTACGGCCGCCGTTCCGGGTCGGGGTCGGGGAACCGGCCGCCGCGCGCGACCGCGGCGGCGCGGGCGAGCGCGGCGTCGACCTCGTCGGGATGCAGTAGCTCAAGAAGCGCCGCCGGCGGCGAGCTCGCGGCCAGGTGGGCGAGGTCGGCGAGCGAGGTCGCCGGCGATCGGCTCGCCGGCGAAGTCCCACATCACCGTGCGTAGCTTGGGCGGCACCGCGAAGCAGAGGCCGTGATCGATGCCCCAGATGTTCCCGTCGTCGCCGAGTAGGCAGTGGCCGCTCTTGCGATCGGCGTTGTTGGCGACGAGGTCGAACACCGCGATACGCCGCAGTAGGTCGTGATGATCGGGCTGCTCGAGCAACGTGAAGTAGTGCTCGGTGAAGTCGGCGTCGACGAACCGCTGGTACGAGCCGGCGCCATACGGGCCGTCGTCGCGGGCGACCGTCTCGGGCACGAGGCTCCACCCGAGCGCGGCCGACAGCTCATAGGCCGCGACTTCACGCCGGTAGAGCCCGTCGGGGAAGTCCCAGAGCGGACGCTCACCGCGCAGCGGCTTGTACACCGCGCGGCATCGTCTCGCCGTCGAGGCAAAGCTCGGCGAGGAACGTGCCATTCGAGCTCCACGGCAGCCGGCCCAGCCAGTTCGACCTGCCCCCGGGCCAGGATGGTCAGAGCTTGGGCGGACGGTGGCCGTTGCTCTTCGGACATACGTGGCCTGAGGGATCGAGCGGGTAGCCGCAGTGCGGGCACGGCGGCCGGCCGGCCGCCACCAGCTCGCCGATCTCACTGACGAGCGCGGCGGCCTGGGTAGTCGAGATCATGATGAGGGCGGTGGCCGGCTCGGCCTCGGCGAGCTGCTGCTCCTCGGTCTGGAACTCCTCGAGCACGACGGCGATGCGCTGCGACGTGCCCTCGTAGCCCAAGCGGATCGAGCCGACGGCCCACTCGGGCTCGGCAAAGATCGCCAGCACCGCTGGTTCGCCGTATTCGACCCGCTCGACCTCGGGGACAGTCGGCCATCGCCTGAAGCAGGTGCGTGGCCATCTCGGCGACCTGGCCCTTCTCGACCTTGACCGTGAGGACCCGGTCGCCCTGCGTGACCTGCAGGAGGAACACGCGCTGTCCTGGCTCGCCGAACGCGCCGACCGCGAAGCGATCAGCCGCGTCGAACTGCGCCTCACTCACGAAGGCCGCCCGGCGGCGGCCTTCGCCTGCCACATTTCGCGCGCCGACGCTTCGCTCACGACGGCACCAACTCCGAGAGTTCGCCCACGTTGTTGACGGCCAGGACCATCGGGCCCATCGAGCCGTAGACGATCGCGGTCACCGAGCACGGTGACACGACGATGCGCTGGAACAGGTCGAGATGGGTGCCGACTGCGGTGGCCACGGCCGCCTTGATCGGATCGGCGTGCGATACCGCGACAACCGTTTCGCCGGGATGCCGGGCAGCGAGCCGCGTGGCGGTGTCGTTGATGCGCGCCTGCATCTCCCCGAACGACTCGCCGTCGGGAAAGCGGAACCCGCTGGGGTAGCGCTGCACGGTTGACCATTCGGGCTTCTTGTAGAGGTCCTTCAGCTTCGCGCCCGTCCAGTCGCCGAAGTCGCACTCGAGCAAGCCCTTGTCGGAACGCACGCGTACGCCGAGTTGCTTGGCGATCGGCGCCGCCGTCTCCTTCGTCCGTTCCAAGCGGCGACGCGTACACCGCGGTGGGCTGCTTCTTGAGGCCGGCGATGCGACCGGCCACCGCGTCGGCCTGCTCGCGGCCCCGATCGGCGAGATGCAGCCCCGGTGCCCGGCCCGGAAGGACGGAGCCAGTAGTGCTCGTCTGCCCGTGGCGGACGAAGAGCAGCAGCGTTGCCGGCGGTGGCTTCGAGTCGGGCCATGTGGAGGCCAACGTAGCCTTCGCTCGTGGACGGCTTGGACGCGCTCACCGCCGAGATCGTCGCTTGCCGCGCCTGCCCCCGGCTGGTGGCCTGGCGTGAGCAGGTGGGCCGGGACAAGCGGGCGGCGTTCGCCGACGAGACGTACTGGGCGCGGCCCATTCCAGGGTTTGGCGACCCGGACGCACGCGTGCTGATCGTTGGCCTGGCGCCCGCGGCGCACGGCGGGAACCGCACCGGCCGGGTGTTCACCGGCGACCGATCGGGAGATTGGCTGTTCGCCGCGCTGCATCGCGCCGGTTACGCCAACCAGCCGACCAGCGTGCGGGCCGACGACGGGCTCGAGCTCACGGACGCGTACGTCGCGGCTGCGGTGCGCTGCGCACCGCCGCAGAACAAGCCGACGCCCGCGGAGCGCGAGCGCTGCCTGCCCTATCCTGACCCGCGAACTCGCGCTGCTCGGGCCGCGTGCAGGTGATCGTGGTACTCGGCAAGTTCGCCTACGACGCCGTCGCCGGGCTGGTTGGCGCGCCGCGACCGCGACCCGAAGTTCGGCCACGGCGTGGAGGTGCCGACCGATGACGGGCGGGTGATTCTGTGCTCGTTCCACCCGAGCCAGCAGAACACCTTCACCGGCAAGCTCACCACCGAGATGTTCGACGCGATCTTCAGCCGTGCCCGCCAATTGTCGCGATGACCTCGGTCAGCGATGACCTCGGCGAGCGAGGTCAGCTGCATGTCGGCGGCGCTGAAGTCGAGCCGTCGCGTGAGCGGGTTCGGCACCGCGACGCACCACAACCCCGCCGCCTTGGCCGCGGCGACGCCGGTGGCCGAGTCCTCGATTGCGATGGCTTCGCGCGGGTTCGACACCGAGCCGCTCGCACGCGGCGATGTAGCAGTCCGGCGCCGGCTTGGCGGGAAGCACTTTGCCGAGGCCGCAGCAGGACAGCACCGAGAAGTGGTCCAACAGGCCGAGTCGCGTGAGGTGGTCGGACACCCACCGCTCGGAGGAGGTCGACGCGATCGCCAGTTTCAGGCCCGCCGCCTCCGCGGCTGCGATCCAGTCCGCGACGCCGGGCAGCACCGTCAGTTCGGTGTGCAGCTCGGCGCAGCGTGCCTCATGGGTGGCGCGCAGCTCTTCGCGCGGCGGCAGCGCGACCGTCGCCCGCTCGTGAAGCGCGTCGTAGGCGTCCCAGTTCGTTCCGATGATCGCGCTGAACTCCTCCTCGGTCAGCTCGCACCCGAAGCGGGCGAACGCTTCGACACTGGCCCGGAACTCGGCCGACTCGGTGTCGAGGATCAGCCCGTCGAAGTCGAAGACGACCGCCCGTATCACAGCAGCGCGGCGATCTCGCCCGCCGCGTAGATCACCGCGATCAGCCCAAGGAACAGCGCGACCGCGTTCCGCAACCGGCGGTCGCCGGCCCGGATGGCCAGCACCGCGCCGAGGCGCGCGCCGGGAATGACGCCAACGCTCAGCCACGCGGCGAACCGCCAGTCGACGCCGCCGATCACCGCGTGGGTGATGGTGCCCGGGATCGCGAACACGCCGACGCAGGCGAGGGATGTGGCGATCGCGGTCTTGAGCGGGATCCTGGCGATCTCGATGAACGCCGGGACCATCACCACGCCGCCGCCCACGCCGAGCAGCCCGCTCAAGAGCCCGGCGGCCGCGCCGATGCGCGACGAGCACCAGGGGCCTGTCACGGCGCGCGGGCGAGGCCGTGGCCTGGCGGGCCATCTCCACGTCGGCTCTCGGGCGCCGGCGCCGACGGCGCCGGATTGCGTCATCCGCCATGCGGTGAATCCCAACAGGGCGGCGGTGAGCACCATCAGCCAGTGCCCGTCGCCGGGAACGACCTCGGACAGCAGCGAGCCGCCCACCGACGCGGCGATGCCAGACGGGACGGTCCATGCCGCCACCCGCCAATCAATGAGGCCCTCGCGGGCATAGCGGGCGGTGCCGGCGGCCGCGCTCGGCAGGATCGCCGGCAGCGTCGTGCCGACCGCGACGCTGGCCGAGGCGCCGAGGAGGCGGATCGCCGGTGTGGAGATCACCGCGCCGCCGACGCCGAACGCGGCCGACAGCACGCCGGTCGCGCCCCCGGCCAGCGAGGGTGAGGAGGTCGCGCACGGGCCCCGGGTCCATCCGAGCTTGTCTACTCTCTGCAGCCGTGCCTTCAGCGGTGGATTCCCTTCGTGCCACCGGGCCGGCACTCGTGGCACATGCTCACCGGCTCGCCCGGCGCCGCTTTCCAGCGAAGGCCGACGCCGGGAGAGTGGAACGCGGCGACGATCGTCGGCCACCTCGCCGATGCCGAGCTGATCTACGGCGTGCGCCTGCGTACGGCGATCACCCAGCCCGGCGGGATGCTGCCCGCTTTCGACGAGGAGCAGTGGGCCCAACGGTTCGGTCCGGTCGACGACGATCCGGCGGTCGCCCTGGCCCGGTTCCGCGCCCTTCGTGACAGCACGATCGCCATCGTTGAGTCACTCAGCGACGACGAGTGGGAACGCGTCGGCCTACACGAAGTGTTCGGCGAGCTCTCGGTTCGGGGGCTGGTCGACCGCATCATCGCCCACGACGCCACCCACCTCGATCAACTGCGGACCGCGCTCGGCACACCCACCTGACTTCTGGACACTTAACGCCCTGGGAGGGCGGTAAGTGTCCAGAAGTCGGCTTGGCTAGGCCAGTCGCTCGATGATCATGGCCATGCCCTGGCCGCCGCCGACGCACATGGTTTCGAGGCCCCAGGTCTTGTCGAGGGTCTGGAGGTCGTTGATCAGCGTGGTCATGATGCGGGCGCCGGTCTGGCCGAACGGGTGGCCGAGGGCGATGGCGCCGCCGTGCGGGATTGAGCTGATCCTCGATCGAGATGCCGACGGCGTCGCACACCGGCAGCACCTGCGCGGCGAACGCCTCGTTCAGCTCGACGACGTCGATGTCGCTGATCGTCATGCCGGCCTGCGCGAGCACCTTGCCGACCGCCTCGATCGGGACCGACGCCCATGATCTCGGGCGCGAGGCCGGAAACGGCCGAGGCCTTGATCCGGGCGAGCGGTGTGAGGCCGAGGGACGTCGCCTTGTCCTCGTCCATCACGAGCACTGCGGCGGCGCCGTCGTTCAGCGGGCAGGCGTTGCCGGCGGTGACCCGGCCGTCCTCCTTGAACGCCGGCTTGAGCTGCGGCGAGCGCCGTCGAGTGTGGTTCCGGGCCGCGGGCAGTCGTCGGTGTCGACGATCGTGCCGTCGGGCAGCTCGACCGGGGTGATCTCGCGCTCGAAGAAGCCGTTCTTCTGCGCCTCGACGGCCCGGTTCTGCGAAAGCTCGGCGAACTGGTCCATGCGTTCGCGGCTCACGTCGAACTTCTCGGCCACGTTCTCCGCCGTCATCCCCATGGCGATGTACATCTCGTTGATGTAGTCGGGCCGGGTCTTGTCGAGGAACCGCGGGTTGAGGTCGTCGATGTCGAAGCCTTTGCCCGACGTGCGGCTCACGCTCTCGGCGCCGCCGGCGACGTAGGTGTCGCCCTCGCCCGGCCTTGATGGCGTGGAACGCGACCCGGATGCTCTGCAGCGAACTCGCGCAGAATCGGTTCACCGAAGTACCGGGAACGGTGTCGGGCAGACCTCCGAGCATCGCCATGTTGCGGGCCATGTTGAAGCCCTGCTCGCCGACGTGGTTGGCCGCGCCCATGATTACGTCGTCGACCGACGCGGCGTCGACGGCGGGAACCTTCCCAAGCAGCGACTTGATGATGAATCCGGCCAGGTCGTCGATCCGGTAGTCCTTCAAGGAACCTTTGAAGGCCCGGCCGATGGGCGAGCGGGCGGTGGCGACGATGACGGCTTCAGGCATGGGCCGGGACTGTAGCGGCGCATAGGCTCGCGCCGATGAAGGCAGTCATCCTCTGCGGGGGCCGCGGCAGCCGCATGGCCGACGCGGGCTATGAAGCCAAAGCGCTGGTCGAAGTGGGCGGGCAGCCCATCCTTTGGCACATCATGAAGGGCTACGCGGCGCGTGGCGTCAATGAGTTCGTTCTCACCCTCGGCCACGGCGCGGCCGCGGTGAAGCGGTGGTTCTTCGAGGCCGAGCGCATGGGCCGCGACCTCACCATGGGTCCGGACGGCGTGGTCGAACACCACGAGCCGTACGCGGAGAGCGAGTGGAGGGTCACCTTCGTCGACACCGGGCTCGAGACGAACAAGGGTGCCCGGCTGGCGCGGGTCATCGACCACGTGGGTGACGCGCCGTTCCACCTGACATACGGCGACGGGATTGGTGACGTCGACCTCCGCGAGCTGACGGCGTTTCATCGCGCCCACGGCAAGCTGGCGACCGTGACCGGGTTCCAACCGTGGTCCCAGTACGGGATCTTGAACCTCGACGGCGACCTCGTGGCGTCGATGGACGAGAAGCCGCGGCTGGACGACTGGATCAACGCCGGGTTCATCATCTTCGAGCCCGGCGTGCGCGAGTACCTCAACGGTGACGAGACACTGGATCTCGAGAAGAAGGTCCTCGCCGACCTGGCCGAGGACGGCCAGCTCGCCATGTATCGCCACAAGGGTTTCTGGCGCTCGATGGACACGTTCAAAGAAGCGCAAGAGATGGACCAGCTGTGGCGTGAGGGAGCGCCGTGGAAGACGTGGTGAAGATCAGCTCGCGGGCGGGGCGGCCGCCGCTTTGGGCTTGGGCGGGGGCATCAGGCGCGGCTCGGGGACGGCGGTCTCCGGCCAGCGCTTGCGGCTGACCCGGGAGAGCTTGCGCAGCAGCTTGATGGCGTCGGGGTCGTCGTCGCCCGGGCGGCCGATGATCGTGCCGTCCTCGAGCATCTTCACGAGGATCTCGCGGCCGAGGTCGGTGCGGACGATGGTGAGCGTCCAGTCGTTGTACTTGCCGATGCCGCCGGTGGAGATGTCGGCGTGCTCGGCCGCGAAGTCGGGGCACGTCTTGCAGCCCTCACGCGTCCACGCGTGGCACTCCTTGAGATCGACCTCGTGGTAGTCGCCGTTCTTCATCCAGATCTGGAAGACGCCCTTGATGTTCATCTTCACCATGTCCTGCTTCTTGAGGCCGTACTTCGCCTCGAACAGCTCCTCGAAGATGGCGTCGTCGAACGTCTTCGAACACAGCAGGCCGATGTTGAGGACGAAGCGACGGGCCGGCTTGCCCGCCTTGCGCACGGTCATCACCGGCGGTACCGAGCTCTGGCAGCTCATGCCGACGAGGGCGATCTTCTCGGCGCCCCCGGCGACCGCGTCGCCGTAGGCCATCGTGTTGGCCGAGTAGGTGTAGCGGCTGCCGGCGCCGCGCAGTACTTCGTCCTTGCGTGCGGGCCACGCCGGGGATCGCCTTCCACGTGGAGCCGTCGCCCTCGAGGTAGCGACACGAGCGCGGCGTCGATGTAGCCCTTCTCCAGCGCCCAGATCAGGATGGCGGACACGAGCCCGCCGTCCTGGCCCACCTTGTGCACGAAGTCGTCGGACGCCCGGGCGAGGATGATGTCCTTCGAGATCCCGTCGACCTCGGCGATCGCGCGCGGCCGGCCGAACATCATCGTGTCGATCTCGGGCTCCCACGCGCGGAACCGGGGGCAGGCCCGCGTGCAGCTGGTGCAGCCACGCTCGCCGTGGCCGCAGTTCGTCGGGCCCAGCTCCTCCTCGAGGTGGAACGGCTTGTAGACGCCCTCGGTGTCGTCGTAGCCGAGCACGTCGTGGGGCAGGCGACCACGCAGCCCGCGCACCCCGTGCACAGGCCGGACGTGACGACCTCGGCGTAGAGCTCCTTCCACTGCGCGGTCCAGCGCTCGGCCTTGGGCGGCGCGACATCCGTGACAGCCATTGGCCTCTTTCTAGCCGAGCGCCTGCCGCAAGTCCGCAATCAGGTCGTCGACGTGCTCGAGGCCGACCGACAGGCGCAGCAGCGCGGGGTCGACGGCGAGGGAGGAGTCGGCCGACGCTGGCGTGGGTCATCCGGGCCGGGATGTTCGATCAGCGACTCGACCGCGCCAAGCGATTCGGCCAGCGTGAACAGCGTGGTGCGCGCCGGCGACGGTCAGTGCGCGCTCCTCGCCGTCCTTGAGCGTGAACGACACCATCCCGCCCATGCCGGGATACAGCACCCGGTCGACGGCCTTGTGCTTGTTCGAGGAACGCGGCGACCGCGGCGGCGTTCTCCTGGTGGCGGTCCATGCGCACGGCGAGGGTCTTGATGCCGCGCAGGACGAGATAGCAGTCGAACGGCGACGGCACCGCGCCGGTGGCGTTCTGGAGGAACGCCAGCTGCTCTGCGAGAGCGTCGTTGCGGGTGACCACGACGCCCGCCGACCACGTCGGAGTGGCCGCCCAGGTACTTGGTGCTCGAGTGCACGACGACGTCGGCGCCCAGCTCGAGTGGTCGTTGCAGGTACGGCGTGGCGAAGGTGTTGTCGACGACGACTACGGCGTCCTGCTGGTGGGCGATCGCGGCCACCGCCTCGATGTCGACGACCGAGAGGCCGGGATTGGTGGGCGACTCGATCCACACCATGTCGGTCTCGTCCGGGCAGCTCGCGCAGGGTGGCCAGGTCGATGGCGGCGACCGTGAGCGACGTGTGCACGCGCGTGAACAACCGGTACGTGCCGCCGTACGCGTCGGTCGGGATGACCACGTGGCCGTTGGCCGGCAGCGTGCGGGCGACTGGCGTCCTCGGCGGCCATGCCGCTGGCGAAGGCGAACGCCGTGGCGTGCCGCCCTCGAGGTCGGCCATGCACGCTTCGAGCACGGCCCGCGTCGGGTTGCCGGTGCGCGCGTACTCGAAGCCGCGGTGCTCGCCGACGCCGTCCTGGGCGAACGTGGTTGCCAGGTGGATCGGCGGCACCACCGCGCCGGTGGCCGGGATCGGGATCCTGCGCCGGCGTGGATCAGCCGCGTCTCGATGCGGTCGCGTCATGTGACCAGGAATTCGAGGACGTCGGAGCGGGTGATGATGCCGACGGGATGGCCGGCGTCGAGGACGAGGACCGCCGGCGCACCTTCGAGGCGCTGGACGACGACCTCGAGTGATTCGCCGCTGCCGACGGTGGGCAGCGGCGGATCCATGACCTCGCCCACCGAGCGATCGAGAACGCCCGGGATTGTCGAAAGCCTGTTCCATCAGGCTGCGATCGTGCACCGAGCCCATCACCTCGGCGGCGACCAGCGGCGGCTCGGCGTTGACCACCGGCATCTGGCTCACGTCGTACTCGCGCAGGATCTGATATCGCCGGCGCGCACCGTCTCGTCCGGATGCACGTGCACGAGCGGCGGCAGGTCGCGCCGCTTGCGGTGCATCACATCGCCCACGGTTATGCTCGCCGGCGCGCAGGAAGCCGAAGTCGGCCATCCAGCTGTCGTTGTAGAGCTTGGACAGGTAGCCGCGGCCGGAGTCGGGGATCAGCACCACGACGACGTGCTCGGGGCCGAGCTCCTTGCCCAGTTCGACGGCGGCCCACACCGCGGTGCCCGCCGAACCGCCGACGAGGATGCCTTCCTCGCGCGTGACGCGCCGGGCGGTGAGGAACGAGTCGCGGTCGCTGACCATGATCACGCGATCGACCACGGAGGGGTCGTAGGTCTCGGGCCAGAAGTCCTCGCCGATGCCCTTCGACGAGGTACGGCCGACCGCTGCCACCGGAGTACACCGAGCCCTCGGGATCGGCGCCGACGATCTGCACCGACGGCTGCACCGACTTCAGATAGCGGCCGACGCCGGTGATCGTGCCACCCGTTCCGATGCCGGCCACGAAGTGGGTGATCCGGCCCGCGGTCTGGCGCCAGATCTCAGGGCCGGTGGTCCGTACGTGCGATTCCGGATTGGCCTGGTTGTGGTACTGGTTCGGCTGGTACGCGCCGGGAATCTCGGCGGCGAGCCGGTTGGCCACCGAGTAGTAGGACTCGGGGTGATCCGGCGCCACCGCGGTCGGGCACACCACGACCTCGGCGCCGTAGGCCCGCAGCAGACGCGATCTTCTCGGTGCTCATCTTGTCGGGCATCACGAAGACGCACTTGTAGCGGCGGCGGGCGGCGACGATGGCCAGGCCGACGCCGGTGTTGCCCGAAGTCGGTTCGACGATCGTGCCGCCGTGCTTGCAGCAGCCCCGCCTGCTCGGCGGCGTCGATCATGGCGACGGCGGGCCGGTCCTTCACGCTGCCGCCCGCGTTGAGGAACTCCAGCTTGCCGACGACCTGGCACGTCAGGTCGCGGGCCATGCGGTCGAGGCGGACGAGCGGCGTGTTGCCGACGAGGTCGAGCAACGAGTCGGCCACTTCCATCGGCGGCGCCGGTGTCGGTGAGCGGCAGGACCCGCACGCCCTCGATCGTCGCGGGGTCGTCGGTGTAGAGCGTGACGGGGAACCCGGCGCGGTGGAGCGCAGCAGAAAGCGCCTCGGCCTGATCGCCGACGACGCCGACATCGCGCGGGATCCGAGTCCGCAGTTCGGCGAGAAACGCGGGCGGCAAGTCGGGGCCGGGAAGGCGTGTCGTGATGCAAGGCCCGGGCGATCAGCCGGCTCGGCGGCTCGTCAGCGCCGACCACGACGAGTACGTCCACCCGTCCCGACGGTAATAGTTCTTTGGACGCATGCCCGAACTACCTGAGGTCGAGTTCTACCGAATGCTGGCCGAGAAGGCGCTCGACCGGCCAATCAAAGCCGTCGACGCGCCGGACGCCTGGTACCTCAAGCGCGGCGCAACCGCCCGCTCGGTGCGAGCCGCGCTGCGAGGCCGGTCGTTCGAGCGGCGCGACGAATCGGCAAGCTGCTGCTGCTCGATGTGTCCGGCGGCGGCCCTACGCTCGGCCTGCACTTCGGGATGAGCGGCCGCCTCGTCGTCGACGGTGCGGCGGGCGTCGACGACCTGATGTATTCGAGCAACCGGGAACTGGCTGGCTGGGATCGCTTCCGTATCCGGTTTGTCGACGGCGGTGACCTCCGCATGCGCGATCCGCGCCGGCTGGGTGCAGTGGAGCTGGACCCCGACGAGACCCGGCTCGGGCCCGATGCGCGCGGCATCTCGGCCCAGGATCTGGCCGGGGTTCTCGGTAGCAGCAACGCGCCGGTGAAGGCGCGGATCATGGATCAGGCGCGCCTTGCCGGCGTCGGCAACCTCATTGCCGACGAGGTGTCTGTGGCGCGCGGGATCGACCCGCGGCGCGCGGCATCGTCGCTCGCCGGGCCCGAGCGGCGGCGGCTGCACAAGCATCTCCGCAAGACGATCGAGGACTTCCTCACCGGCGGCGGCTCACACACCGGCGACCTGCTCGCCGCACCGCACCACCGGCGGCGCCTGCCCCAAGGACGGCACACCACTACTCCGGGCCACGTCGGCGGCCGCACCACCTGCTGGTGCCCCCGCCACCAGCTCTGACTGTTCACCGGGCGATTCTCACGCGCTATGCGCGGAGAATCGCCCGGTGAACGCTGTTAACGGGGGACTTCGGCCCAGGGACGCTCTTTGTCGACGCGTATGTCGCCGGGTAAGCCCAGCACACGCTCGCCGAGGATGTTGCGCATGATCTCCGACGTCCCGCCCTCGATGGAGTTGGCGCGCGATCGGAGGAACGCCTTGCGAACGTCGCCGAAGCCCAGGTTCGCTTCCTCGGGCCGCAACATCTCGTAGCTGTCGTAGAGCGTGCCGTCCATGCCCATGATGTCGATGCACAACTCGTAGATCTTCTTGTTCATCTCCGCGCCGGCGAGCTTGCCGGTCGAGCCCTCGGGGCCCGGCACGCCAACCGTGCGCAATTGATGAGCGCGGATTCCCGTGAGCCGGATCGCTTCAGCCTCCACCCAAAGCTTCATCAGGCGATCCTTGATCGCCGGATCCTTGCGCGGCGATTCCTGCCAGAGCTTCACCGCCTCGTTGATAGTTCCCGCGCCGCGTGCCGGCGCGCCGCCACTTAGGGCGACGCGTTCGTTCATCAGCGTTGTGAGCGCGACCCGCCAGCCGTCGCCGACATCGCCGAGGC
The DNA here is from genome assembly GCA_963742585.1 of uncultured Actinomycetes bacterium. GTDB lineage: Bacteria > Actinomycetota > Acidimicrobiia > Acidimicrobiales > JACDEA01 > JACDEA01. The sequence goes on from CAVUMI010000009.1 coordinate 189,451, forward strand.
GTTCAGCATCCGGGATGCGGGCGTCGGTGAAGTAGACCTCGTTGAACTCCGCCTCGCCGGTGATCTGTCGCAGTGGCCGCACTTCGACGCCCGGCGCGTGCATGTCAACCACGAAGTACGTCAGACCCTTGTGCTTCGGTTGCTCCGGGTCGGTGCGGGCGACGAGCATGCCCCACCGCGACATGTGAGCGAGCGTCGTCCAGACCTTCTGTCCGTTGACGACCCACTCATCGCCGTCGCGCACCGCCCGGGTTGACAGCGAGGCCACATCCGAGCCCGCTCCCGGCTCGCTGAAGAGCTGGCACCAGATCTCTTCGCACGCGAAGTTCGGGCCGCAAATAGCGCTGCTTCTGCTCCTCGCTGCCGTGGGTGAGAACCACAGGCGCACCCATGCCAATGCCGATCGGATTGCGAGCGAAGTTGCTCGGCGCACCGGCGGTGCGCAGCTCGTTGTTCACGAGTTCCTGCAGCTTCGGAGTGATGCCGAGCCCGCCGTAGCCCTGAGGGAAGTGCACCCACGCCAAGCCGACGTCGTACTGCGCCCCCCAGAAGGCGTGCGGGTCACCCTTCGGGTCGTTGTTGGCCAGCAACTTCTCGAGCTGTTCGCGCACCAGCGTCTCTTCACTCATCGCCGACGAGACTATTCGTCACGCAGATCCAGCACCGCGACGTCCGACTTAACTCGACAACAGCTGGTAGGTCGGGTTCAGGAGTGCGAGCTGGCCGTGATGGTCGGACACGCGGCCCTCCACCGTGATGCGCGCTCCGGGCTCGATGCCGGCGATCCGCCGGCGGCCGAGGAAGACGATGAGGATCCCGCCGGTCTCGTCGACCAACGTGCACTCCAGGCTCGGCACCCCGCCGCGGGGCTGCACCCGCATCGAACCGATGGAGCCGGTGAGCTTCACGTGCTGGCGCCACTGCGCGAAGCCGCACGGGGTGATCCCGCTGGCTGGGTGCAGTGGCACATCCGCGACCGCGGCGCGCGCGCGCCTCGCGCCTTCGACGGCCGGCGGCTGCCGTTGCCGCTGAGCGGCGCTCGCAGCGGCGTGGGCGTGTGGTCAACACCGAAGTGGAACGGCACCGTGGTCACGTTGGCGTGGGGCAGGCGCGACACCGCTTGCGTGATCTGCTCGGCCGTCTGATCGTGGAGGATCCGGTGCCAGAACCCGCTGTACTTCCGGTCGGGGAGCAGCACGGAGACCTCGGTCTCCCCATCAGCCAACTCGCGGGCAACGGTTTCGACGGCCGCCCGCGTCAGCCGCCGATCCGGGCAATCCACCAGCTCGAGCGGCACGCGATTCGAGCCCAAGGTGCTCCCAGCTGGTTCGCAGCTCGTCAGCGATCACATGGTCGGCAACGAAGTGCACGGCGCGAAGCTCGTCGGGGGTAAGCGTGCGGGCGTACTGGATGGCGCGGGCCGTCGGCGAGGTCGAGTCGGTCGATGAAGACGAGGACGACGTGGCGCTTGAGGATCGGCGCCGTTGCCGCTTGCGGCACATCCTTCTCGAGCAGCACGCCCTCGTCGCTCGTACTGGTGCGACAGGCGGATGAGCAGTCCGACCAACATTGGCACCGCGACGATGATCACCCACGCGCCCTCGGTGAACTTGGTGACGCCGAAGATGAGTGCAACGAGGGCCGACACGGTCGCGCCAACTCCGTTGATCGCCACCCCGCGTCCACCCGGTCTCCTTCAACCGGAGATGCCGGCGGGTCATGCTGGCCTGCGAAAGCGTGAACCCGGTGAACACGCCGATGGCGTAGAGCGGGATCAGCCGGTGGACCTTGGCGCCGGTGATGACAACGAGCAGCGCAGCGGCGGCGGACAACGCCAGGATCCCGTTCGAGAACACCAGCCGGTGGCCCCGCCTGGTGAGTTGCCGGGGCAAGAAGTTGTCGCCGGCCTGAAAGTTGGCGAGCCGCGGGAAGTCGGCGAAGCTCGTGTTCGCAGCAAGGACCAGGATCAGCATTGTCGCTGCTTGGAGCGAGAGGAACAGCGCCCGTCCCAGTGGGCCGGTGCCGTAGATGATCTCGCCGACCTGGGACAGAACGGTTGGGATTTCGTGCTCGTAGGGAACCGCGTGCACCTGCGACGCGAGGAACGAGAGCCCGAGGAACATCACCCCAAGGCACGCGCCCATGATCGTCAACGTCTTGCGGGCGTTCAGCCACTCCGGCGCGCGAAAAGCGGGCACGCCGTCGGAGATCGCCTCTACGCCGGTGACCGCCGTTCCACCCGACGCGAATGCATGGAGGACGACGTACACGGTCGCGCCCATGAGCAAACCCGAGCCGGCGTCGCCGAACTCCAACGCCCGGCCTCGACCGCCACGTGCGGCAGGCCATCGGTCAGGTGCTTGACCATGCCGGCCACCAGCAGCACGGCCATATTGGCCATGAAGAAGTAGGTGGGCACGGCGAACATCCGCCCTGACTCGCGAACACCACGAAGGTTGCCGTAGGCGATTAAGGCGATGAACCCGATCGAGAGCACGATTCGGTACGGCTCGAATCCGGGAAAGGCGGAGACCAGCGCGGTTGTGCCCGCGGCGACCGATACCGCGACCGTGAGGACGTAGTCCGTCAGCAGCGACACGCCGGCAACGAGCGCCGGCTTCTTCCCGAAGTTGTCCTTGGTGACGAGGTACGCGCTCCCGGCCTTCGGATAGGCCTTGATCGTCTGCCGGTAGGAAAGGATCAGTAGGCCGAGGACGATCAGCATGGCGAAGGTGATCGGCATAACCAGCGAGAACGCGGCGACGCCGACGGCGGGGACGAGCACATGCAGGATCGACTCGGTGGCATACGCCGACGACGAGAGGTTGTCGGAGGCAAAGACGGCCAAGGCCGTCGGGTTCCCGAGTCGTTCGTGAGCCAGGTCTTCGTTGTGGAGCGGCGGGCCCAGCAGCTTGTTCTTGACTCGGTAGGCCAGGTTGTCGCGCGGCAGCTCGACGCCGGTGACGGCGGACACCGGTGCAGCCCGGGCCGGCTCGTGTCGCGGCTGCTGCTGCTCTAGCACCGCTTCAGCGTACGTGGCGCCGCGCGCTACGCACGAAGTGGTAGATCGGTTCCGTGGAAGCGCGCCCTCGACGACATTGCCCGCACCGGCGCCGCCAGCCTGGTGTCCTCGTCGGGCGTCACCAACGTCGCCGTCGGGGTTGTTGCCGACGGGCGTCCGGCCTACGCCATGGGCGTGGGGGCTGGGATTTCAACCGCGACGGCCTTCCGTATCGCATCAATCACCAAGACGTTCACTGCGGTGGCGCTCATGCAGCAGTACGAGGCCGGGCGGTTCGCGCTCGACGATCCCGTGAACGACCACCTGCGGACGGTCCGGGTCGTTCCGCCGCCCGGTGCGCCGCCGGTCACCGTCCGCCATCTGCTCACCCACACGGCGGGGGTGGGTGAGCTGCTGCGGGTGGGCGACCTCCGCCGGCCGTACGCCGGGTTCGCCGTCCGGCGGGGCCAGCCCGTGCCCCCGTTGCGTTCGGTTTACGAGCCCGTCGTCCGGACCGGTGTGGCGGTCGACGCCAAGTCGGCCTACGCCAACCACGGTTTCGGCTTGCTCGGCGTACTCCTCGAGGACCTCAGCGGGGAAGAGTACGGCGCCTACGTGCGGGCGCGTGTGCTCGATCCGCTCGGGATGGGCCGCACCGACGTCACGAGGTCCGAGCGGGTGGGCGCCGACGCAGCCGTGGGCCAGCGCCCGCGCAGCGGGCGTCCAGCATGGGACCTCGAGCTGACAGTCCCCCCGGCGGGCGGCGCGTGGTCGACGGTCGAGGACCTGCAGCGTTATGCCGAAGCCCTGGTGCACGGCGGTGGTAACCGACACGGCCGGGTGCTCGCGCCAGCCAGCCTGACGCTGATGCTCGAGCCTCATTACCGACTCGACCCGCGGCTGCGCGGACGCGGTCTCTGCTTTGCGCTCGGCGCCGTCGGTTCGCATCGGGTCGCCGGTCACGACGGCGGACTTCCCGGATTCAGCTCGACGTTGCAGTTCGCGCCCGACGCCGGCGCCGCGGCGATCGTGTTGGCCAACGCGAACAGCCTCGAAGTAAGCGCGGCGGTTCACCGGCTCGGCTTCGACCTGTTACGAGCGGTACTCGACGTAGCCGATCCCGTGGCCGCGCTCGAGACGTCGTCGGTGCCGGAGCGCCGTGCCACATGGCCGGGCTTGCGGGGCACGTATGTACCCGAACGCGGCATGCTCACCTCGACGCGGGTTTGGCGCGGCGCCGGCCCGCTGGTCGTCAATGAGGCCGGTGGTCACTTGCAGATTCGCAGCGCGTACGGCGGGTATCGGCGCGGCGCACGGCTTCGTCCCGACGCGGACGACCCCGCCGTGTTCAGGCTCGTCAGTCGTGGGCTCGTCGGTCAGGTCGTTTTCCAGACTGGTGCCGACGGGGTCGCCCATCATCTGTGTCTCGCCGACGACACGGGACAGCATCGGCTTCGGCGCGTGCGGCTTTCGCCCATGAGGAAACGTGAACGTGAGGAAGCGAGTTGAGCATTCAAGTCACACTTCTCGGAACCGGTAGTCCCCTCCCGAATCCCGAGAGGGCCGGACCGGCAACGCTGGTTCGAGCTGGCGACGCGGTCCTGCTCGTCGACTGCGGGCGCGGCGTCGTCATGAGACTGGCTGCGGCGGGTGTGTTGCCGATCGGTTTGTCGGGTGTGTTGCTGACGCATCTTCACAGCGACCACATCACCGATCTGAATGACGTGGTGACGACCCACTGGGTGATGGCGAGCGAGCCAACGCCGTTACGGGTCTTCGGCCCGCCGGGAACGCGCTACGTCGTCGACGGACTCCTGGCCATGCTGGGGTTGGATCAGCGGTACCGCCTCGACCATCACGCCGACCTGAATCACCCGCCGATGGTCGAGGTCGTCGAGGTCGTCCCCGGCGGGGTGATCGGGTTTGGCGCTACTCGCGTCGTCGTGGACGAGACCGACCATCGACCGGTCACGCCAACCGTTGGCTACCGAATCGAGCACGCGGGCGCGGTCGCCGCGCTGGCTGGTGACTCCGTCCCGTGCGCGGGCCTTGACCGTCTCTGTGCCGGCGCCGACCTCTACGTCCAGACAGTGATACGCGCCGACCTGGTGCGCGCCCTGCCCAGCCAACGCATCCAGGACATCCTCGACTATCACTCCACCGTCGAGCAGGCCGCGCAAACCGCGGCGCGCGCTGGCGTGAAGAAGCTGGTCCTCACCCACTACGTGCCGCCGCTGGTTCCCGGGCAAGAAGACGCGTGGCGCACGCTGGCGACGCCGCACTTCGCCGGCGAGGTCGTCATCGGCAACGACCTGACGACGGTCACGGCACCCTGAGCACCCGCCCCGAACGCCCAAGGGTGTCATTGCTCCTCTAGGCCGCGCAGGTAGCTCCCCACCTCGGCCTGCTGGAAGAACTCTGCCCAGCCGGCGGGTGTCGACGCGTACGTGGCGTCGAGCAACGTGAGGTCGGCACCGAGGGCAACAAGAAGCTCGGCCATGCCCACGTCGCCGGCGGCGGCGGCATGGTGCAGCGGCGACAACTCGTCCATGAAGTTCACATCGAAGCCGAGTGTGACGGCAAGCCGAACGGCATCGTGGTTGCCGGTCTCGACGGCGCGCAACACAAGGGCGGGCCGCTCCTGGAGTTGCGAGTCGAGCAGGCCGGCATCGGCCGCGCACAGCTCCTCGACGACGGCCTCGTCCCCGCGCAAGCAGGCAGCGATGAACGGTGCGAGCGGTGTGCGGGCGCCAAACAGGTCGCGCAGGAGACTGATCTCTGCGCCGTGGTGCATCAATTCGCGATGGACGTGGAGGACGAGGCCGATCCGGGGATCATCGGCGCCGAGCTGCATGGCGGCGAAGGCGTTATCAGCGTAGAGCCCGCCTTCCACGTCGCCGATTGGCTGCCAAAGCGCCTCGTCGCCAACCGCCTCGAGGCCGCCCCGCCATAGTCCCCACCAGTGATCGAGGAACCCGAGCGCGCCAGCGGCGCTCGCGGGAAAGGGCACTTCGGTAGCGAACTGCTCCACGACCCACGGCTCGGCGACGACGCTCGGAAACAGCGCGGTGGTACGGGTGGCGAGACAACCGACGCCGATGTGGACCAGCCGCCAACCGATGGTGGTCACGGGTGCGGGCTGCGGCGGCGGCCAGCGGTGATCGATGCGGACTCGATCCTCGTCGATCGCGTGGATGGTCCAGCAGCCATCGACGGGCTCCCACAGGTACTCCTCGTCGGTGAGGCCTTCGAGGCGCGGCCGGAAGATCGTGTTCCACCACCAGGAGATCTGTCCGGCCACCGCCCGCGACACCCGATCGTCGGTCATCGCTAGTCGCGCTCGACCCTTCGTAGTCCCCGGCTAGGAGTCCATGACTCAACGACGAGCTTGGTGGCCTCGGCGTTGAGGCAGGTGATTGCAACCTCGGCTATTTCGGCGACGAACATCTCCCCATCCGGCCGCTCGCTCGCCGCATCCGTGTTCACCGGACCGGCAGGGATGGCTCGTCCCGCGATCTTCGCCTCGCCCGGCCACTCACTCTCGTTGCCCTCGACGGGATGGAACGTGGGGCCGTGCAGCGCGAAGCGGTTATCGCGCTTGAGGTCCGCCCCCTTGCGTGCGTCGCTCATCGAGCCGAATCGCAGCTCGCCGTCCGCGAACTCGCACTCGATGCCCGAGATCCGTGGCGACCCGTCGGCACGCAATGTCGCGATTGTCTTGTGCTTACCGGCCTCGAACAGCGCCCGCACCCGCGCGGCAAACTCCGGTTCCGCCTGCTCAATCTCTGTCCAGCTGGGCATAGCGCGCAGCCTAAGGCGCCGGCCCAACCGGCTTAGGCCGCTGGCGTGAGCAGCCGACGGCGGGTGTCTCCGATGTCTCGCGACATCACCCCGGGGTCAGGGGATACTTGTCGTTGTGACAACCGCGCCTAGGACTAGCGCGATCGCGCCGACTTCAGAACCGCCAACGCGTTGAACCCGGCGTCTCTTCGGCGGTACCGACTGCGGTCGCGTTGCGCGGCTTGACTTCGTAGACGAACCACGGCGGGGGTCCGAGCGTCGGCGCGTTGAACGGTGCGGTGATCCCGGTTCCCCAGTCGTCGGGCTGCACGGGCCATCCACTCTTCGCCCACAACGCCGCGATCTCGGCCACGGTCGGCGGGTCGGTCACGCGCCCGGCTTCGCCCGAGACCATCACGTCGAAGCCTTTCGTGGCGACACTGATCGTGCAACGCGGGTCGCGGGCAACGTTCTTCGCCTTCCGGGTCCGTTCGCCGGTCTGGAACCAGCAGGAGCCCGCGTGCCAAAGCGCGCCAACACTGGTCACGTGCGGGCTTCCATCGGCGTTTAGGGTCGTGAGCCAGAACGTCGCCCGGTTCGGCGCGCGCGGGTCGTCGTGCATCAGCAAGTCGGCGAGCTCCGTTTCAACCTGGGACCACTCGATCGTGGGCAGCCCATCGGCCTCACCAAGGTTTGTTGTCTTCATAGCTCTTGAGACTCCACCATTGTCCGAAACTCATCGCGAGTTCGCCGGCGCTTCGTGTCGCTCTGGTTGGACTCATGCCCATCCTGCCGACCGCCTCGCCACCCCACCCACCGTGCATGGCTGTAACAAACTGCACCCAAGGTGGCCCACCGCGCTCCGTAATTGGGTGATACCGCTCGCCACACCAATCTTGGGTGCGGTTTGTGACAGAACTGCATCTTGGGTGCTGCGCCTCCGGCGAAATTTGCGCCCTCACGACATCACATTGCGCCCTCGGCAGGACTCGAACCTGCGCCACCGGCTCCGGAGGCCGGTGCTCTATCCGCTGAGCTACGAGGGCGGGGTTCGCATTCTACGTACGATGGTTGGTGTGCCCACCGTGCTGGTGGTCGACGACGACCCCGTGATCCAGAAGCTCCTCCAGGTGAACTTCGAGATGGAGGGCTACGACGTCGTGATCGCCGGCGACGGTGAGGAAGGGCTCGCGCTGGCCCATGAGGAGCGCCCCGACCTCGTCCTCCTCGACGTGATGATGCCCAAGATGAACGGCCTCGACGTCGCCGCTGCGCTGCGGTCCGACGGGTGACGTCACCAAGGCGATCCCGATCATCATGCTGTCGGCCAAGGCGCAGGCCTCCGATGTGCAGGCGGGTCTCGACCTCGGTGTCGACGACTACGTCACCAAGCCGTTCGACCCGCTCGAACTGCTCGAGCGCGTCGCCGCGCTCCTCGCCCGCTAGAGCGGAGCGCAGCCGCTACATCTGGTCCGGCGCGTCGATGCCGAGCAGGCCGAGGCCCAGCGCCAGCGTCCGCGCCGTGAGGTCGGCCAGCGCGAGTCGCGATCGCCGCGTCGCCTCGTCGTCGGCCCGCAGGATCGGGCAGGCCTCGTAGAACGCGGTGAACGCCTGGGCCAGGTCGAACAGGTAGGTGGCGAGCCGGTGCGGCTGGAGGCGTCTCCGAGGCGCCGAGCACCGCGGGCCCGAACCCGAGCAGCGCCACGGCCAGGTCTCGTTCGGCCGGTGCGCCCAGGATCACGTCGTCGATCGAGACCTCGGCCACCTCGCCGCGGCGGAAGATCGACTTGATCCGCGCGTGCGCGTACTGGAGGTACGGCGCGGTGTTGCCGTCGAACGAAAGCATTCGGTCGAAGTCGAAGACGTAGTCCTTGACCCGGTCGTTGGAGAGGTCGGCGTACTTGATCGCACCAATGCCGACCATGCGGGCGACCTCGGCCCGCGTGGCTTCGTCGAGGTCCGGGTTCTTCTCGGCGACGACCGCCCCGGCCCGCAGTCACGGCCTCGTCGAGCAGCTCGATGAGCTTGACGTTGTCGCCCGCCCGCGTCTTGAGCGGCTTGCCGTCGGCGCCCAGCACCGAGCCGAATGACACGTGCTCGGCTGTGTGGCCGCGGTTGAGCCAGCCGGCCAGCTCGCCCGCGGCGAACAGCAGGGCAAAGTGTTGGGACTGGCGGGCATCGACGACGTACACGATGCGGTCGCCCTTGAGTTCGTTGACCCGGTAGCGCAGCGCGGCCAAGTCGGTGGCGTCGTAGCCGTATCCGCCATCGCTCTTGCGCACCATCAGCGGGAAGGGCTTGCCGTCACGGCCGGTGAAGCCGGGCGGGAACACGCACAGGGCACCGCCGTCGATGACCGCCAGGCCCGATCCCTCCAATTCCCGGGCGACGTCGGCGAGCATCGGGTTGTAGAAGCTCTCGCCGGCGATGTCGTCTTCGGTCAGGAGCACGTCCAGGCGCTCGTACACCTTGCTGAAGTACTGCTCGGACTCGTCGATGAGCAGGTGCCACAGTCGCAGCGTCTCGGGATCGCCGGACTGCAGTGCGACCACACGCGCCCGGGCCCGCTCCTTGAACGCGTCGTCGCTCTGGAACTTGGCGTTGGCCTCCCGGTAAAACGCCTCGAGCTCCCCGAGCGAGAGCTCCTCGGCTGCCTCGGTCTCTCCCCGGTCGAGCATGTGCTCGATCAGCATCCCGAAGTTCGTGCCCCAGTCGCCGACGTGGTTCTGCCGGATGACGTCGTGGCCGAGGAAGCCGAGCGTGCGGGCGATCGAGTCACCGATGACCGTGGAGCGCAGGTGGCCGACGTGCATCTCCTTGGCCACGTTGGGCTGCGAATAGTCGACGACGACGGTCTGGCGCGCGCCGTGCGGCACGTCGAGCGAGCCGTGCAGCAGCGAGGCGAGGAACGCGTCGCTGACGGTCACGTTGATGAATCCGGGCCCGGCCACCTCGACCTCGGTTGTCACGCCGTCACCGTCGAAGGCGTCCACGATGGCCTGGGCGATCTCGCGCGGCGGCCGGCCCAGCTGCTTCGCCACTGCCATGGCGCCGTTGGCCTGCACGTCGACTCCCGGCTGGTCGGAAGGACGCAGTACGGGGTCGTACTCGCCGCCCAGCGCGTCACGCATGGCAGCCTCGAAGCGCGGCGCGAGAGCGGAAAGAAGATCGGGCATGGCGAGGACAGACGCTACCGTCCAAGCGATGGCCGGCCCGTTGCCCCTTTCGCTGCTGCCGACGTCGGCGCGCGTCGATGGGGTGGGCCGCCTCAGCGTCGGTGGCGTCGACCTGCTCGACCTGGCGGCGGAAATCGGGCACGCCGGTCTTCATCTACGACGAGGCCGACCTGCGGATCCGGTGTCGTGAGGCGGTCGCCGCCTGGCCCGACGGCGTCGCATACGCATCGAAGGCATTTCTGTGCACCGCGATGGCCGCGCTCGTCCACCAGGAAGGCATGAGCATCGATGTCGCCACCGGCGGCGAGCTCCATGTCGCCCTGACTGCGGGCGTGCCGCCCGACCGGCTGGTGCTGCACGGGAACAACAAGTCGGAGGCCGAGCTGGCCCGGGCACTCGAAGTCGGTGTCGGTCGGATCGTCGTCGACAGCTTCGATGAGATCGATCGGTTGACCAAGCTCGACGCGCGCGGCTCCGTCCTAGTGCGGGTGACGCCGGGCGTCGAAGCCCATACGCACGAATACGTGATGACCGGCCAGGAGGACTCGAAGTTCGGATTCAGCATCGCCAGCGGCGCGGCGGCGGAGGCCGTCGACCGCCTGGGCCGCCTCAACGTCAGCCTCGTCGGTGTCCACGCGCACATCGGCAGTCAGATCTTCCTGCTGCACAGCTTCGAGAAGGAGATCGAGGCCCTGGCCAGCTTTGTGCGCCCGCTGGCCATTGAGGAGCTGAACGTTGGCGGTGGCTTGGGCGTTGCCTACGTCGAGGGTGAAACCGCGCCGACGATCACCGAGTGGGCCGACGCTGTGCGCTCCGCGTGCCGCACCGCCGGCCTCGCCGACGCGGTGAAGCTCACCGCGGAGCCGGGGCGGTCAATCGCCGCCACCGCCGGGATCACGCTCTACACGGTCGGCACGATCAAGCCCTTGCCCGGGATCCGCACCTATGTCTCGGTCGACGGCGGCATGAGCGACAACCCGCGCCCGGTTCTCTACGGCAGCGGTTACGAGACGTTCCTTCCCCGGGCCACGACCGCCGACCGACCGCTCAGCGCCACGGTGGTGGGCAAGCACTGTGAGTCGGGAGACCTGCTCGTGCGTGACGCGCGGCTGCCCGCCGATCTCGCGGTGGGCGACATGCTGGCGACGCCGGTCACGGGCGCGTACGGGCACTCGATGGCGTCCAACTACAACAAGGTGCCCCGCCCTCCAGTCGTCTTCGTACGCGACGGCGACGCCCGCGTCGTCGTCCGTCGCGAAACGTTGGACGATCTGCTGCGCCTCGACCAGTAGCCTCGGTACACGTGGACGACGACGTCATACGGGTCGGTGTCCTCGGTTGCGGCAACGTCGGCGGCGCTCTCGTTCAGATCCTCACGAACGACGCCGACGCCATAGCCGAGCGCACTGGGCTCCGCCTCGAGGTGGCGCGGATCGCCGTGCGCGACCTGACCAAGGCGCGCGATGTCGACGTTCCCGCCGACCGCTTCACCGACGACGCTGAGGCGATGGTGAACGACCCCGACATCGACGTCGTTGTCGAGGTCATCTTCGGGGTCGAGCCGGCCCGGACCCTGGTGCTCGACGCACTAAAGGCCGGCAAGCCGGTGGTCACTGCCAACAAGGAGTTGCTGGCCGACGCGGGCGCCGAGCTGTTCGAGGCCGCCCACGCTGCCGGGCGCGACCTGCTGTTCGAGGCCGCGGTGGCCGGAGGCATCCCCCTCATCCGGCCGCTGCGGGAGTCGCTGGCCGGCGAGCCCATCACCCGGGTGATGGGCATCGTCAACGGCACTACGAACTACATCCTCACGCGGATGAGCCGAGGCCGGCGCGTCCTATGCGGACGCGCTGGTAGAGGCGCAGCGGCTGGGTTTCGCCGAGCCGGATCCCACCGCGGACGTCGAGGGCATCGATGCAGCGGCCAAGGCGGCGATCATCGCCGGCGTCGCCTTCGGGGTTCGTGTGGTGGCTGCCGATGTCTATCGCGAGGGCATCAGCGGAATCACCGCGACCGATATCGAGTTCGCCCGCAAGCTGGGGTACGTCATCAAGCTGCTAGCGATCATCGAGCGAGGCGGAGGTGACGACGCCGTGGCAGTGCGGGTGCATCCCACGATGGTGCCGATGGCCCATCCGCTCGCGTCGGTGCGGGAGTCGTTCAATGCGATCTTCATCGAGGGCGACGCGGTCGGGGAGCTGATGCTCTACGGACGGGGCGCGGGTGGGCGGCCGACGGCCAGCGCGCTGCTCGGCGACATCCTCGATGCCGCGCACAACCTCAAAGCCGGCGGTGCCGGCCGCGCCCCGACGCTGGGCCGGGCGACCTTGCGATCGATCGACGAACTGCGGTCGCAGTACTTCCTCACGATGGATGTGGCCGACCGTCCTGGCGTGCTCAACGAGATCTCGGGAGTCACGTTGCGCCACGGTGTGTCGATCCGCTCGATGGACCAGGTGCCCCTCGACGAGAAGGCCCGCCTCGGTTTCGTGTTCCACTCCGCCGCGGAACGCAACATGCAATCGACGCTGCGCGACCTGCGCGAGCTTCCGGTTGTCGAGCGGGTCGGCAGTTTGATGCGCGTGATCGGACCCGAATGAGCGTGGCCTGGAGGGGAGTCATCGAGGAGTACCGCGCGTTCCTTCCCGTATCGGCCGAGACACCCGTCGTCACCCTCCTCGAAGGTGGTACGCCTCTACTGCCCGCGCCGCGGTTGTCAGAACGCGTCGGCGCGCAGCGTGTACCTCAAGCTCGAGGGAATGAACCCCACCGCGTCGTTCAAGGATCGCGGCATGACTATGGCGATCTCGAAAGCGGTCGAGGAGGGTGCCAAGGCGGTTGTCTGCGGGTCGACCGGCAACACCTCCGCGTCGGCCGCCGCGTACGCGGGGCGGGCGGGTCTGCCGTGCGCGGTGCTGATTCCCGAAGGCCACATCGCGTTGGGCAAGCTCGCGCAGGCGCTGATCCACGGGGCACGAGTGCTGCAGGTCCGCGGAAACTTCGACGACTGCCTGCGACATCGTTCGCGAACTTGGCGAGCGGGCGCCGGTGACGGTCGTCAACTCGATCAACCCGTACCGCATCGAGGGCCAGAAGACCGGCGCGTTCGAGGTGGTCGACGCGCTGGGCGAGGCGCCCGACTTCCACTGCATCCCCGTTGGCAACGCCGGGAACATCACCGCGTACTGGAAGGGCTACCGCGAGTACCAGGACGCCGGTCGTAGCTCGACAGCTTCCGGCGATGCTCGGGTTCCAGGCGGCCGGCGCGGCGCCGATCGTCGACGGCGAACCGGTCGAGCACCCGGAGACGGTCGCTACCGCGATCCGGATCGGCAACCCCGCCTCCTGGTACGGCGCCACTGCGGCGGCCACGAGTCCGGTGGCGGGATCTCCGCGGTCACCGACGAGCAGATCCTCGAGGCCTATCGCTACTTGGCCACGGAAGAGTCGGTGTTCTGCGAGCCGGCATCGGCGGCATCGGTCGCCGGCCTCCTCGACGTTGGTGTGCCAGCCGGCGCCACGGTCGTCTGCGTCCTCACCGGCCACGGTCTAAAGGACCCCGATGTCGTCATCGGCCAGATCGCCGTGCCGTCCGTCGTCGACGCCGACTACGCCGCGGTCCGCGCCGAACTCGGCCTTTAGTTCTTAGCGGGGGTTCTCCCATACCCATCGCCCATCGACGTAGCGCCGCACCACCTTCGCCGGGTCTCCACTGGCCACAGAGAAGTCGGGCACGTCGTCACGCACGACGGAGTTGGCGCCGATGACCGCGTTGCGGCCGACGGTGACTCCGCCGACGATGGCAACACCAATCCCGAGCCACGTCGCCGTCGCCAATGTGGATCTGCCGGCCGACGATGAGTGGCTGGTCCTTGATCGGAACCGTGACGTCCTCGTACACGTGGCCGGTATCGGAGAGGTAGCACCGGTCAGAAATGAGCACGTCGTTACCGATCGTGACGCCTCCAAGGGCGGTGATCCGAATGAAATGGCCCAGGTAGGTGCGGTCGCCGACGGTGAGCCCTATCTCTCCCGGTGGCGTGAGGGCCTCGAGGAAGGCGTAGGGCCGAATGTTCGACGCCCGCGCCGATGGCGATCCCGTGCGCATTGCGGATCTCGAGGACCGGTGTTGCCAGCGTGCTGCCCGGTCCGAACGAGGCGAACGGCGGGGGCGGCGGTTCGGGGTCGCGCCGTCGCCAGCTCATCGGCGGCGCAGCGTAGCCGTGCGGTTCAGCTGTAGCGGGTTACGTAGCCGCGGCGGCGGAAGTTGCGGAGCATCCAGTTGAGGTAGGCCATCGACAACGGGATCAGGAAGACGAGGGCGATCCCCGCCTTCGCCAGTTCGTCCCACGGCAGCGGGCTTCCGTCGAGGACGGCGCGGGCGGCGATGAGGGCATGGGTCGAGGGCAGCAGTTCGCTCAGTGGTCGCATTGCGGCGGGCAGCGCGGTGACTGGGTAGAACGCCCCGGAGAAGGCGATGACCACGAACAGAACGCCCCACGCCAAAATCTCGGCGCCGTTGCCGAAGCGGAGCACGAAGGCCATCACGAACAGGGCGATGCACCAGCCGACCAGCATCAGGACGCCGATGATCGGGATGATCGCCCACCCGATGGCGAAGAGGTTGAAGGAGTACAGCACGAACGCGGCCAGCGCCACGGTGCCGAGCCCGACCGCGAGCTTGGCCAGACCGAACAGCACGATGCCGGCCATGTAGCTCGCCTCGGTGACGGGTGTGACCATCACGTTGAGCAGGTTGCGTGACCAGGTCTCCTCCATGAAGCCGGTAGAGACCGAGATGTTGGACTGATACAGCACGTGCATCATGAGCACGCCAGTGAGCATGTAGGGAAGGCCCGAGCGGATCGCTCCGCCCTGTTGCGTGACGAACTGACCGATCGACCCCCAGATGACAGTGTCGACGGTGGGCCAGATGAGGATGTCGAACCAGCGGTGCCATCCGCGCTTCTGCACGTAGCCCTGGCGGCGAACAACTGCGCCGATGTGTTGCCAATCGAGCAACGCCGTCTCCCGGCTCATAGGTCCTCCTGCCACATGGCGTCGGATGACCCTCCGACCTTCGGTCTACGGGATCGCTCCGCTGTCCGGCGGGGGCCCCACCGCCGGCTTGGTCACATCTCCTCTGCCCATGGCGTCGGATGACCCTCCGACCTTCGGTCTACGGGATCGTCCTCCGCTGTCCGGCGGGGGCCCCAACCCCGCCGGCTTGGTCACAAGTCCTCCTCTGCCCATGGCGTCGGATGACCCTCCGACCTTCGGTCTACGGGATCGTCCTCCGCTGTCCGGCGGGGGCCCCAACCCCGCCGGCTTGGTCACAAGTCCTCCTCTGATGCGAGTTGGAGGAACACGTCTTCGAGGGAGTCGCGGCCGAACTGGGCCGCCACCTCACCGGCGGAGCCATTGGCCACGACCTTCCCGCGCGAGATGAACACGACCCGCTCACAGATCCGCTCGACCTCGGTCATGTTGTGACTCGTCACCAGCACCGCCGTCCGCTGCTCTTCCCAAAGACCTTCCAGGCCCGCGCCGTGCTCGCGCGGCGACGTCGGGATCGAGTGACGCGGTCGGCTCGTCGAGGACGAGCAGACGCGGCGCGTGCATCGTCGCCTTCACCAGCCCCACCAACGTGCGCTGACCTGACGACAGCTCGCTCGCCATCTGCGGGGCGAGGTGGCCGATGCCGAACCGCTCCAGACCCTCTATGGCGGCGCGCTCCGCGTCGGCGACGTTGTAGAGGTCGGCGAACACCCGCAACACCTCGATGACCCGCAGACGGTCGGGCAGCGGGAGGTAACCAGCTGAAAAGCCCACCCCGGCCATCGCCGCGCTGCGGCCGCGGGGCAGGCGGTGCCCGAGGACGTCAATTGTTCCCTCATCCGGCGTAATGGCTCCCAACAGCATCAGCAGCGTGGTGGTTTTGCCCGCGCCGTTGGCGCCGAGGAGCGCGACCCGCTCGCCGACGGCGACCGTGAGGTCGACGTCGGCGACGGCCTGGGTCTTCCGGAAGGCCTTGCGCAGCCCGCGCGCCTCTAGCACCAACTCTTCGGGCATCCCCCGACTCTGGCAGAGCGACGACCGCAGTGCCCGCCGAATTACGTGTTGGAATGACCTGGTGCCGCGAGTGCTCGTATTGATCGACGGTGAGCACTACCCGCCCGTCGTGCGTGCCGCGATCGCGCGCCGTCCGGGCGTGGTTGGTGCGGTCTTGGTCGGCGGAGGCGAGAAATTGACCGCTAACCCGGACTTCGGCGTGCCGTTCGTGACCGGCGCGACGCCTACCGCCGCCGTTTTGGCCGGCATCGACCGATTCCAGCCCGACGAGGTACTCGACCTCGCCGACGAGCCCGTGCTCGACGCGCGGCCAGCGCCTGCCTCGCCGCCGCCTTTGTGCTCGTCCGCGGCCTGCCCTATCTCGGCAGCGACTTCCGCGATCGACCCACCGCCCCGCCCACGCCTGAGCACGCACGCCTCGGTCGCAGTGATCGGCAACGGGAAGCGGACCGGGAAGACCGCGGTCGCCGCCCACGTCGCTCAGCTTCTACGAGCGGACGGGACGCCCCCGGTAATCGTCACGATGGGGCGGGGCGGGCCGCCTGAGCCCGAGGTGATCGACCCCACGAAAACCGACCTCACGCCTGCCGGCCTCGTTGCCCTCGCTGAGCGTGGTCGCCATGCCGCGAGTGACCACTTCGAGGATGCGGTGACCGCCGGTGTGGTCACTGTCGGCACCCGCCGCTGCGGCGGAGGCCTGGCCGGCGCCCCGGCCGACGACACGTTCGCGGCCGGCGTCGCACTCGCTGACGGGCTCGCTGAGCATGCGCTGCTGTTCGAGGGCAGCGGCAGCGCGGTACCGCCCGCGCACGCCGATGCGACCATCTGCGTGCTCAGCGGAGAGGCCGACTTTGAGCTGGTCACGGGGTATCTGGGGCCCTACCGCATTTTGCTGAGCGACCTCATCGTGGTTACCATGGTTGAAGAACCGCTCGCCGATTCGGCAACAGCGTTAACAGCAAGAGTCCGCGAGCTGGCCGCAGGGGAACACCCCGCAAAGACCCGATCCGTCGTTTGGACGGTGCTACGCCCGGTTCCCTCTTACGCCGGTCTCCGGACGTCGAGTTTTCTTCGCAACTACCGCCCCAGGTGCCGCCGCACAAACCATGGCGACGCACTTGGAGCGGGAGTACGGCGCCGAGGTCGTCGGCCATTCCAACCAACTGGGTAACCGCCAAGCCCTGACGGCGGATCTTGAACGGATGGGACGGGCCGAGGTCCTGGTCGTCGAACTCAAAGCAGCGGCGATCGACCTCGCCACGAGGGTTGCCCTCGAGCGGGGAATGGAAGTGGTGTTCTGCAGAAACGAAGTAGTGACAGTGGGAGGCGACGGCGACTTCGACGAGCTGGCCCGGGCCACGGTCCGGATTGGCCGTCGAACGTCATCAGCACCCACCAACGTGACCGTGCAAACGACCCAACGACACATCGTCATCACCGGTGACGAATACGAGTTGCCCTATTCCAAGGGGCTCATGGCGTCGCGCATCATGGCGACCGGCCTGGCGCCGGCGCGCGCCTTCCATGTCGCCGAGGTGATCGAGGAACGCATCCACGCCGGCGACCGACGCTTCGATCACGAGCACGGAGCTCGAGGACGTGACGACTCAGGTCCTGGCCGAGGAGGTCGGCGACCGCTACGCAGCGTCATTTGCGAAGTGGCAGATGGTCGCCCGGCTTCCGATCCCTCTTGTGGTTCTCATCGGTGGTGCCACCGGAGTCGGCAAGTCCACGATCGCCACGATGCTCGCCGCCCGGCTCGGCATCACTCGGGTAATCCCCACCGACGCCATTCGCGAGGTCATGCGGTCGATGCTCACCGAGGAACTCATGCCGGCATTGCATACGTCTTCCTTCGACGCCGCCCGTCTCGTGAAGAAGCCGACACCCAAGGGCGCCGATCCGGTGATCCTCGGCTTCCGCGAGCAAGCCGCCGCGGTCGCGGTCGGTATCCAGGCATTGATCACGCGGGCGATCGAAGAGGGCACCGACCTGATCGTCGAAGGCGCACATGTCGTGCCCGCGTTCGTCGACGAGGCGCAGTTCACCGGCAAAGCGGTGCTGGTGCCCGTCCTCGTCAGTGTCGACGACGAGGAGTTGCATCGCAGTCACTTCATTCTGCGGGCGCACGAGCTGCGCAACCGGCCGTCGGAGCGGTACCTCGATCACTTCGAGAACATCCGCAAGATCCAAAAGTACGTAAAGTCTTTGGCGCTCGAGCACGACGTGGACGTGGTTCCGTCGTACAACCTCGACGCCACGCTCTCCCAGGTGATCGACCTCGTCGTGAACCAGGCCATCCAGGCCGTCCCAGTCCCGAACCCCGTCCCCCAAGTCAGTAAGAGAGGTCATCGATGAGCGAGCCGCAGCTTGAACGCTCCGTGCTGGAGCGCAAGGAGCGTGACGAGCTCCACGCCATCGCAACCGCGATGGGCGTCAAGGCGAACACCCGCACGAAGAAGGCCGACTTGGTCGACCGCATCCTCGAAGCGACGGGTGTAGGGAGCAGCAACGGCGCTGAGGCCGCGCCTGAGGCGAAGGAATCGCCGCAGCCCGCACCGGCGCCCGAGACAGATGCCGCCGAGCCTGCATCGGTCGCCGACACAGGCAACGGTGACAGCGGCGCGGTCGCCGGCGATGCGCCCGCGGCCCAACCCGCGTCGCAACCCCAGCAGGAACGTCCTCGCTTTGACGCCGGCGGCGGCGCCGCTGGCCAGGGCGGTGGCGATCTCGCCAATCGGCGCGGGCGTCGGCGGCGTGGGCGCGACCGGGAACGGCCCGCCGGCGGCGGTGGCGGCGGCGGCGGCGCCGAACGCGGTGAACGCGATCTCCAGGGCCACGGTCAGGAGCAGCAGTTCCAGGGTGAGCCCATCCCGGTCAGCGGGATGCTCGATCTGACCGATCAGGGTTATGGCTTCGTGCGCACCGAGGGCTACCGCCCCAGCCCCAAGGACGTCTACGTCTCGATCAGCCAGGTGCGCCGGTTCGCGCTGCGCAAGGGTGATCACCTCGAGGGTGCCAGCCGGCCCGCAGCGGCGAATGAGAAGTACCCCGCGTTGCTGCGGATCGACACCGTTAGCGGCATGACGCCGGACGAGGCGCGTCAGCGCCCCCGCTTTGAAGACCTCACCCCGCTGTTCCCCGACTCTCGGCTCCGGCTCGAGATCCCGGGCGATTCGGCAAACATGGTCGCTCGCATCGTCGACCTGATCTCCCCGATCGGGAAGGGTCAGCGCGGCTTGATCGTCTCCCCACCCAAGGCCGGGAAGACAACGGTGTTGAAGCAGATCGCACACTCGATCGAGGCCAACAACCCCGAGGTGCACCTGATCGTGTTGCTGGTGGACGAGCGGCCCGAAGAGGTCACCGACATGCGCCGGTCGGTCCAGGGCGAAGTGATCGCCTCGACCTTCGACCGGCCATCTGAGGAGCACACGCAGCTCGCCGAGCTTGCCATCGAGCGGGCGAAGCGGCTGGTGGAAATGGGCAAGGATGTCGTGATCGTTCTCGACGGCATCACCCGTCTCGCCCGTGCCTACAACCTGGCGGCGCCGGCGACGGGCCGCATCATGTCTGGCGGGGTCGACTCGGGCGCTTTGTACCCTCCCAAGAAGTTCTTTGGGGCGGCGCGGAATGTTGAGGAGGGCGGATCGTTGACCATCCTCGCCACCGCGCTGGTGGAGACGGGTTCGCGCATGGACGAGGTGATATTCGAGGAGTTCAAGGGCACGGGCAACATGGAGCTGCGCCTCGACCGCAAGCTGGCCGAACGGCGGATCTATCCCGCCATCGACGTAAACGCCAGCTCGACCCGGCACGAGGAGTTGCTCTTCGACCGTTCGCAGCTCAAGCTGGTTTGGCTCCTGCGACGGGTCCTCAACGGCTTGGCCGAGGACGGTTCGTCAGCCCGTGGTCTAGAAATGTTGGTCGACCGCATCAAGAGCACGAAGAGCAACGACGAGTTCCTGGCCGAGGTGGCCAAGGCACCCGTTCCCACGGTTTAGGAGACAGAGACATGAAGCAAGGCATCCATCCCGACTACGTGGAAGCCAAAGTCAAGTGCTCGTGCGGCAACACGTTCACGACCCGTTCGACCGAGGCCGACCTGCACGTCGAGCTGTGCAACGAGTGCCACCCCTTCTACACGGGCAAGCAGAAGCTGGTCGACACCGGTGGCCGAGTCGAGCGCTTCGAGCGGCGTTACGGCGCCCGCAAGAAGAAGTAGGTACCAGCACCACCGCCAGTACCGTTGAGACTGTGAGCGAGCCGAAGGTGAGCGAGCCCAATAGATAGAGCGTGTTGCACTTTCGCCATCCGTAGGATGGCGTTTGAAAGTGTTCGAACACCTCGCCGACTTGGAGCAGGAATACGACGATGTTCAGGCGCGCCTGAACGACCCCGCGGTCTACGGCGATCGCAACGCGTCGCGGGACCTCGGCCGGCGGGCCAAAGCGCTCGAGGAGCTCGTCCGCGCGTACCGCGAGTGGAAGGCCGCCACCGAGGACCTGGCGACGGCAAAGGAGTTGCTCGGCGACGCGGCCGGCGACGAGCGCGACGAGATGCGAGTCGAGATCGAAACCGCGGAAACGTCCATCGCCCGGCTGGAAGACGAACTCAAGGTACTCCTGCTGCCCAAGGACCCCAACGACGCCAAGAACGTGATCGTCGAGATCCGGGGTGCCGAGGGCGGTGAAGAGGCGAACCTCTTCGCCAAAGACCTCTTCGACATGTACACCCGGTTCACGGATCGGCGCGGGTGGAAGCTCGAGCTGATGGGCACCGACCCCTCGGAGAAGGGCGGCTTCAACGAGGTCACGTTCTCGCTGCGCGGCGACGGCGTTTGGACGCGGATGAAGCACGAGGGCGGGCCGCACCGGGTGCAGCGCGTTCCGGTGACCGAGTCTCAGGGCCGGATCCATACATCGGTGGCCACGGTCACCGTGCTCCCCGAGGCCGAGGAAGTCGAAGTGCAGATCGACGAGAACGACCTGGACGTCGACGTCTACCGCTCGAGCGGTCCGGGTGGTCAGTCGGTCAACACGACGGACTCGGCGGTGCGGATCACGCACCGCCCCACCGGCATCGTCGTGTCGATGCAGGACGAGAAAAGCCAGCGGCAGAATCGAGAAAAGGCGATGCAGGTCTTGCGCGCCCGCATGCTGAAAGCCGAGCAGGACGCGCAGGCGGCCGAGGCCTCCGAGCAGCGGCAGAGCCAGAACAAGGGCGGCGGGCGCTCCGAGAAGATCCGCACGTACAACTACAAGGAGAACCGCGTCACCGATCACCGCATCGGGCTCACGCTTCACAAGCTCGACCGCGTGCTCATGGGCGAGCTCGATGAGATCAGTGACGCGCTTCTCGCCGACGAGCGCGCTCGCCAGCTCGCCGGAGGCTGATTGGCGCCCTCCATCTCACGCTCGCCTTCCGGCTCCGCCTCCGGCTCGCTGCCACCGCACGAACTGCGGTGGATCCGCGAGCGGGCGCGGAACCAGGCGGAGTACGACGAGTTGGTGGCGCGACGGAGCGGCGGTGAGCCGCTGCAGTACGTCGTCCGTCGGTGGGGCTTCCGAACACTCGATCTCTACGTCGACCCGCGCGTGCTCATTCCCCGGCCCGAGACCGAGATCGTCGCCGGCGCGGTTATCGACCTCGACCCGCAAGGCGTGGTGGTCGACCTCGGAACGGGGAGCGGGGCAATCGCTCTTGCGGTCGCGGTCGAAACCACGGCGGCACGCGTCGATCGGGACGGATCGATCCGCCGACGCGCTCGCTGTCGCCCGAGCCAACACGGCGGGCATCGGATCACCCGCAATGCGGGTCGAGCTGTACGAGGGAGATTGGTTCGAGGCGCTGCCCGCCGACCTGCGGGGCAAGATCGACGTGGTCGTGAGCAACCCGCCCTACATCGCCGAGCACGAGGACCTGCCGAGCGAGGTCATCGAATGGGAGCCGTCCGCCGCGCTCATCGCCGGTCCCACTGGGTTCGAGGCGATCGAGCGCATCATCACAGAGGCTCCGGTGTGGCTGCGCTCTGGTGGGGTATTAGTTCTGGAGATTGCGCCGCATCAACGGGAGGATGTGCTCGCGATGTGCGCTGGGTTCGATCAAGTCGAAGTGCGCCCCGACCTCACGGGCCGCGATCGTGTTCTTGTCGCTCGATAACGCGATCGCCGCGCTGGAGCGCGGTGACGTGATCGGCGTGCCCACCGACACCGTGTACGGCATCGTCACGTTGCCCGCGTTCAGCGATCGGCTCTACGAGGTGAAGGGTCGCCCGCGGACGCTGGAGCTGCCCGTCCTGATTGCCAGTGCGGAGGAGGCGCACCTGCCACCTCTGGCGGCGCGGCTGGCGGAGGATTTCTGGCCCGGCAAGCTCACGATCGTCGTCAACGGCACCGGCTTCCGCGTTCCGGATCACCCGGTGCCGAGGGAGCTTTGCCGCACCGTCGGACGGCTGGCCAGCACCAGCGCAAACCTGCACGGCCAGCCACCGCTCACCACGGCAACCGAGGTGGCGGAGCTGCCCAGCATCGCCGGCGTCCTCGGCGGCGGCGTGTGCGACGGCGCGCCCTCGACGGTGGTCGAAGTTGACGGCGATGCCGTCCGCCTCATCCGCGAAGGCGCGATCCCGTTCAGTTCGTTGTCGCGCTAGCTCACGTCGATGTGGCCGCCGGCGCGGAGCGTGCAGGCGCGGCCGACGAACTCGTCGACAGTCATGGCCTTGAGGAGGCCGGGCTCGGTTGAGTTGGCCCACGTGCGCTGACCGTCGGCGGTGAGGCAGGCAACGATCGCCATTGCCGGCGAACCGTCGCGCTCGTGCATCACGGTGTAGCTCTCGACGGTCGCCGCGCCGTCGTGGTCAGGGAGATGGTTACGCCGGGGTGTCGCGTCGACTGCGGACTGCACGTCGCGGTGGCCGAAGGCACCGGCGCGCGGGGGAGCGGTCGAGTACACACCCGCTGCGTGCTTGGTTAGGTACCAGCCGTTGGCAGTGCACAGTCCGTAGCTGCCGGGATCAGCGCGCAGGCGATCGACCATGGCCGCGATCGAGTGCGTCACGTAGTTGTTGCCGGGTCCGCCGGCGAACGTCAGCCCCCCAGTGACCGTGAGCGGCCGCGCCGGATCGTCGAGCGGCAGGCGCAACTCGGCGGCGCCGACCTCGACCGCACACGGGAAGCACGAATACAGATCGACGTGCGCCAGGTCGTCCGGCCCGATCCCGGCCAGCTCGTAGACAGCCTGCCCACAGGCGCGGATCGCCGGCGAGGAGCGCAGGTCTTCGCGCTCGGATACAAACCAGTGATCGTGGGCGTCGGCGCCCGCGTGCACGAACACCCATTGGTCAGCCGGAACCCCGGCGGCCTCGGCGGACTCGACCGAGCAGACAATCACTGCCGCGGCCTGGTCGGTCTGGATGTTTGCATTCATCAGTTTCGGATAGGGGAAGCCGATCATCCGGTTGTCTGCCGATACCGTCCGTATCTGCTCGGCCGAGACCGCCTCGGGACTCCACGCGTACGGGTTGGTCGCCGCCACCTCAGAGAAGCGGGCCCACAGCTCGGACACTCGCACCTGGTGGTCGTCGATCGACGCGGCCGGCGGCGGCCCGTAGCGCATTCTCGAACACGGGATACACCTGCGTCGGCATCACCAACGAGCGGGCCATCTCTTCGTTCGAGGTGCCCTGCCGGTCGATGCCGATCGTCCGCGGCTGCCGGCAGGTCGCCCGACTCCGGCGTCCACTCCAACGTCTGGTTCTGCTTGCGCGCCAGTAGTCGGGTGTAGACGGCTTCGGCGCCAACCACCACTGGCCACGTCGACGTCGCCGCCGCTGGATGGCCGCCGCCGTGTCGTTGAGCGCCATCTGCGGGCCGTTGCCGCCGGTCGCTACCTTCACGCTGTCGGTTACCGGCATGCCCAGCCGCTCGGCCAGCAGCGCCCCGGGGTTCGGATACCGCCAGGCCAGGCTCTCGATGACCCGGACGGACTGGACCCGTCCGAGCAGCGCGGCACCCCGCCCGGAGTCGGCGGCGGCCGCCTCGATCACCTCGGCCATCATCGCCACGGGCTCGGTGGCGCCCGCAGCGCTCTCCGGCTTGCGGGTCAGCTGCCCACGCCGACGATCACCGGTAAACGCGGGTCGAGAGGCATGGGTGCGGAACATACACTCGAGCATCGACGTCCTTCTGTTGTGCACGGGCAACATGTGCCGCTCGCCGATGGCCGAAGCGTTCCTCCGCAGGAAGCTGGCCGTCGCCGGGCATGCCGACGTTCGCGTCCACTCGGCCGGGCTGCTCGAGTCCGGCCGTTCGGTGCCGGAGGACGGCGATGTCGGTGATGGCCGGTTGGGGAGTCGACCTCATCGACCACCGCAGCACACAGCTCAGCGACGACATGCTCGACGCCGCCGACTTGATCGTGGCCATGGCGCGCGAACACGTCCGCGAAGTGGTCGTCAACGTGCCCCAGGCCTGGCCGCGCACGTTCACCTTGCGCGAGATCGTGCGGCTGGGCGAGGCCGTGGGACCGCGTGCCGCGCACCAGCCGCTCGACGAGTGGATCGCGAAGCTCCACGTCGGACGTTCGCCCGCGGCCCTTGTGGGCACCTCGTCCGACGACGACGTCGCCGACCCGATGGGCCGCAGCCGGCGCGCCTACGACGATGCGGCGACCGAGATCGAGGACCTGATCACGCGGATGGTCGCGTCGGTGTGGGGGGAGCAGTGAGGATTGCGATCGGCGCCGACCATGCGGGCTTCGCACTGAAGCAGCACCTCCTCAAGACCTTGGCCGATCTCGGCCACGAGGTCGACGACTTGGGCACCGACAGCGAGGAGCCGGTGGACTACCCGCCGATCTGCGCCGGCGTAGGTCGCGCCGTGGCCGACGGGCGGGCCGACCGTGGCATCGTCCTTGGCGGGAGCGGCCAGGGCGAGCAGATCAGCGCCAACAAGGTCAATGGCGTGCGGGCCGCGCTATGCAACGACCTCTACACGGCGCGGCTCTCGCGTGAACACAACGACGCCAATGTGCTCTCGCTCGGTGGCCGTATCGTGGCGCCGGGGCTGGCCGACGAGATCGTCGCGCTGTGGTTGGCCACCGACTTCGAGGGCGGGCGCCACGCTCGAAGGGTTGAACAGATTCTGGCGCTCGAAAGGGAGCCGGAGGCGGAGACGGAGGCGACCGGGAAATGAAGGGTGCCATGCCAGATAATCGAGATGACGAAGTCTTTGCCATCATCGACCGCGAGCTCGAGCGGCAGAACACCACGCTCCAGCTGATCCCGTCGGAGAACTTCACCTCGCGACAGGTGATGGAGGCCACCGGGTCGGTTCTCACCAACAAGTACAGCGAGGGCTACCCCGGCAAGCGGTACTACGGCGGCAACTACGTCGTCGACGATGTCGAGCAGCTGGCGATCGACCGGGCCAAGTCGCTCTTTGGCGCCGACCACGCCAATGTGCAGCCGCACGCCGGTGCCAACGCCAACGTTGCCGTCTTCCAAGCGCTGCTGAAGCCGGGCGACACCGTGATCGGGATGAAACTCGATGCGGGAGGCCACCTCACACATGGCTCACCCGTGAACCTCAGTGGCAAGACGTACAACTTCGTCGCCTACGGCGTCACCAAGAGCGACGAGCGCATCGACTATGACCAGATCCGCGACCTGGCTCTCGAGCATCGGCCCGCGGCAATCATCGCCGGAGCGACGGCGTATCCACGGTTGATCGATCCCGAGGCGTTCCGCGCCATCTGCGACGACGTCGGCGCACTGTTCATCTTCGACGCCGCGCACGTCGCCGGGCTGATCGCGGGAGGGGTACATCCAACTCCCGTGCCTTATGCCGACGTGGTCACGTTCACGACGCACAAGACGCTGCGCGGTCCGCGCGGCGGTGCGATCCTCTGCAAGGACGAACACGCCAAGGTCATCGACAGCGCGGTGTTCCCGGGCTTACAGGGCGGGCCTCTTATGCACGTGATCGCGGCCAAGGCCATCGCGTTCGAAGAGGCCGCGCAGCCGGCGTTCCGCGAGTACGCCCAACAGGTCGTCACGAATGCATCGGCCCTGGCCGAGGGGCTCATCAAGGAGGACTTGCGGCTCTTCAGCGGCGGAACCGACAACCACCTCATGCTGGTCGACCTCCTCGCGTACGACAAAGACTTGACCGGCAAGGTGGTGCAGGCGGCGTTCGACGAAGCCGGCATCACCTTGAACAAGAACACCATCCCGGACGACCCGCGTACGGCCTTCGCCACGAGCGGCCTCCGGCTGGGCACGCCGTCGGTGACGACCCAAGGCATGCAGCGAGCCCGAGATGGCGGAGATCGCCGCCCTCATCGGCCGCGCCCTGCGCGGGCGGGACGACGGGGAGGCGCTCGCCGGCGTGCGCGGCGACGTCGCCACCTTGTGCGCGAAGTTCACCCCCTACCCGTGATCCGCGAGCGTTTCTGACCCTCTCCCGCGCACCCTTCATCTCCAGCTCGTTCTCCGGCTTGGCCTCCGACTCGCTCATATGCTCGCTGAATAATGCTGGCGTACCTGGGTGTGTTCGCGACGGCCGCGGTGGCTACCTGGCTGCTCGGGTTCCCGGTGCGGACCATCGCCGTGCGGGTCGGCGCGGTGGTGCCGCCCGGTCCGGACCGCGTCCACACCCGACCCTTGCCGACGCTGGGCGGCGCGGCCATGTTCCTCGCCTTCTTCGTCGCCATGTTCGTGGCCGCCCAGACCAAGCACTTCGCCCCCGTGTTCAACAGCTCGTCGGAGCCGATGGGGGTCATGTTGGCGGCCACGCTCATCTTCGGCGTGGGCGCGCTCGACGACTTGCTCGAAGTGTCGCCGCCGGCCAAGTTCGCCGGCCAGGTACTGGCCGGGAGCGTCCTCTACTTCCTCGGCGTGTCGATGTTCTACTTCCGCATTCCATTCGGCGACCTCTTCGTGCTGTCGCGTGACATCGCCCCGCTGGCCACTGTTCTGTGGGTCGCGGCGATCGCCAACGCGGTCAACCTGATCGATGGTCTCGACGGCTTGGCCGCAGGGGTCGTGGGGATCGGCGCGCTCGCTTTCGCGGTGTACGGCGCGCGGCTGACCGACGCCGGACTGCTCACCCAGGACAACATCGGGCCGCTGATCGCGATCATCGCCTGCGGCGTTTGCGCGGGCTTCCTGCCCCACAACTTCCACCCAGCGCGGATCATGATGGGTGACTCCGGCGCGCTGTTCCTCGGTCTGCTCATGGCGACGAGCACGCTCGTGGTCGGAGGCCGGATCGACGACGCATTCAGTGGGCAGACGTACTTCTTCTATGCACCGCTGTTCATCCCGTTCTTCATCCTGGGCGTGCCGATCCTCGACACCGCATCGGCCACGATCCGACGCGCTATTCGCCGCACCGGCATCTCGCAGCGCGACACCGAGTCGCACCTCCACTACCGGCTGATGCGGTTGGGCCACGGTCATCGCCGGTCGGTGGTCATCCTCTGGGGCTGGACAGCCATTCTCTCCGGCTTCGTCCTCTACCCGACCTTCGCCAACAGCGGGAATCAGTTCATCCCGTTCGGCGTGGCCGCCCTCGGGCTCGCGTTGTACACCCTGTTCCACCCGGGGATCCGGCGTTCCAACGGCACCACGCCACCGGAAGGTGAGCCGGTGATCGTCGTCGCGGCCGACGCGCCGTCTGACCTCCGCGGTTAGAGTCCCGCGGCCGCGATTTTGGGGTTGCAAACTTTGGGTTGAGGGCGTAGATTGAGAATTGTTTCACAAGGTTCGTGAGACCAAAAAGAGGAGTTTGGGGTGGAGGAACTCGCGGCTCGTCGAGACTTGTACCAGGGTTTTGGCAATGCCCTGGGTCAAGCGTTCGAACTGGTCGGTGCGCCGATGCTGTTCGGCGTCGGTGGCCTCCTGCTCGACCGGTGGCTGGGCTGGTCCCCCGTCCTCACGATCATCTTCGGCTTGTGGGGCCTCGTCGGCGGCGTCCTCCGCATCTACTACGGCTACGTCGGCCGCATGAAGCGAGCACGAGCAGAATCGCCGTGGGCCCCAAAGTCAGGTGAAGCGTGAGCGATCTCGCCGACCACCGCCGTCCCTGACGTCGAGCGCCAGATCGTGGCGGACATGGCCCGCCGCGCTGCCTTCGCCGCGCCGCTGATCGTCGCTGCGGCCGCCCTCGTGTGGGGCGGGCGCGGTGCGCTCTCCGCGCTCTACGCGCTGGCGATCGTCCTCATCAACTTCGCGCTCTCGGCCGCGGTCCTCACCCGCGCCACCAAGCTGTCGCCGAACGCAACCATGGCCGCGGTCCTGGGCGGCTTCCTGGTCCGCATGATCCTCGTGGCCGTAGCCATCGCCGTCGTCAACGACGCCGGCTGGGTGAGCCGCATGCCGCTCGGGATCACCGTGGTCGGCACCCACCTCGGGCTTCTCATCTGGGAGGCCAAGTTCTTGTCCGTCTCGCTCGCGTTCCCCGCGCTGAAGCCGAAGGGAGGGGCGTGATGTTGCTCGCCCTCGAGTTCCCGCCTGTCAGCCACCTGGTCGAATGGCCGGCGATCTGGGGCAGCGGTGCTCTGGCCATCAACAAGGTCGTCCTGCAGATGTTCCTTGCTGCGATCCTCGTGAGCGCGTTCTACATCGTCGCCGGTCGCCAGCGGAGGCTGGTGCCCACCGGCGTCGCAGAACATGGCCGAGTCGGCCGTCGAGCTGGTGCAGAACGGCATCATCATGCAGACCATCGGGCCCGACGGGATGCGGTACACGCCCTACCTGCTCACGCTGTTCAGCTTCATCCTGGCGTGCAACCTGATCGGCCTTCTCCCTGGCCTCCAGATGCCGGTCATGGCGCGCTTCGCGCTCCCGGTGTTCATGGCTCTGGTGACCTACTTCATCTACAACATCGTCGGCATCATCAAGCAAGGTCCGCTCAAGTACCTCAAGAACGTCATGTTCATGCCCGGCGTTCCCAAAGGGATGTACGTGCTGCTGACGCCGATCGAGACGGCGTCCACTTCATCATTCAGCCGTTCTCGCTCGCCCTACGACTCTTCGCCAACCTGCTCGCCGGTCACCTCATCCTCGTGACCTTCGCCGTCCTCACCACCGCGCTGTGGGAGGCCACCAAGGTTGGGTTCGTCCTGCCGTTCGCACTGCTTGTCGCCTTGACCGGCTTCGAACTGCTGGTTGCGGTCCTGCAGGCCTACATCTTCACAATTCTCTCGGCCGTGTACATCAGTCGAGCTAGTCACCCCGAACCACTCAAGGAGAAAGAATGCTGTTGTATCTGCTGGCCCGCTGGCCATCTTTGCCGAGCAGGACGCAGGCGAACTTGTCGAGGGCCTGACTGCCGTCGGGCGAGGCATCGTCTATGGCGGCGCCGCCATCGGGCCGGGTATTGGCATCGGCATCGTGGTGGGCAACGCCATCACCGCGATGGCTCGCCAGCCCGAGGCCGCCGGCATGGTGCGGACCACGATGTTCCTCGGCATCGCGTTCACCGAAGCGCTCGCGCTCTTCGGGTTCGTTCTTGCCTTCATCATCTGCGGTTAGGGAGGAGAACCATGCGGATCGACGCGTCATCGCGGCGCTGGGCATCGCACTTGGGTTTGCGCTGCTCCCGGCCACCGCGGCTTCGGCGGAGCCGAGAGACCACGCGGCCGAGGAGTGCATCCACCTGCTCGAGGACGGCGGGAAGGCGGAGGACTGCCACGAGTCGCCCAACCTCATCCTTCCGGCCACCAACGAGCTGTTCTGGGGCGGCCTGGCCTTCATCCTCGTCTTCGGCTTGCTGGCCAAGGTCGGCTACCCGGCGGTCAAGAAGGCGATGGAGGACCGCTCCAACAAGATCCGCGAAAGCCTCGACGAGTCGGAGCGCTCGAAGACCGAGGCGCAGAGCATTTTGGAGGAGTACCAGCGCCAGCTGGCCGATGCCCGCAGCGAAGCCAACCGGATCATCGAGGAAGCCAGGCAGACCGCCGACCAGTTGCGGCGTGACCTCGTCGCCCGGGCCGAGCAGGAGGCGCAGGAGCTGCGCCAGCGCACGCAGGAGGACATCCTCGCCGCACAGCAGCGGGCGCTGGCCGACCTTCAGGCCCAGGTCCGGGATCTCACGATCGATCTCGCCGAGAAGGTCGTTGGTCGTCAGCTCGACCGGGAGACCAACCGGGCCCTCATCGACAGCTACATCGCGGAGCTGGAGTCGACCTAATGGCCGACGACGAGCTGATCAACGCGTACGCCGATGCGCTCTTCGAGGTGGCGCGGGCCGAAGGCTCGCTGGGCCGCGTCGAGGACGAGCTGTTCTCGGTGGCCCGCACCATCGAGACCAACGACGCTTTGCGGAACGCGCTCACCGATCAGGTTTTGCCGATCGAGCGGCGCCTCGGGATCGTCGAGGACCTCCTCGGCGGCCGGGCGTCGTCGGCGACCACAGCCTCCCTGGTCAGCTTCGTCATCGGCGCGGGCCGGGCCCGCGACCTTTCCAAGATCATCGACCGGCTGGTCGAGAAGGCGGCTGAGTCGCGCAGCGAGGAAGTGGCCGAGGTTCGCACGCGCGATGCCGTCTCGATGACGATCAGCGGCAGCGCCTCGCCGCCGCGCTCAGCAAGCACACCGGCAAAAAGGTGTCGCTCAAAGTCATCGTCGACCCGTCGATCCTCGGCGGGGTCGTAGCCCAGATCGGCGACACCGTTATCGACGGCAGCATCCGCCGCCGTCTGGAACAACTGAAGGAAAGCCTCTGATGAAATCGCCTCGCAAGCAGAGCTTGCTCGGCGAACTATCGGAGCTCCGGCCGACCGGCAATGCCGGCACGGCCCCCGCACTGTCTTCTCCGCAGGCCGCTGGAGGAGCGCCTTGGGCGCTTCGAGCAGCCGCCTGCATGACTGAAGGATTGGCTCTAGATGTCTGACGCTGGCACGTTCACGCTCGACTCATCCGATATTGCCGCGGCACTGCGCAAGCGGCTCGAGGGCTTCACACCGAACCTGGTCGAGGCCGAGGTCGGCCGCGTCATCGAAGTCGGCGACGGCATCGCCCGGGTCTCCGGGCTTCCGAACGCCGCGGTCAACGAGCTGCTCGAGTTCGAGGGTGGCGTCATCGGCATCGCCCTGAACCTGGACGAGGAGTCGATCGGTACCGTCATCCTCGGCGAGGTCAAGCACATCGAGGAGGGCCAGCCGGTCAAGGCCACCGGCCGCATCCTGGAGATTCCCGTCGGCGACGGCCTCCTCGGTCGCGTTGTCAACCCGCTCGGCGAACCGCTCGACGGCAAGGGCCCCATTCCGCAGGACACCATCCGCCGCGTCGAGATCCAGGCGCCCGGCGTCGTCGACCGTCAGCCGGTGAAGGAGCCGCTCCAGACCGGCATCAAGGTCATCGACTCGATGACGCCGATCGGTCGGGGTCAGCGCGAGTTGATCATCGGCGACCGCAAGACGGGCAAGACCGCCGTCGCGATCGACACGATCATCAACCAGAAGGGCCTCGGCGTTAAGTGCATTTACGTCGCCGCCGGCCAAAAGGCATCCACCGTCGCCGAACTCGTCGCCACCCTCGAGGCCGCCGGCGCCATGGAGTACACGGTCGTCGTGAACGCGCCGGCTGACGACCCGGCGCCGTTCAAGTACCTCGCGCCGTACTCCGGCTGCGCCATCGGCCAGCACTGGATGGAGAACAGCGAGCACGCGCTGGTGGTCTACGACGACCTCTCCAAGCAGGCCGAGGCCTACCGAGCCATGTCGCTGCTGCTCCGTCGTCCTCCGGGCCGTGAGGCGTATCCCGGCGACGTCTTCTATCTCCACAGCCGCCTCCTCGAGCGGGCGGCCAAGCTGTCGGACGCGCTCGGTGCCGGCTCGCTCACCGCGCTGCCGATCATCGAGACCAAGGCGGGCGACATCTCGGCGTACATCCCGACCAACGTGATCTCGATCACCGACGGTCAGATCTTCCTCGACCTCGACCTGTTCAACTCCGGCGTCCGCCCGGCCATGAACGTGGGTACGAGCGTCAGCCGGGTCGGCGGCAACGCGCAGATCAAGGCCATGAAGTCGGTGTCGGGCGGTCTCAAGCTCGACCTGGCCAACTTCCGCGAACTGGAGGCCTTCGCCAGCTTCGGCGCCGAACTCGACAAGGCGTCGCAGAATCTCATCGACCGCGGCCGTCGCCTGGTCGAACTCCTCAAGCAGTCGAACGGCAGCCCGCTACCGGTTGAGGAGCAGGTCGTGTCGATCTCGGCCGGCGTGGGTGGCTTCCTCGACGATCTCCCCATCGAGGACGTTCGCCGCTTCGAGAACGAGCTGCTCGAGATATGTGCGGACGCGCCACGCCGACGTCGCTCGACTCGATCCGCGGGGGCGACTACGACGAGGAGCAGCTGCGCGGGTTCATCACCCAGTTCAAAGAGCTCTTCGAGCCTTCGAAGAAGGCCGAAAGTACCGAGGCGTAAGGCGAGCCGTGGCTGGAGGTAAGGAGCGCGTCCTCCGTCGGCGCATCAAGAGCGTCGAGTCGACGAAGAAGATCACGCGCGCCATGGAACTGATTTCCGCGTCGCGGATCGTCAAAGCGCAACAGCGGGTAGCTGCGGCCCGTCCGTACAGCGAGCAGATCACCGAGGTCATCCGGAATCTGGCCAAGGCCGGCGCGGGCAAGAGCCACCCGCTCCTTTCCGAACGCGAGACCGTCAGCAAGGTCGGCATCGTCGTTATCGCCGCCGACCGCGGGCTGGCCGGTGGCTATAACTCCGCGGTCATCCGCGCCGCCGAACGCTAACTCAAGGAGCATCAGGCGCAGGGCCGCGACTACTCGCTGATGCTGGTCGGCAAGAAGGCGGCAGACTACTTCCGCTTCCGCGGCTACCGGGTCGACGCTTTGTTCAAGGGCATGACCGATCAGCCGCGTTACGAAGACGCCCGGCAGGTCGCTGAAGAAGTGATGACCCGGTTCAACGAGGGCGACGTCGACCTCGTTGAACTGGCGTACACGCAGTTCCTCTCACTCGGGTCGCAGGTCGTCCGCATGCGCCAGTTCGTTCCGATCGAAGCGGCGGGCATCACCGAGGACACCCACGCCAGCGGCGACGGTGTGCAAGCCGACTACGAGTACGAGCCCGACCCTGAAGCAATCCTCGACAAGCTGCTGCCCCGTTACGCCGAGGCCCGTTTGTTCGCTGCGATGCTCGACGCCTCAGCGTCGGAACACGCCGCCCGTCAGCGGGCGATGAAGTCGGCCACCGACAACGCCGAGGAACTCATCAAGGTGGTCGCCCGCCAGATGAACCGCGCCCGCCAGGAATCGATCACCAACGAGATCATGGAGATCGTCGGCGGGGCCGAGGCGCTCGCCCAAGCCGCATCCGGGTCCGAGGACATCCTCGTCGACCATCCCTTCGCCCGAAGCTGTTTGCTGATCACACAGGAGCACCATCATGAGCAGCCACCGCTGAAGCCCCGGAGACCACGCTGAAGGATGGGCGCATCGTCGCCATCGTCGGCCCGGTGGTCGACGTCGAGTTCCCGCCGGATTCCCTTCCCGAGCTCAACGGCGCGGTGGAGTTCGACACGGACGTCGAGGGCACGATCACGACCATCACCGCCGAGGTCGCCCAGCACATCGGCGACGGTCGCGTGCGGTGCATCTGCCTCAAGCCCACCGACGGCCTCACCCGCGGTACCGCCGTCCGTAACCTCGGGCGCGGTCTGACCGTGCCGGTGGGCAACGCCACCCTCGGCCACGTGTTCAACGTCATCGGCGAGCCGCTCGACACGCGGGGCGAACCCATCGAAGGCCTCGACGAGCGCTGGGAGATCCACCGTCACGCGCCGGCCTTCCAGGACCTCGACCCCGAGACCAAGATGTTCGAGACCGGCCTCAAGGTCGTCGACCTCCTGGCCCCTTACCGGCAGGGCGGCAAGATCGGCCTGTTCGGCGGGGCCGGCGTGGGTAAGACCGTCATGATCCAGGAAATGATCATCCGGGTCGCCAAGCAGCATGGCGGCGTGTCGGTGTTCGCGGGCGTCGGCGAGCGCACGCGTGAAGGCAACGACCTGTGGTTGGAAATGGCGGAGTCGGGCGTGCTCGCCAACACCGCGCTCGTCTACGGCCAGATGGACGAACCGCCCGGCGTTCGCCTGCGGGTAGCGCTCGGCGCCCTCACGATGGCCGAGTACTTCCGCGACGTGCAGAACCAGGACGTGCTGCTCTTCATCGACAACATCTTCCGATTCACCCAGGCCGGCTCGGAGGTCTCGACGCTGCTCGGTCGCATGCCTTCGGCCGTGGGCTACCAGCCGACCCTGGCCGACGAGATGGGCGAGCTGCAGGAGCGGATCACGTCGGTGCGCGGCCGATCCGTCACCTCACTCCAAGCCGTCTTCGTACCGGCCGACGACTACACCGACCCGGCACCGTTCACCGCGTTCACCCACTTCGACGCCACGACCAACCTCGACCGCGGCGTGTTCGCCAAGGGCATCTTCCCGGCGGTCGATCCGCTGGCGTCGACCTCCAACATCCTGCAACCCAACGTCGTCGGCGAGCGGCACTACCGAGTCGCCTTCCGCGTTCTCCAGGGACTGCAGCGCTACAAGGAGCTCCAGGACATCATCGCCATCCTCGGCATCGACGAGCTCACGGAAGAGGACAAGCTCCTCGTGCAGCGGGCCCGCAAGATCGAGAAGTTCCTCGGCCAGCCGATGTACGCGGGGGAGCCCTTCACCGGAATCCCGGGCACCAACGTCCCGGCCGAGGAATCCGTCGAGGCTTTCGAGAAGCTGGTCGACGGCGAGTTCGACGACATCCCCGAGCAGGCTTTCGTCGCGGTTGGCGGCATCGACGATCTCATGGCCAAAGCGAAGACGCTGTCCGAGGCCTGATGCAGGTCGAACTCGTCAGCCCGGAGCGGATCCTCTTCTCAGGCGAAGCCGAGATGGTCATTCTGCGCGCCGCCGGCGGGGATATCGCCTTCCTTGAGAACCACGCGCCGTTCCTCGGTGCGGTCGACATCGGCGCCGTCCGCATTCTGCGTGAGGGCCAGCCCGACGAGCGGGCCGCCGTCCACGGGGGATTTGTCGAGGTCCGTGACAACCGGGTGATCATCCTCTCCGACGTTGCCGAACTGGCTAGCCAGATCGACGTCGAGCGGGCGCGGGCGTCCAAGGCCCGCGCCGAGGAAGAGATGCGGTCCGACCACGACGCTGAGGTCGAAGCGGCCCTGCGCCGTGCGCAAGTGCGTCTCGAGGTCTCGGGCAGCCCGTAGCAATGGCCCGGCACCGACTCGGCGTCGCGCTGCTGTTCGACGCCGGGGTCACCGGCGAGATCAACGGGCTTCGCCGCGCGCTCGGCGAGCCTGACATCGGCAAGATCCCGCCCCACCTCACGCTCGCGCCTCCGATCAACACGCGTGACCTGGCCGAGGCGGAGCGAGTGGTGCGGGCTGGCGCGGCAGCGAGCCATCCAATGGTCCTCGAGCTGGGTCCGGTGGCGACTTTCCTGCCAGACAACCCGGTGGCCTACCTCCAGGTGAACGGTGACATCGAGCGGCTCCACCAGCTGCGCGACGCGATCTTCGTACCCCCCTTCGAGCGTGACCTGACCTGGCCCTACGTCCCGCACGTCACCATCGCCGACGGGATCGATCCCCCGCGCATCGCTGCGGCACCGGCGGTCCTCGCGTCGTTCCGAGAGATCGTCAAGGTGCGGGCCGTATATCTGCTCGAGGAGCAGGGACAGGTGTGGGCCCCGATCGCCGGCTTCCAGTTGGGGCCGCCGGCGGTGATCGGGCGGGGCGGCCAACCCATCGAGCTCGACGTGGTCGAGGGCGAGATGAGCGTCAACATCATCGCCCGCCGCGATGGCGAAGCGGTCGGGCGGGCCACGGCGTGGCGCCGGGCCACGCATGCCTGGCTGCGGCGGCTCGTCGTCGCCGAGTCCGAGCGCAGCGAGGGCGTCGGCGGCCACCTGCTGGCCGCGGTGCAATCGTGGGCGGC
Organism: uncultured Actinomycetes bacterium; assembly: GCA_963742585.1. Lineage (GTDB taxonomy): Bacteria > Actinomycetota > Acidimicrobiia > Acidimicrobiales > JACDEA01 > JACDEA01. The sequence goes on from CAVUMI010000009.1 coordinate 225,448, forward strand.
TGATCGTGGCGCAACCGTGATCGAATTCGACCTCGGGGTCGACGTCGATGCCGCGGCCGAGGCGTTTCTGCGCCGGCACGGTTGGCAGCCGGGCCCCGGACGCCTCCAGCGACGCCTCTAAATCGGCACTGGCAATAAGTAGTGTCCGTCGGCGATGTCGCGCCGGCTGATCGCTGCCCTCCTGGTGACCGGCGCTCTCTCGGGAATTCTGGTCGCCGTGGTGGTCCGGCCCCGGATCTCCGGCGTGCTGCCCTCGTTCGGCGGCAAGGCCAGCGTCACGACGCTGCCCCCGGACCCCTACGTCAGCCTCGTCGCCCAGGCCACCGCGAAGCAGGTGGCGGTCTACGACGCTCCGGGGATGACGACGCCGAGCAGCACGGCTGGACAACCCCACTGAGCTGGGCGGACCCCTCGTGTTCCTGGTGCGGGATCGGAGGGACGACTGGCTCCAGGTGCTCTTGCCGGTTCGCCCCAACGGCAGCATCGGGTGGATTCGTGCGAGTGATGTGACGACCAGCAAGCACGAATACCGAATTGTCGTCCAACTGACCGCGCACAAGATCACGGTCTTCAACCGCGATGGCGTGTTCCTGGAGGAACCCATCGGTGTGGGCCGGGGGCCCACGCCAACGCCTGTCGGCGTCTATTACACGAAGGAGCTCCTGCAGCCGCCGAATCCGAACGGCGGCTATGGCGCCTATGCCTACGGGATCTCCGGATTCTCGAATGTGCTCACCGATTTCGCTGGTGGCGACGGGGTCGTCGGCATCCACGGGACGAACGATCCAGGCACGCTGGGCAAGGACGTCAGCCACGGCTGCATACGCATGAGCAACACTGGAATCACCCGCTTGGCCAAGGCTCTACCCCTCGGCGTGCCGGTCGTGATCGAGCCCTAGCCGAGCCCCAAAGCTGTCCCGTTGGGCACTTTCGGGGTACGGTTACGGCGATTTCGCGCGCTGCGCGCGAAGGCGGTGTTTCGAGGAGGATCGTGTTGCGGCGAACAACGTTGCGGCGAACGGCGTCCGTAATGGCGTGGTTGCTGGTATCTAGTGGTCTCGCGTACGTAGGCGCGGCGGCCGTGACCCTGCCTGACCGCGTCACGCCCGCGAGCTTCCGTGGCTTCGCGACCGGAACGACCCTGCATGCCGACGCGGTCCAGGCTGGTCTTCCCGGACCGAGGATCGCCGATGTTGATGAGGCCTTTTCCGGCGCGTCGGTAAACACCGCCGGACTTCCCGCCACGCTCTTCAACGAGTTGGGCGAGTCGATTCAGCCCGATGTTGTTACCGGCAAGCAGGCGGGCGCGCGCGGCTCCGGCCTCGAGGTCGGCATCGCCACCAACGCGCCGAATGCACCCAACGCCCACCAGATCCTTCTGGCTGGCCAGGCCAACGCAACGGCACCTCCGGACACGCCTACCGTCACCCAGCAGATCGGTCCGATCGCGCTCGATCCGCTTGTGTTTGCCAGCCTGCTCAAGGGCGAAGCGCAGGCCCAGTTCGGCGACCTGATCGGGCGATGCCCCAGCCTTCCGCTGGTCAATCCCTTCTCGCGGGGTCGCGGCGAAGCCGCCGACGTGCAGGTGATCAACGCCGGTCCGGCCGCGCCGCAGGGCCAGCCCTTCCCCGTCCCGGTTCTCGGTACCGACACGCCGGGTCAGAACGTCACCCACTCCGAGTCCCGCACGTTCCCGATCGACAACGGTGACGGCACGTTCGGACTCGTCAGCGAGGTCAAGATGCGGTTGGTACCGGTGCGCATCGCCGGTGCCATCCTGATCACGATCGGCGGCGAGTGGCTCCTGCGGGCCACCGTCACCGGCAAGCCCGACAACCCGGCCACGCCCGCGGTTGATGAGGGCGCCAAGATCGAGTATCTGACGCCGCCCGACGGCGGGCAGCCGATTGTTCGGATCCAGCAAATCGGGCCCCTCGGTCAGCTCACTGATCTCCTTCTGATCACCCTGGCGCAGTTGCTGGGCCAGGCCGGGCTGGTCCTGCCGGCCAACCCTGTCGTCAACCTGGCGCTGGGCGAGGACCCGCGGGCCATTGGCGGGGACGCCAACTCATTGCCGACCGACAGCGCCGACGGTACGACCGCGTCGGCGGCCATCGACATCTTGCGCCTGCAGGTCCTTCCTGGTCTGACGCACCTCGCTGATGTCCGGCTGGGGCACATGGAAGTTTCCGCCCAGGTGCCGCCGGGCGGGTTCAGCTTCAACGACTGCGGCCAGCTGAAGGTCCAGAAGAACATTGTCGGCGCCGTCACCGGGCCCTTCACCTTCCACGTCGCCTGCCCGGGCCTCGAGCGCGGCCGACGCCCTCACCCCGGCTGAGTCCGATTTCAACCTCGCCGCAGGCGAGAGCAAGACGATCCCCGTTCCCACCGGCACCGTCTGCACGGTCACCGAGACGGCCGACGGCAACGCCACCTCGACGATCATCAGCGAATCTGGCGGGGCCGCGGCGACAGGCGCGGATACAGAGGACGGACGCGTCACGATTCCGGCCAATCTGAATACCGTGACGATTGGGTTTACCAACCAGTCGACCGGCACCTTGCAGGTGCGCAAGGTCGCACAAGAGGGCCTCACCGGGCCGTTCGAGTTCGCGGCGGCGTGCACCCCGACAGTGCCCGCGGCGATCATCCCGACCACCTTTACCGTGGCGGCCAACGTGACCCGCACGTTCGCGAATGTGCCGGGCGGCACCACATGCACGATTACCGAGACGGGAAGGGGCAACACGGCCGTTACCCGCGTCACGGACTCGACCGGGCCCAACAACACCGATGGGCACGGTCGTGATCGCGGGCGGCGACACCCAGACGGTCACGTTCTCCAACGCGGGGCCGCCGCTGGTTATCGCCAAGGTGGCAACGGGCGAGTCCGCCGGTAAGGGACCCTTCACGTTCCATCTCGAATGCCGCGACCCGGCCGGCGCAACCATTTCGTTGACCGCCGCCGACTGCGGACTTCACGCTCACCGATGGTCAGGAGAAGCGCCTGGCCACCGATATGCCTGACGGCTCGACATGCGTCGTCACCGAGGTCAACAACGGCGGTGCCACCACGACGGTGCCGAGCGACACGTCCGGCGACAGCACCGACCGCACAGTGGTCGTCACGCACGGCGCAGACGCAGGTCGTCGCGTTCACCAACAACTTCGCGCCGCCGATCCGGCTGATCATCACCAAGACGGTGGTCGGCACCGGTACCGGTCCGTTCCGGTTCCGCCTTGCGTGCTCCGCTACCGGCGCACCGGGAGCCGCGCTTCTGGTGCTGCCGCCCGAGGATGCCGACTTCTCTCTGAACCACGGTGAGAGCAAGAGCATCAAGAGTGTCCCGGTCGGCGCCGCTGTGCGCCGTGACCGAGACCGACCGCGGGGTGCAGCCCGCACGTTCCAAGAGGCGAGCGGCAACGCCAACGATGGCGTCGTCCTCATCCCGACTACCGGCGCGATAACCGTCGGTGTCACCAACCGGTTCCCGATCCCGATCGTGGACCCGCCGGTGGTTGCCGGTGTGAACCCGCCGCCGCCCGTCGTACCGATTCAGGTCCAGCCGCGCACCGTCGGCTGAGGCACGAATCTCGAGGCAATAGCTGTCGTTTTCCGCCAGCTATTGCCTCGAGATTGCGCAGTTAGTCCTTCAGCAGCGAGTACTCCACCAGCTTGCTTATCTGGTGGCGTCCTTCGACGCGGCGGACGGTCCCCGAGCGTGACCGCATCACCAAGGATTGCGTCGTGGCGCCCCGCCCGTCGAGGTGGACGCCCTTCAACAGCTCGCCGTCGGTGACGCCGGTGGCCGCGAAGAAGCAGTTGTCACCGGCGACGAGGTCGTCGGTGAACAGCACGCGGTCGAGGTCGTAGCCCGCGGCCTCTGCGCCCTGGCGTTCATCGTCGTCCCGGGGCCAGAACTTGGCCTGCAGTTCGCCGCCGATGCACTTGAGCGCGGCGGCGGTGATCACGCACTCCGGCGAGCCGCCGATGCCGAGGAGGATATCGGCACCCGACTCTTCGAAGGCGGTCGAGATGCCGCCGGCCACGTCGCCGTGGGGGATGAGCCGGATGCGGGCGCCGGCCTCCCGTACCTCGGCGATGAGGTTCCGCGTGCCGGGGTCGATCGAGGATCACGGCGGTGACGTCGTGGACCGACTTCCCCAGTGCCTTAGCGACGGCCTGGAGGTTGTCGGATGGCGACTGGCGTTGATGTCGACCTGCCCGGCGGCCGCGGGCCCCACCGCGAGCTTGTCCATGTAGACGCAGGACTTGGGGTCGAACATCGTGCCCCGCTCGCTGACGGCGATGACCGAGAGCGCGTTGCCCATCCCGAGGGCGGTGAGAGTGGTGCCTTCGAGCGGGTCGACGGCGATGTCGGTCTGCGGTGGCGTGCCGTCGCCGATGCGCTCGCCGTTGTAGAGCATCGGTGCCTCGTCCTTCTCGCCCTCGCCGATCACGACGACGCCGTCCATGGGGACCGTCGACAGCACGATCCGCATGGCATCGACCGCGGCCCCGTCGGCGCCCTCCTTGTCGCCCCGACCCATGAACCGGGACGCCGCCAGCGCCGCCGCCTCGGTCACCCGCACGAGTCTCCAGGGCCAGGTTGCGATCAGGGGCCTGCCGCTCGGCGGTCACCGTGTCTCCCGATCGTTTTCCGGCTTCGCCCTCGACTCACTCATGGCGCGGAGGCTAGTCAGTGGCTCCAGACGCGAGATACTGGCGGCATGAAGCCCGCAACGAATGGGAAGCCGCCTACGAAGCGGTGCCCAAGGCCGACGTCGACGCCGAGACGATGTCTGGCGTTCCCATCGAGCCCGTTCATGGGCCAGAGGACGGTGAGTTCCCCGGGCAATGGCCCTACACCCGTGGCCCCTACGCCTCGATGTACCGGTCCAAATACTGGACGATGCGGATGTTCGCCGGCTTCGGCACGCCAGAGGACACCAACGCCCGTTTCCACGAGCTGCTCCGCGCCGGCCAAACGGGGTTATCGACCGCGTTCGACATGCCCACGCTGATGGGTCGCGACTCCGACGATCCCCGCTCGCTCGGGGAGGTGGGTAAAGGCGGCGTTTCGGTCGACACGTTGGCTGACATGGAGGATCTCTTCGCCGGGATCGACCTCGGCGAGGTGACGACCTCGATGACCATCAATTCGCCGGCGGCGATGTTGCTGGCGATGTATGTCGCGGTGGCGGAGGAGACCGGCGTCGTCCCGCGACCGCCTCGGTGGCACGATCCAGAACGACATCTTGAAGGAGTACCAGGCGCAGAAGGAATACATCTTCCCGCCGCGTCCCTCGATGCGGATCGTCACCGACATGGTGCGGTATTGCGCCGCTGAACTCCCACGGTGGCATCCGATCTCGATTTCCGGCTACCACATCCGCGAGGCGGGCTCCACGGCTGCGCAGGAACTCGCGTTTACCGTGGCCAACGGCTTCGCTTACGTCGAAGCCGCGATGAAAGCCGGTCTCGACGGTCGACGAATTCGCGCCGCGCTTGTCCTTCTTCTTCAACGCGCACATCGACTTCTTCGAGGAGATCGGCAAGTACCGCGCCGCCCGGCGCATCTGGGCGCGCTGGTTGCGCGATCGCTACGGCGCCAAGCAAGCCGCGATCGATGCAGCTCCGCTTCCACACGCAGACTGCGGGTGTGTCGCTCACTGCGCAACAGCCCGAGGTGAACCTGGCCCGCGTCGCCATCGAGGCGCTCGCCGGCGTCCTCGGCGGCACGCAGAGCCTTCACACCGACGCGTTCGACGAAGCGCTGGCGTTGCCCACCGAGAAGGCGGCCCGGCTGGCGCTGCGAACCCAGCAGGTCATCGCCCACGAGACCGGTGTACCGCTGGTAGCGGATCCGCTCGGCGGCTCGTACTACGTCGAGTGGATGACCGACGAGATGGAACGCCAGGCCGAAGCGATCTTCGCCCACCTCGACGAGCTCGGCGGAGGCTCGATCCTCGAAGGCGTCTACCGCGGGATCGACAACGGCTACTTCCAACGCGAAATCGCCGAAGCGGCCTATCAGCTCGAACGCAAGATCAACACCGGGCGGCGCATCGTGGTCGGCGTCAACGCGTTCACCGACGCTGGTGACGACGAGCCCATTCCGATCCTCTCGATCGGCGCCGAGGTCGAGGAGCGACAGCTCAAGCGGCTCGACAAGGTGAAGCACGGCCGCAATGACGGCCGCGCTGCAGCCGAGCGCATTGGCGTTGGTGACCGCGACGGCCAACGATTCCGACGCAAACCTCATGCCATCGATACTCGGCGCCGTCCGCGAATACGCCACGGTTGGCGAGATCGTCGATGCGCTGGCCACGGTCTTCGGCCGCTGGGTCGAGGACCCGGTCTTCTAAGTCGCATGCCGTCGACGACCTTTTGCCCTTCGTGCGGCGCCGAGTACCTCGCCGGGGTACTCGTGTGCACCGACTGCAATGTCTCCCTCGCTCCACCGGTCGAGCAGGGCGCCGGTGCGTTCACCGACGTGGCGCCGCCGGTCGCACCGCCGCTGGCCGGCGACGCCGACGAGGTGGTCTATGACCTCAGTGACTGGGGTCAGGAGGACCGGAGCCAGATCGAACGGCTGCTCACGGGGAGCGGCGTCACCCACCGCTGGGAGGTGGGCAGCGACCTCGTCGTCCTCGAGGCCGACGCCGACGGTGTCGAACGGCTGATGGACGAAGTCGAGGAGGCCGGCGGCGCGCCGCCGTTGCCTGCGATCGACGACGACGCCGACGATGGTGGGGACGAGGCGACGTACGCGGTCATGTCCGATCTCTTTGTTGCTGCCGATCGGCTGCAGCAGGATCCGGATGACGCGGCGGTGGCCGGCGACTTCTACCTCGCCGCCGACGCCACTGCGGCTACGCCGCCGCCGTTTGGCATCGACCGACTCGAGTGGCAGCAGGTGCAGGAGTTGGCCGCCGTCGCTGGCTACGGCCATGGAGTCCGATGTCGATGACGACGTCATCGCCCGCGACGCCGCCAGCGCTTGCGCTCGATGCTGGCGCGGTACGTATAAGCCTCCGCCGTGGTCAGCGCTCGCCGAACTCGAAATCCGTCATTCGCGTCGCGTTGCACCGACGCGACGCGTCGCGCTGGGGGAGATGTGGCTGCCGACGAGCCCCGCGCCGGGGCCGGGCGGTCTGCTGCTTGCCGGCATCGTCGCGGTCAAGGCGCCCGACACTCGACGCTGACGCCCGCGACGAGCTCGATGTGCTCGTGAGTCTGCTGGAGCTCGGGCGCCGGATTTCCCAACCCCGGCTGCGTCACCGCTTCCAGACCGACGTCGTCGGCCTCGACCGCAGCCGTCATCGCTTGCTCTCGGTTGGTCGCGCCGTCGAACTCGAACTCGACGACCACGCGCATGACCTTCCGCAGGTTCTCGGCGCGGTGTACGCGGCGGCCAGCCTTCCGATCCGCGGCCGCCCGTCTGCGTTTCGGCTGATCTGGCGCGCGCTCCGCTGGGAAGGCGGTAACGACGCGGCCCTGATCGCGTACCTCAATGGCGACACCGTCGGCGTGGCGCGCCGGCATCGCAGCTTCGATTGGGCGCTCGATGTGCTTGGCTTCGCGCCCGGTGCCGTGCCGCCGCCGCCCGAGATCCTCGGCCGCTTCCGCACGCTCGTCCGGGGCGTGCACCCCGATCACGGCGCACCGGTTGACGACGCCGGTCGGTTGGTTAGCGACCTGGCCGAGGCCAAGCGCATCCTGCTCGCCGCGTTATGACCCCTAAACGTGGCAACGGTCCGCGGGCCGGCTTACTACTCACGCCCGGCGCCGGCGCCGACCGGAACCAGTCGGCGCTCGTCGCCGTCGACGAGCGGGTCTCCCCGGAAGGAATCGCCGTCGAGCGCATGGACTTCCCATACCGCCTTGCCGGCCGCAAGTCACCCGACCGCCTGCCCGTGCTCATCGATGCGGTTCGGGCGGGCGCGGCGAGCCTCGCCAAGGATTGTGGTCTCGCCGCCCGACAGGTTGGTTCTCGGCGGCCGGTCGATGGGTGGGCGGATCTGCTCGATGGCGGTTGCTGAAGGCCTTTCCGCGCTCGCGCTTGTGTTGATCAGCTATCCGCTCCACCCACCAGGGAAGGCCGGACAAACTGCGTACCGAGCACTTCCCCGACTTCGCCTGCCGTGCGTGTTCATTTCTGGGACACGTGACGCATTTGGTTCAGTTTCTGAACTAGCTCGCGGCCACCGACGCTGATTCCCGGGCCGGTCACGCACCATTTTCTCGACGGCGGCGATCACGGTTTGCGACGTCGAGACGCCGAAGTGGCCGAATTGGTTGCGCGAGCGACTTGGAAAAATTCGTGCGCCATATAACCACGGAGAGTGGTCGGGTGACGGATTCGTGCCCAGTTTGCAGCGGCTAGTCCTTGCGGGTAGGGCGCGGCCAGAGGGTCCCGCCTTGGCCACGCTCAGTGAGCCAAACTAACTTGGGTGATGGCGTCATAGGCCCCGGTTGTCTACGTTTCTCGGTTGAATTGCCCGAACTTGGAGGAAGCAATGGTTAGCAAGAGAGGGCGTCGGCTGAAGGCCGCGCTTGTGAGTGGCGGACTGCTCGCCGGCGTGATGGTGGTATCGGCGCCGGGACCCGCACAGGGTGTCGCCGGTCCGGCCCCGTCAGGCTTGTCAGCGTTCGTGAACGGCGTTGCGCTCCACGCGCACGCCGTGTCTGTGCCGGACCCGAAGCTCGCTAACGTCAATGAGGCGTTCAACGGTCTCGGCGGTCAATAGCGCGGGGTTGACGACCAGGCTCAACAGCGAGGTCAACGACGCCATCGAGCCCCAGGCGGGCAAGTACGCCTACGCCCGTGGCGGCGGCGTGGATGTCGGCGTGGGATCTGCTTCGCCTACCAACATCAACGCTGAGCCGATCTCGCTGAGCATCGCTGAGTCATCGGCGCCCACGGCCGACCCCGCCCTACACGTCAGGTCTGATCACCAACGTGCAGACCATCGACCTTGAAGGCGCACTCGATCCCGTCGCCAACGCATCGGCGCTCGGTGGCCGGGCCGCCACGCTGTGGAACCCGAACTACTTGTTCCCGACGCTCGGTAACCCGCTGACGTACGGCTTCGGTACCGCGGCTGATGCACAGGTGCTCAACACCGGAACCGGCCTCGACGATCTCGGCCGCTTCCTTGAGTCCGTCCTGTCGACCAACGCGCCGCCGTCCACTGATCCTGATCGCAACGTGGCCAGCTCGCAGTCGTTCACGTACCTCGTCAACAACGGCGACGGCACCTGCGGTATCGCCTCCGAGATCCACACCACGGTTGCGCCGATCAACATCGGCCTGCTCGGCACCACCATCGAGGTCGGTGGCGACTGGGTCATGAAGGGCGTAGCCACGGGCAAGCCCACCGGCAACAAGCTCACCTACGGGCCCACCTCCGAGGAGAACCCCGGCACCGGCGTGATCCGCGTCATCGACAACACCGGCGCCGCGCCGATCACCGAGGTCCTCGATCTCCAGGACATCCTCGGCGACACCGGCCTGGCCGAGCAGCTGGACGCGCTGGATCCGCTGGCTGACGTCAGCATCGGCGCCGACGCTCGGGCCATTTCGCCGCCCAACGCGGACGGCACGGCCACGGTGCCCAACGACACCTCGCTGCCCACCGTCTCGCCCACTCGAGTGGCTGGTGCGGCCGACGTCGTTCGCCTCAAGCTCGGCTCCGCCCTGGCACCGCTCGACCTGGCCGACATCCGCGTTGGTCACTTCGAGATGGACCTCCGTGTCCCCGAGGGTGGCGTCAACTGCGAGATCCCCGTTTCCAAGACCACCAGCCATCCGGTCGTCAACACCGGCACGCCGCTCAGCTTCGACATCAAGGTGCCGAGCGATCCCAACGCGGTGAAGCCGTTCCCGTGTGACCTCACCAACGTCACCCTGACCGACGTGCTCAGCGTCGAGAAGGCCGACACTCCGAGCAACCCGCCGCGGATGAACATCACCAGCGCACGGGGACCCAAGGGTGAAGTCGGTACCGTCGCCCCAGGCGGTCAATCGGTCAGCTTCACCAACATCGGCAACTGGAAACCTGGTGACCCGCCGTTGGTGGTCCATATCGAGGCCACCGTTCCGGCTGGCTCTGGTACCGGCATCATGAAGGACACCGCGACCGCTACTGCGACCGCGGCCAACTGCAAGGCCAGCAACAGCGTCCTCGCCAACGTGATCGGCTTGATCACCGGGGGCGGCACGGTTCAGGGCCTGGCGAACTTCTTCGGTTCCAACGGCGTTGGCCTCACCGGTAACATCCGTGGCGGCGGCCCCGTGTCCATCAAGGGCATTGGCCTCCTCGGTGACCAGCGGCTCCAGAGGGCTGCTGTCCTGGCCGTCACCGGTCGCAACGACACGCTGTACGTCGGCCTGGCGCTCGCCGCCATGGCCTCGGCGTTCGGCCTGGTGCGGTTCCGCAGGCGGTTCAACGCCAGCTAGTCGTCACCACCAAGAACTGTGAAGAGGACCGGGCCCCGCCCGGTCCTCTTCGCGTCACGCCGCGCGATGTGTCGGTGGATTTGTGTACGGAACAGCCAAATGCACCGACACGTGAGGAACACCTGGGCGGGGACGGGTGTTGATCGTGGGAGAATGCCTGCTGTGGAGACCCAACTACTCGACGCCATCGAGGCGATCCGCCCGGCCCTTCAGGTCGACGGCGGTGACATTCGCGTCCTCGAACTGGACGAGGAGACCGGTCGCGTCGATCTCGAGCTGCTCGGAGCCTGCGGCGGCTGCCCTATGTCGTCACTGACGCTCAAAGCCGGCATCGAGCGCATCCTCATGGATCGCGTCGACGGCCTCACCGAAGTCCGCGCCAAAGGCATCGACTTCGACGTAGTCGGCGAAGCCAACTAGCCCTAGGAGACTGCTGATTTACGACCTCTCCGCCGTCTTTCGCCGCAAGCGAATCCCGTCGACCAGCGTATTCGTAGCGCTGTAGGCGCCGGCGAAGCCGGCGGCGCATTCAAATCAGCCGTCTCCTAGATTCGGCGGGTGCGCCGGAGTGATCCTCGGGAGTTGGTCGACGCCGCGGTGGCCGGCGATCGGGCGGCGCTGGCGCGGCTGATCTCGTTGATCGAACGCGGGGGCGAGCCGGCGCGAGACGTCGGGCGCCTTGCGTATCCCAAGGGCGGGCAGGCGTACACGGTGGGCATCACCGGCGCGCCGGGGGCGGGCAAGTCGACGTTGACCAACCGCCTGATTCGCACCGTCCGCGCCAGTGATACCGAGGTCGCGGTACTGGCCATAGACCCAACGTCGCCGTTCAGCGGCGGCGCGATCCTCGGGGATCGAGTGCGGATGCAGGACCACGCCATCGACCGCGGCGTATTCATCCGCTCGATGGCCACACGCGGTCACATGGGTGGCTTGGCCCTGGCGACGCCCGAGGCGATCCGCGTTCTCGACGCTGCGGGGTTTCCGCTGGTGTTGGTCGAGACCGTGGGCGTTGGGCAGGTCGAGGTCGAGATCGCCGGCGAGGCCGACACCACCGTGGTCGTGGTGACCCCAGGGTGGGGCGACTCGGTTCAGGCCAACAAGGCGGGACTGTTGGAGATGGCCGACGTCTTCGCCATCAACAAGGCCGATCGCGGCGGCGCGGAAGACACTGCCCGTGATCTCGAGCAGATGCTGGACCTCTCGGCACCGGGCGATTGGCGGCCGCCGGTCATCCGAACGGCCGCGGCCACCGGTGAAGGCATTGACGATCTCTGGGCGGCCATCACGAACCACCGCGAGTTCCTGGAGAAGGACGGGCGGCTCGAACAGCGGCGCGCCGACCGTGCCGTCAACGAGGTGCGAGCGATCGTCACCGCTCGACTGGAACAGCAGGCGTTCGCCGCGCTCGAGGACGACAGTTTCGAAGGCCTTCGCGACGACCTGGTCGAGCGACGGACCGACCCTTATTCGGCGGCCGAGGAGGTTCTGCGGTGGAAGAACGATTCGTAGCGGTCGAGCAGCGCGACGACGGTGTCGCTGTCGTTCGGCTCGATCGGCCGAAGATGAACGCCCTTTCGATGGCGCTGCTCCGCCAGCTGGGAGACGCGGCGGCGGCGCTGGCGGCTGATCCACCGGGGGCAGTCGTCGTCTGGGGTGGTGAACGTATATTCGCCGCGGGTGCCGACATCAGTGAGTTCGCCGGTCCCGACGAAGCCCGCGCCGTCGGTGCCGCATTCCGCGGAGCCCTCGACGCGCTCGAGTCGATTCCACGGGCAACGATCGCGGCGATCGCCGGGTACGCGCTCGGCGGTGGCTGCGAGTTGACCCTCGGGTGCGACTTCCGGATCGCGGCGGACACGGCGAAGTTCGGCCAGCCCGAGATCCTGCTCGGCATCATCCCGGGCGGCGGCGGGACGCAGCGGCTTCCTCGACTCATCGGCCCGGCGCGGGCCAAAGAGATCATCTTCAGCGGTCGACAGGTTCCCGCCGACGAAGCGCTCCGGATCGGCCTGGTCGATCGGGTGGTACCCGCCGATCAGCTGTTCGACGAGGCGGTGAGCATGGGCGGCCGAACTTGCCCGTGGCGCCGACCGTGGCCCAGGGTCTGGCCAAGCGCGCCATCGATCGCGGCCTCGACGGATCCCTGGCCGAGGGGCTCGACCTCGAGCTCACGGCCTTCGCCGACGTCTTCCACACGAAGGACGCGGCGATCGGCGTCGAGTCGTTCCGAGAGCACGGCCCTGGTCAAGCCCGCTTCACGGGGCAATAGCCTCCTGCTCGTCGTCGTCGCCGGCTGGCCGGCGGCGGGCAAGACCACCCTGGCCCGCGAGTTCGGGGTCCGCCTGGGCCTGCCGGTATTCACCAAGGACGACGTCAAGGAATTGCTCTTCGACACGCTCGGTGTGGGTGACCGCGCCTGGTCGAAGCGCCTCGGTCACGCGTCGATCAAGGTGTTGGAGTACCAACTCGAGACGGTTCTCGCCGCCGGCCAATCGGTGGTCGGCGAGTGCAACTGGGACGCCACGTGAGCACGCCCGAGCTCCGCGGCATCGTCGATCGCACCGGCGCGGTGCCGGTCGTCGTCGCGGTGCACGCCGAGCCAGCGCGATCGTCGAGCGCTACCGGCGTCGGGCCGAGGCGGGGGAGCGCCATCCCGGGCATCTTGATGGCGAGGTACTGGATGAGATCGTTCAGAGGGTCGGCCAACCGTATGAGCCGCCGGACCTCGGCGGCGCTCGGGTCGACGTCGATCTGACGGACATGTCAGAGGTTGCTACCGCGGTCGACACGGTCGCGCAGGCGCTTCAGGTTGCTGCGCCAGACGCGGCGCAGTACCGGTCGCGCTGAGGAGCCCTGCTACTTGGCCGCCGCGCCACCATGGAAAGTGGAGCCGCTCGGTCCAAATGAACCGCGTACCGTCCGCGGTCGCCTGCAACCGGAAGTTGCCGTCGCCGGTGACTATGCCGGCGTGGCGGATGCCCATGGACTCACCCTCGAGCCACTCGGTCACCTCCATGCGGTCCGTCAGCCGGAAGGGACCGACCCGCGTATCGCAGTCGAATGTGGTGCCAACGCCTTCGGTCGTGGGTGATGTGAACCGAATTGCGACCGCATCGCGCATCCACTCGGTGTGCGACGCGATGTTCCTGACGTAGCGCCAGACGATATCCGGCGGTGCCTGTATGTCGACGCTGACCGTAATGGGTCGCACGGGGCGTCAAACTAACGGGCGTGTTTGGTGATGCCGAGCGGCCAGACCCGGGTGCGGACGGAGCAGGATCGCGCCCTGCGCGCCTATGTCCGCCGCCAGGTGTATCCCTACTCGGTCGCCAATCGCAATCGACTCAGCGCCGCCGGGTTCGGGCCGTTCGGTGTGCAGCACGGCGGCGGATCTCGAACGGGTCGAACCCTTGCGGTGGAGTCGAGGTGGGAGACGGCGCCGACCTGGTGTTGCGGCCTCACCGCAACACGATCACCCGGCTCGGCTCGCCCGCACTGGCGATCCGGGTGTTGCATTGCCACTCTGCTCCGCCGCCGCCAGACGCTGAACCGGAACGTCATCGAACCGATTTATCGCCCGATCCAGTGGATGATCCAGGAGGGCGTGCCGATCGCCGTGACGGCGATCGATCTCGAACGGCTGAGCGAGATCGGCCGGCGGTGGCTTGAGGCCGCCGGCGTCGGTCGCGAGCGACGTCGTGGCCAGCATCATCCCGGCCGGTCCGCATCTCGACTTCTGGCAGCTGGCGGTGGCGACCCGGCGAGCCGGCGTCGCCGCCGCGTTCCTTGAAAACCGTCCCGCACTGCAGGACCTTCTACGGCTGCGGCCAACCGTGCTGGCCGGGCGGCCGACCAGGATCTCGCTCGCATTGGCCGGCGAGGCGAGTGCCGCCAGCATCGCAAGTTCTCGGCCAACGTGCACACCGTCCTTGCCACCGGTGACCTGATCGACGACACGGACCCGGCGATCGATCAAGGGCCTGCTAGGTCCCGACGTTGCCGTTCTCGCCGCGTGGGCGCCGCCCGGTGTGCGCTCCCTTGTGGGCCGAGTGCCGGGGCGGCAAGGGCTTTCACACGTGGCCGGCGGCGGAGATCGTCGACGTCGTCGATCCCGACACGCAAACCGTGATTCCCAGGGGCATGCAGGGCGAAGTGGTGTGGAGCGCGCTCGGGTTGGGCGGGCACGGTGATGCTGCGGCTGCAGACCGGCGTCCGTGCCGTCATGGACGACGCGACCTGCCCGCGTGTCGGCGCACGACATCCCCGCGGCTCAAGGTCCTCGGCCGCCAGCGTGGCGACCCTTCGCGCCGGTCCTCGACGGTCATCCCGGCGTCGCGGCGTGGCAGGGCGAGTTGACGCGCCGGAACGGCAGCGAGGAGCTCGTCGTGTATCCTCGCGCCGGTCCCGGCCCGGCCACCCGGGCCGGCTCGTGCGTGACCTCGACGCGCGGTCTGGAGCTGACCCGGCCAGCGACGCAGTTCGTCGTGCTCAGCGCCAGAGGATCTTGGAGCGCAGGCTCGCCGAACACGGCTACAACCGCGTGGTGGACAAGCGATGACGGCATACCTGGACCACGCGGCTACGACGCCGATGCGCCCCGAAGCGATCGCGGCGATGCTGCCGTACCTCACCGAGCGGTTCGGCAACCCGTCGGGTGCGCACGCGATCGCCCGCCAGGCGCGGGCGGCCATCGACGAGGCGCGCGACGTCGGTTGCCGCCGCCCTGGGTGCGCATGCCGGGCGAGATCGTGTTCACCGCCACCGGCACCGAGGCCGACAACTTCGCCGTGTTGGGCGCGGGTGGCCGCGGCTCCGGGCGGGCATGCGGTGTGTTCGGCCGTCGAGCACCACGCTGTGCTTGCATGCGGTCGAGGCCGTCGGCGGCACCGTGGTGCCGGTCGACTGGAGTCGGGCGTCATCGATCTCGACGCTCTCGAGCGACGCCCTGAGCGATGACGTCGCCGTCGTGTCGGTGATGCTGGCCAACAACGAAGTCGGCACGATCCAGCCGCTGGCCGAGGTGGCGGAATCGTCCGCTCGCGAGCGCCCAGCGCGGTGCTGCATACCGACGCCGTGCAGGCGGTCACGTGGCTCGACGTGGCCGCCGAGCACTGCGGTGGCCGACCTGGTCAGCATCAGCGCCCACAAGTTCGGCGGGCCCAAGGGCGTCGGCGCCTTCGTCGCACGGGAGGACGTGCAGCTCGGCGCCGATCATCCACGGCGGTGGACAGGAACGTGAGCGGCGCAGCGGCACGCACAACGTCGCCGGCATCGTCGGCTTGGCCGCCGCGCTCAACGACGACGGTGACGCAACGGCCGGCCACCGTGGCTCGCGTCGGCGCCCTGCGCGACCGGCTCGCCGATGCGCTGCTCGCCGCGGTCGCCGGCACCACCGAGACCGGCGGTCGGCGCGTGGCAAGATCGCCGGCACATGCCATCTGCTCTTCGACGGCGTCGAGAGCGAGGCGCTGCTACTGCTGCTCGACGACGCCGGCGTGTGCGCGTCGGCCGGCTCGGCGTGCGCCAGCGGCGCCTTCGAGCCGTCACATGTACTGACCGCCATGGGCATCGAGGACCACGCTGGCGCTGTCGAGCTTGCGGCTGTCCCTCGGATGGACGACAACCGACGACGACATCGACCACGCCATGAAGGCGGTGCCCGAGGCGGTTACCCAGTTGCGACCGGGGTAGTCGCTGATGCGCGTGCTGGTTGCCATGTCGGGCGGGGTGGACTCGTCGGTGGCCGCCGCGTTGTTGCGCGACGAAGGCCACGAGGTCGTCGGCGCCACGATGAAGCTGTGGGGCGGGGCCAGCGACTCGGGGTGCTGTTCGGTCGCCGACGTCGACGACGCCCGCCGCGTCGCCGCAGCAACTCGGCTCGCCCATCACGTCTTCAACTTCACCGACGATTTCGACGCGGCACGTGGTCGAGCCCTATGTGGATGCGCACCGGCATGGCCGTACGCCGAATCCCGTGCGTCGAATGCAACCGCCATCTCAAGTTCGACCGGTTCTTCCACCGCGCGCCGGCAGCTCGGATTCGACGCGGTGGCCACCGGTCACCACGCGCGCGTCACACGCGATGGGCGACCGGTGGCGGCTGCAGCGGGGCGCCGACTCGGCCAAGGACCAGTCCTACGTGTTGTCGATGCTCGGCCAGGACGTGCTGGCCCGCTGCCGGTTCCCGGTGGGGGAGTTGACCAAGTCCGACGTGCGGGCCGCGGGCGACTCGAGCTCGGGCTGCGTACCGCGGCCAAGGCGGAGAGTCAGGATGTCTGTTTCATCCTTGCGTCGCGCGGACGCCGCGGCGTTTCTCGCCGACCGCATGCCGCTCAATCCCGGCCGGCCCTCGATGTGGAACCGGCGACGTGCGTCGGTCGAGGTCGACGCCGTCGAGTTGGTGACTGTCGGCCAGCGACGCGGGCTCGGCGTCGGCGGCGGGGAGGCGCGGTACGCGGTGGCGGTCGACACCGTTACGCGTGACGGTGACCGTCGGTGGGCCTTCGCGGACCTGAGCTACGACGCGACGCCGGTGGAGTCGCTCACATGGGTCGACGCGACCTGTGCCCGCCGGTACCGAGGTGCGGGTGCAAACGTCGGCGCACGGCGCCACCGCGTTGCGCGCCGCTTCACCGGAGTGGGTCCGTGCAATGGGCGACGGCCTACCGGCGGCGTCGCGCCCGGCCAGACCGTTGCGTTCTACGACCCGAGCCGACATCAGCGTGCTCGGCGCTGCCGTCGCGACATGACGCCCCGGGAGATCCCGCGGCGCAAGGCGCATCGGCCCGTCAAGCGATGATGGCCGTCACACTCGTGTTTTTCGTCGGCCTCATCCTGGGCTTCGTCCTCGGGCGCACGTTGTGAGCTGTTCACCGGGCGATTCTCACGCGCTATGCGCGGAGAATCGCCCGGTGAACGCAGTCAGGACAGGCGGTAGCCGCGGTCGGTGACTTCGGCGAGGACGGCAGCGGCGCGGGTGGGGGCGACGAGGACGCGATTGCGTTGTCACCGTCCCCGCGGTGGGGCGGCGGCCGGGGCGGTCGATGACGAGGAGGCCGGTCGGTTCGGTCAGGTCGCAACTCCAGGGCCAGGCCCAGACGCGCCCGACGTAAGGTCGAGCGCGTCGTCGGCCTCGGCGGGCGCCGGACCGAGTGCGAGCGATCGCCGGACGCTGGAACAGCACCGGGTCGGCCAAGCGAGAAGCGGGTCATGGATGACCAGGCCGGCGGGCACGACCACGAGCCAGCGCCGGGCCAGCCCGTGCAGGGCTCGACCGGCCACGGCAGCGGCAAAGCAGCCGACCACGGCCACGATGCCGCCGACGACCCACCGGCCGCCGGCGAGGAGCAGCATGGCCGCGGTCGGCCCACCGACCAGCACCGACCCATGCCAGCGCGGCCGGACCGACCAGCGCGACCGCCGGCGGTCGCAGCGGGAAGCGGCGTTCGTTGGGGTAGGCCGGGCCGTTCACGCAGACGACGGCGGTGGCGGGGGCGAAGGCGGCCGCGACCGCCAGCGCCGACGTTCAGCGCCGCCAGGAACGACGTGTGACCGCCGACGGCGGCGAGGGCGACGGCGGCGGCCGCCGCCGGCGTGAGTACCCGCCAGGTCGTGAGGGCCAAGGGGTGGGGCACCAGCGTGGCGACCAAGGTCGCCAGCCACAGACACCCAGAGCCCGGTCTGAGGCCGTGGTCGCGCACATGCGGGTCCCAGTCCATCGAGCGCGTCACCCAGAACGGGACCGGCGGTCAGCGGGAGGAGCGCCCACGCGACGCGGCCGACCCAGACGGTCGCGGCAAGGTATCTACCCGCAAGGCGTCGAATGCACTTTGGATAGCGTGCTGCGGGTAGCGCGTTCATGGACTGGGAGGATAGGGATGAGCGGGGTAGGACACCATCGCCGGCGCGCCGCCGGCCTCGCCGGGGCTGGTCGTGATCGCGGCCGCGCTGGCGGCGTCCATCTGAGTGGCGTCGAGGCCGCCCGTGCCGACCACGCCCAACGCCCAGCAGATCGCCGCGGCGACCGCCCCGTGCCCGGTAAAGACCAAGGGCGAGGTGTTCTTCGACCGCAGCGTCGCCCTCGGGCCGCAACAACGGCGGAACGGTGAGGATCAGCGCCAAGCCCGACGGCACCGGCGGCATCATGGTCGACGACCAGATCATCGTCACGGTCTCGCGGCCGGACGGCTCGCAGTCGACCGTCTCGCACGCGTTCAACGACCAGCGATGCACCGCCTGACCTCACATCGAGCCGCCCATCGATCTGTCAATGCCGCTGGTGCCGCGGCGGCAACAGCGTGGTTCGGGTTCAGCTCAAGGACGTCTGCGGCGGCAAGGAAGCGCCCGGTCACCAACTTTGTGGCTTGGTCGTGAACGGCCAGCCCACGCTCTTGCGGGCGTCGCCGGTCATGCTGTCACGGCGCTGCCGGCCAGCCCCGAACTGGTGACGTCCACTTGCCGAACGTCAGCGCCAAGCTGACCGAAGCGGCGACGTTCAATCCGCTTCCGGGCCGCCTGGTCACATTCCGGGCCGGCTCCAGCGTGATCTGTTCCGCGATCACCGACTCCGACGGCGTGGCCGCCTGCGGCGGCCTCGCCGAGGACCTCACCGCCGTGCTCAACCTGGGCTACGACGCGGTGAATTCGCCGGCGACCCCAACTACAGCGGCTCCATCGCGCACGGATGCGTTGCTCACGATCGGGACGACCGCTCTGCCAGACTGAGTCCGGTGCGCGATGTACGGCTGGTCGATCTCGACGTAATACGGCGTTACAGCCTTGGCGGTGCGTCAGGAGACGGCGCCGGCCGAGGAAGTGCTGGCGATGCTCGACGCCAGCCGCGAGGTGGTCCTTGCCGCCCTCGAGCCGCCGGCGCGACCTTGAAGGCGAGTGACCTGCAGCGATAACCCGGCGGCGCGGGCCGACGAGCTGCGGGCCGAGATCGTCCACCACAACCAGCGTACCACGAACTCGACGATCCCGAGATCAGCGACGCGGAGTACGACGCGCTCGGTGCGGGAGCTCCAGGTAATCGAGGAGACGCACCCCGAGCTGGTGACGCCGACGTCGCCGACCCAGACCGTCGGCGGGTCGCCGTCGGCCCTCTTCGCACCCGTACGTCATCGCTCCCGGATGATGTCGCTCGACAACGCGATGTCGTTCGACGAGTTGCTGGCCTGGGGCAAGCGCATGGAGCGCTTCATCTCGGGCGACATCGACTATGGCTGCGAACTGAAGATCGACGGCGTCGCCATCTCGCTCGTCTATGAGAATGGCCGCTACACCCAAGCGGCGACACGCGGCGACGGCGCGACGGGCGAGGACGTCACGCCGAACATCGCGACGGTGGCGGCGATACCTGAGCGCCTCTCGCTCAAGAAGCCGCCCGCGCTGCTCGAGGTGCGCGGGGAGGTCTACATGCCGGCGGCCGCCTTCGAGGAAGTCAACCGTCGTCAGGCGGAGGCCGGCCTGCGGATATTTCCCAATCCCCGCAACACCGCAGCGGGGTCGTTGCGGCAGAAGGATCCCAAGGTCACGGCGCGGCGGGAACTGGCGTTCTTCTGCTATCAGGTCGGCGCGGTCGAGGGCGGTCCCGCGTTCGCACGGCACAGTGAGACGCTGGCGTTCCTCGCAGATGCCGGCTTGCCGGTGAACCCCGAAGCGAAGGTGCTCGACAGCCTCGACGCGGTGCACAGCTTCTGCCAGCACTGGCAGGAGCACCGCCACGACCTCGGGTACGAGATCGACGGCGTCGTCGTCAAGGTCGACAACCTTGCGCAACGCGGCGAACTGGGTTCGACGTCGAAGGCGCCGCGCTGGGCGATCGCGTTCAAGTTCCCGCCCGAGGAAAAGACCAGTCTGCTGAAGGACATCAGCGTGTCGATCGGTCGCACTGGCAAGGCGACCCCGTTCGCGGTGCTGGAGCCCGTATTCGTCGGTGGCTCCACCGTCGGTGTCGCGACGTTGCACAACGAGGACATGGTGCGCCTGAAGGACGTTCGTCCCGGCGACACGGTCATCGTTCGCAAGGCGGGCGACGTGATTCCCGAGGTCGTCGGCCCGGTGCTCTCGCTGCGGCCTCCGAAGTCGAAGCCGTGGGCGTTCCCGACGACTTGTCCGTCGTGTGGTGGCGATCTTGTTCGCAAGGAAAGCGAGAGCGACACGTTCTGCGTGAACGGCGTTCTGCCCGCGGCAAGCGTGCCGCGGGCATCGAGCATTTCGTCTCGCGAGGCGCGCTGGACATCGAAGGACTCGGCGAGCGGACGATCGCGCAGTTCCCTCGATCGCGGCGCTGCTCGCTGACGTCGCCGGCATCTACATGCTCGACTTCGACGAGGTTCGGCAGCTCGAAGGGTTCGGCGAGATCTCGGTCACCAACCTCCGCGAACTCGATCGAGCGGTCCAAGGATCGGCCGCTGGCCAATCTCTCGCCGGCCTCGGCATCCGCGCACGTCGGCGGGGCAGCCTCCGTGGCGCTGGCCCGGCAGTTCGGCCATCTCGATCGGATTATGGATGCGGCCGAGGACGAGCTGGCGGCCGTCGAGGGCATCGGCCCGACGATCGCAACGAGTGTGCACGCGTGGTTCGCCAACGAGGCGAACCGCGGCATCATCGAGAAGCTGCGCGCCGCGGGCCTGAACTTCGTTGGACCAGAAGCGCCGGACATGCCGCAGACGCTTGGCCGGCATGTCGATCGTGGTCACCGGCACGCTCGAGGGCCTGTCCCGCGAGGCGGCCGAGGAGGCGATCAAGGTTCGCGGCGGCAAGTCGCCGGGCAGCGTGTCGAAGAAGACCACCGCGGTCGTCGTCGGCGCCGAGCCCGGCCAGGCCAAGCTCACCAAGGCCGAGGAGCTCGGCGTCCCCATCCTCGACGAAAAGGCCTTCGAGGCCCTCCTCGAGACCGGCGAGCTTCCACTGACATTCAAACTCGAGGCAATAGCTGTCGGAATCCGACAGCTATTGCCTCGAGAATCGGTTAGTGGACCTCGAAGTTCCAGGTGTAGATGCGGTGGGGGGCGTCGGGGACGGTGGTTTGCCAGAACTCGACGGTGGCGGTGTGGCGGCCCGGGCGTGAGCTCTTGATGTCTTTGCCCTTCGCCCGGCGTGAAGGAGATGCGGTTCAACCCGCCGATGCGGTCGAGCTGGTCCTCGGGGATGCGGTTGCCGTCGAGATTCAGCACGCCCGTGTAGTCGGCCTGTAGGTCCACGGCGATGATCGGTCTGGCGCAGCACCCGATCGCCGGGTGCCGGCTCGACATGGCGCACGGCGGTGTCCTTGAGAGCGGGCTGTTGGTTGTCGGTGGGGCGGGTGAATGCGTAGAACAACCCGAACAGGGCGATGCTCAGCAGCACGGTGATGTACTAGACGGCGGACGGTGATCACGACTCGGGCGAGCTCGGGAGGCGTACGGGCGGGAACAGCGGCGTCGAAGCGACCAGCAGTGCGACGACCGCCCCGGCGGTGGCCGACTTCGAGCAGCCGCACGCCACCGCCGTGCCGTTTGCGCCAGTGCAGCGACCGCGCCGGCGACCTCCCACACGTACAGCCCCAGGTAAGCGCCGGGGCTGAGGCGCACCAGCGCCAGCAGAACGGGAATTTGACGGCCAGGAAGGCGATGTAGAGGGGTGCGCCGGGGTGCGCTGCGAGGGCGAGGGCGCCGATGAGGACCGCCGCCTCCCCGGTGGCCAGCCACGCCGCGACGGGCAGGGTCCACGGATCGCGGCGTCATACGCCCCATTCTTGGGCTGGGGGTGCTCGGAACGCCAACCTGGCGCCGGTAACGCTCGCTCCGGTGAGCGTGTCGCGGATCGGCGAGTTCGTCGGGCGCGTCCTCGGCGACCGATACCGGCTGCTGGCCCCGCTGGGCACCGGCGGGTCGGCCAACGTGTTCCTCGCCGAGGACGTCCGATTACGCCGCCGCGTCGCGGTGAAGGTCCTCCACGCCGCCCTGGCCGACGACGAGGCCTTCCTCCGGCGCTTCCGCCTCGAGGCGCAGTCGGCCGCCGGGCTCAACCATCCCCACATCATGCGGGTTTTCGACTGGGGCGAGGACGGCGGCGAGGAGCTGGCCGGGCCATTTCTCGTCCTCGAGTACCTCGGCGGCGGCAGCCTGCGAGACCTGCTCGACCGCGGCCGCCGGCTCACCCCGGCCCAGGCACTCCTCGTCGGTTCCGAGGCGGCACGCGGTCTCGACCACGCCCATCGCCGAGGCCTCGTCCACCGCGACATCAAGCCCGCCAACCTCCTCTTCGACGACGAAGGCCGACTGTGCGTCGCCGACTTCGGCGTCGCCCGCGCGCTGGCCGAGGCGGCGTGGACCGAGCCCACCGGCGCGGTCATCGGCACGGCCCGCTACGCGTCGCCCGAACAGGCGCGGGGCGGTTCGGTCGACGGTCGGGCCGACGTGTATGCGCTGGCCCTCGTTCTGGTCGAGGCGGTCACCGGACAGGTGCCGTTCGCCGCCGACACCACCATCGCCACGCTGATGGGCCGGGCCGAAGGGCCGCTCGTCGGTCCACCGGAGCTCGGTCCGCTAGCCGACGCGATCACCGCCGCCGGCGCGATCGACCCCGCCGACCGGATCGACGCGGCGGCGTTCGTGCGCGGCACTCGACCGCGCCGCGCGACGAGTTGGACACGCCGGATCCGCTGCCCATTGCCGATCACGGGCTCGAGGACCAGATCACCGAGGTCGTCGATCGCGACCCAACCGAGATCTCAATCATCACCGCCGCCGCACCGGCGGTGGCTGCTCCGGTCGCTCCGGTCCGGCGGCGCCGCCGTCGCTGGCCGTGGGCGCTGGTGCCGCTCCTAATCGCAGTGCTCGTCGCTGGCGGGGTGTACGCCCAACAGTCGCTGCTCGTCCCGTCGCACCCCGTTCCTGTGCTCGAAGGCAAGACGCTGGCTGAAGCCCGAACGATCGCATCGGCTCGCAACTTCAAGGTGCAGGTGATCCGCTCGGAGTACCAGGAGGGGACCGAACCTGACCAGGTGCTCACCCAAGATCCGAGCCTGGGCACCCTCAAGGAGAACCGCACCATCAAGCTCGTGGTGTCGCGCGGCCCGCCGCCGGTCGACATCCCCGACCTGACGGGCAAGACCGAACAACAGGCGACCGAGTCGTTGCGGGACGCCAAGCTGGAGCCGGGGAACATCGACAAGCCGTATCACGAGACCGCGGCCAAGGGCCTGGTGCTCGACTGGTCGCCAAAGGGCCAGAAGTTGCCGCAGGGATCCAAGGTCAACCTCGTCGTCTCCAACGGGCCGAAGCCGATCACGCTCTCCGACTGGAAGGGCAAGCCGTTTGCCGACGCGAAGGCGGCAATGGAAAGCGTGGGCTTCAAGGTTCAGCGCAAGGACGTCTACAGCGACGCGTTCCCGAACCCGGGCACGGTCGTAACGACAGCCCCGGGACCGGGTGACGTCGAGAAGGGCGCCACGATCGTCGTCAGCGTCTCGCAGGGCCCGGAGACCGTTGAGGTGCCCAACGTCGTGGGCATGAACCTCGACGGTGCTACGCGGCGGCTGGAGAACGCCGGCTTCGTCGTCGACGTCAACGGCCGGGCCAAGGGGAGGGTCGTCGGGCAGGATCCCGCAGGCGGCACCAAGGCCAAGCGCGGCTCAGTGGTCGCCATCGCCCTCCTGTAGCCTCCTCGCCACACTCGAGTTCTGGAGGAAAAATGGGCGCACTCGACGGACGCGTGGCCATCATCACCGGGGCGGGCCGGGGCATCGGTCGCGAGCACGCGTTGCTGTTCGCGCAAGAAGGGTGCCAAGGTCGTCATCAACGACCTCGGCGGTGCGATGGACGGCACGGGCGACGACCGGACGCCGGCGGAGCAGGTCGTCGACGAGATCAAGGCCATGGGCGGCGAGGCGATCGCCAACGCTGACAACGTCGCCGACTGGGAGGGCGGCAAGCGGATGATCGACGCCGCGGTCGAGGCCTTCGGCGACCTGCACGTTCTCGTGAACAACGCCGGGATCCTCCGCGACCGCGTTCTGGTCAACATGAGCGAAGAAGAGTGGGACGCCGTCATCCAGGTCCACCTCAAGGGTCACTTCGTGCCCGCCCGCCATGCCGCCGCCTACTGGCGCGAGCAGTCGAAGGCAGGCAAGGAGGTGAAGGCGTCGATCATCAACACGTCGTCGACCTCAGGCCTCATGGGGAACCCCGGGCAGACAAACTACGGCGCGGCCAAGGCGGGCATCGCTGCTTTCAGCAACATCGCCGCCACTGAGCTGTCGCGCTATGGCGTGCGCTCCAACACGATTGCACCTGCCGCACGGACGCGCCTCACCGAGGCCACGCCCGGCCTCGGTGATGTCATCAAGGCGCCCGAGGACGCGGCCAAGTTCGACGTATGGGACCCCGCGAACATCTCGCCGCTCGTTGGCTACCTGGCCACTGAAAACTGCCCTCTCACCGGCAAGACGTTCCTGGTGCAGGGTGGCCGTGTGGCGCTGTTCCAGGGCTGGACCATGACCGACTCCATCGACAAGGACGACCGCTGGACCGTCGCCGAACTCGAGACCGAGATGAAGCGGTTCGCCGGATAGCGCGCCCAAACCGCCCACAGCGGAGCGGTTCGGCACATCTCCCACCGGGTACAAGTAGTCATCGCGTAGCTATTGCGCGCTACGAGGAAATGATTCTTTCTCGTTGGGTGTTGGCTTCATACACTGCGGAGTGCGCAAGCCCTCGGTGGGTGGCGTGTCGAGGTGATGTTCCCCAGCCATCACCGGTGCCGCCACCCTCCAAGGGCTTGCGTCGCGCCAGAGGCGCGCAATGTGCGCAGTGTCGTCCTAGTTTGCGATCGTGAGTCCGCACGACCCTGGTGAAGACCTCCCGACTCTGGGGCCGGCGGCCGGCGACGAAGTCGTAGTCGTTCCGTGGCCCTTGCTGTTCCGGCAGCGGGTTGCCGCGCGGTCGAGACGAGCGACCGCTATCGCTGGTGGGTGCTCTGGACGGTTCTCGCCGGGCTCTTCTCCGTCAATGTGACCTTCACAGTGTTCGCGGTGGCGCTGCCGCGGATCTCTCGGGAGCTCGGCACCACCGAGAACACCCTGACGTGGGTGATCACCGGGCCGATGCTGGCATTCGGCATCGCCGCCCCGGCCCTGGGTCGGGCGGGCGACGTGTGGGGCCATCGGCGGGTCTATCTGCTCGGGATGATCGGAGCAGTATTCGCCGCCGCCCTCTCCGCCCTGGCGTGGAGCGCGGGATCGCTTATCGTCGTTTCGCACGGCCGGGGCGTTCGAGGGAGCAGCCACCGGTGCGGCGTCGATGGCCCTGATCTTCCGCGTCTTCCATCCCGAAGACCGCGTGAAAGCCATGGGCTGGTGGTCACTGGTCGGTGCGGGCGGCCCGGTGATCGGGGTCGCGCTCGGAGGAATCGCGATCCAGGCGGTCGGCTGGCGATGGATCTTCGTGGCCCAGGTGCCGCTGACCCTCGCCGCACTGGTGCTGGCTGCGATCGTCCTGCCGGAAACCGAACGCTCCGACGACGTGCGATTCGACACCGCAGGCGCAGTGCTGCTCGCTGGCGCCGTGACGGCGGTCTTGTTCGCGCTGAACCGCGGTCCGGAGTGGGGCTGGTCGAGTCCGGCGGTGATCACCGGCTTCTGCGCCACGCCGATACTTGGCGTCGCTCTTTGTGATGGTCGAGCGGCGGTCGCCCGCGCCGCTGCTGCCGCTCGACTACCTCCGGCGTCGGAACTTCGCCTTCCCGATCGGCGCGCAAGCCTTCGCCAACTTCGCCTACATGGGTGGTTTCATCCTGGCGCCCGTCATTGCTCCAGCATTTCTTCGGCTACGGCGAGCAGCACGTCGGCCTCCTTGTGCTCACCCGCCCTCTGGCGTTCTCGATCACTGCGCCGATCGCCGGGTATCTGGCGGTCAAGACGGGCGAGCGGTACGCCGCAGTTGTCGGTTCCCTCGCGGTGGTCGGCTCGATGGCATTGTTCGCCGCGGTCGGCGGCAACTCGAGCGATGCCTTGGTGATCGGCGCGCTGGTTATGTCGGGCATCGGGCTCGGGATCTCGTCGCCGTCGATCGCGGCGAGCGTGGCCAATTCCGTCGACGAGGCCTCGCTGGGCATCGCCAGCGCGGCGCAGCAACTGATGACGCAAGTGGGCGTGGTGGCGGGAATCCAGCTCATGCGGACCGTGCAGACCACCTCGTCATACCGCGCCGCGTACCTGCTTGGCGGTGCGGTCGCGTTGGGCGCGGTTCTGTGTTCGCTCTTCGTCCAGAACGCGCAGCGTGGTGCGCCCAGCGATGTGGCGCGGGTGGCTACTCGGTGATGTCGGCGATGCGGGTGGCGACTTCCTGTGCCGTGGGATCGGGTGCGCCCGACTGCATTGCCATCATCTTGGTCATGTCGCCCTGCACCTTGATCTTGCCGGCCATGAACGCCTGCATGCCGGCCTGCGGGTTGCCCTCGACGAATATGGCTTTCGCGGTCGCGTAGTCGAGCGTCACCGTCACGTCGGCGTTCTCGATGTGGCCGGTGTCCATCTCCATCTCGCCCGACGACGTATCCATGTGCGCCTCGACCGTGCCCTCGCCGAACGGGACGTCGGTGATGATCTGGTTCATCCGCACGGTGTGGGCTGACGGGGCGACCTTGCCGCGGAACTCCTCGCGGATCTTCTTGGCCTCGGTCATCCACTCGTCGCTGAGAAAGGGAATTTCGCCATGCGCAGACGGTAGCCGTCGCTTGTGAGCCGCTGCTGCGTATGATCCGCGCCGATGCCCAGCGCCAAGAAGGCTCCGGCGAAGAAGGTGGCGGCGAAAAAGGTCGCCGCGAAGAAGGCCGTGACAAGAAGGCGGCCAAGAACAGGCCCTGCCAAGGCCACGGTCGCCGCGGGCGTCCCGACCGAGTTCGAACCCCCGACCGCAACCGTCAGCGAACCGGAGTTGCCTCGCGACGAGAGCTATCTGCGACTCCTCCTGCTCTTGCTCATCTCCGCCGCGTTCTTCGAGGGCTACGACAGCTCGATCCTGGCATTGCTCCTGTCGGACATCCAGAGCACGTTCCCGTGAGCGAGGCTGTGCTCGGTCTCACCCGAATACCGATCGAGCTGGGTCTGTTCGTCGCCTTCTTCGTCACCCGCCTCTCCGACCGCGTCGGGCGCCGCCCGCTGTTGCTGTGGTCGGTGGTCGGGTACACCGTCTTCACCGCGCTTACCGCAGTGAGCTGGGACATCTGGTCGTTCGCGTTCTTCCAGTTCGGCGCGCGAATCTTCTTGGGCGCGGAGTACGCGGTCGGCGTGACGATGATCGTCGAGGAGTTCCCCGCCGAACGGCGTGGCCGCGCGCTTGGGAACCCTGCTCACGTTCGCGGCGCTGGGCACAATCGTCGTCGGCATACTCCTCGGCCTCGGCTTGCAGGACGGGCCGCTGGAGTGGCGGGCGTTCTACCTAATCGGCCTGTTGCCGCTTCTTGCGTTGATTCCCTACCGGCGGCGGCTGCGGGAGACGCGGCGGTTCCTCGAAGAGAAGGCGAAGCGGGACGCGGGCGAGAAGGTCGAGAAGGTGCCGTTCCTCGAGCCGTGGAAGCCGCAGTACCGGCGCAACCTCGTGCTGGTCGGCCTCATTCACATGCTGCGCTCGATCCCGCTGTTCGGGAGCACGGCGTGGTGGGCGTTCTACGCCGAACGCGAGCGTGGATTCAGCTCGGGCGAGGTGGCGATCTACATCATCGCCGCCTACGGCATCGGCTGTGTTGGCTATTACGTGTGTGGGCGGGCGATGGAGCGATGGGGCCGCCGTCCCACCGCGATGGTGTATTTCGCCGGCGGCATTCTGTTCTCGATCGTGCTGTTCCAAGTCAGCGACAAGACCGTGAGCTTCTTCGCGCTGATGCTCGCGGTGTTCTTCGGCTTGGGCATGGGACCGGTGATGAGCTCGTTCGCCACCGAGCTGTTTCCGACGGAGATCCGTGGCCAGGCCGCAGCGTGGATCCGCAACTGGTTCGAGATCGCCGGCTACGTGTTCGGCCCGGCGCTCGTTGGCATCCTCGGCGATCACTCGACCGGCGCCATCGGCAACATCGGCGACACCGTGACGCTGCTGATGGTGTTGCAGGTGCCCACGATCTGGCTTGTGTGGCGCTACATGCCTGAAACCAAAGGCATGGAGTTGGAGGAGATTGCCGATCGCGAAGTCGCGGTGGTGGCGCAATGAAGTCGCGCCCGTTCGTCATCGGGCTGATCGTGTGCGCGCTGGTCTTCGTGGCCTTCGGCGTGCTCATCAGCGCGCTCAATGCCGGTCACCATCGCCCCGAGGGCGCGGCGGAGCGCTGGCTGGCCGCGGTGAGCGACACGACGCGCAAGGGCGTGCGGCCGGACGCGGTCGAGCGGGCGCAGAAGATCGGGCCGCTGGCCATCGCCGCGCCGCTCATCCCGGCCGACACCGACGAGAAGGGTGCCTTCCCCGACCTCGAGGTGGGCAAGGCCATCGTCGTCGGCGACAGCGCGCGGGTGCCCTACCGGCTGCACCAACGCAACGTCGACGATGCCCTCAGCGGCACGATCGTGCTCAGCAAGGCGGGGGACGACTGGAAGGTCAACGCGCTCGACTCGCGTCGCACTGACGAGCTGGTCCCGTCGGAAGGCGGTTCACCCCCGTCGAGCGCGCCGGTTGGACTGTGGGTCGCGGCGGTCATCGTCGGCCTTGGCGTCACCGCGGGCGCCAGTCTCCTGGTTGAGTGGGCCACCCGCTCATCTCGCCGCGTCTTGGCCGCCACGTAGGCTTTTCGACGATGCCCGCCGCCACTCGACCCGAGCGCCTCGACGCGCGGGAGCGCAATCCCAAGTGGAAGAACGCCCCGCTGCGCATCGAGATGTCGGAGTGCATCAACTGCGACACGTGCATCCGTCACTGTCCGCCGCAGTTCGGCGCCATCTTCAACCACGGGATGGACGTGATCATCATCCCGGAGCTCTGCTCCGGCTGCGGCAAGTGCCTCGACCCCTGCCCCGTCGACTGCATCTACGACGACGTCGAGTGGCATCCCGCCCCCGACGACTGGTGGAGCGAACCCGCTACCGACGACCCCTACAAGTAGCCCGGAACCACCTCCCTCTTGCGCTGCACCCAAGATGCAGTTTTGTTACGGGCTGCACCCAAGATCGCAAATCACTGCCAGTTTGGGCGGGTTTACCGCGGGCCCGGTCGAGGTTGGGTGCCGCTGGTTGCAGTTTTGCCATGAGCGCACGCCGTACCGGTATCTAAGGCCAGCACGACCCCGATGATGAGGCCGTCCGCTGCTATCACCGCCTTACCCGCGGGTTTCCGGGACGCAGGGGTTGGGGGGGAGCTCGCCTATTCCGGTAGCCCCGCCGATGCTCAGCGGATGCACGATCGCGCCGAACGGCGAGAGGTGAACGGCGACGCCGATGCACCGGGTGGGGTCAGGTGGCTCCTGACTACTGAGGTTGACGCGCACCTTTACCAACGGCGGCGCAGCAGCCGCCACGCCCGTTCCGCCAATCACCGACGCTCCGACCAGCGCTGCAACCAAAAGGCCGCGACTCCGCATAATTCGCCTCCTCATTCTTTCGCCGGAGCATGGACTTCCGGACGCCGAACGTCTATAACCCCTCTATAACCCCAGAGGGAGGATAGACCCGTGCCCAAGGTGAACGTGTACCTGCCCGACGAACTGGCCGAGGCGGTGCGGACCACCGGCATACCCGTGTCCACGGTGTGCCAGCGCGCCCTCGAAGACGCCGTACGAGAGGTCCGCAGCGCCAAGATCGCCCCCGGGATAACGCCGACCCTCGAGCGCTTCACCAACCGGGCGAGGACGGTCGTGAGGCTGGCCAGCGAGCACGCCGCGCTCGAGGGGGTCGACCTGGGCAGTGAGCACGTGTTGCTCGGACTCATCGGCGAGGGGGAGGGCGTCGGCGCCCGTGCGTTGGTCGCACTGGGTGTAACCGGTCCCGCGGTCGCGGCCGGCGTCGAGAAGCGCTCGTCGACCGCCGACGGAAACGGCGTGTACATGCAAGCCCTGCACGAGGCGCTCAAGCTTGGCCACAACTACATCGGCACCGAGCACATGCTTCTGGGCATGGCCGAGGTGGCCAATACCGGCCGAGACGTTCTCAGCGATCTCGGCGTCACTGCGGCGGCCCTGCGGCGTGAGGTGATCAGGATCCTGACCAGCATCGGCGTGGCCGCCCCCGTAACGCTCGCGCCGGCCGACGTGGCGGCCAAGCTCGACGAGATCGTCACCCGTCTCGAACAGCTCGAGGGTCGTTCGCCCTCCTGAAAGCCATGTGTCGGTGTCGAATCGGTGGTTTCCACCGATTCGACACCGACACATGTGCCTTAGGCTCGGAACGTGGCCGAGCGCTTGACCCGTGAGGACGTTGCCCACGTCGCGCACCTGGCGCGGCTCGACATCACCGACGACGAGCTCGACCTCTACACCGAGCAGCTGGCCGCCGTGCTTGAGCACGCCGCCGATGTGGAGGCTCTCGACACCAGCGGGGTGCCGCCCACCGCCCACCCGCTCCCGATCGCGAATGTGCTTCGGGAGGACGAGATCCAGCCGAGCCTCGAGCGTGACGAAGTCCTCGGCCAGGCGCCCGCGGTCGAGGACGGGCGCTTCCGCGTGCCCCAGATCCTCGGCGACGCCCCGTGACAGGGACTGCGATCGAGATCGCCGCCGCCGTCCGCGCCGGTACCCGCACGGCCCGTCAGGTCGTCGAGGAGCACCTGAGCGCGATCGCCGCCGGCGATCCCGACGTCCACGCCTTCAACCTCGTGCTGGCCGACGAGGCGCGCCAGGCGGCCGACGGGATCGACCTCGCCGTCGGCAAGGGCGAGGATCCGGGGCCGCTGGCCGGCGTGCCCGTCGCGCTCGAAGGACAACATGTGCACGCGGGGCATCCCGACGACGTGCAGCAGCAAGATCCTCGACGGCTGGCGTCCGCCGTATGACGCCACGGTGGTCGAGCGGATCGTTGCGGCCGGCGGGATCATCGTCGGCAAGACGAACCTCGACGAGTTCGCCATGGGCAGCTCCACCGAGAACTCGGCGTTTGGCCCGACCAAGAATCCGCACGACCACACCCGCGTGCCCGGGGGCTCGAGCGGGGGCAGCGCCGCTGCGGTAGCGGCGGGGTTCGCTCCGCTGGGTATTGGCAGCGACACGGGCGGGTCGATTCGCCAGCCGGCGTCGCTCTGTGGCGTGGTCGGCATGAAACCGACCTACGGCGTCGTCTCCCGCTACGGCCTGATCGCCTTCGCCAGCAGCCTGGACCAGATCGGGCCGTTCGCCAACTCGGTCGAGGACGCGGCCACGCTGCTCGAGGTAATCGCCGGCCATGACCCCCGCGACTCGACCTCGCTCGAGGGCCCGGCGCCCGCGGTAACCAACGAGGTCACCAAGGGCGTCGAGGGGCTGCGCGTCGGGGTGGTGCGCGAGCTTTTCGACGGCGTCGACCCCGACGGTCGCGGCGCGCGTGCACGAGGCGGTCGACGCGCTGTCCGCCGCAGGGGCCAAGGTCGATGAGGCCTCAGTCCCCGCCGCGGTGTACGGCATCTCGGCCTACTACCTGATCGCGCCGGCCGAGGCGTCGAGCAATCTCGCCCGTTACGACGGCGTCCGGTACGGGATGCGCGCCGACGGCGTCGACATCACCGCGATGTATGGCGCCACCCGTGCCGCCGGCTTCGGCGCCGAGGTCAAGCGCCGCATCATGCTCGGCACCTACGCGCTGTCGGCCGGGTACTACGACGCGTACTACGGGCAGGCACAGCGGGCACGCACTCTGATCATCCGTGACTTTGATGCTGCGTACGAGAAGTTCGACGTACTCATCTCGCCGACGTCACCTACGACCGCGTTCGAGTTCGGCGCCAAGGCCGACCCGCTCACGATGTACCTCTCCGATGTGTGCACGATCCCCAGCAACCTGGCCGGCCATCCGGCAATCAGCGTCCCGTTCCGTGCCGACGAGGCGGGCCTGCCCGTCGGCGTGCACGTGATGGCCCCCGCGTTGGGCGAACCGGTTCTCTTCCGTGCAGCCGCGGCCATAGAGCGAGCCGCACCAAGTGAGGCGGAGGCGGAGACGGAGCCGAACGGGAGATGAAGGGCGCATACGAAACCGTGATAGGGCTCGAGGTGCACTGCGAGCTGAACACGAAGAGCAAGATGTTCTGCGGCTGCGCGAACTTGTTCGGCGCGGAGCCCAACACCAACATCTGCCCGGTGTGCCTCGGCCTCCCTGGCTCGCTACCGGTGCTCAACCGTCATGCCGTCGAGTTGGCCATGCGCATCGGCCTGGCGTTGCAGTGCGAGATACGCCCCAGCATCTTCCACCGCAAGAACTACTTCTATCCCGACATGCCGAAGGACTACCAGGTCAGTCAGTACGACCAGCCGATCAACGTCGAGGGCTGGCTCGAACTGCCGGACGGTTCGCGGGTCGGCATCGAGCGCGCGCATATGGAGGAGGACACCGGGAAGACCGTTCACGTCGGCGCGACCGGACGAATCCACGGCGCCGATTACTCATTGGTCGACTACAACCGCTCCGGTGTGCCACTCGTCGAGACGGTGAGCAAGCCCGACATTCGCAGTGCTGAACAGGCGCGGGCCTACGTAAGCGAGCTGCGCGCCATCCTCGTCGCAACTGGCGCGTCGGACGGGAAAATGGAGGAAGGCTCGCTCCGTGTCGACGCCAACGTGTCGATCCGGCCGCGCGGTACCAGCGAGCTCGGCACGCGGTGTGAGATCAAGAACCTCAACTCGCTGCGCTCGCTAGGCCGGGCCATCGAGTACGAGGCCAAGCGGCAGGCTGAGCTTCTCGACCGCGGCGAGGCCGTCGTGCAGGAAACGCGTCACTGGGACGAGAACAAGGGCAAGACGCAAGCGGGTCGGTCGAAGGAAGAGGCCTACGACTACCGCTACTTCCCGGAGCCCGACCTCGTACCGATCGCGCCGGACGAAACCTGGCAGGCCTCGATCGCGGCGGCCCTGCCCGCGCTGCCGGCCGAGCGCCGTGTTCGCCTCGCCGCCGCGGCGGGCGTAGCACCGGCCGATGTCGCCATCGTCGTTGAACAGGATCTCGACCAGCTCGTGAACGCGGCCATCGACGCCGGCGGCGACGCCAAGGTCGCGCTGAAGCGGGCGGCCAACGAGGTGGCCGGCCGTACGATCGCGCCAGACGCCTTCGTCACCCTGATCAAGATGGAGACCGACGGCAAGCTCACGACATCGCAAGCGCGCGCCGTCCTGGCCGATGTGCTGGAGTCCGGCGGTGACCCGGCCGAGATCGCCGCGGCGAAGGGGTTCGAAGCAATGGGCGAGGACGCCTTGGCGGCGATCGTCGACGCCGTCATCGAGGCCAGCCCCGACGAAGTCGCCAAGTACAAGAACGGCGAAACCAAGGTCATCGGCGCGCTCATCCAGAAAGTGCGTGACGCCGGCGGCGATCCGAAGGCGGCGGCAACGGCTCTGAGGGAGAAGCTCGGATGATCCTCGACTCACTCACGCTTGATCGCGACGCATTCGAACGACGGACTGGGTGGGCGCTCAAGCCCGAAGGTGCGTGCAAGGGCGAGGTCTGTGTGCCCCTGGCCGAGGACGCCGGCGTGGAGGAGCTGGCCGAGCGGCTCGGCATGCCGCTGTTGCACGACGCAGCGCACGGCGTATGGGCCCTCGGGCCGGAGTCGGCCGTCACCGGCCGCGCCTTGACTACTGCGGTCGCCCACGATTTCGAGCTGCCCCAGGTGTTGACCGGCGAGCCGTTCCGGCTTTCCAGTCTCCGTGGGCAGAAGGTGCTGCTGGTTGCGTGGGCATCGTGGTGAGGCTGCCGTCTCGACCTGCCCGGGTGGCAGGCACTGCGCAGTGAACTCCATCCGAAGGGGTTGGAGATCGTGACCGTCGCCCTTGACACCGGCGGAGCCGACGCCGCTCGCCACTCCGTCGAGGCGGCCAACCCCGAGCACCCGTCGTTGGTGGATGCCGCGCACCTGCTGGATGAACTCTTCGGCGTGGTGAACGTGCCCAACGGCGTGTGGATCGACGAAGCCGGCATGGTCGTGCGACCCGCCGAGCCCGCGCAACCCGATCAATCACCTGCCGGCGAACAGTTCCGGAAGCTTGACGTCGACACGCTGCCCGAGCCGCTCCGCGAGATCATGATCGAGGTCAAGAAGATCCGCACCGAACCGGGCCGTTATGTTGCCGCGGTGCGCGATTGGGCCGAGCGGGGTGCGGCGAGCCCGTACGTGCTGTCACCCGACGAAGTCGTGGCCCGGTCCCAACCCCGGCCGGCGGGCGTGGCCGAGGCGGCGGCCGCGTTCGAACTCGGGCAGCACCTCCACCGTGCCGGACACGCCGATGACGCGGTCCCGTGGTTCAAGCGGGCACACCGGCTGCAGCCGGATAATTGGACCTACAAACGGGAAGCATGGAACCTGGTGGCGGCCGGGAACCAGGGACCGAACGGCGTTTATGAAGGAAACTGGATCGCCGACGTCAAAGCAATAGGCGCTGAGAACTACTACCCACCACTAGAGATGTGACCCGACGAGCGCTGGGGACGCTCTCCCTCGTGTTGTTCGTCGCTGCGGCGGCCGTGTGGATACGCACGCGCCCGACCACGCCGAACTTCGAGGCTCGTCCGTTGGCGGTCGTCGCCGCCACGAGCACCACGGCGGCGCCCACGACGACCACCGCGGCCCCCGTCGCTCCCGCACCGCCTCGCCCCGCAGTCGCCCGGGCACCCGCGGCGCCGCGCCCGCCGCTGCCGCCGGCGGAGAAGCCCCTCAATGGGCCATTCCTGGTGGCGGCAGCGGTCGGTGGCACGATCCACGTCCACAATGCGCCCGACGGCGCGATGACCGAACAGCTCTCCGGCGGCAACGAAGCGGGTGGCCGGCAGACGCTGCTGGTGAAGTCGCGTGTGTCCCCCGACTGGATCGAGGCGTACATGCCGACCCGACCCAACGGACATACCGGTTTCGTCCGCACGTCGGAAGTCTCGATCAGCCAGATCGACACGCAGGTCAAGGTCGAGCAGCGCTACCACCGGCTCACCGCGTGGGCTGGCGAGCACATGATCGCCCAGGAGCCCGTCGCGGTCGGGAAGGGGTCGACGCCGACGCCCAATGGCTTGTATTACCTGGCCATGCTGTTCCGCCCGCCGAACCCGGGCGGCGCGTACGGGCCGTACGTGTTCGGCCTATCGGCCCACTCGAACGTCTATTACAGCTTCGCCGGCGGCGATGGCTTGGTGGGCATGCACGGCACCAACCAGCCCAGCAGCGTCGGCAGGTCGGTGAGCAACGGCTGCCTCCGTCTCTACAACGCCACCATCACCAAGCTCGTCCAGATGCTCCCCGTCGGCACCCCCATCGTCATCGTCCCCTAGAGCCGACGTCGGCGCGCTGGAGCCAAATGCTTCTTGGCAGTAATGGAGGCGCATAGCGCCGCCACTACTGCCAAGAAGCAAGCGACTACGCGACGTCGGCGCGCTGGAGCCAGCGCACGGTGACGAGGTAGCCACCAACCACGATGACGAGCGGCACGACGATTGATACTGCGACGCTGGCGGCC
Organism: uncultured Actinomycetes bacterium; assembly: GCA_963742585.1. Classification (GTDB taxonomy): domain Bacteria; phylum Actinomycetota; class Acidimicrobiia; order Acidimicrobiales; family JACDEA01; genus JACDEA01. The sequence goes on from CAVUMI010000009.1 coordinate 261,498, forward strand.
TGGCGGGGAGGTGACTGCTGTGCGATCTCAGCAAGGAGCGAGCGGGAGTACACCTGCACGGACAGCCGGGCGGCACCACGCGCGGTGCGGGCCACGGCGCCTTCCCAGATCACGACGTAGGCCAAGCCCCACACGAGCGCCCGGCGGACCCGCAGACCGAGGCCCAGGAAGAGCGCGGCGTACCCAGTGACGGCGACGAGCACGCTGACGACCGTCGCCGCCAGCAGCTTGCCGTCACCGCCCGCGATGAGGTTGGCGACGATGAGGGGAACCAGCACAAGCGGGATGGCTGCCACCAAGGTCGCCAGATACGCGCCGAGTGCGAAGCGCCACCGCGCGATGGGTCGGAGCCACACATAGACCAACGTGCGATCCTCGGCGAGGTCGCCGAGCGCGGCCGAAGCGAGCACTAGGGCCGTCACCGGGGCGATCACCGAGAGCCCGAGAGCGTCGAGGATGTCGAACATTCCCTCCGTAGCCGGTCCGTGGGTTCCGTCGTCCACACGGACGGCGATGGCGAGAACGATCGAGAGCAACCCAAGCGCTCCGAGCGCGATGGCGCGCCCACGCGTCACCTGCATTCGCAGGACGAGACGAAAGATCGTCTTCACGTGCGGCGAGCCACCAGGTAGCGGAACACGCTGTCCAGGTCGTCGTCGAGGGGCACGACCTCGAGCAGGCGGGCGTTGGTGTCCTTGGCCACCGCGGCAACCGCGTGACGGAAGGCGCGAACGTCCTCGGTGTCGACCAGGACAGTCGCGTTGTCCACGCGGGCGCCGAGCACTGCGCCGGCGGCCAGCAGCCCGGCGGCGACCGGGCGAGGTTGATCGGTACCGACGCGGATCCGGTGCGGGCGGTCGTCCATGAGTTCGCGGATCTCGTGGAAGTCGCCCTCGGCCAGGAGACGACCCTGCCCGAGCACCACGACACGCGACCCGAAGCGCTCGACCTCGTCGAGGACGTGGCTGGACACGATGACGGTGCGACCTTCCGCGCCGAGGGTGGTGAAGAGCTTGATCATCCGCACGCGTTGGCGCGGGTCGAGCCCCTCGAGCGGTTCGTCGAGCACGAAGACCTCGGGCTCGTGCACGAGAGCGGCGGCCACCTTGATGCGCTGGCGCATGCCCTTCGAATACGTGCGCAGTGGACGGGCGTCAGCCGGGTCAAGGTCGACAAGCTCGATCGCTGCGGCCGCGGCGCGCTCCGGGCCGGCGACTTCACTCAGCTGGGCAGCCATGGCGACGAATTGATGACCGGTCAGCGGTTCGATCACCGCTTCTTGTTGCGGCACCAGGCCGATGTTGCGGAACACCTCGACCTCAGCCCGCGGATTGCGACCCTTGACCCAGACTTCGCCCTTCGATGGCGCCGTAAGCCCGCACATCAGTCGCAGGACCGTGGACTTGCCTGCGCCGTTCGGCCCGAGTAGCGCGGTCACGCCAGGTCCGAACGCCACCGTCACATCCGAGACGGCCACGACGCCGCTGAACCATTTGCTCACGGCGTTCAGTTCGATGGTCGCCGCGGTCATCGGGTTACCTGCAAGGCGCGGTATCGGCGCCAGGCAACGGCGACACCCGCTGCCGTCCACAACGCCGCGGCTATGAGCAACGTGACGATGCTGGCGACGGGGTCATCGCTGTTGGGGGGCGGTCGCTCGCCGTGTATCTGCCGGGCGAGGTCGAACGGGGCCTGCCCGAGACCGAGGGACAGCAGCCAGTCGGGCGCGTTGAGGCCGAACACGAGGACACCGGCCACCGCGTTGGTGGCCTGCACGAAAATGAATGTTCCCGCCGCGGCGACGGCGCGCCGGTCGGTGAGGCTGGAAACGGCGATGGATAGCGCGGTGAAGAACGCGGTGAGGACGATGCCCGCACCGAGGATGCGAACGAGCGCGAGCGCCAGGCCGCCGGGCCCCTCCGGCCCTGCGCTCTGCAGGCTCAACCCGATGAGGAGCAGGAGCGGCGGGCCGACCGTGACGACCAGCAACGCGGCGGCGATGGCCGCGGCCTTGGCCAGGAGGTAGCGGGCTCGGGTCAGTGGCGCGGCGAGGTACAAGCTCAGCACGCCGGAGCGGCGGTCCGGGCAGAGGGCCTCGGGCGCCACGAACATGACGAACAGCAGCACGACGGCGGATATGAACATGTAGATGTCGCCGTAGGTAGGCAAGGCCTCGTTGGCGAGTTCCCGGGGGAGGAACGCGGCGAGCCCGACGAACACGGCCGGGGGCAGGTAGGCGATCAGCGTGATGAGAACCGGAAGGACTTTGGTGCGGGCCGGCCGGTGCAGGCCGAAGATGCGTTGGAGCGTGTGCGCCACCAGCGCGCGAGTGGCGTGACCGGCACCAAGCCGCGGCCCGTCATACCGGCGGTATCCGCTGTCGTAGATACGGCTGGTCAACGTCTTGCCTCTCCGCCGGCGGGCGTGGGCCTTGCCGCTTCGCCAGTTGACAGGTAGACGTCCTCGAGCGACCTCCGCCGCCGTTCGAGTCGCCGCAGGCCGAGCCCGGCGGCGACCACCGCGTCGCGCACCAAGTCGTACACGCGGTCGTTCTCGAGGGCGACGATGACGCGGTCGCCGTCGACGACCGCGGCGACACCCACGTTGGCGAGGTCGGTCACGAGCCGCGCACCGTCGCCGTCGTCCACCTCGACCAGCAGCTCGGCTTCGCCGGTCGTTCCCAGCTCGCCCATCGTGCCGCCGCCGACAATCCGGCCGCGCTCGAGGATGACAACCGCGTCTGACACGCGCTCCACTTCGTCGAGAAGGTGCGAGCAGAGAACGACGTCGATGCCCAGTTGATGCCCGACCTTCCGGACCAGCGTGAGCATCTCCTCTCGCTGGACGGGGTCGAGCCCGTTGGTGGGCTCGTCGAGCATCACCAGTGATGGATCGTGCGCGATCGCCTGTGCGAGCTTGACGCGCTGCTTCTGCCCCGTGGACATGGTCCCTATCTGGCGGAACCGTTCCTCGCCGAGGCCGAGTTCATACAGGACGTCGCTGGCGCGGGCGGTGGCCTCGCGGCGCGGCAGCCCGTGAATTTGGGCCAGGTGACGGACGAGGTCATGCGCGGTGACGTCGGGCGGCAGAGCGTCGTGCTCGGGTGCGTAGCCCACGAGCGCACGGACCTTGAGGCCATCGGCCCACGGGTCCATACCGAGCACGCGAAGGTTGCCGTCATCGGCCGCGTGCATGCCGAGTACCAGGCCGATGAAGGTCGTCTTACCGGCGCCGTTGGCGCCGAGCAGTCCGGTGACGCCGCGACCCACTGAGAGCGTGGCGTGGTCGAGAGCGGTCGTGTCGCCCCAGCGCTTCACAACGTCGCGCGCTTCGATGACCGCCGGCATTCGGACGACGTTAGGCGCGGCGATATACCGAGATGTGCTCGGGGCTGTCGTCCGTGAACGGGTCTTCATGCCAGCCGCCGAACCGTTCAACGAGGCGAAGACCAGCCAGTCTGGCCATAAGGTCCAACTCGGCCGGCCACGCGTATCGGAGGTGGATCGGGTACAGCTCGACCTTCCCGTCATCGGTGATGCTGATGTATTGCACGTCGATCCGCTGCGTCGTGCCGTGGTGCACGGCTGCCTCCAGAGACACCCCGCCATCGCTCACGTCGGCGGCCCGCACGGTTTGCCCGCGTGACCACCGGGTGGGATCGGGCACGAAGGTGTGGACCACGAACACGCCGCGCTTGGTGAGGTGACGGCTGGCATTCTCGAAGCACCGCACCTGGTCGTCCTGCTCGAGCAATAGGAACAACGACGTGGCCACCAGGAACACCAAGGGGTAGGTGCGGCCCATGTCGACACTCGCCATGTCACCGATCTCGACGCGCGCCTTGGGCATTCGGGCCAACAGTTGCTCGGCCATGGCGCTCGACGTGTCGATCCCATCGACGCGGATGCCCCGTTCCATCAGCGGTATCGCGAAGCGCCCGGTGCCGACCGCGAACTCCAGCGCGGGCCCGCGTCCGGCACGCGCCGCCAGGAAGTCGACCGCCTCCGGCACCGGGGGAACCTCTTCGTCGTAGATGGCGGCCCAGCGGTCGCCGTAGTGGGCGCGGTCGTAATCGGCGTCGTCCATTGAAAAGAGTCTCGCTTATCCTCGTGAAATGGCCAATGACATGCGACCGCGTTCGCGCGACGTCACCGAGGGCTACGAGCGGGCACCGGCGCGGGCGATGTTGCGCGCCATCGGGATGACCGACGGCGACTTTGACAAGCCCCAGGTGGGCGTGGCCACGGCGTGGAACGAGGTCACCCCCTGCAACATGTCGCTGAGGCGCCTGGCCCAGTTCGCCAAGGAGGGTGTGCGGGCGGCCGGGGGCTTCCCCATCGAGTTCAACACGATCTCGGTCTCCGACGGCATCTCGATGGGCACCGAGGGCATGCGGGCCTCACTCGTCAGTCGTGAGGTCATCGCCGACTCGGTCGAGACAGTGATGCACGGCGAGCGGCTCGACGCCATGGTGACGTTCGCCGGTTGTGACAAGACGTTGCCCGGCATGCTCATGGCCGCAGCGCGCCTCAACCTGCCAGCGGTGTTCATGTACGGCGGCACGATCCTGCCCGGCACCATGCCTGACGGCCGCGTCGTCGACTACGTGAGTGTGCACGAGGCCGTCGGCGCGTGTGCGGCGGGTCTCATCAGCGAAGACGAGGTCCGCGAGGTCGAGAGGTTCGCCTGCCCCGGCGAGGGCAGCTGCGCCGGCATGTTCACCGCCAACACGATGTCGTCAGTGTCGGAAGCGATTGGCATGGCGCTCCCCGGGAGTGCGTCGCCTGCCGCAGTCGACCCGCGCCGCGAGGACTACGCGCGGCGCTCGGGCGAGGCGGTGATGCGGCTGGCCGAGTTGGGCGTGCGGCCGCGGAACATCATGACCAAGGAGGCGTTCGAGAACGCCATCGCGGTTGTGAATGCGTTGGGTGGCTCGACCAACCTCGTCCTGCACCTGTTGGCAATGGCCTACGAGGCGCAGGTGGAACTCGAGCTCGATGACTTCAACCGTGTGGCCAAGCGCGTCGCCCACATCGCCGACATGCGGCCCGGCGGTAAGTACCACATGCTCGACGTCGATCGCATTGGCGGCGTGCCGGTGGTCATGCGCGAACTGCTCGATGCCGGGATCCTGCATGGCGACTGCATGACCGTTACGGGGCAGACGATGGCCGAGAATCTCGCCGCGCTCGACCCGCCCAAGCCCGACGGCGAGGTCGTGCACCCGCTGTCGAGTCCCATCCATGCCCGGGGCGGCATCGCCATCCTCACGGGTTCGTTCGCACCGAAGGGCTCGGTGCTCAAGCTCGCGGGCACCAACCTCACCCATTTCGAGGGACCGGCTCGCGTGTTCGACTCTGAGGCTGCCGCGATGGAGGCCATCCTGGCCAACAGCATCGAGGCGGGGTGTGTCGTGATCATCCGTTACGAAGGTCCGCGGGGCGGTCCGGGAATGCCGGAGATGCTCGCCGTCACCGGCGCGATGGCGGGCGCCGGGTTGGGCGACAAGTGCGCGCTGATAACCGACGGTCGCTTCTCCGGTGGTACCGCGGGCTTCTGCATCGGCCATGTCGCACCCGAGGCCGTCGACGGCGGGCCCATCGCGCTGGTCCGCGACGGCGACCCCATCCGGATCGACATCGGCGAGTACCGCATCGATCTGCTCGTTGACGAAGCCGAACTGGCCGAGCGCATGAAGGACTGGAAGGAACCGCCGCCGCGGTACACCACGGGCGTCCTCGCCAAGTACGCCCGCCTGGTGACCGGCGCCGACCGCGGCGCGATCACCGAGCCGTAACGCGAAGTGCCGGACGCGCTTTTCGAGGTCGAGGGGGATCGGTTCGTCCCGTCGTCGGCCACCCCGGGGCCGTGGGGCGACGAGCTCATGCACGGCGGCGCGCTCGGCGCTCTGTGCGTGCACGTCCTGGAGTCAGCGGGTGCAGACGACGTCGTACCGGTGCGGTTCACTGGCGACTACGTGCGGCCATTGCTGCGCGAGCCGCTCACCATCGAGGCGGCCGTCGTGCGCGCCGGCAAGCGGCTCGAGTTGGTCGAGGGACTGGTCCGGGCCGGCGATGTCGAGATCGCCCGCTGCTCGCTGCTGAGCATCCGGCCGCTCGCCGTCGAACTTCCTGACGACGCGATGGCGGTGGCCGATCCGCCGCCCGACGCGCCCGAGGACTTTGTCGAGCCGGCGCCGCCGCTCGAGGAGCGCGCGTCGTTCTTCTGCAACGGAATCGAGGTGCGTGAGCCGGCGGGGTTCCAGAGCCACGTCGGGTGGTTCCGGCTCATGTTGCCTACTGTGCCCGGTGTCGCACCGTCACCCATTGCCCGGGCTGTAGCCGCCGCCGACTTCGGGCTCGGAATCAGCTCGCACGGCACATGGCCGCCGAAGCTGGCTTACCCGAACGCCGACCTGGTCGTGCATTGCGCCCGCCCGGTCGTCGGCGAATGGGTTCGCATCGCCGCTGAGTCCATCTGGAACGACAACGGTGTCGGCCTGGCCACCATGACCCTCGCCGATCGCACCGGCCCCGTCGGCACGGGCGCCCAGTCCCTCGTCCTCTCGCCCACCACCCGCTAAGAACGGCACTCTGGAGTACCGGGACGACACTCAGTGTCGCTGGGGTACTCCAGACGAGCGCGGACTGGCCAGCCATGCCGACACGCCGCCCCCGACGGCGAGGACGCTGAGGGCCGAGAGGGCACCGCGCGTCGTGAGCAGGCCGTCGGTCATGCCGCCACTCGAGGAGATCCGGTCGGATTCGGCGAATCGGCCTCCCGAAAGGGCGCTAGTGCACGGTTCGCTGGCGTACGTCGTCCGGCCGTCGGCATCGGTTGCCTCGCTCCAACAGAAGGTGCGCGACTGTGCGAGCAGGCTCACGAACGCAGCGATGACCGCCGCGCTGCCAATGACGATGGCCAGGGTTCTGTTGCGAGGTTTGCCAGCGCCCGCCTCGTGGGCGTGGCTGTAGCCCACGAAAAAGACGACCGCGGGAACCAGCAGTGGGAGGGTGACCCCCGCGAGCGAGCTCAGGCTCAGTGGGATCAGCGCGAGTCCTGCAGCGGTGAGAAGCGAAGGGCGCCGCCGGTTTCCGATGAGCGCGAGTACCCCGGGCGCGGCGTAGACGACACCGAAGACAAGGTCACCGAACCACTCCGCTGATCGCTGCGGCGCACCAGTGTTGTGGAACCGGAGGAGGCCGAGAGTCACCCCCACGGCGATGACGAAAATGGCCGCGCCCGTCATCACGGGTTGCCTCTTCATCGCCGGCGGCCGATGGCGAGGCCGGTAACGACTGCGGCTAGGAGTGGTATGAGCCACACCGTGGGTTGGACCTCGCCGGCGACGTTGTAGACGGCGAGCCATACGACTTCGGCAGTGGTGAGGGCGGCGACGACGGCGGCACCGACCCGCACACGGCGCCCTCCCGCGCTTCGGCCGGTCACCCACAGCAACGGAACGGTGATCGGAGCGGCGACGATCGCGCCGCCCATCGACAAAAGGAGGATGCCGGCTACCACCACCACAACCACGCTAGAATCATACGTACGTATGAGTGATACCGCCAATCGGCTGATCGACGGCGCCGTACGGTCGATGCAGCGCAACGGTCTGGCCGGGACCACGTCGCGGGACATCACCACGGCGGCCGGGGTGAACCTGGCCGGCATCACGTACCACTTCGGCTCGAAGGACGAGCTGGTGGCGCAAGCCCTGCTGGCCACCATCAGGCAGTGGCTGGCCCCGGCGCGCGAAGCGTTGCAGCAGGACGCCGAGCCGCTGAACCGGCTTCTTGCTGCGGTGACCGCCGTCCGCCACGCGCTCGATCAGGCTGCTGCGCTCCTGCCGGTCTACGTCGACGCGCTCGCGCACGCACCGCACAACGCCACCCTGGGGGCGGGACTCGACGAGCTGCGGAAGGAGTTACTTGGCTTCCTCGCCCATGAGCTACGCCAACTTCGTTCGGCGAGCGCGGTACCCCGTTGGGTCGAGCCCGACGCGATGGCCGCCCTGATTCTGGCGGTTGCCGATGGTCTGGCCGTCGATGCGACCTTGGGCGGCGACCCGCGGCCGAGCATCGATCAGTTCGTCATGTTGCTCGCCGAAGCCAGGCCCCGTGCGGGTGACACTCGCCGAACACCGACGCGGTCCGCTCGCCGCCCGCGTACCTGATCAAGCCGATCACGGTCGTCGGCGTCGGTTCGAGCTCCAAGGGTGTCACCACGCTCGGGGCCTCGGCCGACACCCACGTGAGGTCGCGCTCCCGACCGAGCCCGTCGATTAGGTCGAACAACCGGGCGCGGTCGTCGCGCGTGAAGTACGCAACGACCCAGGTGTGAAACAGCACGAGGTGCGCGTCAGTGGGCGCGGTCGCGACGACATCGCCCAGCACGTCGAGGACGTCACCGGCGACGATGGTCGGGGGATCGCGCCGCGCGACCGTGACGGCCTGCTGGAACCGCTCCAGTCGGTCGGCCTGGTCCGCCCAGATACAGGCGCGGAGCCAACTGACGGCTTCGTCGTCGAGCACGTCGACTGGTTCGCGATCGATCCCGACGCGCCAGGCCACCTCGGGGAATCCAGCGGGCACGACGTCATCGTCGACAGAGGACGGGAGCACAGGTGGGCCGCTGCCTAGCGTGCGGCCCCCGCCGTAGTCGTACCCGTACCGGTCGAACAGCAGGTTGAGGCCCGCGCTGGCGCCGATTTCGACCAGCGCGAGCGGTCGTCCGGCCGCAACGTCGAGAAACGTGGGCACCAGGAGCGCGCTGCGCCCGACCTCATTGGTCTGCGTGGAGCGGGTCTCGATGACGCCGAGCAGCTGCTTGCGGTGGTCGAGGCAGAACGTACGGAACTCGGTGAACGTGGTCGTAGCATCGATCCCGCCCAGGTACTTGGCCGCGGCGAGGAACAACGTCGGGCGGCGCTGGCCGGCGCGGGCCTGGGCCAACATCGCGAGCAGCTCGGGATCGTCGGCGGTGCCCAACGCGAGCTGTTCGTACAGCGGCGAGTACCCGCGACACTCGACCTCACCCAGCAGCGTGAACCGGCGCGCCAACTCCTCGATGTTGGGCGTCGGAACGGGCATCGCTCGACAACGTAGGGCGGAACGTGCGACACTGACGGCCGATGTCCGCAACCCGCACGCTCGTCGTAGTACTCATCACGTAGCGCACGCGTACATACGCGCGTGCGCCACGACCTCCCAGCCGGGAGGTCGTTTGCTTTTCAAGCCCAGGGAGATCGACCGATGGAGATGAATGGAGGCCAGGCCCTCATCAAGGCGCTGGAGATGGAGGGCGTCGAGGTGATGTTCGGGCTGCCCGGGGGAGCGATCCTGCCGGTCTACGACCCGATCATCGATTCGCCGATCCGCCACATCCTCGTGCGCCACGAGCAGGGCGCAGGGCACATGGCCGAGGGGTACGCCCACGCCACCGGTCGACCCGGCGTGGCCATGGTCACAAGCGGGCCGGCGGCCACCAACATCGTGACGCCGCTCTGCGACGCCTACATGGACTCCATCCCGATGGTCGTCATCACCGGCCAGGTCCCGAGCGTCGCTATCGGCACCGACGCTTTCCAGGAGTGCGACACGACCGGCATCACCCGGTCGGTCACGAAGCACAACGAGTTGGTCACGCGTGCGGAGGACATCCCCCGGATCATCCGTGAGGCGTTCCATATCGCCACCACCGGCCGTCCCGGGCCGGTCCTCGTTGACATCCCCAAGGACATCGTCGACCCCAAGAACCCCATGTCACGAATGGACTGGTACTGGCCGACCGACCGTGAGGTGTCCGACGGGCTTCCTGGCTACAAGCCGACGACGCGCGGTCATCCCCGGATGATCAAGGAGGCGGCGCGATTCATCCTCGAGAGCAAGCGACCGGTGATCTACGCCGGCGGAGGAATCCTCAAGGCCCGCGCCGCGGAAGTCCTGCGCGAGCTGGCCGAGCTCACCGGAATCCCCGTTGTCACCACACTCATGGCGCGTGGCGCGTTCCCGGATGACCACCCGCTCTGCCTTGGTATGCCGGGCATGCACGGCAACTACACCGCGGTCACGTCGATGCAGAACGCTGACTTGCTCATCGCATTGGGTAGCCGCTTCGACGACCGCGTCACGGGGAAGGTCTCGGCGTTCGCTCCTGACGCCAAGATCATTCACGTCGACATCGATCCGGCCGAGCTCGGGAAGGTGCGCCGTCCCGATGTCCCGATCGTTGGCGATTGCCGGCTGGTGATCGAGGAAATGGTGAAGGCCGTTCGCGAGCTGGGCGGCGCCGAGTCCCAGCCCGATCGCAACGAATGGAAGAGCCGGATCAGCGGGTGGCAAGAGAAGTACCCGCTGACCTACGAGCAGACCTTCGACGACGGCGGGCCGCTCAAGCCCCAGTTCGTCCTCGAGCACCTGCGCGATTCAACGCCGGATGACTGCATCGTGGTGTCGGGCGTGGGCCAGCACCAGATGTGGACCAGCCAGTACTGGCAGTTCCGACACCCGTACACGTGGATCAACTCCGGTGGTCTCGGCACCATGGGTTTCGCGGTGCCCGCGGCCATCGGCGCCAAGGTCGGTCGCCCCGACCGGATGGTGTGGGCCGTCGACGGCGACGGCTGCTTCCAGATGACTGCGCAGGAACTCGTGACCGCGACCGCCGAGCGCATCCCGATCAAGGTCGCCATCCTCAACAACGCCTACCTGGGGATGGTTCGCCAATGGCAGGAGATGTTCTACGACGAGCGCTACTCCGAGGTGTACCTGTCGCCCGATCTGCCTGACTACAAGCTCTGGGCCGAGTCGATGGGTTGCGTCGGGATGCGCGTCGAGACGCCGGAGGAAGTGCAGTCGGCCATCGACAAGGCCAACGAGATCGATGACCGCCCGGTGGTGATCGACTTTCGCACTGATAGCGCGGAGAAGGTGTATCCGATGGTTCCCGCCGGTCTGTCCAATGACGAAATCGTTGTCGATCCCTCGCAAGGGGAGGGAGGGCACTGATGGCCACGCCCGCGCACCACACGCTGTCCGTCCTTGTCGAGAACAAGGCCGGCGTCCTCGCCCGGGTGTCGGGGCTGTTCGCCCGCAGGGGATACAACATCTTCAGCCTGGCCGTGGCGCCCACCGACGATCCGAAGTTCAGCCGGATCACCGTTGTTGTCGACGTCGAGTCGGCGCCCCTCGAGCAGGTCACCAAGCAGCTGTTCAAGCTGATCTCGGTGGTGAAGATCACTGAACTCACTGCCGACGAAGCCGTGGAGCGCGAGCTGATGCTGCTGACGGTGAAGGCCGAGGGGTCGACGCGCGGTCAGGTGATCGAGTTGGTGCAGGTATTCGAAGGCAAGATCGTCGACGTCGGGCACGACGAGCTCACCGTGATGCTCGCCGGTAACCCGCAGAAGCTCGATGACCTCGAGGAGTTGATGCGCCCGTTCGGCATTGTCGAGCTGCAGCGCAGCGGTCGAGTCGCGCTTCCCAGGCTCGACCGGCTTCCGCCGAAACTGCGCAGCGTGCGCGGCCGTTCCGCTTAGGCCACAGTGCTTCTGGCGCGCCTACGGCACCACTTGGCCGGTGCGCACGAGAATCTCGAAGCGCGTAGCCAGATGCGGGTCGATCTCGGGCGTGAGGTCGATGACCTTCTGCCGCGCCCGTAGCGGACGAGCTTGTCGTGGCCGTGCATGAGCGGCCGCCGGCCGCTTGGCGGGCCGCGGTGTCGCCTGCTGGATCGGTCGCGGCGTTGGCCGCGGCGGCCGCGGCGGCGCGCCGCGGTGTGCTGCGCCGCCATGGTCCGGACGCGAATCCGCAGGATCGCGACCACCGCCGCCACGCCGAGCAGCACCTTGAACAAGAAGGCGGCGAGGCCGCCCATAAGGCCGCGACTCGTGGAGGCCGACGCAGCCGCCAACGGCGCGCCCGCTCCCGCCGCCTGCTCGTTTGCCGGCGACGACGAGGCTTGCTCAGCCGTTGCTCGCACCGCGCCCCCGGCAACCGGAACCGGCGGGAGTCGACCAGCCCCGGACTGCGCCTCCACTGGCGTGGCGAAACCCTTGTCGAGCAACGCGCTCGCCGGCGTGTAGGTCTCACCGGGGTGATTGAGGATCACCGCGATCATCGTGCGGCCGTTGCGGGTGGCCGCGGCCACGAGGCTATGGAGCGACCGCTTGGTGTAGCCGGTCTTCATGCCGATGGCCCCGGGATACACCCGAAGCAGCCGGTTGTGATTGCCCAGACGATGGGCGATTCCGTCCCCGCCGGTGAACGAGTACACGCGGTCGAGACGATCGGCGCCAACCGTGGCTCGGCCAAGACCGCCCGCGCCGCGATCGCCAGGTCGCGGGCGCTGATGCGGTTGCCGCCACCGACCGAGAATTCGTCGTCGAGGCCACTTGGATCCTGTAGCTGAGGGCGGTCAGCCATGCCGAGCCGGTTGGCGGTGCTCTGCAGCGCTTCGCCGAACGCCTCGGCCGTTCCCGATACCCGCTCGGCGAGCGCCATGCCGGCGTCGTTGGCCGAGCTGACGAGTAGGGACGCCAGGACGTCCTCGAGGACCCAGACCTGGCCCTCCTTCATATTCATGTTGTGCGCAGGCATCCCTGCAGTGCGCGCGCTGACGGGGATCGTGGCACCGGGCTCGAGCGTGGCGACGGCGGTCAGCGCGGTGAGGATTTTCGTCAGGCTGGCCGGGGGCAGCGGCTCGTGGATGTTGGTGCCGGCGATCACCGCGCCCGTCTCGGCGTCGACCACGATCGATGCCTTAGGCGTCAGGCCGGGCGCCGTCTGGGCGCGCGCCTCTGGCACGGTCACAAACGCGAGGGCAAGACCCACCCCTAGGAGAGCCACGGCACGTCGGAGAATGCCGAGAGGTTAGGGCCGCCTTGCGCTCAAACCAAGGATCGGAACGCCAATTAATCGGACAAAGCGGACGCGACGTGGTCGACGCAGGCGGTGAGCGCGGCGATGTCTGTCGGGTCGATCGCCGGGAACATGGCGATGCGGAGCTGGTTGCGGCCGAGCTTGCGGTACGACTCGGTGTCGACGATGCCGTTGGCCCGCAGGACCTGGCTCACGGTGCTCGCGTCGATGGCGGCGTTGAGATCAATGGTGCTGACGACGTGGCTGCGCTCATCGGGTTTGGCGACGAACGGCGCCGCGTAGGCGGACGCCTCGGCCCACCCATAGAGGATCTCGGCTGACTGATCGCAGCGGGTCGCCGTCCACTCCAGTCCGCCGCCGGCCAGCATCCAGTCGAGCTGCTCAGCCAGCAGCAGCAGTGTGGCCAGCGCCGGTGTGTTGTACGTCTGGTTGAGGCGTGAGTTCTCGAGGGCGATCGCCAGGTCCAAGGACGCGGGGACCCATCGCCCCGATGCCGCGATTTGCCCGATGCGATCGATGGCGGCAGGCGAGCAGGCGGCCAACCACAGCCCGCCGTCACTGGCGAAGCACTTCTGCGGTGCGAAGTAGTAGGTGTCGACCTGGCGCGGGTCAAAGCGGAGGCCGCCGGCGCCCGACGTGGCATCGACGAGCATCGACGCGGAATCCGCGCCGCCCTGGGGTCGCTGGATATCGATGCTGACGCCGGTGGAGGTCTCGTTCTGTGGCAGCGCGTAGACGTCGACGTCGGCGGACGGTTCGAGCTCCGGATGCGTGCCGGCGGGCGACTCGATCACGTGCGGCGCGTCGAGGTGCGGTGCCGCGGCCGCCGCGACAGCGAACTTGGCACCGAACTCGCCAAAGGAGAGGTGCTGGCTGCGCCGTTCGATCAGGCCCAAGGTGGCCGCGTCCCAGAACACGGTGGTGCCGCCGTTGCCCAGCAGGATCTCGTAGTCGTCGGGTAGTCGGAACAGTTCGGCCAGGCCGCTACGAACACGGCCGACCACCGAGCGGACGCCGCTCTGGCGGTGGCTCGTGCCCAGGTAGGTCTTGGCCGCGGCCGCCAGGCCGGCGACGGCCTCGGGCCGCACCTTCGACGGCCCCGAGCCGAAGCGGCCGTCGCTCGGCTTGATGCCGTCGGGAATGCGGATATCAGGGATTTGTCCCTCGGTCACTGTGCCAGCATGGCAGGCGTGGAGCGCATTTCCCGACTGATTGCTGCGGTGGCCGAGTCGGCCACGCTGGCCATCGACGCGAAGGCCAAAGCCTTGGTCGCCGCGGGCGAGGACGTCATCAGCTTCGGCGCCGGCGAACCGGACTTCGCCGACCCCTGACCACATCGTCGAGGCGGCCGTGGCTGCGTGCCGCGACCCACGGAACCACAAATACAGCCCGACGCCGGGACTGCCCGAGTTGCGTGCCGCCATCGCGGCCAAGACGGTCCGCGACTCGGGCTACGTCGTGGAGCCCGCGCAGGTGCTGGTCAGCAACGGCGGCAAGCAGGCGGTTCTCAACACGTTCGCCGCGCTGCTCGATCCGGGCGACGAGGTACTCGTGCCCGCGCCGTATTGGACGACCTATCCGGAGTCGATCGCGCTGGCCCAAGGCGAGGCGGTGTTCCTGCCCACCGACGAGGAAACCGGCTTCAAGGTCACCGTCGACCAGCTCGACGCCGCGGTAACCGACCGGACCAAGGCGCTGCTGTTCGTATCGCCGTCGAACCCCACCGGCGCCGTGTACCCGCGCGAGCTGATCGAGGCGATCGGCCGGTGGGCTGTGAGCCGCGGGTTGTGGGTGGTGACCGACGAGATCTACGAGCACCTGGTCTACGGCGCCCACGCCCACCACTCCATGCCGGTCGTGGTCCCCGACCTGGCGGACCATTGCGTGGTGGTCAACGGTGTGGCCAAGACCTACGCAATGACCGGCTGGCGCGTGGGCTGGATGATCGGACCGCCCGATGTCATCAAAGCGGCCACCAACCTGCAATCGCACGCCACCTCGAATGTCGCCAACGTTTCGCAGCGCGCCGCGCTTGCCGCGGTCAGCGGCGATCTGTCCGCGGTGGCCATGATGCGCGAGGCCTTCGATCGTCGCCGCAAGCACCATCCACTCGATGCTCAACGAGATCCCCGGCGTCACGTGCGTCGAGCCCGAGGGAGCCTTCTACGCGTTGCCCTCGTTCAAGGCCCTCATGGGCGGCGAGGTCGCGGGTCGGGCGGTAAGCAGCACGCTGGAACTCGCCGACGTGTTGCTCGATGAAGCGCGGGTGGCCATCGTCCCGGGCGAGGCGTTCGGCGCGCCGGGCTACGCACGTCTCTCGTATGCCCTGGCCGACGACGACCTCGTGGAAGGCGTCGCCCGCATCGCCAAGGCTCTGGGCGCAGTAGTGGCCCGCGTCCTCGTCACCGAGGAGTTGGCCGAGCGGGGCTTGGCCGCGTTGCGGGCCGCGGGCCACGACGTCGATATCCAGCTCGGGTCTGACGCCCGGACGAGCTGCTGGACGCCGGTCAAGGGCGCCGGCGCGCTCGATCATCCGCAGCGCCACCAAGGTCACCGCCGAGGTTCTCGACGCGGCCACCGATCTCGTCGTGGTTGGCCGGGCCGGCATCGGACTCGACAACGTCGACGTCGAGGACGCGACCCGCCTCGGCGTGATGGTCGTCAATGCGCCGCAGTCGAACATCCTGTCGGCGGCCGAGCACACGATGGCGTTGCTGCTGGCCGAGGCGCGCAACATGCCGCAGGCCCACGCCGCGCTCAAGGCAGGGACAGTGGGAAAGTCGAAGTGGGAAGGCGTCGAGCTGCACGGCAAGACGCTTGGCGTTTGTTGGGCTCGGGCACATCGGGGCCCTCGTGGCCCAGCGCGCGCACGCGTTCGGCATGCGGCTGGTCGCCTGCGACCAGTGGCTGTCGGCCGACCGGGCCCGCAGTCTCGGCGTCGAGTCTGGTCGAGACTCGACGAGTGGTTGCCGAGTCCGACTTCATCACCGTGCATCTGCAGAAGACGCCTGAGACGGTCGGGCTCATCGGCGAGGAGCTGCTGGCCAAGGCCAAGCCCGGCATCCGCATCATCAACACCGCACGCGGCGGGATCGTCGACGAGGCGGCGCTGGCCGAGGCGATCGCGGCCGGGCGCGATGGGCGGCGCCGCACTCGACGTCTTCGCCGAGGAGCCGACGACCGAGTCGCCGTTGTTCGGCCTCGACCCAGCGTCGTCGTCACACCCCACCTGGCGGTAGCACCGAGCGAGGCGCAGGACAAGGCGGGAGTCACGATCGCCGAACAGGTGACTGCTGGCGCTCGGCCGGAGAGTTCGTTGCCTTCGCCGTCAACGTCGAGGCCATCGAAGCGTCGGAGACCGTGCGACCGTTCATTGCCCTGGCCGAGCGGCTCGGGCTGAGTTGTTCGCCGAGCTCAGCGGTGGGCTGCCGCTGCCGGACTCGACATCGAATACCAGGGCGCGCTGGCCGACAACGACGTCTCGCTCCTCACCCTGTCGCGTCTTGAAAGGTGTGCTGGGCGCCGGCCAGCGAGGAGGCGGTGTCGTATCGTCAACGCTCCGCAGCTGGCGAAGGAGCGGGGGGCTGAGGTCCGCGAGAGCAAGACACCGACCGCGCACGACTACGTCAATCTGTCATCGTGCGCGGCGGCGACCAGCGGTGGGCGGAACGCTGTTCGGCCTCCGCGGCGAGCCGCGGCTCGTCATGGTCGACGACCACCCCACCGAGATGCCCCCGGCCCGCAACATGCTGATCGTCCGCAACGACGACCGCCCGGGATGATCGGCGTGGTCGGCACGATGCGTGGGCCAGGCGGGCGTCAACATCGGCGACCTCGACGTCGGCCGCATGGCCGACGGACAGTCGGCATGATGGTGATGGCCGTCGACGACGAGCTTCCGTCCGACGTCCTCGACCAACTCCGCGCCGCCGCGGGCGTCGTCTCGGTCCATGACATCACCCTCAGCTGATACACCACCGCGCCGAACCGTCAGGCAAACCACGCCGGCATGCGGCGCGGTTTGCCTGTCAGCTCTGTTAGAGCAGGGCGGCGCCTTCGGCGACGCGGGCTTCCCACCAGCGCAGTTCGGCGTCGTCGCCGAGGGCCTTCTCCCAGCCGAGGGCGCCATGATCCCGAGCAGGCTGAGCGCGATCTGCCGATCCCACCAGTCGCTGGTGTCGATGCCCCGCGACTCGAGCGATTCGCGGTACGCGGCGATGGCCGCTTCCTTCGGCTTCGGGGACCCGGCTGCGGTTGAGCGCCAGGTAGTGCGCCAGCTCGGCGCACGGCGGGCCTGACCCGGGGAAGCTCCAGTCGACGAGGATCGTGCGCCCATCGGGGTGCGACCCGAGGTTCGCCATCTTCCAGTCGCCGTGCAGGAAGGCAACCGGGGTGGTGCTGATCGCGTCGACGAGCGGCGCCGGGTCGTCGTGCAGGGCAAAGAGGATTTCGGCCATGGCCGGCGCCACGGCTGGGAGGCGTTCCCAACCCGTCGAGGATCAGCGGTGGGACGACCGCCTCGGGCGAGGCCGCCTGCGCCGGCTGATATTGCGTGGGGTCATCAGCGAGTAGCGGTTCGTCAAGGGGATGAGTCCGATGTCGTCGGTCCAACCCCAGAACTTCGACGTGCAGCGCGGCCATGTGATCGAGGAAGCGGCGGTGCTGTTCGAGGCGGAATGGCGGTATCGCCCTCCGGCACCAAGCCGGCGCTGACGTCGTGCATGACGATGACCACCGCGCCACCGGTGCGGTCACACTCCATGGCGACGGTGGCGTGGTCGATGCAGTCGGGGAGCCGGTCCATGATCCCAGCGGCCCAAGCGCTGACCGCGGCGCCCGACGACGTCGCCGATCGCCTGCATCAGCCAGTCGTGTTGCGTAGGTGACCCGCTTGACGACGTACGGCTCGCCGTCGATCGATACCTGCTCGAGCCCCGCACCCGACTTGCCGTCTACGGCGTTCAGCGGTGCGGACATCGGTCGCCCGCTCCAGCAGCTCGGCGACCGAGACCGGGCTCAGCGTTTCGCCGGCGTCAGTCCGTCGCGCTTGGCCGCTGCTTCGCTGGCGTAGCAGCGATCCGGACGCGTGCGGGTGTAGTTGAACATCCCCGGCAGGTGATAGAGGCTGCTCGCCAGCTTGGCCTTGATCGGGATGCGAGAGCGGGCAGACCTGGCCTTGCGGCTCGACCCAGGCCCGCTCCGCCGGACCTTCTTCGTGGCCTTCGTAGCCTTCTTGACCGCCTTGTTGGCCTTCTTCACCGACTTCGTCGCCTTCTTGGCGCTTTCGGCTGACACCGGCGGCGTCGTGGTCGCAGGCTCAGGTGCGGGAGCGGGGTCGCGCGCCTTGGCAGGCGCAGGCTCGGGTGCAGGAGGCGATGGCTTGGGCGCAGGCGGCGGTGCTGGCTTGGCGGCAACCGTGACGGGTGGCGGCTTCGGGGACCAGCCGGCGGGCGCAACGGGCGCGGCGCCGGCTTGGGTGTGGCGGCTGGCGCCGTGCGGGCTCGGGCGCCGGAACGACGTGGCCACGGGTCAGTTGAAGCGAGAGGTGCGTCGGCCGAGCGCCGCGACTGCATCACTTTCACGATCGCGAAGGCGATCCCGGCGAGGAGACCGAGGCGGAGACCAATGCGGAAGGACCTGCGGATCACGAGGTCACGCTAGCCCGCGCGCCTTGACCAACGGGCCCTACTCAGGTATCAATGAAGCCCTAATGCGCTTGATCTTCACGACCGACCTCCTTCTTACGTAAGGCGAGCGCACATACGCGCTCGTCGACAACCTCCTGCAGCCGCAGGGGGTTTTTTGTTTCCCATGATTCAGAAAGGCAAGCCATGCCTCCGGACCCGGTAACTCCGAAGAAGATGGCGTTCGAGAAATACGTGCCGTTCCGGCCGTTGCCGCTTCGCCTGCCTGACCGTGAGTGGCCCAACCGTCAGATCGAGAAGGCGCCGCTGTGGTGTTCGGTCGACCTGCGTGACGGCAATCAGGCGCTGATCGATCCCATGGACCCCACCCGCAAGCTGCGGATGTTCGAGACGGTCGTGAAGATGGGGTTCAAGGAGATCGAGGTCGGGTTCCCGTCGGCTTCGCAGCCGGACTACGACTTCGTCCGCCAGCTGATCGAGGAAGATCTCATCCCGGACGACGTCACGATCCAGGTGCTGATGCAGTGCCGGCCCGAGTTGATCGAGCGCACCTACGAATGCCTGCGCGGATCGCGGCGGGCCATCGTTCACTTCTACAACTCCACCTCCGTGCTGCAGCGCCGCGTCGTGTTCGGCCTCGACAAGGACGGCATCACCCAGATCGCAGTCGATGCCGCCCGGCTGTGCAGGAAGTTGGAGAAGGACGTACTGGGAGACACCGACGTCCTCTACGAGTACTCGCCCGAGAGCTTCACCGGCACGGAGATCGACTACGTCATCGAGATCTGCGACGCGGTCGATGGGAGTGATCGAGCCCACGAGTGATCGAAAGATGATCTTCAATCTGCCTGCGACCGTCGAGATGTACACCCCCAACATCTACGGCGACGTCATCGAGTACTTCCATCGTCACGTCCCCAACCGCGAGAACATCGTGCTGTCGCTACATCCGCACAACGACCGCGGCTGCGGGGTTGCGGCCGCGGAGTTCGGCGTGATGGCGGGCGCCGACCGCGTCGAAGGCACGTTGTTCGGCAATGGCGAGCGCACCGGCAACGTCGACATCATCAACCTGGCCATGAACCTGTTCAGCCAGGGTGTCGATCCCGAGCTGGACATCACCGACATCGATGCACTGCGCCGCGTGGCCGAGTACTGCAACCGGCTGCCGATGCATCCGCGGCATCCGTATGTCGGCGACCTGGTGTACACGTCGTTCTCGGGATCGCACCAGGACGCGATCAAGAAGGGCTTCGAGGCGTTGTTCACTGCCTCACGTGCCGGCGGGCTGGCCGACGACTACGACGTCTGGGGCGTGCCCTACCTGCCCATCGACCCGAAGCACGTCGGGCGCACATATGAGGCGGTCATCCGGGTCAACAGCCAGTCGGGCAAGGGTGGCGTCGCCTACATCATGAAGGCCGAGCACGGCCTCGACTTGCCCCGCCGCCTGCAGGTGGAGCTGTCGAGCGCGGTGCAGACCATCACCGAGGACACCGGCACCGAGATCGCGCCGGCGGAGATGTGGGCGGTCTTCCGCAGGGAGTACCTGCCCGACGACCCGCCGATCGCCCTGCGCACCTATGAAACGACCACGACGCAGGAGGGCGCGTCGGTGACCGCACAACTGGTGGTGAACGGCGAGGCACGGACGGTGTCCGCCGAGGGAAACGGACCCATCGCGGCGTTCGTGCACGCGCTGCGCTCTGGACTGGAGATCGAGGTGGAGGTGCTCGACTACGCCGAGCACGCCGTGAGCGCGGGCAGCGAAGCCACCGCCGCCGCCTACGTCGAGGTGCGCGACGGCGATGGCACCGTCCGTTGGGGCGTGGGACTCGACGAGTCGATACTCACTGCGTCGCTTAAAGCCGTGCTGGGTGGCGTCAACCGGCTGGGACTGCTGCCGTCATGAGAGCCCCACTCACGTGTTCTACAACCTGGTCGAGTTCCCCTACCCGTCGGCTGAAGGGCTGCACGTAGGGCACGTCTTCAAGTACTGCGGCGCGGACGCGTTCGGGCGGTACCAGCGCATGCGCGGTCACGACGTGTTCCAGCCGATGGGCTGGGACGCCTTCGGCATCAACGCCGAGAACTACGCACTGAAGATCGGCGAGCATCCAGCAACGCTGATCGCCCGTACCACCACAAACTTTCGCCGCCAACTGTCATCGATCGGGTGTGCGTGGGACTGGGACGCGTGCATCGACACGAGCCAGCCCGAGTACTACCGCTGGACACAGTGGGTGTTCCTGAAGCTGTACAAGGCGGGACTCGCGTATCGCGCCGAAGCGCCGGTGGTGTGGTGTCCTTCGTGTCTCACCGTCCTGGCGCGCGAGCAACTTGAGGACGGCGATCACTGCGAGCGCTGCAACACGGTCGTCATCGAACGGGTGATGGAGCAGTGGTTCCTGCGCACGACCGCCTACGCGGACCGGATGCTGGACGGTCTCGACGCGCTGGATTGGCCCGAGCGCTCGAAGCGGCTACAACGCAACTGGATCGGCGGCCTGCACGACTGGCTGATCTCCCGCCAGCGCTACTGGGGGCCGCCCATCCCGATCGTCTACTGCGACACATGCGGCACCGTGCCCGTGCCCGAGGCTGATCTGCCTGTGGTACTGCCACACGTCGAGGACTTTCGTCCGACCGGAACCGGCGTGTCGCCGCTGGCCGGGGTGCCCGAGTTCGTGAATACGTCGTGTCCGACGTGTGGTGGCCCGGCCCGTCGGGAGACCGATGTGTCCGACACATTCTTCGACTCGTCGTGGTACTTCCTGCGATATCCCTGCGTCGATCGGGACGACGTGGCGTGGGATGAACGCGTGCGGCCCGCCGACTTCTACGCCGGCGGTCAAGAACACGTGCAGCGTCACCATCTGTACGCCCGCTTCGTCACGATGGCTTTGCATGACATGGGCCTGGTGCCGTTCGCGGAGCCGTTCACCAAGGTCAGGCTGGGCGGCCTCTTGCACCTCGCCGGAGCGAGAATGTCGAAGAGCCGGGGCAACGTGGTCAGCCCGGATGACTACGCCGACCTGGCGCCAGACGTCCTGCGCCTCGCGCTGCTGTTCACGATGCCGTGGGAACACACGAGCGCATTCCGCGACGACCAGATCGCCGGGGTCGAGCGGTTTCTGGCCAAGACACGCCGGTGGTTCGAGACTGGCGTCGACGGCACGGAGTCCGCAGGCGCGACCGTGGCCCGCGTCACCAACGCGTTCGAGCGACTGAAGTTCAACGTCGCCATCGCCGCATTGATGTCGGCGCGCGGCCACATCGATCGAGCAACCTTCGTGCGGCTACTTGCTCCGTTGGCGCCCACCGTCGCCGAGGAACTGTCCCAGGGGGTGCATGCCGAACCGTGGCCCTAGGGTCGTGGAATACCCGAAGCGCACGATCGCGTCTGGCATGACGACATGGTGGCCGTGCTGTTGTCCGGCACGGTCATCGCCGGCTTGTTCCTCGACGGCTGGAGCCACCTCCACCGCCAAGGAGGCCGCCTGGGGAGCTTCTTCACGCCCTGGCATGGGATGCTCTACGCGGGGTTCACGGCCAACGCGGTTTGGATAATCGGGCGTAACCGCCACCTGTGGCGACGCGACGTGGCACCCAACCCGGCGCTCTACCGGGTCGGAGGCATCTCACTGCGGTATCCCTTCGCGGTCCTCGGCCTCCTTTGTGTCGGCGTCGGCATGCTCAGCGACGTGGCCTGGCACACCGCGCTGGGTGAGGAAAACGACGTTGCCCGGGTCATCGCGCCGTCGCACGTCATCCTCTTCCTCGGCGCGTTGTTGCTCATCGCTGCGCCACTCCGGTCCGCATGGCATTCGTCCAACCACTACCCCGAGCAGACTGACCTGATCACGCTGCTGCCAGCGGTGCTGTCTCTCGCGCTCGTTGCTGCCGCGACGTCGTTCCTGCTGCAATGGTCCTCGCCATTCATGGATTGGCGGGGGTCCACGAACCCCAACCTGGAGCGCCTGGCTTTGAGTTCGCGCGACGGTCTCCAAGCGGCGATGGCGGCCCGCGTGGTCCTGGCCTCCGCAGCGATGACCACACCGCTGCTGTTCGCGCTTCGGCGCTGGTCGCTGCCCTTCGGGACCGCGACGATCCTGTTTACGGTCGTGGCCGGGGCCATGGCCAGCCTGGACTCGTTTCATTTGGTCGCGACCGTGCTGGCCGGCGCGGCGGGCGGTGCCGTCACCGACATCGTTATCGCGGTCACGGCAAAGGCCAGGACCGGCCGGGTCTACGCCGCCGCGGTCGCCTGCGCCCTGACCTGTTGGCCCGTGTACTTCGTGGTCGTTGCGACGGTGTACGACGCTGAGTGGCCGGTCGACTTCGCCCTCGGTGTGTCGTCGCTGTGCGCCCTGATCAATCTCGCGATCGCCTTCGGGCTCACGCTTCCCGACAGAGAGGCGAGCGCTACGTGACCGAGATGTCGACGGCGGGGCGGGTCTTGGAGATCTCTTCGAGCACCTGGTGGATCGGGTGGTTCTGGAACGCGGCGACGAGAGCGTCGTCTCGCGCCCCTTCCTCGTCGAGGACCGGGAAAACCTCTTGGTTCATCGAGCTCTCGAACCGCGGACCCCACTTGCGGGTGCCGAGTCGCGCCGTGGTCGAGCAGTTGTCGACCATGTAGCCCACGCCCCGAGCGTGCATGTAGGGAATGAGCGAGTCGACCGCTTCGATGACCGACTCGTTGGCGATCTCGGACCACGCGTGGCCTTGCTCCCGCAGGAGATCGATCTGGGCCAGCATCGTGCCGCACACCGTCCCGGCGGTGGTCGGATCGATCTCGACGTTGAGCTCCTCACGCTTATCGCGAACCGCCTGGCCGACCTTCCACATTCGCGTCGTGCCGATCTCCGACATCGGGAACGTCTCGAGCCGCTTGCCGGCCTGGATCACGCTGCGGATCTCGTTACCCGACGCCACCTCGTCGTAGATCTCCATGAGGATCGGCATCGACGCCTTGTACGACGCGCTGTACGCCTCCTCGAACGTGCGCTTGGCGTCGCCCTCGAACGATTCGCTCACCGCCTTGATTCCCTCGTGCGAGATGAGCTTGGCCAGTGGGCCGGTGACGGACTCGCAGGCCCGAACGAACGCCTTGTCCGGCGCATCGCCGAGTTCGGTGAATCGGCGGAAGAGGCTCTCGACGATCCCGTGCAGCGCGCCGAGCAGGATGCCTCGCTCACCGAATACGTCGGAGCGCACCTCGTTCTGGAGCGTCGTCTCGAAGATGTACGGAGCGCCGATGGCGACCGCCCAACCCAAGGCGATGTCGGTGGCCCGGCCGTCGACGTCCTGGTGGATGGCGACGCTGGCGTTGATCCCCGCGCCGTCGATCTCCTTGCCTTGCTCGTAGAGCCGGCGGACCGACGGGCCCATGCCCTTCGGGCAGGCGGCGATCACGTTGATACCGGCCGGGAATTCGTCGCCCACCGACTGCATGTGCGCGAGCAGGAAACCGTGCGACAGGCCGAGCGTGGCGCCGGGGCGGATGGCTTCGAAGACCTTCTTGTACAGGCCGGCCTGGGCGGCGTCGGCGATCAGCAGGATGACGAGGTCGGCGGACGCCGATCACCGAGAACATCTCGGCCGGCTTGAGCCCGGCGGCTTCCGCCTCGGCCCAGGACGACGAACCCTCGCGGAGCCCGACGATGACTTCGATGCCGGTGCCCTCAAGCGAGTCGCGCAGGTTCTGCGCCTGGGCCGGGCCCTGTGAACCCCAGCCGATCACGCCGATCCGCTTGATGCCCGCGAAGGCCTCCGGCAACTTGGGGAACAGGTGGCGGCCGCCTTGCACGACCGTCTCCTGTGTGCCGGCCAGCTCGATGGGTTGGACGTCGAAGACGTTGGATTTGAGTGCCACTCTCAGTACCCCAGAACCGCGCCGACGATGAGCCCGAGCAGCAGGAGGGCGCCAGCCCGCCGGGTATGGACAAACGCCAGCGGTGCGAACCACAGCGGCCAGATCGGGAAGTTCTTCGGCGGCGCTTCCGGGCGCGGCTTGCCGAACTCGGCCCACACCTTGAGCAGAACGGGAATCGCGCCGAATGCGGCGAGCGCGGGCCAGGGGAGCACCCCGTCGACCACCAGCACCGCGGTTATTACGTAGAACGCGATCATCAATCCCTGGGTGAACCGGCGGGCGGGAAGTTCGCCCATGATCACCGGCAAGGTGCGGATGCCTTCGGGGGCGTCCCACGGGATCTTGTCGATGTGCTTCCCCATGAGAACGGTGGTGCAGAGCAGGCCGTAGGGAAGTGACGCGATGACGATGCCCCAGGGCAGCTTCCCGACCGCGGCGTAGTAGCAACCGCCGACCATGAGCGGGCCCCAGACAGCGAGAACGGTTGGCTCGCCGAGACCGCGCTTCTTCAACCGCAACGGCGGGGCGGTGTACGCGGCGCTCAACGCGAAGCCGCCGACCGCCAGCGCTACGACCGGCCATCCTCGAGCCACGAACAGCACACCCAGGATCACCACATCGAGCACGTTGACGAACAGCGACGCGCGCAGCAGGCCTTTGCGACTGATCATCCCCGACAAGACCGGATGCGGGGCATATAGCGCGCGGGGGTACGTTTCGGTGTCGAGCCCGACTTCGACGTCGAACAGGTCGTTCATCAGGTTGTTCGCGCAGTGGGCCAGGACGATCCCCACGAGGGCGAGGGCGAACAATCCCGGCCGGAAGCCGTCCTTGTGGACGGCGAGCAGGCCAGCCACTGCGCCGGCGGTGATCGTCATCGGCAGCACTGACGCGCGGGTGAGAACCAGCCATCGTGAAACCGGGTCGAGGCGGCCAGGCGGCGGGTTGGTCGTGCGCAGCACGTACCGCCACTTGGCCGGCAGGCTCAGTTCGCCTGTCTCTTTGGCAACGTCAGTCATCGGGCTTGAGCCTAGGTGCGGTCAGCCGTCAGTGGTAACGGGCAGGTAGTCCGGGCGGCGGGATTCGAAGGCGGCGATGGCGTCGGCGTGAGCGGAGGGTGATGCCGATGTCGTCGAGGCCCTCGATGAGGCGGTAACGGGTGAAGTCGTCCATGGCGAAGGCGACGTCGATACCGATCGCCGGGACCCGCAGCGTCCGCTCGACGATGTCGACGGTGATCTCGAGCTTCGGATCGGCCTCGACCGCGGCCATCAATGTCTCGCCGACCGCAGCGTCGACCTCGACGGGCACGAGGCCGGCCTTGGTCGCGTTGTTGCGGAAGATGTCGCCGAAGCGCGGCGAGATCACGGCGCGGAACCCGTGGTCGGTGAGCGCCCAGACCGCGTGCTCGCGCGACGAGCCAGTGCCGAAGTTGGGCCCGGCCACCAAGATGATCGCGTCGCGATACGCCTCGTCGTTGAGGACAAAGCTCTTGTCCTTGCGCCACGCGCCGAACAGGCCCTCACCGAACCCCGTCCGTTCCACCCGTTTGAGCCACTCTGCCGGGATGATCTGGTCGGTGTCGACGTCGGAGCGCCGCAGCGGCGCCGCCGTCCCGGTGACGTGCGTGATCGGCTCCATTACAGCTCCTCGGGAGTGGTGAACGTGCCGGCGACCGCAGTGGCGGCGGCCACGGCCGGCGACACCAGATGCGTGCGCCCACCGGGGCCTTGTCGGCCCTCAAAGTTGCGGTTCGACGTCGACGCGGCGCGCTCGCCCGGCGCCAGCTTGTCGGGGTTCATCGCCAGACACATGGAGCAGCCGGCTTCGCGCCACTCGAATCCGGCGTCGAGGAAGATGCGATCGAGGCCCTCGGCCTCGGCGTCGGCCTTCACCTTCATCGATCCCGGCACAACCATCGCCCGCAGCCCGGGCTTGACCTTGCGCCCGCCGAGGACATCCGCCGCGGAGCGCAGATCCTCCAAGCGGGCATTGGTGCACGATCCGATGAACACGGTATCGACGGCGACGTCGCGCATCGGCGTGCCCGCGGTCAGACCCATGTAGGTGAGCGCCCGCGCCGCCGCATCGCGCTCGACGGGGTCGGAGAAGTCGTCAGGCGACGGCACCGCGCCGTCGATGGGGACGACCTGTCCGGGGTTCGTTCCCCACGTGACGTGCGGCTTGATTGCCGCGGCGTCCATGTCGACCGAACGGTCGAACGTGACGTCGTCGTCGGTAACCAACGACCGCCAGTCGTCGAGGGCGCGTTCCCACGCCGCGCCCGTGGGTGCGAACCGGCGGCCCTCCAGGTACGTGAACGTGACGTCGTCCGGCGCGACGAGGCCAGCGCGCGCGCCGCCCTCGATGCTCATATTGCAGATCGTCATCCGGCCCTCCATCGACAGTGATCGAATGGCCGACCCCCGGTACTCGACGACATGGCCGATGCCGCCGCCGGTGCCGATGCGGCCGATGATGGCGAGGATCACGTCCTTGGCGGTGACACCGGCGGCGAGATCGCCGTTGACATTGATCGCCATCGTGCCGGCCCGCTGTTGCGGCAACGTCTGAGTCGCCAGCACGTGTTCGACCTCGCTGGTGCCGATGCCGAAGGCGAGCGCGCCGAAGGCGCCGTGCGTGGAGGTGTGGCTGTCGCCACAAACGATCGTCATGCCCGGCTGGGTCAGGCCCTGCTCCGGTCCGATGATGTGCACGATGCCCTGGTTCCGGTCACCCATCGGGTAGAGCGGAATTCCGAACTCGCGGCAGTTCGCGCTGAGTACGTCCATCTGCTTCTTCGAGACGGGGTCGGCCATGGGCTGGTCCAGGCCCATGGTGGGGACGTTGTGGTCCATCGTCGCCAGGGTGAGGTCGGGGCGGCGCGTGGTGCGACCAGCCAGCCGGAGTCCGTCAAATGCCTGGGGCGACGTGACCTCGTGTACGAGGTGAAGGTCGATGAAAAGGAGGTCGGGCTCGTTGGGTGCACTGTGCACCACGTGTCGTTCCCACACCTTGTCGCTAAGCGTCTGTGCCATATTGCAATCTCACATTCTGAGATAGTAATCTCGCTGTGTGAACAGTGTAAGCGGCGTGGGCGTGCTGGACAAGGCGGTCGCAATCCTCGATGCCCTCGAGCCCAAGCCGCTCTCGCTGGTCGAACTGGTGGAGGCGACCGGGTTTTCGCGAGCGACCGCTCACCGCCTCGCTACCGCGCTCGAAGTGCACGGCCTGGTGCAGCGCGACAACGACGGACGCTTCGCGTTGGGCGAACGGCTGGCGGCGCGTGCCCTGGTGACGGCTGCCCGCCCGATCCTCGAAGCGCTTCGCGATCGCACGGGCGAGAGTGTGCAGCTGTACGTGCCGCGCGGCGACGTGCGCGTCTGCGTGGTGTCGTTGGAGTCGCCGCACGGGCTGCGCACGATCGTCCCGGTTGGAGCGGTCCTGCCGATGGACCGCGGGTCGGCGGCCAAGATCTTTCGCGTCGGCGCGTACAACCTCGCGGAGAGTGTCGAGGAGCGCGAAAAGGGCGTGGCGTCGGTCAGCGCCGCGGTCCATGATGCCGACGGTAATCACATCGCCGCGGTATCGGTTTCCGGACCGGTGGAGCGCACAACCCGTTCGCCCGAGAAGCGTTACGGCAAGGCTGTGCTCAACGCCGCCCGACAGCTCGAGCGGTCGCTGTAGCCAATGGCGCTGCGCCTCGACACCCGCGACCGGCGCATCATCGCCCTCGCGGTTCCCGCGCTGTTCACCCTGGCCGTCGAGCCGCTGTACGTGCTGGTCGACACGGCGATCGTTGGCCGCCTCGGCACCGTTCCGCTCGCGGGGTTGGCGCTGGCGTCCACCGTGCTCACCACGTTGCTGTGGGCGTTCAACTTCCTGTCCTTCGGTGTGACGACGCGCGTCGCGTGGGAAACCGGCGCCGGCAACCGACGGGCCGCGGCCGGCGTCGCGGTGCAGGCGTTGCTGCTGGCAGCCGTCATCGGACTCGCGCTGGCGGCATGCGTTTCTGTTGCGGCGCGTCCGCTGGCTGGAGTGCTCGGTGGCGAAGGTGCCGCGCTCGTCAGCCGCCGTCACCTATCTGCGCATCAGCGCAGTCTCGATGCCCGCCGCCATGATCATGATCGCCAGCAACGGCGTGTTCCGGGGATGGTCGGACACCCGAACGCCGCTCGCCGTCGTCATCGCCAGCAACATTCTGAACGTCGCGCTCGAGCTTCTCTTCGTCTACGGCTTCGACTGGGGTGTTGCCGGCTCGGCGTGGGGGACTGTGATCGCGCAGTGGATGGCGGCGGCGTGGTTCCTCGGCCTGATCGGCGCCGCCGTGCGCTCTGCCGGAGCAGCACTGCGACCCGCGGTCGAGGAAATGCGCAGGTTGCTCACGATCGGGCGCCACGTCGTGGTGCGGACCTCGGCACTCCTTGCCGCGCTGGCGTTGGCCACCGCGGCGGCCGGGCAGGTTGGGATGGAGGCACTCGGCGGCCACCAGATCGCGCAGCAGACCTTCGTGCTCCTCGCTCTCGTGGTCGACGCGCTAGCAGTTGCTGCCCAAGCGCTGGTCGGTACCGCCGCAGGCGCGGGCGATGCGGCAAGCGCGGAAGCTGACACCGATCGGCTGTTGCGACTGGGCGTGATCGTCGGCGCGGTGTTGACGATCCTGGTGGTGGTCGCTGCGCCGTTCCTGCCGCGCTTGTTCACCTCCGACGACGAGGTGATCCGCACGGCGACGATCGCCCTCGTGGGTCTGGGCGTGATGCAACTCCCTGGGGCCGTCACCTTCGTGCTCGACGGCGTGCTGATGGGCCGGTCGGACTTCGCCTACGTGAAGTGGTCGACGGTGGGCGCACTGGTGGTCTACGCGCCGGTCGTCGGCGCGGTCCTCATCCGCCCCGACCTCGGTCTCGCCGTCGTCTGGGGTGGACTGGTGGTGTGGATGACCGTGCGCGCTGCTCTGAACCTCGCTCGCTACCGGGCGCCCTTGCGCTCCTTCTCCTAGTCGCCGCGTGCAGCGGCGGTGACGCGGCGGCGCCCGCGCCGATGCCGCAGCCACGCACCGAGGTGGCCGGGGTCGCGTGGGGGAGCGACATCGCCGTCGCTGGCGGGTTGCTAGCCGACGGTGGGGCCAGTGGTCGAGCCGATCTGTATTCGGTCGCCGACAACACCTGGCGGTCGCTGCCGATGCTGCCGGCGCCGGTGCACCACGCGGCGTTGGCAGTGCTCGAGGACCGGCTCTATGCCGTCGGCGGCTTCGTGATGGCCGATGGCCAATGGAAGCCGTCGACCAATGTGCTGAGTCTCGGCCGCGACGACCGAGCATGGCGCGACGAGGCTCCGCTGCCGGCCGGACGCGGCGCCCTAGCGGTGGTGGCTCTCGCCGGCCAGCTCATCGCCGCGGGCGGCGTCCTCGACGATGGCGCGACCAATACGACCGCGGTGTTCCGCGGCGGAGTCTGGCGGTCGGGACCGCCGCTTGCGCGGGCGCGCGAACACCTCGCGGCGACTGTGGCAAACGGGCGCGCGTACGTCATCGCCGGGCGCGTGGGAAGCGAGAACCTCACCGACGTCGAATCCTGGGATGGCGCCGACAACGCGGGCTGGCGGGCCGAGCCGCCGCTCAACGACAGCCGTGGCGGTATCGGTGCCGACACGGTTGACGGCCGGCCGTGCGTTGCTGGCGGCGAGGAAGCGGCCGGCACGATTGCCTCTGTCGAATGCCTGCGAGAGAGCCGGTGGGAGCGCGTCGACCGACTCGAGCAGCCGCGTCACGGTTTGGCCGTGGTCAGCGTCGGGGGCGAACTCCATGTGATCGGCGGCGGTCGCCGGCCCGGCCTAACGGTCAGCGCGACACACGAGTCGCTCGACGTGTGACGCTGGCGCACGCGTCGAGCAAAGCCGGAACAAAGAGATCGGCGCGGGCAACGCAGACGCCGTGGTCACCGGGGACCGGGTGGATGGTCGCGCCGGGGATCGCCTCGGCCATCTTGTACTGACGCGACGGCGCAACGAGGCGGTCACGAGTCGTGACAACCACGGCAGCCGGAACCTTGACTGCGCCGAGCCACTCGCGCGATGAGAAATTGCCGAGCGCGACCGCGGCTTGCAACACCGCGGCTGGATCGTTGCGCAACAACTCGCTCCTGACCCAGCGGGCAAGAGCTTCGTCTTGCTCGCGGCCCCGTAGAAATGTGGCGGCCACTTGGCGGCGAACGACAACCGGTGTCAGCCGCATCGCCGCCGACATGCCCGCCAACGCGGCGAATCCGACGCGGTTGGCCGGACGATTCGTCGTGAAGTTGCGGCTCGTTGCGCACAGGACGAGACCAGCGACGCGGTCGGGATGACGGTGCACGGTGAGTTGGGCAACGGCGCCGCCCATCGAGTAGCCAACCGGAACGAAGCGGTCGATCCCGAGCGCGTCGGCCACCGCAACGGTGTCGTCCGCACAGTCAGCAAGCCGGAATCGCTTGCCGCGGAGCCGAATGCCGCGCCCGTGGCCGCGTTGGTCGAGCGCGACGACTCGGTAGGTGCTGCCGAGCGCTCTGTACGACGTGAACCAGTTGAGATCGGCGCTAGCCGAGAGCCCGTGCAACAAGATGAGCGTGGGACCGCCGGCGGGCCCGACCTCGCGGATGAATGTCGTGCCCCGTCCCGGCAGCTCAACCGCTCGGCCTGGCGGTAGCGGTGGCGCCATCAGCCGATGGAGACGATTTCGACCTTCAGCATGCCGCCCGGTGCCTCGTACTCGACGGTGTCGCCGGCGGCGTGGCCCAAGAGGGCTTTGCCAAGCGGAGAGTCGGGCGAGACCACGGAAACGCCGTCTTGCTCCTCCTCGATCGAGCCGACGAGGAAGCGCTCGACCCCGTCGTCGCCTTCGTACCGCAGCGACACCACCGCGCCAGTGTTGACCTCGGCGGTATTGGCACCGTCGACGACCTGCGCCTTGAACAGCATGGCCTCGAGCTTGCGGATCCGCGCCTCCATCAAACCCTGTTCGTTCTTGGCCGCGTGGTAGTCGGCGTTCTCTGAGAGGTCGCCGAGCAGGCGGGCGGTCTCGATCGTTCGGGCAATCTCGACGCGGCCCTCGGTGGTCAGCAACGTGAGCTCAGCGTGCAGACGGTCGAACGTAGCTTGAGTCAGCTTGGTGTCCTCAGCCATGCGTGATCGAGGCTAGTGGCTTGACGGAAGTGCGCAGATCAAGGGACACTGGGGTGGTCATGTTCGTCGCAGAGGTAATTATTCGTTAGGCGCACCCCCTTCACGCGGGTGCGCGCTCGACCGTCCACACTGGTGGGCGGTCGTTTGTTTTTCTCAGGAGAGAGTTTGTGGCTCACAAGGTTGGCGTGATCGCCGGTGACGGCATCGGGCCCGAGATCGTGGCGGAGGCGCTGAAGGTCGTGCGCGCCGCAGGCGTCGACCTCGACGTGCGCGAGTTCGATTTGGGTGCCGACCGGTTTGTGCGTGACGGGCACGTCCTCGACGACGCGGATCTTGAGGCCATCCGGGGGTGCGAGGCCGTGTTGAAGGGCCCACTGGGGCCGCCGATCGGCGACACCGTCGTGCCATCGGGCACGATCGAACGGGGCATCATCCTCCGGCTGCGATTCGCGCTGGATCTGTACGTCAACTTGCGACCGTTCACGAACGGTCTGTGGGATTTCGTTGTTGTTCGCGAGAACACGGAGGGGAGCTACGCCGGCGAGGGCGGGTTCCTTTACAAAGGCACACCGCGGGAAGTGGCGACCCAGGGTTCGGTCAACACCCGCTCCGGCGTCGAGCGGTGTGTCCGGTATGCCTTCGAGCTGGCCCAATCCCGCCCGCGGCGCCATCTGACCCTCGTGCACAAGACCAATGTGCTCACCTTCGCCGGCGACCTCTGGGATCGCACCTTCCAAGAGGTTGCCGCCGAATTTCCCGACGTCGACACGGCGTACAACCACGTCGATGCGAGTTGCATCTATCTGGTGGAGGACACCGGGCGTTACGACGTCATCGTCACCGACAACCTCTTCGGCGACATCCTCACCGACCTGGCCGGCGCGGTCACCGGCGGCGTCGGGTTCGCGGCATCGGCCAACCTCAACCCAGCGCGGACCGGACCTTCGCTTTTTGAACCCGTACACGGTTCCGCCCACGACATCGTCGGCACGGGCCGGGCCAATCCGGTCTCGGCCATCCGGTCGGCGGCGATGATGCTCGAGTTCCTCGGCGAAGCCGAGGCGGCGGCCCGCATCACCAAAGCGGTGGGCGATCCCAGTTCGTTGTCAGGCACTACCTCCGAAGTCGGGGCCCAAATCTCAGAAAGGGTGTGACGATGCCGATCGAAGCGGTCGACAAGATCTGGATGGACGGCGAGCTGGTGCCGTGGGACGAGGCGCGCGTACACATCCTCACGCACACGCTGCACTACGGCAGCGGCGTCTTCGAAGGCATCCGGGCCTACGAGACGTCGCGCGGCGCTGCGGTGTTCCGCCTCACCGATCACATCACTCGCCTGTTCAACAGCGCCAAGATCCTGATGATCGACATCCCGTTCTCGCCGCAGCAGCTCATCGACGCCACGAAGGAAACGGTGCGCGTCAACGGGATGGACTCCTGCTACATCCGCCCGATCGTGTACCTCGGCTACGGCGAGATGGGACTCAACCCGCTGCCCTGCACGGTCAATGTGTCGATCGCTGTGTGGCCATGGGGTACCTACCTTGGCGAGGAGGGTGTGCAGAAGGGTGTCCGCATGAAAATCAGCTCGTGGCAGCGCCACGACCCCAACGCCATCCCGCCGGCGTGCAAGGCCACGGGCATGTACATCAACTCGTCGCTCGCCAAGGTCGAGGCGATCAAGGCCGGCTACGACGAAGCGATCCTGCTGTCACCCCAGGGCTATGTGTCCGAGTGCACCGGCGAGAACTTCTTCATCGTCAAGGGCGGCCGGGTCATTACCCCGCCGGTGAGTGCCGGCGCGCTTGAAGGAATCACGCAGAACTCGATCGCCACTATCGCTCGCGGTCTCGGATTCGAGTACGAGGTGGCCAACATCCTGCGCAGTGACCTCTACACCTGCGACGAGGCGTTCGTCACGGGAACGGCCGCCGAGGTCGTTCCGGTCCGCTCGGTCGACGATCGGGATGTTGGAGCGGGGGAGCCGGGGCCGATCACTCGCAAGATCCAAGAGACCTACTTCGCCACCGTGCGCGGCGAGGTCGATCAATACAAGGATTGGTTGGAGCACGTAAATGCCGACGCCTGACGAAGTAGAGGTATACGACACCACCTTGCGCGACGGAGCGCAGCTCGAGGGGATCTCACTCACGGTTGACGACAAGCTGCGCATCGCCGAGCAGCTCGACTGGCTCGGGGTGCACTACATCGAAGGCGGCTGGCCGGGCGCGAATCCGAAGGACGACGAGTTCTTCCAGCGGGCCGCTACTGAGTTGCAGCTTGAAACCTCGACGCTCGTGGCCTTTGGGTCCACGCGCCGCAAATTGGGCAAGGTCGACTCCGACGACACGCTGCGTCACCTGATCGAGGCCAACACCAGCACGGTGTGCATCGTCGGGAAGTGCTGGGACTACCACGTCGAGCAAGCGCTGGAGACGACTCTCGACGAGGGCGTGGCCATGGTGGCGGACTCGATCGAGTTCCTCTACGGCAGCGGACGCACGGTCATGTTCGACGCCGAGCACTTTTTCGACGGCTACAAGCGCAATCCGGAGTTCAGCTTGCGCGTGCTCGAGGCGGCGGCCCTCAAGGGCGCCAGCACGCTGGTGCTGTGCGATACCAACGGTGGTGCGTTGCCCCACGAGGTCGAGGCCGCGGTTGCCGAGGTCGTAGACCACTTTCGTGGCGACGCGAAAATCGGTGTCCATCTGCACGACGACGCCGGGTGCGGCGTGGCCAATGCGCTCGCCGGTGTCCGTGGTGGCGCGACGCAAGTGCAAGGCACGATCAACGGCTACGGCGAGCGCACGGGCAATTGCAACCTCACCTCGATCATCCCCAACCTCACGCTGAAGATGGGCATCCGCACGATTCCGCCTGAGCGTCTCGAACGGCTCACGCCCGTCTCGCACCACATCGCCGAGCTGGTCAACATGCCGCTCAACCCGCAGCAGCCCTACGTCGGCGGGTCGGCCTTCGCACACAAGGCGGGGTTGCACGTCAGCGCAATCGTGCGGCGGCCTGACGCGTACGAGCACGTCAAGCCCGACTCGGTCGGCAACGGAACCCGGTTCGTGGTCTCGGAGCTCGCGGGCAAGTCCACCCTGGTACTCAAGGCGCAGGAGATCGGGATCACGCTCGACGGGCCCACGCTCAACGAAGTCATCGACACGCTGAAGAAACTCGAGCACGAGGGCTACCACTTCGAGGCAGCGGACGGCTCGCTCGAGCTGCTCATGCGGCGCGCCGGCGGTTGGGAGCAGGACTACTTCAGCGTCGAGTCGTTCCGGATCATCACCGACGAGTCCGAGGGTCGCGAGTTCACCACCGAGGCCACCATCAAGGTTCACGTCGGTGGCGAGCGGGTGGTGCGCACCGCGGAAGGCAACGGACCGGTCAACGCGCTCGACAAGGCCCTCCGCGCCGCGATCGGCGTGCACTATCCCGCGCTCGAGCACGTTCATCTGACGGACTACAAGGTGCGCGTGCTCGATACGGCGCGGGGGACCGGCGCGATCACCCGTGTGTTGCTCGACTCGACCAATGGAGAGCGGTCGTGGTCCACCATCGGCGTATCAGAGAACATCATCGAGGCGTCGTGGCAGGCACTGGCCGACTCGATCGTCTACGGCCTGCTGCATAGCTGACCGATCCATCGCCAGTAGCGTCACGCGAATGAGCGTCAGCGAGAGAGCCAGCAAGCAGAGCATGACTCATTTCTGCCATCCGAAGGATGGCGCTTAGAAATGACGCAGCCTGAGTACGTGCCGATCGCTCCCGGGGATCGGGTGCGGGGTGCTGAGCGCCTCCCGGTGCCGGACCACTGGATCGCCGATCGCCCGGCCGAGACGGCGCGGGCGCACCTGCCCACGGGTGCCCGGCTTGGCACCATCGGCCCCGACCAGGGTTTCGCCTTGCACCTGGCCCATCGGTTCGACGCTCGGCTCGAGCTGAGTCCCCGAGAGCACAAAGGAGATGTCGTCGCCGGCGCAGTTCCCGTCGCCATGAAGCGTGCCGCGCTCCTCGGACGGGGTCCGGCGATCTACGACGTCGAGCACGCGTTCACGCTGTGGGGCTTCCTCGGCGGTGCACCGCCGGATCTCATCGAGTTACGCGAGGCCGCATTCCAGGGCGCCGCGCACGACTACTGGATCCAGCGGGCCATCGTCGACCAGGTCCCAGATGCCACGCTCCTGCTTTCGCCGGCAGTCCTCCGCGAACGTCTGGCGGACTGGCGTACGCTGCTCGGCGCATGAAGCTCGTCGCCGTCCTTCTCGGCGCCGCGGTCGCCGGTGAGATTGCGCAGCGGTTCGAGCTCCCCGGTGGCCTGATGGTCGGGGCCATGGTGGGTGCGGCGGCGGTCAACCTCGCTTTCTCCGCTGACCTCAAGCTCCCGCGCGTCGTCGATGACGGCGCGTTGATCGTGATCGGCGCGTCGATCGGTCTGCTTATCACCACCGAGACGCTCCGTTCCCTGCAAAAGTTCTTCCTCCCCGCCGTCTTGGCCGGCGTGCTGATCATCCTCGCCGGTATCGGCATCACGCTTCTCCTCCGGGCCATCGGAATGGCGCCACCGGGGGATGTTCTCGCTACCTCCCCGGGCGCGCTGGCCAACCTGTCGGCGGTCGCTGCTCGCGAGCACGCCGGGGCGGTGGAGGTCGCGATGTTCCACACGATTCGGCTCGTCATGGTGATCCTGTCGATCCCGCTCGTAAGCAAACTGCTCCCGCACATCTGATCGACGTGGACGAGGTCGCCTACGGATCAGCTGCCGGCCGGTGGGTTCTAATAGCCACGGTCCTGGGTTCGTCGGTGGCGTCCCTCGATGCCACCGTGGTGAACGTCGCGCTACCGGTGATCGCCGAGGACCTCGACGCGAGCGTCGCCGGTCTGCAGTGGATCGTGACCGGATACATGCTCACGCTGGCTGCGCTGCTATTGGCGGGCGGCTCGCTGGGTGACCACTTCGGACGGCGACGGATGTTCGTCGTCGGCGTGCTGTGGTTCGGCGTCGCCTCGGTGCTGTGCGCGGCGGCGCCCAACCTGGGCGTGCTGCTGCTCGCGCGCGCCCTTCAAGGCGTTGGTGGCGCGCTGTTGACGCCCGGGAGCCTGGCCATCATCGAGGCCAGTTTCCGGCCCGACGATCGGGGCCGCGCCATCGGCGCGTGGTCCGGCTTCAGCGGTGTCGCAACCGCGATCGGTCCCTTCCTCGGCGGCTGGCTCATCGCCGGCTTCTCCTGGCGCTGGATCTTCCTCCTCAACGTGCCGCTCTCGCTCGTGGTGGCCGCCATCGCGGTGCGGCACGTGCCCGAGACTCGCGACCCGCACGCCGGCCGGCACTTCGACGTCGGGGGGACGGTGCTGACGGTCGCCGGTCTCGCAGCGCTCACGTTCGCGCTGATCCAGAAGAGCATCGTCATCGGCGTGATCGGGGCGGTACTCCTGGCCGCCTTCGTGCAGTTCGAGCGGCGTACCGAACAGCCGATGCTGCCGCCCGACATCTTCCGCTCCCGCCAGTTCACCGGCGCCAACTTGGTGACCCTGCTCCTTTACGCCGCGCTCAGCGGCGCGTTCTTCCTACTCGTGATCACCCTTCAGCAGGCGTTGCGTTATTCGCCCACCGCGGCAGGCGCGACGCTGATTCCTCTCACCGCGCTCATGTTGCTGTTCTCGGCGCGGGCCGGCGCGTTCGCTCAGCGAGTGGGCCCTCGGCTGCCGATGACGTTGGGCCCGCTCATCTCTGCGGCGGGATTGGCACTCTTCGCGACTGTTGATCCTGGCGACCGCTACCTCACCGCGGTGTTGCCGGCCATGCTGATCTTCGGCCTCGGGCTGACCGTCACGGTCGCGCCGCTCACCGCAACCGTCTTGGCCGCCGCCAGCGCGGAGCACGCCGGCATCGCGTCGGCCGTCAACAACACGGTGGCGCGGGTGGCGGGCTTGTTGGCGGTCGCCGCGCTCCCTGCGGTGATCGGTCTGCAGAGCGAGGACTTCGAACGGCCCGCGGCTCTGGCCCACGCATTCCACGTCGGCGTCCTCATCTGTGCGGCCCTCGCCGCCACCGCCGGGCTGCTGTCCTGGCTGACGATCCGACGCGACCACCCACTCAGCACCCAACTCGTTGACGAGCTGCACTGCGGCTTGGACAGCCCGCCGCTGCGGCCGGCAAGCCACTGCGATGCGGCTTAGTTGAAGTACTCGCCGCCGTTCACGTCAAGCGTCTGTCCGGTGATCGCGCTGGCGCGGTCTGATGCGAGAAACGCAACGGCCTCGGCCACCTCCTCGGAGGTTGGGATGTCGGGCAGGGCCATGGGCGCGTTGATTTCTGCTTTGATCTCCTCGGGTGATACCTGTCGCTTCTGCGCCATGTAATCGACGTACATCTGCACGTTGGGTCCCCACATCCAGCCCGGTACCACCGAGTTGACCCGGATCCGGTCGGGACCAAGCTCGTGGGCGAGGACGCGCGCCGCGGTGAACAGTGCGCCCTTCGACGCCGCGTACCCGCCCTCAGCTATCGCGCCGGTCTTGCGGATCACCATCGAGTTGACGAAGACGACCGCACCCGACCCGCGGGCCCGCAATGCCGGAATGGCGGCCTGGGTCACTTGAAGGGCGCCGAAGACGTTGACCTCGAACAACGGCCGCCACTGGCGCAGGTCGCTGGCTTCGAACTTCTTCAGCTCGCCGGGCTGGAACGCGCAGTTGGCAACCGCGTCGAGGCCCCCGAAGTGCGTCACGGTGGTCTCGACGA
Organism: uncultured Actinomycetes bacterium; assembly: GCA_963742585.1. Taxonomy (GTDB): domain Bacteria; phylum Actinomycetota; class Acidimicrobiia; order Acidimicrobiales; family JACDEA01; genus JACDEA01. Next base: position 299,814 of record CAVUMI010000009.1, read on the forward strand.
GCCGCTGACACTGATCGACGTCGGTGATGTCGGTCGGAACGACCAGCGCGTCGTCGAGGCTGGCGGCGACATCCTTGAGGTAGCCCTCGTTGCGGGCCGCCAGCGCGACCTTGGCCCCTTCGCGTGCGAACGTCCGGGCAATCGCCTGGCCGAGGCCGGGCCCCACGCCGGAGACGATCGCCACCTTCCCATCGAGCAGTCCCATTGGTTCTGACGCTACGTCAGATCTAAGTTCCGGATCCATGGAGCCCTACGTCCACGATGAGATCAAGCTCGGCTCGTTCCTCCTCACGATCATCGAGCCCCGACCCGGTCACGAGGTCGCCTACAACCGCTGGTACGAGCGCGACCACTTCTACTCGGGCTGCATGATCGGCCCCTGGAACCTGACCGGCGGTCGCTTCGTGGCGACGCGCGACTGTAAGGCGCGGCGCAGGCCCGAGCCCTCGCCCGGCTCGTACATGGCGCTGTACTGGGTGCAGGACGGCAAGTACCCCGAATGGGTCGAGTGGGCCGGCGCCCAGGTTGGGTGGCTCCACAAGAACGGCCGCATGTTCGAGGAGCGCGACCACATCCACACCCAGATGTACAAGTACCGCGGCGCGGTGGCAGCCGATCCCGACCCGGTCCCGCCCGAGCTCGCGCTCGACCACCGCTACCCGGGCGTGGTCGCTGTGATGGGTGAGGTCGACGAGGGCGGTGACCCGATGGCCGCCGTGCTCGGCGACCTCCCGTCGGTCGGGCAGTGCGTGGTCGGGACGCCGCGGCCGCTACAGCGGGGGCCGGCCGACGTCCCCCGAGCCGAGGGCTCGGATCGGCGGTTCGTCCACCTCTACTTCATCACCCGGGGCCATGACCCCCTCGAGGCCTGGGATGCCGATTTCGAGGAGCGGATCCGAGATCTCCCCGGCGTCACGTTTGCGTCCCCGTTCCTCGCCACCATCCCGGGGACTGATGCCTACACCGATCAACTCTGGTAGCTGTCGCCGACGACGGCTGCGGAGGATCGCCAGACCGAGCGCGATAAGCACGACCCAGCCGGCGACAATCGCCGCCCCGAAGTACCACGGCAGCGTGTGGGGGATCGGAGGATCCTGAACGAGCAGCACCTCGGCTCCCACTGTACGGATCGTGAACGGGAGCCCGCGTAACTCTGTACCCTCGCGTCACCGGCGCAATGGCGCGGGCTGGCCAACAAAGGCGGGTCCTGGGTGCGACATCGTACGCGTATTTTGAGTCAGGCAGCCCTCGCGGCTGCAGTCATGGGTTCCGTTCTCGTGGTGCTGGCCCCACCAGCAGCGGCGGCTACGACCCGGTTCGTTGCGATGACGGGTAGCGACAGCGTTCCCGCGGGCAACCAGTGCACGAACTCGCTCCAGCCGTGCCGCACGATTACGCGGGCACACCTTGTTTCCGCGTCCGGCGGGGGCGACACGATCAGCGTCTCCGGCGGTACCTACGTCGAACGCCTGACCATCACGAAGGGCGTCACCATCCAGGGCGCCGGCGCGGCCAGCACGATCATCGACAGCAATTCGACCTCAACTACCGGCGGGCCAGTGATGGTCGTCAACATCGGCGACGGCCTGCCCCTGACGATCAACGCGGTGACCCTCACCAGGGGATTCTCCAACTTCTTCGGCGGCGGCGGGATCTCGTTGTTCACCGGCAACGTTGTCGTCAACGACAGCGCCGTAACTGCGAACAATAGTTTGAGCGGACTCGGTGGCGGCGGCATAGCCGTTGTGGGCACAGCCTTCGGAACCGCGCAAAACCTCACGCTCAATCGTGTGACCGTCTCCGCGAATACGGCCACCAATGGCGTGGGAGGCGGCATCTGGTCGGCCGGACCAGTGACCCTCATCGACTCCACGATCACCAACAACAGGGCCACGGGCAGCACGGCGACGACTGGATTGGGCGGTGGCATCGCACTGACAAAGGCCGTCGCCGGTGACGCCCCCGCGCTCAACGCGACCCGGGCGACCCTCAGCCTCAACACCGCTATTTCGGGCGCCGGCCTTTACTCCACCGGCCAGGCGACCTTCACCGACAGCACCTTCTCGCAGAACACCGGTAACGCCAGCAGCGGAGTCGGCGGTGGCATCGACGTGGTCAAGGCGGCCGCTACCGACTTGGCGGCAGTGACGCTCGATCACACCACGCTGTCTAAGAATTCGGCGGCGTTCGGCGGCGGCGCCGGCGTTAATGGCGGCGGGCAACTCACTGTGCGCAATGGCAGCACCTTCGATCAGAACTCCTCCGCGTTCGGCGGCGGGCTCTACAACGCCGGCGCGACCACCATCACCGACAGCGCGTTCACCGCGAATACCTCGTCGTTCCAGGGCGGGGCAATCTGGGACGGCTCATTCGCGGCGGCAGACACGCCAACGATCGCGGTGACAAATACCGCGATCACCGGGAACACCGCCGCCAGCCTGGCGGGCGGCGTGCTGGTGGTGAACGCTGCGTCGTACTCGATGACCGGCGGCAGCCTCAGTACCAACACCGCGGTCAGCGCCGGAGGGATGTACGTGCAGGGCACCGGAACCGCGGCCTTCACGGGGACCAACCTGGCTGGAAACAAGGCGACGAACGGCAACGGTGGCGGGATCTGGGTTTCGGGTGCACTTAGCCTCACCAACGCCACGTTGACGACCAACGTCGCCACCGGCACCGTCACGACCGGCTTCGGTGGCGGTGTATTTGTCGGCGAAACGGTTGCCGCCGACACTCCCAGCGCGGTCATCAACAGCTCGACGTTCCGAACCAATAATGCCGGCTGGGTCGGCGGCGCGGTCGCAGTCGGCGCCGGGTCGACTGCGACGATGAGTCCCGGCAGCCTGCTGGATCAGAACACCGCCATCAGCGCCGGCGGCCTCTACGTCCAATCTGGCGGCACCGCCACGCTCACGGGCACCACACTCAGTCGCAACGCGGCCAACACCGGTTTCGGCGGCGCGGCCTTCAACGCCGGGGCTCTCACGCTCACCGATGGAGCGGTCGACCAGAACACGGCGCTCCACGCCGGCGGCCTCTACGTCGCGGAGACCGGCACCACCGGTGTTACGCGAACGGCGATCACGAACAACCAGGCAAACGGCGGCGCGACCAACAATGCCGGCAACGGTGGTGGCGCGTTCAACGCGGGAAGCCTCACCATTACCGACGCGCTGGTGAGCGGCAATCAGGCCAACACCACGACGGCACCGTCTGGGACCAATATCGCCGGTGAGGGCGGGGCCATCATGGCGCGGTCGACGGTGGGCACCGCGGCCGTCAAAACCACCATCTTGAGAAGCACGCTCACCGGCAACAGCGCGGCGGTGGGTGGCGCGCTGGTGACGTTCTCTTCGGCCGGGACGAACGGCGCGTCGATCCTGAACTCGACGATCCACGCAAACTCGGCCACCACCGCCCTCGGAGTGGTGACGGCTGTGCAGCCCATCTCGATTGTTGGCACCACATTCACCCAGAACACCGCTGCCGCGGGCGGCACCGGTGGCATCTGGCAGCTGAGCCCCGGCCTCGTCCGTATTGCCGGCAGCATCCTGTACGGCAACACGTCGGGGGCGGCGACGGTGAACTGCGCCGGCGCGCCGGCCGACGGCGGGTACAACCTGACCAACGCAGGTGATGCCAGCTGCGGCTTCACTGCAGGCCCGCCGAAGAACGACGTGTTCGTCGATCCGCAGCTCGGGCCGCTGGCCAACAACGGCGGACCGACGCAGACGCGGCTGCCCGCACCGTCGAGCCCGGTGATCAACAAGATCCCGCCGGCGACGGCCACCGGCATCACCGATCCGGTGACCACCGCAGCAATCGTTCTTTGCCCGACCCCCGCCGGGTCGTCGACTGACCAGCGCGGTGTCGCGCGGCCGCAGGGCTCAACGTGCGATATCGGCTCGGTCGAGGTGGCCAACGTCGCACCGGTTATCACCAGCGCCGACAACACCACCTTCGTGGTCGGCTCGGCTGGCGCCTTCCTGGTGACGACCAGCGGCACGCCGCCTCCTGCGCTCAGCGTGTCCGGCGCGCTTCCCGCCGGGGTGACGTTCGTCGACAACGGCAATGGCACGGCGACCCTTGCGGGCACACCCGCCGCGAACACCGGCGGCACCTATCCGCTCACAATCACCGCCACCAACGGCACATCGCCTAACGCCACGCAGAACTTCACGCTGACGGTCAACCAGGCGCCGGCGATCACCAGTGCTAATAACACGACCTTCGTTGTGGGCACGGGCGGCACCTTCCTGGTGACGACCACCGGGTTCCCGAAGCCGGCGCTCAGCGCGACCGGTGCGCTTCCGGCTGGCGTGAGCTTCGTTGACAACGGCAACGGAACCGCGACGCTTGCGGGCACACCGGGCCCGAACACCGGTGGCACCTACACACTTCAGATCACCGCGACCAACGGTGTCGGTTCGCCGGCCACACAGACCTTCACGCTGACGGTCAACCAGGCGCCGACGCTGACGGGCCCCACCGCACAACCGACATTCGTGGTGGGCACACCAAACAGCATCGGGTTTACAGCGACCGGGTTCCCGACGCCGAGCCTCAGCTCGTCGCCCCTTCCTGCGGGGCTGAGCTTCACCGACAACGGCAATGGCAGCGGCACCATCTCCGGCACCGCGCTCGGCCCGCCGAGCAGCACGCTCGTGACGGTCACTGCTTCCAACGGCGTGAACCCCAACGCGACGGTTCAGTTCACGCTCGTCGTGATCAACCCGCTCGTAATCACCACGAACGCACTGCCCGACGGCACCGTTGGAACGCCGTACTCGGCGACGCTCGGGGCCAGCGGCGGCACGCCGCCGTATACGTGGTCGGTGGTGTCGGGTTCGTTGCCGGCCGGGCTGGGCCTGAATTCGACGACCGGCGAGATAAGCGGTACCCCAGCGGGCCCGCGGGGCACGTCGACGTTCACCGTCCAGGCCACTGACACCACCAATCCGATGCAGACCGCCACCCGCCAGCTGTCGATCGAGATCCACGCCACGCCGACCACACTCGTGGCTGATCCTGCGCTGGTGAGGGTCGTGTTCCCGGGCGTCTTCGTGACGTTCCAGACGATCAAGGCGCACCTGTACGCGGGTGCCAGCAACACGCCGGTGGCGGGAGCCACAATCCGATTCACGGTGGGGGGCAACCTCTACTGCAACGCGGTCACCGATGCCACCGGCACGGCGCAGTGCCCGGGCTTCAACGCCGCCCTGGCCCTCGCACTCGTCCTGAGCAACGGCTTCGATGCGACCTACGCCGGATCGCCGACGTTGGAGCCGGCCGCGGCCCACGGACCGCTCATCCTCGTCAGCTGACGCAGAATGAGCGGGTGCAGTCCATAACGCTTACCGACGAGCAGCGGCAGTACCGCGCCGCCCTACGCCAGTTCTGCGAAGACAAGCTCGCGCCGCGCGCCGCGGAGGTCGACCGGACGGCCGAGTACCCATGGGACAACTTCGAGGCCATCAAGGCGATGGAGCTGCCCGCGCTCGGCATCCCCGTCGAGTACGGAGGCGCCGGCGCGGACCACGTGACGCAGGCGATCATGGTGGAGGAGCTGGCGCGGGTCTGCGCGTCCACCAGCCTCATCGTCCTGATCAGCAAGCTGGGCATGATTCCCGTGATGCGCTGGGGCTCCGACGAGCTCAAGCAGGAGTACCTGCCCAAGGCGGCGGCCGGCGAGATCCAGTGCAGCTACTGCCTGTCGGAGCCCGATGCCGGCTCCGACGTCGCGTCGATGAAGACGCGGGCGGTCCGTGACGGCGACGACTACGTGCTCTCCGGCTCGAAGTACTGGATAACCAACGCCGGCATCAGCGACACGTACACGGTGTTCGCCAAGACCGATCCCGAAGCCGGTCACCGCGGCATGTCGTGCTTCCTCGTGCACAAGGACTCCACCGGCTTCCGCGTCGGCAAGCTCGAGGACAAGCTCGGTGTCCGCGGCAGCCCGACCGGCGAGGTGATTCTCGACGAGGTCAGGGTGCCCGCCAGTCACCGCATTGGCGACGAAGGCCAAGGCTTTTACATCGCCATGGCCACTCTCGACCGCAGCCGCCCGACGATCGGCGCGCAGGCCGTCGGGATCTCGCAAGGCGCCATCGACTACGCGGCCGGCTACCTCAAGGAGCGCAAGCAATTCGGGCGGCCGATCTCCGATTTCCAAGGCCTGCAGTTCATGCTGGCTGACATGGCGCTCAAGACCGAGGCCGCCCGCACACTGGTCCACAAAGCGTGTGCCCTCATCGATGAGGATGATCCTCGTGACGAGCTGACCATCACTGGCGCCATGGCCAAATGCTTCGCTTCCGACGTGGCGATGGAGACGACGACGAACGCGGTGCAAATGCTCGGCGGCTATGGCTACTCGAAGGAGTTCCCGGTGGAGCGGTTCATGCGCGACGCCAAGATCACCCAGATCTACGAGGGCACCAATCAGATCCAACGCGTCGTAATCGCCAAGCGGCTCCTCGGCGGCTAGCCGGCTGCGGCCACGAGCGCTGCGAGACCGGCTCGCAACTCCGAGATGGTCGGCCACCCAAATCCGAGCCGGAAGTAGCGGTCGCTGAGCTCGAACCAGTGACCGGGGCCGACGTAGGTGCCGTGCTCGGCCAGCAGGCTCGCGTAGAAGCGGGTGGTGTCGACGTCGAGGTCTGGTCGAAAGCGCATTAGGCCCACCACGCCGCCCGATGGCTCAATCCACTCGAAGGTGGTCTGGCCGGCCAGCCACTCCCGTACAACTGCGAGACGGGCGCGCACGTCGTCGAGAATCGGCGGCAGGAGCCGCTCGCGGTGGACGAGCACCTGCGCGGCGATTGCTTCGTCGAGGGTCGGTCCGCAGATAACGATCTGTTCCTTCGCGGCCAGCAGCGTCTCGGCCATGGCCGGATCACGGCAGACCGCCCACCCGACGCGCAGGCCGGGGAGGCCGTACGTCTTCGACATTGACGAGACGCTGATCGCCCGCGGCGACAGAGTCGCGGCCATTGGTAACGGGTCGCCGTGGGTGAGATCGCGATAGGTCTCGTCGACGAGCAGCGCTGCGCCGCTCCGCTCCGCGATGTCGACGATCGCGTGGAGTGACGCTTCGGTCAGGAGCGTGCCGGTCGGGTTGTGCGGACAGGTGATGCTGATGAGCCGGGTCACGCCCGGACGCACACGCGCCGCCAGCTGGTCGACATCGAGCTTCCACGCGGCGTCGTATTCGAGATCGACGACGTCGACGTCTGCGCCGATGGCGCGCGGCGTTTCCAGGTTGGTCGCGTAATTGGTGCGCACGATGACGGCGTGGTCCTGGGGTTCGAGCAACGACGTGGCGGTGCAGAACAACGCCGCCGCGGCACCCGGCGTCACCAGGACATCGGTTGGCCGCAGCCCATCACCGCCGGCGGCAACGGCTTCGCGCAGCTCGGGATTGCCGAGGTGATCGCCGTACTGGAGGAGCAACTCGTCCAACTCGATGGCAAGGCCGAGGTCGGTGAGCCGCCGATCCGCGACCGAGCTCTCGGAGAGGTTGTTGGTAATGGTGTCGTAGCCGAGTTGCTCGGGGGACTCGATCTCGATCGGCATTCGGCGATAGCGCACAGCAGCTATACGACGCCGATGACGATGACCGGGGCGGTGGCGGGATCAAGCCAGCGCAACACCGCAAGGAGCGCTTCGACCGGAAGGGTGATGCAGCCCGCCGACGGCCGGTTCCGGGACACGTGGATGAAAATGCCGCTCCCGACGCCGGGCGTTCGGGCGGCGGTGTTGTACGCGACGACGGCGCCATAGTTGTACTGCGGCTTGTACATGCCGTCGGGGTTCGCCCCGGCATCCTCCTGCGCGGTGTCGACCCACCGGTTGTAGTTGGGGCTAGCCGGATCCTCTACCCAGGCAATGTTCGGTCCGATCACTACCCGATACGGAAACTTGACGCCAGGGTCGGGTTGCACACCGAAGAAGAAGTCGAAGCCGTAGGTCCCCGATGGCGTACGCAAATCGCCCTCACGCTTCGCGCCCGGCGGTGCGATCCCCTTGGCGCCGACCCACGCACTCCACGGGCCGAGCGTGGCCTTCCAGCCGCCGGCCGTGCGCTGGTACGCCGTGAACTGCGCGGTGGTGGCGCCGTACTTCGACGCGGTCACGACGATGGCCTGGTTGCCTCGCACCTGGGCGAGCTGGCTCTCGTAGCGCGGCTTCGGTTTGGTTGTGCTGGTCGGTGGCTGCACAGCCCGCGTCGTCGGCGGCGGCCGAGGGGTGGTCGACGTTGTGGTGATCAGCGACGCGTTCACTGCGGATACTTCCCAGTCGGGGGCATCGACTCCACAGCTGGTAACGAGGGCGACGGCCACCGCCACGACCGGTAGAGCCCGGCACCAACGGCGTCGGCTCACGCCGATACCGTAGCGGCGATGCCCCGGCGGCTGGCCACGCTCGTGCTGCTCCTCGGTGTCGCGTGCTCGCGCGGGGAGGTCGCGCAACCTGCGCTGACGAGCACGAGCACCCTCACGTCGACCACGACCAGTTCAACGGCACCAACGGCACCGACGACAGCGACGACGCGCGCGGCCGCCGCCGTACCTGCCGGCGGGCTGACTGCGGCCGATCTCCCGTCGAGCTGGCGCCCGGGCTGTCCGGTACCACCCGACCAGCTGCGCGCGCTGCGGCTGGAGTACTGGGGTTTCGATGGTCAAAGTCACACCGGAACACTCGTCGTCCACGGCAGCGTGGCCGCGGCTGTGACGAAGGTGTTCGTCACGCTCCACCGCGAACGGTTCCCGATTCGAAGCATGCAGCCGGTCGACGCGTACGGAGGCGACGACGAGCGGTCGTTGGAAGCCGACAACACCTCCGGGTTCAACTGCCGGCGGGCGGTCGCGTCGGGTCCGCCGCGGTGGTCGGCGCACGCGTACGGAAAGGCCATCGACGTGAACCCGGTCGAGAACCCCTATGTCGAGGGCGGCCGCGTGCACCCGGCCAACGGTGCCGACTACCTAGAGCGCACGCCCTACAGGCCCGGGATGGCGGTAGCCGACGGCCCGCTGGTCGCCGCGTTCGCTACGGAGGCATGGCAGTGGGGTGGACGATGGTCGTCCACGCCCGACTATCAGCACTTCTCAACGACAGGGAATTGACCGCGGGCAATAGCGTGAGTGGCGTGGAAGCCCCGATGCAGGGCACGGTCGTCTCAATCGACGTGTCCGCCGGTGACAGCGTGGTCGCTGGCCAGCAGCTGCTCGTTCTCGAGTCGATGAAGATGGAACACGTCATCGCGGCCGACGCGGCCGGCGTCGTGACCGCAATCGCGGTTACCACCGGCCAAACCGTCTATCCCGGCGATCCGTTGATCACGGTCGACGCCTCAGCCACTGACGTTGCGCGTTCACCGGGCGATTCTCCGCGCATAGCGCGTGAGAATCGCCCGGTGAACAGCGGTGGGGGCGTTCGGGCCGACCTGGCCGAGGTGATCGAGCGTCATGCGATGGGGGAGGACGAGCGGCGGCCTGATGCGGTGGCTCGGCGGCGCAAGACGGGCCAGCGGACGACGCGTGAGAACGTCGCCGATCTGTTGGATCCTGGGACACTCGTCGAATACGGGCCGGTGGTGATCGCCGCGCAGCGGCGCCGGCGCTCGCTCGAGGACCTGATCGCCCGCACGCCGGCCGATGGCCTTGTGGCCGGGATCGGCAAAGTCCACGGTCACAGCACGATCGTCATGTCGTACGACTACACGGTGCTGGCGGGGACCCAGGGTCTGCAGAACCACCGCAAGAAGGACCGGCTGTTCGAGCTCGCCGAGCAGCTGCGATTGCCGATCGTCTTCTTCACCGAAGGCGGAGGCGGCCGCCCAGGCGACACCGACGGCACCGGCGTGGCTGGTCTCGACTGCCTGGCGTTCAGCCTCTTCGCCCACCTCAGCGGCCTCGTGCCGCTCGTCGGGATCAACTCGGGCTTCTGCTTCGCCGGCAACGCCGCGATTCTCGGGTGTTGCGATGTGGTGATCGCAACCAGCAACTCCAACATCGGTATGGGCGGGCCGGCGATGATCGAAGGCGGTGGACTCGGCGTCTATGAACCCACCGAGGTGGGGCCGATGTCAGTGCAGGTCCCTAACGGTGTCGTTGACATCGCGGTACCCGATGAGGCGGCCGCCGTGGTCGCGGCGAAGCAGTACCTGTCCTACTTCACCGGACCAACTGCGGAGTGGGACTGTCCCGATCAGACGCAGCTTCGGAGCGCAATCCCCGAGAACCGGCTGCGGATCTACGACGTTCGCCGGGTGATCGAGGGTCTGGCCGACAGCGGATCGGTACTCGAGCTCCGGCCGCAATTCGGCCTCGGAATGATCACCGCGCTGATTAGGGTTGAGGGGCGGCCGCTGGGCGTCATCGCCAATAACCCGACGCACCTGGCCGGCGCGATCGACGCTGACGGCAGCGACAAGGCCAGTCGGTTCATGCAGTTGTGCGACGCCTACGACCTGCCGATCCTGTTCCTCTGCGACACCCCAGGGATCATGGTCGGACCCGACGCCGAGAAGACCGCGTTGGTGCGCCACGTGAGTCGGATGTTCGTCACCGGCGCCAGCATCAACGTGCCGTTCTTCACGATCGTCCTCCGCAAAGGCTACGGCCTCGGCGCGATGGCGATGGCCGGCGGCAGCTTCAAAGCCCCGCTGTTCACCGTGGCTTGGCCTACCGGCGAGTTCGGCGGGATGGGCCTCGAGGGCGCGGTGCGGCTCGGCTACCGCAACGAGTTGGACGCCATCGATGACGACGGCGAGCGGGAGAAGGTGTTCGAGGAGATGGTCGCCCGCATGTACGAGCACGGCAAAGCGCTCAGCACCGCCACCTACTTCGAAATCGACGATGTCATCGACCCGGCCGACTCCCGACGCTGGATCACTACCGCACTCGAAGCCGCCCCACCACCACCGCCCCGCACCGGCAAGAAACGCCCGTTCGTGGACACCTGGTAACAGACAGAAAGAGGACGTCATGTATGGAGGACAGCACGCCATCGATCATCCGGATCAGCCGGTCATCATCATGGCGAACAGCGGCGAGGTGATCACTTACGGCGAGTACGAGGCCAGCTGCAACCGTTTCGCCCACCTGCTGCGGGAGGCGGGGCTCGCGCCTGCTGACCATGTCGCGTTCTTCATGGAGAACAACCCTCGCATGCTCGAGTGCGAAGGGGGCGCCGAGCGGACCGGGCTCTACTACACGTGCATCAACTCCTACCTGTCCGCCGATGAGGTGGCGTACATCGTCAACGACAGTCGCTCGCGCATCGTCGTTACGTCGCATGCCAAGCGCGACGTCGCAGCGCAACTCCCGGCCCTGTGCCCGGATGTCGAGCGCTGGTTGATGGTTGACACCGACACCCCGCCGGATGGTTACGAGTCGTACGCACGCGCGGTGGCCGGCCAGGGAACATCCGCGGTGGACGACGAGCGCCTCGGCGCAGCCATGCTCTACTCCTCGGGCACCACGGGCCGGCCCAAGGGCATTCTCCGTCCGTTGCCCGACATGCACCCCGCTGACGCCCTCCCGCTCATGGCCGCAGTCAAAGTGATGTTCGGCTTCCGCGAGGGCATGAACTATCTGTCCCCGGCACCGCTGTACCACTCGGCGCCCCAAGCGAGCGTCTCGTCGGCGATCCGGCTCGGGGCCACCTCGGTGATCATGGAGAAGTTCGATCCGGCACAGTTCCTCGATCTGGTCGCCGCGCATGGCATCACCCATTCGCAGATGGTGCCGACGATGTTCACGCGCCTGTTGAAGTTGCCCGACGAGGTCCGGGCCGCGGCCGACGTCTCGTCGTTGGAATGCATTGTCCACGCCGCGGCGCCGTGTCCGGTGCCGGTGAAGGAAGCGATGATCGAGTGGTGGGGCCCGATCATCCTCGAGTACTACGGCGCGACCGAGGGCCAGGGATTCACGTTCTGCACATCCCAGGATTGGCTCGCCCACAAGGGCACCGTGGGCAAGCCGATCATGGGCCAGCTGCTGATTCTCGACGACGACGGCAAAGAGTGCCCGGTCGGGACGCCGGGAACCGTGTGGTTCGGCGGCGCCACCAACTTCACTTACTTCAACGATCCGGCGAAGACGGCCGAATCGCGCACGGAGAAGGAAGGCAACGTGGCCAGCACAGTGGGCGACGTCGGCTATGTCGATGACGACGGCTATCTCTACCTGACTGATCGCAAGAGCTACATGATCATCTCGGGCGGCGTGAACATCTACCCGCAGGAGACCGAGAATCTGCTGATCACCCACCCGAAGGTGATGGACGCCGCAGTGATCGGCGTTCCCAACGACGACCTGGGCGAGGAGGTCAAGGCCGTCGTCCAGGCGATGCCCGGTATCGAAACGGGGCCAGAACTCGAACGTGAGCTGATCGCGTTCTGCCGCGACAACCTCGCGCACTTCAAGTGTCCGCGAACAGTCGACTTCGAGGCGGAGCTACCTCGACTCCCAACCGGCAAGCTCTACAAGCGCCTCCTACGCGACCGCTACTGGGAAGGCCGCGCCACCGCCATCGTGTAGCTCGGGGGCGGTGGTCCAAATCTGCCCCGCAGGAAGTCGGTGATGGCGCGCAGGCGCGCATGCGGTGCCCACCAATCCGTGCGCTGTGACGGCTGGAGCCACAGCCGGGTCGTATTCACCAGTGCCCAACAGATCCGGATGAACGTGCGGTAGCGGCCGAAGTGGGTGCGCACCAACAGCAACGAGTTGCGCAGCATCAGGTACTCGACCATCGGCATCGGCGACGCCTGGTTGGGATTGCGGACGATGGCGCCCCAGACGATCCCGACCTCCCACCCGGCGTCACGGGCGCGCTGACCAAGGTCGGCTTCCTCGCAGTACGCGAAGTAGCGTTCGTCGAAGAGGCCGATGTCCTCGAGACACTGCCGGCGGGCCAACATCAACGTGCCGTGCGGATGGCCGGCGTCCTGCCATCCGGCGCCGCGCTCGGCCGGCCGCTGGATGCCGCCGAAGTACGGGTCGACCACGGGCTTCTCGGCGGTGCCGAACTCCGCGCTGACCAGCCCGGCACGAGGCCGGCCCTTCACCGCGTCGAGGAGCCGCGGCAAGCAGTCCGGATCGGGCAAGACGTCGTGGGGCCCGAGCCCCACCCAGTCGCCCTCGCAGTTTTCGAGCCAGTACCGGAAACCCACGTTGGCCCCCGGCCCAAACCCGCTGTTGGTGTCCAGCCAGACGAACTCGGCATTCGGAACATGCGCGCGAAGGTGATCGCGAGCGGCCGGCGATGAGCCGTTGTCGACGATCAGGATGCGGGCGCCCTGGTCGCGAAGTGCGCGGCTGGAGATCACGCATGCCTCAGGTTGCTCGCGATGAACCAGGACGACGGTGATCTTCTCCACTGCTCCTAGGCTCGCACGCAATGGTTCGTGTCCGCTTCTGTCCGTCGCCCACCGGCTACTTCCACGTCGGCGGCGGACGGACCGCGCTCTTCAACTGGTTCTTCGCCAAGCAACTGGGCGGGGAGTTCATCCTGCGAGTCGAGGACACCGATGCCGAGCGCAACAAGGAGGAGTGGGTGCTCGGCATCCACGACGCGATGCGATGGCTCGGCCTCGATTGGGACGAGTACTACCGCCAGAGCGAGCGTTTCGCCTTGTATGCCGCCGCGGCCGACCGGCTCGTCGGGGACGACAAGGCCTACTACTGCGACTGCACCCGTGACATTGTCCAGGCCCGGACCAAGGAAAACGCCACGCCGGGCTACGACAGCTTCTGCCGCGATCGGGGACTCGGGCCCGGGCCGGGGCATGCCCTGCGATTCCGGACGCCCGATGACGGCGCCACGACGGTCACCGACATTGTGCGGGGTGAGCCGACGTTCGAACACTCGACGATCGAGGACTTCGTGCTGCAGCGCAGCGACGGTTCGCCGCTCTTTATCCTGGCCAACGTGGTCGACGACATGGACATGCGGGTCACCCACGTCGTGCGCTCCGAGGAGCACCTTCCCAATACGCCGAAACACGTGCTCCTGTGGGAGGCGCTGGGTGGCGGCGACGTTCCGGTATTCGCGCATCTACCGATCGTCGTCAACGAGAAGCGCCAGAAGTTGTCGAAGCGGCGGCCGACCGACAATGTCGAACTCGAGCGCTACCGGGACGAGGGCTATCTCCCCGAGGCGATGCGCAACTACCTGGCGTTGCTCGGATGGTCGCCCGGGGAGGATCGCGAGTTCATCACCGTCGAGGAGATGATCGCCGAGTTCCGGCTGGAGGACGTGAAGAGCGCGCCGGCCTTCTTCGACGTGAAGAAGCTGCGCCACTTCAATGGCCACTACATCCGCCAGCTGTCCCCGAGCGACTTCGTCTCAGCTGCGGGGCCCTTCCTTCAGCAGGCCGTGCCCTACGTCGACTACGACGTTTTCGAGCAGATCGCGCCGCTCGTCCAGGAACGCATCGAGGTGTTGAGCGACGTCGGCCCGATGATCGACTTCCTGTTCATCCCCGAGCCGGTGATCGACGACGCCGCGTGGGCCAAGCACATGAAAGGCCCGGCCGTCGACATTCTCGATGGGGTGCTGGGGCGGTATGCCGATATCGAGTGGACCGCGACGGCGATCAAGGACGCGACGATCGCCGTCGGGGAGGGTCTCGGGCTGGGCCTGACCAAGACGCACTTTCCTGTACGCGTGGCCGTCACCGGTCGAGCGGTGGGCCCTCCGTTGTTCGAGGCGCTCGAGGTGCTCGAGCGGGAAGCGACCCTCACCCGTTTGCGCAGCGCCCGCGACCGCCTCGGGTAATGTGGACCGCCCTTCGGGGGTGGTGTAATCGGCAACACTTCTGGTTCTGGTCCAGACATTGGGGGTTCGAGTCCTCCCCCCCGAGCCACTCATTCTCGAGGCAATCGCTGTCGTTTTCCGACAGCTATTGCCTCCAGAATCGTGATGGACTGACGTGAATCGACATGGGGAGTGTGCGATGAGCCCGGAAGAGCAGACACCGAAGGTTGCGGACGAAGACCTCGAGGATCTCGAGCCCACCGATTCTGAGGCCGGCGAGGTCAAGGGCGGAAAATACAACTTCGCCGCCAACAAGAAGATTTGACTACACCCGCCAAGACCATCCTCATCACAGGCGCCAACACCGGTATCGGCAAGGCCACCGCAAAGGCACTGGCGACTGAGGGTCACCGGCTCTATTTGGCGTGTCGGTCCGAGGCCAAGACACGGGAGGCAATCGACGAGATCACATCGGCTTCCGGCAACCCGGAGGTGCATTTCCTGTCGCTCGACCTCGGCAACCTTGCGTCGGTCCGCGGGTGCGCTGCCGCGTTCCTCGCCAAGGACGTGCCGCTCGACGTCCTAATCAACAACGCCGGCGTGGCCGGCCAGCAAGGCATCACCGACGATGGTTTCGAGCTGACGTTCGGCATCAACCATCTTGGGCACTTTCTCCTGACGGCGCTCCTGCTCGACAAGATCAAGGCGAGCGCGCCCGCGCGGATCGTCACGGTCTCGAGCGTGGGCCACTACCAAGCCAAGGGCATCGACTGGAAGGACGTGCGGCAGCCAACCAAGGGCGTCAGCGCGTTGCGTGAATACGCGGTTTCGAAGCTCGCCAACGTGCTGTTCACCCAAGAACTGGCGCGGCGCCTCGAGGGCACCGGCGTCACGACGTACTCGCTGCATCCGGGCGCCATCGCGTCCGACATCTGGGCGCGGCGCGTCCCCCTGTTGGCGCCGCTGATCAAGCCCTTGACCAACCTGTTCATGCGGTCGACGGAGGAAGGCGCCAAGACCACCCTGTGGTGCGCGACCGCGCCGGAGCTGGCCGATCAGACGGGTCGGTACTACGACGATTGCCAAGAGAAGGAACCGAACCCGGTGGCGACTCCCGAGCTGGCCGCCGAGCTCTGGCGGCGTAGCGAGGAATGGGTCGCGGCGGCCTGATGGTAAGTTCTCTCGCTCGCTGGCCCCATCGTCTAGCGGCCTAGGACACCACCCTCTCAAGGTGGCGGCACGGGTTCGAATCCCGTTGGGGCTGCTCTTGCTCTCTCCGTTGGGGCTGCTCGGCATGACAGCCAACGATCGTCCGACAATCGACCACAACGTCGATGTCATATCTGATCGGATATACTGACGTCATGTCAACGGTTCGTGACCTCCGCGCGAGCGGGTGTCACTCAGGCGGAACTCGCCTCCCGAGCCGGCACGTCGCAGCCGACGATCGCCGCCTATGAGTCGGGCCGCAAGAGCCCGACGCTGCGAACGCTCGACCAGCTTGCGCGTGCCGTTGGTTATGAGATCGCGCCGACGGTCGTTCCGACCATGACACGTGAAGACCGCCGAAGCCTGGCGCTACATCGCGCGCTGGCGCTGAAGCTCGCAGCCGATCCAGACGCTCTAGTCCGCCGCGCCCGGCGGACACTCACAAGGATGCAGACGGCGAATCCGTCCGCCCGGCCGCTACTTGTCGAATGGGCGCGTCTGCTGCGCGCACCGCTCGACCAGCTGCTCGATGTACTCGTCGACCCGCGGGCGCACGCGCGGGACCTTCGCCAGGTCACTCCCTTCGCGGGTGTCCTGTCGGCGACCGAGCGAGCCGTGGTCTATCGACGTTTCCGCCACGATGAGGCAGCCGTGTGAACCGCGAACAATTCGATCATGCGATCCGGGCCGCTGGCAGCGTGCTCGGCGTTGACGAGGTCCTTGTCGTCGGCAGCCAAGCTATCCACGGGTCGGTTGGGGCGAACATCCCCCCGGAGGCGCAGCGTTCGGTCGAAGTCGACATCGTCCCGTTCGACGATGTCGACGGCCGCTTGGCGGACCTCATCGACGGCTCGATCGGCGAGGCCTCGATTTTCCACGAAAGCTTCGGCTACTACGCGCAAGGCGTGGCTGAAACGACCGCGGTCGTTCCCGAGGGATGGCGCAAGCGGCTCGTCCGGTACGAGCAGGCCTCGACGAACGGCGTCGTGGCGTGGTGCCTTGAGCTTCACGACCTGTGGATCGCGAAGGCGGTCGCAGGTCGGGCGAAGGACATCGACTTTTGCCGAGCATTGATCGGCGCGGACCTCGTAGAGCCGTCTGTGCTGCAGAAGCGCCTCGCAAGCACCACTGCGATCGATGTGGCAGTACGCGCGCGAGTCGGAGCGATGATCGATCGACCGTCGGGCTCATAACCCGAAGGTCGCGGGTCCAAGTCGCTCGTGGCAGTCGTGTAACTCGGGTCGACTGAGGCGTACGCCCTGGACTGTGCGGCGGACTCGACGTGCCTCGATGGCACACGAAAGCACTGGGTAGACGGATCGCCGCACCCTCTCAAGGTGGCGGCACGGGTTCGAATCCCGTTGGGGCTGCTCTTGCTCTCTCCGTTGGGGCTGCTCGGTCATGACAGCCAACGATCGTCCGACGATCGACCACAACGTTTGACGAGCGCACTGTGGAGGACGTGTTCGGGCGGATCAGCGCGATCCGCAACCGCAGCCCGCGTCGCGCTCGTCGGGCTGCCAACCGGACGAGACTCCGCGAGTACCGCGGAGCGTTGTGCGGCCGTTATCAAAGTGCCCCAGTGCGGCACTTCGGGGACACCCTCCAGTCCCGTTGGAAGCAATGAGACGTGCTTAGAGGAACTTGCCGATCAGCCAGGTATGGCCAGAAGGGTCTATCACCCCACCCTGAATCATCTTGAAGCTGGACCCATCCACCGTCGCGTGGGTGCGCTCGGCCGGCGGATCGCCGCCGCTCGCGCCAGCGGCGACTGCGCGCTCGTACACCTCAACGGGATCGTCGACGAAGAGTTCGATCCGGACGGTCGTCGTTCCAACTGCATCCGGACTTCCAGTGCGCGGCGGATTCGCGCTCGCCAGGAAGAATTCGGCGCCGTTGATCGCCAGGCCAGCGACGACGGGTCCCCCATTGTCGATTCGCCAGAGCTCTTGGGCACCGAACGCCTTCTCGTAGAAGGCGATCGCTGCGCCAGGTTCCCCTACTGCGAGCATCGGCGATATCTGGGTAGCCATCGGAGCCTCCCATGTATGCATGACCGGCGCTTGATCCTGCCTCAGAACGCCGGCTGAGCGGCGATCGTGCCGGAACTGATCCTCAATGTTGCCGGTCAGCCGATCATGGACTCTGGCAATTCGATACGCGCGTAGAGATCGGTGAAGGCGTCTTCGTTGTCGATGGTCGCGGCCGCGAAGTCGTCCATGAGTTGCTTAACCCAGGGAGCGATTGTGCCGTTGTAGCAGTCGCCCATCGGACCCCATTCGTCCCAGGGGAGCATCTCGACGCGATTGAGGCTTGCGAGGTCGCGGATTGCGTTGCCGATGATCTCGCCGACGCCAAAGTTGTCCGTGCCGTCGACGCCGAAGGTGCTCGGGTCTGCTCCTCGCTGGTATTCGCGCCACGCTTCAGGTCCGGTCAGGAACTGGCCGGCGACTAGGGCGTGTGGGTTGTCGATCACGTCGAGGTCGAGGATCTCACTGTCGATGCGGACCCAGCCGGGGTCGGCGTCACTCCAGTATTCGGTGATCCAGTGGTCGAGCGCGAGACCTTGTGTGAAGTACGTGGCGAAGCCGCATCGGGCGCGGGCGGGAATGTCGCGCCGCGGAGAAACGCGCAGGACAGGACGGCGAAGTGGCGGCAGGTGCCTGTGACTCGATCCCTTAGCGCACGTTGCGAACTCAACGGCCGATCGTCCCGCTGCAGCGCCGCGTTGCAGATGGCCTGTGCCGGGCGAAGGTTCCGCTCTTTCAGCCGCCGATCAGAGAGATCGGTGCCGGACGAGGCTGGCGGTAGGACCAGAAGACCTTGCGCGGCGCGACAAAGTTCGATGGGTTCGCGGGGAAGGTCGTCGACGAGGCGCCGTTGTTCGGGACTGAGCGCGGTGAGCGCGCCGGGGTGAAGGTACGACTCTGGATCCATTGCGCGAGTGTGCGGTGGAATACCTGACAACTCCTGTCAGTGATCAGGGTTTACGATCCTGAGATGCGAGCCGACCGGCTACTGCGCCTAGCGCTTCTGCTGCAAGCCCGGGGCCGAATGACCGCTTCGGAACTCGCCGAGGAACTCGAGGTTTCGGTCCGGACGATCTACCGCGACATCGATTCACTCAGCGCCGCGCACGTGCCCATATATGCGGAGTCCGGTCCAGGCGGCGGTTGCCAACTCCTCGACGGCTACCGGATGCCGCTCACAGCGCTGTCACCCGAGGAAGCAGCCGCACTGTTGACGCTCGGAGTCCCCGCGCCGCTGCGCGATTTGGGCCTCGGCTCCTCGCTCGACTCCGCGCTCCAACAAGTGCGCGTTGCCGGCGGGATCGCCGCCGAGCCCGTTACGTTCCACATCGACGTGCCGCGATGGTTCGGCACGAATCAGCCCGTACCTCATCTCCCGGCGCTTGCCGAGGCTGTCCGGCGGACGCGTCGGGTGACGGTCACTTACAACCGCAAGCGCCGAGACGGTCTCGCTCCGCTCGGCCTCGTCAACAAAGCCGGCGCCTGGTACGCCGTCGTGACCAGCACCGCATCCCCTTTCGTGCTTAGCGTCGCGCGCATCGAGAGCCTCCAAACGCTCGCCGAGACGTTCGATCGACCCGAAGACTTCGACCTAATCGGCTTCTGGGACGACTGGTCCGCCGAGTTCGAGCGCACGCGACCTCGCATCGAAGTCATAGTCAACGCATCGCAGGATGCGGTCGAAGCCATGCCGGAAGTGTTCGGCGAACGCATCCTGTCCGTGATCGCAAACTCAGCGATCGACCAAGCCGGTTGGAGAACCATTCCGCTGAGCTTCGAACACGACGCCGCGGCAGTCGCCCGGCTCGCCGGATTCGCTGACCAGATCGAAGTCCTCTCGCCCGACTCAGTGCGAACGCGACTCGTCGAGACCGCCCGCGCAATCCTCGCCGCGTACGACCGCGCTGGGTAGCCGAGCATCACCTAACGCCGGGTCTGCGTCGTCGCGCCTCTGCCGTCGGGCCCGGAGTATCAGGGCGACTTGGTCACTGGTGACCTGTACCTTTGTCGCGGCATCGTCGCTGCGGCCGAGCCAAAGCAGGACGTTGTCGAGGAACGGGCGGTCGGTCTCGTCACTGGATACCGCGCGGTGCCGTGTAGTGGCGCATCGACTCGAAGTCGCCGCTCGCCATTTCGAGGGTGGAGAGCAAAGCCAGAGACGGGTTGGCGCACCCTCTCAAGGTGGCGGCACGGGTTCGAATCCCGTTGGGGCTGCTCGCTCGCAGTCGCTCGCCGCTCGCAGCGGGATCAGTGCGTGGTCGAAGCCTCGAGGGCCGTGAGGTCGCGTTCGGCATAGCGGCGGTGCTCCCACTCCTCGCCGACCACGATGAGCAGACACTCTTTGAATGGGAAGGCCTCAAGCTGGGGCCATCCGGGCTCGGTGCGCGTCACCATGGATGCGAGCTGCTCAGAGGTGAGCGACTCGATGACACCCCTGACCATTGCTTGCCGCTCCCGTCGCACCGCGAGCACGGTGTCGAGTGTGGGCAGCGCCTCGCGGTCCCACGGAATGCCGTCCCAGCCGGGTGCCTCGTCCCACGGGAGGTCCAGCGGGTCCCACGGAGACTGGTCGCCGAGGATCATCCGACCGACCCACGCCGCGCTCGGCGAAGCTGAGGTGGCGCAGGGTCTCGATGAATGACCATTCGTCATCGACGCGCGTATGCAGCGCCTCGGGTGGCAGTGAACGGGCGCGCTCGATCGTGCTCTCCCAGAGCCGCTCGAGGATCGCCCACGCCTCTTGGAACCCGGTGACGTTGTCCGGACGCATCTTCGCCCGGTCGGGCATGCGTCGGTTGAGTTCGCGATCGACGAGCGGGGCGATGTCAACGCCGTTGATGGTGACGTTCTTGAGCTCACCGGAGATCTCGACATCAGCCAACTCGATGCCGCGCATCCGGACCCGATGGAGCAGCGCCCCGCGGACGTCCACGCCGCTCAGATCGACCCTGGACATCCGCGCATTGTTCAGGAGGACCTGCGAGAAGCTGGCGTCGCGCAAGCTCACCCGCTCGAAGGAGGCACCGCTGAGATCCTGTTCGACAAACTCGGTCATGGGCGCGACGGTAGAGCAGCGCGCACGAGTGCACTCGGGCGAGCCGCGCCGCTCGCTCAGGTGCGGCCGGTGGCGGGAGCGACACGGGCGATGCCGCGCATGAGCCAGGGCGCTCGCTTGGCCACGACCGCGACGGCGCGGTCCGATCGCCGCATCGCTGTGCGCGTCCCCGGCGTCGGGGTCGCCGCCAGCGAAGCCTCGGCTGACCCAGCGCGTGCGCCCTTCGGGTCGACCGCCATCAGTTGCCACTGCCCCGGTACGCCGCGCAACTCGAAGGTGCCGCGGTCGTCAAAGCCAATGCCCGAGCCGACGACAAGGTCGCGGACTGTGCTCGACACGACAATCTCCCCGGGCGCGGCGTGACCGAGAATCCGCGCCGCGATGTGCACGGCGATCCCGCCGATATCGTCCCCGATCAGTTCACACTCGCCGGTGTGGACGCCGGCCCTGATTTCCACATCGATGCCCTCCGCATCGGCCCGGAGCGACTCCGCGTACCGAATCGCCTGTGTCGGCCCGTCGAAGGTGGCGAGGTGACCGTCGCCAGTGTTCTTCACGAGCGTGCCGCCGAAGCGCTCTGCGAGCTGCGCGGTGATCTCGCCGAATCGTTGCAGGACGCCGCGCCAGCGCTCGTCACCCATTGCCGCCGCATGCGCCGTCGAGGACACCATGTCGCTGAACACCACCGTCCGCAACGCACGATGAGTCAGTGACGGCGCCGCGTGCGTGCCGGTTAGGAACTCTTCGATCGCGGTGGTGATGCCGTCGGGATCGGTGAACCACGGCGCGTGGTCCTCACCCTCGACCTCGATCATGCGCGCACCGGGGATGTGGTCGGCAAGGTACCTGCCACCCTGGATCGGGACCGGGTCTTCCTTGGCGTGGATCACCAAGGTCGGGAGCGCGATCGTCGGCAGGATCTGGCGTACGTCGATACGGAACGTTGCCTCGATCGTGGCGCGCGCCATGCCAGGGCTCGCACTCATACGTTCGAGCATGCCCAGTTGCCGGATGGATTTCACCGACGGCAACAGCCATCGCAGCGCTTCGCCACTTCCCCACTTCGTCTGCACCGCTCGGGCGAGGGACTGGATTCGAACGATGCCGTCGATCGTTGGCGTGTACCTCTCGCCGAGCTCCGGCACGAGGCGCCCCCGAAGCTCATGGGGATCCGCCTCGACGTCCTCCCAACCCGCATAGCCCGCGAACGCGAACGTGCCGGTCAGGATCAGCGCCCGTGTCCGCGTCGGGCGCGTCGCCGCAAAGAGAACCGCGGCCGGGCCACCTTCGCTGACGCCGAATACCACCGCGTTGTCGAAGCCGGCGGCGTCCATGACCGCCTCGAGCTCCATGGCGCGGTCTTCGAGGGTTCGGACCTTCGGGACCGGGTCCGACAGACCGACTCCGGCCTTGTCGAAGAACAGGACGCGGCAGAACGTGCCGAGCTGGTCGAAGAAAGCCTTGGCCTCAGGGAGCGTCCACATCAACTCGATATGGCTCACGAACGAGCCCGCGAAAACCATGTCGATCGGACCATCGCCGAAGACTTGATACGCGAGACTGAGATCGCCGCAAGGAGCGTAGGCAGTATCGGGCACAGCGCCGACAGTAGGTGGTCGGCTGGCTAGCGGCGGCGAAGCTTGAGGGCGCCGGCGGCGAGGGCGACGATCGCGATGCCGGCGCCGACGATTAGCACTAGGGCCGGGCTTTCCGTGGCGGGGGAGGCGTTGGAGACCTTGTCGATCGCGACACTGGCCGGGCTCGCCTCCTGGACGGCGGCTTCGGTGGCATTCGCCGGGGCGACCGTTGTTCCGGCAACCTCAGCTGTAGCCGCCGGAGAGACCGCCGTTGGCGCAACTTCACCGGCGACCGTTGACCCCGAGGCGGGGGCGGTCGTGGGTTGACTCGCGGGCGCAGCGACACTCGACGCGATGGGTGCCGGCGCCGGGGCCGGCTGGGTAGCGGGCGCCGGCGCCGGGGCCGGAGCGGGCTGCGGTGCCGGTTGCGGGGCCGGAGCGGGCTGCGGGGCCGGTTGCTGGGCGACCGGCTGCTGAGTGGACGCGGCGGCCGGGGCCGGATGCGGCTGCGAGTTCGGGTCGCATTTGGTCCCGCTGTTGGCGGGTGTGTTCACGGGCGCGGCCTCGGTGGCCGGCATGTCGCCGTCAGTCCAAGCGGTGGCGTCGAAGCTGTTGCCGTTGCACGCCACGCCGATGCCAATGCGAGTGGCGGCCGGCGAGAGCATGATCGAGCGGTGGGTCGCCGAGCCCATCCACCAGTTCACCGCGGCGCTGCTGCCGAGATTCCTGGCCCAGTAGACGATCTCGGCGTTGGCACCCGGGTGACTGGTGTGGCTATTGGGCGTGCCGTTACGGCTGTTCTGCTCGGAGACGAGCTGGGCGCCATTCGAGAAGGAGTTGTCGAGGCTGAGCGGGTGCAGGCCACGGGCCTGGCGCTCGCCGTTGATGTATCCGAGGATCTCCGAGGCCATCTGGCCCTCGTTCGGGTTCGCAGTCGCCCCAGCAGGCGCCGCGTTCAGGGCCAGTCCGACGAATGCGCAGGCGACGATGCCCGCAATTCCCGTGATCCGACCTGCCAGCGTCATGCCCCAGTGCCCCGTCATGTCTGTAGTAGACGACGTGTCCCTACTTGTGAACGTTGCTGTTCAACACACTGTGCGCGTGATATTTGTCACACGGCCGGTGGCGCGGTGGATGGCCACGGACCCGAGCGTGTGGCGCGCCCGGCGGGTGCTGGCAAGGATCGAGCCGCAGGTGGAGGCGTCCTGATCCGCTACGCCGCGTTCCGCGACCGCGAGCGACGCTTTTGCGTTTGGACGGGCCTGGGTGCGTGCGTTCCTCACCTCGTTCATCCCGATCGATGAGGAGAGCCGCGTCGCCATGCTCATGTACGTCGCGCTGCACACCGAGACCGCTCGGCGTGCCTCGCATGATGCACGCGACGATCGCTGACCAACTCCGACGCGGGAAGGTGGTGAAGGGCGCCGACCCTGAAATGGAGGCGACGGTTCTCACCGCGCTTGTCCCAAACATCAGCCAGTCGGTTCTCGACGGCATGTTGACCGAAGCCCAAGCATTCGCGGCGATCGACTACGCCCTCGACCGCGTGCTTCGGTAGTGCTTGGGCGCAGATCGGCGCGGACCGTAGCGTCTGGCTGTGCACGTTGGCTGGCGTGGTCGGTGTGCTCCCTGCGCTCGATCCCCACACGCTGAGGAGGCTGTCATGGCAGTCGATGTAACGACGGAGGCGACGATTTAGCGCCCGGTCGCCGAGGTCGCCGCTTTCGTCGCTGATCCCTCGAACGCGCCGCGCTCGGTATCAAAACATCGAATCGGTCGAGTGGGAGACCGAGCCCCCGCTGCGCGTTGGATCGCGTATGGCATTCGTCGCGCGCTTCCTTGGCCGGCGGTTGACCTACACCTATGAAGTGTCCGAGCTGATCCCCGGCGAACGACTTGTCATGGGGACCGCGCAGGGTCCGTTCCCTATGGAGACGACCTACACGTGGACGCCGGCCGGAGATGGCGCTACCCGGATGACGCTCCGCAACCGGGGCGAGCCCTCAGGCTTTTCCGCGGTCGTGGCGCCGTTCATGGCCGCCTCGGTGCGACGGGCGAACCGTAAGGATCTCGCCGCGCTCCGCGCGCTGCTCGAGTCCTAGATTGAGCGCCATGCAGTACGCGTTCGTTTTTGGCCCCGTGGCCGTGACGGTTGCGGCGTGTACGTGTCCGGACGATGGTGACCTCGAAGCCGGGGCGCGGATCGAGCTTCGTCGGGTCGAGCTTGTGCCGGGCAACCGAGACGGCAACGAAGGGTTTCGTGTCTTACCGGTTGGCGAAGGCGGATTGTGGCGCGCGGACTTGTTGGTGGTCGTGGACCCGCCCACCGGCGAAGCCCGTCACCACCATCACCCGCGGTTCCGCGACGGCGATGTCGGAGACCGGGTCTTCGAGCCGGCGCTGACCGCCGACCCGCCTGGGTGGACCATCGCCAAGTTGTCCGACTTGCGCGCCTTGCTCGTCGCCGCCGGCGCGAACGACATCGCGGACCGCATCGACTATGACGAGGTGGCCCGGACGCTCCCCGCCATCCAGGCCGCCATCGAGAGCTGCCTCGTCACGACTCCCTAGACGGCTGGCGTAATCGTCCCCGCGGATGATGCGCGCCATTAAGCGCAGTTTGTACCGTGGCAGTGATGACAGTCGTCGCTGAAGCGCCCGTACGGCCCCGAGCCGAAGAAGGGGCCGTCGCCGTATTCGGCACCTGGATGATCACCGGATTGTTTCTCGACGGCTGGGCGCACGAGGTCAACAAGCCCGAGACCTTCTTCTCGCCATGGCACGCAGTGCTGTATTCCGGGTTTGGCGCCGCAGTGTTGTGGTTCATGTGGCACGACCGGCGGAGCAGCCTGACCAACATCCAGGTCGGAGGGCTCGATGGCGTGACGACCGTCGGGCTCGTGCTGTTCGTCGTCGGCGCGGTCGGCGACGGGATCTGGCATGAGATCTTCGGTATCGAGGTCGATCTCGAGGCACTGCTGAGCCCGACGCACCTTCTGCTGCTGATCGGCGGTTTCCTGATGGTGACTGCGCCGCTGCGCGCCGCGTGGAACGACACGTCGGAGGTGGCACCCACGTGGTCGCGCTTCTGGCCGCAGGCTCTGAGTCTCACGCTCGCCGTCGCGCTCATCTCTTTCTTCACGATGTATGTTTCTGCGTTCGAGGCGCCCGCCGGCGTCCATGCCGTCGCCGACGCCGGCCTCAACGAAGAGATGCAGGTGCAGGATCTCCTCGGCGTACTCGTCACCAATCTGCTTCTGATCGGCGCTGTGCTCCACGTGTCGCGGCGCTGGCGCACGCCGCGAGGGACCTTCACCATGCTGTTCGGTGGTGTTGCCTTTGCGGTCACCGGCCTCGAGGCCTTCGACGCTCTGTACCTCGTCGTCCCTGCTCTACTCGCCGGCGCGGTGGCCGACGCGCTGAGTGGGCGCGTCCCGCGTCTCGTCCTCGGTGGCGTCGTTCCCGCAGTGCTGTGGGCGGGGTACTTCGCCGCCGTCGAGGTCTTCGACGGACTCACGTGGACACCGGAGCTGTGGCTCGGAGCCATCGTCCTGTGCGCCGTCGCCGGTGTCTTGCTCGCCCGGCTGACCACACCACGCCCAGAGGAGTCGCTTCTTCTGACGTAGGTAGCGTGGGCGCATGTCGCTGCCCCCGCCTGGTCCTGACCGCACGTGCATCGTCACCGGTGCCTCCTCCGGCATCGGCCTCGAGATCGCCAAGGAGCTCGCTCGGCGGGGGCGCGGCGTCACGCTCGTCGCTCGTCGCGAGGAGGTGCTACGCGGCGTCGCTGATGAGCTCGCCGCCGACCATGGCGTACGGGCCGAAGTGTTGGCGGTGGACCTGAGCGACGCCGACGCGCGTGGCGGATGCCCGCGCAACTGGGCGATCGGGGTCTGACGGTCGACATGGTGGTCAACAACGCCGGGCTTTCGACGACCGGCGCGGTTCATCAAAGCGACCGCGCTGGCGAGTTGGGCATGATCCGCACGAACGTCGAGGCGGTGGTCGACCTCTGCACGTTGTTCTTGCCGGGGATGGTCGAGCGACGCACCGGTGCGATTCTTAACGTGGCGTCGACTGCGGCCTTTCAGCCGTTGCCGGGTCAAGCCGGGTACGCGGCGTCGAAGTCTTTCGTGCTGTCGTTCACGCACGCGCTCCGAGGCGAGCTGAAGGGCACCGGCGTCACCGCCACCGCGTTGTGCCCCGGCCCGGTCGACACCGGCTTTGGCGAAGCGGCGGGGTTCAGCAAAGAAGAGGCCGACAACGCGCTACCGAAGTTCATGTGGGTTGCGCCAGACGCCGTCGCCAAGGACGCGCTGGCCGGCGTCGAATCAGGTCGGGCGGTGGTGATCCCCGGCATCGCCAATCGGGTCGCCGCCGCGGCGGCGTATGTCACGCCGCGCAAGCTGCTCGTACCGCTGCTGGCCCGTCAGCACCCCTCACTGCGGAGGCCGGGGCTCGCGGGGTAAGCCCAGCACCCGTTCCCCGAGAACGTTCTTCAGTACCTCGTCGGTGCCGCCGCCGATGCGGAGCGCGGGGGCCTCCAACCGCGCCTGCTGCCACGGCGAACCCGCGGCCGCGCCCGCGGGACCCAGGATGCGCAATGCCAGGTCGGCGGCATCGGCGAAGAGTCGTGCGGTCGCCAACTTGGCGACCGCGGCTTCGGGGCCCGGGAAGCCGGTGCGGGCGATGGCGGTCAGCAACCGGTAGTTGAGGTAGCGCAACGTGGACGTCGCCTCGAAGATTCGCGCCAGATCTTGACGGACAACCGGCGAGCGATTAGCGCCGGATGAGCGGGCCAGTTCGATCAGCGCGCCGACCATGTCGTCCTGACCGAGGAGGTCGCCGGCCATCAACCGTTCGTTCAAGAGCGTGGTGGTGGCAACGCTCCAGCCGTCGTTGACCGCGCCGACGACGTCACCGGCCGGTACTCGTACCTCTTCGAAGAAGACCTCGTTGAAGTGCGCGCCACCGTTCATCTGCTTGATCGGCTGAACAGTGATCCCCGGCGTGCGCATGTCGAGGGCGATCCAGCTGATGCCCGCGTGACGCGGCGCCGACGGGTCGGTGCGGGCGAGCAGCATCCCCCAGTCCGCGTACTGCGCTCCTGACGACCACACCTTCTGGCCGTTGACCACGAACTCGTCGCCGTCGCGCGTCGCCGAGGTTCTTAGCGATGCGAGGTCGGAGCCGGCATCGGGTTCGGAGAACAGCTGGCACCAGATCTCATCGCCCCGCAGCAGCGGCCGCAGCCAGCGCCGTTTCTGGTCCTCGGTGCCGTGGGTGATCAGCGTGGGTCCGCCCATGTGCACCCCGATGGCGAAGATGACCTCGGGCGCGTCGAACGCCGCAACCTCTTGATTGAAAATCACCTGCTGGATCGGCACCGCGGCCCGACCGCCGTACTCCGTGGGCCAGGTGAGCCCGGCCCAACCGGCGTCGGCCTTGCTCGCTTGCCATGCCTTCGCGGCGACGAGGTCGTCAGGCGAGGAGCGGAACAACGTGAGCACACCGTGCTCGCGATCCGCGGCGCGGGGCGCGGCGTTCGCCTGCAGCCACGTTCGGCACTCGGCCCGGAAGGCCGCCTCTTCGGGAGTGTCGGAGAGATCCATTTGTTAGCGGGAGTTAACCTACAGAACATGAGCGAAGAAGTGCTGTACGACGTCGATGGCTCTGTCGCCACGATCACTCTCAACCGGCCGGACAAGCTCAACGCGGCGACCTTCGACATGGGTCTCGCGTTCCAGGAGGCGGTGAAGCGGGCGGGTGAGTCGGCCGAGGTCCGTTGCATCGTGCTGACCGGCGCCGGCAAGGGTTTCTGCGCGGGCGATGACGTTGAAGCGGCGTGGGGCGACCCGCGCATGGCCGACACGATGGACGAGCTGGCCGGACCGAACCCACCCTTGACCCCGGAGATCGCCGTCCTGATCGACTGTCCCAAACCGGTGATCGCCGCGGTCAACGGCGTGGCCCTCGGCATCGGCATGGACTTCGCGGTGGTCTGCGACATCCGGTACGCGTCGGAGAAGGCCCGCTTCGGACAGCTCTTCGTGAAGATGGGGTTGATGGCCGACGTCAGCGGTTACTGGCGTCTACCGCAGCTCATCGGCCCATCGGCGGCGGCGGAGATGCTGTTCACCGGCGACATGATTGACGCCGCCGAGGCGCTGCGGATCGGTTTGGTGTCCCGCGTCCTTCCCGTCGACGAACTCCTACCCGCGGCGCAGGAGCTCGCCGGTCGCATCGCGCTCAACCCGCCGATGGCGCTCGGCTATCTCAAAGAGGGACTGCGCCGCGCCGCCGGGATGAGCCGTGCCGACCTCGACGACCTGGCCCGCTTCGTGGGCAACGGCCTCAGTCGCCTTTTCGCCAGCGACGAACACAAGCAAGCTGTCGCCGCCTTCGCCCAGCGCGCCAAGGGTTAGGAGACCGGCGGGCGGCGGTGGCGCCAGGGGGCGGCCGACTCGAGTTGGGCCGAGACGCGTAGTAGGAGCGCCTCGCGGTTGAGGCCGGCGACGAGGTGGATGCCGACGGGTAGTCCGAGGCTGTCGGTGGCGAGGGGCAGCGACACGGCCGGTGATCCGATCAAGTTGGCGATCGGCGTGAAGGCCGCCAGCGCCCGGCTGCGCATCAGGGCGTCCCATTCCGACAGCTCGGAGTTGTCGTCGAACGCGCCGACCGGCAAGGGCGGTATCGGCACCGTTGGCGTCAGCAGCAGGTCGAACTGCTCGAGG
This sequence comes from uncultured Actinomycetes bacterium, assembly GCA_963742585.1. Classification (GTDB taxonomy): domain Bacteria; phylum Actinomycetota; class Acidimicrobiia; order Acidimicrobiales; family JACDEA01; genus JACDEA01. The sequence goes on from CAVUMI010000009.1 coordinate 329,185, forward strand.
AACTCGTGTGCACCGCGCGACATGTCGTGGAGGGCGCGCCGCGCCGCCACGTAGGTGGTGGCAGAGACGGCTTGGCCCATCGCGACGAGCGCACGCGTCGGGACGTCGAGTGACTCGAGCGACGGGAAGCCCGGGTCCAGCGCGTTAGTCGCCGCCTCGACCGCGAACACGTTGACGACCTGCTCGGCCACGACGAGGTCCCATGGCGGCGCGGCGTCAACGACCTCGTGGCCCAATGACGCGAGCAAGTCGGCCGCTGATCTGGTGGCCGCTACCGCGTCGGGCGTGACCTCGGTATCGGCGATGAACGGGTCGACGGTGAGCGCGACGCGCAGATGACCGGGGTCGCGTCCGACTTCATCAGCGAAGGGCCGAACCGGCGGTGGCGCGGACCAGTCGTCGCCGACGTCTGCTCCAGCCATGACGTCGAGGAGCGCGGCGGCATCGGCGACGGTGCGAGTGATGGGTCCGTTGATCGCGTGTGGATCAGCGAGCCGGGGGCTGGTGGTCACCCGGCCGCGGGAGGGCTTGATTCCGTAGACGCCACACAGGGAAGCCGGAATGCGGATCGACCCACCACCGTCGCTGCCCTGCGAGATCGGGCACAGCCCGGCGGCCAGCGCGGCGGCCGCGCCGCCGGAGGAGCCGCCCGGGGTGCGCCCGGTATCCCACGGGTTCCGGGCCGGTGGGTACGCCGGGTTCTCGCTGATGCTCTTCTTGCCGAACTCCGGCGTGTTGGTCTTGCCCAGGATCACGAAGCCGGCGGCGCGGATCCGGGCAACGACGGCATCGTCGTGCTCGGGCACCCGGTCGTGCCACTCTCGCGTGCCGTAGGTCGTCCGCACGCCCCGGGTGTCGTTCAGATCCTTGATCGAGATGGGAACGCCGGCGAAGGGCGGCAGCTCGTCGCCCCGGTCGATCGCCGCTTCGACCGATCGCGCCGCGTCCATTGCCTCGTCCGCGCATACCGTCAGGTAGGCGTCAAGCTTCGGATTCAACGCCTCGATGCGCTCCAGATACATGGTCGCCAGCCCCGTCGGACGGACCTTGCCAAGTCGCACCATCTCGGCGAGTTCGGTGGCCGGAGTGAAAGGATCGACGTCGGTGCCCATCCCGCCGAGTTTGCCACCGTTAACATCTGAGTGATGCGCCGTACGGCACTCCTCGTGGTCGCGTTGACTCTGGTCGGCGCCTGCGGCACGAGAGTCCCGCATCCGGGCACCGCGAGCGGTCAGCAGGTCTCGGCCGGCGGACAAAGCACGGCCGCAGAGGTGGCGGGCGACAGCACGTCGGCCGAAGCGACCGACGCCGCCACATCGAGTGACACCGCCGCCGGCGCGGCGTCCACCGGCGCGGCTTCCAACAGTGCCGGCAGCCAGACGGCGGTGACGTCGGCGGGATCCGCAGCCGGTACGCAGACACCGACCGGGCCGCCGATCATGCTCGGTGCGGTCGGCACCCGATCCGGCATCATCGGCGCGGCCTTGCGCGACGTCTGGCGCGGTGTCCCGGTATGGGAGCGGTGGGTTAACACCCACGGCGGGATCATGGGCCGGCCTGTCAAATTCATCACGGTGGACGACGCCGGCGACCCGGGTAAGCACGCCGCCGCGGTCCGCCGGTTGATCCGCGAGGACAAGGTCGTTGCGTTCGTCGGGTCCCTCGCCCCGACAACGCTCTCGGCCGGCACCCCGCTGCTCGAGCAGGCGCAGATCCCGGTCATCGGTGGTGACGCGGGCGAGGCCGGTTGGTTCCGGTCGCCGATGGCGTTCCCGAGCAACAGCCAGGGCATCGCCCGCGGCACCGCCCTGGGCCAGTGGGGTGCAGCGAACCTCAACATCACCCGCGCCGCGGTTTTCTACCTGACCGACGTCGACGTGGGGGAACGGTTCCGCAGTTCGTTCAAGGCGGCCTGGCAGCGGGCCGGCAAGCAGATCGTGGTCGACACGGGCGTGTCCCTGGCGCAACCCGACTTCACGAGCGAGATTCTCCAAGCCAAGAACGCCGGTGCAGAGGCCATCTACATCGGGCTCGAGGAGGCCGCCTGCCAGCGGTTCTTCGACGCGGCGCGGCGCCAGAACTACACGCCGATCTGGTTCAGCGCGGCGTGTGTGCTCAGGCCGATCCTGCGGGCCAAGGACATCACGACCGACCGCCTTTATCTCGGGTCCTCGTTCGGTCGCTCCGACGCCGGTACTCCTGAGGCCAACGAGTGGCGGGAGGCATACCGGCGGTTCGCGCCGGATCTGCCCGACGCGGACGCGTTCTCGTTCACGTGGGTCGCGGGCAAGATGTTCGAAGCCGCGGTCAAGGCCGGCGGCGGCGTCACGTCAAAGCAGATTCTCGCAGGCCTGCACAGCCTCAAGAACTTCACCGCCGGCGGTCTGATTCCGCCGCAGTCGTGGCCGCCGGGGCCGCACCCCGAGGGCTCCTGCGGCCGCGTCGACAAGTTCACCGGCACCCGCACTGTCCAAGTCAGCGGGGGCTTCCTCTGCTGAAGCGGGCAGGCGCTGCGGTCGCCATCGGGTTACTCCTGACACTGGTGGCCAGCCCGGCTGGGGGGCAGACCGCCGACGAGGAGGGCTATGACTTCTTCGGCGTCTCGGCACTGGCCGACGGCATCACGACGCGGCTGGTGCTGGAGCACTTCCTCGCCGTCGAAGAGTTCATCGCCCTGTCGTCCGTGTCGGCCGAAGCGCGGCTCGAAATCGGCCGATCGACCGCACTGGCCGTCCTCCCTGACCCGGGCGACCTGGTGCTCGGCCTACCGGGAACCCTGGCCGCGCTGGCCGGTGTCGCCGGCTTGCCCGACTACCCCGCCGTGAGTCGGGCCGATTATCCGACCACGCCCACCCATGAGGTCACGCTGGCCCCAGACGCCGGCCTCGGCGCGTTGCGACTGCGCACCGAAGCTGAGGAGCACCGGGCCTACGGTCGCGCGTTCGTGGGGAACTTCGTCGATACCGTCGGCGTGTTGCCGCTCTCCGTCGGGTCCATCAAGTCCGAGTCGCTCGCCCGGCGGATCGATTCGCTCACCTATGAGTCGGTCGCGAAGAGCACGGTGAACGACATCCGGCTCCTGGGCGGCATCTTCAGAATCGGCCAGGTCACCAGCACCGTCACCGCCCGGGTCGACGACGGCAAGATCACCGCAACGCGCGACGAGACGAAGGTGGTTGGCGCGGAGATCGCCGGCATGCCGGTCGGGATCGACGAGAAGGGTTTCACCTCACCGAACGGGTCTGAAGCACTTGCGCCCCTGATCGACTCCTTGGCCGCGCCCCTCGCCGCGGCCGGCGTCACGGTGCGCATGACGCCGGGCGAGTCGACGATCACCGCCACCAAGGGAACGGCGACGTCGGGCTTCCTCACCATCGAGCTGGCCCAGCCGGACACCACGCCGTATCCGGCGACGATCACGTTGTCGTTCGGCAAAGCCAGCGCCACCGTTGAGGCATCGGGCCGCAGCAGCAGCCTGCTCGACGAGGTACTTAGCGACGTCGCCGGAGGGGTGGCCGACCTCGGCCTGCCGGCGGGCGGGCTCGACGCTGCGGGCGGCGACCTCGGGTCGGGCATTACCGGCGATCTCGCATCGCCGATCGGCGGCGCGGCCTCGCCGGGCGACGCCGTCACGGCGCGGGTCCCGGTGGTCTCGGTCGAGTTGATGGACTTCCGCTCGCTCTACCGCTGGGTCGCGGTGGCATTACTCGGCGCGCTGGTCGCGCGTTGGTGGGTGGTTTCGCGATTCGCGCGAGCGAGATACGGCAACCCGTCCCAATCTGCGCTCTCTTTGGAGGTGGTGATGGCAACCGAACGCCAGGCTTCGCCGGTTCGTCCGGCGCTGGTCCAAGTGACACCCGAGATCCTCGAGCGGTTCCGCGATCCGCGGATCGTCCTCGCCATCGTGTGTGGCATCGGCGGCGCGGTGGCGCTCCTGCTCGGGTACCTGGGGGTGAGCGACACGCTCGATCCGGGCCAGCAGTTGCCCTATCTCATCAGTGGTGGGGTGGGCGCGCTGTTCCTTCTCGGTCTCGCGGCCACGTTGCTGTTCTCCACCGATCTCGGGGCAACGCGCCGTGAGATCCGGGAGCTGCGGGAAGACATCGCGCAACTGCGCGAGCTCGTCGAAGACCAACGCGGCTCGCGCCGTTAGCGCCGTTGTCCGACTGGCTGCCTTTCGTCACCACCGGAGTGGTGATCGGGAGCGTGTACGCCATCGCGGCCATGGGCCTGGTGGTCACGTATCGCACCACCGGCCTGTTCAACTTCGCCCATGGTGCCGTCGGGATGACGGTGGCCTATGCGTTCTACCGGCTGCGCGTCGACTGGGGATTGCCCACGTGGCTGTCGTTCCTGATCTCGCTGCTGATCGTGGCGCCGGCCATCGGGATCTTCATCGATCGCTTCCTGTTCCGCGCGCTGGAGCGGTCGTCCCAGGCCTCGAAGATCGTGGTCACGATGGGTCTGCTCGTGCTGTTGCAAGGAACGGTGCAGGCTGTCTTCGGCGCGGCGAGCAAGCGCATGCCGCCGTTCCTACCCACCGGAACGGTGAAGGTCGGCACCCTCTACGTTGGGTACGACCAGATGATCGTCGTCGGTGTGGCTGCCGCGATATTCCTGGTGCTGACCGCGTTCTTCCGCCTGAGCCGGCTGGGCCTCGTCATGCGCAGCGTCGTGGACGACCCCGACCTGACCGAGGCGGCCGGCTTCGGCGTTGACCGCGTCCGGATGTTCACCTGGTCGCTCGGCGTGATGCTCGCCGGGCTGGCCGGCATCCTGTTCTCGCCGATCTTCCAACTCGACTCGATCACCCTCACCCTGCTCGTCCTCCAGGCAGCACTTGCCGCCGCGGTGTTCGGCCGGCTGACGAGTCTGCCCCGGACCGTCGGGGCCGCCGTCGGCCTCGGCTTGGCGGCAACCCTCTCGCTGAAGGTGCTCGCCAACCACTCTGATCTGCTCGGTGGTTTGCGCCCGAGCGTCCCGTTCATCTTTCTGTTCTTCGTCCTCCTCCTCACTCGGCGCGGGTCGCTGCGCGAGCTGGGCGTTTCGGCGCCGTGGGCGGGCACACTGCGGGCCGAGGCCGAGGGTTGGAAGCTCCTCGGGATCGGGCTCCTTCTCCTTGCCTTCCTCGTACCTGATGCGCAGGTGTTTCCGTTGGGAACCACCCTCGTCCTCGCCTGTGCGTTCCTCAGCCTCACGCTGTTGATCGGCAGTTCGGGGCTGATCTGTCTGGCCCAAGCGGGACTGGTCGGCACCGGCGCGTTCACCTACATCCATCTCACTGCCGACGCCGGGCTGCCGTTCCCGCTCGCGCTCGTGCTGGCGGGCGCAGCGGCCGTCCCGTTCGGCCTCGCCATCGCGGTGCCGGCGTTGCGGCTCCCGAGTCTCTTCCTCGCGCTGGCCACCTTCGTGGTGGGACAGCTGCTGGACGGACTGGTCTTTGGCAGCTGGCGGGCGTTCTCCGGAGGGGAGGACGGCCTGCGGGGAACCCGGCCCTCCGTGCTGCGCGGCGACCGCGCCTTCGCCGTGTTCCTGGCGGTGATGGTGGTGCTGTTCGTGATCGCGATCGGCGCGTTACGTCGGTCTGGCCTCGGTCGCTCGCTCGTCGCCATGCGTGACAGTCAGCCGGCGGCCGAGTCACTCGGGCTCAACCCGCTGTGGCCGAAGGTCGCGGTGTTCGCCGCGTCGGCGTTCCTCGCCGGTGTCGCCGGTGGTCTGTACGCCGGCCACCTTCAGGTCGCCAGCAAGACCTACTTCTCCTCGTTCAGCTCGCTGCTCTGGGTGACGGTGGTCGTCGTCGGCGGCGTGCAGAGCGTGTACGGCGCGTTGGCGGGCGCGTTCCTCCTTCAATTTCTTCCCGACCTCCTTTCGACGGGCGAACCGTCGGCCTGGGTCACGCCCGCGTTTGGCGTCGGCGCCGTTCTCTAGCGGCGCGCCCGGGTGGGCTGGTGGGCGCGCTGTCACGCTTCCGCCCCGGACGGCTGGTGGCCCGTGTCTGAGGCCGCCGAGTCTTTCCTCGTCGCCGACGACATCACGGTGCGGTTCGGAGGCCTACTCGCCGTCGACCGCGTCTCGTTGCACGCCGACCGAGGCGAGATCGTCGGGGTCATCGGTCCGAATGGCGCGGGAAAGACCACGCTGTTCAACGCGCTGGTAGGAGCGGTGCGAGCCGAGGGATCGGTGCGTTTGAACGGCGAGAACGCGTCGGGCTGGCCGGTTCACCGACGCGCTCGAGCCGGCGTCGGTCGCACCTTCCAGCGACTCGAACTGTTCGGCTCGATGACCGTTGCCGAAAACCTCAGGTTCGCCACCGAGGCCGGCGCCCTCGGCGACCGGCCGTGGCGGTTGCTTCGCCGCGAGCGATATCAATCGGCTGAGAGCGCCGAGCGGATCCTCGAGCAGGTGGGGTTGACCGCGCACGGCGATCGCCCGGCCGCCGATTTACCGCCGGGCGAGGCGCGGCTTCTCGAACTGGGTCGGGCGCTCTGCACCGACCCCCAGATGCTGCTGCTGGACGAGCCTTCGTCGGGGCTCGATGTCGGCGAGACCACCGCCTTCGGCAACAAGCTCGAGGCCATCATGGCCGACATCGGCATTGGCGTCGTGCTCGTCGAACACGACGTCTCGCTGGTGCTGGCGCTGTGCACGCGCCTGTACGTCCTCGAGTTCGGTCGTTGCATTGCCCAAGGCCCGACCGCCGCCGTGGTGGCGATGCCTGAGGTGCGGGCCGCGTACCTCGGAGACCTGCTGACGAAATGACCGGCGTTCTCCTGGCGGTTGAGGGCGTGTGCGCCGGCTACGGCCTCGGCGACGTGCTGCACGATGTCGACCTCAGCGTTGACGCCGGCGAGCTCGTCGCGGTGCTGGGTCCGAACGGCGCGGGCAAGTCGACGCTGCTGAAGGTGATCGCGGGATTCATCCAGCCGCGCTCCGGGTCGATCTTTCTGCGCGACGTGGGCGTGGTGGGCGCGGCGCCATCGGACCTCGCCCGCTGCGGCGTGTACCTGTTGCCCGAGGGTCGCGCCGTCTTTCCGTCGCTGACGGTCACCGAGAACCTGCGGGTGGCGACGGCCCGACCCGAACGGCGCGGCGAGGCTTCGGAGCGACGCGACGCAGTGTTTGCGGCCTTCCCGAGGTTGGGTGAGCGGCCCGGGCAGCTGGCCGGCACGTTGAGCGGCGGCGAGCAGCGGATGCTCGCTCTCGCCCGTGCCTTCACGGCCAACCCCCTCGTACTTCTGCTCGACGAACCGTCGCTGGGCCTGGCACCACTAGTTGTCGACGAGGTGTTCGCTGGCATCGAGCGCTTCCGTGCTGCCGGCACCGCGGTTGTGTTGGTGGAGCAATACGTCCACCGGTCGTTGGCCACTGCGGACCGCGCCGTGGTGCTCGATCGGGGAACGGTGGTGCACAGCGGACCGGCGGGGAAACTCAACGCCGACGATCTGGCCCGGCGCTACCTCGGACAGTCGAAGCGCGGCAGTCAGTCGAAGCGGGTCAGTCGGGCCAGCGCAAAGCGGCGAGCGTCATCCGCGTGAGCATTTCCTTCTGACGCGCCACCGGCATGTCACCGCGATAGGTGGCAACCGAGGTCTGCAACGCACTGATCGAGTGCACCGCGAGGCGCAGCTCGTCGTCGGACAGCTCGGGCCGCAGCGAGGCGAGCGTCTGCACCCACGAGTCGCGCATTCGGCGGTGAAGCCGGTTCAGGCGGAGCGCGCCTCCGGCTGAAGGTTGCGCACTTCATGCGTATAGATAGCGGTGAGCGGTCCGTCGTCGACGCACGCGGCCGCGCCGAACTCGGCCAGCAATTGCAACGCGCGTGCGGCGTTGCCGCCGGCTTCGGCCAGCGCGCGATCGACGGCCTCTTGCAACCGCTCCACCGCGCGCTCGACGAGGGCAACGAGCAGATCGTGCTTGCTCTCGAAATGTCGGTAGAAGGCCGGCCCGGTGACGCCGACGGCTACGCCGATGTCGTCGATTCCGGTGGCCGCGAACCCACGCTCGAAGAACAGCTGCGCGGCGGCCTCGAGGATCATCTCGCGGCGGGGTGCCGGCGCACTCGCCTTTCCGGCCATGTAAACAGATGTTAACGATCTCGCGAAGAGGTGTGATGACGGCGTTCGAGAAGGCGGTGGCGGGGGTACTCAACTCGCTCCAGCCCGGCGACGTCGTGACGTACGGCGAGGTGGCGACCGAAGCCGGCTGGCCGGGCGCGGCGCGGCGGTGGGCGCGTTCCTGGCCGAGCGCGGCGACGGCGTTCCGTGGTGGCGAGTCGTGACCGCCGGGGGACGGCTGGTGCCTGGCCACGAGCGTGAGCACGCCCGTCGACTCCGCGCCGAAGGCGTCACGGTCAAGGCCAACCGTGTGCCGCGCGCCCCTACGTCGGGCAGGTGACCACAGGCTTGGCCGCGGTCGCGGTGACGTCGGTCGCGGTGAGCGTCAGCTCGGTCGCCGCGCATGTCTGGGATGGACCGGCCACGAGGATCCGGTTGCTCGGATTGGTCTTCTCGACCAGCACATAGCGGCCGGCCGGCACGTTGGTTATGTCGATGAATTGTCCGGGTGTGTCCCACGTGTAGACGTCGCCCCACCCCGGTGTGATGCCCTCCTCGACGAAGACAGTGCCCCCAGTGAGCGACGCGGGAACGTTGCAATCCGGCTGGCCGGCGTAGGTCCGTGGGCCGTTCGGCGCGGCGGTCCCGAAGCCGAAGTAGTCGTTGTCGCCAAGGCAGAACGACTCCTTCAGCCCGTTGCCGACCTGCGGTCCGATGGCGCCGCCAGGCATGAGCGCGTGGAGCGAGAAGCCGACCAGGTCCTTGTAATGGAAGTGCGCGTGGGCGGGATGAAACTCGCAAGGACCCGCGGGCCGGACGACGGCGCGGCCCCGCATCGTGCGAACCACTTGCTCGGCTCCGCACTGTCCCGGCAGGAAGCCACTGCCGCCCGGCGCGGACAGCCACGGAATGCGTATGTCGAGTCGGCCCGCTCCAACATTGCGGACGTTGCTCGTGAAACGCAGGCAACGGGTGGCGCCGAGTTGGATCGTCTCATCGGCGTAGCACGACGTCGGCGTTGGCGCCTCGACGGGGATCGGGAATCCGAGTGGCGTCGACGCGACCGGCGGCAGGCCGTCGACGTGGAAATCGTGCGGTGGCTCGGCCGACAAGATGGGAAGCGCGTAACAACCCTGCACGCCCGCAACTGTGAGGCCGCAGCTGATCGATCCCGCGGCCCACGATGCGCCGCCCATCTGCCGTACCTCGCCGACGTAGGCCGGGCCGGCGTCGTAGAGATAGGTGAACGTCACAAAGAGCCGGTAGGTGCCCCGCGTCGCCGGTGACACCGCAATCGCCTGGCCGTTGGCGCCGACACCGTTGGCCGCCCCCACGAGCCGGTCGGACGGGTCATAGACAGAGAGGTTCCAGCCGCTGTTCTGTGACCCGTTCTTGTCCTTGACCGCGGCGAGGAACGGACGCGTGCTGGCCGAGGTGAATGTGAACTCCTGGCACGTCACCGCGCACACGACAGGCACCGGCGAGTTCACCAGCGGCAGCGGTGTTGGATTGTCGACTGTGCCGGAGAACGCGAGGACCGGATGCTGACGGTCCAGCATGCCGAGCGGAGTCGCGCCCGCGCTCACGGGCGGGATCGGCAGGCCGAGCGGTGGGATGAGTCGCGCCGACGTGGGCGGCGTCAATCCGCCAAGCAACAGCACCCCGGCGGCGACCGCGAACCCACGCACCCAGCTGCGCATCGTGCTGGCGACGATACTGCGGGCGTGAAACCGACAGCGGTGAAATGGGACGGTGCGACCGTGATGATCACCGGCGCGTCGCGCGGCATCGGCCGGGAGGTAGCCAGATCAGCGGCACGCCGCGGTGCCCGCGTCGGCCTCATCGCCCGAACGCGGGATGATCTCGAGGCGCTGCTACGCGAAATCGACGGGGCGGGCGCCGTCGCCGTGGCCGACGTAGGTGACCGCGAGCAGGCAACCGCCGCAGTAGCCGCCCTCGAAGACGAGTTGGGGCCTACCGACATCCTGGTGGCCAACGCCGGCATCGGGGGCTACGGCGCGTTCGCCAGCATCGATCTCGATCTGGTCGAGCGCCTCGTGCGGGTGAACCTGCTCGGCACCATCTACGCGATCCGGACGGTGTTACCGGGGATGATCGAACGGCGGCGGGGACACGTTGTCGTCGTTGGCTCGATCGCCGGGCGCATTGGCGCGCCGTTCGAGGCGACGTATTCGGCAACGAAGTTCGGCCAGGTTGGTTTGACCGAAGCGTTGGCGACCGAAGTCGGGAACTACGGCGTGGGCGTGTCGCTGGTGAATCCAGGACCGGTGAAGACCGACTTCTTCGACGCACGCGGCCACGCGTACGACGGCGACTTTCCCAAGCCGGTGCCGGCCGAGTTGGTCGCCGCCGCGGTGATGCGCGCCGTCGACACCGGCCGGTTCGAGCAGGTCGTGCCCCGTTGGTTGCGGCAGGCGGTGATCCTTCGCCACCTCGTTCCTCCGTTGCTGCGCTGGGGCACCGAGCGACGGTTCCGTGACCTGACCCGGGCGTGAGAGCCACTAGAACTTGGCGCCCGTGAACGCTGCCGAACGCATCCATCGCCTGTTGACGCTCGAGGAGACCGGTCAGGATCGGTTCGAGGCACCTACGCCAAGCGACGGACCGGGGCGGCTCTTCGGCGGCCAGGTGGCGGCCCAGAGTCTCCGTGCTGCCACGCTCACTGTCGATGCGTCCCGTCCGCCTCACTCCTTTCACGCGTACTTCGTGCGTCCGGGCCGTCCCGGCGTGCCGCTCGTGCTCGACGTCATTCGCATTCGGGACGGCCGATCGTTCACGACGCGCGCCGTCACTGCATCGCAGGCCGGTGAACCGATCTTCTTTCTCGCCGCGTCGTTCCATAGCGCCGAGGCGGGCGACGACTGGCAGCTACCGGTGCGCGACGACGTGCCGGGCCCGGACGATGTGCCTGCCACCGAGTCGCCGCTCGCCCGCTTCGAGTCGATGATGCCCTTCGAGATGCGTCCGGCGGCCGGACGGTCGTCCATGGGGTTCGCGCTGCACCCGTTCTGGGTTCGCGTCGGGGGCACGCTGCCCGACGACCCGGCGCTGCATGCGTGCTGCCTCGCGTTCATCTCCGACATGGGCGTCGTGGGCAGCGCGCGCCCGAACATCGCAGACATGCGGGCGTTCATGGGCGCCAGCCTCGACCACGCCGTGTGGTTCCATCGGCCGGCGCGGGCCGACGAGTGGGTGCTCTTCGACGTCGGCCCCGTATCGAACTTCGGTGCACGCGGCCTCGCGCGCGGGACGATGCACACCAAAGACGGCGTGCTGGTCGCGTCGATCAGCCAGGAAGCCCTCCTCCGCCCAGCGGGGACCGTCCCGCTGCCCTAACACTGCGTCGGACGCCTACGCCCGTTGCAGAGCAAACAAAAGGCGGGCGGCGCAGCTAACCGCGCCGTCGACGGAGGCCTGGCCGCGGCCCCAGCCGCCGCGCGCGCTCAGTCGCTCGAGCGTCACGGTGAGTACCAGCTCGTCGCCCGGTTTGACGACCCGGCGGAAGCGGACCTCCTCGACCCCGCCGAAGAGTGGCAGCTTGCCGGCGTAACGCTCGTCAGTCAGGAGGGCGATGGCTCCCGCTTGCGCCAGCGCCTCGAGCTGGATCACGCCGGGGAAGACCGGGTTGCCGGGGAAGTGACCGGCGAGGAAAGGCTCCTCGCCGGTGACGCGGTAGCGGGCGGTGACACCCTCGCCGGGCCGACATTCGTCAACGCTGTCGACGAAGCGAAATGGCGGCCCGTGGGGGAGTAGGTCGACCAGGGTGGTCATACCGGTGCCGCGGCCTCGAGGCCGCGGCGGCGAAGCTCGCGACGCAGGGCCGCCCGCTCGGCTTTGCTGCCGGTCCGTTCCAATTCGTCCTGCACCGCGTTGAGTACCGCCCGCTGGAAGTGGTATCCGACCAACGCAGTCGTGCCGTGGAGCATGAGCCGGAGCGCAGCGACCAAGCGTTCGGCCTCGGCCCGCTGGGTGAGCTCCTCGGCCAGCAACGGTTCGCGCACGTTGCGAATGAACAGGTCGACCGCCGCGGCGGCGACGCGATCGTTCGCTTCGATTTGGACCTTGGCCACATCGAGGAACTCCTCGAGCGGAAGCCCGAACCCGAGGAGCGTGAGCAACATGCGGACCGCCCGCACGTCGGCGTCGGTGTAGCGCAGCTCGCCATCGAACCGACGAGGCCGTAGTACGCCTGACCCCTCGAGCGAGCGCAGGACGGCCGGGTGCACGCCCGTGCGCTCGGCGACATCACGGTGCGTGAGCAACTCCTCGGGCGACTCGAGGATCTCCTCGGGCGGGCGTTCCTGCGTGAGCGCGGCGGTCACCATCTTGAGCGAGTAGCCCCGATCCTTGAGCTCGCGGATCAGGCGGAGCCGGTCGAGATGACGGGCGCCGTACACCGCGACGCGGCCCTCGTGCCGGGGCGCCGGGAGTAGCCCACGCGACTGATAGGAGCGGAGCAACTCAACCGAGATGCCGGCCTCGGCGGCCAACTCATCCACCCGGTAATCCACAGGCCCCTCCTTCTTCCATCTCACAACGTTTAACGCAACGTTTGCACCATCGTCTCAAAACTTGCGATGAAAGGTGTAACTCTTGGCCACGTGGGTAAGTCGGAAAAGTTTGTGGGTGGAACCGCGGTTGTCTTTCCGGGTCAGGGTGGTCAGGCCCCTCAAATGGGTGTTCCTTGGCGGGACTCTGAAGGCTGGTGGGTCGTCGATCGGGCCAGCGACGTGCTCGAGGAGGATGTCGCCGAGTTGCTCCTTACCGACGATGAGGACCGTCTGGTGCGCACCCGGGACGCACAGCTCGCCGTCCTGGTCACCTCGCTCGTCGCATGGGAGAGCCACGCATTGATCCAGCGCGAGAGCGTCGTTGCCATGGCCGGTCACTCATTGGGCCAGGTCACGGCACTGGTCGCGGCCGGTGTGCTGACTTTGGACGACGGCGTCCGACTTGCGGCGCGACGGGCGGAATTGACCCAGGCCGCGGCGGATGGCTCCAACGGAAAGATGGTGGCGCTCCTGGGCGCGACCGTCGAGCAGGCCGAGGCGGCCTGCACCGCGGCGCCAGACGCGTGCTGGTTGGCCAATGACAATGCGCCGGGCCAGGTGGTTGTCGCCGGCACTACCGACGGTGTGGACGCGGCGGTGGCTCGGGCGACGGAATTGGGAGTGCGCAAGACGGTGGCCCTCAAGGTCGGCGGTGCGTTCCACACACCACTCATGGTGTCGGCGTGCGAGCCGTTCGCCGCGGTGCTGGGCGCGACGGCGTTTGCACCTGGGACTGTGCCGGTCGTGAGCAATGGCGACGGCCGGGCGTACGAGGGGGGCGATCACTGGCGCGGCCTGCTCGTCGACCATCTCGTCTCGCCGGTGCGCTGGCGCGAGTGTCAGCTTGCGCTCGTTGGCGCGGGGGCGACGAACCTCGTCGAGATCGGCGGCCCCGGAGCGCTCGTAGCCATGGCCAAACGCACGATCCCCGACACTCCCGCCCGGGTGGTGAACGCGCCGCCCGTTGCCGTGACCGTTCGATGACAGTCGACGTACTCGCCGGTGAGCGGCTGCAAGTTCCTGAGCGCGTGATCGTCGCGCCGGCCGCTGGCGTCTTCCGTCCGACCCCGCCGAGAGTCTTCACCGCTGAGGGTGAGGTCGTATACGCCGGTCAGGTCGTTGGCACGGTCGAAACCACGGCAGGCTCTGCCGCGGTCACCAGCCCGTTCACCGGCTTCTTCATGGGCTTGATGGCGCACGAAGGCGAGCGTGTCCGCCAAGACCAGCCCGTCCTGTGGCTGAGGACTTCGACCGCCGCATGAGTGAGCCGGAGGCGGAGACGCAGGCGATCGGGCCAGCACAGTGAGGGTTGCCGGATGGGGTTTCGCCGTGCCGGCCGACGTGCTCACCAATGCCGACCTCGAAGCCTGCCTCGACACGAGCGACGCCTGGATCGTGGAGCGAACGGGAGTTCGCGAGCGGCACGTCGCCGGACCGGGGGAGGGCACTGTCTCACTGGCAGTAGCCGCCGGCGCCGACGCCCTCAAGCGGGCGGAGCTCGTGCCGGATGACATCGACACGCTGATAACCGCGACCGCCACACCCGACCAGCAGCTTCCGATGACGTCGGCGCTGGTGCATGGTGGCCTTGGGCTACGGTGCGGCGCCTTCGACGTGGGGGCGGCGTGTGCGGGCTTCGTCTACGCCTTGGTCGTCGCTCACTCATTGCCGGGCAACCGGCTGGTGGTTGGCGCGGAGACGCTTACGCGGATCATCGATCCGGGCGATCGGACGACGCGACCGTTGTTCGGCGACGGCGCCGGCGCACTGCTCCTCGCCGACGGTGGCGACGGCGGGCTACTCGGATGGGACATCGGCTGTGACAGCTCCGCCGCCCACCTGCTCGAGATCCGCCCCGGCGAGCGCTGGCTCCGCATGGAGGGTCGCGAGGTATTCCGCCGGGCGGTCCGCGCCGTGGTCGACTCCGCCACCCTCACGCTCGAGCGGGCGGGCGCGGTGGCCGGCGACGTGGCGCTGTTCGTTCCCCATCAAGCCAACGTGCGCATCATCGAGGCCGCCGCCGGCCGGCTCGGCATTCCGATGGATCGGACGGTCGTCAACATTGCGCGGTTCGGTAACACGTCGGCCGCATCGATCCCGATCGCAATCGCCGAGGCGGCCGACGCCGGACGCGTCGACGACGGCGACTTCGTGCTGCTCAGTGGGTTCGGGGCCGGGATGACCTGGGCGAGCGCGCTGCTCCGGTGGGCAGCCTGATGGGCGGCCGGGTGGCGCTGGTCACCGGTGGCTCTCGTGGCATCGGTGCGGCAACGGCACGGGCGTTGGTGGCCGACGGCCATCGGGTCGCGGTGTGCGCCCGCGAGGCCGTTGACGTGGACGGTGTCGACCTCGTTGTGCACGCCGACGTCGGCGACCCGGCGTCGGTCGATGCCGCGTTCGGCACGGTCGAGGCCGAGCTCGGTCGCGTCGAGATCCTCGTCAACAACGCAGGGATGACACGCGACGGACTGCTGTTGCGAATGACCGACGATCAATGGCGCGACGTTCTCCGCACCAACCTCGACGGCGCGTTCAACACCACGCGCCGTGCCCTGCCAGCAATGGTGCGGACGCGCTTCGGACGCATCGTGAGTATCGCATCGGTGGCCGGCGCGATGGGTTCGGCCGGACAGGCGAACTATGCCGCGGCCAAGGCCGGACTGGTTGGCTTCGCCCGCTCCGTGGCCCGCGAAATGGCGACGCGCTCGATCACGAGCAACGTTGTCGAGCCGGGGCCGATAGCCACCGCGATGACCGACGATCTCCCGGAGGAACGCCGTCGCGAGTTGGCCAGCTCAGTTCCGCTCGGTCGGTTCGGCACCGCCGAAGAGGTTGCCGCTCTCGTTGCGTTTCTCTGTTCCGACGGCGCCGGTTACATCACCGGCGCAGTAGTGCCCGTCGACGGCGGGCTTTCCATGGGTCGATAAAGAAAGCGAGACAGTGAATGACAAAGGAAGATGTTTTCAACACGCTGCGTGAAGTGGCGGTAGAGGTGCTCGGCGTCGCGCCGGACTCCGTTGTCGAATCGGCGTCGTTCAAAGATGATCTCGACGCCGACAGCCTCGACCTGGTCGAGCTGGTGATGGCGCTGGAGGAGCGGCTCGACATCGCCGTGCCCGAGGAAGATCTCGAAGACATCGGCATCGTGGGTGACGCGCTGGCGCTGCTCCTCGGCAAGCTGGCCGCCAAGACCGGCGCATGACCCGTCGCCGCGTCGCGGTGACGGGTATGGGCGTGAAAACGCCGGCCGGCCTCGATGTCGAGTCGTTCTGGTCGACGCTCCTGGGCGGACGTTCTACCGCCGCACCGATCAGCGCGTTCGACACCAGCGACCATCCCGTCACCATGGCCTGCGAGGTCACCGGGTTCGACCCGGTGGCGTACATGGGGGTGAAGGACGCCCGTCGGGCCGATCGTGTCGCCCAGCTCGGGCTCGCCGCGGCGATCGACGCAATGACCGTGTCCGGGCTGGCCGAGGCCGCGGTTGATCCGGCGCGATGCGGCGTGATCATCGGCACCGGCGTCGGCGGCCTCACCACCCACGAGGAGCAGGAGCGCGTCTACCTCGAGAAGGGCGCGTCCCGGGTCAGTCCGATGTTCGTCCCGATGATGATGCCGAACGCGACCGCAGCGCTGGTGGCGCTGCAGTATGGGTACACGGGTCCGAACCTGTGTGTCGCGACCGCCTGTGCCGCTGGTGCCCACGCCATCGGTGAGGGCGCCCGCTTGATCCGTGACGGCAGCTCCGACGTCGCGGTCGTCGGCGGCACCGAGGCGGCGATCACACCGCTCGCGCTTGCGGCGTTCAACAAGATGGGTGCGCTGAGCGGCAGGAGCCACGACCCCGCCGCTGCCTCACGTCCGTTTGATGTCGATCGCGACGGCTTCGTGATGGGAGAGGGCGCCGCGGTCCTCGTGCTCGAGGCATGGGACCACGCCGAGGCGCGCGGCGCCACCATCCTCGGCGAGCTGCTCGGCTACGGCAGGACGTGCGACGCTCACCACATCACCGCACCCGCGCCCGGCGGTGCCGGCGCGGTGGCGTGCATGCAGCTCGCGCTGGAGGATGCCAGCGTTGTCCCTGGGGATGTCGGCCACGTGAACGCGCACGGCACCTCCACGCCGCTCAACGACGCCGCGGAGGCGGCCGCCATCGAGAAGGTCTTTGGCGAAGGCGTTCCGGTCACGTCGACCAAAGGCGTCACCGGCCACTTGATCGGCGCAGCCGGCGCGGTCGAGTGCGTGGCTGCGTTGCTGGCGTGTCGCGACCGCCTCGTACCGCCGACGGCGAATCACGAGCGCAGGGACCCGGAGATCATCGTCGATGTCGTCGCCGGCGAACCGCGGCCGATCGACCGCAGCATCGCGGTATCCAACTCTTTCGGCTTCGGCGGTCACAACGCCACCCTCGTCGTCGCGTGCTGACCGCGTGATGCTGGCCCTGGCGGCCGAGCGGGGCGGTGCGGTCGATGCCGGGTTCCGTCATTTCGGCGACCGCCGCGTAGCCTGGTTCCGGCTCGAAGGCGGCAAGCATCGTGGCGCCATCGGAGTGGTCGAAGGCGACACGCTGCGCCGGCTGGTCACCGCCGGGACCGACGCCGGGTTGCCGATTGTCGGCGTAATCAACTCCTCCGGGGCCGACGTGACCGAGGGCGTGGCCGCCCTCCACGCGTGGGGGACCGTCGCCCGTGCTCTGGCAACCGCGTCGGGCCAGGTGCCCATCCTGCTGGCCGTCGTCGGACCCTGCGTATCGGGACCTGCCCTCCTCCTGGGCCTGGCCGACGTCGTTGTCATGACCGGCGACGCGTTCGCATACGTGAGCGGGCCCGACGGCGTCGCGTCGTTCTCGGGCATGCAGGTCGACCACGACACCTTGGGCGGTGCCAGCATGCACGCGACGCGCAGCGGCGTGGCCAGCATGGTCGGTGGTGACGAGGACGCTGCCCTCGACGCGCTTGCCGCGGTTCTCTCCTACCTCCCGGACAACAACATGACGACCGCCACTCGCGAGCCTGCACACGCGCCGGCTGGGTCGCCGACCACCGTTGTACCCGCGGCGAAAAACGTCTCATACGACGTCCGCATGGCCATCGACGGGCTGGCCGATGGCGGGTCGTTCCTCGAACTGCGGCCCCGGTTCGCGCCCAACCTCGTTACCGGGCTGGCGCGGGTTGATGGCCATGCGGTAGGTGTCGTCGCCAATCAGCCATGCCAGCTGGCGGGAACCCTGGATATCAGCGCATCCCAGAAGGGTGCCCGCTTCGTCCAGTGGTGTGACGCGTTCAATGTGCCGCTCCTCACGCTCGTCGATACTCCGGGCTTCCAGCCCGGCAAAGACATCGAGTGGCGGGGCATGATCCGGCACGGCGCCCAACTCGCGCACGCGTACGCGGCGGCGACGGTGCCACGTGTGTGCGTGATCATGCGCAAGGCCTACGGCGGCGCCTACATCGTCATGGATTCGAAAACGATGGGGTGTGACCTCTGCCTGGCCTGGCCGACGGCTGAGGTCGCGGTCATGGGCGCGGCCGGCGCGGTCAATGTGCTCTACCGCCGCGAGCTGGCCGCCGCGCCCGATCGTCGCGCAGAGCTCGAAGCGGACTACGACCTGCGGTACTGCAACGCGACGATGGCGGCCGAGCGCGGCTACGTCGATGCGGTCGTCGCCCCCGAGGACACACGGGCGCTCATCGCCGAGGCTCTCGACGCGCTGCTCGGGAAGCGCGAGCGACTCCCGCGGCGCCGCCACGCGAACATGCCTCTATGAACGGAGCACCAGTGACCCAACTCCTCGACGGCAAGAAGCTGCTGATCACCGGCGTGCTCAACCACGCGTCGATCGCGTTCGCCACCGCGCGGGTCGCCCAGGAGCAGGGCGCCGAGATCGTGCTCACCTCTTTCGGGCGGGCGATGCGGGTCACCGAGCGGGCCGCCAAGCGTTTGCCGGCGGTACCGGACATCCTCGAGGTCGACGTCACCGACCCCGCGCATCTCGGCGAGCTGACCGCCGAACTCGAGCGTCGGTGGGGGTGCGTTGATGGCGTGCTGCACGCGGTGGCGTTCGCGCCGGAGACCTGCCTCGGCGGCAACTTCCTCGACTCGCGCTGGGAGGACGTCAGCGTGGCCATGCACGTGTCGACCTTCTCGCTAAAGGCACTGGCCGTAGCCACCGCACCGTTGATGAAGGAGAACGGCGGGTCGGTCGTGGGCTTGACCTTCGACGCATCGCAGGCATGGCCCCAGTACGACTGGATGGGCGTGGCCAAGGCGGGCCTGGAGGCGACGGCGCGATATCTGGCCCGTGATTTGGGCCCGTCGGGGATCCGGGTGAACCTCGTGGCCGCCGGGCCAGTGCGCACGATCGCCGCCCGCGGCATCGCCGGTTTCTCCAAGTTCGAGGACGTCTGGGCCGAGCGCGCTCCGCTTGGATGGGATGTCACCGCGGCCGAGCCGGTCGCCCGGGCATGCGTCGCGCTGCTCTCCGACTGGTTCCCGGCGACGACCGGCGAGATCGTGCACGTCGACGGGGGCTTCCACGCCGTGGGCGCGTAACGTGGCCGCGTGGTCACCCACGTCGTTCTCTCAAGCTGAAGGATCCCGACGCGGATTGCGACGAAGCCGTGCGTCGTCTGCGGTCGCTGGAGGGCAACGTCCCCGGACTGCGCTCCCTGCAGGTGGGTGCCGATGCACTCCGGTCCGAACGCTCCTTCGATATCTCCCTCATCGGGACGTTCGACTCCTTGGCGGACTTGGCGACCTACCAGGACGACCCCTTCCACGTCGAGGTCGCCCTCTACATGCGCGGCGTAGCGAACCGCGTCGCCACCGTCGACTACGAGGCCTGACGCGCGCCCGACACCTGGGTGCCCCAAGATGCAGCTTTGCAACGCCGTGCACCCAAGCTTCGAAGCCGCGTCCGAATCGTCATGATTCATCGGTGTCGGCGAGAACTTTGGGTGCTGCGGGTTACAGGTAATTTGCCCGGGCGATGCCTCGGTTGGTGACGTCGCACACGTATTTCGGCCGCCAAAGGATGTCG
Source organism: uncultured Actinomycetes bacterium (assembly GCA_963742585.1). Taxonomy (GTDB): domain Bacteria; phylum Actinomycetota; class Acidimicrobiia; order Acidimicrobiales; family JACDEA01; genus JACDEA01. The sequence continues at coordinate 348,849 of CAVUMI010000009.1, forward strand.
GACCGAGTGAATCGACGGAAGGTGTAGCCGAGGTCCTCGATGCGAGCCTGGCGACCGTAGTCGTATTGCGCGGCCTCCGAACCGTGCGTCGCCAGTCCGTCGACCTCACTGATGAAGGCCTTCGGTGGGAATCCAAAGTCACCGAAACCAACCAACGAGCCGTCGTCGTCGCGGACTTCCCACTGTCGCTCCGGATAGAGGCCGCCGCGGCGGTACAACTGGAGGCAGAGCGTCTCGAGGTCGCTGCCGGTCGGACGAGCGCCTGGGCGGCGCCGATCCAGCACCGCCCGCAGCGTCGGCCCGCCGCGCGCATACGGGTTTGCCCGGCTGAACTCGCGCATGTCGGCGTCTTCGGCCAACCCCTTCCTTAGCGCGCTCTCCAGCGCGCGCTCGACGATGTCGGCGTCGCAGGTGTCGGCGACGTCGAGGAGCGTCTGCCGCACGCTCGTAACGAAAACACCGGACTTGTCGATGACCTCGAGGCGCTCAAAATTCCGGCGGCGGTGGACCAGTCCCACCGCCGACTTCGTGGTGTGCGGAATGCTCCATTCGAGAATCAGCTCGTCGACACCATCCAGCCCCCAGAAGTAGAGCGCGCCGCGATGGGACAAGATCGCCTCGCAGCCCAGCTGCGCGCCTTTGAACTGCAGGCGACGCGGTGGAGCGTCGAGCGCCGCGTACTTCCCCCGTCCGGTCCTCAGAACCACCCCCGCATCGGCGGCCCGCTTCAGGACCACACGGTCGATTCCCGCCGCCTTCGCCGTGGTGATAGTGAGGAGCTTGTCGTTTGCGGCGAGAGCTGCAAGGACCTTGGCAACCGTGTCGGTATTCACGGCGCACCACTATGACGAGGGGGTGCGCGGCGACACCCAGAAGCCCCGGTGTGCTGTAACCGCCCGCACCCAAAGTTGCCCGTCGGGCGCGCAACCTGCTCCAAATTGGACGCGTCTTCGAAGTCTGGGTGCTCTGGGTTGCGAAACTGCATCTTGGGTGTTCCTCGAGGCACCGCTGCCAGTCGCCGAGGGCTCGGCATAACGCTGTGGCTCGCGTAGCTTCGAGGCGCATGCCGTTCTCGGAACCGGACAAGCGCAAGAAAATTCTCGTTCTCCTGGCCATGTGTTTTGCGCTGTTCATGGCCATGCTCGACAACACCGTCGTCAACGTGGCGCTCCCGACGATCAGCCGCGAGCTCGGCGCCGGGGTCAGCGGACTCCAGTGGATCGTCGACAGCTACGTCCTCGCGTTCGCCGCGCTGCTGCTGACCGGCGGCATCCTGGGTGACCGGTTTGGGCGCAAGCGTCTGTTCGTCGGCGGCTTGATCGGTTTCACGCTCGCCAGCTTGTTGTGCGCGCTATCTCAGTCGACCGGGCAACTTGTGGCCGCCCGGGCGTTCCAGGGTTTCAGCGCAGCGATGGTGATGCCCGGGACCCTGTCCATCCTCACGGTCACGTTCCCGCCACATGAGCGTGCTCAGGCCATCGGTATTTGGGCGGGCGTGTCCGGCATCGCGCTCGCGCTCGGCCCCACCCTCGGCGGCTGGTTGGTCGAAACGGCGGGGTGGGAGTCGGTGTTCTTCCTCAACGTTCCGATCGGCATCGTCGGCACGGTGGTTGCGCTCCGCGTCGTTGAGGAGTCTCGGTCGCCTCAGGCTCGCAAGCTCGACGTAGCCGGACTCTTGCTCGGTACGGGTTTTCTCACCTCGCTGACCTACGGACTTATCGAGGCCAACCAGTACGGGTGGAGCGACCCTTTGATCGTTGGCTCCCTCACCGCCGCGCTGGTCTTGCTGGTCACGTTCCTGCTGTGGGAACGGGCCACGCCCGAGCCGCTTCTGCCGCTCGCCTTGTTCCGCATCCCGACGTTCGCGGCGGGAACGCTGGTGGCGCTGACGATCTCGTTCGGCATGTTCGGCACGTTCTTCTTCGCCAGCCTCTATTTCCAAGTCGTGCGCGGCTACTCCGCTTTCTCGGCCGGGCTGCACATGCTGCCGTTGACCGCGATGATCATGATCGTTGCCCCCCAGTCCGGCCGTTACGCGCAGCGCCACGGTCCGCGGAGGCCGCTGACCTTCGGCCTGACGATGGCCGGCACCGGCTTGGTGCTGATGAGCCGGGCCAATGCCGACACGCCCTACCCGCTACTGGCTGTCGCCCTGATGATCATGGGCATCGGCATGGCGTCGACCATGACGCCGATGACCGCGGCGGTCATGGGCGCCGTGGGGCAGGAACGGGCCGGCCTCGGCTCGGCGACCACCAACACCGCGCGCGAAGTCGGCGGAACCCTCGGTATCGCCATTCTCGGGACGCTCCTCACGACCAAGCTGAAGTCATCGATCGGCCCGTTGCTCGCCGCGACCGGGCTCCCGCCAGCGACGCGTGAGGCGCTGGTCGAGTCCGCCGGTCATGGGCACCTCGATCCATCCACCCTTCGATCGCTGCCGCCCGATCAGGTTGACCACGTGCAGCAGGCATTCCGGCACGCCTTCATGAGCGGTTGGCATCTCGCGCTCTTGCTGGCCGGCTTGGCCATCCTGATTGCTGCCGTGGTGGCCAACCGCTTTGTCACGACAGCGCCGGTCGCGCCGCCGCCGCCGGCCGACGTCGGGGCTTCCGCTGCCCAACCCTAGAGTCGCGGGATGACATTGCAGGGGCCGTACGTGGACGGCCCGCCCGAGTCGGCGCTTGTGGTCGCCCCGCCCCGCCTTACTGCGTTCGGCTGGCGGGAGGTACGGCGCGCGTTTGCGATCGGGCTCCTTGGCACGATCGCGGTCGCAATGGCGCTGGCCCGGCGCGCGGTCCGCGTGCGCCGCTCCAGTCGCGAGCCCTGGATCGTCGCCATCTGCAACGGCATCGTCGACGCGTTCATGGCGTTGGGCCCGACGTTCGTGAAGCTCGGTCAGATGATCGCCTCCTCGCCAAGTGTGTTCCCGAAGCCGCTGGCCGACGCCTGCCTCCGCTGCCTCGACGACGTGCCACCGGTCCCGGCCAGCGCAGCGCGGCGCATCGTGGAAGAGGATCTTGGCGCTGCGGTCGACGACCTCTTCAAGGAGTTCGAAGACACGCCGCTGTCGGCGGCGTCCATCGCGCAAGTGCATGCGTGCGTGTTGCGCGACGGTCGAGAGGCGGTGCTTAAGATCCAGCGACCCGCCATCACGGAGCGCATGAACCGCGACCTGCGCATCGTCTATCGCATCGCCCGAGTCATCAACCGCACGAAGCGGGGCAAGCTCGTGAACCCGGTCGCCATCGTCGAGGATCTCCACCAGGTCACCAACGAGGAACTCAACTTCGCGCTCGAGGCGCACCGTCAGAGCAGGTTCCGGGACAACATTCCCGCGTTCGGCGACAACGATTGGATCACCGCTCCTGAAGTGTTCTGGGAGTTGTGCGGTCCGCGCGTGATCGCGATGGAACGCATGCACGGCGTGCCGCTCGATGAGTTTGACGAGCTCCGGCGCCGCGGGATCGACGGTGAGCTCGTGCTGCGGCGCGGGGTGAAGGTGTGGATGGAGGCGGCGCTGATCCACGGGCCGTTCCATGGCGATGTGCACGCCGGCAACCTCTGGCTGCTCGAGGACGGCCGGGCCAGCTACCTCGACTTCGGCATCATGGGGGAGTTGCCCATGGCGCATCGCGACGCGGTGCGCGACGTGCAGTTCACCACGATGATCGACGGCGACTACACGCGCGTCGTCCGGGCGTGGCAACGCATCGGCATCCTTGGCGACGAGGCCGAGATCGGTCCGGTCGACGAGGTAGCGGCGCGCATCAAGCTGGTGGTCGAACCGATGCTCGATCTCAAGCTCGGCGACGTCAGCTTGTCGGCGATGATGAAGCAGCAGTTGGAGCTCGCGCAAGAGTACGGCGCTCAAGCGCAACGCGAACTCGTGCTGGTCAGCAAGCAGCTCATGTATTTCGAGCGGTACGCCAAGGGTCTCGCGCCGGACTACAACATGGCGCGGGACCTGTTCCTGATGAAGAACGTATTTCCCGATGTGGTCGCCCGGGTCTCGGCCGAGCGGGGCGTCAGCCTTCCCGAATAGCGGGCGTGATCGGCAGGTCCGCGGCACGCCACGCCTGGAAGCCGCCGTCGACGTCGGTGGCGTCGCGCGAGCCCCATGTCCTGGAGCTGCGCGGCGACCAGGCTCGATGCGTAGCCCTCATTGCACATCACGACGATCGCCTGGTCATAGCCGGTGACCGCGTCGATGCGATGCGGGCTCGACGGGTCCAGTCGCCACTCGAGCACGTTGCGGTCGACGACCAGCGCGTTGGGCACCTCGCCATCCCGCTGGCGCTGCTCGACCGGCGCGCGTGTCGACCAGTAGTGCGCCACGCGCGACGGCCTCGGCTGCCGCCGCCGGGCTCAGTCGCCGCAGCCGGCGCCGCGCTTCGGCGAGGAGGTCATCGACCGACTTCGGCATCGTTGCTAGCTACGCCGACAGCAAAAGGAGTGGTGAGGACACCGATCCGCTGTCCTCACCACTCCAGGTCGCCGCCCCTAAATCGTTGCTGGCGTGAACTCCTCGTCCACGCTTCCGTCGGCGTGGAGGACGATCACGCGCGACTCCTCGTGGCGCACTGCGTGGTAGCGGGCGATCTCAATGGCCCGCTCGCGTGCGCCGACAACTGTGTCTTGGCTCCTGCGGCCAGACACCTCTCCCTGTACGCGCCATCCGACATGAAATGGGGTGATACGGAAGATTGCTGCCATCACGTCCCTTCTCCTGCCCCGAAGTGTCAAGGTAACGGTCAGGGCGCGCAGAACTTGCGGTCGAAACGAAGGAATTCAGCGACCGGCTGCGGCGAACAGCGCATCGGCGGTGAGCACGCCGATCGGGCGGTCGCCGTCCCTGACTGCGACCTCGGCCGTGCCTGCGGCGAGCATGGCGGCGAGGGCTTCGCGCAGGGCCACCCCGACCTCAACCTGGGGTAGGCCGTCGGTGGGGCCCGGGGTCACGTCCGTACGCTCGAGCCGGAGCACGCTGAGCCGTTTCACGCCCCGGTCGGCGCCGACGAAGTCGGCGACGAATGGTGTGGCCGGCAGCCCCAGGACGTCGGCGGGCGGCGCGTATTGCTCGAGTCGCCCACCCTCGGCCAGCACGGCGATCCGGTCACCGAGCCGCACGGCCTCATCGACGTCGTGGGTGACGAACACGACCGTTTTGCGCAGTTCGGCCTGAAGCCGCACGAACTCGCCCTGAAGGCGGTCGCGGGTGATGGGGTCGATCGCTCCGAACGGCTCGTCCATCAGCAGCACGGGCGGGTCGGCCGCCAACGCGCGGGCGACGCCGACCCGTTGGCGCTGCCCGCCCGAGAGCTGGTGCGGATAGCGACCGGCAAAGCGCGCCGCGTCGAGGCCGACGAGCGTGAGCAGCTCATCGACACGGGCGCGTATGCGCCGCTTGTCCCATCCGAGCAGCCGCGGAACCGTCCCGACGTTGGCGGCCACCGTCTGATGGGGAAACAGCCCGACCTGCTGGATCACATAGCCCATCCGGCGGCGCAACTCGACGCGGTCGACGGTGCTGATGTCTTCGCCATCGACGGTGATCCGTCCGCTGGTCGGCTCGACCAGCCGGTTGATCATCTTCATGGTGGTGGTCTTCCCGCAGCCGGAGGGCCCGACCAGCACGCAGGTCTCGCCATCGGCGATCTCGAGCGACAGCGTGTCGACCGCGATCGTCCCGTCGGCGTATCGCTTGGTCACCGACTCCAGACGGATCATTGGCCGTTACCGTAACGGCGTGCTCGGCGTCTCCGACCCCTGGCTGCGATGGTCGTGGGTATCCACGCACGGCGACGAGATCTGGGCCGCCCTTCGGCAGCACGTGGAACTCACCGTGATCGCCGTCGGCATCGGGTTCGCCATCGCACTCCCATTGTCGGTGCTGTCGTTTCGCGTTCGCCGCTTCTACGGCCCGGTGCTCGGGCTCACCGGCGTGCTCTACACCATCCCCTCGCTCGCCCTGTTTGGCTTTCTCATCCCGATTACCGGCTTGTCGCGCACCACGGCGTCGATCGCGCTCGTCGGCTACACGCTGCTGATCCTCGTACGCAACATCGTGGCCGGACTCGAAGCCGTGCCCGTCGAAGCGCGAGACGCGGCCGAAGGAATGGGGTTCAGTCGTGGCGCGCAACTATGGCGAGTCGAGTTGCCGCTGGCGGTGCCGGCCATCGTCGCGGGTATCCGGATCGCGACGGTTACGACCATCGGCCTCGTCACCGTCACCGCGCTTATCGGTCAGGGCGGACTCGGCGCGCTGATCCTCGACGGCTTCTACCGCCAGTTCCGAACCCCCGAGGTCGTCGGCACCGTGCTGTCGATCGCTCTCGCGATCGTGGCCGACGTCGGACTCATCGGTGTCGAACGCTTGTTGACGCCGTGGGCGGAGCGCCGCTGATGGACTTCGTCGCGCGCGTGTTCGAATGGTTCACCACCGCTACCCACTGGCAGGGGGAGGGCGGCGTCCCGCAGCGGGTGCTCGAACACGTCGAGCTGTCAGCCGGCGCCGTCCTAACTGCCGCGGCGATCGCGTTGCCGATCGGCCTCACGCTCGGGCATCTGCGCCGTGGGGGTGTTGTCGCGGTCAACGTGGCCAACGTCGGCCGCGCCCTGCCCAGTTTGGCGCTGCTCATCCTGGCGCAGGATCTGTTCGGCATCGGTGCCCGCCCGGCCTATGTCGCGCTAGTGGCCTTGGCCATTCCGCCGATGGTGACCAACACGTTCATCGGGATCCGTGATGTCGATGCCGACGTGCGCGAGGCGGCTCGAGGGATGGGGATGCGCGGCGGCCAGGTGTTGTGGCGCGTCGAGTTGCCATTGGGTCTGCCGCTGGTGATCGCTGGTGTCCGCACCGCGGCCGTCAACGTTGTTGCCACCGCAACGCTGGCGGCGATCATCGCCGGGGGTGGCCTCGGTCGCTTCATCGTCGATGGTCTCGCGCAGCAGGACACACCACAGGCCTTCGCCGGCGCCCTGCTCGTCGCCGTGCTGGCGGTAGGCACCGAAGGGGGATTCGGACTGCTTCAGCGCCGTATTGCCGCCCGGTCGGCTACGGTCCGCGGCGGTCCACGCGAAGAGGAGTTGGTGCATGCGCTCGTGCCGTAGGGGTTTCCGACTGGTGGTTCTGGCGGCCGTAGCCGCTCTGTTGCTCGCCGCCTGCGGCGACGATGACGACGATGGCGCGTCGGGCGACACGCAGCCCAAGGGCTCGATCACCGTGGCCGGCAGCGATTTCGTCGAACAGGACATCGTCGCCAACATCTACGCCGCGGCTCTCCGGGCCAAGGGCTACACGGTCACCGTCAAGCCGCACCTCGGCAAACGTGAGGTCGTACAGCCCGCACTTCAGAGCGGTGACGTCGACGTGCTGCCCGAGTACGTGGGCAGCCTCCTCGAGTATCTCGAGCAGGGTTCGGCCACGCCCGACCTGAACGCGTCGGTCACCAAGCTTCGCGAACTGGTCAAGCCAAAGGGCCTGACGGCGCTCGAGCCGGCCGAGGCGTACGACGCCAACGCGCTCGTGGTCACCAAGGCGACGGCCGACGAGCACAAGCTGGTCAATGTCTCCGACTTGGCACCCGTCGCGGCGCAGCTCACCTTCGGCGGGCCTCCCGAATGCCCGACGCGGCCACTCTGCGCCATCGGCTACAAGGACAAGTACGGGTTGAGCTTCAAGTCGTTCAAGGCGCTCGACGTGGCCGGCCCGATCACCAAGAAGGCGCTCACCGACGGCGACATCGACGTCGCGCTGCTCCTATCGAGCGATGTCCCCGATGGCACCGTCGTGCTGAAGGACGACAAAGGCTTGCAGCCGGCGGAGAACGTGATCCCGGTCATCCGCACCGCCAAGGCAACGGCCGAGGTCACTGAGATTCTCAATGCCGTGTCGGCCAAGCTGAGCCTGGATGAGCTGGTCGAGCTCAACCGCAAGGCCGGCGGCGCCGATAAGCCCGACCCGTCCACGCTGGCCAACGATTGGGCCAAGGAGTACGACCTGGCATAAGAGAGGCGGAGGCGGAGACGGAGCCGATCGCAATATGACAGTGTCCCGTCGGCTTGGGCGCACTGGCCATGAGTCGGCGGTCGCCGTCCTCGGCGCCGCTGCCTTTTGGGACAGCACGACGGGTGACGCCGAGCCGGCGTTTCATGCTGCGCTAGCGGCCGGTGTCAACCACCTCGACATTGCGCCGCAGTACGGCGAGGCCGAGCGCGCGCTGGGTCCACTGATCCCAGCGGTCCGTGACCAACTGTTCATCGGGTGCAAGACGACGCGGCGCAATCCGGACGGCGTCCGCGCCCAACTCGAGAACTCGTTGTCATTGCTGGGGTGTGACGCGTTCGACCTCTATCAACTGCACGCGGTGTGCGACCTGGAAGAACTCGACGCACGCAGCGGGGCGGTGGCTGCGATTATGCAAGCGCGCGACGAAGGCCTTTGCCGCTTCGTCGGCATCACGGGCCACGACGTCACGGTGCCGGCGACGCACCTCGAAGCGCTGCGCCGGCACGACCTCGACACGGTGATGTTCCCGGTGAACCGTCGCGTGTGGGCCGACCCGGACTATCGGCGTGACGCCGAGGCGTTGCTGGCTGAGTGTGCCGACCGCGACGTCGGCGTCATGGCCATCAAGTCGATCGCCCGCCGGCCGTGGCCCGATGGCGCCGACCGTCACGCCACCACCTGGTACGAGCCCTACGCCGACGACGACAACATCGCGACCTCCGTCCGGTTCACGCTTTCGGTGCCCGGCGTCCACGCGATCTGCACCGCCGGCGACGCCCGCCTACTACCGCGGGTGCTGGCCGCCGTCGAGGCCTTCGAGCCCCTCCCACCCGACGAACTCGACCCCCTCGCTGCCGCCGTCGGCGGCGAACCAATCCTCACCCGGCCGGGTTAGCCGCCGGCGCGCAGCACGGCGACCTCGGGATACTCCTCGGGCGGCCCGAAGCCGTGCTCGACCAGCCAGCGGACGTTACTCAGGCATCGCAACGACCACCATGCGCGAATGAGGTCGCGGTCAACGTTGGTGCCGTAGCCGGCGATGACGTCATCGAGGTGTTCCTCGTGTGCGAGCGTGAGGGTGGCGAGGTCGAAGAGCGCGTCGCCCTGGGACCCCTCGGACCAGTCGATGATCCCGGTGACCTCGTCACCGGCGACGAAGACGTGGTCGACCTGCAGGTCGCCGTGAATGAACATCGGTGTCCACGGACGGAGCGCAGTCTCAGCGAGGCGGCGGTTGCGCGTGACGACGTCGGCGGGAAGGACGTCGTTGGCGATGAGCCACGCGGACTCGGTTTCGAGCTTGGTTGCGAGCTCGTCGACGCTCCGACCGGGCCATGGTGGCAGCGGCGCGTCGTGCAACCTGCGGACTGCGGCGCCTGCGGCGGCCCACGCCCCTGCCGACGCAGTCGACGGCTCGTGGAGACGGCCCAGTGCGGTCCCCGGAAGGGCAGCCAGCGCCAGCACGGGCGGCTTCCGCCACAGGATCTCCGGCGTGGTGACCGGCGCCATCGCCATCACGTCGACCTCGACGTCGGTGCGCCTCTGATCAGCGTCGATCTTCAGGAACACATCGCCGACGCGCAGGGTTGCCCGCTCGCTATGGGCAACGACGACCTCGACCCCCTCCACGTCGGACATCATCGCGGGAAAGGCCGGGGTCGTCGGAGCCGAATGCGGGCTAGCCGGGCTTGGCGTAGGACTGCGCGGTCGAGCTGTCGAACTCGTAGGAGACGAACGGCTCGTCGCCGACGATCCACGCGTCGTGGCCTGGCTCGATGACGAAGGCATCGCCAGGACCTGCGTCGCCTTCAGTTCCATCGGAATGGGCGACGTGGATCTTTCCGCTGACGACAACGCCGATATGAAGCGTTTGACAGCTGTCGCCGCCCACCACCGGCTTGATGCACTCCGACCACTTCCAGCCGGGCTGCATCGTGAACCTCGCTGCCTTGGCCTTGCCGAGGTCGACCACCTCGACGGTGGTCTTGTCGGGCGTGCGGGTTTCGTCGGGGGAATCGAAGTTCTTGACGGTCAAGCCGGCCATGGTTGGTCCTCTCACTGACATGCGGAGTGGTGACCTACCTTATTCCGCCCGCTAGAGTCTCGTTCCCCGCTTACCACCCCCGTCGCGTCGCGCGTCGGGGGTTCTTTGCGCGGTTTGACCACGGAGGGAGCGATGGACGACGACGACAGTCTCGAGCGCGAGCAGGCTTACGTCGACTGGGCCTACTCGTGCCTCGATGAGATGCGAAAACGTACGGAGGCGCTGGAGATCAACGCCGCCGATGAGGTGACCCAGAAGGACATGGAGATGGCGATCGCCCGCCGTCTGGCGTCGATGAACATCGGGCTGCGGCCGCTGGTGTTCGGGCGCATCGACGAGCAGGCCGGTGAGCGGTGGTACGTGGGACGGCGCCATGTCGAGGACGCCAACGCCGACCCGGTCATCGTCGAGTGGCGGGCGCCCATTGCCGTCCCGTACTACCGGGCGAGCGGCGCCGATCCGATGAACCTGACACGTCGCCGGCAGTACGTGGCCGACGCCAACCGCCTGCTGTCGATGGCCGACGACGTATTCGATGAGTCGGCGGTCGACGCATCGCAACCGCGCGTGCGGGGTCTCGACGCCCTCCTCGTCGAACTCGAACGCAGCCGCACCGGCGAGATGCTCGACATCGTCTCGACGATTCAGGTCGAACAGGACGAGGTCATCCGTTCTGAGCAAGCCGGGGTGCTGGCGGTCCAAGGTGGGCCCGGTACCGGCAAGACCGCGGTCGGTCTGCACCGCGCTGCGTTCCTCCTCTACGCCAACGACGCGCTGAGCCGGGCCGGCGTGCTCGTGATCGGCCCCAACCGCACGTTCCTCCGGTATATCGGGCACGTCCTGCCGTCGCTCGGCGAGGAAGCCGTGTTGCAGGTCACGCTGGCCGACCTTGTTCCGAAGGCCCGGGTGGGCGCCGTCGACCCGCCCGAGGTGCAACGCGAGAAGGGCGACGCGCGTATGGCGGGCGTGCTGGCCGACGCGCTGGTCGGGCTGCGACGTGCGGTGGATGGCCCCTTAGAGGCGCGGGCCGGCGTTCGCGCCGTTCGACTTCCGGCCGACGATCTCAACGCACTGGCCGCGCAGGTCGCGCGCCGACGCATGCCCTATGCGAGCGGCCGGTCGAACCTTCGCGAACTGCTGATCAAGACGATGTTCGAACGCTCGACCGCGGACGATCCCCAGGCGTTCGCCTCGCTCCTCCGCAGGGAACGCAACTTCATCGCCGCGCTCGATCGGCTGTGGCCGTCGGTGACTGCGGCGGCCCTGGTGCGCGCTGCGCTCGGGCAAGGACCGTCGCGGCGGTGGACCGACGCTGACCTCCCCTTGCTCGACGAAGCCGAGGCGCTGCTACACGGCGCCGGCCGCACGTACGGCCACATTGTGGTGGACGAGGCGCAGGACCTCTCGCCGATGCAGCTGCGCATGCTGGCCCGCCGGTGCCCGTCCGGCTCGATGACGATCCTCGGGGACGTGGCGCAAGGCATCGGCGTGTGGGCGATCGATCACTGGGAAGAGGCGTTCGCCCACCTCCCGAACCCGGACGGCCACAGGATCTCCGAATTGCACCTCGGCTACCGATCACCCGCGCAGGTGCTTGACCTCGCGGCGCGGCTGCTGTCGGAAGCCGCCCCCCATGTGCGCCCAACCGAGTCCGTACGCCGTGGTCGCACCGAGCCAGTCGTGATCGTCGCCGAGGATCTCGCCGCGGCGGCGGTCAATGAGGCCCGTCGCCTGGTTGCCGATCACGGCACCGTCGCGGTGATCGCCGCGACCCCCATGGTGGATGACCTCAGCACCGCGCTCGCCACCAGCGGCCTCGCCTACGGCGAGGTCGGATCCGCGGTGAGCCTGCACGCCGCGCCCGCGGTGAAGGGCCTCGAGTTCGATGCGGTCATCGTCGTCGAGCCCGCCGCCATCGTCGAAGACGCGCCGCGTGGCCTGCGACTTCTCTACGTGGCGCTGACGCGACCGACGCGCCACCTCACGATCGTCCATCGGGCGTCGCTGCCCGCTGCAATCAGGAGTACAGCGTGAGGGCTTCGTCGAGGCTGCACACCCGGACACCGGGTTCCGCGGCGACCGCGGCGAGCCACTCGGGGCGGCCCCGTGCGCTCACGGCGATGGGCTCGTCCAGTTGCGAACCGTGCGTGGCCTGACGGGCGAACGCAGTCGCATAGTCCGGAGGACGGACGTCGGATGCAAGTTCCACCAGTGCGAACGGGTCGGGCGGCACGACGGGCGCCGCCGGCGGTAGGACGATGAACGGCGAACCCGGCGTCGAGCCGCCGCCCGCCAATCCCGGGCCATCGCCGAGGATCGTGCCGTGCACCAGCTCGCAGCGGCTGCCGGCGATCAGCAGGGCAAGGTACGCGCCGAGGCCGCGGCCATACACGGTCGCCGCACCGAGATGCGCGAGGGCGGCGTCGACGTCGCCCATGAGCACCTCGGCGTAGTAGCCACCGCCCGACGGGATGGTCGAGTCACCATGGCCGGTGAAGTCGAGCCCGAAGATCGGACCCCGCCACGATGCGACCGTGGGCGGCACGTGCGTCGGCGTGCGTTCGCCCAGGCCGTGCAGGAGCAGAAGCGAGCGTCCCGATCCACCGCGCAGCTCGTGGAGCGCAAGGGTGATCCGACCGTGGACGAGAGGGATCACGAGAGGAAGTCGAGCGTGAGATCGGCGACACCGCGGGGGTCTTCGATGTGAATGAAGTGGCCAGTGTCCGCGAACACCTCGAGCCGCGCGCCGAGGGGCAGGTAGGGCCTGATCATCTCGGGCGTCGCGCCCCACCCCATGACTTCGGGCTGAAGCCCCATCATGCCGAGCATCGGCGCGCTGAAGACCGGGGAGCCGCTCGAGCGACCAGCTCGGGCGCCACGGGCCGAATCCACCTGGCCGGAGTGCGGGGTCGATCTTCCATCGCCAGCCGTCGGCGTCCTCGCGGCCGCCAATGCTGACGAGGTAGCGCAGCCAGTCCATCGGCAGGCGCGGGTTCATCCGGGCCCGCCGTGCGGCCAGCCCGTCGAGCGTGTCGGGCTTGCGCTCGTTGGTAGCGGCGCGGCGCCGGTGGTCGAGCCAACCGCTGATCTCGCGCCCCAGCAGGCGGGTGCGCTGATGGTCGGCCACGTCCGGGTCGAGTCGCGGCGAGGGGAGCCCGTCGATGACGACGAAGTGGCTGACGCGGTGCGGGCAGGACTCGGCGAGCTGCAGCATGATGCCGCCGCCCTTCGAGTGGCCGACGAACGGGATCGGCGTATCGGCGACGGTGTCGAGGACTGCGAGAGCGTCGCGCACGTCGGCCGACCACGCGTAGAGCGCAGCGTGTTCCGAGTCGCCGCACCCGCGCGCGTCCCAACTCACCACGCGCCACCCGCCGTCAGCGAGCAGCGGCGCGAAGCCGTCGAAGGTGCCGGCGAAGTCGAAGCCGCCGTGCGCGAGCAAGAGCGGCGGCGCATCCTCCGCGCCCCACTCGTAGACCGCAAGAGCGAGCCCGAACGCATCGACGGTTCGTGATCGAGCCGGACGCCGCGCGCCCGGGTAGGTAACGGTCTCGCTCACGGGTCCACCGCCGTCTCGGCGGCGGCCCTCGTCTGCCACATTGGTTCGCTCGCCGAGGCTTCGCTCACGGGTCCACCGCCGTCTCGGCGGCGGCCCTCGTCTGCCACATTGGTTCGCTCGCCGAGGCTTCGCTCACGGGTCCACCGCCGTCTCGGCGGCGGCCCTCGTCTGCCACATTGGTTCGCTCGCCGAGGCTTCGCTCACGGGTCGGCGCTCAGCGAACGGTGAGTTCGCCTGTCATGGTCGGGTGCACGTCGCAGAGGAACTTGTACGTGCCGGCCTTGTCCACCTTGATCTTGAGCGTGTCCTTCTCCGGGCCGTTCTTGGTCTCGGTCTTGAAGTCCTTGGGCGTCTCGAAGTGAATGTTGTGGGGGACGGCGGCGTCGACGTTGTCGAAGATGATCTCCACTTCCTCGTGGATGGGAATGGTGATCTTCGACGGATCGAACGCAAGGTTCTTGCCCACGATCGTGAACTTCGTCTTCATCTCGGCGTCGTGGGTGTTCGCCGTTCCACCGTCAGCGGTGGTGTCGGAACCCTTGCTCGCTTCGGTCGTGGTAGTGGCTTCCGTGGGCGGCGTGGTCTGGTCGGCGCCGCTCCTCTGGTCGTCCCCGCCGCACGCGCTCAGGAAAAGCGCGGCGAGGGTGATAGCGACGGCTATTCGGCGACGGCTGTGCACGGCTCGATCCTCCAGTAGTCCCTTTGAGGCTTCTTCCTACCTGACGCGGACGGCTTTGCGGTAATCCGGTCACCACCCCTCCGTCGGCCGGATGAGCCCGGAATCAGCCGCCGAGAGGACGCTCGCGCAGGGTCGCGTCGTTACGCTCTTGCCTATGACGGCTCCGGTGCCGACAACCGACGACCGTCCGCTCTCCTCCCGATCATCGCTCAACACGCGCCTCCTCGGCGGCCTCCTCCTGGTGTTCGGATCGGGGTGGATGCTCAAGCAGGCGGGCTTCATCGACATCCCGTGGTCGGCCGTCGTGTCGATCGTGCTCATCGCTCTCGGCCTCGCCCTCGTCGTGACGGCTCGGAGCCGCGCCCGCACGGTGCCGCTCGTTGTGCTCGGGGCGATTCTCACGGTCGGGTTGGCGGTTGGCTCCAGCGATCTCGGCGTCAGCGGTGGGTTCGGTGAACGCGTATTGCGCCCCACCGTGATTACTGGTTCCGAGCGGTACCGGCTCTCAGCCGGCGAGCTGCAGGTCGATCTCCGCCAGGTCGACTTTTCGCCCGAACGTACGACAACCGTGCGGGCCGACATCGGCGTCGGCCGGATGCTGGTACGGGTGCCGGACGGTGTCGGGGTGCGGGTGGATGTCGACATCAGGTTCGGCAGTGCCACCGTCTTCGGCGAGCAACTCGACATCCACGGGAACGCGCGCGACACCGTAGAGACCGACGGGTATGACCAAGCCGAGCGGCGCGTACATCTCGTGCTCCACGCCGGACTGGGCCAGATCGACGTCGACCGGTGAGCGCCACGGTCCACACCTATGAATACGGCCGGCTGCGGTTCATGGCCGGCGTCATCTACACCGCCGCCGGCGTCAGCTTCTTCCTCCAGAGCCTCGGTGCGTGGACGGTCAACCTCGTCTTCCTGTGGCCTCTGGCGCTCATCGCGTTCGGGGCGTCGGTGCTGTTGGGCCGGGCCAAACGGATCCAGGTCGAGGAGACGCGGACGGGGCAGTTGACGGTGGCTGAAGAGCGGGTCCGCATCGCCCGCGAGCTTCATGACATCGTGGCCCATAGCGTGACGCTGATGACTGTCCAGGTAGCGGCCGCCCGGCGTGTCGCCAAGACCAAGCCCGACGCCGCAGAGCATGCGTTGGCCGCCGCCGAGGAGACCGGGCGTCAGAGCCTCGTCGAGCTGCGCCGGATCGTGGCGATCCTCCGTTCCGCTGACGCGTCCATCGAGGCGGCCAGCCCTCGCGAGCAGGCGGCGACCAACGGGGATGACCCCACCGTTGCCGATCCGCTGCCCGGCTTGGTCGACCTGGATCGGCTGATCGAAGGCTTCCGCGACGCCGGCCTCGCGGTGGAGTTCGAGGTCACCGGTGACGAGCCCGACGCATCGGCGAGTGTCGGCCTGGCGATCTATCGCGTCGTGCAGGAGGCGCTCACCAATGTCGTGCGGCACGCGGGTGAAACTGCGGCCAAGGTTTCGATCCTGTACGCACCGGACGCGATCAACGTCTGGGTGGAGGACAACGGTAAGAGGCTCGCCGGCCCGGCGGCGCGGTCGGCGGGCCGGCCCAGCGATGGGCACGGCCTCGTCGGCATGCGCGAGCGCGTGGTCGCCGCCGGCGGGCTGCTCGAGGTCGGCCCCAAAGTCGGGGGCGCGGGATGGCAGGTGCACGCGCGCGTCCCCGTCGTCGAGGAACTACGGCCGGTGGGCGGCGAATGACCGACGAGATCCGGGTGCTCGTCGTTGACGACCAGGCCCTCATCCGCTCCGGGTTTCGCTTGATCCTGGAGTCCGAGGACGACATCAAAGTGGTCGGCGAGGCCGGTGACGGCGAGGTGGCCATAACCGAGGCGGCCCGTCTCAAGCCCGACGTCGTCCTCATGGACGTGCGCATGCCCCGGCTCGACGGCGTAGAAGCCACGCGGAAGCTTGCGGCGATTGGCGAGACACGTGTGCTGATCCTGACCACGTTCGACCTCGACGAGTACCTGTTCGAGGCGGTGCGCGCCGGCGCGTCGGGCTTCTTGCTCAAGGACGTCCCGCCCGACGAGTTAGTCGCCGCGGTGCGGGCGGTGGCCCGCGGGGAGGCGTTGATCGAGCCGAGAATGACCCGGCGGCTCCTATCCGAGTTCGCCCGCCAGCCGCGGGCGGTCACCGGCAGGTCGCCGGATGCCCTCGCCGACCTGACGCCCCGCGAGCTCGAGGTGTTCGGGGCCATGGCCCGCGGACTGTCGAATTCCGAGATCGGCGAGTCGCTCTATATCAGCGAAACCACCGTGAAGTCCCACGTGGGCCACATCCTCATGAAGCTGAACCTGCGTGACCGCATTCAGGCCGTGGTGCTGGCCTACGAATCCGGTCTCCTCCCGAAGTAGGACGCGCCAATCGTCGCTGGAGGCGACGACAACCGCCCGCGTGGCCCGTACCGTGCCTTATGTGACGTGGGACGACGGCGACGACGCGCCGACTGGGCGCTCGACTGGCACCGTCGACCGACCCATTCCATTCGTTCCCGTCCTTCTCATCGCGATCGGCGCCGCCGCGCTCGTGCACCAGCTGATCGGCCGCGGCGGCAGCGTGTTCTGGCTCACGATCGGGCTGTACTTCATGGCCCGGGCCCGGCGCGGGGGAGGCCATTACCCGCTCCTGGTTGTCGGTGCGGTCATGACCGGCTCGGGAATCGGCCATCTCGCCGGCGACATTGTCCATACCGGCGCCAGCGAGTCGCTCGGATCCTTCGGCACCGCGGGCGGTTTCTTCTGGCTCTACAACACCGATCGGGGCCGTTCGAGCTGGGCCATCATTCCCGCCGCCATCCTCGGCCTGATCGGCGTGGGCGAGCTGGGTTTCCATCTCACCGACCTCATGGAGGACGGCGGTACTGGCTGGCTCCTTCCCGCGGGCGTGGTGGTGGCCGGCATCTTGCTGCTCGGCGCTCACCGCTTGCCCGGCGCCATCCGCCTTGCCGGCCTTGTCTTCGTCGGTGCCGCCGCGCTCTCGCTGGTGACCAATGACTCCCGATCGTCCGATCGCCGCGTACGGACCGTGACAACGGGCCGGGCGCTCACGAGCAGCGCAGCGCTCTCGGACATCAACGGGCGGACCGTCTGGTTGACCACTGGTAGCGGCGACGTGACTGTCGAAACCGGCGAAGTGGGCGTCGCGGCGCGGCCGGAACGTAAAGGTGAATAGGTCCGCTGACAGGGTGACCATCACGGTTTCGTCGCGAGACGTCGAGCTCACCCTCCCAGCGGGTACGAAGCTCCACGTTGAAACGGGCTCGGGCGATCTGGACGTCGACGTGACGAGCCCCGACCTTTATCTCAGGACCGGTAACGGTGACATCGACGTTCTGCAGCCGGCGAAAAAACTCACCGCCGAAACCGGGAGCGGTGATATCAAGGCTCGGCTGGCCCGTCTGGGTGAGAGCGACAAGAGCAGGTTGGTCACGGGTAACGGCGATGTCGATGTGGAGGTACTCGGCGATCCGACGGTCGCCGCTCACACCGGGAACGGCGACCTCTCTACGACAGGCTTTGACAAAGACGACGACGATGACAGCGATTCGTTCGCCCACACCGGCAGCGATGGAACGGTCACCGTGACCTCGGGCAACGGCGATGTCAGCATCTCGCGCCGCGAGGACGGGGCCCCGCTCCGCTAGCGGTCAGCCCATCGAGGTGCCGATGTGCTTGTCGAGCCAGGCGTTGAGCGGCTTGGCAGCAACGAAGACATCGACGATGCGCTTCTTCGCCTGCGCGGTGCCGAGCCAACCGGCGACCGGCCACTGCTTCCACGTGATCAGACCCTTCTGCCGCAGCAGCTCGATGCGGGGATGGTCCTTCGGATACCCCTTGGGCGCGGTCTTGAGCGCCGCGTGGCCGGTGACGTCGAGGCCGGCTTTGCGCACGGTGTCGACGAGCTTCTCGAGCTGGCTCCCCGTCGTGTTGTCGGCCACTGCGGCGCGGTAGCGCTCGAGCTGATCGGGCGCGGGCATGTAGTACCCGCTTCCGACACCCAAGCCGTCGCTGGATAGGGAGATGTAGCCGCCGCTGGCGACGGTCGCGGCGATGTTGGTCTTGTAGGGCGACTTGTCAGCGCTGAACCGGACGTCGCGATACGGCCGGAAGATTTTGCCTTCGCCGAAGGTGGGGGCCAACTCGCGCAGCAACTCCTCCATGGGTCCGCGAACGAGCGTCTCGTAGTCCGCCTTGTGATCCAGCCAATACGCCTTCGAGTTGTCCGCCTCGAGCCCTTCGAAGAAATCGATCGCCTCGGCCGGCCAGCCCTTGAATGCCATGGTGGCTCCTAGTCCTCGATGTACACGGTGACCGCGTCCGGGCAGTTGCGACACACGACTACCGCGAGCTCCTCAGTGTCCGACGCGTTCTCCTCCACGTGGATCTCACCGGCGGGGATGTGCACAAAGTCGCCGACGGAAGCTTCGAGTCCGTGTTCTACGCCCGTCGGACCCCACGTGAAGCGGGCGTGCCCCGCCAGCACGTATATGGCGGTCTCGCATGGACCGTGATGGTGGCGACGGGT
The DNA here is from genome assembly GCA_963742585.1 of uncultured Actinomycetes bacterium. Lineage (GTDB taxonomy): Bacteria > Actinomycetota > Acidimicrobiia > Acidimicrobiales > JACDEA01 > JACDEA01. The sequence continues at coordinate 367,693 of CAVUMI010000009.1, forward strand.
TGACCCGCCCGGCGCGGTCGTGACCACCGCCGCATAAATGCCCTCACTACCCACTGTCGCCCGGCTGATCGCTACCGCCCGCTCCATGTCGCCACCGTGGGTCGGGGTAGGGACCCTGTCGCTGGCGCCGACGCGTCGCATGCGGCGAGGTTTACCATGACGCCAGCGCCAAGACAGCTGGGGGCCGCTTGAGCCAATCAGGGAGTACGTGGGAACGCACCGTGACCAACCCACACGCCCGCAACGTGGCCTACACGATCGCCGGGCTCTTCTTCTTCTACCTGGTGCAGCAGTGGTTCTGGCCGGCGCCGATCGGCGTACTGCTCCAGGGTTTGGTCATCGGCGGGCTGACCGCCCTGATCGCGTTCGGGATCGTGTTGGTCTACCGGGCCAACCGCATCATCAATCTGGCGCAGGGTGATCTCGGCGGGCTTCCCGCCTCTCTTGCGGTGCTCCTGATTCTCGATACCGGGCTGCCGTACTTCCTCGGCTTCGGCGTCGGGTTGGCAGCGGCCATCGCCCTGGGGGCCCTGGTCGAGTTCGTCTTCATCAGGCGGTTCTTCAAGGCGCCCCGGCTCATCCTCACGGTCGTGACGATCGGGGTGTCACAGATCCTCGCCGGCGCGGCGACCGCACTGCCCAGGGCGTTCGGGCTCACGACACCGCCGCAGAACTTCCCGTCGCCGTTCAGCTTCAGCTTCACAGTCGGCAACGTCGTCTTCCACGGCAATCAGGTGATCGCGATGATCGCGATCCCGGTCGTCATCGTCGCCCTGGTCGCGTTCTTCCGCTACACCAACGTCGGCATCGCGATCAGGGCCAGCGCGGACAGCGCCGATCGCGCCGCCCTGCTCGGCGTTCCGGTCAAGCGCATCCAGACCGTCGTCTGGGTCGTGGCCACTGTGCTGGCCTTCATCGCCGTCTTTCTGCGCGCCGGCATCGTCGGTCTGCCGCTCGGCAGCGTGTTGGGACCGACGATCCTCGTACGCGCGCTCGCTGCCGCCGTCGTGGGGCGCATGGAACGGCTACCCACGATCCTTTTCGCTTCGTTCGGCCTCGGGGTACTCGAGGCGGCGATCAAGTATTCGACCGGGCGACCGAAGCTCATCGATCCGATCGTGTTCCTCATCATCATCGGGGCGCTCCTGCTCCAGCGGCGGCGTTCGGGCGGTCGAGTCGAGGACGACCAGACGTCGACCTGGCAAGCGGCGCGCGAGGTCCGTCCGATCCCGCGCGAGCTGGCCGGAGCGCCGGAGGTGCGTTGGGGCGCGCGCCTGTTCGGCGGCGTGCTGTTGCTGGCGCTGGTGCTGCTGCCCACCTACTTCAACGTCGGCCGCACGCACCTCGCGTCGGTCGTCATCATCTTCGCCATTGTCGGTCTCTCGCTGGTGGTTCTCACCGGTTGGGCCGGTCAGGTGAGCCTGGGCCAGGTCGCGTTCGTCGGCATTGGTGCCGCGGTCGGCGGCTACGTGACGGCCGACCGCGGGTGGGATCTGTCCCTCGCGCTCCTCATTGCCGGACTGGCGGGGGCGGCCGCCGCGCTGGTCATCGGGCTGCCGGCGCTGCGAATACCCGGGTTGTTCCTTGCGGTGGTCACGCTGTCGTTCGCGCTGGCGACGTCGTCCTACCTGCTGGATGCTGACTTCATCCACTGGGTGCCGGCCCGCCTGGCCATCGAGCGGACGCCGTTGTTCGGTCGTATCGAAGTCGACACCGCGGCGCGCTTCTACGAATTGTGCGTGGCCTGTCTGCTGTTGACGATCGCCGCGGTGCGGGGCATCCGGCGTAGCCGCGCCGGCCGGGTGCTCATCGGCGTGCGCGAGAACCCGCGCGCCGCCCAGTCCTACGGCGTCAACGTCACCGCGGTGAAGCTCACCGCGTTCGCCGTGTCGGGGTTCATCGCCGCCGTGGCCGGCGCCCTTTTCGTCCACCTGCAGAGCGACCTGACGCCAACTGCCTACGGCGTCGACGCCAGCAGACGCGCGTTCATCATGGTGGTCATCGGCGGGCTCGGCTCCGTACCGGGCGCCATCCTGGGTGCCACGTTCATCCAGGGTGTCGACTACTTCCGCAGCCTGTTCCCTGAAGTGGTGCGGCCCTACCTGCAGTTCCTCACGAGCGGCATCGGTCTGATCTTCGTGCTCCTCCTGCTCCCCGGCGGGTTTAGCCAGATCTACTACTCCGGTCGCGATCGCTTCTTGCGGCACGTCGCGCGCCGACGCGGGATCCATGTGCCGAGCTTGGTAGCGGACCGCCGCATCGAACTTCCCGAGGATGCGCTGCCGGACGACGACGCGCTCGCCGCGGGCCTCAGCCGGGCGGTCGACCAGCTGGAGCCCAGCGCGTGAGCTCGCGGCCGTCCCTGGGCGAGCGCCTATCACTCTCACGGCTCACCGAGGGCGCGGCGACCTTCCCGATTCTCATCCTGTTCGGTCTCAACACCGTCGACGAGTTGGACCGCAGCGCGTACAACGTGCTGATTCCTGAGATCCGGCGGTCGTTCGACGTCAGCCTCCAGGCCATCGTCACCGTCACCGGTTTCGCGCTGATCGCCGCCTACCTGATCCAGATCCCGATCGGTTACTACGCCGACCGGCGGAGCCGCGTGAAGGTCGCCAGCGGGGGCGCCGCGGTGTGGGGATTCTTCACGCTGTTCACCGGCCTTGCGCCGACGATTGCGCTCCTCGCGGTCGCGCGCGGGATGACCGCAATCGGTCGCGCCGTCAATGACCCCACGCACAACTCGCTCATCGCCGACTACTACGAGCCCAAGGTTCGCACGAAGGCCTACGGCCTCCACCGAGCCGGAAACCCCGTGGGGCAGATCCTCGGCGCCGGGTTGGGTGGGGCGCTGGCCTTCTTCTTCGGTTGGCGGACGCCGTTCATCGTGTTCGCAATCCCGACGGTCATTCTCGTCGTGCTGGCGGCGACCCGACTCCGCGAGCCGACGCGTGGAAGCCATGAGCGTCGGGCGATGGGTGCCTCCGACGAGATCGCCGAAACCGAGGAAGCGCCACCGTCGTTCGGTGAGGGGTGGCGCCTCCTCAACCAGATCAAGACGCTGCGCCGCATCTGGCTCTCGCTGCCGTTCCTCGCCACCGCTATCGCCGGGCTCGGCATCCTGCTGTCCACCTACTACGACGACGTCTTCCGCCTCAACGAGTTCGAGCGGGGGATCGTTTTCGCGGTCATCGAGCCGTTCCAGTTGCTGGGGGTGATCGTCGGCGTGCCGATCGCGACGCGGCTGATGCGTCGCGATCCCAGCCTCGTTCTCAGGTTCCTCGCGCTGGCCGGGCTGGTCGTCGCCGGCGGACTTGTGCTCCTGTCGACCGCGCCGAACCTCCCTCTGGCGATGGTCGCGCACACGATCGTGTCGTCGGTCCTCGGAATCCTGCTGCCCGGCTTGTACGCCACGCTGTCGCTGGCCATCCCGCCGAAGGCGCGTTCCCTCGGCTTCTCGATCGGCGCCCTGTACGTCGTGGCCGGCCTCCCGATCATCTTCGTAATCGGTGGGGTCGCCGACAACATCGGCATACGCGGTGGCATCGTCATGCTGACGCCGGTCTTCCTGCTCGGCGCGCTGATCCTGGCGTCGGCGGGCAGCTTCTTGGCCGCCGATGTCGACAAGGTGCGGACGTCAGCGGTGGCCCAGGCCGAAGTCGTGGCCGGCCGGCGGCGCGGTGAGGTCAAGCTGTTGCTGGTCAAGGATCTCGACGTTGCCTACGACAGCGTGCAAGTGCTGTTCGGCGTCAACTTCGAAGTGGAGGCCGGGGAGATCGTGGCGTTGCTCGGAACGAACGGCGCGGGGAAGTCGACCCTGCTGCGCGCCATCTCCGGTCTGGTGCCGGCGTCGGCTGGCGCGGTGGTCTTCGACGGGGAGGACATGACGTTCGCGCCGCCCCATGAAGTGGCCCGACGGGGCGTCGTCCAAGTTCCCGGAGGGCGAGGGGTGTTCCCGAGCCTGACCGTCGGCGAGAACCTGCGGATCGCCGGCTGGCTGTACCTACGCGACGGTGACTACCTGAAGCACGCCAATGAGGAGGTGCTCGGGTTCTTCCCGGTGCTGCGGGATCGCTGGGACCAGCCCGCCGCGAACCTGTCCGGCGGTGAGCAACAGATGCTGACGCTCGCACAGGCCTTCATCGCCAAACCTAAGTTGCTGATGATCGACGAACTGACGCTCGGGCTGGCACCGACCATCGTCGAGCAGCTGCTGAAGATCGTGACCGCCATTCGCGATCGCGGCACCACGATCATCCTGGTCGAGCAGTCGGTCAACGTTGCACTCACCGTGGCCGAAACCGCGTATTTCATGGAGAAGGGAGAGATCCGCTTTCGCGGGCCGACCAGCCAGCTGCTCAAGCGGCCCGACGTGTTGCGGTCGGTGTTTCTCGAGGGAGCGGGGTCGGTTGACGGCCTTACCGGCCGCAAGGGGAAGACGGCACGTCGCCGTACGGCGGTGGTCGAGAGCAACGGGCACCGCGCGGTGGCCCTCGAGGTCAACGGGCTCCGCAAACGCTACGGCGGGATCACCGCGGTCGACGATGTCGACCTCGTTCTCCATCAGGGCGAGATCCTCGGGGTGATCGGGCCCAACGGCGCGGGGAAAACCACGTTGTTCGACCTGATCTCCGGGTTCGTCCCGCGCGATGACGGCCGCGTCACGCTGGAAGGCGACGACGTCAGCGACATGTCAGCCGATGCCCGGGCGCGGCGTGGGTTGGGCCGCTCCTTCCAGGACGCCCGCCTGTTCCCGGCGCTGACTGTGACCGACACGATCAAGCTCGCCCTCGAGCGCCACGTTGCGGTACGCGATCCCGTTGCCGCCGCGCTCTCCTTGCCGGCGGTCATCGATTCGGAGCGGGACGTGGCGTCGCGGGCCGAGGAGCTCATCGCGCTCATGGGACTCGACGCATTCGCCGACAAGTTCGTCTCCGAGCTGTCGACGGGAAGCCGGCGGATCGTCGACCTCGCGTGCGTGCTCGCCCACGAGCCTCACGTGATCCTCTTCGATGAGCCGTCGTCGGGAATCGCCCAGCGTGAGACCGAGGCGCTCGGCCCGCTCCTCGTCCGGATACGCGATGCCACAGAAGCGAGCCTCCTCGTGATCGAACACGACATGCCGTTGATCACGTCGATCTCCGACCGCCTGATCGCGCTGGACATGGGACGGGTCGTAACCGAGGGCCACCCAGCCGACGTGGTGCGGCACCCCGATGTCGTGGCGTCGTACCTCGGGACGAGCACCGTTGCCATTACCCGATCGGGTAGTCGCACCACGAAGCAAACGAAGGGGAAGTAGATGGGTAGCTGGAAGGATCTGACACTGGGGGATCTCGGCAAGGCGCTGCGCGCGATATCGACCGTTCATCCTGGCGGTGGCGGCCATCGTTCTGGTCGCCGTGTTGCTGCCGGGCCGCGGCGACAACCGCGACTCAGTCGCGGCCGCCGCGGCGTCGAGCGGCGACAGCACCGAGGCGGCTGCGGCCGAAGGAGACGCCGGAACCGAGACGACCGCGGTGGAGAGCGGCGACGCGGCCACGACGGGGACCGCCCTCAGCTCGCGTGGGCCGCGCGTCACCGCACCGTCCACCGGCGTTGTGGGACTCCCAGCCGGTGGCAAGGTGGGTCCGGACTGCGATCCGGCCACGGGTCGTATCAAGGTCCCGTCTCTGGCGGCGCCACCGTGCATGGCGCCGTTCGGGGCGAACAACGGCGGCAGTACCGCCACGGGCGTTACCGCCAAGGAGATCAAGGTCGTCTTCTACCAACCGCAGGACGACCCGGCGACCACCGCGGCCCTCACCGCGGCGGGCGCGAACAACGCGCCGGATGACGTCTGGAAAACGTTCCAGGACTACACCGACTACTTCAACAAGTTCTATGAGGGGTACGGCCGCAAAGTCGTCCTGACCCGCGTCCAAGGCAGCGGCAGTCCGAGCGACCCGGCCGCGGCCAACGCCGACGGGCAGACGATCGTGGGGATGAAGCCGTTCGCGGTGTGGGGCGGCAACCTGCCGTCGTTCTACGAAGTACTCGCCCGCAACAAAATCCTGTGCATCTGCACGACCTCCCAGCCCCAGGAGACCTACGAAAAGAGTGCGCCCTACATCGGGTACACACCGCTGATGGCCTCGACGCAGGCCTACATCCACCGCGCCGAGTACATCGGCAAGCGCTTGGCCGGACGCAAGGCGGTGCACGCGGGGAGCCCGGTGTTCAAGCAGCAGAATCGGGTGTTCGGTCTCCTCTACTACGAGACCGCCGATAACGCGTACCGCGCCGGCGCCGAGTTCTTCAAGAAGGAGATCACGAAGTACGGCACGTCGTTCAAGGTGGTGCTCCCGTACCGAGGTCCGCCCGACTACGCGGGTCTCCAGGAGGACGTCGAGCCTCTCATCCAGCGACTGAAAGACGAAGGGGTCACCAGTGTGGCGATGGCGGCCGACCCGATCAGCCCGGCGTATTTCACACTTGAGGCGACGCGCCAGGCTTACAATCCCGAGTGGATCATCACCGGCTCGGCGCTGACCGACACGTCGCTATTCGCGCGCACCTACGACAGGACGCAGTGGTCGCATGCCTTCGGTATCTCCTTGCTCACCGCGCGCATCCCGAAGGCCGCCGTGGAGGCGTGGCGCGTGTACCAGTTCCACTGGAACCGAACGCCGCCGGCCGACAACCAGTACGGCGTCATCTACCCGGTGCCGCTCGCGTTCTTCACCGGGGTCCATCTGGCCGGCCCGAACCTCACCGTGGCCAACTGGCAGAAGGGGATCTTCTCCTTCCCGGTCACCAACAAGGATCGCAAGACCGCGGCCGCGGTGTCGTACGGGCAACACGGCATCTGGTCATCGGTCGACTACACCGGCGCCGATGATGTCACCGAGATCTGGTGGGATCCGAACGTCCTCGGTCCCGACGAGCTCGACAATCGCGGCGCGGGCATGTACCGCTACGTTGATGGCGGGAAGCGCTACCTGCCCGGCGAGCACCCGCGCACCGATCCCAAGCCGTTCGTGACCGAAGGCACCGTCACGATCTACGACACTCCGCCCCAAGGCGAAACCGCCCCCAACTACCCCCACACGCCGTACCACTAAACCTGTTCACCGGGCGATTCTCCGCGAATAGCGCGTGACAATCGCCCGGTGAACGGGTGTCCGGCCATCGTTCGCGGCCGGGTTAGGGTTCGGCGTGCAGATCTGGCCGGGCAATCCCTATCCCCTGGGAGCCGCTTTCGACGGCGCAGGCACGAACTTTTCGGTGTTTTCGAGCGTCGCGGAGCGGGTGGAGCTCTGCCTGTTCGACGACGACGGCAACGAAGAACGGGTCGAGTTACCCGAAGTGGATGCGTCGTGTTGGCACGGCTATCTCCCGCGTAGTGGGCCGGGCCAGCGCTACGGCTACCGCATTCACGGGCCGGACGAGCCCACCAAAGGGAACCGCTGCAACCCGGCGAAGCTGCTGCTCGATCCCTATGCACGGGCCATCGAGGGCACGGTGCGCTGGAACAATGCGCTGTTCGGGTACGGGCGCAGCAAGCGCCGCGACAGCGCGCCGTATGTGCCCCGTTCCGTGGTCATCAACCCGTGGTTCGACTGGTCCGACGACCGTTCGCCGCGGGTACCGCTGCACGAGACGGTGGTCTACGAGCTTCATGTCAAGGGGTTCACGCAACTCAATACCGCGATCCCGCCCGAGCTTCGCGGCACCTACGCGGGACTCACGCATCCCGACGCGATCGACCATCTCACCCGCCTCGGAATCACCGCGGTCGAGTTGCTGCCGGTCCACCACTTCGTCGACGAGCACTCGCTGATCGAAAAGGGCCTGCGCAACTACTGGGGCTACAACTCGATCGGGTACTTCGCGCCCCACAACGAATACAGCAGCGTCGGGGAGCGCGGTCAGCAGGTCCACGAGTTCAAACAGATGGTCAAGGCGCTCCACGCTGCCAATATCGAGGTGATCCTCGATGTGGTCTACAACCACACCGCGGAGGGCAATCACCAGGGCCCCACGCTGTCGTTCAAGGGTCTCGACAACGCGGCGTACTACCGGTTGATGGACGACCAGCGCCACTACATGGACTACACCGGCTGCGGCAACAGCCTGAACATGCGGAACCCGCATGTGCTCCAACTGATCATGGACAGTCTTCGGTACTGGGTAACCGAGATGCATGTCGACGGGTTCCGGTTCGACCTGGCGTCGTCGCTGGCGCGCGAGCTACACGACGTCGACAAGCTCGCCGCCTTCTTCGACATCATCCAGCAGGACCCCGTCATGCGGCGGGTCAAGTTGATCGCCGAACCCTGGGACGTGGGGGAGGGGGGCTATCAGGTCGGCAACTTCCCTCCGCTCTGGTCTGAGTGGAACGGCAAGTATCGGGACACCGTCCGCGATTACTGGCGCGGCGAAGATCAAAAGCTGGGCGAGTTCGCGTATCGCATCACCGGCAGCTCCGACCTCTACGACTGGGGTGGCCGCCAGCCCGCGGCGAGTATCAACTTCGTCACCGCCCACGACGGCTTCACGCTGGCCGACCTCGTCGCGCACAACGAGAAGCACAATGAAGCCAACGGCGAGGAGAACCGCGACGGCGAGAGCCACAACCGCTCGTGGAACCACGGTGCGGAGGGGCACACGGACGACGCCGAGATCCTGGCCCTACGCCGGCGGCAGCAGCGGAACTTTCTGGCCACCCTGTTCCTGTCGCAGGGCGTGCCGATGCTCGTGGCCGGCGACGAGATGAACCGGTCGCAGCACGGCAACAACAACGGCTACTGCCAGGACAACGAGCTCTCGTGGCTCGATTGGAGTCTGCTCGACCAGGATCACGACCTCGTCGACTTCGTGCGGCGCCTGACCGAGTTCCGGCGCTCGCAGCCGGTGCTTCAACGCCGGCGTTGGTTCCAAGGCCGCCCGATCCACGGAACGGGAGTTGCTGACCTGGCCTGGTTCAAGCCCGACGGTGGCGTCATGACCGAGGACGATTGGGCGCAGGGGTACGCCAAGGCGGTGACCGTGTTTCTGAACGGCGAGGAGATACAGGAACCTGACGACCGCGGCCAGCGCATCACTGGCGACAGCCTGCTGTTGCTCTTCAGCGCTCATGACGGGCCGCTGCCCTTCACGATGCCCGACAACACCGTCGGCGAGGCGTGGCGGGTGGTGATCGACACCAACGACCGCGACCCGGCTCACGAGGTAAAGGCCGGTGAGACCCTCGTCCTCGAAAGCCACTCCTTGGTCGTGCTGAAGCGTGTCGCGTAGTACCTACCGCATCCAGCTCGGCCCGAAGTTCGGATTCGCACAAGTCATTGATATCGCCGGGTACCTGGCTGACCTTGGCATCACCCACGTGTACCTTTCGCCGATCACCGAGGCGGCGGCTGGAAGCACGCATGGGTACGACGTCACCAATCCGACGCGGATCGACGCTGAGTTGGGTGGGCCCGAGGGCTTCGCCCGGATGGCCAGCGAACTCCGCGGGCACGGACTGGGCATCCTGCTCGACATCGTGCCCAACCACGTGGCGGTGCTGACGCATGAGAACCGCTGGTGGTGGGACGTCCTCAAGTTCGGGCAAGCCAGTGCGTTCGCTGCATATTTCGACATCGACTGGGAGTCGCCGGGCGAGGACCTTCGCGGCAAGGTGCTCGTGCCGATCCTTGGCGACGATGACGACGAGCTGGCGCTGGACATGTGGAACGACGAGCCAGTCCTGCGGTACCACGAGTACCGGCTTCCGGTTGACCCAGCCACGCTCACCGAGCCGGAACCCCTGGTACCGGAGCTGCTCGCCCGTCAGCACTATCTCGTTGCGCACTGGCGCGAAGGGACGCAGCGGCTCAACTACCGCCGGTTCTTCGACATCACGAGCTTGGCCGGTATCCGCCAAGAGGACCCGGCCGTCTTCGCAGCGACCCACGAACTGGTAGCGCCACTCGCTGCGGACCGCGTCGTCGACGGCTTGCGCGTCGACCACATCGACGGCCTCAAAGATCCGGAGGCGTACCTCAACCGCTTGGCCGAGGCGACGTCAGAGGCCTGGGTGGTCGTCGAGAAGATCACCAACACCGAGGAAGAGCTTCCTGATACGTGGCCCGTCGCCGGTACCACTGGCTATGAGTTCCTCAACGTCGTCAACGGTTTGTTCGTCGATCGCGATGGCGAGGATGCTCTAACCGCGCTTTACCACGAGGTCACGGGCGAGGAAACGGACTTCGCTGTCGTGAGTTACGACGCCAAGCACTACGTCCTCGAGCATGCCTTGGTTCCCGAGATCACGCGCCTGGCTCGGCAGGCGCCGCGAGCGGGGATCGCCGAGGTACTCGCGCACGTTCCCATCTACCGGAGCTACGGGCGCTATGGGCGCGAATTTGTCGAAGCAGCGATCGATGCCGCGCGTCGGCGCAAGCCCGAGCTGACCGCGGAGATCGACGCGGTGGAAGCAGCCCTCGCCGATCCGCACTCGGACTTCACGCAGCGCTTCGAACAGTTGAGCTGCGGCGTGGCGGCCATGGGTGTCGAGAACACCGCCTTCTTTCGGTACAACCGCCTTCTGGCGCTCAACGAGGTCGGTGGGAATCCCGGCCGGTTCGGCACGTCGATCGAGGAGTTCCATGCGGCGATGGCCCGCGCGCAGAATCGCACTCCGCGCGGCCTCGTCGTAACTGCGACGCACGACTCGAAGTGGGGGGAGGACCTGCGAGTGCGGCTCGGCCTTCTGTCCGAACTGCCCGAGGAGTGGGGGAGCGCCGTCCGCCGGTGGATGGCGCACAACGAACGGCACCAGGTGAGCGGGTGGCCCGACGCCAACGCGGAGTACGTGCTGTACCAGGTGCTCGTTGGCGCCTTCCCCTTGACGCCTAGCCGCGCTGCGTTGTTCATGGCCAAAGCGACCAAAGAGGCCAAGGTGCATACGTCGTGGACCGAGCCGTCGCCCGAATACGACACCACGCTCGAACACTTTGTACGCGCCGTCGTAGCGGACGATGTCTTCGGCGTTGACCTGGCCGAGTTCATGGCCACGCTGATCCAGCCCGGATGGGTGTCCTGGCTCGCGCAGACGCTCCTTCGCCTTACCGCTCCCGGCGTACCGGACACGTACCAGGGGGCCGAGCTCTGGGATCTCGATCTGGTTGACCCGGACAACCGACACCCGGTCGACTTCGAGACGCGGCGCGCACTGATCGCCGACGCCGTGGCGATGACCGCTGAGGGTGCTCGGGCCCGGGTCGTTGAAGGCGCGCCCAAGCTGATGACCCTTCGTCGCGCGCTCGAGGTTCGCCGCGGCCACGGCGACACGTTCGAGGAGGGCTCGGCTTACACACCGCTGATGGCCACCGGTGCCAAACAGCGCCACGTCGTCGGCTTCTGCCGGCAGGGCGCTCGGAGCGAGGTCATCACCCTTGTGCCGCTCCATGTGCTGCGGCTCGGCTCCGACTGGGCTGATACCGCGGTCGACTTGCCGGCCGGCACGTGGCATAACGCGATGACCGGCGAAGACATACGCGGCGGACACCGGCCGGTGTCCGAGATCTTCGCCCGCTGGCCGGTGGCTCTTCTCGTGCGGGCCGCTGGATGACGGTGTTCCGCGTATGGGCGCCGCACGCCCAGCAGGTCGAACTCGTGACCGATGCGGGCACCGACGCGATGCAGCGCGACGACATGGGATGGTTCGCCATCAAGCGCGATCTCGCACCCGGCTCGCGGTATCGCTTCTCGCTCGACGGCGGCCCACCGATCCCTGACCCGCGGTCACCCTCCCAACCCGACGGCGTGCAAGGACCTTCAGCCGTGGTCGATCACGCCGCGTTCGCGTGGACCGACGCTTCGTTTGCCGGACCGGCGCTGGCCGACTCGGTGATCTACGAGCTTCATGTCGGCACGTTCACACCCGACGGGACCTTCACGGCGACGATCGACCGCCTCGATCACCTGGTCGATCTCGGTGTCACGACCGTGGAGTTGATGCCGGTTGCGGAGTTCCCGGGGGAACGTGGCTGGGGATACGACGGCGTGGACCTGTACGCGCCCCACCACGCCTACGGCGGACCGGAGGGGCTCAAGCAGCTCGTGGACGCCTGTCATGCCCGGGGCCTCGCCGTCATCCTCGACGTCGTCTACAACCACATGGGTCCGGACGGGAACTACCTGGGCACGTTCGGCCCCTACTTCACCGACCGCTACACGACGCCGTGGGGCCAAGCGGTGAACCTTGACGGACGAGGGAGCGATCATGTCCGCGACTTCATCATCGACAACGCGTGCATGTGGCTCCGCGACTACCACTTCGACGGGCTCCGGCTCGACGCCGTGCACGCCCTCTTGGACACTTCGGCCTTCCACGTGCTGGAGCAACTCAGCGATCCGGATCGACGCGCTGGCGGCTGAGCTCGGCCGGCCGCTGTTCGCCATCGCCGAGAGCGACCGCAACGATCCGCGGCTGGTGTGGTCTCGCGAGGAGGGTGGCTACGGCATGCACGCGGCATGGGCCGACGACTTCCACCACGCGCTACACGCCGTGCTCAGCGGTGAGCGCGCCGGCTACTACGCGGACTTCGGGGAGCTGAGCCAGGTTGCCGACGCGCTCGAAGCACGCGGTACGTCTTCCGCGGCCAGTACTCGGGATATCGCGAGCGGCACCACGGCCGAACACCGCGGGGCGTGCCGGGATGGCGCTTTGTCGGCTGCACCCAGAACCACGATCAGGTCGGCAATCGGGCGCGTGGCGAACGGTCGTCAGCCTTGATGTCCGAGGGACGGCTCCGCGCCGCGGCCGCGTTGCTGCTCACGTCACCCTTCGTACCGCTTCTGTTCCAAGGAGAGGAATGGGGGGCGTCCAGCACCGTTCCTCTACTTCACCGATCACGCCGACAAGCAGCTCGGCCGGGCGGTCAGCGAGGGCCGCCAGCGGGAATTCGCCGCGTTCGGGTGGTCACCCGATGAGGTTCCCGATCCGCAGGATGAACATACCTTTCTGCGGTCCAAACTCGACTGGGCCGAGCGCGACCGTGAACCGCACGCCACGATATTGGCGTGGTACAGGCACCTGATTCAGCTGCGTGCCTCCACGCCCGCGCTCCGCGACGGCCGGTTCGACCTGGTGCGACGCCAGAGCCGACGACGCGTCTCGGCTCTCTCGTCGTGGAGCGTGGTCCAGTCACGGTCACGGTGAATCTTCGGTCCGACGAGGTCTTCGTCGAGGGCGAACGCGGGTAAGCAGGTCCACGTGACATCGCCGATCATCATCGACGAGGTACGGCCGCGGACGCCCCGAGGCCTGTATCCGGCCAAGGCTGTGCTGGGGCGCCGCGTGCGGGTGCAGCGCCGACATCTACCGTGACGGTCACGACGTCGCTGGCCGGCCGGGTCCGGTGGCGGCCTGTCGGCAGCACGCACGTGGAACGACGTGCGCCCTTGCGCCGCTTGCTCAACGACGCATGGGCAGTGCGAGATCGAGCCGACTGGGCTCGGATCTATGAGTTCGTCGTCGAGGGCTGGACCGATCAGGTCGCCACGTGGCGCAAGGACGATCACCGCCAAGCTGGACGCCGGTCAGGACGTCGAGCTCGAGCTAGTCGAGGGCGCCGACGCTGCTCGAAGAGCAGCGCCACGCGTCGATCGCGGCCGATCCGCGGCGTGGTCGAAAAGGCTGCGGTCGCGCTCGCGCGACGCGAGCGGCCCGTGCCACGAGCGCGTCGGCCCCGCACTGTCAGACGAGGTGGCCGACGCGTTCGCCAACTTCGTCGGACCCGACGTCACCACCAGCGCCGCGCTATCGGCTGCGGGTGGAGCGGGAGCGAGCGCTGGTCGGCGCGTGGTACGAGCTGTTCCCGCGCTCGTACGGCGGCTTCGCCGGTGCCGCCGAGCGGCTCGACGCCGTCGCCGGCATGGGCTTCGACGTCGTCTACCTTCCGCCCATCCATCCGATCGGCGTTTCGTTCCGGAAGGGCCGCGACAACTCGCTTACGCCGGGCCGGCGACCCCGGCAGCCCCTGGGCGATCGGCTCGGCCGAAGGCGGCCACGATGCGATCCATCCTGCGCTCGGCACGTGGCCGACTTCACCGCGTTCCTCGAGCGCGCCAACGGTCTCGGCTTGGAGGTCGCCCTCGACTACGCACTGCAGTGTTCGGCGGACCACCCGTGGGTAACCGAGCATCCCGAGTGGTTCCATCACCGTGCCGACGGATCGATCCGGTACGCGGAGAACCCGCCCAAGAAGTATCAGGACATCTACCCGATCAACTTCTTTCCTGCCGACGACGCGTGACCGGGCCGCGCTGTGGAGATGCGTGCGAAGGCATATCTCGAACACTGGATCGGTTTAGGCATTCGGATCTTCCGCGTCGACAACCCGCACACCAAGCCGTTCGCGTTCTGGGAGTGGCTGCTGCCGACCGTGCAAGCCCGCCACCCTGACGTGATCTTCCTCGCCGAGGCGTTCACGACGACCGAAGCGCATGGCCAAGCTCGCCGAGATCGGGTTCAGCCAGAGCTACACGTACTTCACCTGGCGCACGTTCAAACACGAGTTCATCGAGTACCTCGAGGAGGTGGCTCACGGTCCCAAGGCCGACTACATGCGGCCGAACTTCTGGCCCAACACGCCCGACATACTCAGCGGCCCGCTTCGCAGCGGCGGGCCGGGCGTCGTTCAAGCAGCGTTTGGTTCTGGCGGCCACCACGTAGCCCGTCGTACGGCATATACAGCGGCTACGAGTTGTGCGAGAACGAACCGTTCTCCGACGTCAACGAGGAGTACCTCCACTCGGAGAAATACGAGATCAAGCACCGCGATTTCGACGCGCCCGGCTCGCTCGCCGACTTCATCACGCGGGTCAATGACATCCGGCGGCGTCACCGCGCCCTGCGGAGCTCGACAACATCACGTTCCACCACTCGAACAACGAGTGGATCCTCGCCTACTCGAAGCACACCGACGACTACTGCCGATGTCGTGCTCGTCGTCGTGAATCTGGATCCATTCGCCGACCCACGAGGACACGCTCTGGCCTCGACCTCGTCGACGCTCGGGCATCCCAGTCGGACGCGCCCTACGAGGCGCACGACGAACTGACCGGCGCCACCTATGTGTGGCAGGGCGCCAGCCCCTATATCCGGCTCGAGCCCGAGCGAGCCGGCTCACATCTTCCACCTGCGGCTGATGTGTGACGTGCCGGTCTGATCGAAACCGAAGACTCCGGCGCCGCGCTCGGCGGACTACATCCCGCGTCAGCGCTGGTTCGGCAACCGCGACCGCACGCTGACGGGAGTGGCGCGACGTAGAGGCCAGGAGGTTTCGTCGACGGGAGGCCGGCGCTGGTCTGGGTAACGGCGACGCGTCGAGTTCGACCGCGGGCCGACTGCGCGTTACCACGTGCCGCTTGGGCTCGACAACGGCGCGCCTCCTGGTTGCGAGGATCACGCCACCGGGCTTCTCGGCCGGGTGGGCACCGAATCGGGCCGCGCCATGGCCTATGACGCGGCGGTCGATCCGGAGCTGGCCCGGGCGCTGTTGTCGGTGGTCGCGCCAGACGAACGCGTCGGGCGCCATGCGGCCGATGGGCGGCGAGCAGTCGAACACGTCGCTGGTTTACGACGAACGTCTGATCCTGAAGCTCTACCGGCGCCCACCCGACGGCCCCAACCCCGACGCCGAGGTCACCGCCGCACTTGCTGCGGAGCGGGTTCCCCAGTGTTGCGCCGGTGGTCGCGCGGTGGTCGAAGGCACGGCATCGACCGGGCAATCGTGCAGCCATTCTTGGACGGCGGTCACGATGGTTGGGCGTCCGCGGTGGCTCGGTGGCATCGGGCCGCGGGCCGGCGACTTCGTGGACGAGGCCACCCGGCTGGGCCAGGTCACCGCCCAGCTCCACGTCGCGCTCGCCGCCGCATTCGGCACGCACAAGCCAGCGATGCCGACGGCGTGGGCCGAAACCGTGGTGACCGCCAGCTCGAGCGCACCGGCGACGCCGCGCATCGACAACGGCCGAGTTGGCCGCCGCTGTTGGACGCCTCCGCAAGCTCGACGGATGTAGGCTGCCGCAATCCGAATGCATGGCGACTACCACCTCGGGCCAGGTGCTGCGCTCGGGCGAACGCTGGTACGTACTCGACTTCGAAGGCGAGCCGGCCCGGCCGCTGGCCGAACGGCCGGGCCCGTCCTCACCATTGAAGGATGTCGCCGGCATGCTGCGGTCATTCGACTATGCGGCCAGGTCGCCGTGATGGAGGCAGGTGCCGAGGCCGCGCTCGGACTCCGCTGGCAGGCGGTGAACCGCCAGGCATTCCTCGATGCCTATTCACAGGGCGTCGGCGGCCACGGGCTCGTCCCCGAGGGCAGCGTCGCCTTCAACGCCGTTCTGACCGTGTTCGAACTGGAGAAGGCGATCTACGAAGTCGGCTATGAGGCGGCCAACCGCCCGGCGTGGGTCGAATCCCGCTCGCCGCGGTCGAGCGCCTGTTGGAGACGGCATGACCCCGCCGAAAAGGGCAACGGCCGACGCGCAGCTCGACCGACCTCCGGCGAGTCGTGGCCGGGGAACACCGCGATCCGCACCACGTCCTCGGGCGTCACCCGAAGGGCAAGGGCGCGGTGATCCGGGCCTTCCGGCCCGATGCCGCGGCGATTGCTGTCCAGCTCGATGACGGCACGATGATGGCCATGGCACCGGTAGATGACGTGCCCGGGCATGTTCGCCATCGATGTTCCCGCCGGCACCGCCCCGGAGTATCACACTGGCAGTACCACCGCGGGCGGTACCGTAGGTCGTCGACGATCGCCTACCGCTTCTGGCCGACGATCGGCGAAGCTCGATCTCCACTTGTTCGGGGAAGGGCCAGCACTGGCAGCTTTGGAAGCGCCTGGGCGCGCAACCCATGGAACACGGCGGTGTGGCCGGGAGCCGCCTTCTGCGTGTGGGCGCCGAACGCGCGGAGCGTTCGCGTCGTCACCGATGTCAATCACTGGGACACCCGAAGACACGCCATGCGCCAACTCGGATCGTCCGGGCGTCTGGGAGATCTTCATTCCCGGGCTGCAGTGTCGGCGACCGGTACAAGTTCGCCGTCGTGGACGTCAGCGGTGCAGTGAACCTCAAGGCCGATCCGATGGCACCGGGCCATGGAGCGCCCGCCGGCTACCGCCAGCATCGTCGCCGTTTCCGAGCATCAATGGAGCGATGGCGCGTGGATGAGCAAGCGAGCCGCGACCGAGCCCAGCCGCAGCCCGATGACCGATCTACGAGTGCCACCTCGGCTCATGGCGTCGGCGCAGCCGACGAGGACGACCGGCCGCTTACATATCGCGAGTCCGCGCGAGCGAGCTGGCCGACTACTGCAACGAGATGGGGTTCACCCACGTCGAGTTGCTGCCGATCGCGGAGCATCCCTTCGGCGGATCATGGGGCTACCAGGTGTCGGCGTACTACGCGCCGACGGCGCGCTACGGATCGCCCGACGACTTCCGCGCGTTCGTCGATCACCTCCATCGCCGCGGGATCGGCGTGATCGTCGACTGGGTGCCCGCGCACTTCCCGCGCGACGCGTGGGCGCTCGCCCACTTCGACGGCACCGCCCTGTACGAGCACGCCGACCCGCGGCGGGGCGAGCATCCCGATTGGGGGACGCTCGTATTCAATTACGGCCGACACGAGGTACGCAACTTCCTGATCGCCAACGCGCTGTACTGGCTCGAGGAGTTCCATATCGACGGGCTGCGCGTCGATGCCGTCGCGTCGATGCTGTATCTCGACTATTCGCGCAAGCGAGGGTGAGTGGCTTCCGAATGCGTTCGGGGGCCGCGAGAACATCGACGCGATCGGCTTCCTGGAACAGCTGAACATCATCGTGCACGAGCGGCATGCCGGGATCGCCATGATCGCCGAGGAGTCCACCGCCTGGCCGTCGGTGTCGCGCCCGACGCACGTGGGGGGCCTGGGCTTCGGGTTCAAGTGGAACATGGGCTGGATGCACGACACGCTGGCCTACTTCGCCAAAGAGCCGATGTACCGGCGGTTCCACCACAACCAGCTCACGTTCGGGCTCATGTACGCCTTCACCGAGAACTTCGTCCTCCCGCTCAGCCACGACGAGGTCGTCCACGGCAAAGGCTCGCTCCTCGGCAAGATGCGGGGCGATCGCTGGCAGCAGCTCGCCAACCTGCGGGCGCTGTTCGCCTGGATGTGGGCGCATCCGGGCAAGAAGCTGGTTTTCATGGGCGGCGAGTTCGGGCAGGAGCGCGAGTGGTCGCACGAACGCAGCCTCGATTGGCATCTGCTCGGGCTCGACGGTCATCAGGGCGTGCAAGCGCTGATGCGGGAACTCAACCAGCTTGTCTGTGCCGAGCCCGCGCTCTACGCGAACGACTTCGACTCTCGAGGGTTCGAGTGGATCGACGCCAACGACGTCGACGGGAACGTCTTCTCGTTCTTCCGCCAAGCGCCGAACAGCCGTCCGGTGGTGTGTGTCGCCAACCTCGCCCCGGTGCCGCGCCACGGGTACCGCGTCGGGTTGCCGGTGGGCGGCGAGTGGGTCGAGTTGCTGAACACCGACGCCGGTCGGTTCGGCGGGAGTGGTGTCGTGAACGGTACGTTCGCGGCGCGAGACGAGCCTTGGCACGGCCGGCCTGCCTCGCTTGAGTTGACACTTCCGCCCCTGGGGGTCACATGGTTAGCGCCGACCTAGCTGCCCGAGCCGCCGCCTACGGGGTGGCCACCGAGTACAAGGACGGGTGGCAAAAGGTCGTGCAAGTCCCCGAGGCCACCGTCGAGGCGGCTCTCGCGGCGATGGCCGGCGGGCCCGGCCCGTCCGCCGCGGCGACGGTGGAGGTCGGCGACGCCGCGTGTTACCTGCCGGACGACATGCGGATCTGGGGCTGGGCCGTGCAGCTCTACTCGGCCCGTTCAGCCGACAGCTGGGGGATCGGCGATCTCGGCGACCTTCGCCGGCTGGCCGACTGGTCCGCGGGCCAGGGCGCGGAGATGATCATCGTCAACCCGCTGCACGCGGGCCGGACGCAGCCCACCGTCGAGCCCAGTCCGTACTACCCGACCAGCCGGCGTTTTCGCCACCCCATCTATCTGAGACTTCCCGGATGGCGGCCCCACGACACTTAACGATGATCCGCACATCGACCGCGACGCGATCTGGCCGGCCAAGCTGGCCGCGCTCGAATCAATGTGGGCGGGGTTCGCAGGCGATGATCGCTTCGAGCGGTTCGTCAGCGACCGTGGCAAGTCGCTCGAAGAGTTCGCGGTGTTTTGCGCGCTCACCGAGGTAAACGAGGGGTCGTGGCGCGAGTGGCCGCCCGAACTGCAACATGCTGCGACTCCCGCGGTGGCTCGCTTTGCACGCGAGCATCACGACCCGCGTGCGGTTTCATCAGTGGCTGCAGTGGATGCTCGACGACCAGCTGATGGACGTCGCCGGGCGGCTCGCGGTGATTCAGGACCTCGCGGTGGGCATTGACCCGAACGGCGCCGATGCGTGGGCGCTGCAGGACCTACTAGCCGATGGAATACGGGTAGGCGCGCCGCCGGACGCCTTCAACACCGCGGGGCAGGATTGGGGTCTGCCCGCGTTCGATCCGTGGGCACTCCGCGCCGCCAACTATGAGCCCTTCGCCGACGCGCTCACGGCGAACATGGTGTCGGGCGGGGGTATCCGTATCGACCATATCCTGGGGTTGTTCCGCCTCTTCTGGATTCCTGAAGGCGCCGACCCCCGCGAGGGCACGTACGTCCAGTACCCGCACGACGAGATGTTCGAGGTCGTCGCGCGGGCCAGCCAGTCGGCCGGTGCGTTCGTGATCGGCGAGGACCTCGGGACCGTCCCGCCCGGTGTGCACGAGACGATGGCGGCGCGACGGGTGTTGTCGTACCGGCTGTTCTGGTTCGAGGACGTACCGCCGTCGGAGTACCCGTTCCGCTCGCTGGCGGCGGTCACGACCCATGACCTGCCCACCATCACCGGCGTCCTGTCGGGGAGCGATCCCTCCGATGAGTTGCGCAAGCGCATCGAGGATGTGGAGCCGGCGGGCGCCAGCATCCAGGAAGACATCGAAGACGTGTACTCGAAGCTCGCCGCGGCACCTTCGGCCATCGTCGCCATCTCCTTGGAGGATGGGCTGGGCGTCGCCGAGCGGCCCAATCATCCGGGTACCGTGAACGCCGACAATTGGTCGCGGGCGTTGCCGTTCACGATCGAGGAGATCGAACAGAGCGAACGAGCGAGGGCGCTCGCCGCCAAAGTCTCAGCTATGCGAGGGTGACGGAGGAACGCCGTCGACCTCGAAGGCGAAGTCATCGACGTAGCAGTAGAACCAGTCCTCGCCCGGTTCGTAGGACCGGATGATCGGATGTTCGGTGTCGTGAAAGTGCGCCGTGGCGTGCCGGTTCGGCGAGTTGTCGCAGCACCCGACGTGCGCGCACGCTAGGCAGAGCCGCAGGTGCACCCAGCGCCCGCCGATGGCGAGGCATTCCTCGCAGCCGTCGACGGTACGGGGCGCGGGCGCGGGATCGGTGATGGCATCAACGTGGTTGCAGGTGGGCATGGCGACTCCTCTCAGCGCTCACCGTCGCGCTCAGCGACAACTTCGTCAAACCGCAGACTGACCTCGATGGGACGCGCTGATCGCCGCGCCGCACCGACCGGTAGGTCCTCGCGACGAGGGGGATCCAGTTCAGCGATGGCACCGCGTTGCAACTCCGGCGGTCCCTGAACGGGCCGTGGCCGGCGGAACCGGAAGTAGGCCCAGAAGGCGACGGAGAACGCGCCGAAGGAGAGGAAGAGGACCGTTACGGAGAAGAACGACGTACGGTCGGCGGTGCCGTAGAGCCCCAGCTGCGGCTGGAGGAGCGTGTGCACGAAGAGGAACGAACCGGTGCCCCAGATCGCCAGCCACGCCCAGAAGCTCCACGCCTTCAGCACCTCTCCGTAGAAGAACTTGAGGGGTACCAGGCCCCACACAATCGCCCCGACGCCGGCCAGCCAGAGTGTCGCCAACGCGGCATCAAGAACGAGAACACCGAAGCCGGCGTTGGGCTCGCTGGCCCAATTGTCGATCGGGGCGCGCAACAACAGGGCGATGATCGCCACGGCCAGGACGCCGACAGAGCCCACTGCAAGGCCCTTGCCGTCGTGCCTTTCGCTCAACTCCTCTTGGAACGCCAGACCGGTGAAGACGCCGAACACGTACCCGGGCTGGAAATGGGCCAGACGGGAGGCGAGGACGAGGATGGCGGCGACGATAAGGCCGATCGGGTACGCCTTGAGCTGGCCGACGGTCCCGATCGTCCGACCGAGGTAGACGTTACGCAAGTGGTCGAGTACGAAACTTATCGTGCCGAGCGCCGCCAGCAACCCGACGACGGTGACCGCCGAACCGCGATTGAAGCCGAAGTTCGGATCGAGGAATCCGTAGAGCACGGCCCCGAGGAACCCGAATGTCGCCAGTCGCAGAGACGTGGGCAGCGCGTCGAACCGCCGCTCGAACCCGGCTACGGCCCGGTGGCCAAAACGGAACCAGCCCCGGACCTCGTCGTAGTTGCTCAGCAGCGTGGCGTTGAACAGGTCGGCCGGGAATCCGATCAACAGGATCAGCGCGGCGGCGAGCATGAGATTGATTGCGATCGTCTTCAGGTCGGTCGAGACCTCGTCGGCGCTGCGGATCCCCTTCGACAGCAATGAGCGGTCGCCCTTTTCCGCAGCACGTGCCGCGGCGGAGCGGTCGCCTTCCGTCTTCTCAACGTCGAACCCAAACGCCGATGACGGGCCGGGCACGTCGCCGATGAGATCACCGCTGTCTCGGCCGGCCCGCCCGGAGTCGCTCGTGGTGCCGCCCTGCGCCGATTCGGTGGAACGGCTGTCTGCGCCGCCGCCGGTGCCGGCTGCGCCGCCGGTGGTGCCCCGGTGCCTGCCGGTGCCGTCCGGTGCCGCCGGTGCCTGCCGGCGCTGGCCGCCGAGGTGCCGTTGGTCGTCCCGCCGCCGCTGCTCGTCCCGCCGGAACCGAAACGGGCCGACGCCGGACGTGCCCGCGCCGCCGAAGCCGCCGGTACCCGGGATCACGGTGCCGCTGGCTACGCCGCTGGTGTCCGCCGACGTCGGCGATGACGCGCGCCCGGTGGCGTGTTGGCTGGGCGGACCCTGGACGAAGACCGCACCCTCGCCCGCGGTGCTGATCGACTGCGAGTCGGGCCCGATGACCACGACGGTGTGGTTGCCCGGCGGGGCATCGGCCGGGATGGTGATCGCCATCGAGTAGTTGCCGGCCGCGTCGGACAACGTGGTGCCAAGGAAGACCGGGTCGCTGTGGAACTCGACGCTGAGCGACTGGTTGCCGCCGAACCCGCACCCCGTTATCTCCGCCTGGTCGCCGGCGTTGAGGCTCGAGGGCGACACATTGACAGCGGGGGGTGAGCACGGCTCCACCGTTGTTGCCGTCCCACTGGTAGTGGTCGTGGAGGACCCGGGGACGGTCGTTGTCGTGGTGGTCGATGTGGTCGTGGTTGTCGAGGCAACCACGCCGTTGACGTCGATCTGGGGGGAGGTGCCGGTAACCGAGGCAGTCGCGCGTCGGTGACGGTGATGGTCTGGTTGCCGCCGGTGTTGAGCGTCACAGTGAAGGTGTGGCGGCCCTCGTCGCCGGCGGTGAAGGTGTAGTTCGCCGGGAGGGACGCGGCAGCGTCGGTCGATGTGACCTGGACCGTGCCGGTATAACCCGTTGCCACGTTGCCGGCACCGTCGCGGGCGATGGCATCGAATGTGAAGGCCTGGCCGCCGGCCGCGGTCGCCGGCGAGTTGACCTCGAAGCGGGTGGCCGCCGCCGGGTGCACGGTGATGGCTGATGAGGTACCGGTGACGGTTGTGCGAACTGTGTCCGTCGTCGTCAACCGTTGGCTACCCGCGGTCGTGAACGTGATCCCGCCGGTGAAGGTGTGGCGACCGGCGTCGGCGGCGGTAAAGGTGTAGTCAGCCGGCAGCACCGCGGCGGGGTCGGTCGACGTGAAGTGAACCGTGCCGCGGTACGCGGTGTCGACGTCGTTGCGCCCGTTGAGCGCGCTCGACCGTGACACCGGTCGGTTCGCCCGACGTCGCTGAGCTGGTAGTGAACGCAAAGGTGAAGTGCGTGGCACTCGGGTCGAAGACGAGGATCGTCGGTCCGTCGCCCGTGACCGTGGCGTTGACCGTGTCCGTGACCGTCACGCGCTGGTTGCCCGCGGTGGCGAAACGTACGCCGCCCGGGAAGTTGCGGGTGCCGGCGTCGGCGGCGATGAACGTGTAGTCCGCCGGAAGCACCGCGCCCGGGTCGGTTGAGGTGAAATGGACCGTGCCGGCGTAGGACGTCGCGATACGGCCCTGCGAGTCCCGCGCGGTCACGGACACGTCGCGCGGCTGCCCGGCCGTCACATCACCGAGCGGCATGCTGACTTCGAGACGCACTGCTGAACCGGCGACCGTGGTGGTGGTCGTGCCCGGGACCGTGGTGGTCGTGCTCGACCCGGTAGTCGTCGTCGTGGTCGGTGCCGGACCGTTGCGAACCAGGACATCGGTCGAGTACCCCGCACCGCGGCATTGGCGGTGTCGGTGCCGAGGATCGACTGCCCGCCGGGTGTGGCGAAGCTGGCGGCGCTGACGAGCGTTTTCGCGCCCGGTGTCGCCGGCCGTGAAGGTGTAGTTGGCGGGCATCGTGGCCGCGGTGTCGGTGGATGTGAACTGGACGGTGCCGCGGTATGCCGCGTCCTTGTCGCCGCGGTCGTTGACCGCCGTCACGGTGAGGCTAACGGCTTCGCCGGGATTGACGGCCGACGGTGCCGGCACCACCCGCAGGCGGGTGGCCGCCGAGGGGAGGATGCTCACCGCGCTCGAGAAGCCTTGGATGTTCACGGTGGTCGAGGTGTCACGGGCGCTCAGGTTGCGATACCCCGGCGTATTGAAGATTGTGAGGCCCGTGAACGTCTTCGTCCCGGCGTCGCCGGACGTGAAGGTGTAATTGGGCGGGACCGTGGCGGCCGGATCGGAGGATCCGAACTGGATCGTGCCGCGGTACGACGGGTCGACGTCGCCTCTGTCGTTGAGCGCCCGTACGGTGGCGTCGAACGTGCGGCCCTGCGTGCCTGAGCCGTTGAACACGCTGACTTGGAGGCGGGTGGCGCCGTCGAAGATGGCGAGTATGGGGCCCGAGTCGCCGCGGCGCGTCGGTACGGCCAGGTCGTTGACGCTGGCGCTGCGACCACCGCCGGTTGCGAACGTCACCCCGTTGGTGAAGGTGTGCTGACCGGCGTCGCCGGCGGTGAACGTGTAGTCCGCCGGAAGCTGTGCGCCCGGGTCGGTGGACGTGAAGTCGATCGTGCCCCGGTAGCCCCGGTCGACCACGTTGCCGTCGTTCAGGGCCGTAACCCGCACGTCGAGCGCCCGGCCGGTCGTGATGCTGCTCGTGAAGAACTCGACCCGGAAGTGGGTGGCGGCAGCCGGGAACACGCGGAACGCGGGCGAGTGACCGCGCACATGGTGGCCACGGTGTCGGTGGCCGTCACGGCCCGCACGCCGTCAGTGTTAGGAGTGACGGTGAACTGGTGCACACCGGCGTCGGCGCTGGTGAACGTGTAGTTAGGCGGCAATGTGGCGGCGGGGTCCGTGGACGTGAAGTTGATGGTGCCGCGGTATCCGGTGTCGATGAGGCTCGCGGCGTTTCGGGCCCGCACCGTGAT
Source organism: uncultured Actinomycetes bacterium (assembly GCA_963742585.1). GTDB lineage: Bacteria > Actinomycetota > Acidimicrobiia > Acidimicrobiales > JACDEA01 > JACDEA01. The sequence continues at coordinate 392,416 of CAVUMI010000009.1, forward strand.
GGTCTGGGGTTGCCCGACACTGACCGTCGTTGTCGCCGGGTCGATGGTGAAAAACGACGCCGCACCCGGGAACACGTGAATCGATTGCGAATAGCCCTTACGCGACGGCTGGGCCACGTCGTTGACCCCAACGACCGTCCGCCGTCGGCGGCCGGGGTGAACGTGAAGGTGTGGGAGCCGTTGTCAGCGGTGGTGAACGTGTAGTCCGCGGGCAGGCCGGCCGCCTGATCGGTCGAGCTGAAGTGGATCGTGCCGCGGTAGCTCTCGTCGCGGTCGCCGAGATCGTTGCGGGCGGTGACGAACACGCTCCCCGGCTGACCGACGCTGAAATTGGTGCTGGACGTGTTGTTGGAGACTGATACGCCGAAATGGGTGGCTGGGGCCGGGTAGAGGTAGACGCCGCCGGACAGGCCCTTGATTGACGTCTGGTTGCGGTCGTTGACCGCCAATGTGCGGGTGGTACTCGTGGCCGCGAAGGTCATCGACGTGAAGTGATTGCCGCCGTTGGACGGCGATGAACGTGTAGTCCGGTGGCACCGTGGCGCCCGGATCGGTGGACGTGAAGTGGATCGTGCCCGTGTACGGGAGTTCGACGCCGATGTCGTTGACTGCTTCTACCGAAACGCCGGTCGTGCCGCCCGTGGCGATGGGGCTCGACACATGGAGTTCGAAGTGGGTGACCGCATTGGCGACCATCAGCTGGCGCGTTGCTGGCGAAGCGGCTTCCTTCGGTGACTTGGACTATCTGCACGCCCGTCGTCTTGACGTTGAGCCCACCGCTGAACGTGTGGAAGCCGTTGTCGGCGGCGGTGAAGATGTAGTGGGGGGGAAGCACGGCGTTCGGGTCGGTGGAGGTGAAGTGCACCGTGCCCCGGTACCCGGTGTCGGTCCCGCCGGTGGCCGTGAGCGCCTGCACCTGAATGCTCTGTGGCATGTTCACGGTCGACTTGTTGCCTGCCGTTCCCCCACCGAAGACGCTCAAGCGGAAACCAGTTCCGCCGGTGACGCGGGTGTTGGCTTCGCCCCGGAGAAGCGGTGCGGCCACGTCCTGGATGCGCAGGCTCTGCGTGCCCGTGCTGTTCCACGTGACCGTGAACGCCTTCTGCCCATTGTCGGCCGCGGTGAACGTGTAGTTCGCCGGCAGCCCGGCCGCGGTATCGCTCGAACTGAACTGGACCGTGCCTCGGTAACCCGTATTGACCTGGTCGTCGGTGTTCAGGGCCGACACGGTGATCGTGTTGCTCGCTCCCACGGCGGTGGACGAGGGCATGTTGAACCCGAGGTACGTCGCCGCGGCCGAGTACACGAAGGTCTGGGTGGCGTCGCCCCGAAGGTTCGCGTTGGCGGTGTCGTTGACGCTGACCCGCTGTACCCCGGCCGTTCCGAACCGCAAGACCTCACCCACGACGTCCTCGAATGTGTGCTCACCAGCGTCGTCGGCGGTGAAGGTGTAGTCGGCCGGAAGCGTCGCGCTCGGGTCGGTGGACGTGAAGTGGATGGTCCCGCGGTAGCCGGCAACGGGATCCGAGAACTGGTTCTCGTTCAGGATCCTGACCCGCACGTCGTACTGCTTGCCGATCGTGCCGGTCTCGCCGTCGTCGAACACGTCGACATGAATCTGCTTGGCGGTGTCGGGGTAGACGAGGCTCGGGTTCGAGTCGCCCCGGAGACTGCCGTTGGAGGTGTCGACGACATGGACCTGCTGACTACCTGGCGTGACGTACGTGACACCCGGAGTGAAAAAGTGGGTGCCGTTGTCGGCGGCGGTGAACGTGTAGTCGGGGGGCAGGCCAGCCGCCTGGTCGCTGGAGCTGAAACGGATCGTCCCGCGGTACCCGGCCACGGTCACGTTGCCCTCGTTGACCGCGGTGACCCGTATGCCGGTGGGCTGACCCGAGGTCACGTTGCTGTCAGAGACGCTGACGTTGAGGAACTTGGCCACGGTTGCGTAAACGACGGTCTGGTTGCCGTCGGCCCGCAGCGTCGCCGTCGTGGTGTCGGTCACCGAGATTCGTTGGGCGCCGGGCGAGTTGTACGTAACGCCGCTGCTGAAGAAGTGCCGGCCGTTGTCGGCGGCGGTGAAGGTGTAGTCGGCCGGCAGCGTGGCGTTGGGGTCGGTCGACGTGAAGTGCACGGTGCCCCGGTAGCCGGTCTGCTGTATGCCGTTGTCGTTCACCGCCCGTACTTCGAACGACGACGCCTGGCCCGCGGTAACGCTGGACGCGTTGGACGACACGGTCAGCGTGGTGGTCACCGCTGGAGAGACCGAGACTGGATTGCTGTCGCCCCGAAGGTTCGGCTTCGTCGTGTCGGCGGCCCGGATGGACTGGGTGCCGGCGGTCTGGAACTTGACGCCACTGGCGGCGGGGAAGGAATGGACTCCGTTGTCTCCCGCCGTGAACGTGTAGTCGGGCGGCACCACGGCACTGGGATCGGTCGTCGTGAAGTGGACGGTGCCGCGGTACGACGTGTCGGTAACGCCGCCGTTGTCGAGGGCGCGGATCGAAACCCGCACGTGCTCTCCGACGGTGATGCCGTCCGAGATGAACACCTGGAAGTGCGTTACCCCGTTGCCGATCACCAGCGATGGGAACGAGTCACCGCGCAGGTTGGCGTTGGCGGTGTCGGTAGCGCTGACCGTCTGGGCGGTCGGCGTGCGCAGGGTGACCGCGTTGCTGAAGGACTTGAATCCGTTGTCGGGCGGCGTGAACGTGTAGTCGGGTGGCAGCGTTGCCGCCGGATCGGACGACGTGAATCGCACCGTCCCGACGTAGGTAGGCGTCGGTCCGCCCGTTTCGGTCGATGGCCTGCACCGACACATTGCCGGGTTGGCCGGCCGTTGTCGTTCCGCTGAGGCCGACCGAGAAGCCGACCGGCGTGTTGGCCAGGACGTGGGTCGACCCCGACCCGCCCTTGATGGCCGGCGCCGCCACGTCGTTGACCCGAACCGTCTGGGTACCCGCCGTCCGCAGCGTTATCTCACTCGGGAAAGTCCGCTGCCCGTTGTCGGCAGCCGTAAAGGTGAAGTCGACGGGGAGGGTTGCGTTCGGATCGCTCGAGGTGAAGCGGACCGTGCCCCGATAGCCCGTATCCGTGTCGTTGTTGTCGTCCCTGGCGATCACGGTGATGCTGACCCTGTCGCCGGCGGTGATCTGGTCGTCGCTGACGATGACGTCGAGGTGACTCGCGGGCGCGGCCCGTGACGGACCTGCGTTCACGATGAAGATGCCCGCAAAAAGGGCCAGGCACGCGATAAGCGCGCCAAGGCGACGCGGCCTACGGTTCCGGACCCCCCAATCCGCCATGCGCACGATGGTACATGGTCGTCAAGGCCTAGTTTTTCGGAGAGTCAACTTTCTTCGCCGCCTTGCGGGCGCGTGTGGCTTTCTTCACGGGCTGGCCGTGGTCATGCATGTGGGCCTCGCCCGCGTGCTCGTGTTCGAAGTTCTCGTGCGGCATGTGGGTATGTCGAAGGCCGGGGTGGTCGTGCTCGTGGTCGTGCTGTGAGCTGAGGTGCTCGAAGCCGTCGCCCGTGTGATTGTGGGTCACGTGGAAATGCGGGTGGCTGTGCACGAGGGGCTCGTGCTCGTGGTCCCAGGCGCCTGCCGTGTCGTCGTTCGCCATGAGCGCGCAGCCTACTCAGGGGTCGGTGAGCTGGAACCAGTAGAAGCCGTACGCGCCGATGGTGAGCAGATACGGGAGTTCGCCGATGAGCGGGAAAGGCACCCGGCCGAGCAGACCCAAGGGCTGTTTGCCCTGGAAGCGCTCCATGTGCAGCTCGACCGGTTGCGCGTAGCGGCTGAGATTGTTCACGCAGAGGACGATGTCGTCGCCGAGCTGGCGGACGAATGCGAGGACGGCCGAGTTCTCGGAGTGCAGCACTTCGAAGGTGCCGACGCCGAACACCTCGTGCTGCTTGCGAACCTGGATCATCCGCCGGATCCAGTGCAGGAACGACTCCTGACTGCGGGTCTCGGCTTCGACGTTGACCGCTTGATAGCCGTAGACCGGGTCCATCAGGGGAGGGAGGTAAAGCCGCGCGAAGTCGCCCTGGCTGAACCCGGCGTTGCGGTCAGGTGTCCACTGCATCGGCGTGCGAACGCCGTCGCGGTCGCCCAGGTAGATGTTGTCGCCCATGAGAATCTCGTCGCCGTAGTAGAGGATCGGGCTGCCGGGTAGAGCGAACAAGAGCGCGTGGAGCAGCTCGGCCAAGCGTCGGTCGTTGTCCACGAGCGGTGCAAGCCGACGTCTAATCCCAAGGTTGAGCTTCATCCTTGGGTCCTTGGCGTATTCGGCGTAGAGGTAGTCCCGTTCCTCGTCGGTGACCATCTCCAAGGTCAGCTCGTCGTGGTTGCGAAGGAATATGCACCATTGGCTGCCCTCGGGGATAGCCGGGGTCTGGGCCAGGATCTCGGTAATCGGTCGACGGTCCTCCCGGCGCACCGCCATGAACATCCGTGGCATCAGGGGGAAGTGGAAGCACATGTGGCATTCGTCGCCGGCGCCGGCGCCGAAGTAGTCGACGACGTCGGCTGGCCACTGGTTCGCCTCGGCCAGCAGGACCCGCCCCGGGTAGAGACGGTCGACCTCCTCACGCAGGCGCCGGAGGTAGGCGTGGGTCTCGGGCAGGTTCTCGCCGTTGGTGCCGTCGCGCTCGTAGAGATAGGGGACCGCGTCGAGGCGGAAGCCGTCGAGGCCAAGGTCGAGCCAGAACCGGACGACCTCGAGCATCGCCTCCTGGACTTCGGGATTGTCGAAGTTCAGGTCGGGCTGGTGGCTGAAGAAGCGGTGCCAGTAGTACTGCTGCCGCTGGGCGTCCCACGCCCAGTTCGAGTGCTCGGTGTCGAGGAAGATGATCCGCGCCTCGGGCCAGCGCTGGTCGTCGTCGCCCCACACGTACCAGTCGGCCTTGGGGTTCGTCCGGTCCTGGCGCGCCTCCTGAAACCAGGGGTGCTGGTCGCTGGTGTGGTTCATGACCAGGTCGGCAATGACCCGGATACCCCGACCATGGGCCTCCTCGATGAGGGCGACCACGTCGCCCAGATCGCCGTACTCGGGCAGCACGGTGAAGAAGTCGCTGATGTCGTAGCCCCCGTCGCGCAGGGGCGACTGGTAGAAGGGGAGCAGCCAGATGCAATCGACGCCGAGCCACTCGATGTAGTCGAGCTTCGCCGTCAGTCCCTTCAGGTCGCCGGCGCCGTCGCCATCGGAATCCATGAAACCGCGGACGAACACCTCGTAGAACACGGCATGCTGGTACCAGCGCGGATCGTCCGTCAGCACACCTCTTTGCCTAGCATCCGTGGTGCCGCCCAAGTACACGGCGAGCGTGGCGTAGAATGGAAGCCGGCGGATAGGGGGAGGCGGCGATTACACGCAGGCGAGAAAACCGGCGGTGGGTCACCCGAGTGTTTTTCGTGCTGGGCTTGGCCGCGTTCTGGACGATTTTCGCCGGACCCCAACCGGCCCGGGCCGTCCCCCAGACATACGTCGTTCGCAACCCGACGGAGTCCCCCGGAGAGTTGACGAGTCTCACACTTCGCCAGGCCATTGAGCTGGCGAACGCCAACGAAGGCGCCGACACGATTGAGTTCGAGCTTCCGGCCGACGATCTCGTGATCGATCTCGAGTCGGCGTTGCCCACGATCACCGAGACCGTCACGATCGACGGTACGACCCAACCGGGCTACAGCGACACACCACTGGTCACGGTGCTCGGCGAGGTGGACGAATATGGGTACCCGCTCTACGCCGGCTTCGTCGTCCAGCCAGGGTTCGAACCCTCCGACCCCAGCGTCGACGGCACCGCCATCCGTGGCCTAGCCATCGGGAACTTCAGCAGCGCCATCCTCGATCCAGGGTCAACGGGAAGCAGCTACGACAACAACTACATCGGTGTCGCCGTCGACGGTGAGACCCCTATTCCCAACGACACCGGGATATCGCTTGGGTCCGAGGGCGAGTCAATGGCCACGACCGTCGCCGACAATGTCATCTCCGCCAACTTCAACCAAGGCGTCTATATCGTCTCGTCGGGGAACGTCCTCACCGGCAACATCATCGGACTCAACGCGGCCGGCGATTCTCAGTTCGGCCCCGACGACGCGTTTCTCGGCAACAGCTCGGGCGTCGGGATCGACTTCGGCGTCGACAACGTCATCGGTGGGACGACGGCGGCGGCCCGCAACATCATCTCCGGCAACGGCGTGGGCATCTACAGCTCGAGCGGCGCCAGCGCGACGACGATCCAGGGCAACTACATCGGAACGGACATCACCGGGACCGTTGGGCGGGGCAACGCCGACGGCATCGAGCTGGCTTCGAACGCCGACCAGATCGGTGGCACGGCGGCTGGCGCGGGCAACCTCATCTCGGACAATGGTGACGGCGAGGGCGGCGGCCACGGCATCTTCCTCGAGCTTCCTGGTTCTGAAGGCAGCCGAGTGGAGGGCAACCTCATTGGTACCGATGCGACCGGGATGCTGGCGCTGGGCAACGGCACCCACGGTATTGAGGTGGAGGGACCGAACGTCCGCATCGGCGGCTCAGCGGCCGGTGCCGGGAACACCATCTCCGCCAACGGGAGCGACGGGGTCTTCCTCGACTTCGCCGATGGCGCCGTGATTGAGGGCAACCTCATTGGCACCACGATCGAGGGCACCGCGGGCGCCCTTGATGCGGAGGGCTTCCCGACGATGGGCAACGAGGGCGACGGTATCGACATTCGAGGCACGAACAGCGCCCAAATCGGCGGTCCAACCGCGGCAGCTGGGAACGTGATCTCCGGCAACAGCGACGACGGCATCACGGTACGAGCCCTCTTCAGCGACTGCGAAGAGGGTTGCGAAACGCCGTCGGAGTTCACGAGCATCCAGAACAACCTCATCGGCGTCGAGGCGTCGGGCACCATCGCCTATCCCAACGGCACGGGCATCGAGCTGCAGTCGGACACCGCGTTTACCACGATCGGGGGTTACCCCACGGTGGGCAACGTCATCTCCGGTAACGATGGCAACGGGATCCAGGACGACGGCACCAAAGACGTCATCAAGGGCAACTTCATCGGCACCGATCGCGGCGGTGCGCTCGACCTAGGCAACGTCGGCGATGGCGTCCAGATCGGTTCGTCAGATCCCGAAGTCGGCGGCTTCGGTCCCGGCGACGGCAACATCATCGCCTTCAACGATGGAGATGGTGTTGAGATCGTCTTCGGCACCGAGAACCCGATCGTCAACAACAGCATTCACGACAATGTCGACCTCGGCATCAACCTGGTGGGCGGTTCGGAAGGCTTCGAAGAGGACGGGTTCGGGGTCAATCCGAACGATCTATACGACGCCGACGAAGGCCCCAACGACCTGCAGAACTATCCGGTGCTCGTGCCGGGGAACAGTCGCGTGGAGGGTGAGCTCTTCAGCGAGCCCGACAGTGACTACGCGATCCACTTCTACGGCAACGACGCCTGTGACCCCAGTGGATTCGGTGAGGGCGAGACGCCGCTGGGCAGCACCTCGGTCACGACCAACGCCGACGGCTTCGCCGAGTTCACGTTTCTCACGGCGTTCGACGCGGCCCAGCCCTTCATCACCGCGACGGCCACCAATCTCGAGGTCGACAAGTTCAACACCTCTGAGTTCTCGGAGTGCGTGAAGCTGGAGGCGCCGCCCACTGTGTCGATCGGCGACCCAACCGAGCTCGAGGGTGACAGCGGGACCGTGCTGTTGAACTTCCCGGTCACGCTGGAACACGCCACCGACGTCGACGTCGAGATCGACTACTCCACGGCCGACGGGACCGCCAGCGCGTCTTCGGATTACGCGACGACCTCGGGAACGCTGATCATTCCGGCGGACGAAACCTCCGGCACCATCGCGGTGTCGGTCGCCGGCGACACGGTGCCGGAGCTGAACGAAACCCTCTTCGTCGACCTGACCGCGGCGCGAAATGCCACGATCGCCGATGGGCGCGGCGACGGCACGATCACCAACGACGACGCCGCGGCCAGCATCGCCGACCTAACCCAGCCCGAAGGCAGCAGCGGTGGTACCAGCCTGATGTCCTTCACGGTGACCCTCGATCGCGCCCTCCCGGTCGACACCACCGTCAGTTACACGACGACCGCCGGTACGGCCACCGCGCCGAGCGACTACTCGACCACCGCTGGGTCGGTCATCGTTCCCGCCGGCGCGACCACCGCACCGGTCGACGTCCCGATCGTCGGTGACACGTTGCTGGAAACCAACGAGTCGTTCTTCGTCGACCTGACCGCGACCAACAACGGGATCATTTCCGACAGCCGCGGCGACGGCACGATCACCAACGACGACGCCGCGCCCACGATCGCGATCAGTGACGGCTCGTTGCTCGAAGGCAACACCAGCACGAGCCCGATGGTGTTCACCGTCTCGCTCTCGGCCGCCAGCGGTCTCGATGCATCCGTCGCTTACAGCACCGCCAACGCCACCGCGACCTCGCCCGCCGACTACACCGGCATATCGAGCGCGGTCACGATTCCGGCCGGCTCGACCTCCGCCACCATCAGCGTTCCGATCGTGGGCGAGACGCTCTACGAGGTCAATGAGACCTTTCTCGTGAACCTCGGCACGCCCACCAACGCCACCATCGGTGACGGGGAGGGGGTCGGGACGATCACCAACGACGACTCGCCGCCGATTGGATCAGTGAGTGACGCCTCGGTTTCCGAGGGCAGCACCGGCGGGACCAGTTCGATGGTCTTCACCGTGACCCTGAACGGGCCCAGCGGTCTTCCGGCCACGTTCGGCTACGCCACCGCTGACGGTTCCGCTGCCGCGCCTGACGACTACGCGGCCGCCTCCAGTACCGTGACCGTTCCCGCCGGCGCCACCACTGCGACGATCGCGGTCCCAGTCGTAGGCGACACGGCATTCGAGACGGACGAGACGTTGTTCGTTGATTTGGGCGAGGCCACCAATGCGACCGTCACGGACGGTCGGGGCGTCGGCACGATCATCAACGACGACGCCGCACCGGGCGTCTCGATAGCCGATGCCTCCGTCCTGGAAGGCAATGGCGGAACCACCGCGATGGTGTTCACGATCACACAGAGTGGCGCCGTCGGGTCCGACACCACGGTGGCCTTCACCACCGCCAACGGCACAGCGGTAGCGCCTGGCGACTACACCAGCACCGCGGGCACCGCCACCATCCCAGCCGGCGACACCTCCACCACAGCCACCGTGCCGGTTGTGGGCGACACGGCGTCCGAGCCCGACGAGACGTTCACTGTGACACTCAGCACGCCGGGCGACGGCGACGCGTCTCCCACCTTCATCATCGCCGACGGCAGCGCGGTGGGCACCATCACCAACGACGACAACCCGCCGGCGGTCTCGGTCAGCGACGCGGGGGTGATCGAAGGCAACAGCGGGTTCACGCCGATGACGTTCACCATTTCGCTGCCGCAGGCGAGCGCGCAGGATGTCTCGGTGGCCTTCGCCACTAGCAATGGCAGCGCCACCGCGCCCGGCGATTACGGCGCCGGCTCGGGCACGGTGACGATACCGGCCGGTTCGACGACTGCGACCGTGGTGGTCAGCGTCGTCGGCGACACGACCGCCGAGGTGAACGAGACCTTCACCGTCACGCTCTCCTCGCCGACCAACGCCACCATCGCCGACGGCACCGGGGTGGGCACCATCACCAATGACGACGCGCCGCCCCCGGCCACTACCACCACCCCGCCGCCGACGACGACCACCTTGCCCCCGATCACCACCACGACGCTGCCGCCGCCGTTCCAGCAGCCGACCACGACGACCCTGCCCCCGACCACCACCACCGAGGCGCCGGTGATCGCGCCGCTCAATCCCGAGGTCAACCCCACCACGACGCTCCGTCCGGTCGTCACCACCCGGCCACCGACGGTGACCACCCGCACCACGCTGCGGCCCACCACCACCAGCACGCCGCCGACCACAGCTGCCCCGACGACGACCAGCACCGCGGCGCCGACGACGACCACCTCGACGATCCCGCCGCCGGAGTTCACCCTCACCGCCCTGGCCCCTGACGGAACCGGTCAGGGCCGCCCCGGCGTGGGCCTGAACATCAACGGCGAGGGCTATGAGAGCTGCGAGACCGTCTACTTCTTCTTCGACGGCGCCCGCATCGCCAGCGACGAGCCCGACAGCGCCGGCCGCGTGCACCCCGGCGAAGCCGAAGTTCCCGGCGATGCCGACCCCGGATCCCAGCCGGTCATCAGCACCTGCGATGACAGCGGCGAGCCGGTGCGGGCCAGCACCAGCTTCCGGGTCATCGAGGACTCGCTTCACCGCAGCTCGCTGGTCACCTCCGGGCCCAAGCCCAGCGAGATCCCCCTCACGCTTCAGCGGCTGGCCAACAGCGCAGCGCTTGCCGCTCTGCTGATGCTGGTCTTCGCTTTCCCCTCCCAGCTCTTCAACAGCACCTTTGAGGAGAACTACGACGAGATCCGCCACTGGTTCCCCACGCCGCGCCGGGCGATCGCCGCTATCGCTGCCATCCCGAACTGGATCAGGACCGGAGGCTTCTTCCTGATCGGCGGGCTCGTCGCCGCCTTCCTCGATCCCAGCATTGGCTTTAACCTCTCGACCCTCGGGTTGGTTCTCGGCCTGGCTATTGCCGTGGTCCTGGTCAACCTGGGCTTCGCTGCTCCGAGGGCGCTCTACATGCGCTACCAGTTCGGCGACCGGGGCGAGATGCGCCTGCTGGCCGGAAGCATCCTGGTCGGGATCGTTTGCGTGGCGTTGTCGCGGGCCTTGAACTTCCAGCCCGGCTACGTCTATGGCCTCCTGGCCGGATTCGCCTTTGCCCGCCAGCTCGACCCCCGACGGCACGGACGGGTCACAGCCTTGACGGTGGTCTCGGTCTTCATCATCAGCATGGCGGCGTGGTTCGCGTGGGTACCGCTCTCGCACGCCGCGGAGGAGCCCGGCGCCGGCCTGGCGGTGATCGCCGCGGAGGCCGCGCTCTTCGGCACCTTCCTCTACGGGCTCGAGGCCCTGGTGATCATCCTGTTGCCGTTGCGCTTCCTCGCCGGCTCCGCGGTCATGGCCTGGAGCCGCACGGCGTGGATCCTGATGTTCGGCGCCGCCACTTTCGGGCTCATCTTCGTGCTGCTCTCACCGTCGACGGGCTACGTCGGGCACAGCCTCGCGGGTTCGGCGGTCACCATGCTCATCGTCGCCGCTGCGTTCATGCTGTTCTCGATCGCGTTCTGGGCCTACTTCCGCCTGCGCCCCAGCCGCGGCACCGTGCAGCAGATCGAGTTCTAACGGTCTGAACGCGCCGTCGCAGTTCTAAAGTGGACTGCGGCAGAAGGGCGTTCAGCATGAAGCGTGTCCGGAAGTGGATCCTTCTGCTTCTGGGCGTCATCTGGGCGACGCTGGCGTTCCAAGCCACTCCGCCTGCTCGGGCGACCGAGTTCACGGTGACGAACACGCTCGACTCCGGCGCGGGTTCGCTGCGAGCCGCGATCGACGCCGCCAATCTCGAAGACACCGTCACGCCGCACACGATCACGTTCGCGATTCCCGGGGCCGAACCGCACACCATCAACCTCACCGAGCCCCTCAGTGTCTTCGAGCCGATGACCATCGACGCCACCACGCAGGACGGGTACGCGCTGGCAAATACGCCGGTGGTGAAGGTGCTCGGGATGGTCGACTCCTTCCCGCTCTTTGACTGCTTCACCGTCGGGAGCGACGCCGATGGCACGACGATCCGCGGCTTCGCCATCGGCGACTGCACCGACGGGATCATCGACCACATCTCCGTGGGCAGCACGTACGAACTGAACTACGTCGGCGTCGATTTCGACGGTGTCGCCCTCATCCCCAACGACGTCGGAATCCACCTGAGCGGCGAGGGCGAGTCGATGGAGACGACGGTCGCCAACAACCTGGTTTCGGGCAACGGCACCGGTATCAGCATCGACAGCGTCTCGGACAACGTCGTGTCGGGAAATGTCATCGGTCTGAACGCGTTGGGCGATGACGCGCTGGCGAACGGCGTCGGCGTGGAGCTGGCGAACGCCGACGACAACACGATCGGTGGCACGACCGTGGCCGCCCGCAACGTCATCTCGGGAAACGGCGCGGCCATCTCCTCGTTCTCCAGCGAGCGGAACCTGATCCAGGGGAACTACATCGGCGTCAGGCCAGACGGCACATCGCCGCAAGGGAACACCACCGGCATCGGGTTGGACGGCGATGACGCCACGACGATCGACGGCAACGTGATCTCGGCCAACGAAGGCAGCGGGGGCGTCTACGTGCTCGGGTCGACGGGCACCATCCTCGCCGGCAACATCATCGGCCTGGCGGCCGACGGCGACGATCCGCTGGGTAACAGCGTTGGTGTGTACCTCGACGGCGCCACCGGCACGCTCATCGGTGGCCCGACGGCCGCTGACCGCAACGTGATCTCCAACAACTTCACGGGCATCCTTGCCGAATTCGGTGCCGGGTCCACGAGCATCCAAGGGAACTACATCGGCACCGATGCCACCGGCCTCCTGGCGCGGGGGAACTTCAATGGCGTCGAACTTGACTCTGACGGCGACACGATCGTCGGCAATGTCATCTCGGCGAACCGATCCTCCGAAAGCCCTGGGAATGGGCTGGAGATCGACGCGTCGTTCGAGAACTCCGGCACCCTCGTCGAGGACAACCTGATCGGTACCGACGCCACCGGCCTCGCACCGCTCGGAAACGAAGGCGACGGAATCGAGGCCGAGGGTCCCAACATCGTGATCGCCGGCAATGTGATCTCCGCCAACGACGAGTTCGGCATCCAGTTCGTCGAAGACGCCAACGACGCCGTGGTACGCGGCAACATGATCGGCACCAACGCGTCGGGCAGCGAGGCAATGGGCAACGGCGACGACGGCGTCGTCGTCCGGGCGTCGGCCGGCGTGCTCATCGGCGGCACCACTTCCGAGGACGGCAACCTCGTCTCCGGCAATGGCGGTCACGGCATCTCGGTCGTGGGAGATTGCGACGTGGAGGGCGACGGTGCCTCCACCGGCACACTGATCCGGAACAACGGCATCGGTATCAGCGGCGAGGGCGCCGAGGCGATCGTGTTCCCCAATGCTGAGGATGGCGTCTTCATCGGCTCCTGCACGGAATCGACGACGGTGGGGGGGACCGCGTCTGAAGGCAACGTGATCTCGGGCAACGGTGGAAACGGGGTTCAAACCGACGGCGACCTCGACCTCATCACCGGTAACTTCATCGGCACTGACGCCGCGGACACGGCCGGTCTGGGGAACGGCGCCGGTGTGGTCGTCACCGGTGACAGCATCACCATTGGCGGACCGGGTGCGGGCAACGTGATCTCGGGCAACACCGGGACCGGGATCGACGTGAGCGACGACAGTCTCGGTACGCTCGTTCAGAGCAACCGCATCGGTACGAACGGCGCCGGTACCGCGCCGCTCGCCAACGGCGGTCACGGCATGTTCGTCTCCCAAGACTCGACCGCGACGACCGTGGGTGGCGCAGCGGCTGGGGAGGGCAACGTGATCTCGGGCAACGCGCTCGATGGGGTCCGGACAGAGGGTGCCGGCACGGGCGACGTGATCCTGGGGAACCTGATCGGAACGGCGGCCGATGGGACGACGCCGCTGGGCAACGGCGAAAACGGTGTGTACATCGGGTCCGATCCAGTTGTCGGCGGGTTCGGAGCGGGGGAGGCGAATGTCATCGCCTTCAACGGATTAGCGGGTGTCAGGGTCGGCGACGGTGTGGGCACTGCGATCCGCGGCAACAGCATTCACGACAATGCCTTGCTCGGTATCGACATCTTCGGCGACGGCGTCACGCCAAACGACCCGAGCGACGTCGACGCAGGCCCCAACCTGGTGCAGAACTTTCCGATACTCAGTTCAGTGAGCGGCGACTCCACTCCAGTGATCAGCGGCACCTTGAACTCGACGCCATCATCGACCTTCGCCGTGGACTTCTACGCCAGCCCCGCGTGCGACGACAGCGGTAACGGCGAGGGGGCCACCTTCCTGGCAACTATCGCGGTCACGACCGACGGCAGCGGCGACGCGGCGTTCTCGACTGGCTTCTCGCCGGTCTCCGACCAGGAGGCGATCACCGCGGCCGCTACGGATGCGGCGGGGAACACCTCGGAGTTCTCCAACTGCGCTGCGCTGCCGCCGACAGTCTCGATCGGCGATTCTGAGTTGGTGGAGGGCGGCGGAGCGATGTCGTTCACCATCACGCTGTCGGAGGACGTCGTCGGTCTCAATGAAGCGGTCATCGACTGGGAGACGGCGCCCGGCACCGCGACCGCCGATCTGGACTACGCCACGAGCTCCGGGACGGTAGTGATTGAGGAGGGGTCCGAGACGACCATCGTGGTCCCGCTTCTCGACGACGACGTTGACGAGTCGGCCGAGACGTTTTCCGTGAATCTGACTTCCGTTACCGGCGGTGCCGGGCCCGATGGTGACGCGGTCATCGATGACGGCGAGGGGATCGGAACGATCGTGGACGATGACGTGCCGGCGGTGTCGATCAGCGAAGGCGCCGTCCTTGAGGGCGACGCCGGGATCACACCGATGGTCTTCACCGTCATGTCGTCGGCCGAGTCCACGGTGGACATCACCGTCGAGTTTGACACCAGCGATGGAACGGCCGAGGCCGGCGTGGACTACGTCCCCAACTCTGGTGCGGCGACCATCACGGCCGGCGAGACGATGACAACAATCACTGTCGGAGTCATCGGCGACACGGGAGCCGAGCTCGACGAGACCTTCACGGTGAATCTCTCATCGCCCGGCGGCGAGGGGCCTCCCACGTTCACCATCGCCGACGGCACCGGCGTGGGCACCATCACCAACGACGATGCGGCGCCGCCGGCGTTGCCGACCCTCTCGATCAGCAACGGCGGGGTGATCGAGGGCAACAGCGGATCGAGCCCGATGGCCTTCACCGTGACCCTCGGCGAGCCCAGCGCTCTCGAAGTCACCGTCGGCTTTGCCACCAGCAACGCCAGCGCCACGGCGCCGGGCGACTACACCGCGACGTCGGGCACGCTGGTCATCCCGGCCGGTTCGACCTCGGCCACCATCGCCGTTCCCGTCATCGGCGACACGACCGCCGAGGCGAACGAGACCTTCACCGTCACGCTCTCCTCGCCGACCAACGCCACCATCGCCGACGGCAGCGGCATCGGCACCATCACCAACGACGACGCCCCGCCCCCCGCCACTACCACCACCCCGCCGCCGACGACGACCACCTTGCCCCCGATCACCACCACGACGCTGCCGCCGCCGTTCCAGCAGCCGACCACGACGACCCTGCCCCCGACCACCACCACCGAGGCGCCGGTGATCGCGCCGCTCAATCCCGAGGTCAACCCCACCACGACGCTCCGTCCGGTCGTCACCACCCGGCCACCGACGGTGACCACCCGCACCACGCTGCGGCCCACCACCACCAGCACGCCGCCGACCACAGCTGCCCCGACGACGACCAGCACCGCGGCGCCGACGACGACCACCTCGACGATCCCGCCGCCGGAGTTCACCCTCACCGCCCTGGCCCCTGACGGAACCGGTCAGGGCCGCCCCGGCGTGGGCCTGAACATCAACGGCGAGGGCTATGAGAGCTGCGAGACCGTCTACTTCTTCTTCGACGGCGCCCGCATCGCCAGCGACGAGCCCGACAGCGCCGGCCGCGTGCACCCCGGCGAAGCCGAAGTTCCCGGCGATGCCGACCCCGGATCCCAGCCGGTCATCAGCACCTGCGATGACAGCGGCGAGCCGGTGCGGGCCAGCACCAGCTTCCGGGTCATCGAGGACTCGCTTCACCGCAGCTCGCTGGTCACCTCCGGGCCCAAGCCCAGCGAGATCCCCCTCACGCTTCAGCGGCTGGCCAACAGCGCAGCGCTTGCCGCTCTGCTGATGCTGGTCTTCGCTTTCCCCTCCCAGCTCTTCAACAGCACCTTTGAGGAGAACTACGACGAGATCCGCCACTGGTTCCCCACGCCGCGCCGGGCGATCGCCGCTATCGCTGCCATCCCGAACTGGATCAGGACCGGAGGCTTCTTCCTGATCGGCGGGCTCGTCGCCGCCTTCCTCGATCCCAGCATTGGCTTTAACCTCTCGACCCTCGGGTTGGTTCTCGGCCTGGCTATTGCCGTGGTCCTGGTCAACCTGGGCTTCGCTGCTCCGAGGGCGCTCTACATGCGCTACCAGTTCGGCGACCGGGGCGAGATGCGCCTGCTGGCCGGAAGCATCCTGGTCGGGATCGTTTGCGTGGCGTTGTCGCGGGCCTTGAACTTCCAGCCCGGCTACGTCTATGGCCTCCTGGCCGGATTCGCCTTTGCCCGCCAGCTCGACCCCCGACGGCACGGACGGGTCACAGCCTTGACGGTGGTCTCGGTCTTCATCATCAGCATGGCGGCGTGGTTCGCGTGGGTACCGCTCTCGCACGCCGCGGAGGAGCCCGGCGCCGGCCTGGCGGTGATCGCCGCGGAGGCCGCGCTCTTCGGCACCTTCCTCTACGGGCTCGAGGCCCTGGTGATCATCCTGTTGCCGTTGCGCTTCCTCGCCGGCTCCGCGGTCATGGCCTGGAGCCGCACGGCGTGGATCCTGATGTTCGGCGCCGCCACTTTCGGGCTCATCTTCGTGCTGCTCTCACCGTCGACGGGCTACGTCGGGCACAGCCTCGCGGGTTCGGCGGTCACCATGCTCATCGTCGCCGCTGCGTTCATGCTGTTCTCGATCGCGTTCTGGGCCTACTTCCGCCTGCGCTCCAGCCGCGGCACCGTGCAACAGATCGAGTTCTAAAAGGTCGGGCGGTCAATCCGCTTTGAGTTCCGGCGGATACAGGTAGTAGTTGGCGGCCGAGGCCGCTTGGCCGCCCTCGTGGACCGCGGTGGTGATCTGATGCGAGTGGATGCGCGTGACGTCACCGGCGGCAAAGACGCCGGGGATATCGGTCTTCTGCTCCTCGTCGGTGACGAGGAACCCGTTGTCGTCGACACCGACGCCCAGCTCCTGGGCCAATTTCGTCTCAGCCGTCGCCCCCTGCACGCAGAACAGCGCCTCGAGCTCGATGGTGAGCCCGCCCTCCGTCTCCACCGCTGACAACATGCCGTCCTCGGCCAGCCCCCGCTCGATCTTGTCGTGGATTACCGGGACACCGGCGTGGGCCAGGCGCTCCTGAAACTTGGGTTCGATCTCGTTGGAATGGCTATTGGTGAGCAGGGTGAGCTTGGTGGAGAACCGGCTTAGCTGTAGCGCCTCTCCCGCCGCCGAGTTGGTGTGCCCGACCACCAGGATGTTCTTGTCGCGGCTCGAGTAGCCGTCGCATGTGAGGCACCAGAACATGCTCCGGCCGACGCAGGGCTCCCAGCCATGGAAGTGCGGATAGTGGTCGAGGACGCCCGTGCAGATGATGACGGCGCGCCCGAACCACTCGCCAGCCTGGCTGTGGGCGACGAACCCGCCGTCGACGGTGCGCATCGACTGCACTTTGTGGTGGAGGTACTTGACCTGGGGATACTCCTCGAGCTGCTGCCGGCCGCGCTCGCGTAGCTCCACCGCGGGAATGCCCCCGGGGAACCCGAGGTAGTTGTGGTTGACCTGATGGTGGGTCGAGCGCCCGTGGCCGGCGTCAAATACGACGCACTCACGGTTGTAGCGGGCCAGGTAGATCGCGGCGGAGATGCCCGCTGGGCCTCCACCGACGATGAGAACCTCGGTCTCCTGCGTCATTCAGCGTCGACCAGGCTGAACTCGTCGGTTGATTCGCTGTCGGTGAAGAGTTTGGCGATCTGCTCGTTGGCGCCGACGACGACGCACTCCTCGCCGATGTCCATCTTCTGGCGGATGAAAACGATCTCGTTGATGCCTTCACGGCACATGGAGCTCAGATCGTTCACTACCAGCACCGTCTTGGACACTCCGTCGGCGACGGCCCGCTCGAGCTGGCGGCGCAACGTCGGCAGCTGATCGGATTCAAGGATGCCCCGAAGCGTGATGCGGGCGATGCCGTCGGCCAGGTCATAGCTGACGTCGAACTTGTCGTTCTTCGGGGTGAGTCGTACGCGAACGCGGACTTCTTCGCCCGCCGGCAGGTTGACCGTGAGCGCCTCGGCGTCGAAGTCGGTGTAGGGCTGGTCGTTGACCCATACTTCGGTGATCCTCACGCTGCCGGGCGGCAGGAGATCGGGCGCGACCCGTAGCTTGTTGTCCGCGAACGACGCCGCTTTTGGCTTGAAGTACATGTCCAACGGCTGCTGCGTGATGAGCAGGTTGATGTAGGTGGCTGACAGGTAGCAGAGCTCGATCGAGTGGTAGCCCGACATCGAGTGGCTGCCCTTCAGACGCTCGTTCCCCACGAGGTATGGCGTGCCGTTGGCCAGGACGTTGAAATAGACGCCGCCCTCGTCGTGGTCGAGGAACATGGCGTTGTAGAACGCGGCCGATTCGCGGGCGAGGCGGTGGTACTCCTGATCACCGAGGCAGCCGGTGAGGATCAGGTAACAGAGGATTCCCTGCTCCTGTTGCCACCATGCTTTGCGGTCGTGCCATACGAATCGGTGGCGCTCTTGGCCCGGCTCGAGTTGGCGCTGCATGACGTCGTACCAGCCGCCGCGTTGCTGGTCACTGCCGACGGACGGCATCAGCTCGGCGATCTTCCTCGCCAGCTCGACATAGTCGGGATTCGGCCGGATGCTGTTGATCCGCATGAGGTTCCAGGCGATCTTCAGGTTGTGTCCGACGACTGCGTTGTCCTGTTGCCACCCCCACTTGCGGTCATGGCTCCAGTCCTCGTGGAAGCGCTCCTGCACGAAGGGGCTGGTGTCGTAGTCGGGGAAGCGGGCGGCGATCGTGTCGCCGGTATGGACGAGGAAGTCCTCGAGGTCTTTGCGACCCGTGGCCAGGACGGCGTTGATCAGGTATGCCGGCGCGTGGTCGCCCACCGAGTTCCAGTTCTTCCGAGCCCGGTTGTGACCCAGCGCGTCGGAGCGGGGGTCGAGCGTCACCGGATCGACATGGGAGAAGTACCCCCCGCCGTCGGCGTCGTGGTAGAAGCGCTCGAAGAGGGCCACGGTCTTCTCGATGTCATCGAGGATGCGGGGGTCGCCCGTGATCCGGTAGGTCTGCGTCGGGCCAGCCAGCGCATAGATCTGCTCGTACAT
This sequence comes from uncultured Actinomycetes bacterium, assembly GCA_963742585.1. Taxonomy (GTDB): domain Bacteria; phylum Actinomycetota; class Acidimicrobiia; order Acidimicrobiales; family JACDEA01; genus JACDEA01. The sequence goes on from CAVUMI010000009.1 coordinate 411,607, forward strand.
CGGCACGGCGTCGTAATCGTCGCCGAACTCTGACGCCAGCACCTTGCGCCGGTGGCTACCCGAGACGTCCATCCCGTGGTACCAGTACACGACGCCTTCCTGCTCGTTGGTGCCGCGCATGTGCTCACGCAGGTAATTGGTGCCGCTCTCGGCGGCCTCGAGGAATCGGTCCTCGCCGGTCAGCAGATAGGCGGAGGCGAGGCCGTAGACGAGCCGGGAGATCGTGTCAGTCTCCTGGCGGTAGTCCGGCGAGATGTAGTCCGGAGTATGGGTGCCGCTCAGGCTCAGCTTCGTGCGGTAGTTCTCCCAGTTGTAGTTCCCGTCAGGGAATTGGCCGCGCAGGTAGAAGTCGGCCACGGCCCGGGCTTGATTGACCCACCAGCTCGGCTCCTCGAACACGTAGTCGTGGACGCGGATTGCGGGAAACGTGATCGCCTTGGCCTCGAAGCGGTGCTCGCCGGCTTCCGGGTAGAAGATTCCGTAGGCAAACAGGTAGCGCTCGGGGACGAGCATGTCGCGCATCTGACTCGTCGTGTCGATGTAGGCGCCGCCGAAGTTCCGTACTGCCGACGAGAACGTGTTGCTCGTCAATTTGACTTGGAAGTTGCGTCCGTCGGATGTGCGCAGCCCGAAGGAGTCCTCGTCCTCGTCGAACCCCGTCACGTATCCGGCGATTGTGTCGGAGAACGTGAACTGGAGGGAGTCGGTCATCGCCCCACCTTTCCTGACGTGAGAACCACGACGCTGAACGCTTCAGCGGTGTATGTGTTGCTTTCGATCCTGACTTCTTTGCCTACTTCCACGATGTCCTCGGGAGAAGCCCTGAATGTATCGATCAACCGAGACCACTGACGGCCGTCGACGGACGGAAGCTCGAAGGCGAGGGTTTCGCCGAACATATTGAGGATGACGTGAAGATCGGGTTCGTCACCGACACCCCCGAGTGTGAACGCCAGCGTTCGCGCCCCGGGATCGTCCCATCCGGGATTGTTCAGTTGGCACCCGTGCCAGACGACATCGGGGATACCGCGATCGTTGACCCGTCCGTCGAAGAAATTCGGGCTGCGTAAGCTCGAGAACCGCTTCCGCGTGGCGATCATCTTCTCGAAGAACCGCACCATGCCGGCGTTCTTCTCTGTCTCGGCCCAGTCGAACCAGCTGATCTCGTTGTCCTGGCAATACGCGTTGTTGTTACCGCCCTGCGTGCGACGGAACTCATCGCCGCCGAGAAGCATTGGCACGCCGCGGCTCAGCAGGAGGATGGCGGCGAAGTTCTTGCACTGGCGATCGCGGAGCGCTTCGACCGCCGGATCGTCGGTCGGCCCCTCGACGCCGCAGTTCCAGCTGTAGTTGTTGTCCGAGCCGTCCCGGTTGTCCTCGCCGTTGGCCTCGTTGTGCTTGCCGTTGTAGCTCACGAGGTCATTCAGCGTGAACCCGTCATGGCACGTGATGAAGTTGATGCTGTTGGTCGGAAGTTCCTCTTCTGGCAGGAAGAGGTCATCGCTGCCCGCGATGCGGGTCGCCACCGCACCGACGAGACCGGAGTCGCCTTTGACGAATTTGCGCACGTCGTCGCGGTAGGGCCCGTTCCACTCGCACCAGCGCTTGCCAGGAAATCGGCCGACCTGGTAGAGGCCGCCGGCGTCCCACGCTTCGGCGATGACCTTGGTCTCGGACAGCACTCGCGAAAGCTCGATGTTCCAGAGCACCGGCGGTACCGACATCTCCGCACCGTCGGGGCCTCGCGACAGGACCGAACCGAGATCGAAGCGAAAACCGTCGACGTGGTGCTCGGTGACCCAGTATTCGAGGCACTCGATGATGAACTTCGTTACCACTGGATGGTTGGCGTTCAGGGTGTTTCCGCAACCTGAGTAGTCCATGTAGTACTGCTTGTCGTTCGGCACCAGGTGGTAGTACGCCTCGTTGGCGAGGCCGCGGAAGCTGATCGTGGGCCCTTGATGGTTTCCCTCGCTGGTGTGGTTGAAGACGACGTCGAGGATCACCTCGATGCCGGCCTTGTGCAGTGCCTTCACCATGTCGCGGAACTCACGGATGTGGCTTCCCTCACCGGGCGAGACGCAGTACGACGACTGTGGCGCGAAATAGCCGAACGGGTCATACCCCCAGTAGTTGTGCAGCGGCGTGCCGTCGGGCGCGTTCCTGAGGGCTGGCGATTCGTCGAAGTCGAAGATCGGCAGCAGTTCGATAGCGGTCACGCCCAAGGACTTCAGGTACGGGATTTTGTCGACGACGCCGGCGAAGGTCCCGGCATTATCGACTCCCGACGTCGGTGATTTGGTAAAGCCGCGGACGTGCATCTCGTAGATGACGGTGTCGGTCAGGGGAGTGTTGAGGGGGGTGTCGCCGTCCCAGTTGTAGTCATCCGGGTCGATCACGACGCTGCGCATTGACGTGGCCACGTTGTCGTCGGGCCCGACCGCGCTTCCTCGGTCCCAAACGGTGCTGACGTTGCCCGGAGCGTACGGATCGATCAGGACCTTGTTGGGGTTGAACCGGCACCCGGTTTGGCTCACATTCGACGGTCCGTCGACGCGGTAGGCGTAGATCTGGCCAGGGCGGAGGCCGGCGACGTGCGCATGCCAGAAGTGGAAGCTGTGATTGAGTTCCGGGTCCATGCGGATCACGGTGGCGGGTTCATGATCGGCGTGATGATCGAAGAGCAAGAGGTCGACCGCGGTCGCGTACTCCGAGTAGAGGGAGAAGTTGACGCCGCGATTCGCAAGGGTGGCGCCAAGCGGCTGCGGCCGACCTGCCGAAACGCTGAGCTTTTTTTTGGCCAAGCGATCGATCCCCCTTGCGCCGTGGTGGCCCCCTCTGCGAGCCGCAATCAGCATAGCGACGACGTCTGTGCGGCAGAGCGGTGAGGTCTGCGCTACGGTCCGAACCGCGACGGGGGGATCTCGGCGTGGATTGGAGGCGGCGTACATGGCGAAAGTGAATGTGACACCCGAGCTTGTCACGGAGGCGTACGAGGCTCTGGCCTCAGGCGACATCAAGCGCATCCACAAGTACTGGGATGAGGACATGGTGTGGCAGGTACCCGGCCACAACCAGCTCTCAGGCTGGAAGTACACCCGGGAGGAATTCCTTGCCTTCATGGGCCGGGTGGGCGAGCTCAGCGGTGGGAGCTTTCACATGACACCTATCACCGTCATGACGAACGACGACTACTCCTGCGACGTCACCAACAATCAGGGCAACCGGGCTGAGAATCCCAACAAGAAACTGAACATCGACGTCGCCCACGTGCTGCGCTGGCGCGACGGCAAAGTCATCGCCGGCAAGGGCGGGATCATGGGCGACGGCACCGCGCAGTACGACGAGTTCTGGTCCTAGAACAAGAAGGAGGGTCTACGTGCCCGTCATAACGGTCAAGACCATCAAGGGCGTAGTTCTGCAGAACGACGAGCAGAAGCGTGAGTTGCTCAAGCGGATGACCGACACGTTCATCGATATCGTGGGCGAGCTAGCCCGGCCTTACACCTACTGCATCATCGAGGAGACACCGCTCTACGAGTGGTCCCTCGCGGGTGTGCCGCTGCCGGACCTGCCGTTCCTATACGGCCCTGATTACGCGGAGATGCACCGCAAGGCCAACGACCAGATGAAGGCGTTCGTCGCGTCGCAGGGCGGCGAAACGGCGTCGCAGGATGCGACGCCGGCGGGCGGTACCGACCCTGACAGCCAGGCTGCCCAGCAGCAGTGGGCTGGCGGCTAGCGCTGCTGATCTGAAGCTGTTGAAGTAGTTACGGGCCGGGCGGGGGCTTAATCGCGCCCAACTGGGTCATCAGGCCCATGAGATCGGGCAGACCCCAGTGCTCGGTGATCTTCCCGTTCACGTAGTGGTTGATCCCGAAGGCTGACCACTGGCACTTGTTGCCGGTGGGCTCGATGCCCATGAAGGCTCCGCCGTGGGTACCCGCGCCTATCACGTAGGTCGCGACCTTGTCCCCCTCTGCGACGAGATCGGTCACGGTGAAGACGACGTCGGGGAAGCCGGTCCGGAACATCCGGAAGACCATCTTGATCGTCTCCACGCCAGGGGGCGCACCCGGCGGGGCGCTGTGCTCGACGTAGTCGTCGGCAAAGAATTCGTCCACGCCCTCGATATTGCCCTTGTTGATCTCCGCCACGAAGCGACGGTAGGCGTCCTTGTTTTCGTCTTGGACTGTCACGGGACCAAACGCTATTTGGTCGGGCGACACATTGCCGGCGAAACCGTCGTTGACACCCGCTAGCGGTTGGATCAGGCTGCGACCGTGCACTCCTTGAGGCGGGAACGGATCGCTCTCGGCCACGACGTCGGTGGCACCACGGAGTCGCCGGTCTGGGATCACTTTGACCGCCACCTCTTCCACTTCGGGTGGCTCTTCGGCGCGCTCGGTGCACTGGCGGCGTTCCCGTTTGTCGTGACTCACCCGCACCTGCCGCCGGGCGATGCGGTTGGCGTCATCGAGACCGTGATCGATTTCCCCGCGTGGCTTCTAGTCCATGCCGGTCTGATCTTTGTTCTACCGATGATGATGATCGGCCTCGCCGCGATTTCGCGCTCGATCACCCATGAGCGGACGTCAGCGTCGGCCGCCGCCGCGCTGATCATCGCGGTGATCGGTACGGTCTTCGCCATCCTGGGCCAGGGTGTCGACGGGGTCGGGTTTCACATCGTGTCGCAGGTGTACGAGAGCCTCCCCCCGGGGCAACGGTCAGCAGCTGTCTTCACATCCATTGGCGTGTCCGGCGTGGCTGTGGGGATCTTCGTGCTCGTGCTGTTCTTCTACTTCGGGTTCACCTCGCTCGCGTACGGCCTCGTCTTCGTCCGCACGCCGCGCTACCCAAAGTTGATCGCGCTGTTGTCTCTGCTCGGCGCCGGCCTCGGGCTGGCCGCCGCGTTCATCACATACTTCGACGACTTCAGCGATCCCGTCTACTTCGGGCTCTTCATCCCGTCCGCAGTGATCTTCCTGCTGTGGGTGCTGGCGGCGTCGCTACACCTCTGGTGGACCCAGGTTCGCCATCATCGTCGCCACCTCAAGGACGTGGACTTGGAGGTGCCCTTGGCGCGGCCCCTCCATGCCGGCGACGCCGAAGGCCGGCGGCCTCCTGGCTCGATGGCCCGACGCCAGCGGCCACTCGTCGCCGACGACAGGTAAGCCCGAGCCGCCTACGGCATGATCAGGTGCACGTCACCGAATTCGTGCCACAGGTACCCCTCGCCTACCGCGGCGCGGTAGGACCGTTCCAGAAACTCCCGTCCGGCGATCGCTTCGAGCATGGCCAGGTGCGAGGCCACGGGTTCATGCCATCCGGTGAGGATGCCGTCGACGGCGCGCTGTCCCGTGCCAGCCGTGATGACGGCGTCAGTCCACCCCTCGGCCGTGCGGATACGGCCGGCACGGTCAACCGCAGTCTCCAATCCGCGGACGACCGTGGTCCCGACGGCGATGACGCGGCACCCTGTGCGTCGGGTTTCGCGGACGAGACGGGCGGTGGCCGGAGGAACGCAGAACCACTCGGGATGGGGCGGCTCGTCGGTGAACTTGCCCGGCCTTACACGTACTGCATCATCGAGGAGACGCCGGTTTACGAGTGGTCGATCGCCGGCGTCCCGTTGCCTGACTTGCCGTTCCTCTACGGCCCCGACTACGCCGCGATGCATAAGAATGCCAATGACCAGATGCGCGCGTTTGTCGAGTCACAGGGAGGCGCCGATGCGGCGTCCGCCGACCCGACCCCGGCCCGGGGGTACCGACCCCGACAGCCAGGCCGCCCAGCAGCAGTGGGCGGGCGGGTAGCGCTGCTCTAGACGATCTCTGCCAAACGCAGGAGGTCGGCCATGGTGAAGTCACCTTCGTTCTCGCTGGGTAGCTCAGGCTGCCAGTCGGCGCGGGTCCTGCGGTAGGACTTCGGATCGTTATCGAGGAGGCCGAGCAATACCTCAGCAACGATCCGGCCGCCAACCGAACCGAGAGAGAGGCCTTCCCGTTCTCGCTCGGCCTCGAGCAGCACGTAGAGCCAGAGCGGTGTTTCGCCGGTCCAACCGGCGGCGTCCAACCCCAGCTCGTTCTCGGTGCATGGCGTGAGCCCGAGCGTCCTGGCCACGGCTTCGCCGGACGGGAGGTCGACTGAGCGGCCCCGCTCGAGGTCGCGTGAGGCGAGCGAACTGAACTCAGGCCGCTCGACCACGCCGACGAGTATTTCCGGCAGCTTGAGGAGGGACGCGGTGAGCTGGGCGGTGATCCGGCGGCTGCGTTGCGCCGCGGGATGCCCGGGTACATCGAAGAGCCTCCACCACTCCACGACCAGCGCGTCGTCGATCGACCGCGAGCTCACCAGGTCGGGGAAGAGCGGCATGCCGAGCGCACCCGAGTTGAGGTCGTACGTCGCCCGCACCTGACTGTGGCCAAACCGGAAGGCGCCGTCGCTGAACTCCACGGGGATAAACGGCCTTGTCGCGAACGAGCAGACTTTCGGCCCGTTCCTCGCGAGGTCCTTCATCATCTCCTCGCCGACGGTCAGCGGCAGATACTCGTGGACGATGATCCACTGGTAGTGCCAGCGGGTCAGGCGCTGCGCTTCGGGGAGGACGTCGTCGCCGCGGAATCCACGGCTGCGAACCAGGTCGACCACGTGGTTGTGGAATTGGAGGAAGGCAAGATGGAGTTGCGAAATGAAGACCTGGGTGTCATTGCGAGCATCGGCGACTAGGCCTCGACCCTGCTCGTTCCGCGGGATGTCACGCCCAGCGCGACCAACGAGCAGCTTGTCGCCGTCGGCCATGTCGTAGAGATACGGCTGGCCGACGGGCCCGGACCCGTAGATGCACTCGAGGTCGAGCCAAGGCGCCCGAGCGTTGTGGATCACCGTCAGATCCTCACGATGACCCAGTGGGGTGCGGTCGTGGGTGATGTCGTGGGCGATGAACTGTCCAAAGAAGGCCCACCCCGCGGCGATCCGGGGATTCTCCGCGTTTTCGGGGACCTCCGATACCGCTTCGAGCGGACCCCCGGCGGCGCCGAGCCGTAGAAGGTCGTCGTCTGAGGACAGCTCAGGGCTCAGCTCCGGGAACAGCCGACCAAACTTGCCTTCGGCCAGGTCGGTGAGACGCGGCCGAATCCGGCTCTGCAACACGTGAACATCCCCGAGCGGCGGGCGTGTTTCAGATGCGGCCATCGACTAGGTGCTGCGAGGTGGCCGGCGCTTTGCCGCTTTCTTGGCCGGCGTGGCCTTCTTTGTCGTCGCCTTCTTCGCCGCCGCCTTCTTCGGTGCCGCCTTCTTCGGTGCCGCCTTCTTCGGTGCCGCCTTCTTCGGTGCCGCCTTCTTCGGTGCCGCGTTCCTTGCGGTGGGCGCCTTCTTCGCCGGCGCGGCCGCCGTCGACGGTCTCCGATGCGCCGGCGCAGGCGTCGCCGCCGCGGCCGCGGTTTCGACCGACGCCGCGCTCGGCCGATTCCTCGACCGGAAGTGACCGTGACGGGCGACGTGCTCGCGCTGGGCCTCGGTGACGTGTTGATGGATCGGCTTCGCGTGCAGCGGGCGGGTCGTGTGGTGCGCGTTGGGAGGCGGCGGTGTCGCGAACCCGGGCAGCCCCACCAGTGCCAGCAGCGCAGTCGCGGCGGTGAGGATCGCCAGGACCGTGAACGCCGTGTGCATCCCGTCGGTGAACGCGAGGCCGGGCAACGCAGGGTTGGCAATATCAGCCGCGTGGGAGGCGATGTAATTCTTCGTGCCCGATATGGCGATCGTGGCGGCGATTGCGATCATCGTGGCGCCGCCGATTTCTTGAGCCGTGTTGATGAGCCCGGCAGCGAGGCCGGATTCCTCCTCACTGACGCCCGAGAACGCGGCGATCTGGACCGACACCGCCGAGAATCCGAGGCCCACGCCGGCAAGGATGAATGCAGGAAGCAGGTGGGTGAGATACGACGCGTCAGCGGGCGCCTGCGTGTAAAGAAAGAACACGACGGCGTTGGCGGTCATCCCGATCACGGCGATCGGCCTTGGTCCAAGCTTGGTGACCAACACCGACGCCAGGGCGGCGGCTGCGCTGGAGGCAACCCCGAGTGGGAGGTACGCGAACCCCGTCTTCAGGGCGGAGTAGCCGAGGACTTGTTGCATGAACAGGGCCAGCAGGAAGAACTGGGCGAAAATCGTGCCGAAGGCAATGAGCGCCAGCACGTTGGCCACCGACACGGATCGCACCCGAAACAAGGCGAGGTGCATCAGCGGTGCCGCAGTTTTCGATTCGATCAGGATGAACACGGCAAGCAGCACCACGGAAGCGGCGATGGCGCCGACAGTGATCGAGTCCGACCAGCCGTGGTCGATGGAGTGGTGGATCGCGTACACACCGAGCATGAGTCCAGATGTCACGGTGAAAGCGCCTGGAATGTCGAATCGCCGGTGGCTGGTGTCACCGTGGCTCTCCACGAGGACCCGGCGCGCTGGCGACTACGAGAATCGCGCCAACCGGGACGTTGATAAAGAAGATCCACTCCCAGCCCAGGGTCTCAGTGATGATGCCGCCGAGTAGCGCTCCCGCGATCGCGCCGATACCGCCTAGGGCGCCCCAGATGCCGAGCGCCTTGTTCCGCTCGGCGCCCTCCTGGTAGGCGGTCGTCAATATGGACAGCGCGGCCGGGGCGATGAATGCGGCGCCCAGGCCTTGGGTTACGCGGAAGGCGATCAGTTGCCCGATCGAGCCGGACAGACCACACGCGAGTGAACTGAGCGTAAACACCGAGACGCCGATCATGAAGATGCGGCGACGGCCGAGCAGGTCGGCGCACCGCCCTCCTAGGAGGAGAAACCCACCGAGCGTGAGCCCGTAGCCGATCGCCACCCACTGGAGGTCGGACGGTGAAACCTTGAGCGCCTCGCCGATTGTTGGGATCGCGATGTTCACGATCGAAACGTCGAGGATGACCATGAACTGCGCGACGCACAGCGTCGGTAAGAGCAGCGGACTCCGGGTGCGGGGTTGAACCTCCAAACTCGCCGTATTGCTCAAAGCCCCCTCCTTAGTGATTCCAGCTCCGCGGCAGCTTAGGCCTAGTTGACGGTCGGCCGGAGCGTCGGGTCCGGTCGGATCAGGTCGATTAGGGGTCCTGTCGCGATAGTCGTTACCAGTGCCATGGCGACGAGCAGCGTGTACAGCGGATCGCTCAGAACGCCGAGCTCCCGTCCGATACTCAGAACAAGCAGCTCGGTCAGCCCGCGTGTGTTCATCAGGACGCCGAGGGCCGCTGCTTCACGGGGGCGTAGCCCCGAAACGCGGGCCGCCATGCCCGCGCCGACGATCTTGCCTCCGCAAGCCACTGCGAGAATTAGCGTGAAGCGCTGGAGGCCGTCGCCGTCGATCGCGCTGAAGTCAACCGCGAGGCCAGTGGTGACGAAGAACACCGGCAGCAAAACGGCGACGAGGGACAATCGCTCCTCCAGAGCGCGGGGCGAGTACCCCTCGGGGGACGGCCACTCCGAGAATGAAGGCGCCAAAGACCTCGTGGGCGCCGATGGTCGCGGTGACGAATGCGCACACGAAGATTCCCGCCACTACGGCCGACAGAGCGTTCGGTGTTACGGGTCGGCTCGCGTAAGGAGTCAGCGCGCGACGCACCACCAGCAGCACCAGCGCGCGAAAACCGGTCGTGGCCACAATGACGTAGGGAAGCTCCCAGGGTGCAGACGAGGTCGCCACGCCCACGACGAAAGCGAGCGTGGCCCATGTGAGGACATCGTCGACCGCGGCCGCCGCCATGGTCAGCGAGGCCAGCGGGGTCCCGTACATGTTGCGCTCCATGAGAATTCTGGCCAGAACGGGAAAAGCCGTGATCGACATAGATACGCCGATGAACAGCGCGAACGGCCAAAGATCGGTGGGCATACGGGGGTCGTGAAGCACGAGAGGGTGGTTGTCGCATTCGGCGAAAAAGCTCGCCGACGAGTTTTGCGACGAGCAAGACCACGCCGACGCCGAGGAGCGTCAGGGCGATGTCGTCATGTTTGCGATATACCAGCGCAATTGGTCGCGTGGCCGGGATCGTACCGATGCTGCTCGACGCGATCGCGCCTAAGTTCTCGGCCGCCGGACAGACCACAGGGGAGGCATTCAGTGACGACACCAGAGGAAGCCAAGGACGTCATCCGCAGGTGGAACAACGAGGGTTGGTCTGGCGGCAAGTACGACTTGGCCTACGAGATCATCGCCCCAGTAATGACTGTGCACGGCGCAGGCGGACAGCCGGTCGAAGCCGGACCCGACGGACTGATCGATCTGATCAAGACGTGGCGCACCGCCTTTCCTGATGGCGAGATGACAATCGACGATCTGATCGTGGACGGCGACCTGGTCGGCATCCGCAACACGTGGCACGGCACCCACACCGGCGAGTTCTACGGCATTCCACCGTCGGGCAAACGCGTCGCGGTCACGTCGATCGGCCTCGACCGGGTCAAGGACGGCCAGGTCGTTGAGGGTTGGGGTGAACTCGACATGGTCGGGATGATGCAGACCCTTGGTGCGATGCCTATGGCGGGCCCCGGCGCAGTAGCGGCGGGAGCATCCTCGGACTGGGGCGAAACCCGCTCGTCAGGGCGCGGCGCAGACGGCGACACCAAGGCGGTCGCCGTCCGTTTCGTCGAAGCCGTGGCCGCCGGTGAGGCGATCGACGCGCTGGTCACCCCGGACTTCGTCGACCACAACCCGGTCTGGGGAACGACCGACGCCAAGAGTGTCGCCACCAACTCGGCCATGCTGCGTGCGGCGATGCCCGACCTACGGGTCGAGATCGAAAAGGACAACCTCGTCGCCGAGGGCGACCAGGTGCTGGTCCATTCCATTTACCGCGGCACGCACAGCGGGGACCTCCTGGGCACCGCGGGCAGCGGCAAGGAACTGGTGTGGACGCACACCGACTTCGTCCGCATTGCCGACGGCCGCGTCGTCGAGCGGTGGGTGTCGGCCGACACCCTCACGTTGTTCCAGCAGGCGGGCGTCCTGCCCGGAGGCAGTTGACCGTGACGCGTGCTGAAGAAGGGCATGCACGAGGCAAAGCGAGGAGGGGCGCATGGCTTCGGACGTTGAGGACCTGTTCCGGCGGTACTTTTCCGAAGGTACGAACAAGGGTGACCTCTCGGTAATCGAGGACGCGTTCGTCGAGGATTACAAGCATCACGATCCGGCCAATCCCGACGTCATCGTCGGGCGCGAGGGCGTCCAGGAGCACATCAACACGCTGCGCGGGGCGTTCCCCGACATCCGGTTCGACGTCGAGGACATCATCACCGCGCCCGACAAGATCGTGGTCAGATGGACTGCCGGCGTCACCCATACCGGTGACTACTTCGGCATTCCCCCGACGGGGAAGTCCGCCGTCATCACGGGGATGAACACGTGGCATCTTCGCGACGGCAAGGCGGCCGAAGGCTGGGTCAACCGTGACGACTTCGGGCTGCTCCAGCAGCTCGGACTCATCCCGTCGCAATAGCTGCACACCGGTCGTTTCTTTCCTGAAGGGAGATTGGATGGGCGAGGAGCAGGAACGCAACAAGGCCATCGTCATGCGCAATTACGAGGAAATCTGGAACCAGCGCAAGTACGACGTGGCCGACGAGGTCGTCGATGAGAACTTCAAGGACCACCCGCCGACGCGGTTCTTCGACGTCGGTTTGATAGGGCCGGCCAGCCTCAAGGAGGCGGCCTCGCACTTCCACGAGGCCTTCTCCGACTTCCAGGACCGGAAGGAAAAGGTCATCGCCGAGGGCGACAGAGTCGTCTACATGGGAACGATCTCGGGTACCCACGACGGCGAGCTCTTCGGGTTCCCCGCCACCGGCAACAAGATGGAAGTCCGCGGTGTCAACTTCTTCCGCTTGGCGAACGGAAAGATTGTCGAGCGCTGGGGCCAGTTCGACGTGCTGACGATGATGCAGCAGCTGGGGCTGGCGCCTGCACCCGGCGGACCGCCGCAGTGACCGCAACGACCGCCACGACCGAAGGGAAGCACCATGGCTGACGGCGAAGCGATGAAGAACTTGTACCGGCGGATGGTCGAGGAGGTCGTGAACCAGGGCAACTTCGACGTCGTCGACGAGTTGTACCACCCCGATTTCGTCGATCACAGCGCCCCGCCCGGCGCGCCTGGCGGGGTCGAGGGCATCAAGATGATCTTCGGGATGTTCCGGACGGGGTTCCCGGATGTGAAGTTCACCATCGATGATCAAGTGGCCGAGGGCGACATCGTTGCCACCCTGGTTCACGGCGAGGGCACGCAGACCGGTGAGTTCATGGGCATTCCGCCGAGTGACAAGCACGCGGTCTGGCGATCGGTCGGATTCTTCCGGGTACAGGACAACAAGATCGTCGAGCACTGGGGCATCCCTGACCTGCTCGGGCTGCTCATCCAGATCGGCGTCATCCCGCCGCCGCCGGACGTGAAGAGCGCACAACCGCATGCCTGAGCAACCAGAGTGGAAAGCCAACCTCCTCGACCGGATCTACGCTTCAAACGACGCGGTCGAGATCGCCAACAAAGCGATCATTTCGCGTTATGTGGAGGCCACGAACCAGGGTGAACTCGACGTCCTCGACAACCTGGTCGTCCCGGACTACGTCGAGCACGACCCGGTTCCCGGTCAGAAACCCGGTCGCGAAGGCCTCAAGGAGGCCTACACGATGTTCAACACGCCGTTCCCCGACCTGGCCTTCATCTTCGACGACGTGATCGCCGAGGGTGACCTCGTGGTCGGGCGCGGCGTGATCAGCGGTACTCACAAGGCCGAGTTCTTCGGCGTTCCCGCCACCGGCAAGAAGGTGCACTGGACGGGCACACGTCTGTTTCGCCTGAACGATCTGAAGGTCACTGACGGGTGGGTCAACATCGACATGATGGGCCTGATGCAGCAGATGGGCGTCGTGCCGGCTCCGCCGGCGCCGGACCCGGCGACGATCCCGAAGCGCAAAGAGCTCACCGGTGCGCCGTCGACGCGAGAGAAGAACAAGGAGCTGATGACGGCGTTCATCGAGGAGGTCTGGAACAAAGGCAACCTCGACCTCGCGGATGACATCTTCCATCCCGATCACACCAGCCCAAGCGCACCCGGGCTACCGGCCGGCGGTGAAGGCGTGAAGTTCATCGCTACGCAGTTCCGGAACGCCTTTCCCGACTACTGGATGAAGATCGAGTACATGGTGGCGGAGGACGACCGTGTCGCCGCGCGGTTCCTCCAGGGCGGGACCCACAAGGGCGACCTGATGGGCATCCCTGCTACCGGCAAGACCGTGGAGTGGACCGAGACCGGGATCCTGCGCATCGCCGACGGCAAGGTAGTCGAGAGCTGGTACGACGTCGACATGATGGGCATGATGCAGCAACTCGGCGTCGGCGGCTGACGGGAGGGTTATGAGCGCAAAGAGCAACGCGGAATTGATCCAGCGCTTCTACGACGTGGGCTGGAACGAGAACAACCTCGACAGCTACGACGAGATGGTCACCGACGACTTCGTTGACCACCAGGCAGTGCCCGGGCTGGCTCCCGGCCGCGAGGGCTTCAAGGCCCTCAACGCGATGTTCCGTTCGGCCTTCCCCGATGTGTGGGTGGACGTCGACGACATTGTCGCCACGGACGACGCGGTCGTGGCTCGGTGGACTTCGACCGGCACGCACCAAGGTGAGTTGTTTGGCATCCCGGCAACAGGCAAGAAGGTCACGGTGACTGCCACCGTCTGGTATCGGGTCGAGGACGGTCGCCTAGCCGAAGGCTGGATCAATCGTGACGACTTCGGCATGATGCGCCAACTCGGTGTCATCCCCAGCTAGCCAAAGGGAGAGCCACCAAGCCAACGTTTCCATCTGACTGCTTTCACGGCGCGCTCGGGTGGTGGCTACGAGGGGATCATCCCCAGCTGCGTAGCCATGGCGACGGTGTCCACCTGCTGCCAGCGTCCGTCGATCAGGCCGTCGTCGTTGAACCGGTAGATCGCGATGCCTTCCCATTCGAGGTCCTTGCCCGTGGGTTCGACGCCCATGAACGCGCCGACGTGCTTCCCACTTGCCTTGCCGTACACGGCGACCTCGTTGCCCTCGGCCACGATCACATCGATCGTCGTGTTGAATCCCTCGAAGGCGTCGCTGAACATGACATAGGCCTGCTTGAACGCGTCGATCCCGCGGAGCTCGCCGCCCGCCGCACTGGAGAAGCTGACGAACTCGGGAGCGAGCACCTCTTCGTAGACGTCGAGGTTGCCCTTGTGCGACTCCTCGTAGAAGCGGCGGACTGTTGCCTTGTTCCTCTCGCTGTCCTGTGTCATCCCATCGCTCCGATCTGCTGCATCACGCCGAGCTGGTCCGCCTGGCTGAGGTCACGCACGATCCGGCCGTCCTTGATCTCGTGGATTGTGATGCCTTCGACGGTGACGGCGTTGCCGGATGCCGGGACGCCGAAGAACGTTCCCTGGTGGGTGGCCTTGCCGACCCACCGATTCACGACCACGTCGCCCTCGACGATGAAATCCTGGATCTCGCAGTGCCAGTCCGGGAACGCCTCTAGGAATGTCTGGATAGTCTGCTTGATGCCGCCTACGAGCTCTGGCGCGAACAGGTCGTCGATGGCATCAATGTCACCCGTGTTCCAGGCATCCTCGAGATACCGGCGCACGATCTCCTTATTGGCTTCCTTGTCAGCCATGCTGTCCTTCCGTTAGCAGGGTGCCGGACCGTCGCCCTGCTGGCGACGGGCGCGGCCTTCGGCCCGTTCGGCGGCGGACAGTGCGCCCTCCGCTTCGAGCGGTGGCGGGTGGTCCTCGTCGACGTAGCCCTGGTTCAGCTCGATGATGTTGCCCTCGGGGTCGGCGATCCACGCCACCCGCATACCCGGGATGAACTGATCCATGGCGAGTGGCCCCAAAGTGATCTTGGCCTCGTCGCCCATCTCGGCCAGCTTGGCGTCGAGGTCGTCGACGAGGAAGGCGAAGTGGCGGAACCCCGAGTACTCCTGGCCCGCCTCGCCCGCCTTGGAAACCGGCGCGTCCTGGTTGGAGTGGAACAGCTCGAGGTACACGCCGCCGGCCTGGATCATCACGACCTGATCCTTGCCCGGCGCGTACACGCGGCCGCGTTTGAACCCGAAGTGTTTCGTGTAGAAGCGCTCGACCCCCAACGGGTCGTCGCAGGAGACGCCCACGTGATGCATCACAAAACCGGCCATTGCCGTGCTCCTTGCGTCAGGGGGCGGACAAGATGTCGATGATCTTGCGGGCGAACTGGTGGCAGTGCCCGCCGGTTCGTCCGGTGACGAGGTCGCCGTCGACGACGACGTCCTCGTCGACGTACACGGCGCCCATGTTCACCGCGTCGCCGTGGAGGTTGTTGTGCACGACGACCCGGCGCCCTTTTACCAACTCAGGCGCGGGCGCGACCAGCCACATGCCGTGGCAGATGATGCCCTTCAGGACGTCGGGTTGTGCGAACGCCCGTTTGAGGAAATCGGTGGCCGGCGGCAGCTTGCTCACGTCGTCGGTGTAGCGGAGCCGGTCGGACACCATTCCCGAGGGGACGATCACCGCGGCGTACTCGCGAAGCTGCGCGTCGTCGATGTCCTCGAAACTCTCTCGACACTCGAACGGCGCGCGGTACTCATGTCCGCTGAAGATGATCGAGTCATTACCCCACAGCCGGCTCACGAAATGGAGGTCGGCGCCTTCCTCGGCGAAGCGGTGCTGGTAGTAGTTAATCTCCGGCTCGTAGTAGTCGCTCTCGATGAGCACGGCGATCTTCTTGCCCGCAAGGGCTGGCTCACTCATGCGTACTGCGTCTTGAGCATGTCGGCCAGCCGTTCACCGATCATCACGATGCCGGCGTGACAGTTCCCCGACGGCACCGACGGCATCACGCTGGCGTCGGCGACGCGAAGGCCCTCCACGCCGTGGACGCGCAGCTGCGGGTCGACGACGGCCATGCTGTCGAGACCCATGCGGCACGAGCCGGCCTGATGGTGGTATGAGTCCGCCCTGGCCCGCACGAACGCGCGCAACTCGTCCTTCGTCTGCACCCCTGGCCCCGGCAACAGCTCCTGCTTGACCCACGGCTTGAACGCGCTCGTGGCGAAGATCTCGCGGCCGATCTCGACCGCCTGCACCAGTCGCTCGAGGTCCGATGCCACGCCGAGATAGTTCGGGTTCACGGCCGGCTTGACGGTCGGGTCCGGCGACGCCAAGCGGACCCAGCCGCGCGACAGCGGACGGACGACGCCGGGCAGGATGCTGGTGGCGTTGGGATTGTTCTGCCCGATGATGACGTCGAACGGCAGGTGCACGAACGAGATCTGGAGGTCGGGCGCCGGCCAGCCTGCATCCGACTTGGTGAACAGCGCGGCCTCCTGCGTGTTCTGGTTGCCGGGCGGCACCGGCTGTGGCGACTCGTTGATGATTCCGGTCAGAACATGGTTGTGGAAGTTCTGACCCACGCCGGGAAGAACCTGTTGCGGCTTGATGCCGAACTGCGCCAGATGCCCTTCCGGGCCGATGCCCGAAAGCAGGAGGAGGTGGGGCGACTCGATGGCCCCCGCGCTCACTATCACCTCGTTGCGCGCGGTTGCGGTCTTGAGTTCGCCGTTGTGGATGTACTCGACGCCCGTGCACCGTTCGCCCGAGAACAGCAATCGGGTCGCGTAGGAGTTCGTGCTCAGGGTGAAGTTGGCCCGGTCGGCGGCCGGGTGGAGGTAGCCGGACGGCGTGCTGAAACGCTTGCCGTCCTTCACGTTGATGTGGTGCCACCCGGCGCCGATCATGTTGGGCCCGTTGAAGTCGTCGGTCGAGGGGTAGCCGAGCTCGGCGCACGCGGCGAGGAAGGCTTCTGACGTCGGGTTGGGACCGTGCAGCTTGGCGTTCGAGAGGTGCATCGCCCCGCCCCGCCCGGCGGTGGGGTTGGTGTAGTCCTCCTGGTCCTCGGACCGCTGGAAGAACGGGATGCATTCGTCGTAGCTCCAGCCCGGACAGCCGTTGTACGCCCAGCTGTCGTAGTCGGACCGGTGACCCCGGATGTGCATCATGATGTAGAGGTTGCTGCTGCCGCCGGGGAGCTTGCCGCGCGGCTCATAGGTGGGCCGGCCGTCGAGCCCCGGCTGCGGCACGCTCATGTAGCCCCAGTCGATCTCTGAGCCGAGCAGCGTGAACCACAAGCTGGCGTTGTGGACGTTCTCCGGTACGTCGGCGCCACCGGCCTCCAGTGCGAGCACGCTCACGTTGGGGTCTTCGGTGAGGCGGCTGGCGAGGGTCGACCCTGCCGAACCGGTCCCGACAATGATGAAGTCGTGGTCGGTCATGATGCGCTTTAGTCGAGCTTCTGATCGGTGAACGGCTTGAACGGGACACTGTCGTGGAAGTTCGCCATGTAGCGAATCTTCCCGTCATCGATCTCGAAGTAGTTCGCGCCTTTGGCGTTGATGGGGTCGCCCGCCGCGTTGGCGGCTTCGCAGTCCCAGATCACCGTGGCCTGGCCGCCCTCGATGACCGTGTGTTTCGGGTGCATGAGGAACTTCGAGTAGCCCTTCTCCATCGCGCCCACCGCGCCGCGCAGCACGTCGATTCCCTCGGCGTGACCGGCCAGTTGTTCGTCGACCACGACGTCGTCATGGAAGAGCGTGAGCCAACTCGGCCAGTCACCGGCGTTGACGGTTTCGTAATAGCGATCGATGACTTCCTTGGTGTTCATGATCCTCCCCTAGAGACGAGTTAGAGACTGCCCGAGCCTTCCATTGGGTCAAAGGTGTCGACGGTGTAGGTAACGATCATCGGTTTCTCCGTCTTGGGCGAGCGCTTCAAGACCCAGGTCTGGCCCGCGTTGAAGCCCAACCATTCGCTCTTGGCCGCCGGTGGATTCCAGATCTTGCACTGCCAGTTCACCAGGAGCTTGACGTCGGCGTGATCGCCGGCCGGTGTGATGTTCAGCTCGACCAAGTTGTGCACTTCATCGAAGAAGAGGTTGGTCACCTTCTCGTACCAGGTACGGAACCCGGCGTGCTTGTATTCCGTGACCTCTGGGAACACGAGCTTGAGTTCCTCGTCGGCCAAGAGCGGCAGCACGTCCTCGACCGGCGCGTGCACGTCGAGCAGCTGGTACCAGTCGTCTACGAACTGCTTGCACTCGGCTTCGGTGAGCGGTGCCAGATCCGTCATCTTCGACTCCTTTAGGCGCAGTCGGCGCCGGCGATGGCGCGGGTGGTCTTGAGTTGTTTAGCGATAACCAGGTCAATCAGGAACGGACCATCATGCGCCAGCGCCGCCTCGATGGCGCCCCTGATGTCGCCCGGCTTTTCGACGCGAGCCGCGGCCACGCCCAGCGATCTGGCCAGATCGTCGAAGCGGATGTCGGGGTCAGTCAGCGTGAAGGGACCGGGATACTCATGTTCATCGATGTCGCGTTCGTGCCAGTACTCCTTGATGTTGAGCTTCAGGAGCTCGTAACTGTGGTTGTTGCACACCACGAACTTGGCCGCGATGCGATGGTGGGCGGCCGTCCAGAGGGACTGGATCGTATACATGCTCCCGCCGTCACCGGTGAATCCGATCACGACCTTGTCGGGGTTGGCCAGCTTCAAGCCGATGGCGCCGGGAATCCCGACGCCGAGGGAGCCGCCACGCGTGAGGAAATACTGACCCGGCTCCTTCGACTGGATGTAGCGGGTGAGTTCCGGCGACGTGGTCAACGCCTCGTCGAAGACGATCGCGTCGGCGGGCAGCTGTCGGGCCAGCTCTTCGGCGAAGAGCGAAGCGTGCACGGGCAGCGCGTCGTGGAACGACTGATCGCGTGTCACCTGCGCTGCGTGTTCGGCGGCTTTGGCCCGTCCAAGTTCGGCGGCGCGATCTGCCGCCGCGCCCCGTTGCTCGGCGGTCATCAGGTTCTCGAGCGCACTGCCCAAGAGCGCGAGGGTGGGCTTGGGATCGGCCACGAGCCCGAGGTCGACCGGGAAGTTCTTCGCGATCTCATGCGCATCGAGGTCGATGTGCACGACCGGCGCGCCCGGCGCGAACATCCCGGAGAATGCGGGAAACACCTCGGGGAACACGTAGGTGCCGCAGATGAGGACTGCGTCGGCCTCGGAGGTGATCGACCGGCTGTGGTCGCCGAACATGTGCCCGAGCATTCCCATGAACTGCGGGTGCGTGTGGTCCATGTTGACCTCGGACCAGTCGGCGCCCCACACCGGTGCGCCGAGCGTTTCGGCAACGCGGGTCAGCTCGGCCTGCGCGCCGGAGGCAGCGACGCCGTCGCCGGCGATGATCATCGGTCGGCTGGCACCGGCCAGCAGTTTGGCCGCGGCCTCGACTTCGTCGGCGGCTGGGGCCACGCGGGTGGACAGCCGGGTGGAGGGGACTACGTCCTCGTCGTTGGGCGCGTCGAGCACGTCCATCGGCAGCGAGACGAACACCGGGCCCATCGGTGGAGTCGATGCCTCCTTGATGGCCCGACGAAGGACGCGGAGCAGCGAGGTGGGGTCAACTACCCGGGTGGCCCACTTGGTCACCGGTTCGGCCATGGCAACGAGGTCGGCCCACATTTGCGCTTCCATGGCGTCGTACTTGACGCCGGACTCGCCGGCGACGACAACAAGCGGAGCGTGGCCCCGCTTCGCCTGGTACATCATGCCGATCCCGTTGCCGAGCCCCACACCGCTGTGTAGCTGCACGATCGTGGGCCGCTTGGTCGCCCGGGCGTAGCCGTCGGCGATCCCGACCGCGATCGTCTCCTGGAGCGTGAGGATGTACTCGAGTTCTTTGTACTCGCTCAGCGCGTCAAGAAAGCCCTGCTCGACGGTTCCGGGATTGCCAAACATGTAGCGGACGTCGTCCGCGATGAACTGCTCGAGGATTGCGAAGCGCCCCGTTCTGATGTTCGTGTCCTTGTCGATATCAGGCGTCGGCCGAGTGGAAGCCCCATTGACGAAGGCCCTTCTCGAGGACCTCCACCAGCTTCTCGCCCGTCAGGTACGAGTCAGGTGTCGAGCGACCCGTGATGAACGGGTAGTCGACGATGACTGAGGTCTCCTTGCCGAAGTTGCCGATGTAACGACCGCCGGGTGCCGTCGCGTCGCGGAGGATGTACTCCAACGGGTACGGAGGGGGGCCCATGTTGAAGTCGGTTCCCATGAACCCTGTGCCGTCCTTGTAGTCGTACTCGATGCAATGTCCGGTGACGTTCTTCCCGGAAATGATGCTCTTGCGGTCTTCCTGATCCCGCGCGAAAGCCAGGCAGGCGACGCCGTAACACTCGGCGGCGATCGGCTTGTCGAGCCGGTAGAACGAAAGGATCAGGTCATGCACGCGGTGGTTGTTGACCAGGTCGACGATCGGACCCGACCCGCCGACAATCACCAGGGCGTCGTACTTGTCGTCGAGCTCCTCGCGGACCTTGTCGAGGGCCTTGAAGTACGCCTCTTGCTCCCGGAGGTAGTTGTCGGAGCTGCGGTACGGACGGTCGGGAAGCCACGTCGAGAGATTGATCGGCTTCTCGAGGCGGTCGGACTCATCGATCGCTTTGACCTTGGCGGCCACTTCAGCGGTGGTCACCGAGCGGCCCAGCGGCGGGTCGATGTAGTCGGGGTCCATGCTGGGCGGCAGGGCGGGGGCGCGGTTGCCCTTCGCGGTCGCGAAGTCAACCTCGTAGCCCGCCTTCTCCAGCGTCTCGAGCGGGCCGATTAACTCCTCACCCCAATAACCCCACTCGGACAGGATGATCAGCACTCGTTTGCTCACTCGCAAACTCCTTTCGAGAGCGACGACGACGACGGCGCGTGGTCATGAGCCCATCCGCCATGTCCGCGACTGTATCGCTCCCCGGCGATGTTGCTTCCGGCGACCACCATGCTTCCCCCCGACGCTATGCAATGATGCGGACTCGGCCGTCCCGCACCGGCGGATCCTATGTTAGAGGTGGCTGGTTGAGCGAAGTACACGAACATCGCCTGCGTGGTCGCCATCGGTTCGGGCGGCTACTGCGCAAGGAAGCGCCCCTCGGCGTCGTCAACATCGCCGAGGACGTCATGCACTACGCGGTGGCGTTCTTCCTCGTTGGTGCGGGCATGGCTGTCCTGGGCAAGGCAGTAATCGACTTCATTTCGTACGACCACTCCTTCCCGGAGCGGGTGACGGACGCGGTCAACGGCGTCCTCTTTGTCATCATCATCATGGAGATCTTGCGGACGGTGATGGCGCACTTCGACGACGCTGGCCTCCAGCTCAAGCCGTTTCTCACGATCGGGATCATCTCGGCCGTGCGGCACATCCTCACGCTGGGGGCCAAAGCGTCCCTGGGAGCCAAAGAGTCTCCTGATGCCTTCGAACACACGCAGATCGAGCTCAGCGTCAATGCCGCAGTCGTCCTCGTGCTGGTGGTGGCGCTGATTCTTGTGCGGAGAACGGACCGGGAGGGAGAGGACGCCGACGCGATCGCGGCGTCGTAGCGCGGGGCGGAATATAATTACGCCGCTCGTTGTACTTAGGTCAGCGCCCGAGGGGGCGTTTCAGGGGGGTAGTGCTTGTGGCCGGTGCATCAGGGGGTGTCGCGACACGAGTCCCGACGCCGCGTCCGACATCGTCGAGCGCTGACGTGCTGACCACAAGACGCGTGAGCAAGCGAGCCGCGGTCCCACCGATTTCCCGATCGCCGTTCACCCCAGACACGACACGGATCGTCCAACTGTCTTTCGAGGGCCCCGACCGGTACTCGTCGGCCGGAGGCCTCGCTGTGCGAGTCACTGGGCTCGCTCGGGCGCTCGCCGCCAGCGGCTTCGCCGTGGATCTCTACTTCGTCGGCGACCCGGATCTGCCCGGCGTCGAAGAGCGGGACGGGGTCACGCTGCACCGCTGGTGTCAGGCCATATCCGCCGGGGCGCGCGCGGGCGTCTACGCGGCCGAGGAGCAGAAGATCGAGGACTTCTGCGTCTGGCTACCCGACCACATGGCCGACGTCGTGGCTGCCGAGGCCGCCGCGGGCCGCCGGACCGTGATCCTCGCTGAGGACTGGCACACCGCCTGGCCGCTGATTGCCGTGCACGAGGAGCTCGTGCGCCGCGGGCTGCGTAGTCATGCCGTTCTTGGTTGGACGGCGAACAACCGCTTCGGGTTCGACCGCATCGACTTCAAACGCCTGGCTGGGGCGGCCGCGTTGTTCACGATTTCGCGAGCGATGAAGCACCTCATGTGGCAGTACGGAGTCAACCCGTTTGTGGTGCCCAACGGGATCCCCGAACGCTGGCTCGAGCCGGTCCCCGTGACCGGCCGCACTGACTTGCGTCGGGCGTTCAGGGGCCAGCTGCTCCTGGCCAAGGTTGGTCGTTGGGATCCCGACAAGCGCTGGCATCTCGCCGTCGAAGCGGTCGCCCGTCTGCGGAGCCAGGGCCGACCCGCCGTGCTCGTCGCTCGCGGATGGAACGGCGACGAAGCTGCCACGTCCCATTACCGCTCGCTGCGGACATTGGCCGCGAACCTCGGCCTCGAGTGGGCCACCTGGCAGGAGAACCTTGCGCATGACCGCGATCTCGTGGCCAGTCTCCGCACCTCGACCGGGCCGGAGACGGCCATCATCGAGCTGGCGGCGCCGATTGCCGATCGTCAGCTTCGGATTCTCTACGGCGCCGCCGACTGCGTGCTGGCGAACAGTGGGTTCGAGCCCTTCGGCCTCGTCGGTCTCGAGGCGATGGCCTCGCGGGGCATCGTCATCACCGGCTCGACCGGCGAGGACTACATCGTTCCTTTCGCCAATGGCTTCGCCCTCGACACCGATGACCCGGCCGAGATCGTTCAGTGTCTCGACTGGCTGGCCGCTCGGCCTGAGCGCGAGGCCGCCATGCGTACGGCGGCCTACGTGGCAGCCAGTGAATATCGCTGGTCGCCGGTGACCGAGCGCCTTCTGCGGACGCTCAGCCTCGCCGTCAACCGGTAAGCGTTAACCGGTAGGCGTTGGCTGCACTCCCGGTCGGCGGTAGCGGAAATAGGCCCAGAACGCGACCGACGCGGCGCCGAAGGCGATGAACAAGCCGATCGCCGTGTTCCATAGTGATTTGTCGGGCGTCTTGCCCACGTACCCCGACTCGGGCGCGAGGAGGATGTGGACGAGGGCGAAAATCGCGAAGCCGAACAGCAACGCCCACACCACTTGACTCCACGCCCTGATCTTGCTTCCGGTCAGAAAGCGCCCCGGGAGTAGGTCGACGATGACGCTCTCGAGGCCGAGCAGGAAGATGCCCCCCGAGCGCGGCTTCCAGCACCAGCGAGAGCGCACCGGCGTCGGGCTCCGCCGCGGCGCGGGCGACGGGCGACGAGCGCGATCCATGCTGCGAGCGTCACAGTCAGGAGCAGGGCCGCGGTGACGGCGCCGACCCGGCCCTGGGCCTTGGGATCGGACACTCGTCGCCCGCTCAGCACGAACAGCAGCCCGTAGATGTAGCCGGGGAGAAGGCCCACCAACCGAGACAGAGCGACCGTCGCCACCGCGACCAGAATCGACCCGGGTAAGAAGCGGACACGACCCCACTCGCCGAAGGCGCGTCGCGCGTAGACCATGGTGGGAAGTAGGAACGCAACCCCGAGCCCAGCAACGGCGAGGCTCAGCCCGACGCCTGCCATAAGGGTCCCGCGATCGAAGCCGAAATCTGGGCTTACCAGGGTGTAGAGCAGCCCGATGGCGGCGAGGAGCGGGACCAATGCCAGCAGCGACTGGCGCGCCGGTTGGTAACCGGACGGGCGGGGCTTGAGGCCGAACCAGGAGCGCACCTCGTCGTAGTTCTCGGTGAGCGTGGAGTTGAACAGCTGGAACGGGAACACCAGGAAAAGGAAGATGATGACCGCAATCGCGGCGCTGAGCGCCAATCGGGCGCCGTCGAGGGAGATCGTTCCCGGATGCGGCATGGAGGTGAACATCGCAGTGCGGTGAAGGGTGTCTTCCACGACATCGAAGAACGTGGACGCGCGCACGGGACTGCCACCGAAGTCACAAGCGCAGGTGATGGCCAGCCCACCCGTCGGCGCGTCTCCCGGCACGGACAAGTCGTCGGTTGCGACGCTGTCTCCGGTCGGCGCGGCCAGGCCGAGCCGCCGCCCGGCCATGAAGAAGTGCACGTGTTTGCACCCCTGATACCCCGTACCTGAGAGTCGGAGACCTACCCCGGCCCGCCCCGACGCTTGGCCGTCGAACGTCACCGCCCGCAGTGTGGCCGGGCCCTGTGGGGAGAACGGCGAGGGGAGTGACGCGGTGGGGGCCGGTGCGGTGGTCGGGGCGCCGGCCACGCTGGACGTTGTTGACACTTGGCTCGCTGTGGACCCGCGCTGGACAGTGGTCGTATTCCGCGACGTGGTGGTCGTCTGCTGGATCGGCGTCGTGGGCAGCGGTGTCGGTCGAGTTGTCGTGGTCGTCGGCGCAGTGACTTGGAAGGACGCAGTCGCGCCGATACGCGTGACCCCATCGCCGATATCGCATCTCGCGGTGACTCGGTGTGTGCCGATGGCGGCGCCGGCCGGCACCGGCATGCTCACCGAGCGGAAGTTCGACTGCCCTCCTGCCCGGGGCGAGTCGGTCTGCGGATCGTCCCAGCGCACGTACCACGGGCCGCAGGTCGCGTATCCGGATCCGGAGGCAGTGAACGTCGTGCCTATGGGTCCCGACGATGGCGTCAGCGACAGCGTCGGAGCGCTCGTGGTGCTCGTGACCTGTGCGGCGCTGGGACCGAGGAACACCAGCGTCACGACGCTGGCGGCGATCAGGCAAACAGTGGCCCGTCTTCCCCCGATGGTCACAACCCTGGTCTAGTCCAGGTAGTCGAGCTGCCCACCGGGAACCTGGTGGAGCTGGCGGGCGATCGCCGCGAGTGCATCGGGAGCGAGCGTGCCGAACACTCGCACGTAGTGACCGCCACCGGTCAGCGCGCGCACCTCGGCGCCGCGAGGTGTGAGGACCACCTCGCCCGCACCGATTGCACCAAGATCGATCGCGGCATTGGTCGGATCGACCGTCCACGGCGGCTGTGCGCGGAGGGTTCCGCCCTGATCGATCACGATCAGATCAGTCCCTCGCGTGTACACGTCGCTCACTCCCGCCTGGCGGAAGCCCTCACGCGCGGGGTCGGTGAAATTCTCCGGTTGCGGCGGCACGACGCCGTAGCGCCCCACCAGTGCGAAGCCTTCGGGTGGCGCGTCCAGTTGCCAGAACTCTCCCGGCGGTGTGCTCGTTGGGACGACCCGGCGGGTCGAACCGCCACCGTTCGGAACGGTGAGGTTGGCCTCGCCTACGTGGAACAGCGTGTCGGCGAGGTCGGGCTCGAGGGCGACAGTTACGGCGACGCGACGCGAACGACCTGACCCGTCGGCGAACCGCACTTCCTCGAGCACCAACCCGTTGCGATCGACACAACTGTCGACGTACGCGTCTTTGGTGGGTTGCTGCAGCCTTGCCGCGTGGAGGCGGGCTCCGGAGCGGTACACCTGGCACGGCCGCCCGATGACCTCGCGACGTTCCCTCCGCCGGAGGAAGCCGTCCTTCACCGCTGACTCCAGAGAAACGTCGAGTCGGACATCGACAGCCGCGACCGCGGGCGGTTGGTCGCTGCGCGCCTCGTCCGCGTCGCCGCGGGTGTTGCCAGTGCGACCCAATGTCGCGATCTCGGTGGAGAGCAGCGCGCGGCCGGGTGGCGCGCCGGTCCAGGTCTCGAGTCTGCTGTCGAACGGCCGGCGAACCGAGAGCCGGTCGGTACTGAGCCGGATGTCATCGCCCACGCGCTCCTCGACCCGGTACTCGATGCGGTAGCCGTTCGGGATGCGATCGATCACGATGGGCTTTCCGGCTCCGATCGTGATCGAACCGGACCGGTCGATGCCTGCGTCCCGCCTCGATAGGGCCGTGAGCCCAAGGGCCAGCCCGATGCCGACCACCGCACCAACTGCGACCCAGCGGCGGCGGTTCACGGGCCGCGCCGCGCCGGGTCTCGATCGCCGGTCCACGGCGCGGGGGGCGCCAACGTGAGCCTGGCGAGGCCGAGTAGGACGGTGTCGTAGTTGACCCGCCAGCCGTTGAAGTCCCGCCACGCCTCGTCGCGGTCGGCGACTAGCGGCACCCCCGCTGCGGCCATCTTGTCGAGCGCGGCGTTGAACTCTTCTCGCGAGATGGAGACCGGGTCGTCGGGAGCGGGGTCCTGGTCATAGGGAATCCTGAAGAAGTCGGCGATGCGACGCAGGGCCAAGTATCCGGCCCGGATGCAGAGCTGCGCCGCGGGGAGTTGGGCGCGTCGACCGACGATTCCACCAGCGCTGCCCCGTCGAGGATGGTGCCAGCGGCGGTGACCCATGAGCGGCCCGGGAGTGGCGAGCGGTAATACGGAAGCGCTGAGAGGCTCAGGTGGCTCTCCTCTACGTCGACGAACCACGCCTCCCACGCGACCCAAAGATCGTCGATGCCATCGAAAGCGCCGATGGTGTGCAAGCGGATGATCATCGTGGGCGCCCAGGGCGCCTCGCTTTTCGCGTCGCCGGCGCGACTGGCGAGCAAGGCAACCTGCGCCTCGCGCCGCGCGAACGCGCTGTACATGCTCGGCAGGTAGGTGATGAGCAGCGCGAGCAGTACGAGGCCGACGGCGGCTTCGGACGCGGCCAGCAATATCGCTGGTAGGCCATCTGGATGCACGAAGCCGAGCGTGAATACTGACGACGCACTCGTCGCGATCGCCGAGCGCCAGCCCAGCTGTTCGACCGCCCAGAACATCACCGCGTAGGACGACCCGATGATCACCATCCACGCCACGGGGAGGAGCAGCAGGCTGAGTGGGGCGAAGAGGGCGAGCGTGTCGTCCTTGGTCGCCTCCGAGCGGCGGAGCCGTGCCAAGCGGATGACGACCTTGCGCATTACGTAGAAGACCCCGCGGAA
The DNA here is from genome assembly GCA_963742585.1 of uncultured Actinomycetes bacterium. GTDB lineage: Bacteria > Actinomycetota > Acidimicrobiia > Acidimicrobiales > JACDEA01 > JACDEA01. The sequence goes on from CAVUMI010000009.1 coordinate 438,531, forward strand.
GAGTCGAACCGCGGCGGCGCGGGGTAGCACGAACGTATGGATCGCGGACAACGCCGTATACAGGATCGCCACTCCGGCGATCCCAAACGCCACCACGCGGACAACCACCATGACTCTCACTTAGCAGACGCGTAACATCCGGACATGCGGGACGCACCGCTACGGCCTTCGGTGGCCACGACGCTACGGCCCGTGGTCTCCGCCTTCCTGGGTGATGCACCCCCGGTCGCGATCCGGTGCTGGGACGGGAGCACAATCGGTGACCCGGCGGCGCCGGCCACCATCGTGGTGACATCCCCCCGCGCCGTGCGCCGCCTCTTGTGGGCGCCGAACGAGCTCGGTCTGGGTCGCGCATACGTCGCGGGTGAGTTGGACGTCGAAGGCGATGTCTTCGCCACGCTGGCGCTACGCGACGGCGTGGCCGAACCCGATCGTCCCACCACGATCAGCCTCGGCCTGCGGGGGTGGTTGGCGGCACTGCGCTCCGCGCTCTCCGTCGGCGCGATCGGCCGCCCGCTCCCGCCGCCCCCACAGGAGGCGCAGTTGCGGGGTCGCCGGCACTCACGCGGTCGCGACGCGGCGGCGATCTCGCACCACTACGACCTGTCCAACGAGTTCTACCGGATGGTGCTCGGCGAAACGATGACCTACTCGTGCGCGTACTTCACCGACGAGGTGGCCACGCTCGACGCCGCGCAGCAGATGAAGTACGACGTGATTTGTCGCAAGCTCGGCTTGGTCGAGGGCATGCGCCTCCTCGACGTGGGGTGCGGATGGGGTGGCATGGTCTTGCACGCGGCTGAGAACTACGGCGTGCGGGCGGTGGGGATCACGCTGTCGCGACAACAGGCCGAGCTCGCCAACCGGCGCGTCGCCGACGCCGGCTTGTCCGACAGAGTCGAGATCCGCGTTCAGGATTACCGCGACATCGACGATGGACCTTTCGACGCCATCAGCAGCATCGGCATGTTCGAACACGTCGGCCGCGAACGGCTGGCCGAGTATTTCGACCGCCTCTTCGACCTCCTGGGCCCGGGAGGCCGGTTGCTGAATCACGGCATTTCCCGGCCGGGCGACGAGGCGGGTAAGGCGCGTCCGCAATTCGACCGGCACAGCTTCATCGAACGCTATGTCTTCCCCGACGGTGAGCTGCACGAGGTCGGTGCGGTGGTCAGCACGATGCAGCGCAAGTTTGAGGTGCGCGACGTCGAGTCACTCCGCGAGCACTACGCGCTCACCCTTCGCCACTGGGTGGCCAATCTCGAGGCCAACTGGGACCGCGCCGTCGAGCTGGTTGGTGCCTCGGCGCGGATCTGGCGTCTCTATATGGCTGGTTCAGCCGCCAACTTCGAAGCCGGCCGTACGGCGATTCATCAGGTGCTCGGCGTCAGGGTCGGTTCTACCGGTACCAGTGGCATGCCGCTCGCCCGTAGCGCGCTGCTCAACCTCGAAGAGCGAACGTAATCCCACTCGCATTCGCGGCGCCGCGGTGTGCGGTGGCGCGATAGGTGCCCGGCTGGGCTTGCGGCCCGGTGCACCCGTCGCCAGCGGGGCACACCAGCTGGTTCCACGATCCCACCGTGCCGTAGTTGTGCGAGTCGCTCGGGTTGAGCAACGGCGGCCGCGGCTCAGGCTTCGTGCACCCGACCGCCTTCGGGCTGTTCTTCCAGATCACGTTGCCCTCGGTGTCTTCGATACTCGCCCACGGACCATCGCCGCACGGTCCCGGGGCGTAGCAAGGGCGGGTCGATGCGTTGCGCACAATGAGTTCGATGCCCACCTGCTCGTTGGCGCGGTAGCTGCCTTTGTTGGTGCGAGTCGAGTAGGAGAGGGCGCCGGCGCGGCAGTCGCCGATCGGTGATGTCGGCGGCGGGGTGGTGCCGCCACCGCCGCCGAGGGACGTCGTGGTAGCGGAGCTGTTGGCCGTTGTAGTCGTCCTCGAGGGGCGGCGAGTGGTGGTCGTGCCGTCCGCGGCCGTGGTGGTGGTACGCCGCGTCCCCGCGGCCGCCGCCGAAGCGTCCGTTGTGGTGGTGGCGCCCGCGGCGTTGTCCTCGCCGGAGCCACCGCCTACGCCGGCGACATCAGCCAGCGTGCGGAGTGGTTGCAGGACCGTAGAGGTGGTCCCACCGATCATGACGGCCAACCCGACGACGGCGACAAGTGCGGCGTGTGGACACGCCGACTTGACGCCGGCGCCGGAGCTGGCGTCCCCTCCGATAGACGCGTTCGAGATGAGCCTCTGTGGACCAGGGGGGCTCAGGCTTGATTTGGTTCACCGACGAACACATCCTCTCGGAAGTCTTTGCCGAGGCGGCTGCGCAGCGTGTCAAGACCGCGCCGCAAGTGCGTGCTGGTGGTGCCCTCCGAGATGCCCAGGGCCTCGGCCACTTCCGTTTCACGGAAGCCACTGAGATACCGCAGGGCCACTGCCTGCCGTTGCCGGCGGGGCAGTGTTCGGAGCGCGTTTACCAGCGCCAGACGGACGATTGCCGCCTCGGTGGCATCAAGAGGCTCCTGGACGGTGACTGCGGGAAGGCGACGCCGCGTGGCATCAATTGCGAGATTGGTAGCAACTCGCAAAACCCACCCGTCCCGGTACGGCAGGTTGGCGATTTTCGGCCAACGTGCGTAGGCACGAGCGAGCGCTTCAGCGGCGACATCTTCAGCTGCGGTCCGGTTGCCCAGAAGCCGATAAGCAAGAGTTGCGGCGCGAGGAAAGAGTTCGAGGTAAACCGCCTCGAACTCTTCACTTCGCGCCGTGGTACCCGCCATCGTCTTCTAAACGATCCCGACCGCAGTTCCCGCGACAAGGACTTGGAAATCTTTTCTTATCGGGCCACACCGGCTCCCCAGCGCCTGGGTCCGCATAGTGCTAAAGCCTATGGCCATGCCGATCAATCCCGATGCCGTTGGAGCTACGTCCGAGCCCGTCGAGCGGTCCTGGACCTCCAAGGACGCTCTCCTCTACGCCGTAGGCGTCGGAGCGGGTCTCGACGAGCTGCCTTTCACCACCGAGAACTCGCGAGGCATCGACCAGCAGGTGCTGCCCACGTTCGCTGTCATCGCCGGCGTCGGCGGGAACGCCATGGCGAAATCGGCGACTTCAACTTCGCCATGCTCGTCCACGGGGAGCAGGCGATCCAGGTCCACAAGCCCATCCCCGTCGACGGCAAGGTTCGCACGGTCAGCAAGATCACCGCGATCTGGGACAAGGGCTCCGGTGCGGTGATCGAGACGGAATCGCGAATCGGTCGACGCCAAGACCGGCGAGCCGCAATTCACCAACCGCTCGGCGGTATTCATCCGCGGCGAGGGCGGATGGGGCGGTGACCGCGGGCCGTCAGGCGGTCGCAACGCGCCGCCGGAACGGGCACCCGATCACGTGGTGAGCTACGAAACCCGACCCGACCAAGCGCTCACCTACCGGCTATCTGGCGACCGCAACCCGCTCCACTCCGACCCGGCGTTCGCCGAGATGGCCGGCTTCGAGCGGCCGATCCTTCACGGTCTGTGTACCTACGGCTTCACCGGCCGGGCGTTGCTCCACAGCCTGGCGGGGAGCGACCCGGCGCGGTTCAAGTCGATGGAGGGCCGGTTCTCGCGGCCCGTCTATCCCGGGGACACGCTCACCGTGTCGATGTGGGTCGGCGACGGCGAGGCGGTGTTCCAGACGAAGACCCAGCGTGATGAGGTGGTCATCGACGGCGGCCGCTGCGTCTTCACCTGATGTCGACGTACTCCGTGCGCGCCCACAACGCGGCGACGGAGTCTGAGAACCGGATCCACGCCGACGACGTCGCGCAGCAGTACGGCTTCAAGGGTGGACTCGTCCCCGGTGTCACCGTCTACGCGTACATGGTGTGGCCGGCCGCGTCTCAATGGGGACTCGACTGGGTCGCGCAGCGGCTCGATGAGCGGCCGGTTCGCCCAGCCGCTCTACGAGGGTGACGAGACGAGCGTCGAGCTCGATGGTGAGTCGATCACCGTGCGAAACGACCGCGGCGAAACGTGTGCCACCGGCACCGCGGCCTTGGGCGGCGGCGAGCCACCGTCGGTCGATGCATACCCCGAGGCGCCATTGCCGGACCGCCGACCACCGGCGTCGGCTGACGCCCTTCGGAAGGGAACGTTGCTGGGTTCGGTGGGTGCCGGGTTCCACGCCGACCGGGCCGGTGAGTACCTGACCGAAGTCGCCGACGAGCTCCCGCTCTGGCGCGACGAACGGCGTCGCCCACCCGGGATATCTGATCCGGAGCGCCAATCTTATCCTGTCGTCCAACGTCAAGCTGGGTCCCTGGATCCACGTGTCGAGCGACTGCCGGCACTTCAGCCTGGTGCAGAACGGCGACCGCTGGTCGACGCGCGGCTACGTCGCCGACTGCTTCGAACGCAAGGGCCACAAGTTCGTGGAACTCGATCTGCTCGTTGTGGCCAACGACGAGCGGCCCGTGATGGCGATCCGCCATACGGCGATCTACGAGCCGGCGAGGCGCGGCGTAGCCGGACACGAGTCCCCGCCCCGTCGAGCGCGGCGCATGGCAGACTGCGGCGGCGCATGACCGATGCGACTGATGCAGTACGTCTTAACCTCGCAGGGCAGCTGGCAATCGAACGGCGTGGCGAACGCTTCGACGAGCGCCAGTTGGGGGGCACACAAGCGCGCCTGGTTTTCGCAGTCCTCGTACTCGAGCGGGCGCGCGTCCTCCCACGTGACGAGCTGGCCGACATCGTGTGGGGCGGCGAGCTTCCGTCAACGTGGGAGTCGGCTCTCCGCACGCTGGTAAGCCGAGCGCGGGCCCTGTTCGTCGCCGCCGGCCTGCCGGGCGCCGAGACGCTCACTGGGACGCGCGCGGGATACCAACTCCGGCTACCCGAAGGCGCCATTGTCGACGTCGATGAGGCGGAGCGGCTGGTGGTCGCCGCCGAGGAGGCTGCGGGCGCGATGACGACACGCGAGCGCGGCGCGTGACGCGGCCGTCGCCCGCGCCGCCCTGGTGCAGCCGTTGCTGCCGGGCATCGACAGCGAGTGGGTCGACCGATGGCGGCACCGGCTTGCCGATCTCCGCGTTCGCGCCGCCGAGACCGAGGCTGCGGCGCGCCTGGTCGACGGCGATGTCGGCGGCGCAATCATTGCCGCCGAGGACGCGCTGGCGGCCGCTCCCTTCCACGAGTCGGCGTTCCGACTGCTGATGCGCGCCCACGAGGCGGCCGGCAATCGGGCCGAGGGGCTTCGCGTGTACGAGCGTTGCCGGCGCATCCTCGCCGACGAGCTCGGTGCGAACCCGTCACCTGAGACCGAGGCTGTCTACGTCACCCTGCTCGGCGACGAGCCGGACGGCCCGCCGCGACCCTCCGCGACGCCCTCGGGCACTGTCACATTTCTATTCACTGACATCGAAGGCAGCTCGTCGTTGTGGGAGCGAGACCCCGAGGCCATGACCGGCGCGCTCGCACGCCACGACGCGCTTTTACATGCGGCGGTCGAGGAGCGCGGCGGCCGGATCTTCAAGCACACCGGCGACGGCATATGTGGCGTGTTCGCGTCGGCGACCGATGCAGTGCTCGCCGCGGTGGCCGCTCAACGTCGGCTCGCGGCTGCTGACTGGGGCGCGTTCGGCGTCCTTCGCATCCGGATCGGCGTCCATACCGGCGAGGCCGAGGTCCGGGGCGATGACTACGCGGGCGTCGCCCTCAATCGCATCGGCCGGCTATGCGGCCTGGCCAGCGGCGGACAGATCCTCGTGTCGTCGTCGTCCCGCCTCGTGGTCGATGGGCGCCTCCCGACACCGGTCGGGCTGCAGTATTTGGCCGAGGTCGAGCTGCGCGGAATGGCCGGGACCGAACCCGTCTATCAGGTGACCCACCCCGACCTCCGCGGCGACTTTCCCGCGGTCCATACCGGACACCGTCAGGGCACCAGCCTGGCCGTCGAGGACGGTCCGCTCATCGGGCGTGAGGCTGAGATGGCCGACCTGCTCGCGGCGCTCGAGACGGCGCGGTTGGTAACGATCACCGGGGTCGGTGGTGTGGGCAAGACGCGTCTGGCGTTAGCCGCCGCGCACCGCGCCAGCCGCGTGTTCGGTGAACGGACGTGGTGGGTCGAACTCGGGACGGTGGATGCCGACGCCGCGGCCTTCGCGGTCGCCAACGTCGTGGGTGGAGCGCGACAAGGCGTCGACGCGCTGACGGCGACCATCGCCAAGCTCGAGGAGGGCCCGGCGCTGATCGTCCTCGACAATTGTGAGCACGTGGTCGCAGAGGCCCGCCGAGTGACCGAGGCGCTGTTGGCCAACAGTCCCGAATTGCGGATCCTCTCGACGTCGCGGGCAGCCCTCGGCGTGGCCGAGGAACAGATGGTGCGGCTTTCCCCGTTGCCTGCACCGGTGGAGGGCGCGCCGCTTTCCGATATTGATGCGAGCGCCGCCGTACAAGTCTTCGTTCGGCGCGCGCAGAGTGCCAGCCGCGGCTTCACGCTGACCGAGACCAACGCCGAGGCGGTGGCCGAGATATGTCGCCGGCTTGACGGACTGCCGCTCGCCCTCGAGCTAGCGGCCGCCCGAGTGCGGTCGATCCCACCCGCGCAGATCGCGCTGCACCTGGACGAGCGCTTCCGGCTGCTGCGGGGTACCCATCGCGACGCCACGGGCCGTGAACGGCGACTCGAGGACATGGTGCGTTGGTCACACGAACTGCTCGGCGTCGACGAGCGGCGGCTGTTCGATCAGCTCTCGGTGTTCGCCGGGAGCTTTACCGTCGAGGCGGCGGCGGCGGTGGCCGGTGTCGAGCTCCTCGACGCATCGGAGTTGCTCGACGCGCTGGTCGCCGGTTCGATGCTCGTGGTGGTCGAAGACGAGACGTTCGCCCGCTATGCCGTGCTGGAAACGATGCGCGAGTTCGGGCGGGACCGCCTCGACGCCGACGGCGACGCGGCTCTCGCCGCTCTGACACGGCACCGCGACCACTACCTCGGCGTCGCCGAGGAAGCGGCGGTGGGGCTTCAAGGCGCCGACGAAGCCATGTGGGTACGCGTGCTCCATGCAGATCTCGGAAACCTTCGGGCGGTCTACGTCCGCGCCGCCGCGAGCGGCGACACCGACGCGTGCTTGCGGCTCGTGGTCGCGCTTTTCGGGTACGCCTTTTTCCGGATGCGCCGCGAGGTCGGCTTGTGGGCGGCCGAGGCGGTGGGCCTCGCGGGTGCCGCCGACCACGCGCTCTTCGGCGAAGCAGCAGGAGTCGCCGGGTTCCTCGCGTGGGAGCGGGGCGCAATGGAGGACGCGACCCGTCACGCGACCACTGCGGTCGACGCCGGCGCCGGGTGGGTTGGGTACGACGGCCTGGCCACGATCCGGCTCTTCCAGGGCCGGGTAGCCGACGCAATCGCGGCCTATGAACGCGCCGCGCAGCTGGCGGGCGCGGCGGGTGCCGATCACCTCGAGGCGCTCGCGCTGGGCCAGCTGGCGTTCGCCCAGATCTTCACCGCGGATTCTGACGCTGGAGATCGGGCGGTCGAGCTGGCCGCCGCGGCCGAAGCCGCGGCGGCTCGTTCGGCCAACCCAACCGCATTGGCTCATGCCTCGTGGTCGATGGGTCTCGCGCTGTACGACCGCGACCCCGCCGGTGCCCTCGAGCACCTCGCTCGCTGCATCGAGATTTCTCGCGAGGTTGACAACCGGATGTCGCTGGGCGCCGCAGCTACCCCAGCCGAGGAACTGCGAACGAAACTCAGCCGGCGGACCGTCGATGATGACCTCCGAGCCGCCCTCGACCACATCGAGTACTGGGTCAAAGCCGGCAACACGCCCAACTTCTGGGGCACGGTCCGCCGCGTTGCCCGTGACTTCGCCGCCCTCGGCCGTCACGACTGGGCCGCGGTTGCGTTAGGAGCCGACGCGGAGGCGTCGCTGAAGCTGCCGCTGCGGGAGCGAGAACAGGCCCGTCACGATGCGGTCGTGACCGAAGTACGTGCTGCGCTCGGTGCGGAAGGATTTGCCGCCCATGCGGCCCGCGGCGCCGTCATGGCGCCCGGCGAGCTGGTGGCGCAGCTACGCGCCGCGATCGCTGACCTCAGCGATCGCGGCGCCTGAGCCACAGGTCCCCCGGATATTCGGTACGACCAACCCCCCCATAGACCTGGTCGATGGGGTCACGGTACGGACCGCTTGCAAGGCGAGCGCAAGCCCAGCGCAAGCACGCGGCCTAACGTGCTCGGCGTGGCGAACGTGGGCCTGGAGCTGCCCGACCTTTCCGACGACTACGCCGTTCCGGCGGAGAACGTCCGGGACTTCCGGGTCAACGGTCACACGGTCCTACGTGGCGTTGCATCTCGGGCGGAGGTTGACGCCTACCGCCCGGTGATCGAGACGGCGACTCGAGCCCACGCCAGCGAGGACCGTCCGCTCGAGGAGCGTGACACCTACGGCCGGGCGTTCATTCAAGTCGGCAACTTCTGGCAGCTCGACGATGGCGTTCGCCGGTTCACCACGGCCCGCCGGTTCGCCAAGGTCGCCGCCGAGCTTCTCGGCGTGGACGGTGTGCGGCTCTATCACGACCAGGCGTTGTTCAAGGAGGCGGGCGGCGGGCGGACACCGTGGCACCAGGACCAGTATTACTGGCCGTTCGACGGCGACCAGACGATCACGATGTGGATGCCGTTGGTCGATGTTCCGATCGAGGTCGGCACGATGTCGTTCGTTTCGGGCAGCCACAAGCTCGGCTACCTCGGGAACTACCCGATTTCCGACGAGTCGGAGGCGGCGTTCGACGCAATGGTCGCCGAGCGGGGCCTCCCGGTGGAGACCCATGGCGCCGCCGCCGCCGGTGACGCGACGTTCCACGCCGGCTGGGTGCTGCACTGCGCGCCGCCGAATCCAAGTGGAAATCTCCGCGCCGTGATGACCGTCATCTACTTCGCCGACGGCCTGCGTGTCCCCAACCCGGTCAAGGGGGCGTTTCAGCGGCATGATCTGAGCGACCTGGCTGCCAGGTGTGCAGCCCGGCGAGCTGGCGGCCAGTCCGCTCAACCCGCTGCTCTATTCGCTCGTGCAATGACCGCGGTCACCGTCTTCAGCACGTGTCTGGTCGAACTGACGCGCCCCGAGCTGGAAGGGCGCGTCGTTCGGGTCCTCGAGGCGCGTGGGCATGAGGTGCAGCGTGGCGCGCGCGCGTGACGTGCTGCGGCCAGCCGGCGTGGAACGCGGGGTACGTCGCCGACGCGCAGCGGGTGGCCCGCCGCACGCGAACGCGCGCTGGCCAAGCACGACGGGCCCGATCGTCGTTCCGTCGGGATCGTGCGCGGCGATGATGCACGAGTACTGGCCCGAGCTGCTGGGCGATCGTCGACGGTCGCCCCAACGGGTCGTGGAACTCTCGGCGTTCCTCGGCAGCCGACGACGCGCCGGCACCACGCCAACGAGAACGCGTGTCGCCTATCACGACTCGTGCCACATGCTGCGGTCGCTCGGCATCAAGGCCGAGCCGCGGCAGCTTGCTCGGCGACGTGGCCGAGCTTTCCGAGCGCTGCTGCGGGTTCGGCGGCACGTTCTCGGTGAAGCTTCCCGAGGTCTCGACCGCCATGGCCGACGAGAAGCTCGACGAGGTCGTCGCCGTCGGGTTGCGACACCTTGGTGGGTTGCGACCTGTCGTGCCTCATGCACCTCGACGGCCGCGGCCCGCCGCCGCGGTCTCGGACTCACGGTCAAGCACCTCGCCGAGGTTCTGGATGAGCCATGAGTGAGGCGGTGTTCAAGGGCCGGGCGCACGATCGCGCTCGGCGACGAGCACCTCCAGGGCGCGCTGCGCAACGCCACCGATCTGCTCGGGATGTTGCGGCCGATGTCGATGCGCGACCTGGCCGACCCCGACGCGGTGCGCGACTCGGCGCGGGAGATCCGCAGCCGCATCGTCGCTGATCTGCCGAGAGTGCTCGACCGATTCGTCGACCAACGTCGAGGCCGACGGTGGCACGCGTGTTCCGGGCCGCCGACGCCGCCGCGGCCGTGACGTACATCCTCGATGTCGCCCGGCAGCGCGGGGCGCGGCTGGTCGCCAAGGGCAAGTCGATGGCCAGCGAGGAGATCCACCTGAACCCGGCGCTGGAGGCGGCGGGCGTCGAGGTGATCGAGACCGACCTGGGCGAGTTCATCATCCAGCTGGCGGGGGAGACGCCGAGCCACATCATCGCTCCGGCGATCCACAAGACCCGGTACGACGTGGCCGAACTGTTTACTGCCGACGGCGGTGTGCGCGGTGTCGCGCCGGAGATCCCCGCCGAGTTCGCTTACGCGCGCCAGCGGTTGCGGCAGGCGTTCCTCGATGCCGACATCGGCATCACCGGTTGCAACTTCGCGGTGGCCGAGACCGGATCGATCTGCCTCGTCGAGAACGAGGGCAACGGCCGCATGTGCACCACGCTGCCGCAGGTCCACATCGCGGTGATGGGCATGGAGCGCATCGTCGAGACGTGGGACGAGCTCGACGTGTTGCTCAACGTGCTGGCCCGGTCGGCCACCGGTCAGCCGCTCAGCGTCTACACCAACATCCTCACCGGGCCGCGCCGGGCCGGACGAGGTCGACGGGCCCGACGAGCTCCACGTCGTCATCCTCGACAACGGCCGCAGCAAGATCCGCGGCACCGAGTTCGAGTCGGCCCTCGAACTGCATCCGGTGCGGCGCGTGCCTCAACGTGTGCCCCGTGTACCGCAACGTCGGCGGCCACGCGTACGGCGCGGTGTACTCGGGGCCGATCGGTGCCGTGCTCACGCCGCTGCTGCATCCTGAGGATCCCGAGGCGCGCGAGCTGTCGCAAGCGTCGTCGCTGTGCGGCGCGTGCTGGGAGGCGTGCCCGGTGCGGATCCCGCTGCACGATCTGCTGCTCCAGCTTCGGGCCCGCGACGCGCCCGGCCGACGGCGGCGCGACCCGCCGGGCCGGCTTCGGGCTGTGGTCGCGGCTGTGGTCGACGCGTGCCGGGTTCGTCGCGACCAAGGTCGTCGCCCGGCTCGGCCAGCGCCTCGGGTCGCGGTCGCCGGAAGGCGCCAGGGTGGGCGGGCGCATGGCTCTCGACGCGGGATGCGCCGTGAACGATTCCCGAGGTCGTGTACGCCCGCAGCGGTCACGTCCCCGGTCGACGACTTCATCGCGTCGTGGACAGCGGGCGGGAGGTGTCGTGCACCGCGGCGCCGACGGCGTCATCGACCGCCATCGCCGGGCGCGACGCCGGTGGCCTTCGCGGAAGACGCCCGACGCGCGACGCGCTGGCCGTGGCCGCGGTCGGCGTCGTGCGGGCCGTCGCCGCCGTGGCGGCCACCGGTTCGATCGTCGTCGACTCGCGTCAGGTCCGCGCCGTCAGCCTGCTGCCGCCGGCGTGCGTCTTCGTCGTGAACGCGGCCGACATCGTCGCCACGCCGGCCGATGTGCTGCGCCACCGCGAGCGGTGGTGGCCCGACGGCCCGCCGTCGCAGATCGTGTTCGTCGGTGGCCCGTCCCGTAGCGGTGACATCGAGCTGCAACTCCTCACCGGCGTGCACGGTCCCGGCGAGGTTCACGCAGTCATCGTCGACGACTAACCGTTACGTTGGCGGCGTGACTTGGGCGACGCAGTCGGCGACGGAGTTGGCGGGGGCGATACGGCGGCAAGGAGGTCTCGAGCCGCGAGCTGCTCGAGCGAGTACCTCGACCGGGTCGAGCGGCTGAACCCGGCGATCAATGCGGTGGTCACGCTCGACGCCGAGCGGGCCCGCAGCGGCGGCGGCGGCGGCCGACGACGCCACCGCCCGGGGCGACGACCTCGGGCCTCTGCACGGCCTCCCGATCACCGTCAAGGACGCGATCGAGGTGGCGGGCGTGCGCTCGACCGGCGGCGCCGCCGCCCTCACCGACCACGTCCCGACCGCCGACGCTCCGGCGGTAGCCCGACTCAAGGCGGCCGGCGCGGTCGTCTTCGGCAAGACCAACGTCCCCGAGTGGTCGGGCGATCTCCAGACGTACAACGAGATCTTCGGAACGACGAACAACCCGTGGAACGACCGACCACGTTCCCGGCGGTTCCTCGGGCGGGCCGGCCGCCGCGGTCGCCGCCGGGCTTGACCGCGTTCGAGACCGGCACCGACATCGGCGGGTCGATCCGAATCCCGGCGCACTGCTGCGGGATCTTCGGCATCAAGCCGTCGTTCGGCGTCGTCCCGCAGCGCGGCTATCTCGATCACGTCGGCGGCGGCACGACCGACGCCGACATCAACGTGTTCGGCCCGCTGGCGCGGAGCGCCGACGATCTCGATCTGCTGCTCGGCGTGCTGGCCGGACCCGAACCCGAACGCGAGCTGGCGTGGCAGCTGGACCTCCCCGCGCCGCGGCGACGCGAGCTCACGCGACTACCGGGTCGGCGTGTGGTTCGAGACTCCTGAAGTGCCGATCGACAACGAGCAGCTGGCCATCCTGCGCGCCGCGGCCGACCAGCTGGCCGACGCCGGCGCCAAGGTGGAGGACGCCCATCCGCCGGTCGACTTCGCCGAGCAGGTCGGGTTGTTCAACCAGCTCATCGCTGGGCGCGATCTCGCCGAGCATGCCGCCGGAGGTCGCCGACGCGATGAGCGGGTCACACCGGGCCTGGTTGGCCGGCGACGAGAAGCGCAACGCGCTGCGCTCGGTCTGGGCCGAGTGGTTCAAGGACTACGACGCGGTCCTCTGCCCGGTCCTGGCGGTGCCCGCGTTCTCGCATCAGCAGGACGGCGACTTCTTCACCCGCACCATCGAGATCAACGGAGCCGACGTGCCGTATCTGAACCTGGTGACTGGACCGGGCTGATCGGCGTCGTGGGCCTGCCGTCGGCGGTGCCGCCGATCGGCCGGACCGCCGCAGGCATTCCCGTCGGCGTGCAGGTCGTGACCGCCTATCTACGCGATCGCGAGGCAATCCACCTCGCCGGCCTCCTCGCCGAGGTCGGCGGGCGGCGGCTACGAGGTACCGGAAGGATTCGCAGTGAACGGCAAGACGGTCGTCATTACCGGCGGCAACTCAGGCATCGGGCTCGAGACCGCGGTCGCCTTGGCCCGCGCCGGTGCCGACGTGGTGATCACGGCGCGCGACCCTGAGCGGGGCAAGCAGGCGGTCGAGGACATCAAGCAGCGCAGCGGCGTCGACGCCGTCGACCTCGTCCGTCTTCGACCTCGGCAGTTTGGCCTCGACGCGAGCGGGGGCAGCTGAGCTGCTCGACCGATGCCCGCGGATCGACGTCTTGGTGAATAACGCCGGCGTGGTCCTTACCGAGCGGCGTGAGACCGAGGACGGGTTCGAGAGCACGTTCGCGATCAATCACCTCGGACCCTTTCTCCTAACCGACCTCCTGCTCGAGCGCATCAAGGCCAGCGCGCCGGCCCGCATCGTCAACGTTGCGTCCACCGCGCACCGCGGTGCGCGCAGAGGCCTGGATTTCGACGACCTCCACGCGACGCGGCGTTACAAGGGCATGCGCGTCTACAGCCAGTCGAAGCTGGCCAACATCTTCTTTACCAAGGAACTGGCCCGACGACTCGCAGGCACCGGCGTGACAGTCAATGCCGTGCACCCCGGAACCGTCCGCACCGGCTACGGCCGCGATGGGGACTCGACTGGGCTCCTGAAAATTGGTCTCGCGCTGGGGTCGAGGTTCTTCCTCTCGCCGGAGAAGGGCGCCGATACATCGGTGTACCTCGCGTCTGCGCCCGAGGTGGCTGACGTGACCGGTGAGTACTTCATCAAACGCAAGGCGCGACAGCCGTCGGCCGCGGCCCGCGACGACGAGGCGGCCCGCAAGCTGTGGGAAGCCAGTGAGGCGCTGGTGTCCAAGTGATGCGGCGTGTGGTCACTGGTCAGGACGCCGCCGGGACGTCGGTTTTCGTATCCGATACGGAGGTGGAGCCGGTCACCCTGTCGCAGATCACGTGACCGGCGTTCCACCGCATCTGGTGGAGCGATGCCACTTTGCCGAGATGGCCGAGAAGCTTCCGCGCATGGCCGAGGTGATGGAGCCCAGCCATCCCGGAACGCACACAACTGACACCGTCGACCTCGACCTCGTGATATCCGGCGAGGTGTTCCTCGAGCTCGACGACGGTGCCGAGGTCCGTCTCGGCCCCGGCGATTGCGTCGTACAGAATGGCACGCGGCACGCGTGGCACAACCGGTCGAGCGAACCGGCGGTGTCGTTCGTGGCGTTGCTCGGCGCGCATCGAAGCTGATTCTTCTGGGTACCACGTAGCCATGCCGCAACGTGCATGGTCCAAGAAGCGAGAACGGCAGTACGAGCACATCAAGGAGGGCCTCGAGGATCAGGGTCGCTCCGAGGACACCGCCAAGGAGATCGCCGCCCGCACCGTGAACAAGGAGCGGGCTCGCAAGGGTGAAGCCAGGACCGCCAGTCGCTCGTCGGTTACGGACATCTCCTCAGGACGCCGCGGCGGACTACGGTCGCACCGCGGCCCTGGTGGTCGCACCAAGGAGCAGCTCTACAGCGAGGCGCGCCGCAAGAACATCGCCGGTCGCTCGCGCATGAACAAGAAGCAGTTGGAGCGCGCCGTCGGCCGCTGAGCTGATACTTAGCCGAACAGCGAACGCAGGGTGCCGGAGACCGTCTCGACCCACAGTGCGTTCACCGCGTCCTGCGACGGGATTGTTCCGGTGGCCGCGCCGTGGAGGGCGCAGGGAACCTGATTCGCGTCGATCACGCCGTAGCCCTCGAAGGTCGGAGGCACCAGGGTGTCGTGTGCACACCCCTTGATGAGCAACTCGAGTTGGTTGGCCTCAGGCGCATGGCCATTGGCACGCGCGGTGCCGAGCGCCCGGGCCGCGTACCCGGCGACGAGCGGTGTCGAGAAACTGGTGCCGCTTTGCGTCACCAAGCCATTCGGGGACGTGTGGGACGGCCCGGTGACGGTGTATTGCGCCACGACCTCAGGTTCGGCCGTAGCCAACAGACCCTCGACACCAGATGCGCCGACAGCCAGCACGTCGGGCGACGAACCGTGGGCCTGCAGCGGGCCAAGCAGGCCCGGGAGCGTGGCGTTGAGCAGGCCGTTGCCGTTCGACACGAGCACAAGCACGCCGGCCTGCCGGGCGGCGCGAAGCGCGGCGGCAACCTCGCGCCCGTGCAGCAGGGTGGAGGCGGGCGTGCTGTCGCCAAGGCTGATGCTGATGATGTCGGCACCGGCGGTATTCACTGCCCAGCCGATGCCGGCGGCGAGGGGGGCGTCCTTCGACGAGCCGCGACTGTCGGCGACCTTCCCGATCGCCAGTCGAGTACCCGGCGCGAACGACGGCGTAGCCGGACCACCCTGGAAGCCGGCCACCATCGAGGCGGTCAGCGTGCCGTGGCCGTGGTCGTCGTATGGCGCCGGCCGGTTGGCGATGAAGTCGCGCCAGGCCACGACTTGCCCCGCGGCGAAGGCTTGGCTGCCGGTGTAGATGCCGGTATCGAGTACTGCGACCGTGACTGGTGTCGCCGCGGGGCTCGGTGCGACAACCGTGACGCCGGCGACGAGGACCGCGGCTGCGATCAGCAGACCGCGAATCTTCATGAGAGGAGGGTAGCGGCGTCCTGCACTGCTGCGATGATCGGGTCCCAGTCCGCGGCGGGGTCGCGGTTGACGGTGACGAAATCGTTGACGCCGAAGATCGACACCACACCCGGCGCGGCGAACACCGCGGCGGCGAAGGGGTTGCCCGCCGCTTCCTCGGCGGACGCGAAATTCATCGTTTCGGGCAACGTCATGTCGAGCACGAACTTCAGCGCGTTCGGGTTGGGGCTGGGCGTCGGGTTGGCGGTCACCATCACCGCAAGGTAGCGGCGAGGGCCTGCGCCTGCGGACTCATCTTCTTCAGGGTCTTGTCGACGACTTCGCCCATCTTGTCCGGTTCGAGTCGATCGGCCAGTTCGTCGTACTGCGTTTCGATGAAGACGAGACAGAGCGCGTCCTCGAACGCCTGCACTTCTAGGTCGGCGACTTTGCCCAGGCCGCGTTTTCGGATCAGGTCTTGCACGCGGGTGATGGCACCTACGTCCCAGTCGTGCGACTGCATGATGGCGGCGACGTCGTCGGCATGGATCTCGTGCAGGTCCCGCCGCCAGCGCAGATAGCCAGCGCGACCGTCCGGGTACGTGGAGCGCGGGACCTGCCATCGCCGGAGATGATGAGCGCGAATCGCCACAAGCAGCTCGTCGCTCGCCTCGGGGACGAGCCGTTGCACCCATTCGGTGGCCAACTCGGCTTCCCCGAGCGCTTTGGGCCGGGCCACGCCGCGGACCATCAGCGTGGCCGGGTCGTCGCTGTTCGCGGCGTCAACCGCCGCCAGCGTCGCCGCCAGCCGCTCATTCACCGCGACAGTCTTAGGCGCGGACGACTCGTCGCGAGCAGACGGGCCAGTTGCGCCAGCCCGAGCGCGCCTGGAGCCGCTTGGCCGCGGCGAGCTGGTCGGCGTAGGAGTAGTCGATCGGGTTCCCGCTCATGCCCACCCCCCGCCAGCTCTGCAGTGTGAACTGGAACGCCCCGAAGAACTTGCCGCGGCCTCCGACGGCGCGGGGGTTGCCGCCCGATTCGCAGCGGGCCAGGCGTGTCCAGACGTCGTCGCCAATCACTCGTGGGGCAGTTGCCGCCGCGAGCCGGACCTGGTTGCGCCCCGCCCTGTTGGGTAGGACCACAGGGGCCGGCGCCGGCGGCGCCGGCTCGGCGGGGGCCACCGTGGCCGGTACGCCGAGCGCGACGATGTGGGGTGGAGGTCCCTCAGGCGTGCGAGCTCCGCATGCCGTTAGGGCGAGCGCCAGTACGCCGACGCCCGCGATGAGGCGATGCATTGTTGCGTCCCTTTCCGGCCCCGGGCTTCCCAGCCAGCGTCGTGACGCCCTCGAGGCCTCGCCGAAGTGATCAGGTTTCCCTGCATACTCCAGCTAGCGAGTGTTAAACTCTAGCACGCAAAGGTTAGCAAGTCGAGGATCGAAACCGGGGGATCCTCGCGTTCAGCGGTCTGCAAGTCCCCTGCGTCATGGTTGCGCCACGCCCCCAACGTGGGTGGCGATTAGGGGGACAAAGTGATCAACAGGCGCGTACTTGTCAGTTTCGTGGCCGGCACGATGCTGCTCGGCACCCTGAGCGGCCCGCCGGCGGCATCGGCAGTGTTGGTGTGCTCAGGCACAAATGTCATTCCGACCGTGCTCTCTCCGTGCCCCGGCGCGGTCGGGCCGCAGGGTCCCGCCGGCGCACCGGGTCCGGCGGGTCCCGAGGGTCCCAAAGGCGACAAGGGGGATAAGGGCGATGAGGGCGCTCCCGGTGCCCCCGGCGCACCGGGAACACCCGGAACCAATGGCACCAACGGCACCGATGGCGCGCAGGGCCCTGCTGGCCTACAAGGCCCGGCCGGCGCACCGGGAACCGGCATGGCGCACGCGTTCGTGGCAAGGCAGAACATCAACAGTCTGCTTGGCTCGACGTGCAACCACGACGTTCCCATGCCCTACAACATCGAGGACTATGACCCCAGCAACGCCCACACCCCGGGTACCGGCGTCAGCTCATGGAGCGACTACGTTGCGCCGGCGGACGGGCTGTACCTGTTCCACGCGTCTGTCCGCATGAATCCTGACAACTCGGACAACGCGTCGCTGCGGCTCCTGCGGAACGGCGCGCCCGTTGCGGTCCTCGGCGACCAGCTGGAGGACTCAACACTTGGCGTCTACTTCATCGTCGGTGGCACTACCGCGGTGGCTGCGGCAGCCGGTGACCGGTTCACGGTGGCGGGTCGTTGTGTTGCATCCAGCACGACTAGCCGCTTCATCATCGACTATGGCCAGCCGTTGAGTTCGATGTTCTGGGGCGGCAAGGTCGCATAACGACCGTCGGCGGTACGGTGAGGGCCATGCGAGTGCCCCTCACCGTCGCTGACTTCATTGACCGGGCTGAGCTGGTATTTCCTGACCGGTTGGGCGTGGTGGACGAGCCCAGCCCGCCGGGTGGTTCGCTCGGCTCGCTCACCTACGGCCGGATGGCCCGCCGGGCCCGAGGCATGGCCGGCGCGCTCGACCGGATGGGCGTCGGCCTCGGTGAGCGAGTGGCGATCGTCAGTCCCAACGCGGCCCGTTTCGTCATCAGCTTCTACGGGACGAGCGCCTACGGCCGGGTCCTCGTGCCGATCAACTTCCGCCTGAACACCGAGGAAGTCAGCTACATCGTCGAACACTCGGGCGCCACCGTGCTTCTCGTGGACCCTGAGTTGGATAGCGCTCTGGCCGGGGTTACCGCGAAGCACAAGATCCTGCTCGACGGCGTGCAGGACGCCGAGCTGTTCGCCGAGGGCGATGACCCGGGCACCTTGTGGGGCCCCGACGAGGACGCCACCGCGTCGATCAACTACACGTCCGGCACCACCGCGCGGCCCAAGGGTGTTCAGATCACGCATCGCAACGCGTGGATCAACACGATGACGTTCGGGTTCCACGCGGGCATCAACGATCGCGACGTGTACCTCCACACGCTGCCGATGTTTCACTGCAACGGCTGGGGCATGCCGTACGCACTCACCGGGATGGGTGTCCCGCAGGTCGTCCTACGCAAGGTCGACGGCGAGGAGATCCTGAGCCGGATCGACGAGCACGGCGTGACGCTGCTCAACGGGGCACCGGCCGTCGTCGCCGCCATCCTCGACGCCGCCAGTGAACGCCGGAGTCGCGGCCAAGAAACGCCCGGGCGGGGCACGGTGCGGATGATCGTGGCCGGCGCGCCGCCGCCCACCAAGCTGATCGAGCGGGTCGACACCGAACTTGGCTGGGAGTTCATCCAGATCTACGGGCTGACCGAAACGTCGCCCATCCTCACCATGAACCGGGCCCCGAAGGAGTGGGACGGGCTGGACCCAGCCGAGCGGGCGCAGCGGCTGAACAAGGCCGGCGTGCCCGCCATCGGTGTGCGCCTCAAGATCGATGCCGAGGGCGAGGTACTCGCTCGGGCCAACGAGGTCTTCGAGGGCTACTGGGAGCAGCCCGAGGAGACGGCCAAGGCCATCGTCGACGGCTGGTTCCACACCGGCGACGGCGGACACCTCGACGACGCGTACCTCGTCATCGCCGATCGTAAGAAGGACGTGATCATCAGCGGTGGTGAGAACGTGAGCTCGATCGAGGTCGAGGACGCGCTGTTCCAGCACCCGGCGGTCGCCGAGGCATGTGTGATCGGTGTCCCGGATGAGAAGTGGGGCGAGACGGTCAAGGCGCTCATCGTGCTGCGCGAGGGCGAGTCGATCACCGAAGCCGAGCTGATCGAGCACAGCCGTCGCGCTCTGGCCCACTTCAAGTGTCCGACGTCGATCGAGATCCGCGAGGCACTCGACCGCACGGCGACCGGGAAGCTCCAGAAGTTCAAGCTCCGCCAGCCCTACTGGGAAGGCCGCGAGAAGCAGGTCAACTAGGCCGGCATCACCTGAACGTTGTAGCCGGTGGCATCGGGCTCGACGAACTGCAGGAATCGCTGGGCTTCGGCTTCCAGCGCGGCGATCGCGCTCTTGCCGAGCGCAAGGTGGCGCACGACGAGGGTGACGGCGCCGGTGTGCTTGTCGCGGTCGATCGACCAGGTGGCGCACCCCTGCCCGTCGGAGAGGGCGGTGCCATGAACGGGGCTGTCGACGGCGAACAGGCGCTTGCGGTCATCGTCGGGCGCGAACCGGCTGCGGTCGGCGTGTGACAGCAAGACATTGTCGTACTCCGGCAGGAACCGGGGTGGTGCCGGCGTGTCGGGGTCGGGCCGGGGGGCGTCGGGTGTGTCGAACAGCTCACGACCGGCTTCGGTGCGAAACGTGCGCAGCCGCGGCCGAACCCGTTCAACCACCTCACGAAGGCCAGTGAGCCGCGACCATGTTGTGAGGTCAGCGACGGTCGCCGGGCCGAAGGCGGCGAAGTAGCGAACGACGACGTCGTCGAGCGACGGCTGGGTCGCGAGCGGGCGTCCGAGCCATGTCTCAGCAGTGGTCGACCTGACTTGACCGCCCCGGCCCCACAGGCCGCGGGGCGGCACCTGCACGAAGGCCAGCTTGTTCCGGCAGGCGTAGGCCAAGGCCGGCGCGTGGAGGTCAGGGAAGCGCTCGGCAAATGCGGCCCGCAACTCACCGCCGGTTCGCGGGCGTTCGTCGACGAGTGGGCGGGCGAAGGCTAGGACCGGTTCGAAGTCGAGCTCGCGGAGGTGGGGCCCATACTCGCTGTGGCGCAGCAGCTCTTGGTCGAGCACTGACTGCATGAGTGGCCGCAGGATCAAGCAGTCGTCCGCGGTAACGAGATGAATGGTGCCCCGCATGACCACGATCCGGACGACCTTGCGGTCGACCAGCAGCTGGCTCAGCGCGTCGGGCTGAAAGCCCTCGAGCCGCGACCACAACGCGGTGTACGGGTTCAGCGGGACCTGCGCCTGCAACCCCACGAGATGCGCGACCGCGTCAAGCGGCGCGAGTTGGGCGCGCTCGAGCAGCAGTTGGCGGGCCAGCGTGGCGCGGTTGAGTGCGCGCAGTGAGAGGACGTCGTTACTCACGTCCGCGACGGAACCGGGATCGCCGGTGGTAGCCAGCGGGCGATCCATTCGCGGGTGTCGGGTTCCATCGCCGGTGGACCGGTGGCCGGAAGCGCCCAGCCGTCACGGCGGATGAAGCGGATCTCGCCTGAGAGGTTGCCCTCGATGCCCAGGCCCATGCGGTGCACGGCCCGGTGGTGATAGCTACACAGCAGCACCAGGTTCTCGAGGTCGGTGGCCCCGCCGTTCGCCCAGTGGATGATGTGATGCGCATGGACCCACCGGGTGCGCCCACAACCCCGGAACCGGCAGCCGTGGTCGCGCCGCTTGAGCAGGCGGAACAGCCAGCGGGGCACGGTGCGACCCTTGCGCCCGATGCCCACCGGTGTGCCCTCGGCCCCGGCGACGAAGGCCACCGCGGCGTCACAGCTCGCGGCCAGGAGCTCTGAAGCGGAAACCATCCCGCCGTCCTCGAGCTCACCGGGCCCACCGATGAAGAGGTCCTCGGCCTCGATGTGGATGACAACGCATGCCCGGTCGCCATCGGCGTCGGTGGCCAAGGCGGTCGAGGCCAGCGCCTCGAGGGCATCGGCCATGCGGGCATCGATCGACTCATAGAGCCCGTTGGCCGGATCGGGCGGGAAGGCCTCGGCGATGCGGCGCAGTGCGGTCTCGATCACCGCACCGGCCAGCGCCGGGACCTGGCCACTGAGGTGCAGGTTCTGGCGGTCGCGCTCCCACCACAGCCGCAGACTGCGCCGGCGGTGGTTGGTCTCGGCGTCTCCCTCGCTGGGCGGGCGCTCACGGCGGGCCTGGGCGCGCAGCTCGGCCGCGGTCATCCCCGGCGCGTCATGGGCAACTTGCTCGTCGGTCTCCGGCGTGGCGAAGGAGGCCGCCGCCGCGGCCTGGTCCCAGCCCAGGCGTCCCTCGGCGAGGGTCCCGGCCAGCGCGGGCAGGCTCTCGAGCTCGGCGGCCACCTTGGCCAGTTCCACCGCGCTGCGGTGGGTCATACCGAAGCGGGCCACCAGCCAGTCGGCCATGGTGCGGGCGCCATCGGCGTAATAGGCCTCGCGCCGTTCGTATTCGGCGATGACCCGGCACAGCTCGCGCCGCGTCGCCGATTCGGCCGCGTGCAGCTGGCCAATGGTGGCGACCAGGTCGTCATCTGAGTAGCCGGCGTAGGTGGCTTGCGCCATGGCGCCGATCGTACAGAGAGGGTGTAACACCCCCCTTTAGCGCTCTGACCAGGGACTTCGCGTTCTCTAGTGCACGCGCTGGTGAATAAGTCTGTACTGATGCGGCCGTTGCGCTCGTAGCGTTGTCGCCGTGTTTCATCGCACGCGGTCGGTCTGATGGTTGCGGTACTCGGCATTGAAGCTTCGCCTGACCTCCTGCGATCGTGGGCTGGGTGGCTCGCGCCGGATCCGCAGCCCTTCGTCGTCGGTGCAGACGATGTCTGGCATGAGGTCGAAGCGCGGCAGCGTGCGGTCACGCCCGAAGTTCGCACCACCTTCCGGCTCTGGGGCGCCTCCGCGGGCTCCCGTTTGTTGTGGCTGTCGGAGGATCGATTCCAAGCACTGCCTAAGAACCTCCGAGCAACCCTCGTCCGCGAACAAGTCGGACAGCGACGCGGTAACCGTCCCGGTGTCGGTGCTGTCCCATCGGTCCGCGCATGGAGCGATCTGCTCGATCCGGGTGAACTCCGTCGCCAAGCCGACGGTCACCGTTTCGTCTGGTGGCCGTCACTTGTTGCGGTGAACCCTGTCGCCATTCTCCATCGCCTGGTCGAGACCGACCGCCTGCCGAGTCGGCACGCCGAGGTCACCGAGTCGACCTGGCACCGGTGCGCGAACACGCTTCCGGCTGCTCGACGACTGGCGGGTACATGGCCGACGGGCAGCAACGGGTGCTGCTTCAGCACCGTGATGGCCGCGGCCGGTGCCGACGACAGCGCGGCCTGCGACAGCCTTGAGCCGTTTGTGGATTGGCTCGCAACAAGATGCCGAAGCGGCGGCGACACAAGCCGGCCGGGCACGGTCCTCGTCTGGCGCAACCGAGACGGCGATCCCGTCCACGCAGCAGTCTCGATCGGCGACGACTGGGCCCTGGAGAAACCGTCGGACGACTGGCACTCGCCGCGCGCCGTCGCCCGCGTCGCCGACGTCATCCGGATGTCGAGATCTGCCGGACAACGGCTGGAACGACACACAATCGTCTCGTAGGCGTCTTCGTTGGCAGGTGCGCTTCGACGGTCGTCGGGTTTCTCCGGCAGGATCCCGCCATGAAGATCGTTGATCTCCGGTGTGAGCGGCTCGTCGACCCGATCGGGATCGACACGCTGGCGCCGCGGCTCACCTGGCGGCTCGATGCCGACGGTGGCGAGACCGACGTCGTGCAGCACGCCCACCGCGTTGAAGTCGATGGGCGATGGGACACCGGCTGGGTCGACGGGTGGCGCCAACAGGCGACGTTCGACGGAACGCCGCTCACCTCCCGGGAGTCCATGCGTTGGCGGGTGCGGGCGCGAACGTCGGCGGGGGAGACCGAGTGGTCCGAGTGGGCGACGTTCGAGGTCGGCATTGTCGATCCGACCCTGTGGGTCGCGAGGATGATCACCGCCGACGCCTCGACGCCGGTTGTCAGGTTCGTTCAGACCGTCGAGGTGCCGGAGGATGTGGTGCGGGCCCGACTGCGGTTGTCGGCCCACGGCATCGTCACTGCGACGATCGACGGCGTCGATGTCGGCGACGACGTCCTCGCGCCGGGCTGGACGAGCTTCCACCACCGGTTGCCGGTGCGTACCCATGACGTCACTGACCGGATGCGTTCTGGCTCCGTCGAGCTGGCCGCGCTGGTTGCGCCCGGCTGGTTCAGTGGACGTCTGGGCTTCAGCGACGCCGGCCCCATTTACGGGACCCACCGCGGGCTGTTCGCGCAGCTCGAGCTCGAACGGACCGACGGGACACTCGTTGTCATCGGAACCGACGACTCGTGGACGGCGAACGCGACGCCGTTTCTGCTCGCGGAGATCTACGACGGCGAGACCTTCGATGCGCGGCTGCCCCTCGCGGGTGCGCCGGCGACGGCGTCGGCGGTCGACGGGTTCGACCCGTCGGTGCTCTTCTCGCCCACGGTCCCGCCGGTGCGCCGCACGCAGACCGTCGCGCCCATCTCCCGCGCCGGCGACATCCTCGACTTTGGCCAGAACCTCGTGGGTTGGCTGCGTGTCACGGTGCGCGGGGCGGCCGCAGGTACCGAGGTCGTGCTTCGTCACGCCGAGTTGCTCGACAACGACGGACGCCTGTTCACCGCACCGCTGCGCACCGCGCGGGCAACCGACACCTACATCGCGCGGGGCGACGACGAGGAGGTGTACGAGCCCAGATTTACCTTCCACGGCTTCCGGTACGCCGAGATCACCGGTGTCGACGCGTCACAGGTCGACGTCGACGCCGTGGTCCTCCACTCCGACCTCGAGCGCACCGGCACGTTCGACTGCAGCGACCCGCTCCTCGAGCGACTCCATGAGAACGTGGTGTGGGGCTGGCGAGGCAACTCCGTATCGGTGCCGACCGACTGCCCGCAACGCGACGAACGGCTCGGTTGGACCGGTGACGCGCAGGTGTTCTCGCCGACGGCGTCGTTTGTCTACGACT
The DNA here is from genome assembly GCA_963742585.1 of uncultured Actinomycetes bacterium. Classification (GTDB taxonomy): domain Bacteria; phylum Actinomycetota; class Acidimicrobiia; order Acidimicrobiales; family JACDEA01; genus JACDEA01. The sequence goes on from CAVUMI010000009.1 coordinate 462,699, forward strand.
GCGAGACATTCTGGGAGAACTGGCTGGCCGATCTTGCCGCCGACCAGCTCCCGAGCGGGTCGGTGCCCCATGTCGTTCCGTGGCTTCCGCGCGATGGTTTCCACGGCGCCGCGGGATGGGGCGACGCCGCCGCCGTCATCCCGTGGACGACGTACGTGGCCTACGGCGACGATTCGGTCCTCCGCGCCGCGCTGCCGTCGATGCAGAGGTGGGTGGACTACGTCTTCTCGCGGCTGGACGACGAGCACCGGTGGGTGCAGGACTTCCAGTTCGGCGACTGGCTCGATCCTGACGCGCCGACCGAGCAGCCGTGGCGAGCGAAGGCAAAGTTCGACCTCGTCGCCACCGCGTACGCAGCCTGGTCCGCAACGCTGCTCGGTCGGGCCGCTGCGATCGTCGGCGACGCCGAGGTCGCCGCGTCGGCCCGTGATCGCGCCGACACGGTCCGGTCCGCCTGGTGGTCGCACTACAGCGAGGCCGCGGCGCGCACGCAGACCGGTGCCGCGCTCGCGCTCGCGTTCGACCTGGTGCCTGACGACGAGGCGCGACTCGCGCTTGGCGACCAGCTCGCACTTCGGGTTCACGACGTCGACGATCACCTCGCCACCGGTTTCCTCGGGACGCCGGTGCTGTTGGAGTCGCTCGGCGACACCGGTCACCTCGACGTGGCCTACGACGTCCTGCTTCAGCGGACCGCACCCTCGTGGCTGTACACCGTCCTTGCCGGCGCAACCACGATCTGGGAGCGGTGGGACGCTCTCCGCCCCGACGGATCGGTGCCGCTGGAATCCCTCGGCGGCGGGTCCGGCGCGTCGATGGTCTCGTTCAACCACTACGCGTACGGCGCCGTCGCCCAGTGGCTCCATACGACAGTCGCTGGACTGCGACCCGATCCAGACGATCCGGGCTATCACCACGTCATCGTCGAGCCCTGCCCGGGCGGCGGCCTGACACACGCCTCGGCGTCGTTGCACACCCGGTACGGCCAGACCTCGGTTGCCTGGCGGCTCGACGAGGAGGGCGAAGTACACGTCGGCCTCAAGCTTCCACCGAACACGTCGGCGACGGTCAAGCTCCCGGGCCGCGATCCCGTTCGCGCCGGCTCCGGTGTCCACTCCTTCTAATCACATCCGGCCCACACGGCCGGACGAGGCGGCGCGGCTGCGGGAGATCGAGTGGGCCGCGGGGCAGCGGTTCCGCGACGTCGGGATGGCCGACATCGCCGAGGCGGAACCCATGCCGGTCGAGCGCATCGTCGCCTACGCCGACGCCGGCCGGTCGTGGGTCGCCGTCAACCGCGACGACACACCAATCGGCTACGCCTTGGTCGACGTGGTCGACGACTGCGCGCACGTCGAGCAGATCAGCGTGCACCCGGACTATCAGGGTCGTGGGCTCGGGCGCCGGCTCCTCGACGCGATTGACGGCTGGGCCGCCGACCACGCAATGCCGGCCCTCACACTGTCGACGTTCGTCGACGTGCCGTGGAACGGCCCGCTCTATGTCCACCTCGGCTTTCGCGGCATGGCTGAGGACGAACTCGGTCCCGGGTTGCGCGCCGTCCTCGAGGATGAGGCCCGCCATGGGCTCGACGTGACGAAGCGAATGTGCATGCGCCGCGAGCGAAAGCTCCAACGGATCCTCGTCGTCGGGTCGACCAACGCCGGTAAGACGACGATGGCGCGCCGCCTGGGCGGTCGCCTCGACGTGCCGCACGTCGAGCTTGACGCACTGTTTTGGGAGCCCGGCTGGACCGAGGCGGCCGACGACGTGTTTCGCCAACGGGTCCGCGACGCGACCGCCGGCGACCGCTGGATTGTGTGCGGGAACTACTCGCGGGCACAAGACGTCATGTGGTCTCGCGCCGACACGCTCGTCTGGCTGGACCTGCCGCTACGGACGATCCTGCGCCGGGCGATCACCCGCACCATCCGCCGCAGCATCTTGCGAACCGATCTGTGGGGAACCGGCAACCGAGAATACATCCGCAATCTCTGGTCGGCTGACGACTCCTTGTACAAATGGGCGAAGCAGAATTACGCGTCTCGGCGGGAGCGCTATACCGCGGTGCTGTCCGACCCTGACTCGGCGCATCTCACCGTGGTTCGGTTGACGTCGCCGCGGGCGGCGCGAGCGTGGCTGCGAGGTGTTCCACGAGTGCATCGAACCGCGTCGCCGCGTTGAGGCCGCTCGTCGAAGGCATCACGTACGCGGGCTGGCCACCGAAGGTGACGGGTTGCCAGCCGGCGACGGCCTTCCGATCGATCGCGGCGCGGTAGCCGGCCAGTCCCACGAAGCAGATCGCCGCCGGTCGTAACCACTCGACAAGCCAGCGCAGGCGGTCGGCCCCGGCGGCGTATTCGGCAGTGGTCAGTTCGCTCGCCGCGGTGGTAGCTCGCTTGGCCAGATCGGTGAGCCCGACGCCGTGTTCGGTCAGTGCGTGCACGGCGTCTCGATCGCGAGTGACGAGTCCGGCGGCGACCGCCGCCGGCCAGAACCGGTTGCCGGGACGGGCGTAGCCCACGCCCCGATCAGCCGAGTAGATGCTGGGGTTCAGTCCGCAGATGAGCACGCGCATGCCCGGGCCCACCGCGTCGGCCAGCGTGCGAGCGCGCTGCGCGACGACGTGGGTCTGGTCGCGGTCGGAGATGCCGACACCGGTGACGTCGAACCCCGCGCCGGTCACGACGGCGGCCAGCGACTCAGCGGTCCACGATGCGAAGTACCGGCCGGGGAAGTCGTCTCCGGGAAGCGCAATTCCCTCGTAGTCGCCCGCCACCATCGTCAGATCGAGGGCCGCGCCGAGCGCGAGCGCAGCGTGCAGGTCCGCTAACGCCATGGGCACGCGCTCGCGCTCGATGTGGTGATAGGTCATCGCCGCCCATGCGCCACCGAGGGTGCCGCGGCCCAACGGAAGGGCGGTTACGTCCGCCAGCATCGCCTTGGCGTCTGGGTGGCGCCCCCGCGCAATGTTGAGCATCTCGATCGACGCGTCGAGGGCGACGACGGGTGCGCCGAGGTCGCCGAGGTACCTTCCGGCGCCGCAGCCAACGTCGATTCGCGTCGCGCCCGCCGGCACCTTTGCGGCGAAGTCGAGCGCTTCATCCCGGCGTACTGGCTTTCGCTTGCTTGCCCAGCGCGCCGCCTCGCGGTTGTAGATCGCGATCGTGTCGCGGTTCACGGGACGGCGATCGGCAGCTCGATCAACCGCGGCTGTCCGCTCGCCCACGCGGCGCGGGCAGCGTCGGCGATGTCGTCAGCCTTCTCAACGAGAACAGCAGGAACGCCCATCGAATGCGCAAGTGCGACGAAGTCGACGGGGGGCGCATCGATGTCGAGTCCCGGATATGTCTTTCCCGGCGGCAGGTTGCGCTTGAGGATCAGGTACTGGCGGTTATTCACGACGGCGAACAGCACAGGAAGCTGTTCATTGGCCGCAGTCCACAGCGCCTGCGGCGAGTACATGGCCGACCCGTCGCCGACCACGCACAGCACCGGTGCGCGGTCGAGGCCCAGAGAAATGCCCAGGGCGGCGGGCATTCCCCAGCCAAGCCCACCGCCCCGGTTGAAGAAGTATCGCCCAACGCCGTGGAAGCCGCGCACGTACGTGCCAGTGGTGATGGCTTCGTCGACGACGGCGATGTCATCCGGGAGGCTGCGCAAGAGTGCGTGCGTCGCCGCCATCGGGTGCATCGGCATGTCGGTGTAGCGGCTGCGGGCGCGCTCGTCGAAGTTGGTGGCGGCTGTTCCCGGCGAGTCGACGCGCGCCTCGGGCAGCAGCGAGGCGAGGGCTTCGAGGGTGGCCTTCACGTCACCAAGGAGGCCCAACGCGGTGCCGTGCACCCGGCCCAGCTGACCAACGTCGGCGCTGAGGTGCAGCACCTCTAACGCCGGCGGCAGCAGGGGTCCTTCCGAGTATGGGTACACGAGAAGCCGCTCGCCAATCAGCAGTACGCGGTCGAACTCCGACAGCGCAGCGCTGACTGCCGTCGCCATCGGTGGGAGGTCGCCCCGCCAGAGCGCGTGGTCCCGCGGGAAAACGACGGCCCCGCGCAATGGCGCACCAAACACCGGCGCCCCGGTGCGCTCGGCGACGGCCAGAAGCGCGTCGGCCGCGCCAGAAGCGGCGACTTCGTCACCGGCCACGATGGCGACGGATCCACCGAGCACCGCGGCCAGCTCGTCGATCCCTTCGGCGATGGCGCGGCGTCGGATGGTCGACGCCGACGGCAGTGCCGGCACCGTGCCGTCGGTCGCCTCGTTGTCGAGGACGTCCATTGGCATCGACACGAACACCGGACCCGGCGGGGATGCGGCACTGTCATGAAACGCCCGTCGGAGAATCGTCCCGAGTTCGTTGGCGTTGCGGACCTCGTGCGTCCACTTGCTCACCGCGCCGGCGAGGCCGACTAGGTCGCCGCTGAGCAGCGGGTCGGCGACGAGGTGGCGCCGGTCCTGCTGGCCGGCGGTGACCACGAGCGGCGTTCGGTTCGCCTGCGCGTTCGTGAGATTCCCGATGGCGTTGCCGAGGCCGGCTGAGGTGTGGAGGTTGAGGAACGCCGGCCGTCCCGTGGCCTGCGCATACCCGTCCGCCATGCCCACTGCGGTCGCCTCCTGGAGGGCGAGCACGTAGTGGAGGTCGCCGGCGGCGTTGTCGGCCAACGCGTCGATGAACGGCAGCTCGGTGGTGCCTGGATTGCCGAAGACGTGGCGCACGCCTTCCGTGCGGAGCACTTCGAGAAGAACGTCGCGACCGAGCATCGTGTCAACCGTAACCGGGGCTCAGGCGTCTGGATCAGTGATGATGGCTGCCATGGACGTTGAGGCGAGGACCGACCTTGCCAGCCTGCACGGGCTGCATTACGCGTCGCTCGTGCGCCTCGCTGCGCTCCTCGGTGACCGCTCCGTCGCCGAGGAAGTCGTGCAGGACGCCTTCGTGCGGGTCCACATCGCCGGCGATCGCGTTCACGACCCGCTCCCGTACCTGCGGCGCGCCGTAGTCAACGGCGCGCGTTCGTCGCTGCGGCGGCGCGAGGTCCGCCGCCGCGCGCCGCTCGAAGTGGTTCGCGACGTGCCCCCGCCCGATGATCGCGAGGACGTGATGCGGGCACTGCGGGGCCTACCAGCACGCCAACGCGAGTGCCTGGTGCTTCGGTTCTACAACGATCTCTCCGAGGCCGACATTGCCGCCGCGCTCGGCATCTCGCCCGGCTCGGTGAAGACCCACACCTCTCGCGGACTGGCTGCGCTTGGGAAGACGCTGGAGGAACGCGATGACAGTTGAAGACCGACTCCGGTCGGCACTAGGGCGGGAGGCGACGTCCATGCAGGTGACCGACGACCGCTGGGAGACGATCGAGGAGAAGGCTGCGGCGGCCCGGCGCCGGCGCTTTGGGTTGATGACCGGCGTCAGCATGGTCTCGGTCGCTGCGATCGTCGCCCTCGTGTTCGGACTGGCACAGGTGATCGACACCGACGACGGTCCCCAGCGGGTGCGCGTCGGCGGCTCTCCCGAGACGACTGTCACGCCAACGACGACACCAACGCCAACCACGGCGGTCGCCGCGGTGCCGTCACGGGCGGTCTGGAACGAGACGTTTGCCGACCCCGAAACCGCGGCTAAGGAGTTTGCTACCAAATACCTCGGGATGACCGCCCCCACGGTCGTCGCCGCGGACGGCGACGCGCAATATCTGGTGCGGGCCAAGTCCGGCCGGGGTCCGTTCACGCGGGTCTCCACCGTCTTCGAGGGCGGCAAGTGGGTCGTCAGCGGCGCGTACAGCGACAATCTGCAGCTCGAGTCACCGGCGGCGAACGCCCTGATCAACTCCCCAGTCGAACTGCGGGGCAGGAGCCTTGCCTACGAAGCGCACGTGAACGTCGAGGTTCGGCAGGTCAACCAAATCGCCGGCCAGTCCCTCGCCAGCACCTTCTATACGGGCGGCGGAGGGAGCGGCACCGTCGAACCGTTCCGCACGACGGTTACCTTCCGCCCGTCCGCCACACCGACGGGGGCGTTGGTCCTCCTGACCTACTCGGCCGAGGACGGCTCGGTAATGGAGGCAACCGTGGTCCCGATCCGCTTTAGGGCGTAACCGGGCCATGGTCGCGGCAGGCAGCGGTGAAATGCGCTGGGGTCACCTGCACGGTGAGCCGGCGGCCGCAGGTCGGGCAGAAGCGGGGCGGATCGAGCTCGCGCCCACAGCTGACGCCGCACTCGTCGACCAGCCGGCCGCACCCCGTGCAGTGCACTAGATCACCTTGGAGAGAACACCCACTGGCATGCGCAGATCGTCGAGCATCTGGAGGTCCTGGTCCGGCGAGCGCCCCAGGGTGGTGAGGTAGTTGCCGACGATCAGGGCATTGATTCCCGCGGTCATCCCCATCGCCTGGAGTTCCCGCAGCGTGACCTCGCGGCCGCCGGCGTAGCGCAGGATGACCGAAGGGAGCGCGAGCCGGAACAGCGCGATCCACCGGATGGCCTCGAGCGGCTCGACGAGGGGACGGTCGGCCAGAGGGGTTCCCGGACGGGGGTTGAGGAAGTTCAGCGGAACCTCGGCCGGCTCGACGTCGCGCAACTGCATGAGTAGCTCGACGCGCTGTTCCTCGGTCTCACCCATCCCGAGAAGTGCGCCACAACACAGCTCCATCCCCGCCTCGCGAACCAACTGGCAAGTGTCGTAGCGCTCCTGCCAGGTGTGCGAAGACACGATCGAGCTGAAGAAGGAGCGGGCGGTTTCAAGATTGTGGTTGTAGCGGTGGACGCCCGCCTCAGCGAGTCGGAACGCCTGGTCGCGCGTGAGGATGCCGGCGCTGACCGCGACGTTGAGACCGGTGCGATCGTGGATCTGCGGAACGACGGACAAGATTGAGTTCAGGATCCGTTCGTCCGGGCCGCGGATCGCCAAGACGATGCAGAACTCCGACGCGCCCAAGCCGGCGGTCTCCACCGCGGCGGCCAGCACCTCATCGGCGTCGAGCATCGGCGTGGCCTTGACCGGCGACTCGAAGCGGGCCGACTGGCTGCAGAAGTGACAGTCCTCCGGACAACCACCGGTCTTGGCCGAAAGGATTCCTTCGACTTCCACTTCCGGCCCGCACCAGGCCAGTCGTACCTCGTGCGCGAGCGCGGCGAGCGAGGGCACCGAGGCCGACGGCAGGGCCGCCAGCTCGCTCAACTCCTCGACGGTGAGCTGCCGCCGCTCTTCCAACAAGGCGTCGCCCGCGTCGGCCAACAAGGTACGGGTGGGAGAGGTCGGCACGGGCGGGAACGCTACAGCGGAGATCACGCCAGCTGCATAGCTAGGGTGAGAGTCGATGGGCGACGTGTTGGACCTGGCGGATCGGTTGTGGCGGGGCGACGCCGACATCGCCGACCACCATCCGTTCAGGCTGATGAACACCGAGGCTGAAGAGGTGGCCGACGGTGTGGCCTTCGTGCCGTCCTTTGCCAACGTGAGCGCGGTGACCACCGACGACGGGCTGGTGTTGGTCGACACCGGTAGCGCGGTGCTCGCATCCAGTGTCCACCAGGCGCTTCGGGCGTGGACCGACCAGCGGCTCAACACCGCGGTGTACTCCCATGGCCACATCGATCACGTCTTCGGGGTGCCCGTGTTCGAGGCTGAGGCGGCCGAACAGGGCTGGCCGGCCCCGCGGGTCATCGCCCACGAAGCATTGCCGCACCGGTTCGACCGTTACATCCTGACCGCGGGCTTCAACTCGATCATCAACCAGCGCCAGTTCAAGGCGCCCGGCCTGCAGTGGCCGACTGAATACCGCTACCCGGACGAGACCTACCGTGATCATCACGCATTTGAGGTCGGGGGCACGCTCGTCGAGTTGCACCACGCGCGAGGTGAGACCGACGATCACACGTGGACATGGTTCCCCGAGCGCAAGGTCCTGGGGTGCGGTGACTTTTTCATCTGGGCGTCGCCCAATGCCGGCAACCCGCAGAAGGTGCAGCGTTATCCCAAGGAGTGGGCCGACGCACTCCGGGTGATGACCACCGTTGGCGCCGAAGTGCTTCTACCCGGCCACGGTCTCCCGATCGTGGGCAACGATCGCATCACCCAGGCGCTCACTGACGCGGCCGACCTGCTGGATTATCTCCACGACGAGACGGTGGCGATGATGAACGCCGGTGCTCGGCTCGACGAGATCATTCACACGGTAAAGGCGCCCGCCCACCTAATCGAGAAGCCGTACTTGCGGCCGACGTACGACGAGCCCGAGTTCGTGGTCCGCAACGTGTGGCGGTTGTACGGCGGGTGGTACGACGGCAACCCCGCCCATCTCAAGCCCGCGCCCGAAGCCGACCTGGCGGCCGAGCTGGCGGCGCTGGCCGGTGGGGTCGAGGGGTTGGCCCGGCGGGCCCTCGAGCTTGCCGACGCCGGCGACTTCCGCCTGGCGTGTGACCTGGCCGAGCTGGCCGCCCAGGCCGCACCGGACAACAAGGCGGTGCACGCGGCGCGGGGTGACGTGTTCGCGCGTCGGGCCGAAACCGAACTGTCGACAATGTCCCGCGGGATCTTCTCGTGGGCGGCCGGGGAATCGCAGGGTAGGACGAGCGGGTGAGCGCAACGGCTTGGCTCGACGGCGAACCGGGCCTGCGCGTCGCGTCGGAGCAGTGGCTTCGCGATCTCGACCACCGGCTGGAGCAGGCGCGGCGGCGAGGCAACCGGATCCTGCACGCTGACCCGGTCACCGCGGGGACGCTGCCCCGCCTCGTGCAGTTGGTGCGGTCCTCCGCACCCCGGCTCGCGCCGGCATTGGCGCGGCGCGACGGCGAGGAGGTCGTCAAGGCGTTGGCCGACACCGCGCTGAAGGGCGGGCCCACCTACGTGAAGCTCGGCCAGTTCATCTCGAGCACCCGCGGGCTGGTTCCCGATTGGGTCGCCGATGCATTCGCCGGGTGCCGCGACGAAGTTCCTCCCGCCCCCATGTCAGATGTCGCCGAGATCCTCGATCGGTCTGGCATCGTCAACCACATCTCCGCCTGGGACGCGCGACCGCTCGCCTCCGCGTCGGTCGCACAGGTGCATCGCGCCACATTGAACGACGGCCGCCCGATCGTGCTCAAGATCCGGCGGCCCGGAATCAGCCGGACGGTCGCGGCCGACGCCGCCTACCTGCTGCCGCTGCTGGGGCTGTTGGAGTCGCGGGACGACCGCTTCAAGATTGCCAACTTGCGCGGGACGTTGGTCCTGATGCTGCGGCTGTTCGCGCAGGAGGTCGATTTTCGCCTCGAGGCGACCAGCGCAGTCCAGCTGGCCACCGCGTTCGAGCGGGCCGGACTCAACGTGCAGGTGCCGCGGCCGATCCCGCATCTGGTGAACGAGCGGGTGCTGGGCATGGAGTACGTGCCCGGCGTGTCGGCGGCGGACATCGACGGCGCCCAGGCCTTCCAGCACGCGGCCCGCGACCTGGTCAAGCTCGCGGTGGTCGGCACGCTGCACACCACAATGGTCGATGGCATCTTCCACGGCGATCTGCACCTCGGCAACGTGCTCGTCAACGAAGCCGGGTTGGCGCTGGTCGACTACGGCATCGTCGGCCGCCTCGACGCCGCGCAACGGGGTGCGACGGCGCGTCTTCTCGTCGCCGCGCTGGCCGAGGACCGCGCTGGAATCTTCAGCGCGCTCAAGGAGTTCGGCGCATTGCCGGCGGATTCAGACATCACGGCACTGGTCGGGCTTCTGCCCGAACCGCCGTCATTTGAAGAGCGCATGGCGATGCTCCGCGACCCGTCCCTCATCGGCGACCGGCTTAGCGTCCTTGTCCGGATCCTGAGCGCCGAAGGGTTCAAGGTCCCGCCCGAGCTCACCCTGTTCTTCCGCAACGTCGTGTATCTGGGGGACGCCATCCAACGCCACGCGCCCGACGTCGATCTGTTCACTGAGGTGGGCGCCATCGTCATGGACGTTCTCGGCAACCTCGAACCGTGAGCATCGACGAGCTGGTCGGCCAGCTGAGCACCGACGAGAAGGTCAGCCTCCTGGCGGGGGAGGACATGTGGCACGTGCCGGCAGTCGAGCGGTTGGGCATCGGCCGGCTGAAGATGAGCGACGGTCCCATCGGTGCGCGCGGCGAGCAACACGTCGGCGGCCCGCCGTCGGCCTGCTTCCCCTGTGGGATCGCGCTCGGCGCGACGTGGGACGTCGACCTGATCGAGCGGGTGGGCGCTGCATTGGGCGAAGAGGCGCGAGCCAAGAGCGCGCACGTATTGCTCGGACCCACCGTGAACATCCAACGGTTCCCGCTCGGTGGCCGGCATTTCGAGTGTCTCTCGGAGGATCCGTTCGTGTCGTCGGCTTTGGCCGCCGCGTACGTACGCGGCGTTCAGTCAACTGGCGTGGCCGCCTGTGTGAAGCACTTCGTCGCCAACGATCAAGAAGTCGACCGGTTCACCATCGACTGCCAGGTCGACGAGCGGACGCTCCGCGAGGTGTACCTGGCGCCATTCGAGGCCGCACTGCTCGGTGCCGGCGCGTGGTCCGTTATGGGGGCGTACAGCAAATTGAACGGTTCATATTGCTGTGAGCACCCGTGGCTGCTGACCGAGCTGCTGCGGGACGAGTGGGGTTGGGACGGCGTCGTCGTTTCCGACTGGCTGGCGACCCACAGCGCGGCGACATCGCTCATCGCCGGTCTCGATGTCGAGATGCCGGGACCGCCCGCGCAGCGGGGCCCGGCCCTGCTTAACGCGGTGAGTGCTGGCGAGGCCAAGCTCGACGCAGTCGACAGTGCGGTACGTCGGGTGCTCCTGCTGGCGGAACGCACCGGGGCGCTGACCAACTCTTCGGCCCTTGTTGAGCGCTATGAGGACGACGCGGCGCGACGGTCCTTGACCCGTGAGGCGGCGGCCGCCGCGGTCGTTGTGCTGCGGAATGAGGATGGCGTCCTGCCGCTCGACCCCGCGCATCTCAGTCGCGTCGCTGTCATCGGACCCAACGCCGATGCCGTGTTCCAGCCAATGGGCGGTGGTAGCGCGGAGGTGACGCCCCCCTATGTGGTCACGCCGCTCGACGGCATTCGCGCCGCGCTCGGTAACGGCGTCGAGGTCGTGCACGAGATCGGCTGCGTCCCCGTGGGCGACTTCATCCCCGTCGACCCCCGGGAACTCGCTGCGCCCGGCTTCACCGCGGAACTGACCGGTGGAGCCGTCCCGGTGCAGACGACCAGTCGATCGACATTCCGGTGGGCGACGGACGTCACCGCAGCGCGCGTCACCGCGACGTACCACCCGGTACTGACCGGCGACTACACGTTCGAATTGCGGGGCCGCGGCCGGATGCGACTGTCAGTGGACGGCACCGTCGTTGTCGATGGTTGGGAGCGGGGCGAGCGCCCGCCGACCGGCTCGGTGGAATTGGTCGCCGGCAGCGAGCACCCGCTCGTCCTCGAGTTCGAGGCGCCGGCCGAACGCGCGTGGTTCACCGGGCTCGGATTGCGCGTGCGGCCGCCGTGGCCCGAGGAGCCCCGCGAAGCCGCGGCGCGGACGGCTGCCGGTGCTGACGCGGCCATCGTCGTCGTCGGTCTCACGCGCGAGCTGGACACCGAAGGCCAGGACCGTCCCGACATGTCATTGCCCGTCGGTCAAGACGAGCTCGTCGCCACGGTGGCGGCGGCCAACCCGCGCACCATCGTCGTCATCAACGCCGGCAGCCCGGTCACGATGCCGTGGGTCGACGATGTCGCGGCAGTCGTCCAGCTCTGGTATCCCGGCCAGGAAGGCGGCCACGCGCTTGCCGATGTGCTCACGGGCGCCGCGCACGGTGGGCGGCTCCCGTGCACGTTCCCCGTAAGGGTCGACGACAGCCCGGCGTTCTCCGGCTATCCGGGGACTGATGGTCGGCTCCCGTACGAAGAGGGGGTGTTCGTCGGTCACCGCGGCTTCGAGGCCGCCGACGTCCAGCCGCTGTTTCCGTTCGGACACGGCCTCGCGTACACCACGTTCGAGTATGGGGAGCTGACCGCGGACGCGAGCGGCGCGTCGGTGTCGGTCACCAACACCGGTGCACGACCAGGCACGGAGGTCGTCCAGCTGTACGTGAGCGACATTGAAGCCAGCCTGCCCCGGCCGCCCAAGGAGCTGAAGGGCTTCGTGCGGCTGCGGCTCGAACCGGGAGAAACCGGCGTGGCCCGCTTCGCTTTCGACGACCGGACGTTCGCGTTCTGGGACAACGGCTGGCGCGTCGAGCCGGGCGAGTTCGCGATCCTCGCCGGCGCCTCGTCCGCCGACATCCGCGCCCGCACCACGATCACGCGTTGACTGCCTCCAAGTTGCAGTTTTGTAACCAACTGCCTCCAAGATCGGAATCTCCGCGCTCGGAAGCCGACATTTCGCCCCGGGAGCGGAACTTGGAGGCTTCTGGTTCCGAAACTGCAACTTGGAGGGCTGGATAGTGGCCGGCGCCGGCTTGGAGCGCACGGTGGCAGCGATCCAGCGCGGGATGGATGAGGGCGCGCATGTCGGGGCGCTGTTACACGTGCGGCGCGCCGGCGAGACGGTGGCCGAGTTGGCGATGGGTACGGCTCGGCCCGGCATCGACATGACGACGACCACCTTGATGCCGTGGTTGTCGTGCACCAAGCCGATTACCGCCGCGGCCGTGCTGCAGCAGTGGGAGCGGGGAGCGCTCGCGCTCGACGATCCCGTTGCCAAACACGTTCCCGAATTCGCCGCCAACGGGAAGGCGACGGTCACGATCCGCCACCTGCTCTCGCATACCGGCGGCTTCCCAACCGCCGACGGTGACCTGGCCGCGGTGTGCGCGTCGCCGCTCGAAACCGACTGGGTACCCGGTCACCGCGCCGCGTACCACCCACGGGGCGCGTTCCTCGTGCTCGGCGAGGTCGTGCGGCGGCTCGACGGTCGCGACTTCGACGCGTACGTGAGTGAAGAACTGTTGGAGCCCCTCGACATGGGCGACACGTGGCTCGTTCTCGCGCCCGAGCGCTACACGGCCTATGGCGATCGGGTCGGCGTCATGTACGACACCAAGGACCCGAAGAATCCGAGGCCGATTCACCGGCTGGAGCTGCCGGACGGTTACGCGCCACTGCACCCCGGCGGCAGCGCGATCGGACCCGTCGCTGACTTGGCCAGGTTCTTCACCGCGCTGTCATCGGGCGGCGGTGGCGTGTTGTCGCCGCAGACGGTCGACGACATGACCGCCCGCCAGCGGGCCGGGTTGGTGGACGAGACATTCGGCCAGATAATCGACTGGGGTCTCGGGGTGATGGTCAACTCCTGGCACTACCGCAAGCGGTCAACCTCCTACGGCTACGGCGATCGTGCCGGCTGGCGGGCCTTCGGCCACGGCGGCGCCGAGTCCTCCATCGCGTTCGCCGATCCCGAGAACGATCTCGTGGTCGCCCTCATCTGCAACGGCATGCCGGGTGAGGCCCGCAACCACCGGCGTACGCAACGCATAGTCAAAGCCCTGTACGAGGACCTCGAGATCCCGTGAGCTCCAACATGCCGGCCGCCGAGACCCACATCGATGTTGCGCTCGTGCGCGCACTGCTGGACGACCAGCACCCAGATCTGGCGAGTCTGCCGATCACCCCTCTGGCCTTCGGTTGGGACAACGCGATCTTCCGGCTCGGCGACGCGCTGGTCGTGCGTCTTCCCCGCCGGGAGCTGGCTGCGCAACTAGTGCTGCATGAGCACCGGTGGCTTCCCGAACTCGCGTTTCGCCTGCCACTGCCTATCCCATTACCGGTGCGGACCGGCGCGCCCGCGCTGGGCTATCCGTGGCACTGGAGCGTTTGTCCGTGGTTGGCGGGCGAGCCGGCGACGCTCACGCCGCCGGCGGACTTGCGGGCCGCGGCCGAAACGCTCGGTGCATTCGTCGCCGCCATGCACCAACCCGCATCGTTGGACGCGCCAACCAACCCGTACCGGGGCGTCCCGCTCGGTGAACGCGACGTCTCGACACGCGAAAGAGTGGAGCAACTCGGTGCACTGATCGACGGCGGGGCCGTCCTGGAACTGTGGTCGCATTACTCGAGACCCCGCCGTGGACGGGGCGCCCGATCTGGCTCCACGGAGACCTGCACCCGGCCAACATGCTCGTACACGACGGCCGACTGTCGGCGGTCATCGACTTCGGCGACCTCACCGCGGGAGATCCCGCCACCGATCTTTCGGTTGCGTGGATGCTGCTTCCACCCGCGCTGCGTCCACACTTCCGCGCTGCGGCCGGCGAGATCGACGACGCCACCTGGTCGCGAGCGCGGGCGTGGGCGCTTGCCCTTGCGCTTGCCTACCTCGCCAACTCGGCCGACAACGCGCCGTTCGAGACGCTCGGCCGCCGCACACTCGCCGCGGTTCTCGCGGAGGAGTCGTAGCGTGGGGCCGTGGACGAACGACCGACCGAGGATGACGAGATGCTCGACGACCTCGAGGTCACGGATGAGGACGCCGAGAAGGTCACAGGCTCGAAGAAGCTGCCTGGCAAGCGCAACCCGCCAACTGTGACCCTGAACTGAAAGGGACGATCATGAGCGACAAGCAGCCAGAGGACAACGAAGAGCTCGAGGACTTAGACCTCGCCGATGAGGACGCCCAGAAGGTCAAGGGGTCGATAACGCTGAAGAAGAGCGGGAGCGGGAGAGATTGAAAACCTGACCGCGGGCTACGGCCAGGCGTAGAGGACGTCGGGGGAGCGCTCCTCGTTGTCGCTCCCGTCCGTACGGCGGACTTCGGAGAAGCCATGCCGTTCGTAGAAGCGGCGCGCACCCACGTTGCTTTGGAACGCCCACAGCTGAAGGCCGTCGGGCCGTTCGCGCTTGGCGACATCGAGCAACGCGAGGCCGATGCCGCGGCCTGTCCGGCCCGGCGCCACGTAGAGCTGATCGACGTCGTCGCCGTCGAGCGCCAGGATCCGACCACCACAACGTCGCCCTCGGTCGCGACCCACGCGTCCCGCTGAGGGATGAGCACCTCGGCGAAATAGCGCCGGACGTCATCGTCGTCGTGCGCCATGGGCGGGATCGCGGGCACGTTGGCGTGGCGGGCGCTGATATAAGCCTCGGCGGCCGCGGCCGCGTCCGCCGCGGTCGCGCGCCGGATGGTGGTCACGCGGCGAGGCGGGCGATGGTGTGCAGCGCGAGCCCGGCGAGGCCGCCGACGACCGTGCCGTTGATACGGATGAACTGGAGGTCCGGCCCGAGCAGCAGTTCGAGGCGGCGCGCCGTTTCCTCCGCGTCCCACCGTTCGATCGTGGCGGTGACGATCTTGCCGATCTCGTCGCTGAACTGCTCGGCCACGTAACGCGCCCCCGCCTCGACCGCGTCATTGACTCGACTGCTCAGCGCCGGATCATCGCGGAGCCGCTCGCCGATGGCAGCGATACCGCCGGCCAATCGGCTCCGTAGCTCGGAGTCGGGGTCCTCGGCTTGCGTCCGGAGCTGGCCCTTTACGTCCGCCCACTGTGTGACGACCCACTCACGCAGCGCGGACTCCTCGACCAGATCGCGCTTGAACTGCTCGGCCCGCGCCTTGGAGGTCCGGCGAGGTCTGGAGCTCACGGGAAAGCGCCGCGAGACGGTCGTCGATCTCGCGCCGGAGGTGGTGGTTCGGATCGGCGGCCATCTGGGCGAGCAGCGCCCGCACGCCGTCGATGAGCCGGTCGACGATGCGATCCTCGACCGCGCCCGGCAGCCACCACGGCGACGCCTGCCCGAACCGGTCGTGCAACTCCTCGCGGTGCGTGTCGAGGTAGTGGTCGAGGCCCTTGATGCCGCCGTCGATGAGTGGCCGGTGGCGACCGTCCTCGGTGGCGATCGCCAGCGCCCGGCCGGCTAGCGGTGCGAGGTCGAGCTTCTCGACCTGCTCGCGAACGAACTGCTCGAGGGCGCCGTGGACGTCATCGTCCTTCACGAGGTCGGCGGCGGCGACGGCGGCGTCGACGACGTGGCGGGCCACGCGCTCGGCGTTGGCCGGTTGAGCCAGCCATGTCCCCAGCCGGTTGCCGACCGCGGCCATCCGCACGCGCTCGGTGATCGTCTCGGGAGTGAGGAAGCTGCTCTGCACGAAGTCGCCCAGCGTCTCGCCGAACTGGTTCTTCCGCTCGGGGATGATCGCCGTGTGAGGGATCGGGATTCCGAGCGGGTGCCGGAACAGCGCCACGACCGCGAACCAGTCGGCCAGCGCGCCCACCATCGACGCCTCGGCCGTCGCCTGGACATATTCGAGCCAACCGTCCGCGCCGATGACGGTGATGGCGAGGAACAACAGGGTCACGCCGGCCAGCATCCCGGTGGCCCGTCGCCGCATGAGAACGAGACGTTCGGCGCGCGCGCCGCCTCGGTCTTCAGGCGGGGGAGCGGCGCGTGTGTGGTTGCAGCCATGCCGCCACCGTACGGCGCGGCGGCGCCTCGCTTGTCGACCTAGCCGAGACGGAGCGCCGGCCGGCCGTCGGCGAAGCGGACAACGGTGGGCCCGTCGACGGCGATATCGAATCTGATCGGTTTGCCCGCGGGGATGCACGCAGCCGCGGTATCGAGTTTGACCTCACCGACGTTGGTGAGCGTCCCCGAGATCCGGATCCCCGGCGTACGTGGCGCCGTCCCCGTGACCACTGCGTGTTGTCCGATCCACGGGGTCGGGTCGACGCCGGCGCTGTACTGGATCGTCGTTGTCTTCTCGGTCGCCGCACTACACGCGTCACTCATGAGGTCGACGACGGCATCCCCGGCCGGCGTGGTCGCTTGGTTGCGAGGTCGGATGTCATCGACCCAATACGCACCGTCGGGCAGCAGGTCGACCATCGGCATCCGGAGGTAGGCGTTGGTGCGATACGTGACCCGAGCCGGATGTCGCACGCGCGTCCTATGGGCGGTGAATACCGCCTCCTTGCGCCAATCGTCGAGGATCGCAAACGTGAGGTGCTCGGCCACGTGGCTCCACACGACCTGCTCGTAGCCCAGCTCTCGCGCTCTGGCCATGACCGCCACGCTGTGGGTCGCCCACACCAGTTCGTCGCCCAGCGCGAAGAGATGGGCAGTCGGAACGTGTCGGGTGTTGTCGAGATAGTCCAGGAAGTTGCCGCGCGGTGCCGAGTGGGCAACCGCCGCGCTGTGCGGCGTCGTTGGTGAAGGGCGAGTCCCCACCAGGTCGTTGGCGTCCCTGCGCGGCGGGCGTCCCGTTGAGACAGTCACCGGTGAAGCCGACCCAATCCACCGCGCCGGCGAACCGGTCGGGGAACAGCGACGAGAGGAACAGGGTGCCGCCCCCGCCCATCGAGTAGCCGGAGACGAATACCCGCTCGCGGTCGGTGGCGTAGTGCGACTCGACGTCGGCGAGCACGTCCAGCGCGTCGCGTGCCCCCCAGTCGACGTACGAGTTGTCCGGGCCGCGCCCGAGCGGCGACACCAGGATCCGGTCTTGGATGCGACCGAATTGCTGCTGCATGCCGGGCCGGTCGACCACGCTGGCGTGCGCGGCGCTGGCCCCGTGCAGCACCAACTGCACCCCGTGCCTTGCATCGCCGGGCGGCACGAACACCGCGTACGGCTGGTGTCGCCCAAGGTAGTGGAACGTGGCGGTCGTGGGCCCCTCCACGCCCGCGTAGTTCACACCCTCGGCGATGGGGTAGTCCGAGGTGTACACCCTGTCGTAGAAGCCAGGGCCGGGCGGGGGTGCCGGAAGGTGGGCGACGCCGAAATCGGCCTTCGCCACGCGGGCGCCGAACCCACTGACGTCGCCGTTCATCAGGGCGGCCGCTTGCTTCGCCTCCCACCAGTTGCCGCTTTCGTCGCTGCGGAAGGCGACGTTCATGGGCGTGCCGTCGCCCAGCGCGACGGCGGCTTGGACCCGGATGCGCGGCCCGGCGTCGCGACTCAGCGTGACGGTGCCCTCGATGACGTTGGCGACGGGGTCACGACGCGTGAGGACGAACCGCTCGTCCCATCCGGCGCTGCGCAGGTTGCCAACGCCCCAAGCGCCGCCGCCGGTGATCGGGTTGTCGTCGGTGTCGACGGTCAGCACGGCCTGGGTGCTGTCGGCGGGGAAGAGTGTGTTTAGTTCGAAGCGGGCGTGAAGCCGGCGGCCACTGAGGTTGACGCGCAGGGCAAGGAGGTCGGCCGAGTTGAGCGCTTGCCCGTGCTCCGTGTGGTCGACGTCACCCGCGGCGCCGTTGAGCGACGTTCCGTGCGGCGACCGAAATGTGGTCGGATCGTTGGCGCCGGTGTCGTCGTATACGTGGTCCCGGTACACGAGCGTTCCGTGGCACCACTCGACCGTGCCCGCTGTCCACGAGCGCTCGTCGCACTCACTCGGCGCGGCGCCGGCGCGTGTCTCCGATGAGACCAAGCCGGGCGCCCCCAGCGCCAGCACCACAAGCAACACGAGTCGACGGATGCGACATCATGCCCCGATGCCAATGAGCTCGCTGGGTTCTCGGCGAGCGCGCACGCCCGGGAGCCCCTGGGCGCTCACTGCGGCGAGTAGCGCCTTGCCGTCGTCGGTGACCGTTGCCGCTGTCCACGTCGGGCCTTTGAGGTCGAGTCGGTCGCGCGTGCGCTTCCGTGCCGCTGCGTCGTCAAGCGGGTGGCCGTCGAACCACAGCAGTTCGTTGACGATCACAGTTGCCGGATGCCGCTTCGCCTGCGTCAGCACGCGGGCGCGGGTCAAGCCATCGGTGCGCCGCGTGGCCAGTCGCGCCGCATCGGGCCGGCCATCGTCGCCCAGGATCACGACCTCGACCTCGAGCACCATTGGTGTGATGTCCTGCCACTCGGCCATGCGCGCCAGCTCCGGGAAACGCGGCCGCCACGTCGCGAGCCTCCTCGTCAATCGCCCAAGCAATACGGCCGCCCTCGATACCGAGATTGGCCCGCAGACCACCCCACGCCGGCTCGAATCTCCAGCCGTTGCCCGTTGGGAGATCGTCGGCGGTGCTGACGGCCGCGGGTGCGGACATGTCGGGTAGGAGCTCGCGTGTCGGATCCTCCGGCGGATCCATGCGGTGGATCATCCATTGCTTGCCCCGGGTCTGGAACAACGCGTACTTGCCGCGGGCACGCTGGCCCCGGAAGCTGACGATCATCTCGCGGTCGGTGAGTTTCTCGAGGTCGTACGTACCGCGATCCCAGATCTTCATGACGCCGCCGCCGTACTCGCCTTCGGGAATCTCGCCGTCGAAGTCGAGGTACTCGATCGGGTGATCCTCTGTGTGGACTGCGAGGTGGTTGACGCGCGGATCCGGAGGCAGGCCTTTGGGCACCGCGAACGACAGCAGCACGCCGTCGTGTTCGAAACGGTGATCCCAGTGCAGCGCCCGGGCGTGGTGCTCCTGGATAACGAAGCGCCGGTCGCCCGGCGCGGGCTCCGTCGTGCCCGCCGGTTCGGACGTCTTGTCGAAATCCCGCATGGCGCGGTACTTCTCGAGCGGCATGGCCTCAATCATTCCCGGGTACACCACCTGTATGCCGCGTGCAATCTGGAGTGGATCCATCAGCTTTGGTCTCGTCAACGTGCCGGTGAAGCTGTACAGCGCCGTGCACAAGGAGGATCTCGCCTTCCACCAGCTGGAGGAAGGGACCGGAGCCCGCATCAAGTACAAGAGGGTCTCGGAGAAGAGCGGCCGCGAGGTGCCGTGGGAGAAGATCGTCAAGGGCTACGAGCTGGGCAAGGGGCGCTACGTGATGCTTGCCCAAGAAGAGCTCGAGAAGTACCAGCCCAAGGTCACCAAGACCATCGAGATCGAGGACTTCGTCGAACTCGAGGACATCGATCCGATCTACTACGACGCCACGTATTACGTCGCGCCGGCCGGTGAAGGTGAAGGCGTGAAGAAGGCCTACAAGCTCCTCCTTGACGCGATGGAGAAGGAACACAAGGTCGGCATCGCCCGTTTCGTAATGCGCACGAAGCAATACCTGGCGGCGGTGCGGCCGTACGACGGCGTTCTCGCTCTGTCGACGATGTTGTTCGAGGACGAGATCGTGCCGAAGTCCGAGGTTTCCGAACTCAAGAGCATCCGGGCCACGGTCAACGAACGCGAGCTCAAGATGGCGAAGCAGATCATCGAGTCGCTCACCACAGACTGGAAGCCGGCCCGCTACGCCGACACCTATCGCGAGCAGGTTCTGTCGCTGATCAAGAAGAAGGCCAAGGGCGAGGAGATCGTCGTCGACAAGGACGAAGCCGAGCCCCAGAAGGTCGTCGACTTGATGGCGGCCCTCGAAGCCAGCCTGCAGGCCGCCAAGAAGCCCACCAAGGAGACCGCGGCCAAGCGGACATCCGCTCGCAAGAAGGCGACGAAGGCGACAGCGGCAAAGAAGAAGTCGGCGGCTCTAGCTGCCCGCCGCGAGGCGGAACGCGGCTGTCCCAACCGTGGCCGTCGATGCCGAGGTCGCCCAGGCGTCGTTGCGCGTCCGCCAGCACGCTGCGGGCGTTGGGCCGCCCGAGCGCCTCCAGGCCGATCCCGCGGGCCAGACCGGCGATGGCCTGATCGAGGACGTCGTCGGTGGCATCGACGAGTCGCGGTGGCCTCGGCGAACGCGGCCTCGGCGTCACTGCCGCGGTGAAGTCGCACGAGCGCAAACCCGCGGGCGAGTGTGGCTGTCATGCGGTCGAGGTACGTGCCGGCCGACAGCTTCGGCAACGTGTCGGCCGTTTCCAGGGCGCGCTCGGCCTGGTCGCCCGCTGCGTAGGCAAGGGCGAGCGCGGCCGGGCAAAGGCGCGCTCGCCCTCGGTGTGAGCATCGCGGTCGGCGTGCTCGAGGTGCGTGATCGCGCGATCGACCTTGCCGAGTTGTAGCTCGGCCAGACCAATGACGACGCCCCGCTCGCCGAACCCGATGCTGTCGCCGGCGAGCGGGTCGGCTGACGCAGCCGGATCGCCAGCGCCTCTTCGGCCATCTCGGGATCACCGAGTTGGACGGCGGTTGAGGCGGGGATGAGACCGACGAAGTTGGGCGCGCCGGGGACGTGCGACTGCATGATTTCGAGCCCCTCGCTGACTTCGCCCGCCATCACCAGCGCGCGGGCCAGCGTGCCCACCACCTGGCCTTCCCGCTCCTGGTCGCCGAGGCCCCTGAACAGTTCGCGGGCCTCTCGAGCGTGCTCGGTTGCTTCCGCGCACGCGTCCGGCGAACATCCGCACGTTGGCCAGGAGCATGTAGGTCATTCCCAAGCCCCAGCGGTCGCCGCTCTCGCGGGTTTCAGCGAGGATCGACTGTGCCAGCTCGCCAGCCTCGTCGAAGCGGCCCTGGAAGTAGCGCACGAATCCCAGCAGGCCCAAGGCCCAGCCGAGGCCGCCTTGATCGTGCGACGGCGCGGAATGCCGCCGCCGATTCGTCGAGCCGCTCCTCGGCGTCGGTCATCTCGCCGCGGACGAAGGAGATCCAGGCCAGGTTCTGTAGCGCCCACGCCTCGCCCCGGCGGTCACCGATCTCGCGGAACGCCTCCAACGATTCGGCGATCGGCTGCTCGGCGCCGTCGGGGTCGCCGCTGAACAGCTTGGTCATCCCCGAGAGCCGCAGCGCGTCGGCCGCTCCAGCCAGGTCACCCTCCGCCCGCCACAATTCGACCGCTTCCTGCAGGCATTTCGACGAAGCGGCGAACGCGCCCTCGGACTGTTCGATCAAGCCGAGCGCGGCAAGCGCGCCGGCGCGGGTGGCCACGTCGTCGGGGGCCACTTGCTTGAGCACCTCGTCGACATCTGCTCGCGCACTGGCTAAGTCCCGGAGCGATGCCGAGGCCCGGGCCCGATGCAGCAGGACACGGTTGCGGTTCGGCCGGTCGTCGCTCTCGAGGAGCTTGAACGCGCGATCGAGAAGGCCCCGTGCGGCCAGATGCTGGTCACGCTGGACGACGCGCATCGCCGCCCGCTCAATGGCCTTCAGGGCGCGATGGCGAATGTCGGCGGGAACGCCGTCGATGTTCCCGAGCTCCAGCGCCAGTTCGGCGGTAACCGAGAGGTGGTAGGCGATCTGTTCGAGGTCTTCGTCCTCGCGGCCCAGCTTGCGTCGCTGCTCCATGAGCCAATCGCCGACGCGGGCGTGCCGGCGAGCTCGCTCCGCTTTGGTGAGCGTGTCGTAGGCGACTTCGCGGACGATGTCGGATCGGAAGCCCCACTCCTCGTCGTCGAGCGTGATCAGGTCGCGCGCCGCGAGGTCGTTGACCACGACAGTGGTGTTCGGCTCGCCCCGGGCTTCGCCCAGCGCGACGAGGGTGGCAAGGGAGCCCGTCCGACCCACCACTGCGGCGTCCTCGAGCGTGGAACGCGCCAAACCGGTGAGTCCGTCGATGCGGGCCGACACCAGACCGCGCAACGTCGCGGGCAGGTCGCCGGGGCTGCTCCCGATCGGGAAGCCCTCGCGTTCCACGACGCCTGCCTCGGCCAGAAGCGATACCAACTCCTCGAGGTAGAAGGGGTTGCCGCCCGACCGTTCAAGAAGCAGGTCGCGCAAGTCAGAGGGCAGCGGGGACTCGAGCATGGCGGCCAGCAAGCGGGAGGACGGCGCCGGCGTCGAGCGGGTCGAGATGGAGAGTAACGACGTTGTAACGACCCGGTTTCGGCGACCAGCGTGCCTCTAGCTCGGGTCGTGCCGTGACCAGGATGAGTACCGGGAGCCCGATCGCCCGCTCGAGGAGATCGTCGATGAGGGCGAGGAGGAGATCATCGGCCCAGTGAAGCTCCGAGAGGACGATTACCAACGGGCGCTTGCTGGCCAGTCCTTGCATGATGGCCTGCACCGCTCGGCGCGCCTCGTGGGGCGCCCGGGTCGGGTCGACGTCCTGGAGGGCGGTCTCATGACCCATGAGATGGAGGAGACCGCCGGCCAAGCGGGTCACTTCGTGATCGCTTCCGCTGAGCCCCGTGACGTCGACGACGGTGGTGCGGCACTTTTCAAGAGCGGTCTCGGCCGCATCGTCAGGCTCGATCTCGCACACCTGGCGCAGCGCCTCGGCGACCGGCCACCACACATTGGCTTCGCCGTACGGCACGCAGCGGCCCTCGAGCAGCGTCGCGCAGTGCTCATCGACCGCGATGGTGGCCATTTCCTCCGCCAGCCGGCTCTTCCCGATACCGGCTTCGCCGAGGAGGACGACGACGTGCGCGCGGTTTCGCGTGACCGCGGTGGTGAGGGTGTGGCGCAGCATGCCCATCTCGGCGTCGCGCCCGATCAGGGGAGCCTTGGAGCGGCGGGGCCGCCGGCCCGGGCGGCGCCAGTGCTTCGATGGCTGTCCATGCCTCGACCGGCTCTTCACGTCCTCGGGCCTGGATGGCACCAAGTGGGTCGAAGGCCACGACATCACGCGTCGACCGCGTGGGTCTCCGGCCCGACTACCACCTGGCCGGGTCCGGCGACGGTTTGCAATCGACTGGCGACGTTGACGACGTCGCCCATCGCCGTGTAGTCGCCGCCGGCGCGCAGCGCGCCGACCAGCACCTCGCCGCTGTTGACGCCGACTCGCAACCGGACGTCGATGCCGCACTCCTCGGCGTAGTCGGCGACGCTGCGCTGCATCTGGAGTGCGGCCCGCACCGCCCGTTCGGCATCGTCTTCATGAGCTACCGGCGCGCCGAACAGTGCTACCAGCGCATCGCCGACCACCTTGTCGACCCGCCCGCCGAACGCGGTCACGTCGCCCGCCAACCGCTCGAAGCAGCGATCGACCAGATTCTTGACATGCTCCGGGTCGCGACTTTCGCTCAGGGACGTGAATCCGACCAGATCGGCAAACAGCACCGTGACCACGCGTCGTTCGTCGCCCCGTGCGCGCAATGCGTGACCGCAGGACGAGCAGAACCGGGCAGCTCTCCGCCACCGCAGCCCCGCACGACGGGCACGTCATGCCGTCACATTAGAGGGGACCTGGTGCTTATCCCTCTTTCGTATTGGTGTCGGTGCCTTCTACTGCTTGGTGGTCGACGTCGAAGCCGGAGGGGCATGGTGGTGGTCGTCGGTCGCCGGGTGGTCGTTGTCGGTGGTTCGGTCGGCGGCGGCGCGGTGGGAGCGGCGGCGGTGGCGGTTCGGTCTCGACCAGCATCCGGTGCGACCGTGGTCGACGAGCTGCTGCTTGTGACCGTCATAGCCGACGGTCGACGTCGACTGCAGTTAGTCAGCAAGACCGAGGCTGTCGGGCGAGGCGGTGAACAGCGGCACTGGCCGCTGACCGGCCAGCGCGGCCTTCATCGTGTCAGAGAAGATCGCCGCCGGGAGGGATCCGCCGGTGACCGACCGCCCGTGGACATTGGTCATCGGCACGATGGCCTCCGGATGACCGACCCACACCGCAGTGGCCAGCGGTTGCGTGATTCCGATGAACCAGGCGTCGCCGTAATTTCTGCGTCGTGCCCGTCTTGCCGCCGACCGACCATGCCGGGAACTTGGGCGGCCGTCGCCCGTACCCCGCTGCACGACAGGCAGGAGCGCGGCGTTGAGGACACCGGCGAGCGGCGCGTCGATGGTCTGTTTGGCCTTCGCCTGATGGGCGTAGAGCTCACGGCCGCGCCGATCGCGGACACGGACGATCGAGTACGGCTCGGCGTGCACCCCTTCGCTGCGAGCGTTGCGTAGGCCGAGGCCATCTCCAGCGGAGTGACACCTCGGTTGAGGCCACCGAGTGCCACAGCCGGTCGGTTGCGGTCGCCGGCAGGTGGTCCGCGGTAATGCCGGCGTCGCTCGCAGCTTGCACGACCGCCGCGGGACCGACGTTCGGCGCCAGCACGAGCTGGGCGAACACGGTGTTCACCGAGTGGACCAGTGCTTCGTCGACGGTGATGGGTCCCGCACTTTGACCCTCGAAGTTCTCGACGGAGTAGGACTCGCCGTTGTATTGAGCGTGCGCGGCGACGTGCCGTCGAAGACCGACCGTGGGTCGATCTTGGCCCGCAGGGCGGCGAGATACACGAACGGTTTGAACGCCGACCCGGTTTGGCGGCGTCCTTGGGTGGCGACATCGAATGTCCGGGCGGCAAGCCCGCCGAACAATGCGCGGACCGCGCCGTCGCCCGGAACGATCGAGACCACGGCAGCAGTCGGGTCGCCGGAGTTCGCCGAGCCGTTCGGCGAACCGAGGCTTCGGCGGCATCGAACGCTTTCGGGTCGAACGTCGTTTCCATGCGTCAGCCCGCCGGCGACAACCTGCTTTGCCCGGGATTCAGGCGTCCCGCCGAGGGCGTCGAGGCTGGCCGCTTCGCGCTCGCACGAATTCCACGAAGTGCGGCGCTTTGAGCACGCCGGGGGCCGGGGCCTGGCGGGGCGAGTACAACCGGAGCGGCTTTCGCCTCGAGGAACTGCGCTTCCGAGTCAGCCAGCCGCGGCTGCGCATGTTGGTCAGCACGACGTTGCGCCGAGCCGTGGCCAGTCGGGGGTTCGTGCGCGGGTTGCGGGTTCGGGGCCCGCGGACCCGCCCATCAGCAGCGCGGCCTGGGCGGGCGTGAGCGTGGCCGGCTCGACGCCGAACGTGCTCCTTGGCCGCGGCGCCGATTCCGTAGGCGCCGGACCCGAAGTACACCTGGTTCAGGTAGCGCTCGAGTAGCTCGTCCTTGGTGTACTTCTGCTCGAGCTTCAGGGCGTAGAGCGCCTCGCGCGCTTGCGGAAGAAGGTCCGTTTCGATCCGGCGTAGTTGATCTTGGCCAGCTGCTGGGTGATCGTGCTGCCCCCCTCGTGGCGGCCGCGAATGATTCTGCCACGGCGGCGCGGGCGATGGCCTCCGGGTCGAGCCCCCGTGGTCGTAGAAGTTCTGATCCTCGGCAGCCAAGGCCGCGTGCTTGACATGCGGTGGGAGGTCCTTGAGCGCGACAGGCTGGCGCGCCTCGCCGCCGCTGACGGTGCCGAGCAGGCTGCCGTCGACGGCAAGGACCTGGGTGGGTTGAGGCAAGGTCGTCGAAACCCTTGATGCTCGGCGCGAGCGGCGACGCCACGAATGAGGAAGAGCCGGCTCGCGGCGAGGGTGGTCGCCCGCCGTAGCGGCGCGACCAGCGCAATGAGGAGCAACAGCGCCAGGAGCGAGCCCGCCGCGATCGGCAGCCGAACGACGGGGATGGGCGACGAACCCATGCCCAGCGTCGCTCGAACTCAGTCCGGATGCGGTCGAATATGACTGAGTTGTAGCCACGACTGCGCGTGGAATTAATCGAACAGCGATCGTCGGCGTGCCGCCTTGCTCGACCTGAGGCGCGCCGGCAGGCCGATGACAGTCGAGCGCATCGCGGTTGAGGTTCGACGCGCGCACTGCCGACGACGTCGCCCTTGTGCGGTCCGCTCGTCACAGTGACCTCGAGTCGCACGATGTTCGGTCGTCGTCACTCGTTCGCATCGATAACGAAGACGTCGTACGTGTCATCGGGAAGCATCGACATCTGCACATCATCCTGCCAAGTTCACAAATTTCTTTCGCGGATGCTGCGCGTGCAATACGCGTCACGTGCACGAAGTATCGCGAGGCGAGGCGCGTCGCGTGCTCGTTGCTTCGACGGACGCGGAACACGCGGCATTAGCGACGACGAACGTGCTCGTTCGTGCCTATCCGTGTGTGTTGCGGACGCTTGCACGGTGACAACACGACATGACTTTGATGTTGTTCCGCGTGCTGTTGTACGCATCGACGACGCGTGCGGCGTTCAAACATCGGTGTTGATGAAGATCGGTGCGGGTACGTCTGATGCATGGAAATGCTTGACCTTGTGCATCAGAACGATTTTTATGTAACGGGACTTCACACGATGCCGGAGGTGCATTGAACAAGAGTGCGGTGGTCGAGAACGTCGCGGCGGCGACTGATCTCGAGAAGCGTGATGCCGAAGCCGCGGTGGATGCATTCATCGCCGCTGTCATCGCCGACACGCGAGCAGGAAACAAAGTCGCGTTGTTTGGCTTCGACTCGTTCGCGCCCACCTCACGAGCGATCGCGGCTTCGAAGGGTGTGAAGTTCTCTGCAGGCGGCCAAGTCGGCCAGTCCACCAAGAAGCGTTAGCGAAAGGCGGCACGGAATTGACACCGGCCAAGAAGCCGGCACCTGCCAAAAAGGCGACCAAGAAGCGGGCAGCAAAGAAGCGCGCACCCGCCAAGAAGGCAGCTAAGAAGCGGGCGCCGGCCAAGAAGGCGGCGAAGAAGCGGGCACCGGCCAAGAAGGCCACCAAGAAGCGGGCAACCGCGAAGAAGGCGGCAAAGAAGCGGGCACCGGCCAAGAAGGCCACCAAGAAGCGGGCAACCGCGAAGAAGGCGGCAAAGAAGCGGGCACCGGCCAAGAAGGCCACCAAGAAGCGGGCAACCGCGAAGAAGGCAGCCAAGAAGCGGGCACCCGCCAAGAAGGCTTCCAAGAAGCGCGCACCGGCCAGGAAGGCGGCCAAGCGCCGCTAGTTAGTGCTCAACAGCTGTGTGAAACGGGGCCCTTCGGGGCCTCGTTTCGCGTTTGGCGTTTGGCTACAGGCGGTCGATGCGCTTGAACGCTTCGCCGTAGGCGATGTCCCGCACAGAACCGAGTTCGACGAGGCGGTTGAGGACGCGGGCCCGGAATGCCGCGAGTTCGTCGTCCGTGGCGGCGTCCTCGATGGCCATCGTCGATCGAAACTGGCTGCGGTGCGCGAGGAGCGCCGCCAGCTTGGGCTCCACGTGGTCGCCGACGTCCTCGACGTGGTCGGGCTCGTCGGCCTCCCACAGCAGCAGCGTCGACGGCCGGTGTGGTTCGACGTCCTGCTCGGGAAAGAAATGAGGATCACGGGCGGCCACGATGCCGTCGGTGACCAAGAAAGCCGGCGTTGACGGTGGTCGGGGTGTAGCCGATATCGCTTCCAGGGGTCATGTCCAAAGACCACGTCCGGCTTGAGCGATCGGATCCAGTAGGCAACGGCGGCGCGCTGCGTCGAGGCCGGACTCGAGTTCGCCGTCGGGGTAGCCAAGGAAAACAACATCACCGTCGCCGCCGAGCGCGCGGGACGCGGCGCGTTGCTCGTCTTGCCGGATCGCGACGAGCGCGGTGGTGTCGGCGCTCGGCATCCCACGAGCCCTTGCTTCCGTCTGTGCAGACGAGGTGGTGGATCGCGCAGCCGGCCGCCGCCCACTTCGCCAGTGTCCCGCCGCAGCCGAACTCGATGTCATCGGGGTGGGCGCCGATCGCCAGCGCCCGCCGCGGGAACTGGAAGGTCGCCCGTCATGACCGGCGAGGGCAAGAACAGATCGTCGGGCTGGTCGACGTCCCACGCCAGATCGGGCGCGCCGCGCGATGCGCAGTGGCAGCCCGACAGCGACGCGCTTCGGCTTGGTGCGCGAAGAACGACCGCGGGCCGTAGGCGAAGTCGAAACCCGCGCCGCGTCGGCACGCAGAGAACGTTGGTGCCGTCGTCGCGCCGGTCGGGCACGAGTGTGACGCCGGGGAAGCGTGCCGCCCAACCCAGGTCATTGGCCATGGGCAGATCGGCGTGCGCGACGATCACCTGCGAGCATTCCCGCGTCGGCGAGGTGGTCGACGCCCGCCTCGACGGCCCGATTGAGGCCTTTGCCGGGCGCGGTGATCACGATCAACTCGTGGGCCGGCGGCCCACGCGGCGACTTCGTCGTCGTCGCAGACGACAGCGGTGGGCAGCCTCTTGCGGCAGCCACGACCCGTTCCGCCATCGTGATCGCGCCAGGCGTGCGTCGTTCATCGACCGACAGCGCCGCCGCTAGCCGCAGCTTGGCGTCACTGAACGCTTTGACCGGGATGAGTACGGCAACTGTCACGTAGGTCCGCGCATCAGGCCACCACTTCGAAGACACGGGTGACCGGCTGTTGGCGCAAAAGCGCGGTCACCCGGACGAGCGCTTCGCGGACGGGCCGCGATGCGACCGCCTCGTCCATGCCTTCATGCTCGTCCAGCGCGACATCTGCCGCGCCTTCGACCAGGCCGCCGGCATTGGGATCGTGGGCTGATAAGCAACTCCACGCCGAGGCAGCCGGCCAGATCATCGAACGCGGGAAGGACGTCGTCGGCGAACACTTGCCGGATCGTCTCGATGTCGCCGGGATCGACCGCGCTCTGGAATACCCGAAGGAACTGTGCCATCACGGCCTCCACGACGTCTTGTTGAACATGCCCGCCAGCTCGGGACTGGTGAGCAGCCTCGCCGCCGGGCGGTCGAACTCAGCGGCCAGCCGTTCGCCCCGGCCCGGGTACTTCATCGTCACCCGCATCAGCTCGGGCGTGACCTCGATGATGTTGTACGACGGCGGCGTGTAGCCCCGCACCCGGTGAGACGAAACCGTCCCCGAGTTCACGATCAGCACGCCGTTGACCGACCACACATGCGGCACGTGCTTGTGGCCCGACAGCACCAGATCGCACGCCGGCGTCGGCCACCAGCGCGAGCACGTCGCCCGCGTCCCAGACCGTGTTGCGTTCGCGCCCGGTGCCGGGGACCGGTACGAGGTGGTGATGGAGCGCGAAGATCTTGAGGTCGGCTGCGTCGCTGAGTTGGTCGCGGATCCACTCGTAGCGCTCGCGGCCGACCTCGCCCTCGGCCAGGTCGGGCTTGGAGGAGTCGATGGCAACGAGCTGTGCGGTCATCGCCGGGTCACCGCCATGCACCCGCACAACCCGGTCGCCCTTGGCCGGCACGTCGCCCGCTCCGAACGTGTCGCGGAAGTGGAGATAGCCCACGTTCTTCGAATCGTGGTTCCCGGGGATCACGACCGTGCTCAAACCCGCATCGAGAGAGCGGCTCCAAGAACTGCTGGGCCATGCGGAACTCGTTGGCGTACCCGTCGGTCGTCAGGTCGCCGCCGATCAGCACGACGTCGGGCCGCATAGCGATGGTTTCGCTGACCGCGGCCTCCAGCAATCCGGCATCGAAATGCGGCGAGCCGCAATGGATGTCGGACATCTGGGCAATGACGAACGCCGTGCGTTGCATCGTCGTGAAAGTCTACGGAGGATGGGCGAATATGGACATGACCGAATGAGCGAGTGACCGGATGGGGACGGGGACGCAGCCCGGTGCATGACCGATCGCATCGCCGTCATCGGGGCCGGCTCGTGGGGGACTGCGGTCGCGGTCCTGGCGTCGCACAACCGGCCGACGCGTTCTGTGGGCCCGTCGCAAGGACCTGGCCGACGAGATCAACACCGCCCACACCAACAGCGCCTATCTCGCCGAGCGGGCGCTGCCGCCTGCGCTGGTGGCGACGGCATCGCTCGAAGAGGCGGTCAGCGGCGCCGATCTGGTCGTGATGGGCGTGCCCTCGCACGGCTTCCGTGCCGTGCTCGGCCGAACTGGCCGGCGCGGTGCGGGCGGGGGTCCCCATCATCAGCCTGACCAAGGGCGTCGAGCAGGACAGCCTCAAGCGCATGACCCAGGTCATCGCCGACGTGCTGCCCGGGCATCCCGCCGGCGTGCTGACCGGGCCCAACCTCGCCAAGGAGGTGCTCGACGGGTACCCAGCGGCGACGGTTGTTGCGTTAGAGGACGAAGCGTTGTGCCTCGACCTGCGGCCGCTGTTCGCCACGCCGTCGTTCCGGGTGTACACGAACTACGACGTCGTGGGGTGCGAGGTCGGCTGGCGCGCTGAAGAACGTGATGGCCATCGCTGCCGGGATGGCCGACGGGCTCGGCTTCGGCGACAACACCAAGGCCACGCTGATGACGCGTGGGCTCAACGAGCTGACCCGGCTGGGCATTGCGCTCGGCGGACAAGCGCCTCACGTTCGCCGGGCTCGCCGGCATGGGCGACCTGGTTGCCACCTGCATGAGCCGCCAGAGCCGCAACCGCCACGTCGGCGAAGCAGTTGGGCAAGGGCCGCACGCTTGACGAGATCATCAGCGAGATGAACATGGTTGCGGAGGGGGTCAAGACGTCGCGTGCCGTTGTCGGTCTGGCCAAGTCGGTCGGCGTCGAGATGCCGATCGCCGAGGAGATCACCGCGGTCATCGACGGGGAGAAGACAGTCGGGGAGGCGCTGGCCGGTCTTATGGAGACGCGACGCCGGTCACGAGCTCGAGGGGATCGCGTAGCCCGACGTCATGGGCATGACGAACGTGGCTCGCTGCGCAAAGCCATGGGCCGCATGCGCATCACGCCCAGACATCGTTCGCTACCTCTCGACGTTCCAACGGCTGGGTGAGAACGTCGAGGTGCAGCTGCCGGGTGAATTGCTTCCGGTCGGCGCCCGCACCGTGTTCCGGGCCATCCGCACCCGAGCCGCGGCCCAGCTGGGCGTCGACTGGGTATGGCCGTACTGGCTCGATCGCCAGCTCGATCCGCACTCGCGCTCGTTCGTCCCGCGCGGCCACCTCCCCGTGCTCACCAATGTCACCCATCGCAACTGGACGGCCGTCGGCAACGTCGGATCGCCGTGGGAAGGGATCGTGGATCCCGCGGGGTCTGGTCACGCCGTGGTTCGACGGTTGGTCGCTCGACTGGTGGATCGGCGCCGACGACCGGTGGCACGTTCCTTCCCGCGAGCACGGCGTCCGCCAGCGCCTGGTCGAGGCCACACCAGTGGTTGAGACCGCGATGCGAATCCCCGGCGGCGACGCGATCCATCGTGCCTACGGCGTCGCCGAAGGCGATCTACTCGTCGTCGAGATCGAGAACGCATCGCCGGCGCCGTTCGTCGCCGCGTTCGCGGTGCGGCCCGTACAACCCCGAGGGACTCGCCCTCGTGGAGCGGATCGAGCTGCACGACCAGACCGTGACCGTCGACGGCCGGCCGGCGTTGCTGCTTGCCCGCGCCGGCACGCGTTGCCGGCTCGACGTTCTACGACGGCGATTCGGCGGGCTTGCCGTCATGTCGGGCGCCGCGGGCGAACGGCTACCGCGTCCTTTGCAATGCGACGCCGGCTTGGCCCAAGCGGCATTCTTCTTCCCGGTGCCGCATCGCACCTCCATCCAGGTCGCGATCCCGCTGGCGCCGTCGCGCCGTACGCGGCGCCGCGGTCTGGCCCGGCGGCGCGTCGAGCGGGCTCCCGATCTGCCGGCGCCGGTGCCCAGCGCGGCCGCGGTGGCGCGGGGCTGGCAGGCGCTGAGCCGTCGGGGCATGCGACTCGACCTTCCCGACGGCCGGCTCGCCGAGGCAGTCGACGCCAACCGTCGGTTCCTGCTGCTGTTCCACGACGGCGCCGACATCACCCCGGGGCCCTACACGTACCACCGCTTCTGGTTCCGGGACGCCGCCTACATGGTGAGCGCGCTTGACCGCTACGGCTTCCATCAGGAGGCGGGTGAGGTCATCGCCCACTTCCCCGATCGGCAGCACGCCGACGGGTTCTTCTTCAGCCAGCGCCAGGAGTGGGACGCCAACGGCGCTGCGCTGTACGCGATGGCCGAGCACTGGCGGCTTCCGGCGACCTCGACGTCGTCGACGGTGGCGGCGGTCGACCACGCGGTGCGGTGGATCGAGCGCACGCGAAACCGCAAGCGCCGGCGCAAGGACCCGGCCCTCCGCGGGATGATGCCGCCGAGCGTCTCGGCCGAGCACCTGGGCCCGCTCGACACGTACTACTGGGACGCGTTCTGGTCGTTGCGCGGGTTGCTCGACGGCGCCAGCTTGCTCCGCGCCGCCGGCCAGACCGAGGCGGCGGATCGTGCCGACGGCCTGGGCGACCGGATTGCGGCGCGATCTGGAGGCGTCGCTCGCGCTGGTGGCGCAGCGACTCGGCACCGCGGTGATCCCCGCCGGGCCGCGTCGGCGCATCGACCCGGCGATCATCGGGTCGTTGGTGGCGTGCTGGCCGCTCGAGCTGTTGCCGTGCGATCACGCGGGGATCGCGGCCACCGCGGCCGCGATCCGCGAACGCTTCTGCATCGGTCAGGGCTTCTTTCAGGGGATCAGTCACACGGGGCTGGGCACGTACCTCACGATGCAGCTCGCTTTCGTCGAGTTGGAGGCGGGCGACCCGCGGGCGCTCGAACGCTTGGAGTGGCTGCTCGAAGCGGCCACACCTACCTTCACCTGGCCCGAAGCGATCCATCCGCAACTCGGGGGCGGATGCATGGGCGACGGCCATCACGGGTGGGCCGCGGCTGACTTCCTGACATTCGTGCGTCGGATGCTCATCCGCGAAACGGCTGATGGCCTGGCGCTGTGCACGATGTTGCCCGCCGCGTGGCGCGGCCAGCCGCTCGAAGTGCTCCACGCACCGACGCACCATGGCCTGCTCTCATTCGCCGTGCGGTGGCATGGCGACCGACCGGCGCTGTTATGGGAGCTCGTGGGGCGTAATGATGACCTAGTGCGACTCACAGCCCCAGGACTCGATCCGGCGTGGTCAACCACTGAGGCCACTGGCGAAGCGTTGCTGGGACCCGTCGCGGTCGCCGCGCCATGACCGAGTCCGCTGAGATGGGCGCCGAGGCGCTCGCGTTCCTGCATGCCCATGGCGTCAGCGACGCCGCGATTCAGAAGGCGGTTGCCGCAGGGACCGTGCACCTGCTCGTCATCGAGCACCTGGCTTCGCCGGGCGCCGCGAAATACACCGAGCTCGAAATCTCCGAGCTCAGCGGGATCGCTCCGGATGACCTTCACCGCTTCTGGCGGGCGCTGGGCTTTCCCGACGTCGCGCCCGACGAGTCGATCTTCACCGACCGCGACTTGGACGTCGCTGATGTCGGTCGCTGGCGCGATCAGTGTCGGTGTTACCAGCTTGGACGTTGCCATCCAGCTCACACGGGTCATCGGCTCGTCGATGGCGCGCATCGCGGAGGCCGAGGTCCAAGCATCGGCCCATCGCGAACCGCCCGAGAGCGCGCGCATGGCTGAGCTATATGCGCTCACGGCCGGCGGTCCGCTGGGTGGCCTGGGGAACAACTTCGAACTCGTCTGGCGCCGCCACCTCCAGGCGGCGCTGCGCCGTCACACCATGGAGAGCGGCGACGGAGAACACAGCCTGTCGGTCGGCTTCTGCGACTTGGTCGGATTCACCGCGATGAGCCAACAGCTGACCGACGACGAGCTGGCCGCGGTTGTCAGCCGCTTTGAAGAGCTTGCCTACGACACCGTCGCTGCTGGCGGCGGACGCGTGGTGAAGATGATCGGCGACGAAGTGATGTACGTGGTCGAAGACCCGACGGTCGCCGCCCACATTGGCTTGGCGCTGGCCGATGCGTACGCGGGGGAGGAGCAGCTTTCGGACGTGCGGGTGGGAATCGCGCACGGACCAGTGCTGGGTCGCGAGGGCGACTACTTCGGGCCGGTGGTGAACCTTGCCCATCGCATCGTCAACATCGCCTTCCCTGGCACCGTGGTCGTTTCCACCGAGGTGGCGGAAGCCATCGACGAGGCCGCCGGCCTCGAAGCCCGGCCGCTGCGCCCGCGCTACCTCAAGGACATCGGCCGAGTGCCCCTCTTCGCGGTCGCCCGCCCCGGCGAGGCGCTGCCGTCGTGGCGGGCCCGCGCCCGACCACTCGGTCCGCCAGCGATGGAGGTGGCCAAGACCGTTCTGGGGGAACTCGCCCGGCGCCACATCGAGCGGCGCGCTGCCGCGCAAGAAACCGCTGCCCAGGAAGCCGCGTCCGCGGAGACCGCGTCCGCGGAGGGCGACGTCTCCTAGTCGGGGATGCGGGCCGTGGCGATGCGCCACGGGGCCAGTTCGAAGGCGCCGTCGAAGGGCTCGAGGGGGCGGCCGCGAAGGTCGACCAGCCAACCGCGGCGTCCGGCGAGCATCACCTGCGTCGGTTCGGGCCGGGGATTGAACACGCGGAGCTCGAGGCCACCGGCGACTCTCCGCAGCGCCGCGACTTCGGCACCGTCGACGTCGAGCGCCGAGCCGGCGCCGGCGCGATCGCCGCCGCCCTCGGCCACCACGACGTCCAGCGGGAGGAAGACATCGTCGACCAGCGCGTACGGATCACGGTCGCCGACATGGATGGCGTACCGCGCCTCGACCGGACCGATCATCTGGGGACCTTCGAGCGGGATGGGCGGGCCCGCGGGCAAAGGCCGGTAGGCCATCTCGACCCGCGACAACATGCCGTTGGCGCGCAGCAACGTGAGCGCCAGCGCCCGCCCGTCGTCCACTACCTCATACTCGAGCAGGCCCTCGTGCACGATGGTGAGGCCGCCGGCGGAAACGAATCGCCGCGACGGGAACGTCGGCAAGCCCCGCTCGGTCGGCCCACCTTCCGCCTCGAGGCCGCGCTCGACGATCGCGTACGCACACTCGGCATGCGAGCTGGTGGCAGGCTCGGGCAACGGGAACCATGCCCGCAGCCGGTGGTCCCGCGACGGGTTGTCGAACTGGGTATGGACGCGGACGACGTCGTCACCTGCTTGCAGCTCCAGCTCGGTGCGGATGACGACGCGCCGCTCGCCGACACGTGCGCGGGCCTTGTCATCGATGCGCTCGGGCCAGGTGAACGTGCGGGTCACGGCCAGGCGCGCCCGTAGCGGCCCGGACTCGAGCACGTCGATCGCCACTGCCTCGGGGCGATCGATCACAGAGTCGTTGGTCGGTGGGGAGTAGTTGTACGTGTCCCCGTGGTCGCCGTCGTCGACCAGGCGGTCGAGGCCGGCCAGCCCGTTGATCGAGAACGTACCGTTCGCCGGATCGACAACCACGGTGACCGGGCCGTTGGTCATCGTGGTGTTGTCGACCGACACGGGCGTGACGGACAACGCGGCCGGCGTCCAGCACTGCCAGCCGAAGCCAGGAACGGCCTCGGCACGGGCCAGGACCCGACGGCTCGGTGGTTGCTCGATCCGAACCCGCACGGTCATCTCGGGCCGGGCACCGACACGGGCGTACAGGTCGCGCTTGATCTCCTCGATCATCAACTCCGAGCGGAGCCGGGCGTCGGCCCGCATGACGATGTTGAGACCCTCGTCGGTTTCCTCGATGTCGATTGCATTCACGAACGTGTCGTCGCCGATCTGCTGGCTGCGGATCTCACCGAGGATGGCGCGCAGGTCGCCACCCGAGATCGTCACTTCGCCCTGCGACGCGGCGCGCATGCTCAGCAGTTGCGTGCCCGCGAGGTCGCCCTCGCCCGGTAGCCGAAGCTCGACCAGTCCGCTGCGCGGCCGGGCCGACGCGTTGACCACCACTGGTCCGCCGTCGGCCATCGACATACCGAGCGCCTCGACGGCCCGCCGGCTCAAGCCGACAGCGATCTCGTCCGCCTCGGCAAAGCGGTGGAGGACGGCGGCGCCGACCTGATCGATCGAGCACGCGCAGATGCTGTCGTGCGCGGAGTTGCGGATCACCTCGGTCCACGCGATATCCAGAAGCGCACCCGGCCAGCGATCAGGGGCGACGAACAGCGCGCTCAGCGGCTCAGCGCGCCGCTCGAGGTTGCGCTCCACGCGTGCCGCCGCTTGCTTCACGTCGACCCGGTTCGACGCCACTCCCATCAGCAGATTGGCCCGGGCGCTGGAGCGGAGTTCCCCGGTCCAGCTCGGCAAGCCTGCGGTCGGGGCGTCGACGATGTACTCAGCCAGGGATTGGATGACGAGCCGGTAGTCGTCCTGCAGGTCGTTGGCCTCGGCGACGACCCGGCCCAGCCATGACTGAGGGACCTGGTGGTCGGTGCCGTTCATCCAGAGGATGGGGGAATCGGCGGCCAAGGAATCACCCAGCTCGACCTCGTGGTCCTTGATCCGCCGGATGAGCGCCTTGGCGTCGTCGGGCATGGCGGCGCCGTTGCCATAACCGTGTCGCAGGTACTCGGCCCGGACCGACGAGCCGTCGGGCGCGGTCCACTGGAATGCGGTGTTGTCGATCCCGCCGGGAACACCTCGCCATACCACCGTGTGCTCGAAGCCGGCCTGCCGGAGGATCTGCGGCATCTGCGCGATGTGGCCGAACATGTCGGGGAGGTAGCCGACCGGCATGGCGCCGCCGAAGGCGGTCGCTCGCTCGAGGCCCTTCTGGAGATTGCGCACGATCGTCTCGCCCGAGACGAGGAACTCGTCCATGAGGATGTACCACGGACCCATGGCCAGCCGGCCGCTTGCGCTCAGCCGGCGCAGGCGGTCCTCGGCGTCGGGACGGACCGCGATGTAGTCGTCCACGACAGCCATTTGACCGTCGAGCAGAAAGCGCGCGTAGGAGGGGTCGGCCTCCATCGTCGGGAGGAACTCATCGAGGAGTTCGACGAGCCGCAAGCGGAAGGACTGGAACGACGAGTACCACTCGCGGTCCCAATGGGTGTGGGGAACGATCGCCACCGTGCGCGCCATGAACCGAGAGTACGTCGCAGCGCTAGCTTGCGGCTCAACATGTGCGACTGCTTGCTGGCGCTGCCGCCGGCGACGGAGTCGGGCCGGGCGCTGTTTGCGAAGAACTCGGACCGTCCTCCGGCCGAGGCGCAGGTGATCGAGTGGCTGCCGCCGCGGCGCGACCACGCGCCGACGCGCGCGACCCACATCGAGGTGAGCCCGCACCCGAGGAGCACGCTCGGTGTTCTGGCTTCACGCCCGAGCTGGATGTGGGGTGTCGAGCATGGTGTCAACGAAGCCGGGGTCGCCATCGGAAACGCAACCATCTACACGACGCTGGATCCGCGGACGGCGGCAGCGGCGCTGACCGGGATGGACCTCGTCAGGCTCGGGCTCGAGCGGGGTACGACCGCGGCTAGCGCGGTCGATGTGATCATCGGCCTGCTCGAGACCTACGGCCAGGGGGGATCCGGCTACGAGCACACCGACCACCCGTACTGGTCCTCGTTTCTCGTTGCCGATGCCGCCCAAGGCTTTGTGCTCGAGACGTCGGGCCGGGCCTGGGCGAGTGAGCAGGTCGGTCGCACGCGGGCTACGTCGAACCGCACGACGATCTTCGAGTTCGACGCCGCGCACCGTCATCCCGGCCAGCCGGTGGAGACGCTCGTCGACCCTCGATGGCAGGCCAGCCAGCGAGCGCTCGCCGCGGAGCCGCTTGCCATTGGAGATCTCAAGGCCCACCTGCGAAGCCACGTCGGCCAGGATGGCTACTCGGTGTGCATGCACGTACCGCCGAGCGAGACGGAGCGCAGCGGAGTCGAGACCGGGGGGGTGGAGGATCAGGCGACGACGGCGTCGCTGGTCGCCGAACTGCCCCAATCGGGGCGCCCGCTCGCGCATCTGCTGCTGGGCTGGCCGTGTCGCTCGGTGTACGTGCCGCTGTACGTAGGCCGCGACATTGGCACGCCGGAAACGTGGCGGCGTTTCCTCAACCTGCGGCCGTCGCACCGTCGGAGCCTCGATGAACTCGAGCGCGACCTCCTCGCCGACGCGTCCGACGACGACGAGTGGGCTGCGGAGGCTTGGCGGCGCGTCGATAGCGTGCTGACCTCGCTCGGCGTCTAGTTACGCTTTCGGCGTGAGGATCGCGTTCGGTACCGACGAGCACACGCCTCTTGTCGAGGAGATCGTGCGAGCCCTTGAGTCGGATGGCCACGCCGTCACCACGGTGGCCGACGGCGAGCCGTGGCCCGATGTCGGCCGTGGGGTGGGGGAGGCGGTCGCCGAGGGCCGAGCTGATCGCGGCGTGGTGTGCTGCTGGACGGGCACCGGTGTGTCGATGGCGGCCAACAAGGTCCCGGGCGTCCGGGCTGCGCTGTGCACCGACGCGGAAACCGCGCGCGGGGCGCGGCGGTGGAACGACGCCAACGTCCTGGCCATGGGGCTGCGGCTGACGTCACCGGAACTCGCCCGCGCGATGGTCACCGCGTTCCTCGTGACTGAGGCCGATGAGGACGAACGCGAGCAGTTCGGGAAGCTCAGCTAGGAGAGAGCACTAGCGTCACGCCCATGCCGACCTTCATCATGCTGTCGACGTTGGGCCCGGAAGGTTCAGCGACGATCACCGACCACCCAGAGCGCATCAAAGGGGTGAATGACGAAGTCGAAGCTCTCGGCGTCAAGGTCCTGCACCAGTACGCGGTTCTTGGGAACTACGACTTCGTCAACATCCTCGAAGCGCCGGACGAGAGGACCATGGCCAGGGTGGCCATGATGCTGGCGGCGCGAGGCACCCTCAAGACCCATACGTTGACGGCGATCCCGATCGACGACTTCATCACCGCCATCGGCGGGAGCTAGGGCACTACGCCCACCACAGGCCCTGCTTCTTCTTCTCAGCCCGAACATCGTCCGCGGGGATGTCGGTGGGCAGCACGCTGCCGTCGGACAGGCGGCGTACGCGATAGCCATCGCCTTCGATGGCTTCGGCGATTTCAAAGCCCCGCGCCCAGCGCTGGTCGAACCTTCGCCGCACCTCGATCCTCGTCCCCGGCTCTAGAGGAGGCACTGCCATGAAGCTTACGCAGTGGACATCGTGCGGCGGCTGTGCCGCGAAGTGGGGCGCCTCCCCACTTGATGCGTTGGTGAAGCGACTGGCCGCTGACGGAGCGTCGAACGGGGCTTTGCTAGTCGGGCTTGCGCCGTTCGACGACGCTGCGGTCTACCGACTCACCGACGAGGTGGCGTTGGTCTCGACCACCGACTTCTTCCCGCCACTTGTCGACGAGCCCGATGACTTCGGCGCGATCGCCGCAGCCAACGCATTGAGCGATGTGTTCGCGATGGGTGGACGACCGGTCCTTGCCCTGAACGTGGCCGCGTTCCCTGAAGCGTTTCCGCCCGAGACCATCGCCGAGATCTTTGCCGCCGCCGCGGTGGTGGTCGCCGAAGCGGGCGCCGTCGTCGCCGGCGGGCACACCATCCGCTCCGAGGAACCGATCTTCGGGCTCGCCGTGCAGGGTGTCGTCCATCCGGATCGGGTGTGGACCAAAGCCGGCGCGCGGCCCGGTGACCGCCTCGTTCTGTCGAAGCCGATTGGCAGCGGCATCGTGCTGGCTGGCGGGACCGATACGCAGAAGAAGGAGGCCATCTTCCGGATGCGGACGCTGAACGCCCGCGCCGCGGCGTCCCTCGCCGCGCTCGAGGCACCGCCGCATGCGGTCACCGACGTGACTGGCTTTGGCCTTCTCGGTCACGCGTGGGAGATGGCCGACCGCTCCGCGTGCACGCTCGAGCTCGAGGCCGGCGCGGTGCCTCTCTACGACGGTGCCCTCTCGTTGGCCGAGAGCGGTGTGCGCACCGGTGGCGACGCGCGCAACCGGTCACACCTCGACGGACGCGTGACGTCGACGGTCGACGCTTCGTTCGACGCGCTCGGATTCGACCCGCAAACGTCAGGCGGTCTGTTGGCCGCAGTCGAGGGCGCCGCGGTCGATGGGTTCGTGACGATCGGGCGCGTTGTCGAGGGTCCGGCGCACGTCAAGCTGACGTAGCCAGCTGAACGCGCGGCGCCGGCGCCGACGGGGCCGAGACGCTTGGGCCAGCTGTACCATCACGTCCCATCTTTCCTGGGCAAGCCGCTCGGCAGCGAAGGGAGTCATATGGCAAGGATGCGCCGTGCGCATGGAACCTGCCATTGGCAGAGATGACAACTTCCGCTATAATCCTGCCAATGGCCAAACGTCACCTGGTTGCCACTTTGGTCGGTGAAGGCGTCGCTGAGTTCGAGATGGCGGTCGCGTGCGAGATCTTCGGTTACGACCGGTCGGCGCTCGCCGGCGGTCGGCCCTGGTACCGCCACGTCCTTGCCGCGGCGGGACCCGACGTTCGCACCATGCACGGCATGCGCGTCGACGCCGAGCCTGGCCTTGCCGCGCTACGCAAGGCCGACACGATCGTGGTCACGCCGTGGAAGGACTCGCGCGTCGCGGTGCCGGAAGAGGTTCTCGAGGCATTGCGCGCCGCGCACCGTCGAGGCGCCCGCCTGCTGTCACTGTGCTCGGGGGCGTTCGTGCTCGGCGCCACCGGGCTGCTCGACGGTCGGCGGGCTACCACGCACTGGGCCTACGTCGATGAGTTCGCCCGTCGTTTTCCCGAAGTAAAGCTCGATCCCGGCGTGCTCTACGTCGACGAGGGCGACATCCTCACCGCGGCGGGATCGGCGGCGGCGATCGACCTGTGTCTGCATATCGTGCGGATGGACTACGGCGCGGAGACGGCCAACAACGTCGCCCGTCGGCTGGTTGTGCCGCCGCATCGCGACGGCGGCCAGGCGCAGTACATCAACCAGCCCATGGCCACGAGCTGTAGTGATGAGGCGTTCGGGCTCGTGCTCGACTGGGCGCTCGAGCACCTCGACGAGACGCTCACCGTCGACGACCTGGCCCGACGAGCGGCTATGTCGCCCCGAACGTTCGCCGCGCCGGTTTGGGCAGGTCACGGGGACGACGCCGCACCAGTGGCTGTTGCATCAGCGCGTGCAGGTCGCCCAGCGGATGCTCGAAACCGGGGCCGATGGTGTCGAGGAGGTGGCCCGCAGCTGTGGCTTCGGCACGGCATCGGCGCTGCGGGTCCACTTCCAGAGAGTCGTCGGCACGTCGCCGCTGGCCTACCGCCGTACCTTTCAGGAGCAGGCCGGCTGAACGCTCCTAGTCGGAGGCGAACAGCGCGGGTTGGCTTGCTTCTTCGCGCGTGACGAACCAGGGCAGGTGGTCCATGAAGACCCATGTGCGGCGATGGATCGAGGTCGGCCCCCACGCCTTGAGCGCCATCTTGTGGCGGGGACACGGGTAGCCCTTGTTGAGCTCGAAGTCGTACCCCGGGAAATGCACCGACTCCTCCCGCATTATGCGGTCGCGGGTGACCTTGGCCAGGATCGACGCTGCCGCGATCGACAGACATGTGGCGTCGCCCTTCACGATTCGGGTCGCTCCGCCGACGAAGTCCCATCGTCCGTCGAGCAGGACCTTGTCGGGGGTGACGCCGAGGCCGTCGATCGCTCGCTTCGCCGCTAGCCGCTGCGCGGCAGACATCCCGAGCCGGTCGCACTCCTCCTGGCTGGCGTGGCCGACCGCCCAGGCGGCGCACCACGAGGCGATCCGGTCGAAGAGACGCTCTCGCTCCCGCTCGGTGAGCATCTTCGAGTCGCGGACCTTGTAGACCCGGCGATCAGGCGGCAGCACCGCGGCGCCGACGCTCAGCGGACCGGCCCATGCCCCCCGGCCCACCTCATCCATCCCAACCACTATGCGGTGGCCCTCATCCCACAACGCCCGCTCCAGTTTGAGCGAAGGGACGGTCTGACACGGCACGCGGCGCAGGTTACGTCCGGCCGCCGGTCAGAACAACGGTCACAACAGTCGCCAAGTTCGCCGCAGGCGGGCTACTTGTCGGCGCGGGGCTCCTTGGGGAGCCCGAGGACGCGCTCGCCGATGATGTTGCGCATTACCTCGTCGGTGCCGCCGGCCACGCGCATCCCAGGGATGCCCATCACCAGTTGCGACCAGGCGAACGTGCCCCATTCGCCGGCGTCGGCGACGAGCTTGGGCCCGAGAGCAAGGCTGACGAAGTCGGCCACGCGGAGCATGTTCTGCGTGAGGGTGAGCTTGCCGATCGACATCTCGGGGCCGGGTAGCTGTCCGGCCTTGATCTTGGCCATCGCCCGCAGGTTGGTGTAACTGGCAACGCGCGTGTTGATGAAGACGTCGGCCAGCTTCTGGCGCAGGACCGGGTCCTTGTCCTTGCCGAGATGACGGAGCAGGTCACCGAGGCGCTCGATGCTCATGAATCCACCACCGACGCCCGCACCGCCGCCGCCGATAGACGCCCGCTCGTTCATCAACGTGGTGAGCGCGACCGTCCAACCTTCATTGACGTCACCGAGCCGGTGGTCGTCCGGAACGCGCACCTCGTTGAAAAAGACTTCGTTGAACGAAGCGCCGCCGGTCATCTGACGAAGAGGTCGCACCTCCACACCCGGCGCGTGCATATCGACGATGAAGCCGGTGAGGCCCTTGTGCTTGGGGGCGTCAGGGTCGGTCCGGCAGATGATCTCTCCGATGTCGCTGTACTGCGCGCCCGAGGTCCACACTTTCTGGCCGGTCACAAGCCATTCCTCGCCGTCGCGCACGGCCCTGGTCTGAAGGCCGGCGAGGTCAGAACCGGCGCCGGGCTCGCTGAACAACTGGCAACCGACGATCTCCCCGCGGTACAGAGAGCGCAAGTAGAGGCCCCGGGCTTTGTCGGTGGCGTGGGCCAGGATCGTCGGCGCGACCATCCCAAGTCCGATGCCGAACGGCGACTGTGACGGCGTCGAGTATCCCGCCTCGATCGAGGAGTAGAGGCGGTCGTAAGCGGCGGGAAGTTCGCGCCCGCCGTACTCGCTCGGTCCGGTAACCCAGCCGAATCCGGCGTCGAACACCGTGTTGCGCCACGCCTTGGCCCGTTTGACTTCCTCGACTTCCTGTTCGGGGGTCTTCTCGGCGAACAATGCGACGTTGTCGGAGCCTTTGCCCCATTCCTGTGCCTCTTCGACACCACGCGGCTCGGCATTGGCGTCGAGGAATGCTCGTGCCTCCTCGGCGAACGCCGTTTCGGTAATCGGGCTCGACTGTGTCGCGGTCATGCGCGGATCCTAGAGTGCCGCCCATGACGCGAGGCGAAGGTGTCGTTCTCCGCGCTTTCGCCATCTGGACGGCGTGGGTCTGGGGCACGCGCATCAGCAATGTCATTGGAGATGATTCACGTTCGACCGCCTTCAAGGTCGTTCATGTAGTGCTAGCGCTCGTGTCCGTCGCGTTTGCGATCGCCGCGTGGGTCATTGTGGTTCGCGTACGCCGGCGGGCCGCTCAGCAGTAACATGCTCGGATGCCCGCACGACGACTAGTCGTCGCTGCCGCGTCCGGCGTCGCGATCCTCAGCATGTTGGTCAGCGAGACTGCGACCGCGGCCAACAGGAACGGCGACGGCAACAAGGCTGAGAACCAGAAGCGGCAGGAGCGCACCACGACGACGGAACGCCGCCGAACGACGACGACTGAGCGTCAGCGCACCACGACGACAGAGCGCGAACGGACGACGACAACCGCGCGCCGGACGACAACCACCGCAGCGCGGGCGACCACGACGACTCGCGCACAGGCGACCAGGGCGGCGGGCGCCGAGGAGAGCGAGCCGACTACCACGAGCAGCACGGTCAAGATGCGCGCGACCAATCGGTATGTCGTCGTTCTGAAGAAGGGCAACCGAGCCTCAGCGGTCGCCGCTGAACACACCCGCACGCGCAAGGTGAAGGTCCAGAAGGTGTACGCGCACGCAGTGCGCGGCTACGCCGCCGATATCGCCGACGACGAGATCGACGCCATCAAGAAGGACAAACGGGTGGCGTACGTCGAGCGCAGCAAGCCTGTGAAGGCGTTCGCCCAGACGATCCCGTGGGGTGTCGAGAGGGTGTCTCGCATCGGCGACAACTGGAGCTCGACCCGACCCGGCGACGGGAGCGGCGCCGTGAACATGGACATCTACGTGTTGGATACCGGCATCCAGCCGATGGCCGACCTCAACGGCGGCACCGACGTGAACACGCGCGGTGGTCCCAATACCGACTGCATGGGCCACGGCACCCACATGGCAGGCATCGCGGCTGCGATCGACAATGACACCGGCTTCGTCGGCGTCGCCCCCGGCGCGCGGGTGCACGGCGTCAAGGTGCTCGACTGCAACGGCCGCGGAACCGACCTCGACTCGGTCGCCGGTCTCGACTGGGTCGTGCAACACGGTGTCCGGCCGTCGGTGGTGACGATGAGTTATGGCGGTCCGATCAGCCGCGTCTTCGACGATGCGATCCGCCGAGCAGTCTCGGCCGGGTTCGTCATCGTCACCGCGGCCGGCAATGACCACCGTGACGCCTGCCGGTTCTCGCCCGCGCACATGGGTGAGCTCAACGGCGTGATCACTGTTGGTTCGACCAACGCCAAGGACAGGTTGGCCGGGTTCAGTAACGGCGGGCGTTGCGTCGACGTGTACGCACCCGGGGTGAAGATTCCCTCGTATTTCCTGAACGGCGCACTGGCGTCCGCCACGGGCACCTCGGCCTCGGCACCGCACGTGGCTGGCGCCGCCGCGCTCTACCTCGTCGGTCCCGGCGGCGACAGTCCCGGTGAGGTCGAGGCCGCGATCAAGAGCAACGCGGTCCGTATCGGCAACGCCCGCCGCGCCCTCCTCCGCGTCTCTGCTGCGAACTTCTGAGTTCCGGGCGCCTCACGGCCAATCCGGCCTTCGGCCTCCGGGACCGCTCCGGCGCGAGAGCGATTGGGGC
Organism: uncultured Actinomycetes bacterium; assembly: GCA_963742585.1. GTDB lineage: Bacteria > Actinomycetota > Acidimicrobiia > Acidimicrobiales > JACDEA01 > JACDEA01. The sequence goes on from CAVUMI010000009.1 coordinate 507,680, forward strand.
CCCATCCCCTTCGCATGAATGGGAGTCGGCCGAGTGGCTTCACTTCGTCACTCGCCAGGGGCGAACTGGGCCTTCTGTAGCTGCGAGCTGAAGTCGATGGAGACGGCCTTCCACTCGCTGAATTCGTCCAACGCGTGGGGGCCGGCTTCGCGGAACCCGTTGCCCGTGCGTTTCATGCCCCCGAAGGGCAGCTGTACCTCGGCGCCGATCGTCGGCGCGTTCACGTACACGAGCCCGAACTCCAACTCGGTGACCGCCCGCATCGCCGCGTTCACATCGCTCGTGTAGATCGATGCGGAGAGGCCGAACGTCGTCGAGTTAGCCGCGGCGATGGCCTCGTCGAGACTGGCGGCGCCGATCACCGCGGTGACCGGGCCGAAGATCTCCTCCTGGGCGATTCGCATGCTCGGCTCGGCATCGGCAAACACCGTTGGCGCGATGTAGTTGCCTTTGCCGCGGATCCCGTCGTCGACCACGTGGCCGCCGGTGAGGAGCCGGGCGCCGTCATCCTCGGTACCGACTCGGATGTACTCCATGACGCGATCCCGCTGTGCGCGGTTGATCAGCGGTGCCAGGTCGACGGTCTCGTCATCGCCCGGGCCCAGGCGGTAGGTCGCCACCTTGGCGACGAGCGCGTCCGCAAAATCAGGATGGAGCGACACGACCCGCGATGTGGCTGTACACCGCTGCCCGCTGGTTGCGAAGGCACCCCAGGCGATGCCCTCCACCGCCAGGTCGAGGTCGGCATCGGGCATCACGATGCTGACGTTCTTCGAGCCCAGCTCCATCGAGTACCGCTTCATCTGACGGCCGCACTCAGCGGCGATCAGGCGGCCGGTATCGAGCGAGCCGGTGAAGGAGATGGCCCCGACGTCGGGATGAGCGACCAACGCGGCACCCGCTTCCTCACCGAGGCCCTGCACCAGGTTGACCACGCCCGGCGGCACCCCCGCGGCTTCCAACAGCTCGAGCAGCCGCTGTGCGCACAGCGGCGTGTCCTCGGCCGGCTTGATCACGACGCAGTTGCCCGCAAGCAGGGCCGGCCAAAGCTTCCACGTCGGGATGGCCACGGGGAAGTTCCAGGGAGTGATGAGTCCGACGACGCCGATCGGATGGCGAAGCGTCATCGACAGCTTCCGCGGGAGTTCGCTGGGCACCGTCTCGCCCACGGGTGCTCGGGCTTGGCCGGCCATGAAATAGGCAAAGTCGATGCCTTCTTGGACGTCGCCGCGTGCCTCCTTCAGGGTCTTGCCCATCTCGCGGGTCATGAGGCGCGACAGCGTGTCCTTCTCGTCTTCGAGAAGCTGGCCGACCCGTCGCAGGAGGTCGCCGCGCGCGGGCATCGGTGTCGCTCTCCACCCGGCATACGCGGCCTTGGCCGCATCCACGGCAGCGGCGACGTCCTCGCGGTCGCTGCGCGCCACCTCACCGAGAATGTCATCGTTGTCAGCGGGGTTGCGGTCTTCCATGGTGCGGCCAGAGCGCGCCGCCACCCACCGTCCACCTATCAAGTTCATTTTCCCGGTCGCCTCCGTCTTCGCCTCCGGCTCCCTTTATCGGCCTTAGGCTACGAGCGATGGCTGTCCAGCTTGAGTTCGATCCGTTCGCCCCTGAAATCAGGGCCGACCCGTATCCCACCTACAAGCGGATGCGTGAAGAGGCACCGATCTACTGGAGCCCAGACGGTTCGCCGATGTTCACGCGGTACGACGACTGCCTGGCGATCCTGCGAGATCACGAGCGGTGGAGCAACGACGGATCGAAGTCCAGATATGCCGAAGAGGCCGGCGACTTGGATCTCGGTGGCGGCATGTTGGGTGCCCTCAACGCCCGGCCCATGCTCTTCACCGACCCGCCCGATCACACGCGCCTGCGTGGGCTGGTGAACAAGGCGTTCACACCTCGCGTCGTCGATCGCCTGCGCCCGCGGATGGAGTCCATCGTCGACGAGCTGCTCGACGAGGTGGCCGGTGCGGGGACGATGGACGTGATCGAGCAGGTCGCCTATCCGCTCCCGGTCATCATGATCGCCGAGCTACTTGGCGTTCCGGCCAGCGACCGGGAACTGCTCAAGGGTTGGTCGGTGCCACTCGCCCGCACGATCGATCCGCTGGACAACCTCGGACCGGAGTTCCTGAACGAAGTCGCCGGCGCCGGGCTGGCCTTCATCGCCTACTTCGCCCAGCTCATCAACGAGCGCCGCCAGTCACCGCAGGACGACTTGCTGAGCGCACTGATCGCCGCCGAGGAGCAAGGCGACAAGCTCACGCAAGAAGAGGTGATCGTCAACCTCATCTTGCTGTTGATCGCTGGTCACGAGACCACCACCAACCTGATCGGGAACGGCATGCTCGCCCTCCTCCGCCATCCCGCGGAGATGGCCGAGTTACGGGGCGACCCGAGCCTCATCAAGACTGCCGTCGAGGAGTTGTTGCGTTACGACCCGCCGGTGCAATTGGATGCGCGGACCGCGCTCGAGGACATCGAGGTCGCGGGCGTGAGGATCCCGAAAAAGGAGCAGGCGGTGCTGCTGCTGGCCGCAGCCAACCGCGACCCGGCCGAGTTCGCCGACCCGAACCGCCTCGACCTTCACCGGACGCCCAACTCGCACATCGCGTTCAGCAGCGGTATCCACTTCTGCGTCGGCGCGTCGTTGGCCCGGGCCGAGGGCCAGATCGCCGTCAACGCCATGCTGCGGCGGATGCCGAAGCTCGCGCTCGCCGACGAGCATCCGCCGTACAAGGACAACGTCACCCTCCGGGGGTTGGCGTCGCTCCCCGTCACCTTCTGAGCCGCTGATCACGCTTGCCTACGGGCACCACAAAGACCAGGTCGGCGACCTTCACATGCCCGACGGCGAGGGTCCGTTTCCCGTCGTCGTGATCCTGCACGGTGGTTTCTGGCGCGACCTTTACGACCGCGCATATGTCCAACCGCTGGCTGAGGATCTCGCGTCGCGTGGATTCGCCGCGTGGAACCTCGAGTTCCGGAGAATGGGCCCGGAGGCCGACGGCGGCTACCCCGCGACCCTCGAGGACGTAAGCGCGGGGATCGATTTCCTTGACGAGATCGCTCCCGCGTACGACCTCGACCTGATGCGCGTTGCCTTGGTGGGCCATTCGGCCGGGGGTCACCTGTCGCTGTGGGCCGCCGGTCGGGCCAATCCTCTCGTGACGCCGAGCCTCGCGGTTGCGCAGGCGGGCGTGGCCGACCTGCGCCATGCCCACGAGCTCGGGTTGGGCGCGGGAGCCGTGGCGCTGTTCATGGGCGGCCCACCCGAAGGGTCGGCCGACGCCTACGCCATGGCATCGCCCGCGGAGCGCCTGCCCACCGGCGTGCGGCAAGTGCTCATCCACGGTCGTCTGGACGAGAACGTCCCCATCGAGGTGGCGCGCCGCTACTTCGAGGCGGCGCAGGCAGCCGGCGACGACATTGAACTGCTGGAGTTCGACACCGAGCACATGGCGATCGTGGATCCCGGTCACCCGGCATGGGCGGCGGTGCTCGAGCGGCTTCCGTGAACCAGCGCGTTTACGCGGCGGCACATTCGCTCGGGCCACCGATACCCGCGGTGAAGGCCGCGCTGGCTGCGGCCACCGATCACTGGGCCGATCGGCTGGTGGACGGTTGGGACGAGTGGCTCGAGCTGGCCTGTGCGGTCGGCGACCGGCTGGGCGCCGCCGCCCTCGGTGTGGCGTCGGGTCAGATCGTCGTGGGTGATTCCACATCAGTCAACATCTACAAGCTGGCTTCCGCCGTGCTCGATGCCCGACCCGACCGTGGCGCGATCGTGATCGCCGCGGACGAGTTCCCGACCGACCGGTACGTGCTCGAAGGACTCGCGGCGGCACGGGGCCTCGACATTCGGCGCGACATCGACGCGGAAACCGCACTCGTCTGCCGGTCGATGGTCGACTTCCGCACCGCAACGATTGCCGATGTCGCTGCGATCACCAGCGCAGCCCACACCGCGGGAGCACTGATGTTGTGGGACGTGAGTCATGCGGTCGGGATCCTGCCGGTCGCGCTCGACGAGATTGGCGCCGACCTGGCCGTCGGGTGCACCTACAAATGGCTCGCCGCCGGACCCGGCGCGCCCGCGTTTCTCTACGTGCGCCGTGCGTTGCAGTCGCAGTTGCGCCAGCCAATTTGGGGGTGGTTTGGCCAGCGTGACCAGTTCGCGATGGGTCCGGCCTACGACCCCGAGCCCGATATTCGGCGGTTCCAGGTCGGCACGCCACCCATCCTCGGCTTGGCCGGGGTCGACGCCGCCGTGGGCGCCATCGAAAGCGCCGGGATCGAGGCGGTGCGCGCGTCGAGCCTGGAACTGACCACGCGCTTCATCGACGGGTTGCCTGCGGACGTCGTCACGCCACGGGTCGGGTCAGGTCGCGGTGGTCACGTCGCGGTTCGGATGACCGATGCTCCCGCCGTGCGGGACAAGCTGGCCGCGGCGGGCATCGTCGTCGATGTCCGCGGCGATCTGGTCCGCTTCGGCTTCCATCCCTTGACGACTGATCTCTCAGCCGTCGATGCGGCCCGAGAAGTGCTCGTTGGCATCGGGCCGGACTAGCTCATAGACAGCGAACCGCTGGTCTCCCTCGGCAACAAAGCTGGCGCAGGGACCGTGCGGGATCTCGAGTTCGTGGAGGGACACTCCCTGGGCCCGCAGCGCAGCGGTGGCGGCCGCGTAGTCGTCCACCCGATACACGAGGATCGGCCGTTCACCACTGAGGTGGGCGGTCAGCAAGATGGCCGGCCCGCCCTCGGTGAGGTCGACGCGGGCCGCCCGCGTCCCCATGCCCTGGATGTTGAAGTCGAGCGAGCCACCCAGCACGTCGACGTAGTACGTCACCGCGGCATCCACGTCCCCCGTCGGCGTGTAGATGAAGTCGAGCGACCGGAACACCGACGGCTACGCCTGCGGCTGCAGCACGGCCTGGGTTTGCGTCACCTTGGCGATGCGCTTCCCGGCGTCGTCAACGACGTCGGTCTCCAGGACGACGATGGTGCGGCCCGCGTGCAGTGGCTTCGAGATCGCCTCCACCGAACCGTCTCGAACCGCGCGGAGGAAGTTGGTCTTGGACTCGATCGTTGTCGTGCCCGCGCCCGCTGGCAGGTTCAGGAACGCACACATAGCACCAGCGGTGTCGGCCAGGCTCATGATCGCTCCGCCGTGCATGATTCCGAGCGTCGTGCACAGCTCCTCCCGCCACGCCAGCCGGAGCCGCACCTCCTCCGCCGTGTTTGTCACCACCTCGATGTCCAGCAAACCGAGGAATGGCATCGCCTGCCGCATCGCATCACTCATGGCCCATCACAGTTCCACGTCTAGCGCGAGTGTGAGACATCTGCAGCCGCCGCCGGCTTTGAGGAACTCATCGACGGGGACCACGACGACGTCGAAGCCCCACGCTTCGAGCTGGCGGCCGACTCCCGGCGGGCAACTCGGCATCACGACGGTGGAGTTCACGACTACCGAGTTGGCCACGAACGCGAGTGCCTCGTCGTCGGACAACACCAGTGGCTCGGCCACGATCGCCTCCATCACCCGGCGCCCGTAGGCATCCCAGCCGAGGGGGGCGACGATCGCCCGGCGCTCGTCGAGCGGGCAGAACGTCAGATCGAGGTGGTACAGCCGGGGGTCGACCAACTCCACCGAGCGAACCGCCGCCCCGGTGAGCCGGGACAGGTCGGCGTGCGCGGCGGCGTCGGATCGGAACCGATAGCCCGACACGAGGCCGGAGGCGAAGGGGAGGGCATCACCCGCGCCTTCGTGGCACACGTCCGCCGGCAGTTCATCAACCTGGTAGCCACGCTCCGCGAACCATTCGGCGTCGTACGGCGACTCACCCTGGCGCTGCGGATGGCGGAAGCGGGAGGGGATGAACTGGTTGGCGTTGACGATTCCCGCGTTGGCAGTGAACACGAGATCGGGAAGGTCGGCGTGCGGCTCCATCACCTCGATGTCAGCGCCGGCCGCCCGTAGAGCGGCCACCAGTGCATCCCATTGCGCCCGGGCGGCGTCGAGGTCCACACGAACTTCGGTGTGCATCCACGGGTTGATCTCGTAGAGCACGCCGAAATGCTCTGGCGGACACATCAAGTACCGGCGGCCCCAGGTCAGGGACACAGCTGCTCGGCCAGGTCACCGATGAACAGCCCGACATCGGTAACGATGCCCAACGCCTGATGACTGCCCCGGTCGGCCAGCTTGGTTACCACCGCCTGGTTGATGTCGACGCAATATGTCTCGACGCCGGCCGGCAACAGGTTGCCCGTGGCGATGGCGTGGAGGGTCGACGCCAGCATCATGGCCACGGTCACGCCGGGGAGCAGATAGCGCATGGCATCGGCTGCCTCGACGACATTGGTGTACACGTCGGGGAGCGGACCGTCGTCGCGGACCGATCCCCCGAGGACGAACGGCACGCCCCGGCGGACGCACTCGTACATCACACCCCCATCGATGTAGCCGGCCTCGACCGCGGCCTCGATCGACCCGTAGCGGCGCACCTCGTTGATCACGCGAAGGTGGTTGGCGTGGCCGCCTTCGGCCGCCGTGCCTTCACGCAGTGACACTCCGAGCGACGTGCCCATCACATTCGACTCGATGTCGTGGGCGGCGAATCCGTTGCCGGCGAACAACACGTCGACCCAACCCTCGGCCACGAGGCGGGCCAGTGGGGGGCCGGCGCCAGTGTGGATGACGGCCGGACCGCACACCGCGAGCATCCTGCCGCCCGATGACTTGGCCCGGCGGATACGCGCCGCGACGTCCGAGACGATCAGGGACTTGGGCTTTTCGGAGCTGACCTCCGAAGCCATGAATTCGAACGGACTGGCGCCCCGGGGTCGCTCGTGGGGCGTCACCCGCACGCCGTCGTGACCCACCACGACGCGGTCGCCGGCCCGCACGCGGTGCATCGGGTAGGTGCGGGCTCGATAGTCCGGCCGGATGACGATGGCGCAGTCCATCTCAGGGTTCTCGACCTCGATCCAGTGTCCGTCGATGCGAACCGCGGTCGGGAGGTTGGTCGTCGAGTAGAACCCCGGCGGCAGCACGCCGTCCCGGTCGGCTTCAGCGGTTGCGGCATCGCCAGGATCGACGCGGTTGGCGCCGTGGACTTGCAACTCGGCGAGGAGGGCTTCGAGGCGTTCGTCGTCGGGCGCGGACACGCTGATCCGCGCCCGGCTCTGATCGGCGTTCCGCTTGCCGATCGCTACATCGAGTATCTGATAGTCCGCGCCGGCGGCGAGGATGACGTCCATCACCTTGGCCAGCGTGAGCGAGTCGATGATGTGACCTTCGAGCTCGACCTCCTCGCTCGGCATTTAGTCGTCCGGCAACTGACTGATCGGCACTTCGTCGACCCCGACGGTGGGTTCGGGCTTCAGCCGGCCCCGGCGCTCGTCGTAAATGTCGCGCGCGACGACTTGGATAATGCCGGCGACGGGGATGCACAGCAGCGCGCCCAGGATGCCGAACAACTCGACGCCGACCAGGACGCTGATCAATACGGTGAGCGGGTTGAGGTTCACCGTCTTGGACATGATCGTGACCTGGAGCACGTGGTTCTCGAACTGCTGGTACACGATGAAGAAGATGACGGTGCCGATACCGGCCCAGAACGAGTGGAGGAACGCCACGAACACGGCGGGAACCGCCCCGAGGGTGGCGCCTACCAGTGGGATGAGGTCGGCGAAGGCCACCCACAGGCCGAGGACCTCCTTGAACGGCACGCCGATGATCCACAGAAAGATGTACGCCAGCGCTCCCGCGATCACGCTGATCACCAGGTTGCCGAACATGTAGCCGGTGACCGCACGGGCGCAGTCGGTCGTGACGCGTCGGAATCGCTCGCGTCGACGCTCCGGTTCGATGAGTTGCAGCGCGCCGCGTTGAATCTTCGGGCCTTCAAGCAGCATGAAGAACGACAGAAAGGCGATCGTGAGGACGGCGACAACACCGTTGGCCACCTGCCCCAGGTAATGGGGAACCTGACGGCCGGCCGACGTCAGCGACTCACGGAACTGCGCTTGGTTGCGGTCGACCCACTCGTCGATCTCGTAGCGCTTCACCAGCTTGCCGATAGTTCCCCGCCCCGCCTGCGCGTCGTCGACATAGCCGGGCAGGTCGTCGACGAATTTTTGGGTCTGATCGACGATCGGGCGGATGAAGGCGTAGAGGAGCCCGGCGATCAGCAAAAGGCCGGTGATGAACACGAGCGCGGTGGCCAATCCACGGCGCATGTGGACACGGGTCTCGAGGAAGTGGACCGGCGGGCCGAGGATCACCGCGAAGAAGCCGGCAACGACGACCAGGGCCACGATCCGGGACAACTCGGTGAGTAGGAGGAGCCCCAATCCTACGACGAGCACTGCAAAAATTGCGGCGAAGATGATCCGCCAGGGGACCTGCTCGCGCTGCGGCTCGGCCATGGCGGGCAAGCGTACCGACCGGACTACTCTCCTCCGAGACATGGGCCAGCCGATAACCGTCATTCAGAAGCCGACGTCCACGCCGGGCGTGGTGCGCTTTGAACTCAACCGCAGCCTCACCGGCATGGATCACGAGCGGTATCACTCGATTGCCGATGCGTCCGGCGAGCGGCCGCCCGACCGTCTGGCGCGATTGCTGTTCGAGCGGGGCGGCGTGGACTCCGTTCACATCTATTCGAACGAGGTCACCGTGCACCTGGCCGACGGCGCGTCGCCCGAGGGCATGACCGAGCTGATCACCTCCCTGTTTACGCACTACCGCGAAGGCGTGACCCCCTCGATCCCTAGCTGAGACAATGGTGCTGGTGAGTGCCAGCGACCCATGGGCTGCGATTCTCGAACGGCTCGACGACGCGGCGAAGCTGACCGGGATCGACCCCGACATCCACCGTGTTCTGCGCACGCCGAAGCGGGTACTCGAAGTCGCGATTCCCGTGCGGATGGACGACGGTCGGGTCGAGGTGTTCACCGGCTGGCGCGTGCACCACGACACCGCGCGCGGGCCGGCCAAGGGGGGCATCCGGTTTCACCCGCACCTCGAGGTTCACGATGTCATGGCGCTCGCCGCCAGCATGACGTTCAAAACCGCCGTGACAAACCTTCCTTTCGGTGGCGCCAAGGGCGGCGTGCGCTGCGACCCCACTCTGATGTCGCTCGGCGAACTGGAGCGAGTGACGCGTCGGTACACGGTGGAGATCGCGCCGCTGCTCGGGCCTGACCGCGACATCCCCGCGCCCGACGTCAACACCGATGGACGGGTAATGGCGTGGCTGCTCGACACCTTGTCGCTCATCCGTGGCGAGCTCACACCGGGCGCGGTGACGGGCAAGCCGCTCGCGGTCGGCGGGACGCGCGCGCACGCCGGGGCCACGTCGACCGGCGTGTTGTTGATGGCCCGGGCCGCCTTTGTCGCCGCCGAGCTGCCGTTCGTCGGAGGTCGGGCCGTGATTCAAGGCTTCGGCAAGGTGGGCGGCCCCCTCGCGTATCTCTTGGCGTCAGCCGGTATGCGGGTGATCGCGGTGAGCGATGTCGGTGGCGCCATTCACAATCCCGGCGGCCTTGATGTTGGTGCCCTGTCGGATCATGTGGGGGCGACCGGGTCGGTCACCGGCTTCGAGGGCAGTGATCCCCTTCCGCCCGACGATCTGTGGTCGCTCGAGTGCGAGTTGGCCGTGCCCGCCGCGCTGGCGGGCGTGATCGACGAGGACGTCGCCGCGCGGTTGGGAGCGCGTGTGGTCGTCGAGGCGGCAAACGGCCCGACCCTCCCCGCCGCCGATCCCGTGCTGGATCGCCGGGGGATCGTGGTCGTCCCCGACATCCTGGCCAACGCCGGCGGTGTCACCGTCTCGTACTTCGAATGGGCGCAGAGCCGCCAGGGCTACGCCTGGGAGGAGGACACCGTGGCGGTGCGCTTACGCGCCGTGCTGGACACGGCGTTCAACGAGGTGTGGGCCCGCGCCGACGCGTTGGGGGTTTCACTCCGCCGTGGTGCGTTCGCGTTAGCGGTCGAACGGGTGGCCGACGCGATCGCCGCGCGCGGACTGTTCCCCTGACGCCTCAGGTGCGCTTGGCCCAGTCGCGGACCGGGTTCTCGATCAGGCGCAGCGATGCATACCCGATCACCAAGGAGATGACGGTCGTGAGCGCGGCGACCTTCACAAAGGCGCCGGCCGAGCCGTCGGGACTCACGAACCGTAAGAGCCGGCCGATCACGAGTATGTGGAAGAGGTACACGCCGTAGCTGACCGCGCTCACGAACTTCAGCGGGCCTGGCCGCAAGGAACGAGGCCGCAGCGCGGTGAAGAGTACGAACACGGTGAAGGCGACCGCCATCGACAAGTTGTCGGTGAAGCGGCGCAGGGCCTCGGTGTCGATGAAGCGCGAGGCCAGCCAGAGGAACAACGCGAGCGACGCAACCTGGCCGACGAGCGCCCAGCGGACAAGACCCTCGAAGCGCGACCGGTTGATGAAGACCCACGCCGCGGTCATGCCAAGCGCGAAGTGCGCCACGTACGACGGGAACTGCATGGCCCAACGCACGCCGTGCGGTTCGGTCGCCAGCTTCCAGCCCGCGGCGACGATGAGTGCGCCGGCCAGCCACCACCCTGGCCGGCGCACGTACCGAGCGGCAACGAAGGGGAGCAGCACGTAGAACGCCGCTTCGATCGAGAGCGTCCACACGGGCTGGTTGGCCTGGAGGCCGGTCCTGGTCGACAAGCCGAACAGCGGCACCTGCAACAACGCGAGGTGTCCGAGCAGTCCGAACCAGTCGATGGTGCCGACGAGTATGAGGACGGTGATGAGCGCCGCGTAGTACGCCGGGACTACCCGGCTGATCCGTCGTCGCGCGTATTGCCGCCACGGCCCGGTGCCCCGGTCAGGCCGGCTTGCGATCGGCAAGAAGTGCACGAAACCGCTGAGGACGAAGAACACATCGACCCCGATCCAGCCGAGGCTGACGATTCCTCGCACGAGACCGCCGTCCAGACGATTGGCGCCGGTGATCAGCCACGAGTGGTAGAGCACGACGCCGATCGTCGCCGCGGCGCGGCAGTGTGTCGATCGAGGCGACCGGGTCCCTCGACGCGGCCGCGGGTTTAGTCGCCAGGGCTCAGCTTGACGAGTTCGGCGATGCCGTTCTCGATACCGTCGCACAACACCTGGATGTCCGGCGCGGTGTCGTAGTCGCCGGTGACGCCGAAGTTGATCATGCCGTTGTACGAGAAGATCGCGACCCCTACCCGCACGCTGCCGGCGAGCGGCACGTACGGGAACGCCTCGAGCATCTTGCGCCCAGCCGCGTACAGCGGGAACTGCGGCCCGGGCACGTTGGTGGTGACGGTGTTGACGTTGCGCTGCGGAAGCCGGCTGAACACCCGCGTGCCGAGAGCGAGAAGCATGGGCGGCGCGAAGCCGGTGAGTGACGTCAACGCCTCGCCGGCGACCGCCTGCTTCGACTCCTTGAGGTCGGCCATCTGCGCGTGGATCGCATCGAGGCGATCACGCGGCTCGCTGATGTACACGGGCAACTCGGCGAACATGGCCGAGACTTTGTTGTCGAACGTGCCGTCGCCCTGCGCGGGCCCGGCGACCCCCTTCACTCGCACCGAGACGGGCACGAGCGTACGGACGACGCGATCGGTGGACTCACCGCGGGACTCCAGCAGGTCGCGGAAGCCACGGGTAATCGCGGCCAGCACGACGTCGTTGACGGTGCCACCGAGCCCGGCGCGAATCGTCTTCACGTCGGCCAGCGTCGAGCGGGCCCACGCCCACCGCCGGTGGGGACCGATGGGGCCGTTGAGCGTCGACTCGGGCGTTGCCCGCACCAGCCCGGCCAGCGATCGCACGCCCTGCACGACCTCGGTGAGCTGGTCGGCGGCCTGGCGCGGCGCACGCGTCGCGCTTCGCAGGCCGCGCAGTTGCTCGTAGGGGCTGGTGATGCGTTCAGCGATGGCACCAGTAAGGAGCTCCCGAGTGGAGGGCTGTGCTTCGGGCTTCCAGTCGTCGACGGTATTGCGCGGCGGGTCGGGTTCTTGGTCGAGGACCACGGTGAGCAGGTCGGTACCGGAGACACCATCAACCATGCAGTGGTGGGTTTTCGACATCAGCGCCCAGTGGCCGCTCTCCAGGCCCTCGACCATCCACATCTCCCAGAGCGGCTTGGCCCGGTCGAGCTGTTGCGACATGACCCGGCCCACCAGCGTCCGGAGCTGATCGTCGCCTCCCGGCGACGACAGGGCCGTCGCCCGCACGTGGTAGCGGAGGTTGAAGTGAGGGTCGTCGACCCAGACCGGGCGGCCCAGTTGGAGCGGAATGAACTTCACCACTTGGCGATAGCGGGGGACCAGCGCAAGCTTGCTGGCCACCATCTCGACCACGTCTTCGTAGTCGGGGGCTGGCCCCTCGAAGATGGCCACCGATGCAATGTGCATGTGGCTGACGTCGTCCTCGATATGGAGGAACGACGCATCGAGCGGGCTCAGGCGATCGACCATGTTGCAATCCTTGTCCCAAACCAGTGTCGGTGCTCAATCGTGGTTTTTGTTCGATTCGCCACCGACACATGCTGTTGGGCAGGCCGAACACATGTTCGGTACACTGGATTCGTGGTCGTGGCCGAGCGGGCGCTGGCAACTACTGAGACCTTGCGGGAGTTGGCGGGCAAGGCTGCCCCGGTCTCGCTGGCCGCCGACAAGGTTCTGCCCGTAGTCGCCAAGCTGGAGCCGTTGTTCAACGGTGGCGGGTTGCGGCGAGGGTCGACGGTCGCGGTCACCGGTTCGCTTGGCCTCGCGTTGGCGGTCATCGCCGGGCCGTCGCAGGCGGGGGCGTGGTGTGCGGCGGTGGGGGTGCAGTCGCTGGGTGTGGTCGCCGCCGCCGAGGCCGGTATCGACCTGTCGCGCTTTCCGATGGTTGCCAACCCGGGCGACGACTGGCCAACCGTCGCTGGCGCGTTACTCGACGCCTTCGACGTCGTCCTGCTGCAACAACGCCGGCCCAACCGTCGTCTCGAAGCGCGGGCAAGAGAGCGCGGTGCTGTCCTCGTTGTTGCCGGCGACTGGCCGGGCGCCGACGTCCGTTTGTCAGTCGGCAAGTCGGAGTGGGAAGGCTTGGGCGACGGCCACGGTTATCTGCAACACCGCCGCCTTGAAGTCGTGGCAACTGGTCGTCGCGCCGCCGCCCGCGAACGTCGCGCCGAGATCGTCCTGCCCTAGCGTCGTCCCTATGGACGGCGGTCGTGACCTGATCTACCACCTCGCTCTTGCGCAGCGTTGGGCCGAAGCCGGCGCCGAATACCGCTGGTCGACCATCGATCGCACGCTCGAGCAGGAGGGATTCATCCACTGTTCGTTTGCCGACCAGGTCGCAGATACTGCGGCTCGTTATTACGCGGGCCGGGAAGACGTCGTGCTGCTCACGATCGACCCCGCACTGATACCGAGTGAGATCAAGGTCGAAGGCGGGTTTCCGCACATCTACGGGCCTCTGCCGACGGACGCGGTGCGCGAGGCAACGGCCTACCGCCGGGGATGACCGAGTGACGGCCATCACGTTCTGCTTCACCGATATCGAAGGCTCAACCCAGCTGTTGCGTTCGGTGGGCGAGGAGGCGTACGAGGCGCTACTCGAGCGTCACCGCGAGCTCATTCGTACTGCCCTCATGAGGGCGGGCGGCGACGAGATCAAGACCGAGGGCGACGGCTTCTTCCTGGCGTTCGAGGATGCGGCGGCGGCATTGGCCTTCGCCACCACGGCTCAGCGGGCTATTACTGACGAGCCGTGGCCGACGCCGCTGCGGGTTCGCATGGGTATGCACCGCGGTGCGGCCGAGCGCCGGCCCGACGGCGACTTCGTTGCGCTCGCGGTACATCAGGCGGCTCGGGTCGCCGCCGCCGCCCACGGCGGACAGATCCTCGCGACGGATGCGGTGACCGAGGGCACCTCGCTCGACGACGACATCCGACTAGAGCGTCTCGGCGCCTTTCGGCTCCGGGACTTCGATGGCGCCGTCGACCTGGCGCAACTGGCCGGGCCCGGATTGCCGAGCGGCTTTCCACCGCTACGGGCGACCCGTGCCGATCACGGACTGCGCCTGCCGCGTACGAGTCTCGTCGGTCGCGAGCGCGAACTCGAGGAGTTGGGCCGCCTTCTACTCACCCAGCCACTGATCACATTGGTCGGCATCGGCGGCGTCGGTAAGACGCGCCTGGCCCTCGAAGCGGCGGCGGCGGCGGCCGCAGTATTCACCGACGGTCTCCACGTGGCCGAGCTTTCGTCGGTACCCGGTCCTGATCTGGTGGGACCGACATTGGCGGCTGCGGTGGACGTTCGCCCCGCGCCTGGAGTCGAGCCGCTCGTTGCGCTCGCGGCGGTGATCGGTAGCGGTCGGCGGCTACTTGTTCTCGACAGCTGCGAACACTGCCTCGACGGTGTCGCGCAGGCGGTTGAACAGCTCTACGACGACTGTCCGAACCTCGTCGTTTTGGCCACCAGCATCGAACCCATCCGGGTGCCCCATGAACGGATGGTCGCCGTTGAGCCCTTGGGGGAGGACGCTGTCCGGCTCGTGGTGCAGCGAGCGATCGAGGCGGGAGCAAATCTCGGGCCCACCGCGCAAGAGTTGGCCGACATCGCGGAAATCACTCGACGGCTCGACGGCATACCGCTGGCCCTCGAATTGGCGGCCGGCCGCATCACCGAGCGGGGGCTGCCGGCCGTGGTCGCCTCGCTCGACGATCTCTTCGCGCTCCTCACCAACGGATATCGCACCGCGTTGCCGTGTCACCGCACGCTCGAAGCCATGGTGGGCTGGTCGGTCGAACAGCTGAAGCCCGATGCTCGAGACCTGCTGATGCAGCTCTCGATGCTCCTCGGTCGCTGGACGCCCCCCGCCGCCCTCGAGGTCTGTACGGACGATCGGTCGGCGAGCAGCTCGCTCCAGATGCTGATCGACCGCTCACTCGTGGCGGTGGACGATGGTCCACCGCAGCGCATCCGCTTGCTCGACACGGTGCGGGCGTTCGCGGCCCGCACAATCGACGAGGGCGTGGCGGCGCGGGTTGCCGCCCGCCGCCTCGACTGGTTCGTGCAGCGGTTGGCGGATTCGGTCGACGAGCCGGAGGGAGAGCTTCTCGACGACATCGACGCGCTGATCGCTGACGTGCGTGCCGCATTGAGCCGCCCCGATCGAGATACCCGGCAAGCGGCGATCCTCGCCGCGTCAGTCGCCCACTGGTACGACCAGCGCGGTCTGTGGGGCGAGGCCATCCCGCTGGTCGAAGCCGCCATTGACGCCTGCCCCGCGGGACGGGAGCGCTCCGCCGCCATGGCCGCGCTCGCCCAACTCCTAGCCTCGGCCGGCGATCCGCGGCGCGCTTTCGAGGTGGCGCAGACGGTGATCGCGAGTGGCGACGCGCCGCCCCGTGCCCTCGCCCTGGCATTGCTGGCCGGGACGTCAATCGCCGAGCCACCACCTACTGATCGCCCCGACCCATTCGTTCAGGCGCTCGAGATCTCTAAGCCGCTGAGTCCGCCTCATCTGGCCGCTCGCACGCGTATCGCCCTCCGCAAGCAGATCCTGGGCGATGCCCGCGGTGCGGTCGACGACCTGGACGCGGTGATCGCCGACGCCAGGGATACCGGCAGGTTCACCCTCGAGGCCCAGGCGCGGATCAACCGGGGCGGCGCGCTCATCCGCCTGGGCGAGCTCGATGAGGCCGAGCGGGAGCTGGAACTCGGTCGGGCACTCGCCATTGAGCACCATCAGCGGGGGTTGGCCGCCGGTGCGCTCACGAATCTGAGCATGGTCGCCTTGCACCGTGGTGACGCCGAGCGCGCGTTGGCGCTCGCCGAGGAGCGGCTGACGCTGGCTCGTGAGATGGCCGAGCCCCGTGGCAAGGCTGCGGCGCTTGGCGCAGTTACCACCGCAGCCATGGCGCTGGGCGACCTCGACCGGGCTCGCCAGAGTGTCGGAGAGTGTCGTGAGTTATTCGGTGCTTTGGGCTTGCCTGACGGTGTGGTGACGTCGGGGTTCAACCAGACGTTGTTGGCGGCGCGCACCGGCGCGGATGACGACGCGGTGCGGTTCGCCCTCGAGGTGGTCGCCGACGCGTCGGCGACCACCAACGTCACCCTGCATTCGCTGGCGGTGTTGTCCGCCGGAGCGGTGGCCGCCCGGTCGGGATTGGTCGACGGCGCTGCGCTTCTCGCCGCCGCCGAGCTGGACGAACCGAACCAACTCCTCGATCCCAGCGACCGGGGCTGGTTGGCCGAGTGCGAGGCCGATCTGCTGGCGGCGGTTGGTGCTGAAGCAGTGGCCGCGGCGCGGTCCCGCGGTCGCGCGCTCAATCTGGACGCGGCGCTGGTTCTGGCCACGACGGCCCTCCAGGAGCTCCGCTTGACCTGATCGAACAAACGTTCGATACTCAATGAGTGGCCGTTCGCACGCTCACGGTATGGATCCCGGACTGGCCGGTCTTCGCCGCGGGGTTCGACAGCACTGTCGATCCAGTCGCTGTCGTGTTCGCCAATCGGGTGGTGGCCTGCTCGGCCGCGGCCCGGGCCGACGGGGTGCGGCGAGGTCTGCGGCGGCGAGAAGGGCAGGGTCGGTCCCCGACGGTCACGGTGCTCGAGTACGACGCCGATCGCGACGCCCGCGCCTTCGAACCGGTGGTGGCTGCCATCGAGTCGCTCACGCCGCGGGTCGAGATCGTCCGTCCCGGGCTGTGCGCGTTCGCCACACTGGGCCCCTCCCGCTACTTCGGCGGCGACGAGGCGTTGGCGAAACGCATCGCTGCTCTTGTCGGAGGCGCGCACATCGGCATCGCCGACGGTCCGTTCACCTCCACCATCGCGGCGCGTATCGACGCCATCGTCCCGCCTGGCGAATCACGTCAATTTCTCGCGCCCTTCCCGGTCTCGGCGTTGGAGCGTCCCGACCTGGTCGACCTGTTGTGTCGCCTCGGTCTGCGCACACTCGGCGCGTTCGCCGCACTTCCCGCGGTCGACGTGCTCGCCCGTTTCGGGCCTGACGGCGCCCTGGCTCATCGTCTCGCCAGCGGGCTTGATGAGCGGCCGCTCGAGGCCCGTATCCCGCCGCCCGACCTCACCTTTGCCATGGAACTCGACCCGCCGGCCGAGCAGGTCGATCGGGCTGCCTTTGTCGCCCGCCACCTCGCTCATGAACTCCATGAGGAACTCGTCCGGCGCGGGCTGGCCTGTACGCGGATCGCCATCGAAGCCGAGACCGAACACGGTGAGTCACTGTCACGGTTGTGGCGTCACGACGGTGCCCTTACACCGGGGATGATCGCCGAGCGGGTGCGCTGGCAGGTCGATGGCTGGCTCAACCGTCAGTCGTGGGGTGACCGACCTACGAGCGGGATCGCGATCTTGCGACTCGTCCCCGACGAGGTCGGCCCCGACAGCGGTACCCAGCACGGTTTCTGGGGTGGTCGGGCGGTCAATGATCGGATTTCGCGCGCTTTGGCGCGCGTGCAAGGAATGCTCGGCCCAGAGGCGGTGGTCACTGCTGCGCCTGCCGGTGGCCGCAGCCCGGCCGAGCAGATCTGTCTGGTGCCATGGGGCGACGCTCTGGATAACGACGTCACTGCGCTCGCCCCGTGGCCCGGCCACATCCCGCCACCGGCGCCGGCGCTGGTGGGCAGCCGGCAGTGCTCGGTCGTTGACAAAGAGGGCGTCGCTGTCGGCGTGAACGGCCGAGGACTGGTTACTTCATCTCCGGCCAAGCTCAACAACGTCGAGATCACCGGTTGGGCCGGGCCGTGGCCGATCGACGAACGCTGGTGGGATCTGACCACGCATCGCCGTCGCGCCCGCTTTCAACTCACCACCGCCGATGGCGCCGCCTATCTCGCCTCCATCGAAGGCGGTCAGTGGTTCATCGAAGCTACCTATGACTGATGGGCGGTAGATGGGGTTCAACAACCCCGACATGTCGTGGCGCGAGCTCAACGCTCGCCTTGGTGATGGCGATGGCCGTCGCAAAGCCTCGGCCATGGATAGAGACACGCCCAGGTCCTTCAAACGCCAGCCGTACGAGCCGCCGCAGCAACTCCAACGACGCACTGGCGCCGTTCCGTACGCCGAGTTGCACTGCCACTCGAACTTCAGCTTCCTCGACGGCGCGTCGCACCCCGAGGAGTTGGCCGAGGAGGCCGCCCGCCTCGGTCTCGAAGCTCTTGCCATCACCGATCATGACGGCTTCTACGGCGTGGTCCGCTTCGCCGAAGCAGCAAGGGCGGTAGAGCTCCCCACGGTCTTCGGCGCCGAGCTCAGTCTCGCCCTCACCAAACCACAGAACGGCATGGCCGACCCCGAAGGCACCCACCTCGTCGTCCTGGCTCGCGGTCCGCAGGGCTACGCGCAGCTGGCGCGGGCGCTCAGCCAGGCGCAGATGCGCAGCAAGGAAAAGGGCAAGCCCATCTACGAGCGGGCCGAGCTTTGCGCCTTGCACGAGAACCACTGGCTCGTGCTCACCGGGTGTCGCAAGGGAACGGTTCCTCTCGCGCTCGAGCGGGATGGCCCAGCGGCCGGAGCCCGCGCCCTAGCTGATCTCGTCGCATGCTTCGGCCGCGACAACGTGGCGGTCGAACTGTGGGACCACGGCGCGCCGCTGGACTCGGCGCGCAACGATGCGCTGGTCGACCTCGCCATAAAGGCCAACGTCGACGTGATCGCCACCAACAACGTTCACTACGCCACGCCGCGGCACCGCCGGCTGGCCACCGCTCTTGCCGCGGTGCGGGCTCGTCGCAGTCTCGACGAGATCGACCCGTGGCTTCCCGCCGCAGCCACCGCCCACCTCCGCAGCGGCGCCGAGCAGGCTCGTCGCTTCGCCCGCTATCCCGGCGTCGTCGAGCGAGCCGCCGAACTTGGTCGCGAGCTGGCCTTCGACCTCAAGCTGGTCGCGCCCAACCTTCCGCCCTGGCCGGTCCCCGACGGTCACACCGAGATGAGCTGGTTGCGCCACCTCACCTACGAAGGCGCGGCCCGGCGTTACGGCCCGCGCGCAAGCGAACGAGTCGCTGGCGCGTACAAGCAGATCGACTACGAGCTCGACATGATCGAGGCGCTCGGCTTTGCCGGCTACTTCCTCATCGTCTGGGACATCTGCGAGTTCTGCCGGCGATCCGACATCTACTGCCAGGGACGCGGCTCGGCCGCCAACAGCGCGGTGTGTTACGCCCTCGGCGTCACCAATGCCGATGCCGTCTCCCTCGGCCTACTTTTCGAGCGTTTCCTTTCCGCCGAACGGGACGGACCTCCCGATATCGACGTCGACATCGAGAGCGATCGTCGCGAGGAGGCGATCCAGTACGTCTACGCGCGCTACGGGCGTGAAAACGCCGCACAGGTGGCCAACGTCATTACCTACCGACCCAAATCGGCGATCCGCGACATGGGCAAAGCGCTCGGTGCTGCCACCGGTCAACTCGATGCGTGGTCCAAGCAGGTCGACGCGTGGGGCCCGCTGTCGGCAACGACCTCCCAGCCCGACCACGACATACCCGCAGGGGTACTCGCGCTGGCCGGCGAGCTGCAGCACTATCCCCGCCATCTCGGCATCCACTCCGGCGGCATGGTGATCTGCGACCGGCCGGTGGTCGAAGTGTGCCCCGTGGAGTGGGGTCGCATGGAGGGGCGCACAGTTCTGCAATGGGACAAGGACGACTGCGCGGCGGTCGGTCTCGTGAAGTTCGACCTACTCGGTCTGGGCATGCTGTCGGCCGTTCACTACGCGGTCGACCTGGTGCGCGAGCACCATGGCGTCGACGTCGATCTCGCCGCGCTGCCACAAGAGGATGCGGTCTACGACATGTTGTGTGTGGCCGACTCAGTGGGCGTGTTCCAAGTCGAGAGCCGCGCTCAGATGGCCACCCTCCCGCGTTTGAAACCGCGCCATTTCTATGACTTGGTCGTCGAGGTTGCGCTCATCCGGCCCGGCCCCATCCAAGGCGGGTCGGTGCACCCGTACATCCGTCGCCGCAACGGTCAGGAGCCGGTGACATTCCTGCACCCCTTGCTCGAGAATGCACTGGCCAAGACCCTGGGCGTACCGATCTTCCAGGAGCAGATGATGCAGATGGCCATCGATGTGGCCGGTTTCACGCCGTCTGAGTCCGACCAGCTCCGGCAGGCCATGGGTTCGAAACGCTCTGGCGAGCGCATGGCGCAGCTTCGCCAGCGGTTTTTCGATGGCATGGCGGTCAACGGGATCACCGGTGAGGTGGCCGAGGAGATCTACGAGAAGGTTGCCGCTTTCGCCAACTTCGGATTCCCCGAGAGCCACTCGGTGTCCTTCGCCTACATCGTGTACTCCTCGGCGTGGCTCAAGTATCACTACCCGGCGGCGTTCTGCGCAGCTCTCCTCAACGCGCAGCCAATGGGGTTCTGGTCACCTATGACACTTACAGCCGACGCGCGCCGACACGGCGTCGTCGTGCGCGGGCCCGACGTGAACGCATCGGAGGCGACGGCGATCCTCGAATCCGATGGCGCGCTACGAGTTGGGATCAACTACGTCAGGACCATCGGCAACGAACTGGCCGAGAAGATCGCCGCTGGTCGCCCCTATCAATCGATGGAGCACGTGGTCAGGACCGCCGACCTCACCGCGCCCCAAGTCGAGGCCCTGGCCACCGCTGGCGCGTTCGGCTGTTTCGAGAAGGAGCGCCGCAAGGCATTGTGGTCGGCCGGCGCGGTCGCTCAGTCGAAGTCGGGACAGCTGCCCGGTGTGGTGACGGGGGAGCAGGCGCCGCGGTTGCCGGCCATGGACGACGTGGAGGAAGTCGCCGCCGATCTTTGGGCTACCGGCCTGTCGCCCGAGCGCCATCCGGTCGAGTTCGTCCGCGACTACCTCGACGTGCGGGGAGCGATTGCCGCTACCGCCCTGCCTGCCCGTCCAGATGGCGAGCGGGTAACTGTGGCTGGTCTGGTCACGCATCGCCAACGTCCGGCTACCGCATCGGGGACCACCTTCCTCAACCTCGAAGACGAGACCGGCCTGGTCAACGTGATCTGCTCGAAGGGCGTGTGGTCCCGCTACCGGCGTGTGGCCAGATCGGCGTCGGCCATGATCATCCGGGGCAAGCTCGAAAAGGCCGAAGGCACGCTCAATGTCATCGCCGAGCGCATTGAAGCGCTGTCGTTGGCGATGGCCACGAAATCTCGGGACTTTCGCTAGCCCGTAGTCTGCGAACATGGCGATGAAGATCGGGGTGCAGCTGCACCCGCAAGCGACGACCATCGACGAACTGCGCTCGGCATGGCAAGCCGCCGACGCGCTGGGCGTCGACAGCATCTGGACATGGGACCACTTCTATCCGTTGTACGGCGATCCCGACGCAGCCCACTTCGAGGGCTGGACGCTGCTCGCCGCGATGGCCGCCGACACTAAGAACGCCCGGTTCGGCGCGCTGGTCACTTGTAACAGCTATCGCAATCCCGACCTCCTCGCGGACATGGCCCGCACGGTCGACCAGATCAGCGGCGGCCGGTTCGTTCTCGGGATCGGCTCGGGCTGGTTCGAGCGCGACTTCACCGAGTACGGCTACGACTTCGGCACCGCGCCGGCGCGGTTGCGTGCCCTTGGTGAGGCGCTTCCACGCATCAAGGCCCGGCTCGGCAAACTCAACCCGCCGCCCGTACAGCAGCCGCTCCCGATCATGATCGGCGGCGGTGGTGAGAAAGTCACCCTCAGGCTCGTGGCCGAACACGCTCATCTCTGGAACACCTTTGGTCCGCCCGAGAACTTCGCGGAGAAGAGCAAGATCCTCGACGACTGGTGCGCCAAGATCGGCCGTAATCCAGCCGAGATCGAACGGACGGTCGGCGTCTCTCCCAAGGAAATCGACAATCTCGGCGCCTATGAAGACGCCGGCGCGCAGCACGCGATCGTGATGCTCGGCAACCCGTATCCGATGGACGCGGTCAAGAAAGCGCTCGACCTGCGCGGCTAGTCCTCACACCAGGCCTTGAGGCGACGCATGGCGGCGTCGTTGACCGCGAGCGTTGGGTGGCCGGACCACGTCGCTCGCAATCGCGTCGTTTGCGAACCACGCGGCTGTAGCGCGTACTCCTCGTTCACCTGCCACGGCCCGAGCGTGAGCCGGGAGGTGAGCCTGCGGTTGGGCTCGACGGCGACGATGTAGTCGTGCAGGAGCGTCCGGCCGTCCCGCCAGATCGCGTGCTGTCCAGCTGTCGGGTAGCCCTCGGGGAGCATCACCGGGTCGACGGCCGCCCATCGGATGACCTCGGCGGGGTCAGTAAGCGCCTGCCACACCTGCTCGACCGGCGCGGCGATCGTCATGTCGATCCTGGTGATCATGTTGCGCCCGTGGCCAGCGCGGTGACGACGAGGATCACGACCTCCAAGTTGTAGGCGAGGTGAGCACGGGTGCTCTCCAGGAGTCCGCCGCTGAGGTAGCGCCACGTGAAGTAGAGCCCGCCGATTGAGAGCGCGATGGCGACGCCGATCGGGATGCCGATGAGCGCGTGTACGAGCCCGAACTCCACCGCCCGGCGGATGCGCCGACCGGTCGACCAGTGCTGGGCACCCGAGCGGAACATGCGCTCTTCCGACTCTGCAAACAACGGCAGCGCCGGCGTCAGCAGAGCGAGGAACGCGGCGGGAATGATCCAGTCGAGGGGCGTGCCTGCGGTGCGTTCGGTGGAGCCGACGACCGGGTTGCCCTGACCACCGATCGCGGTCCACCAGCCCCAGTCGAGGCCAGGCACCTGGAGAAGGAGCGTCGCGACGGTTATCACGAGAAGCAGGGCAGGCGGCGCCAGCAAGAAGTGTCGCGGCCGCAGCCCGGTGACGATGTCCAACCAGTGCTCCCGCACGTCGCGTCGTCCCAGGAGCCGAACCCCAGTCAGCAGCCGGCTCGCGATGAACACGAGGACAAGAACCGTCAGGAGGTCGGTCAACATGGGCCGTCGCTAGGCTCGCACACCGATGGCAGTGGTCCGTCGCCGCGTTGTCGTCGACGGGTTTGTGCAGGGCGTCTTCTTTCGCGACACGTGTCAGCGCGAGGCCATCGTGGCCGGGTTGGCCGGATGGGTTCGCAATCGCAACGACGGCGCGGTCGAAGCGGTTTTCGAGGGTCCGTCGGCCGCGGTGGACGCGCTGGTGGCGTGGTGCCGTCACGGGCCGCCGCGCGCCCGAGTCGACCGGGTGGAGGTCATGGAGGAGACGCCGGAGGATCTGTCGGGGTTCCGCGTGAAAGGCTGGGACTGATGCCGGCGACCATTGGCCTGGTCCTCGATTGCGCGGAGCCCGAGCGGCTCGCCGAGTTCTGGGCCGCGGCGCTCAACTTCAACAAGGTGTGGGCCGACGCCGGTTACGTGCTGCTCATCGACCCAGATGATGTCGAGCCCCGGCTGTTGCTCCAGGGCGTGGCCGAGCCGAAGTCTGGGAAGAACCGGCTCCACTTCGACGTGCACCCGCCTGATGTCGACGCCGAGGTGTCCCGTCTCGAAGGCCTGGGTGCCACCCGCGGTGAAGCCTTCGAAGAATTCGGAACCCGCTGGGTCGTCATGACCGACCCCGAAGGCAACGAGTTCTGCGTCTGCACCCGCCCCACCTGAGAGCCCAAGAAGCCCGAGTGTCGGTGCTCAATCGTGGTTTTCCTTCGACCGGACACCGACACATCGCCTGAGGGGTTGCATCTCATGTAGTTTCATGTTATTCCGCAGAAATGCGGACGAACATCGATGAAGCCATGTGGGCGTTGGCCGCACGGCAGGACAACGTCTTCAGTCTTGAGCAAGCGGTCGACGCCGGGGCCGACAAGGACCTGCGGTCTCGCCGCATCAAAGCGAAGCGTTGGATTCCAGTCGGTGCCCGCGGCTACAGCCCCGCGGGCACCACCGTTGGGTGGCGCGGGTTACTTCGGGCGGCGGTCTGGGACGCCGGCCCGAATGCACTGATCTCTCACGGTGCGGCAGCCCAGGTGTACCGGTGGCCAGGATTCAACGAGAACTTGGTCGAGGTGCTGGTGCCCAAAGACCTCGACCACGTCTGCACGATCGCCACCGTCCACGAGTCGCGACGCTTCGAGCTTGTCCACCCGAGGATGATGTGGGACATCCCGGTTGTCGCCCCAGCCGACACGCTGGTTCACCTCGCTCCCCGCCTCCGCCCTAAGCGGCTTGCGTGGCTCACCGATGAGTTGCTGCTCGGCAAGAAACTGGACCTGCGGGTTGTGAACGCCGCGTTCGCCCGGCTCGCCCCCGGCTGTGCCGGCATGCGTGGCCTGCGCGCCATCCTGCATGATCACGCAGCCGGAGAGCCCATCCCCGAAAGCCAACTCGAGCGTCGCTTCATCGCATTCGCCGAGAAGTACCAACTTCCGCCCTTCATGCGGCAGGTGAATTTGCCTGGCCGCGATCAACGGCCAGGCCGCGTCGACTTCTTCTGGCCTGATGTCCGCCTGATCGTCGAGCTCGACGGCCGGCGCTGGCACGCCCGGTTCGCCGACTTCGATCGCGACAAGAAGCGCGACCTTCACTTTCTCGGCCTTGGTTACCCGACAGCCCATGTCACATGGACGATGTTGACGGAGGATCCCGACGCGGTGGCCGCCGACCTCATCGCCGCGCGTCAGGCGGTCGCCTAAGCCAAGTGTCGGTGTCCAATCGAAGAAAAACCACGATTGAGCACCGACACATTGGCTTCTTAGGAGGCGAGGACGGCGTTCGCCGGGTCGCGCTTCCAGTTCTCCCAGTCGCGCATGACCGCCCGGCCGCGCAACGTCGAGAGCACGAGGTCGCGGTCAATCGACTCCTCGGCGGCCGAGAACGCGTCGAGCCAATGGTCGTCACGCGCGTCGCGCCGGGCGAACGCCGCGGCCGAGTAATCGCCGAGACGGTCGTCGAAGCCGTCGAGGCCCAGCGAACTGGCTCGTACGGGCGACTCCGCGAACTCCTCGTCGAGCCCCGCGTCGATCAGGGTGTCGAGATCCGAGCCCATCGCGGCGACAGTAACGCCGTGTCGGAGACGCGCCGGTAGCGTGGCTCTCATGGACACACCTGACGGCTGGGAACGCGGGGGCGAAGTGCTCACGCGAACAGTGAAGTGCAGCGACTTCAGGGATGCCCTCCGGCTTGTGAATGCCGTGGGCGAGGCAGCCGAGAAGGCCAATCACCATCCCGACATCGACATCCGTTACAACAAGGTCACCCTGGCGTTGACGACGCACGACGCCGGCGGCCTCACCGACAAGGACATCGCCCTGGCGTCGACCATCAACACCTTGCTTTAACCTTGCAGCGAATGCTCAAGCCTCCAAGTACATGCCGTGCGCTTCTCGCCCTCACGCATCGGCGCGCGTATGCGCGGCGTATCTCGGGTCGGACATCGCCAGTGTCCGGCAGGGCTTGGCCGCGCTTCTTGTTTCATCTGGGGGTGACCTGCTCGCCGGGCTGACCCTCGGCGCCATCACCCATACCCTCGAAGAACTCCCGGGACTCCTGGTGCTCGTTCCCGCGGCTATCGGCATGCGGGGGAACATCTTCGGCGCTCTCGGTAGCCGGCTGGGCACATCGATCCATGCCGGAACCTTCCGGTTGAGCCGACGGTCCAACACGGTCGTCGGTCAGAACATCCTCGCCTCGTTGGCCCTGACGCTGTCGGTTTCGGTGGCCTTGGCGATCCTCGCCAAGACGGTGGCGGTCGCGTTCGGGCTGAGCCACACGATCTCGGTTGCCGACTTCGTCGTTATCTCCGTGGTGGGTGGCGCGCTGTCGTCGGTCTTCGTGCTCGGGCTCACGTTGGCCGTGGCGGCCGGTTCAGTGCGCTTCGACTGGGACATGGACAACGTGGCCGCGCCACTGGTGACGGCGGCCGGTGACATCGTCACGCTCCCTGCGCTCTTTCTGGCGACCTACCTCGTCCGCCAGCCCGTCGTCACGCCCGTTGTCGCCGCGATCACCGCGGCGTTGTCGCTGGCCGCGCTGGTTGGTGCGCTGCGATCCGGTCTTCCCTTGGTGCGACGGATCGTACGCGAGTCCCTGCCGGTGCTGATCATCGCGGGGACGGTCGATGTGGTCGCGGGTCTGACCATTGAAAAGCGGCTCGACTCGTTTCTGGCGTTTCCTGCGCTGCTCGTGCTCATCCCGCCCTTCCTCGAGGACACGGGCGCGTTGGGCGGCATCGTGGCCAGTCGCCTCTCATCGAAATTGCACCTCGGCCTTATCGAGCCGACCGCGACCCCCGGGCGCGCCGCTCGCTACGACTTTGCCTTGGCCTTTGTCTTCGCCGTCCCCGTGTTCGTGCTGCTTGCGATCTCCGCCGACATCGCCGCATCCGTATCCAATCTCGCCAGCCCCGGCGTCTTCAAGATGGTCGAGGTGACGCTGCTCGGCGGCCTCGTCGCCACGTGCTGCGCGGTCGCGCTGGCCTACTACGGCAGCATCGTCGCCTTCCGGCTCGGCCTGGATCCCGACAATCACGGCATTCCGATGATTACGTCATCGATGGACTTGGTCGGCGCAGTGGCGCTCATCCTCGCCATCGTCGTTGTGGGCCTAACATGACTGCCGCCCCACCGATGGACGACCGACCCCGCAACCTGAAGACCATGCTGTCGGAGGCGAAGGACGCCTCCGAGCTGATGGTCGACCTTGCGTACGCCGCGCTGTACTTCGGCGACACCGCGATGGCCGAGGAGGTCGTCGAGCTTGAGCATCGGCTCAGTGGCCTCGTGCACGAGATGCGCGCCACGTGTGTGGTGGCGGCGCGCTCGCCCCGTGATGCCGACGCCATGGCCTCGGTGCTCCAGGTGATCAGCGCAATCGAGGCCATCGGCAATGCCGCGGTCGACATCGCCAAGATCGTCACCCGCCGCTTGGGCATCCCCCGGGCGCTGGTGGCGGACCTCTCCGCGGCCGAGGAGGTCTCGCACCGGGCGCGAGTGCGCGAGGGCTCGCACATGGCGCACCGACCGCTGAGCGATCTCGAGCTGCCGACCGTGGCCGGCTTGAGCGTGGTGGCCATCCGCCGGGATGACGACTGGATCACGGCGATCAATGGTGACCAGATCGTCATGCCGGGCGACGTGCTGTTCCTGCAGGGTGCGTCGGCCGGCATCCCGCGCGTCCGGGCCATGGCCGGCGCACCGGAGTGGGAACCGCCGCGGCCGCCCGAGGATCCAGCGCTGTCCGACCTCGATCGGGCCATCGACGTACTTGTCGAAATGAAGAACGTTTCGGAGGTGGCCGTAGGGCTGGCCTATTCGGCGCTCGTCTTCCGCGACCAGGGCCTGGCCGCAGAGGTGAACCACCTCGAAGACCGGCTCGACGACATGCGGGAGCGCCTCGAGCTCTGGGTCCTCCGCAGCGCGCACGACGAGGTCGACCCTGCGCCATTACGTGGCCTGCTTCACCTCGGACAGGCGTCCGAAGCGCTGGCCGACGCCGCGCAGCAGATGGTCTGGCCACTTGAGAAGGGCGAGGAGCTCCACCCGATTCTTGCGCTGGCGTTGGGCGAGTCCGACGAGGTTGTGGTCAGGGTGCCGGTTGCGCCAGGCTCGCCCTGCGACGGCCGAAGCCTGCAGGACCTCCAGCTGGAAACCGAGACCGGGTTCTACCTGCTCGCTATCCGCCGGGGCGGCCGGTACCTCTATCGGCCCCGGCGGGATGCCGTGCTCGCGGCCGACGACGAGCTGATCGCCACTGGTCCCGACGAAGGTCACAAGCTCCTCACCGAACTGTGCGGGTATCGCCTCATCGAGGACGACGAGACCGGACACGACGAGTTGATTCCCGTGGCGAGTGACGCAGGTCAGTAAGAAGGCGTCGACGTTCAGCGAGTCGGTCATCCGTGAGATGACGCGGCTTGCCCTCGCGCACGATGCAATCAACCTCGCGCAAGGCTTCCCCGACTTCTCCTGCCCGGGGAGTTGAAGACGGCAGCCAAGGCGGCGATCGACGCCGACGTGAACCAGTACGCGATCACCTGGGGCGCCAAAACGTTCCGCGATGCGATTGCCAGCAAAGTGGCGCGCACGTATCCCGGATGGGATGTCGATCCCGATCGGGAGGTGTGCGTTACCTGCGGCTCAACCGAGGCGATGATCGCCACCTGCCTCGCGCTGCTCGATCCCGGCGACGAGGTCGTCATCTTCGAGCCGTGGTACGAGAACTATGGGCCCGACACGATCCTCTCCGGGGCTGTGCCGCGCTACGTCACATTGCACGAACCGGATTGGTCGATCGACGAAGGTGAGCTGGCGGCCGCGTTCGGCCCGCGTACCCGCGCGGTGATCATCAACACGCCGCACAATCCGACCGGCAAGGTCTTCCGGCGCGACGAACTGGAGGCGATCGCCGCGCTGTGTCAGCGCTGGAACGCCTGGGTGTTCACCGATGAGATCTACGAGCACATCCACTACCTGGGCGCCGGTGGCCACGTCCCGCCGGCCACCGTCGCCGGGCTCGAAGATCGGACGGTCACGATCAATGCGTTGTCGAAGACGTACGCGGTAACGGGCTGGCGGGTCGGCTGGACCATTGCCCCCCCGGCAGCAACCGACGCCATCCGCAAGGTCCACGACTTTCTCACCGTCGGGGCCGCCGCCCCCCTCCAAGAGGCGGGCGCGGTGGCCATGGCGATGCCCGCGTCGTACTACGACCATCTCGCCACGGACTATCTCGCTCGCCGCGAGCTGTTGTGTGACGCGCTCGAGAAAGTCGGCTTCGCGCTGACGCGACCGGATGGTGCGTACTACGTGATGTGCGACACGTCGCCTTTTGATCCTGCCGGTGATGACGTTGCCTTCGCCCGCCGCCTCGTTGCCGACGTCGGGGTTGCCGCAGTGCCTGGATCGAGCTTCTACCGGCCCACTGTCGCCGCCGGTCGCACGAAGATCCGTTTCGCGTACCCGAAGCGACTCGAGACACTCGAGGCCGCGGTCGAGCGCTTACTCACGCTCCGCGCCTAGTTGATCAGAGCCAGTCGCGTTTCCTGAAGTAAAAGAACCCCGCCACGGTGATCGTGAACATGAGCCCAAGTGCCCAGAGGTACCCGTAGCGCCAGCCCAGCTCGGGCATGTTCTTGAAGTTCATGCCGTAGATGCCGGCTACGAGCGATGACCCCAGGAGGATCGCGCCCCACGAGGTCATGTTCTTCATCACCTGGTTCATGCGATTCGAGATGATGGCCAGATGCGCGTCGACGGCGTTGCCCATCAATTCGCGCTGACCGTCGAGCAAGTCGATCGCCCGCAGGACGTGGTCGTAGACATCCTGCAGGTGCACAATGGTCTCGTCGTCGATCCATTCGACTTCGCGCCGCAGTAGCGCGTCGACGACCTCCCGCAACGGCACGACGGCCCGTCGGAACACCAACAGCTGGCGGCGGATCTCGAACAACCCTTGTTGCATCTCCCGCTCGTCGTGCAATCCCTCGGTGAAGATGCGGTCCTCGAGGACCTCGAGGCCGTCCTCGGCCTCGTCGGTGGCGTCGAAGTACCCGTCGACCAACTCGTCGAGGATCGTGTACAGCAGCAGGCCGACGGACGCGTGCTCGGGCTTCGTGCGCTCGAACCGGCGGCGGGCGCCGTCGGTTCCCCAGACCTCTCCCTCCTTGCTGCGTTCGCGCACGCTGATGAGCCACGTCGGCCCAATGAAGAGGTCGACCTCGGCCAGCTCCTTCGAATACGCGACGACAAAGGCGTGCGTCGGGTATTTCTCGAGCTTGGCCCGCTGGCCATGGTGGCGGGCATCCTCGATCGCCAGCGGGTGCAAGTCGAACTCACTCTGGACGCGCTTGAAGTCCTCCTCGGTGGGGTCGACCAGATCCACCCACAACAAGCGGCCATCCCGGCCGACGAGCTCGGAGATGTCGTCGGGGTTTTCGACCGTGTGGGTCTCGCCCTCGTTGTAGCAAAGGACGGTGATCACACGTACCCTCGCAGCCGCGCCGCCCGGGCCACCCGCTCGATGCCGATCGCGAACGCGGCCTGCCGCAGCGAAACGTTGCGACGCTCGGCGAAGTCGGAGCATGCGTCGAACGCCCGCACCATCGCCTCTTGCAGCTCGGTGTTGAACTGGCTTTCCTTCCAGCGGAACTGCTGGATGTTCATGGCCCACTCGAAGTACGAACCGGTGACGCCGCCCGCGTTGGCGAGGATGTCGGCGATCACCTTTACACCCCGATCGGTGAGCACCTTGTCGGCCTCGGGGGTAACCGGGTGATTGGCGGCCTCGATGACGATCCGCGCTCGAATCTGATCGGCGTTGTTGCGATGGATCACCTCGCCGAGCGCAGCCGGCATGAGGACATCGCAGTCGAGCTCGAGGAGTTCCTCGTTGGTGATCTTCTCGCAGTTCTCGGCATCGACCAGATGACGTCGTGAACTCGTCCATCCCAGAAGCGCGGGAATGTCGAGCCCGTCGGCCTTGTAGATCCCGCCGCTCAGATCGGACACCGCGACGAC
This sequence comes from uncultured Actinomycetes bacterium, assembly GCA_963742585.1. Taxonomy (GTDB): domain Bacteria; phylum Actinomycetota; class Acidimicrobiia; order Acidimicrobiales; family JACDEA01; genus JACDEA01. The sequence goes on from CAVUMI010000009.1 coordinate 538,144, forward strand.
GCGAACACCGCGCTCGTGCAGCTCCCGGGCCGCCCACGAACCGACGTTGCCGAAACCCTGGATGGCGACGGTCATGGACGTCAGATCGAGCCCCCAGCGTTTGGCCGCGGCCTCGAGCACGTAGACACAACCGCGGCCGGTCGCCGCCTCGCGACCGGGCGCGCCGCCCAGGTCGAGCGGCTTGCCGGTGACGATGGCCGGTGTGTAGCCGTAGCGACTCGAGTACGCATCCATCATCCAGGCCATGACCTGGGCGTTGGTGTTGACGTCCGGTGCGGGAATGTCACGCCGCTCGCCGAGCACGTGACTGATCGACAGCGTGAACCGGCGGGTCATGCTCTCGAGCTCGCGCTCGCTCATATCCGATCGGATCACATTCGATCCCGCCCTTCGCACCGCCGAACGGCAGGTCCATCAAGGCCGTCTTCCATGTCATCAATGAAGCGAGCGCGCGCACCTCGTCGAGGTCGGCAGACGGGTGATAGCGAATCCCGCCCTTGTACGGACCGCGAGCGCCGTTGTGCTGCACGCGGTAGCCGCGGAACACCCGCAGGACGCCGTCGTCCATCCGCACCGGGACCTGCACCGCGATCTCGCGGTAGCTCGTCTGTTAGGACGTCGTGGAAGTCGTCCTTCAGGTGGACGAGATCAGCGGCCTCATTGAAGAACTGATTGACGGCCTCGAACGGGCTCTGCTCGCTCATCGCGGATGACGCTATTACTCTCCGTGGGATATGCCCGCTCCGATGGTCGCCGTGGTCGGCTACCGCCTCGAGCCGGGGCGGGTGACCCGCTGGCGTCACGGGGCCTACGCAGTCCCTGACGCGTACGTCGACGCCGTTCGGCGGGCCGGAGGATTGCCGGCGGTGATCCACCCCGACGACGTGGATCTCGACCGCTGCGATGCGGTGTTGTTGATCGGCGGGGGCGACGTCGATCCGGCGCGGCTACGCGGCATCGCCAGAACGCCACGGTGTACGGCGTGGAACCGGACCGTGACGACGCCGAAATCCGACTCCTCCATGGCGCTCTCGAACGCGGCTTGCCCGTGCTCGGAATCTGCCGCGCCATCCAAGTGGTGACGGTGGCGTTCGGCGGTTCCTTGGTGGTCGACCTGGCGACGGCGGGCGATTACCAATCCCACGGCGAACCGGGCGGCGACGCCGTTCTGCACGAAGTGCGCCTCAGCCCGGGCAGTCGCGGTCGCGGCCATCTGCGACAGCAGGACAGTCATGGCTTCGTGTCACCACCACCAGGGCGTCGACCGCGTCGGCGATGGCCTGGTCGCCACTGGATGGGCGGCCGACGGGTTGACTGAAGTACTCGAGGCCGAGGGCGACAGCTGGCTCGTCGCCGTTCAGTGGCACCCCGAGGACACTGCGGCGAGCGATGCCGCGCAGCAGCGGCTATTCGACGCGCTCGTCGCGCAGGTTCACGCGGGCGTCAGGTAACGCCGGAAGAATTCCAGAATCCGGCGCCACGCATCCTCGGCCTCCGGCTCGGCGTAACCCGCATTCATGGGCGAGGGGATGCGGGCCATCCATGCCGGACCATTGTCGTAGCTCAAAAACGAGTGACCGACGTTCTCGTAGATCTTGACGTCGTGATCAACCGCGAGCCCGGTGAGATGCTGCTCGAGCCGGTCGGCATCCTTTCGGAACATCTTGTCCTTCGCGCCGTAGCTTCCAACGACGGGACACACGTTGGCCAGGGCGGCCTGGTCCTTGGGCACCTTGCCGTAGTTCACCGCAGCGACCTTCACACCGCCGCGGGCCCCGAACAGCAGCGCGAAGCCAGCGCCCATACAGAAGCCGATGACGCCGATGCGCTCGGCATCGACCTCGTCGCGCGCGGCGAGCCAGCGTCGCGTCGCCTCGATGTCGCCGAGCGCCTGGTCTTGGAGGCCACCGGCGAGCAGCCGAACCATGCATAGCTGCCGGTTGCCATGCGAATAGAGGTCCGGCGCAAGCGCGGCATAGCCGTTGTCGGCAAACCTTCCCGCGATCCGGCGCATGTCGTCGTTGAGCCCGAAGACCTCGTGGAGCACGATCACGCCTGCGAATGGACCGGGCCCCTCCGGGACCGCGAGGGCACCAGGTAGGGAGCCGCCGCCGGCCAACGGGATCCGCACATCGGTGGTCGCGATCACGCCGCGCACCGTAGTTCCGCACTCGCGAGATGAAACGCGCGGGCCGGCGGGGTTGGAGTCCCCGCCGGAGGAATTGACCGCGCGGTCAAGTAGGGTTTTTGCATGACTATCGCCGCTGATAAAGCCGTCGTTCCGAGCGACGAAGGGCTCCGCGAAGAGGTCGTCGGTTGGCTGCGCGCCAACCTGCCCGCCGCATGGGTCGAGGCGATCGACGAGGGCGATGACGACAAGCTGCGGGCGGCCCGCGCGCTCGTCGACTACAACGACTGGTGCGCCAAGTTGGGTGCGGCGGGGTGGGCGACACCTACCTGGCCGAAGGAGTACGGCGGTGGTGGTGTCGACCCCTCACAGGCCAAAGTGGTGAACGAGGAACTGGCCCACTACAAGGTCCACCGGTCGTTCAATGTGATCGGCATCGGGATGGGCGGACCGACGCTGCTGCAGTGGGGGAGCGAGGAACTGAAGACGCGCCTCCTGCCGCCGATGGCGCAACACCGGGAGATCTGGTGTCAGTTGTTCAGCGAACCGAGCGCCGGCTCCGACGTGGCCGGTCTGTCGACGCGGGCGATCCGCGACGGCGATGAGTGGGTGGTCAATGGTCAGAAGGTGTGGACCACGTTGGCGCACATGGCGAAGTGGGGGATGCTTGTCGCGCGGACGGACCCGGATGTTCCCAAGCACCGGGGCATGACGTACTTCATCGTCGACATGAAGGCACCGGGCGTCGAGGTGCGGCCGTTGAAGCAGATCACCGGAGACGCCGAGTTCAACGAGGTGTTCTTCACCGACGCTCGCATTCCTGACACGCATCGCGTCGGCGAGATCGGTCAGGGCTGGGCGGTGGCGACCGAGACATTGATGAACGAGCGTGTCGCGCTCTCCGGCGCGGGCAGCACCGGTGGCGGGAACGTGGGCGGCGGGGCGGTCGATGACCTGATCGCCTCGGCCAAAGCGCTCGGCGCGTGGAACGACGCCACGATCCGTGAGCGCTTGATCCAAGCGGCGATCGAGGGCCGCATCATCAAGATCACGAACTTCCGCGCCGCGGCGAAGCGTAAGGGCGGCAAGCGCGCTGGGCCCGAGGGTTCGATCACCAAGCTGTTCCAGGCCGAGTACAACCAGCGGCTCCAAAATCTCGCGGTAGATGTCCTCGGCGTTCGCGGTCAGGCGTGGCTGGCCGACGACGCCGGCGCGGCCGCCACCGCCCGCGGCTTCCTTCGCTCTCGGGCCAACACGATCGAGGGTGGCACGTCTGAGGTGATGCGCAACATCCTTGGCGACCGCGTGCTCGGCCTGCCACGAGAGCCTGATGTCAGCCGCGACGTCCCGTGGAGGGACGTTCCCCGCTCCAGCTAGCGCGGCGCGTACCTCGCCGCCACAGCCCGCATCGCGACGCGCTCAGCTTCGCTGTGGTTGCGGTCCGCGGCGCGGCGCTCGAGGGCACCGGCCAGGTAGGCCTGCACCTCGTCGCGGTCGAAGTGGTGCAAGAAGGCGCGGATGAACAACGAGCGCGCCCGCCCGATGAGGCGGGATCTCATGCTCCGATCGGGCAACTCCGCGGCGCTGAGCACGAGCCAGGTGTCGGCCACATCGGTCGCCGGATGACCACGGGCCGCATTGGGCCAGTCGATCACCATCGGGCCGTTTGGCGAGATGAGCACATTCAATGGGTGCAGATCGAGGTGCAGCAGGCGGTCGCCGCCGTCGGGCGACTGCCGCAAACCCGGGGGCGCAGGAATCTCGTGGAGCTGCGTGTGGAGCGCGGCGAGCACGCCGCCCATCCTCGCTAGCCGCCAGGGTTGGCGGGCCACGACTTCGAGCAGGTGCGGCCCCATCACCCGATCGAGAACCATTTCGGTGCCGCCGGACAGCAGCTCATGCACGGCCGGTACCGGATACCCATGGCTCCGCGCGTAGTCCATGACCGCGGCCTCCGATTCCAGCGACCGGCCGTCGCGGGCCCGCCGCAGCACCTTGCCGGCGCCGAACTCGAAGATGTCCGAGTCCCGCCCCGACGCCAGCAGCGGCCCGATCTCGGTCATCGCTGCATTGTGTCTGGAACGATGGCCGGGTGCAGCGGATCGCCATCGTGAGCGGCAAGGGCGGCGTGGGCAAGTCGACTGTGACCGTCGGACTCGCGGCTGCGCTGCGCGACGCGGGTGCGGCAGTCGGCATCCTCGACGCCGATCTTTACGGACCCGATGTGCCGCGCATGTTCGGCCTGACCCGGACCGAGCCGGCTGCGCACGTGGACTTGACGGGGAAGCGCAAGCTCCGACCGGTCGAGGCCTCCGGCGTCAAGGTCATGTCGGTCCAGTTCCTGGTCTCGGAGAACCAACCGCTGGCCTGGGCCAGCTCCCTCACCGACGCGCTGCTGGTTCGGCTCCTGCACCAGACGGCATGGGGCGATGTCGATGTCCTGCTGATCGACCTCCCACCAGGCACCGCCGATGTTCAACAGCGGATCGTGACCTCGGCCGCCCTCACCGGCGCGATCGTTGTCGTGACGCCTCACGATGTCGCCCACCTCGACGCGAAGAAGGTCGTCGAGATGCTCCGGCGTTCCGAGGTGCCGATTCTCGGCGGCGTCGAGAACATGAGCGGTTTGACGTGCCCACATTGCGGCGAACACGTCGCCGTGTTTCCCGAGGTTGACCCGGCGCGGTCCATCTGGGCGGCAGGCGTCGAGCGGATTCTCAGTCTGCCGCTCGACCCCACGATGGCGATGGCGGCCGATGCGGGCCAGCCGCAGGGACAGGCGTTCGCCGGCCTGGCGACCGCGCTCCTGGCGCCCGAATAGCGCGCGCCGCGGCGCTAGCTTGAGTGGGATGGACGCGCCGCTATGCCTCTTGACGGTCCACGCCCACCCCGATGACGAAGCGTCGAAAGGCGCGGGCACCGTCGCGGTGTACCACCAGCAAGGTGTGCGCACCGTGCTGGTCTGCTGCACCGGTGGCGAAGAGGGCGACATCCTCAACCCGGCCATGGACAACGACGAGGTGCGGGCCGACATCGCCGCAGTGCGCCGCAACGAGTTGGCGCGACGCCGCCGAGATCATCGGCTACGACGAAGTCGTCATGCTCGGATACCGCGACTCGGGGATGCCGGACAGCGAAGCCAACAAACGCCCCGAGGCCTTCGCGCAGGCCGAGCTTGACGAAGCCATCGGTCGCCTGGTCGGCGTAATTCGCCGCGAGCGCCCGGAGGTAATCGTGACCTACGGCGACAATCAGCAGGGCTACCCGCACCCTGACCACTTGCGGGTGCACGACATCAGCATCGTGGCCTTCGACGCGGCCGCTGATCCCAACGCATACCCCGACGCTGGGCCGCCGTGGGAGGTGCAGAAGCTCTATTACACGATGTGGTCGCGCAAGCGGATCCTCAGCATGCACGAGAAGTTCCTCGAGCTCGGCCTCGAATCGCCCTACGACGACCGGTGGCTGAGCCGGCCCACCGAGGACGACCGCATCACGACGTCGATCGATGTGTCCGACGCCGGCGATGTTCGGCGTGAAGCCCTGCTCGCGCACGCGACCCAGGTAGATCCGACGTCGAAGTTCTGGTTCGGGCTGCCGCCGGAGGTCGCCCGCACGGTCCATCCGTTCGACGACTACACGCTGGCCAAGAGCCGGGTGGCCACCGAAACACCCGAGGACGACTTGTTCGCCGGTATACGCGCCGTCGCCCCCCACTAGCTCCAGGCCCTAGATTCACGCGATGGCTAAATACCTGTCGCAGGAGTGGATGGACGAGGGCCTCAAGCTGGCCGAGAGCCAGCCTGAGCGACCGGGCGCATCGGCCCGGATGCAATACGTCGTAACCGGCGGGCCTGATGGCGACATCAAGTACTACTGGGTACTCGAGAACGGCAAGCTGCTCGAGAGCCAGCTGGGCGAGATTTCCGATGCGGACTTCACGCTCACGCAGTCCTATGAGGACGCGGTCAAGGTGCAGAAGGGCGAGCTCGACGCCAACGCGGCGTTCATGCAGGGCCGGGTAAAGGTCACCGGGAACATGGCCAAGCTCATGTCACTGCTCCCGTTGACCAACGCACCCGAGTACAAGGCGCTTCAAGAAGAGATCGACGCGCAGACGGAGTACTGAGCTACCTGATCGCCCGGTCGGTGGCGGCGAAGCTGCCCACCGGGACCGGTTGATTCACCATCGTGCCGATGAGCGCGGCGTGGCGCGCCTCGACACCGGCGATGCTCATGAGAATGAGGTCCAGGCGCTTGTCGTCGACCCCGCCCACCGCGGCCTGATACGTCGCCGCCGCAATCTGCGCCAGGTCGAACGCGGCGCGCAGCACCGAGGCTTCGTCACCGAGGCGGCCCTGGAACTGTTGGAGAAGAGGGGGATGCGGGTCGGCGAACGGCTCGCCGCCGAGCCGGCTGGTGTGGCCCTGGAACAACGCCGCGTGTTCCCCGTGCTGGGCCTGCAACACCTTCATCATGTCCACCGCGGCCGGAGTCTTGACGACGCCGCCTGCGAGCGCCCGCTTGTAGATCTCGACCTCGAGCGCTTCGAGCGACGACGCAGTGCGTAGCAGCGCGACGTCGCGTGCGCTGCTGATGGTGGTCGTTGTGGTTGCCGCGGCGGTCTCGCCATCGGAGTCACTCCCGCACGCGGCGAGGAGCGCGGCGCCGGCGATGCCGCCTAGGGCGAGAAAGCCGCGCCGATCGGTGGTCGGTTCGTGAATGTCCACAATGCTCCTATGCCTGGGCGGCGACGGACGTCGTCGTCGTGGCCACCGCGGGGAACTGTGTCGGATCGAGGTGCTTGTCCTCGCTCTCATAACCGAGCTGCCCCGCGTCGGGAGCAGTCAGGTCCTTCGGTGAGCGACCCAGCAGACTGCCGAGCACGACGGCGTGCTGTGCCTCGATGGGCAGGATCGAGCTGGCCAGTCGCAGCTGACCGATGTCTTCGATCGAGTCGATGATGAACAGATACGTCGACGCCATGCTGTTCTCGAAGTCATACGCGACTCGGATGGCTTCATTCTCGCTCTTGGCCTGGCCGAGCTGCTCGGTCAGGGTGAGCAGCAGAGGGGCATTCGCCTTGCCGACGCGGTCTGCGCCGGCGGCAGGTCCGAGGGCGTTGGCGTGGTCCTGGTGATGCCGGGCAAAAGGAGTCGCGGCAGTGACGGCCGCCGGTCGGACCAGCCGCGGGCGCAACGCGGCGTAGAACGACGTGCCGGCCAGCTCCACGGACTCGGCAAACGCCGCGAGCTGGGTCGGCGTAGGCGCCGTTTCTTGGGCACCGGCGGCAGACAGCAGCTTCGCCAGCGGAAGCACGGTGGGCCCGATGGTCACCGCGGCCGCCGACAGCCCGACGCCGCGGACGAACCCGCGCCGGGTGGGTCGCATTTCCATGGGGGCGGACCCTACATGACACCTCCCTAGATAGGGTTCGTCATCCGAGGGGCCCCATGGCTCCGGAGAGAGGCCGAATGACCGAGCTTCGCGACGCCAGTGATGCCGCCCTCGTCTTCGCCATCGCCCGGTATCACCAGGATGCCTTGGCTGAGGCCTACCGCCGCCACGCCGGCGCAGTGTTCGTCCTCGCGCGCCGGGTCACCAACGAAGGGGCCATGGCCGAGGAGGTGACCCAAGAAGTGTTCCTCAGACTCTGGAACGCACCCGATCGCTTCGACCCCGGGCGGGGATCGCTGCGGTCATTCGTCCTCGCCCAGGCCCACAGCCGGGCCGTGGATCTCGTGCGGTCGGAGTCATCGCGCAAGCGTCGCGAGTCCCTGGACGTCCAACGAACGGCCGAGAGCGGCTACGACGTCGAACACGAGGTGTGGGACCTCGCGGTTGCTGACAATGTGAAGGCGGCCATGAGTGAGCTGCCGGGTGACGAGCGACGCGCCATCGAGCTGGCCTATTTCGGCGGTCACACGTATCGGGAAGTTGCTGCGATGTTGAACCAACCTGAGGGGACGGTGAAGAGCCGGATACGCAACGGGCTGCGCCGCATGCGCGCCGCCCTTGTCTCAGCAGGCATCGTTGAGGCCACGACATGACAAACGAGCTCTCCCACCGCGAGATCGAATCGCTGCTGGGCGCCTACGCGCTCGACGCCGTTGACGCCGCCGAGGCGGAAGCGATCGAGTTGCACCTGCGGGAATGTCCGAGGTGCGAGGCCGAAGTCGTGGAGTTCAGGGAGACCGCCGCGCTGCTGGCCCATTCCGGCGCGCCCGCGCCGGCCGGAGTCTGGGACAACATCATGGCCAACCTCGAGGACCCGGCGCCGCCCCGCCTGGCGGTCTTGCCCTCCGCAACGCCGTCGCGCGCCCGTCGGTGGGCGTCGATCACTTCGGCGGCCGCGGCCGTCGTGTTGGTGGCGGCCAGCGTTTCATGGGCGGTGAGCCGGCAGTCCACCCCTGACACGCAAGGAGGAGGTCCGCTCGACGCCGCCATCATCGCTGCCTACGCCGACCCGCACGCCAAGTCCGTGCGGTTGGCCTCGAGTGATGGGCGTCGCCACGTCGACGTGGTGCTGTTGCCGAGCGGGACCGGTTTCCTGGTCCGAAACAACCTGCCCGCGCTCAACGCCGATCGCACCTATCAGCTGTGGGGCAACGCGGGGACGGCCACCGTGTCGCTGGGTGTTCTCGGCCGTGAGCCGACCAAGCTCGCATTCGCGGCAGGCACCAACCTGGCGGTGCTGGCCATAACCGACGAACAAGCCGGCGGTGTCGTGGCCAGCCAACGAACGCCCGTTGTCGCCGGGACGGTCGCCACCTGAGCGAGATCAGCTCGTGGTCGCGCGACCGGGCGTCGGATGTCGTCGCGCTCGCCGGCGACGACGACCTGAACGTCGCGGATGCCGAGCGGGTTCTGTGGGACGACCCCGATGGTGGTGTGGTGCTGGGCACGTCGGACGGTGCCGGAGCGGTTGCTGTCGTCGCGCGCGGTCAGATCGGTTTCGTGCGACTGCTGGCGGTGGCGCCCGCTTCTCGTCGCGGGGGCCGTGGCCGCGTTTTGCTTGATGCGGCATCGACGTGGCTGGCGGCGGCCGGCGCCTCGGATGTCTACGTCGGTGGCGAGGCGCCGTTCTATCTGTGGCCCGGTGTCGATACCGCTCGTGCGGATGTGCTTTCGTTCTTCGAAGCAGCCGGCTACCAGCGGGTCGGTGCCGAGATGAACATGACGTGCGCCGCGAGCTATCGCCAGACACCACCCGCCGTGTGCGGATCGAGAGAGTCGGGGGACGGAGCCGGCGTCGTCGCATTCGTCAGATCAGCATTGGCCCAACTGGGCGGCCGAGGCGCAGCGTGCGGTCGAACTGGGCACGTGCTTCATGGCGGTCGAGGATTCGTCGCAGCGACGTGTTGGGCTTCATCGGGCACTCGGTGAATCGGCGGGGGTGGCTTGGACCGATGGGTACCGATCCGACCGCCAACACGGCGGCGTCGGGTCGGCGCTGGTCGCCGCGGTGTGCGCCGACGCCCGCGGCGCTGGACGCGGCACAGTCGAGGTGGCGTGGGTCGGGCCGGTGGGCTTCTACGTGAAAGCGGTGGGTGCGGTGGTCTCGCGGACGTTCATCCGCATGAGATCCCGCAGTTCGCGGTAGCCGATGAACGTGACGCCGGCCCGATCGGCCATGGCGCGAACGGCCTGGTCGTGGACGAAGAGATCGTGGTCGTCGACGCGGTTGGGCCAGTCGGGCGCCAGCGCGCGCAGCTCGGGCGCTATCGATCGCGGGGTGGCCGAAGATCTCGGTCACCCCGGGTCGCAGGTCGAACAGCGCCTTCTCGAGTGCCGTGGCGAGCGGGGCCGTGCCGCGTTGATGAAATGGTCGGGGAACAGCACGCCCTCCTCGGCGGCCAGCCGGCGGAACGGGAAACCGATCGCCTGCCTCGCTGCTGGCGCCCGATAACCGCAGGGGCAGCCGGAAGTCGACGGCAAGCTCGAGGTAGACGTCGAAGAACTCAGGTCGGAGTTGCAGCGTGCCCATGTGCGAGTCGAGGTGGCTGACGTCGAACCCCCACAAGGATCGCCCGCTCGAGCTGGGCGCGGAGCTCGCGGCGCACCTCGTCGATGTCGGCGTGGTCCCAGACGTCGGCGACCGTGCGGGGGAAGCCGCCGTCGCCGTCGAGGAGCGACGGGCCGTAGGTGATCGGCCCCCACCGGTACAGATCCCATTCACTGTTGAGTGTGAGATGGACGCCGATGTCCTCGCCGCGGTACCGGGCGGCGGCGTCGCGTGCCCAGGGGCAGGGCACCATGAGCGTGGCGCTGGTGCCGATGCCGTTGCGGAGCGCCTCGTAGACGCCGACGTTGGCCGCATAGCTGGAGCCGAGGTCGTCGCAGTTGACGATGAGCAGCCGCGCGTCGGGGGCGTACCCGAGCGCTTCGGCCAACGACGTCATCGCACCAAACGTTACGCGGTGCGGCTCGTTACGCGGCTACGTGTCCACCCCCGCATGCCGACCACAGCCCGCGACCGGCGTCGCGTGCGTCGGCTGCCGCCGCCACGAACACGTCGGTGTGGGCGACGTTGGGCGGATATGTGTACGGCGCGGCGAACCCTGTCTGGGCCATCTCGAGGTTGACGAAGAGGCCGTCGGCGACCCGGTACACATAGGCGAGCAGACGGCCGTACCGATCGCGGGCTTCGACGTCGCGCTCGAGTCGGATCGGTGTCCCGGCGGGCAACAAACGACCCAACGCCTTGGTGGCTTCGGCGCCGAAGCACTCGACCGGCGTGCCGGGCTTGTGCGTTTCCGGCGTGTCGATGCCGATGAGGCGGACCCGCTCGCTGGCGCCGTTGACCCGTACGTGCAGCGTGTCGCCGTCGGTGATCCTGACCACGGTGGCGCCGCCCGGCCGCTTGGCCCCCGCCGCCGAGCCCGCGGCGCGACCACACCCCACAAGGCTCAACCCGCTCACGACGACCACCAACCAGCGCACGCCCCCATTGTGACGACGGGGTGCGCGGCGAAAGAAAGACCCTTTACAGGCGGCGGGAAGCTTCTTCGATGTCGATGTCGCCGCGGGCCAGAGCGTCGAGCACGTCCAGGGGTGGGGCCTCGTCGGTGGGAGCGGTGGCGTCACGGGCGACGTCGATACCGATGCGGGCGAGCAGGGCATCGAAGCGGGCGCGGGCAGTCGGGTAGCTGACTTCCAAATGCCGCTCGAGGTCCTTCATGTTGCCGCGCGACGCTAGGAAAACGCGGAGCAGGGCGCGGTCGTCATCGCTGAGCGAGCAGTACTCGCACGCGGCGAACGAGCCGGAAAGCTCGGTGTGGCACGCGGGACACGAGAGTCGGGTGAGCTCGAGGCCTTTCCCGCAGACCGGGCAGTCGCGGGGAGCGTGGCGGTGGGCGGCCATCGGCTGTCAGTCGGCGCTCAGGTGGACGGCGCCCATCGACACCTCGACCTCGAGCGTGCCCTCGCCCGCGCCGACCGTCGCTTCGTGGTTGCCACCCAGCTTGCCCAACACGTCGCCGAGCACACGGCCCACACCCGGCCCGGCGAAGTCCTCCCAGTGGAACTCGCGGTTCTCGTGGCACGATCGCGGTCGCGGTCGCGCTCGCCAAAGAGGTGCACCTTGCCCAGGGTGGCGTTGGCCTTCACCCGCACGCTTGAGCCATGCGTGAGGTGCAGGTTCACGGACCCGGCCTCGCACTGGATGCGCGAGTCTCCGTGGTCGAGCGTGCCGCGCGCCTTGATCGGCCCGGCGGCCACGTGCAGGTCGAGCGGGCCCTCGAACTCCTCGATCTTCAGTGGGCCGGCGGAGACGCGCGCCTTGATCGGTCCGTGCACCTGGCGGATCGACAACGGCCCGGCGTCGACCTTGGCGTCGAGCGCCAGTTCGGGGTTCATGCGGACCTGAAGCGCCGCGGTGGAGCGGAGGCGGACCCCCATTCGGCGGTAGCTGCGGCCCCGGGTGAACCGGAACCAATCGTCGTCGTCGTCATCGTCGTCGTCGAGCTCGAAGCCGCCGCCATCGATGACGAGCGTGTCGCCGTCGTGGTGCGCGACGTGGCGGCCCTCGGCGACGGCTTCACGAACGCTGGGGTCGCCGATGATCTCGACGGCCCGGAACGTGCCCCGGATAATGACCTCTCGGGTGGTGCCTGGGGACTCGGCGGTGGCCGGCGCCTGGGGGGAAAGGCGCCGGCCCGACCGCCGGGATCGCCGATCGGCTCGCCCGTCCCTGGTCTCGACTCCGCTTCGCTCCGTCTCGCTCGGGACTCCGAGGTGTCCTCTCCGCCGCGATCATCGGCATTGAGGGCAGCGAGCTGTTCAGCGGCTTCCGTAGGGGACAGCGTGCCGTCGGCTACGCGTCGGAGGATGCTGTGCTTCCGGTCGTCTGAGTCGGTCACAGCTAAAACTAGTAATCCGATCTTGCCAATCTGTCAATAACTTCTTTGTATTTGAATTGCCGAGATCTGACCGAGGAGTCGGCAGCGTTTGTGACGAACTGTACGAATTGCTGGAAGGCTCTACTGATGGGAGACCGATGCTGATCGACGAGACTTTGGTGCAGGCGACCTTGACCGCGGCCCTGCGCCGGGGCGGTGACTTCGCCGAGGTCTTCGTGGAGGACCGGCGCACATCGTCGGCCCGGCTCGATGACGGCCGGGTCGACAACGTCACATCCGGGCGCGATCGGGGCGCAGGTGTGCGGGTCGTCGTCGGCGACGCCACCGGGTTCGCCCATACCGCCGACCTCAGCGAGGCGGGCTTGGCCAAGGCGGCGGAGACCGCGGCGGCGGCCGCCCGCGCCGGCGGCGGCGCAATGGCTCCGAACGCGTTGCAGCGACAGGACGCAGCCTCGCCCTACGAGGTGACGTTGGCGCCCGAGGACGTGCCCCGCCAACGCAAGATCGACGCTCCTGCAACGCAGCGATGACGCGGCGCGAGCAAGCGGCGGCGGCGATCAGCCAGGTGATGGCGTTCTACAGCGACAACCGGCGCCGCATTCTGGTCGCGAACAGCGACGGGCTGCTGGCCGGCGACGACGTCACCCGCACATTGTTCGGAGTGCAGGCCGTCGCTACCGGGGACACCGGAATGCAGACCGGGTACGAGTCGGTCGGCGGGCACCGTCGGCTTCGAGTTGTTCGACCAGACCGACGTCGAAGAGTTGGGGCGACGGGCAGCTGGGCGGGCGATCACCAAGCTCGTCGGCCCGCCCGGCACCGAGCGGCATGGTGCCAGTGGTCATCAAGGCCGGCGGTGGCGCGGTGCTGTTCCACGAAGCCTGCGGCCACGGCTTCGAGGCCGACGCGATCGAGAAGGGCGCGTCGGTGTTCGCCGGTCGCGTCGGCGAGCAGGTCGCCAGCCCGCTGGTGACGCTGGTAGACGACGGCACGATGGGCAGGCAGTGGGGCGCGGCCGCCATCGACGATGAAGGCCGCCCGTCGCAGCGCAACGTGCTCATGGAGAACGGTGTGATCACCGACTACATGTGGGACTTCCTGCGAGCGCGTAAGCACGGCCGCTTGTCCTCGGGCAACGGCCGGCGCGAGACGTACCAACACCTACCGATGGTCCGCATGACGAACACCTATGTGCTCGGCGGCGACGAGGATCCCGAGGAGTTGCTCGCGCAAACGCCAGTACGGCGTGTATCTGGCTCGGCTCGGCGGCGGCCAGGTCAACACTGCTACTGGCGACTTCGTGTTCGGGACGACCGAGACGTATCTGATCGAGGGCGGCAAGATCACCGAGCCCCTGCGCGACGCCAACCTCGTCGGCAACGGCCCGCAGGTGCTGGCCGACATCGACGCGGTGGCCAACGACTTCGCCATGGCCACCGGCGGCGGCACCTGCGGCAAGAACGGTCAGGGCGTGCCGGTCGGCATGGGCCAGCCCACGCTGCGGGTCAAGGGCATCACCTTCGGAGGGACCGCCGGTGACTGACCTGCTCGAGCATCGCAGAACGGGTCGCGGGTTGGGCGGCGACGGGCGAAGAGGTCGAGGCCTACGTCGTTCGCGCCAGCGACGTCGACGTCGACGTGTACGACGGCGAGGTGGAGGCGTTCAGCGCGGCCGACAGTGAGGGCGTCGGCATCCGGCGTCATCACCGAGCGGCCGCCAGGGCTTCGCCTACGCCGGTTCCCTGGACCCCGAGGTGGTCGCCGACGCGTTCGCGCGAGGCGCGCGAGAACGCCGGCGTTCGGCACGCGTCGACGAGCACGCCGGGTTGGCCGCGCCCGATGGAGTCGCCGCCGCCGCCCTCGACTCTGCGGAGCGACGATCTCGCGGCCGGTCACGCGCGGACGAGAAGATCGCGCTGGCGCTCGAACTCGAGCGGCGGGTCAAGGCCGGCGACACGCGCATCCGCGCCGTGCCGCGGGCGTCCTACGGCGACATGCCGCAGCGAAGTCGGCCGTGGCGACGTCTACCGGCATCCGCAGCGGCGTGGGCGCGCACGCGGTGCGGTGTCTCGGCCTACGCGCTGGCCGGCGAGGGCGACGAGACACAGACCGGCGGCGGTTACAGCGTGGGTCAGGGCTGGGACGACCTCGACCTCGACAAGGCGGCTGGCGACGCTGTCGAGCGGGCGACGCGGATGCTCGGCGCGATCAAGCCGCCGTCGGCCCGTCTTCCGGTTGTCTTCGCAGGACACGGTCGCTGCCGCGCTGCTATCTGTCGTGGGTGGAACGCTGTCCGGCGACGCGGTTCTGAAGGGCCGTTCACTGTTCGCCAACCGACTTGGCGAGGTCGTCGCCGCGCCCGATGCTCACGCTGGTCGACGATCCGACCGACGCCCGCGCCTATGGCGCGGGGCCGTTCGACGCCGAAGGGCTGGCCTCGCGGCGCAACGCGCTGATCGAGGACGGCGTGCTGCTGGCGTTCCTGTACGACGCGTACTCGGCGCGGCGGGCCGGCGCGTCGTCGACGGCGTCGGCGGTCCGCGGCGGCTTCAAGGGCGTGCCGGGAGTCGGCTGCCGTGCGCTGGCGGTCGAAGCCCGGCTCGCTGAGCACGGAGGACATCTGCAAGACGATCGGCACCGGTCTCTACGTGCAGTCGGTGAGCGGCTTGCACTCGGGCGTCAACCCGGTCAGCGGCGACTTCTCGGTTGGCGCCGAGGGCCTGATGATCCGCGACGGCGAGCTGGCCGAACCGGTCCGCGAGATCACGGTTGCGTCCACGATCCAGCGGATGCTGCAGGAAGTCATCGCCGTCGGCGACACCCTCGAATGGCTCCCCGGCGCCGCCGCCGGCGTCACCCTCGCCATCGAAAGCATGTCGGTCAGCGGCAGCCTAGGACGATTCGTCGAGGCAATGACTGTCGTTTTCCGACAGCTATCTGACACTCGACGAGTGACGCGTTAGAGGCGCTCGATGAGGGTGCCGGTGCCGAGGCCGCCGCCGCAGCACATGGTGACGAGGCCGTGGGTGCCGTCGATGCGCTCGAGTTCGTGGAGCGCGGTGGTGACGAGGCGGGCGCCCGTGCAGCCGACCGGGTGACCGATCGCGATGGCGCCGCCGTTGGGGTTGACCTTGTCCATGTCGGGCTTGAGCTCCCGCTCCCACGCCAGCACTACCGACGCGAACGCCTCGTTGATCTCGGTGGTGTCGATGTCGGCCATCGACAGCCCGCTGCGTTCGAACAGCTTGTGGGTGGCGTCGATCGGACCCGTGAGCATGAGCACCGGGTCGACGCCGACGAGGCACTGATGTGTGATGCGCGCCCGCGGCCGCACCCCGAGCTCGGCGGCCTTGGCGCCCGACATCAGCAGGACCGCGGCGGCGCCGTCGGAGATCTGTGACGACGTGCCCGCGGTATGGACGCCGTCTTCGCGGGCGACCGCCTTGAGCTTGGCCAGCGCCTCGAGTGACGTCTCACGGAGGCCTTCGTCGCGCTCGACGCGGTGCGTGGTGCCCGTGGGCTTGCCCTCCTCATTGAGGTCGGGGGCGTCGATGGCCACGACCTCGCGGTCGAAGCGGCCCTCGGCCCATGCCTGCGCGGCCCGCTGCTGCGATGCGAGGCCGAAGGCGTCGGTGTCGGCCCGGGTGATGCCCCACTTGTCGGCGATGCGCTCGGCGCCTTCGAACTGCGACACGAACTCGTAGTGCTGGCGGTACGACCTGGGGATCGCGCGGCCGGGGCCGTTACTGGTGTTGACGCCGAGGGGCACCCGGCTCATGGACTCGACGCCGCAGGTGAGCACCACGTCGACGGTGCCCGACGCGATGAGCCCGGCGGCGAGGTTGGTGGCCTGCTGGCTCGAACCGCACTGGCTGTCGACGGTGGTGGCCGCCACCTTCATCGGGAGGCCGGCGGTCAGCCAGGCGGTGCGGGCGATGTTGAAGGACTGCTCGCCCGCCGCGGTGACGCACCCGCCGATCACCTGGTCGACGGCAGCTGGCTCGATCCCGGCGCGCTCGAGAGCGGCCTGCTGGACCGCACCGAGAAGGTCTGCGGCGTGCATGGTGGACAGGCCGCCGCCGCGTCGCCCGAGGGGACTGCGGACGGCTTCGACGATGACGACGTCAGTGGGGGCGTAGTCGGCAGGCATGGTCGCAGCGTAGGCGGCGACCATGCGTTACGGCAGCGAGCGACCAGGTCCGCGCGGCCCGCGGCGGGCGCCCCGGCCCGACACGGCCGGAGCCGCCGCGCCCTTCGACCGCGCCAAGCACGAACAGCAACGCGCTGGAGCCCAACGCGGCGATCAGCACGGACCGGAGACCGAACTCGTTGACGCCCTCGTACCCAGCCGCCCGGGCGAGCGCGCCGCCGATGAGCGCGCCAAGGACGCCGACGCCACCTTGGTGATGCAGCCTTCGGCCCGGCGGCCCGTGACCATGCCCGCGATCCAGGCAGCGAGCAGTCCGACGATGATCCAGGAGACGAGACCCACGCCGGAAACGCTAGGCGGCGGTCCGGCGCCGTGCCTCAGCAAGCGCCTGGCGTGCGTCGGCGAGGCCGTGCCGGCCCATCTCTTTGGTGTGCTCGTCGAGGCGCCATTCGTCGGAGTCGGGGTCTTCGATGAGCAGTAGTTGCCGCTCCATGAGAAGAAGTATGACGATGGGGTGTAACAACGCCCGGTGGGGGCACACGAGGAGGCCAGGATGCGGGCGGTGAAGCGGTACGTTGCCCCACTCAGGCGCTGGGTGATCGACCATCTCTTGAGCTTCGATTTCTGGCAGGCACGGGGCGTCCACATCCTGCCGGTGAGGTTCGACATGCCGGTTCCCGACACCGGTGCCCTGGACAGGTCGGTCTGGGAGCGGCGATCGGAGCTTCCGGGGATCCGGATGAATGAAGACCGGCAACTCGCGCTGCTGCAGCGCCTCGCGGCTGCGTACCGCGACGAGTACAGCCGCTTCCCTCTCGAGCCGACGGCCGAACCTCATCGCTACTTCGTCAACAACGGCGGCTACGAGAGCGTCGACGGCGAGATGTTGTACAGCATGATCCGGGACATCAAGCCGCGGCGGATCTTCGAGATCGGGTCGGGAAACTCCACCTACGTCGCGGCGGACGCGGTGCTACGAAACGCAGCCGAGGGTGCGCCGGAGTGCCAGCTGATCGCGTTCGAGCCATATCCGAACGACGTCCTACGTGCCGGCTTCCCCGGCCTGAGTTCGCTGGTTGGGACGCTGGCGCAGGACATTCCGCTTTCGCGGTTCGACGAGTTGGAGGCCGACGACATCCTCTTCATCGACTCGAGCCACGTCCTGAAGATCGGGAGCGACGTCCAGTACCTCTTCCTCGAAGTGTTACCCCGCCTGCGCACGGGCGTGGTGGTGCACGTTCACGACATCTTCTTGCCCGCCGAGTACCGCGAGGAATGGCTGCGCAAGCAGCACTGGTTCTGGAACGAGCAGTACCTCCTCCAGGCCTTCCTCGCCTTCAACAACGCGTTCGATGTGTTGTGGGCGGCGAGCTACATGCACCTCCGGCACTCCGAAGCGCTCGCCCAGGCGTTCCCGTCATATGACCGCGCTGCGTCGTGGCCAGGGAGTTTCTGGCTCCGCAAGATCGCCTGAGCCGCTTCGCCGATGGATGCCATCAGCTTCCTGGGTCTCGAGCCGACCGAGGACCCTCGCCACTGGCGACTGCCGGTCACGCCCGGCGTGTGCACGGGCGGCAACTTTCTCTTCGGGGGCGCCGGGCTCGGCGCGGGGATTGCGGTGCTGGAAGCGGCCGCGGGCCGGCCTCTCGTGTGGGCCACCGCGCAGTACCTGTCCTTCGCCCGGCCGCCGGAGGTCATGGATCTCGAAGCGACCATCGCCGCCGAGGGCCATCACGTCACCCAGGCCCGGCTGGTCGCACGCGTGGGTGACCGCGAGATTCTCACCGTCAACGGTGCGCTCGGAGTGCGGGCGGACGAGGAGGCGACGGGGGAGTGGGCCGTGCGCCCCGACGCACCACGGCCCGACGAGTGCCCGCCTCGAACCCATTGGCGCAATCACGGCAACAGCGAGGACATCTCATCGCGGCTCGACGTTCGGGTCGCCCACGGTCGCCGACCGGAGCAGATGGACGGCTCGCCGGGCGAGGGCCGCCACACACTGTGGGCGCGCATGCCCGAACTGCTTGACATGTCCCCTGCGGCGCTCGGGATCCTTGGTGACTACGTGCCGTCGGGCATCAGCCAGGCCCTCGGATTGCGCGCCGGCGGTCGCAGTCTCGACAACACGCTGCGGGTTGCCCGCCTCGTTCCGACCGAGTGGGTGCTGCTCGACGTCCGCATCCACGCGGTCGCCAACGGCATGGGTCACGGCCTCGTTCACCAGTGGGCCGAGGACGGCACGCTGCTGGCGACGGCCAGCCAGTCGGCCATCGTCAGGCGATGGCGAGAGTGAGGCGGAGCCGGAGCCGATCCGGGAGATAGGCGTAAGTTTGCGCCCATGCATCGCTACGGCATGACGGTTCCCTTCGACGGCGTTCCTCTGGGCGAGCAGCGCGACTGGTTCGAGGAGCTGGTCGACCTGGGCTACACGGACGCGTGGTCGAGCGAGGCGAATGGCACCGACGCGTTCACCCGCTCGCGTTGGCTTCGGTGTGGGCGCCATCGCTGCGACTGGGTTGCGCCATCGCCCCCGCGTACACCCGCGGGCCAGGTCTCATGGCGATGAGCGTCGCGTCTATGGCCGAAGCCGCGCCGGGACGATTCGCGTTCGGCATCGGCACGTCGAGTGACGTCATCGTCGAGCGGTGGAACGCCATCCCCTTCGACGAGCCGTATAAAAAGACCCGCGACATGGTGCGCTTCCTCAAGGCGGCGCTCACCGGCGAGAAGATCGACCAGGAGTACGACACCTTCAAAGTGAAGGGTTTCCGCTTGGGTCGCAAGCCGGCCGAGGTACCGCCCATCCTGGTCGCCGCGCTACGGCCCGGAATGCTGAAGCTGGCGGGCGAAGAAGGTGACGGCGCGATCATCAACTGGCTGTCGGCCGATGACGTGAAGACGGTTACGCCCCATGTCGGCGAAGGCAAGGAGATCGTCGCCCGCATCTTCGTCTGTCCGTCCGAGGACAGCGACACCGTGCGGAACTTTGGTCGGTTCGCGGTAGCGGCATACCTGAACGTGCCCGTCTATGCCGCGTTCCACGAGTGGCTCGGTCGGGGTGACGCACTCACGCCGATGTGGGACGCATGGAAGGCCGGCGACCGCAAGACCGCCACCGCGGCGATCCCGGATTCAGTGGTCGACGAGCTGATCGTGCACGGTTCGCCCGCCGCATGCCGCGAACACATCCAGCGCTACATCGACAACGGCGTCACCACCGCCGCGCTGGCGATCATGCCGTTCGGCATCGACCCCCGCCAAGCAATCCGCGACCTCGCCCCCACCTAGTTCCGAATCGACAGCAACCGCTCCGCGTGATCGAGTGCACGCTCGCGGTCGTGATTTGGCCCCTCGGCGTGGTTGGTGCGATGAGTTTGGCCGCGCGCAACCGTCCAACTAATGGTAAGCGTCCGCAAGGGGCGCTGGGCGTGCAGTGGGAGGAGTAGACGATATGGATTCGATGGCTCGCCGGATGTTCGAGCTGGTCGAGCCGATTGGTGTCATCCCTTACTCGGCCGATGAACCCAACGAGGCGATGTTCGCCCTGGGGTTCACCAACTACTGGGACACGTACTTCGCCGGACGGGCGGCGCCACTAGGCCTCGCCGCGGCGGAGGTGGTGGACGCGCTCTTCTACAACTTCGCTCCCGGCGAGGTGGCTCGCCACATTCCGAAGGTATGGCGCACAACTACGCCCGAAGCGGCGATCGCCGCGCGTCAGATGGGCTGCGTGAAGGCGCTGCGGCGGATCCTCGGCGATCATGTCGACGCTCCCGCCTTCGCCCGCGCCGCCGACCTGTTGACCACGGCGGCGACCAGCGCACCGTTCGAGGGTCGGCCGATGTACGCCGCGCTGCGCGCGATCCCGATTCCCGAAGAGGTCGTGGCCCGTCTCTTTCATGCTGCGTCCTTGCTGCGCGAGCACCGCGGCGACGGGCACATCGCGGGGCTGATGGTCGAGGGTGTTGGCGGCCTCGAGGCTCACGTCCTCTTCGCCCTCGACATGGGTATGCCTGCGGGGAGGTTTGGACGCATCCACCATCTCCCGGCAGCGCAGCTCGCCGCCGTGATCGACGGAATGCGCGAGCGCGGCCTGATCGGCGATGACGGTTGGCTGAGCGAACAGGGTCGCGCTGTCAAACGGCGGGTCGAGGCGCTCACCGACGACCTCGCGGCGAAGCCCTACGAGAGCCTTGCGCCTGACGAGCTCGATGAGCTCGTGGCCACGCTCGAGCCGCTCGCCGCGCTGCTACTCGCCGCCCAGGACTAGGTCGGTGCCGTGGCCGCGCTGGCCGATGGCAACCACGCGATGAGACGATCCAAAGTGCTCGTACTGCGGCGCAAAGTACGACCGCTCGCAGCACCATCCGTGAACGAAGAGCAGGTGCGGGTAGCCCGTGCCGGTTTCCTCGAACGAGAGCTTCATTAGTTGCCGCCGATGATGCCTAGCGCGTCGTCGCGGCGGCCGGCGGCCCGGTCCTCCTGGATCTTCTCGAGCATGGCCTTGATGTTCTCGTCGCCGGTGCGGTCGGCCCAGGCGCGCGGCATGGCCGGCATCACGTAGTCCTCCGGCATCGGCGGCGCGTCGTCGACCTTTCGGGCCATCGCCTTCTCGATGATCGGCTCGACCCGAATCGCCTTGGCCCTGACCTGGGCTTCGTCGCGGTCCATGAACTCGGGCATCACCTCGCGGCCGAACAGCTCGAGGCTTTCCATGATGTGCTCGTGCTTGTTCTTGCCGGCCTGCGACACGAAGATGATCTGGTCGACGCCGCACTCCTCGTAGCGGCGCAGGTACTCGCGGATCTGGTCCGGCGTACCAACCGCCCCGCGCAATCCGGTGATGCCGTCCTGCGCGATCTTGGCGCCGAGCCGGTCCTGGTCGGCCGCAGCGGCAACCTCGGCCGAGTAGCCGACCTCGTCGCGCTTCTGGAGGTACTCCGCCCACACGTCGGTGACGCCGGGAACGGTGCTGCGCCGAACACGTAGAAGTGGGCGAGCGAGTAGCCGAAGAAGTTGGCGCCCTCGATGCCGCGGGCAAGCGCCTCGTCTTCGGTAGGCGCGCACATGAACGTGGTCACGCACGCGACGTTCGGGTTGACCGCCTTGCCGATCGGCACGCACTCGTTCTCGAGGGTCGCGTAGTAGTCGCCGAGCCAATGCTCGGCTTCCTCTGGATCGATGAATGCGAACGTCAGCGCGCCGATGCCTTTCTGCGCGGCGAGGTGGATCGTGTCGCGCCGCGAGCACGCCACCCAAAGCGGCGGGTGCGGCTTCTGCACCGGCTTGGGAACGACGTTCCGCGGCGGCATCTGCACGTACTTGCCGTCGACGCCGGTGAACGGCACTTCGGTCATGCAGCGGATGGCGACCTCGAGCCCCTCCTGCCACATCTCGCGTTTGAGCATCGGGTCGATGTTGAACCCGCCGAGCTCGGCTTCGGAGGACGACTCGCCGGTGCCGAACTCGACGCGACCGTTCGACACGAGGTCGAGCATGGCGATGCGTTCGGCAATGCGTGCCGGGTGGTTGAACGCGGGCGGCGTCTGCACGATGCCGTGGCCGAGCCTGATGTTCGGCGCCCGCTGCGAGCACGCGGCGAGGAACACCTCGGGCGCGCTCGAGTGGCTGTACTCCTCGAGGAAGTGGTGCTCGACTTCCCACACGACGTCGAAGCCCAGCTTGTCAGCCAGCTCGACCTGATCGAGCGCGTCGTTGATGAGTTGCTGCTCGCTGTCCTCCGCCCAAGGCCGCGGCAACTGGTGCTCGTAGAAGATGCCGAATTTCACGAGCGGAGCGTACTTGCCCAGTCGGTCAAGTCGCCGGGCTACGTCACCCGGTCGATGTGGAGACCGAGACCGGCGAAGGCTTCGAGCGGACGGTGATACCCGCGCTCGAGGTGATGGATATCCCGCAGCGTTGACGCGCCGTCCGCAGCGGCCGCGGCGATGACGTAGGCGAAGCCACCGCGCACGTCGGGGACGGTGATGTCGGCACCGCGCAGGGGCGTGACGCCGCGCACCACGATCGAGTGAAGCGCGGTGGTCTCCCGGAACCGGCACGGCCTGCTGCCGAGGCACGCGTCGTAGAGCTCAGCTTCGGCACCCATCGCTCGCAGCGCGTCGACATAGGTGAACCGATTGTCGAAAACCGTCTCGTGCAGCACGCTCATGCCTTCGGCTTGCGTGAAGAGCACCACAAGCGGCGACTGCCAGTCGGTCATGAACCCGGGATGGGTATCGGTGTCGACGACTGCGGTGCGGAGCGGACCATCAGCCTTGGCGAGCAGCCATTCGTCGGTGATCTCGAACCGCGCACCCATGCCTTGTAGCGTCGAGATCGCGGTGATCAAGCGACCTTGCGGGCAGCCGTGGACGCGGACTTCGCCCCCCGTCATCAGGCCGGCGACGAGGTACGAGAACGCTTCGATGCGGTCGCCGTTGAGCCGGTGGTTCGCACCGTTCAGCCGGTCAACACCCTCGATGATGAATCGGCGGTCGGGCCGCAGCTCGAGGTGGGCGCCCATGCGCTGGAGAAACAGCGCAAGCTCGATGACCTCCGGCTCGGTGGCTGCGTTCTCGATGATCGTCCGGCCCTCGGCGAGCACCGCGGTCAGAAGGATCGTCTCAGTCGCCATGACGCTCGGGAATGGCAGCCGGATCCGCGCACCCCGCAGGTTGACCGCCTTGGCTTCGAGACCTTCGGGCGTCTGCTCGACCTCGGCGCCGAGCTGACGCAGGGCCTCGATGTGAAAGTCGACCGGCCTGGCGCCAATGCGGTCGCCGCCCACCATCGGCACGAAGGCCTCGCCGACCCGGTGGAGGAGGGGACCCACCAGCAGGATGCGGGATCCGGTTGAGGCCGGTGAACTCGAGCGGCACATGGCTCCCGCCGATGACCGGCGGTTCGATGCGGATCTCATCACCGTCGACGCTGACGACCACGCCGAGCGCGCGCAAGCATCTGCGCGGTGATGTCGACGTCACCGATGTCGGGTGCGTTGGTGATCACGCTGGGTGAGTCGGCGAGGAGCGCGGCGACCATGTGCTTGGTGATGGCGTTCTTTGAACCCCGGACGCTTACGTCGCCGCGCAGCGGGCCTACCGGATCGACTTTCCACGTGGCCCCAGTCATGCGCGTGAACCGTACTCGGACCAGCAAAACGCGACTCCGGGCGCGCCCGTTCGGTACAGTGCAAGTTCGACAGGGGGAAAGTGAAGGAGGACTGGGTGACTCGACTTCGCGTTCTAGTGGCGGCTCTGGCAGCGTTTGGGGCTGTCTCGATGATCGGTGTACAGCCGGCGTCGGCGATCCGCGTCAACATCGCCGTGCTTGAAGGTGGCCCGCCTATGGCGCCGCCGCCGCCCGGTGGACTGCTCGGGCTGTGCCTGCAGATTCGGCCGAATCCGGCCAGCTGCATTTCCATCTGACAATCCCGGGCAAAAAGCGACTTTTCGGGCAGGACTCGCCACGTGACCCGGCGAAGTAGATCGTCGGGTCACGTGGATCGGGTCCGCGTGCGGGGCAACCTGAGGAGAGTTCGTTGCGACGGGTCAAGTTGTGGTTTGTAGGAATTGCGGCGGCGGCGGGGATGGTCGTGGGCGCGGGGGCGTACGCGCCGGCTGCGGACGCGGCTGACCTGGTCGAGCTTTGCATCACGCTGCATCCGCGCAGCGCGGACATCGTGATCAACGGGACGCCGGTTTTCGGCACGCTCATTCCCGGCGTCCCGAGGAGCTGCGTCGGTATCTAGTAGTGGCTCAGGCTGCCCTGGCGTCGCGCCCGGGTGACTGCCCACTCGAAACTTCGTAGGGCCAGCGGAATGAGCAGGGCGGCGAACACCACCAGGACGAGCGCGTCCTGGCCGATGGCGTTGAGGTCGGGATTGGGAACCAGCGCCCGCCTCACGCCGTCGAGCCCATGGCTCATCGGTAGGGCCTGGGCCAGCCACTCGAGCGGACGGGGCAACACGGAGATGGGGTAGAGCACGCCGCCGAGCAGGGCAAAGCCGCCGCCGATCATGCCGACCAGGAGGCCGGCCCGTTTGGTGAGCACGATCACGCTGGCCACGACGAGACCGACCGCGCTGAACGCGATGAGCGTGAGTAGCAGCATGCCGGTGGCGATCAGCAGGTTGTCGTAGGAGATCCGGGCGTGGAACAAAAGCCCGCCGAGGACCACGTAGATCACCAACTCCACGGTGGCGAACAAGCACGGCCACGCCGCGCCGTAGAGGAGGAGCCGGCGCGGCTCGTTGGGAGTCACCAGCAGCGCCTCGAGCGTGCCCTGCTGCTGCTCTTGCCCCAGGCTCCCGGCGAAGCTCCCGAGCGCGACGGAGAAGTAGCTCAAGGCGGCGGTGCCGATGAGAGCGAAGGTGAAGTAGTCGCTGCCGTAGGGGCGGAGCGCGCTCTGTTCCCCCGGAACCAGGTGGCTCAGGAAGCCGGCGGACAGGAGCGTGGTGAAGGCACCGACCACCTGGGTGACGAACGCCAGCCGGTACGAGCGCTCGAGGCGGAAGTCGCGCAAGATCGTGGCCCACAGCAGTCTCATGGGGCAGCCTGGCGGAGCGCCGAATCGAGGGCGCCCTCGTTGGCGTCGGTCAGCCTGGCAACGATCCGACCGGCCTTGAGCACGCTGACCGCATCGCAGACGCCCTCGGCTTCGGTTAGGTCGTGGGTGCTCAACAAGGTGGTGACACCGCTGTTTTCGCGCAGGCCGACCAGAACACGGTGAAGGTCCTCGCGGGCGACCGCGTCGAGGCTCCGTGTCGGCTCGTCGAGGAGGAGCACGGGTGGTCGGTGGAGCATGGCCCGGGCCAGGCCCAGTCGTCGGATCATGCCTTGGGAGAACCCGGACACCGGCCGATCGGCCGCGTCGGAGAGCTGCGTCGTGGCCAGGGCTGCATCGATCGCCGGGCGGGCCTCGGCGATGTGCTGAAGGGCAGCGGCGAACTCGAGGTTCTGACGCGCGCTCAGCCGCCAATAGAGGCTGCGCTCGTCGCCGGTTGTGAAGCCGATGGCGCGTCGCACGTCGAGACTGGCGGCATGCAGGTCGTGGCCGGCGACGGTGGCCGTGCCCGCATCGGCGAGGATGAGCGTGGCGAGGATGCGCAGCAGGGTGCTCTTGCCCGACCCGTTCGGCCCGATGATCCCGTGGATCGTCCCCGGGTCAACGCTCAGGTCGACG
Source organism: uncultured Actinomycetes bacterium (assembly GCA_963742585.1). Classification (GTDB taxonomy): domain Bacteria; phylum Actinomycetota; class Acidimicrobiia; order Acidimicrobiales; family JACDEA01; genus JACDEA01. Next base: position 563,969 of record CAVUMI010000009.1, read on the forward strand.
CCGCGAAGGGCGTCGACGGTTGCCTTGGGGCGGCTGGGCAGCCACCCGGTCACCACGAAGCGCTTCTGGATGCCGGTGGCCGTGATCACGGCGGCGCCGTCGTCAGCCGGCGGCAATAGCCTGGCCTGCGATGGGGAAGGCGTTACTCCAGGCTCGCGCGCTGTCGCTCGTTGTCATGGCCCGGGTGCTCTTACGGCGCCGTGACACCACGACAGCGCTGCGGCGACTCACCCGCCGGCCGACGCGGCCGAGGCCGGTCCGGGCCGAGGAGGCCGTGGTAGCGGTGCAGCGAGCCGGGAGGATGGCGCAGGCTACCTGCCTGGCCCAGTCGGTCGCCCTCGCTGCGTTGTTCGAACGAGGGGGCGAGGACGCAACGCTCGTGTTGGGGTGTCGCCGGTACGAGGATCGCCACTGGGGTGCGCACGCGTGGGTAGTCGTCGCTGGGGAGGTGTGGGAGCCCGTGGTCGCGGGCGCGCACGAAGACCTGGCAGAACTCTCGGCCGCGCACACGTGGATACCGAAGCAGCGCAGCTGATACAGAGGCGGAAGTGGTCTAGCTGTAGAGCTAGATGATGATGCTGATCTGGACGAGCTGGGCGCGGACGCCCTGCGTCCACTCCTCAATCGTGCCGTACTCGGTCAATTCAGGTGCCTCGTACGATTCACGCTCAGTCATGTCGCCTCCGCGTCAGATCCCCAGGAAACTTCTGTGGCCCCAACATAACGGTTCGCAGGCGCCTCGGTCAACGCAAAAATCCTTCTAGGCTCGGCGCAGTGAGAGCCGTGGCCACGAGCGAGGAGGTCGTCCTTCGAGAGCAAGGCGGCGACGCCTTCCTGCTCCACGTGCCGAGCGGGCGCTATTTCGGACTGAATCGCAGCGGTTTGGTCATCTGGGAGGCTCTCCGGCTCGGCAAAGATCCGGCCGACGAGCTGGCCAGCCTGTGGCCGGACGTGCCTGAAACGAAACGACGGACTGACGTCGAGCGCCTCGTCGCTGCGTTGCTGGCCGCCGATCTGGTGTACGCAGTCGACGACGCTGCTTCGTGAATCCGGCAAATAGAACATTTTGGACCGGATGCCACGGTGTCCGGCTGGACGGCTGCCCATTAGACGTGGGGCGGGCGTCGGGCACGCCGCTGGGCGAGGCCCGGGCCGTCGTCGAACCGCTCGCCGCCGGCGCGGACCGTGCGGGAACCGTCGTGTGGGAAATCCAGGAGGACGTGGCCACGCCCAACGGCGTGACCTCGGTCGATCAGTGGCTGCGCCGCCGCCGGGACGGCACGTTTCTGCTTGAGTCCAGCAGCGGCCACACGCTCACGGTCGATCCCAGAGCGCGGCACATCACGGTCGACGGGCGCGACGACGCCGTTCGCCTCCAGCTGCTCACCACGTTCGGACTGCCGTTGCTCCTTGCCGACGCCGATGTCCTGGTCATCCACGCGTCGGCCTGTTGGCGACCGGAGGGCGCGGTGGTGATCTGCGGTGACTCTGGACGGGGCAAGTCCAGCGCCCTCATCGGGCTGATCGACGCGGGGTGGCAGGCGGTGAGCGAAGACCTCTGCGCCATCGACCTCCGGGCACCGGCGCCGGTCGTCTGGCCCGGTCCGCCATGGGTTCGGCGCGCCCACGGCGCCGCTGGCCCGCGCCGCGCTGGCGTGCGGTTCGAAACGCCGGACAAGATCGCCTGGGACATCGCGCCCTGGCAGGTCGACGGCGCAGTGCCGGTGGCCGAGCTCATCTTTCTCGACACGCCGGGCGGCGACGAGGTGTCCGACGTCGCTGTTGACCCGGCCGAGGCCATCCGGCTTCTCGCCCGCCACGCGGTGTGGTTCGGCGACGCGGTCGACCGCGGCCCTCATCTCTTTGGAGCAACTGTTGACCTCGCGACGCAGGTGCGGGCGCGGCGGGTGCGACTTCCGGTCAGCCCGTCATGGTTTGATCGGTTGCTCGAGCTCCTGCCCGTCTGACGCTCGCCGCCGCAGCTGCCACCACCGCCGCACCGCCCGCGTCGCGATCGCTGCGGCACGAACCGGGATTGCCGCCACACCGCTGGCGCTCGCCTCACCCGCGAAGAACGTCAGCTGCAGCCGCCGATCGTCTACGAGCGCGTACCCGAGGCGATAGCGCGTCGCCGGGTCGGGCTCGGCTGTCGGCCAGTCCGCGGACAGCAGCGGTTCGAGCGCGGCCAGTCGGGTTCCCCGAGCCAACGGTTGCCTGAGCCAGGCCGGCGAATCAACGCCGAGCCGCGCCGCCTGCGTCAACGCGACCGCAACGGCGGTCCGGCAACGCGCCGCGTCGGCCAGGCGGCCAACCGCGTCCCAGTCGACCGGTGTGCTCGCTATCGCGGCGATGTCGACGAACCAGAGCAGACGCCCGAAGACGTTGGGTGGTCTGGCCGCGTGCGCGACAACGGCAATCAGCTCGTGTTCGGGCGGCAGGCAAAAGGCCGGCCCGTCGGCAAGCCGGCACGGCCGCCGGTTGCGCCACAGCTCGTCGGTTGACACGCCGCTCGAGCGCCGCCGCCAGGTCGAAAAGGCGTGATGGAGTTCGATCGGAAGCCCCGGCATTTCCGGATGGACCAGGCCCACCTCGTGATGCGGTCCGGGTCTGGGCGTGCCCAGGCGCCAGCCGGCGCGCCGGAGCACCTCCAGGGCCACCGGATGCTGTTCGGCGGGCAGCACGAAGTCGATGTCGTCCATCGGCCGCAAGCCCGGCGCGGGATACCGCGGCGCCAGTGCCGCGCCCTTGAAGAACAGCGGCTCCAAGCCAGCTGCCGCGAGTGGCTCGAGGAGTGTGTCAGCCATTCGCGGTCGCACGAGGACAGCCTGAGCACGGCATCGTTGCGCGTCGGCGTCGATGTTCTTGTACCAGGGCTCCTCGGAGAACTCGAGCCCGGCGTCGTTAAGGGCGCGCACCAGCAACGGCGCCACGCGCTGCGCAAGCGCAACGTCGGCGGTGAAGTCCAGATCGGCGCCTTGGGCGACTGCCGCCCGTACGCCGTGCGTATCGGGTTCCGGCCGGCACGCAGCCCACAACAGCGACGCTGCAACCTGTCCAGGCCCAGCTGTCATCTGGCCGATCATACGGGTGCTACCCGCTCGAGCCTCGCGCTTCCGATCGCCGGTTCACCGTCGAGCCGAAAGGGGTCGGCCCGCAGCATCGCGGGTGTCGTAGTCGACAACAGATCTGGACACCACGGGGCCGGGCCACGCCGCGCCCCGAGGTCGACTTCGCGCCCGATCGCGAGGACCCGTTCGAGCAGCGCGTGCGCTGGTTTCGCGAGCGTCGCCAGGTCGTCGGAGACGATCGCCATGCCTCCCGAAACGGCCACTGCGTACGCCCATGCGTCGACTTGGGTCTTGCTGAGTTCAGTGCCAGTGGTACGCAACATGAGACAGTCGGGATCGTTCAGCCAGAGGCGCCGGTGCATGAACGAGCGCGCCAGCGTGTTGCGCCACGCGTTGCGCGTCGCCGGCGCAGTGTCCTCGTATCCGGGTATGGCGGCGCCCGGCAACCAGGTTGGAGCGACGTCGGGTCCGATCCGCATGCCGTCGACGACCCCGATGCAGGGCCCGAGTGGCGCGCCGCACCCGAGGATGAAGGCGTCGTCGCCCGCGCCGCTACGCACGGCGTCGTAGGCCTGGCGGACGCGCTCCGCGGGGGTACCTGATAGGTCCTGCCACCGTCCAGCGAGGGCGGGCGCGTACGTGAAGTCGAGTTTGAGGTAACGCCAGCCCATGGCGACGAGGGTCCCGGCCAGCTCTTCGAGATGCGCGCGTACATCGGCGCGCGTGGTGTCGAGCACCCAGACGTTGCCGCCCCACGCTGGGTTCACGTTGCCGACTGCGGGACGACCCGAGTCCCGGATGAGGAACCACTCGGGATGGTCACGGGCCAGCTGGGACTGCGGCGCGGCGAGGAACGGAGCGATCCAGAGTCCCGGCGTGAACCCGGCGGCAGCGATGTCAGCAGCTAGCTGTTCCAGCGTCGACGGGAACTGATCCGTCGTGGACAGCCAGTCGCCGATCGCGGTCTGGTAACCGTCGTCGAGCTGGAACACATCGAACGGCCAATCGGTGGCGCGATTCAGATTGCTTCGGAGGGCGGCCTCGGTGATCCGGTCGAAGTAGTGGTACCAGGAACACCAGCCGACCTGGAACGGCGCGTCAGTCCGCGCGCCCGATGCCGCTCCCGCCCACGCCGCCCAACCGTCGAGCGCGCGCGCCGGATCGCCGGGGATAACGCGTACCGGGTGGAGCTCTCGTCGCCCGCCGGGTTGGAGAACGGCGCCGCCCAGGTACGCCTCGGCGCGCAGTTCCCCGCCCTGCACGCGGAACGTACCGTCGTGCCGATCGCCGCCGTCGAAACCGAGAACGTAGGCGCCGTCATCGTCGGCCAGCGCCGTCACCAGCTCACTTCGCGTCTCACCGCTCGCCGCGGCGCGCGGGTCGGCGTGGAACATTGCCCGGGCGAGCGCAGGCGCACCCGGCGTCAGGGACGGATCGGGTGGACCTGCTACCAGCCCACCGCCGGCGGGCGACCACGACTGGTAGCCGTTGCGGAACATGCGCAGCCCGCCATTCGGTCGAAGCCGCCATCGCAGATGGAGGCGATCGACCGGTACCGGCGCGTCGGTGTTGTTGGTGACCGACCAACGCATCGTGTCGCCGTCCTCGGTGACGTCGACGCTGAGGCCGGCCGCCGCCTGACCCGCGCCCTCGAACGCCAGCATCATCGCAGCCCGCGGCGGCGGAACTGCCCGACACCCACCGAGACCACCCAGTCCTGGCCGCCTTGGAGAACCGGGCGGGCGACGCGGCTGGCCAGCCGCAGGGCCGACGATGCCGGTGCCAGCTGCCAGGCCAACCGCGCGGTCGCGCGCGCGTCGTCATCGGGCGCGGTGGCGACCTCCAATATCGCCGGCCCTTCGAGGTCGCCGGCGACCGCGACGTCCACCCGTCGGCCGACGACGACCTCGGTGACGGTCAGGCGGAGACGGATCATCCAGGGAACCGGTGCCCAGATGACAGCGCGGGTGACGCCGCCGGGCACCAGACCGTCACCGTCGATACTGCGCAGCCACGGCCACCAGTCGCGATACGCATCGACACGCGCGAACGCGGCCCACAGATCCTTCGCTGGTGTGGCGAAGTCATAGGTCCGGTCGAAGTGGAAGGCGGCCGGCGTCAACAGCGTTCAACCTACGCGGCGCGGTGAACTGATACCGCGTAATCGCCGCCGCCTTCGAACGGTGCACCGTCCCACGTCGCGTAGCGAGCGGCCAGCACGAGCCCAGCAGCCCCGGTGTGCGCGTCGTAGTCGGCGACGGTGTAGCCGCGGTCGAGTTGGAAGCCGGCGACCAACGCCCCGTCCGGCGCCAGGTGGCGTACGCAGCCGGCGACCAGTGCGGCTTGAGTCCCGCCGGGCGTGAACAGCGGCACGTTGCCCGCCAGGACGACGACGTCGAAGTGGCGGGCGAGATCGAGCACGGTGAGGTCGTCATGAATCCACGTCAGCTCGGGCGCTCGCTCCCGTGCGGTCGCGATCATCGACGCGTCGGCGTCGACACCGACGACGGTTACGCCGCGGCGCGCCAGCTCGATGGCGACGCGGCCAGTACCGCAACCGGCGTCGAGAACCGTGTGGGGTCCCAGGGTGAGGACGAACGTCGCCTCGCCATGGACGTCGTGCCCCTGCGCCGCCAGCGCATCGAACCGCTCCTGATACTCCGCCCCGTCCCAACTCACGCCGGTTTGGCGCTCTATTCGTCGAGGCCGACCGGCTTGCCGTCGACGATCTGGTCGAGGTATTCGGAGAGGCCGTAGCCCACGGTTCCGTCGTCGAGGGTCCACTCGGTCATGCCTTCTGAGATGCGGGTGACCATGCCTTCGCGGCGATTGCGGAGCGGGATGAGGTTCATGACCCGGCCGCGCACGTGCCAGGACTGATCGCCCGACCGCAGCGTCGCGTCGATGGTGTCGTGGTACACGTCCTCACCGGTCCAGTTGGTGGAGATCTCGAAGTCGTTGCAGAACTTCACTTGCGTGCCGTCCCACACGAACCCGCCGCGCGTGCCGGCCCCGTCCCTGCGAGCGACGCGCGACCCCATGAACCCGAAGTCCTTGCCGAAATTGGCGGTCAGCCAGCGGTAGTAGAAGGGCGCCTGCCAGTACCGGGGGCCCCATGAGTGGTCGCGCAAGCCGAACCCGTCCAGCGACCACGACTCGTCGCCGACGGTAATGGTGGCCTTGCCGGCGATCAGCTGCTCGTAATGGCCGCGCGCGAATTCCTCGCCCGGCTTCTCGTGACTCTCCTCGGGCTCGCCGCCCACCATCGTGCTGACGTCGGTGTAGGTGATGTCGACGGTGCACTCCGACGTAGGGATTCTCGGTGAACGCCGTCTTCGGATCGGCCATGGCCAGCGGGTTGTCGAGCAGGACCACCTTGCCGTCGTAACGGACGCGCAGCTCCTTGAAGGGCTCGATGACGTCGAAGCGCATGCCACCGGCGTCGAACGCATCATTGTTGGAGATTTTCGGCCGGTTGTACATGAAGGCCACCCGGCCATCGGGAAGGTAGATGCACGTTGTCATCTCGGCCTGGCCCTCGTTGGCCCGGTTGCCGAGACGGAACCAGCCGCCGAGCTGCGCTGCCGGGTCGTAGATGTTGAAGTACATGCTCTCGTTGAAGTTCTCCTCCGGACCCAACTCGTGCATGTATTCGTCTTGAGGTTCCAGCCGCAGTGCCATAGAGCGCAGACTACGACTCGGTCGCGGTGATCTGCGCTTGAAGTCGACGCATGCCACCGAGCCAGCGGTCGTAATCGTCGGCCTTGCGCCGGAAATACTCGGCGACCTCGGGATGGGGGAGGATCAGAAACTGCTCCGACCGCAGACCTTCTACAACCGCGTCGGCGACCTCCTCGGGCTGCTTCATCGCGCCGCCCCGCAGGACGACCGCGCCACCGCCCTGGTCCAGCGCGCCTCGCAACATGGGCGTGTCCACGCCTTGCGGGCAGAGACACGAGACCTTCAGCCCCGCGTCGCCGTAGGTGATGGCCAGCCACTCGGCGAAGGCCACGACGGAGTGCTTGGTCACCGAATACGGAGCAGCGCCCAGGTTGGTGAGAAGGCCGGCGGCCGACGCGGTTTGCAAGAGGTACCCCTCGCCCCGGGCGACCATCGCCGGGATCACGGCGCGCGCCGCGTACACGTGCGCCATGAAGTTGACCTTCCAGATGCGGTCCCAATCCTCGTCCGGGGTCTCGATGCCCTGCCCGAGGCCGATACCAGCGTTGCTGCAAAACAGGTCGACCGGTCCGAACGCCTTCGTGGCTCGGTCGACCAACGCGACCACGTCGGCCTCCACCGAAACATCGGTCGACGCCGCCAGACCGCCGAACTCATCCGCCACCGCAGCTGCATCGGCGCCGTTGACGTCAGCCACGACCACGCCGCGGGCGCCCTCGGCGGCGAATCGCCGGCACAGCGCCCGCCCGATCCCGCTCGCCCCACCGGTGACAACGACAACCTTGTCCTTGAGCTCCATGGCCGGAGCGTATTGCTAGGAGTGAGTCACAAGAAGACGTCGTGAGGAGGCGATGGGTTGGGGTCCCCATCGCATACGCGCCGCAGCCGTCCCGAAATCACCCGGCGTGCCTCCGGCACGATGCAGGCGAGGACGCCAGAAACTCAGCTGCCTGCGGCGATCACTTCGTCGAGGCCGGTCTGGATGCATCGCGTCAGAAGTTCAGGGTCATCGACCGCCGCGGTGTCGCTGTTGATGCCGATGTCCATGCTGCCGCGGTAGGAGAGCAAGGTGACGTTGCACGCCGTCCCCGCTGTCGGTCCCATCGGATGGTTGCCCTGCACGAGTCCGCCGGCCACGTAAAGGTCGAACGGCGCGCCCCGTACGTTCGAACAGGCGAAGTCGACGGTTTCGACCTGCGAGCGGGCGATGCGCACGAGCAATGGTGAGGGCAGGCTGGTCAAGAGCCCGCTGAGCGAGCCGGCCATGTTGAGGGAGCGCTCGCCCTTTACCTGCGCAAGGCGGCCACGGATCGCGTCGAAGCGCTCGACCGGATGTTCGAGGCCGACGGGCACCATGACCCGGCTCGGTGCGAACGCGTTCCCGCCGGCCGACTTGTCGGAGCGGGTGCTGATGGGCATCGACATCCGTAGCTCATCGACCGGTGAGCCGAGGCTGCGGTGGTACGCACCGACGCCGCCGGCCACACCGGTCACATACACGTCATTCACCGTGCCGCCCAGTTGCTTTGCTGCCGCTTTCGCGGCATCGAGGTCGACCCGCAGGACGTCGAAGCGGCGACCCATCGAGCGCTTGCCGTGCCACAGCGGCGACTTGGACTGGTCGGTGACGAGGAGCTGCCGTGAGACGGACTGCGCCATGCCGACGGGATCGCGCGCAGTGGAGACGATCTCGCCGACTGTGCGGCGAACGGTGTCGAAGATGCCAGGACCGGCGGCATCGGCGGCCGGGCCCGGGTCGAGCACCGGGTCGTCCGGGGCGTCGCGCTCGACGTCGAGGAACATCGCCGACATGCGCACGCCGCCCACGCCATCGGTGATCGTGTGGTGCATCTTGGCCAGGAGCGCCGCTCGCCCGCCTTCGAGCCCTTCGACGATCGTCAGCTGCCAAAGCGGCCGCGACGGATCGAACCCGTCCTGATAGCCGATAGCGGCGTCGTCGAGGAGCTGACGATCGGTGCCCGGGCCGGGTAGCGCCACGTGCCGGACGTGGTACTCGAGATCGAAGTCGGGATCGTCGGCCCACACCGGACCGCGGCCGAGCGACGGCCCTTCGATCCGTTGACGCAACCGGGGGATGCGCTCGGTGGCCTTGGCCATTCGCCGGCGAAAGCGCTCGACATCGGGGGCCTGGTCGAGGAACGTGACGTTGAGGAACGTCGATCGAAGGATGGGGTCGCGCTCGAGCGACCACATGATCGCCTCGGTGTCGGTGAGGTTCGTCATCCGCGGGACGACTGTACCCAGTTAGGTCAGCGAGGGATCTTGGTGAACTTGAACTCGTTCAGTTCCGGGAAACCGATGAGATTGTCGAGCACACGGTCGACCGTCGTCTTGGCCAGCTCCCCGTCGCCCTGCGGCCGCGTCATCAAGCGGACGAAGACGGCACGGTCAGCCGACGATGAACGTCGGCACGCCAAATGCCTTGTGCTCCGACTGCAGGTGTTCGTGCATCTTTCGGTACTCGGTGAGCGGTTCACCGGTTTCGACCTTGGCAAAGACGGGGTCGGGATCGACGCCATGAAGTTTGAGGACGTCGGCGATCACGTCGCGTTCCCGGATGTCGAGGGCTTCGTCGTGACGTGCCGCGAACAGCGCCGAGATGCACGTCGTTGAACGCCAACGGGTGGGTGTCGCGCACGACCAGCGCCACTTGTGGGGCCAGCAACGTCGAGGCCTTGTCAGCGTCCTCCCACACCGCGCGGGTCGCCTTCCTCAACATGCATCTGGTTGAGCGAGAACGGAAGAAAGTCGACCTCCCAATCGGCGCCGGCCTCGAGGCCGGCGACCACGTGCTCGTGCGCGTTGCGGGCGAACGGGCAGCGGTAGTCCCATGTGACGGCGAACGAACGGCTCATGATCGGTTTCAACCCCTGTGGTCGTGGTCGGATTCCAGTGGGAAAAGGCGACGGCCAATCTGGCCGAGGGCGAGGCCGACCGCCACCCCGGCGAGAACATCGGACGCGTGATGGATCTTCACGTACACGCGGCTGGTCGGCGACGACCGCAGCCGCCGCGAAGTAGGCCGGGGCCAGCGGGATCGCCTTCCGAAAGCAGCGTGGCGGCGGTGAAGGCCGACGTGGCGTGGCCGCTGGGGAAGCTCGATGTCCGCGGGATGCGCAGGTGCAACGGGTGGATGAAGTCCTGCCGTAGCGGACGGCGACGCCGGAACAACGACTTGATGCCGACGTTGACGATCAGCGACTCGACGATGACGCCGACCACCACCCGCTTCGCCGCCCGCCGATGCTGGGGACCGCGCAGCGCCCGCACGCCGGCCAGCAGTACCCACAGCATTCCGTGGTCGCCGATGGCTGAAGCGCCGTAGAAGAGCCGATCGGCCCACCACCGGCCCCGAAGCCAGCCGACGGCGTCATCAACGTGGTTGTCGAAGTCGGACACCCGGCGGCGAATCCCTGCGGGCGCCCTGAAGGACATGCGTTGAAACTATGCGGAAATGGCCACCGGTACCGACGGCAACAAGTCGCGGGCGGCCAGGCTGGGATCACCGCCGAAGGCAGGGCAGTAGCTCTTGTACGCGCAGTAGTTGCAGAGCCCGGACGGCTTGGGGCGGAAATCCTCTCGCTCGCAGGCCTTCTCGATGGCATGCCACACCGCGGTGGCGCGCTGCTCCAGCCCTCGTGTGGACTGCTCCGTGGGCGTGCTGATGATCGCGACGGGCTCGGCCAGGTGCAGCAGCTGGATCCGGGCCGGCCGGCGACCGAGCACCCGCTCGCAGAGGAACGAATAGAACTGCACGCCGCCCAGGCGACCGTTTTCGTAGGCGATCTTCGGCGCGCGCCCCGTCTTGTAATCGACGACGACCAGCTCACCGTCCTCGGTGAGGTCGAGCCGGTCGATGATGCCGCGGAGACGCAGCGAGCCGAGCTGTACTTCGAGGTACAGCTCGGTGCCGATGACGTGCACCGAGTTCGGGTCTTCGATCGTGAAGTAGTTGTCGATGAGTGCGCCGGCACCGGCTTGGAATTCAGCCTGCTGCGCTTCATCGAGACCGAGTGCCAGAAATTCGGGATCGGTCTCGAGTTCGGCCCAGGCCGCGTTCGAGCCGGGCCGCCGCCGCGCCGGGTGTGCGGTTGCCCGCCGGCTCCTCCCAGAACAACAGCTCGAGGGCGCGGTGGACGAGGGTGCCCTTGACCATGGCCGGGCTGGGCGGTTCCGGCAGTTTGTCGATGGCCGCGAACCGAAACGCCAGCGCACAGTCCTTGAAGCTCGAGACTTTGCTCGGCGAAAGCGACGACGGCAGCGGAAATGACATCGATGTCACTTTAAAGCCGGGGTGTGACATCAGCTAGGGATGGTTACGCCTGTGCGCGGGCGATGGCCACAATCCCGCCAAGCACGGCGAGTAGGAGGGTCGCCGGTCGGGCCACGCCGTCGGGGACCCGACGAACGACGACCAGCCCGAGCAGCCAGCCGGCCACGAGCCCGATCCACGGCTCGATCGAGAAGGCGGGAAAGCCAAGGACGGCGAGGCCCATGGCGTTGAGCACGAGGAAGTAGGCCTGCAAGCTGGGTCGGACCGACCGGGCCGGCCAGTCCGCGTTGACTGCATACATGGCGATCGGTGGACCGCCGATTCCTGCCAGCACGTTCATCGCCGCACTCACGACGCCGGCCACTGCCGCCCCGACCCGCCCGCCCGCCCGTCGCAAACGGACGCCGGCCGCCAGTGCGCCGGCGCTGATGATGGTCAGGAGCCCCGCAGCGATGGCGAGGGAACGTCCGTCGAGCCGGTCGAATGCCCACGCGAACAACGGCGTCGCGACCGCGGCGGGAACGAGCAGCAACGAGACCGATGACCATCGGGCCTCGCGCCGCTCGCCGGCCAGCAGAACCAGGTTGAGTACGGCCGACAGCAGGAGGTTGAGCCGTACGCCCTCGGCCCGGCCGAGCGAGGCAACGAGGAACGGTGCGCTCACCAGCGAGAACCCGAGTCCCGTGAGCGCTTGGGCCACTGCTCCCGCCGCAACAGCAACTGCCGCCGCGGTCACCCGGTGGTGTCCCTGAGGAGCTCGACCAACTGCTCGGCATTGACGACAGCGTCGTCACGGTGACAGTTGTTGAAGAGCACGTGCACTTCCTCGGTGGAGGTCGCCAGCTCCACGATCCGAGGCACCCACTCGCGCAGCTCATCGGTGGCGTACCGGTAGGGGGTCCGCCACGTCGGTCGATGGGGCCGCGGGCCCCACGGCGGGTCGTCGCGCCCGTGCAGGCGGATCACCCCGATGTCAGCGGTGGCCGCGACCACCGACGGCAATGCCGGCGCGTCGACGGCCACGAGCATCAGGTCGAAGTCCTCGAAGAACTCGATCGTTGCGTCGAGCTCGTCTGGTGCAACCCAGCGCTCACTGCCGAACTCAATGCTCAACCGATAATCGGGGAGTCGCTCGCGCACTACAGCCAGTTCCTGGCGCGTCGCATCCTTGGGCGTGAACCAGTGGGGGTACTGGAGCAGCACCGCCCCGAGCCGGCCCGCGTCGTGGAGGGGCCGCAACGCGTGGTCGAACCTCGTCCACGACTCGGTTATCGCGTCGGGCGACAGGTGGGCGATGTAGAGGTTGGCGTTGTCGCGGGCTTCCGGTCGTACGTCGTTCTGCAAGTCGGGCCACAGCGACGGTGGCAACGTCGGCTGGCCGGTAAAGAGCGACCAGGCCCGAACGTCCATCGTGAACCCGTCGGGCGTTCGCTCGACCCATTGGCGGGCGACGTCGGGGGTTGGCGGGAACCAGTACGTGCTCTCGACCTCGACCAGCGGGAACCGCGAGGCGTAATACGCCAGGCGCTCGGCCGCCTTCATGGTGCGTTTGGGATACCAGTTGGACTCCTGGGTGAGCGTGCGGGCGGCCCACGAGCACGCGCCGACCATCACTCGGCCCTCGCCGACGGTGATGGTCGGAGCGATCATGGCCGTAGCGCGCACGTTATCGCCGTGTACATGCTGGCGGGATGCGTCTTCCGGTGATGCCGCCAGTCGCGCCGATGTTGGCCAAGGCGGCGCGTGAGCTTCCTGTTGGCGAGGGTCTCCTGTACGAGCCGAAGTGGGACGGGTTCCGTTCCATCATGTTTCAAAGACGGCGATGAGGTCGAGATCGGCAGTCGCAACGAGCGGCCCATGACCCGCTACTTCCCCGAGGTAGTCGATGCCGTCCGCCGAGAGCTGCCGCCGCGCTGCGTCGTCGACGGCGAGATTGTGATTGTGGGAGCCGACGGGCTCGACTTCAACGCGCTGCTGCAGCGGATTCATCCCGCCGAATCTCGGGTGCAGAAGCTGGCGGCCGAAACGCCCGCGTCGTTTGTCGGTTTCGACCTGCTGGCACTGGACGACGCTGACCTTCGTGAGGAGCCGCTGGCCGAACGACGGAGAATGTTGGAGAAGGCGTTGTCCAAGGTGCAACCACCGGTGCATCTCACGCCAGCCACCACCGATCCGGAAGTCGCCCGCGATTGGTTCGACCGATTCGAAGGCGCGGGCCTCGACGGGGTCATCGCCAAGTCTCTGTCGCAGCCCTACACAGAGAACAAGCGCGTGCTCATCAAGGTGAAGCACGAACGGACCGCCGACTGTGTGGTCGCCGGTTTTCGCTGGCACAAGAGCGGCGGCGTGATCGGCTCGCTGTTGCTCGGGCTGTTCGACGACGAAGGCACGCTCCATCACGTCGGCGTTACCGCGTCGTTCACGATGGCCCGTCGCAAGGAGCTTGTCGACGAGATCGCTCCCTATCGGGAGAACGCGCTCGACGGGCACCCGTGGCAGGGGTGGGCTGAGTGGGAAGCCGACGCCGGCGACGCCGGCCGGAAACCGGGAGCGCAAAGCCGGTGGAACGCCAAGAAGGATCTGAGCTGGGAGCCCCTGCGGGCCGAGCTGGTGTGCGAGGTGGCGTATGACCATCTCCAGGGCGATCGCTTCCGCCACGCCACCACGTTCCGCCGCTGGCGCCCCGACCGGACGCCACCATCCTGCACCTACGCGCAGCTCGAGACTGCGGTGCCGGAGGAGTTGGCAACGCGTCTTCGGGGCGGGCGGTTCGCGCGACGCGCGCCAGGCGGCTTCTTGGCGGCCGAGCTCGGTCGACGGAGGACCCTGCACGAACGGCCAGATCTCCTCGGCGATAGCGCGGAAGTCGGCGGTGGCGCCGAGGTGCGCCAGCACCGATGCCATACCCAGGTTGATGCGTTGCAGGATGACGAAGGCCGGCGGCAGGTTGCCGAACGTAGCGGATCTCCGGAAACTCGGTGCCCGGCATCGGCATCAAGCGGCTGACTGCTTCTGACGCGTACGCCGTCGTAAAGGTGAAGGGTTGGTCGGCCGAGACGGACTGGTAGAAGTAGCCGAAGTATTCGACGATGCGATCATTTGTCATGTCGGCGTCGCGCTTGAGAACGCCGGATTCCTCGAGAACGGCGCGGTACTCCGAGATGTCGCCTTCGAGTACCAGGCTCTGCGCCATGCGCTCGAACGTGCCGACCTCGGTCGGCGTGAACCGCTTGACCAGTCCGAAGTCGAGGAACGTCACGCGACCCCCGGGCTCGAACAGGTAGTTGCCGGGATGCGGATCACCGTTGAACGCGTGAAGCGAGTAAATCCCGCCGAAGACGAACCTGAAGATCGCTTCGCCGGCCAGGTCCCGCTCGTCCTGTGTCCAACCGTCGAGCTCGGCGAAGCGAGCGCCGGTCGCCAGCTCGGTGGTGATGACCCGCGCCGCTGACAGCTCGGGGAGCACGCTAGGGATCGCGATGAAAGGGTGGCCGGCGTAGAAGTCGGCGAAGAGCTGCTGGTTGGCCGCCTCCAACCGGTAGTCCAGTTCCTCGAGCAGTCGCTCGCGTAGCTCGGCGATGAACGGCTTGGCGTCGAACCCGGGGAACAGCATGCCGGCGATGTTGGTCAGCGCTTCGCTGTTGTCGAGGTCGGCCCTGATCGCGTCGTCGACGCCGGGGTATTGCACCTTGACGGCCACCGCCCGATCGTCGTGGGTGATGGCCCGATGAACCTGGCCGATCGACGCGGCTGCGATCGGTGTTGGATCCCACTCGGCGAAGATCGTTTCCGGCGGCGCGCCGAGTTCCTCTTCAATGACCTGCGCGGCCAGTGCTGCGCTCATCGGCGGGGCGTCTTGCTGGAGCTGCGCCAGTGCCTCGCGGAACTGGTGCCGGCACGCTCTCGTCGACGTAGCTCATCATCTGGCCGAGCTTCATCAACGCGCCCTTCATATTGCCGAGAGCGGCGACAACCTGTTCGGCCGAGCGCAGTTCGAAACTGGCGTCGAGTATCTCGCGCCGCTCGGCTGACGCGAACACCCGGCGGGCGCGGTGCGCGGCCCAGCCGGCGCCCACTCGTGATCCGAGCTTGGCCACTTCGACGTTGCGCGCCGCGCGCACGGAGCGACGCCGGTTGGCCACGAACGCAACCGTGGCCACCACGCCGAGCGCGACGGCCAGCAGCCGTTTCACCATTCGTTCCAATGCGTGACCTCGGCCACCGGTAGCCGCGCCGCGGGCTTGAAGTCGGTGCCCTTGGTGTACGCGATCGGAACGAGGCCGCCCTGCATGACCTTGTCGTACGGGATCCCGAGCAGCTCGGCCGCTTCCCGCTCGTTGGGGAGGTGCAGGGTTGTCCACACGGTTCCGAGTCCGCGGGCGCGCGCCGCGAGCATGAAGCTCCACACCGCGGGCAGCAGCGAGCCCCATACCGACGCGTGGATCCATGCCGGCGTGTTCTCGTCCGGCAACCGACCCCACACACAGGGGATCAACATCACGGGGACCTCATGAAGGTGCTCGCGGAGGTAAACGGCCGAGGAACGGACGTGCGGCTGGCGCTCGCCTCTGGTGTCACCTTCGGGGTACTCGGTGGGCGCGGCGTTCTTGAAGTACGGATCAAAGTTGCGGCCGTACAGCTCCGCCAGCGCAGCCTTCTTTGCCGCGTCCTCGACGAGGACGAAATGCCAACCCTGGGCGTTTGATCCCGTGGGCGCCTGCAGCGCGATCTCGATGCACTCCTCGACGACACTGCGCTCGACCGGGCGCTCGAGGTCGAGCCGCTTCCGGACGGCGCGCGTTGTGGTGAGCAGCTGGTCGGGTGTCAGGTCGAGCGTCATGGCGGCGAACCTATGCGGCAGCCACGGCCGAGAGCATCCGAAACTGCTCGCCGACGATCGCCGGTTGGCAGCGTCGCACCGCTTCCTCCAGGGAAACCCAGTCGTAGCGGTCGTGCTCGATCGACAACTTGATTTCGGCGCTGATCGGCGCCTCGGCCCAGAACGACGCCCAACTCGGATCATCGATGATCGGGCGCAGCCGGAGCGACAGTCCGGTTGCCTCGCGGAGCTCCCGGCCCGCGCACGCATCGACATCCTCGCCGGGCAGACGCGCACCGGCGGGAGGGCCCCAGGCCCAGTCGTCCGCGTCGCCAACGGCCTGGGCCCGGTGGAGAATCAGGTAGTCGACGTTGCCAGCGTCGCGTCGGAGCACCATCACAGTGGCGCCGTGGGGCGGCTCCTCGCTGATGAACAAGCCGTCCCACGTCGTACGGAAGCGAGTTCGATCCAACACAGATTGTGAATATTTTCACATATACCGTTCCAGGTGTCAATGTCCCTGGCGGCTGCTCCGCCCGCCGCATCCGCAGCGGGGCCCCAACCCCGCCGCCGGCAGTCGCCTACCGCAGGCGGCGCCGGGACTTAACCTCCCGCCCATGGACGATCCGTTCCCTCGACGCACCGCCAGTGCGGCGCGGATGCTGCCGTGGCTGATCGAACTCGGGCGGACCATCCCTGGGCTGATCGACTCGTACGCGCGGAAAGACGTCCTCAACCCGCGCACGCGTCAGCGGATCATCCTCGCCGTCACCGAGGTGAACGGCTGCCGGTATTGCGCGTGGATTCACGGCTCGTGGCAGGACTTCCTCGGCGACGTTCCGAGTGGGGTCGCCGAGGACGCGCTGCTCGTCTACGCGAGAGCATGCGCCGACGCCGGCCGGCCGCTCGACCCCGGTCCGCTCACCGAGGTACTGCCTCGCGAGGCCGTCCGAGCGATCCGGGCCACGGTGGCGCAGATCGAGGTGTCGAATCTTGTCGGGAACACCGTCGACGGGCTGCTCGCTCGCGTCACGCGCGCCCGCCCGCTCGATCCGGTCGCCGCGGTGCAGGAGATGATCGCCGTCGCCGCTGCACTCCCGCTGGCCGTACCGCTACTTGGTGCCGCCGCCGCGCTCCGGATCATCGACCGCTTGGCGCCGCGGCTCGGCGCGGTCGACAAACCGGCGGCCGGGGACGCCAACCTGCTTGTCCATGTGCTGGCGGAGGCCACGCCCCTCCTGCTGGCCAACGCAGGTGTGCGCTTGGTGGTTCTCAACCTGCCTGTACGCGTACCCGTGGCGGTTCGCGCTGGCCGGACGACGGCGACGATGCGCATCGGTCGCGGCGGCATCACCTTGGAGAACGGCGTCGCCGGGGATGCCATCGCCGTGGTCGAGGGCGAGGTTGACGGGTTGCTGAAGCTGGTGACCGGCTCGCTGCTACGCGAGATCGGTAACCTTCGTATCCGCCCCGCATGAAACCTCGCTTTCTCACCATTGCGTTCGTCGCGCTAGCTCTCGTATGCGCCGCGTGCGGCGACAACGACAAGACTTCGTCGCAAACCACGATTGGTACGGACGACGCGCCCGCGCCTGCTGGCCCCGCCGGTCCCGTCGCCCCGTCGAGCCAGACGCCGGGCGTGTCCGGCCGCGAGATCCCCCTGTCCTGGCCGGCGCCGACGCGGGACGTGAAGGCGCTCATCGCCAAGGCCGGGCTTCCCGCGCTTCCGGGCGAACGCCTCGAGTACCACCTCCACTCGCACATCGACATCTTCGTGAACGGCAAGGCGTCGCCGGTGCCGGCCAACCTCGGCATCGATCTCGTCGAGCGGGTGCTGTCGCCGCTCCACACCCACGACGAAACCGGGATCATCCACGTCGAGAACGAAGCCCCGGCCACCTTCTATCTCGGCCAGCTGTTTACCGAGTGGGACATTCGGCTCGACGTCACGTGCATCGGCTCCTACTGCCGGCCCGAGACCGAGTGGGCGATCTACGTCGACGGCACCAAGGACACCCGGGATCCGGCCAACATCGAGTTCGCCAAACACCGCCAGATCACCATCGTCATCGGCACGCCGCCGAAGGACATCCCCGACGACTACAAGTTTCCCGAAGGTTTGTAGGGCCCTAGCTAAACGCTTGCATCATGGCGGCGAACTCGTCGCCAGGACCGGAGGGGACCGTGTAGCCGTCCTCGCTGCGGATCTGGTCCCAGTTGTCGCGCACGTCTTCCAATGTGAGTTTCGGGTTCATGTAGCCAGTGGTCATGCCGACGAAGAAGCGGGCCACGCGTCCGCCGCCGACGCTGTAGATCTCGCCAGTGACAGGACAGTCCTCGTGAGCGAGCCACGCGACGACGGGCGACACGAGAGCGGGGTCCAGGCGCTCGGCCAGCGGCCCGAGGAGCTCCTCGGTCATACGCGTTCGGGCGACCGGCGCCAACGCGTTGGCCTTGATGTTGTACTTGGCGCCTTCGGCGGCGAGCACCCGGGTGAAGCCGACGAGACCCATCTTGGCGGCGCCGTAGTTCGCCTGGCCGAAGTTGCCGAGGATGCCCGAGTTCGACGACGTGTTGATAACCCGTCCATAGCCCTGCTCGCGCATCTTGACCCACGCCGGCCGCGTTACACAGAAGGCGCCGCGGAGGTGGACATCGATGACCGGGTCGACGAACTCCGCGGTCATGTTGTGGAACGTCTTGTCGCGCAAGATGCCGGCGTTGTTGATAACGATGTCAACTCGGCCGAACGCGTCGAGCGCGGTCTGCACGATTCCCTCGCCGCCCTCGGGCGTGGCCACGCTGTTGGTGTCGGCCACCGCGATTCCCCCGAGGTCTTCGATCTCCTTGGCGGTGGTGTGGGCGGGACCTTCATCGCCACCCTCGCCGCTGACCGAACCGCCCAGGTCATTGACCACGATCTGAGCACCGCGCGACGCCAGGAGCAGCGCGTGTTCGCGGCCGAGGCCGCCACCCGCGCCGGTGATGATCGCAACCCTGCCGTCGTATCCAAGATCAGCCATGGCGGCGCACGGTAGTTGGTCCGATTTCCAATTGACACAAAGAACTTTGTAATGCAAAGTCCTTTCCATGGTGAACGTCGTACTTCTCGCCGGGGCAGCGGTCGCTTGGTGGCGCACGAATCACATGACGGTGAATGGGTGAGCCACCCGTCGCGGGAGCTCGATGATGTCGTGCACCAGCGGGTGCGCCTCGGGATCCTCGCGGTCCTGAACGAGGCGCCCAAGGCCGACTTCGGCCACTTGCGTTCGACGCTGGCCCTCACCGACGGGAACCTCTCCCGGCATCTGACCGTGCTCGAGGACGCGGGCTACGTCGAGGTAAAGAAGGTGTTCGAGGGCAAGAAGCCCCGCACGTGGGTCAGTGCAACCAAGACCGGCAAAGCCGCCTTCACTGCGGAGATCGCCGCACTGCGGCGGCTACTCGATGGGATACCGGGAGGGAAGGAGGGATCATGACCAAGCCACGCCATCCGGTTCGCAGGCAGAGTGACCCGATCGTCTCGAACCCGCGCTACCGCGCGTCATCAAGTCGTTGGGCTAAGCGCACCATCACTCGGTCGTAGCCCGTGAGCTCGACTGGTTGCGCAGGCCCGCCGCCGGTCTTGTTGCGGTAGGCGGCGATACCAACTGCGGTGACGAGCATGCAGGCCGCGTCGGTGCGGAAGAACGCCGAGACCTGGTCGTCAAAGAACGTCAGCCCGGAGGCCCCGGCGCCGTGCCGGAACGCAGTGAGCGCCACCCGCCCGGACGCGATGCCCGCTTCGAGCTGCGCTGCTCGGTACCCGCGGGCATCGAGGTGCGCCAGGTCCGCGCAATGAAAGACGGTGAATGCGCTGTCGCCGCCGAGCGGCTGATGGAGACAGAGCGCCTGACTTACGTCGCGGACATCCCCTGCGCGCAGCAGCTCGAGCTGGTCATCGCGCCAGCAGTACGTCCCTGGTGTCAGTCCGTCGACGGCGTGCACCGCCACGTAGTGATCGAGCAAATCGCCTCCCGCCCAGGCGAGCCCGGCGGTCAAGACGTCGAGCGTAACGGGATCGCGGGTGAACAAACGCGTCGAGCCCCGCTGAAGGATGACGTCCTCGATGCCTTCGATCCGCTCGCTCCGAATGACCACGCCGGTGGTGCCGCGGTCGCCGGCGCGCTGCGTCTCGGTGATGAGCGGGAACGTGATCGGCGCAGGCGACAGTGGCGCGGCACCGATGATGGTCGCGTCGGTCGGCGCGGTCGGGAATGTGTCGTGGCCGAGGGTGACCACGGCGAGCGGGAACTCGGTGATGCCGTCGACGCCAACGATCCGGGCGATATCTGCGTCGTCGAAGTCGAGATGCACGCGCGCATTGTCAGTGACGGCCAGCAGGTTGGCCAGCATCGTGCCCGCGTCCCAGTACAGGTGACGGAAGCCGCGCTCGCCGTACTTCCATGCTGTTCGCCATGGGGTACCGGTGACGACGACGCATAGGGGATAGCTGCCGTCGCGCAGGGTCGCGAGGGCGAACACATCCGGCGCAAAGTGATGCACGCCGGCATCGTCCAGTACGTAGAGCTCGAGAGGATGCAGGTTGCCGGCCGACATGAAGGTGCGGAAGTACGCGTCGCCGCTGCGCCGGGTGACGCCGGCGGCAAAGAACAACAGATGCTCGATCGAGCCAGCTTCGAGGTTGGTCGGCAGGGACGACGGCGGGTGATCGGGGTAGCGCTTGAATGGCGCGGGACGAGTGGTGGGATCGAGCGGTTGGAAGTCGACCAGTCGCCGGCGATCGGCCGGCTGGCGCCCGTGCTTGGTCAGCTCGTGATAGTCGAACATCGCGTTTAGGTTTACCCGATGGACGCTCTCCTTCTTGGTGGACCGCTGTTTCTTGGACGCCACATCATCGATGCGCTACTGGCGGCCGGCCACCAGGTCACGATGCTGAACCGGGGCAAGACCAATCCCGACGACTATCCGGACGTCGAGCGACTGGTCGGCGACCGACGTAGCGACGTGAGCGCTCTCAAGGGACGTCAGTGGGACGCCGCCATCGATACCAGCGCGTATGTGCCGGGTGATGTGCGCCGGTCGATGGACGCGCTCGCCGACGCGATCGGCCACTACACATTCGTGTCGACCATCTCGGTTTACGCGGATACGTCCACGCCAGGCATCGATGAAACCGCACCCGTCGGACGCCTTGGTGACGCCGACGTCACCGAGGTCACCGGCGAGACCTACGGCCCGCTGAAAGCGCTGTGCGAGGAGGTCGCCGAGGCGGCGATGCCGGGACGGGTCGCCAACGTGCGCCCGGGATTCATCGTCGGTCCGCATGATCCCGAGTGACCGCTTCACGTATTGGGTGCGCCGGGTCGGACGGGGCGGCGAGGTACTCGCACCCAATCGGCCGGACATGCCCGTGCAGGTGATCGACGGGCGAGATCTGGCCGACTGGATCGTGCGGTTGGCCAGCTCGGGCAACCGCCGGGGTCTTCAACGCCACCGGGCCGGCGGTGCCGCATCGGTTCGACGCCGTTCTCGACACGTGTCGGCGGGCGGCGGGCGTCGCCGCCGACATCACCTGGGTCGATGAGCGCTGGTTGTTGGAGGAGAAGGTCGCGCCGTGGATGGAGCTTCCGCTCTGGCTCCCTGCTGGTGCAGGCCATGACGGGCTGTCCGCGGTCGAGTGTCCCGAGCGGTCGAGCGCGGGACTGACATTCCGGTCACTGGCGGAAACGTGTAGCGACACTCTCGCGTGGGATCGCACCCGGGCCGGCGTCGGCATGGACGCGCAGCTCTCGGCGGAGCGAGAGGCCGAGCTGGCCGCCGCGTGGAAGGCTCGCTGATCGATGGACTTCGAACTTCCGGCAGAGGACGACCCGCGGCGGGTCGAGGTGCGCTCCTGGCTGGAGGCCAACCCACGCCCGAGCGGCCGGCAACTCGCCGAAGCCGGCTACGTCGTGCCGCACTGGCCGCCGCCGTGGGGTCGCGACGCCGATCCGATCGAACAGCTGATCATCGACGACGAGCTCAAGCGCGCCGGCGTGTCGAGGCCGCTGAACCCGATCGGGATCGGGTGGGCCGGGCCGACGATCGTGCACGCCGGTTCAGAGGAACAGAAGGAGCGCTACCTCTTTCCGATGCTGGCGGGCGAGGAGCTGTGGTGTCAGCTGTTCAGCGAGCCCGGCGCCGGGTCGGACCTGGCCGAGCCTGTCGACCCGAGCCGTCCGCGACGGCGACGTCGTACGTCATCAACGGCCAGAAGATCTGGACGACGCTGGCCCACTTCTCGAAGCTCGGCATCCTCATCGCTCGCACGAACGCCGACGCGCCGAAGCACAAGGGCGTGTCGTACTTCATCTGCCCGATGGACCTCCCCGGCATCGAGGTGCGGCCGATCGTCGACATGACCGGCGACCACGCCTTCAACGAGGTGTTCTTCGACGACGTGCGACATCCCGGCCGAGAACCTGGTCGGCGAGGAGAACGAGGGGTGGGGGCTGGCCAAGGTCACGCTTGGGCAACGAGCGGGTCTCGCTTTCCGGCGAGGGCGCGCTGTGGGGCCGCGGGCCGACGGCGCGCGATCTCGTCGAGCGGGTGCGCAAGGCGGGCGGGTGCGACGATCCGCGGTCTGCGCCAGCGGCTGGCCGGGCTCTACATCGAGGGCGAGGTGCTGCGGCTCATCCGTCTGCGCACCGTGAGCGCGGCGATTCGCGGCCGGCCCGCCCGGTCCCGAGGCGTCGGTGCGCAAGGCGCTCGCCGACGAGCACGGCCAACACATCATGGGTCTGGCCAAGGACCTCGACGGCACCGCCGGCATGCTCGCCACCAACGACGAGTGGGCGAACGGCTTCCTGTTCTCGCCGGCCCTCACCATCGGCGGCGGCACCGCCCAAGTCCAACGCAACATCATCGCCGAACGCGTCCTCGGCCTCCCGCACGACCTCTAGCCTGCGGCGCTCGGCGGTTAGCGGTAGGCGCCGGGGCCGGTGAGCATGTGGCGGTGCCAGCGGCGGGGGGTGGCGAGGATGGCGCGGGGGTAGTCCTCGAACAGCCAGCGGGCGAAGTTGCGGCGGGTCCAAGGGGTGAGCCCGGCGACACGGACGGCGCCGCGGGCGCCCTGTGCGGTCGGCTGAGGGCTCGTGCTGAGCAGCGCCGGCTAGGCGGTTGTCGACGGCGAGGCCGCGGTGGACGGCCGTCTCGTACCGCTCGGCCGCGCTCGGGCCGGCGATGGTGACCGGCGCGCAGCACCGCTTCGGCGGCGAGGACACCGGTGTCGAGCGCCTGCCCGATGCCTTCGCCGGTCATCGGGTCGGTCGCCGCGCGCTGCGTCGCCGACGAACAGCACGCGCCCGTCGCCGGCGGTCGAGCGCGGTGCGATCGACGCGCGCCGGGATCGGCCACGCCTTGGCCGGCGCCTCGGGCCGGGCGCCGCGTCGCCGAGCACCTCGGCGATGTGCGGGCGGCGCATCAGGTCGAGCGCCGCGCACCTTCTCGCCCGTCGCGCCGATGCACGCCGAAGCCGACGTTGGCCCGACCGTCCGGGCAGCGGGAACGACCACGCGTACCCGGGCAGGAAGTCGGGCTCGAACCACACCCAGAGGTCGGCGGCGCGGGCCCGACGCCGGAGTAGTACTGCCGGAACGCGTGCCACTCGCCCAGGTAGCCGGGCTCGTCGGTCGCACCGAGCGCCTTGCGCACGGGCGACCACACGCCGTCGGCCGCGATCGAGGTAGTGCGCGGCGACCGTGCCGACGCCGTCGACGTCGACCGACACCCAATGCGGGCCTACCGCCGCGCCGGTCACACGCGCAGCCGTCGCGCACGTCGACGCCGGCGCGCGCGGGCCACGTCGAGGAACGCGGCATCGAGTTCGGCCCGCGGCGCGACCGCCGCGTACATGCCGGCGTCGCGCGGCAACGGGAAGTCGACCGTGCGCCCGGACGGGGACCGCACCATCACGTCGTCGACGATCTGCCACGACGGCACTGCCGCGGGCGACGAGTCCGAGCGCCTCGTAGCGGCGCAGCGCGCCCGCGGTCAGCCCGTCGCCGCAGCACTTGTCGCGGGGGAAGCGGGCCCGGTCGACGAGCACGACGTTGCGGCCCGCCGCGCGCCAGGGTGATCGCCGCGGCGACGCCGGCCGGGCCGCCGCCCACCACGACGACGTCGGTGGCTGATCAAGCGACCTTGCGGACCTCGGCGAACCCCTCTTCGAGGCACTCGACCAGGACTTCGGGGTCGGGCACGGCGGCCGGGTCGCTGTTGATGCCGACGAACACGTCATCGAGGTGGCTCAGCAATGTGGCGTTGATCGCCGCGCCGGACAGCGGACCGAGCGCGTAGTTCGCCTCCACCTGCGCGCCGGCCAAGATACACGGGGATCGGGGCGCCCGGCACGTTGCTGGTCACGAAGTCCATGCCCTTGAGCATCCCGCCGAACACCTGCGTCGTGATACCCGTGGGCAGGCGGTTCAAGATCGCCGGCGACCGCCTCGGTGAATGCCAAGGCCGGCTCGGCCCGCTGGGTGGCGACGAGTTCGCGGACCTGCCGCATGCGCTCCAACGGATCGGCGATGTTCATCGGCACCGCGAACCGAGCCGGCACGAACTGGTTGCCGCCCATCACCTCGGAGTCGGCGTCGCGGATGCTGATCGGCATCGACATCCGCAGCGCCTCGACCGGCGCGCCTCGGCGCTCGTGGTAGCGCGCCAGACCGCCGGCGATGGCGGCGACGAAGGCGTCGTTGAGCCGGCCCTCGGCCTTCTTGGCCGCCGCCTTCAGCTCGCCGAGCGGCGCGCTGACCACGTCGAACCGGGCCGACGAGCGACCGGCCGGTCATGATCGGGCTCATCGGCGCGAACGCCGGCCGCATCATCCGGGCCAGCGACGCCGCACCGCCGACCGCGCCCTGCGCGGTGGCCACGGGGTTGCGCGAGCGCGTCGCGCAACTGGCCGACCGACCGCTGAGCGATGCCGACCTGGCGGCGACGCTCGTGGGCGAGGCCGTCGCGCAACAGCTCGATCGGGCCGAACGCCTCGGGTTCGGGCGCCGGCGGCATCGGGTCATCCGACGGTGCTGGATCGCGCTCGAGGTCGAGCAGCATCATCGCCATCTTCATGCCGCCGACGCCGTCGGTAACCGCGTGGTGGACCTTCTGGATGAGTGCGGCGCGGCCATCGGCCAGACCTTCGACGACGGTGAACTCCCACAGGGGCCGGGCTCGGTCGAAGCTCTGCATGGCGATCGGCGCGGCGAAGTCGAGCAGCGCACGCAGCGAGCCGTCGCCCACCGCATTCGTCCAACGGACGTGGTAGCGCATGTCGAAGTTCGGGTCGACGACCCATCGGGGTGGCGCGACGCGCCACGGCGGAGTGACGGCGCGTTGGCGCAGCCGGGCGATGTCGCGGGTGCCGCGGTCGACCTTGGCTTCGAGCCGGCTGGCGGTCGGGCGCCTGGTCGAGACAGCGCGATGGCGATGATCGTGGAGCGGAGCAACGGGTCGGCTTCGATGCCCCACATCAGGGCGTCCGTATCGCTCATGCGCTGCTCGAACCTCATGGGTTCGGTCATGCGGTTCAGACTACGGCGACGAAAGGCCTCCTCGATCGTGGGATGGGCGAACCGGTAGCCGCTGGCGGTCAGCTTCTCGGGTAAGACGCGCGCGCTGCCGAGCAGGTTGTCGGCCAGCTCCCCTCCGAGGACGACGTGAGCCCGAGCTTCGGTACGGGGAGGAGCGTCG
Source organism: uncultured Actinomycetes bacterium (assembly GCA_963742585.1). Classification (GTDB taxonomy): domain Bacteria; phylum Actinomycetota; class Acidimicrobiia; order Acidimicrobiales; family JACDEA01; genus JACDEA01. Next base: position 589,569 of record CAVUMI010000009.1, read on the forward strand.
GACGGTGGACCGCCCGACCGAGTGCCTTGGTGAACTCGGCGTTGGTGACCGGGTTGCGGGCGCGGTGAGGTTGACCGGCCCCGGCCAGTGACGGCGTCTCGATGGCGTGGACGATCGCGCCGACTTGTCGTCGATGCTGATCCAGCTCGTCCACTGCTTGCCTGAGCCCAGCTCGTCCGCCGAGGCCGAACTTGAACAGCGGCAGCTGACGTTTCGAGCGCGCCACCCTTCGTACTGAGGACGATGCCGGTTCGGATGTGCACCACTCGGATGCCCGCGTCCGAAGCCGCCGGCGCGTTGCGGCTTCCCATGCTGGTCGCGACATCCACCAGGAAGCCGTCCCCGGGGGCGAGGCCTCGGTCAGCGTCTCATCGCCCCGATCGCCGTAGTAACCGATGGCCGAGCCGCTCACGAGAACCGAGGGCTTGTCAGCCAACGCAGCCAGCGCTGCACTCAACGTCTCGGTGCCGCGCACCCGACTGTCGAGGATCCGGGCCTTCTGGGCCGCCGTCCATCGCTTGTCAGCCACGCCCTCGCCGGCGAAGTGCGCGACCGCATCGACGCCCTCGAGCGCCGGTCCATCGATCGTGCCGGCGTCGGGGTCCCAACGGATCTCGCCCGGCCCGGGCATCGCGCCTGACCACGCGCACGACCTCGTGGCCCGCGGTTCGCAGGCGATCGACGAGCGCGGTTCCGATCAATCCGCTCGAGCCGGTGATCGCGACCTTCATAGCGGCATCATCTCCTGGATCAGGGTTTGATAGTCGTCCCCGTCGTCGATGTGGGGGCCGTGGTCGTCGTGCCGGTCCGTCCAGTCGTCGTGGTTGCCTTTGGTCTCGTGGTCGTCGTGGTCAACTTCGGGCTGATGCTGCCGTCGCAGTTCACGCCCTCTTTCGGGCGATAGTTCGCATACACCGAGTCGACCACGGTGTGACCGTCCTTGAGGTAGCGACGCGTCCGGTCGGTCTTCACCTTGGTGCACTGCCCGCTCGGCGTCTTCGTCTGCCCGCTCTGCGTCGCCTCGACCCACTTGGTCGAGTAGAGGTCGACGCTGATCGCCGTGCCGGTATAGCTGGGCCAGATGAGCATGCCATACGGCGAGCTGTTACCGAGCACGAGGTCGGGACCCGGCCACCCCATCGTCGCTTCGCGACCGTAGGGATAACGCGAGATGTACAGCGTGTGCGCCTGGTACGTCTTGAGATCGAGTCCCGCGAAGAAGGCGGCGTTGAACAGCGTCGTTGCGAACTGTGAGATACCTCCGCCCACGCTTTCGGCGAACACCGAATCCTCGATCACGCCGGTCGACGAACGTAGCCCTTGGCGGCTGTCCGCTCACCCACAGTGCCGTTGATCGAAAAGCTGCTACCGGGGCGGATCACCGAGCCCTTCACCGTGTCGGCGATGCGATGGATGTTGGCCACCCGCGGCTGGCCGGCGGGGTGCTGCGTGGTGAAGGTGGCCACCGTCTCGACGATTCCGAGCTTCCGCGCCCCTTCCGGCGTGAGTCGGGGCTCGGTCGTCTTGAGTGGGAGCCGGAGGACGCTCAGCTGGCCGCCGCCGCAACGCTGTCGTTCAAAAGGTCGACCGCGTCCTCGTCGGCAGCAACCGGTGCCGTTGCTCGCCGTCGATGATGAGCACCGTGCCCTCGCTCACGGTGAATCTCGTCTCGACGGTGGGGCGTCCGGCGTTCGGTAGCAGCCTGGCCAGGTCGGCGAGCGTCTTCTTCGGGTCGACCGTCAGGTGCGGCCCTGCGTCGGACATCGCCGGTTGAATCCAGGATTGGAGCGTGGCCGTGGGAATGTTCGCCTCGGCCGTCCCGGCGGTGACCGGCAAGGTCTGCGTCGACAGCCTGGTGGCGTCGCTGGCGAGTCGCTGCGCCTGCCGCAGGGTCAACCTCGGCCGAACGCGACCGCGATCGACACTCACACTAATGGGGACGCCCTCCCGCGCCGCCCTTGGCAGCCGGGCCAAGACCTCAGCCGGGTCAATGCCGGTGCCGTCCTTGCCGGCGACCGCGGTGAATTTTCCCTTGACCAGCTTGAGGGTGGGCTCGACGGCAGCCGTGTGCGGCCCAGGGTCCTTGCTCGCGACCACGGCGTAGACGGCGTCGCCGCTCGCCTGCGCGCGCAGGGGCGCCTTTCGATCCCCGAGGAACGCCAGTAGCCAGTGCCAGGCGCGACTGGCGACATGGCCGCGGCGACCGACCGCGAGCGCGGCATGAGCGGTCGCTTTGCGGTCGACGGTGAGCCTCAAGTCGGCGGCGGACGTCGTGAAACCGCCCTTGGGCGCCTTGACCGTGACGGACGCTTTTTCGATGCGACCAGCGATGGTGGCGAGCTTGGCGTCGAGGGCGCGCCCGTGGAGTCCCTCGAGCGAAGTGCCGCCCAGGGAGACATTGCTGGCGACATAGCTACCGCGCCCGCCGTCGTCGACCAGATAGGCGACGATGACGAGCAGGGGCACCAGGACAAGTCCGCCGAGTGCCACGAGCACGAAGAAACGGGCTCTGGGCATGAAGGGAACACGATCGCGCATGCAGCGCGACGTATGTGTGACCGCCTCGGTTAGGACGCCGCGCCGACGCCTCGCTCCGTGGTCCGCCGTACGAACGCGGCGAACTCGGCGGGATGACTCGTGTGGGCACCATGGCGCGCGCCGGCGATCTCGAAGAGCTCCGTATCGGCGACGTTCTCGGCCAGCCACTCGGCCGACCTGCGGTGGTAGGGCTTCGACGCACTGCCGCGCCCGGCGACGACCGGCGCGCGTACCGCGGCGGGGTCGAACGGCGAGCCCGCGAGCAGGGCGCCGACGTCGAGGAGCATCGCTGCGCCCTCGTCGCGCCGCGCCGCCTTGGTCGGCTCCGGAAGGCGCTCCCAAATGTCGTCGCCGACGACGCCACGCATGAACAGCTCAGCCGCCTCGCCGGACGAGACGCCGGCCCGCACCGCAGTCGTTCCTGCCGATTGCTGCGGCCACCACGGCAACCAGGGCAGGGGCGCCTCCCAGGCGCCGATCGCAGACACGAGATCGGGACGTTGGGTGGCGGCGGCCAGCGCCAGGTCGCCGCCCAGACTGTGGCCGACCAGGACCGCGGGCTCCTCGCCAACCCGGGCGAGCAGATCATCGACGTGCTCTGAAAGCGACTCGGCTTGCTGATCGACGCGCCCGTCCGTAGCCGCGTCGGTCGTAGGTCACGACGTCGAGATCGGTGAGATGGGGGAGGAGCCTGGCGAAGCTCGACGCCCTGTCCATCGTCCCGTGCACGAGGATCACCCGGGTCGTCACCGGCCGCGCTCGTCCCCCCAGATGAGGATGTGCAAGCGGGTCGTGACGTTCCAGCCTCGCTCGACCGCCGCCGGGGCCAGCCAGGCCAGCCGCGCCTGGATCGTCGCGACGTCGGTGCCTTCGGGCATGAGCCACACATTGGTGAGGTCGGCTTGGCTCGACGATGTCGGCCACTTCCTCGAGGTCGCCGCGATCGGCGACGACAAACTTAAAGGCGGCCCGCCCGGTCGCCTGGAAACGCCCAAGCACGTCGGGCTTGTAGCGGCGATCGAGTGGGTTACCCGAGTTCGCCAGCTTGGGCGACACGTTCCACTGGTCGACATCGAGTTCCGGAGCGATCGTGCCGGCCGTCTCGACCTCGACCCGCCAGCCGCGCTCGGTCCGCACCGCGTCGACGAGGGGCCGCAGGTCGCGCTGCTGAAGGAGCGGCTCACCGCCGGAGATCACCAGCATGTCGATGCTCATCGCGTCGAGGCGGCCGACGATCTCGTCGACGGACATCTCATGGAGTTCGACCGCCGGATCATGATCGGACCAGCGCCAGGTGAACGGGGTGTCGCAGAAGCCGCAGGCGAGATTGCACCGACCGAGCCGGACGAAGCCGCAGCGCTGTCCAATCGATGGTCCCTCACCCTGCACGGTGGGTCCAAAGACCTCGCTGACGATCATGCCGCGGGGTCGGTCATGCCGGCATCGTCGAACGCGGCGGCACGGAGTCGGCAGCTGTCGCACGCGCCACACGCGGTGTCGGCGCCGCGGTAGCAGCTGTACGTGAGATGGAGCGGCGCGTCCGTCTCGACCCCCAGCCGCACGATGTCGGCCTTGGGCAGCTCGATCAGCGGCGACCGGATCTCTACCGGTCGGCCCTCGACGCCTCGCTTCAGAGCGAGGGCGGCGGTCGTCGCGAACGACTCGATGAACTCGGGCCGGCAGTCGGGGTACCCGCTGTAGTCGAGCGCGTTCACGCCGATGTAGATCGCGTCGAGGTCGCGCGCCTCGGCGATGCCGGACGCGATCGAGAGGAAGATCAGGTTGCGGGCGGGAACATAGGTGACCGGAATCCCTTCGCCTCCGTCGCTCGGGAACGGGCCGGGAGTTGTCGGTCAATGCCGACCCTCCCCACCCACGAAGATCGATGGGGACGACCAGATGCTCGGCGCGGTAGTGCGCCGGCCACGGCGGCGGCGTGCCCGACCTCGACCTTGTGTCGCTGGCCGTAGTCGAACGTGATGGCGATGGCGTCGTCGCAATCACGCTTCGCCAGCGCCATACAGACGGTCGAGTCGAGCCCGCCCGACAGGACCACCGCCGGCGGTGACCGTCAACCGCGCTCGATTTCGACGAAGGAGTCGCCGGTTTCCCAGAGCCGGATGCGCTCGATGCCGAGCCCGGCGGCCTCAAGGTGCTTCCATGCGTCGTGGGCGATGAGTTCGGCGGTGGGGTTGTCGAGCACATCGTTGAGATAGCGGTGGTCGTAGCGGGCTATGACCTCGCGCTCCACGACGGCGCCGACATCGGCGAAGTCGACGACGATCCCATCGTCGTTGAGTGGGCCGGCGACGGTGACCTCCAAGCGATAACCGTGCCCGTGCAGCTCACGGCACGCGCCGCTGTGCCACGGCAGCTGGTGGGCCGCCTCGAAAGTGAATGTTCGTGTGACGGTCGTCCGCATCCCGTGAAACGCTACCCTTCGCCGAGCGGCGTCGATCAGGGGGATGTTGCCAGTGACGAAGATCTGGGTTGTCGACAACGAGCCGAGCCAGCGATACCCGATCTACACGCGGGGCAATGTCGGCGAGGTGTTTCCCGAAGCCGTCGCACCATTGTCGTGGACGCTGGCCGGGATTCCGAACGCGGAGCCGGGTTGGCGAGACGCGTTGGTCCGGTTCGGGGCGTTCGATTACGACGAGTTCGAGGACGACAACCTCAACGCTCTCGGCGTCTTCGGCGGGTACTGCTATTTGAACGTCTCCGTCGCCCGGGTGATGGCGGTACGGACGCCCGGGCTGACACCCGGAACTGATGGACCAGGCGCTGTTCGGCGCGTCGGATGCCCCGCCGTACAAGGCGCGGCCGACCGACGAGAGCACGCGAGCACACCGCCCGCGTGCAGCAGACGCTGCAATGGATTCTCACCGCGGAAGAGCTACCGGAGCTGCTCGACGATCAACGCGAGGTCGATGCGTTCGTCGCGGCGCGGCCCGACCTGTCGAAGCTGACCAACGCGCAATTGCTGGCGCACGGTCGGGCGCGGATGGACTTGTTTCGCCCGCTGTTCGCCCAGCACATCTTCATCACCAACGCCGCCACGGTGCCGGTCGGCATGCTCCAGCAGATATGCGGCGAGCTTGGCGAGCCGGACGCCCCGATGCGGCTCGCCGCCGGTATCGGTGGCGTCGACTCCGCCGCTCCTTCGTGGGCAATGTGGGACATAGCCCGCCAGGTGGCCGAGTCGCCCGCCCTTACTGCAGCGTTCGACGCGGGCGTGGCCGGCCTGCTGGAACGCCTTCGGGCCGACCCGGACGCGGCCAAGTTCGTGTTGAGCATTGACGACTTCATCGAGCAGTACGGCTCGCGCGGTCCCAACGAATGGGAGATGTCGGCACCGACGTGGGGCACCAACCCCGAACTCGCGCTCGCCGCGATCGACCGGATGCGCCAAGTCGACGCCACCGGCGGCCCGCAGCCTCAGTGGGATGAGCGCGGCATCGGATCGCGAGGCACTCACCGCGGAGCTGAGCAACCGACTCGAACGACGCGCCTGACACCCAAGGGCAGTTTCTGGCCGCGGTCCGGGCCGCCGGACTGTTCCTCGCCGGCCGCGAGCGTACGAAGACCACGATCATCAAGCTGACGCACGAGGCCCGATTGGCGTTCCACGAAATCGCCCGCCGGATGGTCGCCGACGGGAGCTTCGAGATGTTCGAAGACTTCGCCATGGTCACCAATGAGGAGTACGACGACTTCCTTGCCGATCCGGCGAAGTACCGCGACACCATTACCGAGCGAAGAGCGTTGTTCGAGCAACTTCAGCAGCTCGAGCCGCCGTTCATCCTCGACGGGGCGGTGCCGCCGATCGATCAGTGGCGCCGGCGCGGCTCGATGCCGGTGCAGGTCGCGACCGGGGGCGACGCGCTGGTCGGGATTCCCGGTTGCCCCGGCGAATACACGGGTCGGGCGCGGGTGATTCTCTCGCCCGACGATCCTCACTCGCTCGAACCGGGCGACGTACTCATCGCGCCGATCACCGACCCGGCGTGGACCCCGCTGTTCGTTCCCGCCGGTGCCGTCGTCGTGGACGTCGGCGCGCAGATCAGCCACGCAGTGATCGTCTCGCGGGAACTCGGCATCCCGTGCGTCGTCTCGGTGACCGACGGCACCCGCCGCATTCCCGACGGTGCCCAAGTAACCGTCAACGGCACCACCGGGACCGTGACGATTCACTAGGCCTTAGTCGCTGGCATCCCCGTACGGCTGCTTCGCTTCCTCGTAGCAGTCGGCGTGGAAGTGCTCGACGCGATCCCAGTTGCCGTCGACGTAGACGTTGGCGATGACCTGGCGTCCCTGAGCGCGGGCAACGAACTTCACCGGCGCGCCGCAGTGTACGCAGATGGCGGAGTTCCCTGGCTCGATTGTGCGGGTCACCGCCCGGCTTTCGCTCATGATCGTCTTTGCCATTCGTTGTTCATCGGCAATGTCACCAGCCAACCTGAGCAGCCCAGGTCAACAGCGTAAGCCTAGGACGGGGTCGCGCCTCGGTAGGCGGACGGCCGGAACCCCTGTTGACGATTCGTCAGAAGCGTGTGACGCTTCCTTCGCGCTGGGGGTTGGGTACGTCCGCCGTGTACCCGCCCCCGGCGTTCCGCGCGGCTCAACGGGTCAGGGGCTTGTACTTGATCCGGTGCGGTTGGTCGGCCTCGGTGCCGAGTCGGCGCTTGCGCTCGACCTCGTAGTCGCTGTAGCTGCCTTCGAACCACCGAACATCTGAGTCGCCTTCGAACGCCAGCATGTGGGTAGCGACGCGGTCGAGGAACCAGCGATCGTGGCTGATGACGACCGCGCAGCCCGGGAAGGCAAGCAGTGCCTCCTCGAGCGCACGCAGTGTGTCCACGTCGAGGTCGTTGGTGGGTTCGTCGAGCAGAAGCAGATTTCCGCCGGTCCGGAGGACACTCGCAAGTTGCACGCGGTTGCGCTCGCCGCCGGAGAGATCCCCGACTCGCTTCTGTTGGTCTGAGCCTTTGAAGCCGAAGCTGGAGACGTAGGCGCGCCCATGCATCTCGCGTCCACCGACGAGCAACCGCTCCTGACCACCGGTGATGGATTCGTAGACGGTCGAGTCGGGGTCGAGGTTCTGCCGGGACTGGTCCACGTAGGCCAGCGTGACGGTCTGACCGACGCGAAGCTCGCCGCTGTCCGGCTTCTCGGTGTTGGCGATCATGCGGAAGAGCGTGGTCTTGCCGGCGCCGTTGGGACCGATGACGCCAACGATGCCGCCCGGAGGCAGCGAGAAAGTGAGGTCGTCGATCAGCAGCTGGTCGCCGTAACCCTTGGTGAGCTGCTCGGTCTCTACCACCACGTCGCCGAGCCGCGGGCCGGGCGGGATCAGGATCTCGAGCTTTCCGGCGACGGCGTCGGCCGCGGCGGCCTCGGCCTCAGCGACCAACGCGTCGTACGCGTTGATGCGGGCCTTACCCTTCGCCTGGCGTGCTCGTGGCGCCATCCGGATCCACTCGAGCTCGCGCTCGAGAGTTCGCTGACGGGCTTTGTCGGACTTCTCCTCGTGCGCCAGCCTGGCCTGCTTCTGCTCCAGCCACGACGAGTAGTTGCCCTCCCAAGGGATCCCGTGACCGCGGTCGAGTTCGAGGATCCAGCCGGCGACGTTGTCGAGGAAGTAGCGATCGTGGGTGACGGCCACCACGGTGCCCGGATACTCGCCGAGAAAGCGCTCGAGCCAGGCAACCGACTCCGCGTCGAGGTGGTTGGTTGGCTCGTCGAGCAGGAGCAGGTCGGGTCGGCGCAGCAGCAGCTGGCAGAGCGCGACGCGCCGGCGCTCGCCACCCGAGAGCGTTGCGACGTCGGCATCGCCCGGAGGAAGTCGCAGACGCGTCCATCGCCACCTCGACCGTGCGATCGAGGTCCCACGCGCCCGCGGCCTGGAGGCGGTCCTCGAGCTCGCCCTGTTGGACACCGAGCTTGTCGAAGTCGGCATCGGGGTCGCCCCACTTGGCCATGAGCTCGTCGTAGGCGGCGAGCAGGTCGCGGGTTTCGCGGACGCCCTCGAGGACGTTCTCTTGCACGTTCTTGGTCGAGTCGAGCTGCGGGTTCCTGGGGCAGGTGGCCGACGGAGAAGCCCGGGGTGAGGCGGGCTTCGCCCGAGTAGCCGTCATCCTCGCCGGCCATGATCCGGAGCAACGAGGACTTCCCGGACCCATTCGCTCCGAGCACGCCGATCTTGGCGCCCGGATAGAACGAAAGGTTGATCCCGCGCAACACCTCGCGATCGGGCGGGTGGAACCGCCGCAGGTCGCGCATGGTGAAGATGAACTGCGCGGGAGACATGGGACGGAAAGCTACCGAACCGGCATCACTATTCTGGAAGCGTGAGCAATTTCGGGCCCAATGATTGGCTCGTCGACGAGATGTACGAGCAGTACCGGGATGACCCGGAGTCCGTCAGTGAGAGCTGGCGCGACTATTTCGCCGACTATCGCCCTGACGGCGGCAATGGCGCAACAGCACCAGTCCGCAGCGAGGCACCGCCGCCTGAGGTGTCGGTGCAGACCCCATCGGAAAGCGCGAAAACCACCGACACAGCGGCTGGGGCGGCGGCGGCGGACGCCAAGCCCATCCGCGGTGCGGCGGCCCGCATCGTGGCCAATATGGAAGCGAGCCTGGGGGTGCCCACCGCCACCAGCGCTCGCGTGGTGCCGGCCAAGCTGCTCGAAGTCAACCGGAAGATCCTGAACAACCACCTCACCCGCACCCGCGGCGGCAAGGCGAGCTTCACGCACCTCATCGGGTTCGCGGTCGTGCGCGCGCTCAAAGATGTACCCGTTCTGAACTCGTCGTTCGCGGGTGGCGACCCGCCTGGGGTGCGCCATCACGATCACGTCGGGCTCGGGTTGGCGGTCGACGTCGAGAAGTCGGATGGTTCCCACACGTTGCTCGTGCCGTGCATCAAGGACGCCGACACGCTCGATTTCCGGGCGTTCTGGGCGGCCTACGAAGACCTCATCCGGAAGGTGCGCCAGAGCAAGATCGGTGTGGACGACTTCGCCGGCGTCACCGTGACCCTGACCAATCCCGGCACCATCGGCACCGTTCACTCGGTGCCTCGCCTGATGCCGGGTCAGGGTGTGATCGTCGGCGTCGGCGCGCTCGACTACCCGGCCGAGTATCAGGCCGCCGATCCTCGGATGCTCGCTCAGATCGGCGTGAGCAAGGTCATGACCATCACGTCGACGTACGACCACCGGATCATCCAAGGCGCCGAGTCAGGACTGTTCCTCAAGCGCGTACACGACCTTCTCCTCGGCGAAGACGGTTTCTACGACGACGTGTTCCGCGCCATGTCCGTGCCCTACGAACCGGTCCGGTGGCGCCGCGACGTCAACGCGCTCGACGAGCACAGCGCGCAGCTGGCCAAGCAGGTGCATGTGCAGACGCTCATCAACATGTACCGCGTGCGCGGTCACTTGATCGCCGACCTCGACCCGTTGCGCTGGAAAGAGCCCCACATGCACGCGGAGCTCGACCCGGCGACCTACGGCTTGACGATCTGGGACCTCGACCGCGAGTTCTTCACCGACGGTCTCTCCGGCCAGAACATCATGACGCTGGGCGACATCCTCGGGCTGTTGCGCAACGCGTACTGCCGCACCGTCGGCGTCGAGTACATGCACATCCAGGAGCCCGACCAGAAGCGGTGGATCCAAGAGCACATCGAGGGGGTGAGCACCGAGCTCACCAAGGACGAGCAGCGCTACATCCTCGCCCGACTGAACGCGGCCGAGGCTTTCGAGCGCTTCCTGCACACCAAGTACGTCGGCCATAAGCGGTTCGGCCTCGAGGGCGCCGAGAGCGCCATCCCCCTCGTCGACACCATCCTCGACGAAGCGGCCCGGGCCGGTCTGGCTGAAGCGGTCCTCGGCATGTCACATCGCGGGCGGCTCAATGTCCTGGCCAACATCATCGGCAAGGGCTACCGCGAGCTCTTCAAGGAGTTCGAGGGCGACATCGACCCCGGGACGATCCAGGGTTCGGGCGACGTGAAGTATCACAAGGGCGCGTCGGGCAAGTACGTCGGTCAATCCGGCTCAGAGATCCCCGTCACGCTGGCGTCCAATCCGAGTCACCTCGAGGCGGTCGATCCCGTGGTCGAAGGTATGGCCCGGGCCAAGCAGGATCTGCTGCCCGATCAAGCGGGCGAGTATCCGGTGTTGCCCCTGCTGTTGCACGGCGACGCGGCGTTTGCCGGGCAGGGGGTGGTGGCCGAGACCCTCAACCTCTCCGCGCTGCGCGGGTACGGCACCGGCGGCACGATCCACCTCGTCATCAACAACCAGGTCGGCTTCACCACGACACCAGAGTCGGCGCGGTCATCGGTGTACGCCACCGACGTCGCCAAGATGGTGCAAGCGCCGATCTTCCACGTAAACGGCGATGACCCCGAGGCGTGCGTCCGCGTCGCCAGGATCGCGTTCGCGTTCCGGCAGGCGTTCAGGAAAGACGTCGTCATCGACATGGTCTGCTACCGACGCTTCGGTCACAACGAGGCCGACGAGCCGAGCTACACGCAGCCGCAGATGTACGAGCGCGATCGAGAATCGACGCTCGGTGCGGAAGCTCTACACCGAGGCGCTGATCAACCGCGGTGACATCACCCTCGAGGAAGCGGAGAAAGCACTGGACGACTTCTCGGCGCGGCTCCAGCAGGCGCTGGACGAGACTCGTCAGTCGGCGCCGCCCAAGCCCACCGTGCTGCCGTCCGGCATCCGCGAGAGCCTGGTCGGGCAAACCGTCGAGACAGGTGTCGCCCGCGAGGTACTGGATCGCGTAGCCGGCGCGCTTCATTCGCCGCCCGCCGGTTTCAACGTCCATCCGAAGCTGGCCAAGCAACTCGAAGCGCGGGCCGGGGTGTACGCAGAAGGCGCGGTCGACTGGGCGCTAGCGGAGGCCTTGGCGTTCGGGTCGCTCCTGCTCGAAGGCTCCGACATCCGGCTGTCGGGCCAGGACACTCGACGGGGAACGTTCTCGCATCGCCACGCGGTGCTGGTCGACTACCACAGCGGTGCCGAGCACATTCCCCTGACAGCACTTGACCCCCAGCAGGGCCGGTTCTTCATCTACGACTCGTTGCTCTCGGAGTACGCGGCGCTCGGCTTCGAGTACGGATATTCCGTCGAGCACAAGGACGCGCTCGTCGCCTGGGAGGCGCAGTTCGGCGACTTTGCCAACGGGGCGCAGATCATCATCGATCAGTTCATTTCCGCGGCCGACGACAAGTGGGGCCAGACCTCAGGGCTCGTGCTCCTGCTTCCCCACGGATATGAGGGCCAGGGCCCGGAGCACAGCTCCGCCCGGATGGAACGGTTCCTGCAGTTGGCGGCCGAGGGCAACATGCAAGTGGTCGACTGCACAACTGCCGCGCAGTACTTCCACGTGCTCCGCCGGCAAATGCATCGCGACATCCGAGTCCCGCTGGTGATCTTCACGCCGAAGTCGTTGCTGCGGGCCAAGTCGGCGCGTTCGCCGGTCGACGAACTGACGTCGGGTTCGTTCCGCGAAGTGCTCGACGACGCCGGCGTCGTCGATCCCGCCGTGGTCGAGCGGGTGATCCTGGCGACCGGCAAGGTGGCGTTCGATGCGATTGCCGCGCGGGACGAGTCCGGCAGTCGCAGCGCGATCGTGCGCGTCGAACAGCTGTACCCGTGGCCCGAGGAGCAGATCGCCGCCGCGGTGGCGCGCTACGAGCAAGCGTCCGAGGTCGTGTGGTTGCAGGAAGAGCCGGAGAACATGGGTGCGTGGCACTTCGTGCACCATCGGCTCGAAGCTCTTCTTGGCGCCGACTATCAGTTCCGGCTCGCGAGTCGCATCGAGTCGGGTAGTCCCGCCTGCGGTAGCGCCGGTATGCACGGCCTGGAGCAGGCCGACCTCGTGCATCGCGCTCTCGGGTGAAGGCCGCGCTCGACTTCGATCCGTTCGATCCCGCGGTTATCGCCGACCCGTACCCGTCCTACGCCCGACTCCGCGACGAAGCGCCCGTGCACCACGTCGAAGCGCGCGATGCGTGGATGGTGAGTCGCTACAGCGGCGTCCAGCACGTGCTGCGCGACACGGCCACGTTCTCGTCCTCGGCGATGGCCGCGGGCATGGGACCGGCACTCGACACGCTGGTCTCACAGAGCGCGCAGGCCGGCGGGTTCCGGTGGTTGCTGTCGGCTGACCCGCCCGATCACACGCAGTTGCGGCGCATGGTCAGCAAGCCCTTCGTGCCACGTTTGATCGCTACGCTGGAGCCGCGGATCAGCGAGGTCGCCGAGCAACTGGTCGACGACCTCGTTCGGTCCGATGCCCCCGACCTCGTGCGCGACCTCGCCTTTCCGCTGCCGGTCATCGTCATCGCCGAGCTGTTGGGCATCCCGCCGGAGCGTCGGGAGGACTTCAAGCGATGGTCCAACTCGGTGGTCGACATCCTCACGCCCACCGGACCGTCGATCGATGCGTTGGCCAGCAGCATGGAGATGTACCAGTTCTTCCTCGGTATGGTCGAGGAGCGCGCTGCTTCGCCGGGCGATGACCTCATCAGCGCGTTGATCGATCCTTCGCTGACCGTCGGCGAGATCGTCTTGTTCTGTGTGCTGTTACTCATCGCCGGTAACGAGACGACCACCAACCTGCTCGGCAACTTCGCCCGCGCCGCGTTCGGGACGACGGTTGACAATGCCTCGTTGCCGGTGACCATCGAAGAAGTGCTGCGGTATGACTCGCCGGTGCAGGCGATCTACCGGCGTACGACACAGCCGACCACCCTCGAGGGGGTTGAGATACCGGCCGGCGCCACCGTGGCCGTCCTCCTGGCGTCGGCCAACCGCGACCCGCGCGCCTTCGACGCGCCCGACGAGCTCCGGCTCGATCGGACGCCCAACGACCACCTGGCCTTCGGCAACGGGGTGCATTTCTGCCTCGGCGCGCCGCTGGCCCGCCTCGAGGCGCGCATCGCGCTTCGGACCCTTCTCGACCGAGCGCCGAACATTAGGCTGGCGGGCCCGGTGGTCGCTACCGAGAACGCGATGCTGCGCGGCTTGCTGTCAGCGCCGGTGGACTTCTAGACCCGAACTCACGGGGGCGGGATCCACTGCCAGCGACCTGGTCCGCCGCGCAGTCGGTGGCCCTTGTTGGTCACCAGGTCGTGGTCGGTCTTGCACAACGTGGCCAGGTTGGCGTAGCTGGTCTCTCCGTGATCGCGGTAGTCGACGGTGTAGTGATGGGTCTCCAGGCGATGTGCGGAGTCACAGCCCGGTCGCACGCAGCGGTTCCCGTCGCGCTCGACCACTGCGGTCCGCAGGAGCGCGGGGATGTGGCGGCTGTCGAGATGGGCCACCGTTGAGATGTCGACCCCGTCGGTGACCACCACCTTGACGAAGGCGCCAGCCAGGATCGCGCCGATGGCCACATCGACCGGCACCGGCCCGGCCTCGGTCTCACACAGCCCCGCGTCACCCCGCAGGCGGGCTTCGGCGACCCGGATCACCACCTCGGTCTTGACCGCGCCGCCGCCGCCGGTGATCAGGTTGAACAGCGCGTCGAAGCGGTAGTTGGCCGCGCTCTGGCGCTGCCCGTCGCGGTTGGCGGCCCGGAAGAGCCGCTCGGCCTCGGCGGTGATCAGCGCGGCCATCTCCGCGCCCTTGTCGTTCGGTCCGTTGGCCTCGGAGCGCCAGGTGCCGTCGGGATCGGTGGAGCAGCGCCAGGACCGCTCGCGGATGATCCGCTCATGGCGCGCCCGAGCCTGCTCGTCGGTCAGCGCCTTGGCTTTCTCCTGCTGACAGCTGCGCTTGAGCTTGGTGAGCCCACCGCTGCGCACGTCATCGAGCAGCTTGGACTCGTTCTCCGGCGTTGCCGCCGGGCCCAGCTGGGCGATCTGGGGAGCGGAGAGCTCGCCCTTGCGCAGCGCGTCCTTAGTCTGCGGGAGATCCTTGAGCTTGAGTGAGGCATCGAGCGTGTTGGCCGCCTCGGGATAGGACGTGCCAGTCGCCTGCGCATACCAGTCCTCAGGCGAGCGATAGCCGACCCGGCTCCACTCACCGGCATCCGCGGCCCGGGCCGCCACGAGGGTCCGCAGCGCGCTGGCCTTGCGCACCAGGGTCTCGGCCGCGTCGAAGATCCGCGCTGCGTCGGGGGCGTGCAGAAGCGCCGGGTCAATGCGCGAGAGCACCGAGTCGACCTTCGCTTGTGCTGCCAGCAGTGCTTCGAGCACTGCACCTCCTCGAGGACCGGAGGGACGACATACGAGCGGCTCAACGCTCGATAATTACAACGATGTAATTTTGGCACCGATTGACCGGTGGCGCAAGTCGAGGGGCAGAATTTCTGCGGAATTTCCAGTTAGTCGCTAGCTGAGTGCGAGGTCGGCCAAAGTGCGGCCGATGAGCGGAGTGAACTTGAAGCCGTGGCCGGAGCACGCGGAGCCAATGACCACATTGCCGCGGCGCTCGAGCACGAAGGATTCGTCCGCGGTGTTCGTGTAGAGGCAGGTCGTCGCGGTGACCGGCGCCGGATCGAGGCCAGGAAGCCAGTCCTTCACGTATTGGACAACGCGACCGCGACCGGCGGCGTCGACCTCGAACGAGCGCGTGTCGGGGTCGACCACCGGGCCGGACTGATGTTCGGCCACCTTGACTCCCTCGCCCGGCGTTTCCAACCCGTACACGAACGGCTCGCGGTAGTGAATGAAGCTGGGCCACCGGGGGGCTGCGCTGGTTGGGCGGAAATGGAACACCTGCTCGCGAGTCACGCGGATCGGTGGCATCTCGACCAGCTGGGTCACCCAGGCGCCGGCCGTCACCACCACGACATCGGCGGGGAGCGCGTCGAGATCGGTGACCGTCGCGTTGAACTGGAAAGCGACACCAAGGTCGGCAGCACGGCGGTGCAGCGCGGCCACCGTTGCGTCGGCCCGGCACCGCCCACCATCGGGTTGCAACAGGACCGGGCCGTCGAAGCGCAGCCCGGGCCACCGCTCGGCGGCAGCCGCGGCCTTGAGCCATTCGCAGTCGGGTGCCAGTGCTTCGGCAATCGCGGTCACTGCCTCCAGGTCGCCGTGATCGATGCTCCCGGTCGTGTCGAGCAGTGGCTCGCCCGCGTCATCCTCAAGCTCGCGCCAGAGGTCGAGCGCGGTGCGCGCCATCTCGACGTAGTGGCGGTCGGCGTAGGCCAGCCGGAAGATGCGCGAACCCCCGTGCGAGCTGCCGTTGTGGTGGAGCGGCTCGAACTGCTCGTACACAACGACACGTGCCCCCCGCCGGGCAAGCCACCACGCGGTAGCCGAGCCCATGGCTCCCGCACCGACGACGGCGACGTCGTAGCGGTCCGTCACCGAAGCGGGAACCCGACGACGGCCTCGAGGTCGGCGATGGCCTGCGCCGGATCGACGACTTTGATCGTCGTCATGCCCATCGCCCGGGCGGGCTTCAGGTTGATGCCGAGGTCGTCGAGGAACACTGCCTCGTGGGGCTCGATGGCCAACTCCGCGCAGGCCATCTCGTAGAACTTCGGGTCGGGCTTTCGGACGCCCGCCTTGCTGGATTCGATCACAACATCGAAGAGGTCCACCAGCGCGCCCATGCGCCCCCCTTCAGGAGCGTCCTCACCAAGAAAGTTGTTGGTGAGCATCGCCGTCTTGAGCTGGGTTCGACAGCGGCGGACCGCTTCGATCATCTCCGGTCGGACGTCTCCTGAGAGAAGGGCCATGACGTCGCGGCGCATCGAGTGTGCCGCCCGCCGCTGTGGCCTCGGCCTCAAAGAGGTCGCAGAACTCCTCGAAGCTGACGTCGTTGCGCTCGATCTGGGCCCACGAGTTGGTATCGGGATTCGTGGCGTTCAGCGTGCGAATGAAGTCGGCCGGCAAATCGTGTTCGCGCTCGTATCGGGCGAACGCATCGAACGGGCTGGAGAAGATGACACCGCCCACGTCGAACAGCACGGCTCGAATGGTCATCTACGCGAGAAAGTCGTGGGCGAGCGCGTGCCAAAGCTCGGTGGAGAGCCGGAGTGATTCCTGGTCGACCCGCTCGTCGTCGCCATGGAACATCGTGGCGAAGTCGTCGAATGTCAGCCGCCCACTGAACAGCCCGAACCCGTACGAGGGAATGCCTTTCCGACGGAAGAAGCGGGCGTCGGTGGCGCCGCCGGTGAGGAAGGGGATGAGGCCCGAGTGGTTGGCGAGCTTGCCGGTCACCCGCTCGAGAGCGTCCCAGAGCGGCGTGTCGACCGGCGACTCGGTGGACATGTCGTTGCTGGTGGCGTTCACCTCGACACTCGGCGGCGAGGTCACCGAGCGCTTCGTCGAGCATGGCGCGAATGTCATCGCCGGTCTGTCCCGGCAGCGTGCGGATGTCGACCTCGAGCTCGACCCGGTCGGGGATGACATTGGTCTTGGTGCCGGCTCGCATCACGGTGGGCGCGAACGTGGTGTGCGTGCAGGCATGCGCTTGGCGGGCCAGCCCGATCATCGGGAACTCGGCAACGAGGTCGTAGAGGCGGTCGGCGTCGAGCAACGGGTCGGCCAGTTCGGGGGGAAACTCCATCCCTTCGACAAAGCGGCGCCAGACGTCGTGGATCTGCGTCTCGGGCCGATACTCGGCGATTCTGCGGACTACCTCGGCCGCCTTGACGAGCGCGTTGTCCGTCCGCAAAGGCGCCGATGCGTGCCCGGGGGTCCCAGTGATGACCAGGCGGCACCAGAACGTGCCCTTCTCACCGACGATCACGGGCAACTTCGGGCCGCCCCCGGTCGGCATAGGAATCCCGCCGGACTCGGTGATGACGTAGTCAGCCGCGACGGCATCAGCCTCGTGCTGCGTGAGCCATGCCGCCCCGTGGTCCCCGAGCGCCTCCTCGTCGGCCACGGCCAGGTAGACCAGCGTGCCGCGTGGTCGGAAGCCCTCGGCCGCCAGCTGCCGGGTGGCCACGGCCATCGAGGCGGTGAGGTTCAGCATGTCGATGGCGCCCCGACCCCATACCTCGCCGTCCACCAGCTCACCGCCGAAGGGGTCCCGCCGCCACCCGTCGGGGTTGGCGGGCACGACGTCGGTGTGGCCCATAAGCAGGAGGGTGGGTGCCGAGGGGTCGGTTCCCTCGATCCGCCCGATCAGGGAGGAGCGCCCAGGCTCGGGCTCGTAGGTCTCGACATCGAGGCCAGTTCCGCCCAGGTACGAGCGCAGGACATCCACGCTGCGAATCTCTTGCCCAGACGTGGTGGAGCCGTCGTTTACACAGGCATTTCGGATCAATTGCTGAAGGAGATCCGTGACCTCGGCGGTCACGTCGGTTCGCACGACGGGCATCGTAAGGCTTGACTACTGCGGATGCCCGCCCGCCATGTCGTCGTCGACGGTTCCAATATCGCGACCGAAGGACGATCGACTCCCAGCCTCGCCCAGCTCGACGAAGCCGTCCGCGAGTTCATGAAGGAGTATCCCGACTCGACCATCACCGTCGTGGTCGACGCCACCTTCGGCCACAGGATCGACTCGTCCGAACAGCGGGCGTTCGAGGACGCGCGGGCGGCCGGCGAGGTCGTCTCGCCCCCCGCCGGCGCGATCGGCCGTGGGGACGCGTTCCTGCTCCGAATCGCCGACAAGGTCAACGCGGTCGTGCTGTCCAACGACTCGTTCCAGGAGTTCCACGGCGACTACGAGTGGCTGTTCGACAACGACCGGTTGATCGGTGGCATGCCCGTCCCGGGGATCGGCTGGATCTTCACGCCCCGCTCGCCGGTGCGCGGGCCCACCAGCCGGGTCGCCGTCCAGGCGGCGAAGAAGGCGAAGAAGGCCGCCGAATCACCCAAGGTCAAGAAGGCGGTGAAGGCGGCCATCGAGGTCGCCACCGAGGAGGCTGAAGCGCCCGAGCGCAAGGCCCGCCGTCGGCGGCGCGGCAGCGGTGCGCCACCGTCCGAGCCGGTGAACGAACCGCTGGCGTTCATCGACTTCGTCGCCAACCATCCTCTCGGCAGTCAGGTCGAGGGCGAGGTCGACGAGTTCACCTCGCACGGAGCCTTCGTCCTGATCGCCGGGGTGCGGTGCTACGTGCCGTTGACCGCGATGGGCGATCCGCCCCCGCGAAGTGCGCGCACCCTCATGACGCGCGGCGAGCGGCGGCTGTTCACCGTCCAAGCCTTCGACCCGCCGCGGCGCGGCGTCGAGGTCGCCTTGCCGGAGTTCGCCCACATCGCCGGGGCGCCCACCGCCGAGACCGTCGAAGCCGAGATCGCCGAGGGCGAGAAGCCCAAGTCCCGTCGTGCCGCGGGTGCGCCAAAGGCGGAGAAGAAGGCCGCAGCCAAGAAGGCCGCGCCGGCGAAAAAGAAGGCCGCGGCTACGAAGAAGGCGACCAAGAAGAAGGCCGTAACGAAGAAGGCTGCGGCGACGAAGAAGGCGACGAAGAAGAAGTCCTGATCCGGTCGACCATGCGCATCGCTACATGGAACGTGAATTCGCTCAAGGCCCGGCTGCCGCGGGTCGAGGAGTGGCTCGCCTACGCGCAGCCCGACGTGCTGTGCATACAGGAGACCAAGCTGAGTGACGCCGACATTCCCGGCTATGGGGTTGCAGGCGCTCGGCTATGAGTCGGCCCACCACGGTCAAGGCCAGTGGAACGGTGTGGCCATCTTGAGCCGCGTGGGTCTGGAAGATCCGATCGCGGGCTTCTCAGGGGAGAAGGAGGCCGACATCGTCGAGAGCCGCTTCCTGTCGGCGACCTGTGGTGGTGTGCGGGTGTCGAGCGTGTACGTCCCGAACGGGCGCGCCGTCGGCACCGAGCACTACGAGGCCAAGCTGGCCTGGCTCGAACAACTCCGCACCCATCTGGCCGAGACCTGCGATCCGCGAGCAATGGTGGCGGTGTGCGGTGATTTCAACATCGCTCCCGACGACCGAGACGTGTGGGACGCCACCAAGGTTCACGGTGCGACGCATGTCAGTGAGCCGGAGCGCAAGGCTCTGGCGGCGATCTGCGAATGGGGGTTGATCGATGCCTTCCGACTTCGGTACAGCCAGGACCGGTTGTTCTCGTGGTGGGACTACCGGGCGGGTGACTTCCATCAGGGACGCGGCATGCGGATCGATCTGGCGTTGGTGACGCAGCCTTTGGCCGAGCGCGTCGAGTTTGCGCTGATCGATCGGAACGCCCGAAAGGGCAAGCTGCCGTCAGACCACGCCCCGCTGTTGGTGGACATCGATGTCTGAGACCGTCCGATCACGCCGACCATCGCGTTCGCGGCCTCCTCGAGACCGAAGTCGACTCGCGGCGCGCCGAGATGCGGCGCGCCGCCGATTCGGTCCGGGCCGTTATCGATCGCATGTTCGCGACGCAGGCCACCGAGGAGGCGCTGGCCGACGTCAACGCCCTAGCGGCGCAGGCAGCGGCGATTCTCGCTCGCTATCCGAGGAGCCGTCCCTTCGAGGGGTTTCCCGAGGCGGCCAACGCCGGCGACCCTCACGCATTTTTCGACCACAGCCCGATCGCGGGACGGGCCAACCCGCTGGCGCCCCCGATCGAGATGGAGATAGATGACCAACGGGTGATCGGCCATGTCCGCTACGGCGCGGCGTACGAGGGTCCGCCCGGGTCAGTGCATGGTGGCCACATCGCCGCCGCGTTCGACGAGGTATTGGGCATGGCGCAGTCGCTTGGGGGTCAGCCGGGGATGACCGGCACGCTCACGATCCGCTATCGCAAGCCCACGCCCTTACACACCGACCTGCGGATCGAGGCCGGTATCGACCGGATCGAGGGTCGCAAGACGTTCACCACCGGCGCCATGTACGCCGGCGAACTCCTGACCGCGGAGGCCGACGCGGTGTTCATCCGAGTGGACATGGCTCGCATCGCCGAACTCATGGCCCGGCGGGATCGCTCCGACTAGACCGGCGCTCCGACCGACAGCACGCGGCGCTCGAGGTCGCCGCTGAAGTCGTTCCACGTCTGCTCGATCGGCATCGGCAAGGCGGCCGCGCCTGACCCGACGAACGGGCGGGGCTTGCGCGGCCGGGTAGTGCCGCTACTGCCGCCCCGGCCGCGGTAGATGAGAAGGCCGCCCACCGGATCAGGCACGGCGTCGAGCGCGATCTGGACGATGAGCAGCTGGCGGAACCGCTCCCAGTCAGCCTCGTCGGCGAATGCCAGCTCGAAAACCACGCCCCACGAGGTGCGGTGCCAGTTCCAATCGGAGGCGCCGGTCGTGATGGCGGCTTCCACGAGGCTGTCGCTGTGAGAATCGATCCACGACGACGCGGTGAAGTGGCCGTCAAAGACCTCGATGGACATCCAATACGGCACGGGCAAAGAGACTACCTAGCTGTCGAGGTGGACACGGAGCTTGGCCAGGCCGGAGCCCAGGGCGGAGCGGAGATCGGAGCGGGGAACCCCAAGGTCGGCGTGGAGCTGCTTCATCGAGCGCGGGGCCACACCGTGAAGCCCGTAATGGAACTCGATGACGTGGCGCTCCAGCGGGTCGAGGCCATCAAGAAGATGGCGCTCGACCGTCAACGACAGGACATCGTCGTCGACCGGGGCGGTGAGGTCGGCCTCCTCTCGGGGATCGTCGTGGTACGGCCAGCCGTCCTCGGTAGGCCACGACGAAGTCATGGTTCTGTTCTCGCGCCGAAGGGCGCCGCCGTCAACCGTCCCGTTCGCGAGGAAGCGGCCGAGCGCGGCTGCTTCAGCCTCGGCGTGGTCCTTGAGTCCCGAGACACGATCGCCCGCTCCACCCGTCCGCCGACCAGCGCCATGTGCACCTTGACGACCCCCTCGGTGATCCGCCGAGTGCCGTCGCCGTCGGCGGTGAGGCGGGTGGTGCCATGCGCGCTCAGCCGCTCTCCGTAGTGATCGGGGAGGATCCGCCACGTGGAGCGGTGGCCGGCGCGGTCGAAACGTCGACTCGAGGATCCAGCTGATCTTGCGCGGGTCGACGACGGCCCGCACTGCTGCCGAAAGCTCGCCCCGGAACACGTAATGGATCTCCTGCTCGACGGTGTCGCCGTCGGCTTCCTGGCGAGATCAGCTCGGCCTGTCCGATTTTCGGCAGGTCGGCGAGCGGTGGCGATGAAGTCGGGATCGATGCTGGGCGGCCTCGACTTCGGCCAGGGGAGCGGCGATCCGTTGCTCGATACGGAAGTCCACGCAGAAAAGCTTACGCGGCGCCGTGCTGGGCCACCACGGCGAGGAGCGCCTCGCCGTAGCGAGCCGCTTTCACCGGCCCGAGACCGGGGAGCGCGAGAAGCTCGGCCTCGCTGCGCGGGCGGGCTTCGGCAACCGCGGCAAGGGTCGTGTCATGGAAGATCACGTACGCGGGCACGTTGGCTGCCTTGGCCGCCGAGGTTCGCCACGCCTTGAGTGCGGCGAGCACCGGCGGATCGGTCGCCCCGCTTCGCGCCCTTTGGGAGCTTGGCCCGGGCCGCAGCCAGGCCGGAGCGCCGCCCGGGCTGGGATACCGGCGGCCGGCCTTCGAGCCGGGCGCGGGCCTCCTCGATGAGGTCGAGCCACGGCGAGGGCTGGCGGCGGACGGTCTTGGTGCCGAACGTGCGCCGTGAGGCCCACGTGCAGTGCAGTTCCTGTTGTGCGCGGGTGACGGCGACGTAGAGCAGCCGCCGCTCTTCGGCTTCGGCTTCAGGCGATTCGGCCCGGCCAATGGGCACGAGCCCCTGCTCGAGGCCGGCCACGAACACCACTGGCCACTCGAGGCCCTTGGCCCGGTGGAACGTGGTGATGTCGACGCCGTCGCCGGCGTCATCGGGCGACTCGCTGCTAACAGTCGCGTCGAGCCAAACCGCAGAAGGCTCCCGCCGTCGGTGTGTCGTCGAGCGCGGTGTACTCGGCTGCGAGCCGGACGAGCGCCTCGAGGTTCAGCCGCCGCTCGTCGTTCTCGTGGAGATCGGCGACGTCGGCCTCGAGGTCCTTCGCCCACGCGGCGAAGCTGCTCGAGCGCCGGAGCGTCTCGCGCGCGTCGCGCACCTCGGGTTGCTGGAGGAAGGCACCGCCGCTCCGCATTCGCACCGGCACGTCGGCGGCGCGGAACTCCTTCTCGAGGACGGCGCCCTGCGCGTTGGTGCGGGTGAGCACCGCGATGTCGGACCAGCGCAGTCCGGTGCCCTGCGCTCGCCGGACGGCGCGGGCGATGCCGCGCGCTTCATCCTCGTCACTGTCGAACATGCGCACGAGCGGCACCGCGCCGGCGTCCGCGCGGTTGCAGCAAGGCGACCGTCGCCGAGCACGGTGTTGGCAACCGCGAGGATCTGCGGCGTCGACCGGTAGTTATCGGTGAGCTCGACCACCTCGGCACCGGGGAAGCGACGGGTGAAGTCGACCAGGTAGGACGCGTCGGCGCCGTTCCACGAGTAGATCGCCTGGTTCGGATCGCCGACGACGCAGAGGTCGGGTGTGACGGAGTCGCCGAGCCAGCCCTTGAGCAGGCGGAACTGCACGGGTTGACGTCCTGGAACTCGTCGACGAACAGGTGGCGGAACCGCCAGCGCTGGGCGGCGGCGAATTCAGTGTCGTCCTCGATGGCCTGTGACACACCGCCAGCAACAGGTCGTCGAAGTCGACCAGCCTCTTGCGCGGTCTTTTCATCCTCGTAGCGCCGGTACAGGGCGCCAACCTCGGCGAGAGGCAACGGCGGCGTGCGGCCGGCCGAATCGGCTTCGGTCGCATAGCGCTCAGGGGAGACCATCCGGGCCTTCGCCCACTCGATCTCGCTGGCGATATCGGCCGGCTGGATGGCGGCCGACTGCTGGCTGCGACGCCGCAGCAGCGGGCCCAAGATCTTGCACTTTGCGGTCGAGCAACGTGGGCGCCAGCTCGCCACGATCCGACCAGCGTCGGCGCAGCTGGCTGTACGCCAGGCTGTGGAACGTGCCGGCGGCGACGCCGTCGCGGATCCCGAGGGCGCGCAGGCGGGTGCGCAGCTCGTCGGCCGCTTTGCGGGTGAACGTGACCGCGACGACGTGCCCGGCGGCGGCCGCGCCGGTGTCGATGCGGTGGGCGATCCGCCGGGTGAGCACCCGCGTCTTGCCCGAGCCGGCGCCGGCGAGGATGCACAGCGGCTGCGCGTCGCTCTCCACCGCCCTCCGCTGCGCCGGGTTCAGATCCACCCCGGCGACCGTACCGACGAGGTGTAACAAGTCCGCGGATACCCGGTTTCGGCTGGAAATGCGCATCGACCCCAAGTAGCCGGTGGCTTGCGCCTCCGTGCTTCTTGGGGCCGAACCTGCGAACCTCCGCCTCCGGCACGCCCGGTGCCTTACGGCGACGGAGCGGACCTGACGGCGGTGGCTCGATGACCACCGTTTCCCTCCGACAATCGAACAGGCCGGTGGCTGGATGCCTTCGGTCCCCGTCGACTCTCGTCGTTCAACGGCGGAGTACTCGTTACTCAACACCCGGGGGTGGGTTCGAGTCAATAGCTAAGTGTGGCTAGCGTCGCCCGCCGTGATCCGAGCGTTCGCCGGCGGTCGTCTCTTTGGCGAGCAGTTCGGCAGGCAAACTCCCTGGGTGGTGGCGCTGCACGGCTGGCAGCGCACGCACGCCGATTTCGACGCGACCCTGCGCGGCCTCGATGCAGTGGCGTTCGATCTGCCCGGATTTGGCGCGACCCCGCCACCACCTGTCCCGTGGGGCTCGCCGGAGTACGCCGCCGCGGTGGCCGAGGCGATCACCGAACCCGTCGTCGTCCTTGGTCACTCGCTCGGTGGCCGGATCGCCGTGCACCTGGCGGCGACCCGGCCCGACCTCGTCCGCGCCCTCGTGCTGACCGGCGCGCCCCTCCTGCGACGGACCAGCGGTGCGCCGGCCCGACCGGCACTGCGATTCCGCGTCGCCCGGTCATTGCACCGGCGCGGGCTGGCTGAGCGATGCGCGGATGGAGGAGCTGCGGCAGCGCTTCGGCTCCGAGGACTACAAGGCCGCGCAGGGCGTCATGCGCGACGTACATGTGCGGGTCGTCAACGAGGTCTACGACGATGTGCTGGCGGCGATCCGTTGCCCGGTCGAATTGGTCTGGGGTGACGACGACACGGCAGCGCCGCTGAGCATCGCCCGCGAGTTGGCGACACGTTTGCCCACCGCGACGCTGACTGTGTGCCCCGGCGCAGGACATCTCACGCCGACGACGGTCCCGGGTGAGCTGCGTGCGGCGGTCGAGCGGCACCGCCGGTGATCCGGTTCTCCTCGTCGCCGGCTGGCTAGTGCTGATCGGGCTCAACGGTGTGCGCTGGCTGCGCGTTGCCCAGCGGGAGCACTACCAGCCCGGCCGGGTCACGCGGATCGCGTGGCGATGGGGCCTGCTCGGCTTCGGGCTGCCGTTCAGGGGCACTCGGCCCGGCCCGCTGGGGTGGACTCGTCGCCTGCGAACCGTCGCAGGCGTCTGGGCGGTGCTTGTCCTCGGGCTCCTGCCGATACTCGGGCCGCTCCTCCTTCTGGCCCTGGCACCGATCGTCGTCGATCTCGCGTTGTTCATCACTCGCCCCGATCGAGCACGCGCTTGCCGGCAGGTGGGTGCGTCGGGCTGCGGCGCGGCTGGCCTCGGTCCGCCCAACCGTCGTCGCCATCACCGGCTCGTACGGCAAGACGTCGACTAAGGGATACGTGGCTCATCTCATCGCGCCAGCGTGCAGCGTCGTGGCCACCCCGGGCAGCTTCAACAACCGTGCCGGACTGGCCCGCGCGATCAACGAGCACCTGGTTCCGGGCACCGATGTCTTCATCGCCGAGATGGGCACCTATGGCCCTGGGGAGATCCGGGCGCTGTGCGCGTGGGTCCCACCAAAGATCGCCGCCATCACCGCAATCGGGCCGGTGCACCTCGAACGCTTCCGATCCGAAGACCGAATCGTCGCGGCCAAGGCCGAGATCCTCGAGCGCGCGGAGGTCGGCCGTCCTCAACGTCGACGACGCCCGGCTCGCCGAGCTCGCGTCCAGAGTCACCAGACGCGTCGTCGGCACGCGTGCAACCGATCCGCTCGTCGACCTTGCACCAGCGACCGCCGCGCCGACCAACGTCGCGGTCGCGCATCGCGATCGCCCGCGAGCTTGGCGTGCCCGACGAGGTTCTGGCCGCTCAACTGCCGTCGCTGCCCATGGCCGAGCATCGTCTGACGCAATCGGTCTCGCCGAACGGCTTCACAATCCTCGACGACACCTTCAACGCCAACCCGGCCGGCACGCGGCGGGCGCTCGATGCCCTCGCCCGGCACCCTGTCGGCGACGGCGGTCGACGCGTTGTGGTGACGCCGGGGATGTACGAACTCGGCCCGCGCCAGGTCGACGAGAACGCTGCCTTCGCGACCGCGGCGGCCGACGGTGGCGACGCATGTCATCGTGGTGGGCAGGACCAACCGGACCGCGCTCGTGCGCGGCGCCCGTGACGGAGCGGAGGTCGTTGACCATGCCGACGCGTGTTAAAGCGGTGACATGGGTCCGGGAGCATCTCGGCCCTGGCGACGTCGTCCTCTACGTGAACGACCAGCCCGACCACTACCCGTAGAGTCGCGCCGATGCGACCGGGTGTGATCTTCGGCGGGCCGTCGCCCGAACACGACATCAGCGTGCTCACCGGTCTGCAGGCCGTGCGGGCACTGGGTGACGCTGTGGCGATCTACTGGTCGAAGACCGGCGACCTGTTCGACGTCGACGCCAGCCTCGAAGGCAAGGACTTCGCCGGCGGCACACCACCCAAGGCGCGCCCGGTCCGGCTTGTCGCCGGCGAGGGCGTGTTGGGCAAACGGGACCGGCCCCTCGACCTCGCGCGCGCTCGTCAACTGTTGCCATGGCGGGCCGGGCGAGGACGGAAGCTTGCAGGGCGCACTCGATCTAGCCGGCGTGCGGTACACCGGGCCAACCGTGGCCGGCGCAGCGCTCGGGATGGACAAGCTCGCGTTCGGTAACGTCGTCGTGGCCGCCGGTATACCGTCGCTGCCGCGCGCGCTGTTGACCGAGGCGACGAAGGTCGACTTCGCCGGCCCCTACATCGTCAAGCCGCGATACGGCGGCTCGTCGATCGGCGTCGAAACCGTGGCCGACGTCGAGACCGCTCGGGCTCGGCTCGGTGCCAACGTGCACCTGCGCGCCGGGGCGATCATCGAGCCGTACCGTACCGATGCGGTTGACCTCAACATCGCGGTCCGCAGCTATCCCGACCTCGAACTGTCGGCGATCGAGCAACCTCAGCGCACCCAGAGCAGTGGCGAGATCCTCGACTACCGCGACAAGTACGTCGGCGGCGAAGGCATGGCCAGCGCGCCGCGCGAAGTGCCGGCCGATATCCCGGCGGCCTTGGCCGATCGCATACGCGGATATGCCACGACGATTGCCGCCCTGGCCAGCGTGCGCGGCATAGCCCGCGTCGACTTCCTGCTCGCCGGTGACGAGTTGTTCGTGAACGAGATCAACACGATCCCGGGCTCGCTGTCGAAGTACCTCTGGGTCGAACCGCCCATCGCCTTCGCCAAGCTCCTCACCGACATGCTCGAGGAGGCCGACCAGCGGCCCACCACGCAGTACACCACGACCGGCGCTGACGGCACCGCTTTGCGCTCGGCGGGCACCATCGCCTCGAAGTTGGGGTAGTCGTGGTCGACGTCACCACCGAGCGTTTCGAAGAACTTGTCGGCGATGCGCTCGACTCGATCCCGGCGGAGCTCGGTAGGTACATGGACAACGTTGCTGTGTTCGTCAACGATCGGGCGCCGGCCGGCGGGCTCTACGGCTTGTACGAAGGCATCCCGTTGACCCGGCGTGAGGCGTATGGCGGACTCGTCATGCCGGACCGGATCACGATCTTTCTTCGCACCATTTGTCGCGACAGCGCGACGGAGGCCGATGTCGTCGAACAGGTACGCAAGACGGTCGTCCATGAGATCGCCCACCATTTCGGCATCGACGACGATCGCCTACGCCAACTCGGCTACGGCTAGGTTCGGCGCCATGCCGCACTTCGCCGTCAGCGCGGTCGGGGTCGACCGACCGGGCATCGTCGCCGCGGTCACCGGCGTTCTCGTCGAGCAGGGCTGCAATCTCGAGGACACATCGATGTCGATCCTGCGGGGTCACTTCGCCATGATGCTGCTCGTCGCCGGGCCCGACGGGCTGACTGCCGAAGCCCTCGAGGCCGCGTTGACGTCGCGCGGCAGGGGAACTCGACCTGGTTCTGGCGGTCCGCGCCATAGACGACACCGTGCCGACGACCCTCCAGGGTGAGACGTGGACGGTCTCGGTCTACGGCGCCGACAAACCGGGCATCGTGCACCGGGTGACGCAGGTCCTGGCCGAGGCGGGTGCCAACGTGGTCGACCTCACGACGCGCGTCATCGGCGGGGCCGACCGGCCGCTCTACGCCATGCTGCTCGATGTCACGCTGCCGCCGGGTGTCGAAGGTGCCGATCTGCGTCAGCGGCTCGACCAGCTGGCCGACGAGCTCGGTGTCGACTGCAGCATGCACGCGGCTGACGCCGACGTCCTCTGACGCGCGGCAGTGGCCGTCCGCCCGGTTGTGGCTATGCCCGATCCGGTACTCAAGAAGATGGCCGAGCCCGTCGGACGCATCGACGATGCGGCTCGCTCGCTCGCTATCGACCTGATCGACACGATGCGGGCCTCGCCGGCGTGCGTCGGGCTCGCTGCTCCCCAGATCGGCGATCAGCCGTCGGGCCTTCGTCATCGACGTCACCGGGCACAAGAAGGCCGTGTCCTGCCACGGCGAGGTGGTGTTGTTCGATCCCGAGGTGCTGCTCGCGCACGGACCCGTGTCGGGACGAGAGGGATGCATGAGCGTGCCCGACTTCACCGGCGAGGTGGCCCGGGCGACCCGCATCGTCGTGCGCGGCTTCGACGTCGAAGGGCGAGACCGTGTCATCCAGGCCGATGCGTTCGAAGCTCGCGCCGTTCAGCACGAGCTCGACCACCTCGACGGACTGCTGTTTCTCGACCGCGTGTCGTCCCACCACTCAGTCTTCCGCCGGAAGACTTACCGTTAGAACCGCATGCCCTTCCCCCGGAAGCTCCTCAATGACGGCGAGGACGTCGTCCTCGACCTCCATCCCGCACTGGTGGTTCTTCACCCGCCCGACGCTGGCGTTCGCCGCGAGCATCGTGCTGGCCATCGTCGTGGGCCCGAACGTCGATAACCAGGCCGTACGCCTCGCGCTGCTCGCGCTGATGGCGGGAACCGGTGCGTGGTGGCTGCTGCGCTACGCGAAGTGGCGAACGACCAACTTCGTCATCACGACCGACCGCCTCATCTTCCGCACGGGTGTGTTGTCCAAGAGTGGGCGGGAGATCCCACTCGACCGCCTCAACGACATCGCGTTTCACCAAAGCCTGTTCGAGCGGATGATCGGCGCCGGCGATCTCATGATCGAGTCGGCGGGCGAGACGGGGCAGCAGCATTTCACCGACATCTCCAAACCGGCGCGTGTCCAGAACGTGATTTACGCCGAGATCGATCGATCCAAGGCGCGCGACAGCGGGATGGTGGCCAGTGCCCGAGAGCTCTCGATACCCGAGCAGATCGAGAAGCTCGACGAGTTGCGCCAGCGCGGTGTGCTCACCCAGGCCGAGTTCGACGCCAAGAAGACCCAGCTGCTCGATCGCCTCTAGGGCTCGAGGATCCGCGCACCGGCGGCGGCGCGGACGACCCCACCTTCGGTGAGCGCGCCGGGGGTGGTGAGCGCGACCACACATCCCCCGAAGCCCGCCCCGGTGAGTCGGGCGCCGAACACCCCGGCGGTGGCCACTAGCCGGTCGACCAGGGCATCGAGCGCCGGCGTCGAGACCTCGAAGTCGTCGCGCAGGCTGGTGTGGCTGGCGACCATGAGCCGTCCTGCGGTGGCGAGGTCGCCGCGCCGCGAACGCATCCGCGAACGCCGCCACTCGATCGTTCTCAGTCGCGACGTGGCGGACCCGTCGGGGATGACCAGCTTCGAGTTCACTCCGCCGAGCCGCGTAGGCCGATGTGGCCAGCGTGCGGGGCTCGCCGCTATTGATGACCACGATGTCGGCGTCGATCGGCACGGCGACTGGCGTTATCGAAAGGGTCGAGCAGTCGATCAGGAGCGCGTGATCCTCGACCCCGGCCGCGGATGCCAGCTGGTCCATCACACCGCAGGGCACACCCGACGCCAGTTGCTCGGCCTGCTGGCACGCACGTGCGAGGTCCTTGGCGGTTCCTTCGAACCCCAATGCCAGCGCTACCGCGATCTCGAGGGCCGCACTCGATGACAGTCCGGCCCCGACCGGCAGTGTGGTGCGGACGCGCCCCACTCCTCCGCGCGCCGGCCGGAGCACCGCCACGACACCTGCGACGTAGCGGGCCCATGCCGGAGCGACCGAAGCAGGGTCGGCCACGTCGATGGATACGAGCGCAGGGTCGGCGTCGGAATCGGATTGCAGCTCGACCTGCGTGCCGCCCGGGGCGAACTCGATCGTGGTGCCCTGGTCGATGGCCATCGGGAGGACGAGGCCGCCGCTGTAGTCCGTGTGGTCGCCGATCAGGTTGACGCGACCGGGGGCGTAGGCGATCACGCCTGGCGAAGCTGCGCGGCCGCGTCCTCGGGCCGCACCGGGTTGAAGTAGACGCCGCTGCCCAGCTCACCGGCAGCGACGAACCGTGGCGTGCCGGGGGAGCGCAGAAGGGGTGCGACATGAATGTGGACATGCGCGGTCGGCCATTCGCCACCGTCGGTCGGTCGCTGATGGATCCACAGCATGTACGGCATGGGCTCGGGCGGGAAGAGGCGATCGAGGCGGCCCAGCACATCCACGAGAACCGCACCGAGGTCGCGGCGGTCGACGTCGGCGAGCGCGCCCGCGTGATCGCGTGGCTCGATCCGCAGCTCGTACGGCCATTCGGCGGCCGCGGGCACGTAGGCGCGCCAGTCGCCACGTTGCGTGACGAGCCGCGCTCCGGGGTCCTCGGCGCACAGCGCGCAGGGCCCCACCAACTCGCGCGCCGGCGCCTCGGGAACGTGGCTGAAGGCATAGATCTGCCCGTGCGGATGGGTGATGGTGGCGCCCACC
The DNA here is from genome assembly GCA_963742585.1 of uncultured Actinomycetes bacterium. Classification (GTDB taxonomy): domain Bacteria; phylum Actinomycetota; class Acidimicrobiia; order Acidimicrobiales; family JACDEA01; genus JACDEA01. The sequence continues at coordinate 620,142 of CAVUMI010000009.1, forward strand.
GCGGCGCCTCGATTCTCGAAGACGAGCACGTAGGCGACGTCATCGCGCCCGCCCAGCGCCTCGGTCCGCTCGGCCCAGATATTGACGACGCGCTCGGCGCCGTCAATGTCCAACGCCGCAAACGTCGCGTCGTGGTCGGGCGTGTAGAGCACGACTTCGGCGCGCTGGTCTGGCAGCGCTGGCCATCGGTTCACAAAGGTCCGCACATCGTACGAATCCGGCGCTTCGAGCCCGCCGACACAGAAGGGACAGCCGGCGGCGGGCGGCAGGTTGGGCCGATCCTGACGGCCGCTGGCGATGACCACGGCGCGTCCGCTCAGCGCGTCGGTCAACGGGTTATTCACCACGACTTGATCAGCTGGCGATACTCGCCGGCCGCGTCGCCACCCATGGCATCGGTCTCGAGCCAGGTCTCCGCCGCGCGGTCGACACCGAACAGCCCGAACCGTGGCGCGTAGGAGCCCCACTCGTAGTTGTCGGCCAGCGTCCAATGGAAGTAGCTCTCTACCGGGATGCCACGTGCGACCGCAGCGCGTACCGCGTCGAGGTGCTCGCGCAGGTAGCGCGGCCGATCCCACTCATCGGATCTCGGGGCGTGATCGCGGCTGCACAGCCCGTTCTCGACGACCCAGACCGGCAGGCCGGGTTCGTGGTTCAGCCGCAGGTAGCGGATCAGCTCGGGCGGGTTGGGTTGGTCGCCCCACAGACCCCGATGGCGCAGTCGCACATGGTCGGCGATCACCGGGAGGTAGTGATCGATCGCGATGACGTCGAGCGTCCGCTCGTGCGGACTGGCGTACGCAGCGGCGACGGCGCGGGGAAGGGCCTTGTCGAGAGGGAGCGCGGCTACGGGCGCGCCGGCGGAGGAACCGCTCGAGGGCCGACGGTGGCTTCACTGACGCGTGGTAGGTCGTGCGCCGCCCGGCAAGCCATGGTCCGAGGTCGTGCCGCTCGACGCCGCGGCTCCGCGCAAGGAGGACGTCGATCAGCAGCCGGTCGAGCTCGTAGATCGAGAAGCAGTAGTTGTTGGTGGTGACGACCGACTGCGGCTGACGCGCCTTGATCCGGTCGTACGCGAGCACATGGCCGGCGAGCATGTGATCGAGCGTCCGTACAACCCTGCGAATCGACAACCGGCGACCCGGAGGAAATTCGCCGGCGAGGTAGGTCTGCAGCGCGTACACGTTGATCTCGTTGAGGGTGACCCACTGGCGGCATCGACCGGCGAGGCGCTCGGTCGCGTGGTCGACCCACGCGGCGAAGCGGTCGGGCGCATCCGGGGTGAGCCAAAAGTCGGGCCCCAGCCACGCCGGATGGGTGAAGTGATGAAGGGTCACCAGGGGCACGAGGTTGCGGTCGTGCGCGGCGTCGAGGATTCGGCAGTAGCGGTCGAACGCGGCTTCGTCGATCCGACCCGCCTCCCGCTCGCAGCGTGGCCACTCAACTGACAGGCGGAACGTGTCGCACCCGAGGTCACGGACACGATCGAGGTGGTCCTCGAAGCGGTTCCAGAAGTCCAGCGCACGCCCGCTAGGCGCCGCCCGGCCGCTCGCTTCCCAGTCGGCCCAGTTGTTGGCCGGCTGACCGGCACCGTTGTACCCGCCCTCGATCTGGAAGCCCGCGGTCGCCACGCCGAATCTCACGGCGCCGGAGCCTAAGCCCAGGTCTGCATGGCGTCGGCAAGGACGCCGGCTACTACCTCTGGTTCGAGTTGGCTGTGACGACCGGCGATGAGCACCGGGAAGTCGGGCGCGAACGGGGCCATCTTGTCGGCCATCGACCACGCGGCCGAGAGGTCGCGCCCGGCGAGTTCGCTGAACGCGCGCAGCAAACCGGGTTCGGCGCACCGCCATGTGAGGTTGTGGCCGGTGAACTCGAGGCCGGGCATCCGCCACAGCGTTTCGGTATCCCACGGCATGTATTGCGGGTACCAGAGGCTGTGGAACCAGCTCTCATCACCGGCGACGGATAGGAGCTGCAACCGCTCGTTGTCGTCGCAGTTGCGGACGCGATGGCTCAGCCAGGGTGATCGCGGGTACTCATCGAACCGCGGCGTGGTCAGCGCGGCGGGCAGTTGCGCCGGGTTGTCCACCACGTAGGTGACGAACCGCTCCGACAACTGACTCCTCGCCGTAGCGTCGAGGAGCGCCTTGCTGCGTTCGAGGGTGGCCACCACCTCGGCGGCGGCCGGCGACAGCGGCAAGTTGTGAGCGAGCGATCGAGCGACGAAGTCCACGCAGGCCGCGAAATGCGCCTGCGGAGAGTCGGATTGCTGGTGGCGCACCTCACTGAGCCCGGCGTAGAGACGCCGCCCGCCGTCGCTGCCCCAGAACGAGAAGTCGCCGATCTCCGCCGCGGCTACCAACACGTCGAAGTGGTCGGCGGCCAGTTCCGGGTGCGCCAGGGCGAACACCGACAACACGCCGTCGGTATCGCAGTGGTCGTTGACCGGCAAGTACTCGTGGTCCGGGTTCTTGGCCGCAAACCGCAAGGCGATCTCGGTCGATGTGTCGCCCCGGTACTCGCTCGCGGTGCGGTTGGGATACCAGTGGCTCAGGTCGATCCCGGCGTCCTCATCCCCACGTGAACTGCCGGTGGTGTCGACGTAGGCAACCGCGACCCCCTCGAGATCGACCGAGCCCTTGTCGAGAAAGCGGTACGCCCGCATCAGCGCTCACACTACGCCGCTCGGTCTGGTTTGCCAAGAAATCGCTTATTAAACTGTCGAAGGTCGTAGAATCAATAGCGATGTCGACGCGCCAGGACCTCCTGCTCACGCTGAAGCGCACCGGTGGCGCTCGGGCCGAAGAGCTGGCCGCGGCCCTGCAAATCACGGCCAGCGCAGTCCGCCAGCACCTCAGCGGGTTGGCGGCCGACGGCCTCGTGGTCCATGAGGAGCGTCGCGGTGGCCCGGGTCGGCCCAAGCATGTGTACCGGCTGACCGAGTCGGCCGAGGCGCTGTTTCCGAAGCGCTACGGCGACCTCGCCGCCGAGCTGCTGGAGTACGTCGAAGACGCCGACCCGGCGATGGTCGAGCGGCTCTTCGCCAAGCGCCGGCAGCGCCGCATCGCCGAAGCCAAAGCGCGAACTGCCGGCAAGCCGTTCGGCGAGCAGGTGGCTGAGCTCACGCGCATTCTCGACGAGGACGGGTACCTCGCGGCGGTGGAGCCCATGGACGACGGCTCGTACCGGATCGTCGAGCACAACTGCGCGATCCTCGAAGTCGCCCGCCGCTACGGCCACGCGTGCTCCAGCGAGCTGGAGTTCATCCGCAAGGTCCTGCCGACCGCCAAGGTCGAGCGGGTTCAGCACATGATGGCCGGCGCCCACGTCTGCGCCTACGAAGTCAAACCCCGCGTCCTCACCCCAGCCTGACCAGCTGGTCGCGCGGCCGAAGATTTACGCCATCTCGCTTCTGTTGACATTTGTCCGGCCTCGGACTCTGGCATTTCGGGCGTGCCGCCGAGGCCAAGCTGGTGGCATGGAGACGGAATGTGGGTGCTGACCGACTCGGACAACGCGGCCGCCTTGGCCACCTATGCCTCCGCGGGCGGCTCGCGAACGGACGACCAAGTCATGCTCGAGTGGCAGTTCAGCTGAGTTTGAGGGCTCCGGCCAAGCGGTCCAGACCGTCGGGATCCCACGGAGCGCGGATCGCGATGTTGATCTGGTCGGCGCCCGCGTCGACGTAGCGGCCGACCTTGTCGAGGATCTCCTCCTCGGAGCCGAGGAGGACGCCGGGGCGGACGAACATCCGCATGTTGCCGAACTGGGGCTCGAGGTCCTCCTCCCGCCAGGCCAGGCCGACGTTGACCGCGCAGCGGATCTCGGCAGGATCGCGGCCGACCTCTTCGCACCGCTGGTGCAAGACGCCGCGCTTGGCCGCGAAGTCTTCCGGCGATATGAACGGCACATTCCACCCGTCGGCGAACCGAGCCGCGATGCGGAGCGTCCGCTTCTCGCCACCGCCGCCGATCCAGATGGGGAGCTTGGCTTGCACCGGCTTCGGTTCACACTTGGCGTCGGTGAGCTGGAAGTGCTTGCCGACGAACGTCGTCGACTCGTCGCGGAGCAAGCCCTGTACGCAGGCTGCGGACTCCTCGAGGATGTCGAGGCGTTCGCCCGCGCCCGGGAACGGGATGCCGTACGCCTGGTACTCGAGCATCGACCAACCGGCGCCGAGGCCGAGGTCGGCCCGGCCTCCGGACAGGTGGTCGATGGTCACGATGGCATTGGCCAGAACCGCCGGGTGGCGGTAGCCGGCGCAGTAGACGAGGGAACCGCAGCGGACCCGTTCGGTCTCGCACGCGAGAGCAGCGTGGGCGGCGACCGCCTCATGGCAGTGCGGCCCACCGGTCATATCCGCGGCGTAGAAGTGGTCCCAGATCGAGATCCAGTCGAACCCGAGTCGCTCGATGCGGTGCCACAGGTCGACCAGTTCATCCATCGTCGTGTTCTGCAGCCCAGCGTGGACACCAAAGACCGTCATGACAGAATCATCGCCTTATGCCTCGTGTCGTCGCCAACGGGATGGAACTGGAGTACGACACATTCGGCGATCCTGCCCGTCCACCGGTGGTCCTCATCATGGGGCTGTCGTGCCAGATGCTGCTGTGGCCCGAGGGCTTCTGCGCACGCCTGGCGGACCGCGGGTACTTGGTCGTGCGCTTCGACAATCGCGACGTGGGGATGAGTTCGGCCTCGACTGCGCGCCTATCTCCTGTCGGACATGGCCGCCGACACCGTCGGCCTGCTGGACGCGCTCGGCCTGGAGCGCGTCCACCTCGTGGGCCAATCGATGGGCGGGATGATCGCCCAGACCGTCGCGATCGAGCATCCGACGCGTGTGCTGTCGCTTGCGTCGATCAGCTCTACCACCGGCGACGGCGCGGTGGGTCAGCCCCACCCCGAATTGCTGGGAGAGCTGCTGGCCGGAGGACCGCGGGCCGAGGATCGCGAGGCAGGGGCCGAAGCTCACGTGCGGCTGTGGCGGCTGCTCGCCTCCTCGGCATGGACCTTCGACGAGGAGGCCGTTCGTGAGCGTGGTCGCCGCGTCTTCGATCGCGAACGAAATCCGATGGGCCTTCTCCCGCAACTCCAGGCCATCACCGGCTCACCTGACCGCACGCCCGGTCTCGGCGGAGTCACGGTCCCCACGTTGGTGGTGCACGGTGACATCGATCCGCTGGTCGATGTCAGCGGTGGCGAGGCAACCGCCAAGGCGGTGCCCCGTGCCGAGTTGATCATCGTGCCGGGGATGGGCCACGACATTCCCGAGAGCGCTTGGCCCATGCTGGTCGACGCCATCGTTTCAAATATCGAGAAAGCGAGTCATGCATGAGCGAAGCCTCGGCGAGCGAGTCAATGTGGCAGATGAGGGCCGACGCCGGGACGGTGGCGGACTCATGAGCGGTCCTCTAACCGGGGTCAAGGTCATCGAGATCGCCGGCATCGGCCCCGGTCCGTTCTGCGCCATGTTGCTGGCCGACATGGGCGCCGACGTGCTGCGCATCGACCGCGCCCAGAGCGTCAGCGGCACGATCCCCGATCACCCCCACGGCGACGTGATGAACCGCGGCCGCCGATCGATCGGTGTCGACCTCAAGAACCCCGACGGCGTCGAGACCGTGCTGCGGCTGGTCGAGAGGGCCGATGCGTTCATCGAAGGCTTCCGGCCCGGGCGTCACCGAGCGTCTCGGGCTCGGCCCCGACGACTGCCTGGCCCGCAACCCGCGGCTCGTCTACGGCCGCATGACCGGCTGGGGCCAGGACGGGCCGTACGCGCACACCGCGGGCCACGACATCAACTACATCGCCCTCGCCGGCGTCCTCAACGCGTTCGGCCGGGCCGGCCAGGCGCCGGTGCCGCCGCTCAACCTCGTCGGCGACTTCGGCGGCGGTGGGCTGTTCCTCGCCTTCGGTATCGCCTGCGCGTTGCTCGAGGCCAAGGTCAGCGGCCAGGGCCAGGTCATCGACGCGGCGATGGTCGACGGCGCCGCGGTGCTGTCGACGTTCATCTACGGGCTCCGCAACATCGGCATCTGGCAGGAGGAGCGCGGCACCAACATGCTCGACACCGGCGCCCACTTCTACGACGTCTACGAGACGGCCGACGGCAAGTACGTGTCGATCGGCTCGATCGAGCCGCAGTTCTACGCCGAGTTGCTGCGCCTCACCGGTCTCGAGGGCGAGCAGCTGCCGGGCGAGATGGATCGCGGCGCAGTGGCCGGCGATGAAGGAGCGCCTCGCGGCGATCTTCAAGACGAAGACCCGCGACGAGTGGTGCGCGATCATGGAGGGCACCGACGTGTGCTTCGCTCCGGTGCTCTCGTGGACCGAGGCGCCGCAGCATCCCGCACAACGTGCACCGGGGCACGTTCACCGAGGTCGCCGGCGTCACCCAGCCGGCGCCGGGGCCGCGGCTCTCGCGCACGCCCGGCTGCCATCCAGTCGACCCCCGCCGCACCCGGGGCAGCACACCGACGAGGCGCTCGTCGAGTGGGGATTCACCGACGAGCGACGTGGCCAAGCTCCGCGAAGCCGGCGCGATCAAGTAGCGCGTTGGCGACGCTCGTCACCTTCCACGCCCACCCTGACGACGAGTGCATCGCCACCGGCGGCGTGATGTGCAAGGCCGCCGAGGCCGGCCACCGCGTGGTGCTGGTGCACCGCGACCAAGGGTGAGAACGGCGAGGTCCCCGAGGGGTTCCTCGAGGACGGCGAGGAGCTTGTGGCGGCGCCGGGTCAAGGAGACCGAGGCCTCGGCCGAGATTCTCGGGCGTCGTCCCGCGTCGAGTTCCTCGGCTACGGCGACTCGGGGATGATGGGCACGCCGACGAACGACGCGCCCGAGTCGTTCTGGCAGGCCGACATCGAGGAGGCAGCCGAGCGGCTGGCCAAGATCCTGCGTGAGGAGAGCGCCGACGTTCTCACCATCTACGACGATCACGGCCTGTACGGTCACCCCGACCACATCCAGGTGCACCGCGTCGGCCACCGCGCCGCCGAGCTGGCCGGGCACGCCGAAGGTCTACGAGTACTCGATCGATCGCGACGCCATGCGCGAGATGATGCAGCTCGGCGTCGGACGACCGACGAGCTGCCCCGATCTGCGCGACGAACTTCGGTGTCCCCGGCGAGCTGATCACGACGCGCGTCGACGTCACGCGCGTGGACCGACCGCAAGCGCAGGGCCATGCAGGCCCACGCCAGCCAGATCAGCGAGCAGTCGTTCTTCCTCGCCATGCCGCCGGAGATCTTCGCGATCGCTGTTCGGCACCGAGTACTTCATCCTCAAGGACGCGCCGCCGGGCACGGTCGAGACCGATCTGTTCGAAGGCGCTCCGTGACGCAGCTCATCGCTGGTTCGCCACGGGCGGGCGGCGGCGGGGTGGGGCGACGACCTCGATCCCGGCCTCGACGACGTCGGTCGGGCCCAGGCCGAAGCGATGGCCGACGCAGCTGGCGCCGCGACGGTCCGCTGCCGATCGTCGTCAGCCCGCTGCGCCGCACCCGCGAGACCGCGGCCGCGCTCGAGCGGCGGTGGGGTGTCACCGGCAGCGGTCGACCCTGCGGTCGGCGAGATCGAGTCGCCCTCGACCGACCTCGTCGCCCGCGAAGAGCTGGCTTCGTCAGCTGATGCAGGGGTCGTGGGGCGACTGCGCCCGGACCTCGGCGCGTGGCGCCAGCGCGTCGCTCGGCGCGCTCGCCGCGATCATCGACCGACTCCGTCGTCGTCACGCACTTCGTCGCCATCAACGTCGCCGTCGGCCACGCGCTCGAGTGACGACCGCGTCGTGTGCTTCGTCCCCGACAACTGCTCGCGGACGGTGTTGAGACGTCGACGGCGACCGGCTTCGCGGTGGTCGAGCTGGGCGAGCAGGTCGCGTCGACGCGAGTCCAGATGAACGTCGCGCTCACGCCCGCTCGATTTCATCGAGCGGGCGCGGCGCCTGTTCGGGCCGCTGGAGGGTGTGGTCGACGGCGAGCGTCGTCTCACCTACGCCGAGTTCGCCGACCGCTGCCACCGGCTGGCCGGCGCTCTTCGCACGCCTCGGCGTCGAGCCCGGCGATCGGGTCGCGTACCTGTGCGGCAACACGCTCGAGCTGCTCGAGGCGTACTACGGCGTGGTGCTCGCCGGCGCCGTCCTCACGCCGCTCAACATCCGGCTCTCGCACCCACGAGCTGTCAATTCGTCGCTGGACGACTGTGATGCCGAGCTCCTCGTGGTGCACCCGTCGTTCGCCGGCCACGGACCTGAAGGTCGCGCAGGCGACTCGACATCGGTGCGAACTACGAGGCCGCTCCTCGCCGAGGCGACTCCGCTTCGCGCGCGAGCCGGTCGACGAGGACGCGGTCTGCGAGCTCTTCTACACGAGCGGCTCGACCGGTCAACCACGCGGGGCCATGCTCACCCACCGCGCGCTGGCGACGCACGCCGATCGACAGCGCCCTCACGATGGGCCTGCACCATCGCGACGTCGTGCTCCACACCATCCCGCTCTTCCACGTCAACGGCTGGGGCACGCCGCACTACGTCACCGCGCTCGGCGCGGTGCCACGTGCTGCTCGAGCGATTCGACGCCGGCGAGGTGCTCGCGGCTGATCGAGGCCGAGCGGGTGACGCGCCTGTTCGCTCGTGCCCGACGATGGGCACGCGCGCTGCTCACGCACCCCGATCTCGGCCGGCGCGATCTCTCGTCGCTCGTGCAGGTGACGCGTCGGCGGCGCGCCGCCCGGCCCACGGCTGCTCGCCGAGCTGGAGGAGGCGTTCGGGTGCGAGGTCATCTGCGGTTACGGGCTCACCGAGGCCAGCCCGCAGCTCACCAAGGCGCTGACGCTGCGGTCGCACGACGCGCTGCCGGTCGACGAGCAACGCCGCCGCCGGGCGACGACCGGGCTGCCGAACATCGGCGTCGAACTGCGCGTCTTCGACGACGCCGACGTCGAGGTGCCGTGGGACGGCGACGACGCCGGGCGAGATCTGCGCCCGCTCGAACCACGTGATGGCGGGCTACTGGAACCGGCCCGAGGAGACCGCCGACGCGTTGCGGGGCGGTTGGCTGCGCACCGGCGACATCGCGACGGTCGACTCCGAGGGCTACATCACGATCGTCGATCGCAAGAAGGACCTCATCGTCAGCGGTGGTGAGAACATCTCCTCGGTGCAGGTCGAGAACTGCCTCAATGACCACCCCGCGGTGCTGGAGGCGGCCGTGGTCGGCATGGCCGACGAGCGCTGGGGCGAGGTGCCGCGCGCGTTCGTCGTGCTGCGGCCCGGTGCGCCGAAGCGCCGGCGGAGGCGAGCTGATCGACTGGGTGCGCGACCGGCTGGCGCATTTCAAGGCGCCGCGGCGTGTCGACATCGTCGACGAGCTCCCCAAAGGCGGCACCGGCAAGGTCCAGAAGCGCGAGTTGCGGGAGTGGCCGCTGATGACTGAGTGGGTCCACACCGGGTACGCGCAGCGCATCCATTTCGGCGGCCGGCGCGGTCGACGCGCGTCGCCGACGTGGTGAAGGAGGTCGGGGGCCGGCGGGTGCTGCTGGTGACCACCGAGGGCCGGCTGGCGTCGGAGGCGGGCGAGCGGCGTCGTTCGCCGGCTCGGCCGCGCGTTGGTGTCGACGTTCGCCGGGGTCAAGTCGCACGTGCCAACTACCGCGGTGCAGGCGGCGGTGCAGCAGGCCCGCGATGGACGGCGTCGACATCGTCGTGTCGTTCGGCGGCGGCTCGTGCGCTGACCTCGGCAAGGCGGTCTGCTTCTTTACCGAGCAGGAAGCGGGCAACGCCGGGCACCACGTACGTCGACCGGCCGGTGCTGCCCCACGTGTCGATCCCGACCACGTACTCCGGCGCCGAACTCACGCCGTTCTTCGGGATGACCGACGAAGCCAGCAAGCGCAAGACCGGGCGCCGGCGGTCCGACGATCACGCCGATCGCGGCGATCTACGACCCCGAGCTCACGCTCGACACGCCGGTGGACGTCTCGGCCGCAGACGGGCATGAACGCGCTCGCCCACGGCGTGGAGTGCGCGTACTCGCCGGCGCGGACTCCCGAGGCGGAGGCCGATCGCGCTGGCCTGCATTCGCCGCGTGGCGGGCGCGCTGCCACTCGTCGTCGACGATCCCGACATCTTGGCGCGCGCACGGCGATGCTCGAAGGGGCGGTGCTCGGCGGCCGGTGCCTGCAGAACGCCAGCGATGGGTGTGCACCACGGGCTGTCGCAGCTGCTCGGTGGCCGGACTGGCATCCCGCACGGGCTGGCCAACGCGATCGTGCTGACCCACGCGCTGCGGTTCAACGCCGACGCCGTTCCCGACGCAGTCGCTCGCATCGGGCAGCGCTGGGCGACGAGTTGGATCCCCCGGGGGCCGTCGACCGGCTGCGAGAGCGGCTCGGGCTGCCCGGCCGCTTGTCCGACTGCGGCGTCGACGATGACGACCTCGACGCGGTGGTCCGGCAGATCGGCGGCAACCACAACATCAAGATGAATCCGAAGCCGGTGACCGAGGACGACGCCCGCGCCATCCTCGAAGCCGCGTTCTAGGTAGGTCGGCGGCCGGGCGTAGCCTGGAGTTCATGACGGACCTTCGTGAAACGCCCCGTTGGCGCGGTGTCAACCATCTCGCCCTCGTCACGCCCGACATGGACGCGACGGTTCGCTTCTACCACGGCGTTCTCGGCATGCGGCTGGTGTCGACGGTGATGGCGGGACCGATGCGCCACTACTTCTTCGAGATCGGGCCCGAGAACACCGTCGCCTTCTTCGAAGTGAAGGACGCGCACGCCTTCGCCAAGCCCGCCGGAATCCCGGATCCGGACCGCGCCGCGCAGTTCGACCATCTGAGCTTCAACCTGGCCGACGAGGACGCCCTCAACGCCATGCGCGACCGCCTCGCCGCCCACGGGTGCGAGGTCACCGAGGTCGTCGACCACGAGATCGTCCACTCGATCTACTTCACCGATCCCCACGGCATCGCTCTCGAGGCGTCGTGGTGGTGCATCGACGCCACGGGCCGGCCGGCCGACTACGGCGACGGCGCGCCTGTTCGCCGACCCCGACCCCGTCCCCGCCGTCCGCGAGCTCATGGAACGCGGCGAACTCGCGTGGACGCCGACCACCCAGCTCAGCAGCGACGAGGTCAAGGATCCCGTTTACCCGGTAGCTAGCTACACTGAATCGTAAGGCGCCCCTATGGAGGTTGATAGCAATGAAGCGGATGCTGTCCGTCGACGACCTGGCCCGCGATCAGCGGTTCGAGCGCATTCGCATCGAGGACGTCGTGTTCGACCCCCGCAACGCCAACGCCATCGCGCCGCCAGGGCAACTCGTTCAGCCCGAAGGACATCGACTCGCCCGACGCCGCCCGCCAGCTGATGCACGGCATCTTCGTCGGCGAGATCCAGGCGCTCGAGGGCGCCGGCCGCACGTGTTACGACTTCGAGACCGGCAAGGGCAGCGACCAGGTGCCGTTCGAGCTGAAGCTCGACATGGCCCGCCAGTGCTGGGACGAAGCCCGCCACTGTGAGATCTCGGTGAAGCTCAACGAGCACATGGGCTCGGAGATCGGCCAGTTCGCCGAGCAGACGATGCTCTTCGAGGCCGCGTGCAACGCCGACCCGGTGCTGCGCCTTACCGGCGTCAACCGCGCGCTCGAGGGCCTGGCCATCGACGTGTTCAACAGCATGCGCGACTTCGGCACGATGAACGGCCGACCCGGTCCTGTACTTCTGCGAGGACTGGATGCTGGCCGACGAGGTCACCCACGTGAAGATGGGTTCGGACTGGTTGCGCAAGCTCACCGTCAACGACAAGGAGCGGCAGCAGCAGGCGCTCGACTTCCAGCGCACCGTCGACAAGCTGTTCAGCTTCGGCGGCCTCCGCGGCGAGAGCGAGGACAGCCCGATCCACCTGGCCCGCAAGTTCCGCCACGCTGGCCGGCTTCTCCGAGGCCGAGATCACCGAGCTCGTCGACGTCGCCGCCGAGGCCATGGCCGAAGCCGAGGCGATCGTCGGCCGCGGCCGCGGCCAACCACGCCGGGCTGAACGTAGCTCCTGACGTCCGCGACATCCACGCCGGCTGGGCGTGGGTGGTCATCATCGGCAACGGCCTGGCCGGGGCGTGGGCGCTGGCCGCGCACTGGCTAGCCGTCGCTGCGCACGCGTGCCCTGTGGTGGTTCACCGCGGTCGTCGAGATCGCCGTGTTCGTGCAGGTGATTCTCGGCGTCCAGCTCGTCGCCGGCGAGAACATCGACGTCGCAGCAGTTCCACATGTTCTACGGCTTCGTGGCCATCATCGCCGTGACGATCATCTACAGCTACCGCCAGCAACTGCGGCACCGGCTCTACCTGCTCTACGGCCTCGGCGGCCTGTTCGTCATGGGCCTCGGCGATCCGGGCAATGCTCGTGGGGGAGTAGCGCTGGAGCGCTACAGGCGCACCACTGGGCAGGTGAGGGTGCGGGTGATGCCGTCGATGAGCTGCACCTTGCTCACGACCATCTTGCCGAGCTCGTTCACGTCGCCGGCCTCGGCGCGCACGATGACGTCGTAGGGACCGGTGACGTCTTCGGCCGATATGACACCGTCGATCTTGGCGACCTCCTCGGCTACTTGCGCGGCCTTGCCGACCTCGGTCTGGATGAGCACGTACGCGGTAACCGGCAATGCAGCCTCCTCGGCCGTGGTGGACAGATGACCGGCCCGATCGTAGGGCTAACTTCGAAGCCGTGACCACAGCGACGCCCTTAGTTCCCCGCACGGTGCTGTTCGGCAACCCCGAAAGGCCGACGCCGCAGATCTCGCCCGACGGCAGCCGGCTCAGCTATCTGGCGCCGGTTGACGGCGTGCTCAATGTCCTTGGGTCGGGCCCGGTCGGCGGCGACGAATTCAAGCCGGTGACCGACGACCGCGATCGAGGTATTCACGGTTACACGTGGGCGCACGACAATCGCCACCTGCTGTACGTGCAGGACAAGGGTGGCGACGAGAACTGGCGGCTCTACTCGGTCGACCTCGACAGCGGGCGATGTCCGCGACCTGACGCCGTTCGACGGCGTGCAGGCCGACGATCGTCATGGGCAGCAAGCGGCGTCCCACCGAGGTCCTGGTCGGGCTGAACAAGGACAACCCGCAGCTGCACGACGTGTACCGCCTCGATCTCGCGATCGGGCGCGCTCGAGAAGATCGTCGAGAACCCAGGTTTCATGGACTGGGTGGCCGACGATGACCTCAACGTGCGACTGGGGATGGCGCCGCAACCCGACGGCGGCGTTCGTGATCATGCACCGCGACCGAAACCGACGCCGAGTGGAAGCCACTGGCTCGTGTTCGACTCCGACGACGCGCTCACCAGCTCACCGGTGGGTTTCAGCGCCGACGGGCGCGCGCTGTATCTGAGGACGTCGCAGGGCGTGAACGCCGGACGCCTCGTGCGAGCGCGACCTGGACACGAGCGAGGAAACGGTGCTGGCCGAGGACCCCCAGTACGACGTCGCCGGCGTGATGATCCACCCCGACACGAACGAGGTGCAGATGGTGACCTTCGCCAAGGATCGCCTCGAGCACGTCGTACTCGACGAATCGATCGCTGACGACATCGCTGGGTTGCGGCCCTGCATCCGGGCGACTTCGGCGTAGTCGATCGCGACCACGCCGACCCACCTGGCTGGTCGCATTCACCGCCGACGACGGGCCCGGTGCCGTATCTACTCATGGGACCGGCGCAGCCAAGGCCGGCACACGTGCTCTTCACCCATCAGCCCGAACTCGACAACTACGAGCTGGCCAAGGTCGAGCCGTTCGAGTTCACCGCGCGGCGACGGCGCTCGTCGTTCACGGCTACCTCACCGTTCCCGCCCGGCGTCGAACGGAGCGGCCTCCCGACTGTCCTCAACGTCCACGGTGGACCATGGGCGCGCGACAGCTGGGGCTACAACCCCGAGTCGCAGTGGTTTGCCAACCGCGGCTATCTGTCGGTCCAGGTGAACTTCCGCGGCTCAATCGGGTACGGCAAAGAGTTCCTCAATGCCGGCGACAAGCGAGTGGGGCGGCAAGATGCACGACGACCTCGTCGACGCGGTCGACTGGGTCGTCGAGAAGGGCTACGCCGACCCCGAGCAAGATCGCGATCTACGGCGGGTCCTACGGCGGCTTCGCGGCGCTGACGGGCGCGACGGAGACGCCGGATACGTTCTGCTGCGCGGTCGACATCGTCGGGCCATCGAACCTCAAGACGTTCATCGAAGGCGTCCCGCCCTACTGGGTCCCGATGATCGCCATGCTCCACAACCGGGTCGGCAATCCCGAGACCGAGGAGGACTTCCTCTGGTCGCGATCGCCGCTGTCGAAGGTCGACAAGATCCGGATCCCGATGCTCATCGCGCAGGGCGCCAACGACCCCAGGGTGAAGCAGGCGGAGTCGGAGCAGATCGTCGAGCCGCGATGAAGGAGAAGGGCATCGACCACGAGTACATGCTGTTCGAGGACGAGGGCCACGGCTTCGCCAAGCCCGGAGAACCGCCTGAAGTTCTACGCGGCGGCCGAGAAGTTCCTCGCCCGCCACCTGGGTGGCCGAATGGAGGAAGGCGAGGCGAAGCCGAGTCGCCCGGGAGATGCAGGGTCGATCCTCTGAGCGTTCGCTGAGGGCGTTAGCTCGTCGCGCAGCGCTTGGGGGAGGCGATCGCCCAGGAAGGCGAAGTGCTCCTCGATCGAGGGGATCTCGGCGCGCCAGTCCTCGGCCTTGACCTCGAGCAGCTCCTCGAGGTCCTCCTTGGGCACGTCGAGACCCTCGGTGTTGATCGCCTGCGGCGTGGGCACGTTGCCGATCGGCGTCACCTGCGCGTCGCCGTCGCCGGCGCAGCGCTGGAACACCCACTCGAGCACGCGGCTGTTCTCGCCGAATCCGGGCCACAGCCAGCGGCCGTCCTCGCCCTTGCGGAACCAGTTGACGTAGAAGATCTTCGGCAGCTTGTCGGGCTGGGTCGCCTTGCCGATGTCGAGCCAGTGGCTGAGGTAGTCGGCCATGTTGTACCCGCAGAACGGGAGCATGGCGAAGGGGTCGCGGCGCAGGTTGCCGACCGCCCCGGCCTGCGCCGCGGTGGTCTCCGACGCCATGATCGAGCCGAGGAACACCCCGTGCTGCCAGTCGAACGCCTCGGTGACGAGCGGGATGACCGAGCCGCGGCGGCCGCCGAACAGGATGGCGTCGATGGGCACGCCCGCCGGGTCTTCCCACTCCGGTGCGATGGCCGGGTCCTGCGCCGCCGGCGCGGTGAACCGCGCGTTCGGGTGGGCGGCGGGCGCGCCGGACTCGGGCGTCCAGTCCTGGCCCTTCCAGTCGGTGAGGTGGGCCGGCTTCGTCGTCGGTCATGCCCTCCCACCACACGTCGCCGTCGTCGGTGAGCGCGGTGTTGGTGAAGATGCAGTTGCCGTCGAGGGTGAGCATGGCGTTCGGGTTGGTCTTGATCGACGTGCCGGGTGCCACGCCGAAGAAGCCGGCTTCGGGGTTGATGGCGTAGAGGCGGCCGTCGGCGCCGAACTTCATCCAGCAGATGTCGTCGCCGACCGTCTCGACCTTCCAGCCCGGGCAGCGTCGGGACGAGCATGGCCAGGTTGGTCTTGCCGCACGCCGACGGGAAGGCACCGGTGACGTAGCGGGTCTCGCCCTCGGGCGAGGTGAGCTTGACGATCAGCATGTGCTCGGCCAGCCAGCCGTCGTCGCGGGCCATCACCGACGCGATGCGCAGCGCGAAGCACTTCTTGCCGAGCAGGGCGTTGCCGCCGTAGCCCGAGCCGTAGGACCAGATCTCACGCGTCTCGGGGAAGTGGACGATGTACTTGTTCTCGGCGTCGCACGGCCACGGCACGTCGGCCTGGCCGGGCTCGAGCGGCGCGCCGACCGAGTGCAGGCAGGGCACGAACTCGCCCGTCTCGCCGAGCACGTCGAGGGCGCCCTTGCCCATGCGGGTCATGATCCGCATGTTCACCGCGACATACGGCGGAGTCGGTGAGCTGCACGCCGATGTGGGCGATGGGCGAGCCGAGCGGGTCCCATCGAGAAGGGGACCACGTACATCGTGCGGCCCTTCATCGACCCGCGGAACAGGTCGGTGAGGACCGACTTCATCTCGGCCGGGTCGCGCCAGTTGTTGGTGGGTCCGGCATCGACCTCGTTGGTCGAGCAGATGTAGGTGCGGTCCTCGACCCGGGCTACGTCGCCGGGATCGGAGTGCGCCCAGTAGCTGTTCGGCCGCTTGGCGTCGCTCAGCCGGGTGAAGGTGCCGGCGTCGACGAGTTCCTGGCAGAGCCGGTCGTACTCCTCGGCCGAGCCGTCGCACCACTCGACGCGGTCAGGCGTCGTCAGGGCGGCGATCTCGTCGACCCAGGCGAGGAGCTTGGCGTTCTTGGTGGGCGCGGTACGTCCATCATCCTCCAGTCGTTGTCCCAGTTGCGTCCCACCGGGCTCGCAGGCCC
This sequence comes from uncultured Actinomycetes bacterium, assembly GCA_963742585.1. Taxonomy (GTDB): domain Bacteria; phylum Actinomycetota; class Acidimicrobiia; order Acidimicrobiales; family JACDEA01; genus JACDEA01. Next base: position 636,617 of record CAVUMI010000009.1, read on the forward strand.
GGTCGCCGGGGGGGGTTCCGACGGCGTGCCCATGTCGACCTCGGAGCCCAGCCGCAGACGGGTGGCGCGCCCGTCGGCGTCGAGGTCGAACACGACCCGCTGTCCCTGTCGGAGCATTCGGAAGATCGAACCGGCGAGGGCGTCGGCGGCCAGATCGTGCTCGGCCCGGTCGGTGTCGCGGATCACCACGCCCGCCCCGGTATCCGGGTCGTACGACTTGACCACTCCCTGCAAGGTTCACCTTCCTTGTTACTCTTTCAAGGGTCCATGGACGTTACCGGAGGCGGTGAGTTGGCGAGCCATCTCACGCCTCGAGCGGCTGCTGCCCCCCGCCCCACCAGGGGAAACGTGGATCGGTGACGACGCCGCCGTGCTTCCCGGGCGGGCCTGCTTCTGGCTATCGATTCGGTGGTCCAGGGCGTCCATTTCACCGACGACATCGAGGGTGCGGGGTGGCGGGTAGTCGTGCGCAACGTCAGCGACATCGCCGCCATGGGGGGCGAGCCCGGCCGGATCGTGATCTCGGTGGCGGGCAAGGTCGATCTCGGACGTCCTCTACAAGGGCGTGCTGGCCGCGGCCAAGGAGTACGGCTGCCCGGTGGTCGGCGGCGACCTGACCGGCCGCGCCCGCTCGTGGTGGTCACCGCGGCCATCACCGGGCAGGTCGACGGGCCGGCGGTGCTGCGCAGCGGCGCCCGGCCGGCCGACGTCATCTACGTGACCGGGCCCGCTCGGGCGCTGCGGCGGCGGGCGGGTACCAGGCCCGGCCGCGACGCGCGCGTGGCCGAGGGTCGCGCCGCCCGGTTGGCGCGGGGCGACGGCGATGATCGACGTATCCGACGGCCTCGGGCTCGACCTTCGCCGGCTGGCGATGGCGTCGGGCGTGGGCGTGCGCATCGAGGAGGTCCCGGTGGCCGACGGCGCCACCGAAGCGCAGGCCATGGGCGGCGGCGACGACTACGAGCTGATCTTCACCGCACCGGCTCACGCGCCGGTCAACGGGATCCGCATCGGCGTCTGCACCGACGACCCGACCAAGCTGCCCGATCCCGCCGGCTGGGAGCACGCAGCTGTGAAAGTCGCCCTCACGATCGCGGGCACCGACTCCAGCGGCGGCGCCGGCGTCGCCGCCGACCTCAAGACCTTCGCGGCGCACGACGTCTGGGGCGCGTGGCCGTCACCGCCGTGACCGCCCAGAACCTCGACGGCGTGCACGGCGTCGAGCTGGTCTCGCCCGCGATGGTCGCGGCCCAGATCGACGCCGTGTCGCCACTGACTGCGGCCAAGACCGGCATGGTCCCGAACGCCGCGGCGGTCGACAGCGGTCCTGCGGCGCGCTTCCGATCGAGCGTGCCGCTGGTCGTCGACCCGGTGATGTTCGCCACGAGCGGCGCGCAGCTGGCCGACGACGCGGTGCGTGGCCTGGTCAGCCGGGCCACGGTGGTCACGCCCAACCGGCGAGGAGGCCACGGCGCTCACCGGCGCCGCCGATCAGGCCGAGGCCGCCGGCGCTGCTCGTGCGCAATGGGCGCCGCAGGTCGCGATGGTGACGGGCAGCGAGACCGCCCGGGACTGCGTCGCCACCACGGACGGCATCGCAGTGGCTCGAAGGCGTGCGCGTCGACGCACCCAATCACCACGGCACTGGCTGCGTCCTATCGGCGGCCATCACCGCCGAGCTGGCCAAAGGCATGGACCCCGTCGACGCCTGCATCGCCGCCAAGCACTTCGTCGCCCGAGCCCTGGCCGCACGGCTGGCCCTTCTTCTCGCCGAACTGACAGACCATCCGCGCCCTAGCGGGCGCGTCTGCCTAGTCGGAGGTCGGCGGCGCTAGTGGACGGCTTTTTGGATCTTGCCGGCGCGGAGGCAGGAGGTGCAGACGTTCACCCGCTTGGTGGTGCCGTTCACGACCGCCCGGACCCGCTGGATGTTCGGGTTCCAGCGCCGCTTCGTACGCCGATGCGAGTGGCTGATACTCATGCCGAAGGAGGGATGCTTGCCGCACACCTCACACACCGATGCCATGACGCGAACCTCGAAGCAGTAGACCGACAGGGGAAGCGTCAACATTAGCATCAGCCCGATGGAGTCCCTCGGGCCGGCCGAGCTCAGGCAGGCGGTCGTCACCTATCGGGACCTCCTCCGCACCCACCAGGAGCGCATCAACCGGCTCAACGTGTACCCGGTTCCCGACGGCGACACGGGCACGAACATGGCGCTCACCCTGGAGTCGGTCGTGGCCGAGCTCGACGGCGCCAGCGACATGGCCGCGGTGGGCAAGGCGATGAGCCACGGCTCGCTCATGGGCGCACGGGGCAACTCAGGCGTGATCCTCTCGCAGGTGCTGCGCGGGCTCGCCGACGGGCTCAACGGCAGCGACGCCGCCGGGCCCGACGACGTCAAGACGGCCTTGGCCGGTGCCAGCACGCCGCGTACGGCGCGGTGATGCGGCCGGTGGAGGGCACGATCCTCACCGTCGTCAAGGCTGCGGCGACCGGTGCCGCGACCGGCGACAGCGCTCGATCGCGGTGCTCGACCGCGCCCGCGATCACGCCAGCGACGCCCTCGATGCCACGCCCGAGCAGCTGCCGGTGCTCAAGCAGGCCGGTGTGGTCGACGCCGGTGGCGCGGGCTTCCTGCTCTTCCTCGACGCGCTTCTCCATGTGGTCGACGGCCGCCCGCTGCCGGAGGCGCCGCCGGAGGCCGAGGCCTCGCTGCCGGTCGCAGTGGCCGAGGCGCACGACGCGGACATCTCAGACCTCCGTTACGAGGTCATGTACCTCCTCGACGCGGCCGACGACACGATCCCCGCCTTCAAGGACGTGTGGGCCGGCATCGGCGACTCGATCGTCGTCGTCGGCGGCGAGGGCCTGTGGAACTGCCACATCCACACCGACAACATCGGCGCCGCGGTCGAGGCGGCGCTCGATGCCGGGCGGCCCGCGCAACATCCGCGTCACCGACCTCCTCGAGCAGGTGGAGGAGGAGCGCTGGGTGCGGGAGGCCGAAGCCGAGCCGGCATCCCCGCAGCAGCACGTGCCGACCGCCGTCGTCGCCGTGGCGACCGGCGCCGGCCTGCAGCGCATCTTCCGCTCGCTCGGCGTGCAGAGCATCGTCGCCGGCGGCCAGTCGATGAACCCGTCGACCGCGGAGATCCTCGAAGCCGTCGAGGCGGCGGCGGCCGACGAGGTCATCATCCTTCCCAACAACAAGAACATCATCCCGGTCGCCGAGCAGGTCGACGAGCTGACCGACCAAGCCCGTTCGCGTCGTCAAGACCACCGACGTCGCCGAGGGATTCGCCGCGCTGATGGAGTACGACCCCGAAGCCACCGCCGACGAGAACTTCAAGACGATGACCGACGCCAAGGAGCGCGTGCGTGTCGGGCGAGATCACCCGCGCGGTGCGCGCGTCGCTCGTGCGATGTCGGCCCGATCGCCGAGGGCGACTGGCTTGGTCTCAGCGACAACACCATCCGGGTCATCGCGTCGACGGTGGCCGACGCCGCATGCGGCGCTGCTCGACAAGCTCGTCACCGACACTCACGAGATCGTCACGCTGATCGAGGGCGAGGGCGCCACGGCGGCACACACGCGGCACATCAGCGAGTGGGTCGGCGAGCACCGCCCGGCGGCGGGCGTCGAGGTCCATCACGGCGGCCAGCCGCTGTACCCGTACCTCTTCTCCGTCGAGTGACGCGCGAGGCTCGGGGCTCTGGCCGAGATCCCGCGTCACAGTCCTCAAGGGCGTCGGCGAGAAGAAGGCCGAGTCGCTTGCAACGATCGACATCGAGACGGTGCTCGATCTGGTGACGCACTACCCGCGCCGGTACATCGACCGCACGCAGCAGGCCGAGATCGCCGACCTGCGCGACGGCGACGAGGCGATGGTGCTGGCGCGGGTCAAGCGGGTGACCGAGCCGCCGTACCCGCAACGGTCGATCGCTCGTCGAGGTCGACGTCTTCGACGGCAGCGGCTACCTGCACTGCACGTTCTTCAACCAACCCTGGCGCGCCAAGCAGCTCAAGGAGGGGACCGAGGCGATCTTCTTCGGCAAGCTCGAGCGCTACAAGGGCCGGCGGCAGATGACGAGCCCGATCGTCGACTTCATCGGCAACAAGACCGGACGCATCATGCCCGATCTACCCGCAGTCGGAGAAGGCCGGCCTGACGACGTGGGACTTCGCCACGCTGGGTCGGCGAGGCGCTCGAACGGGCCGGCGATCTGGTGGATCCCCTCGCCGAGTCGTGGCGCGACCGACTCGATCTCGCCGACCGCACGTGGGCGTTCGGCCACATCCACGCGCCCGAGTCGATCGCCGCCGCCCAAGCGGCGCGCAAGCGGCTGGCGTTCGACGAGCTGTTCCGGCTGCAGATGACACTCGTGATGCGCAAGCGGGCGTTCGAACGCGAAGCCAAAGGCATCCGTCACGACGTCGACCGGCGAGCTGCTGCCGCGATTCCATGCGGCGCTGCCGTTCGCGCTCACCGGCGCGCAGGAGCGGGCCATCAGCGAGATCAACCGCGACCTCGCCGGGCCGCACCCGATGCACCGCCTGCTGCAGGGCGACGTCGGGTTCGGGCAAGACGCTGGTCGCCCTGAGCGCGCTGCTCGTCGCGGTGCAGGGCGGCCACCAGGGCGCGTTCATGGCGCCGACCGAGGTCCTCGCTGAGCAGCACAACATCGCGGTGCGCGTCATTCGTCGCCGACCTCGACGGTGGGCGACGGTGGCCTCACGCTTGCTGGGCGACCGGCCGCTCCGCGTCGAGCTGCTGACCGGTCGCACGACGGCGACCGAGCGGGCGCGCATCCACGCCGGGCTGGCCGACGGTTCGGTCGACGTCCTGATCGGCACCCACGCGCTGCTCACCGAGAAGGTCGAGTTCCGCGCCCTCGGTGCGATCGTCATCGACGAGCAGCACCGCTTCGGCGTCGAGCAGCGCGCCGCGCTGCGGGACAAGGGTCCCGACGAGGGCGCGGTGCCCGACGTTCTGGTGATGACGGCGACGCCCATCCCGCGCACCGCGGCCATGACCGTCTACGGCGACCTCGACGTGACCGTGCTCGACGAGTTGCCGCCCGGCCGCACGCCGATCAAGACGATTTGGGCGCGCGGTCCGCTCGAGGAGACGGCGGCGTGGGAGCGCGTACGCGAGCAGGTCGCGGCCGGGCACCAGGCGTACGTCGTGTGCCCGCTGATCGAGGAGTCGGAGAAGATCCAGGCCCGCTCCGCGGTCGAGGAATACGACCGGCTGCGAACCGAGGTCTTGCCCGAGCTGCGACTCGGATTGCTGCATGGCCAGATGCCGGCCAAGGAGCGTGAAGCGGGCATGGCGGCGTTCCGGCGCGGCGAGATCGACGTGCTCGTCGCCACCACGGTGATCGAGGTCGGCGTCGATGTGCCCAACGCGACCGTGATGGTGATCCTGTCGGCCGACCGATTCGGCGTGGCGCAACTGCATCAGCTGCGGGGCCGGGTGGGCCGTGGCGCGGACCAGTCGTTCTGCTACCTGCTCGGCGAGGCGAACACGCCCGACAGCGAGCAGCGTCTCGAGGCCATCGAGCGCACGACCGACGGCTTCGAGCTGGCCGAGGTCGACCTCGAGATCCGCGGTGAGGGCACGATTCTCGGCACGCGCCAGAAGGGCCGCACCGACCTCAAGTTGGCGTCGCTGCGGCGTGACAAGGATCTGGTGGCCAAGGCGCGCGAGGTGGCGTTCGCGATCGTCGACGAGGACGCGACGCTTGACGCACCAGCCCGATCTGGCCGCCGAGATCCGCGCGCTGGTCGACGACGACGAGGCCGAGTTCCTATTCAAGTCGTAGGGGTCGTTCTCGCCGCCGGTCGAGGTGAGCGGCTGCGGCCGCTCACCGATGACACGCCCAAGGCGCTGCTTGCCGGTCGGCGGCGTGCCGCTGCTCGATCTGGCCATCGAACGGCTTCGCCCGCACGTCGACGAGATCGCGGTCAACGCGCACTACCTCCATGAGCAGATCGAGCGCGCACCTGGCCGGCACGTGACGTGCATCGTGTCGGTCGAGCAACCTGAGGCACTGGGTACCGCCGGCGCACTCGGTCACCTTCGCGGTTGGATCGACGGGCGCGATGTGCTGCTCACCAACAGCGACGCCTGGTACAGCGACGCCGCCGCCGAACCTCGCCGACGAAGGCGGCGCAAATGCGTTTGCTCGTCGTGAAAGATCCGCGACCGCGCCGACTACGGCGAGTGGCTCTATGCCGGTTCCTGCTACTTGCCGTGGGCGCAATGTCTGTGAGCTTCCGGCGACGCCCGCCGGACTCCACGAGGTTTGCTGGCGCGACGCATGGGCAACGAACAGCCTTGACCTCGTGCCTTACACCGGCCAGTTCATCGATTGCGGTACGCAGGCCGATCTCGAGATGGCCAACCGGGCCGCGGGCGACGCCCATGGCTGACCGTCGCAGTCTCCTGCTGACGGGCGCGCACTGGCTCCGGCAGGTGTGGTGGTTCGTACGCCGACCGATGGCGATCGGAACCGCGGGGCTGGTAGTTGACGACGAGGGCCGAATCCTGCTGGTCAGGCAGAGCTATGCCAAGCGGCGCTGGATGTTGCCGGGCGGCGGCTTGAAGCGCGGCGAAACGTTGCGCGACGGGGCATTACGGGAGCTACGCGAAGAGGCCGGCATCATCGCCAAAGCGCCGGCCGATGTGACGATGCTCGGCATCTACAGCAACTTCAAGCAGGGCCGAAACGACCAAGTCGCAGTCTTCGTGGTCCGCGACTGGGACCAAGAGCCGAGCAACGACCTCGAGATCGCCAATCTGGGCTTCTTCGCTCCAGACGAGCTGCCGACACCAGTCTCCGGGTCGACGCGGCGGCGCATCGACGAATTCCTCCGCCGACGCGATGATCAGCCCCCATTGGTAGGGTGCCCTTCGATGGCAGGTAACCCTCTTGTCGTCATGCAAGGGGTCAACAAGTGGTTCGGCGACCTGCACGTGTTGCAGGACGTCGATCTCACCGTCGATCGTGGCGAGGTGCTGGTCGTGATCGGCCCGTCCGGCTCAGGCAAGTCCACGCTGTGCCGCATGATCAATCGGCTCGAGCCCATCGACAGCGGGACGATCAGCATCGACGGCGTGCCGCTCCCGGAGGAGGGCCGGGAGCTCGCCAGGGCGCGGGCCGACATCGGGATGGTGTTCCAGTCGTTCAACCTGTTCGCCCACAAGACCGTGTTGCAGAACGTCATGTTGGGTCCCGTCAAGGTGCGCCGGCTGAGCAAAGACAGCGGCCAAGACACAGGCGATGGCCCTGCTGGAACGGGTCGGCATCGCCGACAAGGCCGATCGCTACCCGGCTGAAGTCTCCGGCGGCCAGCAGCAGCGGGCCGCGATCGCCAGGGCGCTGGCGATGGAACCCAAGCTGATGATGTTCGACGAGCCCACGTCGGCGCTCGACCCCGAGATGATCCAGGAGGTGCTCGAGGTCATGGAGGAACTGGCGGCCGAGGGCACGACCATGCTCGTCATCTCTCACGAAATGGGCTTCGCCCGTCGCGCCGCCAAGCGGGTGGCGTTCATGGACGGTGGCCGCATTCTCGAACTGGCATCGCCCGACCAGTTCTTCGATCATCCCGAGACCGACCGGGCTCGGGACTTCCTGTCCAAGATCCTCGTCCATCAAGGAGAAGACAAATGAAAGTTTCCCGTCGGCTGTGGTTGCTGGTCGTCCTGCTCGTCGTCGCCCTCGTCGGCTCGGCGTGCGGCGACGATGACGACGACGGGGGATCGGGGGACGACACGACGCTGCCCAGCGTCCCGGCTGACAGCACCATGAAAAAGATCCAGGACCGGGGCAAGCTCGTGGTTGGCGTGAAGTTCGACCAGCCGGGGTTCGGCTTGAAGGACCCGGCGACCGGCGGCGACCCGGTCGGGTTTTGACGTCGAGATCGGGAAACTGATCGCTAAGCGCATCTTCGGCGAGAACATCTCCGGCAAGGTCGAGTTCAAGGAGACTAAGACGCCGGTTCGCGAGATCTCCATCCAGAACGGCGACGTCGACATCGTGGTGGCGACCTACACGATCAACGACAACCGAAAGCGATCGGTGGCATTTCGCGGGGCCGTACTTCGTATCGCAGCAGGACATCATGGTCCGCACCGATGACACCGCGATCAACCAAGGTGCAGGACCTGAACGGCAAGAAGGTCTGCTCGGTACAAGGCTCCACGTCGCTGAACAACCTCAAGCTTCCCGCCAACGCGCCAACCGCCGACACATCGATCACGTTCGGCACGTACTCCGAGTGCGCAGCTGCGATGGCCGACAAGCGGGTGCAGGCAGTCACCACCGACAGCCACATCCTCGACGGGTTGGTGAAGGCAAGCAGCGGTGCGTTCAAGCGCATCGACGCGCCGTTCAGCCAGGAGCCCTACGGAATCGGCCTCAAGAAGGGCGACCCCACATTCCGCAACTTCATCAACGACGTCCTCGAGGCCATTGGCAGCTCCAATGAGTACAAGACGGCCTTCGACGCCACGCTCACTGCTATAGGCGTCGTCTTCAAGGCGCCGCCGGCGGTCGATCGTTACACGGAGACGGGCGAGGTCGTTCCGGTGACGACAACCATCGCGGGAACGGCAGCGACGACGACATCGACAGCCGCCGCCACCACTACGTCGTACTAACGGTCGCTTGGACGTCGTCCTCGACAACCTCGACAGGTTTGTCGAGGGAATACGGACGACGATCGGGCTGACCCTGCTCGGCTACGCCGGGGCTTTTGCCATCGGTGTTCTGATTGCCGGCTGCAGGGTCAGCCCGGTGCCACCCCTTCGCTGGGCGGGCGCTACATACGTCGAACTGGTCCGCAACACACCGCTCGCGGTGCTGTTCGCGCTGTTCTTCTTCGGGTTCCCAAAAATCGGCGTGAAGTCTCGAGCCCTACCCCTCGGCGGTGATCGTGCTCGCCGCGTACACCGGAGCATTTGTCGCCGAAACCGTGAGATCGGGGATCAACTCGGTAGTCGACCGGCCAGGCCGAGGCGGCGCGATCAGTGGGGCTGACCTTCATTCAGACGCTCCGGATCGTGGTGTTGCCACAGGCACTGCGGACCGTCGTGGCTCCGCTTGGGAGCCTCTTCATCGCCCTGACGAAGAACAGTTCGATCGCCTTCACGATCTCGGTCGTCGAGATCGTGGGCATCGCTAGCGACGTCGCAGTGCAAGAGGCGCTGCCGGTTCCGGCATTCCTGGCGGCGATAGCCGCCTACCTGTTGCTGACGCTGCCGTCCGGGCTCCTCGTCGACGTGATCGAACGCCGCGTGGCGATCAGGCGATGACAGCACCCGTCTTGGCTGATGCGTTGGGTCCGCGTGGTCGTCGGCGCGTTGCCATCGCGACGGCAGTCGCCGGCGCCGTTCTGCTGCTGTTGGTCGCCGTCGCAACAAAGCGGTTCGCCGACCACGATCAACTCTCCTGGGAACGATGGGAGTACTTCACCCGCTGGTCGGTCATCCGCTTCCTGCTCGAAGGTTTGTGGTTCACGCTCAAGGCCGCCGCCGCGGCGATGGTTCTGGCCGTCGGGCCTCGGGATTTCTTGGCACTTGGCCGTCTCGCCCGAACCGCGCCAATTCGGTGGCTGGCCGGCACCTATGTCCAGCTGTTCCGGGCGCTGCCGGTGTTCCTCCTGATCCTCTTCTCCGCGCAGGCACTGCCCGACCTCGGTCTGCGGCTCGACGTGTTCTGGTATGTCGTGATCGGACTCGTGGCGTACAACAGCGCCGTGCTCGGCGAGATCTTCCGCGCCGGCATCCTGTCGCTTGACCGCGGCCAGAGCGAGGCTGCGTACGCCGTCGGCCTGAGCTACTGGCAGGCCATGCGGCTTGTCGTGATCCCGCAGGCGGTTCGTCGGATGGTGCCGGCGATCGTGAGCCAACTCGTAACGTTCTGAAGGACACGTCGTTGGGGTCGTTCGTCGGGTACGAGGAGTTGCTGCGGCGGAGCCGAGTTGACCGGGGAGATCTTTCGGCGAGCGCCTCCTCCAAGGGTTCGTCGTGACCGCCCTCATCTATATCGTGGTCTGCTTCGCGCTCAGTCGCCTCGCGCAGCGGCTCGAAGTCCGGCAGCGCCGCCGGTACAAGGCGGGCGGAATCAAAGTGGCTGGCGTCGAGGACCTCGCCCTTGTCGACGCCAAGGGTGAAGCCGCGGTCAGTTAGGTCAACGCGGCCTTGAGTTGACCGGCCACTTCGCGTACGGCGGCCTTGGCGCCTTCGAGTACCAGGCTCATGCCGAAGAACCCATGGATCAGTCCGTCGTACCGCTTCACGGTCACCGGAACGCCGGCCTCCTTCAACCGGTCGGCGTACGCCTCGCCCTCATCGCGGAGCGGGTCGAACTCAGCAGTCACCACGAACGCCTGCGGCAGGCCGCTGAGGTCGGAGGCGAACAGCGGCGACAGCGCAGGGTCCTTCGGATCGCCGTTGGCGCCGAGGTAGTGGTCGGTAGAACCAACGGAGACCGGCCGCGGTCAGCAGGTAGCCCTCGCCGTTCTCCTCCATCGACGGCTGGCTCATCGTCAGGTCGGTGACCGGGTAGATCAGCAGCTGGAACGCGATGGCCGGGCCGCCACGCTCCTTGGCTAGCAGCGCCGTTACCGCGGCCAGGTTGCCGCCCGCGCTGTCGCCCGCGACCGCGAGCCGCTCCGGATTGACCGCCGAGCGCGGCGGCATTGTCGGCTACCCACCGCGTGGCCGCGTAGCAGTCCTCGGCCGCGGCCGGGGCGCCGTGCTCCGGCGCCAGGCGGTAGTCGACGCTCACGACTACCGCGCCGGCGAGGTTCGCCAGCTGGCGGCAGGTCGCGTCGTGACTGTCGATGTTGCCGATGACGAACCCGCCGCCGTGGAAGTACACGACCAGCGGTCGCGGGGCGATTGACCGGACTCCGGCGTGTACACCCGAATCGGGATCTCGTTGCCATCGGGACCGGGGATCTTCAGGTCCTCGACGCCGGCGACCTCTTCGGGCGCGCCGGCCAGCGCGGTGATGCCGCGAACATTGCCCGAGCCTGCCTCGGGCGACATCTGCTCGAGCGGCGAACCGCCGGCGGCGGCCAGCTGGTCGAGCAAAGTTCGGACCTGCGGATCGAGCGGCATGGCCGCGCACCGTACCGTGTCCCTTCGAAATGCGCGTCGTGAGCTGGAGCAGCGAGGGGACGACGGCTGGTGGCGCCCCCGGGGCAGACGACGCGCCCGACGAGCGACCGGGCCCGCGAGGCCGTGTTCAGCATGCTGGCCAGCCTCGACGTGATCGACGGATGCGACCGTGGTGGACCTGTTCGCCGGGAGCGGCGCAATGGGAATCGAAGCGCTGTCGCGCGGCGCCGCGCACGCAACGTTCGTCGAGTCGGACGGGCTCGCGATCAAGGCGCTGCGAGACGAATCTGGCGAACACCGGCCTGGCCGATCGGGCGACAGTCCTCCGGCGCGACGCCGACCACGTTTTCGGCGGGCCGTGGACGTCGCGTTCGTCGACCCGCCGTACGGCTTTGACGGATGGACGGGCCTGCTCGACACGCTCGATGCAGAGCTCGCCGTCATCGAATCCGACCGCGAGCTCGACGTGGGCGCGAAGTGGCTGGTCAACAAGGTGAGGCACTACGGCGGTACGGTGGTGACCCTGGCGAAACGGAAAGGTGCGACGTGAGAACCGCCCTCTGCCCTGGGTCATACGACCCGATCCATAACGGGCACCTCGAAGTCATCGAGCCCGCGGCGAAGCTGTTCGACCGCGTCGTTGTCGCTGTCATCCGCAATCCGGGCAAGGTCAAGCCGATGTTCACGCTCGAGGAGCGCAAGGACATGGTCCACGAATCGTTGGGCCATCTCCCGAATGTCGACGTCACCATGATGAAGAAGCTCACGGTCGATGTGGCCAAGGACGTCGGCGCCGGGTTGGATCGTGCGCGGCCTACGGGTCGCGTCGGACTTCGAGTACGAGTTGCAGATGGCGCAGATGAACGAGGCCATCTCCGGCATCGAGACGATCTTCATTCCGTGCGCGTCGACCAGTTCGTTCATCGCGTCGTCGCTCGTTCGCCAGATCGCACAGGGCGGCGGAGCCGAGCAACTGAAATCGATGGTGCCGGAGCCGGTGTGGAAGCGACTGAAGGAGAAATTCACCGCGTGAGCTACGACCCAACGGCGATGGCCAACGAGCCGCCCGATGCCGAGACGCTGCTGCGCCGGGTCGTCGACATCGTGAACAACGCCAAGTCGATGCCGCTGTCGTCGTCGGTGTTGCTCAGCAACAAGGACGACGTTCTCGAGCTCATGGAGGACGCACTCGAGCGCCTTCCGGCCGAGCTCCGCCAGGCCCGCTGGATGCTGCGCGAGCGCCAGGAGTTCCTCGACAAGGTTCAACGCGAAGGCGACGAGATCCTCGAGGCGGCGCGGGTGCGCGCCGAGCGGATGGTCCAGCGCACCGAGATCGTCCGCGAGGCCCAGCACGTCGCCGAGAAGACCGTGGAGGAAGCCCGCGAGCTGGCCCGGCGGCTGCGGCACGAGGCCGAGGACTACTGCGACCAGAAGCTGGCGGCCTTCGAGATCGTGCTCGAGCGCACCGCCAAGACCGTCCAAGGCGGGCGGGAGAAGCTGCGGGTGACCCCCTCGGGGCCGCACCGAGGGCGCGATCGGCTTCGACGGCGACGGACCTGACCGAGGGCCCGACCACCGGCGAGCACGAGGCGTTTTTCGATCAAGACCAATAGCGCGGCCTTCCGGGTCGGGGTAGCCGACCTTCTCCGCAACCTCGGCCACCGCCGCATCTGTCGACGCTTCGCGGGCCGCTTGCCCGAGGCGGTCGTGAGTGGTTCAGCCGCCACGGGGGAAGTTCGTGCCGACCTGATCCTCGAGTCGCTCGCCGGGGGCGCGATCCTGGCCACCGGCACGGTGACCGCGCGAGTGGTTGGGCGAGTGCCGGCGGTGCCTGGGTCCGGCCGCCGGGAGCGGTCACGGCGGAGGTTCGCGAGCTGTTCGAGCGCGGGCAGCGACGAGGAGGAGACGTACCCCCTCGAGGGTGACGAAATCGACGTAGCGCCGCTGGTGCGCGACGCTGTACTGCTCGAGCTCCCGCTGGCGCCGCTGTGCCGCGAGGCGTGCCGGGGGCTTTGCCCCGTCTGCGGCGCCAACCGGAACGACGTCGACTGCGGGCATGAGCCCGACGATCGCGACCCGCGCTGGGCCGCCCTCGACCAGCTGAAGGATTCGTAACCACGTGGCTGTTCCCAAGAAGAAGACCTCAAAGGCCAAGACCCGCATGCGCCGGGCGTCCTCGTGGAAGCTGGACGCGCCGCCCCGCAGCGTCTGCCCTCAATGCGCCCAGGCCAAGTTGCCCCACGTCGTCTGCCCGAACTGCGGGTGGTACGGCGGCCGCCAGGCCATCGAGGTCGATTGACCCGGTTCTTGGCAGCAATGAAGGCCCATAGCGCCGCCACTACTGCCAAGAAGTATCCGTCGTGCTGCCCGTAGCGGTCGACGCCATGGGCGGTGACAAGGCGCCCGGGGAGATCGTCGCCGGCGCCGAGCAGGCCTCGAATGAGCACGGCATTCCGGTCGTTCTCGTCGGGCAGCCCGACGCCATCGGCGAGACGACCCTTGAGGTCATCGCCGGCGTCCGAAGTCATCGAGATGCATGACGACCCCGCGCAGGGCGTGCGGCGCAAGAAGGACAGCTCGCTCGTGCGCGCCGCGGAGGCGGTGCGTGACGGCAAGGCCAGCGCGATGGTGAGCGCCGGCAATACGGGGGCCACGATGGCCAGCGCGCTGCTGCGAATGGGCCGCCTGCCCGGTGTCGCCCGCCCGGCTATCGCCACGCCCATCCCCGTACCCGGTGGAACATCCGACCGTGCTGCTCGATGCCGGCGCAAACGCCGAGTGCTCACCGGAGTGGCTGGTGCAGTTCGCGCAGATGGGGTCGGCCTTCTCGGCGCAACGCTTCGGTGTCGAGAAGCCCAGGGTCGCGCTGCTGTCGATCGGCGAAGAGGACACCAAGGGGAGTCCCGCTGGTCAAGGACACCCATGTCCTGCTCCGCGACGCCCCGGGCATCAACTTCATCGGAAACGTCGAGGGCCGGGACCTCATGAGTGACGCGGCCGACGTGGTGGTGGCGGACGGGTTCACCGGCAACGTGGCGCTCAAGACGCTCGAGGGCGGCATCAAGTTCATCGTCAACGCCGTGCTCGGCGCCATGATGGCCACCGACGAGGCCAAGGAGGCAGCCAAGGTGCTCATGCCCGCGCTGGCGCCGCTCGCCGACGAATTGGACCCCGATACGCACGGCGGCGCCATGCTCCTGGGCGTGAACGGCGTCTGCATCATCGGCCACGGCTCGTCGTCGGCCCGGGCGGTGGTGAACGCGGTCAGGGTGGCTCGGGACATGGTCGAAGGCGACCTGGTCGCCAAGGTGGCTGCCGCAGTCGCGTAGGGCTGCTCTGATCGCGGTCTCCGACACGACAGTTCACAAGCGCACAAGTGGTAGGATCGCTGTGCACCGAACGCCTACAGGAGCCCAAATTGCCCGCCGAGACCCATGTCGAACGGGGCCCGATGAACCGCCAGCAGGTTTTCGAGCTCATCCGCGATCGTTTGGCCGACATCCTCGAGATCGACCCGAGCGGCATCGCCGAGGGCGCCTCGTTCACCGAGGACCTGGCCGCCGACTCGTTGGCGCTCATAGAACTGGTGGAGGCGCTCGAGGAGGAACTGGGCGAACGTTCGGTGGGCTTCCGGATCGAGGACGAAGACCTCGAAGACCTGAAGACCGTGCGGGATGCGGTGGACTACGTGCTGGCCAAACTCGAGGCTGCTACCTGAGCAGCACCCCCGAGCTGGAGGCGCTGGCGGAGCGCCTGGGCTGGCCCTGCAGAGACCCGGCCCTCCTGGCACATGCCGTCGCCCATCGCTCGTGGTGCGCGGAGAGCGGTGCGGTCGAGTCCAACGAGCGGCTCGAGTTCTTGGGTGATGCCGTCCTCGGTCTGGTCGTAACCGATCACATCTTCCGCACCTACCCGGAGCTGCCCGAAGGCGAGTTGGCCAAGGTGCGCGCCTCGGTCGTCAACTCGTCGGCGCTGGCCGAGGTGGCCGCCTCGCTGGACCTGGGCGCGGCCCTCCTGCTCGGGCAAGGGCGAGGACCAGTCCGGCGGTCGCGAGAAGCCGTCGATCCTGGCCGACGCCATGGAGGCGCTCATCGGCGCCGTCTACATCGACTCGGGCTGGGCGGCGGCCGAGCAGCTGGTGATGCGGCTCTTCGGCGAGCGCATGAACGAGGCTGCGGCCGGGCCCGGTGGTCAGGACTACAAGACCCGCCTCGCAGGAGCTGTCGGCGCGCTATCTCGACGCGCTGCCGCACTACGTCGTGTTGGCCGAGGGCCCGGACCACGCCAAGCAGTTCCACGCCACCGTGTATCTTGGGTGCCGAGCCCAAGGGCGACGGCGACGGCCGGTCGAAGAAGCAGGCCGAGCAGGCGGCGGCGAGGGTCGCGTGGGAGAAGCTTTCCGCCGACATCGGCGCAGATGCGGGGGGCCAGTGCCTGAGCTACCTGAGGTCGAGACGATCCGCCGCGACCTCGACAAAGAGGTCGTCGGCAAGCGGGTCAAGACCGTCGAGGCCACCGGACTGCGCACGATCCGCCGCCACAAGACCAAGAAGAACTTCGCCAGCAAGCTCGAAGGCCGCAAGATCAGCGGCGTCCAGCGCAAGGGCAAGTACCTGCTGCTGAAGCTGGACGACGGCAACCTCCTCGTGGTGCACCTCGGCATGAGCGGCCAGCTGCTCCGGGCGAAGAGCGCCAAGGAGCCCACGCTCAAGCACACCCACGTCGTGCTCACGTTCACCCAGGGCGGCCAGCTGCGCTACGTCGATCCCCGCACGTTCGGCGAGCTGTTCGTGACCGAGCCCGACGAGCTGGCCCACGAGGTTCCCGAGCTTGCCCACCTGGGCTTCGATCCGCTCGACGACATCATGAGCTGGACGCAATTCGGCGACCGTCTCCACGAGAAGAAGACCAAGCTCAAGGCGTTGCTGATGGACCAGCGGTTCCTCGCCGGGATCGGCAACATCTACGCCGACGAGATCCTCTTCGCCGCCGGCCTCCGCTACGACCGTGGCTCCGAGTCGCTCACCGCTCAGGAGGTCCGCCGCCTCTATCGGGCGATGGTCGAGACCCTCCAGGACGCCATCAAGCACCGCGGCTCATCGCTGGCCGACGAGCAGTACCGCGACCTCTTCGGCGAGGTGGGCGACTACCAGAGCTCGCACAAGGTCTACGACCGCGAGGGCGAGCCCTGCCGCCGCTGCCGCAGCCCGATAGTCCGGGTCAAGCTCGCCGGCCGCAGCACATTTCTCTGCGAACAGTGCCAGGTTTGAGGGTCCACTAACTAACCGCTAGGCGTCGCTAGGTTGGCTTTGCTGTGTTTCTGAAGTCGCTCACGCTCAAGGGTTTCAAGTCCTTCGCCGAGACGACGACCCTGGAATTCGAGCCGGGGATCACCGTCGTGGTCGGCCCGAACGGGAGCGGCAAATCCAACGTCGTCGACGCGGTGGCGTGGGTGCTCGGTGCCCAGGGCCCCCGCACCGTGCGCAGCTCGAAGATGGAGGACGTCATCTTCGCCGGCTCGGCCAAGCGGCCGGCGTTGGGCCGCGCCGAGGTCACGCTCACCATCGACAACAGCGCCGGCCTGCTGCCGATCGGCTTCGCCGAGGTAACCCTTACCCGCACGCTGTTCCGCAGCTCGGGCGAGAGCGAGTACGCAATCAACGGGGTTCCCTGCCGGCTGCTCGATATCCAGGAGCTGCTGTCCGACAGCGGCGTGGGCCGCCAGCAACACGTGATCGTTTCGCAGGGCCAGCTCGACTCGGTGCTCGACGCCCGGCCCGAGGACCGGCGCCTCGTCATCGAGGAGGCCGCCGGCGTGCTGAAGTACCGCCGGCGGCGGGAGAAGGCGCAGCGCCGGCTCGACGCCACCGAGACCAACCTCGTCCGCCTCCAGGACCTCCTCCGCGAGGTGCGTCGTCAGCTGCGCCCGCTGGAACGCCAAGCCGACGCCGCTCGCCGTCACGACTCGCTCGCCGTCGAGCTGCACGCGCTCCGGGTGTACCTGGGCGGCCGCGAGGTCGGCGGGCCTCAAGGCGCGCCTGGGCGCGGCCGATGCGGCGCGCGCCGAGGCTGCCGACGGCCGAGCGCGACCTTCGCGCCACGCTGGCCCGCCTCGACGCCGACGTGCTCGTCGCCGAGGAGGAGGCCGGCTCACTCACGTCCCAGGATCTCGCCGACGCGGTCGGCCGCATGGAGGCGCTGCGGGAGCGGGCCCGTGGCCTGGCTGCGGTGCTGGCCGAGCGGCGACGCTCGATCACCCGCCACCAGGAGGCGGCCGCCGACAGCAGCGTGGTGGCCAGCCTGGCTGCCGAGGCCGACCAGCTCAGCGGCCGAGTTGGTCGCCGTCAGAGGAGGACGCTGCCCGGCTGACGCAGGAGCGCAGCGAACACTCGGCCCGAGTTCGACGGTGAACTCGCTGTCACCAGGCGCGAGGTCGATGAACTCGACGCCGCGCTGGCCGACGCTCGCCATCGCCACGAAACTGCCGTCGACGGGCAGCGCGCCGCGGAGCAGGAGCAGCGCACGTGGCTGGCCCGGGCCGACGCGCTGGCGCAAGCACTCGACGAGGCGCGCGCACATGCCGGAGCAGAACGCCTTGCCGGGCTCGACGGCGTCGTGGGCACGTTGCTGGATCTGGTCGAGATCGACGAAGGGTGGGAGGCGGCCTTCGAGGCCGCGGCCGGCGAAGCGGTGGCGGCGGTGGTCGTCGACGGCGTCGATGCAGCTCGCCGCGCGCTCCGTCACCTCCACGACCGGGACGAGCCCGGTGCGGTGCTGCCGCTTGACGTGGCCTCGGCCCCGGCCAGCCTCGCGCTCGACGCCGCGGCCATCGGCGAACCGGTGCGCGCGCACGTCCGGGCCAAGCCCGCTGTCGCGGGCGGTGACGCGGCACCACCGGTCGAATCGCTGCTCGACTCGTTGCTGGCCACGGCGGTCATGGTCGATGGCGGCTGGCCCGCCGCGCTCGACGTCGCCTTGGCCCACCCAGGCATCGTCGCGGTCGACGCGCGAGGGCGACCGTTTCTCCACGATGGGGTGGCGCGCCGGCGCGGGCATGGCCGCGACCACCGGTGAAGCTCTCACCGCCGCACGCGAGGGAGCGGCCGCAGCCGCGGCCGCGGTCACCCGTGCGGCGGCCGCCGCCGATCAGGCCAAGGCCGAGGTCGACACGCTCGAGAATCAGCGTGTGGTGGCCGGCGGCCAACGGGCCGCCGCCGAAGAAGAGGCGATCTCCCGACGCACCGCGTTCGAACGGCGCGCCGCGGGCATCGAAGAGCGGCGCACGCTGCTGGCCAACGCGACGCGCCGAAGTGGTCGCCCGCTTGGAGCGTTTGGGAGGCCAGGTCGCGGCCACCCCGCCGGTGGCCGATCAGCAGGCGACCGTGGTCGCCCGTCTCGACGCGACTGGTCGCAGGCGCGCATTGCCATGCTCGACGAGGCGGTCGTTCGCGTGCGGACGCATCGCCAGGTCGAAGCCGATCGGGTACGCAACGCATCCAGCGCCCTCGAGGGCCTGCGGCGGGAGCGCTCGGCAGCCGAGCGCCAACTCGCCGAGGTGCGCGAACGCGCGCAGCGCGCCGAGGTCGACGAAGCCGAGGCGCGCGTCCGCCTCGAAGCCAGCGTCGAAGCGCTTGCGCCGCGAACACGACGTCGAGCCGGACACCGCAGTGGTCGCCGAGTGTCCCGAGCTGCCGGCGGGGACGAGCGCGCCGACGCGAGCGCGTGAGCTCGAACGCGAGCTACGGCTCATGGGTCCGGTCAACCCCCTCGCTCTCGAGGAGTTCACCGCGCTGAACGAGCGCCATCAGTTCCTCGAAGCCCAACTCGAAGACGTCAAGAACAGCCGTCGCGAGCTGGCCAAGGTCATCAAGGCGGTCGACGCCGAGATCGTCGAGCTGTTCTCAGCCGCCTACACCGACGTGGCTGACAACTTCACCAAGTTGTTCAGCACGCTGTTCCCGGGTGGAACCGGCCGCCTGCGGCTGACCGATCCTGACGACATGTTGAACACCGGGATCGAAGTCGAAGCGCGGCCTTCCGGCAAGAACGTGCGCAAGCTCTCACTGCTTTCCGGCGGCGAGCGCTCGCTCACCGCGCTTGCTTTCCTGTTCGCGGTGTTCCGCAGCCGGCCGTCGCCCTTCTATCTGCTCGACGAGGTCGAGGCCGCGCTCGACGACGTCAACCTGCACCGGTTCCTCGACCTCATCCACGAGTTTCGTCAAGAGGCGCAGTTGTTGGTCGTCAGCCATCAGAAGCGCACGATGGAGGCGGCAGACTGCCTCTACGGCGTGACCATGCAGCCCGGCGGCTCCAGCCGGGTCATCAGCGAGCGGATAGAGACGCCCGCCTGATCAATGCCGGTGGACCGGCGGCGGCGCCGTCGGCGCTTGGCCCGCCCCTGGATCCACCACGTCGGACGGAGCCCCGGTGCCGGCCGTGAGATCGGTGGTCTCGTGCACGAACGCGACGAGGATTCCCATCACGTCGGGCTGCGGCGTCGAGCTGTTGTATTCGGTCGTCAGTTCGATCACGTCGCCGGCGCGGACGATCCCGAGGCGATCCCACACGCAGGTTGACATCGACTCGATGGTCCCCATGTACGCCGGCTTACTGCCGTAGCCGGCAACCGACCGGCACATGCGCTCACGCGTGTTGCGGTTCGACATGGTGATCCCGATACCACCGTCGTGCACATGCCCACCGGCGGACACGACGCGCCCGGTCAGGTTCGACTGCCAGCGCCAGGTCTGGCTCGAGCGGCCCTGCGGTATGGCGTATGCAGAGTCGGCGCAGTTGTCGATGTCGAGCCACACGGGCGTGACCGGCTTGAGCTTGGCGCTGGCCGGGCGCCACCGGACCTCGAGGTCGAAGAACACGAGTTGGAAGGACTCGGAGTGGTTCATGATCTCGAACACACCAGCCCACGGGAGCGCGCCGACCTTGTACCCGTAGCCGGGCGGTGGGCCTATCGGGGTTCGCTCGTTACCCGCGGCGAAGAACCGCTCACCGAGTAGCCCCAGCCCGGTCTCGGGCCCGCACGTTGCGTCGACCTTCCCGGTCTGGAACAGAACGGTGTGGTGGAGCATCAGCCCACGGTCGAGGTGGGCGGGCGTGCCGTCGAGGAACGTGAGGTTCGGCTGCATCCAGGTGATGAAGCAGTCCTCGCACGGCTTGGGCAGCACGGGCACGATGATGTTGCGGTGCTCTGATCCGCCGAGCCGGTTGGGGAACAGCGGGATCGGGTAGCGGACCGTCGCCCGCCGGCCCAACTGGTCGAGGTCCTGAGGGATCACCGCGTGCCTGGCCTGCGGGGCGATGGCCGCCGCCGCCGTCTCCGTCGCACCGTGGGCGTGCCCACTCGCCGCCGCCACATGGCCGTGAATTGCGCTCGTCGCGGTGGCGTGAGCGGCGCCCTCATGTCCGTGCGCGCTGGTCGCCGCGGCAGTCGTGTTGTGAGCATGGGCCGCGGTGGTCGCGTCGTGGGCGTGCGCCGCCGCGGCGGCGACGCCAGTGTGCCCGTGGCCGTCGGCGGTGTGCGCGTGACCGGCACTGTGGCCCGCCAGCATTCCGGGCACGGCGAGGACAAACACGCCCGCGGCAACCGCGGCGACCGCTCGCTCGCCGGACGGCAAGGCCACCTTGCCGCGCCGCACCGGGCAGGAGGGCGAGCACGCCGGCGCCGCTCGCAGCCAGCAACTCGAGCAGGGTCGTGAGCGAATCCTTTACGCCGACGGCCTCGACCTCGGACACCTCGGGCACCAAGGGGACACCGCTCGTACGGGACAGGAGCCACACCCCGGCGACGGCAACGTTCACCAGTGCGCCGATGGACAGCCACGCCTTTCCGTCCCGGCCGGCTACCGTGCCGGCCGCCCACGCGAGCTGAAACGCGGCGACGCCCACGAAGAAGACCACGGCGTATTCGTGATCGGTGTGATCGCCCGCCGCGCTGAGGTGAAGCACGCCCGCGGCGAAAGCAGGCACGGCCGTGACGGCCCCCAGCAGCCGCCCGACATCCATGGAGGAGGGGGTCAGGCGAGCGACAGGAGGGAGCGTACCCTGGGCGGCCGATGGAAGCGGTGTTGCTCGTCCTTATCCTTCTTGCCGTTCTGCTGCTGGTCGGCTCGGTCGGTGCGATAGCGGTCGGGCGGCGGCGTGCCCGCCGCGCGCCGTATCTCGAACCGCCGGTCCGGCGACCACCCGAAGCGCCCCGACCACAGGCGCCGGTCACCGAGGCGCCGCCCGCCCCGGTCGTTGTCGCGCCGGAGGCGCGTCAACCGATAGAACCCGAGCCGGCTCCGGCAGTCGTCGAGGCGCCCGTCGTGCCGGAGGCGCGCCAACCAGCAGAGCCCGAAGCCGAAGCGGCGCCCCCGGTCGAGGCGCCACCCAGACCGCGGTTCCGCGACCGGCTCGGCAAAGCCCGTTCACAGTTCGCCGGCTACATGGGCTCGGTCCTGTCCCGGTCGGCCATCGACGACGCAGACCTGGGACGAGCTCGAGGAGGCGCTGATCCTGGCCGACGTCGGTGTGGGAGCGACAACCGCGGTCCTCGACGATCTTCGGAGCCGGGTGAAGAGCGACGGGATTACCACGCCGGCGGAGTTGGTCGCCGCCCTCAAAGCCGACCTGATCGGCGCCCTGGCGGACGCCGATCGGACCTTGCACCTCGAGCCCGACGCCACCAACGTGTGGTTGCTCGTCGGCGTCAACGGCGTCGGCAAGACGACCACGCATCGGCAAGATCGGGCAGCGCTTCTCCGAGCGAGGGCAAGCCGGTCGTCATGGCTGCGGCGGACACGTTCCGGGCTGCCGCCGCTGAGCAGCTCGAGCTGTGGTCCCGCCGGGTCGGTGCCGACCTGGTGCGGGGCAACGAAGGTGGTGATCCCGGAGCGGTGGTCTTCGACGCCGTCCAGCGGGCCGAGGCCAAGGGCGCGAATCTGGTCCTGGCCGACACCGCGGGGCGGCTGCACACCAAGGTCAATCTCATGGAGGAGCTCAAGAAGGTTCGCCGGATCGCCGACCGTGAGCCGGGGCAGGGTCACCGAGGTGCTCCTCGTGATCGACGCCACCACGGGGCAGAACGGCCTGGTACAGGCCAAGGAGTTCGGCGAGGCGGTAGCGGTGACCGGCGTGGTTCTCACCAAACTCGACGGCACGGCCAAGGGCGGCATCGTTCTGGCGATCGAGAGGGAGCTCGGCGTCCCGATCAAGCTCGTCGGACTCGGCGAAACCGCCTCCGACCTCATCGACTTCGACCCGAACGAGTTCGTCGAGGCCCTGTTCGAGGCCTAAACGCCATGTGTCGGTGTCCAATCGGGGTTTCCGCCGATTGGACACCGACACTTGGCGTTTTTGGGCGGAGCGGTAGCCTGGTCAACTCATGTTCGACTCCCTATCCGACCGCTTCGACGCGATCTTCACGCGGCTGCGTGGCCGCGGGCGGCTGTCGGATGCCGACGTCGACGAGGTCCTGCGAGAGATCCGCGTGGCTCTGCTCGAGGCCGACGTCAACCTCACCGTCGTCCGCGGGTTCGTCGGGTCGGGTCAAGGAGCAGTGCGTCGGCGCCGAGCTGTCGCAGAGCCTCTCGCCCGGCGCAACAGGTCATCAAGATCGTTCACCAGGAGCTGGTCGCGATCCTCGGCGGCGAGACCCTTCGCATCACCTACGCCTCGCATCCGCCCACGGTCGTGCTGCTGGCCGGCCTGCAAGGGCTCGGGTAAGACCACCGCGGCGGCCAAGCTCGGCCAGTGGTTCCGTCAGCAGGGCCGCCACCCGCTCCTCGTCGGCGCCGACCTCCAGCGTCCGGCCGCCGTCGAGCAGCTACGCGTGCTCGGCCAGCAGGCCAGCGTGTCGGTGTTCAGCGAGCCCACCGACCCGGTAGCGGTGGCGCGCAACGGCATCGCGGAAGCCCGGCGCGTCGGTCGCGACGTCGTGATCGTCGACACCGCCGGTCGCCTCTCCATCGACGCCGACCTCATGGACGAGGTGCGGCGCATCTCCGAGAGCGGTCACGCCCAACTACACGTTCCTCGTCATCGACGCGATGACCGGTCAGGACGCGGTGGCGACCGCCGAGGCATTCCACTCAACGCTCGCGCTCGACGGCGTCATCCTCAGCAAGCTCGACGGCGACGCCCGCGGCGGCGCCGCGCTCTCGGTCAAGGAGGTCGTCGGCAAGCCCATCGCCTTCGCGTCGATCGGCGAGAAGCTGGGCGACTTCGACGTCTTCCATCCCGACCGGATGGCGAGCCGCATCCTCGGCATGGGCGACGTGATGACGCTCATCGAGAAGGCCGAGCAGGCCTACGACGCCGATGAGGCCGCCGAGGCGGCGAACAAGCTCATGGAGGGTCGGCTCACGCTCGAGGACTTCCTCGAGCAGATGCAGGCGCTCAAGAAGATGGGGCCTCTCCAGAACATCATCGGTATGCTTCCCGGGGTCCCGAAAGAGCTGAAGAACGTCGAGATCCCGGACAGCGAGATCGCCCGGGTCGAAGCGATGATCAGGTCGATGACGCCGGAGGAGCGCAACGATCCCTCGCATCATCAACGGATCGCGGCGCACACGGATCGCCGTCGGGAGTGGGGTGACGCCGTCTGAAGTCAACCTGCTTCTCAAGCAGTTCAAGGAAATGCAGAAGATGATGAAGGGCTTCGGCGGCAAAGCCATGGTCCGCAAGGCCAAGGGCAACAAGAAGAAGAAGGGCGGTCGTGTGACCGCCCGGGGTTAGAGGAGAGGGTTTCAGTGGTCAAGCTCCGCCTGATGCGGATGGGCAAGAAGAAGCAACCGACGTACCGCGTGGTCGCCGCCGACAGCCGGTCGCCGCGCGACGGCCGTTTCATCGAGATCGTGGGCACCTACGAGCCGCGCGCCGAGCCATCGGTGGTGAAGCTCGACCAGGCCAAGGTGCAGAAGTGGCTTTCGCAGGGCGCGCAGCCCACCGAGACGGTCGCCAAGCTGATCAAGATCGCCGCCGCGGCACCGGCACCGGCCGACCGAATGAGCGACGAGTCGCCGAGCGACGTCGACTACGAGGACGGCGACATCAACCGAGTCGAGGACGGCGACATCAACCAGGTTGGTGGCGCGTTGCCGCGCGTCGGTGCTCGAGTACGTCGCCAAGGCCATCGTCGACGAGCCCGACGCCGTCGTCGTCGAAGCCGAGGAGTCGCAGCGCGGTGTCGAGTTGAGTCTCCACGTGTCGCCCGACGACATGGGCAAGGTGATCGGCAAGCGGGGCCGCGTCGCGCAGGCGATCCGCACGGTCGTGCGCGCCGCGGGCGCGGCCGAGGGCGTGGAGACCAACGTCGACATCGTCGACTAGCGAGCCGGAGCTCGAAGTCGGGCTGATCGCCAAGCCCCACGGGCTCAAGGGCGAGGTCATCGTCAGCCTCACGAGTAACCGCACCGAGCGAGCTCGCGCCCGGAAGCACATTCAACGGCGGCGCACTGCCGTCAGGCGGTCGTCACCGCACCAGAAGCGGTGGATCGTCGCGTTCGAAGGCGTCGACTCCGTTGAAGCGGCCGACAAGCTTCGGGGCACGGTGCTGTACGCGCCGCCCATGTCTGATCCCGATGCGCTGTGGGTGCATGAACTCGTCGGCTCGGTTGTCGTCGATCAAGGGGGCACGCGAGCACGGGAGGGTCGAGTCGGTGCAGGCCAATCCGGCCAGCGACCTTCTGGTCCTCGACACCGGTCCGCTCGTGCCGCTCCGCTTCGTCGTCGAACAGCGCGACGGCACGGTTGTGGTCGACGCGCCAGAAGGACTGTTTGATCCGTGAGGATCGACGTTTTCACGATCTTTCCTGGCCTGGTCGACGGCTTCCTCTCGGGAAGCTTGCATGGGCAAGGCCCGGACGCAAGGTCTCCTCGACATCCGCGTGCACGACTTGCGCTCATCGGCGACCGATGCTCACCGCGCCGTGGATGACTCACCGTTCGGCGGCGGCGCCGGCATGGTGCTTGATGGCCGAGCCGCTGTTCGCCACCGTGGAGGCGGTCGAGCCGCCCCGACCGCTGCTCTTGCTCTCGCCCAGCGGCCGCCGATTCGACCAGCCGATGGCAGCGGAGTTGGCCGCCGGCTCGGGTTTCTCCCTCTTGTGCGGTCGCTATGAGGGCGTCGACCAGCGCGTGGCGGACCACCTCGTCGACGGCGAGGTCTCGGTCGGCGACGTCGTGCTGGCGGGTGGCGAGGTGGCGTCACTGCTCGTCGTGGAAGCGGTCGCCCGGCTGGTGCCCGGCGTGCTTGGTAACGAGCTGTCCGTGACCGACGAGTCCTTCGCCAACGGCCTTCTCGAATACCCGCAGTACACCCGGCCGGCGGTGTACCGCGAGTGGCCGGTCCCGGAGGTCCTCACGTCCGGGGACCACGGCCGGATCGCCCGCTGGCGGCGCGCGCAGGCGCTGGCCCGGACCATCGAGCGGCGGCCCGACCTGATCGAGGTCCGGGGTGGCCTCAGCGACGCGGACCGGGCGCTGCTGGAGGAGTTCTCACCAGATCATCTAACGTAGATACTTCTCCCGAGCAGACCGCAGGAGCTTTCGCGCCATGAACCCCACTGACCTCGTTGACCAGACCAGCCGGCGCGACGACATTCCCGACTTCGCCCCGGGCGACACGCTCAAGGTTCATGTGCGGGTCGTGGAAGGCACGCGGGAGCGCGTGCAGGTGTTCCAGGGAGCGGTCATGCGCCGGCAAGGGTCAGGTGTGCGCGAGACCTTCACCGTGCGCAAGGTGAGCTTTGGCGTCGGCGTCGAGCGCACGTTCCCGGTGCACTCGCCGGTGCTGGCCAAGATCGAGGTCGTGACCCGCGGCGACGTCCGCCGGGCCAAGCTGTACTACCTCCGCGACCGCATCGGTAAGGCCGCCAAGATCAAGGAAAAGCGGCAGCCTTTGACCGCCAAGCAGGCAGCCAAGGTCTCGGCAGCCGCCGCGGCACCGTCAGCCCCATCGACGGACGAGTCGGAGACTTCCGAAACCTCCTAGACGAGTACCTCGGCCGCTACACGACGCGGTGCACTCGCGACCAGAACGGCGAGCGGCTCAACCAACTCTTTCGGATGACCGGCAAACGCTGGCCGACGGAGATCACCGAAGCGGACCTCGTTGCATGGTGCACGGCGACGGGCGCCAACAACACGGTTCGTACGCGACTCTCTACCGTGCGGACGTTCTTCGGCTGGTGCGTTCGCCACGACATCGTCAGCACCGATCCCACGCTTGACCTCGACCGCCTACGCAAGCAGTACCCGAAGGTCTACGGGAAAGTGCAGGGAGCTCACCCGGCTCGATTCCTGAGCGAAGGCGAGGCAACGCGACTCCTCGACACTTGCAAAGACGGAACGTGGATCGGCTCCCGCGATCAGTTGGCGATCCGCCTCGGCCTGATGGGAGTCCGCTCCGCCGAGTGCACTCGCATGACATGGGGCAACCTGACCCCGGATGGCCGCCTCTCTTGGATCGGCAAGGGTCGGCGTCAGCGGACCGTTAGCCCTGGCCCGACCTTCACCGCCATGCTCGCCAAGTGGCGCGGTGCGTACGAGCAGGCTCTCGGTCGTCCGGTCGATTCCACCGACCCGTTGCTCTGCCGTGAGGTACTGGGCGCAGCACGCCAGGGCGGACCACGACGCATTCAATGGGCCCATCCAATGGCACAGCGAACCTTCTACGCCCTTGTCCAGACCCGAGCACGCCGGGCCGGACTCGGCCACGTTGCTCCTCACGACCTCCGCCACAGTGCTGCCAACATCCTGCACAACACCCGGACGCCCGATGGTGGTCACGTCTATGACCTGCTCGACATTCAGCAGGTGCTCGACCACGCCGACCCGGCTACTACGCAGCGCAGCTACATCAGCCAGATGAGCAGCGACGTGAAGCGGTCAGCGGGCGAGACGCTCGACTTTTGACGAGCCGCACACCGTTTTGTCATTCGACGGTGAAAAATTCTTCGCCGGCCTCTGGCCGGCGCCTCGGCACGATCCCGCGCTTATCGCGTCCCCGCTCGGCAGCGGCTGCTTCCGCCCATCGCACCATGCTGATCGCGGCGCCGGTTCCGTCGAGTTCGCCTCCCACGACCATCAGCCCGTCCATGCCGACGGGACGACGTACCCACCGCTTCGCCTTCTTGTCCCGGTGAAGGATCATCGCCCGCCGAGCCTCTACGAAGGCACCCGCGCTGACGATGGTTTCGTGTTCGACCGGCCTCACTCCCCAGTAGCCGTACCACCGGCCGAATCCTCGGAAGTCTGTCGGCGGCGTCTTCTGCGCGACCTTGCCGGACTCTCGCCAGAAGTAGTCGCCGACGCGATGGCCGTTGAAGTACGCCTCCGCCTCCGGGTCCCACCCACGACGCATGTTCGCCGGGCGTACATGCACTCCGTACTGCGCGTGCCGGGGCTCGTCCGATCGCACGGCGTGCGCCCACTTCTCTGACAGCCAAGGCCACCGATACCCCGGAATGTCGGTTTCCTGCGGCCACCGCTCCAATTCCGACCGAACTTCCGGCGGGAGCGCCATGTAAGCGTGGAGATGAGGTGCCCCCCCGGTACCACTCCGGTTGTGACAACCGCGGTTGGAACTCCCTTGCGTAAACCCCTCGCAAGGGATGCCTTCGGCGGAAGGCGGCCGTCATGCGATCGATCTGTTTCGTCCACAGCCCCCCGGTGGGAGTCACCGCCCGCCAATTTCGGGGCTGGGTGAACGTAACCATCGCCAGCCATGCACCGTCGTGCATCAGCTCACCCCACGGGATCGCGTTGAAATGCCAGCGCATCTCGTTTCGAACCTTCGGAGTGAACCGGTAGCTCGGGCGCCCTGTCCGCCCGTTGAACACCGCTTCGCTTCGCGGCTCCGCCGCGGCGAGCGGATGCAAGTACGGGAACGCCATCCTCGCGAAAGGCAAGGGGTCGGTAGGGGCGATCAATCACTACCTTCTCTTTTCGGCTGACGTCGAACAGCGGGCTATCACTTGCATCGATGCCTACGTGCCGATCGGGATCCGCTCGTGCGTCACTCACTTGACGCCCGGTTCGTCGCCAGGCGTCGATCGCAGGAACCAGCAGTTGGGCCAAATCGAGTCCATTGTCAATCCGTACGTGAACGCATTCATCGGCGTCTTTTTGGGTGGTGACTTCAATGTCGAGCCGTATGGTGATGGGTCGGTGCTCAACAAGATCTACTCGTCCTCGATGGGCGGCTTCGGTGGCTTCGTCGAGGTTGAAGCCGTTCGGGCTTCGTGCATCACTCCGACCCAGCAACCCTGCGAGCCCACGTTTGGCAACAAGAAGATCGATTACATCTTTATCGACAAGTACAATTGGCCGTCGTATTCGGCATCGACGAGCAGCCCTTCGGGCAGCATGTCTGATCACAGAGTCCTAAATGGTCATGCGTACCACTAGAAGTCGCCGGTTCTACCTCACGGCGGTTGTTGCAATCGTCGTCCTCGCGGCGGGTTGCGGTGACGGTGAAAGCGTCAACACCGGCGACGCTGCCCAACAGCCCACGGAGTCGAGCACACCTGCGAAGGGTCCTGATGCGCGCCGCGGCGTGTATCCGGATCCCCTCACCACTGACTACGAAGCAATCGCGGCGGAGTACCGCGGCGGAGGCCGTCGTGAGTTGGCCCAGCCCACGCAGCTGGCCACGGCCTACCTGCGCGAGCTCTTCAGCCAGCGGAGCGGCCAGCGCGCCGAGGTCTCTAGGCTTGTTAACCCGCTAGCCGTCGACGTGCCCAATGCCCAGCAGTTGAGCTTCACCGTTCGTATTCCTAACCGACCGGACCTGACCGGCCACGTCGGGCTCGAGCGCTATCGGGACGGCTTTTGGTACGTCGGCAGCGTCATCTCCGATGTATTCAATTTGTACGAGCTCAATCTCGACGGGTCGAACTTCACCGGACAGCTCCTGTCATCGGTTCCTGGCGTTGCTCACCTGCGTGTGCAGGACATTCAGTCACGGCGGGTCACACGAGACGACACGCAACAGGCCTCCGAGAGCCGAGCAATCGTGCTCGATTCCGTGATCGACGGTCGGCTCGGAAGTTTGTTTGACGTCACGATGGAAACGTCGGACGGCGGCTTGTATGTCGCCCGCTTCATACACGGCTGAGATCGTGCGGACACTCGATCCGCGCGCTTGGTGAAGGCACTCTCGCCCCCTTAGACAACGACAAGGCTCGCCAGGCTTCGCCAGCCGGAGGTGCCCGGCTCGCACTCGCCCCGGTGCATTCCAACCTCCGCTCTGCCAGAAGCAGCCCTCACCAGCGTCAAGGCCGGAGTCGCACCTGACCGTGTGCCGCTACCGCCAAGTCATGCCGTCGCTCCCGTGGCCTTGACCCCGAGGACTGCTCCTGGCCTCTTAGCTCTCAACCCTCCGGGGGAGGGCAAACCGGACACCCCGGCTGGCGAGTGCAGGCCAACCCCGACGATGATGGAGGTAATGACCGGTGACGCAGCGTCGCGCTTTGGAACAGGAGTCATCAGTAGATGAGTATCAAGGAACTTCGGCAGCCTTTGACGACGAAGCAGGCGGCCAAGGCTGCAGCGGCCGTCACAGCCAAGGCGCCGAAGTCCGAGCCATCGACCGACGAGCCGGAAGCCTCCGAGAACTCCTAGACGAGGACCTCAGCGTCTGAATCGACTTCCTGATCCGCCCCACGGTCCTCTGTCCCCAGTGTTCCTCCTCCGGTTGTGACGGCCCAAATACCGCGTTTGCCTCGTAACGGCATCGGCGATGCACCGCCCTTCAGTACGGGGGCGAATACCGTCACCATGTGATCGGTCTGCTGGTGGCGGCCGCGACGGCGGCGGCCACCGGACTGTTGCTCACGCCGTATCTGATCGCGCGGCTGCGCGCCGCGGGCATCGGCCAGAGGATTCAGGACGAGGTTGGCCAGCACGCCTTCAAGGCGGGTACGCCGACAATGGGCGGGGCCATCGTCGCCGTCGCTCTCGTCCTCGGCTATGTGGCCGGCCATGTTGTGCTGCGCTCGTGGCCGTCGCGGACCGGGATGCTCGTTGTGGCCGCGATCATCGGTGGATCGCTCGTCGGTGGTGTCGACGAGTGGCTGAAGGTCCGCCATGAGCGCAACCTCGGTCTCCGGGAAACCCAGAAGACGATCGGGCTCCTCGTCGTCGCCGTCACGTTCGTCATCCTGCACGGGCAGACGGCAGGGTCGTGCGACGCCATCGCGGTGACCCGCTGCGATGGACCGGGTCTCCGACTTGGGCCGGTGGTGTGGGCGCTGTTCGGCATCGCACTGATCTGGGTGACCGCCAACGCGGTGAACTTCACCGACGGGATGGAGGGCATGCTCGCCGGCAGCGGCGCGATGAGTTTCGCCGCGTTGGCCGTGATCGCGTTCTGGCAGTTCCGCCACCCCGCGGACTACGGCGTGCAGGACGCACTCGACCTGGCGATCGTCGCCGCTGCGGTCGGCGCAGGCTGCGTCGGGTTCCTCTGGTGGAACGCCAACCCGACCACGATCTTCATGGGCGACGTCGGGTCGCTCGCGCTCGGCACGGGAATCGCCGCGCTCGCCCTCTCGATGAACGTGGCGTTGTTGGTCCCGGTGCTCGGCGCGCTCTACGTCGTTGAGGGCGGGTCGAGCTTTCTCCAGCGATGGTGGTTTCGGATCTCAGGTGGGCGTCGGCTGTTCCGCATGGCGCCGATCCACCACCACTTCGAACTGGGGGGTTGGCCAGAGTCGACGGTCATCGTGCGCTTCTGGATCGTCAGCGGACTTGGTGCCGCCCTTGCGCTGGCGATCTTCTACGGCGACTTTCTCCGCCTCTGAGACTCCTGGATTTGCGGCTACCTTCGCGCCTGTGGGATCGACGGGGAAGCGGGCGGCGGGTTGACGCTGACATCGTGGGAGCCCGTCCTCGAGGACGAGGCTCCGCCCGGTCTACCGCCGTTCGCCGTCGAGAAACCGGCGTCGCCCACCAAGGCGCTGAAGGAACTGCCGATTCTGCTGGTGATCGCCGGCGTCATCGCGTTCGTCGTCCGCACGTTCGTCGCGCAGGCGTTCTACATCCCCTCCGGATCGATGCTGCCCCAGCTGCAGATCCTCGATCGAGTGGTGGTTTCGAAGCTGGCGTACAAGCTGCACGATCCGCGTCGCGGCGACATCGTTGTCTTCGACAACCCGTATCCGCAGCAGGCGACCAAGTCGGAGAACGACAACTTCGTCGTGCGGGTCGTGCGCGATGTCGGCAAAGCCATCGGCGTCGTCCAGCCAAGCACCGACGAATTCATCAAGCGGGTGATCGCACTACCGGGCGAAACCGTCGAGGGAAGGCAGGGTCCCGATGGCGTCGGCCACGTCTACATCAACGGCCGCCTGCTCAGTGAGCCGTACCTCACTCCGGACGTGAACACGAGCACGTTCGCGCCGGTAACCGTCCCGAAAGATCAGCTCTGGGTGATGGGCGACAACCGCACCAACTCGGGCGATAGCCGGGTGTTCGGACCCATTCCGGAAGACAAGGTCGTGGGTCGGGCAATCGTGAGGGTCTGGCCATTCGACGACGCCAGCTTCTTGTGACCGCACACCGGCGTCGTAGTCTCTCTTCATGAGCTTCTCGGAGGACCTCGAGCGCTATGAGTCCGAGATCGAGCTCCAGCTGTACCAGGAGTACCGCGCGGTACTGCCCATGTTTCGCTACGTGGTCGAGACGGAGAGGCGCTTCTACCTCGCCAACGAAGTGAAGATGGAGGCCAAGAACGAGAACGGCAGGCCCTACTTCGAAATCGAGTTGGGCGACGCGTGGGTGTGGGACATGTATCGGCCGGCCCGCTTCGTGGCGTCGGTCCGCGTAGTCACGTTCAAGGACGTGAATGTCGAGGAGCTACCCGAAAAGGAGCTATGAGCGCGCACAACCGGGCGCTCGGACTACGCGGCGAGGACGCGGCCGCCGCCTGGTACGAAGCGCAGGGCTACGAGGTGGTGGCTCGGAACTGGCGCTGTCGTGACGGCGAGCTCGACCTGATAGTCCGCCACGGTCGTACGTTCGTGTTCTGCGAGGTCAAGGCCCGTTCCTCGATGGCGTTCGGCGCGCCGGTCGAGGCCATCACCTATCAGAAGCAGGCGCGGCTCCGGCGGCTGGCGG
Organism: uncultured Actinomycetes bacterium; assembly: GCA_963742585.1. Lineage (GTDB taxonomy): Bacteria > Actinomycetota > Acidimicrobiia > Acidimicrobiales > JACDEA01 > JACDEA01. Next base: position 668,872 of record CAVUMI010000009.1, read on the forward strand.
CGCGTTGGCTGGAGGCCTCGCCGGTCCGGGCGCGGGAGATCCGCTTCGACGTCGCATCGGTGCTGGGAGGTTCGCTCGAGGTTCTCCAAGGAGCCTTCTGAGTGGATCCCTCCACGATCGCGGTCAGCCTCGGCCGCGGGCGGCACCTCGCCGGTGAGCCACTCAGCCCACCGGTCACCTTCGCGTCGACTTTTCGCGCGGGCGGCGATGTCGCCTACGCGCGTGACGGCAACCCGACGTGGGAGCCCTTCGAGGAGGTTCTCGGCGCGTTAGAGGGCGGCACGGCGTTGGCATTCGCATCGGGCCTGGCCGCGGTTTCGGCGATCGTCGAGACGTTGCCCGTGGGCGCAGTCGTCGTCGGGCCCGCCGACGCATACAACGGTACGCGCCGCTTGTTGAGGGACCTGGCATCGCGCCGGCGGGTCGTGCCCCGCCTGGTCGACATGTCCGATGTCGCGGCCACCACGGCGGCGTGCGACGGTGCGGCGCTCCTGTGGCTGGAGTCGCCCTCGAACCCCCTGCTCCGGGTCTCAGACCTCGCGGCCCTAATCGAGGCGGGCCACCGGGCGGGCGCGCTGGTCGCCGTCGACAACACCTTCGCCACGCCGCTCCGACAGCGGCCGCTCGAGCTTGGGGCCGATGCGGTGGTCCACAGCGCGACCAAGCTGCTGGCCGGGCACTCCGACCTCGTGATGGGCGCGGTGGTCACCGCCGATTCCGCGCTGCTCGACGCGCTGCGAGAACGTCGCAGCCTGCACGGAGCGGTCGTTGGCCCGATGGAGGCGTTCCTCGCCGTCCGCGGGCTGCGAACGTTGCCGGTGCGGCTTGATCGCGCCGAGGCCACCGCCGCCGGCCTGGCCGAGCGACTCCGCGATCACGCCGAGGTCGAGGTGGCGCGCTACCCGGGCTTGGGGTCAGTGGTCAGCTTCGATGTTCGCGGTGGCGCGGAGCGGGCCGAGAGGGTCTGCGAGCGGGTCGAGTTGATCGTTCCCGCCACCAGTCTCGGTGGCGTCGAGTCAACCATCGAACGCCGCGGCAAGTGGGCTCTCGAGGAGCACCTGCCGCCCGGCCTTCTCCGGCTCAGTGTCGGCCTCGAGCATCCCGACGATCTCTGGGCCGACTTGGCCCAAGCGCTCGAGCGTTAGCGACCCGGGCGCCGCCGTTCGCGAAACTCCCAGCAGGAGTGGTGCCAGTGGCGCCGCAGGTCGGGGGCCTCGAGCGGCACCACGACGAGGTGCCCGACGCCGACGGCGATCTCCTGGTTGCAACCAGGGCAGAGGTACGCCTTGGTCGCCTGGTACGGCTGGACCCGGCGAATCTCTAACGCGGGATCAGGGCCCACAGGATGAGCCCGGTGGCGACGATGAACGCGGCGGCGACATAGACGTAGTCCGAGGTGCGCCGCTTCTGCTGCCGGAACGGGTTGAAGCCCATGCCCACCAGTATCGTTCGTCGGCCATGGAGACGATTACCGTCGACGACGCTGGCGGCGTCAGGACGATCACGCTGAACCGTCCCGAGAAGAAAAACGCGATCAACGGCGTGATGTGGGACGAGCTGCTGGCCGCATTCGCCGACGCCGGTAGCGATGCGGGCACCCGGGTGGTGGTCGTCACCGGCGCGGGCGGCGCGTTCTGTTCAGGTGCCGACCTGTCCGACGGCGTCGCGGTGAGCAGCGCCGGGCTGGCCAGCATGCGGCACGTGGGGGACGTCTGCCTTGCATTGCACCGCGTGCCCAAGCCCACGATCGCGAAAGTGGGCGGTGTGGCCGCCGGTGCCGGACTCAACCTCGCGCTCGGCTGCGATCTGGTGGTCGCGTCCGATGATGCGCGGTTTTCTGAGATCTTCTCGCGCCGCGGCCTCTCGATCGATTTCGGCGGTTCATGGGTCCTGCCCCGGCTCATCGGGCTGCACAAGGCCAAGGAACTGGCGTTCTTTGCCGACGTCATCACGGCCAAGGAGGCGGCCGACTTCGGCATCGTCAATCGGGTCGTACCCGCAGCGCAACTCGATGCAGTTGTCGACGACTGGGCCGGTCGGTTGGCGGCCGGACCGCCGATCGCGCTCTCGCTGACGAAGACGCTGTTGAACAACGCGATGGCCGTGTCGATGGCCCAAGCGGTCGAGGACGAGGCAAGGGCCCAGACGGTGAACTTCAACACCGCCGATCTCGTCGAGGCCGTCAGCGCGTTCGTGGAAAAGCGCGAACCGCGCTTTGAAGGACGTTAGATCGCGGCAAGGCGCCTTCGGAACGCCGCGGCCGATAGCCCGGCTGCGGCGATGGCGACTAGCACACCACCCCGACCAGCGCGCCCCGTAGGTGGCAGTTCCGGCCGGTTCGCGTCGCTGACCGAGGCTGCTGTGACCGACGGGCACACGTCGAGGGGCGTGGCTTCGATCGCGTGGCGTGCGCCGCGGCCATCGAGCAGGAGCGGGATCAGCGGTTCGGCTTCCTGGCCCATGTCGACGATCGTCCGGGCGTCATCGCGCCGGGTCCGTACGCCGTGGGTATCGAGGGCGACGGCGACCGCCTGGCGTTGCTGCTCGGTCAATGCGTAGCCACACGGCGGGGGGTCGGCCACCACGGTTGCCGTCGCGCTCCCGCTTCCGGTGAGAGTTCGGTCCTCGTCCTGACCGTTGAAAAACACGGGAGCCGAACGGGCTGCGCCTTCGGCGGCTTTGCGGGCCCGGGCGCCGGTCGTCACCGACACCACTCGGGCCACGTTGGCGCGGGCGAAGGCGAGCGTGCAGGCGATGACCGCGTGATGCGACTGCACGCGCCGGCGCTGCAGAGCAGCGTTGTCGACCAGTTCCGGCGGTCGCATGGGGTTGGGTGTGGTCGCGCTCTCGGCGAGGATGCCGAGGGCGTGCCGCAGCCCGGCGGTATTGCGAGAGATGCCGTCGTCGCCGTCGCCCGCGGTCTGCTGAAGGTCGAGGTCACCCGCGGCTGCGAGGCCGTACTCGTCGCTGGTGAAGCCCGCGCCGGATAGGCACGGCCGGAGGTGATCGAGGGCGAAGCCGCGCGCCAGGTCGTGCACGGCTTGGTCGACGTTGAGGTTGCGGGGCCAGAGGTACAACACGTCGTCGTCGTAAAGTGCCGGCGTCGATGGCCCGTACTCGTGGTGATCGATGTTGAGCGCGGGGCGCCAGTCGCGCACCACTCGCTCGACCGCGCGCGCTTCGGGCGTGGTGACGTTGAGGTGATCGCGGTTGATGTCGACACCGTTCGCGTTCTCGCGCACGTTGTCGGCGCGGCCATCGGGGTTCACGGTCGGCACGAACAACAACACCGTGTCGCGTAACTGGCGTACCAGGGCAGGGTCGGTAGTGGCGGCCAGCCCGCCTATCCATTGCAAGCAGGCCTCGCGTCCGGCCGGCTCATTGCCGTGCTGCGTGCAGATGTGGAGTTCGGTCAGCCGCCCTGACGGTGCAGTTGGCGCGGGATCACCGATGCGAACGAGGTGCAGAGGTCGCCCACCCACGGAGCGCCCGATGACATCGACGGCGACGCGCGGCGACGCCGCGTCGACCGCGGCCAGGAACGCCACCTCTTCCTCGTGTGTCGTCCACCGCGCGCCGTTGGCGACGTCGAAACCAGTCTGTGGAACGTCGGCCGCGGCCGACGGACCGGCATTCACCGCCGCCATCGCGACGATGCCGAACAGCGCGACGAGCGCCCACCGCTTCTCCGACCCCACGCGCCCAGTATCACCCGCCGTTGGCGCGCGCACCCTCCCGGTACTCTCGCGGTAGCGCTTCCCTCGACAGTGACTCGTCCTGTAGGGAGCTCCGTGATCGCAACTATTCCATCAGCAACGCTGCTCGGTGTCGAGGGTCGTCCGGTCGACGTTGAAGTCCATGTGTCTGACGGGTTGCCGGGCTTCACGATCGTCGGCCTACCTGACGCCGCGTGTCGCGAATCGCGTGATCGCGTCCGCGCCGCGCTGCTATCGAGCAGGATCAAGTGGCCGCTGCGAAAGGTCACGGTCAACCTGGCGCCGTCCGGTGTGCGCAAGGGCGGTGCCGGTCTCGATCTGGCGATTGCCGTCGCGCTGCTCGTCGCCGCCGAGCAGCTACCCCCCGAAGCCGTGGCCAACTGCGCGTTCATCGGCGAGCTCGGACTCGATGGCTCTATCCGGCGAGTGAGCGGCATGGTTCCGCTCGTCGACGCTCTCGCAGCCAAGACGGTTGTCGTCCCCCGGCCGTCCATTGCCGAGGCGGCGTTGGTCGGTCGTCACAACGTGCAGGGCATGGCCACGTTGCGCGAGTTGGTGGACGTCCTGGTCGGGCTTGAACCGTGGCCCGATGCACCTCCTGACACGTCCGATCCGCCGTCGTACACGGGGCCGGACCTGGCCGCAGTTCGGGGCCAGCACGTCGGCCGTTGGGCGCTCGAGGTGGCCGCGGCGGGCGGTCACCACCTGCTGCTGATCGGCCCGCCTGGCTCCGGCAAGACCATGCTCGCCACCCGCCTGCCGGGCATCTTGCCGCCGCTCGACGCGGCGCAGGCGCTCGAGACAACCCGCGTTCACTCTGCAGCCGGCGTCGAGGTCGAGGGTCTCGTCGCACGCGCGCCGTTCCGCGCCCCGCACCACGGCGCGTCCGACGTATCGCTCATCGGCGGCGGTAACGCGGCGATGCGCCCGGGCGAGATCTCCTTGGCACACAACGGCGTGCTGTTCATGGACGAGATGGGCGAGTTCGCCCGCCACGTCCTCGACGGGCTACGGCAGCCGCTGGAGGAAGGGATCGTTCGAGTGGCTCGGGCGAAGGCGTCTATCGCCTACCCGGCCCGGTTCCTGCTGGTGGGCGCCATGAATCCCTGCCCCTGCGGCGACGCCGCCGGGCCGGGTGGGTGCTACTGCGGACCGGCCGAGCGCCTTCGCTACACGCGGCGACTTTCCGGCCCACTGCTGGACCGGTTCGATTTGCGAGTGTTGGTCAGCCGTCCCGCGGTAACCGACCTTCTCGGCGGACCGCCTGGAGAGTCGAGCGCGACAGTGGCTGAGCGGGTCGCCGCGGCGCGCGCCCTCGCCCGCGAACGGGGCGTATCGACGAACGCGGCATTGACGGGCGCGCAGCTCGATGAGGTGGCGCCGCTCACCGCCGCCGCGGCTCGGATCCTCGAACACAAACTGCGGACCAGCGCGCTCAGCGCCCGCGGGCTCGATCGGGTGCGTCGCGTCGCTCGCACATTGGCCGACCTCGACGGCGCACCGGATGCGGTCGACGAACAGCACGTGTGCGCCGCGCTCGAGCTGCGCGCTGCCCTTCCCCGCGCCGAAGGGTTGGCATGAATCGCGTCGCGCTCGGCGAGCCCGACTACCCAGCCCTGCTGGTCGACGATCATCAGGCCCCCGGGATTCTCTTCTGGCGCGGCGACCTCGCCGCCCTCCAGCGGCCTCGTGTTGCCATCATCGGTACGCGCCGGTGCACGCACTATGGCCGCCAGATCGCGACCCAGCTCGGCCGCGAACTGGCCGAGGCCGGTGTGGCGGTTGTATCCGGACTCGCGCTCGGGATCGACGGCGCCGCGCACATGGGCGCGCTGTCGGCCGGCGGCGCACCGGTCATCGGCGTGGTGGGCAGCGGTCTTGATGTCGTATACCCACGGCGCCACGCCCGGCTGTGGGCTGAGGTGGGCGAACGCGGCCTGCTGCTGAGCGAAGCGCCTCCGGGCGCCGCGCCCGAACAATGGCGCTTTCCGGCGCGCAACCGCATCATTGCCGCACTGGCGGACGCGGTGGTTGTGGTGGAGAGCCACATCGCCGGCGGTTCCAACCACACGGTGGCCGCGGCCATCGACCGCAGTGTCCCCGTGCTCGCCGTCCCCGGTCCCATCACCAGCTCGGCCTCGGCGGGCACCAACCGCCTGCTCGCCGAGGGCTGCTCGCCGGTCACCGAGGTCGACGACGTTCTGGTCACCCTCGGACTGAACCCGCGCGGCCCCCGGAAAACGCGCGACCGCCGCCGTTCGCCAGGGCCTACCGAATCGGCGGTACTCGTTGCCGTCGGTTGGTCGCCCACGAACCTCGAAGGCCTCACCATCCGGTCCGGGCTGGCGCCCGCGGAAGTCGCGGTGGCGCTGACCCACCTCGAAGCCGACGGTTGGGTCCGCTCCGTCGACGGTTGGTGGGAACGCCTCGCCCCGCCCGCATGATTCGGCGGATGTACACCCTCGACGTCTTCCGTAAGCGCGGGCTTACGCGGGGAGCGATTCGATGGGGCGAGCGGGCCGGGCAGTGGCGAAAGATCGGCAATGGCGTCTACGGCGACGGCCCAGACGAACCAACTTCGTTCGATCAGGCGATCGCAGCGCTGGTTGTCACGGGCGCGATCCGCGAGTGGTGCGCTCGCTGGCGTTCTTCTCGAGTTAGACGCGGTGGTGTTCGTTGGACCGGACTTCACGGTCCGAGACGGCGCGAGCTCGCGGCGCCAAGGAGCGCGGCGGCGGCGCGTGCTGCCCGAGCGCGTAGTCGAGGTCCACGGACTTCGCTGCGTCGATGGGCTGCAGGCGCTGATCGACCTTGCCGCCGAGTTGGATGACCTCCGATGGGAGCAGGCGCTCGAGTCGGCATTGCGCAAGCACCTCACAACGACAACCGATGTCACGAGCGCGGCGTCCGGCTCCCAGGCGGGAGCTGCACGTGTGCGCCGGGTGCTCGCGTTGCGGCCGCCGGATGCCCCGGCCACCGAGAGCCTCCTTGAGACGCTCATGGTGCAGCTCGCTCGAACTATCCCCGGTCTCCCCGACCCGGTGCGGCAGTACGTCGTCTATGACTCCGACGGCAACTTCGTTGCGCGCGTCGACTTGGCTTGGCCAGAGCTCGGTCTGTTCATCGAACTCGACGGACAGCAGCACAAGGGCCAACCGGTGTACGACGCCCGGAGGGAGACCGCAGTCGTCGCTGCGACCGGTTGGTTGTGTGGACGGTTCACATGGCGTGAGGTCGTGTATCTCCAGCGGACAACCGCTCGGCGCCTAGCCTCGATCGCCGATCAGGCGCGGCGGCGGCCGGTGTCGGCGTGACGCCGATCGATTGCACACTCTTGGCTGCGAAAACGGCCTCACTAGGTCAAATTCGTAGCCAAAAGTGTGCAACCGATGGCTCGGGCATCCGATCGATATGTGCCGCCTCTCGGTAGCGTTGATGTGTGGTCGGCGACGAAGCGTGGCGCGTGAGTGCGTTCTTGGCTTCGCTTACCGCGGTAAGCGAAGCGACGGTTGTCGCGTACCGACGCGATGTCGTGGACTTCGTTGAGTGGGCGACACGCGGCGGCGCCGGCGGACCGGAAACCGCCGACCGGCTCCTCCTCCGTCGCTACATGGCCTTTCTCACCACGCGGCGGTATGCGCGGCGCACGATCGCCCGTAAGGCCGCCTCCTTGCGTCGCTACTTCGGGTGGCTCCATCGCACCGGGGCGATTGGAAGCAACCCGTCGACGCGGCTCGCCGCCCCCAGCGGCGACGCTCGGCTGCCGCATGTGCTCAGTCGCTCGGAGGTAGGCGTGCTGCTCGACGAGCCACCCGCACGGATCGACGACGATCCGATGCCGGTGCGGCTGCGCGACGACGCCGTTCTCGAGTTGCTCTACGGCAGCGGGTTGCGGGTCTCCGAGGTGTGCGGCTTGGATCGCTCCGCGCTCGACGTCGACGAAGGTGTCGTCGCGGTCTGGGGTAAAGGCAACAAGGAGCGTCAGGTCCCGATGAGCGACCCGGCCCGCGAAGCAGTGCGGGGCTGGCTGGCCAACGGGCGCGCTGCGATGGTCACCGACGCCACGCCGGCGGAGGCGGCGTTCCTGAACCGGCGTGGTCGACGGCTGACTCCTCGCGACGTTCGCCGGGTGCTCGACCACCGCGCCGCGCAGCCGACGCATCCACACGCTTTGCGCCACAGCTTCGCCACCCACCTCCTCGATGGAGGTGCTGACCTCCGCGTGGTTCAGGAGCTGCTGGGACACGCCAGCCTGCAGACCACCCAGGTGTACACACACGTGAGCAAGGAACGGCTCGTTACCGTCTACGACGAGACCCATCCCCGCGCCTGACCCTTTCGGCGCCCGGCGACCGCCGGTACCCTACGGACAGCGCTTCCCCGCAGCCATCTCACTGATCTGTCGGGGGTTCATCCCGTGCGCTCGATCGTTGTGGCCGTTGCGCTGCTCGCCGCGTTGGCGCCCGCGGCTGCCGAAGCGGCGGAGCGGCGGGCCGTCACCTACCGTCCGCCGGTTCGCGGTCCGGTCACGGACCCATTCCGGCCGCCGTCGACGCCGTACGGGCGCGGCAACCGTGGTGTCGACTACGCAACCACGAGTGGCGAGACGGTCCGAGCGGCGGCGGCTGGCGAGGTCACCTTCGCCGGTGCTGTAGGGAACAGCCTTCACGTCGTCGTCCTTCACGCTGACGGGATACGCACGAGTTACTCGTTTCTGCGTTCGATCACCGTGGCCCGCGGCAACCGCATCGGCAGCGGCGCCGGCGTCGGCTCCGCCAATGGCGCTCTCCATTTCGGCGCGCGCGCCGGCGAGGCCTACGTCGACCCCGCGGTTCTGCTGGCGGGCGACGGCAGAGTGCATCTCATCCCGGACGGCACCGCGGCGACGGCGTCGTTGCCGCGGCCGGCCAGCGAGTCGGCCGAACGTGCCGGCCTCGTGCGCTTGGTGTGGGGCGGCGTCGTCGCCGGCGGTCGCGCCGCGGGAGCGGGTGCGGCGAAACTCGCCAGCGCGTCGGCCGCGACGGGAATCCGGTCGCCGCTGACCACGGCGCGGGACGTGCGCGCCGCGTTGCGCGGGCTTCGTGACATCCCCGCTGGTGCCAGCCGTCCGCGTCTCCCCGGCGAGCGCGAGATCTGGTCGGCCATCTCCGCCGCCCGACGGGTGGTTCACACGCGTCCGTGCACGCCCGCCGACGCCCCCTTGCCACCGCCACCGGGCGAGCGCCGGCTCGCAGTCATGGTCGGGGGGCTGGGCTCGGCGAGTGGACACGCCTCTGTGCTCGACGTCGACACCGTCAGGTTGGGCTACCGCCCCGCCGACGTAGTGCAGTTCTCCTACCTCGGTGGCACCGCTACCGAGCGGCCCTACCGGCCGAGCGACACGCTGGCTGACCTCCGCCAGTCGGGCCGGCGGCTGCGCGAGCTGCTCGAGCGCCTCCAATACGAGCAGCCTGGCGTTCCGGTCGACCTCATCGCCCACTCGCAAGGTGGGCTGGTCGCGCGGTCGGCGCTGGCGAACGAGCTCGATCCGTTCGACCCACGCTCACCGCGGATCGGCACGCTCGTCACTTTGGGCGCGCCCCATCACGGCACCGACTTGGCGACCGCTGGAGCGCTGCTCCGACACACCCGCCGTGGGCACGCGATCCAGCGGGCGATTGGTGCGGTCGGCCGCAAACGGGGGGTCGATCCGCGCGGCACGTCGGTTCGGCAGATGGCCGAGACGTCGGACTACGTCAAGGAGGTGAACCGGCGGCGGTTACCCAACGGGATCCGCGCCATTTCGATCGCGGCGCGGCGCGACCTCGTCGTTCCTTCGCCCCGGTCGCGGCTGCGCGGCGCCGAGAACGTGGTGGTTACCGTCCCCGGCGTCAGGAATAATCACGCCGACCTTCCCGGCTCGGCGGCCGCGCACCGGGAGATCGCGCTCGCGCTGGCCGGCAAGCCGCCGACGTGTGAGAGCGCGGCGGATATCGCCGCCGACGAGTTGTCGGGCGCGGCGATCGACGCCGGCGAACGCGCTGCTACTGGGGCACTCCTCGTCGCAGGAGAAGCGGGGCCGTGACGCGATTCCGAGCCCTCACGACAGCGGTGCTGATTGCCGCGTGCCACCACCGGCCCGCCCCGGGCGCTGCGATCGTTTGGCAATGGTCGGCCCCGCGGCCCGCGTACGTGGGGATGCCGGCGGCGGACGGCGACGATGTGGCCGCCACGTACGGACACTCGGTACTCGTCATGCTCGATGCGACCACTGGTGCCGAGCGCTGGCGGGCGAGCCGCGTCGGGCTACGCGATGTCGCGCCAGCCCTCACGTTCGAACGAGTTCTCGCGGCGACCGACGACGGGGTGATCGCGTTCGCGCGCGGCGATGGCCGGCTGCTGTGGGAGAAGTCGTTGGGCGACCGTCCGTCGACGCCGGCGGTCGCCGGCGACGCGGTGATCGTCACCACGTGGGACGGTCGGCTGGTCAACGTCGATCACTGGTCGATCGACCTGCCCGGCCCGGCGTTGGGCCCGCCCGCCATAGCCGGCGGGATCGTGGTCGCGTCCTGGGAGGGCGGTGTGCTCGCGGCGGACGTGGCCAGCGGAAGGGTCCGCTGGCGCCACGAATTCGACGTTGGGCGAACGAGCGCACCGGCGGTCGGCCAAGGCCTCGCCGTAGTCGTCGGCGGCGATCACCGAGCCCACGCTTACGACCTCGCGTCCGGCCGGGAGCGCTGGGTGCGATCGATGCGCGCCGCCGGGATCCCCCGAAGCGCCCCCAGCCATTCAGGGCGTCCGCGTCGCGGTGGCCGACCGGCTCGGACATGTGGTCGTGTTCGAGGTGGCGTCGGGGCGCCGGCGTTGGAGCGCCGACGGCCAGGGCGCGGTCGAGCGCGGAGGTCCGGTCTTCGCTGATGGAGCAGTCGTCCTGCCCTTGGACGACGGGCGGCTGTTGGTTGCCACGAGGCACGGCCGGGCGTACCGCGATCCGCCCGGCCGCGTGAGCGGGGTGGCGTCGGCCGGGGGCCGGGTCGTCACTGCCACCCGCGAGGCCGCCGAGAACACCCTCGGTGTGTGGGCGGTCCAGTAGCCCCACTACAATCTCCCTTCCGACCCAGCGAATGGCGCTGGGCTGAATACACAACCCGTGCGTGCCCACGGTCGCTGCTCACAGGAGCCGCGTACACGCACGGGACCGACAAACCGATGGGAAGGGAGCACACGTGGCAGTCGTCACGATGAAGCAGCTGCTGGAGGCCGGCGTCCACTTCGGGCACCAGACGCGGCGATGGAACCCGAAGATGCGTCGATTCATCTTCGGAGAGCGCAACGGGATCTACATCATCGATCTCAACCAGACGCTCCAGCGCATCGACACCGCCTACTCGTTCGTACGTGATCTCGTCGCCGACGGCGGGAGCGTGCTCTTCGTCGGCACGAAGAAGCAGACGCAGGATCCGGTGGCGCAGTACGCCACGAAGTCCGGCATGCCCTACATCAACGAGCGGTGGCTGGGCGGCATGCTCACCAACTTCTCGACGATCAGCGGCCGGGTGAAGAAGATGCAGGAGTACGAGCGCATGCGCGCCGCCGGCGACTTCGAAGCCATGCCCAAGAAGGAAGCCCTGATCCTCAGCCGCGAGTTGGAGAAGCTCGAGCGCAACCTGGGCGGCATCCGCACGATGTCGAAGCTGCCCGAGGCGATCTTTGTGATCGACACCAAGAAGGAGCACATCGCGGTCACCGAGGCCAACAAGCTCGGGCTGCCGATTGTCGCCGTGGTCGACACCAATTGCGACCCCGACCTCATCCAATACGTCATCCCTGGCAACGACGACGCGATCCGCGCCGGCACGCTGATGTGCCGGATCATCGCCGACGCCGTCGAGGAAGGTCGCTTCATCGCGGCCCGCAGGGGAGTCAGCCCAGGCGGCGGCCCGGCCACACCGGCCACGGCGCCGGCCGAGCGCAGCGCAGAGGAACAAGCCCGTATCGATAAGGAGCAAGCCGACGCGCGTCGTCAGGCCGCCTTGCAGCAGCAGGAGCGAGAGGCGCGCCTCTCTGCTACCCGCACGACCGAGCCAGAGGCGACCGCGGCGCCCGCCGACGCCGAAGTCGCTGCCCCGGCCGAAGCCGAAGTCGCTGCCCCGGTTGAAGCCGAAGCCGCTGCGCCGGCCGACGTCGAAGTCGCTGCCCCGGTTGAGGCCGAACCCGCTGCCCCGGCCGAGGCTGTAACCGAGGCTCCGGCGACCGCCGAGGAGGCGCCTGATGCCTGAGTTCGGCGCACAAGATGTGAAGCGGCTTCGCGACTCGACCGGCGCGGGGATGATGGACGCCAAGCGCGCCCTCACAGACGCCGACGGCGACTTCGACAAGGCCGCCGACCTCCTGCGCGAGCGGGGCCAAGGCAAGGCCGCTGAGCGCGCCGACCGTGAGAACGTGCAGGGCGCGGTCGCCGTGGCCAGCAACGGCACTGCGGCCGCTCTCGTCGAGCTGAAGTCCGAAACCGATTTCGTTGCCCGGTCACCCGACTTCCTCGCACTCGCCGATGAGCTTGCGCAACTCGTGCTGGAGAATGGTGAAGCTGCCATCGAGAAGAAGCAGGACGCGGTCGACACCCTCAAGATTCAGCTCAAGGAGAACATCGATGTCGGTCGGGTCGTCCGCTTCGAAGCGGCCGACGGCAACGTGCTCGACGGGCTACCTCCACGCGCCCAGTGGCCCTCCCGCATTGAACGCGGTGCTGGTGGAGCTGGCCAACGGCTCGAAGGACTTGGCCCACGACATCGCCCGGCACATCAGCTTCAGCCGGCCGAGCGTGTTGAGCCGTGACGACTTCGCGTCCGACGACATCGAGCGCGAACGCAACGCGCTCCTCGCCGAGACCAAGAACGAGGGCAAGCCCGAGCAGGCCTGGCCCAAGATCATCGAAGGCAAGCTCGGTGGCTGGTTCAAGCGCACGCCGGGCGGTGCGCTGCTCGACCAGGAGTTCGTTCATCCCGAGGCCGAGAAGCAGTCGGTGCAACAGGCATTGGGCGACGCCAAGGTCGTCCGCTTTGCCCAGGTCGAAGTAGGGGCGTAGGCCCATGCCCGACAAGCCGCGTTGGCGTCGGGTCGTCCTCAAGCTTTCCGGCGAAGCGTTGGCTAGCGCGGCGAGCGACGAAACCGTCGACGGCGCGGTGGTCGAGCGCATCGCCGGCGAGATCGCGCAGGCCCGCTCCGAGCTCGATGTGCAACTCGGCATCGTGGTCGGCGGCGGCAACATCTGGCGCGGCACGACCGGTGCCGGTGCCGGTATGGATCGCGCCACCGCCGACTACATGGGCATGTTGGCCACGGTGATCAACGCTCTCGCGTTGCAGGACGCCATCGAGCGCCAAGGCCAGCCGACGCGTGTTCAGACGGCGATCACGATGGCGCAGGTGGCGGAGCCGTACATTCGTCGCCGGGCCATTCGCCACCTGGAAACCGGCCGCGTCGTGATCTTTGCCGGTGGCACGGGCAACCCGTTCTTCACGACGGACACCACCGCTGCGCTCCGCGCCGCCGAGATCGAGGCCGAAGTCTTCCTGAAGGGCACCCATTCCGGTGTCGACGGCGTCTATTCGTCGGATCCGAAGCTCGACCCCACCGCGACGCGGTTCGACGCGATCTCATACATGGACGTGGTCAACCAGGATCTGCGGGTGATGGACATGACCGCGGTGACGCTGTGCAAGGACAACGCGCTGCCCATCTTGGTCTTCGACGTGATGACGCCCGGGAACATCCGTCGCGCCCTTTTGGGTGAGCCCCTAGGTACGCTGATTAGGTGAGCGCAGGCGATGACACCTTCGTGGGCGCCGTGCTCGAGGACGCCCGGGACAAGATGCACAAAGCCGTGGCCCACACCCAGGCCGACTTCAGCGGTGTGCGCACCGGCCGGGCTTCGCCGGGGCTGATCGAGAACCTCAAGATCGACTACTACGGCACGGAAACGCTGCTGAAGACGCTCGCCGGCTTCAGCGTGCCGGAGGCACGGCTACTCGTCGTCACTCCGTACGACAAGTCCTCGATCAAGGCGATCGAGAAAGCGATCCAGAACTCGGATCTCGGCATCAACCCGAGCAACGATGGCGCGGTGATCCGGCTCACGTTTCCGGCGCTCACCGAGGAGCGCCGCAAGGATCTCGTCAAGATGGTGCATCACAAGGCCGAGGACGGCCGGGTGGCGGTCCGCAACGTGCGGCGCGCGGCGCGTAAGGATCTTGAAGGACTTGAACACGACGGCGACATCAGTGGGGATGAGCTAGAGCGGGCGGAGAAGGAGCTCGAAAAGGTCACGCACGAGCAGGTGGCCGAGATCGACCGGATGGTGCAGCACAAAGAGGCAGAACTGCTCGAGGTTTGAGCGGCGCTGCTCAGAGGCAGAGCGAGGAGCGAGCCGATGGACGACGATCGCGACGAAGAGCGCGACGAGCGGGTTTCCCGAGCACCCGGTGAGGGCGTTCGGATCATCGGCGCCGAGGAAGCACAGCAGGCGCTCGACAGTGGCGAGGTGGTGCGTCGCCGTCCTGAGGACGCGCCCCGCTTCGGCGACCGCCCTGCCCGCCCGGCGGGCCCTCGCCCCGAGCACCGCTTTCCACTGCCCGAGGATCAGGAGCCCGAGGCCATCCCGCGGCCACCCGTGACACCGCCGCCGGTCGCCGACCTACCGCACTGGACCGAGCCACCCACCGGCGAGGTACCGCGGATCTTTGCCGATGTCGCACCCGAGGGCGAGGGCACCGACGAGGATGACGACTTCAGCGCATGGTCGTCGCTGTCGCGTCAGCCGCGGTGGCGCGACCAAGCCTCTGATTGGGACGAGACCGACTTCGAGGACGCGTCGGTACTGGCCGATGAGGACACGCGGCTCGGCGCCCTCGATCAGAGCCGCACCGAGCACTCCGACCTTTTCAGCTTCGATGACGAGCCCACCGAGGTCGATCCTGGGCCGCAGCCTGCGCCCATCCGAACCGGGCGCCGGATCAGCACCGGACTCCAGCCGCCCGAACCGCCGACACCGCCGACGCCGAGGACCCGTCGTGCTCACGTTCCTGGCGGTGGGAGCCGCGATGTGCAGACGGCGGTCCTCACGGGCGTGGCATTCGCGGTGGTCGCGCTGCTTTGCTTCAGGCTGGGCACCGGGCCGACGCTCCTGCTCGCCCTCGTCGTCGTCATGGGCGCCGCGGTCGAGCTGTTCGACGTTCTCCGTAAGGCCGGTTACCACCCAGCGACGTTGCTCGGACTCGCGGGTACCGCATCGATCATGATCGCCACGTACTACAAGGGCGAAACCGCGATCCCGATGGTGGTCGCGCTGATGGTCGTCTTCACGTTCCTCTGGTATCTCACCGGGGTGGTCACCGCTCGCCCCACTGCCAACATCGGGGCGACGCTGCTCGGGTTCTTGTGGGTCGGGTTCCTGGGTTCGTACGCCGGCGCTGATGCTGTTCCTCCCGCAGCGCACTGGCATCGCACTGCTGTTGGGCGCGGTGATTGCGACGGTGGCCAGCGACATCGGCGGTTACGTCGTGGGTAGTCAGATCGGCAGTCGCGCGCTGGCGCCGGAGATAAGCCCGAACAAGAGCGTCGAGGGGCTGATCGGCGGCGTGATCGCGTCGGTCCTCTTCACCACGTTGTTCGTTGGCATCCTGCCCGGGATCTATCCGTGGACCGTGGGCAAGGCGTTCTGGTTGGGACTCGTCGTTGGCGTGGTCGCTCCCATCGGTGACCTGTGCCAGTCGATGATCAAACGTGATCTGGGCATCAAGGACATGAGCACGATCATCCCCGGGCACGGCGGCGTGCTCGACCGCTTCGATGGGCTGCTCTTCGCGCTGCCCGCCACGTACTACCTGGCGCGACTTCTTTTCTCTTGACGACAACCGTCAGCTTGCTGGGATCCACCGGCTCGATCGGCACGCAGGCACTCGACGTCATCGGCGCGGCCGGGCCCGACCGCTTCCGGGTGATCGCGCTCGGCGCGTCGGGCCGACAGCTCGGCATGTTGGAGCAGCAAATAGACGCCGTGCGGCCCGAGGCCGTGGCCGTCTTCGATCCCGGCGCGGCGAGCTCCTTACAGGAACGCCATCCAAAGCTTGAGGTGCTCACCGGCGCGGACGGGCTGGCTGAGCTGGCTACACGGGCCGATGTTGCGCTCAACGCCGTCGTCGGCTTCGCCGGGCTGCCCGTCACCATGGCGGCGCTCGAGGCGGGCAAGCGGCTCGCCCTGGCCAACAAGGAATCGCTCATCGCGGCTGGGCCCGTCGTGCAGCGCGTCCGGACCACTCCCGGCGCCGAGTTGGTACCGATCGATTCGGAGCACTCGGCGATCCATCAGTGTCTGCATGCCGCTGGGTCGGGCGCCATGGCATCGGTGCGGCGGCTGTTGCTGACTGCGAGCGGCGGACCGTTCCGCGGCCGGACGCGAGACGATCTCGCGCAGGTGACCGTCGACGATGCGCTGGCGCATCCAACGTGGCGGATGGGTCCCAAGATCACAATCGACTCCTCGACGCTTGTAAACAAGGGGCTCGAGGTCATCGAGGCCCACGAGCTGTTCGGGGTCGGCGTCGATGCGGTCGACGTCGTTGTTCATCCGCAGTCGATCATCCATTCGATGGTGGAGTTCCGGGACGGCGCTGCCGTCGCCCAGCTGTCTGTGCCCGATATGCGGCTTCCCATCGGGTACGCGCTCAACTACCCGGAGCGACTCGACGCTCCGTTCGGCGCGATCGACTGGGAGACACTCACCCGCCTCGATTTCGAGCGGCCCGACGAGAAAGTCTTCCGCGGCCTCGCTCTGGCGTATGCCGCGGGACGGGCTGGAGGCACCGCGCCGGCCTGCTTCAGCGCAGCCAACGAGGTTGCCGTCGACGCATTTCTCGGTGGCCGGCTCGGGTGGTTGAGCATCGCTGAGGTCATCGAGGAGACCCTCGACGCAAGTACCGTCACCGAGCCGGGTACGGTCGACGACGTGCTCATCGCCGATCACGCCGCCCGGACGCTGGCGCGGGCTGCCGTCGCCCGAAGGGCAGCATGACCCAGCTCGTCCAGCGTCCCGACGACGCGAAGCCCAAGCCGCCGCCGACCGCCGACGAGCAGCGAGAGGCGCTGCGGCGGTTGCTCACCGTCCTGGCCGCGGGCGTATTGGCCGCCATCGCCACGAGAACCACCAAGACGGTTCTGGTGATCGTGGCCGTGATGGTGATGATCATGCTGCACGAGTTCGGCCACTTCGCCATGGCCAAACGAGCGGGAATGAAGGTGACCGAGTTCTTCCTGGGCTTCGGCCCGCGGCTGTGGTCGATACGCAGAGGCGAAACCGAGTACGGCGTGAAGGCGATTGTCCTGGCCGGGGGCTACGTCCGCATTCTCGGCATGAGCAACCTCGAGGAGGTCGATCCGGAAGACGAGCCCCGCACCTACCGCGCCGCGCGATACCGCAAGCGATTGAGCGTGGTCGTGGCTGGGTCGGTGATGCATTTCATCATCGCCTTCGTTCTCCTGTTTGCGCTGAACAGTCTTGTCGGCGTCATTCGCGCCGAGCCGACGGGGGCCGAGGTTCGCGAGATCATCGGGTTCAAGAACGGCGTCCGGAGCCCGGCGCAGCAGGCCGGCATGCGTCCCGGCGACAAGATCCTCGCGCGCCGATGGTCGCGCCGTCGACGACGAAGGTCTCACTGCGTATACGCGGAGGAACGCGGGCAAGCCGGTGGTGCTCGACGTCGAACGCGACGGGCAAGAGATCCAGATCACGGTGACGCCCGTCGATATCAGCACGGTGCAGGTTGAGGGCGAGAAGCCCACCGGGATCAACGAGCACGCGGGTTTCGTCGGCATGGGCGTCGAGCGCAGCGCACCGCGTCGAGCGGGCCAACCCGATCGTGGCCGTCGGTCGTGCCGCCGGTGATTTGGGCGAGATCACCTCGCTCAGCGCGCGGGGCCTGGCTGACCTGGTGTCGTTCAACGGCATCCGCAGTTACGGCGATCAGCTAAGCGGCAAGCCCCCGCAGGGTGACCCGGGCGACGAGCCCCGGCTGCTGTCGCCGGTTGGGCTCGTGCGCGTGGCCTCGCAGGCCGCGGAGTCGGGGATACGGGTGGTGCTCTACCTGCTCGTCTCCATCAACGTCTTCGTCGGGATGCTCAACATGTTGCCTCTGTTGCCCTTCGACGGCGGCCACGTCGCGATCGCCACGTACGAACGCATCCGGTCGCGCCGCGGCAAGCGTTATCAGGTCGACGTGGCCAAGCTGATGCCACTCACGTACATGGTCGTGATGATCCTCCTGTTCGTCACCGTCACTGCGCTCTACCTGGACATCACCCAGCCCCTGAAACTGCAGTGACGTTTTCGGGCAAGGCGGCCGAGCGGCGGAAGACCCGGCAGATCCTGGTCGGCGCGGTCGCGGTTGGCGGCGGTGCTCCGATCACGGTGCAGTCGATGACGATCACCAAGACCGCTGACGTCGAAGGCACGCTGTCGCAGATCTACGCGCTGGCCGCCGCCGGCGCCGACATCGTGCGTTGCACGTGCAACGAGGCAGAGGCGGCGGAAGGCCTCGCGCAGATCGTGCCGCGGTCGCCGGTTCCGATCGTCGCCGACATCCATCACCAGTACCTCATGGCCCTCGCCGCGCTCGATGCGGGTGTGCAGTGTCTGCGGCTCAACCCCGGCAACATCAGAAGGCCGGAGCACATCAAGCTCGTCGCGCAGGAGGCGCGCGACCGAGGCGTCCCGATCCGCATCGGAGTCAATGCCGGCTCGCTCGATCCGAAGCTTTACGAGAAGCACGGCGGCGCGACACCGGAGGCCATGGTCGAGTCGGCGCAGCTCGAGTTGGCGTACTTCGAAGAGGTCGGTTTCGACGACGTGAAGATTTCAGTCAAGGCGTCCAACGTCCCGTTGATGATCGAGGCGTATCGGATGCTGGCCGACGCCACCGATCATCCGCTTCATCTCGGCGTCACCGAGGCAGGGCCTCCCCCGGCGGGTTTGGTCAAAGGCACCGCGGGCATGGCGACGCTGCTGGCTGAAGGCATCGGCGACACCATTCGATACTCACTCACCGCCGACCCGGTCGAGGAGGCACGGGCCGGCCGGCAGCTCCTTGAGGCCATGGGCTTGCGCGAGCGCAAGGACATCGATCTCATCGCGTGCCCGAGCTGCGGCCGCGCCGAGATCGATGTGATCGGCGTGGCCCACGCTGCGCAGCAGGCGCTCGAGGGCCGCAACCTGCCGATTCAGGTCGCGGTGATGGGCTGCGTGGTTAACGGGCCGGGCGAGGCCCGTGAGGCCGATCTCGGTATCGCCGCCGGGCGCAAGCGGGGGCACCTGTTCGTGAAGGGGAAAGTGGTCAGGGTCGTGCCCGAGGACGAGATGGTCTCCGCGTTGGTCGAGGAGGCCGAGCGGCTCGTCGCCGAAGGAGTCGACGCGCGCCTCGCCGCGGCCGACGAAGGCGCGGCCGAAGCGGCCGAGGAAGATCGGCTCGCGCTTCTGGACGAGCAAGGCAGCGACGCCAACGCGAGTGCACAACGCGTGGAGCTAATCCACAAACGGCTGCAATAGCAGCCGTTTGTCATGCCTCCGCTCCCCGCCGCTGGGCGGAAGCGGCGGCAATAGCAGCCGTTTGTCATGCCTCCGCTCCCCGCCGCTCGGGTGAAACGGTTAGACGCGGCGTAGCCCGCGGCACTACAACGGCGGGCATGGCTTACGAGATCCGTGCGCTCAGCGACGAAGAGTTCGGCCAGATGACGAGCGTCTTCGGTACCGCCTTCGGGTTCCAGCCCAACGATGACAACGTGGCCGACTGGAGGGCGACGACCGAGATCGACCGAACGCTCGGAGCCTTCGACGGAGATCAGGCAGTTGGAAGCGCGGCGGCCCACTCGTTCGAACTGACCGTGCCAGGTGCGAAACAGGTGGCCGCGGCAGGCATCACCGCGGTTGCAGTACGGACCACGCACAAGCGCCGCGGGATCCTCACATCGTTGATGAAGCGTCAGCTCAACGATGTCAGCGACCGGGCCGAACCGCTGGCCATCCTGCTGGCCTCGGAGAGCGTCATCTACGGCCGGTTCGGCTACGGCCTGTCTTCGTCGCATCTCGGAATCGAGATCGATCCGCACCACGGCACCTTCGCGCGCGACGTCGCTGACTCCGGTCACTTCCGTCAGGTCGACAAGGACGAAGCCTCAAAGGTGCTTCCGGGCGTGTTCGAGGCGAGCCGCAAGCGAAATCCCGGCGATGTGAATCGCAGCCGCGCCTGGTGGGACGTGTACTTCAAGGACAGGGAGCACGAGCGGCAAGGCGCCAGTGGTTTGTTCTACGTCGTACACGAGTCAGCCAACGGCAAGGCCGACGGCTACGTCGCGTACCGAGTGAAGAACGAGTGGCGGCAGGGCCTGCCTGGCAACGAGGTCCGGATCAACGACCTTGTCGCCGATGATCCCGCCGTGTACGCCGCGTCGTGGCGGCATCTCCTCGACATTGATCTCGCCGGGGCCGTCGCGGCGTGGGGCCGCCCGGTGGATGAACCGTTGCGGTGGTTGCTGGCCGACCCGCGGCGGCTGCGCACCACGGTGAACGGCGACTTCCTGTGGACGAGGATCGTCGACGTGCCCGCCGCGCTCAGCGGCCGGCAGTACACGACACCAGGCGACATCGTGCTCGAGGTCGACGATCCCTTCCTCGGCTTCGGCACCGGCCGCTTCGCATTGTCGGCCGGTGGCACGAGCGCATCGTGTGCGACCACAAAGAAGAAGGCCGACCTTGCCCTTTCGGTCGCCGACCTCGGTGCGATCTACCTGGGCGGGCACGCGCCGTCGACGCTGGCCCGCGTCGGGCGCATCGAGGAGAAGACGAAGGGCGCGCTGGCCCGGGCCGACGCCATGTTCGTCACTCATCCCGCGCCGTATTGCCGAACGGGGTTCTAAGGCGTTTGCCGTAGATTCGTCGGCCGATGCCGAAGCAACCGGTCCTTACGCCGCAGGGCGAGGACTTCCCGAAGTGGTACCAGGACGTCGTGGCCAAGGCCGAGCTGGCCGACAACGGGCCGGTGCGCGGCACCATGGTCATCCGGCCGTACGCCTACGCGATCTGGGAACGACTCCAAGCCGAACTCGACGTCCGTATCAAGGCCACCGGCGCTCAGAACGCGTACTTCCCCCTCTTCATCCCCGAGAGCTACCTGAAACGCGAGGCGGAGCACGTCGAGGGCTTCAGCCCGGAGCTGGCCGTCGTGACCCATGGCGGCGGCAAGGAGCTGGAGGAGCCCGTCGTCGTCCGCCCGACGAGTGAGACGATCATCAACAGCTACTTCACCAAGTGGGTGCAGAGCTATCGCGATCTTCCCCTGCTCATCAACCAATGGGCCAACGTGGTGCGCTGGGAGTTGCGGCCGCGCTTGTTCCTCCGGACCACTGAGTTCTTGTGGCAGGAGGGCCACACGTGTCATGCCACCGAGGCCGATGCGCGCGCGTACGCGCTCCAGATCCTTCGCGATGTCTACGAAGAGGTAATGGTCGAGCTGCTGGCCATTCCGGTGCTGACCGGACGCAAGACGCCACGGGAACGCTTCGCTGGTGCAAACGAGTCGTGGACCTGCGAGGGGATGATGGGGGACGGCAAGGCCCTGCAAATGGGCACGAGCCACGAGTTGGGCCAGAACTTCGCCAAGGTGTTCGGCACGCAATATCTCAACGACGCCGGCGAACAGGTACCGGTCTGGCAGACATCCTGGGGCGTCTCGACCCGGCTGCTCGGGGCACTGATCATGGGCCATGGCGATGACGCGGGACTACGACTGCCGCCGCGGATCGCGCCCGTCCAGGCCGTTGTCCTCCTCGTCAAGCCCGAGGACGGCGCCGGGGAGGCGGCGGCCGCCCTGGCTGAGGAACTGCGCGGTCGCAATATCCGGGTGCAGCTCGACGATCGGACCGACACCTCGTTCGGGCGCCGGGCCGTCGATTGGGAACTCAAGGGCGCGCCCAGTGCGGGTCGAGGTCGGCCCCCGGGACATTGGGTCGAGGCAACGTGGTGCTCGTTCGCCGGCATAACGGCGAGAAGGAAACCGATCGCGCTCGGCCGGCGTCGGCGACGCGGTCGTCGCCGCCCTCGAGGACGCGCAGACGGCGCTGCTCGACGAGGCAACCTCGCGGCGGGACCAACGCATCGTCGAGGTCACCAGCCTGGACGCGGCCGCCGATGCCGCTCAGGCCGGCTTTGCGGCCATCCCGTGGGAAATGCTGGGGGAGGAAGGCGAGACACGGCTGGCGGAGCAGGGGATCAGTGTTCGGTGTCTGCGTAGCGCCGACGGCGGGCTTCCCGAGCCCGGCGAGACCGGTCTGGTCGCCGTGGTTGGTCGTGCCTATTGACGTGACCGACGGCACATTGTTTTTGCGTCGGTATGCGTCCAAACTGGGGACAGAGGTACAAGGGGGGACGTTATGGCAAGGTTGGTCGTTCAGTTCATGGGCTGGTGGTTCGCAGTCTCGATCCCGGCCGCACTGATCGTCGGGCGCTTGATGACCCGCGGGACCGACACGGTGACGCCGGCCACCAAGTCGCCACCTCGGCGCGTGGCGGCTGCCTGACCTTCTGATCACTAGCCGTTAACGTCCCGCGCCGATGCGGATGTCGGCGCTGGTCCTTGCGAACTCGCCGCGATGCTCCGGCCGACGCGGAGGCCGTCAGTCACCAACTCCTTCTGCGGGCCGGCTACATGCGGCGGGTCTCCGCCGGCGTCTACGCGCTGCTGCCGCTCGGGCTCCGCGTCCTGCGCAACATCGAGGGCATCGTGCGGCGACGAGATGGACGCCGTCGGTGGCCAGGAACTCCTGCTGCCGGTGCTGCAACCGCTCGGTCTTTGGGAGCAGTCCGGGCGGCGTCACTCTGCTCGACGACGCCTACGCCGCGTTGTACGTCGAGGGCACGGGGGGCCAGTTCGTGCTCGGGCCGACCCACGAAGAGGTCGTCACCGCTGTCGTCGGGGCCGAGATCGAGAGCTACCGGGATGTCCCCAGGCTCGTGTACCAGGTGGCGGCCAAGTTCCGCGACGAGGCCAGGCCCCGTTTTGGCCTCGTGCGCGGTCGCGAGTTCCTGATGAAGGACGCCTACAGCTTCGACGCCGACCCTGAGGCGAATGGCGGCCACCTACGCCGCCGTCGTCGCGGCATACCGCCGCATGCTCGAAGCGTGCCAGCTCGAAGTCGTGCCGGTCGAGGCGTCTTCGGGCGCCTTCGGCGGCGCCGTCAACCACGAGTTCATGGTTCCGAGCGCCGTGGGCGAGGACCAATTCGCCCGCTGCCCGAGCTGTGCCTTATGCGGCCAACCTCGAGGTCGGGCGGCCGTCCCGCACCGCAGACGCTCCTCGGGCTGCCGGACGCGCATGGAGGAACACCACACGCCCGGCCGGCCCGGCGTCGAGGCGGTCGTCGAGTACTTCGCGGATCAGGGCCTTACCGCAGCCGGCATGCTCAAGTGCATCGCGTTCCTCGACGCCGACGGGCCCGTTGGTCGCGCTGGTGCCCGGTGACCGCGAGGTGATGCCCAGCGCGGGATGGCGGGTGTTCGCCGACGACGACTTTGCCGCCAACCCGGAACTGGTGAAGGGCTACATCGGGCCCATGGGGCTCCAAGCCAAGGGCGTCCGGGTGGTCGCCGACGTGGCCACGAACTTCAACCGCTACTGGGCCACGGGCGCCAACAAGCCCGATCATCACGTGACCGGCGCGGTGCTCGGTCGAGACTTCACCATCGACGAATGGGCGCCGCTCACCGCATATCGGGCCGGCGATCCGTGCCCCAGCTGCGGCGCGGCGTCTTGAGCTGGTTCAGTCGGTCGAGGTGGCGCACGCGTTCCAGCTGGGAGACCGATACTCGGCGCGGCTTGCCGGCGGGCACGTTTCGCGCCGAAGTCAGGGCGAGGAGCAGGCCTTCTGGATGGGCTGCTATGGCGTCGGGCTCAGCCGGCTCGTGGCGGTCATTGCCGAGGCCCATCACGACGACGCGGGCCTGGTCTGGCCTGCGTCGGTTTCTCCGTTCGCCGTCCATGTGATTGCCCTCCGGGGCGTCGAAGCGCAGGCCGAGCGAGCTGTACGACCGCCTGATGGCGGCGGGTGTCGCGGTGCTCTACGACGATCGCGAGGTCTCGGCCGGCGTGAAATTCGCCGACGCCGACCTCATAGGCGTGCCGACACAGCTCGTCGTCGGCGCCCGCGGGCTGGCCAATGGCGTGGTCGAGCGCAAGGACCGGGCCACCGGAGCACGCAGCGAAGTCCCCGTCGAAAGCGGCCAGTTCAGCGCTATAATCGTCCGTCGCTGACCCGGCCAATTGGCCGGTGAAGTGCGTAGGTGGTGTTCCGGTTCGACCGGGGGATGTTGGAACGTGGGCAGTTTGCCCACGTTTTTTGTTCGGTCCTTGACGTGGAGGAGGTGAGTGATGGGTCAGATCGAGATGGTGCGCGAGCTGGTTGAGCCCGTGCTCGCCGCTGAAGGGCTCGAGCTGTTCGATTGCGAGCTCAAGCCGGGCCTCCTCCGCGTCACCGTCGACGCTCCTGGCGGCGTGAACATCGACCGCCTGGGCCAGCTGAGCCAGCGGCTCTCCCGCCTGCTCGACGAGCGCGACCCGATCGCGAGCCACTACACGCTCGAGGTCTCGAGCCCTGGACTGGAGCGGTCGCTGCGCACGCCCGAGCACTTCCGCAAGGCGGTGGGCACCACGATCACAATCCGCACGCGTGGCGAGGTCGAGGGCGACCGCCGCGTGCAGGGCGTCCTCGACAGCGCCGACGACGAGGGCGTCGTCTTGGCGGGCGCCGCATCACCTATGACCAGATCGACCGGGCCCGCACCGTCTTCGATTGGGGCGGGCAACCCCAGCCGGGGGAGCAGGCCGGGTCAAACAACCGGGCAAATCAACCCAGAAGAAGGCAGTTTCATGAAAGACACCTTCGCCTTCATGGAGGCGTTGCAGCAGATAGCCACCGACAAGCAGATCGCTCCCGAGGTATTGCTCGACGCGCTCGCGAATGCGCTGGTCGCCGCGTACAAGCGAATGCCGAATGCGGCCGAGGAGGCCGTCGTCACCGTCGATCCCGACTCCGGCGACATCCGCGTGTACGCGCAGGAGCTCGACGAGGACGGCAACGTCACCCGGGAGTGGGACGACACCCCGGACGACTTCGGCCGCATCGCCGCCCAGACCGCCAAGCAAGTGATCCTCCAGCGGATCCGTGAGGTCGAACGCGACCAGAAGTACGAGGAGTACGCCGGCCGCGAAGGCGACATCGTCACCGGCATCATCCAGCAGAGCGACAACCGCTACACGTTGCTCGACCTGGGCAAGGTCGAGGCGCTGCTGCCGCAGGCCGAGCAGGTTCCCTACGAGCGCTACGAGCACGGCGCCCGGCTCAAGGCGTACATCGTCGAGGTTCGCAAGACCACCAAGGGCCCGCAGATCGTCGTCAGCCGCACGCACCCCGGCCTCATCAAGCGGCTGTTCGAGCTCGAGGTTCCCGAGATCGGCAGCGGCGTGGTCGAGATCAAGGCGGCGGCCCGCGAGCCGGGTCACCGCACGAAGATCGCGGTGTGGTCGAACGATGCCAACGTCGATCCCGTCGGCGCATGCGTCGGTGCCCGCGGCGCCCGTGTCCGCATGGTCACCAACGAACTGCGCGGCGAGAAGGTCGACATCGTCGAGTTCTCCGAGGAGCCGGCCGACTTCGTGATGCGCGCGCTGCAGCCGGCCCGGGTCAAGGAGGTCAGGCTCGACGAGGAGACGGGCAAGGCCACCGTCATCGTGCACGACTTCCAGCTCTCGCTGGCCATCGGCAAGGAGGGCCAGAACGCCCGGCTCGCCGCTCGCCTCACCGGCTGGGGGATCGACATCAAGAGCGAGACCCAGCTCGCCGAGGAGGAAGCCGCCTACGCCAACCAGGACTGGGCCGAGGGCGAGTGGGTCACCGACGACTCCGGCGAGATGGTGTGGGTGCCGGCCGAAGGCGGCGAAGCCGTCTCCGCCGACACGTGGGCGCACGGCGACACAGGCGAGGTCGGAGGCGAAGCCGGAGACGGAGCCGAGGTGATAGAGGCGGCTCCGCCGCAGTCGTTGCGGCTACCGACGAAAGCCGCCGAGTCACACCGACACGCTGAGCGCTGAGCCTGGACCGGCGCCGGAACCGCACCGAGGAGACTCCCGCATAGAGCGCACGTGCATCGGGTGCCGCCGGTCGGCGGCGCCCGAGGAACTGGTTCGGGTCGTGCGCATGCCCGACGGAACATTGCGACTCGGGACGGACGTTGCCCGGTCGCGGCGCCTGGTTGTGCCTAGGGAGTCCGAGTTGTCTCGAGGCAGCCAGGCGCAAGGACGCATTCAGCCGCTCGCTGCGAGCGCCGGTCAGCGCCGCTGCAGTCGCTGAACTTTCGGAGGCTGCTGGCAGGCGTGTGCGAGGATAGAGAGTTGCACTACGGCGCAAAAGCCGACCAACGAAGGGATTGAAGTAGCAGTTGCCCAAGAAGATCCGGGTCTACGAGCTCGCACGCGAGCTCGGGCTGACGAACAAAGAGGCACTCGACCTGTGCGAGGCGCTCGGCATCGGCGTGAAGAGCCACTCGTCGAGCATCGAGGACGCGCAGGCCGATCGCGTTCGTCGTAAGGCCGACGCCGAGGGTCTGCGCCGTGAGGTGCAGCCCGAAGAGCCGGCTCCGGTCAAGAAGGCAACCGCGAAGAAGGCGGCCGCCCGCTCGTGCCGCCGCCGCGGCCGCGGCAACTGAGGCCGAGGCGCCTGCCGCTTGAGCGCCCGCCGCTGACGCGCCGGTAGCCGCTGCGCAGGCGCCGTCCACCGCGCCCGCGGCCGCGCCGCCCGTCGAGCCGCCGGCGCCCGCCGACTGCGCCCAGCCGTGCGTGATCCCCGCCTCATCACCAGCCGGCCGGCCAGCGAGCAGCCCGAGTTCCACGACACCCGCGAGATCCGCGAGCCGCGTGAGGTGCGAGAGTCCGCGAGCCGCGGCCCCGTCCGGCGCCGACCGCCGGCGCCGCACCGCCGGCGGCGGCCGCGAGCGCCAAGCCCGCCGCTGCTCCCGTACCCACCGAGGAGCCGGCGGCCCCGCCGCTCAGCGCGAGCGGCAAGCCCATCCCGCCCCCGCCCGGCGCGCCGCCGCGCTCGGCCAGCGGCAAGCCGATTCCTCCGCCTCCCGGTATGGGTGGCCGCTCCGGCGGTGCCGGTGGCGGCGTACCGCGGCCCTCCGGCGGCGTGCCCCGCCCCGGCGGCCGTCCCGGTGGTCCGGGCACCGGAACCGGCGGTGCCTGGCGGCGCCGGCGGCGGTCGCACCGGTGGCTTCGCCAGCCGCGGCGGACCCTCGGCTACCTATGGCGCGCCCCGCACCGGCGGCGGTCCCGGTTACGGCGGCCGACCCGGTGGCCGGCGGTCCCGGCGGTGGCGGTGGCCCCGGTGGTGCCTTCGGACGCGGTGGTGGTCCCGGCGGCCGTGGCCGTCCGCCGCAACGCCGGCGTCGTCGGCGTCGCACCGAGGACGAGCTCGAGCCCACCGCGCTCACGCACTACGTGCCGTCCACCGCGTCGGTGCCCGAAGGCGAGGTCATCATCGAACGCGGGTCCACCGCGCAGGACGTCGGGCCGAAGCTGAACCGTTCGGCGGCCGACGTCGTGCGCTTCCTGCTGCAGCAGGGCGAGATGGTGACGGCCACGATGTCGCTGTCCGACGACGCCATCGAGCTGTTCGCCGCCGAGATCGGCGCCAAGATCCGCTTCGTCGAGCCCGGCCAGGAGAAGGAAGCCGAGCTCCAGGCCAAGTACTTCGAGGACGACGAGGAGGAGGACGAGAGCCTGCTCCGCCCGCGCCCACCGGTCATCACGGTGATGGGCCACGTCGACCACGGCAAGACGCTGCTGCTCGACAAGATCCGCGAGGCCAACGTGGTTGTCCGGCGAGGCCGGCGGCATCACCCAGCACATCGGCGCGTACCAGGCCGAGCGCGACGGCAAGCTCATCACGTTCATCGACACACCGGGCCACGAGGCGTTCACCGCCATGCGGCGCGCGGGGCGCGCAGGTCACCGACATCGTCGTGCTGGTCGTGGCCGCCGACGACGGCGTCATGCCCCAGACGGTCGAGGCCATCAACCACGCCAAGGCGGCCGACGTGCCGATCGTCGTGGCCGTCAACAAGATCGACCGCGAGGACGCCAACCCGCAGCGGGTAATGCAGCAGCTCGCCGAGCACGGCCTCGTCCCCGAGGCCTGGCAGGGCGACACGATCATGGTCGAGGTGTCCGCGCTCCAGAGCCTGGGCGTCGACGACCTGCTCGAGCAGTTGCTGATCCTGGCTGAGGTCGAGGAGCTGCGAGCCAATCCCGAGGGCAAGGCCCGCGGCACGGTGCTCGAAGCCAACCTCGACGTCGGCCGCGGGCCGATGGCCACCGTCATCGTCGAGAGCGGCACGCTCCGCGTCGGCGATCCGATCGTCGCCGGAGCCGCTTGGGGCCGGGTCCGCGCCCTGGTCGACGACAAGGGCGACAACATCAAAGAAGCGCTGCCGTCGATGCCGGTGCAGGTACTCGGGTTCACCGAGGTGCCGACCGCGGGTGACGAGTTCCGCGTCACCGACGCCGACAAGACCGCCCGCACCATCGGCGAGACGCGCGAGCACCGATTCCGGGTGTCGGGCATGACGCCGAGCTCATCGGTGCTGAGCAGCGGCGCCAAGCTCGAGGACATCTTCGAGCAGATCCAGCGGGGCGAGACCGCCACGCTGAACATGATCCTCAAGACCGACGTGCAGGGTTCGCTCGAAGCGCTCACGCAGAGCCTGAAGAAGCTCGAGCGCGACGACGTCAAGCTCAACTTCGTCCACAGCGCAGTGGGCGGTATCAGCGAGAACGATGTGCAGCTGGCGGCGACGTCCAACGCCACGATCATCGGCTTCAACGTGCGACCGGATCGCAAGGCCCGTGAGCTGGCGGCCCACTCCAACGTCGAGATGCGCACCTACGAGATCATCTACCAGGTCCTCGAAGACATCGAGAAGGCCATGGTCGGCATGCTGGCGCCCGAGTACGAGGAGGTCGTTACCGGTGACGCCGAGGTGCGAGTCGTCTACAGCGTGCCGAGGGTCGGCAAGGTCGCCGGCTGCATGGTCCAGAACGGCGTCATCACCCGCGGCTCGAAGGTCCGCTTCCTGCGCGACGGCACGATCATCTGGAAGGGCGCGATCAACTCGCTCCGGCGGTTCAAGGACGACGCCCGCGAGGTGGCGGCCGGCTTCGAGTGCGGCATCGGCCTCAGCGACTTCCAAGACCTCCGCGAGGGCGACATCATCGAAACCTTCGAAGAACGCGAGATCCCCCGTACCTAAGTACAGCGTGCATGTAGGCAGTCGATTCGGTTCGAAGTCTGCGGGATGCCGGTCTGTCGCACTCGTTGAAGGAGAAGCGGGCGGTGATCAAGCCGATCGTCGAGGGGGCCAAGCGGCGGTTCGGGGTCGCGGCGGCCGAGGTGGCACACCAAGACACCTGGCAGCGGGCAGACTTGGGGGTGGCGGCAGTCGCCGCCACGGCAGGTCACGTCGAGGAGGTGCTCGACGAGGTGGAGCGCTTCGTGTGGTCGCATCCAGAGGTCGAGGTGTTGTCGGCCCACCGCAGCTGGGTTGATCTCGATGCCTGATCGGCGCTATCCGCGGACGGCGCGGGTGAACCAAGTGCTCCGCGAAGTTGTGGCCGACGCGCTCGAGCGGGTGTCGGACGAGGACGAGCGCCTGCTGCTCGTGACGGTCACCGCCATCGAGGTCGACCCCGACCTTCGCCGCGCCACGCGTCTTCTACGCGTCACGCCAGGACGGCGTGAAGGAGGCGCTGGACGAGCAGCGGGTGCGGCTGCAGGCCGCCATCGGCCGCCAGGTGCGGCTCAAGCGCACGCCCCAGCTTTCCTTCATGCCTGATCCTGCGGTATCCAGTGGAGAGCAGGTGGAGTCGATCCTCCGCACAGCTCCATGCCAATGATCCGGACTGACGACCTCGACAAGGCGGTGGCGGCAATCAGCCGACGCCGACTCGATCGCGCTGGCGTGTCACGTGGGCCCCGACGGCGACGCGCTCGGTTCGATGCTCGCGCTTCCACCACCTCTGCCGAGCGCACGGCAAGGCATCGATCGCGTCGTTTCCCGGAGCCGTTCGTCGTGGCGCCGCACTACCTGTTCCTGCCCGGGCTCGACACCCTTACCAAGCCGGCCGACTTCCCGGCGGCGCCCGACGTGATGGTCACCTTCGACTGCGGTTCGATGGATCGACTCGGTGGGCTGGCCGTGGCGGCCGGCAACGCGCGGCGAGCTCATCGTCCTCGATCACCACGTGAGCAACACGCTGCTACGGCTCGATCAATGTGGTCGACCCGAAGCGGCCGCCACCGCGGTCGTCGTGCGCCGGCTCGCCCATCGACCTCGGCTGGCCGCTGAACCGCGCCGCCGCGTTGTGCATCTACACCGGCGCTGGTCACCGACACCGGTCGGTTCCAGTACTCGAACACCACTCCCGACGTTTTCGGGCTGGCCCAGGAGCTATCGACGTTCGACCTCCCGATTGCCGAGATCACCCGCCAGCTGTTCGAGGAGCACCGGTTCGCGTATCTGCAGCTGGTGGCCGCGTGTCTCGCGCGCGCCACGCTCGACACCGAGCTTGGCGTTCGTCGCCAGCTGGATCACCGCCGATGATCTCGAGCAGTTCGGCGTCGAGATCGAGGAGACCGAAGGCATGATCGATCTCGTCCGCCGGGCCGCCGAGGCCGAGGTGGCATGCATCCTCAAGGAGACGCCCGAAGGCATCCGGGTGTCGTTGCGTTCACTGTCGAAGGTCGACGTCGCTGCGCTGGCCGGCTCGATTCGGCGGCGGCGGGCACCGTTACGCGGCGGGCTTCACCGCGCCGGGCACCGTCGAGAGCGTGCTGGCCGCGATCAAGGCCGCGGTGCGTGAAACCCTGCGCAACCCGGAGCGTGATCGACGGACTGGTCGTCGTCGACAAACCGGCGGGCTGGACGAGCCATGACGTCGTTGCCCGTTGCCGCAAGATCTTCGGTCAGAAGCGAGTCGGGCCACTCAGGCACGCTCGATCCCGATGCCACCGGCGTGCTGCTGGTCGGGCTCGGGTCGGGTCACCCGCCTGCTTCGCTTCCTGACCGCGCTGCCAAAGTCGTACGTCGGCGAGGTGGTGTTGGGAGCGACCACGAACACGCTCGACGACAGCGGCGATGTGTTGGAGCGGTTCGACATGAGCGCGGTCACGCTCGGCCGATGTCAAGCGGCGGCGACGGCGTTCGTCGGCGACATCGAGCAGATCCCGCCCATGGTGTCGGCCGTCAAGGTCGGCGGCCGCCGCCTGCACGAAATGGCGCGGAAGGGCGAGGAGGTCGTGCGCGAGCCGCGCCCGGTCACCGTTCACCGCTTCACGACCAGCGGCCGACCGACCGATCCGGTGGTGTTCGCGATCGAGGTCGACTGCTCGTCGGGTACGTACATCCGCACGCTGGCGGCCGACCTCGGCGTCGCGCTGGGTGGGGGAGCGCACCTCCGCAATTTGCGGCGCACCGCGATCGGCTCGTTCGGCCTCGACGAGGCCACGCCGCTTGGACGACGCTCACGCCCGACGCGCGTGATCGCGCCGGCGACAGCCTGCGTGACTACCCGTCCGCGGTGGTCGACGCCGACGACGTGGCCGCGGCGCGCCACGGCCGCAAGGTCACCGCCCGCTTCGGCGGGCCGTGGCGCCTGCTCGACGGCGACCAGCGAGCTGATCGCCGTCTACGAGTACGACCGCCCCGCCGTCGTGCTCCGCCCGGCGAACGAAACGTAAGGTTCGCGCGATGGAGGTGATCACCGACCCGGGCGGCGTGCCCGAACCTGCCGGGAACGGTGCTCACCATCGGCGCGTACGACGGCGTCCACGCCGGCCATCGCGCGCTGATCGCCGACGTGCGTCGCCTGGCCGGCGGAGCGCGACTGCGCATCGGCGGTCGTCACCTTCGACCGCCATCCGGCCATGGTCGTGCGACCGGAGTCGGCGCCGAAGCTTCTCACCGACCTCGATCAGAAGCTCGAACTGCTCGCCGACACCGGGATCGACTACGCGCTCGTCGTGCACTTCGACGAACAGCGCGCCGCGGAGTCAGCCGAGGACTTCGTCCGCGAGATCCTCGTCGACTGTCTTCACGCGCGCGCGGTGGTCGTCGGGCACGACTTCCATTTCGGCAAGGGGCGGCGCGGCAACGTCGCGCTGCTCGCCGAGATGGGCGGTCAGCTCGGCTTCGACGTGCTCGGGATCCGCCTCATCGAGGACGACGGCGACGCCGGTGTCGTCTACCGAGATCCGCCGGCGGCTCGAGCGAGGGCGACGTCGACGGCGCCGCCGGAGCTGCTGGGCCGCCCGCACGAGGTCCGCGGCATCGTCGTGCAAGGGTGACGAGCGCGGTCGCCACCTCGGGTACCCGACCGCGAACGTGGCCGTTCCGGCCGAGATCCAGCTGCCGGCCGACGGCATCTACGCCGGTTGGTACGAGCGCCCCGACGGCGATGTGCACGCCGGCCGCGATCTCACTGGGTCGCCGGCCCACGTTCTACGACAATGCCGAGGCGTCGCTGCTCGAGGCCTACCTCATCGACTTCGACGGCGATCTCTACGGCGAGCCGGCCAAGGTGCGATTCGTCAAGCGGCTGCGAGGTGAGCAGCGGTTCGACTCCGTCGACGCGCTCACCGAGCAGATCGCCCGCGACGTCGACGCCACCCGCGTCGCGCTAGCTGAGACCGCCGACGTCAGTCGTCGCGGGTGGCCGGCGGAGGCGCTTGGTGTCGCCCCGCGCCCGCTTGGCCTGGAGGCGGCGCTCTTTGGCCGCTCGGCTGGGCGCGGTGGGCCGGCGCGGCCGCTCGATGTGGAGGGCGTCGGCCAGGCGGCTCCGGAGCCGATCGAGCGCCAACGCCCGATTCCGTGCCTGCGACCGCTCGTCGCTAGCCACGACCCGGACGATCGGGCCCGAGCTTGGTCAACAGCCGATCCCGCTGGCGGGGGCCGAGCGAAGGCGAGTTGGCGACGTCGAACACCACTTCGGCCCGGGTATTGGCCTTGTTGGCGTGCTGGCCGCCGGGGCCGCCGCTAGGCGTAAATCGCCACTCCAGCTCGGCCATCGGGATGGCGCAGGAGCGGGTGACTCGGAGCTCGTCGCTGGCCATCAGGGCTGTTTGCTACCCTTGACGGAGCACTGCAGCGCTTCGCCGCGGTGTTTCCTACAACAACTGAGGTTTCGCTGTTGCCTGACAAGGCCGCCACAATCGCCGCCAATCGGCTGCATGAGAAGGACACGGGTTCGCCCGAGGTTCAGATCGCGCTCCTCTGGGAGCGGATCCAGCATCTCACCGAGCATCTGAAGACCCACAAGGGTGATCATCACACTCAGCGCGGGCCTTCTCAAGATGATTGGTCGCATGCGGCGGCTCCAGGCGTACGTCCGTAAGAACGACGTGCAGCGGTATCGGGACATCAACGCCCGTCTCGGCTTGCGTCGCTAGTCACACAACAACAATCAAACGCGGCGGCTGAAGTCAGCTGCCAGTGGCCTACTCCCGAGCAACGCTCGGTGACAGACCACTGGGAACTGGCCCGCCGTCGCTCCAAAACAAGCCGCGCCACAGGCGCGCAATAGAAGGGAGCGTTCCATGGCGGACGCCATTTCCGTGTCGGGCCCTGTCTCGGGTTCCGACAAGACCCTGTCTTTCGAGACGGGCAAACTCGCACCGCAATCTCAGGGCGCAGTCGTCGGTCGCATCGGCGACACGATGGTGCTGGCTACGGCCAATGCATCGAAGGGTGTGCGCGAGGGGCAGGACTTCTTCCCGCTCACCGTCGACATCGAAGCCCGCGCCTATTCGGCCGGCAAGATCCCCGGCGCGGTGTTCCGCCGCGAAGGTCGCCCCACCGACAGCGCAATCCTCACCTGCCGGCTCATCGACCGTCCGCTGCGTCCCAGCTTCCCCGAGGGCTTCCGCAACGAGGTCCACGTCGTCGGCACGATCATGGCCGCCGACCAGGAGAACCGCTACGACGTGCTGGCCATCAACGCCGCCTCGGCCGCGCTGATGCTTTCCGGCATTCCGTTCGACGGCCCGATCGGCGCCGTTCGCATCGCGTACTCGCAAGAGGGCAAGTGGATCCCGCACTCCACCTACCAGGAGGGCGAAGACTCCACGTTCGAACTGGTGGTGGCCGGTCGGGCGCTGCCCGATGGCGACATCGCCATCATGATGGTCGAGGCCGGCGGCACCGCCGGCGCGTGGCAGTACTACCAAGCCGGTGCACCCAAGGTCACCGAGGACGTGCTGGCCAGCGGCCTCGAAGAAGCCAAGACGTGGATCCGCGAGTCGATCGAGCTACAGAAGGAACTCGTCGCCAAGGCCGGCGCCCGCCCGCCGATGACCTACGAGCTCGTCCACGACTACCTCGATGACGTCTGGGACCAGGTCGTCGCCAACGGCACCGACCTCACCGCCAACGCGGTCACCATCGCCGACAAGACCGAGCGCAACGCGGCGATGGACGAGGCCGCGGCCACGATCCAAGCCAAGCTGGCCGACGCCTTCCCGGGTCGTGAGAAGGAGATCAAGGCGGCGGCCCGGTCACTCTCGAAGAAGCTCATGCGCAAGCGGGTCGTCGACGACGGCATCCGCATGGACGGCCGCGGTCCTAAGGAGCTTGCGGGCGTTGTCCGCCGAGGTCGACGTCCTTCCGACCGCGCACGGCTCGGCGCTGTTCCAGCGCGGTGAGACCCAGGTGCTGAACGTGGTCACGCTGGGCATGCCCCGGTCGGCGCAGAGCGATCGGCATCGACGACACGTTCGCCGAGGAGCCGAAGAAGCGCTTCCTGCACCACTACAACATGCCGCCCTACGCCAACGGCGAGACGGGCCGGCTCGGCACCAACCGCCGCTCGACGGGTCACGGCCTGCTCGGCGAGAAGGCGATGCTGCCGCTCGTGCCGTCGGAGGAGGACTTCGCTTACGCGCTGCGCCTCGTTTCCGAGGTGCTGTCCTCCAACGGCTCTACCTCGATGGCGTCGGTATGCGCCGGATCGATGGCGATGATGGCTGCCGGTGTGCCCACGCACGCCGCGGTGGCCGGCATCGCGATGGGTCTCATCAAGGACGAGGGCAAGTACATCACCCTCACCGACATCCTTGGCTCCGAGGACGCGTTCGGCGACATGGACTTCAAGGTCGCCGGCACGTCGGAGTTCGTCACCGCCCTCCAGCTCGACACCAAGATCGACGGGCTGCCGGCCGATGTCCTGGCGCAGGCGCTCGAGCAGGCCAAGGTCGCCCGGCTCGAGATCCTCGAGGTCATGAACAAGGCCATCGCCGAGCCGCGCGACGAGGTCGGTCCGACCGCGCCGAAGATCATCAGCTTCGAGATCCCGATCGACAAGATCGGCGAGGTCATCGGGCCCAAGGGCAAGGTCATCAACCTCATCCAGCAGGAGACCGGCGCCGACGTCAACGTCGACGACGACGGCATGGTCGGCACGGTCACGATCGGTTCGAAGGACGGCGAAGCCGTTTCCGAAGCCCGTCGCCGCATCGAGATGATCCTCGATCCGCCCCGTGCCGAGATCGGGGCGATCTACAAGGGCCGGGTCGTGAACATCACCAAGTTCGGCGCCTTCGTCAACATCCTCCCGGGCCGCGACGGCCTGGTCCACATCTCCAAGCTGGGCAAGGGCAAGCGGGTCGAGCGGGTCGAGGACGTGGTCGACCTCGGCGACGAGCTCGAAGTGCGCGTCGACGACGTCGACCAGCAGGGCAAGGTCTCGCTGTCGCCGGTCGGTGACGGTGACGACGCCCCCAGCGAGCAACGGCAAGCCGGATCGTGAGCCGGCTGCTGTCGCCGCCGCGCCGCAGCGCTCCAGCCGCCAGCGCGGCCGACGACGCAGCGACGGCTCCGGCCGCTCCGGCGCGGCGCTGCCACCGTGTCCTTCGAGGACACATGGCAGCAGGAAGCGGCGCAGGAGTTCGGCGACCTCGGTCCCGCCGGCGCGGCGGGCGCCGCTGACGGAGCGACGCGGCCCGCGTCGCAACCCGCGCCGAGGTGGCCGCCGGCCGTGACCGTGACTTACGGCTCGATCCGCTACGCCTCGCATCTAACCAAACGGCCCGACTTCGTCGGGCCTGAAGGTCGTCACCGAGCACATGCCCGACGTGCGCTCGGTGGCGATCGGCTTCTGGGTCGGCGCCGGCGCACGCGACGAAGTCGCCGGAACTGGCCGGCGCGTCGCACTTCCTCGAGCATCTGTTGTTCAAGGGCACCGCGGATCGCAGCGCGCGCCAGATCGCCGAGGCCGTTGATGGCCTGGGTGGCGAGATGAACGCGTACACCACCAAGGAGTACACCGCGTTCTACGTGCGGGTTCTCAGCGACCGCGTCGAGGTGGCGCTCGACATCCTCTGCGACATCATGTCCCGGCCCGCGTTCCGGCCGGCCGAGGTCGACGCCGAACGTCAGGTGATCCTCGAAGAACTCCTGATGCATGGCGACGAGCCCGACGAGATCGTGCACGACCTGTTCCTCGACGCGCTGTACCCGGATCACCCGCTGGGTCGTGACGTGCTCGGCAGCGAGACGACGATCACAGCGATGACCGGCGAACAGATCTCCGGGTTCTTCACCGGCCACTACGGCGCGTCGAACCTGGTGCTGGCGGCGGCCGGTGCCGTCGACCACGACCGTCTCATCGCGGCGGTGCAGCCGTCGGCTGGCGCCGCCCCCGGGCGGTGCGGCCCACACCGCGCCAGGCGCCGTCGGTGCCGGCCGAACGCGTCTCGCATCGTCAAGCGCCCGACCGAGCAGGCCCATGTCGTCGTCGGCGTGCGCTCGCTCGACGCGCACGACGACGATCGCTTCGCGCTGGCCATGCTCAACCACATCCTCGGCGGCGGGCCTTTCGAGCCGGCTGTTCCAGACGATCCGCGAGGAGCGCGGGCTCGCGTACTCGGTGTACTCGTACCGCACCGCGTTCACCGACGCCGGCGCCCTTGCGGTCTACGCCGGCACCGCGCCGAACCGCGCCACCGAAGTCCTCAAGCTCGTGCACGACGAGCTCGATCGCATGGCGGACTCCGGTGTGACCGAGGCCGAGGTCGACGTTGCCCGTGCCCACCTTCTCGGGTCGACCGCGCTCGGCCTGGAGGACTCGGGCGCCCGCATGAGCCGGATCGGCCGCAGCCTGCTGGTGCACGACGACGTGTGGACCAACGCCGAGGTCGAGGCGCGTATCGAGCGCGGTCACCCGCGACGACGTACAGCGCCTGATCGAGCGCGTGTTCGGTCGGCGCGCCGCGTACGGTCGCCGCGATCGGACCGTTCGATTCGCCGACGATCGCCGAACTGGAAGCGTCATGACGCGGGTCGGCGTGTTCGGTGCCGGCGGGACGGATGGGCGCCACGGTGTGTCGCGCCGTCGCCAGCGATCCCGAACTCGAGCTCGTCGCCGCTGTCGACCCATATCACCTCGGTCTCGACCTGCGTCAGGTCACCGGCGTCGACGGCGGCCTGCAGGTACAGGGCGACGCCGATGCACTGGCTCGGCGCAGGTGCCGAGGTGGCGGTCGACTTCACGGTCGTCGAAGCCGCGCGCGAGAACCTGCGGTGGTGCGCGGAGAACGGCGTCCACGCCGTGGTCGGGACCACCGGCTTCAGCGACGATGAGCACGCCGAGTTCGAGCGCATCTTCACCAAGAGCAACTGTGTGATCGCACCCAACTTCGCGATCGGCGCGGTGCTGATGATGCGGTTCGCCGAGATCGCCGCGCCGTACTTCGAGACCGGCCGAGATCATCGAGCTACACCACAACGCCAAGATCGATGCACCCTCGGGGACCGCCCGAGCAACCGCCGAGCGCATGGCCGCGGCGTCGTCGGAGTGGGCCCCGGACCCGACCCAGGACGAGGTCGTACCCGGCGCCCGTGGCGGGAAGGGCCCCGGCGGCATTCCGATCCACTCGGTTCGACTCAGCGGGCTCTTCGCGCACCAGGAGGTCGTGCTGGGCACCACGGGGCAGTCGCTGTCGATCCGCCACGACACCTTCGACCGCGACTGCTACATGCCTGGCGTCCTACTGGCGATCAAGGCCGTCCAGCACCGCGCCGGCGTAACCCTCGGCCTAGAGAAGCTCTTGGATCTCTGACAGGAACGAGTCGCTCTACGGCTGGGCGTTGGTGCGGTGGACGCGCTGGGCTGTTGCCTGATCGCGCGGCGCCACCACGATCTGATCGATGTTGACGTGGCTCGGACGGGTGACCGCCCAGGCCACGCAATCGGCGACGTCGTCGGCGATCAGGGGCGTCATGCCCTCGTAGACCTTGGCGGCTCGCTCGGTGTCGCCGCCGAAGCGCACGACGCTGAACTCGGTTTCGACCATCCCCGGATCGATCTCGGTGACCCGCACCGGTTGGCCCTGCAGTTCGAGGCGCAGCGTCTGGGTGACCGCTCGCAACGCGTGCTTGACCGCGGTATAACCAGCGCCACCGTCGTAGACCTCGAGCGCGGCGACCGAGCCCATGTTCACGATGTGGCCGTCTCCGCTAACCAGCAGTTTGGGCAACAGGGCGCGCGTGACGCGCATCGTTCCGAGAACGTTGGCGTCGTACATCCATCGCCACGCTTCTTCGTCGGCCTCGGCGATCGGGGCCAAGCCGACGGCGCCGCCCGCGTTGTTCACCAGTACATCGCACTCGGTCACTGCCTCCGAAAATGCCTCGACCGACCCGGGGTCGGTGACGTCGAGTCGAAGCGCAAATGCTCCGATCTCGGCGGCAACGGCCTCGAGCCGGTCGATCCGCCGCGCCCCAAGGACCAGTTGAAACCCTTCCGCCGACAGCCGCCGAGAGCAAGCGGCTCCGATGCCGCTGCTTGCGCCGGTGATGACTGCGGTTCGCATTCTGGAGGCAATAGCTAGCCCAACCGGCTACCTATTGCCTCCAGAACGACGCGTTAGGCGCTCTCCTTGACCTTCTGCGCCGCGCGCTGCTGGCGCTCGTAGGTATCGGCCTTGGCGTCCTTGGCCTCGGCCTTGACCTGATCCTGCAGGGCCCGAATGCGCTCGGTGCCCTTCTTCTGCTGCGCTTCGCCTTCCTTGCGCAGCCCATCGTTATCGATGATCGAGCCGAAGAGCTCCTTGCCTAGTCCGAGGAACTTGTCGGCAAAACCACGGACATTCTCGGGTTGAATTCGCTGGAGTCTCATGCCCTAGTGCTACCCGCAGACAGCAATGCGGAAACTTCAGGCAGCAGGATCGCCTGAGCCGTCGGCCCTCTCCGACGACGTCCCTTCAAGCTGGTCTTCGGCCTCGGCCAGCGACGGCATCTTGCCCTTGCGGCGCTGATCCCACAGCCAGTACAGCGTGAGCGCCACCGAGACGCCGAGGAGCCATTTGAAGTTGTCTCCGTAGAAGCCGTTGATTGCGTCGAGCGGGCCCTCGATCGTGTCCGCGAGGTTGTAATAGAACGTCACCGCCACGGCGGTTCCCACGACATTGCAAATGGCGAAGGTCGTGACGCTCATGCCGGTAGCACCGGCGAGCACGCACACCAACGGGCCCGGGGAACAGAAACACCATCACCGGCGCAGCGCGCCGGAAGATGCGCTCGATGCGGCGGACGAGCCCGCTGTTGTTGTCGAACCGACGCTCGACCCAGGCCACCGCGTTGTCACCGTAGAGGTAGCCGAGCGAGAAGAAGAGGGGATCGGACAGCAGCTTTCGTACGACCGCGATGATCAAGAACGGTAGGAAGGCCACGTCTTTGTTGGCCACCAGCAGCAGGTAGCGCGTGCGCGGCTCCATCGCCACCAGCCACATCGGGTGGTTCTTCAGTAGCGCCGGGTGGATGGCGTTGCCGATCGTGCCGATGGCGAGGATGACGATGATCGGCGCAACGATCAGCGTGAGCGTTCGCCGGCTGGGTCGAGGCCGCGTTTCGGAGTCCGGATCAGGGCGGGGTTCTGTCACCGCGATCTAGAGTTCCTCACCATGCGCAGCACGATGCAAGACGCTCCCCTTGTCATCACCGATCTGTTCCGCCACGGCCGTTCGGTATACGCCGACAGCGAGATTGTCACGTTAGAGGAGACGGGCAGCCGGCGGGCGTCCTTCGCCGAAGTAGCCGATCGGGCCGAGAAGCTGGCGGCCGCGCTCAAGCGGCTCGGCATCAGCGAGGGCGACCGCGTCGGAACCTTCAGCTGGAACGTCCAAGAGCACTTTGAGGCATATATGGCGGTGCCGTGCATGGGCGCCGTCCTGCACACCCTCAACTTCCGACTCTTCCCCGAGCAGCTGACCTACATCGTGAACCACGCAGAGGATCGCGTGATCATCGTCCACCACAACACCCTGCCCCTGCTCGCGGCCGTCATCGACGACCTCAAGACAGTCGAGCACGTAATCGTGATCGGGCCCGACTCGGGTGAGGTCCCCAACGCGCTGTCATACGACGAGCTTCTCGCCGCCGAGGACGCCGGCTTCGAATGGCCCGACCTCGACGAGCGGGCCGCGGCGGCAATGTGTTACACGAGCGGCACCACGGGCAACCCCAAGGGCGTCGTCTACAGCCACCGCTCGACCTACCTGCACTCGCTGGCCGAGCAGTCCGGTGCCAGCTTCGGGCTGTCTGAGCGTGACCGGATCCTGCCGCTGATGCCGATGTTCCACGCCAACGCGTGGGGCCTGCCCTACGCGGGGTGGACGGTCGGGGCCGACTTCCTTCTGCCCAACCGCTTCGCCCAGGCCGAGCCGTTCTGCAAGTTCATCGCCGAGGAGCGGGCCACATTCGCCGGCGCGGTGCCCACCGTGTGGAACGACGTGCTCCGCTACGCAGCGGAGAACCCTGTCGATCTGTCGTCGCTGCGGATGATCATCTGCGGCGGCTCGGCGGTGCCCCGGAGTCTGATCGAGACCTTCCAAGAGCGGTTCGGCGTGCCGATCATCCAGGCATGGGGGATGACCGAAACCAGCCCGCTGGCCGCGGTCGCCAAGCCGCCCAAGAGCGCGCCCCAGCGCGAGGAGTTCGAGTGGCGGGCGAAGACCGGCCGGCTGCTCCCTGGCGTCGAGTTGCGGATCACGGGTGACGACGGCACCACCCTTCCGTGGGACGGCGAGGCGGTGGGGGAGATCGAGGTGAAGGGTCCGTGGATCACCGGCGAGTATTACAAGGACGACGCGCCCGACAAGTTCCACGACGGGTGGCTGCGCACTGGTGATGTCGGGTCGGTCGACGCGAAGGGTTTCATCCAGATCACCGACCGGGCCAAAGACGTCATCAAGTCGGGCGGCGAGTGGATCAGCTCGGTCGAACTCGAAGGCATCTTGATCGCCCATCCCGACGTCATCGAGGCCGCCGTCATCGGCGTGCCCGACGAACGGTGGGACGAGCGTCCGCTGGCGTGCATTGTCGTCTCCGATCGTGAAGCCTGCTCGTTTGCCGCACTGCGCGACTTCCTCGGCCAGTCGGTGGCGAAGTGGCAATTGCCCGAGCGATGGACATTCATCGACGAGGTGCCCAAGACCAGCGTCGGCAAGTTCGACAAGAAGGTGTTGCGATCCCGGTACGCCGACGGCGAGCTCGAGGTCGTAACGCTGTAGCTGAGTATGCAGAACAACCCAGCGCGTGAACGGCTGCTCGAGGCCACGTTCGTGTGCGTCGCGCGATACGGGATCGCCAAGACCACCGTCGAAGACGTCGCCCGCCAGGCCGGGCTGTCGCGCGCCACGGTCTACCGGCACTTCCCCGGCGGCAAGGAGCAACTCGTCAACGGGACGATCGCGTGGGAAGCGGCGCGGTTCTTCGAGCGGCTGGCGATCGCGGTGGCCGATGCCCCCGACCTCGAGACGCTGCTCGTCGACGCCGTCATGTTCGCCCACCGGGCCTTCGAGGAGCACGCCGTCCTCCAGAAGGTGCTCGAGACCGAGCCCGACCTTCTCGTCCCCCAGCTCACCGTCGAGAGCACCCGGCTCCTCGCGTTTATTCGTACGTTCCTGGCCGGACCTCTTGAACGCGCCCGCCCCAGGCTCACCCCGGGTCTGGATGTGGACTGGGCCGCCGACCACGTCGCCCGCCTCGTCCTCAACTTCATCGGGACGCCGGGCCGCTGGGACCTCACCGACCGTACGCAGGTCGAAGAACTCGTCCGCACCGAGCTGCTCGCGGGCGTGCTCTGTTGATGGGGGCAGACGACCCTCCGGCCTTCGGCCTCCGGGAGTCGTCCTCCCCGGTGGCGATGGGGACCCCAGCCCCATCGCCCTGTCGGGCGAGTTTGTGACCAATGGCACACTGAGACGCAGTTGACGATGAGACACTTCTGGGTAAGGTGTCTCAAGTGCCTGTGCTCGAAGCGCCTGTAGCTCCCACCCTTGGAGCACAAGAAGGCCGCATCGTCGATGCTGCATTGCGCTGTTTCGCACGCTGGGGTGTCGCCAAGACGACCCTCGACGACGTCGCTCGTGAGGCGGGTTACAGCCGGGCCACCGTGTATCGCTTCTTCCCCGGCGGCAAGGAAGGACTCATTGAGGCCGTCGCCTCCGTCGAGGTTGCTCGCGCGTTCGCACTGATCGGTGCCCGACTCGACGCCGCCACCAGCCTCGAGGACCTGCTGGTTGGCGGCATGACGACCGCCGCCCGGCTCGTCACCGAGCATCAGCCGCTGCAGTTCTTGCTGGCGCACGAGCCCGAGGTGGTGCTCCCGCGGATCTCGTTCCACGAGGCCGACGCCGTACTGCGGACGGTCAGCGGCTTCGCCGCGCCGTACCTCGCTCGCTGGGTTGCTCCAAGCGTCGACGCCTACCGGGTCGCCGAGTGGGTCGCCCGCATTGTGTTGTCGTACACCTGCTGCCCGTCGCCATCGGTGGATATGAGCAGCGAAGCATCAGTCCAGAAGCTGGTGAGGACGTTCGTCCTTCCCGGCCTGTCTCAGTAGAAGGGAACCGCACATGTCCACGAATGAGGAACTCATCGGTCGTACTGACATCAACGACCTCGAGGCCATCCTCTCGATCACGAACAGCGACGTGGACGCCGTGATTCACGAGGTGAAGGCCAACTACGACGTGATCTTCACCTGGGACTACGAGAAGGGTGCACGGCCCAAGCTCAACCGTCTTTACGAGAAGTCGAAGACCTCGATGTGGAACGGCGAGACCGACCTGCCCTGGGACACCGAGGTCGACCAGGAAGCCGTCGTGATGGCCAACGCCATGAGCGCGGGTGGCTTCACTGCCGGCATGGAGGGCGAGTTGGCCGACACGGTCTTCGCCAAGTGGGGCCCCAAGGAGTGGATCCAGATGGGCGTCGAGAGCCAGAACTGGACGCTCTCGCAGTTCCTGCATGGTGAGCAGGGCGCGTTGGTGTGCACCGCCAAGATCGTCGAGTCGGTGCCGTGGATCGATGCGAAGTACTACGCCTCGACCCAAGTGATGGACGAAGCGCGTCACGTCGAGGTCTTCGCCAAGTACCTCGACACCAAGCTCTCAGGGCACTATCCGATCAATGCCCATCTCCAGATGCTGCTGGACGACATCATCCAGGACAGCCGCTGGGACATGACCTACCTCGGCATGCAGATCATGGTCGAAGGGCTTGCACTGGCCGCTTTCGGCTTCATCCATCAGCTCACCACCGAGCCGCTCCTCAAGCAGCTGCTGCGCTACGTGATGAGCGACGAAGCTCGCCACGTCGCGTTCGGTGTCCTCAGCCTCCAGGACTATTACAAGGAGTTGAACGCCGCTGAGTTGCGTGAGCGCCAGGAGTTCGCCTTCGAGGCTGCGGTGCGCATGCGCGACCGGTTCCTCCAGCAGGAGGTCTGGGAGAAGATGGGCATCGACGTAAAGACGATCCTCCCGTTCGTCATGAACTCGCCCGAGCGGGCCGGCTTCCAGTCGATGCTGTTCTCCAAGATCGTCCCGAACTGCAAGAAGCTCGGGCTGCTCGATGCCGGCGCTACCAATGGCAAGCCCGGTTGGCTCCGGGAGAAGTTCACGGAGCTCGGCGTGATCGCGTTCGAGGACTGGGCCGATACCGGCGAGGAGTACGCAATGTTCCAGCTGGCCGAGGGCGAAGTCCAAACCGCCTAGCCGCTCCGGCAACCGCCACTAGCATTTGCTGGTGGTTCATCAGTCCAATCCGCGGCTGCTAGTGCTGCACACGCTGCGGCTCAAGGGTTTCGCGGCCGACGACGTAGTCGCTGAATCCGTCGGCGTTGACCCGTCCGCTGAGCTTGCGGCGTTGGCCGAGGGCGGGTTGGCGATCAAGCGCGAGGGTCGCCTCACGGGCTGGTCGCTCACGCCGGACGGTCGGGCGACCCACGCCAAGCTGATCGCCGACGACCTCGACCAGGCCGGCTGCCGGGCCGCGGTCGAGGCCGGCTACCACCAATTCCTTGCGGTGAATCAGTCGATGCTGGGGTCCTGCACCCAATGGCAGCTCCGCACGGTGGGTGGTGAGCAGGTACTGAACGATCACAGCGACCCCACCCATGACGCGGCGGCCATCGCGGCACTGGGGGAAATCGACGACGCGGTGCAGCCCGTCTGCGCTGGCCTCGGTGACGTGCTCGCTCGCTTCGCCGGGTATGCGCCCCGACTGGCAGCCGCCCGCGGCAAAGTCGAAGCGGGGGAGTCCGACTGGTTCACCAAGCCGCTCATCGACTCGTATCACACGGTGTGGTTCGAGCTGCATGAGGACCTTCTGGTGACATTGGGTATCGAACGTTCGAAGGAACAATTATGAGCGAGCTGGAGGCGGAGACGGAAAGGGAGTGGGGACATTGACTGCTATTCCCGGCCGCTTCGGCGGCGTGCTCACCGCGATGGTCACGCCGTTCACCGACGACGGAGCCCTCGACCTCGACGGCGCTCAGACGCTGGCGCGGCATCTCGTCGATCACGGCAGCGACGGCCTCGTGGTGGCCGGCACCACCGG
Organism: uncultured Actinomycetes bacterium; assembly: GCA_963742585.1. Classification (GTDB taxonomy): domain Bacteria; phylum Actinomycetota; class Acidimicrobiia; order Acidimicrobiales; family JACDEA01; genus JACDEA01. The sequence goes on from CAVUMI010000009.1 coordinate 713,608, forward strand.
CGAGGCGCCCACGCTCACCGACGAGGAGCAGCGCGACCTGTGCCGCGCCGTGCGCGAGGCGGTGACGGTCCCGATCGTCGCCGGAAGCACCAGCAACGACACCGCTCACTCGGTGGAGCTGACCAAGGCGATCTCCTCGACCGGCGTCGACGGCATCCTGGCCCAGACGCCGTACTACAACCGTCCGTCGCAGGCCGGGATCGCTGCGCATTTCACCGCGATCGCCGCCGTGACACCGCTGCCCGTCTTGCTCTACGACATCCCTGTTCGAACCGGGCGCAAGATCGAGCACGACAACGCTGGTCGCGCTGTCATCGCGACGTCGCCAACATCGTCGGGGTCAAGGATGCCGCTGGCCACCCCGGTGCATCGGCGGCGCTGCTGGCCGCCGCGCCAGGGCTCGAGCTCTACAGCGGCGACGACAACCTCACCCTCGCCTTCCTCGCCATCGGCGCGTGCGGCGCTATCAGCGTCGCGTCGCACTGGAACGGCCTTCAGCAGCACGAGATGCTCGCGCGTTCGCCAAGGGCGACGTCGACACCGCCCGCGACATCAACGCCCGGCTGGTCGAGTCCTGGGCGTTCGAGAGCAGCGACGAGACACCGAACCCGGTTCCGACGAAGGCAATGCTGCGGGTGATGGGTCTGCCCGGTGGTCCGTGCCGGCTGCCGATGGGCCCCATCCCCGACGGGCTCGAGGACCGAGCGCGTCAAGTCTTGGCAAACCTTGGCTGAGTCCTCGATACGCATCGCGTTCCTCGGCGGCCTGGGCGAGATCGGCCGCAACTGTGCTGTCTTCGAGACCGAGGGGCGGCTACTGCTTCTCGACTGCGGACTCATGTTTCCCGATCTCGAGATGCCGGGCGTCGACCTGGTGCTTCCCGACTTCACCTACCTGCGCGAGAACGCCGACCGCGTCGACGGCTGCATCATCACGCACGGCCACGAGGATCACGCCGGAGGTTTGTCGTTTCTCCTGCGCGAGCTGTCGTTTCCGATCTTCGGCTCCGCGCTGACGCTCGGTTTGGCGCGCAATCGCATCGAGGAGTCCGGGCTGCTCGACCGCACCGAGCTGATCACAGTGCGCGACGGCGAACGCCGGCGCATCGGCCCTTTCGACGTGGAGTTCATCCCCGTCACCCACTCGGTGCCGCACGGCTTCGCCACCGCGTTCCACACGCCGCACGGCGTCATCCTCCACTCGGGCGACTGGAAGCTCGACCTCACGCCGGTCGACGGTCGCATCACCGATCTCGCCCGCATCGGCGCGCTGGCCAAGGAGCCGGGCATCAGGCTGTCTGCTGTCGGACTCCACCAACGCCGAGGAGGCGGGGTACACCGCGAGCGAGTCGTCGGTCGGTGAGGTGCTGGCCGACCTGTTCCGTGATCATCCCGACAAGCGGATCATCGTCACCTGCTTCGCCAGCCACATCCACCGCATCCAGCAGGTGGCGGAGGCGGCGATCGCCGAAGGCCGAATCGTCGCCACGCTGGGCCGTTCGATGGCCAAGAACGTCGCGCTGGCCCGCAAGATGGGCCTGCTCAACATCGCCGACGATCAGATCGTCGACATCGAAGACGTGCGCGACATCGACGGCCGCCGGGTCTGCGTGATCTCCACCGGCTCGCAGGGCGAGCCGCTCTCCGCTCTGGCCCTGATGGCGGCGGGTGAGAACAAGTGGCTCAAGGTCGGGCCCCGACGACCTGGTGGTGCTGAGTTCGCACGCCATCCCGGGCAACGAGGCGAATGTGGGCAAGGTCATCGACGGCCTGCACCGCCTCGGCGCTGAGGTCGTGCACTCGGGTATCGCCGACGTTCACGTCAGCGGTCACGCCATGCAGGGCGAACTGAAGACGCTGCTCTCGATCGCCTCAGCCCGACTACTTCATTCCCGTTCACGGCGAGTTCCGCCACCTCACCCATCACACCCGGCTGGCCATCGAGATGGGCGTTGCCGCCGACAACGTGTTGCTGGCCGAGGACGGCGACGTCGTCGAGCTGACCGAGAAGGGTGTCAGCTTCGTGGGCGAAGTTCCGGCCGGCTATCTCTACGTCGACGGCATCGTGGGCGACGTAGGCCGCGGCGTGCTACGCGACCGCAAGGCGCTCTCCGAGGAAGGCGTGATCGTCGTGGTGGTCACGGTCGACGCCAAGTCCGGCGAGGTCCTGACTGGTCCGGAGATCATCACGCGGGGTTGGGTGCATGCGCCCGAGGCCGAGGAGTTGCTCGAGGAAGCCAAGCAGGCGGTGGCCGCCAGCTTGCGCGACGCCCTCCATGCTGGCGCCAACGAGGTGGAAGCGACGAAGCGCCACGTGCGCGAGCGCGTTGGGCAAGTTCGTCAACGAGCGCACGAGACGACGTCCGATGATCGTGCCCGTCGTCATGGAGGTATAACCCGTTCATGTCCGAATTCCTGTCTGACGTAGAAACCCTCCGCCGCAAGGCGCGCGAGCACATCGAGAAGGGTCCGATCACCGACGCCTACGGCGCCGACCGAGAGCGGGTGATCGCCGTGCTCAACGAAGCGCTGGCCACGGAGCTGGTGTGCATCCTGCGGTACAAGCGTCACTACTTCACTGCCCAAGGGATGGATGCCACCGCCGTAGCCCAGGAGTTCCTCCAGCACGCCAACGAGGAAACGGGCCACGCCGACGAAATCGCCACTCGTATCACCCAGCTCCAGGGCGAACCGGACTTCGATCCGGCCACTCTCGTGGCGCGCAGCCACGCCGAATACGACGCGTCGAAGGAACTGCCCGACATGTTGCGCGAAGACCTGGTGGCCGAACGGGTGGCCATCGCGTCCTACTCGGAGATCATCCGCTGGCTGGGCGACGGCGACGTGACGACCCGGCGGATGCTGGAAGGGATCCTCGCGGTGGAGGAGGAGCACGCCGACGACCTGTTGTCGTTGCTGCGAAATTACGACTGATGCCCGTCGCACTGGTGACCGGGGCGGCGCGACGACGGGGGATCGGCCGGGCCACTGCGCTGCGATTGGCTCGCGACGGCGCCGATATCGCCTGCCTCGACATCGCCCGGCCGTATGACGAATTCCCCGACTACGGACTGGCCACGGCCGACGAGCTCGACGAGGTCGTCGCCGAAATCGAATCGCTCGGCCGGCGGGCCGTTGCGGTCCGCGCCGACGTATCGCGCTGGGACGAGGTGCACGACGCAGTCGCTGGGGCATCGAAGGAGCTGGGCGTGATCGATCGTGTCGCCAACGTGGCCGGCGGCGCCGGGCTTCGGCATGGGCGCCGGGCCGCTTCTCCATATCGGCGAGCGGGAGTGGGATCAGGTCCTCGACGTGAACTTGAAGGGCACGTGGATGGTCACCCGCGCCTGCGTTACCCGTATGGTCGAGGCCGGCGTCCCTGGCCGGGTCGTCAATGTCGCTTCGCAGGCCGGCAAGCGCGGCTTCCCGATGTTGGGCGCCTACTGCGCGGCCAAGGCCGGCGTGATTCTGCTCACCCAGGTGCTGGCCGCGGAGCTCGGTCCCAGCGGCATCACTGTCAACGCCGTCTGCCCCGGAACGGTCGACACTGCGCTGTTGAACCCCGGCGACGGCGACTTCGCCGCGATGGTGGGCCAGGAGTGGATCGAGCGCGAGATCCCGCTCGGTCGTCTCCAGACTGCCGAGGACGTCGCCAACGCCATCGCCTTCCTGATGTCCGACGACGCCGCCTACATCACCGGCGAGGCCCTCAACGTCAGCGGCGGCCAAACAATGGTGTAGCTCTGCTTGCTTGCGCCTCCCTGCCCTTCGGGACGGGTCCGGCGCTTGTGCGATGGGGGACCCCCAGCCCCCATCGCCTCGATCGAACCGGTGGTGTGCTCCAACAGTGACCGCAGGTACCTCTGTGCTCCGTGTGCCTGGTGTTACCGTTGTTGTCATTGTGACTTCGACGCGGCGCGCCCCGGCTCGACGGAAACCAGCTTCGAAAAAGAAGAGGAAGCCGTCGCTCCTCAAGCGGGCGCGGACCTCGCTGGCCACGCACCTTGGTCGCCAGGCTGATGACATCTGGGGTGTGGTGCTCGTCCTCGCCGCCGTGCTGTCGGCGTTGGCGATCTACGCCAACGTGGTGGGTCCCGGCGGGAGAGCATCTGCGGGCCGCGGCCGAGGACGTTTTCGGCTGGGCTCGTTACCTCGTGCCGGTCGCGCTCGCGGGCGTGGGGACCGCGCTTCTGCAGGGCCGCCAGCGCCATGAACCGGCTCGGGCCGCGATCGGATTCGGCTTCCTTCTCGTCGCGGCGAGCGGCCTGAGCCACGTAACCGACGAAGCGGGCGGCTATCTCGGGAAGGGTGTCGGCGCACCGCTGGAGTCGCTCCTCGCCGGATGGGGGGCGGCTGCGGTCCTGCTCACCGTCCTGTTCCTCGCCGCGCTCGTTCTCACCCGTACACCAGTGCGCGGCGTCGCGTCGCACGTCGGCGCGGCGCTACGGGCTGCCGGCCGCCTGCTGGCCCGCGGGGCACGGGCGCTCGGAACCGTCGGCAATAGGGACGAACTCGACGACACGCTCGACCGCCACCCATCCGCGCAGGAGGCGCCGCCCGGAGCCCGAGGACGAGCCGGAGATGGAACCGGTGATCGACGTGCACGTCGATGAGCCGATCGAATTCGCAGTGCCACAAGAACAGCTGAAGATCGACCTTGGTCCCGCCCAGCGTGGCGGCCCGTGGCGGCTTCCGCCGGTGGCGCTGCTGAAGAAAGCCAAGGCGATGGAGGTCGACCGCCGGATGCTCGAGGCAGGCGGGCGAACGCTCGAGGACGCGCTTGCCGCCCACGGAGTCGAGACGACGGTTATCGGCATGACCGTGGGTCCTACGGTCACCCGCTACGAACTCGAGCTCGGCCCCGGCGTGAAAGTCGCCCGGGTCACCAGCCTCCACAAGGACATCGCCTATGCGATGGCGTCGCCCGACGTGCGGATCCTGGCGCCGATTCCTGGTCGCTCGGCCATCGGCGTCGAGGTGCCGAACCGCCAGCGCCAGCTGGTTTCGCTGGGCGACATCCTGGCCAGCCCCGAGGCCCGCACGGCCACCCATCCTCTCGAGGTCGGACTCGGCCAGGACATCGCCGGCCGCCCGGTGATGATGAACCTCGCCGAGATGCCGCACCTGCTTGATCGCCGGCGCCACCGGCGCGGGCAAGTCGAGCTGCATCAACGCCATCGTCTCCTCGGTGTTGATGCGGTCCACGCCCGAGCAGCTGCGGTTGATCCTCGTCGACCCCAAGCGCGTCGAGCTGGGCAACTACAACAGCCTCCCGCATCTGCTGACCCAGGTCGTCGTCAACCCGAAGCGGGCGGCCAACGCGTTGGCGTGGGCGGTCAAGGAGATGGAGCGCCGGTACGACGTACTCGCCGAAGTAGGCGTGCGCGACATCACCGGTTACAACGCCGCCTTCGACCGCGGCGACCTGGCCGCGGAGCCGGGCCGCGGTGAGAAGGAGTACGAGCGGCTGCCGTTCATCCTGATCATCGTCGACGAGCTCAACGATCTGATGATGGTGGCGGCACGCGACGTCGAAGAGTCGATCTGCCGCATCGCCCAGATGGCGCGCGCCGTCGGCATCCATTTGGTAATCGCAACGCAGCGGCCATCGGTCGACGTCATCACCGGCGTGATTAAGGCCAACATCCCCTCACGCCTCGCCTTCGCGGTCTCGTCGTTGGCCGACAGCCGGGTCATCCTCGACCAGCAAGGTGCGGAGCGGCTCATCGGCAAGGGCGACCTGTTCCTGCTGTCCGCGGCCTCCAACGTGCCTCGCCGCGTACAGGGCGCGTGGGTCAGCGAGGAAGAGGTGCGCAAGGTCGTCGCGCACTGGCGCCGGCAATCGGCCCCGCAATACGTCGAGGGCGTCGAGGGCGACGACACACCGTCCGGTGTAGCCGGCGGGTTGGGCGGCGACGCCGGGGATGACGAGGAGCTGCTCGACGCCGCGCTCGAGATCGTCGTGCGCTCGCAGCTTGGGTCGACGTCGATGTTGCAGCGCAAGCTCAAGGTCGGGTTCGCCCGCGCCGGACGCCTGATGGATCTCCTCGAACGCCGCGGCATCGTCGGTCCCTCCGAAGGCTCCAAGGCCCGCGCCGTCCTGATGACGGTCGAGGAACTCGAGAACCTCCGCGAGTCCGCCCGCTAACCGCATTCAGACGCGGTCGACCTCACCGAGAAATTGGTGGACCTGATTGATGACGACGGCGCCTTCGCCTACCGCTGAGGCGACCCGTTTGATCGATCCTCGGCGTACGTCACCCGCGGCGAAGACGCCCCGCATGCTTGACGCATTCGTGGCGGCTTGGTCCGCGCCGGCGTCCTCGCCAGTGAGCACAAAGCCCCACTCGTCCCGCTTCACCTCCGGCGGGAGCCATTCGGTGCGAGGTTGCGACCCGATCAGAACGAACAGCCCTGCGGCTTCGAGGATCTCGGTGCTCCCCGTGGTCGCATCGCGGACCTCGATGCGTTCGAGGTGTTGGTCGCCCATCGCGCCGGAGACTTCGCAGCTGTAGCGGATCGTGACGTTGGTCGCGACCTGCAGTTCGCGGATCAAGTAGTCCGACATACCAGCCGCGAGCGACGTGCCGCGCACCAGCAGGGTGACCGCTGACGCGTACCTGGAGAGGTGGATGGCTGCCTGACCCGCCGAGTTGCCTCCGCCGACGACAGCCACCGGCTGATCGGTCATGGCTGCGGCTTCGGTGACCGCCGGGCTGTAGAACACTCCCTTGCCGACCAGAGCGTGCACGCCGGGCGCATTCAACTGCCGGTACGAGGCGCCGGTGGCGAGAATGACTGCCGCGGTGGCGATCGACGTGCCGTCCGAGAGTCCCACTAGAAGTCCGCGGGTGTCATCGTGGCGCAGAGCGTCCGCGCTCCGCATGAAGAGGAACCTCGCACCAAGTCCCCACGACTGCTGGTACATCGTGTTGGCGAGGCGCGTGCCACTGACCCCGGCGGGGAACCCGGGATAGTTGCGGATCAGTGACGTGGTGCCCGCCTGCCCGCCAACCGCCTGACGCTCGATGACGAGGGTGTTCAGGCCCTCGGAAGCACCGTAGACCGCCGCGGCAAGGCCGGCTGGACCTCCGCCGATGATCGTGACGTCAACAGGTCGGTCGGGTTCGACTCTCGCGTTCACTCCAAACGCATCGATCAGCATCTCATCGGTCGGGTTCTGTAAGGGCCGGACATCGGGACGAAATCGCAAGATCACGACAGGTAGCTCGGCGGCCACGCTCACACCGTGTGCTGCCAACAGCTCGCGGCCGTCGTCCGTATCGCGGTCGTAGAAGCCCACCGGGACGCTGTTACGACTTAGCTGGTCGCGTAGTTCGACCGATCGCGGCGACCAACGATCGTCGATGATCTGTACCGCCTCGTACCGGGGTCGGCGTGCGGCGGCCCAGTCCTCGAGCAACTCAGTGACCGAATGATGGAACTCCTCGTCGGCTGGATACTCGGGCCGCAGCACCCAACGGTCGAGTGCACCTCGTGCGAGCGCATCAACGACGGTTCTGCTGGACGCGAAATCGCCCCAACGAACTACCACCACGCGCTTTGCCTGCGAGTCGATCCCACCCACTCGAGCGAGGAACTCGACGCCGTCGTCGCTACCGTGCTCGGTGGCGATCACCAGTGCAACACGACGACCACTCGCCTGCAGCTTGCGTAGCTCGTCAAGAGCCGCAGCGGGGTCGGACCACCCGACCACGTCGTAGTCGGCCCCGTATCGGCGCTCAATCTCCCCAGCCACTACGGCCAGGTCATCGTCGTTGCGGCTTACCAGGCGGATCGACGGCCGCTGGGTTCCTGACCGCGACGTCATGGCCGGATCCTTGCAGAGGCGTCGCCTACGCGCGGATCCAGACGCGACAAGGGCGCCCTCGTCATTGAGGGCGCCCTTGTGCTTTTGGGTGGAACTTGTAGTCGGTCTGGCGTTACGCAGCTGAGCGAAGGCCGGTGTGCCGAACTGCGGGCTCTTCGCCCTCGGACGTGCCAAGCCAGTGGAACATCGCACGCCACACGCTGGTGGTCCCGGCAACTACGAAGCCTGTCGCCCACATGCTCATCCAGTCTTCGCGGAGGGCGATGCCCCACGCGTCGAACAGGGAGTAGTCGATGGCGACCACACCGGCGACGGCGAGAGCCATCGTCACCAGCGTGTGGAACTTCGTGAGCCCGGGAACCAGATCCTCGACAACGTCGACGATCTTGAACAGCGCGAGACCGAGTAGCACGGTGATCGCAAAGTCATACATTGATGTACTGCCTCCTGACGGGGGGTCGTGGATCCCCGTCATCCAGTTCGACCAATGAACGGTCGCAGAGGTAACACCAACCTTTACGCTGGGCCCGATATGCGCGCGAAAGCTCCGGCGTCTTCGGCGAACCTCGGTCCGGGCTTCGACACGCTCGCGCTCGCGCTAGCGCTGCACGTCGAAGTCGACGTGCAGCCAGCCGACCAGTTGAGCGCTGCGGACCGAAGGCGAGGGTAGCGACATCGCCGCGGATCGCAACCACCTCGCGGTGCAAGTGGTGCGAAGCGTGCTCGGTCATGACCGGGTCGCCATCACGGTGCGTTCGTCGATTCCCGTCGGCCGCGGGCTCGGCTCGTCGGCCTCGCTCGCGGTCGCCGCCGCCGCGGCTGCGGGCGCCGACGACCCGCTCGCGCTCGCCGCTGCGGTCGACGGTCACCCCGAGAACGCGGCGGCGTCGGTTCTCGGTGGCCTGGTCACGGCCACGGTCGTCAACGACCATCCGGTCGCCGCCCGGCTTGTCGTTCGACCACGACTTGCGGTTCGTCCTGCTGATCCCGTAGCCGGCCGCTGGCCACCACGCGCGCCCGGCAGGCGTTGGCCGCGGCAGGTGCCGCACGCACGACGCCGCGTTCAACCTCGGGCGCATGGGCATTCTTCTGGCCGGGCTGGCCGACCATCGCCTGCTCGTCCGTGAGGCGACCGAGGATCGGCTGCACAAGACGGCGCGGACGCCGCTGTTCCCCGAGTCGAGCTACCTGACCGGCGGGTTGGTGGAGGCCGGCGCCCTGGCGGCGTGCTGGTCGGGCGCCGGCCCCAGCCTGTTCGGAATCTGCACCGCCGAGGCCGCGCCGCGGGTCCGGGCGGCGGGTGAGGGCCTGCTCGCCGAGGCCGGCGTGCCGGGTCGGGCGCTCGTGCTCGACGCCGACCACGAGGGCCTGGTGGTGGAGGACGACGAACCTGATCGAGGCGTTCACGACCATCCACCCGTAGGCACGACTTATGCGTGAAACTCTGCTCATGGCCGAAAGTTACGAGGGCTACTGCGTCAAGTGCCGTGAAAAGCGTACGTTCGAGGGCAACGTGGTCGAGACCGCCAACGGCCGTCGGGCTGCCCAGGGCTTGTGCCCGGTTTGCGGCACGAAAATGAACCGAATTCTCGGTAAGGCGTAGTCGCTCCTTCGCAATTAGCTTCTGCCGCGTGCCAACGCGGCCGTCGCGCCAACTGACTAGCTCTTCCGAATCCTCATCCCGGGCGGGACTTCGAGGTGCGTTGCACCTCGCCTGAGTTCACCTGCGTCTGTCCGATGACGGGTCAGCCCGACTTCGCCACGATCACGATCACGTACGTGCCCGATGCGTCGATCGTGGAGCTGAAGTCGTTGAAGCTCTACCTGTGGAGCTACCGCGACGAGGGCGTGTTCCATGAGGACGTCACCAACCGGGTCCTCGACGACCTCGTCGCCGCGATCGCGCCGCGGCGCATGACCGTCACTCACCGACTGGCTTGTCCGCGGTGGGATCCAAACCACCGTGGAGGCGAGCCATCCGTGACTGACGAGCTACAGATCATCACTGAGGGACTTCAGTTCCCCGAGGGGCCCGTGGCGCTGCCGGGCGGCGACGTGCTCGTGTGCGAGCTGAAAAGCGGCAACCTCAGCCGGGTGAAGCCCGACGGCTCGAAGTCGGTGGTGGCCCACCTGGGCGGGAGCCCGAACGGCGCGGCCATCGGGCCCGACGGCAAGGTTTACGTCTGCAACAGCGGCGGCTGGCGATGGACCGACGTGGCCGGGATGGCCATCCCGGGCGAGCACGGCGTCACCGCCGGCGGCCGACTACATCGGCGGGCGCATCCAGCGAGTCGACCTCGACACCGGCGAGTTCGAGGATCTCTACACCGAGTCCGGCGGCCACCCGCTGCGGGCGCCGAATGACCTCGTGTTCGATTCGACCGGCGGGTTCTGGTTCACCGACCACGGGCACGTCTATGAGCGTCATCGCGACCGCACCGGGATCCACTACGGGCGGGCCGACGGCTCGGAGGTGCACGAGGTGATCTTCTCGGTCGACGGTCCGAACGGCATCGGCCTGTCGCCCGACGAGAAGCGCGCTCTACGCGGCCGAGACGCACACCGGGCCGCGTGTTCTGGTGGGACGTGCCCGAGCCCGGCACGGTGCCGGCCGCCCCGTTCGGCAACGGCGGGCAGCTGCTCGCCGGGCTGCCCGGGATGCAGCTGCTCGACTCGCTCGCCGTCGACGGCGAGGGCTGGGTGTGCGTGGCCACGCTCGTCAACGGCGGCATCACCTCGATCTCGCCGGACGGCGTCGACCGTGGAACACACGCCGACTGGCGATCCGATCACCACCAACATCTGTTTCGGCGGCGAGGACCTGCGCACCGCGTTCATCACGCTGTCGGCGTTCGGTCGTCTCGGCTCGATGCCGTGGCCCCGAGCCGGGTCTGAAACTGCCCTACCAGTAGATTGGACGCGGTGAGCGCAGCCCGGCTATTGGGTCGAGACTCTCGGCTGCCCCAAGAACCAGGTTGATTCGGACAAGCTCGTCGGCACCCTCGAGGCCGACGGCTACACGGCCGCGCCGTCGGCCAGCGACGCCGACCTGGTCGTCGTCAACACGTGCGCGTTCATCGACGCGGCCCGCCAGGAGTCGATCGACACGATTCTCACGCTGACCGAGGCCAAGCGCGACGGCGCCCGCGTCGTGGTCACCGGCTGCATGGCCGAGCGCTACGGCAGCGAGCTGGCCGACGCGCTGCCCGAGGTCGACCTGGTGGCCGGAGTTCGGCGTGCCGGTGACGTCTCCGCTCGAAGGTGCCGGCCTTCGACTTGCTCAACCTGCCCCGGCCCGCCGGCCCGGGCGCCGTGGGCGTACGTGAAGGTGGCCGAGGGCTGCGACCGCAACTGCGGGTTCTGCGCCATCCCGTCGTTCCGGGGCAAGCAGCGGTCGCGCAGCGCAGGCCGACCTCCTCGCTGAGCCGACGGTGCGATCGCGCTGGGGGCGCCAGGAGCAGGAGATCGTGCTCGTCGCCCAGGACCTGGCGTCGTACGGCAACGACGTCAACGCAGCGGGGCGCGATCGTGCCGCTCGTCCGCGAGGTGGCGGCCCGCGTGCCTCGCGTGCGGCTGCTCTACCTGTATCCGTCGGACCTCACCGACGACCTGATCGACGTCATCGGCGACACCGGCGTGCCCTACTTCGACCTCTCGCTGCAGCACGTGTCGAAGCCCCTGCTGCGGCGCATGCGGCGGTGGGGCGACGGCGATCGGTTCCTGCGACGCATCGACGACGATCCGGACACGCTTCCCCGACGCGGCGTTCCGCTCGTCGTTCATCGTCGGCTATCCGGGCGAGACCGAGGCGGACCACGACCAGATGCTTGCGTTCCTCGACGCCGCGCAGCTCGACTGGGCCGGGCTGTTCGCGTTCTCGCCCGAGGACGGCACCTACGCCACGACGCTCGACGGAGCCGTCGACCCGGCCCTCATCGCCGAGCGGCTGCGCGAGCTCGGCGAGGTGCAGGACGCGATCACGCTGGCCCGGCGCGACGCGTTGATCGGCACGCGAGTCGAAGTACTCGTCGACGTGCCGGGTGTCGGCCCGTAGCCATCGTGAAGCGCCCGAGATCGACGGCGTCATCCACGTCCCGCGCGACCTGCCGTCGGGGAGTTCGTCAAGGTCACGATCACCGACGCGTCGCGGCGTCGACCTCGAGGCCGTCGTAAGCCGCCCGATGGCGACCGAGACCTTCGGTCCCTCGGCTCTGGCCACGCCCGCCAACGCGGTCACGCTGCTGCGCGTCGCCGCCACGCCGTTTGTGCTGGTCGTCATCGCCAGCCGCGGCGCGTCGTGGACTGGCTTTCGGCTTGTGGACGGTGTTCGCCGGCACCGACGGCCTCGACGGCTATCCTGGCCCGCCGGCAGGGCACCACCCGCTCGGGCGCGTTCCTCGACCCGCTGGCCGACAAGTTCCTCGTCCTCGGCGCCATGTTCGTCCTCGTGGCCAAGAGCGTCTTCTGGTGGGTGCCCGTGGCGCTGATCGCCGTGCGCGAGCTGGGGATCAGCGCGTACCGCAGCGTCGCTCGGCGCGACGCGGCGTCTCGGTCCCGGCGCGGCCTCGGCCAAGGCCAAGACGCTCGTCCAGTCAGTGGCGGTCGGCTTCGCGCTCATGCCGCCGACGGCCGACCACCCGATCATCGCGACGACGTTGCTGTGGATCGGCGTCGGGCTCGCCGTCGTCAGCGCGGTGCAGTACCTCGCGGGAGGGCAGCCCACAGCCGTGCGGTGTGAGGTCGTGGCGATCGGGACCGAGCTGCTGCTCGGTCAGATCGTCGACACCAACTCATCGTGGATGGGCGAGCACCTCGCGCTGGCCGGCATCGACTCGCACTTCCAGACCAAGGTCGGCGACAACCTCGATCGCATGGTGTCTGGCGCTGCGCACCGCACTGGCGCGCAGCGACGCGGTGATCGTCTGCGGCGGCCTCGGCCCGACCCAGGACGACATCACGCGTGAGGCGATCGCCGCGGTGATGAACGTCGAACTCGTTCGCGACGACGCCATCGCCGATCGGATCCGCGAGATGTTCAGGCGCGCGCGGCCGCGAGATGGCCGAGAACAACCTGCGCCAGGCCGACGTACCGCATGGGCGCTCGGATCATCGAGCAGGTGCGCGGCACCGCGCCCGGCCTCATCTGTCCGGTCGGCCACAAGGTGATCTACGCGGTGCCCGGCGTTCCGTACGAGATGACCGAGATGATGGAGCGCGCCGTCCTGCCCGACCTGCAGGCGCGGGCGGGGACGGCGGCCACGATCGTGTCGCGCACGCTGCGCACGTGGGGGCTGGCCGAGTCGACGCTGGCCGAGAAGCTCGCGCCGCGCTTCGAGGCGCTGAACGACGCCGGTGAGGGCGCGCCGACGATCGCGTTCCTGGCCAGCGGCATCGAGGGCATCAAGGTCCGCATCACCGTGAAGCAACCCGACGCTGAGTCGGCGCGCCAGATGCTGCAGGCCGAGGAGGCCGAAGTCCGCGCCCTTCTCGGCGACCTCGTCTTCGGCGCCGACAACGAGACGATGGAGGACGCCGTCGGCAACCTGCTGCGAACTCGCGGCCTCACGCTGGGCTTGGCCGAGTCGGTCACCGGTGGACTGGTCGCGTCGCGGCTCACCAACGCCGTCGGTGCCAGCGAGTGGTTCCGCGGCTCGATCGTCTCGTACGCCAGCGAGGTGAAGTTCGACCTGCTCGGCGTGCCCGAGGGCCCGGTCGTGTCCGAAGACGCGGCCAAGGCCATGGCCGAGGGCGCGCGCAAGGTGCTGGGCGCCGACATCGGCCTGGCGGTGACCGGCGTCGCCGGGCCGGCCGAACAGGACGGCCAGCCGGTCGGCACCGTGTTCTTCGGCCTGGCCATGGACGGCGACGCCGAGACGGTCGCACGTCCGACTGCCCGGCGACCGCGACCGTGTCCGCCAGTTCGCGGCCATCTCGCTGCTCGACCTTCTGCGCCGCCGCCTGCTCGGATCGAGGCGACGGCTGAGACTGTTCGTCGCCGTGTGGCCGCCGGCGCCGATCATGGATGGCGATCCGCGGCGCTGGATCGGCCGCACGTCGAAGGGCTGCGGTGGACGACCGGGGACCAGTGGCACGTGACGCTTCGCTTCCTCGGAGACGCGCGACGTCGAACGAAGCGGCCGGCGACTTGGCCCGAGTGTCGGCCGCGTCGACCACGGCGATCATGGGGCCGGCGACCGCCCGGTTCGGCCACAGCACGCTGCACGTGCCTGTCGCCGGGCTCGACGACGTCGCCGCTGCAGTCGCCGCCGCCTTCGGTCCTGAGGATCGGCCGTTCCATGGCCATCTCACGCTGGCCCGAGCGCGTCAGCGGCGGGGTGTCGATCTGCGGCCGCTCTGTGGCGTACCGATCGCGGGGGAGTGGCCGGTCGACGAGTTGACCTTCGTCGCCAGCGAGCTGCATCCGAAAGGGCGCCCGCTACAGCGTCGTCAGCCACCGGCGGCTCAAGTAGGCTGCTTGAGCGTCCTGACGAACCTGGACCACGATGGCGACAGAATCGACGCCACGGCGATGGCGTAGACGCAGAAGTGGATGATCGTCCACGTCCTGAAGACCGCGCATGGACCTGCAAAGATGTGAACGGCTAGCAGCGAGGACGTCCAGGTGGCCATCCATCCGGATCGTTGCGGGACAGCGAGTGTCGGCGCGTTGATCGGGCGAAGCTTCACGCGAAACCGGCTAGTCGCCGATCCCGTTGCGACGACTCGCTCGAACGGGTCGTCTGTCATCGATCATCCTTCCTTTGGGAGCTGAGTGATTCGATGCGGGTCGCCGCTCGCTTCGAGGATGGCCTCGACGCTCTACAAGATCGAGCTTCCCGCGCGAGCTGTTGCACGCGCGCGGTGAAGCGGTCGAGCACCGGCTGCGAGCTCGCCGCACTCGCGAAGGCGCACGCCGGTGCGTATCTCGATCGCCTGCGAGAATCGCGGTCGCTCGTCTGAAGAGCGGCACGTACCGATCGCCGGTCACGCTGGTACGCCTTACGGGGCGCCTTGTCAGACCGAATCAGCTTCTCTGTCAGGAGCGCGTGGATGGCGGGGTAGACGCCCCAGGCGAGGGCTTGTAGTCGGGTCCGAATAGTCGGCCGAGCTCAGCCGAGTAAGCTCGTAGCCGTTCATCGATTGCTGTGGCGAGCAACGCGAGCAGCACGAGAGGTAACTCACCGGGCTTGAACACCTGATGACGGTTTGAGGGCCTACTGGGCGGCATATCGAACTCATTACGAACTATAGCGAAGTCGTTACGAAGGGCAAGGGTCGTTGCCCCGAACAGACGTTCGGAATTACACTCGTGGAACTCCTCGGGGTAGCTGTTACACCCCCTCCGTACAGTTCGCAGTCGTCCTATCCGACTGAGAAGAGAGAGGGCTCCGCAATGGATGCGAAGGAGCGAGAGAAGTCCGTCGAGATGGCCCGCAGCCAGATCGACAAGCAGTTCGGCAAGGGGTCGATCATGAAGATGGGTGAGACCACCCACATGGAGATCGGCGTCATCCCCACGGGGGCACTTGCCCTCGACCTCGCCCTCGGGATCGGTGGCCTCCCTCGCGGCCGCATCGTCGAGGTCTACGGACCGGAGTCAAGCGGCAAGTCCACGCTGGCCATGCACGCGGTGGCCGAGGCGCAGCGCAACGGCGGCATCTGCGCATACATCGACGCCGAGCACGCCATGGATCCGATCTACGCAGCGGCCATCGGCGTCAATGTCGACGAGCTGCTTGATCTCGCAGCCCGACACCGGCGAGCAGGCGCTCGAGATCGCCGACATCCTCGTCCGTTCGGGCGCGCTCGACATCGTCGTCATCGACTCGGTGGCCGCGCTCACGCCGCGGGCCGAGATCGAAGGGCGAGATGGGCGACACCCACGTCGGTCTCCAGGCCCGCCTCATGTCGCAGGCGCTGCGCAAGCTCACCGGCAACCTCAGCCGCTCCGACACGATCATGATCTTCATCAACCAGCTCCGGGAAAAGATCGGCGTGATGTTCGGCTCAGCCCGGAGACAACACCGGGCGGCCGGGCGCTGAAGTTCTATTCGTCGGTGCGGCTCGACATTCGTCGCATCGAGGCGATCAAGGACGGCGTCGAGGTGGTGGGCAACCGCACGCGGGTCAAGGTCGTGAAGAACAAGGTGGCGGCGCCGTTCAAGCAAGCCGAGTTCGACATCATGTACGGCAAGGGCATCAGCCGCGAGGGTTCGGTCCTCGACGTGGCGTCGACCTCGGCGTCGTCAAGAAGTCGGGCGCTTGGTACACATACGAGGGCGAGCAGCTCGGTCAGGGCAAGGAGAACTCCAAGCAGTTCCTGATCGACAACCCGGAGCTGATGGTCACCATCTACGAGCGGATCTGCCAGGCAGGCCGGCATCGGCGCAGTGGCCGGCGACGTGCAGCTCGGCGAGGTCGACGAGCGTGCCGCTGGGCGCCGATCCCAAGGACGACGAGCCGATCCTCATCGACGACTAGCGTCCGTCGCCGGCAGGAATAGCCCGCGCGCCGCGGCGAATCCTCCCCAGATGGGGGTTGGGGCATGCATGGGCAGGTTCGAAGTGCTCAAGGTGTCGAGCAAGTCGAATCCGCACGCGGTCGCGGGGGCGGTGGCGGGCATCGTGCGCCAGGGCCATGCGGCCGAGGTTGCAGGTCGTCGGCGCCGGCGCGCTCAACCAGGCGATCAAGGCGGTCGCCATCGCCCGCGGCTTTGTCGATCGACGCCGGCCTCGACTTGGTGTGCGTGCCGTCGTTCGCCGAGGTGTTGATCGACGGCGAGGTGCGGACCGCACTGCGGCTGCTGGTCGAGGACCGTGCCGGTGCGCAACTCAGCCCGCCGGTGGTCACCGCGTAGCCTCGAGGCTGTGGAGCCGCGGAAGTACCTGATCCGCACCTTCGGGTGCCAGATGAACGAGCACGACTCCGAACGGATCGCGGGGCTGCTCGAGTCCGAGGGCATGGAGCGGGCCGACCGATCTCGACGACGCCGATGTGGTCGTCCTCAACACGTGCTGCATCCGTGAGAACGCCGACAACCGGCTGTACGGCAACCTCGGTCACCTCAAAGCGCTCAAGGAGCGCCGGCCCGACCTACAGATCGCGGTCGGTGGTTGCCTGGCTCAGAAGGACCGAGGCCTCATCCAGGAGCGGGCGTCGCCAGGTCGACGTCGTGTTCGGCACCCACAACGTGGGCCGCGCCGCCGCGCTGCTCGACGCGGCACGCGTCAGCGGGCCGGTCATGGAGATCCTCGACGAGACGCCGGCCGACGACGCCGCCTTCGCCAGCGCGCTGCCGGTGCGCCGCGACCTGCCCTACGCGGCGTGGGTCACGATCCAGATCGGCTGCGACAACTCGTGCGCGTTCTGCATCGTGCCCGCCGTGCGGGGCAAGGAGATCAGCCGGCCGTTCGCCGACATCGTCGCCGAAGTCGAGCGGGCCGCCGCCGACGGCGTCAGCGAGGTCACGCTGCTCGGGCAGAACGTGAACTCCTACGGGCGCGACCTCACCAAGCGGCGCCCGCTGTTCGCCGACCTGCTCCGCGCCGTCGGCGCGGTCGACGGCATCCGCCGCGTTCGCTACACCAGCCCGCACCCGAAGGACCTGCGCCCCGAGACCATCGCCGCGATGGCCGAGGTCCCGGCGGTGTGCGAGCACCTCCACCTGCCGCTGCAGTCGGGTAGCGATCGCGTGCTGGCCGCCATGCACCGCGGCTACACCGTCGGCGCGTTACCTCGAGAAGTTGGCTGCCGCCCGCGACGCCGTGCCCGGATCTCGCGGTGACCACCGACATCATCGTCGGCTTCCCGGGCGAGACCGAGGACGACTTCGAGCGCACGCTCGAGGTCGTCGCCGCGGCCGAGTACGACAGCGCGTACACGTTCTTGTTCTCGCCCCGGCCCGGCACCGAGGCGGCGATCGATGACCGACGCGTTCGTCCCCGCCGACGTCGCCGGCGAGCGCTTCGAGCGGCTGCACGCGGTCGTGCAGCGGTCCGCCCGGCGGAAGCACGAGGCCCGCGTCGGCCGCACCGAGGAGGTGCTGATCGAGGGTCCGAGCAAGAAGGACGCGGCGATGACCACGGGCCGCACGCGGCAGAACAAGCTCGTTCACTTCGCGGCGGGCGACGCCGCGATCGGCAGCGTACCGCGACGGTCGTGGTCACCGAAGCGAAGACGCACCACCTCATCGGCGTGTGAAGCCCGGTCACGTCGTCCTGCTCGGCCCGACGGCGTCGGGTAAGTCGGCGCTGGCAATGGAGATCGCCCGCCAGCGGCCCGACGTCGAGATCGTGGCCGTCGACTCGATGCAGGTCTACCGGGGCATGGACGTGGGCACGGCCAAGCCCAGTCGCCGACCGACCAGGCCGCGGTGCCGCATCACGGCATCGATCTGGCCGAGCCGTCGGAGGACTTCACCGTCACCCGCTACCGCGCCGCCTTCGACGACGCGATGGCCGGCATCGAGCAGCGCGGGCACACGCGCGCTGCTCGTCGCCGGCACCGGCCTGTACCTGCGCGCGGTCACCGACCGGCTGCCGATTCCCGGCCAGTGGCCGCGATGTACGGGCCGAGCTTGAGCGCGAGCCCGACACCGCGGCGCTGCACCGACCGGCTGGCCGACGCTCGATCCGCTGGCGGCGGCGAACGCATGACCGCGACGAACCGACGCCGCATCGTGCGGGCGCTCGAGGTCACGCTCGGCAGCGGCCGGCCGTTCTCGTCCTTCGGCAGCGGGCTTGACCACCTACGCGCCGTCGCCGTTCCGCTTCGTCGGCGTCGAGATCGAGCCTGCCGACGCTCCGCGACGCGGATCGCGCGTCGGCTCGCAGCCATGCTCGACGCCGGGTTCCTCGACGAGGTCCGTGGCCTCGACGGCCGGATCTCGCGCACCGCCGGCCAGGCGCTCGGCTACCGCGAACTCCTCGCGCACCTCGACGGCGAGAGTGTCCCTCGACGAGGCGATCGAGCTGACGTCCGCCGCCGCACGGTGGCGTTCGGCCGCCGCCAGCGAGCCTGGTTCCGGCGTGACCCGCGCATCGAATGGCGGAAACCGGTCGAAGTGGTGCCGCGGTGCTGGGAGACTGGGCCGGATGCCCGTCCCCGTCTACGAAGGCCTCGGCAACACGTTCGTGATCCTGTTCGACGCGCCCGTCGACGAGGATGCCGCGCGCGCAGCTGTGCGAGCGCGAGCAAGGTCGACGGCGTCATCGCCGCCGACGCCGGGCGCCGAGCGGCGCCGATCTCGACGATGGTGTCTGCGCAATGCCGACGGCGGTCGGGCCGAGGTGAGTGGCAACGGCCTGGCCTGTCTCGGCCAGGCCGCGGTCGACGCCGGGCAGGTCGCCGGGCCCGACGTCATCATCGACACCGACGCCGGCCGCCGCCGGGTCCAGGTGGCCGACGCGGTCACCGTCGAGATGGGCGAGCCCAAGATCGACGACGCCGACGACGGCGCCGCGTTCGTCGACGTCGGCAACCCGCACCTGGTCTTCCGGCAGCGGCGACGTGCTCGAGCTCGGCCGAGCAGCACCTCGACGTCAACGTCGAGGTCATCACCGCCGCGACGGCGACGACGATCGACATGGTCGTGCACGAGCGCGGCGTCGGCATCACCGCAGGCGTGCGGCACCGGCGCCTACGCGTCGGCCGCCGCCGCTCGCATGTGGGGCTGGGCCGGCGACCAGGTGACGGTGCACCAGCCGGGTGGCGACCGCCGTCGTCGACCTGGCCGCCAGCACCTACACGGTGAAGGTGACCAGATGTCGCTGATCGAGCGCGCCTTTCGGGAGCGCATCATCCTCGTCGGCGTGACCATCCCGCCGACCTCGGTCGAGGAGACCGAAGCGCATCTTGGACGAGCTGGCGCAGCTCATCGGCACCGCCGGCGCCGATGAGGCCGGGCGCGTGCTGCAGCGTCGCGACGCGCCCGACCCGGCGACCTACATCGGCAGCGGCAAGGCGCAGGAACTGCACGAGCTGTCGCGAGGAGGTCGACGCCCACACCGTGGTGTTCGACGACGAGCTGTCGCCCGCCCAGCAGCGCAACCTCGAGAAGATCCTCGGGCGCACGGCCATCGACCGCACCGACGTGATCCTCGACATCTTCGCCCAGAACGCCACGCACCCTGGAGGGCAAGACGCAGGTCGAGCTGGCGCTGCTTGCGTCACCGGCTGCCGCGCTTGCGCGGCCGCGGCAAGCAGCTCAGCCAGCAGGCCGGCGCGATGGGCGCGGGCGCGGCGCGCGCACCGATCGGCTCGCGCGGTCCCGGTGAGACGCAGCTCGAGATCGACCGCCGCCGCCTGCTGCAAGCGAATGACCAAGCTCGAGGCCGATCTCAAGCGGCTCGACCAAGACGCGGCGCACGCAACGCCGGGCCCGCCAACGGTCACGGCTGTTCACGGTGTCGCTCGTCGGCTACACCAACGCCGGTAAGTCCACGCTGCTCAACACGCTCACCGATGCCGGCGTGCTCGTCGAGGACCGCCTCTTCGCCACGCTCGATCCGCGCACGCGCAAGCTTCAGCTGCCCGGCGGCGAGACGGTGCTGCTGTCCGACACCGTCGGCTTCGTGCGCAAGCTTCCGCACCAACTGGTCGAGGCGTTCCGGTCCACCCTCGAGGTGGTCGCCGAGTCGGATCTGCTGGTGCACGTCGTCGATGCGGCCGCCGCCGATCCTGAAGCCGAGATCAACGCGGTGCGATCGGTGCTCGAACGAGATCGGCGCCGGGCACGTTCCCGAACTGCTCGCGTTCAACAAGGCCGACTTGACCGCCGAGGGCAAGCGGCTGGCCGCCCGCAACGAGGGTTCGGTTGTCATCTCGGCTAAGGACGGCGACGGGCATCGAGGAGTTGCTCGGTGCCATCGGCGACCAGCTGCGCGCTCATGACCGGTGTGGTCGAACTGCTGGTGCCGTACGAGCGCGGTGACGTCGTCGCCGCCGTCCACCGCGAGGGCGAGGTTCTCGAGGAGGAACACGAGAGCGACGGCACACGGTTGCGTGCCCGCCTCGATACAGCCGGCGCGGCACGATTCAAGGAGTTCGTCGCCGGGTGAGTCGCCGGCGTTCGTCCCGCCGCCGTATCCGTACGAGCGGCTGGCCGGCGCCAAGGCGAAGGCCGAGGCGCACGAAGGTGGGGCGGTCGACCTGTCGATCGGTACGCCGTGCGATCCGCCGCCCGCCGCGGTAGTCGACGCGCTCGGCCGCCTCCGACACCGAGCGGGGCTACCCAGCGTCGATCGGCAGCGCCGCGTACCGGGAGGCCGCGGCGAACTGGATCGCCCGCAAGTTCGGCGTCGACCTCGACGCCGGCGCCCAGGTGGCCGCGTGCGTCGGCACCAAGGAGTTCGTGGCCACGCTGCCGCAATGGCTCAAGCTGCGCACGCCCGACCGCGACACCGTGCTGTATCCGTCGGTCGCCTACCCCACCTACGAGATGGGCGCGATCCTGGCCGGGTGCCGCGCGGTCGCGGTTGACGATCTTGGCGGCGATCGATCCGGGCGATGCCGAGCGGGCGCTGGTGCTCTGGGTCAACTCGCCGGCCAACCCGAGCGGTGCACTCACCGATCTGGACGCCGCCGCCGGCGTGGGGCCGCGCGCACGGCGTGCCGGTGTTCAGCGACGAGTGCTACGTCGAGTTCACGTGGGACGGCCGCGGCCGCACGATTCTCGAAACCGGCACCGACGGGCGTGGTCGCGGTGCACTCGCTGTCGAAGCGTTCGAACCTGGCCGGACTTCGCGCCGGCTTCTACGCGGGCGACGCGGACCTGGTCCGCTATCTGTCCGAGGTCCGCAAGCACGTCGGCATGCTGGTACCCGGTCCGGTGCAGGCCGCCGCAGTGGTGGCGCTGGCCGACGACACGCATGTCGACGAGCAGCGTGAGCGGTACCGCGAGCGGCTGGAGTTCTTTCGCACGATCGTCGACGCGCCGATGCCGGCTGGCGGCTTCTATCTGTGGGCGCCGGTGCCCGGCGGTGACGCGTGGGCATTCACCGAGGATCTCGCCGCGCGCGGCGGTGCGCTGTGTCTCCCGGGCGATCTCTATGGCGCGGCCGGCGCCGGCTACGTGCGGGTCGCGCTCGTGCAGCCGATGGACCGACTCGAACTGGTCGCCGAGCGGTTGGGCGTTGGTTCGATGAGTGAGGACTGGCCCCGCCCGGTGGTGCACTGGGAGATCGAAGCGCGTGATCCCGAAGTGATGAAGGCCTTCTATGCCGCGCTGTTCAACTGGGATATCGGCGACGGCTACATCATGGACATCCCGGCCGGCATCGGGGGCCCGGAGCCCGGTCCGGCTGGCCATATCCGGGCCAGCGATCGCAGCCGGGTCACGCTCTTCATCCAGGTTCGCGACCTGCGCGATTCGCTCGACAGGGCCGCCACCTTGGGTGGCGCCATCGTCGCCGAGCCGTTCGATGTCGAGGGTGGTCCGACGTTCGCTGGTATCACCGATCCCGAAGGCAACCCGGTGATGCTCGTCCAGCAGTAGGGACCGTCAGTCGAGGGTTTGGTAGCGCTCCATCAGCACCGATGCCGGATCGATCAACGAATCGAAAGCTGTGGTTGCCGGGTGGGATTCGGCCAGCGCAGCCGACGCGTCGGCGCACTCGGTGTCGTACCACAGGGTGATGACTACCCACGTCGCCGTCGGCATGGCGAGCCGTAGTGCGACGGGCGAATCCGCGGTGGTTCGGAATGAACTCGGTCTGCACTCGGGTGTCGGCATCGAGGAACGCTGCTTCATCGGCGCCGTCGGCCAACCGGAACGTTGTGATCTCGATGACGGCCATCAAAAATCTTCTAGCAGGCTTGAAAGGATCGAACATGTGTTCGTATACTGAGGGCAGCAGCTATCGGGTGACTACTTCCCCCTATGACAGTCCCCTCCGAGTCCGGAGGATGCAGTGCTCGCAACGCTTGAGCGGTTGATCGGCGAACTCGACGAAGTCCTCGTCGCGCTCGATCCCGCCGCGTTGCATCCCCGCGACGCGGTGAAGCTGCTCGATGACTGCAACCGAGATCGAAAAGCGCGCCGGCGGCCGTCAGCGCACGCTGGTGGCCGAGCGGGCCGCGGACAGCAGCGACTGGACCCGGAAGGGTCATCGGAGCCCGGAGGAGTGGCTGGCGGCCAAGACCGGCACCAGCTACGGCGCGGCCAAGGACACCTTGGAGACCTCGGCCAAGCTCGAGGACCTGCCCCAGCACCAACGAGGCACTGCGCAAGGGCGAGCTCTCAGGGGACCAGATCAATGCGATCGGCCCGGCGGCGAACCGGGAGAACGAGGAACGCCTGCTCGGCGCGGCCAAGAAGGAGAGCTTCAAGGGGCTCAAGGGCACCTGCGCCAAGGAGAAGGCCAAGGCCCGCTGAGTCGATGACGAGGCCGCCCGCCACGCCGCGCATCCACAAGGAGCGCCACCACCGGAGCTGGACCGATGCAGAGGGCGGCTACTGCTACTCGGGCCGCACCACCGCGATGGCCGGGGCGCAGTTCGATGCGGCGCTCGCCGCCGAGGCCGAGAAGGTCTTCAAGGCCGCCCATGCCGAGGGCCGGCGTGAGTCAGCCGAGGCCTACCGGGCCGATGCGCTGCTGAACCTGGTCACCTCAGGCGGGGCCTCAGTCGATACCACCGTGGTGATCCGGGTCGATGCCTCAGCGCTGCGCGACGACGAGGGCATGGCTGAGACGCACCACCGGGCCGATCCCGGTGGGCGAGGCCATCGGGGCCATCCTGGCCGGGGCCTTTGTCAAGGTGCTCCTCACCAACGGCGTCGATGTCACCAAGGTGGCCCATCCGGGCCGGCGTAGGCCGGCGACCCTCGATACCGCCATCTTCGAGCGCGACGGCTATCGCTGTGTGCGCCCCGGGCTGTTCCTCGGCCCATCGCCTGCAGGTCCATCACTACTGCATCGACTACGCCAAGGCCGGCCCCACCGCCTACTGGAACCTGGCCACGTTGTGCTCCTTTGATCACGACCTCATCACCTACGGCGGTCACCGCCTCGAGGGTGGGCCCGGTGCGTGGAGGTGGCGCGGGCCGCCCTAGTCGGCGCGGCGCACCACAGCCCAGATGCCCAATCCGGCTTCGGCAGCCACACCCTTCCACTCGCCAGGCATCGCGGCGGCGACGTCCTCGGGCGGGAGATGGATAGGTGTGTCGGCGCCGCGCGTGTTGACCCAGACAATCATGCCGTCGCGGCGTCGAGGACGCGGTCGAGCTCGCGCGGGAACAAAAGCGCGTTGACGAGCACGGCGCAGTCGATCGATGCGTCCGGCAATGGCAACGCGACGGCGTCGGCCTGGACGCGCGGCCCCGATCCCTGGCGCAGCATCTCGGCCGAGAGGTCGAGCCCGACCACAGCTTCGAACCGGGCGGCGAGATGGGGCGTGGCCAACCCGGTTCCCGAGCCGACCTCGAGGCAGCGACCGCGGCCAACGTCGCCGCGGTCGAGCGCGTCTTCGAGTGCCTCGTAGCGGCTCGTGCGAATAGCGCTCGTTCCACTCCGTCGCCAACTGGTCGAACAGCGCGGCGACCTTGCCCGCCCGCTCCGGCGTCCAGCTGTCCGGCTCGAACGCCGCCTGCGAAGTGACGCGCTGCATCGCTTCTTTGGTCTCGGGCACCGGCGGGTTCACGTCTGGTGCGGGAAACACCCGGTCGAGCCAGCGGATCACGGCCTCACGCTACGGTCTAACGCCGTGGCCGACTTGCAAGCGCGCATCGAAGAACTGTGGGAGAACCGTGACGCGGTGAAGGCGGGCGACGCCGACGCCACCGCGACGGTGCACGAGGCGATCACGCTGCTCGACACCGGCCAGGCGCGCGTCGCCGAGGTCGTCGACGGAACGCCCGTGGTGCATACCTGGCTGAAGCAGGCGATCCTGCTGCTGTTCAAGCTCTCGGCGATGGAGACGATCGAGGTCGGGCCGTTCGAGTACGCCGACAAGCTCCCGCTGAAGCGCGACTACGCCGCGGCCGGCGTGCGCGTCGTGCCCGGCGGTTCGGCGCGGTGGGGCTCGTACCTCGAGCCCGGCGTCATCCTGATGCCGAGCTACGTCAACATCGGCGCGCGGGTCGGCGCCAACACGATGGTCGACACGTGGGCCACGGTCGGCTCGTGCGCGCAGATCGGTGCCAACGTCCATCTAAGCGGCGGCGTCGGCATCGGCGGCGTGCTCGAGCCGCCGCAGGCCGCACCGGTGATCATCGAGGACAACTGCCTGATCGGCAGCCGCTGCATGGTCGTCAACGGCGCGCGCGTCGCGCGAGGGCGCGGTGCTCGGCGCGGGCGCGATCCTCGACCCGACGATCCCGGTGATCGACGCGGAGACCGGCGAGGAGCTCGAGCGCGGCGTCGTGCCGCCCGTATTGCGTCGCGGTGCAGTCGTGGGTGCCGAAGAAGTTCACCGGCGGCGAGTTCGGACGCCGTGCATCTTGATCCGCCAGCGCTTGGAGCCGGGCGAGCGGACGCACCTCAACGACATCCTGCGCGAGCAGGACATCGCGACGTGAGTGAGCCGGATCTGCTTCAGCGGTGCGCGGAACTGGTTGACATTCCGTCGGTGAGCCACAACGAGCAGGAGATCACCGACGTCATCGAAGCCGAGCTGCGCACGCGTGCCGTGGCTGACGGTCGATCGCGTCGAGCAGACATTGGTGGCGCGAACGTCGCTGGGCCGGAGTCAGCGCCTGATCCTCGCCGGCCACACCGACACCGTGCCGGCCAACGGCAACGAGCGGGCGCGCATCGAGGGCGACGTGCTTGTGGGGTCTCGGCGCCGCCGACATGAAGAGCGGCGTGACCGTGTTGCTCGAGCTGGCCCGCACGATGGCCGAACCGCCAGTCGACGTCACCTACATCTTCTACGAGTGCGAGGAGGTGGCGAGCGAGTACAGCGGGCTGATCAAGCTGGACAAGGCGCGGCCCGACCTTCTCGCCGGCGACGCCGCCATCCTGGCGAGCCGACCGGCGCCCGCATCGAGGCTGGCTGCCAGGGCACGCTGCGCGTCGACGTCACGCTGGCGGGCGAGCGGGCCCACACCGCCCGGCCGTGGATGGGCCGCAACGCCATCCACCGGCTGGGCGCCGTGCTCGACGCGCGTGGCGAGCCTACGAGGAACGGCGGCCGGTGCTCAACGGCTGCGAGTTCCGGGAGGCGCTTCAGGCGGTGAAGGTCGACGGTGGTGTCGCCGGCAACGTCGTGCCCGACCGCGCCACCGTCACGCTCAACCATCGCTTCGCGCCCGACCGCACCATCGAGGAGGCGACCGACCACGTCCGCGTCGGTCGATCGCCGGCGCGCTTGAGGCCGGCGACACCGTTCGAGTTGCTCGACACGGCCGACCGGCACCGCCCGCGCTCGATCACCCGCTGCTGGCCGAGCTGGTGGCGACGGGTCGACGCGCCGCCCATGGCCAAGCTGGGCTGGACCGACGCGTCGTTCTTCGCCAATCGCGGCGTGCCGGCGACCAACTTCGGGCCCGGCGACCCGAACCTGGCGCACAACGCGGCGAGCGCGTCGAGCGCGGTGAGATCGAGCGAGTGTTTACCGCGCTGCAGGTCGCTCCTGATCGGCTAGATGAGTTTGGCGTCGAGGTTGATCTCGGCGCCGACAGCAGCACCGAAACCGGGCAGCCGGACTTGGTCGCGGTGCGCGATCTCCTGGAACTTGGCGTCGTCGATCCCGGCGACCTCGGCTTCGGTCTGGAGGTCGATCCGCTGGATGCGGAAGCCGTCGTCGGTCTTGTTGAGGTGCACATCGGCGGTGGTCGACACCCGGGTCGGCGGCGTCTCGTTGCGGCCGAGCGCGCCCGAGAGCGCCATCGAGAAGCAGCCGGCGTGGGCGGCGGCGATCAGCTCCTCGGGGTTGGTGCCGGTGCCCTCCTCGAACCGTGAGCTGAACGAGTACTGCGCCCTCGAATGCCCCGCTGCCGAACCGCATCTGGCCCTTGCCGTCCTGCAGCGTGCCTTCCCACTGCGCTTCGGCCTTGCGAACGGGCATTCTTTCTCCTTCTTGTTGGGATTTGCCGGATTTGCCCCCTGACCCTACCCGGGAGCGTGCTCGCGACCGCCACGCTGCGTGGCACCATGGGGCGATGCGCCGGTCCACCGTCTTCCTCGTCGCGCTGCTGTTGCTCCTGGTCGCCGGCGATGGGGCCTTGGCGTCGAACGACCAGCGACATCTACAGCGGAGCTGTGGGACATCGACAAGATCGGCGCCGCGGCAGGCGTGGGGCGTCTCCACCGGGGCCGGCATGAAGGTCGGCATCGTCGACTCGGGCGTGGACGCCGGCCACCCCGACCTCGGCGGTCCGTCGCCGCCAGTCGTGGACAACACGGCAGTGCGAACGGCAGCCGGCTGCGGCGGCAGCGGCGACGACATCAGGGCCACGGCACCCACGTCGCGGGCATCATCGCCGCGACCAAGGACAACGGTGAGGGCGTCGCCGGGGTGGCGCCCTCGGCGCAGCTGGTCGTGGCCAGGGTCTTTCGACTCGGCGACAGCACCAGCGTGCGAAGACATCCGCGCCGGCGCTCGTTGGGTGGTCGAACACGGCGCGCAGGTCGTGAACTTCAGCCTGGGCGACGCCGGGTTCTTCGGCTTGGGGCTGTTCGTCAGCAACAACGACGTGCGGGCGCGTCGCCAATGAGGTCTGGAACACGCGGCGCGATCCCGGTGGTGGCCGCGGGCAACAACAGCTGTGGTGGCTGGGCCAGCACCAACGCCGTCGTCGTGACCGCGACCGGTCCGAGCGACGACTGGGCGGGCTACGCCTGTGCACCGAGCGGCGCTCAGTGGGGCGTCGCTGCTCCCGGCGGCAACGCCAGCGACTGCGGCAGCCAGCCGGCCAAGTGCGTGCTGTCGACCTACGCCCGCTCGAACACGCCGTCCGGCAAAGCCCCCTACGCCTACGAGCAGGGCACGTCGATGGCGGCGCCGCTGGTAACTGGGGCCTTGGCCAGTCTGCTGGCGAAGGGCTTGTCGCGTGAAGGTGCCATCTCGGCACTCATGACCACCCTCGACGCGGCCGACTGCGGCACGAGTTGCCAGGGGCCGCATCAACGTGGCCCGCGCCGTCTGTGGCTCGTCGTGTCCGGCCGTGGTCCCGACGCCGGGCGGTGGCGGCGGCACGCCGAGCCCGCCGCCGGTGACACCGACGACGGCGCCGGCCGCCGGTGCGCCGCAACTCGACGACGCCCACGACTCGGCGCCCCGCGGCGCCTGCGCCGACAACGGTGGCGCCCGCACCCACCACCACGATCGAGGAAGCAACGACCACAACGACCACCGAGCCGCCGCCCAGGCCTGCGTCTTCAGTCAGCAGCTGCCGCGCCGCAGCAGCGATGACGACGACATCGGTCCGCTCCCCGGCATTCTCGCCGTCCTCGGCCTACTTGGCGCCGCTGGTGCGACCGGCCTGGCCGGCTGGCGTCAGCGGTTCAGAGGCGGCGGAGCACTGTGACGACCCGGCCGTAGACGGTCACGTCGGCGGGGTCGAGCTCGATGGGCGCGAGCCGCGGCGTTGGCCGGCAGCAGGACGACTTTGTTGCCCTTGCGGGAGTAGGTCTTGACCGTGGCCTCGTCGCCGGGGATGCCGGCCACGACGATGTCGCCCTTTTCGGCTCGGGGCTGCTGCTTGGCGACGACGTAGTCGCCGTCGAGGATGCCGGCGTCGATCATCGAGTCGCCGCGGACGCGGAGCATGAAGAGCTGGCCGTCGCCGGTGAAGTCAGCCGGCATAGGGACCAGCTCCTCGACGTTCTCGTTGGCCAGGACGTCGGTGCCGGCGGCGACGTCGCCGACGAGCGGGACGTGCCGTGCCGGCCGGCGCTCGGCCGAGGATCCCGAGGACACGTCGTAGCGGACCTCGATCGCCCGCGGCTTGGTTGGGTCGCGCTTGAGATACCCCTGGCGCTGCAGCGTGGCCAGGTGGGCGTGCACGGTGGAGGAGGAGGTGAGCCCGACCGCCTCGCCGATCTCCCGCACCGACGGCGGGAAGCCGCGCTCACGCAGCTGCGCATCGATGAACTCGAGGATCTCGCGCCGCTTGCCGGTGAGTTCGCCGTCTGGAGCCATTCATCCCCGCCTTCCGTATTGACCTTCTGTGCTGGCCTTCTGTTCTCGCCCGAACGTCTGTTTGCCACGGTACCACCAGGCCTGGCTGAGTACAAACACCTGTTCGCTAATGTCTTGACACGAACACTCGTTCGTGGTTGGGTAGATACGAACACACGTTTGGAGAACTGAGATGACTGCAGTCGCCATCCCGATTTCGGCGCCACACGCTGCCGACAACTGTGTATTGGCGGCGGCGAGCCGCCGCCGTCTTCCTGCTCGCTGGCCTCGTCCTTGCCCTGGTGACGATGGCCGCGCGGCTCGGACGTGAGCCCCACGCCGCTTCCGAGCCGATTTCGCCGCCGTCCAGCTCGTCAGCCAGCGGGTCCACGTCGTGGCGCCCGGCGACACGCTCTGGACCATCGCCCGCTCCGTGCAGCCCTCCGGCGACGTTCGCCCGCTCGTCCAGCAGCTTGCGGCCGTCCCGGCACGGTGCGCCGCTGCAGGTAGGCGAGCGCATCGTCCGTTCCGAGCGCCCAGGAGGTCTCCGCTCGGCAGCGGTAGCGTCCGGGGCGTATGCGGTGCCCGGCCTGCGGGAGTGACGGACGACAAAGTCATCGACTCGCGGGCGGTTGATGATGGCGGCGCGATCCGGCGCCGCCGTGAGTGCCTGCTCTGCGGTCGGCGGTTCACCACTTTCGAGCGCCTCGAAGAGGCACCACTGGTCGTGGTGAAGCGCTCGGGTGAGCGCGAGCCGTTCGACCGAGCCAAGGTGGTCGGCGGGGTGCAGTCGGCGAGCAAGAACCGGCCGATCGGCCCCGATGCAGATGGAGTCGCTCGCCGTCGACGTCGAGGAGGCGATGCGGTTGGAGGGCCCCGAGGTCAGCACCCAGCAGGTCGGGATAGCCGTTCTCGACCGGCTGCGCATCCTCGACGACGTCGCCTACGTGCGGTTCGCCAGCGTCTACAAGGGCTTCGAGGAGCTCGGTGACTTCGAGCGCGAGGTCGCGCTCACCAAGGCGACCGAGCCGAAGCGGCGCTAGCGGTTAGTGCTGGGGCGCCTTCTCGACCTCGCGAAGGCGCTCAGCCAGTACCCGGAGGATCTTGCGGGCCACCGACGGGCACCTCGTCGAGCAGGGAAACGAAGCCGCGGGGGTCGAGCACGAGCAGGTGCATCGGTGTCTCCGCGGTGATGGTGGCCGCCCGGGGGCCATGGTCGAGCAGCGACATCTCGCCGAAGAGTGCGCCCGGCCCGAGCGTGGCGAGCTTCTTCTTGCGCAGCGTGGCGGTGGCCTTGCCCGTCGGCGATGATGAACGCCTCGCCGCCAGGGCCGCCTTCCTTGGTCAGCACGCGTCCGGGCTCGACCTTGACCTCGTCGACGAGTGAAGCGATCCGGCCCAGCTCCTTGTCGTTGCACGCCGAGAAGAGCCGCACGTCCTTGAGGAGCTTGATCTTGTTGCTTCGTGTCGATCGGAACGCCACTCGTCCCCCTCCGTGTACCCAGCCCGATGCCGGTCGAGCGCCCATCATTCCCGCGTCGCGTAGCGTGGCGCCAGCATTGTGACCTTCGGGGGTACCGAATGAAGGTAGGAGTTCTGACCGGGGGCGGCGATTGCCCGGGCTTGAACGCCGTCATCCGCGCCGTCGTCCGCAAGGGCGAACGGGTCTACGGCGACGAGCTGATCGGCTTCCGCGACGGCTGGAAGGGCCCGATCGAAGGACTCACGATGGCGCTCGACGTGGAGCGCTGCCGGGGGATCCTCCCGCGCGGCGGCACGATCCTCGGCTCGTCGCGGACCAACCCCTACAAGGTCGAGGGCGGGGTCGATCACGTCAAGGCCACGCTGGCCGAGCTCGGGCATCGATGCCCTGGTCGCCATCGGTGGCGAGGACACGCTCGGCGTGGCCCACAAGCTGACCGGTCGAAGGCGTGCCGGTGGTCGGCGTGCCCAAGACGATCGACAACGACCTGTCGGCAACCGAGGTCACGTTCGGGTTCCACACCGCGGTGCAGGTGGCCGTTGACGCCATCGACCGCCTCCACACGACCGCGGAATCGCACGACCGGGTGCTCGTCTGCGAGGTCATGGGCCGGCACGCCGGTTGGATTGCGACATACGCCGGGCATCGCCGGCGGCGCGGCGGAGGTGCTCGTCCCCGAGATCGAGTTCGACATCGACGAGGTGTGCAACTTTCTCAAGCGCCGGCACGAGAAGGGTCGCTATGCCTCGATCGTCGTGGTGGCCGAAGGGGCCCAGCCCAAGGTCGCGCCGAAGGCGCGCCAGGGGCAGAGCCGAATGGTCCTGCAGTCGGGCGAGGTCGACGCCTTCGGGCACGTGCGGCTGGGCGGCATCGGCACGCTTCTCGCCGAAGAGATCGAGAAGCGCACCGGCTTCGAGACCCGAGTCACCGTGCTCGGTCACATCCAACGCGGCGGGACGCCGACCGCATTCGACCGCGTGCTGGCTACCCGGTTCGGCGTGGCCGCCATCGACGCCGTCCACGACGGCGCCTTCGGCGAGATGGTGGCGCTCCAATCCGGCCGCATCGTCCGGGTGCCACTGGCCGAAGCGGTGGGCGAGCTCAAGACCGTCGACCGCGAACTAGTCGAGGTCGCCGAGGTCTTCTTCGGCTGACTCAGCGCAGGCCGCGGGCGAGAAGGTCCTTGAACGCCTCGGCCAGCTGCGGGACTACCGCCACGGTCGTGACCGTGCGATCTCGCCCACCCAAGCGCCGGCTTCGGCGGCAACCAGGCCGCCGGCGGCGACATCCCAAGGTTGCAGCGTCGCCTCGTAGAAGCCGTCGAGCCGACCGGCGCCGACCCAACAGAGGTCGAGTGCGGCCGAACCGGCCCGGCGCACGTCACGGACCGACCCGATGAGCGCGGCCAGCAGTGCACGCCTGCTGCACGCGAACCTCGGCGGCGTAGCCGAACCCGGTACCGATCAGGGCGGTGGCGAGGGTGGTCGGCGCCGGCCACCTTGAGAGGCGCATCGTTGCAAAACGCGCCGCCGCCGCGGATTGCGGTGAACGTCTCGCCGTGCACCACGTCGTGAACGACACCCACGGCGATCACGCCGTCGATTTCGGCGGCGATGGACACGGAGTACGCCGGGATACCGGTAGATGAAGTTGGTCGTCCCATCGAGCGGGTCGATGATCCAGCGGACGCCCGATGTGCCGGTGTCGCGTCGAGCCCTCCTCCGCCGAGCAGCGCGTCGTCGGGACGAGCGGCACTTAGCTTGGCGACGATCAACGCTTCGCTGGCCCGGTCGACCTCGGTCACCATGTCGGTCAGTGTCGATTTCGTCTGGACGTGCGCGGCGACTGCGTCCGCGATCAGCGCCGCTGCGGCGGTCGCCGTGTCGACCGCGAGGGCCAGCAGGGTCGTTTCCAACACGGCAGTAGCGTAAAGGGGCGATGCCCGAGGGTTTTGTCGACCTGCGTTCTGACACCGTTACGCAACCGACCGCCGAGATGCGCCGCGCCATGGCCGCGGCCGAGGTCGGCGACGACGTGTACGGCGAGGATCCCACCGTCAACGCGCTGCAGGAGGAGTTCGCCGAACGCGCGTCGGCAAGCCGGTGGCGCTGTTCGTCCCGTCGGGCACGATGGGAAACCAGACTCGCGCTGCGGCTGCTCGCCGCACCAGGAACCTGGGTGTTGGCCGGCAGCGCGCCAACACGTAGTCATCTACGAGAGCGGCGCCGGCGCGATGAACGCCGGCGTCCAGTTCCATGAGCTGCCCGATGACGACGGCATGCTCCGCCCTGACCGACGTGGTGACCGCCGTCGCCGCGGTCGACTACCACCAGCCTTCGGTCGGCGCGGTGTGTATCGAGAACACCCACATGCCCGCCGACGGCGCAGCCGTGGCCGCTCGATCAGCCTGGACGCGGTTGCCGCCGCAGCCGGCGATGTGCCGATCCACATGGACGGTGCGCGGCTGTTCCACGCGGTAGTGGCCACCGGGATGTGACCGCGGCCGATTACGCGGCGCGAGCCACCACGGTGATGTGTTGCTTGTCGAAGGGTCTGTGCGCGCCAGTGGGATCGGTGCTGGCCGGCCCCGCCGAAGTGATGGCCGCGTGCCCGGCTGGCGCGGCAGCGGCTCGGCGGCGGCATGCGCCAGGCTGGCGTGATCGCCGCTGCCGGTTTGGTGGCCCTACGAACGATGACCGAGCGCTGGCCGAGGACCACGAACGGGCGCGCCGGTTGGCGGACGCCGTCGCCGAGCGATTCCCTGACTGGCGGGTGCGATCCCGATCGGGTGCGAACGAACATCGTCACGTTCCGGCACCCGCATCCGGCGTCCTTGCTCGCCCACCTGCGCGCCGAGGGCGTTCTCTCCGGAACCATCGCGCCCGGCGTGATCCGTTTCGTGACCCATCACGATGTCGACGACGCCGGCGTCGAGCGGGCCGCCAAGGCGCTGGCTTCGTCTCGTCATAGTCCGCCCGCCGGTATCGGTACGATCCCTCCCGATGCCCGAGCTTGTTGCTGCCGTGCCCGCTCGCGCGCTCGCGGTGTACGCCCATCCCGACGACGCCGAAGTGTCGTGCGGCGGCACGCTCGCGCGCTGGGCTGGCGCCGGTGCGCACGGTGGAAGTCGTCGTCTGCACACGTGGTGACAAGGGGTCCTCAGATCCCAGCGTGTCGCCCGGCGCGTTGGCGAAGCGGCGCCGGCATCGAAGTCGAAGCGGCCGGTCGCCTGCTTGGCGTCCACCAGCACCATTTCCTCGATCGGCCCGACGGCGAGGTCGAGAACTCGCCCGACAGTGCGTCGCTGAGCTGGTCGCACTGGTGCAGGATGCTGAAGCCCGACGTCGTGGTGTGTCCCGATCCCGAGGCGGTGTTCTTCGGGCAGAGCTACTTCAATCACCGCGACCACCGGATTGTGGGCTGGGCCACGCTCGATGCGGTTGCGCCCGCCGCCGCCAACCCGCACTACTTCCCGACGGCCGGGCCGGCGCATCAGGTCGAGTGCGTCTACCTGTCAGGGACGCTGGCGCCGGACGTCTGGGTCGACATCTCGGCGACGGTCGACGACAAGGCCGAGGCCCTGCTGTGCCACCAGAGCCAGCTGGGCGAGACCGGCGAGTGGCTGCGCACCGCGGTTCGCGAGCGGGCCGAGGAGGCGGGCCGGGCCGCGGGTGTGGCCTATGCCGAGGGGTTCCGGAGGCTGTCGTTGGGCGGTTCGTCGCCGAGTCTGAGCGGCTGCGTCGGTCTGGATCCGGCGCCATTCGCCCATGGCTCGCAGCGCCAGGACCGCCACCACCGCGACGCCGACCGCGGCGATCGCGCCGCCGACCAGCGCGCCGACTCCCGATGCCGTGCCGCAGTCACCGGTGCATTGGAGGTCGGCAAAGGACCAACCGATCAGGCCGCCAGCGAGGCCGGCCACGACGATCGCCACGAAGGCCAGAAGCGCGGGCCCGGGCAGACGGCAACGCGGACAGCTTCGGTTCGGAGCCGGGCACGCCGGGCATGGTACGGCTCATGCCGAGGCCCAACGTGCCGATAGAAGGTCCGATGAGTCTCGCCCAGCGCCCGTGGCGAGAACCGGAGCCGGCGTCGGCGCGTCCTCGTCGTGGTACCGACCTACCAGGAGGCGGCCAACATCGAGGCGGTGCTGTGGCGCGTCCACCGCGCCGTTCCCGACCGCCACCGTGCTGGTGGTCGACGACGCCAGTCCCGACGGCACTGCGGCGGTGGCCGAGGCAGCCGGCGCCGTCCTCGGCAACGTCGAGCTTGCTTCGGCGGCCGGGCAAGGCCGGCCTCGGCGCCGCCTACCGCGGCCGGATTCCGGTGGGGGCTGGACCACGGTTTCGACGTATTGGTCGAGATGGACGCTGACCTATCCCACGATCCCGCGGCGCTGCCCGAGCTCCTCGCGGCGCTCGATGCGGGCGCGGACCTCAGCATCGGCTCGCGTTACATCCCGGGCGGCGTGATCCCGAACTGGTCGCTCGGTCGCCGACTGCTGTCGCGGTGGGGCAACCGCTACACCGGCGTCATGCTCGGCATGGCCGTTTCCGATGCCACGTCCGGGTTCCGGGCCTACCGGGCTGACGTGTTGCGGTCGGTCGACCTCGACACGGTGCGGGCCGACGGGTACGGCTTTCAGATCGAGATGGCCTACCGCGTCGCGCAGACCGGCAGCGTCATCACCGAGGTCCCCATCACGTTCGCCGATCGCGAGCACGGTCAGTCGAAGATGTCGCGACGCATCGTGTTCGAGGCGCTTGGCGCTCGTCACCCGCTGGGGCGTGCGGAGGCGGCTGACTCGATAACGTCACGCCGTGAGCGCGACTGAGGCCTTACCGGACATCCTGACCCTGCACGCCGGCGCCAACCCGGACAAGCCCGCGGTCATCGACGACCGCCCTGGCGCAGGCGCGCCGATGTCCTGACGTTCGCCGAGCTCAACGCCGCGGCCAACCGGCTCGCCCACGTGTTGCGCGACATCGGTGTCGGCCAGGGCGACAAGGTCGTGTGGTGCGGGCAGAACTCGGTGGGCGTGGTGACGATGGTGCACGCCGCTCGCAAGGCCGCGGCGACCGCGGTCCCACTCAACTACCGGCTCACGCCCGAGGAAGCGGCCTACGTCGTCGACAACTCCGACGCGTCGGTGGTCTACGTCGACGCCGAGTTCGCCGTCGCTGATCGAGACGATCCGCGCCTGAGATCCCGAAGGTGCGCGAAGTCCTCGTCTTCGACGGCGGCGACGCCGACGACCTGTGCGCGGCGGCGTCGGCGGACGAGCTGCCGCCGGTGCCGGCGGGCGCGGCGGCCACCATGATCTACACGTCGGGCACCACCGGCCAGCCGAAGGGAGCGGTGCGCCAGACCACGACGGCGATCCCGCGACAGACCGCCGCGTTGCTGCGGCCTCTTCGGCTATCCGCCCGACGACGTGTACCTCACGACCGGCCCGCTCTACCACTCGGGTCCCGGCGGGTTCATGGGCGTCGCCCATGCGCTCGGGAACACCGTCGTCATCCAGCGCAAGTTCGACGCCGAGGACTGGCTGCGGCTGGTCGACAAGTACAGCGTCACCTCGACGTTCTCGGCGCCGACGCCCATCCGGCTGGTCTGCAACCTGCCGGCGGAGGTCAAGGCCCGCTACGACCGCAGCACGCATGCGGATCATGCTGGCCAACGCCGCGCCGTGGTCGTTCGCGCTCAAGCAGGCCTACCTCGCCGACTTTCCGGCCGAGTCGCTCTGGGAGGTCTACGGCTCGACCGAGTTGGGCGTCGACACGGTGCTCGCTCCGGCCGACCAGCTGCGCAAGCCGGGATCGTGCGGGCTGCCGGCGCCCGGCGTCGAGCTGAAGCTGTTCGACGACGACGGCAACGAGGTCACCGAGCCGGGAGTGCCGGGTGAGCTGTTCATCCGCAGCGCCGGCGTGTTCAACACGTACCACAAGGCCCAGGACAAGTACGAGGAGGACCGGCGCGGCGACTTCCACACCGTGGGCGACGTGGCCTACCGCGACGACGAGGGCTACTTCTACATCTGTGATCGCAAGAAGGACATGATCATCAGCGGCGGGATGAACATCTATCCGGCTGAGATCGAGGCGGCGCTCGAGGCGCAACCCCGACATCTTCGACGTCGCCGTGTTCGGCATCCCCAGCGAAGAGTGGGGCGAGAGCGTGCACGCGGTAGTCGTGTCCGCGGCCGGGCGCCGACTCTCGACGACGCGGGCGGTCATGGCGTACGCCCGCGACCACCTCGCGGGCTACAAGGTGCCGCGGTCGGTGACCTTCATCGACGAACTGCCGCGCACCGGCTCGGGCAAGATCCTCAAGCGCGTCCTGCGCGAACCGTTCTGGGAAGGCCACGACACCCGCGTGGGTTAGCGCCGCGCTAGCCGATGCCGCCGTCGCATGTCCCGCGTCGAGTGCTGATTGTGGTTGTTGGAATCGGACATTTGCTGCAGGATCACAGCCACAACCGCACACTCGATCGCCGAGCGCCCGGCTACAAACCGCGACGTCGCCGCTTTATTCGTTGAGCAAGCGTCTCCGCCGAGTAGCCAATGACAGCACCCACGGGCAACGCGCCAACCGGAGAGCCGAAGGAACGATCGACCAGTGAGATGACTAGAAATGCAAGCGCCCAGATCGCCGC
The DNA here is from genome assembly GCA_963742585.1 of uncultured Actinomycetes bacterium. Lineage (GTDB taxonomy): Bacteria > Actinomycetota > Acidimicrobiia > Acidimicrobiales > JACDEA01 > JACDEA01. Next base: position 750,636 of record CAVUMI010000009.1, read on the forward strand.
GCTGCGAACTCGCGCTCGAGTGGCGATGTCCACCTGCCCAGGGTAGCGAGCCATTCTCGAGGCAATAGCTGTCGGAAACCACCAGCCATTGCCTCGAGAATGCAAGCGGCGCCAGTTCGGAGTTAGGCGAAGAGGGGTTCGCGGAAGACGGCGGTCTGGTTGGGGCCCGCTTCTTTGGCGTCGTGGAGGGCGCGGTCGGCGTTGCGGATCAGCTCACCCAGGCTTCCGGCGGTGGAACTGTCGGCCACGCCGATGCTTACTGTGAGCGTGTAGTCAAGCCCCTCGGGGGTGAACTCGGCGGCCAGGCTGTTGAGCCGATGTGCCGTTGCCTCGGCGACGTCGACATCGGCGCCGGACAACAGCACGACGATCTCGTCACCGCCGTAGCGGCCCACCAGGTCGCGGTCCAGCACGTTGGCGCGGCACAGCGCGGCGACCTGCTGCAGGATCAGGTCTCCGACGGCATGGCCTAGCCGGTCGTTCGCGAGCTTGAAATGGTCGACGTCGGCGATCAACGCCGCCATCGACGAGCCGTCTCGTCGACACCTCTCGAACAGCTGCTCACCGGCCTCGATGAAGCCCTTCCGGTTGGCGAGGCCAGTCAGGGTATCGGTGTGCTCGAGCGTCGAGAGCTCGGTGGCCAAGCGGAGCTGCTCGCGTAGGCCGAAGACGTGGCGGGCGGTGACGACGAGAGTGAGCAGCACGGCGGCGATGGCTACACCGCCGATCGGGTACCAGGGCGTGTTGCCGAACGCGACGCTCCCGAGGAGGAGCGCGGAGAGCGCAACGGTGCCCGAGTGCGGTAGCCACACGATGATCGGGCTTACCGATTCTGCGTGCACGTCGGCAATCGGGCGCGTCGTCATGACCGCGCCAAGACTGAGTGCGGCCAGCGCAACGACGGCAGCGCCATCGGCGGAGGGGCCGAGCGCGTCGCTCAGGATCAGGCCGGCCAAGCCGGCCACGATCCAGCGCATGGGGGCTTGGTAGGCCGGCCCGACCCCTCGGAGCACGGTGAACGCGAGGGCGATGAACAGGGCAAGGCCGGTGACGGGCGGAACGATGCCGGCCACCTGCTCGGAGAGTGTCCCTCCGTCCTGCAACAGCGGGCCGATGGCGGCGAGCCAGATCGTCGACGCGGCGGCGACGCCAAGCGCACCGCCGTCGAGGAGCAGTTGCGCTGCGTTCGCGTCTCGTGCGTTGCTGTCGGACCGGGAACGAGAGCACACCGGCCATGGCGAGCCCGTAGGCGACGACGTGGACGGCGGGGAAGACCGCTCCGAGACAGCACACCGCCGCGGCCATGGCGAGGAGCCGCATGCCGCGCGCCGCTTGGCCGGAGCCGCGCGCCGCCGATAGTCCGAATGCTCCGGCAGCCAACGCGGCCAGCGGCGCGGTCGCCCACGCGCTTTGGCCGCGGAAGACGTAGATCCATGCGAGGCCGGCTGCCACGACCGCCGTTATCGCTGCAACTGGAATCGGACCCGCCCGGTCGACCGCCCGTCGCACCGCGGCGAGGACCACGCCGATCGGTGTCAGTTTCGGCGCGGGCAGGTCGAGCCCGCGCACCGCTGGCTCGTCTCGGCTAGCTGACACAAGGGAGGACGGCGGATCTTCTGCCTTGGCGCGGACCGAGTTCACATCGTTGTCCCAGCGCGCCACTTCGGTAAGGAGCTGCGCAAGCGCCATCGGCTTGCCGAGCCAAAAGCCTTGCGCGTCATCGCACCCGAACTCGAGCAGCGCGGTGTATTGCTCCGCGGTCTCGACGCCCTCCGCGACCACCACCATGTCGAGGTTGTGCGCCAGGTCGATGGTTGCCTTGATGACAGCAGCGCTGCCCGCCGACGCGATGTCCGCGACGAAGCCCTGGTCGATCTTCAGCTCGCGCGCCGGCATTGTGGCGACCCGCGCCAGCGAGGAATAGCCGGTCCCGAAGTCGTCGATCGCGATGGTCACCCCACGGCGGGCGAGATCGTGGAGTAGCTCGGCGCCGAAGCTGGCGTCGGCCATGAAGGCCGACTCGGTGACCTCGAGCGTCAGGAGCTCAGGCGGGAGGCCGTGGGTGTCGAGGAGTTCCTCGACGTAGGTCGCCAGCCCCACGTCGCCGAGATCCTGCGGCGACAAGTTCACCGAGACGCTGAGGTTCCAGCCCTCGGCCTGCCAGGACGCCGCGTCCTCGACCGCGATGGCGAGAATCCGTCTGGTTAGCGCGCCAACCAGGCCGGCGGCCTCGGCGGCGGGGATGAACGCGCCCGGCCCGAGCAGGCCGCGCTTGGGGTGCTGCCAGCGCACCAGCGCTTCGGCGCCGACCACCGCACCGTCGGCCAGGCGGATCCGGGGTTGGTACCGCAGGCGCAGTTCGTCACCGTCGATGGCCTGGCGTAGATCACCGACAAGGGCGAGCTGTTGCACGCTGGCCGCGTCGGGCTTCGGGTCGTAGACGACCGTGCGCTTCCAACTCGACTTCGCCCGGCGCAGCGCCAGGTCCACCTTGCCTTGGAGCTCATCCCAGGTGGGTGCCTGGAACGGCCAGCTTCCGGCGGCCACATGGCCCATGAGAGCGATCTCGACCGCACCGACCGTGAGGGGTTCCTGCAGGAAGCGGCCGACAGACTCGGCGAGTCGGGCCAGCGCCTCGCGGCCGGAGACGCCGGGAACGACGATGGCGAATTCGTCGCTGCCCCACCGAGCCGCATAGCCATCAGCGCCGAGGACGCGTACCCGCTGTCCGAGCGCCACCAAGACCTGGTCACCGACCGTCGGCCCGAAGGCCTCGTTGAGCTCGCTGAAGTGATCGACATCGACCAGGATCAGCGCCGCGGCCTGTTCGGCGGGCCATTCGGCCAGGCGGGCGGCGAGGCCCGACCGGTTGAGGAGGCCCGTTAGCTGGTCGATGGACACCGCCCGCTGGCAACGACGGGCGCGCAGCAGGGCGAGCATCGTCCCGAGCGCGCAGATGAGCAGAAGCAGCCCCATCACGGTCGCGAGGGTCGACGGTGGCAGTCCGGAGGACATCACCTTGCGTTCCGTATCGACACATTCGGGCCTGATCTGAGACGGGCCACGGCGATCTGGTAAGACAGCGGGCCAAGTGCGTTCTTGGGTGGTCGCCAGCGGGATTGTCGAACGGGATGGGCATGTTCTGCTCGTGCACAACCGCCGACGTGACGGCCGGCTCGACTGGTCGCCGCCTGGCGGCGTGGTCGAGGTCGCCGACGGCGAGGCGGTCGTCGACGGGCTGACCCGCGAGGTCGAGGAGGAAACCGGGCTACGGGTCACCGCGTGGGAAGGTCCGCTGTACCAGGTGGATGCAGAGGCGATCGACATGGGTTGGCACCTCAGGGTTGAGGTGCATCGTGCGCTCGAGTTCGAGGGCGACCTGGCCGCCGACGATCCCGATGACATCGTCATCGACGCCCGCTTTTTCCCGGTTGACGCGCTTGACGACCAGGTTGCGTCGATGTGGTTGCCGACCCACGAGCCACTGCTGGCGTGGCTGGTCGAGCGTTGGACCGAAGCGCGCACCTTTCGCTACCGGGTCGAGGGTGCAGATCGGGCGACGATGAACATCATCCGGCTGGGGTGACTGTCGCAACGACGCCGACGATCCTGCACGTCGACATGGACGCGTTCTTCGTCGCTGTCGAGGTGTTGGACGACCCGTCGCTGGCAGGGAAGCCGGTAATCGTCGGGGGCAGCGGCGATCGGGGTGTCGTGGCCGCGTGCAGTTACGAAGCGCGCGCGTATGGCGTGCACTCCGCGATGCCGTCGACGCGGGCGCGCCGGCTCTGCCCGCACGCGTTGTTCGTGCAAGGCCGTTACGAACGCTACGTCGAGGTCAGTGGCCAGATCTATGACGTTTTCAACGAGTTCACGCCGCTCGTGGAGGGCATCTCGATCGATGAGGCCTTCCTCGACGTGGCGGGCGCACAGCGGCTCTTCGGGAGCGGGCCGCAGATAGCAGCTGCGATCCGGGCGGAGCTCTATGACCGATTGGGGTTGTGGTCATCGGTTGGGGTTGCGAGCACGAAGTTCTTGGCCAAGCTGGCGTCGGAGGCGGCCAAGCCGAAGGCGTCTCTGCGCGGGCCCGTGCCCGGCCGAGGTGTGTTTGTCGTCGAGCTCGGAGGTGAGCTGGCGTTCCTGCATCCCCTCGCCATCGAGGCGCTCTGGGGCGTCGGCCCGGCAACCGCGGAGCGGCTGCGACGGCTCGGCGTACAGACGATCGGCGAGCTGGCCGAGGTGTCCCTCGCCACCTTGGTGGGCTCGGTGGGAAAGGCGGTCGGCCAGCACCTGCACGACCTCTCCTGGGGACGCGATGCCCGGGTCGTCGAGCCGCAGCGCGCCATCAAATCGGTCGGGCACGAGGAGACGTACCCCGTCGACCACGACGATCCCGCGGTGCTTCACCGTGAAGCGGTGCGCATGGCCGACGCGGTCGCCGCCCGGCTACGCAAGGCCGAGGTCGCCGGGCGCACGGTCACGATCAAGGTGCGGTTCCATGACTTCGCCACCATCACCCGCTCGCACTCGCTGCCGGCTGCGATCGACGAGGGCACCGCGATTGCCCGAGTGGCGAGTGCATTGCTGGAACAGGTCGACGTCACGACGGGTGTCCGGCTGTTCGGCATCAGCGTCTCGAACCTGGTGGTGGGCGGCGCCCGCCAGTTGTCGCTCGATGACGTCGCGGACACGACGAACTGGACCGCCACGACCAAGGCGGTGGACGCGGTCCGCGATCGCTTCGGGCCCGACGCCGTGGGTCCGGCGGCGATCGTCAGCGACCAGGGCCTGCGGACCAAGCGCCGCGGCGACCAACAATGGGGACCATCCTCATGACATTGCGTGTGGGACTCATCGGGTGTGGGTGGATCGGGGGCGTCCACTCGCGGGCGATCAGAGCGATCATCGAGGGCGGTCGGGCCGACGCCCGCGTGGTGGGGACGTGCGACCCGCATCGGGAGCGGGCTGAGGCTTTCGGGCGGGCCCACGGCGCCGAGGTGGTCAGCACCGACCCGGACGACGTGCTGGCCGTGAGCGACGTCGTGTGGATCTGCACGCCGACGGCGACGCACCGGTCGTTGGTGGAGGCAGCGGCGGCTGCGGGCGTTGCTATCTACTGCGAGAAGCCGCTGGCCCCGACCCTCTCCGACGTCCTGGCGATGGGGGAGGCGGTGGCACGGGCAGGCGTGGCCAACCAGGTCGGCCTCGTGTTGCGGGTCGAAGGGCCGATGGTTGAGCTGCAGAGACTGCTCGCTGCGGGCGAGGGCCAGCTCGGTGCGCCGATGACGGCGATCCTCCGCGACGACCAGTTCTTCCCGATCCAGGGCCAGTACACCTCAGCTGGTGGTGGCGCCTGGCGGGCTGACGTCGCCCAAGCCGGTGGCGGCGCGCTGCTCGAGCACTCGATCCACGACCTTGACGCGCTGGCGTGGCTTCTCGGCCCGGTCGCCGAGGTCAGCTGTCGTACAGCCAACCATGCTGGTCACCCGGGAATTGAAGACGTGGCGGTGGTCAACCTGGTGCACGACAGCGGGGTGACGTCCACGTTGATCAGCGTGTGGCACGACGTGCTGTCGCGCCCGTCGACCCGCAGGCTCGAGATCTTCTGCCGGAAAGCATTGCTGTGGGTGGACCGAGAGGACACCGGGCCCGTGTACGTCGAAGGCGCCGACGGCGTCGTCGAGCTGTCGGCTGACACCCTCGCCGGCTGGGTGGCGGAGCTACCCTTGCCCGCCGCCTGGCGGCAGGGCCTCGCCCCATACGCCATCGCTGATCAGGCCTTTTTGGAGAGCGTGGCCGCCGGTCGGCCCGGTTCACCTGGGTTCGCGACCGCCATTACCGCCCACCGCGTGGCCGATGCCGCCTACCGTTCGGCGGCCGCCGGAGGGGCGCCGACGGCGGTCGCGTTGAGCTAGGTCGGTCATCGCGCGAAGATAGAGCCGGTGCCGCTTTCCGAAGATGAGCAGCGGATCCTCCACGAGATCGAGCGGAGCTTCTACGAGAACGATCCCGAGTTCGCGCGCGGGGTCAGCACGGCGACGCTCAATCGCCACGCCGGCCGCAACACGAAATGGTCGATTCTCGGGTTCGTCGTCGGCCTCTTGGTGCTCATTTCCCAGCTCAACACGTTCTGGCTGAGCGCTGTCGGCTTCCTGCTCATGCTCGGCAGCGCGTTCGTCTTCGCTTCGAACCTTCGCCGGATGAGCCGCGGCGGGTTCTCCAACGTGGCCCGTTCGCTCCGTTCACGCAACTTCGGCTCGACCCTCAGCGAACCAGGGCGGCGCCTCCGTGAACGCTTCAAGCGCGACGACGACTGAACAACGGCCTCGGGTCGATCGCTCCGAGAAGGCGTTGCCGCGCCGTGGCGTGGTCGCGCACCGCGGACTCCACGGTGGCCGCCGCAACTTCGGCCCGCTTCACTGATTCAGCTTCCGGGGGAACCGAGGCGTAGCTCGCCGCCGCCGCGTCGTCCGCGAGCGTCGCCAGCGCGGTGGCGGGCTCGTGCACCAGTGGCAGCTGCCCGGTAGCCCTGGCCGCGTACTCGGCCATGGTCTCGGCCGGCCGGCGCCCGACCTTTGCGGTGCCGAGAGCCTCGCTCGCCTCCTCCCAGGACACGAGCACCCGTTGTGCGGGATCGGTGGCCGCGGCGCGCCGGCGAGAGCGCCGGAGCCGCTTGGCACCGGGCACGCCCGCGCCCCACGCGCCGCCGAGCAGCAGCACGGCCGACGCGATGATCAGCCATCGTCGCGACCCGCGTGCCGCCGGTGGCGGCGACTGCGGCTGCGCCTGTTGCTCACCGGCGGGCGCCGAGGTCGGCGTCGGCTCGGGTTGCGATGGTGCTTCTGTGGTCACGGTGGTCCCCAGCGTCGTGGCAGTGGCCGGGTTGGTCACGCTGGCCTGCGACTCGGCAACGCCGGTGTAGTCCTGCGTGCCCGGTGCACCCCGGCCCGGCGTCGGCTCGAAGGCGACCCACCCGAACCCGGACAGGAACACCTCGGGCCACGCGTGCGCATTGAGGTCGCGGACGTGGAACGCGCCATCGGCGTTGAGTTCGCCGGCCGTGAAGCCCACCGCCACGCGGGTGGGCAGGCCGACGAGGCGGGCCAGCACGGCATAGGACCCCGCGAACTGCTCGCAGTATCCGCGCCGGACGTCGAAGAGGAACCGGTCGAGGGCGCGGCCGTCGTGACCGGGAGGAACGCGTAAGTCATAGGTGAAACGCCCGCTGCGGAAGAAGTCCTGGAGCGCCTTGGCCCGCTCGTACGGCGTGCCTTGCCCGGCCGTGCGTAGCGCGAGGTCGCGCACCCGCGCCGACACCTGCGGTTGGAGCGTGTACCGGCGCATGGCGTCGCCCGGGAGCCCGCCGGGAGGCGCGCCGTTCAGTTGTTCCGCGGTGAAGTGGGGAATCAGCGACTCGACTTGGTAGGCCAGACCGTCACTCGATGCTTCCTTGCTGATGATGCTGCCCGAGTCGGGGTTGTAGCTGAGATCCTTCACGCCCGAGACCCGGCGCGGCTCGTAGGCGCCCGGAAGCCAAATTGATGCCAGCTGGCTGACGTTGTAGTCCTGCACGACGGTCTCGCCGGTGGTGGTTGGGGCGTCGTTGTCGAGGTTGTTCCCAAGGCGCTGGTAGGAGCCTTCGGACGACCAGATCTCCCCGTCGAAGCGGTCGAGCGAGGTCAGGCGCCAGTACGCGCGGGTGGCGCTGCGGACGGTGAACACCTCCACGTTGGCCCGGTCGACCAGCCGGCTTCTGATGTTCACCAGTGGACTGACCGTGGTGCGGGTGGTGCGGCCCTCGCCGTCGCCACCCTGAAGCCGGATGACCGCGCTGCGCCCCGGCACCAGGCAGGTGCGGTCCGACCAAGAGCGCGGCGAGGACCGCCACCGCGCCGAGTGCCGCGCCGGTGCGCACTAGGCCGGCGCGGCCGCCTCGGTGGCGGCTGGCGAACCAAGAGGCGCTCATGGAGTCGAGCGCCTCTTGGTGGAGCATGAGGAAGAGGAGCGCCGCACCTAGGTAGACGCCCACGGTGACCGTCCGGAAATGGCCCGTGCCCAGTGTCGCGGTGAAGACGAACAGCGTGAACGACGGGATGACCGCCTCGAAGGTAGCTCGCACGGCGAACGCGGCAGCGTCGGCCAGGAGCGCGGCTACAGCCACGCCGATGACCGCAGCAATCACGAACCCGTCGCTCACCGGCGTGGGTGCGACGACATGACGGAACGCTTCGTACGCAGCCGACAGCTCGTTGCCGGCACCGGTCAGCGTCGCCGGTGTCGGGATACCGAAGAAGGTGGTGTCGGGCAACACCATCCACGAGATCACGGCCGCCGGCACGATCAGTCCGACCGCGAATCCGGCGGGTCCGAGTGACCACCGCCGGGCCGCCCACGCGGTGGCGTGGCAGCCGAGGGCGGTCGCCACTACGGGGCCGATGAATGAGCCGTCAGCGAACAGCCGCCCGAATCCAACGGCGACCACCAGTGTGAGGAGCGTCAGCGCCCCCGTCGCCAACAGCGTGGGATCACCGAACAGCTGCGTCGAGGAGCCTGACCCGGCCGAATCCGGGGAGTCGTCGGTTTGCTGGTCAACCGGAACGGGACGGGGCAGGGTCGTCGTCACGGTCGCCGCACCAACCCGCCGCGTGAGAGCGCCATTGCTTGGTTCCATGCGGGACCGAAGTCGTCGTCGGTTCGCACGCGGATGATCGAGTTCCGGCCCTCGGACGGCTGCGGCTTCCCCCTGCCTGTGCCTTCGACGACTACGAGGGACACGGCGCCGAACCGACCCCGCAACCGACCGACCGATCCAAGGTCGCTGTCGGTGGCCGCGGCCGTGGTGATGACCGCGAGCGCGCCGCCGTTACCGTCGCGTCGCAGCCGCTCGATCAGCGGGACCAGACCGCCGTCGCGCTCCACATCGGCGGTGGCCAGATACTCGAGGATCGCGTCAACGTGCGCGTGATCGGCCGCGAACCCGGAGTCGGTGCCGTCGGTGGCGGCCAGCCGGACTCGCGAGCGGGACTTCCAGCACGCGCTCACGATGCTCGCCGCGGCCGAGACGGCCCGCTCGAGAGACGCTTCATCGTGCATGGCCAGCCGGAGGTCGAGGACCACCGTGGCGCGACCCTGCCACGGCATCTCGTCCTGGCGGATCATCAGTTCACCGGTCCGCGCCACCGACTTCCAGTGCACGCGGCGGAGGTCGTCTCCTATCTGGTACTCGCGCAGCGCGTAGAAGTCTTCGCCCCCACGACCCAGCGCGGTGGGGTGGTCCGCGCCGGCGTGTGGGTCGTGGCCGAGAGTTCGCGGGAGCGCGTCGATCGGGACCACCTTCGGATAGACGGTCAGCTTCGTCGCCGGGGCGATGTCGACGACGTTGTTGGCCAGCCCGAACGGATCTCTCAGGTGGACCGAGAGTGGGCCGAGCTCGAACACACCACGTCGCTCGGTCGGCAGGCGGTACGCGGCGCGGGCCGTCTCTCCTTGGTGGAGCGGCGCAAGAAGAAAGCGCGCCCACCGCCGGCCACCGTCGAACGGGTCGCGCACGACCACCACGGGCGACCGCCGTGTCCCGGTATTGCGGACGGAGAGTTCCACCCGGCTCGCTTGACCCGCATGCACGCGGGCCGGATGCGGCTGGCGCGTTGCGTCGAACTGGAAACGGACGAGCCGGACGTAGACCGCGGCACCGATCACCAGGACGGTGATCCCCGCGGCCAGCGAGAACAGCTCGATGAGGCCGAGCATGCGGCCCGCGGTGCTGAGGGCGGCGGCGCCGACGAGCACCAAGAAGCCCCGACGAGTGATGAGACCGCGCGTGTTAGCGATTGCCCCGCGTCGTAGGGACGGGGATGGTTTCGAGGATGTCCTCGAGAACCTCCGCGGCCTCGGACCCGTCGAGCTGCGCCTCTGGCGTGAGCATGAGTCGGTGCTCCAGCACGGGGACCGCGAGGGCCTTGAGGTCGTCGGGCACGACGTACTCACGGCCCAGCGAAGCGGCCAGCGCGCGCGACGCGCGCTGCAATGCCAGCGCGGCGCGGGGCGACATGCCGAGCGCGAGGCGGGGATGTGTCCGCGTGGCCTCGGCCAGGTCGATGATGTAACCCTTGAGTGAGGGGGCGACGTGGACGGCCCGCGCGGTGACCACCATGGCTTCGATGTCCGACGGTCCGGCCACCGGTCCGAGATCGGCCACGGTGTCCAACTCGTCGCCGTGGCGATCGAGCATCTCGATCTCGGACGCGCGGTCGGGATAGCCCATCGGTGTGCGCATCAGAAAGCGGTCGAGCTGGCTGTCCGGCAGCGGATACGTGCCCTCGTGCTCGACCGGGTTTTGCGTTGCGATCACCATGAACGGCGCCGGCAGCTTGTAGGTGGTGGCGTCAACGGTGACCTGGCGTTCTTCCATGGCCTCGAGCAGCGCCGATTGGGTTTTGGGCGAGCCGCGGTTGATCTCGTCGCCCAAGACGATGTTGGCGAAGATGCCGCCCGGCCGGAATTCGAACGTGTTCTTGCTGCGGCTGAAAACGGTCACGCCGGTGACGTCGGAGGGGAGGAGATCAGGGGTGAACTGGATCCGGCTCCAGTCGCAGCGGATCGATGTGGCCAGCGCCTTGGCCAGTGTGGTTTTGCCCACGCCGGGAACGTCCTCGATCAGCAGGTGACCCTCGGCGACCATGCACACGAGCGCAAGCCGGACCGCGTCCTCCTTGCCCTGGATCACGCGCTCCACATTGGCGACGATCTGCTCGAAGCCAGTTGCGAAGCCCGCCGTTCCGCGCATTGCCGATCGCTGCCGGGCCATCCCGGGGAAGGTTAGTGGCGTAGTTTCGGGTCGATGACCCGGCTCCGGCAGTTCCAAGCCGAAGACCTCTATCTGCTCAAAGTGGTCGGCGATCCGCAGCTTTCGAGCGACGGCTCCCAACTCGCATATGTCGTCGCCCGGCATGACCGCGTCGCTGACGAGGTACAGACATCGATCTGGCTAGCTGCGACTGACGGGAGCACGCCGCCTCGGCAGTTCTCGACTGGGACGACGGACCACAGCCCGCGGTGGGCACCCGACGGAAGCGCATTGCTCTTCGTCGGCCGGCGCGACGGCAAGTCCCAGCAACTGCTGCTCGCCTCACTCAGCGGGGGAGAGCCGGCGGTGCTCACCGCGCTCGACCACACGGTCAGCCAGCCGAGCTGGTCGCCTGACGGCACCAGAGTGGTCTACGTCGCGCGAACGGTCGCCGAGGATGCGGGCGACGTCGCCTCACCGGCCGAGAAGCGCAAGCCGCGCGTCGTCACGAACCTGCGATGGCGGCTCGATGGCGTGGGTGTATTCGACGGTCGCCGCGCGCATGTCTTCGTCATCGACGTCGCCAGTCGCGAATCGAAGCCGATCACCAAAGGGGACTGGGACGACGACGCTCCGGCGTGGTCGCCCACCGGCGAGGAGATCGCGTTCGTTTCCGACCGTCGACCTCAGCGTCACGATGAGCAGCTGCGCGCCGATCTCTGGGTTGTCCCGGCGACCGGCGGGCGAGCGCGCCGGCTCACCCGCGCTCGGGGCGCCGCCGCGATGCCCGTGTGGTCACCCGACGGTCGATCGATCGCGTTCATCGGCGGGGAGCACGGCGACGCGTTCTGGTGGCGCAGCGCCGAGCTCATGATCGCTGACGCGGCGGTGACGAACGCTGCGCCGCGTTCGCTGGGCAATGGATTCGCGCGGCTCGGCGTACCCGAAGGAGCCGCGCTGGCTTGGACGACGAAGAGCGATGCCGTCTACGCGCTGCGCGTCGAGCGCGGGACGGGCGTCGTGCGTCGCTTCGGCCTCGACGGAAGTGTGCGCAGCGTCCTGGTTGGCGATCGCCGGGTCGGCGCGGTGACGCTGTCTGCCGATCAACGGCGGATGGCCTTCGTCGCCACGTGGGTCGGTCAGCCCTCGGAGGCCTACATCGTCCGGCTCAGCGCACGTGGCGTGGTGAGCGGCGAACGCATGGTCAGCAACGTCAACGAGGAGCTGCGTAGCTCCGTCGCGCTGGCCGGGTGTCAACGCATCGCGTCGGTCGCGCCCGACGGAACCGAGAGCGAGTCGTTCCTGGTAGTGCCCGAGCAACCTCGGGCCAAGAAGGCGGCGCGGCCCTTGGTGCTGGACGTTCATGGCGGCCCTCACGGTTGGCATCCGGGGACTTTCACGACGACGTGGGCGATCACCCAGACGCTGGCCGGCGCGGGCTACGCCGTGCTGCTGTGCAACCCCCGGGGAGCGCGGGCTACGGCGACGATTTCCTCGCGGGGTGCGTCGAAGACTGGGGCGGCGGCGACTACGACGACCTGATGGCCGCTGTCGACCACGTCATCGCCGACGGCCGTGCCGATCGCAACCACCTCTACGTCTGGGGCTACTCCTACGGCGGGTTCATGACCAGCTGGATCGTCGGGCACACCAGTCGCTTCCGCGCCGCAGTCGTCGGTGCGCCGGTGGTGGATCAATTGAGCATGATCGGTACCACGGACATACCTCACTTTGCCGCGCAGGAGCTTGGGGGCCTGCCGTGGGAGCGGCCCGACGAGTACCTCAAGCGATCGCCGATCACGTACGCGCCCGACATACGGACGCCGGTGCTGCTGCTGCATCAAGACGGCGATCTTCGCTGCCCGATCGGTCAGTCCGATGAGCTGTTCGCTGCGCTCAAACTCCTGGGCAAGAAGGTCGAGTACGTGCGGTATCCCGGCGGCTTTCACGCACTGGGTGTGGCGCCGTCGCATCTTGTCGATCGGGCTGGGCGCACCGCGGAGTGGTTCGCCCGTCATTCGTGACCGCCCTCGCGGTCGACATCGGGGGTACCAAACTCGCGGCTGGTGTCGTCGACCGCGACGGCTCGGTCGTGCAATCGGCGACCATCGCCACGCCGGCGGGCGACGACGCCGAGGCTCTGTTCGCGGCGCTGGCTGCACTGCTGGTTGAGGTCCGTACCGGCGACGAGACCGTGGTGGGTGTTGGTTGTGGCGGGCCGATGACTCAACAGAACGAGTTCGTGTCGCCGCTCAACATCCCGGCGTGGCGACGCTTTCCCTTGCGTCGACGCCTGGCCGAAGCCACCGACCTTCCCGTGTTCGTCGACAACGATGCCAAGGCGCTCGCACGGGGAGAAGGGTGGGTCGGCGCCGCGGCCGGCATCGAGAACTTCATCGCCATCGTGGTGTCGACCGGCGTCGGCGGCGGCATAGTGTTGGACGGGCGACTGCTGGACGGCGCGGACGGCAACGCCGGACACATCGGTCACGTCATCGTCGAACCCGACGGTCGCCAGTGTGGATGCGGGGCGCGGGGATGCCTCGAGGCCGAAGCATCGGGTCTCGCTATCGCGGCGGCGACCGGCCGGCCGCCGGCCGAGGCCGGTCCCGATGTGATCGAGCGGACGGGGCGCCTCGTCGGGCGAGCAGTGGCGTCAGTGGCCAACCTCCTCGACCTGCAGCTCGCGGTCGTCGCCGGTTCGGTCGCCCTCGGTTTTGGTGAGCCGTTCTTCGCCGCCGCGCAGGCCGAGATCGACGAGCGGGCACTCCTCGAGTTCAGCCGTGGTGCACGCATGGTGCCCGGTGGGCTGGGCGCGTCGGGCCCGCTGATCGGTGCAGCAGCGGTCGGGCTCGCCGGCGTGTCGTCCTGAGGTAGGAGTTGGCAACGGTCCCATCAGGCGATGTGTGCCAGATGTCGGGCTTCCTAAGTTCACAGGTATGACCCTCGTGGTGGAATCCCTGGACGCCATCCTCAAAGACGCCGGTACCCGAGAGGATCCGTATCCCTTCTATCGGCAGCTCCGCGAGGAGCAGCCCCGCTGCTACATCGGCGCGTTTGACGACTGGGTGTTGTCCACCCATGCCGACGTGACAACGGTGCTGCGCGATCCGAGGATGTCCTCGAGCAATCGCCACCGCCCGGGAAACGAAGCCTTCAACGAGATGGCGCGGCAGATGGGTTTCGGCGACCTGATTGAAGGAATGAACGAGGTCCTGCTGTTCCTCGACCCGCCGGACCACACGCGGATACGGCGGTTGGCTGGAAAGGCATTCACGCCGCGCGCGGTGGAAGCCATGCGACCACATGTCGAGGAGCTGGTGGACCGTCTGCTCGACGCTGTAGCGGGCAACGGTGCGATGGACGTGGTGGACACGCTCGCGCAGCCACTTCCGGTGACGGTGATTAGCGAAATGCTCGGGATTCCCGAGGCTGACCGTCCCCGGTGCGCGGCATGGACGCGCCGGCTGACCAAGCTGCTGGACCCGGGCGACGACATCTCGGTCTTCATGCCCGCCCAGGAGGCCATGCTCGAGCTCGGCGAGTTCCTTGACGACCTCATGGCCAAACGTCGAGCGCAACCCGGTGACGACTTGTTGTCGGCATTCCTCCACGTCGAGGACGACGGCGCGCAACTCACCGACGAGGAAGTCAGCCGAACCGTGATTCTGCTGTTCGGTGCTGGGCATGAAACCACTGTGAACCTGATCGGCAACGGCCTCCTTGCTCTCATGCGCCACCGCGATCAATGGGATCGGCTCGCCGCCGGCCCGGTACTGACCAAGACCGCTGTTGAGGAGGCCTTGCGGTTCGACAGTCCGGTCCAGCTGACTGCCCGGAATGCCACGTGCGATCTCGAGATCGCCGGCGTCGAGCTGAAGCAGGGCCAGCAGGTGCTTCTCATGCTCGGTGCCGCCAACCGAGACCCCGCACAGTTCGAGAATCCCGACCACTTCGACATCGGTCGCGCGGAAAACCGCCACGTGGCCTTTGGCGGTGGCATCCATCTCTGCCTGGGAGCACCACTGGCGAGGCTCGAGGCGCAGGTCGCGTTCGGCGCGCTCGCCCGCCGTTTCCCGGCCCTGCACCTCGCTGGGGATGCTCTGCGCAGAAAGGAAACAGTGACGCTGCGCGGCCTGGAGGCACTGCCTGTCGCCTGGTAGATGTCATGGGTCGAAGTCGTAGGCTGTGGCGTATGGACGTGCGCTACCCGCCGGAGGCCGACGAGTACCGGGAGAAGGTGCAGGCGTTTCTCGCCGAGCATCTGCCCGCCGACTGGAAGGGGATCGGCGCGCTCGAGCCGGAGGCGGCCCGCGACTTCACCACCGAATGGCGCCGCACGCTGTACGAGAACAAGTACCTCGCGGTGAACTGGCCGGTCGAGTACGGCGGCGCCGGACTCACTCCGCTGGAGACGGTGATCCTGGCCGAGGAGTTCACCAAGGCCGGTGTGCCTCGCGGCGGACCCAGCGACGTCTTTGGCATCCAGATGATCGGCAACACGCTCATCCACTGGGGCACCGAGGAGCAGAAGCGCCACTTCTTGCCGCGGATCCTCAGCGGTGAGGACATCTGGTGCCAGGGCTACAGCGAGCCCAACGCCGGTTCGGATCTCGGCAACCTCGGCTGCCGCGCCGAGCTCGACGGCGATGAGTGGGTGATCGACGGACAGAAGATCTGGACCAGCTACGGCCACCTCGCAAACTGGATCTTCGTGTTGACTCGCACCGATTCGAGTGCCGCCAAACACAAAGGCATCACGTTCTTGCTCTGCCCGATGGACCAGCCCGGCATCGAGGTGCGACCGATCAAGATGATCTCGGGCGAGAGCGAGTTCAACGAAGTGTTCTTCACCGAGCGCGCGCACGCCGCGCGAGAACGTGGTCGGTGAAGTCAATGGCGGCTGGGGTGTCGCCATGACGTTGCTCGGTTACGAACGGGGCGAGGCGGCGGCGGTGACGCCGCTCATGTACAAGACCGAACTCGATCGGCTACTCGACCTGGCGCGCGAGTACGGCAAAGCCGATGACCCGGTAATCCGGCAACAGCTGGCGTGGTGCTACTCAAAGGTCGAGATCATGCGGTACCTCGGTATGCGCGCCCTTTCATCGTTCCTCGCCGGCAACGCGCCCGGGCCGGAGGGGTCGATCTTCAAGATCTACTGGAGCGAGTACCAACAGGTGTCTACCGAGCTGGCCATGACGATCATGGGCCCGGCTGGGCTGGTGCCGACCGGGCGGGCGCCGAGCGGTGCTTTCCAGACCGATGACCCCGGCGCACCGAACTCGACGGCATCGTGGGAGACCGTGTTTCTCAACGCACGCGCCGGCACGATCTACGCGGGCACGTCCCAGATCCAACGCAACATCCTCGGTGAGATGGTGCTCGGTCTTCCCAAGGAGCCCCGTCCCTGACCCGTCTCGCCGCCGCGCTGTTTTCGGCACCCGGGGCTGTGGGGGATCGCGCTGACGCAGTTGTTCGTGCTGTCGCCCCGCGGGTGGTGGCGGCGATGGCCGCCGGTGCCGCGACCCGATCGCGAGTACTTCCGTTGGCGACTGCAGACGCAATACGGCGATCCCGACCACGTGCCGGTGCCGGCCGACGTGGTCGCCTACCTGCATTGGTGCAAGGAGGAACGGCGCTCACTGCGGTAGCGTTCGTCTCCAATGCCAGTACCACCAGCACGGGCTCGCCGGTAGGGGAAACCCGATGGCCCGCGCTCTGGTGCTCAACGCAAGCTACGAGCCGCTCTGCGTTGTGCCGACCAAGCGGGCGCTGGTGCTGGTGCTGGACGACAAGGCCGAGTTGGTCTCGGCTACCGACCGCGTCTTCCACTCCGAACGTGCGGCGTTCCCCGAACCGTCCGTCGTGCGGCTGGCGCGCTACGTCAAGGTGCCGTACCGCGCCCGGGTGGCCCTCAATCGGCGCGCGGTCTTCGCACGCGATGGTCACCGTTGCCAGTACTGCGGCGAAGCAGCCGAGAACATCGATCACGTCGTACCGCGCAGTCGCGGAGGCACACACACCTGGGACAACGTGGTGGCGGCCTGCCGGCCGTGTAACGCCCACAAGGAGGATCGGCTGCCGCACGAGATCGGCTTTGCCTTACGCCGATCGCCCTCGGTGCCCCGCGAGCGCGTGTGGATCGTGGTCGCGTCCGGCGGCGATGCGCCCCGACTGGCAGCCCTACCTGCGGCTCCCGGCCGACGCGCTCACCGCTTGATCTCGGTCGAGGTTCGTGACATCGAGGAGCAGTCGTGGTGCTCGGCCGCGCCCAGATCGCCGAGGTCACCGGTCTGCCGTAGCGTTCGGCGCATGAGCGGCGGGGGCGCGGTGCTGCTCACGCCGGGCGACGTGTTGTGGGTCGACGTGACGCTGCCGCACGGGCACCCGCTGTGGAATGACGATGTGGGCCGGGCGACCTGGTGGGTCGGGGAGGCCTGGCGCGACGCGCTTGCGCTCGACGGCGCCGAAGTGCATCGGGGCGGCGTGGTGCGCTGTACGCCGTGGTGCAAGGCGGTGTGCTTTGGTGGGCTGGGGCCCGGCGAAGTGCACATCAATCAGCGCAAGGTTGTGGGTATCGCTCAGCGCCGAACGCGGGCACATGCGTTGTTCCAATGCGCAATCAACCTGCGTTGGGATCCGGCCCCGCTCGTGGCCGCCTTGGGACTGCCCGAGGCGGCGGTCGAGGAGCTACGAGATGCGGTGGTCGCGGTCGATCGGGTCGACGTCGGCGCGGTTGTCGCGGCCCTCGAGGCTTTCGACTCGCCGGCGTAGACCGGCGATCTCGGCGCGGGCGGCGACGAGCTGGTCCATCAACGCTCCGACCAGTTGGCGCACGGTGTCGTCCGGACGTCCCGCTCTTGAGCGCCGGCTCCGAGCGTGGCCGGCGGTATCGCCGGCCCGTTCGAGCACCGAGTCGAGCGGGACGAGCCGTTGGGGGCCGTGGGGTCCGTCCTCGATGCGCGCGGGGATTTCGCCGTTGCGGAACCACGCCCGCAATGCCGACTTCGACACCCCTGCGGTCTCGGCCGCCTCGGCCAGCGTGACCCAACCGGCGTCCTCGAGATTGACGCCGGCCAGCAGCTCGCTGAGTTCCTCGTCGCTGATTGCCATGGTTATGACCGTATCATGATACGGTCATAACCATGTTTGAAAGGTTCACCAACATGGCCCGGCTCTCGCTGTCAATGGCGCAAGAGGAGGCGCGGGGGCTGCAGCACGACTTCATCGACACCGAACATCTGCTGCTCGGTGTCGTGGGATGCGGTGACGACGCGGTGATCCAGGCGCTCGCGGGCTGCGAATTCACGCTCGACGACCTCCGGGAACGAATACGGGACGTGGTCCTGCCCGGCGACGCGGAGCCCTCCGGGCAGCCACCGTTCACGCCGCGAGCCAAAAAGGTGCTCGAGCTGTCGCTACGCGAGGCGCTGGCCATGGGCCATGACCACATCGGGCCCGCCCACGTGCTGCTCGGGATCCTGCGGGAGGGTGAGGGCGTCGGGTCGCAGGTGCTGGTTGAGCAGGGTGTCGATCACGAACGCATGCGGTTGTGGGTCGCTCAGAGCATGGGCGAGGGCGGACCACGGCGACGGGGGCGCGGTCGGCGGATGCGCATGAGGGATGCGGGGCGGCTCTCGATGAACATCGGCACGCCGCCGGCGAACCGTCTCCGCGAGTGGGCCGAAGCTCAGGAAGGCCAGCTCGGCACACACCACTTTCTCCTTGGCATGTTCGAAGAAGCCGAGAGCATGGCGGCCAAAGTGCTCGCCAGTCTGGGTGTCACCAAGGAACAGGTCGAGGCCAAGATCGCCGAGATCGGGATTGAGAAGACGTCCGATGCGCCGCCAAAGCCCGCCACCAGACCCACCACGGTGGCGCTGGCTGAAGGCGTCGAGGTCCGCATCACCGATCCGCAGCTCACCACCATGGTCGAGAGGGGCCAGATCCAGGAGCTGATCGCCGAGATCGTCCGCCGGGCCAAGCCCGAGTAGGTCCTATTCCGTCAGCTGACGGAGGATCCCGGCCGTGTCGTGGTAGGCGATGCGCTCGACGATACGGCCGTCGACCACGCGGGTGATATGGACCATCGGTAGGCGTACGGGGCGGCCGCTGGTGTGCGTGGCTTCCATGACCTCTTCGGTGACCACCGTGTCGCCCGCTTCGACCCAGCGCTCGACGGTGACGCCCAGGTCGGGCAGAGCGGCGGCACTCGCTTTGAGCATGTTGTCGAGCCCGTCGAGGTCGAGCCGGCGTGCCGCTGGCCGTGATCAGCCGCGCATCCTCGCGCGTAGAGCGCCCGGCCGGCCGGCCAGTCGTGGGCGTTGATCGTGGCGTTCAGTTGCTCGATGACCTGACGCGCACCCATGCCCGCACCTTATCGAGCGGCCTTTTGAATATGGAGGGTTGACCGGGTGTCGGTCGGGGGCATAGAGTGGCTCGAAGTGGCGCGAAGGGGCGGACCTTACGTGCGGCGGACGTCAGTAGAGGGAGCCAGGGCGAGAGGTGGGAGTCGATACAAGTGGCAACGGTGTTTTTCGGGAGGTTCGAGCACTCCCTCGACACCAAGGGTCGGCTGATCCTTCCTGCCAAGTTCCGCGCGCAGTTCGATCGCGGCGGCTATCTCGGGAAGCACGACGACCGCTGCCTGGCCCTGTGGCCGGAGCAGGAGTTCCAGCGGCGGATCGACCACATGCTGAACCTTCAGGACCAGGGCCCGGAGCAGCGGAACCTCACCCGAGTCTGGGCGCAGGGGCTGACCGAGGTCGAGGTGACGGCCTCGGGTCGGATGGCGATCCCCGCGTATCTCCGCGAGCTACGCGCAGCTGGAGGGCGACGTGCTCATCAACGGCGCCCTGGATCGCATCGAGCTGTGGAATCCGACGCTGTTCGCCCAGCGCGTCGAGCCCAGCGAGAGTCAGTTGGCAAACGAAGTGTCGTAAGCACGAACCAGCTGCTGGAACATGCGCAGCCCCTCGACCGGACAGGTGGAAGAACCCTTCTCCGCCCGCTTCCATCCAGGTCGATCGGGGAGACAAAACCCCGACGCCGCCGTCTTGGTCGAGGGGCTGCGGATGAGCCAGCAGCCGTTTCGAGCACCAGCCGGTCATGGTCGACGAAATCGTCGCCCTGTTGGCTGCAGTCCCACCGGGCGTCAGCGTCGACGCCACGGTGGGCGGCGGCGGTCACGCCGCCGCCATTCTCAGTGCCCACCCGCATCTGACGCTGGTGGGTATCGACCAGGATGCCGACGCGCTCGACGCGGCTCGTCGCCGGCTCGCGGCGTTCGGCGACCGCGTCGTCGGGCTGCATCACGCGCCGTTCGAGCCAACTGGCGAACGCTGGTCGTCGCCGCCGGTGTCGGCCGTCCTGTTCGACCTCGGCGTCAGCTCGCCGCAGATCGACTGGGCCGAGCGCGGGTTCAGCTACATGTCCGACGGCCCGCTCGACATGCGGATGGACCGGCGTCAGTCGCTCACTGCGGCCGACGTCGTCAACACCTACGCCGACGCGGCGCTTGCCCGGCTGTTCGCCGACAGCGGCGATCGGCGCCTGGCCCGGCGCATCGCCGCCGCGGTGGTCGCGGCCCGACCAATCACAACCACCCAACAGCTCGCCACTGTGGTGGCCGCGGCGGTGCCGGCACCGGCCCGCCGTCGCGGTCACCCGGCGAAGCGGGTCTTTCAGGCCCTCCGCATCGAGGTCAATCGTGAACTGGACGTACTCCCTGCTGCAATTGACGCGGCCATCGATCTCCTGGCTCCGGGTGGTCGCTGCGTCGTCCTCTCGTACCACTCGGGCGAGGACCGCATCGTCAAGGACCGCTTTCTCAATGCCGAGACCGGAGGCTGCGTCTGCCCGCCGGGACTCCCATGCGTTTGCGGCGCGACGCCCGCTGTGAAGTTGCTCAACCGGGGCGCCCGAAAGCCGACGCCGGCCGAGGTCGGCCGGCAACCGTCGCGCCGAGAGCGCGCGCCTACGCGCTGCGGAGAAGTTGTCGTGACGCGCCCCGTCACGCGCGCCGCGCGCGCTCTGCCGGCGCGTCGCCGCGCCGTCGCGCCGGACCCCGGCGCGTCCTCACCTGAGAGTGGTGCCGCCCAACACGCTGAGCCGCCGTGGACGGCGCCGTCGCGCCCGCCGGGTCGGCGTCACCCTGTCGGCGATCTTGTTCATCGCGGTGTTCGGTGTCGTCGCCGCGCACGTCGTTCTGACGCAGCGCCAGTTCCGCTTGGAAGACCTCGAACGCAAGGCGAGGACCGAGGAGGCGCGTTACGAGCGTCTCAGGCTCAGGTGGCGGAACTCGAAGCACCGGCCCGCGTCGTGGCGGCCGCCCAGCAGCTCGGGATGGTTCCCCCGGCCGACGGTGACGTACTTGGCCTCGACCCGCACAACGCCGCGACCGAGTGGCGAGGCGCCTTCGTCCAGCGGTGAGTGGGCGACCGTCAAGTCGCATCTGGCTGCCGCCCAGCCGTGACCACCACGGTTCGGCCGCGCCGAGCCCCGGCGCGCCCTGCAACGCGCCCGGCGGCGCGTCCAGGATCCCGACCGCGGCCTGAGAGCACGGCCCGGCCCCGCTCTCGGCATCCCTCCAACCCGACCCGCGCCCTGTCGCCTCGCCGCCTGGTTGCGTTGCTAGTCGCGCTCGGTGCTGGCGTTCGCGGCGATCGTCGACCCGGCTCGTGTTCCTGCAGGGACTCGACTCGTCCGACTACGCCGCCTACGGCGAGTCGCAGCGGGTCCGCACCGTCGCGCTGCCCGCGGCAAGAGGCTCGATAAGCGATCGCAACGGTTTCGACCTCGCCATCAGCGTGCCCCGACCCACCGTGTGGGCCAATCCTCAGCTGGTGACGGATCCGCGCGCCGAGGCCGCCGCTCTGGCACCCGTGCTTGAACCAGACCCCTGCGGTTCTGCAGGAGAAGCTCAGCCGCGACGGCAGCTTCGTGTACCTCGCTCGCAAGGCATCGGAAGACGTCGGCGAGCGCATCAAGGACCTGAACCTCGACGGCGATCTTCCTGCTCGAGGAACCGACGCGCGTGCTGCCCGCGGGCGAGCTCGCCGCTCCGCTCATCGGTCAGGTCGGCCTCGACAACGACGGTCAATCGGGGCTGGAGCGGCAGTTCGAGACCGCCGCTCGCCGGGCGGCCCGGACAGCTGGTGGTCGAGCGGGACGCGAGCGGCAGCGACATCCCCGGCGGCATCCGTCAGTTCGACCCCTCCCTACGCGGCGATGACATCGAGCTGACCATCGACCGCTCGCTGCAGTACGCGGCCGAACGGTCACTGGCGGACGAGATCGTGAAAGCGCGGGCGCACGGCGGCATGGCGATCGTCATGCAGACCGAGACCGGTGAGCTCTTGGCGATGGCCAACTTGACGCGCGAGGTGAAGAAGAACGGCGACTTGGGCGCGGTGACGGCCGAGCAAGCGCGCGATGGCGCTCACCGATGTGTTCGAGCCCGGGTCGGTCAGCAAGATGATCACGGTGGCCGGCGCCCTCGACTCCGGAGCAATACAGCCCACCGACCATCTCACGATCGGGAGCCAGATCAAGGTCGCAAACCACATCTTCACTGAACACGATCCGCATCCGGTGCAGTCGTGGTCGATCACCGACATCGTCGCCAACTCATCAAACGTCGGCGCGATCACCATCGCCGGGAAGCTCGGCAAGCAACGGCTCAACAATTACCTGCGATCCTTCGGCGTCGGCACGCGCACCGGCCTGGGCTTCCCAGGCGAATCGGCCGGCATCCTGGCCGATCCGTCGAAGTGGTACTCCACGGACATGGCCACGATCCCGATCGGCCAGGGCGGTGCGTCGGTGACCGCGGTCCAGATGCTGGCCGCGTTCAACAGCGTGGCCAACGGCGGCCTCTACGTCGCGCCCAAGTTGGTACGGGCCACCCTTGACGGACAGGGCAGCCGCAAATCGACGCCCGCGTCGACGACCCGGCGCGTCGATCTCGGCACCAGCGGCCCGGGAGATGACCGCGATGCTGAAGGAAGTCGTGCGCGTCGGAACGGCCAAGGCGGCGGCGGTCAACGGTTACACGGTGGCCGGCAAGACCGGGACGGCGCGCAAGCCTCTGCCGGGCGGCACCGGCTACAAGGCCGGGGCGTACATGTCGAGCTTCGTCGGGTTCGTGCCGGCCGAGAAGCCGGCATTCACGATGATGGTGATCCTGGACGAGCCGACGCCGATCTTCGGCGGCTTGGTCGCGGCGCCCGTGTTTGCCGAGCTGGCCGGCTACGGGCTACGCGAGTTCCGGGTTCCGCCGCCGCCGCCCATGGCGCCCACCTCCGCGCCGGACACGACCGCTGAGCGGGCGCAACCGGTTGGGGATAGGGACGCCGGGACCACCACTACGCTCGCGACGGTGCCCCGGGCCACACCCTGAGGAAGATTGCACGATGCGGCTGGACGAGCTCCTCGACGGCGTCGACGTGCGAGACACTCGAGGTGATCTGACCACGGTTTCGACGTGCAGAGCGTCACCCACGAGTCGACTGCGGCCGGCCCCGGCACACTGTTTTGCTGTCTTCGGGGCCGTACGACCGACGGGCATACGTTTGCCGCGGATGCGGAGGCCCGGGGTGCGTCGGCCATCGTGGCCGAGCACTTCGTCGACGTCGACGTGCCCCAGGTCATCGTGGGGGAGGGGCGTCCCGCGATGGCGCAGCTCGCCGCTGCGCTCAACGGCCACCCTTCGCACTCAATGACGGTTATCGGCGTGACCGGTACCAACGGGAAGACCACGACCACCTATCTGTTGCAGGCGATCTTCGATGCCGCCGGCTTGCGGTGCGGTGTCATCGGAAGCATCAGCGGCGCCCGGACCACCCCGGAGGCTCCCGCCCTCCAGGCGCGAGCTGGCAAGGCTGCGCGACGAGGGTCACCGCGCCGTGGCCATGGAGGTGTCTTCGGCGGCGCTCGTTGCGCACCGCGTGGATGCGATGCGGTTCGCCGCCGCGGTATTCACGAACCTGGGACGCGACCACCTGGGCGAGGTTCACCCGACAATGGAGGCCTATTTCGAGGCCAAGGCGCAGCTGTTCGCGCCCGAACTGTCGGCGATCGCCATCGTCAACGGCGACGATGAGTACGGGCGTCGCCTCCGCGGATCGACGGACGTCGCCACCGAGGTGTTCTTGATGCACGATGCCGAAAACCTGGCGATCAACGCGCAGCGCGAGTCGCTTCGACTGGAGAGGTAGTTCCGTCGAGCTTGCGCTCGCCGGGCGGTTCAACGTGATGAACGCATTGGCCGCGGCCACAACTGCGGCCGCGTTGGGCATCGATGTCCCTACGGTCGCCGCCGGACTGGCTGCGGTGCGGACGGTGCCCGGCCACTTCGAGTGGGTCGACGCCGGCCAGCGGTTCTCGGTCGCGGTCGATTACGCACATACGCCCGAGGCGCTCGAGCAGGCGCTCATCGCTGCACGCGAGCTGGCCGCGGGCGGCAGGGTGATCGTGGTGTTCGGCTGTGGTGGCGATCGGGATCCCGGCAAGCGGGCGCCGATGGGTGCCGCGGCCGCAGCGTTGGCCGATATCGCGGTTGTCACCTCGGACAACCCGCGGCACGAGGATCCCGACGGCGATCATCACCGCCGTGGTGGAAGGCGCGGGCGCCGATGGGCTGATCGTTGAACCGGATCGCGACGCGGCCATCGCGCTGGCCATCGACACGGCCCGCGCCGGCGATCTCGTGTTGATCGCCGGCAAGGGTCATGAGACCGGCCAGCAGATCGGCGACACGTTGCTTCCGTTCGACGACCGCGATGTCGCGCGGCCGCCAACTCGAGCGGGTCGCTTCGTGATCGCGCTCGTCGCCGCCGGCGGGGTCGCGCTCTTGTGCTCGCTCGTGGGTACGCCCTCCTCATACGGCTGTTCCAATCGCGCGGGATCGGTCAGCCGATCCAGGAGGACATGCCCGAAGGTCACACGACCAAAGCGGGCACGCCCACCATGGGTGGGCTGATGATCGTGGGCTCGACCGTGGTGGGCTACATCATCGGTCACGGCCGCGCCGGCGCGATCTTCACCGTTCACCGGCTTGATCGTGATGCTGACGATCGTCGCCGCCGGGGCGGTTGGCGCGATCGACGACTGGATCAAAGTCCGCAACGAGCGCAATCTCGGGCTCGACGCGCGGACGAAGATGGCGGGGCTGCTGGTCATCGCCAGTCGGGTTCGCCGTTGCCGGTCAGCGCGTGGTGGACATCAACACCCATTTGTCGTTCACGCGGTGGAACTCGACCGGTATCGATCTCCAGGTGTGGGGTTGGTCGATCTTGGCCGTCCTGATGATCCTCGCGGTGACCAACGGGGTGAACCTCACCGACGGTCTGGACGGGCTCGCGGCGGGATCGTCGGTGTTCTGTTTCGGCGCGTTCATGGTCATCGGATTCTGGGAGTTCCGTCATCCCGATGTGTACGGACTGCGTTCCGCCCTGGACCTCGCGCTGGTGGCCTCGGCGATGATGGGCGCCTGCGCCGGGTTCCTTGTGGTGGAACGCCGCACCGGCGCGCATCATCATGGGTGACACCGGTTCGCTGGCGATCGGCGCCGCGCTCGCCTCGCTGGCGCTCACGCTCAACGTGCAGTTGCTGCTCCCAATCATTGGCGGACTGTTCGTCATCGAAACGCTGTCGGTGATCATCCAGGTGGCGGCGTTCCGATGGCTCCATCGTCGCGTCTTCCGAATGGCGCCGATCCACCATCACTTCGAGCTGCTCGGGTGGCCGGAGACGACGGTGATCGTGCGCTTCTGGATCCTCGCCGGCCTAGCGACCGCGGTTGCCCTCGGCATCTTCTACGCCGACTTCATCCAGATCGGTGGCGTCGACTGATGGCACTCGCGCCCTCGTCTATGGGTTCGGCCAGACCGGCGAGGCGGTGGCCGCGCCAGCTGCTCAAGCGAGGATGGGAAGTGGTCGCCGCCGACGATCGGGTCGACGACGCGTCCGGGGCTGCGGCTGCGGCGCTCGGCCTCGAGCTCGCCGTGGCGCCGGACGACGCCCAGCTGCTTGCGTTGGTCAAACAGGCCGATCTCGTGCTTCCCGCCCGGGGGTACCGATTGCACCACGCAGTGTTCGGCGCAGCGCGGGACGCGGGCGTCGACACGTGGAGCGAGTTCGAACTCGTCGCGCGGTGGGGCCATCCGCCGCTGGTGGCAGTCACCGGGACCAACGGCAAGACCACCGTGTGCACGTTGGTCACCGAGATGCTGGCGACCGCGGGCAAGAAGCGTGGTCGCCGCTGGCAACAACGAGCTGCCGCTGGTCGACGCGCTCGACCAGCACCTCGACGTCATCGTGGTGGAGGCGTCGTCGTTCCGTCTGGAGCTCACCGAGACATTCCGGCCCGTGGTCGGCACGTGGCTCAATGTGAGCGAGGACCATCTCGATTGGCACGGGTCGATGGCGAGTTATGCCGCGGCCAAAGCCAAGCTGTGGGCGAGCCAGCGCTCCGACGACGTCGCAGTAGCCAACGCCGAGGACGACGTCGTACTCGGCGCCGCGCGTCGTGCGCCGTCGCGCCTTGTGACCTTCGCGGTTCGGCGCGCCGGCCGACGCCAGCCTGGTGGGCGAGGAGCTCATCGTCGACGGCGAAGTCGTTCTTGCCCGCGCTGAGCTGCCCGCGGTCCTGGCCACACGACGTCAGCAACGCGTTGGCGGCCACCGTGACTGCAATCGCCGCCGGCGCCGACCTGTCGAGCTGTCGAGAGGTGTTGGCGAGTTTCCGGGGGCTCCCCCACCGAGTGGAGCTGATCGGCGACGCTGGAGGGGTGCGGTTCTACGACGACTCGAAGGCGACGACGCCCGCATCGGTCGTCACCGCGGTGTCCGGCTTCGAGTCGGTGGTGCTGATCGCCGGCGGCCGCAACAAGGGTCTCGACCTGGGCGTCATCGGATCGGTGGCCGCGAAGATCCGCGCCGTGGTTGCCATCGGCGAGGCGGCTGGCGAGGTGGAAGCGGCCTTCGCGGGCCGCCGGCCGGTTGTCACCGCGGCGTCGATGGACGAAGCCGTGAGCATGGCGAGCGATCGCGCCGAAGCGGGCGATGCCGTGCTGCTCTCGCCGGGCTGTAGCTCCTTCGACTGGTACGGCTCCTACGCCGAGCGGGGCGACGACTTCGCCCGCGCGGTACGTGACCTGGCGGGAGCCCGCTCGATGCCCAAGGCGGGCACCACCACCAGGGATCGCACCGCGAACGACTACGCCCCGGCGATGATCGTCGCGGTCATCATCGTCCTCAATGTCATCGGCCTGGTGATGGTCCTATCGGCGTCGTCGGTCGAGTCCCTACGGGAGTACGGCTCGTCGTGGTTCTTCTTCCAGCGCCAGGTCCTGTGGGTCACCGCCGGCGCGGCGATGTTCGTCATCGGCGCCCGGTTCGATCACCAGAAGCTCCGCCAACTGGCGGTGCCGTTGCTCCTAGTGGCGCTGGCCCTGCTGGCGTTGGTGCTGGTGCCCGGCTTCGGTGTCAATGTCAACGGGTCTCGGCGGTGGTTGGGCAGCGAGGCCGTGCGCTTCCAGCCGAGCGAGCTGGCCAAGCTGGCGCTTCTGGTCTTCGTGGCGTATCTGTTCAGCCGGCGCGGCCGAGCGCGGGAGCGACGGGCGTGTGTCGCCCTACCCGGCGGTCGTAGCTCTCGGCCTCGTCGTCGTCCTCGTCATGGGCCAACCCGATATGGGTACGGCGCTCGTGCTCTCGGTCATGGTCGGCGGCATGGCGTTCATCGCCGGCGCGCCGCTCAAGACGATGGCCGGATTGTTCACCGCCGGCGTGAGCGTCGCTCTGCTGGCCGGTCTGGTGGCGCCCTATCGCCGCGCCCGGCTCATGTCGTTCCTCGATCCGTTCAACGACCACAGCAACACCGGTTACCAGGTGGTCCAATCGCTCGTCGGCGTCTCGTCCGGCCGGTTCGTCGGCGTGGGTCTCGGCGCCAGCCGTGCGAAGTGGGGGTTCCTCCCCAACGCCCACACGGACTTCATCTTCGCCATCATCGGTGAGGAGCTGGGCCTGCTGGGTACGCGTGCTCGTCGTCGGCTTGTTCGCCGCGCTGACCGTTCCTCGGCGTACGAACCGCGATTCGGGCCCGCGATCCGTTCGCCACGTTGCTGGCCGTCGGGAATCACAACCTGGATCGCCGGCCAGGCCACCATCAACATCGGTGCAGTGATCGGGCTTGTCCCGGTCACGGGCGTGCCGCTGCCATTCGTTTCGTTCGGCGGCTCGGCGTTGCTGTTCACGATGTGCGCCGCCGGCATCTTGGTGAACATCGCATCGCGTTCTCGCGCCGCTGCGCGGTGACGATCGACCTGGCCCGCCCGCAGCGCGTACATATCGTCGGCATCGGCGGTGCAGCAATGAATGCGATTGCTTCGGTCCTCGTCTCCATGGGCCATTCGGTTAGCGGTAGCGACGTGGCCGACTCGCCGACGCTCGACCGCCTGCGCTCCGCGGGCGTCGTGGTGTCGGTCGGCCACGCCGCCGAGCACCTCGGCCAGGCCGAGTTGGTCGCGGTGTCGACTGCGATCCCGGCGACCAACCCGGAAATCGTCGCCGCGATCGAGCGGGGCATACCGGTACTCAGGCGCGCCGAAGTGCTGGCGGCCATCTGTGCGACGCGGCGCACCGTCGCGGTATCAGGCACCCACGGCAAGACCACCACAACCGCCATGCTCACGTTGGTGCTCCGCGAAGCCGGGTTGCGACCCTCGTACATCATCGGGGGCGAGGTCGCCGGGCTGAGCGGCAGTTCGCTCTGGGACGAGGGCAACCTCTTGGTCGTCGAGGCCGACGAAAGCGACGGTACCTTCGTGGAGCTACCGGCCGCGGCGGCGATCATCACCAGTGTCGAGCCTGACCACCTCGAGCACTACGGCAACGACTTCACCGTGCTGATAGGTGCATTCGACGACTTCGCCAGCGGTGCTTCTGACTTTCGTTTGGTCTGCGTCGACGATGCCACCGCCGCCGAGGTCGGCCGGCGCTCCGGCGCTCTGACCTACGGCGAGGCGGCCGGCGCCACCTACCAGCTCACCGGTTTGCGCGCCGACCGCGCCGGCTCACGCTTCACGCTCATTCACGGCGGGCAGGAGCTCGGCGAGATCACCGTGCCGGTGCTCGGTCGCCACAACGCACTGAATGCGGCGGCCGCGGTGGCCGCGGGGCTCGAGCTGGGCGCTGACTTCGAAGCCGCCGCCCGCGCGCTGGCCGACTACCGCGGCGTGGCCCGGCGGGTGCAGTTCCGTGGTGAACGCGACGGCGTGACGTTCATCGATGACTACGCGCACCTGCCCGGTGAAGTCCGGCCCGTCCTCGAGGCGGTCGCCGATGGCGGATGGCGCCGTGTGGTGTGCGTGTTCGAGCCACACCGCTACTCGCGCACTGAAGCTCTGTGGCGGGACTTCGCCGGCGCGTTCGATCGGGCCGACGTGGTGGTGGTCACCGACGTGTATCCCGCGTTCGAGGCGCCCCGTCCGGGCGTGTCCGGGTATCTGATCGTGCGCGGCGTCCTGGAGCACCGACCCCGTGCCCGAGTCGCCTACATACCCGAGCGGGCGGCGCTTGCTCCGTACCTGCGGGCCCAGTTGCGTCCGGGAGACGTCTGCCTCACGCTCGGACCCGGCCTCACCACTCTGGCCGATGAGCTCCTGGCGTGAACGCCGCCATCGCCGCTGCCGCGCAATTACTCGCCGCCCTCGCACAGCCAGACGCCCCGCTCGGGCGCGTTGACTACATACCGAGTCGGCGGGAAAGCTGCACTGCTCGTCGAGGCGCAGTCCCTCAATGATCTCGCTCTCGTCCGTGACGCGGTCGCCGGGTCCGAGCTGCCGATCCTCGTGCTCGGCAAGGGATCGAACCTGTTGGTGGCCGATGCGGGCTTCCCTGGCGTGGCGGTGACCCTCGGTGAGACCTTTGCCGCCGTCTCCGTGGACGGCATCGTCGCCACTGCTGGCGGGGCGACGCCGTTGCCGGTAGCGGCCCGCCGGACTGCTGCGGCCGGCCTGACCGGGTTCGAGTGGGCGGTGGGTGTCCCCGGATCGGTGGGCGGCGGCGTGCGGATGAATGCGGGCGGCCATGGGGCGGAGATCAGCGACACGCTCATCGATGCCACGGTCGTCGACCTCTCGGGCACCGGGCCGCTCGAGGCCACTCTGGATCACGCGCGGCTCGACCTGAGCTACCGACACTCCTCGATTGCCCCATCGCAAATCGTGACTGGGGCCCGCTTCCGTCTCCGTGAGGGCGATACGGCCGCCGGTGAAGCCCGAATCAGCGAGATCGTGCAGTGGCGGCGGGAGAACCAACCGGGCGGGCAGAACGCCGGCTCGGTGTTCACGAATCCCGAAGGTGACTCCGCCGGCCGGATCATCGATGCCGCCGGGTTGCGAGGTCTGCGCGTCGGGCAGCGCGCACGTGTCGGAGAAGCACGCCGAACTTCTTCCAGGCCGATCCTGGCGGGTCGGCGGACGATGTGATCGCGCTCATCCGCGAAGTGCAGCGCCGGGTCCGTGAAGCTATGGGCATGGAGCTCACGCCCGAGGTCCAGTTCGTGGGCTTCGCATGACAACGCCGACGCGGACGCGGACACGTACCGCGCGCCGCGCCGCCGATCGACCCGCGGATCCGCGAACGCAGATCGAGGTCACGCGGCGACAGGGCCGGCGGCGGTTACGAATACTGATCGCCGTTCTCGGGGTGGTGTTGCTCGTCTGCTGCCGCGGGTGCTGCGACGCGATCTCCACTACTCGATGTCGATCACGTCGTGATCAGCGGCGCGCAGCACACCGCCGTTCCGGCGATCATGCGCTCGGCGGGTCTCGACCGGCATCGACTCATGATCGATGTCCGTGCCGCGGATATGCGCCGGGCGATCGCCCGGCTTGCCTTGGGTCGGCCGGGTGGGGGTGCAGCGTCAGTGGCCGGCCACGATCCGCATAACCGTCCACGAGCGCGTCGCCGTTGCCTCGTTGCCGGGGCGCAACGGAGGATGGGCCCTCGCCGACGCACGCGGGCGCGTCCTGGCCCGGCAAGCCGCGCCGGCCGCCGACCTGCCACAGATAGCGGGTGGACTGCCGGCGGGGGAGCCGGGCAGCACCGTCGCCCGACCTTTGATCGACGCACTGACCGTGGCCGCCGCGATGCCGGCAGAACTGCGCCGGCGAGCGCCCGTGGTCGCCCTCGGCGCCGACGGCCTGGAGCTGCGGCTGGTGCCGTCTGGTGTGGCCCGGCTCGGGAACGCCGAGCAACTCGACGCGAAGCTCGACGCGGTCCTCACCGTCCTCGAGCGGGCAAATACCTCGGGTCTTGCCGTGCTTGACGTGCGAGTTCCTGGCGCGCCGGTCTTGACCAGGCGTTGATGCGTCGGTATGGTCTCGACCATTCGCTGAGGTTGACATAACTATAGACCTGAAGTTGAGGTTGAGGCTAGGCAGGGCGTACCTACGGAGAAGGGGCCTTAACTCGCTTCGAGTCCTACACACACGGCTGAGAGGCCGGTGAATGAAGGAGTGACTCGAATGGCCGGCGCAGCGCAGAACTACATCGCCGTGATCAAGGTGGTGGGTATTGGTGGCGGCGGCGTGAACGCCGTCAACCGCATGATCGATGCCGGGCTCAAGGGCGTCGAATTCATCGGCGTGAACACCGACGCCCAGGCCCTTCTGATGAGTGACGCCGATGTGAAACTCGACATCGGTCGCCAGCTCACCCGCGGTCTCGGTGCCGGGAGCGATCCCGAGGTCGGTCGCGAGGCCGCAGAGGAGCACCGCGACGAAATCGAAGAAGTGCTCAAGGGCGCCGACATGGTGTTCATCGCCGCGGGCGAGGGCGGCGGCACCGGCACCGGCGGTGCGCCGGTGGTTGCCGAGATCGCCCGCGGTCTGGGCGCGCTCGCCATCGGCGTGGTCACCCGTCCGTTCGCGTTTGAAGGGCGTCGTCGCGCCGTTCAGGCCGAGAACGGAATCCAGAAGCTTCGTGAAAAAGTCGACACGCTGATCGTGATCCCGAACGACCGCTTGCTCACGGTGTCGAACGACAAGACGTCGATGATCAACGCGTTCAAGCACGCCGACGAAGTGTTGCTGCAAGGCGTGCAGGGCATCACCGACTTGATCACCACTCCGGGCCTCATCAACACCGACTTCGCCGACGTCAAGATGGTGATGAGCAACGCGGGTACCGCCATCATGGGTATCGGCACCGCGTCGGGCGAGGGGCGCGCGGTCAACGCCGCTCGAGCCGCCATCACCAGTCCGTTGCTGGAAGCGTCGATCGAAGGTGCGCGCGGAATCCTGCTCAACATCGCGGGTGGCAACGACCTCGGACTCTTCGAGGTCAACGAAGCTGCGAGCATCATTCAGGAAGTGGCCCACCCCGACGTCAACCTCATCTTCGGCAACGTCATCGACGACACCATGGGCGACGAGGTTCGCATCACCGTCATCGCCGCCGGATTCGAGCGTTGGGACGACAAGCGCGGCAGCGGCGAACGCCGCCGCAGCTCGCTCGGCCTCAGCGACGAGGGCAGCGGCGACAGCGAGGAGTTCATGGACCTCGAGGACGATGAGTTCGACGTTCCGAGTTTCCTGAAATAGCGAGACAACTCCTGATCGACCTCGGACCGGCGCGGGTCAGGTTCACCGGCCGGGCCGAGGGCGACTTGGGCCACGGCGGCGAGTACGTCCACGAGGTTCGGCGCGAAGTCGCCGAGCGGCGGCGCGCCGTACTCGACCGGGAATGGAGCTGGCTGCGCCAGGTCCACGGCGATCGGGTCGTGATCGTCGACGGCCCCGGCGCGGGCGCGGGCGAGGCTGCGGACGCCAGCGTCACGACACACCCCGCCGCCGCGCTCGTCGTCCTGACCGCTGACTGCGCACCGATAGCCCTTGCCACGCCAGAGGGCGTGGTTGCCGTCGTCCACGCCGGCTGGCGGGGACTCGTCGGCGGAGTCGTCGAGCGAGCGGTGGACGCGGTGCGGGCCGCTGGAGGATCCACGGTGCTCGGCGCCGTAGGCCCGTGCATCCACGCCGAGTGCTACGAGTTCGGCGCCGACGATCTGGATCGCGTGGCCGCGGTACTGGGCCCGTCGGTGCGGGCCCACACCGACGCGGGTAATCCGGCGCTCGACCTTCCGGCGGCGGTACGGCTCGCCCTGGGCAACACAGGTGTCGATCTCGTCTACGACGCCGACGAATGCACGTCGTGTGTAGCCGACCGGTACTTCTCGCACCGGGCGCGCCGCGAGACCGAGCGCCAGGGGGTGGTGGCATGGCGGCCGTAGACGTGGCCGCCAATCTGGCGGTGGTCCGGCAGCGCATCGCCGGTGCCGGAGGCGATCCAGGCGCCGTCACGATCGTGGCCATGACCAAGGCGCTTCCCGCCGCCGCCGTGCACGCTGCTGTCGACGCTGGGCTGGCCGATATCGGCGAGAACTACGCGCAGGAACTGACGGCCAAGGCAACCGAGGCGCCGGCGGAGGTTCGCTGGCACTTTGTGGGCCCCGTGCAGCGCAACAAGGTCGGTCGCCTGGCGGGTCTCGTGTACCAGTGGCACGCCGTGGACCGGATCGCGGCGGCCGACGCCATCGCGGCCAAGGCGCCCCGCGCAACTGTCCTGGTGCAGGTCAACGTCGCCGGCGAGGCAGCCAAGCGCGGCTGCTCACCTCAGGAGGCGCCCACCGTCGTGGGTCACGCGATCGCTGCGGGGCTCGACGTACGTGGCTTGATGACGGTAGGTCCGCTCGGCCCGCCCGAGGCGGCCAGGCCCGGCTTCCGCCGCCTGGCGCGCCTGGCCCAGGACCTCGGATTGCCCGAACTCTCGATGGGGATGTCGGCAGACCTGGAGGTGGCGGTACAGGAGGGCGCGACGATTCTGCGGCTAGGCACGGCGTTGTTCGGTCCGCGGCCCGTCTCCGCCGAAGTGCGACGATAGGCTCGTTCACGAGGAGGCGAGCACCATGTCGGTCTTCCGAAGGGCGATGGTCTACTTGGGCCTCGCCGACGACGACTACGACGATTACGGAGCGTACGAGGAGCCGCAGGGCACCGCCGCGGGTCAGATGCACGGTACGCAGACGGCGCAGCCGGCTTCGGCCCAAGCACCGGGAGCTGCCGGGCGATTCACCCGGCAGGCACCCGAGCAGTACGACCCGGGTCCGGCGTCGGCCATTCGTACGCTGCCGCGCGATCCGGGTCGCGAGGAGAGCACCGGCACGGTCACCGTCACGCCGCGCCCGTCGGTGGTCCGTCCTATCTCTCCGGACAAAGCCGCCAAGGTGCACGTCGTCGAGCCCGCGGACTTCGGCGATGCCAAGGAGATCGGCGACCGCTTCAAGGCGGGTCAGCCGGTCATCGTGACGATGCAGGGCCAGCCCGACGATCTACGCCGGCGCTTGATCGACTTCTGCAGTGGCGTCGTGTACGTGCTCGACGGGAGCATGAAGCAGGTGACCCGAGGTGTGTATCTGCTTACGCCGTCGAACGTCGAGGTATCCGCCGAGGAGAAGCGCAGGCTCCAGGAACAAGGCCTGTTCCGGAGCTGACCAATGATCCTCGCCCAGCTGATACAGCTCTATATCTTCGCGATCTTCGGCCGGATCGTTCTGAGCTGGTTCCCGGTGTCGCCCGGCGGCGCGATGGCGACGGTCCACAGCTTCCTCTACCGGATCACTGAGCCGGTTCTCGGCCCCGTCCGGCGGGTCATGCCACCGCTCGGCGGGTTCGATTTGTCACCGATCGTCGTGATCATCGCGCTGCAAATCCTCGCCGCTTCTTTCTCGCGATAACAGTCCGCGGAACCCAGGACGAGCCGCAGTACGCTTCGCGGCATGGACGTATCACCGCGAGCCTTACGCGCCGTGACGTTCCGGGAAAAGCTCAGGGGCTATCACCCCGACGACGTCGACCAGTTCCTCGAGCGAGTAGCTGAGGGTGTCGCTGCTCTGCAAGGAAAACTCGACGCCGCGCTCGCGCGCGCCGAGAAGGCTGAAGTGGAGCGGTCGGCGCTCACCGAGGGCGAGGATGCGGTGCAGCGCACGCTGGTCCTGGCGCAACGGACCGCCGACCTCGCGCTCAATGAGGCGAAGGAGGAAG
The DNA here is from genome assembly GCA_963742585.1 of uncultured Actinomycetes bacterium. GTDB lineage: Bacteria > Actinomycetota > Acidimicrobiia > Acidimicrobiales > JACDEA01 > JACDEA01. The sequence goes on from CAVUMI010000009.1 coordinate 785,529, forward strand.
CCGCCCGACTGGTGGCCGACGCCCAGGCCACCGCCGACCGGCTCGCCAGCAAAGCGCAGCAGCAGCTCCGTCTGGATCTGGAGCGGCTGGAGACGGCGCGGAAGCAGTTGCACGACGATGTACTCGCGATGCAGCAATACGTGGAGAACGAGCGCGGACGCGTCCGCACCGCTCTGGCCGAGTTGGTGCGCAAGGTCGACAGCACCACCCGGCGGCCACCGCCGCCTCCCGCCCCCACCAAGCTCGACGTGCCGCCCGCGGTGATCCCGCGAGTGCTCGAGCCGGAGGCGGATCGGGCGCCGGCCGTCGAGCCTGTGCGGGAGCCGCCGCCGGTGGAACTCCCCGACGTGCCGAAAGCCCCACCTGCGCCGGACGCCGAAGTTGAGCTCGCGCCCGCGGTCCCCGAACCGGCGCCGCCGCGGATCCGTCGCGAGCCCCAGCCGCCTCCGGTCTCGGGCACGCCCTTCGGCACGGCCCGACCGGCGGCTCGTCCGAGCGGTCCGCCGCCCGGACCCCGACGCTTCGTCCTGGCCGAGGCGCCCACCGATGGCGTTGCCGAGGCTGAGGACGAGTCCGTACGCGAGCGTGATGACCCGTCGGGTCTGCGTCGCCTGTTCGGGCGCTGAGAGTTCCACTCAGGCCAATTCCCCCCCGCCGCCGGTTGCGCCTAGGATGCGCGGCCGTCCTCGACTGACCCGGATGGTGCTTCTGTGCTTCTGCTACTGACTATCGGCCTCGTGCTTGTTGGCGCGGTGTCGCTCGTTATCGGCTTCGTGTCGCAGAACACGCTGCCTATCTACATCTCGATCGCCTGCAGCGTGGCGGCGGGGTTGGTGCTGCTCGTGTTCTCGCGCATGAATCGCCGTCAGGCGGTGGTCCCGGCGGCGGCCGTGGCCGACGACGGTACCGGCCCGGCCACCACCGAGTTCGTTCTCCAAGAGGCGCGGTCGGCCGCCCGGCCGGCAGCTGCGACTGCGGTGGACGACGGGTTCCCGATCGAGGACTACGACCAGCTGCTGGTGAGCGAGATCGTTCCGCTCCTGCCCGAACTGGACCTCGAAGAGCTCGACGCGGTTCGAGCGCGCGAGGAGGACGGCAAGGCGCGCGCGAGCATCCTGCGGCGCATCGACGCGCTGGCCGAGGAGCTCGAGGGCAGCGGCCGCGCCGCCGATGTAGACGACGTCGAGCAGGAAGAGGAAGAGGAGGAGGAGTACGGCGACGCCGAGGCCGAGGGCGACGACGAGCTGTTCCCGATTGCCGACTACGACGAGTTGAGGGTCAACCAGATCCTTCCGCTGTTGCCTGAACTCGACGATGACGAACTGGTTTTGGTCGCCGATCGCGAACGCGCCGGCGCCGGCCGCTACAGCATCCTCGTCCGCGTCGACGAGCTGCTCGGTGTCACGGTCGCCGCCCCCGCACCCAAGAAGGCCGCTCCCCGTCGTGCCGGAGGCGCGCAGAAGACTCAGAAGACTGCCGCCAAGAAGACCGCGGCGAAGAAGGCTCCCGCGAAGCGGACAACTGCGAAGCAGGCGCCGGCCAAGAAGACCGCCGCCAAGAAGACCGCCGCCAAGAAGACAACGGCGAAGAAGGCTCCCGCGAAAAAGGCTGCCGCGAAGAAGCGCTAAGCGCGGCGCAGGCCGATGTGAAACGCGCGGCCGTCGGGTAGTTCGGCCCGGTGACCATCGGAGAGACGGTCGATCACAACAAGCTCAACCGCCAACGTTTCGTTCTTGATGTGCTCGCGGTAGGCGTCGACCGCGTCGCGAATGTCATCGTGCGTCGTGGCCAACGTCAGGTGAATACGATCGCTTACCTGCAGCGCCTCCTTGCGACGCACTTCTTGAACCTGCCGGACGACGTCGCGAGCTGTCCCCTCGGCTTCGAGTTCCGGCGTGACGTCGAGGTCGAGGAGCACAACCCCAGCGCCACCGGGTAGGGCGCGCGTCCGGTCGGCGTCGGTCGGACGAAGCCCCAAGGTGAACTCGCCCGCTTCGAGTCGCTGGCCACCCGCGACCGCGGTGCCGTCTTCATTGACGCTCCAATCACCGGCCTTGGCCGCCTTGATCACCTGCTGCACGGCCGGCCCGAGCCGGGGCCCTATCACCGCCGGCTTCAGTTGGAGAACCGTCTCCGCGTGGCCGGTTACGTCGCTTTTCAAGAGGACCTGCTTTACGTTGACTTCGTCCTTGATGAGGTCGACGAACGGTGCCAGGCGGTCGGCGTCGGTGACCGCGACAGTGAGCGACGGGAGCGGCAACCGGGCCCGCCGGCGTTGGTCTTTGCGTATCGAATGGGCGGCCGAGCACACCTCGCGCACGAGGTCCATGGCGGCCACGAGATCGGCGTCGTCTGGGAGTTCGCCGCGGTCCGGCCAATCGGTCAGGTGGACGCTCCGTGCGCCGGTGAGCCCGCGATACGCCGCCTCAGTCACCATTGGCAAGAGCGGAGCGGCGACGCGAAGGACAACTTCGAGGACCGTGGCCAAGGTGTCGAAGGCCGGCGGCTCCCCTTTCCAGAATCGGTCGCGACTGCGGCGGATGTACCAGTTGTTGAGGGCGCCGTCGACGAACCGCTCCAGCGCCTCACACGCACCCGGTAGGTCGTAGGCATCCATCCGGTCCTCGACCGCGCTGACCAGATCGCCGGTCTTGGCCAGGATGTAGCGGTCGAGCACGCCTGCCCCGTCGGCGCGCACGGCGGCGCGGTATCCGTCGGCGTTGGCGTAGAGCGTGAAGAAGTGCCAGGCACTCCAGAGGGGATTGAGCATGCGCCGAGCCGCGTCGGTGATGGCCCGATCGGTGACGACGATGTCGCCGCCGCGCAGGATGGCGCCGGACATGAAGAACCAACGCATGGCGTCGGCGCCAATGGTTTCGAAGGTGGTCAGCGGGTCGGTGTAGTTCCTGGACCGCTTGGAGAGCTTCTGCCCTTCGTCGTCCAGCAGCACGCCGTGAACGACGCAGTTGCGGAACGCGTTCCGGTCGAACAAGGCGGTCGCCAGCACATGCAACGTTCGGAACCAGCCGCGCGTTTGCGGCACGTATTCGACGATGAAGTCACCGGGAAAGTGGTGCTCGAACCACTCCTGGTTCTCGAAGGGGTAATGGACCTGCGCGAACGGCATCGATCCCGACTCGAACCAGCAGTCGAGGACTTCCTCGACCCGCCGCATCGTGGACCGCCCGGTCGGGTCGTCTGGATTGGCGCGGGTCAGCTCGTCGATGTAGGGGCGGTGAAGATCTGTCGGTCGGACGCCGAAATCGCGTTCGAGCTCGTCGAGGCTGCCGTACACGTCGACGCGCGGGTACTCGGGGTCGTCGCTCTTCCACACCGGAATCGGCGAGCCCCAGAAGCGGTTTCTGCTGATCGACCAGTCGGGTGCACTCTCAAGCGTCTTGGCGAACGCTCCGTGCTTTATGTGTTCGGGTATCCAGGTGATCTCTTCGTTCCGTGCCAATGAGCGATCGCGCAGCGCGGTCTCGGCGACGAACCACGAACTGACTGCCTTGTAGATGAGCGGCGTATCGGTACGCCAGCAGTGCGGATAGGCGTGAACGTAACTGTCGTGACGTACAAGGACGCCGCGATCCTTCAGGTCCTTGATGATCGATGCGTTCGCGTCGAACACCTGCATGCCTGCGTAGTCGACGACTTCGTCGGTGAAGCGACCGCGGCCGTCAACCGGACAGACAACGGCGATGCCGTTGGCTTCGGACAGCTTTTGGTCGTCCTCCCCGAAGCCCGGCGCCATGTGGACGACCCCCGTGCCGTCCTCGGTGCTGACGAAGTCCGCCGCGAGAACGCGGAAGGCATTCGGCGCGTCGGCAAAGTAGGGGAACATCGGCGTGTAAGACCGGCCGATGAGGTCGGCACCCTTAAGCGTGCCTACTCGAGTCGCCGCCTCGAGCTGGTGCTCGTAGTTGGCGACTGTTGCTTCGCCGATCAGATACCGGACGCCGGCGTCGTCGTACACCGCGTAGTCGATGTCGGGCCCGACGGCCAGGGCGAGATTGGACGGCAACGTCCATGGCGTCGTCGTCCACACGAGGATGCGCTCACCGGAGTCGAGCTCGAACCACACCGTGATCGCCGGGTCCTGGCGGTCACGAGTGGCATCGTCCAGGCGTGTTTCGGCGTTGGACAGCGGCGTTTCGCACTCCCAGCAGTACGCAAGGACCCGGTAGCCCTCGTACATGAGGCCCTGGTCCCACAGCTGCTTGAGTGCCCACATGACGCTCTCCATGTAGGGGAGGTCCATGGTCTTGTAGTCGTTCTTGAAGTCGACCCACCGCGCTTGGCGCGTGACGTACTGCTCCCAGTCACTGGTGTACCGGAGGACGGATTCACGGCAGTACTCGTTGAACTTGTCCACGCCGTAGTCGACGATCTCGGCCTTGGTAGAGAGCCCGAGCTCTTTCTCCGCCAACATCTCGGCAGGAAGCCCGTGGCAGTCCCAGCCGAAGCGGCGCTCGACCCGGTGGCCCCGCATTGTCTGATATCGGGGGATTACGTCTTTGGCGAAGCCGGTAAGGAGATGGCCGAAGTGGGGCAACCCGTTGGCGAACGGCGGTCCGTCGTAAACCACGAACTCGTTGCTCCCGCCTTCGCCAGCCGGACGTTGCTCGATGGACGCCTGGAAGGTTTGGTCACGCTCCCAGAACTCGAGGATTGCCTGCTCCAGGGCGGGAAATGAGGGCTGCGCGTCGACCGTGGGGTATGGCTGATCGGAATCAGCATCAGTCCGCGCGGCCATCCCCATACAGTAATGACGGTGTCTGCGGACCTTTTCGACATAACGGCTGAGGGCGACGTCGTGGTGCGGCTGCACGTCCAGCCGGGTGCGGGACGCACCGCGGTAGCCGGCCGCCATGGCGACGCCCTGAAAGTGAAGGTGGCTGCGCCCCCCACCGGCGGGCGAGCCAACGACGCCTGCGTGGCCTTGGTCGCCGAGCTGTTTGGCGTCGATCGCGGCCAGGTCGAGCTGACGCAGGGACAGTCGAGCCGCACCAAGCGGGTCAAGGTCAAGGGCATGGACGTGGACGACGCCCGGCGGCTGCTGGCCGCCGCTCTTGCTGACACCGGGAATGCCGGACCCGTCTGGAGTGTTCGCCCGCCCGACCACTAGGAGACTGCTGATTTCCGACCGCTCCGCCAGCTTTCGCTGAAACGAATCCCGTCGACCAGCGGGTTCGCCGCGCTGTGGGCGCCGGCGGAGCCGGCGGCGCACTAAATCAGCAGTCTCCTAGAGCGAAAACACGCTCCCCGGTGTGGGCCGTGGTAGTTTCCCCCGCTCTTTCGGAAGGACCTAGATGCCGCGAGCAACAAAGGCAGTGCCGGCCAAGAAGGCCGCGCCCAAGAAGGCGGTAGCCAAGAAGGCGGCGGCACCGGCGAAGAAGACGGCCGCCGTCAAGAAGGCTGTTCCGGCAAAGAAGGCCGTTCCGGCAAAGAAGAAGGCCGTCGCCCAGGCCGCACCGGCAAAAAAGGCTGTCGCAACTCCCAAGAAGGCGGTTGCCGCACCCGCGGCCGTAAAGAAGGCGCCGCCGAAGCGGAAGGCGGTTCTCGACAAGTTCGCGCTGGAGCAGAAGGCCCTGTTGGAGTCGGAGCGGGCCCGGCACGTCGAGCAGGCGCAGGAGCTCCAGCGCCGAGGCCGATCAGCTGGCGGCGGAGCGTGAGCCCGGCGACGTCCAGTTCGATGAGGAGTCGGGCGAGGGCGGTACGACCAACATCGACCGCGAGCGCGACCTTGCCCTCTCGATGCAGGCGCAGTCCGAGGTCGAAGAGGTCGATCACGCGCTGGAGAAGATCGCGGCGGGCACCTACGGCACCTGCGAGCGCTGCGGTCAGGCGATTCCCAAGGCGCGCCTGCGGGCCATCCCCCAGGCGCGACTCTGCATTGCGTGCAAGAGCGGGGGTCTGTCGCGCCGGTAGGGATGGCCGGCCGGCGGTACGCGGCGCTCGGCGGTGTGGCCATCACCGTTGTGGCCATCGACCAACTCACCAAGACGTGGGCTGAGCGACGTCTGGCCGACGAACCGATCCACATCATCTGGACGCTCTGGCTCGAGCTCACCTACAACCCGGGCGCGGCATTTGGCTCAGCGCCGCGGCTTCACTCCCATCATCACTGCGCTAGCGGTCGCCGTCCTGATCGCGCTCATTGGCTTGTCGCGGTCGACCACGACCAAACTGGGAGTGGTCGCGCTCGGCGGGGTAATTGGCGGCGCCACGGGGAATCTGATCGACCGGTTGGTCCGCGACAACGGCGGCGCGGTCATCGACTTCATCGATTTTCGGTGGTACCCCGTGTTCAACGTGGCTGACATGGCCGTGGTGATCGGTGCGGCGTTGCTGATCATCAGCAGCCGGCGCGACGCAGGAGCGACGCGGTGAAGGTGGTCATTCCGGAGGCGTTGGCGGGGGAGCGGGTCGACCGCACCGTGGCGCTGCTCACCGGCATGACTCGGGCAGAGGTAGCCGCGTTGGTGGCGGAGGGCGAGGTGCGGGTTGACGGAGCGGCCGTCAAGACGCGTAGCCGTCGCGTCGCCGCTGGTGAAACGTTGGAAGTGGACGTCACCGTCGAGACACCTGCTGGTCCGCCGGCCGACTCTGAGGTGGTGTTCGAGGTCGTTCATGTCGACGACGATGTCATCGTGGTCGACAAGCCTGCGGGCCTCGTCGTTCACCCGGGTGCCGGTGTGCACACCGCGACACTCGTCAACGGGCTCCTGAGCCGCTTTCCCGACCTGATCGACCGGCAGTGGCCGGACCCCACGCGTCCGGGCATCGTGCACCGGCTGGACAAGCAGACGTCGGGTCTGCTGGCCGTAGCGCGCACGCCCGAAGCGGGGGCGGACCTCACGACGCAACTTCAAGCCCGCACGGTAGAGCGCCGCTACCTGGCACTGGCGATCGGCACGCTGGCTCACGACGCCGGGACGATCGACGCGCCCGTGGGCCGCGCCAGTCGGGACCGCACCCGCATGACCATTGCCGCCGAAGGTCGCGAAGCGCGGACCCACTACACGGTGCTCGAGCGCTTCAGCTCGGAGCCGGCGTGCACATTGCTCGACTGCAAGCTCGAGACCGGTCGCACCCACCAGATTCGGGTGCACCTGGCGGCGATCGGACATCCGGTTGCCGGCGACACGCGCTATCGGGGCCGGTCGGTGTTCGGGCTGATCCGGCCCTTCCTGCACGCGTACCAGCTGGCGTTCATCCACCCGCGAACCCGCCAGCGGCTGGAGTTCAGCTCGGTGTTGCCGCCGGATCTTGATGAAGTAAGGAGAGCCGCGGCAGCGGTGCGCTGATCGTTCCTCGGGCTTGGTCGACCATGTCGGCCAAGCGTGAAGGAGTCGAGGTGGCTGCGCATGTGCCGGCCGACGTCGGCCCAGACCGCGAGCAGAACGCACTGGCCCTCGTGGTCGCAGGCCCCGTCCTTGTGCGGCTCGCCGAAATCACCGGCAACGATCGGACCGTCGACCGCGCTCGACGATCTGGCCGAGCGTGATCTCGGCAGGCGACCGGGCCAGCACGTAGCCGCCGCCGACGCCCCGTTTCGACCGGACCAGGCCGGCGCCCTTCAGGGCAAGAAGGATCTGCTCGAGGTACGGCTGCGGAGGCCGGTGCGGTCGGCGATGTCGCGTACCGAGGTCGGGCCCACCGAGTCGTCGTGGAGGGCAAGTGACAACAACGCGCGGCTCGCGTAGTCGCCCCGGGTAGAGACCTTCACGGACCTATGGTAAAGCGCATGCAGCGAAACAGAGGCGAAGCCGGCGGTTGAGCGACAAAATGGCCGATCTTCCCGAGCAACCTGAGGTCGTAGCCCCGCCGGCACACGCCGACGGTGACGCGGCGCAGCCTGACACCGAGACGATCGAGCAACCCGCCAAGGTGCTGCGAATCGGCTCGATGATCAAACAACTGCTCGAGGAAGTCCGTCACGCACCCCTGGACGACAAAAGCCGGGCCCGCCTGCGGGAGATCTACGACACATCGGTGAAGGAACTGGCCGACGGCCTCTCGCCGGACCTGCGGGATGAACTCGACCGCCTGGCGTCGCCGTTCGACGCCGACGGCGCTCCGAGTGACTCCGAGCTCCGGGTTGCCCAGGCACAGCTCGTGGGATGGCTCGAAGGCCTGTTCCACGGCATCCAGGCCACCCTTTTCGCCCAGCAGATGGCCGCTCGGGCCCAGCTCGAGGACATGCGGCGGCGGGCCCTCCCAGCCGGCGAAGACTCCGGCGAGGCCCGCCCCGGTACGTACCTGTAGGGGTCTGTTCCCGCCGCCCCGGCCGCGGCTAAGGTCGATGAATCACAGCGGTGTAGTTTGTCCACAGGCGTCTCCACAGGACGTGTGGACAGGAGGCGGCAGAGGAGGCAGCTGAGTGGGGGATCGGTCGTACACCCACCTCCATCTGCACACCGAATACTCCATGCTGGACGGCGCAGCCCGGATCGACGATGTCGTTGCCGCTGCGGTGGCCGACGGGCAGCCAGCGATCGGCATCACGGACCACGGCAACATGTATGGAGTCCTCGACTTCTACCGAGCGGCCAACGACGGCGGGCATCAAGCCGATCATCGGCATCGAGGCGTACCAGGCGGCTGAGACGCCGCTTCGAGCGGCCGGTGCGCCGGGGCCGGATCGACGACACCGGCGGCGACGGCGGGGAGGGCGAGAAGCTCTACTACCACCTGACCCTTCTCGCCGAGTCGACGCAGGGCTACAAGAACCTGATGAAGCTCTCCAGCGAGAGCTATCTCACGGGTCATTACTACAAGCCCCGCTGCGACTGGGAATTACTCGAGAAGTACGCAGAGGGCATCATCGCCAGCACCGGCTGCCTCGGCGGCATCGTCAACCAGGCCTTGCTGCGCGACGACCCCGAGGGTGCGCTGAAGGCCGCGAGCCGGCTGCAGGACATCTTCGGCAAGGACAACCTGTTCGTCGAGCTTCAGGACCACGGGATCCAGAAGCAGAAGCAGACCAACCCGCAACTCGTCGAGATCGCCCGGCGCATCGGGGCGCCACTGCTCGCTACCAACGATTGCCACTACACGCACAAGGACGACGCGCTCGCGCACGACGCGCTCCTCTGCGTCCAGACCGGATCGTCGATCGACGATCCCAACCGGTTCAAGCTCGACAGCCACGAGTTCTATCTTGAAGTCGGCCGCGGAGATGCGGGCGCTCTTCGCCGAGTTGCCGGAAGCCTGCGACAGCACGCTGGCGATCGCCGAGCGGGCGGACGTCAACGATCGAGTTCGGCAACGTCGAGCTGCCCGACTTCCCGCTGCCCACCGGGTTCACCACCGCCGACGAGTACCTCCGCCACCTCACGTACGAGGGCGCGAAGGCCCGCTACGGCGAGCCGATCCCCACCGCGGTTGGCGAACGGCTCGAGAACGAGTTGGGCCTCATCAGCGAAATGGGTTTCGAGCGCTACTTCCTTGTGGTGTGGGACCTCATTCGCCACGCTCGCGAACACGGGATCAGGGTGGGCCCGGGTCGCGGCTCGTCGGCCGGCAGTTGTGTCGCCTACTCCTTGCGTATCGTCGACCTCGATCCGTTGCAATACGGCTTGATCTTCGAGCGCTTCTTGAACCCGGGGCGCAAGTCGATGCCCGACATCGACATGGACTTCGACGAGCGCCACCGCGGCGAGCTCATTCGGTACGCGGCCGAGCGCTACGGGTCGGACCACGTCGCGCAGGTGGTCACCTTCTCCACGATCAAGGCGCGGGCCGCAGTGCGGGACGCGGCGCGCGTACTTGGGCTACCCGTACCAAGTCGGCGATCGCATCGCCAAGGCGATGCCACCCCTGGTGATGGGTCGCGACACACCGTTGCATGCGTGCCTCGACAACACCGAGGGATACGAGGACGGCTACAAGGCGGCCACCGAGCTACGCGACATGTACAACGCCGATCCCGACGCCAAGAAGGTGATGGATGTCGCCCGCGGCCTCGAAGGGCTGCGCCGCCAGGACGGCATCCACGCCGCCGCGGTCGTGATCACGCGCAAGCCCCTCACCGAGTACCTGCCGGTGCAGCGCAAGCCCGAGCCGGGAGGCACGCCCGGAGAGCGCACCGATCGTCACGCAATACGAGATGCACGGCGTTGAGGACCTTGGCTTGCTGAAGATGGACTTTCTTGGCCTGCGTAACCTGTCGGTCATCGAGCGGTCCCTCGACCTCATCGAGCTGTCCACCGGCAGCCGCCCGGACATCGACAACGTGCCCCTCGACGACGACAAGCCACTCGCCATGCTTCGCAAGGGCGACTCCATCGGCGTGTTCCAGTTGGAGGGCGGGCCCATGCGTTCGCTGATGCGTTCGCTCGCGCCTACCAGCTTCGACGACATCGCCGCGCTCGTCGCCCTGTACCGCCCGGGGCCGATGGCGGCCAACATGCACAACGATTACGCCGATCGCAAGAACGGCCGGCAGCCGGTCACGTACCTACACCCCGATCTCGAAGCGGTGCTGGGCGACACGCAGGGCCTGATGATCTACCAGGAGTCGCTGATGCGGGTGGCCCAGAAGTTTGCGGGCTACTCACTGGGCGAGGCGGACGACCTCCGGAAGGCCTGCGCCAAGAAGAAGCGCGCGCTCATGGCGACGGAGCGCGAAGCGCTTCGTCGACAGCGTGGCCGGCAACGGCTACAGCCCCGATATCGGCGAGAAGCTCTTCGACGTCATCGAGCCGTTCGCCGACTACGCGTTTCCCAAATCGCACGCCTATTGCTACGGCTACATCGCGTACCAGACGGCGTGGCTGAAGGCGCACTATCCGGTGGAGTACTTCGCCGCACTGCTCACCTCGGTGAAGGACGACAAGGACAAGACCGCGATGTACCTGGCCGAGTGCCGCTCGATGGGCGTTCGCGTGCTGGTGCCCGATGTCAACCTCGCCGAGTCTGACTTCATCGCCCGCGGCGAGACGATCCCCTTCGGGCTGTCCGCAGTCCGCAACGTCGGGACGGGGCTCGTTGCTCACATCGTGGCCGAGCGCGACGCCGACGGTCCCTACGTCGACTTCTATGACTTCTGTGAACGGGTCGACCCGATGGTGCTCAACAAGCGCTCGATCGAGTCTCTGATCAAAGGCGGCGCCTTCGACGCGATGGGCCATCCCCGGAAGGGGTTGTGCCTCGTGTTCGAGCAGATCGTCGACCGCGTGCTAGAGCGGCGCCGGCGCGAGGCCGAGGGTCAGTTCGACCTCTTCGGGACCGCACCCGACGTCGTGTTCGACGACGCCCGAGTGCCGATCCCCGAGATGGAGTTCGACAAGCTGCCGCGCCTTGCCCTGGAGAAGGAGATGCTCGGCCTCTACATCTCCGATCATCCGTTGCTCGGCGCCGAGCGGGCGCTCAAGCAACACGCGGAAGCCACCATCGCGGAAGCGCGTGAGCGACGCGAGGGCGAAGTCGCCGTGGTCGCCGGCGTGGTAACCGGACTCAATCGCCGGTACACCAAGCGGGGCGAACTCATGGCCACGTTCACGCTCGAGGACCTGCACTCCACCATCGACGTGTGGATCTTTCCGAAGACCATGCACGAGTACGGCCCGGTCCTGGCCGACGATGCGATCGTCTGCGTTAAGGGCCGCCTCGACTTTCGTGACGACTCGCCCAAGCTCGTCGCGCTCGAGGTCAAGCGGCCCGACGTCGTCCTCGACGACGAGATCCGGCCCGTGCGCTTGAGCCTGCCGCTGTCGCGGCTCACCGAGTCCACCGTTTCGTCCCTCAAGCGGGTGTTGACCGAGCACCCCGGACCCTGTCCCGTACTGCTGCACGTGGGCGAGAAGATCCTGCGTCTGCCCTCCGAGTTCAACGTCGACGCCCGCAACGGGCTCTTAGCAGAAGTGCGGGTGCTACTGGGCCCAAACGCGCTTCTGCGCGTAGCCCCCCGGCGTTCTTTGGAACGCGTTGCAGGAAATCCAATAAACTTGCTTCGCTATGGCGATCACGGTCGAGACGAAGGACTGCACCGCACTGGGAGACGCCGAGTTGGCCGAAATGGCCGACATCTGCGCAGGAGGGCCCGCCGGGTATGAGGTCGGCCTTCTGTCCAAGCAGCGGGAGGAGTGGGTCCTTGTCACGCAGGCCCGCGACGGCAACAAGTTGTGCGGCTTCTCGTTCTGCACGCTTGAGCGCATCGGCGGCACCCCGTGCCTGCTCGTTGGGCTGGCGTCGGTCAAGCGGGGTTCGAAGCGTGACTCCGCCCTCAAGGCCATGATGGCCGACCAGTACCGTCGGGCCGTCCTGGCCTTCCCGGACGAGGATGTCCTGCTGGGCACCAAGTTCATCGATCCGGCCGGGTACCAGGCGTTCAAGGGTCTCGAGGACGTCGTCCCTCGGCCTGGTCACAAGTCGAGTGGCGAGGAGCGGGCGTGGGGTCGTCGCCTGGCCAAGCGCTTCGGTGCCGAGAACCGCATCGACGACCGCACGTTCATCGTCACGGGTGACGAAGCGACGTGCGGATCACTCGATCACGAGGCGCTCAAGCCTGAAGCGATCGACCCGGATGTAGCCGCCTTCTTCAAGCCGCTCGACCGCGAGCGGGGCGACTACCTCATTGCCTTCGGCTGGGCCATGGCCGAAGACCTCGCCGCCGGCACTGTCGGCAAGTAACCCCTAGCCGGTCGGCTGAGAGACAAGAGATTGAAGATCGGGCTCGTCCTTGGGGCGGGGGGCACTGTTGGGATGGCGTATCACGCCGGCGTTCTGCGCGCCCTCGAGGTCGAAGCCGGGTTCGTTCCCAACACCGCCGACTTGATCGTCGGCACCAGCGCGGGAAGCGTCATCGGTGCATACCTCCGGACCGGCTGGACCACGGAGCGGTTCTGGGCTTTGGCGTCCGACTTGAGCGGCGGCACCGGCGAGGCCACCGAGATCATGTCCCCTCGATTCACCTCGCCCGTCGATCTCCTGCGGCGCGGGCTCGGGTCGGCCTTCGTAATGGGCCGCTCGGTGCTGCCTTGGCCGCTTCAGGTGCCCGAGGTGCTGCGGCGCGTCTTCCCGGGCGGCATGTTCACGATGACCGACGGGCGGCGACGGTTCGCGGAGGAGTTGCCCGAAGCCTGGCCGGAGGAAGCCCTCTGGCTGTGCACGGTCGACATCGTGAGCGGGCGTCGCATCGTCCTCGGCCGCGCCAAATCGCCCATGGTCCCGCTGCCGCGTGCGGTGCTCGCGTCGTGCGCGATTCCCGGGATCTACGAGCCAGTAAAGGTCGGACGGAGGAATTTGGTCGACGGCGGCGCGCGGTCCACGACCAACCTTGACCTCGCCGCGAAGGCGGAATGCGATCTCATCATCGGAGTTGCGCCGATGGCCTTCGATACCGGCGTTCCACCCGGCCCGCTCGGTCAACTCGTGCGGCGTATCCCCGCCCGGCAGCTGTCCGGCGAGGTTGCGCTGGCCCGGCGTAAGGCGGCCGAGGTGCTGCTGTTCCGGCCGTCAGCATCGGAGCTACGGGTCCATGGCATGAACTTCATGCGAGCGTCGGGCCTCCACGACGTCGCCCAGGCCGCGTACGACGCCACAGCCGAGACGCTCGCCACCGATCGCTTCCGCGCCGTGTTCGCCACCATCCCCGCCGCCTGAAGCCGACGTCAAGCGCGGGGGAGGAGACCAACGACGACCTTGTAGCAGTTGCCGTCGTAGGGCGGCGTGAGGGCGACGACGAAGCGGCGGCGGATCCGCAAGGCCTGCTGACCCCGCTGGGCCATCGAGAGGCTCACCCGGCGATCGACGATCGGCAGATCGATGACGTTCCCGCGCCACTCGAAGAAGCAGTGGAGCCGGCGACCATGCCTGAGGATCTCCAGGGACCCGCCGGTGTCGACCACCGCCAACGACGGTCGGTCGCCACAGAGGGTCCAGTAGGGCACCGCCACGCTGATGAGGCCGAGCAGCGGCTCGTCGGAGGGGTGCAGCAGCGGCCGTACGTAGCGTTCCGCCTTCCGGCCCCGGATCCGGCCGGTGAGTTCGAGCGGCTCGGTGAGCACGACCGCCTCCGGATGCGCGGGATCAGGGTTCTCGACGTCGGCCAGTGCGGTGCTGGCGACGTCGTACGGCGAGAGGTTGCAGTCGGCTGGTAACGCGGCGCGCACCAGCCCGCCGGTGCTGAGATCGACCGCAGCCAATGCTCCGCCACCGGACGCGAGCACAAGCAGCTCGGTCTGCGCGAGCCGAAGGGCTTCCACCGCCACGGACACCATGCTGAACCCTCGCTGACGGCGAGCGGTGGATGGTCAGGCGCTGCGCAGCTGCCTGAGCAGTTGGTCGACGTCCTCGGTGGGCGCTTGGCAGGTGTACTGCCGACAGACATAGGCCATGCCGTCCCTGCGGCTTTCCCAGAGTGGCGAGTCGTAGGCCTCGCCCCAGGCGAGTACCGCATTCGGCCGATACGCCTTCTGGACCGCCCGCACCAGGTCGGGCCGATCGCCGACGACCGCGATCTCGTCCAGCCCCGAGACCAGCATGTCGACGGCGGCCAACGCGTGGGTGAACGCCGCGGGATGGTGCGCCATCGGCTCGTACAGCAGGGTCAGGATGCCGCGGGCGGCGGCGGTGTAGGTGTCCACGCCGGTCAACGCACCCAACCGCACCAACGCCACCGCGGCGACCGAGTTGGCCGATGGGGTAGCGCCGTCGTAGAGATCCTTGGAGCGGACGATGAGCCGCTCGCCGTCGTCGCCGGTCGTGAAGAGGCCGCCGCGCTCCTCGTCCCAGAACAAACCGAGCAACGCGTCGGCTGCCTGCCGGGCCTCGGCGATCCACCGAGCCTCGCCGGTGAGCTCGCCCAAACGGGTAAACGCATCGACCACCCACGAGAAGTCCGCAGCGAACGCCGGCTGCTTTGCGCGCCCGCCCTGCCATGATCGGAGCCAACGCCCGTCGGGCCGGCGCAGCTCACGCAGCAGGAACTCGCCGATCTCCACCGCGGCGCGGCGCCACTCCTCGTTGCCGGTGGCCGCCGCCGCCTCGGCCAGGGTCGAGAGGAACATCGCATTCCACTCAGTGAGGACCTTGTCATCGAGCCCGGGTCGTACCCGCGTGGCCCGGGCATCGAACAGGCGTTGACGCGCCGCCTCGACGTCTGCCGACCGGATGAGGTCGCCGCGCACCGGCCGGTTGAGGATGTTCGAGCTGGGTCCGGTCTCCCCGGCCGACGGGCCGCCGAAGTTCCCCTCGGCCGTCACGCCGTACCAACGAACCGCTTCGGACCCGCCGACGGCCTCGACGTCGGGAAGCGACCACACGTAGAACCGGCCCTCCTCGCCTTCGGAGTCGGCGTCCTCGGCGGAGTAGAGCCCACCTTCGGGCGCGCGCAAATCGCGGAATACATACCCGACGGTCTCCTCGACGACCTGCAAGTAGCGCGCCTGTGCGGTGACCTGCCACCCCCGCAGATACAGGCGCGCCAGCCCGGCTTGGTCGTACAGCATCTTCTCGAAGTGGGGGACCAGCCAGTGGCCGTCCACGGAGTAACGGGCAAACCCACCGCCGAGGTGGTCGTAGATCCCTCCCGACGCCATGGCGTCGAGCGAGGTCAGCACCATCTGCAAGGTGTGCTCGCCGTGATTGTGGGCGTGGGCGCGTAAGAGGAGGTCGAGCATCGACGGCTGTGGGAACTTGGGCGCGCCGCCGAATCCGCCCCATGCGTCGTCGTGCTGGGCGCGCAGCACGCCGTAGGCGCCCTCGAGTAGTTCGATGCCAAGCCGCGGTTCGGTAGTCGGCGCCGCGAGTTGCGTTCGCGACTCGATCGTGGCCGCCAGTTCGCTTGCTTGCCCGACCACCGCATCGCGGCGGTCGCGCCACGCGTCGCGGATGGCGAGCATGACCTCGGTGAAGCTCGGCATGCCGTGGCGGCGCTCGGGCGGGTAGTAGGTACCGCCGAAGAAGGGCTGGCCATCGGGGGTGAGGAACACGGTCATGGGCCAGCCGCCGCGTCCGGTCATGGCCTGCACCGCTTCCATATAGACAGCATCGACGTCAGGGCGTTCTTCCCGGTCGACCTTCACGCTGACGAACAGCTCGTTCATCACCTCGGCGATCGTGGAGTTCTCGAAGGACTCGTGCGCCATGACGTGGCACCAATGGCACGCCGAGTAGCCCACGGAGAGGAGGATCGGCTTGTCGTCGGCACGCGCCCGGGCGAAGGCCTCGTCACCCCACGGGTACCAGTCGACCGGGTTGTCCTGGTGCTGGCGGAGGTACGGGCTCGTTTCCTCGGCCAGCCGATTCATCATGACCAACATAGATTGAATGAATGGATTTGAGACTCGACGGTCGTGTGGCGTTGGTGACGGGCGGCTCGAAGGGCATCGGCAAGGCGATCGCCGCGGCGATGGCGGCGTCCGGCGCCAAGGTGATGATCTCGTCGCGCAAGGAGACGAACCTCAAGCCCGCGGCCGATGAGATCGGCGCCGAATGGTTTGCCGCGAATGCTGGCGACGAAACCTCGGCCGCCGCGTGTATCGACGCCACGGTGGAACGCCTCGGTCGGTTGGACATCCTGGTCAACAACGCGGCGACCAACCCACACATGGGGCCGATCACCACGATCGACCAGAGCAAGGCCGACAAAACCACGCAGGTCAACCTGTGGGGCCCGCTGATGTGGACGACGCTGGCCATGAAGGCCGGGATGGGCGAGCACGAGCCGGGCAGTGTCATCAACGTCGCGTCGGTCGGCGGGTACGGCGTATCGCCGTCGATCGGCTACTACAACGTCACCAAGGCCGGCGTGATTCATTTGACCCGCCATCTCGCCGTCGAGTTGGCGCCCAAGGTGCGGGTGAACTGCCTCGCTCCCGGCCTGGTGAAGACCGACTTCGCGCGGGCGCTGTGGGAAGCGGGCGAGGATGTCATCGCCAAGCGGTTTCCGATGCGGCGGCTCGGCGAGCCGGAGGACATCGCCGGCGCCGCGGTGTTCCTGGCGTCCGACGCAGCATCGTGGTTGACCGGGCAGACGCTGGTGATCGACGGCGGCGGGATGCTGGCCGGTATCGGCTAGCCAGAGCGAGCCCGTGTCCTTGCCGGCGGCGCTGGTCGACTACCTCGAGCGGGCACCCGACGCCGCCGTTGCCCTCGCTGCCGACGGGACGGAACTGTGGCGCAACAGCAAAGCCACCGACGCCGTTCTCGAGGCAATAGCTGTCGTTTTCCGACAGCCATTGCCTCGAGAATCCGCGGTATCGGCCGGCTCGCTGGCGATCGTCATCGTGCAGGTCGACGACGTGTTCGTGGCGACGGCGCGCGAGGTGGCGGGGCTGGGCCGGGATCCCCTCACCGGCCTGGACGACCGCACGGTGTTCGCCACTCACCTCGAGCAGGCGGTCGCCGCCGCGCAACGGGGCCGAGCGGCGGCATTGCTGTACTTCGACATTGACGGCCTCAAGCAGGTCAATGACACACGGGGCCACGCCGAGGGCGACCGCATCCTGGTGGAGTTCGCCGACGCGCTGCGCTCCGCGGTACGGGCCGAGGACGTGGTCGCCCGGCTCGGCGGCGATGAGTTCGGTGTCCTGATGCGCAACGTCGACGCCGCCAGGATCTCGACACTCGCGCGCGCGGTTCATGAGCGGCTGCGCGCGCCCGCCTGTGTCGGCGTGGCCATCATCGACGGCGGCGCGTCGTCGGCCGACGTGCTGGCCCGGGCCGATGCGGCCTGTTACGAAGCCAAGGCCAAGGGCGGCAACGCTGTCCAGCTATTCGTCTAAGCGGGGTACTGCGGGTTCATCGCGCGCAAGGTGTCAACAAGGATGGTGGCCGCTACCCAGTTGCGGAACCACTTGTGGTCGGCCGGGATCACGTACCAGGGCGCCTCGTCGGTCGACGTGTCGGCGATGGCGTCGCGGAACGCCGTCTGGTAGTCGTCCCATCGCTCGCGTTTCTTTTCGTCGTCGGGGTTGTACTTCCAGCGCGTCGCCGGGTTCTCTTGGCGCTTCTTGAAGCGCCGCGCCTGTTCGTCCTTGGAGATATGCAGGAAGAACTTCACGATGCGTGTGTTCGCCTCGGTGAGCCCGCGCTCGAAGTCGTTGATGGTGCGATAGCGCGGGCGCCATACCGACTCGGGGACGATGTCGTGCACCCGCACGACCAGTACGTCCTCGTAGTGCGAGCGGTTGAACACGCCGATCTCGCCCTTGGCCGGCGTGCCCTTGTGCACCCGCCACAGAAAGTCATGCGCCAGTTCGTCTTCGCTCGGCTCCTTGAACGACGTGACCCGGCAGCCCTGCGGGTTCACGCCGCGGAAGACGTTCTTGATGGTGCTGTCCTTGCCGCCACCGTCGATGGCCTGGATGACGACGAGCAGGCTTTGGCGCTTCTCCGCGTAGATGCGTTCCTGCCAGTCGGCCAACTCGTGGCGTAGCGCCTTGAACGCATCCTTCGTCGCCGCTTCATCGCCGGGCGCACCGTCGGTGGACGTGGAGTCAACCTTGGTGAGATCGGACACCCGCCATCGTTCCATTGACCGCAGAATAGATTCGCAGCATGACCTTCCCGATCACGTTTGGCGTGTTCATTCCGCAGGGCTGGAAGATGGAGCTGGCGTCGATCGACGGCGCCGAGGCGAAGTGGGCCAAGGCGGTCGCGATCGCCGAGCTGGCCGAGTCGTTGGGGTACGACTCGCTCTGGGTCTACGACCACTTTCACAACGTGCCCCGGCCGGCCCACGAGGCGGTGTTCGAGTGCTGGACGACCATGGCGGCGATCAGCCAGCGCACGTCGAAGATCCGCCTCGGCCAGATGGTCGGCTGCAACTCATATCGAATGCCCTCGCTGCTCGCCAAGGTCACATCCACGGTCGACGTGATCAGCGGCGGCCGGCTCGATTGGGGCATTGGCGCCGGGTGGTACGAGAACGAGTACAAGGGTTACGGCTACGAGTTCCCGGCGGCCGCCGTGCGGCTCGGGATGCTCAAGGAGTGCGTCGAGATCGTGCGCTCGATGTGGACCGAGGAAGAGACGAACTACGACGGCAAGTACTACAAGCTTGAGCGGGCGAACTGCGACCCGAAGCCGTTGCAGCAGCCGCACCCGCCGATCCTCATCGGCGGCGGTGGTGAGAAGGTCACCCTGCGCATCGTCGCCCGGCTCGGCGACCGTTCGAACTTCGGTGGCAAGCCGCACGAGTTCGCGCACAAGTGCGAAGTGCTCAAGAATCACTGCAAGGACGTCGGTCGGGATTACGACGAGATCGAGAAGACGATCTCCGGCGAAGTGATGATCCGCGAGAGCGAGGACGAGCTCCGCGCCATCGGGTCGAAGTCACTATGGAACGAGCCGTTCGACTCGTGGGCTGAGGGCAACCTCATCGGGACACCCGAACAGGTCACCGAGAAAATAAAGACCTACATCGACCTCGGAGCCACCAGCTTCATGCCGTGGTGCAGTGACTACCCCGACGACACCAGCGTCCGCCTACTGGCGGAGAAAGTGATCCCCAACTTCCGCTGAGCATTCTTGGCAACAGTGAAGGCGCTATGCGCCGTCACTGCTGCCAAGAACCGGTTAGACGTAGTACCGGTAGACGGCTTGGGCGACGCAGGCGGGCTTCTCGGAGCCCTCGACCTCGAAGGTGAGATCCATGGTGACCTGCGCGCCGCCTGCGATCTCCTCGACGTTGGCCAGCGAGGCCCCGATACGCAGCTTCTTGCCGACGGGAACGGGTGAGGGGAAGCGGAGCTTGTTGAGGCCGTAGTTCACGCCCATCGAGATTCCGGTCACCTGCCAGAGCTGCGGTAGGAGATACGGCGCAAGTGAAAGCGTGAGGTACCCGTGCGCGATCGGTCCGCCGAAGGGCCCGCTCTTGGCGCGTTCGGGATCGACGTGGATCCACTGGTGGTCACCAGTGGCATCGGCGAACTGGTTCACCTGCTCCTGGGTGACCTCGTGCCACGGGCTGTACCCGATGTGTTCCCCGACGTGCTTGGGTAGTTCCTCGAGTGCGATGGTCGTGGTCACTTAAACCAAATCCTCTCGTAGTCGCGGGTCTGGGGGTGGATGAGCAGCGCGAACAGTGCGCCGTCGAAGAGCAGGCTGATGAGGCCGAGGTCCTCGAGGCTGTAGCGGGGCACGCCGTTCATCGTCGGGAGGAGCATCAGGATGAGCGCGCCGGCGACAGGCAGCGCGGCGACAAATACGCCGAGCCGCCACCCCCAGCGTTTCTCGTTGGCGATGAGAAAGCCGGCCCCGGCGGCGCCGAAGCTGAGGATGAGCGTCACGAGCGTGTCGAGCGAGCGGCTGGCGGGCAGCCCCACCTTGATCAGGCCGGCGAACACGATGTTCGCGGTGTCGCCGCCGAGGAGGAGCGTGAACACCGCCGTGAAATACAGCAGGAACACGGCAATCTGAATGGTCTGGGGCTGGCTCTGATTGATCCAGCGACGAGTCTCCATCCTCACAGTCTGGCTGCCGCGGCCCGCAGCTGACCACACGCGGCGTCGATGGCCGTCCCACGGTTCTGGCGGACTGTCGCGTTCACGCCGTGTTCGATGAGCCAGCGGCGGAAGTCACGCACGCCGTGCGTTGGCGTGCCCTGCGTCGCGTACCCAGGGGTCGGATTCAATGGGATGAGGTTCACGTGGGCGCCGAGGGGCTTGGCCAGCTCGGCCAGCTCGGCGGCATCGCTCGGCCGGTCGTTGGTCCCATCGATGAGCGCCCATTCGAAGGACAGGCGCCGGCCCTTGGCGTCCAGGTAGTCGCGGCACGCAGCCATGAGGTCGGCCAGGGGGTAGCGGCGGTTGATCGGCACCAGCTCGTCGCGGAGTGCGTCATTGCCGGCGTGCAGCGAGACGGCCAGGTTCACGGGGAGTCGCTCGCCGGCGAGCTTGCGGATACCCGGGATGACGCCGACGGTCGAGATCGTGAGGTGTCGGGCCGAGAGCCCCATGTCGTCGTGGAGACGCACGACGGCCTCCCACATCCGGTCGTAGTTGGCCATGGGTTCGCCCATCCCCATGAACACCACGTTGCCCAGCCGTCTCCCGCTCTCCCGCGCGACGCGGCCCGCTCGGATGACCTGCTCGACGATCTCCCCGCTGGTGAGGTTGCGGTCGAAGCCCCCCTGACCGGTCGCACAGAATCCGCACGCCATCGCGCACCCGGCCTGCGTGGAGACGCACACCGTCGAGCGCCGTGGGTAGTGCATCAGTACGGTCTCGATCGCGTTGCCGTCGGCCATCGACCACAGCCACTTCACCGTCGAACCCCCGTCGCCGACCGACTCGGTGTGGGGTGTGAGCGCGGCGGGGAAGGCTTCGGCGAGCCGATCCCGGAGCGTCCGGGGGAGCGTGGTCATCTCGGCGGGAAGCGCCAGCTCGTCGTAGAGCGCGTGCCACACCTGCTGCGACCGGTAGTCGGGCTCACCGGTGAGAAGGCGGCGGACGTCGTCGAGCGACGCATCGAACAGAGTTGGCACAGGGCCAGGGTAGGTTGCTCGCTGTGAGCGATCTGCCCGCCGCGATGGTTGAACACCATCACCGGGATGTGCAGGGCGGGGCGGCCAGGGCCGCAGTGTTCGGCGTGAGCGACGGCTTGGTGAGCAACGTCTCGCTCATCCTCGGAGTGGCCGGCGCCAACCCCGCGCCCGGCATCGTGCGCCTGGCCGGTCTGGCCGGACTCATCGCCGGCGCCTTCTCGATGGCCTCAGGCGAGTACGTGTCGATGAAGGCGCAGACCGAGCTTCTGCAGCGCGAGCTCGAGCTTGAACGGCGCGAGCTGCACCGTCACCCCGAAGCCGAGCAGCGCGAGCTCGCTGCCCTCTACCGCAAGCGTGGCGTCGGGGCCGAGACCGCCGAGCAGTTGGCGAAAGAGATGATGCGCGATCCACAGACCGCGCTGGAGACCCACGCCCGCGAAGAGCTTGGCATCGACCCCAACCAACTCGGTGCGCCTCGGCAAGCGGCGGCATCGTCGTTCGTGGCCTTCGGCATTGGCGCGCTCGTGCCACTACTGCCGTGGTTCTTCGCCTCCGGTAACGGCGCGGTCGTGGCATCGATTGTCCTCGGCGCGGTGTCGGCGCTGGTGATCGGTGCGGCCCTCGCCCGGTTTACGGGCCGCTCGTTCCTGCGGTCCGCCCTCCGCCAGCTCGGAATTGCCACGCTCGCGGCGGGCGTCACCTACGCGGTCGGGCGAGCCGTAGGCGTCAGATCGCCCACGTAGGCGCGGTCGACGTGGTCGACCGCGAACCCCAGCTTCTCGTACAGCAGTACGGCCCCGGTGTTGCCGGCATCCACGTAGAGCATCGCGGTGGTGAGGCCGTGCTGGGCGAGATGGTCGAGACCGGCCAGCACCAGCGCGTGACCCAGCCCGAGTCCATGGAAATCAGGATCCACCGCAATCACGTAGATCTCACCGAGCGGCGGGTCGTGGTCGGCGTGCACCTTGGTCCAACAGAACCCCGCGAGCCGACCCTCGCTCTCATGCAGAAGGAAGCCGCGTGGGTCGAACCATGGCTCGGCCTCTCGAGCCTTCAGGGTGTCGATGTCCCAGCCGCCCTGCTCGGGGTGGGCGGCGAAGGCGCGGTTGTTCACCGTCAGCCACGCTTCCTCGTCGTGCCCCACGCGGAACGGTCGAGTGTCGAGCGCGTACGGTTCGTCGACGGGCAGCGGCCGTCGCATCTGGAGGAGATCTCGGCCCCGGGTCAGGCCAACCGCGGCAGCGAGATCGTCGTGCACGGCGGTGGGTTTGGGTACCCACAGGTGAACGTGGCCACCGCCCTCGTCCCGCACGATCGCCAGTGCGGCGTCCAACAGCCCGCGGCCCACGAGCAGTTTCGGGTCGCGGTGGTGGGGGTCGACCACGAACTCGAGCGCCCAACTGTCGGCGCCACGCGTCAGATGGGCGTAACCCACGGGGTGGTCGTGACCCGGCTCCCAGGCCACCAGACCAGCGAAACCGGCTCGACCACCTTGAACGAGGTCCAGCCACTTGTGCTCGCCGAGCGGGTGATGCCCGTCGGCGGCGGTTGCGACATCGAGCAGCTCCTTGACCGACGCGATATCGCCCGCGCCCATCTGTCGCTTCACCTCGAGTCGCACGCCGGCAAAGGTACCGTCCACGCGCGATGAGGCCTCGATCCCCCAAAGGGCGTGCCAAGGAGACGGCCCGCCGGCTGGCGGAGGAGTACCAGGACGCCGCGTGCGCACTCGTGCACCAGAACGCCTTTGAGCTGCTGGCGGCCACGATCCTTTCGGCGCAGGCCAACGACGAGCAGGTCAACAAGGTCACGCCCGCCCTGTTCGCGCGCTATCCGACGCCGGCTGATCTGGCCGGCGCGAGCACCGGGGAGGTCGAGGCGCTCATCAAGACGCTCGGGCTGTTCCGTTCGAAGGCTCGGAGCCTGGCGGGTATGGCCGCGGCGCTGGTCGACCGCCACGCCGGCGAGGTTCCGTCGTCGATGGAGGAGCTCACCGCGCTGCCGGGCGTCGGTCGCAAGACGGCGAATGTCGTGCGCAGCGTGGCGCTCGGTGAACCGGGGCTGCCCGTCGACACCCACGTGAGCCGGCTCAGCCGCCGGCTGGGCATGACGCAGCAGACCGACCCGGTGAAGATCGAGTACGAGCTCAACGACATGATTCCGCCTGCCGAGCGCGGTGTGTTCTCCCTTCGCTTGATCCTGCATGGCCGCCGGGTGTGCGACGCCCGCCGGCCGCGGTGCCCTGATTGCGTGCTTAATGACTTCTGTCCGAGCTCCCTCGCGTAGTTATTCACACTTTCCTCACACGGACCTGGCAGGTTCATCACTGCGGACGCCGATGCTGCAGGCGTACCCAACAGATCGAGGAAGGGACTTCAGATGGTCAAGCGTCATCTAGCCGGCCTGATAGTGGCGGCCGTGGTGGCCGGGAGCGGCGTCGCCGCAGTGGCGGCCGCCCCGGGCGATGGCTCGGCGGCGCCGAACCGGCCGGCCAAGGAGCAGGTCAAGCAGTGCCGCGAGGCGCAAAAGGCCGGGCAAGCGCCCAGCGCCGAGTGTCAGGAGCTGCGGGAACAGGCGAAAAACCGGCCTCGGCGCGGCCCCAAGGGTGCTCCGGACGGCGACCTCCTCCGGCGGGCCATCCACGGCGACCTGGTCGTCAAAACCAAGGACGGCGGGTTCGAGACCGTCGCCGTCGACAAGGGCGTGGTCGAGTCCAAGGGCAACAACACGTTCTCGATCAAGCGGGCCGACGGCAAGTCGGTCGCCCTGAAGGTCAACGACGCCACGAAGTACAAAGGCGTGGCCGACTTCGGTGCCCTCCAGACCGGCACGCCTGCGGTCGTGGTCAGCAAGGACGGAACCGCACGGCTGGTGGGCCAACGGGCGCCCGGCACTAACAATGCCGGCGGGGGTATCGTTGAATCAGACGAGGAACGGGTACCCGCCACCTAGTTCCCCGTGAGCGGGTGTCGGGATCCGCCGCCCGCACCGCTCCTGCGACGGCGCCCTAAGGGGCGCCGTCGCTGTTTTCACGCCTTGGATGCTTCCCGGTAGGCGAAGCGGTCCTTGAGGCGGAGCCAGCGCTCCTCCCACAGCTTCCAGGAGATGACGGCGGCCACGAACGCAGCGGCGGTCACAACGGCGAACTGCAGGAGCACCAGCGGGAGGGCGGTACCCCCTGTCAGCGCTTCGGTGACGCCTGTACGTCGCCAGAGTGAGACGAACGCTTGGTTGATCGGCCAGTGGAACACGTACATGGCGTAGCTGTAGAACCCGACCTTGCGGAGCCAGGCCGCCTCCAGAGGCTTGGCCGACGAGCTGCACAGCCAGACGATCAGGGCGGCGCACCCCACGGCGGCCATCGGGTACACCAGCATCGCCGAGGCTGCTGAGTCGAGGCGGAGCGGCCCGGTCAACACGGTGTTCCCTACCAGCAGCGTGCCGATGCTCACCGCGAGGGGGAGCACGACTGGGCGCACGCGAGCCCACACCGTCGGCGTGCGCACGATGACGGCGGCCATCGCACCGAAGAGCAGTGTGTCGATCCGGGTGAAGGTCCAATGGCGGAGCGCCCAGGGGTCGGTGCCCGACTGGGCGAGCCCGGTCCGCAGGACGAACACCGCGGCACACACGACGACGATGAGAGGCAGTAGCCGTCGCCGCGGCGTCAGGTACACGGCAAGGGGCCATACCAGGTAGAACTGCTCTTCGATCGCGAGCGACCACATGTGGCCGAGGCCCGGCAGTGTGTGCGGCTCGCTGGCCTGCAGGTAGTTGTGCGTGTAGGTCCACAACCACAGTTGGTTGCCCCACAGATCGTCGCTGTAGTGCCGCAGCCGGTCCGGCGCGAGGCCGAGCGCGAAGGCGAGCGGTATCGCGATGACGGCCACCACGACCACGGCGTAGAACAACGGGAAGATCCGCAACGTGCGGCGCGCGTAGAAGCTCCTGAAGTAGCCCTGATCACCCTTGGTGTCGAGGAGGATGCCGGTGATGAGGAAGCCGGACAGCACGAAGAACAAGTCGACGCCCAGCCATCCCGCGCCGGTGACATGACCGACAACGCGATCAACGCCGCCACCGCCGCCGGCGATGCTGCCCGTGTGATACATGATCACGGCCAGGATGGCGATGCCGCGGACGCCGTCGAAGACGGGCACGCGCTTGCCCGGTCCAGGCACGCGGACAGGGAGCTGTCGCGTGCTTTCAGCCCCCGGTTGCTGCCCAGAACCGTGCAATACCAAGTCGTCGAGTGTACCTAGCCGCGGCTGCTGCTGAGCTTCTGCAGCCGGCGTGTGGCAGCCCGAAGCGCGCGCTCGGCTTCGTAGAGCTCACTGGCAGTTGAGTCGTCCTTGGCGGCGGTGGCCTCGTCGGCCATCGCGGTGACTCGCTGCGTGAGCTCGCGGAGCGTTGTGGCCACGGACATCAGTTCGGCGTAATGCGCCATTGGCGGATCGTAGGCGTCGGTACGATGGTTATTTCCATGCTCACCCGGCTTGATCTGCGCGGCGTCACCGGCGACCTGCGATCCGAACTGCCGCGGCCGGCGGCAGCCACCGAGCCGCCCATCGCCGAGGTGCGGGCCATCCTCGACGCGGTGCGGGATGGCGGCGACGACGCCCTGCGCCAGCTGAGTAAGCGCTTCGACGGCGTCGAGATCGACGATCTTCGCGTTCCCCAGGTCGAGATCGACGCGGCGTTGGCCGGCATTCCGCCCTTGCTTCGGGAAGCGTTGGAAGCGGCGCGGGCCAACATCCTCGCGTTCCATCGCGAGCAGCTTCCGGCTGAGGCTCGGCACGAGCGCGACGGCCTGGTGGTGCGGGCGCTGCACCGACCCGTCGACCGGGCCGGCCTCTATGTCCCCGGTGCCTCCACGCCCCTGATCTCGACGGTCCTCATGACCGCGATCCCGGCGCGCGTCGCCGGGGTGCCCGAAGTCGTCCTCTGCACCGCGCCAGGCCCGGACGGCCATGTGGCCGACGGCATCCTGGCCGCGGCGGCACTGGCCGGCGTCGACGAGGTCTACCGGGTTGGTGGGGCACAGGCGATCGCCGCCATGGCGTTCGGGACCGAGGCGATCGGGGCCGTCGACGTCATCGTCGGTCCCGGAGGAGCTCGAGTTGCCCAGGCAAAGCGAGAGGTCGCTTCCAGCGGGCTGGTCGGGGTGCCGTCGTCGTTTGCCGGTCCCTCCGAAGTCGTGGTCGTGGCCGACGAAACCACACCGGTCGAGTTCGCCGCCATCGACCTGATTGTGCAGATCGAACATGGACCCGACGGTCTGGCATGGCTGGTCACCTGGTCCGAGGATGCGGCCGATCGCATCGCCGAGGCGGCAGAGAAGCTCGCCGCCGGCGCCGCCCGCCGCGACATCATCGAGGCGAACATGGCGGCGAACTCCTACGTGGCGTTGGTCGACGGTCCCGAGCAGGCAATGGCGCTGGCCAACGCCATCGCGCCTGAGCATCTCGAGTTGATGACCGCCGATCCAGAGGCACTCGTGCCGCTCGTTCGCCACGCCGGCGCAGTGTTCACGGGCGCTTTTGCGCCGGCGAGTGTCGGCGATTACCTGGCCGGACCGAGCCACGTACTGCCCACGTACGGGTCCGCCCGCTTCGCCGGCGCGCTCGGGGTGGCCGACTTCCTCAAGCCGGTGCACGTGGTGTCGCTGGACGAACCGACGCTGGCTCGGCTTGCGCCACATGTCGTGGCCATCGCCGAGGCCGAGGGCCTCCCCGCCCACGCCGACTCGGTGCGGGTCCGGTGGCCTCACTGATCCCGGTCCGCGCCGACGTCGGGGTCCGAGAGGGATACCACTCGCCCCGGGTCGACGTGGCCGTCCGCCTGAACGTCAACGAGTCGCCTTTCCCCCCGCCGGCGGGCTGGGTGAAGGACTTGCGCGACGCGCTCGCGTCGCTGGCCTATGAGCGCTATCCCGACCGGGGCGCGTCCGAACTCCGTGGTGCCCTGGCCGAGCTGCACGGCGTCCGGGCGGACCAGGTGTTCTGCGCCAACGGCTCGAATGAAGTGCTCCAGACGCTGCTGCTGGCCTACGGCGGGCCTGAACGGAGCGTCGCCGTCTTCGAGCCCACCTACGCGCTGCACTCGCTCATCGCCCGCCACACGGGTACCGCGGTCGCCGTGGGCTCACGGGGTGAGGACTTCATGCTCGACCTCGACGCCGTCGCCGCCACCCCCGCGGACATCACCTTCGTGTGCTCACCCAACAACCCGACCGGACGCGCCGAGCCGCGCGAGGTCGTCGAGAAGGTGCTCGAGTTGGCGCCGGGTCTTGTCGTGGTCGACGAGGCTTACGGACAGTTCTCGCCGTGGTCCGCGCTGTCGCTCGTCGGCGACGACTCGGGCGTCGTCGTGGTCAGGACGTTCTCGAAGACGTGGGCAATGGCCGCGGTGCGCCTCGGGTATCTGGTCGGCCCCACGTCGCTAGTGGCCGAGCTCGACCGTTTGGTGTTGCCGTATCACTTGAGTGCGCTCACGCAGGCCGCCGGCCGCCTCGCGCTGGACTATCGCAACGAGATGGAGGCTCGGGTCGCCACCATTGTCGAGGAGCGGGGCCGGGTCGCCGCCGCCCTGGCCGCCCTTCCGGTTGAGGCCTGGCCCAGCGACGCCAACTTCATCCTGTTCCGGCCCCGGTCACGTGAGGGCGCTGCTGTCTGGAAGGCGCTGGTCGAGCGCGACGTGCTGGTGCGGGACTGCACTTCGTGGCCCGGGCTTGACGGCTGCCTCCGGGTGACGATCGGAACCCCGGCGGAAAACTCGGCGTTTCTCGCCGCACTCGAGGAGGCACTGTGAGCGAAGACTCGGCGAGCGAACCAATGTGGCAGGCATGAGCCGTTCCGCCAACCGGCTGCGCGAGACCAAGGAGACGCGGGTCGAGGTCCAACTCGAACTCGACGGCAACGGAGACGCGACGGCAGACACCGGGTTGCCGTTCTTCGACCACATGCTGAGCCAGCTGGGCAAGCACGGCGGCTTTGATCTCTCGGTGACGACCAAAGGCGATCTCGAGGTCGATGCTCACCACACCGTCGAGGACACCGCGATCCTTCTCGGGGAGGCGCTGGCCGAAGCATTGGGAGACAAGGCCGGCGTGCGCCGGTTCGCATCGATCCTCCTGCCGCTCGACGAGGCGCTCGTCGAGGTGGCACTCGATCTTTCCGGCCGCCCGTTCACTGTGTACGAGGTCGAGTTCGGCGAGGTCTTGCCGTTGGGAACCCCGCCGTTCGACCCGCAGATGGCCGAGCACTTCTTTCAATCGTTCGCCACTGCGGCGGGGATGACCCTCCACGTCCGGCTGCGGGCGGGACGCAACACGCATCACATCCTCGAGGCGGCATTCAAGGGCCTGGCCCGATGCCTTCGCGACGCGGTGCGGATCGAAGGCGGGGGCGTGCCGTCCACCAAAGGCACTTTGTGATCGCGGTTCTCGACTACGGGATCGGCAACCTCCGCTCGGCGGAGAAGGCACTGCAGAAAGTTGGGGCCGATGCGCGCCTGATCGCGGATGCCGATGACGTCGTGGGCGCCGACGGTGTCGTCCTTCCTGGGGTTGGCAACTACGGACGGTGCATCGAGGCCCTGCGGGACAGTGCGCTCGATCGCGTCGCGCTCGACGCAATCAACGCCGGCACCCCGTTCCTCGGGATCTGCGTCGGGATGCAGATGCTGTACGAGCGGTCCGAAGAGTCGCCGGGGGTACGCGGGCTGGGCGTGCTGGGCGGCACCAACCGGCTGCTCCCCGAGGATGTCAAGCGGCCGCAGATGCAATGGAACACGCTCGAGGTGACCCGTCCGGGCAGCTCGCTGTTGGAAGGGCTAGAGGAGCCCACCTGGATGTACTTCGTCCACTCGTACGCCCCAGAGGCCGGCGCCGACGTCGTGGCCACATGCGATTACGGCGGCCCAGTGGTCGCCGCGGTCGAGCGGGAGAACGTGTGGGCCACGCAGTTCCACCCGGAAAAGTCCGGCGACGCTGGCATGCAACTGCTGCGCAACTTCGTGGCCCGGTGCGCCGCCTGATGGATCTCTATCCCGCCATCGACCTGCGGGCTGGGCGCGCCGTCCGCCTGCATCAGGGCGACTTCGATCGCGAAACGATCTACGACGACGACCCGATCGCTCGCGCCCGCGCCTTCGAGGCCGCCGGGGCGCAGTGGCTCCACGTCGTCGACCTCGACGCCGCGCGCACGCAGGGCACCAACCGCGAGGTGGTGGTAGCGATCGCCCGCGCCGTGGGGATGCGCGTCCAGACCGGCGGGGGCGTGCGCGACGCCAGCTTGCTGGCCGAAGGCGTCGGGCGCATCGTGTGCGGCAGCATCGCCATGAGCAATCCGAGCTTCACCCGTTCACTCATCCAGTCCTACCCCGATCGGGTGGCGGTGGGACTCGACCACCGCGACGGCAAGATCCGCACGCGCGGATGGGAAGTCGACAGCGGCGTCTCACTGCACGACGCGGTGCAGTGGCCCGCGTTTGCCAACGCCGCGTCGTTCGTCATCACCAACATCGCGCGCGACAGCACGCTGGCCGGGCCCGACATCGAAGGCTTACGGGACGCGGTGGCGTCGACGTCGGTGCCGGTGATCGCATCAGGTGGCGTCGGATCGCTCGACGATTTTCGCGCCCTGCGCGATACCGGCGTCGCGGGTGTCATCGTCGGAAAGGCCATATACGAACAGCACTTCACAGTCGAGGAGGCGGTGGCGGCGTGCGCACCGTGAGGGTGATTCCCTGTCTCGACGTCGACCACGGGCGCGTCGTCAAAGGTGTCAACTTCGTCAACCTGCGGGACGCCGGCGATCCGGTCGAGCTGGCGGCACGCTACGACCAGGAAGGTGCTGACGAGGTCGTGTTTCTCGACATCACGGCGTCGTCCGATGCGCGCGACACGATGGTCGACGTCGTGGCCCGCACCGCGGATGAGGTGTTCATTCCGCTGACGGTGGGTGGTGGGGTTCGTTCCAATGAGGGCGCACGCGCCCTACTGCGGGCCGGGGCCGACAAAGTGTCGGTGAACACCAGCGCCGTCGCCCGACCGGAGCTCGTCCAGGAGCTCAGCGCCGAGTTCGGCGCGCAGTGTGTCGTGGTGGCAATCGACGCGCGCCGATCGGGCTCCGGCTTCGAAGTATTCACCCATGGCGGGCGCACGCCGACCGGCCGTGACGCGGTCGCGTGGGCCGCCGAGGTCGAGAAGCTGGGCGCCGGAGAGATCCTCCTCACCTCGATGGATCGCGACGGCACCAAGGACGGGTTCGACATCGCGCTCACGTGGGCAGTCACCGACGCCTGTGGCGTGCCTGTCATCGCCAGCGGTGGCGTGGGCACGCTCGAGCATCTCGTCGAGGGGGCGGTCGAGGGCGGTGCCGACGGACTGCTGGCCGCGTCGATCTTTCACTTCGGCGAGTTCACGGTCGCCCAGGCCAAGCACCACCTCGCTGCGGCAGGCGTCGCGGTGCGTCCCGCGAGGGACTAGCGGGTACCTTCGTCCCGTGGCACAGCCCAAGCGGAAGGCAGACCCGGCCGACCAGAAGGACGCGATCATGATGTTGGCCGATCGCATCCTGGTGCAGATCCCGGCGTCCGAGGGCGAGCGCAAGTCGCGTTCGGGAATCCTCATTCCCGCCACGGCGCAGGTTTCGAAGCGGCTCAGCTGGGCGGAGGTCGTCGCCGTCGGTCCGCACGTTCGCAACATCACGCCGGGTGACAAAGTGCTATTCAACCCCGAGGACCGCTACGAGGTGGAAGTCCAGGGCGAGGAGTACCTCCTCATGCGCGAACGCGACATCCACGCCGTCGCCTCCGGCCGTGTCGACGGCTCCACCGGCCTTTACCTCTAGCCGAACCTCCAAGTTTCAGTTTTGATACGCCGCGCCTCCAAGTCGATTCTCGGTGCCCTCAGAATCGGACGAATGGGTTGTCCGGCCAGACTTGGAGGCGGTTTGTTACGAAACTGAAACTTGGAGGCACCGGTCGCAGCAGGACCTACGATTGATCGATGGCAGTCGTCTCGCAGCCCGATTTGAGCGCGATCCAATTTGACGATCGCGGCCTCGTGCCCGCGATCGCCCAGGACCAGGCCACCGGCAAGGTCCTGATGGTGGGTTGGATGAACGCCGAGACGTTGCGCGAGACGCTCGAGAGCGAGCGGATGGTCTACTGGAGCCGCAGCCGCCAGGAGCGTTGGGCGAAGGGGGACACGTCGGGCAACCGGCAGTGGGTACGCGAGGCCTATTTCGACTGCGACGGCGACGTCCTGCTGTTTGTGGTCGAGCAAGAAGGCGAAGGCGCGTGCCACACCGGCGAGTTCAGCTGCTTCTATCGAAGCCTTGTCGCAACAGCCGAGTAGGGAGGACTTCCGCGCCCTAGCGGCGCGGCACCGGGTCGTTCCGGTGTGGCGAGAACTCATCGCTGATATGGCGACGCCCGTGTCACAGTTCCTGCGCCTGGTCGACGACCAACCGGGTTTCCTCCTCGAGTCGGTCGAGCGCGAGCGTTGGAGCCGCTTCAGTTTCGTCGGTCGGCGCCCGCAGGCCACCCTCTTGCTCCGCGATGGCCGCCTCGAGGTCGAGGGCCAGCTGCCGGACGAGGTGCCGCGCGACCGCGGGGCCTTGGCCGCGCTCGAAGCGCTCATCAACTGCTATCGCGCGCCGGCCCTACCCGATCTGCCACCGCTGCACAGTGGCGTGGTCGGCTATCTGGGGTACGACGTCGTCCGCGAAGTCGAGCGGCTTCCCGACGTCCCCTCCGACGACCTCGGCCACCCCGAAGCGGTGCTGACTGTCATTGGGCAGATCGCCGCGTTCGACCACTGGCGCCAGCGCGTCACGATCATCGACAACGCGCTCCTGCCGCCCAACCCGTCGACCGACACCATGGACGCCGCGTACGACGCCGCGCTCACGCGGCTCGACGAGTTCGCCGCTGACGGTGCCCGGCCCTTGGCCGAGCCCGTGCTGCCTCCGCCCGCCTCCGGCGATTCGATGCCCGATGTCAAGCGCACGCTTACCGAGAAGCAGTGGAGCGATGCGGTCGCGGTGGCCAAGGAGTACATCCTCGCCGGCGACATCTTCCAAGTCGTGCTGTCACAGCGCTTCGACCTGCACCTCGAGGCAGACTCGTTCGACGTCTACCGGGCACTTCGCCAGGTCAACCCGAGTCCGTACATGTACTTCATCCGGCACCCGGAGATAACTGTTGTCGGCTCCTCGCCCGAACCCATGGTTCAGCTGCTCGACGGTCGGGTGATTTCGCGGCCGATCGCGGGTACCCGGCGGCGCGGGCGCACCGACGCCGATGACCGCCGTATGGCAGGGGAGCTGAGCGAGGATCCCAAGGAGGTTGCCGAGCACATCATGCTCGTCGACCTCGCCCGCAACGACGTGGGCCGCGTGGTCACGTTCGGCACCGAAACCGTCGACGAGTTGATGACGCTCGAGTACTACAGCCACGTCATGCATCTGACATCGCAGGTCTCGGGCGACCTCGTCCCCGGCAAGGGCCCGATCGACGTTCTGCGGGCGACCCTGCCGGCGGGAACAGTGTCGGGTGCGCCGAAGGTGCGAGCGATGCAAATCATCGATGAGCTCGAGCCGACGAAGCGGGGCGGCTATGCGGGCGTTGTCGGCTACGTCGATTTCTCCGGCAACCTCGACACGGCTATCGCAATCCGCACGATGTTCATCACTCCCGATGGGCGGGCGTCTGTGCAGGCCGGCGCGGGCATCGTCGCCGACAGCGACCCCGAGTTGGAGGATCTTGAATGCCGCAACAAGGCGGCGGCGCTGCTGGCGGCGGTACCGCCGGCCCGGCGGATGACCTCGACTAGGCGCGCCCATGGGAACTGACCTAGCCACGGAGTACGAGGCCTTACGCCACGACGTCGGCGCGGTTTGGCTGGCGCGCGATGCCCTCAGCGTTTCCGGACCCGACGCGCTCGCGTTCCTCGACGGCCAGCTGAGCCAGGACATAAAGGTGATCCCGGTGGGGTCGGCCGCCGACTCGCTGCTCCTGCTACCGCAGGGCAAAGTGGTCGCGCTGCTACGGGTCTTGCGGCGAGCGGAGAACGACTTCGTGCTCGATACCGATGGGGGCTGGGGCGAGGTGGTCATCGAGCGGCTCGAGCGCTTCAAGCTGCGTACGAAGGCGGACATCGAGGGGATGCCGGAGTGGCGATGCCTGGCCATCCGCGGGCCACGTGCGCGCGCGACGCGGCCACCGGCCTCGCCGACGACTGGCCGGGTCTCCCCGGCGTGGATCTGATCGGCGACGACGTCGTCGTGCCCGAGGGTGTGCTGCTCTGCGATCAGCAGACCTACGAGGCGGTGCGCATCGAAGCCGGCGTGCCCCGGATGGGACGCGAGCTCACCGAGCAGACCATTCCGGCGGAGGCCACCGGCGTCGTGGAGCGAGCGGTGAGTTTCACCAAGGGCTGCTACACCGGCCAGGAACTCGTCGCCGCGCATCGATTCCCGCGGCGGCAACGTCGCTCGTCGCCTCGTCGGCGTCGAGTTCGCTGGTGACGCAGTCCCCGAACCGGGAACGCCCCTTTCCGATGCGGACGGCGCGCAGGTAGGCGTCGTCACGTCGGGCGCCTGGTCGCCTCGCACGGGCGCGGCAGTCGCGCTCGGCGTACGTCAACCGCAAGTTGGACGTGCCGGCGCAGCTTCCGGACGCGCTGGTGAAGGATTTGCCGCTCGCATGATGCGCGTCCTCGCGGTCATCGCCGCGCTCATGCTGACGGCGTGTTCGGACGGCGTGGTCAAGATCAAGGACCCTGGGCCGGTACCGGAGACGACCACGAGCACCGCGGTCGACGTTGGTGCGATCGCGCTGAAAGGCGTGACCAGCCGCACCTCGACGTCGATCGGCGTCGGCCCGGGAGGCGCCTCGCTGAACGGCACCGTGACCGGGCCGGAGGGTGCCCTGACCAACGCGACCGTCCACGTCGAGCGGCTGGTCGGCGCGGCGAGCGGTGCGATGGACGTGACCACCCGGCCCGATGGCACGTGGACCCTTCCGATGATTCTCGGGGGTCGGTATCGGGTGCGGGCGTGGCGCACACCCGACCTCGCGCTCACCAAGCCCGAAGTGTTCTACCTGCAGTCGAGCGAGACCCGCGGTCAACCTCCGGCTCGACCGCTACGAGGGAGGCGCGGCCAGCGCATCGATCGCGCCTGATCCCCCTGTCGTGCGCGAGCCGGCCAACCTATTCGTGCTGGTCGCGCAGCGTACCGTTGATGCGGGCGGTGTCGTGCGCTCGACCCCGATCCCGGGAGCGACGGTCGAGCTGGTCGGCAACGGCTTTCAGCTCGAGAGCGCGAACCCGACGACGACGGACGGCAAGGGCGTGGCCCAGTGGCGCGTTCAGTGCACGACCGTGGGTCAGCCCAACCTGGCGGTGACCGTATCGGGAGGTACTTCGTTGCCGTTGACGCTGCCGGCGTGCGTCGATACGGGCTACGTCGCGCCGGCGACGTCGACGACAGTCAACACGGTGCGGACGTCGACGACGCGGCGGCGGGGAGTGTGACGAGCATGCGGGTGCCGCCGTCGGGACCGGCGCTGGCGCGGACCGAGCCGTCCATCGCGCCCACGAGTTCAGCCACGATGGCCAACCCGAGGCCGGATCCGACCTTCCGCGGCTGAGCCGGGGTGGGCCGCGTCGGCTGATACAGGCGGTCGAACACCCGAGCGTGCTCCGCCGGCGGGATCCCCGGTCCGTCGTCGGTCACCGCGAACATCACGTCATGCGCCCCGCGCTCGATGGCCACATCGATGCGGGCGTTGGCGAACTTGAGGGCGTTCTCGACCAGGTTGGCGACGACCTGCGCCAGGCGCTCAGGGTCGACGTGGCCGACGAGGCGTGTGGCGTCGTCGGGCACCACCACCGCGAGCTCGACGCCGGCGTCGAGGGCCGCCGGGCGAAAGCCCTCTGCCGTTTCCGTCACGACCTCGGCGATATTGACCAGCTGCGGCGCGAACTGAAACTGACGCGCGTCGAGCCGGGCCAGTTCGAGGAGGTCGGCGACGAGTCGTTCCAGCCGCCGTGCCTCTGACGCGATCACGCTGGCGGCACGGACGTCATCGTCGGTGGCACCCTCCGCGATTGCTTCGGCAAAGCCACGGATCGAGGTCAGTGGTGTGCGCAGGTCGTGCGAGACCGAGAGGAGGAATTGGCGCTCTAGCCCGCGAAGCCGCGCGAGGTTCTCAGCCATCGCGTTGATCGATGTCGTCAGCGACGCCAGCTCGGGATCAGCGGTGGTCGACGTCGGGACACGCGCATCGAGGTCGCCGGTGGCGATGCGGCGCGTGGCGGCCTCGGCCTCCTCCAATGGCCGCGCGATGCGACGGCCCAACCGGTCGCCGACGACGGCGGCGACGAGCAGGGCGATCGCCGCGGCGATCAGGAAGAAGCCAAGGCCGTCACCGGAAGGCGGGAGCTGACGGGTGAGGACAACGGCGACGCGCCCGCGAGACTGCGCACTCGCCGCGGCGAACACCATCGACCCGTGGCGGCCGGTGAGGCTCGAGCGCGTTGCCAGCGGCTGGAGGTCGGCGTTGGTCACACCCGCGGGCACGTCGAGCCACGTGCCTGTACGCGGCTGGAAGCGCGCCAGCGCGGCGTTGTCGAGTTTCAACGCTTGGCGGATCGCGGCGATGGCGACGGGTCGAGCAATGTCATCGGCCGCTTGCGCGACGGCTTCCGCCTGGCGCAGCAACTCCTGGCGCGTGTCGCGTTCGGCGGCGCGTCGGGCCAGGACGAGCGTGCCGAGGCCGGTCACGAGCAGCGCGCCGGCGACGACGCCGACGATGGTGATCGTTAGCCGTCTACGCACGCGCTAGCCGAGCCGGTACCCGACACCCCACACCGTGGCGAGGGGCAAGGCGGTACCCAGCTTCTTGCGGAGCTGGCGCACGTGGACGTCGACCGTGCGCTCGTCGCCGAACCACTCCGCACCCCACGCGCCGTCGAGCAGTTGGCGCCGGCTCAGAGCCAATCCGGCGTTCTCGGCGAGGAATTGGAGCAGATCGAACTCGCGAGTCGCCAGGCCCACCACCTCGCCGGCGACGCGTGCTTCGCGCCGGCCGGTGTCGACCTCCACTGGCCCGACGACGATCACCTCGGGCTCTTGACGACCGCTCGCTTCGGTTCGCCGCAGGATCGCCTTCACCCGAGCCACCAGCTCGCGAGGCGAGAAGGGCTTGGTGACATAGTCGTCGGCGCCCAGTTCGAGGCCGACAATGCGGTCGATCTCGCCGTCGCGGGCGGTGAGCATCAGAACCGGGACGTCGCTGGTGGTCCGCAGCTGACGGCAGACGTCGAGCCCGTCGAGGTCGCCGGGAAGGCCGACGTCGAGGATCACCAGGCGCGGCTGTTCACGATCGACGCGGGCCAAACCGTCACGCCCATTGCTGGTCTGAATGACACGAAAGCCCTCGCGCCGGAGATACATGTCGAGCAAATCGGCGATGTTCGCGTCGTCCTCGACCACCACAATGGTTCCGGCATCGCGAGGCACCCCAGTAGCGTTACACCCAGGAATGAGGAAAGTGTGAGATGCGCACCGGTGGCGCAGGTAGGCATCCGGCTCTCGTCGTGAACGGGTTGTCAAGCGTCAGAGTGCCAACGCGGACCGAAGTCGAGTGGGCCGGCCATTCGCATGGTGCCGTTGATCCACCGTCGCAACGCTTCGATAGTCCCGTACACCGGCCGACCCCGCATACGGGTCTCGTAAACATCCCGACCGCGGTCGCTCGTGCCTGCAGGTATCACTGACGCGTCGTCCCAGAGAAGAGAAGTCTCGACGCCGAGGCGGCCGACGCCGAGGACCCAATCGCCGACCGTGGTGCCCTCTTGTCGCTGCGTCATCACCGCGTGCTGGTGCCCTGCTCTGTTTCTGGCCCAGATCACACCGAGCATCAGTCGGCCGTCCGTGTCCCGGTCTCGACGGTCCCGGTACGACTCGCCTTCGACCTCATGCATGCGCTCATCGATCGAGACCGCCCACCAGAGGCACTCCGTGAGTGGAGCGAAGGCGGCCATCGTGTTCGCGGGGAACTTGGCTGCCTCCCAACGATGAAAGGCGGCCTCGAAGCCATCGCACGCGAGCATCAGCCTGAAGTTGTCGTCGCCGTACTCCAGATCCATCAATTCTCCAAGGCTGCAAAGCGCGGGACAGCGGGGTCGATTGATACCCGCCGTCAGCCTGTCAGCTCGCCCATCCGAGGTTGTGCGAGATCGTGTTGTGTGTGATGTCAATGGGATAGCGCGATGAGTCTCCAACGCGCCCAGTTGAGCCACTGACGGCCTCTGGAGTACCGGGGCGACAGTGGGTGTCGCCCCGGTACTCCAGACCTTCGGCGATGCCAATGGGATAGAAGATCGGGCGGCCCGCCATAAGCTCAGAGGCGTGCCCCGGGTCTCACTAGCGTCAAATGCCACACTTTTGTTGAGGAAAGTGTGAACACGCTCGAGCGCATAATGGCTGCGCATCGCGCCGCCAGCGCGGCGCGGCCAGCGCCGCGCGGCTTTCGCGCCGCGCTGGGCGGCCCCGGCCTCGCCGTGATCGCAGAGATCAAGCGTCGCTCGCCGTCGAAGGGTGACCTCGCGCCCGATTTGGACCCGGCGATCATCGCCAAGGCCTACGCCGAGGGCGGCGCTGCCGCGCTGTCGGTGCTCACCGACGAGGAGTTCTTCGGCGGCTCGGCGGCCGACCTGGCGGCGGCGCGCACCGCAGTCGACATCCCGGTTCTTCGCAAGGACTTCACCGTGAGCGAGCTCGACGTGTGCGATGCCCGGGTGATGGGCGCCGACGCGGTCTTGTTGATCGTTGCTGCGCTGTCCGACGACGAGCTCCGTCGCCTCCACGGCCTGACGCGGGAGCTGGGCATGGACGCGCTGGTCGAGGTGCATGACGCTCGGGAACTCGATCGCGCGCTCGATCTGGGCGCGGATCTGGTCGGCGTGAACCAGCGCGATCTCAAGACGTTCGAGATCGACCGTGACCTCGCGGGCGCACTCGGTGACCGGATGCCGACCGATGTCGTCAAGGTGGGGGAGTCGGGCATCCGTGACAAGCGTGACGCCGAGGCGCTGTTCGAGGCGGGCTACGACGCGATCCTCGTCGGCGAGACGTTCGTTACGTCGCCCGACCCGAGCGCCGCCGTTCGGGAGTTGGCGTGTTCGTAAAGGTGTGCGGCATCACCAGCGAGGAAGACGCGCTCCTGGCCGTGGCGATGGGCGCTGACGCGCTCGGGTTTATCTTTGCTCCTTCACCACGACAGATCGCGCCGGGTCGGGTGGCCGACATCGTCAAGCGGTTGCCGCCCGAGATCCTGACCGTTGGTGTGTTTCAGGATGAAGCGGCGCAACGCGTCCTCGACATCGTCAGCCACGCCGGTCTGAAGGGCGCGCAGCTGCACGGCCACGAGACGGCCGAGGTCACCAAGTGGGTGGCCGAGCGCGTGTACACGATCAAGGCATTCGCCGCGGGGGAGCGGGCCATCGCCGACGGCGCCACGTACGGCGCTCGGGCCATCCTGATCGATGCCCCGTCACCGGGTTCGGGTCAGGTATTCGACTGGAAGTTGGCCGATGGCGCGCCACCGGGCGTTCCGCTGCTGCTCGCCGGTGGTCTGAACACCGAGAACGTGGCCGATGCCATCGCCGCGGTTCATCCATGGGGTGTCGACGTCAGCACCGGCGTCGAGGCGTCGCCGGGCAAGAAGGATCCCCGCAAGCTGCACTCGTTCATCGTCGCGGCTAAGGCGGCAGCGCCGGAGTCCGAAGCAGTCGATACCGACGGTGGGCCCTACGACTGGCGGCTGGACCCGCGATGACCCTCATGCGTGAGCCCGCGGCTGGCGGGCGCTTCGGCGACTTCGGCGGCCAGTTCATTCCTGAGTCACTGGTGCCGGCGTGCCAGGAACTCGAGAAGGCGTTTGCCGACGCGTGGTCCGATGACGCGTTCCGCGATGAGTATGCGGCCATCCTGCGCGACTACGCCGGGCGCCCAACGCCAGTCACGGAATGCCGCCGGCTGTCGGAACGGCTCGGCGTGCGGCTTCTCCTCAAGCGCGAAGACCTCACCCACACGGGGTCGCACAAGATCAACAACGTCATCGGTCAGGCGCTGCTGACCCGGCGCATGGGCAAGCCACGGATCGTCGCTGAGACAGGTGCCGGCCAGCACGGCGTGGCGAGTGCCACTGCGGCCGCGTTGTTCGGGCTCGAGTGCGTCGTCTACATGGGAGAGGTCGACGTCGTCCGGCAGTCGCTCAACGTCTTCCGCATGGAACTGCTGGGCGCCGAGGTGCGGCCGGTGTCCTCGGGCAGCCGAACCTTGAAGGACGCGATCAACGAGGCCATGCGCGACTGGGTCGCGTCGGTCGAGACCACGCACTACTGCCTCGGCTCGGTTATGGGCCCGCATCCGTACCCGTGGATGGTGCGGGAATTCCAGCGGGTCGTCGGCGAAGAGGCGCACGCCCAATGCCGCGTGATCCTCGACGGTGGCGATCCCGATTACGTCGTGGCCTGCGTCGGCGGCGGCTCGAACGCGGCGGGAACGTTCTCCGGATTCGTCGATACCGACGCGCGTCTTGTCGGTGTCGAGGCGGCCGGCGGCGCGGCGATCGGTCACGGTATTCCCGGCGTGGTCCACGGGTCGAAGTCGTTTCTGCTGCAGGACGAGCACGGACAGATCACCGAGGCACACTCGATCTCCGCCGGGCTCGATTACCCGGGTGTGGGGCCCGAGCACGCCCACCTGGCGTCGCTCGGTCGGGCCACCTATCCGGCGGCCGGCGACGCCGAAGTGGTCGAGGCGCTGAAGCTGCTGGCCGAGACCGAAGGCATCCTTCCGGCCCTCGAGCCGGCGCACGCCCTTGCCTGGGTGGCGCGGGCGGCGGGCACGCCCGAGCTGCCCGCCGGTTCCACCGTTTTGCTGACGCTTTCGGGACGGGGCGACAAGGACGTGGCCCAGGTGCTCGAGCTGCTCAAGTGATCGATCTCGAAGACCACCTGCGAACCCGGCGGGACCTGGGGCACAAGCTGCTGGTGCCGTACGTCACCGGAGGGCTGGGCGACCAATGGATCGAGGCGATCGAAGCGGTCGTGGCCGCCGGCGCCGACGCGGTCGAGATCGGCATCCCATTTTCCGACCCGGTCATGGACGGCCCCACCATCCAGGAAGCGTCACAGCGCGCCCTCAGTGGTGGCGCGACGCCGACCGGCATCATCAACTCGCTAGGCGACCTCAAACTGGGAGTGCCGCTGGTGGCAATGACCTATTACAACATCGTGTTTCGCACCGGCCACCGACGCTTTGCGCGCCTGCTGGCCGACAACGGGGTGAGCGGGGCGGTCGTTCCCGACGTTCCGTTGGAGGAGCTGGACGACTGGTCGCGGGCCGCCGACGACGCCGGGATCGCCACGGTGCTGCTGGCCGCGCCGGTGACGCCCGACGATCGCCTGGCCCGCATCTGCGAACGTTCCCGTGGTTTCGTCTACGGCGTGAGCATCATGGGGGTCACCGGGGAGCGGCAGGCCATCTCGGACACGGCATCGATCCTCGCCAAGCGGCTCAAGTCGACCACGGACAAACCCGTGCTGATCGGCTTCGGAGTTTCGACGCCGCAGCACGCGGTTGAGCTGTCCGCCGACGCCGACGGTGTCATCACCGCCTCGGCGCTGATGCGCAGGATGCTCGACGGCGGCGACGCCGACGACGTCGCCGACATAGTTGCTGACATGCGCGCGGCGTTGGACCACTCATGACGTCCACCTTCGACGCTCTCGGCGTGGCGCCCGAGCTGGTGAGCGCCCTGGCCGAGGGGGGCGTGGTCGAGCCCTTCCCCATTCAGGAGCTCACGATTCGCGACGCGTTGGCCGGCCGCGATGTGTGCGGCAAGGCCAAGACCGGCTCCGGCAAGACGCTGGCGTTCGGGCTGCCGCTGCTCATGCGCACATCGAAGGCCGAGCCGCGCAAGCCCAAGGCGCTCGTGCTGGTGCCGACACGCGAGCTCGCGGTGCAGGTGCACGACGTCCTGCGGCCGTTGGCCGATCGCGTCGGGCTGCGGTTGCGTTCGTTCTACGGCGGCGCGCCGATGGATCCGCAGATCAAGGCGCTGCGCGATGGCACCGACATCGTCGTCGCCACGCCGGGCCGGTTGATCGACCTCGGTGAACGCAAGGAGTTGTCGGTCGAGGACGTGGAGACGGTGGTGCTCGACGAGGCCGATCGCATGGCCGACATGGGATTCCTGCCGCAGGTCGAGTGGTTCCTCCGCCGTATCACCGGCGACCACCAAACGATGCTGTTTTCGGCCACCCTCGATCGCGACGTTGACCACTTGATCCGCCTTTACCTGCGCGATCCCGTGCGCCACGAGGTGGCATCTGACACGGTGACCGTGGAGGAGATGACGCACCGCTTCCTCGCAGTTCACCAGCTGGACAAGCCCAAGGTGGCCGCGGCGATAGCCGGAGCGAATTTCCGCACATTGGTGTTCACCCGTACCAAGCGGGGGGCCGACCGGCTCACGTTGCAATTGCGCAAAGAGGGTGTGAAGGCCGGCGCGATCCACGGCGATCTCCGGCAGGCGCAGCGGGAGCGGGCGTTGAAGGACTTCACCGATGGGAAGCTCGGCGTGTTGGTGGCCACCGACGTTGCCGCGCGAGGCCTCCACATCGAAGCCATCGACGTGGTGGTGCACTATGACCCGGCCGAGGACCACAAGAACTATCTCCATCGCTCGGGCCGCACTGCCCGCGCGGGTGCGGCCGGGGTCGCGGTGACGCTCGTCCTATGGGATCAGCACATGGACGCCGAGAAGCTGCAGAAGCGGCTCGGGATCCGCGAGCCGATCGTGGAGGTGTTTTCGAACGACGAGCGGCTGCAGAACCTGGCCGAGTTCGAATGACCTGCGAGTTGTGCGAAGCGGCCAAGATCACGCCCTGGCACCACGAGGACGATATCTGCTGGGTTGCCGATTGTGAGGTGTGCGACGTGCCGATGGTCGTATGGAAGTCGCACGGCCCGGTGCCACCGGACGAGGAGCGCGCCCACATGATCACGCAGCTCGAGCGTGTCGCGAGTGAGCGCTTCGGACCCGACGGCTTCTCGGTGGACGCGGTAATGCGCCAGATTCCCGAGCACTTCCACGCCCATGGCCGCGACCCCAACTGGTGGTTCCGCCGCTTTGGCGGCTGAATCATGGGCGCCATCGATGTCACCGGGGTGTCGTATCGCCGCCCAGGCGGGCGCGACGTACTGGCCGACGTCGGTTTCCACGTCGGCGACGGCCAGCACGTGGCCCTGGTTGGGCCCAACGGCGCGGGGAAGTCGACGTTGCTCCGGTTGTTGGTGGGCGAGGAGGAGGGGAAGGCCGAGGGCGGGCTGCGGATCGACGGCCGCTACTCGGTGATGCCCCAGATGATCGGACAGATGGGCAGCGATCAAACGGTCCGGGATCTGCTGCTGGCCCTCGCACCCGGACCGCTGCAAGGCGCGGCGCACGCGCTCGCGGTCGCCGAACACCATCCGGACGACGGGGTTGCGCTGGCCGCGGCGTACGCCGCCTGGGGCGACGCTGGTGGTTATGAGTTGGAGGTGTTCTGGGACGCTTGTGCCACTCGGGCGACCGGCGTATCCCTCGACGAACTCGGCCCGCGCCCGGTCACGACGCTCTCGGGCGGGGAGCAGAAGAAGCTTGCCCTACAGGTTCTTTTGCAGGACGACAGCGACGTGCTGCTCCTCGATGAACCCGACAACTTCCTGGACATTCCCGGCAAGCGGTGGCTCGAGCAGGAGCTGAACCGATCAGCCAAGACGATCCTCTTCGTCAGCCACGATCGCGAGCTGCTTGCGGCGACGGCCCACAAGATCGTGACCATCGAAGGCGGCCGTAGCTGGACGCACGGCGGATCCTTTACCACGTATCCAGAGGCGCGCCGGGCCCACGTCGACCGGCTCGACGCCGACTTCGCCCGCTGGAAGAACGAACGGGTCCGGCTCTTCGCGCTGATGAAAGAGATGAAGCGCCGGGCCGCGATGAGCGATGCCAACGCGGCCAAGGCCAAGGCGGCCGAGACGCGGCTGCGCCGGTTCGACGAAGCCGGACCCCCGCCGGCGCCGCCGGCCGAACAGGTGGTTCGCATGCGCTTGACCGGCGGCCGCACGGGCAAGCGGGCGGTCGTCTGCGAACGCCTGGAGCTGTCGGGGCTGACCGATCCGTTCGACACTGAGATCTTCTATGGCGAGCGCATCGCGGTTGTCGGGCCCAACGGCAGCGGCAAGAGCCACTTCCTCCGCCTGCTCGCCGGCGAGTCGGTCAACCACGACGGCGAGGCGCGCCTTGGCGCGCGGGTCGTCCCTGGGCACTTCTCGCAGACCCATGACCGGCCCGAGTTGGGCACCCTCGACGTCCGCGAGATTCTCGAAAAGGAGGGTCTGGCCCGCGGTCCGGCGATGGCGGCGCTCAAGCGATACGAGTTGCACAACTGTGCCGAGCAACCGTTCGCGACGCTGTCGGGCGGCCAGCAGGCGCGGTTGCAAGTCCTCCTCCTCGAGTTAGGGGGCGCCACGCTGCTGTTGCTCGACGAGCCGACGGACAACCTCGACCTCGCCTCGGCCGAAGCTCTTCAGGACGCGCTCGAGACCTTCGACGGCACGGTGATCGCGGTGACCCACGACCGCTGGTTCATGCGCTCGTTCGACCGCTTCTTGGTATTCGACGCCGACTGCCGCGTCCGCGAAGCGCCTAGCTTCGAAGCATGAAAATCGGCGTCACGATCTTTCTCACCGACAAGTCGATCGGTGTGGTCGAGCTGGCCAGAGCGCTCGAGGAACGCGGCTTCGAGTCACTGTTCGTTCCCGAGCACACCCACATCCCGGTATCGCGGCGCACGCCCTATCCCGGCGGTGGCGAGCTGCCCGACGAGTATCGCCGCACGCATGACCCGTTCGTGATGCTGGGAGCGGCGGCGGCGGTCACTGACAACCTCGTGCTTGGGACCGGCATCTGCCTCGTCGCCCAGCGCGATCCGATCCTGTTGGCCAAGGAGGTGGCGTCGGTGGACGCCGTGTCGAATGGCCGGTTCGTGTTCGGCATC
The DNA here is from genome assembly GCA_963742585.1 of uncultured Actinomycetes bacterium. GTDB lineage: Bacteria > Actinomycetota > Acidimicrobiia > Acidimicrobiales > JACDEA01 > JACDEA01. The sequence goes on from CAVUMI010000009.1 coordinate 830,099, forward strand.
GGCTACGGCTGGAACGTGGACGAGATGGAGGACCACGGCGTCGTGCCGCGCGAACGTCGCGAACTCGTGCGCGAACAGATGCTGGCCATCAAGGAATTGTGGCGCGACGACGAAGCCAGCTTCGACGGCAAGTACGTGAAGCTGCCCCCAACGTGGTCGTGGCCCAAGCCCGTGCAACAGCCCAGCCCGCCGATCTTCATCGGTGGCGCGCCGGGACCCACACTCTTCCGCCACATCGCCGAGTACGCCGACGGGTGGATGCCGATCGGCGGCGCGGGCGTTCGCGACAGCCTGCCGGCGCTGCACGCCGCCGCCGAGGAGGCCGGTCGCGATCCCGCCAGTCTCGATCTGCTGATCTTCTTCTCGCTGCCTGACAGGGGCAAGGTCGACTACTACCGCGAGATGGGCGTGACCCGTACGGTGTTCGGCCTGCCCTCGGCGCCGGCCGATGTTGTGCTGCCGCTGCTCGATCGGTATGCGGAGCTTTTGCCCTAGGGTCTGGCCATGCTTGCCGACCTGTCCCAGCGTCTAACCGCGGCGCTGCACCTCAACACGCCGCCGCTCGCGATCACGTTCAGCGCCGCTGCACCTCCCGGTGTCGACGCGTTCGACGCGCCGATGCCGGAGGCGACGGCCGACGGCCGCACCGGTCGCGTGCCGGCCGGGTGTGCCTTCTGGGTCCACGGCGTCAGCCGGACGTTCACGACCGTCCCCGAAGATCACGGCAACTGCTCAGTCGGCAGCTACACCCACGGCATGATCCCGCTCGAAGAGGCGGCCACCCACTCGGATGTGGCGACGTTGGTCGAAGCCGGGTGGGTCACGCCGGAGATGTTCCCGGATATCCCCGCGGTGGGTGAACGGCCGAACTTCGTGACCTACGGCCCGCTGGCCGAGTCCCCGGTCGACCCCGATGTCGTACTCCTGCGCGTGAACCCCAAGCAGCTCATGGTGCTGTCCGACGCGCTGCCCGGGCTACGCATCGAAGGCAAGCCGCAGTGTCACATCGTGGCGATCGCCAAGGAGTCGGGCGCGCCGGCGGCGAGTGTCGGCTGCATCCTCAGCCGCACGCGCACCGGAATGCCGAGCACCGAGTCCACCTCCGCGCTCCCCGGAGCGACCCTGGCCGACGTTGTCGACCGCGTCGAGCGTACCGCCGCAGTGGACGCCGGCGTGGCCGCATACGCGGCCGACGACGCGCGGCGCTTCTAGCTACTTCTTGGCGGCTTCGAAGTAGGGGTTGTCGCCGCTGGCGTGGTCGGTGACGTCGACGACGCGGGTGATCTCGGGGATGTTGTCGCGGATGGCGACTTCGATGCCCTGGCTCAGCGTGACCGCGGCCATGCCGCACCCTTGGCACCCGCCGGACAGGCGCAGGTAGGCCGTGTCATCGTCGACGGCGACGAGGTCGGCGTGACCACCATGCGAAGCGATTGCGGGGTTGATCTGCTCGGTGAGAACGGCGAGCACGCGCTGGGCGAGATCGCTGCTGAGGTCGGCCTCCGGCACACCCGGCGGCGGGGGCGGAGGAGCAGGTCGGTTCGGGTTGACGATCACCATGCCGCCCTGCGCCGGATCACCGGAGAGGTCGAGCGTTGCGCCGCGCACCTTGTCGATGCTGGCGGCAGGAATCACAACCGCCACGTCGTCGTCGTGCTGGACCGCGTCGGCAGGTCCGGCGTCAGCGGTGGCCTGGAACCACATGTCGTAGGTGTATTCGTTACCCGCCTGGCCAACCACTTCCAGCCACAACGCGAGCGTGTCGGATTCGGGTTCGCCCGAGCGCGCGGCGATCACCTGTGCCCGGGCGTCGTCGGTAACGCGGAGAATGGGCTCAAGGCTTTCCATGCCACGATGATACGCCCGTGCCGCGCGTTCTCCTGCTGCTCCCCAGCTTCACGTACCGGGCCACCGATTTTGTGCGCGCCGCGGCCCGCCTGGATGCCGAGGTTGTCGTCGGTTCGGATCGACGTCAGGCGCTCGCCGCGGCAATGGGGGATCGCGCCGTCGTCGTGAGTTTGGACAACGTGAGCGCCGGGGTGGCCGCGATCGTCGAGCTGCATGAGCGGCGGCCGGTCGACGCCGTGGTGGCGGTTGACGATCAGGGTGTGCTCGTCGCCGCGGCGGCGTCGGCGCGGCTGGGTCTGGGAACGAACTCACCCGAGGCCGTCGCCCGCACTCGGGACAAAGCGGCCATGCGCCAGGCGCTGGCCGCGGCCGGTGTGCGGCAGCCCGAGTTCGTCGTGGTCGGTCCCGGCGACGCGCCGACCGCGCCGTCGTACCCGTGTGTCGTCAAGCCCCTTGAACTCTCGGCCAGCCAAGGCGTGATCCGCGTCGATGTCGCATCCGAGCTCGACGCAACTGTGGCGCGGGTTCGCGCCATCTGCGGCGACGACACCGCGCCAGTGGTGGTGGAGGAGTACATCGCCGGTGCGGAGATCGCGATCGAGGGGCTCCTGCGCGAAGACCGCCTCGAGGTGCTGGCGGTCTTCGATAAGCCCGATCCCCTCGAGGGCCCCTACTTCGAGGAGACCATCTATGTGACCCCGTCGCGCATCGACGCGGCCGGCGTCACCGACCTCGTCGCGCAGGGCTGCGCCGCCCTCGGCCTGCGGGCGGGCCCGGTGCACGCCGAGGCGCGCATCGATGCCGACGGCGCCCCCTGGCTGCTCGAGATCGCGGCCCGCTCGATCGGTGGTCTGTGTTCGCGCGCGCTGCGGTTCGGCGCGGGAATCAGCCTCGAGGAGGTCATTCTTCGTCACGCTCTCGGCTTGTCGCTCGATGGCCTGGCCCGCGAGGGCGCGGCGTCCGGCGTGATGATGCTGCCCATCGCCGCCGCCGGCCGTCTCGAAGCGGTCAACGGTCAAGAAGCGGCGCGTGCGGTGCCCGGCATTGTCGGGCTCGAGATAACGATCCCGCCCGGCCGCCAGGTGGTGCCGCTCCCGGAAGGCGACCGCTATCTCGGGTTTCTCTTCGCTCGCGCCGACACACCACGGGCGGTCGAGGACGCTCTGCGCCGGGCGTTCGGCTGCTTAGAGGTAGTGGTCGCTTAGCCTGGTCCGCGTTGTCCGCGTGCTCCTCGTCTCGACTTACGAACTCGGTCATCAACCGCTGCACGTCGCCGCGCCCGCGGCTGCGTTGCGCGAGCGACGTCACGACGTCACGCTGCTCGACGTGTCGGTCGACCCGTGGGACCCGGCGGTAGTCGACGCCGTCGACGCCGTCGGTTTCTCGGTGCCCATGCACACGGCGACTCGGTTGGCGATCGCCGCGGCGCGGTCGGTCAAAGAGCGCCGTCCGGACCTTCCGATCTGCTTCTACGGTCTTTATGCGGCCATGGGCCGCGACGTCGCCGACGAGGTGATTGCCGGCGAATACATGGCGCCGTTGATGCAGTGGTTCGACGGCCGTGCGGTCTCCGCGCCCTCGAATGTGGTGCCGTGGCGCGTCACGCTTCCCGAGCTCTCGCGCTACGGCCGGCTGAGGGTGGGCGGTGAGGAGCGGCTGGTCGGCTACGTCGAAGCCAGCCGCGGGTGCGTCCACCGGTGCCGTCACTGTCCGGTGCCGGTGGTCTACGACGGACGCATTCGCGTGGTTGACATCGACACCGTGGTTGCCGATGTCGCTCAACAGGTCGCCGCCGGCGCGCGCCACATCACCTTCGGCGACCCCGACTTTCTCAACGGCCCGCATCACGCACGCCGGGTTGTCACCGCCGTGCACGCCGCGTTCCCGCACGTCACGTTTGACTGCACGGTGAAGGTCGAGCACGTCCTCCGGCATCGCGGCATCTGGGCCGACTTTGCCGCCGCCGGCTGCTTGTTCGTGGTGTCGGCCTTCGAGTCGGTCGACGATGCGACGTTGGATCGTCTCGACAAGGGCCACACCGCCGCTGACGCGGCGGCCGCCGTCGCCGTCCTGCGCCGCGCAGGGCATTGATGTGCGGCCTTCGTGGCTGCCGTTCACTCCGTGGACGACGCGAGCACACATCGTGGCGATGCTCGACTTCGTCGCGGAGCACGATCTCGTCGCCAGCGTCGATCCCGTGCAATACACGATCCGGCTGCTGCTTCCTCGAGGGTCGTTGCTTCTGACTGGTGCCGATTTCGCGATCGGACCCTTCGACGAAGAGCGCCTCGCCTACGCGTGGTCGTCCCCACTAGACCCGTTGCAGGCGGAGCTGGCCGCACTGGTCGAGGACGCGGCATCGGTCGGCGAGCCGACCATGGAGACCTATCACCGGATACGCGCAGTAGTCGGCGCGCCACTGGTGTTGGTCGCGGCGCGCGACGAACCGCCGCATCTCACCGAACCGTGGTTCTGCTGCGCCGAACCGACGCAGCTTCAATTCGGGGTGGTCAGTCCCAGAGACGCAGCAGTCGCTCTTCGAGTTCGCTCCGAGTAGCCGGCTCGAGCGCCCGGTACCGCAGACCGCCATTGGTGCCATCGGCCGCGTAGATAGCGGCGGCCAGCGCGGCGCGGTGCGCGGCGAGAGGTGTCATCCCGGTGTTCGAACGCCGGCGCGCTTCGCCAATGTATGAGCGCTCCACGGCGGTGACGAAGCTCGGGTCCACGTCTCTATTGAATCAACACCACGGAACTACTTCAGCGAATTAACGTTGGTGCATGGAGCACCTCGACCGGGTCACGTTGGAAGCGCCGCGTGGACGAAGTTCGCCAATCACCCACGGACAACGGCGTGGTCGAGCTCATCGTGCGCCGCCCGGATCCTGACGAACGCGAGGTTCTCGCCAAAGCCACGATCGACCTCACCGATGGTGTCGTCGGCGACAACTGGCGGGTGAAGGGAAGCCCGTCGACGACCGATGGCTCGTCGAACCCGCTCGCGCAGATCACGATCATGAACTCCCGCGCCGTCGCCCTGATCGCTGGGGACCGGGAACGGTGGCCACTGGCCGGCGATCAGCTCTACGTCGACTTGGACCTCAGCGGTGACAACCTTCCGGCGGGTACCCGGCTCGCAGTGGGCTCGGCCGTCCTCGAGGTGACCGACAAGCCCCACACTGGATGTACGAAGTTCTCGGCGCGGTTCGGCAGCGATGCCTGGCGGTTCGTCAACTCGCCGGTAGGCCGCAAGCTGAATCTCCGGGGCATCAATACCAAGGTCGTCACGCCCGGCACCATTGAGACCGGAGCCCTTGTTCGTAAGGTTAACGACAGCTAACTTCTTGGTATGCGCCGATGGTCAGCAATTGTCAGTGCCTGCCTCGTGCTCGGGTCGCTCTCGCTCGCCAGCCCGGCACAGGCTGACGGGGTCCGCTACGTCGACGAGCTGTTCACGAATGCCGGCATCACCCAAACCCTGACCTACGGGCAGGCCTACAACTCCCGTGGAGAACTCGAGCAGCTCGACCTCGACGTTTACGAAGGCACGGGGGACACCGCCGCGAATCGGGCGCTGTACATCTGGGTGCACGGGTCGGGTTTCCGGGTCGGCAATCGTGGATCGGCAGGTCCCCTCCGTGACTACGCAAGGCGCGGCTGGGTGGGCATGTCGATCAGCTACCGGCTGCGGCCGGAGCTTCCGCCCAACGCGTTCATCGGAATCGTCACGAATCCCGACTCCGTGACCGTCGCCCAGGCGGCGGCTCGCGACGCGCAGCATGACCTGCTGGCGGCGGTGCGCTACGCGCGAGCACACGCGGCTGAGTTGCGCATCGATCCGAACCGCATCGCGGTCGGCGGTATGTCCGCCGGGGGAATCACCGCGCTCGCCGCTGCGTTCAACCCCAACGACGTTGGAACGAGCGGGACGCCCGACCAGTCCTCGGCGGTGGCCGCGGCCGTCTCACACTCCGGTGCGTACGTACCGGTCCTTCAAGGTGCGTTCCCGGTCCCGGGCGCGGCGCCGATCGCGATGTATCACGGGACGAACGATGAGGAGGTCCCATATCCGACGGCGCCACCGGCGTGCATCCTCACGCTGCTCATGCTCAACACCTGCGAGTTCGTGACATACGCGTTCGAAGGTCACCGGACGTTGGGCACGGACCTGGCGCTCGACTTTCTTTACCGTCACGTCATCGTGGGCCGCATCGAACCCCACGTGACGACACTGACAGATCTCGGCGATCCACTGGAGGTGATCGCCGGCGTCGAACCGCCAGGCGTCAATCTCGGCGCGACGGTCGGTGTGATCGCGCCGACGGATCCCGCGGAGATCGTCGATGGGACAGTCGGGTTGGTCGAGTACGTCGCCGACACGCTGGGCATACCGCTGCCCTAACGCTTGCGGCGGCGCTCCTCCATCCGCTTGCGGATGATGGCGCGGCGCTCCTGGAGCTCGCGATGCGTGATCGTCTGCACGTCGTCCTGTAGGCCGAACGAGGCCCGGATGCCGCTTACGTCGATCTTCTCGACGCGGGGGTCGACACCGATGTCCTTAGCGATGCGTTCACCGTGTTCGGTCGCAAAGTGCGTGGCGATGTAGGTGATCTCGGAGAAGAGGTCGACGTCAGGGGCCAAGTTTCCGAGCGCGCCGTCGAGGAACAGCATGTCCTTCACGAACAGCATGAGTTCCTTCGGCATGCGGGCGCCGATGCCGAGGAGCGCCTTGGTGATCTCCCGGATCTGCGCCATCAGCTCGTCGGGCGACATCTGGGTGGGATCGATGACGTTCGGCTCGTCGAGCTTGAGGTCGATGATGAGCTGATCGAGGTCGGCGTCGGGGGGGAGCGCGCCGAGGTCTCGTAGCGCGCCCAGTTGGGTCTTCACGTCGTTGGTCGTGCCACCCATCAGGAGGCGCAGGAACGCCAGGCGCCGGTCTTCGGTGAGCCGGCCGGTGATGCCGTAGTCGAGGAGGGCGACCCGACCGTCGGCCATCACGAACAGGTTGCCGCCATGCAGGTCTCCGTGGAACACACCGTGGAGGACCGCGCCTTCGAGGAACGCGACCATGCTGGCCCGCACGACCGCTGACGTGTCGATCCCGGCGGCCTTCATGCCGGCCACATCGTCAAAGCTGAAGCCGTCGAGCCGTTCCATCACCAGGACGCGGCGAGTAACGAGCGTCGGATGCGGACGGGGGACGACGATGGCCCACGCGTCGCTCAACGCCAGGATGCGGGCGATGTCGAGCATGTTCTCGGCCTCGAGCCGGAAATCGAGTTCCTCGACGATGGTCTCGGCGAACAGTTCGACGAGCGCGGGCGGGTTGGCCAGTGCCGAGATCGGAATCCGTCCGACCAGCACCGGAGCGATCCAACTCATGGCGGCGAGGTCGGTGCGCACCAGTGCCGCCACCTGGGGTCGCTGGACCTTGACCACGACCGACTCACCCGTTTGCAAGGTGGCGGCGTGGACCTGCGCGATCGATGCGGCCGCCAGGGGAGTGCGGTCGAAGCTCGAGAAAACCTGTTCGAGGGGCTGGCCGAGGTCGCCTTCGACGACGGCACGCACGGTGTCGAACGACTCGGCCCGAACCTTGTCACGCAGCTTCTTGAACTCTTCGACCAACTCCTCGGGGAAGATGCCCTCGCCCGACGACAGGATCTGACCGAGCTTGATGTAGGTCGGGCCGTTCTTCTCGAACGCCTTCTGTAGCCGGCGGGAGAGTCCCGCCCGCGAGGTGGATTGGTCGCCCGAACGGCGCTCGCTGACGTACCACCCGGCCATGGCCTTGCCCAGCCGCCAGCCGACCGTTACGACCCGCCCGCCGGGTGGCAGTTTGCGCCGTCGGGTGAGCTTGGGCACCTCGGCCGCGGTGTCCTTGCGAATCCGGTCCAGACCCCGCCGCCAGACCATGGCATCGGGGTCGACCGTCCACGGACCCTGTGCCGTAAACGCGCCGATGTCGAGGTCGGTCATGACATAAGGGTCGTCGGCAGCGGCGCGAAACCTCAAACTGAGCGGCTGTCCCGGCTTTGGCGCGACAGTGGATATACCGGAAGGAGATCAATGCCATCGCTCGACAAGGCGGCCGTCGACACACTGGCCACCAACTTCCAGGGTCAACTCGTCCAGCCCGAGGACCCGGGTTACGAGGACGTGCGTGAGATCTGGAACGCGCACATCCAGCGCCGGCCGGCCCTGATTGCCCGGTGCGCAGGCGTGGCTGACGTGATTGCGGCAGTGCGCTTCGCGCGCGAACAGGGCCTCAACCCGGCGGTCCGTGGCGGTGGGCACGCCGTGGCCGGCCACGCCCTGGTCGACGACGGCCTCGTCATTGACCTGTCGATGATGACCGGCACCAGGGTCGACCCGCTCGCGCAGACGATTCAGCTGCAGGGCGGCTGCCTGAATGCCCACCTCGACCGGGAGAGCCAGGCGTTCGGGCTGGCGGCGACTGGCGGGATCGTCAGCCATACCGGCGTGGCCGGTCTGACGCTGGGTGGTGGCATTGGCCATCTGATGCGCAAGTTCGGACTCACGATCGACGCGCTGCGATCGTGCGACGTGGTCACCGCCGAAGGCGACTTCGTCGTCGCCAGCGAGCAGGAGAACCCGGACCTGTTCTGGGGTCTTCGCGGCGGCGGCGGAAACTTCGGCATCGTCACCAGCTTCACGTTCCAGCTCTACCCGCTCGGTCCGACGGTCCTGAGCGGCCTGTTGGGGTGGCCGATGACCGACGCCCCCGCTGTTCTTCGGTTTGTGCGCGAGTACATCGCGGACGCGCCGGACGAGGTGGGGTTGTATGGAAACCTCCGGCTGGCGCCTGCGCTACCGGTGATTCCTGCTGAGCTCCATGGAGAGCCGATCGTTGCGCTCGCGGTCAACTACGCCGGGGCGATCGACGAGGGGGAGAAGGCATTCCAACCCCTTCGGGAGATCGCAACACCTGCGATCGACGCGATCACGCCGAAGCCGTATGTCGCGTTTCAGAGCATGTTCGATGCCGCGCTCCCGTACGGCCGCCATTACTACTGGAAGTCACACAAGCTGGGACCGCTGACCGATGAGATCATCGATGTCGTTGTCACGCACTGTGAGCAGATCACCTCACCGCTGTCGGCGGTGGGACTGTTCTCCTTCGGTGGCGCTGTTGCACGGGTGCCCGAGGACGCCACCGCGTTCCCGAACCGCGACGCGGCCCACGACATCAACATCGTCGGCTCCTGGCTCCCCGAGGATGTCGGCGACGCCGATCGACACATCGCGTGGGTGCGCGGGTTCTTCGGCGCGCTTGAGCCTCACAGCCGCGGGGTGTACGTCAACTTCACCAGCGACGACGCCAACGAGCGGGCCCGGGTGGCGTATTCCGAGGAGCAATGGCGCCGGCTCACCGCGCTGAAGGCGAAATACGACCCCACGAACTTCTTCCGTATGAACGCCAACATCCCGCCAACGTAGGCTCGCTGGCATGGATGGAAAGCTCAAAGCGGGATCGTCACCGCCCGCCTTCATGTTGCTGGATCAGTCGGGCCACCATGTGAAGTTGTCGGACTTTAAAGGTCGCAAAGTGCTCGTGTACTTCTATCCAAAGGCCGATACCCCGGGGTGCACACAGCAGTCGTGCGGGCTCCGCGACATTGCCGGGGAAGTCGGCGACACCGCCATCATCGGCATCAGTCCTGACCCGGTTGCCCGGCAGGCCAAGTTCGACGCGAAGTACGGCTTGGACTTTCCGTTGTTGTCCGACGAGGACCACAAAGTGGCCGACGCCTTCGGCGTCTGGGGCGAGAAGAGCATGTACGGCAAGAAGTACATGGGCATCGTGCGATCGGCGTTCCTGATCGACGAGAAGGGCAAGGTGGCCGACGCCTGGTACAAGGTCAGCCCGAAGGACACACCAAAGAACTTGTTGGCGGCGCTGAAGAGCTAGCGGTGGCTTACGACGAGGACCTCGCAGACCGCATACGCGGGTTGGTTTGCAACGAGACGGGTCTCGCGGAGAAGGAGATGTTCGGTGGGCTCGCCTTTCTCATCGGCGGCAACATGGCGGTGGCGGCCAGCGGGCAGGGTGGACTGCTTGTGCGTGTTGACCCGGCGAAGGGCGACACGTTGCTGGCGCGCACGGCGGCTCAGCCGATGGAGATGCGCGGGCGGGCGATGACTGGTTGGCTCCGCGTCGAGTCCGGCGACGTTCGTCTAAAGCGACAGCTCGCGAGGTGGGTCAACCTCGGCGTTACCTACGCCAAGTCCCTTCCTCCGAAGCGAAAGGGCTAGCGAGGCCCGAACTTCTGCTCGTTCTCGGCCAGTTGGCGCTGGCGCCATGCAGCCAATCCGCCGAACACCGACCCGAGGACGACGAGCTTGCGCAGCCGGCGCTTCTTCTTCGGCTTCACAACCATGTCGGCCGCTTCGGCTGCGGCCTTCGCTTCCTTGCGACGCTTACGGCGACCCATGAAGCAGAGGCTAGCGGCGCGAATAACCTGTGTTTGAGCCCGGGTGGCGAAATTGGCATACGCGATGGATTCAAGTCCCATTGCCGAAAGGCGTGCGGGTTCGACTCCCGCCCCGGGCACCGCCAAGCCACGTGTCGGTGTCAGGTCTCGAAAAACGGTAACTGAGCACCGACAGGTGGCTTGTAGCCTCCGCCGGCGATGGACTATCCGGACGCGACGCGACTCGACATCGTCGATGTGATCCACGGACGGGAGGTGGCGGATCCGTACCGGTGGCTGGAGGCCGCCGATGATCCGGCGACCAACGCCTGGAGTGAGTCGCAGGACGAGCTGGCCAACGGTGTCATCGCCGAGCTCCCAGGTCGCGACCGGCTGGCCGAGCGGATGCGAGAACTGTTGCCGGGCGACGTGGGGGCGCCGTTGGTCCTCGGTGACCGCTCGTTCTTCACCCGCCGCCAGCCCGACGAAGAACACGGGGTGCTGTGGCTGCGCGACGCCGACGGCACGGAGCGTCCGCTGGTCGATCCGAATGCGCTGTCAGATGACGCGACCATCACGCTCGATGGCTGGTCGCCGTCGAAAGAAGGTCATCGGCTCGCGTACCTCCTGAGCCAGGGTGGCGACGAGGAGAGCCGGCTCGAGGTGATCGACGTGGCCAGCGGCGAACGGCTCGACGGCCCGATCGACCGTTGCCGTTACACCGCGATCGCCTGGATCCCCGGTGGCGACGAGTTCTTCTACGTTCGCCGGCTGCCGCCCGAGGAGGTACCGGATGGGGAGTCGCAGTATCACCGCCGGGTCTACCGCCACCGCGTCGGCACCGACCCCGCGACCGATCAACTCGTGTTCGGCGATGGCGGTGACAAGACGGCGTATTACACGGCCACGGTGTCGCGAGACGGTCGCTGGCTTATCGTCGGCCGGTGGCTCGGCACCGCGCCGCGGAGCGACCTGTACGTCGCCGACCTCACCACCCCCGAGCTCGAGTTCAAGACGATTCAAGAGGGCGAGGACGTCGATACGTCGATGCCGCTCGTCCATCATCTCGACGGCCGGCTGTACCTGCTGACGAATCGCGACGCTCCGAGAGCGCGGCTCGTGGTCACCGATCCCGAACATCCCGAGCCCGCCACCTGGCGGGACCTGATCCCCGAAGCCGACGCGGTGCTGGTCGACTACTCACTCACCAACGACGCTGTTGTCGCGGTTCACACGCGCCACGCGGTGAGCGAGCTGACCGTCTACGACAAGCCCACGGGCGCGCCCCGCGAGACGATCGAGCTACCGAGCTTGGGCACCGCCGATGTGACGAGCCGTCCCGAGGGCGGTGACGACATCTGGATCGGCTACAGCGACTTCGTGACGCCACACCGCGTGTTCCATTACGACCTCAACACGCAAACGCTCGAGCCCTGGGCCGACCCGCCCGGCGCGGTTGAGGTGAAGGGGATAGTCGCCGAGCAGGTCGTGTACCAGTCCAAGGACGGCACCGATGTCCGACTGTTCCTCCTGCGCAATGAGCGCACCGAGGCCGACGGCAGCCGCCCGACGGTCCTTTACGGGTACGGGGGCTTCAACATCTCGTTGAGCCCGGCTTACAGCAGCACGATCGTGGCGTGGGTCGAGGCTGGTGGTGTCTACGCGATCGCCAATCTCCGCGGCGGCAGCGAGGAGGGCGAGACGTGGCACCGGGCCGGCATGCGGGAGAACAAGCAGAATGTCTTCGACGACTTCATCGCCGCGGGCGAGTGGTTGATCGAAGCGGGTTGGACCGATCCGCAGCACCTCGGGATCACGGGGGGTAGCAACGGCGGCCTGCTGGTTGGCGCCACGCTCACACAACGCCCCGATCTGTTTGCCTCGGTCATCTGCAGCGCCCCCCTGCTCGACATGATCCGCTACGAGCGCTTCGGCCTGGGCCAGAGCTGGAACGACGAGTACGGCACCGCCGAGGACCCGGTTGAGTTCGGCTGGCTCCTCGGCTACTCGCCCTATCACCGGGTGACGCCCGGCACCGAATATCCCGCGGTGATGTTTGCCGTGTTCGACTCCGACAGCCGGGTCGACCCGAACCACGCCCGCAAGATGTGCGCCGCGCTCCAGGCGGCGACCCGCGGAGATCGCCCGATTGTGCTCAGACGGGAGGTCGACGTGGGCCACGCCGGCCGCTCGATTTCCCGCTACGTGGCGCTGTACGCGGACGAATTGGCCTTCCATGCCGCGCATCTGGGGCTGACGCTCACACCTGAATGAGCCCGAGGATCCCTGGCACTCTCCGCGCGAACACGTAGTATCCCCGTCCGTGGAAGCCAAAGGCGGGGCATCCGCTTACTTAAGCGTGGGTAAGCGCGTGCTCGATGTGGTGATGGTGTTACTCATGCTGCCCATCGCCATCCCTGTTGGCTTGCTCATCACGCTGGCAATCCTGATCACCGACCGTGGCCCGATCCTCTACCGGGCATCCCGCATAGGCGCCGACGGCAACGATTTCTCGATCATCAAGTTCCGGACGATGATCCGCGACAGTGAGGCTGCGCTCGAGGAGCTGCGGGCCACGGAGCCGCACATCGACCGTGAATACGCCGAGTCGATCAAGCTGCGCCGTGATCCCCGGGTCACCCGCCTCGGTCAGGTGCTGCGGCGGACGAGCCTCGATGAGCTGCCCCAGCTGGTGAACGTGCTCAAGGGCGAAATGAGCCTGGTCGGTCCCCGCCCGGTCACTCGCCACGAGTGGGACCGGTTCTACGGCGAGCAAGCGCCGTTCATCTTTCGCTCCCGTCCCGGCCTCACCGGCGTGTGGCAGGTCTCGGGCCGCTCGCTGCTCCCGTACCGCCAACGCATCAAGCTCGACCTGGCCTACGCCCAAGACTGCCGGCTGACCACCGATCTGGGCATCCTCGTGCGCACGATCCCCACCGTGCTCCGGGGCCACGGCGCCTTTTAAAAGGAGCCGGAGGCGGAGCCGGAAGGCGACCGGGGGAGTGGCCCGACGTCGCAGCCACCGGTCACGGTGGTGCTGCTTGTCTACGAGCCCACCGAGCACGAAGTAGCGACCCCGGCGCTCGTGCGGGCCCAGCGCTACACCGGACCGGTCACCATCCACGCCATCGACAGCAGCGCCGACCCCTGGCGGCCGGCGAACGAGGCCCTCCGGAAGGCGGCGGACTCGTGGGAGGCCATCCCGCCGGCCGAGTTCGGTCACGGCAGGACCCGCAACCGGGCGGTCGACGCCTGCACCACGCCGCTGGTCGTCTACCTGTCGCAGGACGCCCACCCAGTGGGTGACGGGTGGCTGGCGGCGCTCGTGGCGCCACTCATGGAGGGAACGGCGGTGGCGGCCTACGGGCGCCAGCAGGCACCCGTGGGCGACGAGGAACGCCTGGCCACGTTCTCGTTCCTCTATCCCGACGAGGCCGAGATCAAGACGAAGGACGACGTGGCCCGTCTCGGGCTTCGCACCTTCCACTTCTCCGACGTGACCTCAGCATTCGTCACCGAGGTCCTCCGTGACATTCGGTTCCCCGACGAGCTGCCTACGTTCGAGGACATCGGCGTGGCCAAGCGCCTCCTCGACCACGGATACGCGCTGGCCTACGTGCCCGACGCGACCGTCGCGCACGGCGAGGAGCTGGGCGTTCGCAAAATGGTTCGGCGCTACCGCCAGATCGGGGCGATTTACGAGTACCTGGGCATCTTTTCCGACCTCCGCCGGGCTACCGGTCGGAGTCTCCTTCGCTCGGGTCTGCGCACCGCCGGCGCGGTGACCCCGCCTACCGGCGGCGTCGTCGGCAGGGTGGCGATTGCCGGTCTCAAGGCGGCCGCGGTGGCGATGGGCCGGTTCGAAACCCGTATGGGTCGACCCTTGCCGCGAGCTTGAGGCACAGGTTTGACACACTGGTGGCGGGCCTTGGAGACTGCACGAGCGCTACGCCCGGGCGCTTCGAAGACCGCGAGTACATAGACGATGGGATTCCTGTCACTTCTCTGGCGCCACCGGGTCACGCTCGTGATCTCAGCTGTCCTGGCGTCCGTCGTCGGTCTGTTCTTCGGTCTCACCGGGCCGATCGCCTTCACGAGCAACGGCCAGCTCCTTCTGCCTGCTGCCGATCCGGTGCCGGCGCCGGGCGGCGGTCCCGGTAAGGCCGACACCTCGCTCGTCGGGATCCAGATCAAGACCTACGCCGACAAGGAGTTGTCGGCCGACGTCCGCCGTGAACTCGGCAACGACGCCGCGCAGCTGAACTCGATCACGGCCCGGCGGCAACGCGACCCTGTCTTCTACAAGGTCACCGCCGAGGCCGACCGGGGCCCCGTCGCCCGGGAGGCGGTCCAGACCGCATCCGACCTGTTGATCAAGAAGACCGGTGAACTGTCCAAGGCGCAGGTCGACCGGTTACAGACGTTCGTGACCGAGCGGCTCAGCCCGCTCGACCAGCAATCAGTGACCGCGGCCGCCGAGGTTCTCGCCAAGCAGGCCACCGTCGACAACCTCGGGGCCCAGATGCGCAGCCTGCAGGGTCAGGTCGACGCGGCGCGTGAGGCCGCCGCCCGCGCCGCGGTCAGCGGCCGAGGCAGCCCGTCGAACGCCACGGTGATCGCCACCAGCCTGCAAACGCAGGTCGATTCACTCAACAAACAGCTCATCCCCGCGCAGACGGCGCTCGAACAGGCCAAGAGCAAGGCAGGCGTCATCAACGCGCAACGCGAGGGCCTGCAGAGCCAGGTGCAGAAGGCGACCGACGGCTACTTGTCGACGCTCGTCACGTCCTCCCTGGTGGCCGCACCAAGCCGGCCGTTCTCGGGCCGCAAGCTCCACCTCGTCACGATGGTGGGTCTCGAGATCATCGTGAGTCTGGCCGTGGCCGCGGCGTCGATCGCCTGGCTCGAGCGCCGCCAGCTGGCGCGCATCGTCCGCCGCCGGATCGGACGGAGCGACGGACGGAGCGACGGACGGAGCGACCGTCGGCGACCCGACCTCGCCCGCGGCCTCGGTTCGCCCGCCCCTGCACACGCGGCGCGTAGCCGCCGATGACCCGCCTCCTCGTTCTCGGTCTCGACGGCGCCACCTTCGATCTGATGCTTCCGTGGGTGGAGCAGGGTCGCCTCCCTAACTTCGCCAAGCTGCTGGCGGGCGGCACCGCGGCCGAGCTCCGGTCGGTACCGAACATGAACACGGCCCCGGCGTGGACAACGTTCATGACCGGCAAGAACCCCGGCAAGCACGGCATCTTCTGGTTCGCCGAGGAGGGTGACAAGCCGGGCACCGTTCGTTTCGTCAACGGCGCCGACCGGCGCGCCGACACCATCTGGAAGCTGCTGTCGGCGGCCGGGAAGCGGGTGGCGTCGGTGAATGTGCCGCTCACGTTCCCGGCCGAAGCCGTCAACGGCGTGCAGCTGTGCGGGTTCGACGCACCATCCACCGCCAGCGCCGGGTTCAGCCATCCACCTGAAGCGATACGCGAGCTCGAAGCCGACAACGGCATGTACGTGTTGCACGCGGCGGTCAGTCATCACGCCGCCGCCGGTCGACTGAACAAGGTCGTCGAAGCTGCGCTCGAGGCCGAAGAATCGCGCGTGAAGGCCGCCTTGCAGGTGCTCGACACCGAGCCGTGGGACGTCTTCATGTACATGGTCAAGTCCACTGACCAGGTCGCCCACCATGCATGGGAGTACGACACGACCGACCAGCAGTGGATGGGGCCGGTATACGAATACGCCGATCAGGTGATGGCCCGCTTCCTCGAGCGGGTGGGTCCGGATTGCGGCGTGGTGATCATGTCGGACCACGGCATGGGCTGGCGCCAGCCGGCGGTCGAGTTCCTCAACGAGGTGCTGTCGCAACTGGGCTACGTCAAGCGGCGTGATCAAGCGCGCAAGGGAACGACGTGGCGGCTCCACCGGTTGGCCCGGCGCCTCGGGGCGCGTACGCGCGGATGGTTGAAGCGGCGGCTGCCCGGCATGTACGCGCGGTTCGGATACCAGGTGCGGTTCGGCGGGATTGACTGGTCAGGGACGCGCGCCTACTGCGACGACAGCCGGAGCTGTGTCTGGATCAACCTGCAGGGCCGCAACCCCAACGGCATCGTGGATCCCGAGGATTACGAGAAGCTCGTCGAAGATCTCCGCGAGGTCTTGCTCGACCTCAAGGATCCCGACACTGGCGAGAAAGTCGTCGCCTCGGTGTGGCGGCCGCACGAGATCTACAGCGGCCCCTACACCGATCGGGCCCCCGATCTGCAGATCGACTGGCGGTACGACAAGCCGGTCACCGGACTCGCATACGAGGGTCGGCTGGGCAGTGCCCGCTCGGCACGGGCCGCCAAGGGCTTCATGCACAAGCTCACCGGTGCGCACCGACGCCACGGTGTCCTCGTCACCTACGGGCCACAGTTCAAGGCCGGCGCGGTTCTTGACGACGTGGGCCTTGAAGATGTCGCCCCCACGATCCTGCACCTCGCCGGCGTGCCCATTCCCGACGACATGGACGGCCGGGTGATCCTCGAGGCGCTGGTCGACGAGCACGCCGCTCGCCCGGTGGTCACCGCCGAGGGCAATGGCAACGGGTCGGAGCCCGCGGTCGCGCCGGTGTACTCAGCCGACGAAGAGGCCGAGGTCGAAGACCGCCTCCGGTCACTCGGTTATCTCTAACCGCCCGTTCCCCGCGGTGGTGTGCGTCGGTCTCGACGGCGCCACATTCGACGTCATCGACCCGATGGTTGCCGCCGGTCGCCTGCCGACGCTGGCCAAGTTGCTGAGTAACGGAACGCGTGCCGCTCTCCGGTCAGTTGTGCCGCCGCTCTCCGCGCCCGCATGGGTGTCGTTCATGACGGGCACCAATCCCGGCCAGCACGGCGTGTACCACTTCCGGACGCTTGAACGCGACGGCATCGGATCGACGCTCGTCGGATCGTGGGCCTACAAAGGCACGACGATCTTTGATCGGGCGTCCGCCGCCGGACGGCGAACGCTGGCGTTCCGAGTACCCATGACGTATCCGGCATGGCCGATCAATGGTGCGATGATCGCCGGCTTTCCGACACCCGACCCGCGCACCACATACAGCGAGCCGGCCGAGGTCGGCCAACGCATCGGACCACTCGTCGAGATGAACGCGATGAAGAGCATGGTCTCCTCGGTGAAAGATCAGGCCGCCAACTTCGACTTCTACCTGCAGCGCTCGACCGACGCGATCGTCGAGTTGCTTGGCGAGACCGACTACGACTTCTTCTGCTACGTCAACAGCGTCACCGACTGGATCGCCCACAAGTTCTGGCGGTTCTCCGATGTTGAAGCGCCGGCCTATGAGCCGTACCCGGTCGACGGAGGCGGCACGCTGCTGGAGTCGTTCTACGAAAAGGTCGACGATTCGTTGGGCCGGATCCTCGACGCGGCACCCGATGATGCCCTCGTGCTGATCCTCTCGGACCACGGCACCGGTCGGCGCTCGACCGCCCGCTTCGACACCGCCGCGTGGCTTTCGGAACTCGGCCTGTTCGCCGCGCCGGCGGGCGGGCTTCACCGCGACGCGCGGTCAAAGTTCTCGACTGGGTGAAGGACGTCGTTCCCAAGAAGCATTGGCTATGGCGCCATGCCCCCAGCATCTTGCGCCGGCGCGTCGCCGCAGTGCGGTCGGAGAAGGCCGCGGTCGACTGGTCGCGCGCACAGGCCTACCCGGTGAAACTCGACCACCACGTCGAGGGCGTGAATGTGAATCGCGACCTGGTCGGCGACCGGTACGAGTCGGTGCGGGCGGCGGTCATCGCCGCGGCGACCGCGGCGCCCGCTATTACCTCCGCACGCCGGCGCGAGGACATCTACACCGGACCGCACGCGGACATCGCGCCCGATGTGATCCTCGAGCTTGACCCCGCGTTCGAGTTCGGACCGGGCACCACGGCGCCCGAGAACCGGCTGAAGCGATCGAGTGCAACCCACCGGCCGGACGGGATTCTCGTGCTCGCCGGGCCTGGGGTGCGCGACGGTGTCGACCTCGAACATGCGAGCCTTCTCGATGTGCCGGCCACGCTCATGTGGGCGCTCGGCCTCGATGTTCCCGGGGTGATGGACGGTCGGGTGGTCACCGAGGCATTCAGTCCGGAGTTCCTCGCTGCCCATCCGGTACAGATCGGCGGCGACACGGTGGACGAGGCCGGCGCCGCTGCGGTGTACACGGCCGACGAAGAGGCCGGCATGGCAGCACACCTTGAGGAGCTCGGCTACCTCTAACGTCTTCTGCATGAGTGCGATTTCCGACCGCTACCGCACACGGGCTGCCGGCTTGAACGCGCGGGTCGAGGCTGTGCCCGCCGACAAGTGGGAGAACCAATCCCCGTGCGACGACTGGACGGCGCGGGACGTCGTCCGCCACGTGGTCGATACCTCGGGGATGTTCCTCGGCTTCGTGGGCAAGGACGCGCCCGGTGGGCCACCGGTCGACGACGATCCGGTTGGCGCCTGGCATGCAGCCCGTGATGCGATCCAGGCCGCTCTCGACGATCCGGCCGTCGCGACGACGGAGTACGACGGGTTCACGGGACGGGCGACCTTCGAAGCCGGCGTCGACCGGTTCCTCTCGGCTGACGCGTTGATCCACACGTGGGACCTGGCCCGGGCCACGGGGCTCGACGAGCAGCTCGATCCCGATGACGTGGAAGCCTCGCTCGCCGCCATGGAAGCCATGGAGGCCGAGTTCGGGGCGATGATGCGCCAGTCGGGCGCCTTTGGCGCGGAGGTCGAAGCGCCGCACGACGCCGATCACCAGACCCGCCTGCTCCACTTCCTCGGGCGCAAGGTCTAGCGATCAACCTGTTCCCGGTCGGCTCCGTCTCCGCCTCCCCTCCTTGGCGGCGGTTGGCGCGTCGGTACTGGAATGTCGAGAGCCGCGTGTGGGACGAGGCGCTGGACAACCCAGCTGCGGTCGCACACATCGAGGAGATCGCCGATTGGGTCGGGGCCGCGCCGGTCATCGATCTCGGATGCGGCACCGGCAACTATGTGCACGCCCTTGCGGCCCGGGGGAGGTACTCGGTCGGTGTCGACTTCTCGACCGGCATGCTGGCCCGTGCCGCCAGCAAACAACCTGGTCGGTTTGTGCGGGGCGACCTGCGGCACCTGCCGTTCGCCGACGCGGTCGTTCGAAGCCGCGCTGAGCGTCTACTCGATCCAATTCTTCGAGCCTGGACAGTTGCTGAGTGAGGTCGGACGGGTCCTCGTGCCCGGCGGGCGACTGGTCCTCGACGTGCCGATGCCGGTACCCGGATCGAGCGCCCGCCGCCTCAAGAAGGTGGCGAGCCGCGTTGGCGTGGTTGTCGGCCTGGCCAGGCACCACCGGGAACCGTCGTTACGGCGCGCGCTGGCTGCCGCCGGCTTCTCGGTCCTCGACCGGAGGGATTTTCGCCGCAGCTACGGCCTGCTGTGCACGAATGAACAAGCGTCACCTTCGGGGTCCTCGCGTCTGTGAGAATGAGACGCTGTGACGTCAACCCCCAAGGTCCTGATAATCGGCTTGGACGCGGCTACGCCGCGCCTGGTCGAGAAGTGGGTTAGCGAGGGCCGGCTGCCCACGATCGCCCGCTTCCTCCAGGACGGCGCCTTCGGACCGCTGCGCTCGGTCCCCAACCGCAACAGCGCCCCGGCGTGGTCGACAATGGTCACCGGTACGAATCCCGGCAAGCACGGCATCTTCTGGTTCACCGAGGACAATCCCGAGACCTACGACTACAAGTTCGTCAACGGCTCGTTCCGACGCACCAAGGCGTTCTGGCGTGTGCTCTCCGACGAGGGCCAGAAGGTCGGCATCGTGAACGTCCCGCTCTCGTTTCCGGCCGAGGACGTCAACGGTGTCTTTGTCGGAGGGCTCGACAGTCCGAGCACTGACGACCCGCGCTTCACCTACCCGCCCGAACTGCGTGAAGAAGTCGTCGCCGTGGCGGGTGGCGAGTACCACATCACCCCTGCGCTGGCCAAGTACATGATCGCCGATCAGGTGGAGGAAGGACTCGAGCGCTTGCACCGCGCCGCGGACAAGCGGGCCGCCGTCGCCAAGCACCTGATGACGACGCGCGAGTGGGACACGTTCATGGTCGTGTTCACTGAAACCGACGTCATCCAGCACTTCTTCTGGAAGCAGATGGAGGACCCCGAGCCCGGCACGCCGGAGCACCACAAGACCGCGGTGCGAGACACCTACGAACACTGCGACCGCATCGCCGCCGATCTCATCGAGGCCGCCGGCCCCGACACGCTCGTGATGCTCGTGTCCGACCATGGCGCCCGTTTCGACGACGGACTGGCCCGGGCCATCCCGAGTTGGTTGGAGCAGCTCGGCCTGCTCGCCTACAAGGAGGAGAAGGCCAGCAAGTCGATCAAGGCGAGGGTGCAAGGTCTCATCGCCAAGACGTTCCGTCAGCTCGACAAGCGGCTGTCGCCTGAAGCCAAGCACCGGCTGGCTCGCCGCTTCCCCTGGGCGCGCAGCCGGGTCGAAGTGATGATGTCCTTCGCCAAGGTCGACTGGTCACGCACGCTGGCGTACACCGATGGCAAGCGTCCGGAAATTTGGATCAACCTCAAAGGGCGGCAGAACCAGGGCATCGTCGATCCGGCCGACTACGAGAAGGTGCGCGACCAGATCATCGCTGCCATCGAGCCGGCGGTGAACGCGAAGACCGGTGAGCCGCTGTGCCGCAAGGTGTGGAAGCGTGAGGAGGCGTACTCGGGCCCGTACGTCGAGCGGTCGCCCGACCTCATCATCGAATGGCTCGATGCCGGACCATGCCTCGAGGTGAGGCAGGCCGACGGGCGCGTGTTCCAGCTGCACAAGCGCCACCTGCCCGACGATCCATTCGACCGGCTGCTGAACGGCGGGCACGATCAGTTCGGCATCGTCGGCCTGCTCGGCCCAGGGGTGAAGCCGGGGCAGATCGAGGGCGCGGACATCGCCGACATCGGCCCCACCGTGCTTTACATCCGCGACGCACCGATTCCCGAGGACGTCGACGGCAAGGTGCTGAGGACTGCGCTCGTTATCGATCACGGTGCCAAGCAGGGCGACTCCGCCCAAGCCGCGCCGTCCTCGGACACCGAATACTCAGCCGACGAGGAAGCCGAGATCCACGAACGGCTCCAAGCCCTGGGGTATGTCGAATAACAACGGCCCGCCGGCCCCAGAGGCACAACACAGCATTCCTGGTCGGCCAGTACTGCTTCTCGGACTCGATGGTCTCGGACAGGAGTTCCTCGACTCGCCACTAGTGGCGGAGGCGGCGCCCAACTTGCTGGCGTTGCTTCGCGACGGCGGGGTGGCGCCACTGCGCTCGACATTCCCGCCGTACACCGCGCCGGCGTGGACGTCGATCACCACCGGCGTGGCCCCCGGGCGCCACGGCGTCTTTGGCTTCACCGACCGCGACGGACACGCGGTTTCCGACGGCTCGGTCGCGACACCGCGTCTGTGGGACTACGTCGGCAGCGCCGGTGGACGCTCCGTCGTCGTCAACATGCCGATCACCCATCCACCACGCCCGATCGATGGCGTTCTGGTCAGCGGGATGCCCGTCCCGCCGGGCGCGCCCTACACCGCGCCGAGCGAGTTGGCGGCTGAACTCGAGGCCGCCGACTACGTCGTCGACGTTGCCGTCCGCGAGGACGCCAACGACGGCCCGGCCACCCTGCGCCGGTTGCTGGCCATGACGGAGGCGAGAGGCCGGGCCGCAGCGCGACTGGCGGCGACGGAGAAGTGGGACCTCTTCGTTGCCGTGTTCGTCCTGCCCGACCGACTCGGCCATCCGTGGTGGAAGTACCTGGTCGCCGGCGACGCCCTCTTCGAGACCGCGGCGGGGGAACGGGTGCGCGACGGCGCCCGCGCCTGTCTGGCTGCACTCGACCGGGCCGTCGTCGAACTCCTCGCCGCGGTGCCGGCCAACACGGCCATGGTCGCCTGCTCCGATCACGGCTTCGGAACGCTGCGAGCTGATCTGTTCTTCGACGTCGCCCTCGCCGAGGCCGGGCTCGTCGACGCACCAGCCAGTGCAGCGATGCTCGGCCGGCTCGGACGCTCGCGCCTCGGCCGCCGTCTGCCGGCCGCGGTGCGCCGCGTGGGCCGGAGCGCGGCCACTTCGTCGGCCGGCTCTGCCGACGCGTGGACGGCTACGCCCTACGAATGCGGCGTGCGGTTGCGCGACGCCGCGCTGGCCGAGCCGGTCACCGAGTTGCTGCTCGGCCTATGCGACCCCGACGGCGTGCCTCTCGTGGCCGCAGTCCACCGTCGCGCTGATCTCTACGACGGTCCGCATGTCGACCGCGCCCCGGATCTGCTCGTTGAGCTGGCCGACGAGAGCGTCGATCTCCACGACGGTACCCACGCGCCGGCGCCCTGGGTGTCGCGCGCCGACCTGCCGTGGGGGACGCATCGGGTGGATGGGATCGTGGCCGTGCGCGGTGCGACGATGAACTCGAAGGGCGACGCGCCCGACATCGCCGCCACGGTGCTCGACCTTCTTGGTCTCGACGTCGACGGCCTCGACGGCCGTTCACTGGTGGGCGCCACCGGCGGCCACCGCAGCGTTGAAGCGACGGTCACCACCAGTGCAGCCGTGTACTCCGAGGAGGAGGAGACTGCGGTGCTGGAGCACCTACGGGGCCTGGGCTATGTCGACTAGGGACCTCCACACCGGCGTCCGCATCCCCGCGCTGGTGCCGATCGGCATGGCCGGCGCCGCCGCGGTCGTGATCGGCGTTCTCGGTCGGATGGTGGCGGTCGACATCCTCGCCGCGGCGATCGCGGGCATCCTCGTGATGGTCCTCATTCGCGTCTACCCGATGGTCGCTCTGTTCGGCCTGGCCGCGAGCCGGGCCACGCTCGAGGTCTTTCAGACACACAACGTGCTTCGGGCGCTCGGTGTCTCGCTGAGCCCGGCCGACCTCATCGAGGTGGCCTTCGCCGGTGGCGTGGCGTTGGTACTGCTCTCCGAAGTACGGGCGCGCAGTGATTTCTGGCGGGCGCCGGTCATGGTCCCCGCCGCGTTCTTCATCGGCCTTGGCGTGATCAGCCTGGTGTACTCGGAAGCCGTCGGGGAAGGGATCCGCGGCCTGTTGAAGTGGAGTTCGGCGTTCGGCGCGTACGCCCTGCTCCAGATCGACCGCCCGGATGCGCGGCGGCTGCGGGTCCTGCTGGGTCTGATCGTCGGCAGTGCGATCGTCCCGTTGTTTTACGGGCTGTACCAGTTGTTGAACGGCGTGGGCCGCCAGAACCTTCTCCACGGCGGGCTCCGCATCCAATCGACGTTCGATCATCCCAACGACTACGGCTTTTATCTCGTGGTGGTCCTGGTTGCCGCGTGGGGCCTCTATAACGTGGTCGAAGGCCGTGCTCGTGTCTTCGCCGCCGCCGTCGGGATCGCGGCCGTCGCGTCAACTGCGCTGACGCTGAGCCGTAGTGCGTACGCCGCGCTCGGCCTCGTGATCCTGGTGGTCGGCTGGAAGCATCGCGGCCTCTTGCTCGGTCTCGTCGCGTTCGCCGGCACCATCGCACTAGCGGTACCGAGGGTGGTCACGCGTATCACCGACCTCGCCAACCCGCGCTCGGGCGACAATCAGGGCAACTCGCTACTCGGCCGGCTGTCGATCTGGTCCGGCGAGTTCGAACAGTTCCGTCAGCGGCCGTTCACCGGCCACGGGTGGGGCTACACGCTGGCCGCCCAAGACAAGGCCTCGCACAACGACTACCTGCGGTTGATGGTCGAGGGTGGCATCTTCGGCTTGTTCACGATCGTGGCGTTGATGCTGAGTCTCTTGCGCGCCGCGGCGCGCGCCGCACGTGGACGGATTGACTTGCCGCGGGCCTACCTTGGCCTCGCGCTCGGCTACATGGTGGGCAGTGGGGTGACCAACACGATCGGCAAGGGCGCCTACCAGTTCTACTTCTGGCTCATGACCGCGGTCGCGTTGCGTTGGTCGGCGATCGTCCCGGTGGCCGAGCCCCCGACGGATGCACCAGAACCAGCGCACGACCTCGCGCCAGTCTCTTGAGCCGCACTGTTCTTCTGGTCGTCTCGACCCTCGACGGCACCGGGCCGGGGCGGGTGCTGACCACCCTCGCCCAGCAACTATCGGATCCGTGGGAGCCCGTTCTGGTCACGACCCACGGCGTACAGTCGTCGCCGCTCATCGACGAGGCGCGCGCGTCGGGCGTGACCGTCGAACACCTTGGCATGAGGGCAATGTGGGACGTAACCGGTGTCGGCCGATTTGGCCGCCTGCTGCGCCACTACCGGCCTGCCGTTGTGCACACGCGCACGATTCGCGCTGACCTGGTGGGCCGGATCGCCGCGGTCGCCGGAACGCCGGTCGTCAACAATCTCGTGAACCTTTACCCCGACGACTCGATCGCGTTGCACGGACGGACAACCGGCCAAGTGCTCACCGCGATGGTCAAGGCGACGCGGCGGGCGGCCCGTCTGCTGGTTGCGAATGCCGAAGCGGTGGCGGCCAATTCGCGCGAAGTGTTCGCGATACCTCCTGAGCGTGTCCGTGTGATTTATGACGGGGTCGACCTGTCGCGCTGGGGCGACGCTGCGCCGGCCGATCTCAGCGAGATCGGCATTCCCAGTGGTGAGCGGGTCTGCCTGACCGTGGCCCGTCTACACCAGCAAAAGGGTCTCGAAGACCTGATCGCCGCCGCGGAGATTTTGCGCAGCGAGCCGTCGTTGCGGATGGTCGTGGCCGGCGACGGTCCAGACCGCGCCGAGTTGCAATCGGCCATCGAACGGGCTGCGCTGGCGGACCGCGTGCATCTGCTGGGGAATCGCACCGACATCCCTGCGCTACTGGCTCGCGCCGACATCTTCGCTTTGCCATCGCGATTCGAAGGCCTTCCCTCGGCGATCATCGAGGCCATGGCCGCTCGCCTCCCGGTGGTGGCGGCGAGTGTCGGCGGTGTCGCCGAACTGGTCGACGACGGCGTGTCCGGCTGGCTCGTCCCGGCGAGCGATCCCGCCGCGCTGGCCACTGCGATCCGGGTCGCCCTGGCCGCAGATGGCGTAGTGGTGGGCGGCGCGGGGCGCCGGCGCGCCGAGTCGATGTTCGCCGCGCCGGCGATGGCGACTCGCTTCGCCGACCTCTACGCCGAGGTGGCGTAGTGGTTGCCCTGGTCACGTTCCTGTTGGCCGCCCTGTCGCCGTTCGGGCTTTACCACCACGTTCCTGCCCCCGACCTGGAGAATTCGGCGGCTCGCCACGAGCTGTCGGCCGCGTTCAACCTGGTCACCGTGCGCGGCGACGCGGGCAGCACTATCGGTGGCGTGGGGGAGTTCTTGAAGGACCGTGGCGCCGCCGCGACCTATCTGTACCGACGCGGCACAGCGGTATCCGACGCCGACGCCGCGACGTTCGCCCGCGACCACCCCGAATGGCTGGCCAAGGATGCTGCCGGCAAGGTCGTGACCTCGAACGCGGGCGGTGAGGTCATCGACATCACCAATCCACTCGTGCGCGATTGGCTGGTGACCGGCATCAACCGGGACGTACGGGCGGGCGGTTACGACGGCGTCTACCTCGACGTCCTGGGCGCGTTCTTCTCGGCGCGGTTCTACAGCGCCCGTCCGGTGATCGGCGGCGCCCCGCTGGCGGATACGGCGTGGCGCGATGCGTGCGTCGCATTGATCAAGGCCGTGAAACAAGCCACCGGGAAGCCGGTCATCGCCAACGGCTTCGGGTTGCAGAACGGAAAGAACTACGCCGATCACAAGGCCGACGCCGACCAACTGATCGCCGCGGCCGACGGGATCCAGATCGAGCAGTTCGTTCGCAACGGGAACATGGCCCTCGATCGGTACAAGCCCGAAGCCCGTTGGCGTGAGGACATTGACTTCCTCAGGGATGTGGGAAAGCTCGGCAAGATCGTGTTGGCCGACACACGCGTGCGCGAGGTATCGGACGACGCCGGGGTCGGCCGCCAGCGCACCTACGCGTTGGCCTCGTTCCTCATCGGCGCTGAAGGCCCGGCGCGCTTCCGGTTCGCCGAGGGCGCGGCCACCGGATCGGTCGATGCCGCGATGGCCGCGACGATCACCGCGCTCGGACCGCCCGACGGAGAGGCGCGCCCGGCCGGCAGCTCACTGGTACGCCGCTTTGCTGGCGGCACCGTGACGGTTGACCCGGCCGGGCACACTGCAACCATCGACGCAGAGGGTGCGCCCGCGCTGGCGACTCCAAAGCCGCGGGGGCGCGGTCGCGAGATGGTCGTCGGAGTTGTCGCGGCCGTAGTCGTGTTCCTCATCGGGCTCGGCCTGCTCGCCCGCCGCCGTCGTGACTGACGTCGCCCCCGACCTGGGGGACCAGGGCGATCTGCTTCGAGTTGCGCGTGGTGGGGGGCTCAACCTGGCCGGCGCCGCCTTCAACCAGGTTCTTCGTTTTGGCATCACGTTGCTTCTGGCCCGGATAGTGGGGCAGGGCGATCTCGGGCGGTACTTCCAGGCGTTTGCTTTTTTAGCGCTGCTCGGTCTGCTGTCCCTAAGCGGGTTCCGCGGTGCGCTCACCCGTTTTGTCGCCGTGCACCGGGCCGATGGCGATCGGGCGTCGTTGCGGGGGACGCTCCGTCTCGGCCTGTTTCTACCGACGGCCGGCGCGTCGGTATTGGGTGCGGTCCTGTTCCTCGCGTCGGGTTGGCTGGCGGACAGCGCCCTTGATGACGCCGGGATGCTGTTCCCGCTGCGGATCGTGAGCCTTGCGCTTCCGGCGACCGCGTTCACCGACGCCGCGCTGGCCGCCACGCAGGGGTTCCGCACCATGACCCCGTTTGCGGTCGTGAACCTCGTTTTCGAACCGGCGTTTCGCGTCGCGCTCACCCTCGCCTTCCTCGCCATGGACTGGGGGCTTCGCGGCGCGATGGTCGCGTTACTCATCACCAACGTGGTCGCGGCAGTGCTGGCCGCGGGATGGTTGCGACGGATGGTCGGCTCGTTCAGCGAACCTCCTCGCTACCAATGGCGCGAGTTGTTCGGGTTCTCCACGGTCAGTTGGATGGCGTCGCTGGCTGGGACAGGGTTGGTGTGGGCCGACACGATCATCCTTGGTCTGTTCCGGCCCGCCCGCGAAGTTGGTATCTATCAGGTCGCCACCCGGCTCACGGTGCTGGCGACGATCGTCCTGCTGCCCATCGCGTCGTCGTTCGCGCCGCAGATTGCCGACCTCTACCGGCGCGGCAACCTCGAGCGGCTGGCGCGGTTGTACGCCGTGGTGACGAGTTGGACCTTCCGCCTGTCCCTGCCCGGCTTCATCGTCCTGATTCTGTTCCCACGGCCGTTGCTGCACATCTTCGGCCGAGGCTTCGGCCAGGCCGCCACGGTGACGGTGATTCTTGCGGTCGGCCAGATGTTCGACGTGGCCACCGGCCCCACCGGCTACATGCTCGTGATGTCGGGCCGGCCCTACCTCACGATGGCCAACAACCTGCTCGCGTTGGTGCTCAACATCAGCCTGAACCTTGTCCTGATACCGCGCCACGGAATACGCGGCGCCGCCGTGGCGTGGGCGCTATCGATCGCGCTCATCAACATCGCGAAGCTTGCACAGGTCTGGCTCACATTGCGGATGCACGCATTCGACATCGGCTTTGCCAAGGGTTGCCTCGCGGCGGCGGTCGCGTCCGTTCCCGGCATCGCCGTGCAGACCACCATGCGCGGCTTCCCCGGCCTGCTCGTCGGGGCCGTCGCCATCACGGTCACCTACGTTGTCGTCCTCCTCGCCCTCGGCCTCCGCGAGGAAGACCGCGTCGTCCTCCGCCGCCTCGGTCAGCGCGCCGGCTTGCTCAGTACTTGAGGGCGCGCCAGGCGCGGCGGGAGCGGACGCGAAGCAACAGGCGGAGGATGGGGTCGAGGCGCAGGCGATGGCTGCCGACGCGGTCCTGTTCGATCGGGCCGGCAGCGGGTGCACGCCGGCTCTGGTAGCCCGCGGTCACATCATGGGGCGCGTCCTCGTGGTGGAGCACCGCGTCGTCCCACGGCTCGCCGAAGAACTCGAGCAGCCGGCGCAGCTCGGGCTCGGGGTTGGCGACGAGCGCCTCGTAGCGAACCTCGGTGAACCGCTCCGGACCCAGCTTCTTGCCCGCGGCGCGCGCTGCTTCGATGTAGCGCTGCCACTTGGCCGTCGCCTTGTAGGCCGAGGCGTACCCCCATCGTTCACGGTGCGACGTGACCACGTCGCGGCCGTCCCGGATGACATGGACGAACTGACAGGTCGGGAACAGGTCGTCGAGGAAGTCGAGGTGAAGGGTGTAGCGGGGCGACTTGTCGCCCCAGCGCACCTTGCCCCGCCCGTGCGCGTATTCCATCTGAAACTCATGAAAGAGCTGCGCGAAGCGCTCGTGGAAGTACTCACGGGGAAGGCCGTACGGCTCGATGCGCGGCCAGTCCTCGCCGGTGACTTTGGCCAGATCGTCCAGGAACCTGCTCTCCGGGCCTACGCTCAGGCGGGGGTGGGCGTCGAGGATGAGCCGTAGCAGCGTGGTGCCGGAACGCTGGCAGCCGACGATGAAGATCGGCCGGTGCTCATTGCGGTCGACGCGGGCGTCCACGGGTGCGGCAGGCTAGTGGGGCGTTTTTCATGAGGCTCACGTGCTGGGGGCGGCAGCGCCGATGCTTGGTGCTTGCCGGCGGCAGTAACCTGTTGCATCACAAGTCACATTGGTCACTTTGGTCACTTTGATCACACGGGGATCTGGAGGCAGCATGGCGGGAACGGCACGGCGGCGGCTGACGGCGGGTGCCGTCGCGCTGCTCGGCGCGGTGGCGGCAGTCACCGGCAACTCGATGGTGGCCGATGGCGCCACCAATCCCGCCACCGGCTGGGGCACGTTCGCTCACATCGCCACCAACGACCTGGGCACTGACGCGGCCAAGCAGACCGTGACGAAGAACTACAACCTGCTCGCGCTGAGAGGCGGTCTCACCACATCCCTGTTCGCCGAGCTCCACCAGCTCCGGCCGGGCATCACATTGCTGGCCTATGAGAAGGCCGCCGGGCTGAGCGCCGCCGACGTCAAGACGATTACCGCCACCAACCCCGAGTGGATCGCGAAGGACCGCTCCGGGAAGACCATCCACCCAAAGAACATCCCCGACACGACATTGGCCGATCTCACCAACCCGGCCTTCCGGGCGTGGCAGGCGGCGCAGATGGCAGCCGAGGTGGCGCGGGGTGCCGACGGTGCGTTCATCGACACCCTCGGTGTGTACTTCCCGACGGAGTTCTATACGGCCAAGCCGTACGTCAAGGGCGCCGCGGTCACCGACGCCACGTGGCGCGACGGCAGCGTCGACCTGGTGAAGCGGTTGAAGGTCGCTACCGGCAAGATGGTGATCGCCAACGGCTTCGGCCTGGCGTCGGGCCAGTCGTACAGCAAGGCGCCGGCCAGCTCCGACATGCTGATCGCCGCGGCCGACGGCGTGCAGATCGAGAATTTCACCCGCGCCGGTGATCAGCCCGCCACCACGTTCCGCAAGGCCGCCCAATGGGAGCAGGACATGACGTTCCTCGAGCTGCTCGGCGCGCGTGGGAAGACTGTGCTGGCCTACACCAAGGTCAACAGCGGCGGGACTACGGCGACGTTGACGACGCTGCGTGACTATGGCCTCGGCACGTTCCTGGCCGGGTTTGCGCCCGGTAAGGCGTACTTCGGATTCGACGACGGGCGCCGGATCCCGGCGATGGTCTCGGATCCAACGTGGGCGACGGGCTTGAAGGCGGCTACGGCTGCGAGGAAGAAGGCGGGCACGAACACATGGACCCGGCAGTTCGGGTCGGGCAAGCTCACGCTGAAAGTGGCCAGCGCGCCGGTTGTATCAGCTAGCTAGCGGCGACCACGGCAGCGTCGGGTACCGCGGGAACAACCAACTCGGCCCGTCGCGCCGACCGCACCGTCAGCAGACCCCATGCGCCGGCGGCCAGAGCAGCCGCGGCGCCGACCGCGATGGCGAAGCGGGCGCCGAAGTGCTCGGAGACAAAGCCGAGGATGGGCCCGCCCACCGGCGTGCTGCCGAGGAACAGCATGGCCTGGAGGGCGAGCACGCGACCGCGCATTTCAGGCGCGGCCTCGATCTGCACGATGGCGGTGGACGCGGTGAGGAACGCGATGCTGGCTAGTCCCAGTCCAACGCCGACGACATACGCGGTCAGCGCGTTGGGCACCACCGCCATCACGGCCATCGACGCGCCGTACGCCAGTGCCGCGACACCGACCGTACGAACGGTGATCATTCGCCGGTGAGCGGAGGCCAGCGCGCCCAGGAGCGCGCCGACGCTGACGACCGAGAAAAGCAGCGTGTAGGTGGTCGGCGTTCCGTGGAGGTCGCGCGTCGCGAACAACGGGAAGATGGTTTGGAAGTTGTAGGACAGCGTGCCGATCACCGCCATCATGACCAGCGGGACCCACAGCTCAGGGACGCTGCGCGCGTAGCGCAGACCTTCGCGGACCTGGCCCTTTGCCTTGAGCGTCACGGGTGCGGGTCGCAGCTCCTCTGCGCGCATCATCGACAAGCCGGCGAGAACGGCCACATAGGAGAGCCCGTCGAGAAGGAAACACCACCCGAATCCCACCGTGGCGATGAGTAGTCCGGCCAACGCGGGGCCAACTATGCGCGACCCAGTCATCAGCGCGCTGTTGAGGCTGACCGCGTTGTTGACGTCGGCTTCGGGCACGATCTCGACCACGAATGAGCGCCGCGCCGGATTGTCGAAGGCAACGGTGACGCCGCCGATAAGCGCGACCGCGTAGATCGCCAGTACCGGCGGGTCGCCGGCGAAGGCGAGAGCGGCGAGCAGGAACGATTGCGCCATCGCGACCAGCTGGACGATAAGCAGCAACTTGCGCTTGTCGGAGCGATCAGCGACGAGGCCGGCCCACGGGCCCAGAAGCAACACGGGCCCGAACTGTGCGGCGGCCAACCAACCGATGGCGACGCCGCTGTCGGTGAGTTTCAGGACCAGCAGGGCCTGCGCGACGAGCGTGAGCCAGTTGCCGATCTGCGATATCAGCTGGCCGGTGAAGAAGAGCCGGAAATTGCGGGTCTTGAACGACGTGAACGTTTCGCGGGCGAGCGTCCTCATGTAGTCAAAGCTTCGAGAACGTCGAGCGCCGCGGCCAGGCGAGCGCGGTCATCGCTGGGCAGATCCGCGAGGCGGGCGGCAAGCCAGGCGTCCTTGCGGCGCCGAGACTCCCGCAGCAGGTTTGTCCCATCCTCGGTGAGTGCGACTCGGGCCACGCGCCGATCGACGGGATCTGGCTGGCGACTGACCAGCCGGGCGGTTTCCAGCTTGCCGACCACCTTGGTGATCGATGGCGGCGCGACCCGCTCGTGGGCGGCAAGCGCCCCGAGGGTGATCGGTCCGTGGGCGTCGATCGTCGCCAAGGCGGACAGTTGGCTGGGGGAGAGCCCGGTGCCGGCTTCGCGACGCAGCGTGCGGGCCAGCCGGGTGGCGCTCAGTCGGAGGCGGCTGGCGAGGGCCGGAGCGGTTGCGGTCGTGGCCATACGAATAGGTTAGCCGAACTAATTAGTTAAGCTAACAGTATTAGCCACCGGTCGACTGAGGCCTGCCGCGGCTCTGTTAACGTCACCCGGCTTGCCGCCCAAAGTCATCGTCATCGGTCTCGATAGCGCGCCGCCCGAACTCGTCTTCGACGAATTCGCACCGCTGTTGCCCAACCTGACCAAACTCCGCGCCGAGGGTGTCGGCGGGCCGCTGCGGACGATCGAGCCGCCGATCACGGTTCCCGCGTGGGCTTGCATGATGACGAGCCGCAGCCCCGGCCAGCTGGGCATCTACGGCTTTCGCAACCGCAAGGACCACACCTACGAAGGGTTGTCCTTTGCCACTGCCAACGCAGTGAATGCGCCCGCGGTGTGGGACGTCGCCGGTGCCGCGGGATTGAAGTCAGTGGTCGTCGGCGTTCCGCCGTCGTACCCGACCGGGCCGATAAACGGATGCCGCGTCGGGTGCTTCCTCACGCCGTCGATCGAGAACGACTTCACCTACCCCGCGAGCTCAAGGAGGAGCTACGCCGCGAGGTGGGTGAGTACATCCTCGACGTCACCAACTTCCGCTCGGAGGACAAGGAGCGGATCCTCCGCGACATTCACGCGCTGTCGGCCCGCCGCTTCGCGTACACCGAATACCTGATGACCACGCAGGACTGGGACTTCCTGATGATGGTGGACATGGGCCCGGACCGAATCCAGCACGGGTTCTGGAAATACATGGATCCCGAGCACCCGAAGCACGAGCCGGGCAACCCCCTGCAGCATGCGATCCGGGACTACTACGTGCAAGTCGACCAGCAGGTCGGTCATCTTCTCGAGCGCGCACCGGATGACGCCATCGTGCTCGTGGTGTCCGACCACGGCGCGCAACGGATGCACGGAGGGATCTGCCTCAACGAGTGGCTCAAGGAGAAGGGCTATCTGGTGCTGCTGGAGGAGCCGACCGAACCCACGCCCTTCGCCAAGGCCAAGGTCGACTGGTCCCGTACGACCGCGTGGGGTGACGGCGGGTACTACGGCCGGCTGTTCCTCAACGTGGCCGGCCGGGAGCCGCAGGGATCGATCGACCCCGCCAACTACGAGTCGGTTCGCAACCAGTTGATCGCGGAACTCGAAGCCCTGGGCGACGAGAACGGCAACCCGATCGGTACTCGGGTGCACCGGCCTGAGGATCTTTACGACGAGGTCAACGGTGTGGCGCCCGACCTGATCGTCTACTTCGGCGACCTCACGTGGCGGTCCGTCGGTCAGCTCGGCACCGGGGAGATCCACACCTTCGAGAATGACACCGGGCCCGACGACGCCAACCACGCTCGGTACGGCGTAATGATCCAGACCGGCGCGTCCGCCGACCTCGCCGGGGCCCACGTCATGGATGTCGGCCCTACGGTCCTCGCCCACCTGGGTCTCGATCCCGCCCCCGGCAGCCAAGGCCACCCTCTCTAGTTGCCTTGCAGCAGCTCGAGGATGAAGGGGTTGGTGATTCGCTCGCGGCCGACGGTCGTGGTCGGACCGTGGCCGGGCAGGACTGCCGTTTCGTCGGCGAGGGGCAGGATCTTCTCGGCCATCGACGCCATCAACTCGTCGAACGAGCCGCCTGGCATGTCAGTGCGACCGATCGACCCGGCGAAGAGGTGGTCGCCGCTGAAGAGGATCGGCGGAGCGCCGTCCATCTCGAGCATGAAGCAGGTGGACCCCTTGGTGTGCCCCGGCGTGTGGACGGCGGTGAACTCCATGCCGGCACCCTTCACCCGCTCGCCGTCGTCGAGGCCGTAGAGGAGTTCGGGCGGCCGAAAGTCGAGACCGCTGTCGGCCAGCATCTGCCCGAAGCCACCACTGGTGCCGATGGGGTCGAGGAGCATGTGGCGGTCACCATCGTGGATGTGCACAGGAACGTCGCCCTCGACCTTGCGGACCAATGTCCCGACGCCGCCGATGTGGTCGAGGTGGCCGTGGGTGGAGAGCAGCGCGACGAGCCGAAGTCCGTGGTGTTGCAGCCGTTCGACGATCGCCGCGGGGTCCGGCGGTGCGTCGATCAGGACGCACTCACCCCCGGGCCCGTTGGGCGCGACGATCCACGCGTTGGTCTCCGCCACCCACAGCGGGATTCCTTCAATCACCGGATCGCCCATGAGGGGTGTTTACCCGCGCATCGAGGTGTTAGGCGCGGCATCGGCCACGAGTTTCTGCACGACGGGACCGAGTTCGGCTGGATCCCAGCGGTCGCCCTTGTCGACGGTGGGGCCGGTCCGCCAGCCTTCCGCCACCGAAATCACGCCGCCGGCAACGATGAACACGCGCCCGGTGACGTCGTGTGATTCGGGCGAGGCCAGCCATGTCACGAGGGGGGCGATGTTCTCCGGCGCGCTTCGGTCGAACTGGTCGGGCTTGACCTCGGGCCGGTTGGGATTGAGGTCCGCCGTCATTCGTGTGAGCGCGCCGGGCGACACTGCGTTGACCGTCACGCCGTAGCGCACGAGTTCCTGAGCAGCGATGATCGTGAACACGGCGATGCCCGCCTTCGCGGCGCCGTAGTTGGTTTGCCCGGGGTTGCCGAAGATGCCCGACACCGACGTGGTGTTGATCAGCCGGGCGTCGTTGGTCTCGCCCGCCTTGGCCCGTTCCCGCCAGTACGCGGCCGCATGGTGGGCGGGCCCGAAGGTTCCCTTCAGATGCACCTTGATGACCGCATCCCATTCCGCCTCGGTCATGTTCGTGAGCATGCGGTCGCGCAGGATGCCGGCGTTGTTGACCACAATGTCCAGCCGGCCCCACGTGTCGATCGCGCTTCGCACCATGCGGCCGGCGGCATCGAAGTCGGAGACGTCATCGCCGTTGGCGATGGCGTCGCCTCCCATCGCCTTGATCTCGTCGACGACCTCCTGCGCGGGCCCCACCGACGCGCCGGTCCCATCGCGCTCGCCGCCCAGGTCGTTGACCACAACTTTGGCGCCCTGCTCGGCGAGCGACAACGCGTGGCCGCGCCCGATCCCGCGTCCCCCGCCGGTGACAATCGCGACGCGTCCTTCACACAAATTCATTTCGCACCCTTCATCTCCCGGTCGGCTTCCGGCTTCGCCTCCGCCTCCCTTTGTCGGTATTGGTCCCTGAGAAACCGCTTGTAGATCTTGCCCGTGTCGTGACGGGGGAGCGCGTCGGTGAAGTCCACCGACCGCGGGCATTTATAGGCCGCCAGTGCCACCTTGCAGTGGGCGATGAGTTCGGCGGCCAATTCGGGCGAGGGTGACACCTCGGCTCGTAGCTCGACGACGGCCTTGACCTCTTCACCCCACTCGTCGTTGGGTATCCCGATCGTCGCCGCGTCGGCCACCGCGGGATGGTTGAGGAGGACGGCGTCGACCTCCGCGGGGTAGATATTGACGCCGCCCGAGATGATCAGGTTCGCGCTGCGGTCGGTGAGAAAGAGGTAGCCGTCCTCGTCGAAGTACCCCATGTCGCCGAGCGTGAAGTAGTCGTCGAGGTAGGCGCCTGCGGTCTTGTCGGCGTCGCCGAAGTACTCGAACCGGCCAACCTGCGGGGCCTTGAGGTAAAGCGTTCCGACCTCGCCGACAGCCACCGCCTTGCCGTCGTCGTCGAGGATGCGAACGCCGTCCTCGAAGCTGGGCTTCCCGACCGTTCCCGGCTTGGCCAGCCACTCCTCAGGCGTGACGAAGGTGCCCCAGCCCTCGGTGGCCGCGTAGTACTCCCAGACGATCGGCCCGAGCCAGTCCATCAGCGCCTGCTTCACCACCACGGGACAGGGAGCCGCGCCGTGGAGGATCGCTTTGAGCGACGAGACGTCGTAGTTGCTCCGCACGTCCTCCGGCAGCGTGACGAGCCGGTGGAACATGGTCGGCACCATGTGCGAGTGGGTCACGCGATGGCGCTCGATGAGGCGCAACGTCTCCTCGGCGTCCCACCCGTCCATCAGTACGATGCCGAGACCGTTGACGAGCGGGACGCTCAGCGAGAACGCCAGCGGCGCGGCGTGGTACAGCGGCCCGGTACACAGTGCGACGTCGGTGGTCGGGTCGTAGGTGAACGCGGTGGCCACCGAAGCGGCCGTGGGCGCGGTGCCCCGGCGCAGGACGCCCTTGGGACGACCGGTGGTGCCTGAGGTGTACAGCATCGTGGACCCCAGGACGGGGTCGTCGATGTCGCTGTCGTCCTCCGACTTGATCGCATCCTCGTAGGACTCGAACCCGTCCACGGCCCCGCCGATGGCGAGTAGGGCGCCGGCGTTCGGTGATTGCGCGGCGGCGTTGGCGGCCGCCGGCGCGAAGCGGGTGTCGGCGATGAAGGCTTTGGCACCGCAGTTGTCGATGATGTATGCCGCTTCGTCGCCGGTGAGGTGCCAGTTCACGGTCGTGAGACGCAGACCACCGCGCGAGCACGCCGACATCACTTCGGCGAACTCGGGGCGATTGCTGCACATCAGCGTGACCGCGTCGCCGGCGGCGAGGTCGCGGCGGCGGAGCGCGCGGAGCACCTGGTTGGCGCGGGCGTTCAGCTCGCGGTAGGTCCGGTTGCCGGCGGTCGACGTGATCGCCATGCGATCAGGCGCCTCGGCTGCCCAATACGCCACCGTCATCCCGTGCCGTAACGCGTCAACCCTCTCCATAAGCGGGTGACGCTAGCCATACCAGGACTACGCTGACCGGTCCGATGTCCAGAGCCCGCATCGAACGCCGCCTCGACGACGTAAGCGCCCGCTTGAGGCGTGCGCGGGCCGAGTTGGCTGTCGTCGACGAGCAGCTGGCCGTGCTTGCGGACCACGCCGACGACGCGGCCCTGCGCGCGCTCGTGTCAGAGACCCCGCTCGCCGAACGCGAGCACCGGGAGGCCCGCCGCCACGCCGACGCCCTGGCCCGCAGCCGGACAGCGGTGTTCAACAGCATCGCCGAGCTCGAGCGGGTTCAGGACGACCTCCTGGGTCGCCTGGTGCCGGGGCAGTAGATGGCCGTCCGGGTTGTCATCGCCGAGGACGAGGCCATCATCCGTCTCGATCTGAAGGAGATCCTCGAAGAAGAGGGCTACGAGGTCGTCGGGGAGACTGGCCGCGGCGACGAGGCGGTCGCGCTCGTGCGCGAGCACAAGCCCGACCTCGCCATCCTCGACATCCGTATGCCCGGGCTCGACGGGTTGTCAGCGGCGCGCGAGATCACCGCGGAGCGAGCTGCCGCGGTGCTGATCCTCACCGCCTACAGCCAACGCAACCTCATCGAGGAGGCGCGCGACGCGGGCGCCCTGGCCTACTTGGTCAAGCCGTTCCAGCGGAGCGAGCTGATTCCTGCAATCGAGGTGGCGCTGGGCCGGCACCAGGAGATGCGTGCGCTCGAGGACGAAGTCAGCTCGCTCGAGGAGCAGTTGGAGACGCGTCGGCTGGTCGACCGGGCCAAGGGCATCCTCATGGACGACCATGGCATGAAGGAAGCCGACGCTTTCTCGTTCATCCAGAAGAGTGCGATGCGGGACCGCGTCACCATCCGCGTCCTCGCTCAGCGTGTGATCGACCGCGAGGTAACGCCGCCTAGCTAGGTGACTTCGAAGGTGCCCTTCATGCCCTTCTCGAAGTGGTCGTCGGCGGTGTCGTGGCCCACGTGGCACTCGTAGCGGTAGGTACCGGCCTTGTCGAACTCCAGCGTGGCCGAGCCGACTTCACCGGGCTTGACCGCCTCGACCTCACCGAGAGGCTCGTCGCTGTCGGGCGGGAAGACCTCGAACTCGTGCTCGAGCAGACCGTCGTTGTGCAGGGTGAACTGGATCGCCTCGCCGACCTTGATCTTGGGGTCGGCCAGCTGGAACTCATAGTCCTTGGTGCGCAGCTCAACGGTGCGGTCCGGTGTCACCGCCGCGCCACCCTCTGCGCCGCCGGCGCCGGTCACCTTGATCGGCGTGCGAATGCCGGTGCCGGTCTGCCCGGGCTTGCACGCCAATTCGTACTCGCCCGCCTTCAGGTCGACGGTGAGCTGGCGGGAGGCGCCCGGGCCCACGTTCTCGACTTCGCTGATCACACGGTCGCCGGACGCGTACACGTAGAGCTCGGTGACCTTGCTCCCGTCGTTCTTGACTTCGAACGTCACCTTGCCGGCCGTGAAGTCGGTTTTGGCCGCGTCGCACTCGGTGTCGCTCGCTGAAACCGCGACCACGTCATCACTGCTGCTCGAGCACACGGCCAACGAAGCGATCGCGACAAGAGAAACAAGTACTGCACGGCGAGTCATTGATTGGCTGGTTCCTTGGTTCGGGCCGCACTCAGCGTCGCTGGTGCAGTCGCGGGCATGGGCCTAAAGAACAGGTAGAGCACTGGGACGAGGTATGCGAAGTAGACGAACAGCTCGATCCAGGTCGGGGCACCGTTGAAGTTGAAGATGCCCTTGAGGAGCGTGCCGTACCAACTCGACGGCGGGATCTCCGCGGTGATGTCGAACGCGATCGAGTTGAGGCCGGGGAGAATGTCGGCCTCCTGTAGGTCGTGCACGCCATAGGCAAGGACACCAGCGGCAACCACGACGAGGAGAGCGCCGGTGATGCGGAAGAACCGGGCGAGGTTGAGCGACACCGAACGCTTGTAGATGAGCCAGCCGATCACGACAGCTGTGAGCAGACCGAGCACGGCACCGGCTCCCGGAGCGAGGCCCGAGCCCGCAGCACGTAGCGCGGGCCAGAGGAACAGCGCAGTCTCGAGGCCTTCCCGACCGACGGAGATGAACGCCATCAGTGCCAAGGCCGTGCCGCCGCCGCGTATGGCGAGATCGACCTTCCCCTGCAATTCGTCCTTGAGGTCGCACGCCTGCGCGCGCATCCAGAACACCATGGCGGTCACCATCGCCACGGCCACGATGGAGGTGACTCCGCCGAACGCCTCTTGGGCCTTGAAGCTCAACGTGCGCGACGTGAAGGTGAGAACCGCGCCGACCGCGAGGCTCCCAGCCACCGCCGCACCGACGCCGACCCAGACGGGCAGCAACCACTCACGCTTTCCGGTGCGCACCAAGTAGGCAACGATGATGCCGACCACGAGCGAGGCCTCCAGCCCTTCGCGGAGGCCGATGAGGAAGTTCGCGAACACGGCGGCTACGCCGCCACCGAGACGGGCGACTCTATTTCTGACACGCCGTCAGGTTAGGGGTACCTAACAAAAAACGTCAAGCCGGGCGAACCGCAGCCGGGTGCTGCGCCCGATCGACCTCGACGAATTCCAACCGCAGGCGATCGAGGGCCGCGTCGTCGCCCGGGAACGTCAGCGCCTGGCTCGTGATCGTCTCGACGCCCAACAGGTCCGCCAGCCGGGTCACCAATCTGTCGGTGAATACGCGCGCACCCTCAGCGCCGGTCTCCGGCAGCACGATCGCAAATCGGAAGTTGGTCTCGTCGCTGGCGTGGCTGACGCGGTCGACGGTCCGCACGCTCCGCTGCAATCCGGTGGCGACCTCGCGAAGGACGCGGTTGCGTCGCCGGCGGGGTACCCCGGCGAACGTGGCAGCGGGAATGTTGACCGCGCTCACCGAGAAGATGGATTGGTACCGCGCCGCACGAGACATCTCCAGGTTGGTGGTTTCGATGAAGGAGCGTGCGTTGTACAGCCCCGTGACGTCGTCGACATGGTCGTAGAGATCGAGCTTGGTGAGCGACCCGCGCACCTGCCGGTTGGCCAGGCCCCCGACCACGCCGAAGGCCAGGAACGCGATCGAGCGCGACAGGATCACGCCGCGGAACTGCGCGAACCCGACTGCCTCGATGGCGTCGGCGCGGAGCGCCACGTAAAGCACGATCGCCATGCCGGCCATCGCCGCGCCGCCGATCCAGTCCCAGAAGACGAAAGCCACGAAGATCGGGATGAACAGCAGGATTGCGACAACCTCGACGGTCTCGACGCGGCGGGCGTAGTTGACGCCGGCCGTTATGCCGAGAAAGAGAAGTCCTGCGCCGAGAAGGAGCAGCCGCGCCTGCGTGTAGCTCAACGCCCGCTTGGGCCGATGGTCCGAAATGACTACGCCATTAACCATTGACACTCTCCGTACGGTTCAACTGCGTGGTACCTCTCCTGCGATCTCGCATGGCACTCATCGGCATCTTGGGCGCGTTCTTGATCCCGATCTGGATCTCGTCGATGCGCGGCGTCACTCACGTGGTGACGTGCCAGGAGGCGACGGACGTGCCGTTCTCGGTTCTGTTGCCGCCGAGCGGGTCGCCCGCCGTGGCCAGCGCGGCGACGTTCACCCGCGACGACACCTCCGCCCTGTGCGGCGGCCTCCACGTCGACATCCGCGTGGGCCGGGTCACCGATCGCACGCTCGAGATGACCCTGCCGATAGGGAACGACACTCGCCACGCGTGGGAGGGGACCGTCAAGCTGGACCTCGGTTCGGTTGATATCCCGGTCCGCATCGGGAGGATCCCGGCCGGTGAATCCCGTCAGCAGACGCTCCGGTTCAACGTGGACCCCGGCTCGACGGAGATCAACGGCTCGCTGTTGCTCGGCCCGTAGCCGCACGCGCAGCCACGTCCTACGATCGGACGCGGATGGCCAAGCTGATGCTGCTGGACGGGAACTCGCTCACCTATCGCGCCTTTTTCGCGCTGCCCACTGATATGGCGACGGCGTCGGGCCAGGTCACCAACGCCGTCTTCGGCTTCACGTCGATGCTCATCTACCTGCTGAGGGAGCACAAGCCCGACGCCATCGCGGTGGCGTTCGACCTCCCCCAGCCCACCTTCCGCCACGAACTGGTCGACGACTACAAGGCGGGTCGGGCGGCGGCGCCCGACATCCTGCGCCAGCAGATGGGCCTCGTCCGCCAGGTGGTCGAAGCCCTGCGCATCCCGATTCTCGAACTTCCGGGCTATGAAGCCGATGACGTTCTGGCCACGCTGGCGACCCAGGCACGCGATCGCGGCGACGACGTCGTGATCGTCAGCGGCGACCGCGACGTGTACCAGTTGGTCGAGGACCCCCACATCCGGGTGCTCTACAACCTCCGTGGCGTCAGCGACTACCGCGACTACGACGAGGCTGGCATCAAGGATCGCACCGGCGTCACGCCGGTCGACTACCCGCAATACGCCGCGCTGCGGGGCGATCCCAGCGACAACCTGCCCGGTGTTCCCGGCGTAGGGGAGAAGACCGCCGCCAAGCTCATCAACGACTACGGCGACCTCGACGCGATCTTCGCCAACCTCGACAAGCTCACACCCAAGCTCCGCGAGAACCTGGCTGCCCACGAGCAGAATGTGCGCAAGAACGCGCTGGCCACGCCGCTCGTGCGCGACGCGCCGATCAGCTGCGAGGTCGACGACCTCCGGATGGGTGGATGGGACACCGACGAGGTCCGCGACCTCTTCAACTTTCTCGAGTTCAGAACACTGTGGGACCGGCTGGTCGAAGCCATCGGTGACGAGGGCGGGGCCCTTGAGCCGGAGATGCAGGCCGAGCCGCTGGCGGTCGACGTCGTACGGATCGACGATCCGGCCGTCGCCGTCGCCTTTCTGGACGGGCTCGTCAACGCCGCGGAGCCCGTCGCCGCCGCTGGGGCATGGGAGGGGGCCGAGGGCCGCTCGGAGCTGCTCGGCGTGGCGCTGGGCGATACATGGCTGCCGCGGGAGCAGTTCAGCGAGAACGTGATCGCCGCGCTGAAGCGGGTGTTCGCCACGGTTCCGATCAACACACACAACGCGAAGGCGCTTATCCGGGGCTTGCATCCGCTCGGAATCGGCGTCGGCGTCCTCCATCTCGACACCGCGATCGCCGCGTATCTGATCGATCCGGCCGGCGACCAGTACCTCCTCGAGGATCTCGCTCCGCGCTACGCGGGCGTGGAAGTGCGCGCTCCGGAGGGGCCGGCGGCCGGCCAGCTCGACCTCGATGGCACCGCCGGCGATGTCGCCGAGGACACGGTGCGCCGGGCGGCGGCGGTGGCGCGGCTCTTCGATCCCTTATCTGGCGCCCTCGCCGCGCGCGGCCTGTCCGACCTCTACGACAACGTCGAGCGACCGCTGGTTCCGGTGCTGGCG
Source organism: uncultured Actinomycetes bacterium (assembly GCA_963742585.1). Taxonomy (GTDB): domain Bacteria; phylum Actinomycetota; class Acidimicrobiia; order Acidimicrobiales; family JACDEA01; genus JACDEA01. The sequence goes on from CAVUMI010000009.1 coordinate 871,946, forward strand.
CGCATGGAGATCGCCGGTGTGCGGGTCGACGCCTCGTATCTCAAGGAACTGAACACGTCGCTCACCGACGAGGTCCGCAGCCTCGAGACCGAGATCCAGGAGCTGGCGGGTGAGCCGTTCAAGGTGAACTCCACCCCCCAGCTGCGAGCGGTGTTGTTCGAGAAGCTCGGGCTGCAGCCGTCGAAGCGCACCAAGACGGGCTTCTCCACCGACGCACAGTCCCTCGAGAAGCTGGCCGGGCAACACCCGATCATCGAGAAGCTGCTGCGCTACCGCGAGGTCGAGAAGCTCCGTTCCACGTACGGTGAGGGCCTCCTCGGCGAAGTCGGCGGCGATGGCCGCATCCACGCCACGTTCAATCAGACTGTCGCTCGTACCGGGCGCCTCTCGTCGGATGCACCGAATCTGCACAACATCCCGGTGCGCAGTGAGGAAGGCCGGCGGTTCCGCCGGGCGTTCGTGCCGGCCGACGGCTGTGAGTTCCTGGTGGCCGACTACAACCAGATCGAGTTGCGCGTCATCGCCCACCTGGCGCAGGACCCCGGGCTCATCGAGGCGTTCACCAGCGGCGCCGACATCCACACCACGACCGCGGCCCGCATCTACGGCGTCGCTGATGCCGACGTCTCGATCGGCCAGCGCAGCAAAGCGAAGATGGTGTCCTACGGGCTGGCCTACGGCATGGAGTCATACGGCCTCGCGCAACGCTTGAACATCCCCGTGGACGAAGCGGCGGAGATCCTGGGCGCCTACTTCATCGCTTTCCCCAACGTGAGGGAGTACATGGAGCGCACGGTGGCCGAGGCGCGCCAGCGCGGGTACACCGAGACGCTGTTCGGGCGCCGCCGCCAGATACCCGAACTGGCGTCGAACAACTACCGCATCCGCCAGGCGGGCGAGCGGCAGGCCATGAACGCCGGCATCCAGGGCCTGGCCGCCGACATCTTCAAGGTCGCACTCGTGCGGCTCGACCACGGTCTCGATGCCGCCGGGCTCGCCAGTCGCCTCGTGCTCCAGGTGCACGATGAGGTCATCCTCGAGGTCCCGCCCAAGGAGAAGGAGCAGGCCGCCACGGTCACGCTCGAGGCCATGCGCGGCGCCTGCGAACTCTGCGTCGATCTCGAGGTCAACGTGAGCTGGGGCTCCAATTGGGCCGAGGCGAAATCGTGACCGTTGTTGGCAACGTTGGCGTCGGATAGCAAGGGCAAAGTTGCAAAGAATGGAGTCGCACTGGTTTGAGCCGCTGGCCGAGCACATGGGGCCGGCGTACCTGCGGTACTCGTTCACCAAGGGCACTGAGCAGGAGGTGGCGTTCCTCGTTGGGGCCCTCGGGTTGACAGCTGGAATGCGCGCGCTCGATGTCGGCTGCGGTCCCGGGCGTCACGCGTACGCCCTCGCCGAGCGGGGGGTCGAAGTCCATGGTGTCGACATCAGCCAGACGTTTGTCGACCTGGCCAACGAGAAGGCGCCGGCGGGCGCGACCTTCGAGCGTGCCGACGCCCGTGCTCTCCGCTTCGACGAGCAGTTCGACGTCGCCATCTCGTTGTGTCAGGGCGCCTTCGGACTCGTCGGGGATGAGGACGCAGCGGTGCTCACCGGTATGGCGCGCGCCGTCAAGGTGGGAGGGCGGGTGGCGTTCAGTGCCTTCTCGTCGTACTTCGCCGTCCGCTTCCTCGAGGATCAGGACACCTTCGATGCCGCCACCGGCGTGAACCACGAGACCACCGCGGTCAAGGACGAGGCCGGCAACGAGAAGGCCGCCGATCTTTGGACGTCGTGCTTCACGCCCCGCGAGCTGCGGCTGCTCTGCGACGCTGCCGGCCTCGCGGTAGAGCACATCTGGTCAGTCACGCCCGGTGCCTACGCGGAGAACCCGCCCGGGCTGGACCTGCCCGAGTACCTGACCGTGGCGGTCAAGTACCATTGATCGTCTCCCAATAGGCGGAAATACCGCGGGAGAACCGTCCGGAAAGCGAGCGACCACCTCTATATGTCTGATCAAACTCCCACCCCCGAACCCGAGTCCCAGATGGGCACGTTCGACGAAGGTGGTGAGTACACCCCACGACAGATTGCCGTCGACGACCTAGACGGAATGTCGTTGGAAGACGCCATCGCCGGCACCATTGTCGAATTCGATGATGGCGACATCGTCATCGGCACGATCGTGAAGGTGGACAAGGACGAGGTGCTGCTCGACATCGGCTTCAAGTCCGAAGGCGTGATCCCTGCACGCGAGCTGTCCATCCGCCACGACGTCGACCCGCACGAGATCGTCAGTCTCGGGGAACGAGTCGAGGCCTTGGTCCTTCAGAAAGAGGACAAGGAAGGGCGCCTCGTCCTTTCCAAGAAGCGGGCGCAGTACGAGCGGGCATGGGGAGACATCGAGAAGATCAAGGAGCGCGAGGGCGTCGTCGAGGGCCCGGTCATCGAGGTCGTCAAGGGCGGTCTCATTCTCGACATCGGCCTCCGCGGCTTCCTTCCGGCGTCGCTCGTCGAGCTGCGCCGCGTCCGTGACCTACTGCCCTACGTCGGGCGCACCCTTCAGGCCAAGATCATCGAGCTCGACAAGAACCGCAACAACGTGGTGCTCTCCCGACGGGCATGGCTGGAGGAGACGCAGAAGGAGCAGCGCGAGGAGTTCCTCGCCAACTTGAAGCCCGGCGAAGTCCGCAAGGGTGTCGTGAGTTCCGTGGTGAACTTCGGCGCCTTCGTCGATCTCGGCGGCATGGACGGACTCGTACACGTCAGCGAGCTGTCGTGGAAGCACGTCGACCACCCGTCCTCGGTCGTGCAGGTGGGCGATGAGATCGAGGTGCTGGTTCTCAACGTCGAGCTCGACAAGGAACGCATCAGCCTGTCGCTCAAGGCCACCCAGCAGGATCCGTGGCAGGAGTTCGCCACCGCGCACCGCGTCGGCGAGCTCGTCTATGGCCGCGTCACCAAGCTCGTGCCGTTCGGCGCCTTCATCCAGGTGGGCGAGGGCATCGAGGGTCTCGTGCACATCTCGGAGATGGCCGCGCACCACGTCGACCTGCCCGAGCAGGTCGTGACGCCGGGCGAGGAGCTGTGGGTCAAGATCATCGACATCGACCTGCAGCGCCGCCGCATCAGCCTGTCGATCAAGCAGGCCGCCGAGGGTGGCGAGGTGGCGGCGGAGTACCGCGAGCACTTCGGCGAGCACGCGTACGACGACCAGGGCAACTACATCGGTCCTGACTACTCGAAGGCCGAGTTCACGCCGGAGACCGAGGCGCAGGCCGCGTGGGCCGATCTGGCCGAGCAGTACACCGCGGGCGGCGCCGAGCCGGCCACCGCGCCGGAAGATGCGCCGGCCACAGCCGACGCCGGCGAAGCGGCTCCCGAGCCCGTCGAGGACGCGACCTAACCCACGAGGTGGACCGGATCGCCGAGGAGGTTGACGGACCAGGTCGTCCGGTCCGTGACCGTTCCCGACGTGAAGGTGTACCGGATCTGCCACCAGTTGTCGCTGGCCGGTTGGTTGTAGGTCGCGTCGAGTAACAAGGTCAGCGTCACTTTGCGCCCGTTGAACCGGCTGTTGGTCACGTCCAGCGACGTGACGTTCGTGCCCGAGAGTCCGTTGTCCGAGAACCAGCTGAAGGTCTCCGGTTGGTCATCGACCGGACTGATGATCTTGATGGTGCTTCCGCCCTCGCCGGGGTCCCAGAGGTTGATGACCATCTGCTTACCCGCGTAGGTGGCCGAGACCTGGGCCAAATAGAAGTTGGCAATCAGCGAGGACTGGTTCGCGTATACCGAGATGCTGTCGGTGCCGTATACCCGCGGGCACGTGGCATCGGTGCGGGCGTCGCATGCTGACGAACTCGTTCCCTTTTGAAGGAAGACGCCGTAGGCGTTGGCGCCGATGCTCGGGTTGGTAAGTGTTCCCTCGCTCTTCTTGGTGTAGACGTCGAGGATGTACCGACCGCCCGGTGCGGTCGTCGGGATCGTGCAGAACTTGGTATAGCGACCGGCATTTGTGCCGCTACCGATCGTCATGTCGAACGGCGACGACTGGTTCGTCGTGAACGTGCGGGGGTTGGCCAGGCTCCCGCCGCAGCCCAGGTACGTGGGCGTCTTGTACAGCGCATTGTCGGTGTCGTCGAGCGTGCTCACGTCGGGTGCCCGGAGCCGGAAGGTCGTGGTGACTCTGGCGTTGTTGTTGCTGTAGTCATTGTCCGGCGAGTTGCCGTCGCTTGTGAAGAAGGGCGCGTCGTACAGGGCAATGGTGACCGATTGGGTGCGAACGGCTGGAAGGTCGACGTAATACGAGTAGCCGGCATTGAACGGTCCTACGGTGTCGCCGTCCTGGCCTGAGTACTCGAGGTTGTCGACGTATGCGCCGTTCGGGCCGGGACCCGCTGGTGCCGGCGCGTTGCTCGGACAACGATTCGCCGGACTACCGGAGGTGACGAGATTGAAGCGGCTGAGGATCTGGTCGCCTTGCTCCTTTGACGTACAGAAGCCGTTGACCGCGCCGTAGATGCCGTCACCCGGTGTCCCGAAGTGGTTGTAGGGACTTCCCAGAGGCACCGCAAGTTGGTACTCGGCGAGCGCCTTGCGCTCTACGTTGATGTCGCCCATGAACACGCGGGTGAAGTAGCTCTCGACCTTCGCATCCTTCAGCGTGACCCGATAGCGCTGGGGCGGAATCGGCTCGTAGATGACCGAGATGTCGCCACCGGCGATGAACTTGTTGGTCTTGAGACTGCTTTCCGCCGCAGTTTTTGCCGCGACGGTGTCCGGCATCCACACCACAGCCGCGAGCGCAGCGGCGTCGGCGGCGCGTTGGATCTGGAAGCTCCGCGAGTACCACCAGCCTAAGTCGACGCCGAATCCGGTGAACGCCAGCATCGCGGTGAGGAGCAGCACGAACAGCGGAAGAATCGCGCCTCGCTCGCCGCGCCGCGCAACGCGAACGGAGGTCGTCATGTACGGCGCGGCTCGATGCGCATGACGGTCTTGTCGGTCAGCGTGAAGGTGGAGCCGAACATCTTGGTCACGAACGGATGGTCGACCCGGACCCAGATGCCGAGATAGTCAGCTCCCACCGATTGACGATCCTCGCGACTGGTCGGAGCCCAGAAGTTGCTCTTGCCGCTGGCGGTGAGGGCCGAGGCCGAAAGGCCCATGTCCGCCGCGGTGTAGACGTTGCACGAGCTGGCCACCGAGGCGGTTGTGCAGGTGGTGTTGAGCATGTCCCCGTTGGTGTTGGACTTGAACACGACAACCTTGACGATGTCCTGCGTGGAGACCCCGCCGATCGCAGCCTTGACGGCTTGCAGAATGTCGAAGTCAGCGCTGGCATCCCGGCCGGCTGCACTCCCGACGCGTGCTCCGGCCCTGGTGGTGTTGGCGACGGTCAGGTAGTCCTTGAACACGAGCCCGAACTCGAGCATCCCCAGGATCAGCATCATGAAGACAGGGGCGATGATCGCGAACTCGACGAGAGCCGCGCCGCGCTGGTCACGCTTGTGCGGAGATCGCATGGCTGCCGTATCGGCATGAGGGCGGTGGTTTCTTATCGAGACCGGTTAGGGATTGGCCGGCGGATGCCGATGAGTGACCCGTGACCAATAGACGCACAACGATCCTTGTCGTCGCGCTCCTTATAGGGGGGATAGCGGCGTTTCTTGCATACGCGTATGTGAACTCAGTGCAGAAGCGGGCCTATGGCGACGCCAAGCTGGTTCAGGTCTTCGTCGTGAAGGCGGACGTCGAGAAGAACTTGGGTGGCGACCAGGCGCTGGCCGACGGCCTCATCAAGTCCGACGCAATCCCCGAGAAGTTCCGCCCCGGCTCCGCGTTGACCAACAAGGACGTCATCAAGGGCAAAGTCGCCCTCACCCGTCTCTCAGCGGGCCAAGTGCTCGTCGACGGCATGTTCGTCGACCCCCGGGCGGCGCAGGTAACCGCAGCCAAGCGGATCCCCGCCGGTCAGGTTGCGGTGACGATCTCGGTGGACCCGGTGCACGGCGTGGCCGGCCTGGCGGTGCCAGGCGACAAGGTCAACATCATGGCCGCGGCCGCCGACGGCAGCCAGCACACGCTGTACCAGAACGTGGACGTGCTGTTCATCGGTGCGACCGCAGCGCCCGAGGCTGGCTCCACCGAGGTAGTTGCCAACCCCGGCAGCAACCTGGTCACGTTGGCCGTCCCACAAGTGGCCGCACAACGAATCACGTTGCTCGCCGCGACCGGTACCGGCTTGTACCTCACGCTGGTTCCGCCGGACAACCAGCCTGTGCCCATCCCGCCGGCCAACGCCGGAAACGTCTTCTCCGGGGGACTGACGCCTTATGCGAACTAAATCCACCCCCAAGCATCTCGTCGACGACGACATCGTCCTGCGCAATCCGATTGCCGTGATCGACAGCACGGCCAAGCACCGCACCGAGTTGGCGGGCCGCCTCCGGCGGGCGCCGTCGGCCGGTGTGCATGCGTCCGTCGAAGCGTTTGACGAAGCCGTCGAGCCCGGTGAAGGCGTGATCATCGTTCTCGGTCCGTCGGTGGCCCGCAAGGACGAGTTCGACGCTGTTGGCCGTTTGCTGCGGGGTCGTCCTGAAGTCCGGGCGATCATGGCCGTCGAGACGCTCACCACCGAACTCCTGCAGCAGGCGATCCGCGCCGGCGTGATCGACGTGGTCCTGTACGACGCCCCGCCCGAGGAGCTCGTGGGCGCGGCGGTACGCGCCGACCAGCAGCTGCGGTCCGACGGCGGCAACGCGGTATCCCCGCGGTCAGGCAAGAACGGGCAGGTGACCACGATCTTCTCGACGAAGGGCGGGTCGGGGAAGTCGATCGTCGCGACGAACCTCGCGGTGGCCCTTGCCAAACGAGGCCCGACGCCGGTGGTGCTGGTCGACGCAGACCTTCAGTTCGGCGACGTCGCCGTCATGTTGCACATGACACCGCAGCACACCGTGGTAGACGCCATCGAGGCTATCGACCGGTTGGACGCCGACCTGCTACGGACCATGCTCTCGCGTCACGAGCCGTCCGGCGTCCTCGTGCTGGCCGCCCCGATCGAGCCTTCGTTCGCTGAACAAGTCAGCTCCGAGGACCTGTTGCACATCGTCAGCCTTCTGCGGACGTTCGCCGCGCACGTCGTCATCGACACACCGGCCGTGCTCAATGACCTCATGATCGGCGTGCTCGAAGCGAGCGACAACATTGTGGTGGTCGGCGGGATGGACATCCCGACCATCAAAAATGTGAAGGTCGGACTGCAGACGCTCCGGCTACTGGACATTCCCAGCAACCGCCTGCACCTCGTGCTCAACCGGGCCAATACGAAGGTCAAGGTCGAGATCCAGGAGATCGAACGCACGTTGCAATTGCGTGCCGAGGCGTTGGTGCCCAGCGATATTTTGGTACCGCTCTCGGTGAACCGCGGCGTCCCGGCCGTGATCGAAGTCCCACGCTCCGGCGTGGCTCGCGCCATCACGCAAATGGCTGAACAGCTGTTGGCCGCCGACGTCTCCAGCCGGCGGGCCTAGCGATGAGTCTCGCCAAACGCCTGGCGGAGAGCGGTACTGGACGGGCCGATACCAAGTTCGCCGATCTTCGTGCCCGCGTGCACAGCTACGTAATCGACGAGCTGGGCCCGATCATCTCCGAACGCAACCCGGAGCCGGCCGAGCTTCAGCGCACGGTGCGTGACCTGCTCAAGGCGGCATTGGCCAAGGAGAAGGCCGCGTTGTCCGCGGTCGACCGTAACGTGCTGGTCACCGGCCTCACCGACGACATCCTCGGCTACGGCCCGATTTCGCCGTTCCTTGCCGATCCCACCGTGACCGAGGTCATGGTCAACGGGCCGGATCAGATCTACATCGAGCGCAAAGGCAAGCTCGAGCGGGTGAGCGCGCGGTTCGTCGACGAGAACCATGTGCGCCAGCTCATCGAACGGATCGTTGCTCAGGTCGGCCGGCGCGTCGACGAGTCAACCCCGATGGTCGATGCTCGCCTGCCCGACGGCTCTCGGGTCAATGCGGTGGTGCCTCCGCTGGCCATCGGTGGCCCGTTCCTCACCATCCGCAAGTTCAGCGAGGAGCCTTTTGGCGTTGAAGATCTCGTCACGTTCGGAACGCTGAGCCGCCAGGGCGCCAGCTTCCTCGAACAATGCGTCAAGGGGAAGCTCAACATTCTGGTCGCTGGGGGTACCGGCACCGGCAAGACCACCACGCTGAACGTGCTCTCCGACTTCATCCCTGAGGACGAACGAATCGTCACGATCGAGGACGCCAAGGAACTCCAACTCCGTCAGGAGCACGTACTCAGCATGGAGGCACGCCCGCCGAACATCGAAGGCAAGGGCGGCGTCACGATCCGGGACCTGTTGCGCAACACCCTCCGCATGCGGCCGGACCGCATCGTGGTCGGCGAGTGCCGTTCGGGCGAAGCCCTGGACATGCTCCAGGCCATGAATACAGGCCACGACGGGTCGCTGACGACCGTGCACGCCAACACTCCCCGGGACGCGCTGGCCCGTATCGAGACCATGACCCTCATGGCGGGGTTCGACCTGCCGATCCGCGCTATCAGGGAACAGATGGCATCCGCGCTCGATCTGATCGTTCACCTCAGCCGCCTCCGCGACGGCACCCGAAGGATCACGCACATAACCGAGGTTCAGAACATGGAGGGCGACGTCATAACGCTCCAGGACCTCTTCTTGTTCGATTACGGCATGGGCGTTGATCCGACAGGTCGGTACCGCGGACACCTGAAGTCCACCGGAATACGGCCCCGTTTCAGCGAGAAGCTGGCCGACGTTGGTATCGCGCTGAAGGCGGAGTTGTTTGAGGTCGAGGGCTTCTCCCGCCGGCGAAGCACCGCCCGACGATGAAGGGCCGCCGCATCGCTGCTATCGCAGCGCTGACGATCGCTGTGGCACTCGGCATCCCCGTGGTCGCGGGCCCGGCGGTGGCCGCTGCCTCGGCACGGGTGGTCACGATCCGCCAGATCGACACAACCGAGTGGCCCACCGTGCGCGTAGCCGTGCTGTCGACTGGCCCCAAACTTCGGCCAACCGATGTCAACGTGCGTGACGGAGATCGGCTGGTATCCGACCTCAAAGTCGTCGCGCTGGCCGAGAGCGCAACCGCAGTCGGAACCGTCCTCGTAATCGACGAGTCGGGATCGATGGCGGCCGGCGGTCGTATCGAGGCGGCGAAGGCCGCCGCCAACTCGTTCGTTGACCATCTGCTCCCGAGCGAGCGCGTGGCCGTTGTGGCGTTCAGCGACGACCCTCGCTTGGTCACCGATTTCACTGCCGACCGCGCCGTGCTGCACGCGGCCGTCAACGGCTTGCGAGCGCATGGCGAGACCGCGTTGTGGGAAGGCGCCAGGATGGCAACTGGCCTGCTGGCCGCCGCGCCGGACCTTCAGCCCAACATTGTCGTCCTCTCCGACGGCCGCGACACGGCCTCGGTGACCACTGTGACCGAGGCCAAGGCCGCCGTCGTCGCGGTCAAGGCAGTGACGTTCACCGTCGGCCTCGGCCCGAGCGCATCGGTTGACGGCCCCGCACTCCGCTCGCTTGCCGAGGCCACCGGCGGACAGTTCTTCGCCGCGACCGACGCCTCGGCGCTGCCGAATGTCTACGCATCGGTTCAGGGTGCGCTGCAGTCGCAATACGAAATGACCTACCAGGCCACCGGAAGCAATCCCAGAACGGTGACCGTATCGGTGGGCGACGCCAAGGCATCCGCGCTCGGCTCGGCCGGCACGCTCAGCCGTGGCATCAACGCCAGCCCGTCGGAAGTGGCGCCCCCGCGCACGCCTGCGTTACTGAGCGGCGCGCTCGGCAAGTTCCTCATCGTGGCTCTGGTTCTCGCCGCGACCGGTCTCGTCGCCTGGGTGGTGATCATGGTTGCCAGCCGTCCCGCCTCGCAGCTCAGGGAACGGCTCGCGCCCTACGCCTCGGACGGTGAGGATGACCAGCTCGTCACCCGGGCCGGCATCGGCCAGGCGCAGACGCAGCTGGTGAAGCGGGCGGTGGACACCGCGAGCCGGGTCGCCGCCGGTCGCCAACTCCTCGCGTGGATCGAAGGTCGGCTCGAGCAGGCCAACCTGCCGGTGCGCGGTATGGAAGCGGTCTTCTTCTACGGCGCGGCCTCGCTCGTGGGTGCGTTCGCCGTCCTCATCCTGGCGGGCCCCTTCGCAGCAGTCGCGCTTCTCGGTGCACTGGTGCTGGCACCGCCTGCGGTTCTCTCATTCCTGGCCCGCCGTCGCCAGCGCAAGTTCTCCAAGCAGCTGCCCGATACCCTCACGCTCCTCGCCGGGACCCTGCGCGCCGGCTATTCGCTGCTGCAAGGCGTCGAGGCGGTGTCCCAAGAGGTCGGTGACCCGATGGGCGAGGAGCTGCGACGCGTGCTGGTCGAGGCGCGCCTCGGTCGTTCCCTCGACGAGGCCATGGGCGACGCCGGCCAGCGAATGGAGAGCGCCGACTTCGACTGGGCGGTCATGGCAATCGGAATCCAGCGGGAGGTCGGCGGAAATCTCGCTGAGCTCCTCGACACGGTGGCCGAGACGATGGTCGGCCGTGAGCGCCTGCGCCGCGAGGTGAAGGCCTTGACCGCCGAAGGTCGAGTGAGTGCGTTCGTGATCGGCATCATGCCGATCGGGTTGGGCGCCACGATGTGGGTCGTCAACAAGCCGTACATATCTGTCCTGTTCACCGATCCGATGGGGAAGATGGCCGCGGCCGGCGCCGGCCTCCTCGCCGTATTCGGCTTCTGGTGGATGAAGAAAACGATCGACATCGAGGTCTGACGTGCTGCTGCTCATCGTGTTCGGGTTGCTGACGTCGGTAGCGACGGCGTCGTTCATCGTGATGGCGCAGGTCCGCGATCGCGGTGCGGTACGGGCGTCGCTGAATCGGATCGAACATTACGAGATCGAGATCGCCAAGCTGCGCGAGCGGGAGCTGACCGCATCAATCGGGAAGCGTGTACTTGTGCCGGTGCTCCAACGACTCGTGCAGATCGGGCGCCAGCTCACGCCCGCCGACTACGTCGCCAAGGCGCGGCACAAGCTGATCACGGCGGGTAAGTCCGGCCCCGATGAGGTCGACCGGTTCCTCGCCATTCGCGTTCTGGGCCTGGCGACAATTCCGCTCTGGTTCGTTGGTGCGTTCTCGGTTCTGCATCTGTCGGGAACCAAGGGCATCGCGGTGGTCTTGCTTCTCTCGGCTGTGTCGGTGATGGGGCCTGATGCCACGGTCAACAAGCGAATCGCAGGCCGACGTAAGGCCATCCAGCGCTCGCTGCCGGATGTCCTCGATCTGCTCACGATCAGCGTCGAGGCCGGTCTTGGTTTCGAGCAAGCTCTCGACCGTACCGTTGACGCCGTACCAGGTCCGCTGACGGAGGAGTTCGCACGGATGCTCGGTGAAGTACGCGCCGGCGCACGCCGTTCCGACGCTCTGCGGGCGCTCGATGAGCGCACCAACGTCGAGGAGTTGCGATCCTTCGTGCTCGCAATACTGCAAGCCGACACGTTTGGCGTCTCCATCAGCCGCGTCCTCCGTGCGCAGGCCGACGAGATGCGAATCAAGCGTCGGCAGCTGGCCCAGGAGCAAGCCCAGAAGGCGCCGGTGAAGATGCTGGTGCCGATGGTGTTCTGTATCTTCCCGGCGCTGTTCATCGTGGTGCTCGGTCCCGCAGCCATCAACATGGTGCATGGCCTCGGCGGAACCTAGGTGCAAGCTGGTGTCGTGGCTCGTCGCTGGCGCGCTCCGACAATGGAGTCGTTGTTCGTTGCTACCTTCGCCCTGCTCGGACTTCGGCTGGGCGCCAATCGGATAAGCGACAACTCGATGTTCGTCCACATCCGAACCGGCATCGAGATGGCGGCGGGCAAGGGCATTCCACGGACCGATCCCTTCTCGTTCACCGCGCACGGCGAACCATGGGTCGTGCAGAGCTGGCTGCCCTCAATGACGTACGGCTGGTTGCACCGCTGGGGTGGCATGGGATGGGTGGCGCTCGAGCAGGGTGTGCTGCTGGCAATCCTGGCCTGGCTGGTCGTCCGTCTGGCGCGCACGGGAACGGCGCTGCGGACTCTCGTCTCGGGCGGCCTGGCCATCGGCGTCGGCATGGGGTATTGGTCGCCCCGGCCGCTGCTGTTCGGGCTGATCGCGTTCGCGCTTCTCATCACCGTCGTGGAACGTCGCATCAACCCGTGGTGGCTCGTTCCGGTGGTGTGGTTTTGGGTCAACTCGCACGGCTCATTTCCGCTCGGCTTGCTGTGGCTCGGTGCCGTCGCCGTGGGCGGGGGCGTCGACGGCCGGCGCTGGCCCACGGAGTACGCGCGCTACGCGATGACCTTTGGTGTGGGCCTGGCTGTCGCGGCCATCAATCCGCTCGGCCCACGGCTGCTGTGGTTCCCGCTGACCGTAGGGGACAAGCGCGAGATCTTCCGCACCGTCGTCGAGTGGCGATCACCGGACTTCCAGCAGCTCGGCGGCCTCATCGCTCTCGCGTGCATAAGCGTCGGGCTGCTATTGCTGTTACGGACGCGGGTGATCTGGCGCGACGTCGTACCGGTGATCGGCTTTCTCGCGTTGGGGCTGCTCTCGCTGCGAAACATCCCCGCCCTCGCCGTCGTCATGGCGCCGGCGCTGGCGCGGGCCCTGGCCGCGCCGGGCGCGGAGGAGGCCGGTCGTCCGCGCATTAACGCCATGATCGCCGCGGTACTGGCCGTCGCTTTTCTGGGGTTCGGGGGTGCCGCCGCGGCTGGCCCCGGGATTGATGTGTCGGGCTATCCGGTGCGAGCCACCACGTGGCTCGAGCGAAACGGCTACCTCGCCGAACCGCATCGCATCGCTCAGCAGGACACGGTGGGCTGCTATTTCGATCTGCGTTATGGCCGCCGGGCGCGTGTATTCATCGATGACCGGGTCGACATGTTCCCGCTCCACGTTTCCCGCGACTACGCCACTCTCCTCGAGGGCAAGCCCGATGTGTTCAAGGTCCTCGACCGCCACCGCATCGACGCCGTGGTCTGGGGGTCGAATCAGCCGCTGGTAACCATCCTCAAGGCGTCGGGTCAATGGCGGCAGGTGCTTCGGTCCGGCGGCTGGACCGTTCTTGTGCGCTGACGCTTGGTTTTCGGGCAGTTCTGCCGAAGAGAATGCACGGTGAACGATCCACAGACATGCTCGGTAGCGCTCCAGCGCAGGGCTGAAGCCATCCGCTGGGCGTGCCGCGCGCTGGGGATCGAGGTGCCGGACCAGCCACAGGAAGCACCGTCGGCCACGGGCCTTGCCGCCGCTGAGTTCGTGCTCGGGGTTCTCGAGGCGGAGCCACCGGATCTGCGTTTGTGGGCCGAAGAGCGCGAGCGATGGTTCGTTGCGTCCGAGGCGTGCGCTCTCGCCGAGCAGGACTTGCCCCAGACCTCCCCGCTGGTGCAGTTCACCGCCATGATGCGCGACGCCGCCGCGATGGCTGCGATCCGCCGTACCGAGCAATTGGAGCCCGAGCGCCATGCCCGGCTGCTGCAGCTCGCCCCGACCTACCTCCGCGTTCTCGAACTGGTGGCGTGCGGACGGCGGACCTGGGGCATCCCGCTAGTCCGATCTGAACTTCCAATCTGATCACTTCGGTCCATTCCCTGCGTTCGGCGACGAACCCACAATCACCCCCGTGGAACTGCGCGCCAACGTGCCCAGCCGTATCACCGCGCGCCGGATCGACTACTTCGAGTTATTCGATCTAAGTCGCTGAGTGACTGGAACGAGGGTCCTGACGAGGTCGTTACTTCGCAAACGCTTCGATCACGCGCCGGCGCCATGCGGTGAGGTTGGGGCCGCGATCGGCTTCGGTCTTGCCCAGGCGTACGACCACGAGGTCGAGTGGGGGAACGATCAGAATCGACTGGCCCTCGTAGCCGCTGGCGCGGAACGAGTCGAACGCGTCGCCCACGATCCACCAGTGCGCACCGTAGAAGGTCCCGTCGAGCGGGCTGCTCGATCGGATCCGTCGCCCGTGCTCGACCCAGCCCTTGGGAAGCACCTGCCGTTCTCCCCACAGCCCGTCGCGCAAGTAGAGGTAGCCGAAGCGGGCAAAGTCGCGGGCAGTGCAGTGCACGTAAGACGATGCGATCCAGGTGCCGGTCTCGTCGAAGCGGGCCACGGCCGACGACATCCCGATGGGAGCGAACAGACGCTCCGTCAGAAATCGGTTGTATGGCTCACCTGGCCCCAGAGCCCGGGCGACGATTCCAGAGATGATGTTCGACGTCCCGCTCGAATAGTTGAACCGCGTATCCGGTGCGGCGACGAGCTGCCGGTCCGCCGCGAACCCGGCGACGTCGGCTCTCCCCGAGCCGAACAGCATCTCAATCACATCTGACCGCCCGGCGTCGACGTAGTCCTCGAGGAAGTCCAGGCCATCACGCATGCAGAGAAGCTGCTCGAGCGTGATCGGGTGGCGCGGGTCGCTGGGATCCTGCCAGCCCGGCACCTCGGCACGGGCGTCGAGCTCGAGCACGCCGTCCCCGACGAGCATTCCGATCACCGCGTGCAGCATCGACTTCGCCATCGACCATGAAAGGAGCTTCGTCTCCGCGGTCACCTGCTCGGCCGGGCGGTCGAAGTGCTCGATCGCTCCGGCGTAGCGCTCGGCGATGAGGCGGCCATGGTGGATCACCACTGCGGCGTACGTCAGCGCCAGCGGTCCGTTCTCGTCGAAGAGTTCGTCGAGCAGAGGGTCGAGAGCGACGCCCGCTGGGACGGGCCCGGTCGGCCACGATGTCGTCGGCCAGGTCATGCCGAAGCTTGGCACGCGAAGAACGGGCCCCGAAGGGCCCGTTCTCCAACGTTCAGGGTTGCTGCGGATCAGCCGCCTGCGGCGCCGATCTGCGAGCCGACGTTGCTGAACTTGGTCGAAGCGTTGGTGCCGAGCAGCTGGATAGCGACGATGCAGACAACGGCGATCAGCGCAACCAGGAGCGCGTACTCGACGAGGCTGGCCCCACGCTCATCCTTGCCGAAACGGGCGCGGAGGTACGGGGCGATGAACGACTGCAGGTACGTAACGATGCTCACAGGAACTCCTTCTCAGTGGTCCGCCCCATGTGTTGGGGACCGGCTTGCGTCTCTAATCGGCAGAACTCGGGCCGGCTACATAGGTCGAACGGACCATTCCGGGGCAAACGCTCCCCAGACGCGACGAGAGGGCGGGCGCCATTGCCCGCCCTCTCGTGCTCGACCGAGGTCAACTAGCCGGCGGCGCCGATCTGCGAGCCAACGCTGCTGAACTTGGTAGACGCGTTGGTGCCGAGCAGCTGGATGGCGACGATGCAGACAACGGCGATCAGCGCAACCAGGAGCGTGTACTCGACGAGGCTGGCCCCACGCTCATCCTTGCCGAAACGGGCGCGGAGGTACGGGGCGATGAACGACTGCAGGTACGTAACGATGCTCACAGGAACTCCTTCTCAGTGGTCCGCCCCATTTGGTGGGGACCGGTTCACTCTCTGTATCGGCTTCCCTGCATGAAGGCCGATAGGTCGCTGGACTCATTCCCGGCGGGGCTAGGCGAGACGGATGATCCCCATGCGCACAGCGCGAAGGACCGCTTGCGTCCGATCGCGGGCTTCGAGCTTCTCGTAGATCGATGCGAGGTGGTTCTTCACCGTTTTCGCGCTGATGTAGAGCCGCGCCGCCACTTCGGTCGTGGACGCGCCGTCGGCGATGAGCTGGAGGACCTCCTCTTCGCGTCTCGAGATGAGCGGCGCGTCGGTCGGTTGCTGGACCTCGACGAGAAGACCGGCGGCCAGGCTGGGGGAGAGAACGGTCTCACCGGCGGCGGCCAGACGAACGGCCTCAGACACGTCAGCGCTGCTGCAGTCCTTCACCAGGTAGCCAGCGGCACCGGCGCGCACGGCGCGGGTTACGAGGTCGTCGTCGGGGTGCATGGTTAGCATGACCACCTGCACCTTCGGGTGCTGTTCGTGGAGGGCCCGTGTGGCGTCGATCCCGTCCATCACCGGCATGGAAACGTCCATCAGAACGACATCGGGATTCAAGATGCCCACCTGGCGTACAGCGTCCTCGCCGTCGCATGCTTCGCCCACGACGTCGAATCCGTCGGCCTCAAGCGATCGGCGCAATCCCTCGCGCAACATGGTGTGATCGTCGGCCAGGAGCACACGAACCGCGGCGGTCGCCTTGGCGGTCATCGCTGCTCCAGCAGGCAGCGCACGGTGGTCCCGTGACCCGGCGCAGAAGCGATCTCGAGCGTTGCGCCGATCGCATCGGCGCGCTCGCGCATGCCGACCAGGCCATAGGACCCGGGCTTCATCGCGAACGCCGCATCCATGCCCGCGCCGTCGTCGCGTACCTCGAGGACTGCGCGGTCGCCCGCGGATCGCCACTGCACGCGAACCTCCGACGCCCCTGAGTGTCGCTCGGCGTTGGCGAGAGCCTCTTGGGCGATCCGCCATATCTCTCGCTCGACCGGCAGGGCCAGCCGGCGGCCGTCGTCGTGCTCGAACACGATGCGCATACCCGTGCGGCGCTCCACCCGTGCGATGAACGTTTCCACTGTCCCCACCAGATCCTGGTGGTCGGACACGTCGGTGCGGAGGTCGGAAAGGGTCTCCCGCACTTCACCGAGGATCTGCCGTACGTCACCGTGGAGCGTCTGGATGTCGGTCTTGACTTTCTCGCCGGCGGAGAGACTGATGCGGTCGAGCTCGAAGGAGAGGTAGGCGAGACCCTGGCCGACGCGGTCGTGCAGGTCGCGGGCGATGCGCGTCCGTTCCTCATCGGCGCCCATTCGGCGGAGGCGGCCGAACAGTCGGGCGTTGTCGATTGCCATTGCGATCTGGTCGGCCATGCCGTCGAGCAAAACGCGCTCACGTTCGGTCAACGTCTCGGGAACGACGCGTTCAACTGCGAGCAGACCGACGAGGTGGTCGCGGGCGCGCAACGCGACGTACAGACCCGTGTTCGACGCTGCACCCAGGCCAGGCCCGTCAGCGCGGAGATCCTCGACCAGATGCGCACCGCTCACTCGCGCCGCTCGCTGCAGCGGCGGTGGGAGCTCGGAGCTGGACAGCACGCTGGGCAGCCGTGCACCCACGGTTGCCGCGACGGACCATGTCGCGCCGCCCTCATCGTGCAGGAGGACGGCAACGACGTTGGGCTCGAAGAGCTCGCGAAGGCGCGAGACGGTAGATGCAACCGTCTCGGACAAGTCGAGCGATACCGGCAGACTCTGCGTCACCCGGTGCAGCTCGCTGAGCAGCGCGTTGGCTTCGCCTAGCTGGCTGAGCTGATCGAGCGCGAGCGATTGCCGGAGGTCGGCTTGTCGCAGCGCGGCGCGCACTTGCGCCGCCTTGGCGATTGGAGCGATGAGGGTGACTACGAAGGGCGACGCCAACCAACCGGTGGCCGCTACCGCCGTCAGGGTGAGCGCGACCTCGGCTACGACGGCCACCACGACGCCGCCCAGGTCCGACGGCGCCGGTCGCGCGGTCCGCCAGAGTGCGTGAGCGAGCAGCGCGGCGCCGAAGATGTAGGCCGACTGATCGCCATGGGTCGCCGCGAAGAGCAACCCGAGGATGACGACGCCCCAGCGAACCGTTGCGATTGCCGGGCTCGGCGCGAGTCTGACCATCCCGGCTACTTCAGCCCTCGGATCATCATGTCGGCCGATGGGCCCAGGATCACGATCAGGATGGCGGGGAAGATGAACAGTACGAGCGGGAACATGATCTTGACCGGAAGCTTCCCCGCCTTCTCACGCGCCCACTGCCGGCGGCGGATGCGCAGCTCGGCCGCCTGGGTGTGAAGAACACGACCGAGCGGCATGCCCAGCGCGTCGGCCTGCGTCAGCGCGATCACGAAGTTGGACAGCTCGGGTACCTCGGTACGGCGCTTCAGATTCTGTAGTGCCTCGCGCCGTGAGAGGCCCAACTCCATCTCCTTCAGGGTGCGGCTGAACTCGATCGCCAGGGGAGAGTCGAAGTTCTGGCAGACGACTTCGAGTGCTCCTTCGAACCCGACACCGGCCTCCACCGAGATTGCGAGGAGATCGAGCACGTCGGGGAGATCCTTGAATATCGCTTCCGAACGCTCGCGGCCGCGGCGCGACAGCCATGCATAGGGTCCGAGAGCACCCGCGCCCACCAGCAGGACGGTCATGAGAGTTCCGCGGGTAGACGAGGGGTGACCCAAGGCAACGAACAGAACCGACAGAATGACGCCGGCGGCGGTGGCCACCACCTGCAGGGTCACGAACTCCTCGGCGCGGACTGACTGGTTCATGCCGGCGACCAGTAGGCGATGGTGAATGCGCTCGACGTGGCTGGCCGGCGTCAGGCCATTGATCCCCTGGAACAGCTTGGCGAAGGCAGGCTTCAGTGCGCGGGCGAGGAAAGGGTCGTTCAGGCGCTTGGTGAATTCGTCGGCGTCCGCGCCGTCGCCGTCAATGTCGAGGTCGCGCAGGTACGCGGCCGCGTCGTTGGGCACCGGCTGGCGGGCCATGACCAGGCCGACGGCGACGACTGCGATCCCAGCCAGCGCGGCCAGGACGGGAACAAGAGCGGCGACAGTCATCTCACACCTCGATCTTGACCATGCGGAGGATCACGAATACACCCATGAATATCGACAGCCCGGTCCCGGCCAGGACAAAGAGGCCCTTGCCTTGAAGCAACGGCTGCGCGTAGCCCGGGTTGATGATCTGGATGGCGAACAGGAGGCCGATGGGGAGGGCGCCCAGCACCCAGGCCGAAATCCGGCCCTCCGCGGTAAGCACGTCGATCTCGCGCCGGACTTCCTCGCGGGCTCGGATGAAGTCGGCGAGCGTATGCAGCAGGTCGGCCAGCTTGCCGCCCACGGTCTGCTGGATCCGGATGGCCTGCACAACCCAGTGAAGGTCGCGGATCTCGAGGCGAATCGCCATACGTTCGAGCGCGTCGACCACAGGGTCGCCCAACCGCGTCTCGTAGACGACTCGGGCGAACTCCTCGCTAAGGGGTGCCTCGGCTTCCTCGCACATCATCTGGATGGCGCGCAGGAACGTGTGGCCGGCCGCCAGCGACGACGCAATCAGGGAGAGGGCACCTGGCAACTGCGCTTCAAAGGCCTTGCGGCGCCGGCGCAGACGGAACTTCGGAAAGTACGCGGCGATCGCCGGGGCGGCGACCAGGCCGATGACGCCGAGGACGTTCGAGCCCGTGACCAGCCGCAGCATCACGCCGATCACCACGGCCGCGCACCCGGTCACCACCAGGTACTCGCCCGGATGCAGGGGAATGCGCGCTCGCTCGAGCGATTGCGTGAGCGATCCCTTGGAGTCGAACTGGGCCAGCACGCGATTGGCGAGGCCGACGGTGCCCTCAACGAGGGAACCGCGCGTCTCGGTAATCGACTCAACCGCGACGTCGCGCTCCCCGTAGGGCAGTTCGAGGATCTCGGCCAGCGACTGCTCGCGGTCACGGGCACGCAGCAGGACCCCGACAACCACCAGTGTCGAGCCGAGTCCGGCGGCGAGGGCGATGAGTAGTTCGTTCATGACGTCACCGCCGTTCCGGCGTCGAGCGTTATCTGCCACATTGATCCGCTCTTCCAGTCTTCGCTCATCGGGAGCGCTCCGGCTCGGCCAGCTCACGGGCCGACGGGACGCGTGCGGTGCGGGACCGCCCTTCGGGCGTTGCCACGCGGACGGTCGGCCGCTGGAACACCTTGGCTGGCACCTCGATGTTGGCTTCGCGGAGGCGGTCCATGAACTTAGGTCGCAGGCCGGCGGCGACCAGCTCGCCGTGCGACCTTCCGTTCACCGGCGAACCGGTCCGGTAGCGGAACACTTCCTGGAGGAGCAGCGTGTCACCTTCCAGGCCCTGGAGCTCGGAGACGGTGGTCACCACGCGGCGGCCGTCGGGCAGACGGTCCAGGTGCATGATCACGTCGACCGCGGCAGCGATCTGCTCGCGGATGGCGCGGATCGGCAGGTCGTAGCCCGCCATCAGCACCATGGTCTCGAGGCGGGACAGCGCGTCGCGCGGGCTGTTGGAGTGGACGGTGGTCATCGAGCCTTCATGTCCGGTGTTCATGGCTTGGAGCATGTCGAGCGCTTCGGCGCCGCGAACCTCGCCGACCACGATGCGGTCGGGACGCATACGCAGGGCGTTGCGGACGAGATCACGAATGCGAACCTCACCTGAGCCCTCGGCGTTAGGCGGTCGGGCCTCGAGGTTGATCACGTGCGGCTGTTGCAGCTGAAGCTCGGCCGAGTCCTCGATCGTGACGATCCGCTCGCCGTCGGGGATGAAGGACGACAGCACGTTGAGGTTGGTGGTCTTGCCGGTGCCGGTACCGCCCGAGACGAGGATGTTGAGCTTGCCGCGGACACAGGCCTCCATGACCACGGCAAGGTCGACGCTGAACGTGCCGAAGTTGATGAGGTCCTTCACCATGTACGGATCGGCGGCGAACTTTCGGATCGTCAGCACCGGCCCGTGGATGGCCAGCGGCGGGATGATGGCGTTCACCCGGGAGCCGTCGGGGAGGCGGGCATCGACCATCGGCGAGGACTCGTCGATCCGGCGACCGACCGCGCTGACGATCTTGTTGATCACCTGGCGGTACTGCGCGTCGTCGCGGAAGGCGAGGTCAGTAGGTTCGAGCCGGCCGTCGCGCTCGACCCAGATCTCGTCGAAGGCGTTGCACATGATCTCGGTGAGGGTCGTGTCCTGGAGCAGCGGATCCAGCGGGCCGTAACCGAGCGTGTCCTGGATGACCTCCTGGACGAACTTGCGCCGCTCCAGCGGCGAGATCTTCACCTCTTCGCGCTCGAGGATCTGGTCGAGCGCGGTCTTGACCTCGTTGGTCAGCGTGTCGGGCGCCAGGCTGCCCATCTTCGGGGCGACTTCGGCGAGTACCAGCTCCCGCACCTTGCGCTTGGACTCCTCCCAGGAGGAGGACTTGGCCCGCGATTTCGCGGTGGTGGCCGGGCGCTGACGGCGCGCGGTGGGGCTCGTGGTCGGCGAGGCGGGCTCGGCGGCGCGGGTGACCGTCCGATCCTGTTCCTCGATTGCGGCAAGCTTCTCGCTGAGTTTCATGAAGGCTCCGGACTAGGCGATGGGGGTCGGCACGGGATTGCCGGTGTTGTTGCGGCGAAACAGTCGGAAACGCTTGGCGGGCAGCGCTGACTCGGCCAGGCGGGCCTGGTCGGCCTCGGGGAGCAGCTCCTTGAAGCCTTCCAGCATGAGTCGGCTGATCTCGGAGTTGGGCGTGGATGCCACCACCGGCATTCCGAGGTTGATCGACCGGCTCACCTCGCGGGCATAGGGCAGCACCGCCTTGAAGCCCTGCGGGAACAACTTGGTGACCTGGTCGACGCTGATGCCCACGTCGCGCTCGGCCTTGTTGAGGATCAGACGGATGTTGTCGTTCGAAATCTTCAGCTTTTCGAGGGTTGCGAGGAACACGCCCATGTTGCGGACACTCGGAAGGTCAAGCGTGGCCATCGTGTAGAGAACATCCGACAGGTCGAACGCGGCCAGCACGACCTCGGTCAGTGCTGCGGGCGTATCGACCACGACGTAGTCGAACCGCTTGCGGACCGCTTCGATGACCCGCGACGTCGGGCGGATCGATGCGATCGGCCTCGCTGGGATCCTTGGGGGCGGCCAGCACCGAGAAACCGGTCTCGTGAGTGACGAGGTAGTCCTCGATGTGCATGTCGAGGTCGACGTCCTCGGTGTCGACCCGCTCGAGGGCGTCGAAGATCGTGTATCGAGGACGCAACCGGAGCGCCGTTGACACCTCACCGAACTGAAGGTCGAGGTCGATGATGCAGGCGCGCTTACCCGTGTAGTGGCTGAGCATGTAGGCGAGGTTGGTAGCCAGGAACGTCTTGCCACAGCCGCCAGTGGCCGACGACATGGTGAACACCATCCCCGGCTGGCGGGGACCAGCGGTCGCTCCATTGCTGCTTCCATTGCTGCTCGCCACCGCGGCGTGCAGCGGTGTGCGCTTGCTGGCCATCTCGATCGCACGAGCCAGCGCGTCCCGGAGGTCGTCATCTGCCGCCGGGAGCTGCACCAGGTCGATGGCGCCCGTGCGGACGATGTCCCGTAGAGCGGCATCGGGCCGGCGGGTGAAGGCCAGCACCATGGTCTGGCCCGGGAGTTGATCGCGGATCAGCTGCAGCCGGGCCAGGCCCGAGCGGGTGGAGAGGGTAGGACCGCCGACGAGGACGTCGAAGGGCCCATCCTCGGCCAGCACGTCGCTGAGCGCGCCCACCCGGGTGCAGGCCTGAACCTCTGGCCGCACGGGTAGGTCGTCAGCGACGCTGCGGATCTGATCGGCCAGCACCTCGGTGCGATCGACGACGAGCAGACGGGGGCTGCGCATTAGAAGGGTGCGTTGGCAGCGCGGCCCGGGGTCGTGACGACGCCCTGGTCGGTGCGAGCCAGCGAGAGGTATAGGCCCTGGAACGTCTGGAAGTAGACGACCTGCTCGGCCTCCGCCGGCGTCAACGCCAGCACGAAGGTCGTCGGTACGCCTGCCGCCGCAGCACTGACATGCAGCACCTCGATGTCGGACAGGATCAGCTTGGCCACCGGCGTGGGAGCGAGGTTGGGCTTGGGCGCCGGGTCGTTCGGCTTGATGGTGCCGAACACGTTTACCTTGTCCTTGGCCTTCACGAACCCAGCGACGCCCGAGACATAGGGCATCTGCACGGCGAGCGCCTGCTTCCCGCTGGGGATCTCGAAGCTCGGAAGGGTCGCCCCAGCGGCGACTACATCACCAGCTTTGGCGACGGGCACCGTGGCGGCGGTGTTCACCTTGGACGAGCCGCCGTCGTCGCCGGAGCGGACGGCGAGAAACGCCAGGCTGGCGCCGACGACGAATACCGCGGCACCGATGAGGATGAGCATTGTGGACCGGTTCTTTCCCATGGCGATTCAATCGGCAGCCGCCATCCGCTCTCCATGCGCTGTTCGGGGGGTTGTCGCCTAGCTCGTCGTGACTAGGCATGAGGAGTGCATTCAGGGACCTAAACCGTCCGGGCGGGCTATGTAGCCGCGTTGCCGAGTGGTCGATCACCTCGGTGATGCGCAAAAGACTGATTCGTAGAGATGAACGGGGCGCAGCGCTCGTCGAGTTCGCACTCGTCGTGCCGCTGTTTGTCTTTGTTCTGTACGCGCTGATCGCCTTCGGGCTCGCGCTGTCCACCAAACATAAGGTCACCAACGCGGCGGCCGAAGGTGCTCGAGCTGGGGTGGGTGCCGCGGACTACGCGACCGCCACCAGCCGAGCAACATCACGGATCACCACCGTGCTCGGCGCTCCGGCCGGCCGCTACGCGGTGACGATCCCGGCCGAGGCCGCCGCGCCGTCGTGTGGCGCGGAGAAGTGCCTCAGCGTCACCATCGTGTGGGACTACCAGAACTATCCGGTGGTCCCCGAGGCGCTCGGGCTCGGCGTGGCCCTGCCTGACACGGTCAGTTCGACCGCGATCGTGGATTACTCGTGACGCGCCGCCTGGTGAGTCGCCGCGCGCCTCGCGATGAACGCGGCGCCATCCTGCTCCTGTCCGTCGCCGGGGTCGTTCTGGCCATGGTTGCCTCCGCGCTGGCGGTGGATTTGGGCTTCGTGTCGCAAATGGGCCGGGAAAACCAGAAGATCGCCGACTTGGCCGCCCTCGACGGCGCCAAGGTCCTGCCCGCCGACCCGACCGCAGCCGCGGTCGCCAGCGCAGTTCGCAACGGCTACAGCGAAACTGCGCCGATCACCGTCGAATGCGCGCCGACGACCGCCGGTCCGTTTGTCACCGGCCTGTGCGTCTCAGGCAACTCGGGCGCCGTCAAGGTGACGGTGTTGACCACGCACGAGAATGCCTTCCCGTTTGTCGGAGACGGTGTGAACGTGACGCGTGTTGCCAAGGCGGCCAAGCGCGACAACGCCGGCTTCTCGCTGGGTTCGTCGCTGGCGTCGCTCACCTCACCCACGCTGCTCAATGGCTTCATGGGCGGCATGATCGGTGGCGGGCTGAACCTCAGCTTGGTTGGATGGCAAGGGATCGCCAGCTCCACCATGACGCTGAGCGCGCTCCAGACCGAGCTTCTCGCCCTCGGCGCTGGCGTTGGCACATTCGACGAGTTGATGACGACCGACGTGACGCTCGCGCAACTCTACGAAGCGAGCGCCAATGTGCTGAGCAACCAAGGTCTCGGATCGGCCACGGCCCTCGACACCCTCTCTCTTGCGGCGAACGGCTCGAGGTCGATGAAGCTCGGCGACCTGTTCACGATCAGCCATGGTGGTGACGCCGCTCTCGGGATGGCCTTCGACGTCTACCAGCTCGTGACCGGGTCGGCCCAGATCGCCAACGGCGCGAACGCGGTCTCGGTATCGAATCTTGGCGTCGCCATCCCGAACGTGCTGACCACGGGTGTGAGCCTGACCGTCATCGAGCCTCCGCAGATCGCCTTTGGGCCTGTGGGAACCACGGTGAGCACCGGTCAGGTCCAGTTGGCCGTGACGCCCCAGCTGAACCTGTCGTTCAACATCGGCTTCATCCCTGGCTATTCAGTGCAGAGCAATCTGCCCGTGACGGCGACGATCGCTGGCGCCGACGGCACCATCAAGGCGATCTCGTGCGCTGCCTCTACGACAATGACCATCACCGTCGATCCCGAGGCTGGCAGCGGGTCCATCGCCAACAACCTCGTCGTCAAGCTGCTGGGTCTCGACATCCTGACGCTGCCGGTCAGTGGCAGTTTCACGATCGCCAACCCGCCGGCGGTCGACCGCACATTCACGATGACCGCGCCGACTCCTGTGTTCTCACCGACCACGGATCACTACGCGGGCACGTCGTTCAACTTGGGTGGCGTGACGCTGACTCCCGGCAGCCCGGTAGTCCTCGGCTTCCTGGGCTTGGGTGTGACCACGGGACAGATCGTCAACGCCGTGACCTCCCGGCTCCCCGCGGTGATGACCAACCTCGACGGCGCCATCAACACTGCGCTGAGCCCCGTGCTGCGGGCGCTGGGGCTGGGCATTGGTAATGCCGACACGACGCCGCTGGCGATCGAGTGCGGCCGGGTGGCCCTCGTCTAACGCCGACTCTTGAGCGTCTGCCGCCCCAGCGGGGCGGCAGACCCGCAAAAGTGCTTCAGCGGGTGACGGGCACCGACCGCAGGAAGGCGTCCATGTCATGCCGGCCGTAGAGCCGGTGCGTGGCCGGGTGCTGCGGCGCCTTGCCCACGATGAGCGCGTCGTCTTCGGTGCGACCCCACCAACCCTCGTAGACCTGTCCGGGGCGGTGCGGGTCGGGCACCCGATGCGTGGCACGGATCGCAGTTAGCTCTGCGCCCTGCCAGGCCGGTTCGTCGAGGAAGAGGACGACATGGGGCCGCATCAGGCGGAGGGCCCAATCGAGCCGCTGGCCGTGCAGGAGCGTGGTCACACTCAAGGCCTCGCTCATCGGTGCGCCCACGACCGTGGTGGCCCAGTGGCGAATTTCGGCCCAGAACCCGAGTGGGTCCGGATAGAAGAAACCCTCGTGGGCTGCACCCAATGTGGGTGGCAGCTCGCGCCAGAGCAAGAGAGAGTCGCGCCAGGTCGGCGGCTTGGTGGTCACGAGGAGCAACCACGCGTTCAGCGCGCCGGGGGAGTCGGGCGGCCACTCGCCGGCCTGACTAAGAAGCGCCCGCTGCTGCCGGGCCGGGAGCCGCGAAGCCGCGGCGAACCGAACCAGCGGGTCGGCGGCATACAGTTCGCTCGCCATGATTGTCGTTGGCCTCACGGGCGGGATCGGTTCTGGTAAGTCGAGCGTCTCGGCGCGACTGGCGAGTATGGGTGCCGTTGTTATCGACGCCGATGCGATCGTACGTGAGGTTCAAGGCCCAAAGGGCGCCGCGTTTGCGCCGATCGTGGAGCATTTCGGCCCTTCCGTGGTGAGTTCGGACGGCACCCTCGACCGCCAACGCATCGCCGACCTCGTCTTCGGCAACCCCGACGAGTTGGCCGCGCTCACGGCAATCACGCACCCATTGGTAGGCGCGCGGATGGCCGAGCGGATGGCCGAGGAAGCGCAGACGGACCACATCGTGATCCTCGACATCCCGCTCCTTGTGGAGTCGAAGCGCGACTCGGGTGCCCAGTACGTCATCGTCGTCGACTGCCCGGAGGACGTCGCCGTCGAGCGGTTGGTGCGGGATCGCGGCTTCACCGAGGCCGACGCCCGGGCCCGCATGGCCGCCCAAGCCTCCCGCGAAGACCGCCTGGCCCGCGCCTCCTTCGTGATCGACAACTCCGGCTCGCTGGCCGATCTCGACGCCGAAGTCGCCCGCTGCTGGACCTGGCTCACCGAACTGACAGACGAACCGCGCCCTTGAGGGCGCGGTTCGTCTCAGTTCGGGTTGTGACACCCCTCCCGTAGGATTGTGGAAATGCCCGAGTTCAAAGTGGTTAGTGACTTCGCGCCGGCGGGGGACCAGCCTCGGGCGATCGCGGGCCTGGCCGAGGGCATCAACCGGGGCGACCGGTTCCAGACCCTGCTGGGAATTACGGGCTCAGGGAAGTCGGCCACCATGGCGTGGACCATCGAGCAGGTCCAGAGGCCAACGCTGGTGATCGCCCCTAACAAGAGCCTCGCTGCTCAGCTGGCCAACGAGTTCCGAGAGTTCTTTCCGGAGAATCGGGTCGAGTACTTCGTCTCCTATTACGACTACTACCAGCCCGAGGCCTACATGGCCTCGAGCGACACCTACATCGAGAAGGACAGCTCGATCAACGACGAGATCGAGCGCCTCCGGCACAGCTCGACCGCCGCCCTGCTCGCCCGGCGTGACGTGATCGTGGTCGCCTCGGTCTCCTGTATCTACGGCCTCGGGTCACCCGAGCAGTACGCGGGCACGATTCTCCGTCTGGTCTCCGGCTCCACCAACGACCAGCGATTCATCCTCCGCCGCCTCATCGAGCTCAGCTACGAGCGCAACGACATGAATCTCACCCGGGGAAAGTTCCGCGTGCGGGGCGACTGCATCGAGGTCCATCCGGCGTACGAGGAGACCGCCATCCGCGTCGAGATGTTCGGCGACGACATCGAACGCATTACCCGCTTCGACCCCGTCACCGGCGAGAGTCTCGGCGACATCGGCGACATGTCGATCTTCCCGGCAACCCATTACGTCACCGGCGAAGAGAACATGAAACGGGCGATCAGCACGATCGAGGTCGAGCTTCAAGAGCGTCTGGCGTGGTTCGAGAAGGAAGGCAAACTGCTCGAGGCCCAGCGCCTGCGCATGCGCACCCAGTACGACCTCGAGATGATGCAGGAGGTCGGCTTCTGCAACGGCATCGAGAACTACGCGCGGCACCTCGACGGCCGGGCGCCGGGCGAAGCGCCGTACACCCTGATCGACTACTTCCCCAAGGACTATCTCCTCATCGTCGACGAGAGCCACGTCGCCGTGCCGCAGTTGCACGGCCAGTACGCGGGTGACCGCAGCCGCAAGGACGCGCTCATCGACCACGGCTTCCGCCTGCCCTCGGCCGCCGACAACCGTCCTTTGCGTTTCGACGAGTTCTACGAGCGCGTGAACCAGTGCGTGTTTCTCAGCGCCACACCCAGCCCGTACGAGATCAAGGAGTCCACCCAGGTCGTCGAGCAGATCGTGCGGCCCACAGGTCTGGTCGATCCCGAAGCCATCGTCAAGCCCACCAAGGGACAGATCGACGACCTCATCGAGAACATCAACCAGCGGGTCGCCAAGGGCGATCGCATCCTGGTCACAACGCTCACCAAGAAGATGGCCGAGGACCTCACCGAGTACCTCCTCGAGATGGGCCTGCGCGTCCGCTACCTCCACTCCAACGTCGACACGATTCAGCGCATCGAGATCCTGCGCGACCTACGCCTCGGCGAGTTCGACGTTCTCGTCGGCATCAATCTTCTTCGGGAAGGCCTCGACCTACCGGAGGTATCCCTCGTCGCGATACTCGACGCCGACAAGGAGGGGTTCCTTCGCAGCGAGACGTCGCTCATCCAGACGATGGGCCGCGCCGCGCGCAACGTCGACGGCCAGGTGATCATGTACGCCGACAAGGTCACCGACTCGATGCAGCGCGCCCTGTCGGAGACGCAGCGGCGCCGCGCCGTGCAAACCGCATACAACGCCGAGCACGGCATCGACCCGCAGACCATCCGCAAGGCGGTTACCGACATCCTCGCTGTCCTGCGGCCGGATGGCGACGGCACTGCGCCGCGCCCGGGCATGAATCGCCGCAACCGCCGGCGCGATCACATGAAGTCCGACTTCGCCGAGCTGCCGAAGGACGAGTTGACCCGGCTCATCCAGACACTCGAGGAAGAGATGCACGAGGCCGCCACCGACCTGCGCTTCGAATACGCCGCCCGCCTCCGCGACGAGATCCACGATCTCAAGCGAGAACTCAAAGAGGTCGTCTGACTCTGACAGGCTGACGGCCGTGGAACGGCCGCCGGTGCACTACACGTTGACCCAAGACGGGGTGAACATCGCGTACCAGGTGTTCGGCGATGGCCCGCTCGACATCCTCTTCGTCGGCTCATGGTTCGGCCAGATCGATAACCGCTGGGACTGGCCGGGCTATCGACGCTGGTTCGAGCGGCTGGCCACATTCGCCCGCGTCGCGGTTTTCGACAAGCGGGGCGTTGGCGCCTCCGACCCCCGCGCCGCCGCGCTCCGTCACATTGGAGGATTGGGTCAACAACACGCGCACAGTGATGGACGCGGCCGGCTTCGCCCGACCCGCGGTCGTCACCTGGACCGATGCGACGGTGGTCGGCCTCTCGCTGGCGGCGACCTTCCCGGAGCGTACGCGAGCACTTGCCATTGTCAACTGGTCCTATGACCTCTTCACGAGCACGCTGGAGCTCACCAGCGGCTTTCCCGAGTGGGGGGGCGACGAGATGCTCTCTCGGTTGCCGGCACTGGCGCCGAGCGATGCGAACAACCCCACGTTCCAGGATTGGTTCCTTCGCACGCAGCGCGCGTCGGCCGGTCCGGGCGCAGTGGCCGCCATGTACGCCATGCTCCGGGAGCTCGATGTCGAAGCCATTATTCCGCTCGTTTCGGTGCCCACGATCGTCGTGCGGCGGACAGCGCCTGCCATCGTCGGCAGAGCTGGCCAAAGAGCTTGCGCGTCTGATGCCGGATGCGAAGTACGTCGAGGTTCCCGGACAAGACATCCACTGCTGGGCCGGCGACGTCGACTTGCTGATCGATGAGGTCGAGACGTTCCTCACCGGCGCACGACCCGCCCCCAGAGTCAGATACGCGTGCTACTCGCGGTGTTGTTCACCGACATGGTGGGCTCCACGCCGAAGGCGGTCCAACTGGGCGAACGTCAGTGGCGAGCGCTACTCGATGGTCATGACCAGAGCGTTCGCTCGATCATCGCCGCCCACCAGGGCCGGGAGGTGCTGACCAAGGGTGACGAATTTCTCGTCACATTCGACGGGCCGGCACGGGCGGTCCGGTCGCACGCAGGCGATTCACACCGCGGCGGCGACGCAGGGTCTCGAGATGCGTACCGGCATACATATCGGAGAGGTCGAGTTGCGGGGTGACGACATCGCCGGTATCGCGGTCCACATCGGCGCCCGCGTTCGTGAGCTGGCTGCGCCGAACGAGATCCTTGTGAGTCGCACCGTGAAGGACCTCGTCGCCGGCTCCGGACTCGAGTTCCTGGGCCACGGTTCACATGAGCTCAAGGGCGTGCCTGACACATGGGAGTTGTACACGGTCGAGACGTGACGCGGACCGCCGTGATCGAGTTGGGGGCGTACCATCTTAGGGGGGAGGGGCGACATGGCCGCACGGCTCTACCGGGTTCGGGGCGCCCGGCGACATCGCGTCCTGTGGGACCTGGTCATCGCGGCGTTGGCGTTGGTCGCGGCACTTCTGTTCTTTGCTGCGCCCGAGGGTGCGAACCCGCTGGCTCCGAGCGTCGCGGGCGCCCAGCACTCGCCACAGCCGGCCCCGCCGCCCCCACCTCCACCCCAGCACGGCGGCGGTGGCGGTGGCGGTGGCGGTGGCAACACCAACAGCTGTTCGTGCGTGAACGGTGTCTGCTCGGGCAACGTGTGCCCGAAGCCCGCGCCACCCCCGGTCGCTCCGCCGCCGCCCGCCGGGCACTTCGCGCCACCGCCGCCGCAGAAGGCAGCGACCACCCCAAGGATCGCGACACCTCCCGCCGGCGACTTTGCCGCCAACCTCCCCGCGGCATCGACACTTACCCCCACTGCGGCGCTCAGCGCGGTGCTGCCGACGCCGAGCGCGGCTGCCGAGGTCGCTCCTGACCCGAAACTCGTCGCCGACAGCAAGCCCGCCGACGCCGGTCCGAACCGCGCCGCGCAAGCCGCCGGCGGGGCCCTGGTCGGAGGATCGGCGCTGGCGATCGGCTCCGCCGGCAAGAAACGGGCGAGCGAGCAGGGCACGGCGACAGGTTGCCTCAAGGGCGCCATAGGCCTTCTGCGCGACCTGATCCCGGAGCTTTGGCAAAAACTCAAGATCATCGGCCACGCTGGCTAGGCGCCGACATTGCGCGCGCCGGTGCAGCAGACGTGCGTACCATTGTGCAAACGTCCGTCAACGGCTCCTCAGGAGCAGGCGTGCGCGGGGAGGCGATATGAGGACTCGGACCAGAGTGCAGGCTCGTCCTAGCCGTCGCCCGGGGGTCGACCTGCTCTTTGTACTGCTTGCCGCGATAGCCGCCGCGTTGTTCTTCCTGGTGCCTGGCGGCGGCAACCCGCTGGCTCCCAGCGTCGCGGGCGCCCAGCACTCGCCGCAGCCGGCCCCACCGCCCCCACCCCAGCACGGCGGCGGTGGTGGTGGCGGCGGGAACACCAACAGCTGCTCGTGTGTGAACGGTGTTTGCTCCGGCAACGCGTGTCCGAAGCCCGCACCGCCACCGCCGGCCTATAAGCCGCCGCCCCCACCGCCGGCCGGCAACTTCGCGCCGCCTCCGCCAGCGCGCAAGGTGACGCCGCAGCCGCAGACGGGGAGCTTCGTTCCCGCCGCGCCGGCTGCCCAGGTGGTGGCGCCGAGCATCAGCCCGACAGCGGCGCTCACCGCTGATATGCCCGCGGTGCCGGTACCCGATGCCAACGCGACGGTCGACCCGAAACTGGTTGCCGAGACGAAGGTGAGCGGAGACGAATCGGATTCTCTGTCGAACGCAATCGCCCTTGTGCTCGTGCTGATCGCGGTCATTCTCATGGCCCTCGGCCTCCTCGGGGAATCCGGGTTCTTGCGGCCCGGGGACATTCCCACTAGCGACTGAGCCCTCGTTCATGAGCGACCCGGGAGATCCGCGCGAGGCAGACCCGGACGGCGAAACGGAGCCGCCGCCGCCGCCGCCTCCTCCGCCGCCGCCGCCGCCGCCTCCTCCGCCGCCGCCGCCCGACCCGCAGCCCACCTTCACGCCGCCGCCGCCTCCGCCGCCGCCCGACCCGCAGCCGACCTACACACCGCCGCCGCCGCCTCCTCCGCCGCCGCCGGACCCGCAGCCCACCTACACGCCGCCGCCGCCGCCGCCGCCGCCGCACCCGCGCCGACCTACACACCGCCGCCGCCTCCGCCGCCGCCGGACCCGCAGCCGACCTACACACCGCCGCCGCCTCCTCCGCCGCCGCCGGACCCGCAGCCGACCTACACACCGCCGCCGCCTCCTCCGCCGCCGCCGGACCCGCAGCCGACGTATGCAGCAGCACCACCCCCGCCGCCCACGCGGCCAACCGGCCCGTGGTGGTCCTCTTCCCGCGCCAGGCTCGTCCTCGCACTGATTCTCTTCGTCGCCGGCGTCGTCATCTTCTTGGGCAACCGAGGCGGGAAGCCGGCGGCAGCGGGTGAGATCTTCCTCGAGGGCAACGACACGCCAGGTACCAATACGTTCACACCGTCGATCGCCGCGCCGCCGCCGGCCGCGCTGGCCCCGACCGCCACCACCGTCCCCGCGCCGAGCTCGAGCGGGCTCACCAAGGCCAATGCCGGTGCACCGGGCCTGTACGGCGGCCAGCGCGACGTACCGAGCTGTAATGCCGAGGCGCTGATCAAGTATCTCGAGGCCAACCAAGATCGGGCCCGGCCGTGGGCGGCGGCCCTGGGTATCAACCCCGCCGACATACGCGTCTACGTCAGCGCGCTCACACCGGTCCTGCTGCGCGTCGACACGCGTGTTACCGACTTCGGCTTCGCCGAAGGTCGGGCAGTTCCGCGCCAGTCGATACTTCAGGCCGGAACGGCGGTACAGCTCGACCGGAGCGCGTTCCCGCGCGTGCGGTGCCAGTCGGGTAACCCGCTGGCCGAGCCGCGCGCCGTTACGAGTGCGCCGGCGTATCAAGGCACGCGGCTGGCCGGGCTTCTCACCGACGACAGTCATCGTGCTTACGCCGGCGCCCACCACGGTCGTGATCGTGCTGGTCGACGTGGCAACCGGTGCGATCTTCGTGCGGATACCCGGCTCGATCATTCTCATCGACATCGACCG
Organism: uncultured Actinomycetes bacterium; assembly: GCA_963742585.1. GTDB lineage: Bacteria > Actinomycetota > Acidimicrobiia > Acidimicrobiales > JACDEA01 > JACDEA01. The sequence goes on from CAVUMI010000009.1 coordinate 904,476, forward strand.
CCCACCTGACGGCGTGGTTCTTGTCATCGTGGAGCCCGGCGGGCCGGCGCGGATCACCGGCGCGAACTGGCCGCCGGGCACCGCGGTCACGATCACCTTCGACAACCCGGCGGTCCTCCTGGGCAACGCCACCGCCGACGGTGCCGGCAACATCGCGGCCAACGTGACGATTCCCCTGGAGGCTGCACCCGGGGTGCACACCGTGACGATTGCGGGTGGTGGCTTCTCGGTGCCGCAGACTGTGTACGTGATCCCCCCAGCACCTACAGCGCGCGTTCGCCCTCGGCCGTGACCGGGCCCGCCCGCCTCGCCCAGGCGCTGGCGGGATGCGGGTTGGCGATAGCGATTGTGGTCGGCACGGCGTCGCCCGCCGCGGCCCACGCCGACCTCGTCCGCAGCGAGCCGATCAGTGGAACGACGTCAGAGCGGGCGCCCTCCGAGGTCCGCCTGACCTTCACGGAATCGGTCGACCCCGTCTTCACCCGTGTCATCATCCGCGGTACCGGTGGCTTCACCGCGCAGCCGACCAATGTCGCGGTCGCGGCGACCGATGGCCGCACCCTTGTCGTCGCTCTACCCAAGTTGGCGGCCGGGCCGTACGCGGTCACCTTCAACACGACAACCACCGATGGTCATACCGCCTCCGGCGACGTACTGCTCGGCGTGGGCCGCGGGGCGCAGCTCGGATCGCTGGGCCCGGCCTCAGCGGTCGGTGTGAGCGCGGCGCTCGGCAACGCCGCCACTGGGGCGCGTGTGCTCTGGTACGCCGGACTCGCGCTGCTCGTTGGCGCGCTTGTGTGGGGTTGGCTGGTGCCTCCCCGAGATCCGGGCTCCGAGGCTCGCCGGTTTATCAACCGCCGGGTGCGGCGCACGTTGGTGGTCGGCTGGGCCGTGGTGTTCGTTGCCACCGCGGCGCGGATCGCGATCCTGCTCGCCAGTTTGGCCAGTGCCGCGCCTGGGTCGAATCTCGCCACGATCGTCGGTCGGCTGCGCCCCACGACCGCGGGACGGGCGTGGTTCCTCGTGTTCGACCTCGTTGTGCTCGCGGCACTGCTCGTCCGGCGCGACGCCCGCCGGTGGTTGGCCGTCGCGGCGGTGCTCCTCGCCGTCGGGGAGGCAGCGACCGGTCACGCCGCGGTCGGGCCGTACCCGCTCGCGGCGACGTTCAGCGTGTCGCTCCATCTCATGGCGCTCGCCCTCTGGGGCGGCGGGCTCGCACTGTTGACGGGCTTACTGCTCTCGCCCTCTTGGCGACGGCTGCCGGGATATCAGCGGTACGCGGTGATCAATCAATTTCTGGCCCGCTTCTCGCCGCTGGCCCTCGGGGCCGTGGCGCTCTTGTTCGTCACCGGCATCGCTATGGCCTGGGTGCAGCTGGGCGGCGTCAGCGCTCTTACGTCGTCCAGCTACGGCCAGACGTTGTTGTTGAAGCTCGCCTTCGTTGCGGTGGTGCTGCCCTTAGGGATGTTGCACTGGTTGGCCGGCCCTGCTCGTGAGCCCCTGGCACGCGTGCGCGAGCGCGCCCGCGCCGGTTTGCCCCGCACCTCGCTGGCCGAGGTCGGTGTGGTTCTCGCGGTCGTCGTTGTCGCCTCGGTGTTGGCGACGCGGACGCCGGGGCGGGTTGAAGCGTCCGGTGCGTCGTTGGCGGCCAGCGCGCAACCGACCACCGCCGATGCCTGCCGCAAAGCGGCGATCGAGACCAGCGATTGCTGGCAACGGTACTTCACCTATGTGGTCAAGACGAAGGGTCCCGCCGCCGCTGTCGCTGATCTCCCGCGTCGCTACGAAGCGGAGCAAACTGGCGCTGAGCGAGTGTCACCAGCTCGTGCACACGATCGGGCGTGATGCGTTCGAGAAGTTGGGATCGGCGCGAGCGGCGCTCCGGCTGTCAACCCCGCTGTGCAACTCCGGCTACCAGCACGGCGCCATCGAGGCCGCGATCGGAAGTCTGCCGCCCGACGAGCTTCGGGCCCAGTTGCCCAGTTTCTGCACCCCGGGGGAGCAGTACCGCCAGTACTCGTTCGATCACCACAACTGCACCCACGGCGTGGGCCACGGCATCGCCACGCAGAAGAAGGAGGACGTGTTCGCGTCGACGCCGTTCTGCGAGGTGCTGACCGACCTATGGGAGGTGCAGTCGTGCTACGGCGGGGTCTTCATGCAGAAAGTGATCGGTGACATCAACGGCGGGGCGCCCGACCCGAACCAGGACGACCTGGTCTGGCCGTGCGACGTCGTGCCAGAAGTCCAGAAGCACCCGTGCTACCTGATCTCCACCGGCCGTGTGCTGCGCCTGGTGGATTACGACTGGGAGCGGGCGTTCGCCGTGTGCGACGGCGTCGAGGCCGCCTATGTCGTCACGTGCTACGAGAGCATGGGCCGCGACATCAGCGGCTACGCCAACTTCGAGCCGGACGGCATGCGTGACTTGTGCTTGCGAGCGGGGAGTCTGGGTCCGGAGCCGTGCATACGCGGCGCAGTGCAGACGACAGTGAACGACGAGCACGGCGGCGTTCGCGCCGCCGGCTTGTGCCGGCTGCTCGAGAGAGACCTCGCCGCCACATGCCGGCAGGTGCGCGACGAGGCACTGTCGCAGCTCTGACAGGCTGAACCCGTGCATCGCTCCCGCGCCGCTGCTGTCGCGTCGGGTGCGCTGTTGTTGATCTACATCGGACTCTCCTTCGTCAACCATCCGGGCGGATCGCTCGGGACCGATACCGGCGCCAAGGTGTTGACGCTCCGGGCAATGGACCAGAGCGGGACCTTCGACCCCGACGTCGGCTACTGGGCCGAGAGCTGGGACCCCGAGGGCCGGGTCCATCCGCTCCATGACGTCGCCCACATCGGTGATCGGTGGGTGATCGTCACCACCCTGCCCATGCTCCTCGCCGCGTCGCCGCTGTACGGCATCGGTGGCTACCGGTTGGCGATCCTGCTTCCAATGCTGGGCGGCGTCGCCGCCGCGTTGGCGGCGCGTGTGCTGGCCCGCCGCCTCGGGGCGAGCGAGCGCGTCGGCTGGGCCGCGTTCTGGCTCATGGGGTTGGCCTCGCCGGTCGCGCTCTACGCCCTCGACTTCTGGGAGCACGCGCCGGGTCTGGCGGCCATGGCCTGGGCGGTGATCTTGCTGCTCGACGGCGGGTGGCGGCGCGCCCTGGCCGCTGGCGCGCTGTTCGGGCTGGCGGCGACCATGCGAACCGAGGCGCTGGCCTACGGCGCCGTCGCCGTGGTCGTGGTTGTGGGGGCGGTGCTGGTCATCGACCGACGGCTACGTCACGCGCTGGAAGCAGGCGTTGCTGCGGCGGTCGGGACCGCCGCGCTGCTGGCGCTCAACACCGGTCTTGAGCAGCTTGTCATCGGGACCTCGTTGCGCGGCGGGCGGGCCACGGCGACGGCGGCCACGGCGCTGGGGACAGGCGCATCGAGTCGCTTCGAGGAAGCCGGGCAGACCGGGTTGAGCTTCGGCGCGGCCGGGTTGGGTGCCACCCTGATCGGCGGGATCCTCGTGCTCCTGTCGGGCTACGTGGCCCGGCGCCGCGGCGGGCCGGCCGGTATCGCCGCGGGCGGAATTGGTGCGCTCTACCTCTTCAGGTTCGTTGACGGCCTCGGCTTCGTTCCCGGCCTCGTCCCCGCGACCCCGCTCGCCGCGATCGGCCTGGCCGGTGTCCAGCGCCGCGACCGCAAGATTGTGACGACGGCGGTGGTCGCCCTGGCCGCCCTTCCAGTCGTGTGGGTGTTCCAGTACGCCGGGGGAGCGGGTCCGCAATGGGGTGGCCGCTACATCCTGCTGTCGGGCTTTCTCCTCGCGGTCATCGGTATCACGCGCCTCGAACAGCTCGGTCGGGCGGCCCGTGCGGTTGGTGTTCTCGCCCCGGTGGCCGTCACCGTGTTCGGCCTCGTCTGGATGTCGGTGCGAACGCACGACGTGGCCGCCGCGTCGCGTCGGCTTGATCGTCGGAGCGAGGCGGTGTTGATCTCGACTGAGCCGTTCTTCGTCAGGGAAGGGGGCGCGTACTACGGCACCGCGGCCGATCGTCGCTGGCTGACCGCCGGAACCGCCGAGGAGCTAGCCCACGCCGCCCGCGTCTTGGGCGAGGCCGGCGCGCCTACCGCCGGCGTCGTCGAAATCGAACGCGAAGGGATGGGCAGCCCGCCGGCACTGACGGGCTACGTCCGCACGGGGAGCGAATCCATGCGGTTCTTCTCGGACACGCGGCTGCGAATCACCGGCTATCGCGCCTCGTGACCGAACGCCGACGCGTCTTCGTTGCCGTCGCGGTGTTGGCCGCGCTCTATGTCGTTGTCATCGCGCTGGGTGACACCCGGGCGTGGTCCGGGTCCGACGCCGGCGGCAAGGTGGCCACCGTACGGTCGATGGCTGAGGAGGGTCGGTGGGTTCCCGATGTCGGCTACTGGGCGGCGGAGTTCGACGCCGACGGTCGCTACCACTCTCTCTACAACACCAAGCGGATCGGTGCTCACTGGGTGCAGGTCACCTCGCTCCCGTTCGCGTATGCGGGTATACCGCTCTGGCGACTGGGCGGGCCGGGCGCGCTCCTCGCGCTCCCCATGCTCGGCAGTCTGCTTGGCGCGGTCGCCGCTCGGCGACTGGCGCGTGCCATCGGGAGCGGTAGCGGCTGGCCGGCGTTCTGGCTGGTCGGCGCGGCGTCGCCCCTCTCTTTTTATGCCGGCGACTTCTGGGAGCACTCGGCCGCGGTGGGGCTTGCGTTGTTCGCCGCTGCGTTGGCCCTCGAGGATGGCGGCTGGCGCCGCGCCCTGCTGGCCGGGCTGGCACTCGGGGTCGCAGTGGTGCTGCGAATCGAGATGGCCGTCTACGCCGCGGCGTTCGGCCTCGCCACGCTGCTAGTGCCCACGGAGCGCCGGCGGTGGCTGGCGCAGCCGCGCGCTGCCGTTGGGTTGGCGCTCGGCGCCGCCGCGCCGGTAGTAGTCAACTTCGGCGTCGAGCGACTCGTCCTTGGTGTGACTGCCGGAGCGTCGCGAACCGGCGGGGCCGCTTCAGGGGCCGGCGCCGAGATCGGACAGCGAGTGCACGACGGGTTGTTGACCACAGTCGGTTTGTTCGCCGACGAGCGCGCCGGGGCCTTGGTGCTCGGGGCAGTAGCCGTCGCTGTGCTGGCGGTGGCGCGTCGTTACCCGGTTGCATGGATCGCGGCTGCCGGCCTCTACGTCGTACGGGCGACGCAGGGTCTCGGCTTCATTCCGGGCGCGCTGGCCGCGGTGCCGGCGGCCGCGGGCGCCCGACCGACCTCACTGCGCGCCCACGTCGTGGCACTCACCGCGGTGATCGCCGTCCCGATGGTGTGGTTGGTGCAGTGGCGTGGTCAGCTGCTGCCCCAGTGGGGCGGGCGCTACCTCCTGCTCACCGGTGCGCTCCTCCTCGTTGTCGCCAGCCTCGATTGGCGCCCGATAGCTCCTGCGGTCGTGCTCACCGTCGCGGGTCGCGATGTTCGGGATGCTCTGGCACGTCGACCGCACCCGCCAGTACGCCCGCGCGCTGGCTGCGGTCACCGACGTGCCGCCCGGGACGGTGGTGGTGTGGACCAACGCGCACCTCGGCCGTGAGGCGGGTGCGTTCTACGGGCGCCGGCGTTGGCTGTCGGCCTACCGCCCGGGCGATCTCGCTGCCGCCGCGGCGATAACGACACGCGCCGAGGCCGACCGCATGGCGGTGGTGTGGGTGGAGGGTAGCGAGGAGCCGGCGCCGCCGGGCTGGGCGCGCGTGGGCGCTGACCGGCGCGTCGGCATCCTCGGATCGGCCCTCTACGAACGCATGTTCGTTCAAGTTACACCGGGGTAGTATCTTGCCCCTGTGGGCGAGAAGCAGCCTGGCGACAAGCTGATTGTGCGCGGCGCGCGCGAGCACAATCTCAAGAACGTTGACATCGACCTGCCCCGCGACAAGTTGATCGTTTTCACCGGATTGTCGGGCTCAGGGAAGTCGTCGCTGGCCTTCGACACCATCTACGCCGAGGGCCAGCGCCGCTATGTGGAGTCGCTGAGCGCCTACGCCCGCCAGTTTCTTGGGCAGATGGACAAGCCCGACGTCGATTTCATCGAGGGGTTGTCGCCGGCCATCTCGATCGACCAGAAGTCGGCGTCGAAGAACCCCCGGTCCACGGTCGGCACCATCACCGAGATCTACGACTACCTCCGGCTTCTTTACGCCCGGGTCGGCGTCCCGCACTGCCCCAACGACGGCACGGTGGTCACCCGGCAGACACCCCAGCAAATCGTCGACCGCATCCTCGAGTTGCCCGACGGCGTGCGCTTCCAGGTACTGGCGCCGGTTGTCCGGGGCCGCAAGGGCGAGTACGAGGGCCTGATCGACGACTTGGCCAAGCAAGGATTCGTGCGGGCCCGGATCGACGGTGAGGTCTACGACATCGGCGCCGGCGAGCGCCCCAAGCTTGCCCGGTACGAGCAGCACACGATCGAGGTCGTGGTCGACCGTCTCGTCAAGCGGGACGGCATCGAGCGCCGGCTCACCGACTCGTTGGAGACGGCACTGAAGCTCGCCGAGGGTGTGGCCGAGGTGCAGCTGGTCCCGCGGGATGGCGACGATGTCGCGGTGGCTGATTTGCCGGAGGCCATGACCTTCAGCCAGCACCTGGCCTGCCCGGTGTGCGGCTACTCCATGGAGGAGCTGGCGCCGCGCAACTTCTCGTTCAACTCGCCGTACGGCGCGTGCCCGGACTGTGTCGGGCTTGGCACGCGTTACGAAGTCGACCCCGAGCTGGTCGTGCCCGATCACGACGTATCGATCGACCAGGGTGCCATCGCCCCGTGGTCGGGCACCCGGGGGGAGTACTTCCATCGCGTGCTGGTGGCGGTGGCCGAGACCTACGGGTTCAAGACCAGCACGCCGTTCGGCAAGCTCAAGAAGGCCGATCAGAAGGTGCTGCTCGGCGGGTCGGGCACCAAACAGGTGCACGTGCAGTACCGCAATCGCTACGGGCGCACCCGCAGCTATCACACGCATTACGAGGGCGTCGTCCCGTACCTCCAGCGGCGACACTCCGAGGCCGAGTCCGATCACATGCGGGAGCAGATCGAGGGCTACATCCGCGAGGTGCCGTGCCCCGATTGCGGCGGTGCCCGGCTGAAGACCGAGTCCTTGGCGGTAACGGTCGGCGGCTTGAGCCTGTTCGAGGTGTGCGACCTGTCGATCCGCAAGGCGGCCGACGCGCTGTCGAGCTTCGAACTTTCCGAGCGCGACCGGATGATCGCCGAACAGGTCATGAAGGAGGTCAACGCCCGGCTGCGGTTCCTGCTCGACGTCGGGCTCGACTACCTCACGCTGAACCGCTCAGCGGCCACACTCGCCGGCGGCGAAGCGCAGCGGATCCGGTTGGCCAGCCAGATCGGCAGCGGGCTGGTCGGTGTGCTCTACGTCCTCGATGAACCGTCGATCGGGTTGCATCAGCGTGACAATCGCCGGCTGCTCGACACGCTGATCCGTCTGCGCGACTTGGGCAACACGGTCATCGTGGTCGAGCACGACGAGGACACCATCCGCATATCCGATCACGTGGTCGACATCGGTCCGGGCGCGGGCGAGCACGGCGGCGAGATCGTTGTCTCGGGCACGGTCGACAAGCTGTTACGCACGAAGCGGTCCGTGACCGGGCAGTACCTCTCGGGGAAGCGGACGATCCCAGTGCCGGAAGTTCGGCGCGAGCCGAACGGGAAGTGGCTCGTCGTGCGGGGGGCACGCGAGCACAACCTCAAGGACATCGACGTTGAATTCCCACTCGGCACGCTCACATGTGTCACCGGCGTGTCCGGGTCGGGCAAGTCCACGCTGGTCAACGACATCCTCTACCGGGCACTCATGCAGCGGGTGTACAAGTCCAAGACCGTGCCCGGTCGTCATAAGGGCATCGACGGCGACGAGTTCCTCGACAAGGTCATCAACATCGACCAGTCACCGATCGGGCGCACCCCGCGGTCCAACCCGGCCACCTACACCGGGGTGTTCGATCACATCCGCAAGCTGTTCAGCCAGACCGAGGAGTCCCGGATCCGCGGCTATCAGCCCGGCCGTTTCTCGTTCAACGTGAGCGGTGGCCGCTGTGAGGGGTGCGCGGGCGACGGCACGATCAAGATCGAGATGCACTTCTTGCCCGATGTCTACGTGCCGTGCGAGGTGTGCAAGGGCGCTCGTTACAACCGGGACACGCTCGACATCACGTTCAAGGGCAAGAACATCGCCGAAGTGCTCGACCTGCCGTGCGAAGAGGCGCGGGAGTTCTTCGCCAACCAGCCGGTGATCGCCCGGCACATGCAGACGATCACCGATGTCGGCCTCGGCTACGTCCGGCTGGGGCAGCCTGCACCCACGTTGTCGGGCGGCGAAGCGCAGCGGGTCAAGCTGTCCTCCGAGCTGTCGAAGCGGTCCACCGGGCACACCATCTACCTGCTCGATGAGCCCACCACTGGCCTGCACTTCGAGGACATCCGCAAGCTGCTCGGCGTCCTCTCCCGGCTGGTCGATCAGGGCAACACGGTCCTCGTGATCGAGCACAACCTCGACGTGATCAAGACGGCCGACTGGGTCATCGACCTCGGTCCCGAGGGTGGCGACGGCGGCGGCACCGTCGTGGTGGAGGGTCCGCCCGAACTCGTCGCCAAGCAGGCCAACAGCTACACCGGCCGTTTCCTCAAGCCCCTTCTGGTGTAGGTCCCTCCAGCACCAGCACGCACACCCATGCCTGGTAACGCAGGGGCGAACCGGCGGTCAGCAGAATGCGGTCGAGTCGGTCGAGGAGACGAAGCCCGCGCTTGCCGGTGAAGGCCGCAGCCAGCGCGCTGAGGTGGAAGAACTCGACATCGACCCGATCGAAGTATTCCCGGAAGAGGTCGAAGTCGGCCTTGATCAGCGGGTGCTCGTCCGGCGTACGCATCTCGGGGGTGCGGTTTCGGTACCAGTTGATCAGCCGGTTGTGCCCGAGGGGCTCGGCGAAGACACCAGCGCCGGACGGCTTGAGCACCCGCGCCATCTCGGCGATGGCCGGCCGCAGCTCGAGGTGATGCAGTACCGAGTTCCCAAAGGCCAGGTCGAACGTGGCGTCTCCGAACTGCAGCGACTCGGCCTCGGCGACTTCGAAGCGAGCTTGCGAGCCCGCCTCGCGGGCAGCCACCTGGGCTTTATCCACGACAACGCCCGAGATGTCGATGCCCGTTGCAGTAGCCGCGCTGCGCGCGACCTCGATCGTGTGCTGGCCGTACGAGCATCCGTACTCGACGCACGCCGCGCCTGTGGCACGGGCGAGCACGGCATCCCAATACGCCTGCGTGCTGCGCCCCACGACGTCGTAGAAGCGCCCAGCTTCGGACCGAGCCTCGCTGTCCTCGGCGAACAGCGCGTCGTGGAACTCGCGCTCGCGGTCCTGCCGACGTTCCTGCGAGGCGGTCATTCCGTTCTTATCGGCACGTAGCGACTGGGGCTGAGCTCAGTTTCACGGACAAACTGCCGATAAGTCGGTGTGCACCGGGTCGCGCGCGTCGTTCTCTATGTCGGCACCGCGGGCACCGTGCTGGGTTTTGCCAAGATCCACGCGGCGTTGGTTGGCGGCTACGACTTCACCGCGTCGAGCCGGTTCGCGTGGTCGCTCGCCTACGCGTTGGCTCTCATCGTCGCCGCGTACGGGGCCGGTCTGCCCGATGTGGTTCGCGGGAGCCGGCGGGCGCTGCCCGCTTCACTGGCCGTCGCGGCCGTTGCCGCCCTCGGTATCTCGGTCGCCCAGCTCGCCGTGGGCTCGGCGCTCCTGCCCCGTTTCGTCGTGTTCGCCTCGGCTGCGGTCCTGGTGCCCTTCTACGCGCTGTGCGCGCTGCTGTCGGCGGGCGGTGTCGAGCGTCGGGAGGAGCGCGAGCGGGTCGTGGTCGTGGCCGGCGAGGAGGAGTTGCTGGCCCTCATGCGTGACATCAGCGACGCCCCGGAGCGACCGGCGACCGTCGTGTGGGGCCTGCGTCCGGGCGACGAGGAGGAGCTGTTCGAAGCGGCGATCAACACTCGGGCAACTGTCATCGTGCTCGACCGGGCGGCGCGGAGCGACGAGAACACCGTGGCGCAGGCGGCCGAACTCCACGCACGCGGGGTGCGGGTCCGCACGCTGTCCCGCTTCTACGACGAGTGGCTGGGCAAGTTGCCGCTGGGCGAGCTCGAGCGACTGTCGCTCATGTTCGACATCCAGGAGCTCCACAGCGCGGTCTACCCGCGCGCCAAGCGGTTGACCGACGTCCTGGTCGGCACCGCTGGCCTCATCGCGCTCGTGCTGGCTGCGCCCGTCGTGGCCGCGGCAAACGTGTTTGGCAACCGCGGCCCGCTGTTCTACCGGCAGGTTCGCGTGGGCAAGGGCGGCATCGTTTTCGAAATGCTCAAGTTCCGCACGATGCGGTCCGAGCCGGCCGACCTTGCCACCTGGACCGCCGAGGATGATCCCCGGATCACACGCGTCGGTGGCTGGCTGCGCCGCACGCATCTCGACGAGCTTCCGCAGTTCGTCAACATCCTCCGTGGCGACCTTGCGCTGGTCGGCCCGCGGCCCGAGCAGCCGGGTTACGTCGACGACCTGACCGAGAAGATTCCCTTTTACGCGCTGCGCCATGCGGTCCGGCCCGGTCTGACCGGCTGGGCCCAGGTCAAGTACGCATACGGCGCATCGGCCTTCGACGCGATGGAAAAGCTCCAGTACGAGTTCTTCTACCTGCGTCACCAGAGCTTCGTGCTCGACTGCCGGATCGTTGGCCGCACGCTTCGTAACGTGATTCGGGGCGCGGGCCGGTGACGCCCAAGCTCACCGCGCTCAAGCGCCGCGCCTACTACCAGCTCTTCGGCGGAGATCGCCTGCTGAGGAACCTGATCCGGCCGGGACACCGAGTCCTCGACGTCGGTTGTTCCGACGGCCGCGGCAGCGAGGTGTTGACCGGTGCATTCGGATGCGACATCCATCGTCCGACACTCCAACAAGCGCAAGATCACGGCCGCCGTATGCCGGTCGTCCAAGCCGACGTCCGCTGCCTGCCGTACGGTCCCGCGACATTCGATGTGGTCGTCGCCCTCGACGTCGTCGAGCACTTTGAGAAGCCCGATGCATTGGGAGTGATCGACGAGATGATGCGCATCAGTCGCGGAGCGGTCGTCGTCGTTACGCCGAGCGGGTTCGTCGCCCAACCGCCGACTGAGTCCGAGCCCTGGCAGCAGCATCGTTGCGGGTTCGAGGCCGAGGACCTGAGAGCGCTCGGCTTCGACGTGCGGGGCCTCGGTGGCTGGTCGCGTCTCCGCGGTGACTACGGCGCGTTTCGTGGCGGCGCCGCGGGGCAAGTGGCGGCACTGGTGAGCGAGCCCTTCCTGACCGGGGAGCCGGATCGGTCGTTCCACCTCCTGGCGGTGAAGCATGTTGGACGCTGATCCGGGTCAATCGTTTGACCGCGCTGCCCGGAGCGCGGGGGTTCTTACCGCCGGCCGTCAGCTCGGCGCCGTCGTGCTTACGGCCGGCGTATTGCTTCTTCCTCGGTATGCCGACCACAACGTGCTCGACCCGTTCCTGTGGGCGTACTTCGGTCAACTGCTTGTGTCGTCGCTGCTGAACGTCGGGCTTGAGCGCTTTACCGCACGTGAGGTCGCCGGGGGTTCGCAGCGCGCCGATCGGGCGTCGGCGCTGGGTGCCGCGCTGTGCGGACGGGTGGCGACAGCGCCGCTCACGCCCCTCGCCCTTGCCGTCCTCCTGAACTTCGTGCACGTCCACCTCTCAGTCGGTGCGTGGGTGGCGCTCACACTGTGGACAATCGCGGTGCAGTTCCAGAGCGTGCTGTTCGCCAGCCTGCGGGCCGCGGGCCACGTGCGGACCGAAGCCGCGATCGCCCTCGGCGGACGCGCCGCGCAGACAGTGGTGTTGCTCCTCGCCGCGGTATCGGGGTGGGGTGTCGCCGGTCTCCTCGGTGCCGTCGCCGTCATCGAAGGGGTCGTGACCGTGATCTCTTGGGGGCGCGCCTCGGAGATCGTCGGCATCCGCGGCGGCACCCGCCTTCCGTACAGGAAACTCGCCGTGTACACCGCCCTCGAAGGGCTGGTGTTCGCATACCTGCGCGTTGACCTGTTGCTGGTGGGCCGGCTGCTAGGTGCCAGTGCAGGGGCAACGTATGGCCTCGGTTACCGGTTTGTCGACGCGCTGGTCGCGCTGTCAACGCCCGCGCTCCTGGTGCTGTTCGCTCACGCATCCCGCGAAGCTGCGCGCGGCGTCGATCTTGCTGAAACGCGGCGGAGAGCGCATGCCTTGTTGCCACAGCTCGGCGTGGCGCTGGCCGCGGTCGCCATCGCCGGTGTCGGACTCCTAGCGGGCCTATTGCCGCGCGTCGACTCGGCAGTGCCCGCGCTGCGGTTGATTCTCGCGACCGTTCCGCTCACGTACCTCATCGGCGCGGAAGCGCTGTTGCTCTCCGCGGAGGACCGCAACCGTCCGGTCCTCACCGTTGCCGGAGCGTCGCTCGTCGCCAATGTGCTGCTCAATCTCGTGCTCGTACCGCGGTTCGGCATGGTCGGCGCCGCGGCGGCGCTGGTCGTAACCGAGGTAGGCCAGGCGGTGGGGCTTGCAGTAGGTGCTGGAGCCAAGGGCGCTCTCACGAGCCTCCATGCGCTGGCCGTTCCCGTCGCACTGTTGCTCATGGGCGGGATCGCCCTCAACCAGGAACTCGGGCTGATCGGCAACGCGCTCCTTACCGGCGCGCTCGTCCTCGCCGCCCGTCGATTTCGTACAGGGTTGGCACAACGTCCGACATTGGTCGCGGCATGATGACGAGCACCGTCGATGCGGTGATCGTGTCGTTCAACAGCGAGAAGCACCTCGTCGCATGTATTCGCGCTGTGCGGGCGTGGTCTCGGTTGGGGCGAGTGATCGTGGTTGATAACGCGTCGGTTGACGCCAGCGTCGCGGTCGCCCGCGCCTGGGCCGATGATGTCGTGGTCAGCACCCGCAACCTCGGCTATGGCGCCGGGCAAAACATGGGGATTACGAGGAGCGGAGCGGATTACGTGCTGCTGCTCAACCCCGATGCTCGCGTCGTGCCGGAGGCATTGGAGCGGGGCTTCGCGCAGATCGACGGGTGCTGCAACATCGCCGCAGTTCAGGGCACGATCCGTCGGAGTGCCGACGGCCATCCGGAACGGACGCACGGACGCGAACCCGGCCTGGCGGACCTCGCCGCCCACCGGTTTCGGCTGCGCCAGCGGGTCGGCGAAGGCGCTCTACGTCGCATCGCGCCCCTGGTCGGACGACGGGACTTCGCGGACCGCGTACCGGCTGGTCCCGTCCGGACGCCGTTCCTCGCTGCCGTCGCCCCTCTCGTGCGTCGGGCGGCGTTTGACGATGTGGGCGGCTTCGACGAGGGCTACTTCCTCTACGCCGAGGACGTTGACCTCTCTCATCGCCTGTGCATCCGGGGCTGGCGGCTCATGGCCATCCCCGACGAGTGGGCGCTTCACGCCGGCGGGGCCAGCTCGGCAGATACGCCGCGCCGCCGTGAGGACGAGTGGTGGCGCGCGCACCGCCGGCTGGTTGAGCAGCACTGGACGGGCACGCGTCGAACGCTGGGGCTAGCACTTACCCGTCGCCACGCGGGGACCGTCCATGGCTGAACGGTGGTGGGGCTCAGTCATCGTGACGGTCCGAGACGAACCGACAGATCGCCTGCAACGCATGCTTGACTCGATCGCCGCGCAGATCGTGCCCGGTCCCGTTGAAGTAGTGATCGCCGCGCCCGCGACAGACCTTGAAGTAGTGAAGCAGTTGCGGGCGCGGCGGGCTTTGACGCGGATCGTCGTCGTTGAGAACCCCGGCGGGGCTCGCAGCGAAGGCCTCAACCGAGCGGTCCGCGCCGCGGCCGCTGATGTCGTGCACCGGGTTGACGCGCGTTCGGTGCTACCGCCCGACTACTTGCGCCGCGCTCGCGAGCGGTTGGACCGTGATGCAACCGTCGGTGTCGTCGGAGGACGGCAGCATCCGGTCCCGGGTCCCGGTGCCGGTCCGTGGGCACGAGGGGTGGCTCGTGCCCTTGCCAACCCGTGGGCGGCCGGCGGCGCCCCGTACCGGCGCGGGGTCGCGGGCGGTGTGGTCGACACTGTGTACCTGGGCTCATTCAGACGCAGGGACTTGCTCGCCATCGGTGGATACGACGAGAGACTCGACGCCAACGAGGATTTCGAGCTTTGCCAACGGCTCCGCAGCGCGGGCCACACCGCGTGGTTCGAGCCAGACCTGGTTGTCGATTACGAAGCCCGCGCGTCGCTCGCCGCGGTGTGGCGTCAGTACGACGCGTTCGGTCGGTCAAAGGTCCGCTACTGGCGGCTGCACTCCGCTCGCCCCAATGCGCGGCAGTTGGTTGGCTTGGTTGGTCCGGCGGCGGGCGTCGTCGCTGGGGTCGCGGCCCTGGCCGTTACCCGGCAGCCACATGGTGCACTGGTGGTCGCCGGAGCGGTCGCCGCTGGCCTGCTCGCGGTCGATCAGGTCGGTGCGACTGAGCCCGCGCCCACTCGGGTTCGCCTCGCCGCGGCATTGGGTGCCGCGGTGATGCCGGCGGCGTGGGCGACCGGGGCCTATCGCGCGTTCTTCAGGAGCCGGTGACGCAGTCGCCGCATGGCGCGAACCACTGGGGTAGCGCCGGCATACGCCACGGCCTTCACCTGCCGAACAGCCTGAACTCGCGGCGCCAGGCCGAGCCGACCGACGTCACGCGGGCGACCCCACCGAACCCATCCAGCGGCGAGCGCCTGGCGGCGCTGGCGCGCGTCGATCGGGGGAAACTCGCCGGCGGCTAGCCGCTCGAGAATTGTGCGGGCGCGATCGTCGTACGTGTGGTGCGCCAACACGTGCTGATGCGCGGTGTCTGCCATCTCCTGGGCTTCGCGACTACGGGCGCAACCGCGCTCAACGGCGGCCGTCCACGCTTCGATGCGCTCCTCGGCGACGCTCAGGAAGGCGTCCTCCGGGAGGGCGATTTCGAGGCCGGGAACGGGTGCCGTCACAAGCACTGCGCGCGCGCCCGTTGCTTCGAACACACGCATGTTGAGGTCGCCGGCGATGGGAACGTTGATCACCACCCTCGCCTGCTTGTAGAGCTCCATCATCTCGGGGGGTGCCATGTAGCCGTGGCGCGGGGCGATCGTGTGGTGATGGGAGAGAGCGTCCAGCAGCCGGGCCCGAAATGATCCGGGCGCGGCATGACCGACGAAGGCGACGTCGTACGCGCGTTCAGCCAAGTCGGCTCCCGGCCCACACAGTTCATGCGGCGCGGCGAGGGGCAGCCACTCGGCAGCAATTCCGGCGGCCTGCATGCGCTCGGCCGCCGGCCGCTGCGCGGTGAACACGAGATCAAAGGCACGGGCGACCGCGGCGCGCCATTCGTAGCCGAGATGCGTGTCGATGAGGTAAGTAGCTGAGGCCGCCGCCTCGATCTCCTCGGGCGCTGGCAGCCACCGCACGCCGGTCTCGACCCATAGGAGCGGCGGCGCGTCGCTCATCGTGAGCGTGGACGCCCCGCCGTCGGGGTGTCCGGGTCCGATTGTTCGCACGCCGGCGAAACGCCGCAGCGCGCGCTCGAGGTGCGTTGCCGTCGTCCATGACTGATAGCCGTACGCGAGACGAAGGTCGGTCACGCTCGGGTTGCAACGACGAGCAACGACCAGCCGTCGATGCACGGGCCGACCTGGTCGACATTCCATCCGGTTAGGGCCAGGAGGCGCGACAACGAGATCTCGCTGAAGGCGTGATAGTGAGTCGGGTCGAGGGCCACGGTGGACCCGGGGTACCGGATCTCATCGGGCACCACGGCCACCAGCCGCCCGCCCGGACGCAGCACGCGCCGCCACTCCTCCAACACGCCGACGATGTCTATGTAGTGCTCGAGGTTGTGGCGGGCGACCACGCCGTCGACGCTGGCGTCGCGGACCGGGAGGCGATCGCCTTCGGCGGCAATGTCGGCCTGGCTGGTCTTGCCACGCACGTTGCCGACACGCCCGGGTTCACCGCCCGGCACCAGATCAATGCCGACGAAGCCGACGGCCGTCTTGCGATAACCGCAACCGATCTCAATGACAAGGCCGGTCGGGACCTCGCGAAGCACCGCGAGGCGTTCCGGGTGTTCGGCGTCGCTCCACTCTGGCTGGCGACCGGCCAACCGACGCAGCCGGTCGGCGATTGTCAAACGATCGTAAGCATCCGTTCGAGAGCGACCTTGGCCTGCTCGGCGGTATCGCGATCGACCGTGATGCGGTTGACGACGGTGCCTTCGACCAAGTTCTCGAGCACCCAGCAGAGATGCGCAGCATCGATCCGGAACATCGTGGAGCACGGGCAGATCAGGGGGTCGAGCGACACCACGGTCTTGTCGGGCGTCTCGTTGGCGAGGCGCTGGACGAGGTGGATCTCCGTCGCCACCGCGATCATGCTTCCGGCTGGGGCGGCATTCACTGCCTTGATGATGTAGTCGGTAGATCCGACCTGATCCGCGAGCATGACCGTCTCGCGCGCGCACTCGGGGTGAGCGATGACAATGCCGTCGGGATGCTCGGCTCGGAAGGCGGCGACGTGCTCGGGGCGGAATCGCTGGTGGACCGAGCAGTGGCCCTTCCACAGAAGGAAGGTGGCTTCCTTCACGTCGGCCTCGCCCAACCCGCCGAGATCGAGGCGGGGGTTCCAGACCCGCATGTCGTCCTCGGTGAAACCCAGTTGGAAGCCGGTGTTGCGACCGAGGTGCTGGTCGGGGAAGAACAGGACCTTGTCGCCCCGGGCGAGGGCCCAGGTGAGCACCGCCTTGGCGTTGGACGAGGTGCACACGGCACCACCGTGCCGGCCGACGAATGCTTTGAGCGCCGCCGAACTGTTCATGTACGTGATCGGAACGATGCGCTCGACGTCGGTGACCGCCGCTAGCTCCTCCCATGCCTCCTCAACTGATTCGATGTCGGCCATATCGGCCATCGAGCAGCCGGCGTTGAGGTCGGGCAGGATCACCTGCTGGTGATCGGCGGTGAGGATGTCAGCTGACTCGGCCATGAAATGGACGCCGCAGAACACGATGTACTCGGCCTCATGCTGGTCGGCGGCCATCCGGGAAAGCCCGAACGAGTCGCCGCGGGCATCGGCCCATCGCATGACCTCGTCGCGCTGGTAGTGGTGACCCAGGATGAACAGGCGCGAGCCGAGCGTGGTCTTGGCTGCGCTGATGCGCGCTGCTAACTCGTCGGGTGGTGACGCCGTATAGCTGTCGGTGAGCGGCTGTTGGAGCCGGAGCATTTTGAACCCCCGTGGGGAAAGCTCCGATTACTGGCCGGCGGGGACAGCCTGGTCGCCCATCCGCGGGGTTGTCGGCCTCGGAGCTAGATATGTCGCCACAAACCAGGGTGGCGTTCTTGCAGTGTAGATCTGCGAATCTACTTACGTGAGTTTCAACCGCCCGGCCGCTGGTTCGATTCCGGATAAGCCGGGTTCGTACCAGTTCAAGGACGCGGATGGGCGGATCATCTACGTGGGCAAGGCCAAGTCGCTCCGGTCACGCCTGAGCAACTATTTCGCTGCGCCGTCCTCCCTGGCGCCTCGCACCGCCCAGATGATGGCGGCGGCGGAATCGGTCGAGTGGATCCAGGTCGGTAACGACGTCGAAGCGCTCATGCTGGAGTACTCGCTGATCCAGCTGCACAAGCCCCGCTTCAACGTGCGGTACCGGGACGACAAGAGCTACCCGTTCATGGCGATCACGCTGGACGACGAGTGGCCGCGCGCCATGGTGATGCGGGGGGCGAAGCGGAAAGGCGTGCGCTACTTCGGGCCGTACGGCCACGCCTACGCCATTCGGGAGACGCTGGACCTGCTCCTGCGGACCTTCCCGATCCGGACGTGCTCGGACAACAAGTTCGACCGTCACCACCGCCTGGGACGACCGTGCCTGTTGTTTCACATCGAGAAGTGCAGTGGTCCGTGTGTAGGGGAGGTCGACAAGGAGGACTACGACCGGCTCGTCGACGAGTTGATCGAGTTCCTCGATGGCGAGACCACACCGGTTGTCCGTCGGCTCGAAGCCGACATGAAGGAGTCGGCCGGTCGGCTCGAATACGAGCGTGCCGCACGCTTGCGTGATCGTCTCACCGCTGTCCGCAAGGTGATCGAGAAGCAGACGATGGTCACGCAGCGGCCCGAGGACCTCGACGTGATCGGCCTGATGGACGACGAGTTGGAAGCCGCCGTGCAGGTCTTCTACGTTCGTCGGGGCCGGGTCATGGGTCGCAAAGGCTTCGTCCTCGACAAGGTCGAGGATCTCACCGCCCCGCAATTGATCGGTAACGTCTTGCAACACATGTACGGCTCACCCGGGCCGTTGGGCATCCACGCGAGGTACTGGTCCCCGACATGCCCGAGGACGTCTCGACCTACGAGGAGTGGCTGGCCGGGCTGCGCGGCACACGCGTGACTGTGCGGGTCCCGCAGCGGGGCGACAAGCGGGCGCTACAAGCAACGGTGACCCGCAACGCGGCCGAGGAGTTCAACCGGCACCGGCTGAAGCGCTCGGCCGATCACAACAGCAGGGCGAAAGCACTGAACGCCTTGCAGGACGCATTGGGTCTTCCCGAGGCTCCGTTGCGGATCGAATGCTTCGACATGAGTCACATCCAGGGCAGCGACTACGTCGGATCGATGGTCGTCATGGAAGACGCTCTCGCCAAGAAGAGCGACTACCGGCGCTTCAAGGTGAAGACGGTCGAGGGCAACGACGACTACGCAGCGATGGAGGAGGTGCTCACCCGCCGATTTACCGCGCTGCTCGCCGAGCGCGATCGCGTCTTCGAGGCCGGCCAAAAAGTGCCGCGGTTCGCGTACCCACCGCAGCTGTTGCTGGTCGACGGTGGCAAGGGTCAGCTCAGCGTGGCCACGCGCGTGCTGGAGGAACTCGGCCTCGACGACGAGGTCCCCGTCGCCGCGTTGGCCAAGCAGTTCGAGGAGGTGTTCGTCCCCGGCCAGGCCGACGCAATACGCATCCCGCGTCAGTCCGACGCGCTGTACCTACTGCAACGGATCAGGGACGAAGCCCACCGGTTCGCGATCACCTATCACCGCCAGCTGCGGAATAAGCGCATGACCAAGTCGGTGCTCGACGACATTCCCGGGCTGGGACCGGGACGGCGCAAGCGGCTGATCACCGAGCTGGGCGGCGTCACCGCGGTCAAGGCCGCGTCGCTGGAGCAGCTTCAAGCACTCAAGTGGCTTCCCGATGCGGTGGCCGTTGCGGTCCACGCCAAAATTCACGATGCGTGAGTGGGAGGCCACCGCGGCGTGGTGGCAGGCCAACTTCACCAACGGCGCCGACGCCGAGTACGAGGAACAGATCATCCCCCTCGCCGTCGCGCACGCCGCGGGGTGTTCCCGGGTGCTCGACGTCGGGTGCGGCGAGGGCCAGCTGGCCCGGGCCACCGGTGCGGTCGGCATCGACCCGGTGTGGCCGCAGCTCGAAGTCGCCCGCCAGCGCGGCGGCGTGTACGCGCGGGCGCTGGCCGGCGCGCTGCCCTTCGATGACGGGGTGTTCGACGCGGTCATCGCGTGCCTGGTGTTCGAGCACATCGCTGATGCCGCCGCGGCGATCGCCGAAGTCGGCCGGGTGCTCGAGCAGGGCGGGCGGTTTCTCTTCTTCTTGAATCACCCGCTGCTCCAGACGCCGGGCTCAGGCTGGATCGACGACCACATTCTCGAAGAGCAGTACTGGCGCATCGGTCCGTACCTCGTCGAGGACACCACGCTCGAGGAGGTCGACAAGGACGTGTTCCTGCCCTTCGTGCACCGCCCTCTGTCGACCTACGTGAACCTGCTCGTCGCCAGCGGCCTCGTTATCACCCACATGGCTGAGCCGGCGCCCCCGCCCGGCTTCCTCGCCCGCGCCCCCGAATACACCGACGCCGCCAGCATCCCGAGACTCCTCTTCCTCCGCACCGAAAAGCGCTGAGCATTCTTGGCAGCAGTGACGGCGGTATATGCCTTCACTGCTGCCAAGAATCCGCTCGGATGCGGAACGCTTCGATCAACTCGCGGCCTGTCGCTCGGTGATCTTTGACGATGGAGTACCAGTCGTACCGCAGCACCCAGTTGCCTCCGATCGTGACCGCGTTCTGTTTCTTATGGTCGCGCCGGCGCGCCCTGTCGGACGCGTGGACGCTCCAGCCATCAACCTCGACGCAGATGCGCAAGTCAGGCCAATAGAAGTCGAGCCTCCACTCGCCTTCCTTGCCCCAAACCACTTCGCATTGCGGCTCTGGCAGGCCGATACGACGGAACAGCTGTCGAGCGCGAACCTCGAGTTCGCTCGGGGTGATGCGATTGGTCACGTTGTACGAATCGAGGATCGCTCGCATGACACCGACGCCGCGCCGGCCGCGCTCGGCAAGTCGATCGACCTCAGCCGCGAGTCCGGGCCAGGTGACCAACTTCTTGGCGACTGCGTCGCGGGCACGCGACTCCACGGTTGCTTGTGGGAGTGCTGCGCCCGCGTCGACGAGCGTGCGGAGCGGGTTCGTCACTCGGATGCCACGCACGACAGCGGGCTTCGCGTGCAGGACATCAAGCGATCGGCGCACGATGACGCCGCGCAATACAACGGCCTGGTAGCGAGGAACAGTTATCTCGACAACCGCGAGTTTTCGCGGGCCAATGTCCCATAGCCAGAGCGCTGTGCGGTGCGAAGCGACGGCCTCGGGGCCTGCGGCGAGGAGTGCAGCGAGGATGTCCTGCTCCGGCGAGTGCGGTGCGCCGGCGACGAGATACACGTTGGGGTGGCGGAGGAGCCATCGTCCGCTCCCGAGGAATTGCTTGATTAGGTCAGCGGCGCCCGCAATTTCGAGCACCTGGGAGCGTTCTAGGAGGCCGTATTGCCGGCACGCGAGCAGATCCAATTGCTTCTTGGCATTGGTGGAGGCGCTATTTGCCTCCATTGCTGCCAAGAAGCGTTGTCGTTTCGTCTGCATACCCACCACGGTCCCAGGCGCGTGTGAGAATTGGTAGAGGCAAACTATGAGTGAGTTTTTGATCATCACCGGGATGAGCGGGGCGGGGCGGACGACGGCGGCCGACACCCTGGATGACCTGGGTTGGTTCGTCATCGACAACATGCCGATCGAACTCGTCGGCAAGGTGGCCGAGCTAGTGGGCCGCCCGGGAAGCGAAACCGAGCGGGTCGCGCTCGTCGTCGGCCGCGAGGCGGGGGACTACGACGACCAGCTCACCACCGCGGTAGCGCAGCTCAAGGCGGACGGGGCGCGGGTGACGACGGTGTTCCTCGACGCGGCTGACGACGTGCTGATCCGGCGGTTCGAGAACACCCGCCGCCGGCACCCCCTGGCCGGCGGCAGCCTCACCGGCAACATTCGCGACGAACGGGTCGGGCTCACACCCGTGCGCGACGGCGCCGACGTGGTTGTCGACACCTCCGATCTCAACGTGCATCAACTGCGTGACCGGCTGGTCGAACTCTTCGGCCGTGACGATCCATCGACCATGCAGACCGCGATCATCTCGTTTGGGTACAAGCACGGCATGCCGCTCGACGCCGACCTGGTGCTCGACTGCCGCTTCCTCCCGAATCCTCACTGGGTCGACGAGCTCCGTCCGTTGACTGGCCTCGATCCTGCGGTGCGCGACTACGTCCTCAAGCAGCCCGACACCAAGGAGTTCCTCAACAAGCTCGACGATCTGTTCACATTCCTGCTGCCGAACTACGTGAACGAGGGCAAGTCGTATCTCACGGTTGCCATCGGGTGCACCGGCGGCCACCATCGCTCCGTGGTGCTGGCCGAAGAGCTGGGCGAGATCCTGCGCCGGCTCGGATTCGGCCCGGCGATCCTGCATCGCGACGTCGCCAAGTGACGCGAGTAGTTGCCATCGGCGGTGGGCATGGCTTGGCAGCGAGTCTGCAGGCCGTCCGCCGCTACGCGTCGGAGATCACCGCGGTCGTTTCGGTGGCCGACGACGGTGGGTCGAGCGGCCGCCTTCGCGACGCTCTCGGCATACCCGCCCCCGGCGACCTCCGCCGGTGCCTCGTTGCCCTCGCCGCGCCCGATTCGCTGTGGGCGCTGGTGTTCGAACACCGCTTCGAAACCGGCGAGCTGGAGGGCCATGCGCTGGGCAACCTCATCATCGCCGGGCTCACCAACGTCACTGGTGACTTCACCGTCGCGCTGGCCGAGGCCGGCCTCCTCGTCAACGCGTCCGGCACTGTCCTGCCGGCCACCACGGTTCCGGTCGTTCTCAAGGCCGAGGCGGCGACCGGTGCGATCGAGGGTCAGGTCAATGTGCAGAACGCGGGGCGGCTCTCAGTAGTCGGGTTGGTGCCTCCCGATCCGCCCGCGCCGCGTGCGGCGCTCGATGCCATCGCCACGGCCGACCAGATCGTCATCGGGCCTGGCTCGCTGTTCACCAGCGTCCTGGCCGCCGTCGTCGTGCCTGACATACGCGAGGCGCTGGCCACCACTAAGGCACAAAAGGTGTACGTCGCCAACCTGCGGCCCCAGATCCCAGAGACGGAGGGCTACGACGTCGCGGCCCATGTGGACGCGCTCGTCGCCCACGGCCTCGACGTCGACATCGTGCTGGCCCACACGCCCGAACGATCGCTCGCCCGCGACGACGGCCTGGCCCACGATCCGGCCCGACTGGCGGAAGCCCTCCGCGATCTGGTCGTATAGCCGTACATCTCTGGAGGACATATGACTGTTCGCGTAGGCATCAATGGCTTTGGCCGCATCGGGCGCAACTTCTACCGGGCGCTCAAAAAGGCGGGCGCCGACATCGACATCGTCGCGGTCAACGACCTGGTGCCCCCGGCAACCAACGCCCACCTGCTGAAGTACGACAGCACGCACGGCAAGATCACGGAGGCCGTTTCCACCGATGGCGACACCATCACGGTGGGCAAGGACTCGTTCAAGGTGCTCGCCGAGCGCGATCCCAAGGCGTTGCCCTGGGGTGACCTCGGCGTGGACGTCGTTATCGAGTCCACCGGCTTCTTCACCGACCGCGACGCAGCCGCCGCGCACATTGAAGGCGGCGCCAAGCGCGTGATCATCAGCGCGCCGGCTACCGGCGCTGATGCCACGTTTGTTGTCGGCGTCAACGACGACACGTTTGATCCGGCCAAGCATCAGGTGATTTCGAACGCGTCGTGTACGACCAACTGCTTCGTGCCGATGATCAAGGTTCTCGACGATGCGTTCGGTATCGAGCGTGGTCTGATGACCACGGTGCACGCGTACACGAACGATCAAAACCTCCTCGACCTTGCCCACAAGGATCTCCGTCGGAGCCGGGCCGCCGCTGCCAACATCGTTCCTGCCTCAACCGGCGCCGCTCGCGCCACCAGCCTCGTACTCGAGTCAATGAAGGGGAAGCTCGACGGCACCGCGCTGCGCGTTCCGGTCCAGGACGGCTCCATCACCGACTTCGTCGGCATTCTGAACAAGGACGTCACTGTCGATGAGGTGAACGCCGCGTTCAAGGCGGCGGCCAAGAAGGGCCCGCTCAGCAAGGTGCTCGTCTATACCGAGGACCCGATCGTCTCCTCCGACATCGTGGGTTCGCCCGCTTCGTGCACCTTCGACTCGGAGCTGACGATGACCATGGGCAACATGGTGAAGGTGCTCGGCTGGTACGACAACGAGTGGGGCTACTCGAACCGCCTGGTCGACCTCACGCTCATCGTCGGCACCGGCTCCTAGTCAAGAGTGCACCTCCCGCTCCTCGAAGACCTGCCCGATCCGGCAGGCAGGCATGTCCTGCTGCGCGCCGACTTCAACGTGCCGTTGGGCGATGACGGCACGATCGCTGACGACTCGCGGATTCGCGCTGCGCTGCCCACAATCGAGTGGCTCACGGCGCAGGGTGCGACGGTCACCGCGTGCAGTCACCTTGGGCGGCCGAAAGGCAAGCCCGATCCCCGCTACTCGATCGAACCCGTGCGGCGCCGGCTCGCGGAGCTCGCCCCCCGGGTCGAATTGCTCGAGAACCTGCGCTTCGATCCCGGCGAGGAGGCCAACGACCCGGCATTCTTCGAGAAGCTCGTCGAGGGCCAAGACCTCTACGTCAACGATGCCTTCGGTGCCGCGCACCGCGCGCACGCGTCCATCACCGGTCCGCCGTCTCGCCTTCCAAGTGCCGCGGGTCGCCTCCTTGGCCGTGAGGTGGAGGTATTGAGTCAGCTCCTCGAGCAGCCGAAGCGGCCGTTCGTCGCCATCCTCGGCGGCGCCAAGGTGAGCGACAAGCTGGGACCCATCAAGGCGCTGATCACGAAGGTCGACCAGTTGGTCGTGGGTGGCGCGATGTGTTTCACGTTCTTCCTTGCCCTCGGCCACGAGGTCGGTGACTCGCTGGTCGAGCCCGATTTCGTTGGCGAGTGCAAGGAGCTCCTGGCGACCGTCGGCGACAAGTTGCTGCTTCCATCAGACATCACCGCGCTCGGGCCGAACGGCGACGTTCGCCAGGTCGGGCGCTCGATCCCGCCCGGCTACAAGGGCCTCGATATTGGGCCCGGTGCCGCCGCGGAGTTCACCGATGCCATCAGTGAGGGACGGACCCTGTTCTGGAACGGCCCCATGGGCGTCTTCGAGGACGAGCGCTTCGCCGCCGGCACCCGTACGGTGGCTCACGCGGTGGCCGAATGCCGTGGCTTCACGGTTGTCGGCGGCGGCGACAGCGTGAGTGCAATCCACACCTTCGACCTCGCGGACCAGATTGATCATGTGTCAACCGGTGGCGGCGCGTCGCTGGAGTTCATCGAACAGGGGGATCTCCCCGGGTTGACCGCGTTGCGAAAGGCACCGAATGCCCCGTAAACCATTGATCAGCGGTAACTGGAAGATGCACCACAACCATTTCGACGCGATCCAGCTCATCCAAAAGCTGGCGTTCCGTCTGACCGATGCGGACTACGACGCGACAGATGTTTCCGTGCACCCGCCCTTTACGAATCTTCGGTCCGTGCAGACGATCCTTGACGCCGACAAGATCCCGATCCTGCTAGGTGCGCAGAACTGCCATTGGGAGGATAAGGGCGCCTTCACCGGTGAAATCAGTCCCGGCATGCTGGCCAAGCTCGACGTCAACTATGTCATCGTCGGGCACTCCGAGCGCCGCGAGATCTTCGGTGAGAGCGACGAGTGGGTCAACAAGAAGGTGCACGCGGTACTCCGCAACAACATGACGCCGATCCTCTGCGTCGGGGAGACGCTCGAGGAGCGCGAAGCGGGGAGCACGGGGGAGAAGGTCGGCGGCCAGGTGCGCGCCGGGCTGGTCGGGGTCAGCGGCGAGGCGGTCGGCGCGATGGTGATCGCCTACGAGCCGATCTGGGCCATCGGCACAGGACGCAACGCCACACCCGACGACGCTCAGGCCACCTGCGCGTACGTCCGCGGCATCGTCGCCGAGGTGGCCGGGAAGCCGGCCGCCGAAGCCGTCCGCATCCAGTACGGCGGCTCGGTCAAGCCCGCCAACATCGCCGAGTTGATGGCGCAACTCGACATCGACGGCGCCCTTGTGGGGGGAGCCAGCCTGGAAGCCGACGAGTTCGCCGCCGTGGTCCGCTTTTACGCATGAATGCACCGTTAACGGCCGGCGGGACCGCGGGTGGTACCGTGGACGCCGTCATGGTGCTTGAGAATCCAAGGCACGGCACGTGCTGACCGCGGTGATCGTCGGTCTCCATGTGTTGGTGTCAGTCCTACTGATTCTGCTGATCCTCTTGCACAGTGGCCGTGGAGGTGGGCTATCCGACATGTTCGGGGGCGGGATGGGTAGCGCAGCAGCCGGTTCCACCGTGGTCGAGAAGAACCTCGACCGCATCACGGTGTTCACCGGTCTGATTTTTGCGTTTACCACGCTGATTTTGGCGATACGTCTTCAGTAGCAGTCCCCCAACAGAGGAGGTGGTCCGGTGCACAACCGGAGGCCGTTCATGTGGTTGCTTGCCGTCCTCGCTGTTTTCGCGCTCGTCGCATCTGCGTGCGGTAGTGATGACGACGACGGGGCATCCGGCGACGCCGGAGACGACGCAGGCCAACCGGTTATCGGCGGAACTCTGGTCGATCACCAGGACCTAGCCAACGGTGGCGACGTCGACCACATCGATCCTGCGACGGCAGGCACCTTCGACGGCGCGCAGATCACCACGCTGGTCTACGACGGCCTCACCGAGTACGACCCGAAAGCCAAGGAGCTCAAGCCGCTCGTGGCCGAGTCGTGGACGAACAACGACGACTTCACCGAGTGGACGTTCAAGCTCCGCAACAACGTGCTGTGGTCCAACGGCGATCCGGTGCTTCCCAGCGATTTCAAGTACGCATGGGAGCGCGTGCTCGACGCCAAGCTGGCCTCGGAGATCGCGTATCACATCACCGATAACGCCAAGATCAAGGGCTCGAAGGACGTATCGAGCGGCAAGGCCAAGGAGATCAGCGGGATAGTTGCCGACGACGCGGCGAGGACCCTGAAGGTCACGCTCGACGCGCCCCTCAACATCTTCCCGAACGTGATCTCGCACACCGTGTTCTCGCCGGTTCCCAAGAAGGCTGCCTCCGCGCTGGCCGACCAGACCGCGTGGGAGAACGGTGTGATGATCGGCAACGGGCCGTTCAAGATGGCCGAGCCATGGAAGCACGACCAGTACATCAAGCTCCTTCGCAACGACACGTACTGGGGCGGCTTTGAGAATCACAAGGCATACCTCGACGGAATCGACTTCGTGATCTCCAAGGACACCGAGACCGCCTTTGCCGGCTTCGAGGCCGGCGCGGCGCAGACCGCCGACATCCCGCCGGGGCGTTACGCCGACGTCCGAACGCGATTCCCCGACACCAACACCACCGCGCTCGACACCCTGGCGACGTACTACTGGGCACTCAACCAGAAGGACCCGGTGGTGGGTGGCGCGGCCAACCTCAAGTTGCGGCAGGCCATCAGCCTCGCCATCGACCGACAGGCCATCGTCGACACCGTCTACAGCGGCACCCGCAAGGTGGCCACCGGCTTCACCCCGCCGGGCATGCCCGGCTACAAGGCCGACATCAGCACCGTTACCAAGCGCGACGTCACTCGGGCCAAGCAGCTGCTGACCGAATGGGGTAAGCCGTTGCCGACGCTGAAGCTCAACTTCAACGCCGGGTCAGGACACGAGCCGGTCGCGGCGATCGTCCAGGCCAACCTGAAGGACATCGGGATCAACGCCACCCTGGCACCAGGCGACTCCAAGACCTACTTCAGTGAGATGCGCAAGGGCAACGGCCAGTTCCTGCGGGCCGGCTGGTTCTGGGACTACATCGCCTACGACAACGGCTTGTACCCGCTATTCAGCACCGGCGCGCTCGGTGGCGACAACCTGGCCCAGTACAGCGATCCCGCCTTCGACAAGCTCCTCGACGATGCCCGCACGGCAACCGACGAGAGCGAGCGCAACCGCTTGTACAACGAGGCCGAGAAGAAGATCCTCGACGAGGTGGTCGCAATCCCGCTCAATTGGTACCGGGGCACGATCGTGTGGCGGCCGACCCTCAAGAACGTCGTCCAATCGCCACTCGGCTTCTTGAACTACGAGAACATGTGGCTGGAGAAGGCAGCCTGAACCTCGCTCACCGGTGGGCGGTTCGCGAGCCGCAGTGCTCGCGAATCGCCGCCTGAGAGCGCCCTCCGGTGCTGGCGTACGCGATAAAGCGGACGCTGATGGTCGTGCCGGTAGTGGTCGGCGCGCTCAGCCTGCTGTTCGTTGTGTTCTTTGTCGTTCCCGGCGATCCGGTCGACGCCCTCGCGGGTGAGCGGGCGGTCAACGCCGATACCCGCAGGGCGGTGGAGGCGAAGTTCGGCCTCGACAAGCCCTGGTACGTGCAGTACGGCAAGTACTGGCAGCGTTTGGCCCAAGGCGACCTCGGCACGTCCTATCGGCAGAGCCGGTCGGTCAACACGATGCTCAAGGAGAAGGCGCCCAACAGCATCCGCTTGGCGCTCCTCGCGTTGACGATCGAAGTCATGATCGGGATCGCGGCCGGCATCGTGTCGGCCGTCCGCCGGTACTCGTTTCTCGACGCCTTGACCACGGTGTCCACCACGATGGTGGTGGCCGTCCCAGTCTTCGTGTTGGGGTACCTGCTGCAATACATGCTGGGCATCTACACGTTCCAGCAGGACTACCCGCAATGGGCGCGCTTCCCGGTCAGTGGGATCGGGCCCGATCACTGGTACTTGTTCTTCATCCCCGCGGGCGACCAGTGGAAGTACGTGGCGCTGCCGGCGGTGACGCTGGCGTCGGTGTCGACCGCGCTGGTGGCCCGCATGATGCGGACGACGATGCTCGAGGTGCTGCGGGCCGACTACATGCGCACCGCGGCGGCAAAGGGCCTCTCGCGCACGCAGGTCATCTTCAAGCACGGCCTGAAGAACGCCATGATCCCGGTGGTCACACTGATCGGCCTCGACCTGGCCAACCTGATCGGCTCGGCGGTGCTGACGGAAACCGTCTTCAGCTGGCCGGGCATGGGCACCACCATCGCCACTGCCATCGGCGCGCTCGACTCACCCGTCGTCCTCGGCTTTACGCTGGTGCTGGTCGTCGCCTACGTGATGATCAACCTGATCGTCGACCTCAGCTACGCGTTCTTCGATCCGCGCATCCGCTACGGCGGCGAGAGCTCCGAGTAATGGCTGACCTGCAACCCGAGGCAGCACCCGGCCCGGCCAGCCTGGCCGCGGCCATCGATTCGACCGCCGCGCCGTCGAGCAGGGGGGACGTGTGGCGCCGCTTCCGCAGGAATCGGCTGGCGATCATCGGCCTGGTGATCCTGGTGCTGATGGTGCTGGCCGCCATCCTCGCCCCGCTCATCACGTTCTATGACCCCGCCAAGATTGACCCACCGGTGAGCCGGCGGTCGCCGAGCGGCGACCACTGGTTCGGTACCGATCTGCTCGGGCGCGACCTGTACACCCGCATCGTGTACGGATCGAGGGTGTCGCTGCGAGTCGGCATCTTCTCGGTGGCGATCGCGCTGGCCGTCGGCCTCACTGCCGGTGCCGCGGCGGGCTTCTACGGCCGCTGGATCGACTCGATCCTGATGCGCCTCACCGACATCTTCCTCGCCTTCC
The DNA here is from genome assembly GCA_963742585.1 of uncultured Actinomycetes bacterium. Lineage (GTDB taxonomy): Bacteria > Actinomycetota > Acidimicrobiia > Acidimicrobiales > JACDEA01 > JACDEA01. Next base: position 933,641 of record CAVUMI010000009.1, read on the forward strand.
CCTACATCCTCGCCGCCATTGCCATCATCACGGTGCTGGGTCGGGGAGAAGCCACGGTGATCGCGGTGCTGGGAGGGCTGGGATGGATGGCGTTCGCCCGCATCTTCCGATCGAGCATCTTGTCGATCAAGGAAACCGAGTACATAGAAGCGGCGCCGCGCCATCGGGGCCAGCAACTTTCGCATTATTCGCCGCCACATCTTTCCCAATGCCATTCAGCCGGTGATCGTCTACGCGACGATCTTCGTAGGTACCGCGGTGTTGTCTGAGGCCGCGTTGTCCTTCCTCGGAGTGGGTATCACCGAGCCCAAGCCCGCGTGGGGCCTGATGGTGGCGCAGGGCAAGAGCTTCCTCGTCGGGTCGCCGCACATGCTGTTCTTCCCGGGCGCGGCGATCTTTGTCACCGTGATGGCGTTCGTGTTCGTTGGCGACGGCCTCCGGGATGCGCTCGATCCACGGTTGCGCTCCGAATGACGGCGCTGCTCTCCGTACGCGACCTGCGGGTCGAGTTCGCAATGCGCGGCGGCTCGGTGCATGCGGTCGACGGCGTGTCGTTCGACATCCGCGGTGAGGAGGTGTTCGCGGTCGTCGGTGAATCGGGCTCGGGCAAGTCCGTCACCGCGTCGGCGATCCTCGGCCTGGTACCGAGTCCGCCGGGCCGCATCACGTCGGGCGAGATCCTGTGGCGGGGCGAGGACCTGCTCAAGCTCGACGATGACGAGCTTCGCCGGATCCGCGGTAGCGAGATCGCGATGATCTTCCAGGATCCGATGACGTCGCTCAATCCCGTCTACACGATCGGTCATCAGATCGTCGAAATGCTTCGCCTTCACCAGAAGCTCGACAAGAAGGGGGCGCGAGCGCGGGCTGCCGAGGTGTTGAGCCTCGTTGGTATCCCTCGCGCCCAGGAGCGGATGGATGACTACCCGCACCAGTTCTCCGGCGGCATGCGCCAGCGGGCGATGATCGCCATGGCCATTTCCTGCGACCCTGACCTGATCATCGCGGATGAGCCCACGACGGCGCTCGACGTGACGGTGCAGGCCCAGGTCCTCGAGGTACTCGAGCAGGTGCAGCGCGAAACCAAGGCTGCGATCCTGCTCATCACCCACGACCTGGGTGTGGTCGCCGGCATGGCCGACGAAGTGATGGTGATGTACGCCGGCCGGGCGGTCGAGCGTGGGTCAGTCGACAACTTGTTCTACGAGCCTGGTCATCCCTACACGCTCGGGTTGCTCGAGTCTCTACCGCGGCTCGACGAGGGGACAGGCGCCGAGCGGCTCCGGCCCATCGAGGGTCAGCCACCGTCCCTCACGAGGGTGCCGCCTGGGTGCGCATTTCACCCGCGGTGCGAGTTCGCCCAACTCCCCACGCCGTGCTCGACCGATCGGCCCGAGCTGCTCAGCGTCGGTACCTCGCCGGCCCACGTCGCGGCCTGCCACTTCGCCGAAGCGGTCGCCGCGCAAGCCCCGGCGCGACTGCTCCGCCACGCGGGAACCACGCCATGAGCGTGACCACGCCCCAGCCCGATGTGCAGCCGGCACCGCCACCCGAGGCCATCCTCGAGGCGCGCGACCTCGTGAAGCACTTTCCGGTGCGGGCCGGGTTCTTCCGGCGGGAGGTCGGCAAGGTGCACGCGGTGTGCGGCGTGAGCTTCGAGCTCTACCCCGGCGAGACACTGAGTTTGGTGGGGGAGTCGGGCTGCGGGAAGTCGACCACGGGCCGGCTGGTGTTACGGCTGCTTTCCGCCACCGCCGGGTCGATCAGGTTCAAGGAACAGGACGTGCTGGCGCTGCGCGGCCGCGAGCTACGGACGCTCCGGCGCGACATGCAGATTGTGTTCCAGGATCCCTACGCATCGCTCAACCCGCGGATGACGGTCCGGGCGTTGTTGTCGGAGCCGTTGCGCATCCACGGCATCTACGGCGACGGCGGCGATGAGCGCGTCCTCGAACTCCTGTCGCTGGTCGGCCTGAGCCCTGAGCACGCCGGCCGCTACCCGCACGAGTTCTCGGGCGGCCAGCGCCAGCGCATTGGCGTGGCGCGGGCCCTGGCCCTCGACCCCGACGTACTGGTTCTGGACGAGCCAGTGTCCGCCCTGGATGTGTCGATCCAAGCGCAGGTGGTCAACCTCCTCGAGGATCTCCAGGCCCGCCTCGGCCTGGCGTATCTGTTCATCGCCCACGATCTTTCGGTCGTGCGCCACATCTCCGACCGCGTAGCGGTCATGTATCTGGGCAAAATCGTGGAGACCGGTACTCGCGATGAGGTGTATGACCGCCCTTCGCACCCGTACACACAGGCGCTGCTATCGGCGGTGCCGGTGCCTGACCCCCGCAAGGAGCGGCAGCGCAAGCGAATCGTCCTCCAGGGAGACCTTCCGAGCGCGATCGATCCGCCATCAGGGTGCCGCTTTCGCACGCGTTGTTGGAAAGCACAGGCGATCTGTGCCGAGGAGGAACCGGCACTTATCGACCGCGGTCAGGGCCATGCCGCGGCGTGCCACTTTGCCGAGAGCATTACCGTCGTCTGATCATGCTTCGCCGCAACCTTGCTCCGCTGTTGGTTGCCGTCCTGGTTCTGGCCGCGTGCCAGGGCAACGACTCGGACCCCGGCGCGGGGAAGCCGCGCCGGGGCGACGTACTCCGCGTCGGCGTCACCGCCGACTTCAGCTTGGATCCGGCCCAAGCGCGCACCGTCGAGCAGCTCTTGGTCGCCGATCAGATTTTCGACGGGCTGACCGCGTTCGACGTCGCCAAGAAGAACGTGGTGCCCGCGCTGGCGGCACGCTGGACGGCTTCTGAGGATCAGAAGCAGTTCGACTTTTTCCTTCGGCCCGGTGCCAAGTTCGCCAACGGCCGGGCCATCACGGCCGCCGATATCAAGTACACCCTCGATCGAGTGGCCCGTCGTGGTTCCGGTTCGCCAGGTTCTGAGTTGCTCGAAATGATCTCCGGCTATACCGACACGGCGGTGCGCGACGCGCCGGGCTTGGCTGGCGTCACCGCGCCGGCATCCGACGTGGTGCACATTGCGCTGGACCAGCCGTTCGCCATGCTTCCGTGGGTTCTCAGTAGCCCGGTGTTCGGTGTCGTCGCGCAGGAGTCGGTCGAGGCTGCGGAGCCGGCCCCGCCGTTCGCCAAGCAGCCCGTCGGTAGCGGCCCGTTCGCGGTGGGCGCCCGCACGGGGACCCGCATCCGGTTGGTTCGGGCACCCGAGTCGGAGGCCCTGCTCGACGGAATCGACTTGGTCGGCTTCGACGGGGTAGCGGCCTCGTACACCGCGTTCACGCGTGGCGAGCTCGATTGGAGCCAGGTGCCGCCCGAGCAGGTTGCGGCCGCCGGTTCGCGATACGGCACCGGCGGCTTCGTCCCGTACGCCGCCGAACTCTTCTTCGGCTTCAACGTCAAGAACAACAAGTTCGCCGACCCGCGGTTCCGGGAGGCCATCATCCGAGCGATCGATCGCCCGGCGCTCGTCCGCGCGGTCTACGACGACATCTACAAGCCGCTCGACGGCATCGTGGTCAGCGGCATTCCCGGGTTCCAGAAGAATGCGTGCGGCGCGACCTGCGGGCACGATGTGACGCGGGCCAAGGAGCTGGTCGCGGCGGCCTTCCCGACTGGGCCTCCCGAGATCTTCCTCGACTACGACGCCGGTGCGATCCGTGACGCGCTGGCCAAGGCCATCCAGGCCGACCTCACCCAGGCTGGGATCAACGCCACGCTGCGACCGAAGCCGTTCGACGAGTACCTCAACTTCGAGGTGAGCGGTCAGCAGGAGCTGTTCCTGCTCGGTTGGATCGCCGCCTACCCTGCGCCCGAGGCGTTTCTGGGGCCGATGTTCATGTCGGGATCGCGTAACAACCTCGTCGGCTTCAACAACCCGGCGTTCGACGCCGCGCTCAAAGTGGCCCGGGCCGACGGCGACGAGGCGAAGCGGGTAGCCGACTACCAGGAGGCCGAGAAGATCGCGCTGGCCCAGGTTCCGGTCATCCCGATCCTCCAGTACGAGGTCCACGCGGTCACCGCCAAGAAGGTCGGCGGCCTCACCCTTTCACCCACCGGCACCTTCGACGGCGCCCGCGTGTGGGTCGCCAGCTAGCACCCGGCGATACAATCGTCTGCTGCCCATTCTGGAGGCACCTGGCACCGGTTTCCGGGACTCCGTGCCTCGAGTTTGGGCGTTCCAAGTCGGAGTGGCGGAATAGGCAGACGCGCTCAGCTTGAGGGGCTAGTGCCCGCAAGGGCGTGGGGGTTCAAGTCCCCCCTCCGACACGTCAGGGGCTTACTGACGCACGTTGAGTTGCCGCGCTCTCGATGCGAACCAGCTCATCACTCGACGGGTCGTCGCCCAGCTGCCGTGGCGGCAAGTTCGGAGCGAGTCGACACGCCCAACTTGGTGAAGACATGCGCGACGTGCGTCTGCACGGTGCGCTTGGAGACGAACAGCCGCTCACCGATCTGAGGATTCGTGAGGCCGGAGGTGACGAGCTCGACGACCTGCAGCTCCGTAGGCGTAAGGCTCTCCCAGCCGTGAGTGGGCCGCTTGCGATGCCCCCGTCCCCGTCGGGCGTAGGCGATCGCGTCGTCGAGAGTGAGCGCGGCGCCGGCAGCCCACGCGTCGTCGAACGCGGCCGCGCCGAGCCCGCTTCGGACCACCGCTGTGCACGTCTCGTGGGATGCCGCGTGGACTGGGAAGCGCGGGAGGCCAATGGCGTCGCGCAGGCCGTGCGCGGCGCCGAGCAGCCGCGCCGCGTCCTCAAAGCGGTCCTGGTCGGCGAGCGCTGCCGCGAGATCCTCGAGGACGTCGCCCATAAAGAACACTCGGCCTGTCTGGTGCGCGAGATCGGCTACATCGTGGAGGAGGTCCTCGGCCCGGTGCGGATCGCCGTCGAGTCGGGCCAGCGACGCCTGACCGATGAGTGCCCAGGCGATCGCGTTGACCGTGTCAGTCTTCTGCGCGAGACGGATTGCTTCCGCGGCGCGCTGGCCGGCCTCAGCCGGCTGCGACCGTGCCGCGGCGACTTGCGCGTGGAGGGCGCGACACATCGCCGCGGCACCCTGCCACACGATGGTGAAGAGCTGGAATGAGGTTCCGAGCTGATCCTCGGCGACGTCGAGCGCGCCGTCCGCGAACGCCAGATGTCCGAGAGCCATCCGCATGAAGCCCTCGCCCATCGGGCTGCGATTGTCGAGCGCGACTCGCAGCCCGTGCTCGCAAAGATCGCGGCTCTCTGCGTAACGACCGCCGAAGAGGTGCGCGTAGGCGAGGAAGCCGCGGGCGAAGATCTCGGCGTAGTGGTCGCCGATCGCGTTGGCCAGCTCGAGGGCTTCGTCGAGCCGGGCCGTGGCGGCGTCGATTCGGCCTTCCAGAGTGTCGAGCTGTCCACGGATGAGGAGGCAATAGCAGCGGGCATGGGGGACGTCGGCGGCGTCGGTCAGGGCCAAGGCCTCGTCGAGCAAGTCACGGGCGCGACTCGCTTCACTCGTATCGACATAGGACCACGCGAGCAATGCCAGGTTCAGTGCCTGGAAGAGATGGTCGTCGGTCTGGCGCAGCGTGGCCTGCGCTTCTTGGAAATCGGACCACCCACCCTGCAGGTCGGCCTCGCCCCAGCACCGCGCCCACCCGCGCCAATGGAGAGCTCGCCCCAGCGTGGCCGCATCGCCGAGCCGGCGTCCGATGGCGACCGCCTCGTCGCCGAATCGCGTCGCCTTGGCCATGTCGCCGGCGCGGTAGCAGACGACGCAGAGGGCGCTGAGCGCGCCAGCCCGGTCGACGTCGTCGCGTCTCGGGCCAGCCAGGGTGGCTTCGAGACGGGCGCGCCCGATCGCGAGGTCGCTGCGCGCGAACCAATACAGCGTGAGAAGTCTCACCAGACGGACGCCCCGCCCTCGACTGGCGGACTCGGTGCTCCAGTCCAGAGCGGCGCGCAAGTTGTCGATCTCCGCGTCGACCCGGGCCAACCAGGTGAGCGTGTCGCTTCCCTCGAGGCCGGCGGCCGCCCGCTCGGCGAAGGCCACGTAGTAGTCGAGGTGCCGATCCCGCGTCTCCGCGGCTTCGCCAGCATCGGTCAGCTTGTGGCGGGCGTAGTCGCGGATCGTCTCGAGCAGCCGGTAGCGCGTCAGTGCGCCGGCGTCGTCGACGACCTGGACGAGGGACCGGTCCACGAGCGTGCTCAGGAGATCGAGCACGCTCTGCGTGGTGACCTCGTCACCGGCGCACACGGCCTCCGCCTCGTTGAGGGTGAAGCCGCCCGGGAAGACCGCGAGGCGGCGCAACACAGCCTGTTCGGTCCGGCCGAGCAGGTCGTGGCTCCAGTCGACCGAGCCCTCGAGCGTGCGCTGACGCGGCAGCGCCGAGCGACCGCCACCGGTCAGAAGGTGGAACCGGTCGGCGAGACCTTCGGCGATCTCGCCCACCGTCAGTAGCCGGGTGCGGGCGGCGGCGAGCTCGATGGCAAGGGGGATGCCGTCGAGGCGGGTGCAGATCTCCGCCACGCTCGCGGCATTCTCGTCGGTCATCGCAAAGTTCGGCCTGGACGACCGGGCCCGGTCGACGAAAAGCCGCACCGACTCACTGTCCATCAACTCGCCATCGTGGGGCAGCGACATCGGCGGGACCGCCCAGGCGGTCTCGCCGTTGAGGCCGAGCAGTTCCCGGCTGGTGGCCAGCACCGTCACGCCCGCACAAGCCTCGATGAGGGCAGCCGCCAACGCGGCGCAGGCCTCGATGAGGTGCTCGCAATTGTCCAGCCCCACCAACGCGCGCCGTTGCGAGAGATAGCCGGCCACCGTGTCGGCGATCGGCTCCATGGGTGATTCAGGTAGGCCCAGCACTCCGGCGAGGGCGGCGGGCACGAGCGTCGGATCGCTCAGCGGCGCGAGATCGACCCAGCAGATGCCGTCGGGGTGGTTGTCGGCCACGTTGGCGGCGACCGCGAGGGCAAGCCGGGTCTTGCCGCAGCCACCGGCGCCGGTGAGGGTCACCAGTCGCGAGTCACCTACAAGTGTGCTCACGGTATCGACCTCGACGTCTCGGCCCACGAACGATGTAAGCGGGACGGGCAGGTTGTTGGCGACCGGTTCAACTGAGCGCAACGGCGGGAAGGTGTCGCATCCTTCGCTGGGACCGAGTTGCCAGACGTGCTCGGGGCGGGTCAGGTCCCGCAGGTGATGGACACCGAGATCGCGGAGGAGGACGTTGTCAGCAAGGCCGTCGACCAGGACCTCGTAGGTGGCCTGCGACACGAGAACCTGCCCACCGTGACCGATCGAGCGCAGCCGGGCGCACCGGTTCAGCGCCGCGCCCTGATACGTACCGTCTGGCCGAACATCGGCCTCGCCGGTGTGGAGGGCAATCCGCAGGCGGATCTCCGCTCCTGCTGGCCACGGCTCGTCGGCCAGCCGCTGTTGGATGTCGAGAGCGCAAGCCGCGGCGTCTGACGCCCGCGAGAACACCGACACGGAGCTGTCGCCCTCGCCCTGTTCGAGCGGCAGCGTGCCCGCGTGACGCGACGTCGAGTCGGAGATGATCTGTTCCCTGCGTGCCAACGCCACCGACGCCGCGCCGGGATCGTCCTGCCAGAGGCGCGACGAGCCCTCCACGTCGGTCAGCACCAACGTGAGCGTTCGTGCCTGAAGCCAATTCGGCGGGTCGGCCATCATGCCTCCAGCAGGAGAGAGCCAACCGCGATCCTCGCGCGGATCGGCTGCGGCAACATCCGCCAGATGGCGGATGTACCGGCGACCGCCCGCTGGCACACTCGGGCACATGACGCAGTTGACGACCCGGTTCACCGACATGACGCGCGAGCAGTTCCAAGCTCATCTCGACGAGAGGAGCGTGAATACCCATGATGCAGCGAGGGTGGCGACGTTCTTCTCCGAGAACGGCATCCAACGGCGAGTGCCGACCGGCGAGACGGCGACGGGCAGGGATGCCATCCGGTCGGCGATGGAGGAGTTGTTCGCTGCGTTCCCCGATGTCCATCTCGAGGTGAGCGATCTGTTCTCGACCGAGAACCGCATGTGCGTCCAGTGCACCATCACCGGCACGCACGAGGGCGATTTCGGCGGGCTCCCGCCGACCCGCCGCCGGATGGAGTACGACGTTTGTCTGCTCTTCCGCTTCGGCGACGACGGGCTCGTGGAAGAAGAGATCGTGTATTGGGACGGCGCGACGATGCTTCGTCAGCTCGGCGTGCTCCCCGAGGTCTGAGCCGTCGAACACACATCGACAACAAGGAGGAAGTTATGCATGCAGTGCGAGTCGGCGTTGAGATCGACAAGGAACGAGTAGAGCAGGCGCGACAGCTGCTCAACGACTTCGGCGTGCCGACCGCGAAGCAGCTCCCGGGCTTCGTGAGCGGGACGTGGTGTCTGTCGACTGACGGCAGTCACGGCGAGAGCCTCGTGATCTTCGAGAGCGAGGAGGCCGCTGCCGGCGGGGCCAGTCGTTTTGCACAAGGCCCGCCCCCCGATGCTCCCGTCAAGTTCGTGTCAGCCGAGGTCTACGAAGTCCTAGCCACGGTGTGAACCGTTCGCGGATAGGCGACCTCAATTCGATCCGGGGAATGCTACGCGCCTCCTACCGCGGACTCATCTAGGTGCCCGAGTCAGCGGACTTCGACGCAGCGTGTGCTTGTGTCAATCGGCTCGCCCACATTGAGCTTGCCGTTCTCGAACGCGCGAAGCGTGAATTTGTATTCGCCCGGCTCGATCTCCTCGAGGAAGTCGGCCTTCATGTCCGTGGTGACATCGACGACTTTGCGCTGTGGTCCGAACGGCACCCGGCCGACGAGTCTCGCTTCTAGGCCGCTCGTCGTGACCAGCACACCGACATCGGCCTCACCGCGTGAGCCGGAACATGAGGGTGCCCGATCGACCCGAAAACGCGACGCGGTAGGACTCGATGACGTTCCCGGGGCCTTCCGACTCGGCGCACTCCGTCGCGCTCGCGGTGGTGGTCGTCGTGTTCTCGTCATCGTCGCCACAACTGGCAAGAATCCCTACGGCCAGTCCGACCAGTACAACCATCGCCCAGCGAGATGCAGTCCTCATGGCGCCTCCGATCCCGCGGATCGACGCATACTGTCGCCAGGGGCAGGGGAGCGCAATCGGCAGGGGCCGCGGAGCGTTAGGCGCCAGTTGGATCCGTGTCCTTAACGGTGCAATCGCCCCTCCGACACCGAGCTGAACCCCACGGAATCGGCCGTCGCGTCCACGCCGATCACGCTCGTGCCGAGTCGGACTTCGCGTCGATGCGTGTGTCATGGTTGTTGATAGCCCCTCCGACGACGGAAGCCAGCAAGATCAAGGGCCTGTGGTGGCACGAGCGCTCCTCCGCCCGACGGATGGACATCACCACTAGGAGCGCCGCAGCGCGGGAACGGGCAGCATGGGCGAATGCACGACCATGAACGACTGGTCCGAGCCCTTGATGAGGCCGCTCGGACAAAGAACTACGAGGCGCTCGAACCGTTGCTCGCTCCGGACGTACGGGCCATCTCGCCGTCGTACGACCTCCACTCGGCCGGAGAGCTGATCGAAGCGCTGCGGTCCCAGAACGCCACGGCGGAGGACATCTCGACTGAGCTCACTGTCGATGTGATCGGTGACAAGGTGTTCTGGGAGTCGAAATGGCGCGGCACCTTCGCCGGCCTCGGAAAGCAGATCGTGCTTGCGGGGCTTTCTGTGGGCATCGTCAAGGATGGCCGTTTGACGCACATCCGCCAGTACTGGGACAACCTGTCGGTGATGACAGAGCTCGGCGTTGTGTCCTCCCAGACGCCGTCCGAGGGTGCATGACGTCGGCGCTCTGACACGCGGGGTCGCTCGGAGGGTTCGTCCTAGGTCACGGGCACCTGTTGCCCTTGCGGGGCGACACCCCAGCCCAGCTGAGCCAGCATGGCGATGAAGTTCGTTCCCAGCCAGGTGTCTAGGAGCATGCCGTCGGCGTCGAGCTGGAACGCCAACAGGATCGACGCCTCCATCGGACGGTGCGTCGCCTCCTGCACCATCAGCCAGGGGCCCTCGTGGGTTCCGGACATCTCGAGGAAGACGACGACACGATCTGACTCGGCGATCGCCCACCGCACCTCGAAACGCAGATCGGGAAAGCCACTCAAGAGACGACGAAGTGTTGCGTCGATGTCAGGGTTGGTCGTGAACCTCCCGAGGGCCGACGCGTCGTGCGAGTTGATGACCTCCTCGAACAGCGCGAGCACGCGGGACTTGTTCTCGTCGGGCGTCATCCCTCGAGTCTGCCGGAACTGCCTGAGCGAGGAGACGAGAGCCGCCGACGTATGGTGCGAGATCGCGCGGTACGACGTGATCTCCGAGGGGAGTCACACAGTGCGTTGAATCTCCATCACCTCGGCCGAGACGAGCGTGACGCTGGCGTACGGCGGTACGCAGAAGCCGTCAACAGCGGCCTGGGCCTCGTCGGCTGTGGTGAACACGGCGATGGTGAGACCCGTCGTGTCGTTCCGCATCCAGGAGCCTCTGACAAAGCCGGGCTCTGCCAAAGTGCGTCGACGACCACGTCGAGATCGGCGCCGACGTCGCCCTCGAAGTCCTGCTTGTATGCCACCTCATAGGCGGCTGCGTGCATTGGAGGTCTCCTCCGCAATGTTCCTGGGCGATGCGGACGGTCTAGCCGACTGACGACATGTCTGGTCGGGTACCTACACGGGGACTTTGATCCGTGTCCTCAACGGTGCCATCGCCCCTCCGCCACCGAGCTGAACCCCCACGGCCGTCGAGCGCGCACGTGCGGCGTGCACCGTCGCTCGTATATCTGAAGTAGTTCAGATATACTTCCGGCATGCGACTGATCGAGCGGCCGTTCTCTGACCTCCTCCGCCAGCCTAAGGACGTCACCGACGACGTCGAGGACGGCGACGTTCTGCTTCGCCGTCGCGACGAGCCCGACCTCCGTCTCACACGGGCGGACCGTGAGGCCCAGCGCGCCGACACGTTCGCTGGGATAGGGCGAGCGCTCCGGAACCTCGCAGTGCACAATCCTGTCGCGCTGAACCAGGCCCTTGGCGACGCGTTCCCGTGGCTCGAGTTCCTCCCGCCGCATGATCGACGCCTCTTCCTCGATGAGTTCTCACGTGTCGTCACGGCCGCTACGGCGATCGACAACTACGAGGCCCTCGGCCAACTGGTCCGGGAGTGGCGCGCAACGGCAGAAGTGCACTCCGACCCGAAGCTTCTTCGTCGGCTCCGGCGCCCATTGACCGCGTCAGGGGAGCGCGTCACGCTGCCGAAGGGCTGACTTTGCCGAAACGCCGAGAGCGCGTTGCGCCACCGCCTGCGAAGGGCGGCTGGGACCTGCGGTACGGCACGACCGAGGCCGCGAAGGGATGGGAGAAACTGTGCGCCGCGGCTCCAGCTAACTGCCGCGTCGCGTGGGACAAAATCACCCTCGATCCTCGCGAACGCATGGACCGACAGCATCCCCTCAAGGGAAGCCTCGGTCGTCGCTCAGTCAATGGCGAGGACCTCGAGCAATGGCAGTACGAGGTGACGGCTGGCGGTCGTCTTTGGTACTGCATCGACGACAGCACACGCACGGTATGGCTGACTGAGGCGATGCCAGGTCACCCCAAGTCCACCGAGTGACCCTGCGGTGCGGAGTACTGACGTCGCCCGGCTTCGGGGACCCTACCTACCCAATTGAATCCGTGTCCTTAGCGGTGCAATCGCCCCCTCCGACACGTTCGGAACTTACTGACAGATTGCGAACCACCAACGCAAATCGTTCGCGATGTCGCTGGAGAGTCGCGGCCGACTCGGACTCGTGATCCGGCCGCCAGAACTGTCGCGGTTACGCCGACTTCGATCGACGCGCGGCCGAGCTGGTTGCCTTCGCTCGACGACGGGCTGGCGGACGACCCACGAGGGAGATCTTGCGATTCCCCTTCACGACGTTGACTTCAAGCGTGCCGCCGAGCGCATTGACGTAGTGGTCGAGGACATCGACCGTGACGTTCCGGGAGCGTTCGATGGCAGCAATGCGAGGCTGCGACACTCCGATTCGTTCAGCCAGTTCGCGCTGGGAGAGCCCGGCTGCCTCGCGTAGGGCGGTCAACCCCGTCGCCAGCCGCAGCTCATCCTCGATCTCGGCAACCCGCACAGGAGCACCTGGCGCACCGAGGACCTTCTTCTCCCACTTCTTGACACTCATTGTGATCGCTTGCCTTTCGTGCGTTGCTTGATACTCGCCTGGTGTTCGTCGAATCGGTCGTCGGCGATCGGGATGTTGCGTCGGTACCACCCTCGCCAGTCGTCGCTCTTGTCACCGCCGACAAGCAGAATTGCCCTGCGTTCTTTGTCGAAAGCGAAGAGAACCCGAACCTCAGTCCGGCCAGTAGATCCGGGGCGGAGCTCCTTCATGTTCTTGTGGCGGCTGGCCTTGATGGTGTCGACGAGAGGCCGACCGAGGTTTGGCCCCTCATCTTGGAGAATGCGGATAGCGGCTAGGAGTGCCTCAGCATCGGCTTGATCGAGGTCTTCGGCCCACCTTTCGCACGCCGGATAGAACTGGACAACCCAAGTCGCCTTCGGCACCGTCTGATAACAATACCATTATCGGATGCCAGCAGCGCTCCGTTGGGATGAAGGGGTCGGGAGTCACGTCAACTCGAACCGTGTCCGTAAGGGAGGCAACGCCCCTCCGACACCGAGTTGAACCCCCACGAGCGCGCAGTGATTCGCGTCACCACGTTTTTCCACTTTGGGAGATTGCGGCTCGATCGCCGTCGCGGAGGATAAGGTTCGACCGAGACCCCGGACTCGGCAGCGTGACGGGTCGCGACCTAGATCCGGCCGCAACATTCGGATCATTGAGACCGGCTCCGCGGCCAGGTTGGTCGTGGATCAGCTCGCCACGGCCTGGTAGGCGTTCACTTCTCCGTACCCGTAGAACCCGTTGTGCTGCAGGCCGCCGCGGCCATCTTCGCGGTTGGTTGGAGGGGCGTTCACTGTCGAGCGTTGATCGCGTTCCGCAGCGTTGCAACTCCTGGCCGGCACCCGTCCCTAGGCCTTAGTCGCGCGACTGCTCACGGTGGCCCGACGTTCACTGCCTGTCGACAAACAGATCCCCCAGTCGCATACTGCCTATAGATCTTTCGTGGGGGTACCAATGCGAGGTTTCCGCGTTCTGCTGGTTGCAACCGCGCTTGTCGTCGCCGTCCTGCCGCGCGCGGCCGCTGCCGCTCCAGCGGATCCCTGCGGAGGACGCACTGGCACCGCTCCCGTGCTCGTCGTGTTGACGACAAGGCAATCGCTTCAGTCAGCGGTCTGCGGGGTGCGCAACAACGGAACAGTGTTCATCGTCCCCGGCGTATACACACAACAGGTCCGCGTCGTCCGAAAACACGTCCGCATCGTGGGCCTTGGCGACCGGCGACAGCCATCTCGCTGGCCTGAATTTCGAGCCGCGACGCCAGAGCGCGCGCTAGGGCGCGGCACTGTCACGGTGGGAGACCGTGGCGGGCTCACGCTCAGGCGAATTCGATTCTCGGGCGGGGACACGCAGATCAGCCTCACGGGCGCGGCCGACTCGCTGAACCTCAGCCAGGTGCAGTTCCGAGGCGGGTGGGACGGCGTCGTGCAGGATTCACCGACCGCCTCGCTGCAGATCAGCGAAGCGGGGTTCGTGGGTCAGAAGAACAACGGCGTTTCGGTCAACGATGGTCTCGAGCTGGGGTATATCTGCACCAAGAAGCTGTTCATCACGGACTCGTTCTTTTGGCAGCAGGCGAACGTTGGCATACTCATCAAGAATTGCGAGCCTCCCGAAGTCGAAGACGGCGAGGCGCTGATCATCGGGTTGCTGCTGCAGAACCTTGACCTGCAAGGGCAAGGAGCTGGCGGGCTGCTCGTCATACGCAGCGGACCGTTCGCAGTGGCCAACGTCCATATCCAGAACGCGGCCATTTTCGGGATCGCCGCGGTTGGGTCGGATCTCGAGATCCACGACAGTGAAATTGAAGAAACGATCCCGCGGCCGTCCGACGGCTTCTTCGGCGACGGCGTTATCTCGATGGCGCTGGGGTCCAGCGAGCCCGGGGGAGTCGAGCGACAAGCTCATGTGACGCTCGATAGCACCCATATCCACAACAGCGCACGCGCCGGCATCTCCGTGTTCGGCAGCTCCTTGTCGTTCGCGGATACCACGGTGAGTTTCAACGGCTTCGACCTCAACGGTGAGGAATACGGTGGACTTCCCGCCGCATTCCTCAATCTGGGCGGAAACACCTGCGGTGCCCCGCCCACTCCCAGCGGTTGTGTAGTCCAGAGCTCCGGCATGACGCCACCGCCCTCGCTCGTCGAGCCGATGTAGCGCTGCTGTATGACGTCCGTCCAAGCCGGTCCTGGCCGCCTGAGAACGTTCACTTTGCACATTTCCGGCCGCGTCGAATCAGCCAGTCAACCAAGTCGGATGCTGGACCCGACGAGTTCAGGGTTCGACCCTGAGGCTTTCGAGCCCCGACTCCGGCACAATGCGGACACGGGACTCCATCGGGGGATTCACGCTGAGATCCAGATGCGTCCGCCCCGGGTCGCTAGCGCTGCGTCCTGTTGGACGGAGCCGCCCACAGCACGCCTCGCGTCGCGTGGGCCGGGAGTGGCAAGGGCGCAAGCGCGTCTGGGCGAAGGCCCGTCGGCACGGCTGCAGTGTTCGCGCTGACTGACAGCCGGGTGTGGAGCGGTGAAGGGTCGCAGCGCATGATTCCAGCGGCCCGCAGGTCTATGGATATCCCAACGCCGGATCAGGCGGTTCGATCCGTGTCCTTAACGGTGCGATCCCCCTCCGAAACGCAGCGAGTGGGCCAATGGCTTGAGCGTTGGTCGCCTACGCCGGCGTTCACGGGCCGGCGCTGACCCGCCATTCGAGGGCCCGCTCGGGGGAGTAGCAGCAGAAGATCCCGGTGCGGATCGACGCCTGGAGATGGCGCCCCAAGGTCGGGTGTACTCGCTCGATACGCGTGAGGGCATCGCGAATGCGGCGAGTCACCGCCTTGCGTGCACGCTCGACATTGTCGTTGTGTCGTCTCGGACGCCCGCCGAGTCCGTAGGCCGACGTCAACTCGTCAACGATCGTTTCCATCTCGAGGCGCGCGCGGGCCGCGCCATCGGCGTCACCGCGGGCCTCGGCGTCGTCGAGGACTTCCTGCAGTTCCGCGACCCGGCGCTTGTACTGGTCTCGGGCCACGTCGTCGAGCACCACATCGGTACCTAAATCGGCGACATGTTCGCGTGGGCCCGCCAAGTCGAGGACGTGCGACTCACGGCCTGGCTCGGCGAGGAGGCGGGCGATGTCACGCATGCCCTTGCTGTCGCGGATCGTGATCACGAGCCCGTCATAGGCAACTGTCCAGTATTCGCCGTCGTGACGTAGGACGTTCGCCTGTTCATTGGCGAATCGCCGGACAGCGTCAGGCGCGGCGCCCTGGCGTAAGACCTCGCAGACCGGACGCGGGCCCGCCACCCCTACCAGGTCGACCTCGCGGGCCTCCCCGAACCGGATGCCCGAGCCGGCGACGAGGTCACGAACCGTCGCCGAGGCGAGTATCTCACCCGGTGCAGCAAGCTCGGCTACGCGTGCGGCGACATGCAGCGCGAGTCCCCCGATCTCCGCGTCGGTGACGTCGCACTCTCCCGTGTGCAGTCCAAGCCGCAAGGCCGGGCCAACCCGGTCGGCGCCGTCGAGGATGCCCAGGGCACACCTGATCGCTCGCGCTGGCCCGTCGAAGGTGGCCACGAAGCCGTCGCCGCTCCGTTTGAGCTCGTGACCATCGAAACGCGAGAGATGATCCCGAACGACCTGGTCGTGGTTGGCCATCAACTCGCGCCACGCGTCGTCGCCCAGCCGCCCCGCATCGCGAGTGGAGGACGCAACCTGACCAACCATAATCGTGAGCAACCGCCGGTCCCGAGGCCGGGGAGTCTGTCCCGCGACGAGAAACTGTTCGATCTCGGCGAGGACGGCCTCGGCATCGCCGATGAAGGGGTAATGGTCTGCGCCGGGCAACTCCACGAAATGAGCGTTGGGAATCTGTTCGGCGATCCATCGACCTTGCGCCACGGGAATCATCGGGTCGTCGCCGCGGTGCAGGACCAGCGTCGGCACGTGCACAGCGGGGAACACATCGACAATGTCGTAGGCGGAGACGCTGCCCCAGAGGAGGGGGCCGATAGCAGCGCGGCTCACGGAAAGCCGGCGCTGCTTCGCCACCCAGTCAGCGAAGCGCTCATCGCCGGCCATGCTCGGTGCCCATTGGCGCACCACCTCGTCGGCGTGCTCCGACAGTCCCCATGTCCGGCGCATGTGCTCGAGGCGGTCCGCGAGTTGTTCGTCGTCGAGCCAGCCCCACGGGTGTTGGGCGTCCCGGCGGAAACGGGCCATCGTCCCGTAGATCACCAGACGGTCAATGCGATCGGGATGCGTTGCGCCGAGCACCGCTGCCAACACACCACCCTCCGAGATACCGAGTGCCGAAGCCCGAGTCGACCTGGCGGCATCGAGCACGGCGAGGGCGTCCTCGACTCGCTCCTCGAGCGTCGGGGTAGTCGTCAATCCCTCCCGATCGGATACGCCCGAGCCCCGGCGGTCGTAGAGGATCACCCGAGTGAACTCCGCGAGTCGCCGGAGGAATGCGGCGTACGAAGGCTCCTCCCACACAGTTTCGACGTTTGATGCCAAACCCCAAATCCACAGAAGGTCGGTGGGGCCATCGCCCAGCACCTGGAAGCCCACGTTGACGTCTCCCGCCCGCGCGAACTGCGTCCTGGGACTGCTCATGCTGCCTCCGGGTTCGATCGGCACCCTGATTCTCGACCATCCGGCGCTACATAGGTAGTGGCGATGCGATATCGAAAGTCGCGCCTCCTCTTGGAAGGGACACGCAGACCGGTGTGAGAGGAGCAGGATGGAACGAGCACGAATCGGAGCAGTGGAAGTCGAGTACGAGGTGCGGGGGGAGGGGGACCCGCTACTCCTCATCCACGGTGCCCTCATCGCCGACGCGATGAAGCCCCTCGTGTCCGACCTGGCGCTGGAAGGATTCCGATGCATCAACTTTCATCGTCGCGGGTACGCGGGGAGTTCCGCGGTCACCGGACCGGTGGGCGTTGAGGAACACGCCGACGACGCGGCCGCGCTGCTCAAGCTCCTTGACATCGAGCGAGCACACTTGGTCGGGCACAGCAGCGGGGGTCTGATCGCCCTTGGCGTTGCATGCCGTCACCCGGATTTAGTGGATTCAATGGTTCTCCTGGAGGCACCCCTTCTCGACTTGCCCGCCGGGGCCGCCTTTGTCGAGGCAGTTGGCCCCCTCGTCGCGCGCTTTGCTGCTGGCGACGGCGCTGGGGCCGTGCATGACTTCCTGGGTGCCGTCGGCGGAGACGGATGGCGAACGACGCTCGAACGGACCGTTCCCGGTGGACTCGCGCAGGCCGAACGGGACGCAGCGACGTTCTTCACGTCAGAGCTGCCCGGCGTCGGTGCATGGAAGTTCGGTCCTGCAGAGGCGGCGCAACTCGCCATGCGAGTCCTCGCGGTAGTGGGCGGCGAGAGCGCACCCTTGTTCGTCGAGAGCCACCGGCAACTCATCTCGTGGATCGAAGGTGCGCAGGAGGCGCTGGTGCAGGACGCGACGCACTTACTCCAGATGGAACAGCCCGCAGAGGTCGCTCGAAGCATCGCTGCGTTCTGCCGGTCGGTCGCCCGGCGAGGTATTTGACCAACGGTGACTCGACCTACGAGACGAGAGGCCACGTGGAGCCGTCAAAGGCTCGGAGTGCACCTTTCCGAGGACACGAGCGTGGGTCCCCACAACGCTGGAGCAGAGCAGTTCGATGCGTGTCCTTAACGGTGCAATCGGCCCTCGCACACCCCCTCCGATACCGATGTGATGTCTCGAGACACCGTGCACAGGTGTCTCGGGACATCGCACCCCCTCCGACACTTTGACCCCCTTGCCCACCGACCGACCGACTCATCACTCACTCACGAACGAGCTCAGACGCAACGCAGCGTTCGTAGCCTCAGTCGATATTCGATGCGGCGAGGGCGGCCCGCAACTGCGCACGCGCCGTCCACGTCATCAGGGCGACGGCGTCGTCGCGCGACAGGCCGCCTACGTCGGTCAGCCACGCCAGGGCTTCGATGCCGGTGGCACTCCGAATCGCCAGCGCGAGGCGACGCACCTCGGCTTGCGGCATCACGTCGCGCAAGGGCGCGAGTGCCTCCTCGAACCAGGCGATGCCCCGGCCCTGCCGCAACGGGAGGCCGGCCGCGTCGGCGTCGGATTCTAGCGAGAGGCGCAACATCGTTCGTTGCTGGGACTCGTTGGCGAGCAGCGACTCCATGAAGTGGGCGAGGACAAGGTCGAGACGCGTCTCGACGTCGTCCGGCGCGTCGTCGGGAAGCAGCGACGTCATGGCCGTCTCGGGATGCGCGACGGCAAGCAGGGCGCGCTGACTCGGGAAGTACCGGTACGCCGTCGTACGCGAGATGGCCGCCGCTTGCGCCGCCGCTTCGACCGTGGGCGTGTGACCCTGTGCGACGAGGTCGCGCGCCGCGGCGACGAGGGCGTCGCGGGTTCGCTGCTTCTGGTGCGACCGCCCGTTCAGCTCGTAGGGGATTGACATCACGGTCATGGTACCGTACTTTCATGATGGGACAAGGGTCCCACGAAGGGAAGGCAGGTAGGCCATGACACCGTTGGTCCCGATCATTCGCAACGCCGGAGAAGGCGACAAGCAGTCGTTCGCCGGAGGCGGCCTTCACATCTGGAAGCTGCTCGCCGAGGACACCGACGGCGCTTTCTTCCTCTTCGAGGACACGATGGTGAAGGACAAGACAACGCCCTTGCACCTCCATCCCGAGGCCCATGAGATGACCTACATCATCGACGGCGAGATCGAGGTGGAACACGACGGCTCCCGCAGCCGCGTGCGCAGCGGCGGGATGTCGTTCGTGCCGATGGGCGTCCCGCACGCGTTCATCGTCGTGTCGTCCGAGGCCCGGATGATTTCGATTCATTCACCTGGCGCTGTCAGCCAGGCGTTCTACCGCGGTGCGAGCACGCCCGCCGTCGACGACCGCGCCGAGATGCTCGACATCGCCCGCCTCCAGTCGGTTGCTGCAGACAACCCCCGCGCGATCAAGATTCTCGGCCCGCCCCCGTTCGCGACCGTCGACGCGCGATAGACGTCGCCCTCCCATTGTTCGGCGCCAGGCCTGCACTTCATCGCACACCACGCCAGGGCTGGCCGGCGGCGTCCACTGGTTCGACGTCCGCGAAAGGCCCGAGAATCTCACGCTGCAAGTAGGTGATGCGGCGGTCACCCTCGGCTGGCAGCTGCCATTCAGGATGACGGCTCCATTCGTTGCACGGCGGGGACAACCACACGACCTTTGGCGTCGCCACGTTTCGAGCCGCGCACGGGCGGCTTGAGTCTTTGCTCGTATATCTGAAGTAGTTCAGACGCGGACGCGCCCGACCTCCGTCTCACACGCGTGGACCGTGAGGCCCAGCGCGCCGACACGTTCGCCGGGATTGGGCGAGCGCTCCGGAACCTCGCGGTGCACAATCCTGCCGCGCTGAACCAGGCCCTTGGCGCCGCGTTCCCGTGGATCGAGTTCCTCCCGCCTCGTGATCGACGCCTCTTCCTCGATGAATTCTCACGTGTCGTCACGGCGGCTACGGCGATCGACAATTACGAGGCCCTCGGCCAACTGGTCCGGGAGTGGCGCGCAACGGCAGAAGTGCACTCCGAACCCAAGCTGCTTTGTCGACTCCGGCGCCCATTGACCGCGTCAGGGGAGCGCGTCGCGCTGCCGAAGGACTGACCTTGCCGAAACGCCGAGCCCGCGTCGCGCCACCGCCCGCGAAGGGCGGCTGGGACCTTCGGTACGGCACGACGGAGGCCGCGACGGGATGGGAGAAGCTATGCGCCGCGGCTCCAGCTAACTGCCGCGTTCGCGTGGGACAAAATCACACTCGAGCCTCGCGAACGCACGGACCGACAGCATCCCCTCAACGGAAGCCTTGGTCGTCGTTCAGTCAATGGCGAGGACCTCGAGCAATGGCAGTGCGAGGTCACGGCTGGCGGTCGCCTTTGGTACTGCATCGACGACAGCACACGCACGGTATGGCTGACTGAGGCGATGCCTGGTCATCCCAAGTCCATCGAGTGACCCTGCGGAGCCGGGTGCTACGTCGCCCGAACGGATTTCGGGGCCTCACCTGCCCAATGGAATTCGTGTCCTTAACGGTGCAATCGCCCCTCCGACAGTGTACTGACGATCATCGTTTGGGCGGGGCCGTCTTTGCTTTCAGTCTTTCATAGGTGTTTGTCCGCCGAGTCCGCCGTGGGGTCGGTCGTAGTTGTAGTAGCGATTCCTCGAGTCGTTCGTTGAAGACGTAGGCGTCGTCGATCACGACGCCGTCGAGGAGTCGGTAGAACTCTTCGGCGTCGATGCGGTGACTTCTCTCGACTTTCCCGTTGAGGCGTGGCGTGCGGGGCTCGATCTAGACGTGACCGACGCCTTGGTCCAGGACGTGCCAATGGAACGCGCCGCCGAACGCGGGTCCGTTGTCGGTTTGGATGACGTCGACACGGAACGGCAGCTCCGCATGACGTCGGCGGCGAACTGGATAGCGGTCTTGGTGCTGAGCTTGTCGTAGCTGCGCAACACGCGCAGCCGGGTGCGATCATCGATGGCGGTCAACTGGTAGTAGCGGCGCGCTGGCCTTTCAACGGGGCAATGAACTTCACGTCGACCTGCACTCGATGGCCGGGCTGCTACTAGCGACGGTGTGAACTGTTCGCGGACGCGCGACCTCAATTCGATCCATGCGCTGCGGCCAGGTCGTGGGACCTGCCCATGCGCACAGGCACGAGCGCGGTATACGCTGCGTGGCGGCACGACAAGTTTGGTGCGTGTCAGAGGCGGCTGATCACAGCCAGCGGTGCTCTGGACCTTGGCAGCGCTCAAGAATGCGACTGTTCGTTGGGGGTTGCGCGCGATGGCCAAGACATCTGGGCGGAGTTCGCCGAGCGAACCCGTTCGGACCCTGCTCGTCGACTCGATACCTCACATCGTGTGGCTGGCCGATGCCGTCGGCATCATCGGGGTGAACTCTTGCGGCACGGAATACACCGGCCTGCCGAGCGAAGCCGACCCAGCGGCATGGGCCGGAGTTGTGCACCCCGACGACACCGAAATGGTGATCGAATCGTGGCGCCTTTCGGTCGCTACTGGGTCGCGGTACGAGCTGGAGTATCGGCTCCGCCGCAGTGATGGCGAGTACCGGTGGCACGCGGTCGTCGCCGTGCCGGAGCGCGGCCCTGACGGCGCGATCGTGCGATGGGTTGGCACGGCGACCGACGTCCACGCGCAACGGACCGACCAGCGCGGGTTGGTCGACGCTCACGCTGAGGCGGTCGAGGCGGCCGCGCTGATCGCGGCTTTCGAGGCCGCCGCTCCGTTGGGTTTCGTGTATCTCGATCTTGAGCAGCGCGTCAGCAGGCTCAACCATGAGTTCGCCGGGATCACCGGCACACCGAGGCGGGAGCAGATCGGCGCCTTGATCGCCGAGATCGTCCCGGAGCTGTGGGCGCAGATCGAGCCTGCGTACGCGGAGGTCCTCGCAGGAGGCTCCACCGTCCGTAATGCCCGCATGATCGGCAACACCGCGGCTGACCCGAACCGATTTCACGAGTGGCTGATCAGCTGTTTCCCCGTCGTCGACGCGGGTGCGCTGACGGGCATCGGCGTCGTGGCCGTCGACGTGACCGAGCGCGTGCAGGCCGAGCAGTTTCGATCGGCGGTCATGAGCCAAGTGGCCGATGGCGTGTACACCCAGGATCCTGAGGGCCGGCTGACTTCCATGAACCGCGCCGCCTGCCGGATGCTCGGCTGGACCGAGGACGAACTGAAGGGTCAGTTCATCCACGAGGTGATCCACTTCCAGAATGCTGATCGCACGCCGCAGTCCATGGGCGAGTGCACGCTGCTGAGCGGCGGAACCGAGGGCCGGCTTTCGCGGGCGGTCGGGGAGGCGTTCACCCGCAAAGACGGCTCGATCTTCCCGATCGCAGTCTCGTCCATCGAGTTGCGCGTGGGCTCCAGCACTGAAGGTGCCGCGGTGGTGTTCCGTGACATCAGCGAGCCCGGGACCTCGCCGAACGTGATCCGCCTGCTGATCGTGGACAACAAGTCGATGACCAGCGAGGCGTTCGAGTTGCTCCTGGGCCGGCAGGAAGGCATCGAGGTGGTTGGGTCGGCGTCCACGTCAGGCGCCGCGCTCGCCGAAGTCAAGCGCCTCGTGCCCGACGTCGTTCTCATCGACTACGGACTGCCTGACCGCGACGGCGTCGCGACGACCCGCCTCATGAAAGCGGACGTTCCCGGGGTGAGCGTGATCCTGATGAACGAGTCGTATGACGAGGCCGTGGTGGCCGATGCCATCGCAGCAGGCTGTGCCGGCGTGCTCGACAAGGACCGGGCGTGGGTCGAGTTGGTAGGAGCGGTGCGTGCCGCCTATCACGGCCAGACCACGCTCACCCAGGCCGATCTGCAGCGATTGCTGCCGCGACTCGGGGAGGGCCGGCCCGAGAGTCGCCTGGCCTACCTCACCGCACGAGAACGTGAGGTGCTGACGCTATTGACGCAAGGCGCGACCACCCGTGCCGTCGCGGCAGAGCTTGAGATCACGCCGAACACCGCGCGCAATCACATTCAGCGGATCCTCTACAAACTCAACGTGCACTCACGCCTGGAGGCGGTGGTAGTCGCTACTGACGAGGCGGCGCACTGACAGGTGGTGCGCATGCACTAGTCCAGCGTGCTCTCGTCGCGCCCCCCTGCGAGGGCCACAGTGAGCAGAGATGCTTCCCACACCTGTCCTGCGCACGCGTCTCCGAGCGCCGCTCAAGCCCGCACTCGGCCTCGCACTCCTCGCCGCCGTAGTTCTGTTGCAGCCCGTCGCTGGCGCCGCCGCGGCCGTCGACAAGCCGCCGACGGTCGGGCTTGGCGCGGCACACGAATTCTCCGTTATCGGTGGCGCCGGGGTGACCAACACCGGACCGAGCGTGATCAACGCCGACGACGGCATCGAAGGCAACCTCGGCGCGAGCCCGACGCCCGCCGTCACCGGCTTCCCGCCGGGGTCGGTCACGCCGCCGGGTGTCATCCACGCGGGCGGCACTGAAGCGGCCGCCGCCCAGGCAGCGAACGTGACGGCGTACAACGACGCGGTCAGCCGCGAGCCCAACGTCGTGTTCGACCCCGTCTGGGATCTGGGCGGTCAGACCTTCGTCGCCGGCGTATACAACGGCCCGAGTTCGCTGGCGATCACGGGTACCGTCACACTCGACGGTGCGGGTGATCCCGACTCCGTCTTCATCTTCCAGGCCGGTTCGACGCTGATCACGAGCGCATCGAGCAACGTGTTGCTCACCAACGGCGCCCAAGCCTGCAACGTGTTCTGGCAGGTCGGGAGTTCGGCCACGTTTGGTGCCAGCTCGACCTTCAACGGGACGGTCCTGGCGCTGGCCTCAGCGTCGCTCGGCAACGATGTGACGATCGAGGGCAGGGTCCTCACCCAAACCGGATCCGTCACGCTCATCAACGACCGGATCAATGCCCCTGCGTGCGCGCCACAGTCAGGTGTGCCCCAGGCGCCCCTCTTCGGAGAGCTCGGGCTTGGCGTGACGCTGCTGGCGTTCGTCGCCGGCGTTGCCGTTTTCGTCACCCGTCGCCGCGCTGGCTTCGGCGAGATCCGCTAACCACCCCTCAACGATCGCGAAACGAGAACCGTATGTATGCAAAGACATCAGTCGCCGGAGGTACCACGGGCGGCGTTCTGGCCGTCACTGGATTCAGCCTCGCCTTCATGGTGCTATTGGCGACGCTCTTGATCCTCGGCGGACTCCTGCTGCTCCGATCGAACCGGCGCCGTGCCGCTCGTCAGTCGTAAGAGCACGGCATCGCTCAGCGTTGCTATGCGGTCGGCGCGCTGGGGCGCGACGACGGCGCTTGTCGGTGCTGGCGTGACACTCATCGCCTTCGCGCACGTGCGGCGCGGCCTCGAAGCCACGCTGTCCGGCCACTCGATACAGGCAGTAACAGGTGAGACCACTATCGCTGTCCCGGCGCACCACCTGCTGATCCTGTACAAGAGCACCTCGGTGCAGTCGGTCTTCGTGCTCACCAGTGAATGCAGCGTCGCTTACCTGATCGCCGCGCTGCTCATCGGTGCAGCGCCGCTGATGCTCTTGCGCCAACTGTCGCCGTGGCGCACCGCGGTCGCGATCGCCGTGACGGCGGTCATCCTCACGGTCGTCAACGTCGCTCGGCTGACTGCCATCGGCGCAACGGTTTCGGCTTGGGGTCGCGACCCGGGCCTGGCGATCGCGCACACCTATCTCGGCTCGCTGCTCACCGTCGTCGGTGCGTGCGCGGCGGGTGTCGCCTTCGTGGCGGTGCTGGCAAGCCGACGCGGCGCCCGCGCGCGCTGATCGGCTGAGGCCACGATGCAACAGTTCTTCGGCTGGATGTCGCAGGTGATCCTGGCGCTCGCCCTCCCGTACTTCGTGATCTCGATGTATCTCGGCGTCCGAGTGGCTCGCCGCCACGGGTTTACGCTCGGCAGCCAGGAGCGCGGTCCGGACCACGATGCCGTCATCGTCGCACGACGGGCTGTACTTCCTCGTCCCCTGCCTGAACGAGGAGATGGTGATCGGCGCCACCGTGCACCGTCTGCTCGCCGAGCCGGGCGCTCAGTCATCGTCATCGACGACGGATCGTCCGATGCCACCGCGGAGCGGGCGCGTCAGGCCGCGACTGAATGCGCCGCCGCTGCTCGGCTCACTGTTGTCACACGGGCGGGCTCCGATTCGCGATGCGGCAAGGGTGCGGCGCTCAACGCCGCGTATCCGTACGTCCAACGCGACGTCAAACGCAGAGACCTCGATCCAGATGAGGTGGTCGTCGCAGTCATGGACGCCGACGGGCGCCTCAGCGCCGGGGCCGTCGAACGCGGCGATGGCGCTCTTCGACGACCGATGACGTCGGCGGCGTGCAACTCATCGTGCGAATCCGCGACCGCCGCAAGCTCATCGGCGCAGTTCCAGGACATCGAGTTCTGGATGATCTCGGCGCTGTCGCAGTTCGCGCGATCGATCAGCGGAACGGTGAGCCTGGGCGGCAACGGCCAGTTCACGCGGCTCAGCGCGCTCGAGGAACTCGACGGCGAGCCGTGGAGCCGGTCGCTGACCGAGGACCTCGATCTCGGCCTTCGCCTCATCGCGGCGGGCTGGCAGATCACCACGACGAAGTTTGGCTACGTCGACCAGCAGGCGGTCGACACGTTCGGCCGGCCTCCTCCAGCAACGCACCCGCTGGTACCAGGGTCACATGGACGCGATGCGCGCGGCTCCCGCAGCTATGGCGATCGAACGAGGTCGGCGAGGTCGCGGTGCTCGAGGTGACGTCGTACCTGCTCGTGCCGTGGCTGATCGTGCTGCCGTGGTCGATCCTCCAGCAGTGGATCATCTTCCAGGTCGTCGCGGGATCCGGACGACGGGATCTTCGCGACCGGTCTCGGGGCGCTGCCGTGGCGGATCACCTACGGCATGTTTCTGGTACGTGTTGTCCTTCGCCCCGAACCTCCTCATCGGGTTCATCTACGCCCGGCGCACCCGTGCCGTGACCCTGGGCCGGGCGGTTGTGCTCGGTCACCTGATGATCGCGTGGAACTACGTCGGCTACCTCGCCGCATGGCGGGCGCTGGTCCGGATGGTGCGCGGGCGCAGCAACTGGGACAAGACGACACGAAGCGTCGAGGTCGTCGCCACACCGGTGCACGCGGCGTGACCGGGACGATCGTTCGACCCAAACGCGTCATGTTCGTGTTCGGCACTCGGCCCGAGGCGGTGAAGCTGGCACCGATCATCCGCGCGCTGCGATCGCGACGCGCGGTTCACCCCGATCGTCGTCGTCACCGCGCAGCACCGAGCGATGCTCGACCAGGTCAACGAGTTCTTCGGGATCACACCGGATGACGACCTTGATGTCATGCAGGACTGCCAGTCGTTGGCCGAGCTCACCGCGCGCGCGCTCGCGGGCTTGGACCCGCTCATGCAGCGACACCATCCCGATGCAGTCGTGGTCCAGGGTGATACGACGTCGACCTTCGCGGGAGCGCTGGCCGCGTTCTACAACCGGATTCCGGTCATCCACGTAGAGGCGGGCTTGCGCACCTTCGATCGCCGCTCGCCCTTCCCGGAGGAGATAAATCGACAACTCACAACGCGCCTGGCCGACCTTCATCTCGCGCCAACCGCGGCGTGCAAGCAAAACCTGATCGACGAGGGCGTGGCATCGAGCTCCGTCGTTGTCACTGGCAATACGGTGATCGATGCCCTCCTGTGGTCGGTCAGCCGACGCGCGCCCTACGGCGATCCCGCGTTGGACCGCCTCGATGACAACGACTCTCGGGTCGTTCTCGTCACTGCGCACCGGCGGGAGTCATGGGGCGTTGCGATGATGGGCATCGGCCGCGCTCTGGCGCGTATTGCAGATGCCGAGCCCGACGTGACCATCGTTCTCCCCGTGCATCTGAATCCGCGAGTGCGCGCATCGCTGCTGCCCCCCGTGCGAAGGAAGCACAATGTGATCATCACGGAGCCGCTCGACTACGGCGGCTTCTGCCGGCTGATCAACCGTTCGTCGATTGTGCTGACCGACAGCGGCGGCATCCAGGAGGAGGCGCCGAGTCTCGGCAAGCCGGTGCTCGTCCTGCGTGACACGACCGAACGCCAAGAGGCCGTTGATGCAGGCACGGCGCGGCTCGTCGGTACCGACGAACAGGACATTGTGGACACGGTCACGCACCTGCTCCATGACGAACTCGCCTACCGGAGGATGGCGAACTCGGTAAATCCCTACGGCGACGGCGACGCGGTGCGTCGAAGCGTGGACGCGATCAGTCTTTTTCTTGCCACATTTGACGCGGACGGACTCATAGGGAGAGCGTTGTGACCATCTAGCCCCGGCTGGGCCCTGTACCGTCAGAACTCCGGGCGGTCGTCAAAAGGGGCAGTAATAGATGTTGTGGCGGAATGCGCTTCGCCGGCAAGGGGCGTTGTTCCTGGCCGCCTCGGGCCTGACCCTCCTGCTCGCACCGTCGGCCGCGGCTGCGCCGCCGACGCCGCCCGCGCTCTTCATCCAGGTCGCGAGCCTCGCCCCGATGTATTCGCCGGCGCAGGTTCAGACGTGGATCAAGCGCGTCTGCCCCGGCCGGGAGGTGGTGCTTCAGAGCGTGGTCGGCCCGGACGGTCGGCTGTTCCAGCCGTATCTGGACGTGATCGCGCCGTATTTGCCTGGCGGCGCCCGCGCCTGTTTCAGCCGGGCTTTCGTCGGGTCGGTGGATCTCGCCTGGACCGGACGCGGTACGAAGTACGTCGAGGGCGTACAGGACCCCGCGTTCGTGAGCCACCACCTATCCGTCTCCGACGCCGCGGCGCGGGCATTTTCGGCGCGATATCCCAAGGCGCGATTCGGCTGGTACCTGACCTACGAGGCGGACCTGAATCAGCTCTACTATCCGCAGGTGTCGGCCGCGTACCGATCACTCCTCGCGGCCGAGATGCGGAGCCTGCGTGCTGTCCGACCCGGCGCCGTCATGTGGTCGCCGACCTTCGCCTATCCGCACGCCGCATATAGCGGTAACACCGCCGGCATGGCCGAGCTGCGGACCAACCTCATCGATCTCTTCTCGACGTTGGCCCGCACCGCCGGCGGCGTGCAGATCCTCGACCTTCAAGACTTTGTCGGCGGCTCCGGCTGCCAGCCCGCATGGAACCGTGTCACGCCCCAGGATGCCGTTGGGTGGGCAAGGTTCCTCATCGGCCTCGGACAGATCCCGACCGTGATGATCAATGTCGAGCAGTTCACTATCGACTGCGCCACGGGCCGGGTTCGCCCCGGCGATGCGAATGAGATCGCGAGTCGCACGTCGTTCTACGCCCGTCGCGGCATCGCGCTCGGGCCCGCGTTCGAGATCCGCTACTGGCTGCAGGCCAACAGGATCCCGCTGTAGTCGTCGTGCTGAGCCGGCGCTACGCGGCCACCATGGGCCGTTCGCCACGCTCGGTTCTAGCGCCCCGCTCGGGTGCAGCGAACGTCTCATACTTCGAGGTTCTAAGGGCGTGGACGAAGCCCGGCCACCAACAGCAAGGCCAGCAGGGCAGCGACGTGTACGCGACTTGGCCGCCCTTGACGCCGAAGACACTGAAACCGAACCACGCGGGACCGTCCTGGGTTCCGCTGTAGCGCACACGGAACGCAACGACGTCGGCGTCGGCGACGAACATCTCGGCCTCGAGCGCGGTGGTCGGACGACCCGGCGAACGCAACCTCATTCATCGCGCGGCACGCCACCTCCCCTGGACGACTGTGGCATTGGAGATGAAGGGAGCGCTCCAGTCGAACCGTCGCGTCAAGCCACGATCTGAAGCCGTGTCCTTAACGGTGCAATCGCCCCTCGACACGCTGCGGAGCCCCACCGCTTCGTTCTCCCACAGCAGGTCGAGCGCGAAGATGTGGGCGTGGACAATTCGGGACACGAGCGAGTGGACGGCTCGCTCCTGTTCGCGGATCTCAGCGGGTTCACTGCACTCACCGAGCGGCTGACAAGCCGCGGCCGCCTGGGGGTTGAGCAGTTGACCGGCCACATCAGCGAGGTCTTCACCGCCCTGCTGACGGGCCCGTGGGCCGCGACAGGAAGATTCCTCTGTTTCGGCGGCGATGCCCTGCTCCTTGCTTTCGAGGGGGACGATCACGCGGACCGGGCGGTGGCCGCCGCATTGGAAATGCGAGAGACGAATCGCCGTGTCGGCCGCCGGGAGCTGGAGGCCACGTCTATCCGCCTTCGGATGTCGATCGGCATTCACTCGGGCCCGATAGACGTGGTCCGAGCCCTCGGACGTGAGGTCGTGGCCGCTGACGCGGCCGACGCCGTGCTCGCGGCGGAAGGACGCGCCGGTGCGGGACAGATATGCGTGGGGACGCACCTGCTGCAGTCGCGGGCCCGGCCGCCGCGGGCCCGGCCACAAGAGCAGTCCCGCTCCGAGTCCACGATGCCGCAGCAGAATGTGCCCACCGCGGGGCAGGCGGACGGACACCGCGTCGTGTCGGTGGCATTTCTTCACATCGGGGGTTTCGACGGCGCGAGTGGTTCCGTTGCCGAACTGGGGCCCGCTATCGAGCGGGCCGCCACGACGCTTGTGGATCACGGCGTCACCGTGATCGCGATCGACGTGGCGCTCGACGGCGTAAAGGTCCTCGCGTGCGCCGGCGCGCCGGTGTCACGCGCCGACGACGAGGAACGGCTGCTGCTCGCGACCCGCGCGGTGATGGATCTCGAGCTTCCTTTCGCAGTGCGCGCTGGTGTCGATGTTGGCGCGGTGTTTGCAACCACGGTCGATCTCGTCGGAGTGCCTGTGTACACGCTCATGGGCGACGCGGTGAACACGGCGGCGCGGCTCGTGGCGCGAGCCGAACCCAGGCAAGTACTCGCATCGCTCCGGGTCCTGGCTCGCTCCGCGACGCAGTTCGCCGAAGTCCCGGTCCCTTCGTTTGCGGCGAAGGGCAAGGCGGAGCTCGTCGCGGCGGCGGTGGCGGGCAAGCCGCTCGGGCGCCGAATCACACCGGGAGTCGACCTACCGCTCGTTGGGCGCGATGACGAACTGCGTCGGCTCGTCGCCGCGGTCGACGCCGCCCGTCGCAACGCACAGGGCGCGGTTCTCGAGATCGTCGGCGAGAGCGGTATCGGCAAATCGCGCCTTGCTCGCGAACTAGTCGGCGTCGCCTCGTCGTCGTCAATGGTCATCCAGTGCGACCCGTACCGCAGTGGCACCCCATACGGCGCCATTCGCCAGATGCTCGGCACGCAAGTCGACCGAATCGAACGGGCCGTCGGCGACGGCGTGGCCGATGACGTCCGCCGCGAACGCGTTGCCGCAGCGTTGGCGGAAGCACTGAGCGCACTGGTGCCGCCCGAACGCATCCTCGTTGTCGAGGATGTTCAGTGGATTGACCCGTCCTCGCGCGCCGTGCTCGCAAACCTCGCGGCCGGACCGAATTGGTTTGCGGGAATCGTCGTGATGACTGGCTCCGACGAGACACCACCGATCACGTCCGACGCTCTCGCGCTTGATCGGCTCGGTCCGACGGGAGCTCGACATCTCGCGCGTTTGGCACGCGCGAGCGGCGGCATCCGCCCCGACGAAGCAGACAGGATCGCCGCGCGATCGGGTGGGCTGCCACTACTTGTCGTCGATCTGGTGCAAGGAGGTCACGACCTCCCCGAGACTGTCGAAGCGGCCGTCGCCTCGCAGCTCGACCGGTTGCCTCGGCCCGAACGAAGATTGTTGGCGTTGGCCAGCGCGTTGGGTCACGCCGTGGACGGCGATCTGCTCCGCGCCTTGGCCGACGATGAGGGTCTCGTAGTCGACCCAGCCCGCCTGGTGCCGTTCCTCCGGCAATCCCCGTCGGGACTCGTTTTCGCAGCGGGGGTATATCGCGACGTTGCCCACGCCGGGCTTGCCTTCGCCGACCGTATCCGCATTCATTCGCGCGTTGTCGACCTCCTGGAGGCCGGTGTGGCGGGTGCAGCTGACGACACGCTTGAGGCCCGATCTCTCCATGCCTACGAAGCCCGGCGGTGGGAAATGGCGTGGTCGCTCGCGAACACGGCGGCCGAGCGGATCTTCCGACGTGCGCCCAACGAAGCAGTCGCGGCCGCGGCCCGAGCGGTGAACGTGTCCTTCCGACTCGCTGCGCTCGGACCCGCCGGCCGCGGCGCGGCGCTGCTGGTCCTCGCCCGTTGCCTTGTTTTCGCCGACCGCTTCGACGAGGCACTCGTGGTCGCTCGGCGCGGGTGGCGGCTGACGAGCGAGCCGGTCGACAGGGCGGAGCTAGCGGCAATTCTCGCTGAGTGCCACAGATTCGGCGGCCGCAACGTCCTGTCGGTTCAATGGGCGCGGCGCTGCCTACGAGTGCTGCCGTCCGATCTCGACGACGTCCGCGGCGCGCGCCTTCGCACTACGGCGCGTGCCGCCGAGCTCCTGGCAAACGTGATGATGGGTCGCGCCCCGAACGAGGTCGCTATCGCAGAGTTGGAGCGGTCCGCTCGACTCGCCGCCGACGATGCCGGCCTGGCCCGAGCGCTGGCAATTGCTCAACTGGTCACCAACAGTGCCGGCGGGACTGAGTACACGAAGGGTCAAGAAGCAGTCGCTCTCTACCGGCGGCTCGGGAACCGCGTGGCCGAGGGGATGGTGCTCAACAACTGCGCCAGCGCCGCGCTACGAGCCGGCGCTCTCCTTGCCGCCGCCGAGTTCCTGTCGTCAGCAGTTGAGGTGCTCGACGAGGCGGGCGAATTGGTGAGCGCCGCCGTCGCCCGGGCGAACGGTGCATCGGTCGACCGCCAGCGCGGCGAGGTGGCGCGCACGATCGAACCACTCGAGGTGGCGCTCGCCACGTGTCGGGCGACGGGGATGGTGCGGGAGGCCGCTTCGGCCGCGGCCTCCCTCGCACTGGCTCTGGCAATGACGGGAGGGTCTGGCGAGCGCATCGACGAGTTGGTCGCCGAGGTGGATCTTGCCAGCTTCGGTTCGACCTTCGCCGGGGACGAGATACTGCTCGACCTCGCGGCGGTCGCCCTTCACCGAGGTTGCCCGTCAGACGCGGCCGCTCTACTCGACGGCCGGCCGGTTGACTTCGAGGCAACCACTCGCGTCGCTGGCAACCTGAAGGCGTGGGCGACCGCGGCCATGGGAAACGAAACAGCCGCCATTGAGCAACTCCGCAAGCAGTTGGCATCCACCCCGCTGTTGGAACCGTTGGCGCGGATGTTCGACGAACACACGCTCAGCGTGTTGCTGGCCCGGTGCGGGCAGCCCGATGAGCCGCACAGATCCCACGCCGAGGCCTTGGCGCACGAGCTCGGTGTCGTCCGCTTTGTCGACCCCCCGCTCGATCCGACCTGAGGCGCGGCGACCGTCGCGCATTTGGTACGCCGCGCCTTCTTCGTCTTGCGCTCGCCGCGGTCGGCGCTGCAGAACCATCACCACCGCCGCGATCGAGGCGGCACACTGCGCTGGCCCGTATCGGCGAACAAGTCAGCGAGGAGCTCATCTGGGAACAGCGGTGGCACTCGCGGTGCAATACCGACTACACCGAGTCCTCACGAACCCAGCCGTCGCAGGCCTGCCTCGGCGCCACCTCGACCGTCAAGACACCACTTACCTCACGGCCCCGACGCTGCGACTCGCCAAGCCTAAGCCCACGACCACTACGAGGCATGCTGTCGCGAACGGCATCGCTCGGACCCAGCGATCAGAGAGCCACGCCATCGGTCGTCTACCTGCGCCTGCTCGTGCCTTCAGACGATCTCGGACGCGGACCAGGATGAGACCGGCGACGGTCAACGTCGCGGCCATACCGAGGCCGTAGGCGAGGACAAGTAGTACCCCGAAGACCGTGCGGCCGAGGGCGATCGCAGCGAGCAGCACGACCAGGGCGGAGGGACTCGGCACGAGGCCGCCGGCAACGCCCAACCCAACCAGGCCGCGTCTGCTCACCCGGGCAGGCGTGTGATCGTGGCGGTGACCGTTGTCGCCGTGCGCATGCCCATGCCTGTCGTCGTGCGCGTGTCCGTGGGAGTGACTATGCCCACCTCGGCGGATCGCCGAGGTGAGCAGACCTGCGCCAAGTGCGGCGACGAGGAGGCCGCTGAGCACGCCCAACCAGGCAAGGACGGCGTCGCCCGCGAGCGAGGCGGAGACGGTGAGGGCGAGGCCGAGCACGAGGACACCGGCAGTGTGCGTCGCGGTGACCGTGGCCCCGACGAGCACCGCGTCCCGCGCCGATCCGGCCCGGCCGGCGAGATACGCGGCCATGATCGTCTTACCGTGTCCCGGCAGCAGCGCGTGCGATGCGCCGAGGACGAACGCCAGACCCACCGCCAGCAGGCCGACACCGAGCGTCAGGTCCGGCCGACCGACGAGGCCGTTGAAGGTCGCGGTGACCGCGCCGACGGCGCGGCTGGAGATGCCCGGCGCGGCCACGCCGTCTTGGGCCCCGCTGATCGTCGCGGCGCCGCGACCGGGCCGCACTTTCAGCGTCACCGCACGCACGTCGAGCGGCGAACTCAACAGGTCGTTCGGGTAGCGGCGCAGCTCATCGCTGATGCTGCGGCTCGGAACCGGCGAGTCCTCCACATGCACGCCGTCGGCTGTCGCCGTTATCTCGTGCCAACCAATGCGCGCCGCGTCGAAGTCGTCGACGAACCGGACTGTTGCCGGCGCAGTGAGATCGGCTGGAGCAGAGAGACGACAGGTCAGACGAGCCGTGTTGAGGCCGGCGACCCCGGCCCGGTAGCCGAAAGCGCTGGCATCGACACCGAAGGGAACCCGCGCGCCGCTCACCGTAAGCTGCAGCGCGCTGGCCAGCGCGGTGCAGCGTTGCTGGCCGTAGGCTGCCCGCTCGGCATCCGACGCGTGGCCGTCCCCGTCGGAGTCCACGGTCGAGGCAAGCTGGGCGGTAGGGATCTCGGCGGCGTCGACGACGGCGGTGTTGAGGATACGGTCGGGCCGCAGTTGTAGCCCGTCGTAGTGGTTGATCGTGAAGTTGCCCAGGGGGTGCGCATCGGCCGGCCGAGCGGTCACAACCACGATTAGAGCGATCCCCAGCCCGAGCGCAAAGGAGAGGCGGGCCCTCACGCTGCACCAAGTCGTTGAAGTGCTTCGCGCGCCTTGGGAGCGTGCAAGGGATGGAACGTCGGATTCGTCGCCAGCGCGGCGGCGAGGTGAGCGCGTGCGGCGCCGGTGTTGCCCAACGCGAGCTGGATCATGCCGGAGTGATATTCGAAGAGCGCACTTCGGGTACCGAGTGACCGCGCCTTGGTCACCGCGGCGAGCGCTTCGGCATGCCGGCCGCTGCGGTACAGGGCCCAGCCGTATGCGTCGTGCATCTCGATGAACGGCCGGTTGCGCACACCCGCCTCGCCGTACGCAAGCGCTCTTGCCGGATCGCCATGGTCGGCGTGGAAGAGCGTTGGCTCGGCGTCGGCAACCCCGCCGCCGGCCTCGAAGAGCTTTTGCGCGGTCTCGAACAGCTCGTACTGCGCGCTGGCCTCAGCCGTCCGACCCAACGACTCGAGCAATTCGCCGTACTCGATGAGATACATCGGCAGCGGCACGCGCGCCACAGCGTCAGCGAAGTGGCGTAGCGCAGCATCATGCTCACCGAGCGCCGCAGTCGCCTTGGCCTTGCCCTCGAGCAGTGCAGCGTGGTCTGGAGAGCCGGCCAGGCCCGCGTCGTACTGGCGTCGCGCGCCAGAGGCATCGCCGGCATTTAGCGCCAACTCGCCAAGGTAGTAGTGCGCAAATGCCTTCTGGTTGGTCGATATCGCGTTGTCCAGAGCCCGCTCCATGAGCGTCCGCGCGCGCACGAGGTCGCCGCGCAACTCCCACGCGTAGGAGGCCCGCGTCAGCGAGGCAGTATCGGGGCTGAGATCGACCATGCGCTGCGTGGCCACAAACGCGGCGTCGTAGTTCCCGAGCTGGGTCTCGGCGTCGGCCAAGGTTCCGTGCAGGGTTGCACTGGCTGGGTTGACGTCCAGGCCCTTGAGCGCCCAAGCGCGGGCGTCGATGAAGTCGTGACGGGCGGCGGCGAGCGCCGACATTCCGGCGGCGGCGGCGAAGTTGTCGGCGGTGTTGATGTCGAGTGATTTCCGCAGCGCGCCCTCGGCTCTGGTGTACAGCGCGGGGTCGGCGGTGGCTTTGGCCTGCTCTATGTACGCCGATCCGAGAGAGGCCCACGACGAAAAGTCTTTAGGGACGGTGCGAAGTCGCGCTTGGAGCCCGACGATCGCGCCCGGGAGGTCGCCGCACGTGGTCGCGGCAGCGACCGGCCCTAGCGCCGGCTCGGCACCGGAGCGCGCCGGGGCCTGGTCGCCCAGGAGCCCGAGGCCACCCGCGAAGAACAGAACGATTGCCAGACCGAACATGGCGGCGGGCATCGACCAGCGGCGCTGTGGCGCCGTCATGCCGACGCCACCTTCTCCGCGCCTGTAGCGAGGTGCGCGAAGACCACGACGTTGTCGCGGTAGCTCCTGGTCCTGCGGTCGAAGGCGCCTCCGCAGGTAATTAGGCGCAACGACGGCGTTGGCGTGGCGCCGTAGATGACACGCGTCGGGATCTGGTCCTTGTCGTACTGGCGGACCGCGTCGACTACGAAACTGACCGACGAACCGTCGGCGCGCCGCACGATGATCTCGCCTCCTGGTTGGGATTGACGCAGACGATGGAACACTGCCGCACCGCGATCCGAGTCCATGTGACCCACGATCACCGCGGCACCGTCGGCCCCGGGCGCGGGCCCGGCGGACCACCATCCGGCATGGGCGTAGTTCTCCGGCACGCCGAGAACGCCTGAGGAGTCGACAGTGAGTGACTCCAGGGGCGAACTTACGCCGATAGCGGGGACCTGGATCGCTACCGGTGCCGGCTGGGGCCCGGTGGTGTTCCGCCGAACGAGCGCGCCCTCGGGAAGCGCGCCGACACTGATCGGTGCTGGCGCTTGCCAGGCGAGAAGGACTACGCCGTCGACCCCGATCATCACCGTCAGCGAGACGAGAACCCAGAACAGCGCGGGTCGCCTGGTGGTTTTGCGCCACCAGGCGACCGCGCCGCTCAGGTTGTTGCTCGAGGCCATGACCTCATACGGTCTGGCGACGTCGGAGGGTGAGGACAGCAGCCGCGGTCAGCATTAGGCCGCCCATGGCCGCGGTTATCGGCAGCAGGGGAATCCGGCTGTCACCGGCGGTACCGCCGGCCCCGGCACTGACACCACCGGCGGGTGCAGCGGCTTGCGATGAGCTGACCGAGCGGGCCGACTCGGCGCCCCCGGATTTGTTGACCGACGCACCATGGGGCAGTGCGACGTAGGGGAAGCTGCGCCCGAAGGCGAGGTCATTCTCGTTGACGGCGTCGCCGGCGGCGAGGGCCTCGACGAGCATGCCCGTCTGGGCCGCGCCCTCGACAGCTTGGATCGCGATGTCGATGACGTCGTCGGCCAGTCGCCGGCCGTTGGGGAAGCCGGCCAGGTCCTTGGCGAGGACGTCCGAGCCGGTTCGGGTTGGCCGTCGGGGCGATGCGACATGTTGAGGCGCAGCTCTTCGGCCGGGATGAAGTCGGCGCCCTTCTTGCCGTCATTGTTGAGCATCTGGGAGTTGAGGTCGATCGGCAGTGCCACCGTGCCGTCGGGGGCCTTGCACTCCTTGCAGATGACCGGTCAGGAAGATCTCGAAGAGGTCGTTACGGGGCGTGGCTGGCGCCGGCAGCTTGTAGATCGTCTCGATGAGGCCGGGCAGGATCGGGGTCCAGCACCTTGTCGACGACGGGCTGGACCGTGTGGTCCTTGTCGGGCGTGAGGCCGTTGAAGGCGTCCTTGAACTTCAGCGGGATGACCACCTCGTTGACAAGCGGGTTGCCCAGGCGCGAGACCTGGACGAAGCCGTCGCTTGATGGCGGCGCCGTCCGCGGCGGAGAACACCGGCGCCCTTGCGCAGCGGTGGTGCTCCAAACGCCGATGACCGGGTTGTCCGTGGCGTCGCCCTTGATGGCCAAGGTCGTTCTTCGGCACCTGGACGGCGAGGGTGTTGACGTTGTAGCCCGTCAGCGTGTCCTGGCCGACCTACTTCAGGTCGCCCCGTAGAGGAGGTCGAAGACCCGCAGGTCGAGGAAGAAGGAGTCGTCGGCCTGGCCGGCGAAGGTCTTGACCGCCGTCGGGAAGCGGCTTGATCGCCTGCTGGCGAAGCGCGGCGTAGTTGGGCATGGAAGCCGTGCCGACGTTGGACGGGGCGACGATCGCGTCCTTGACCAGGCTCTTGGTGTCGCCGCCGGTGGTCAGCGTCAGCTCGTAGGTCTGGTAGAAGTTCAGATTCGTGTCGTCAGCCTGTTCACCGGACCCGTGTTGTAGAGGAACTGGCCGGTGTCGTCGCGAGACGTGTCGGTGAAGGTCCAGGTGTAGATGACATCGGCGCTTGCCGTCGCCGTCGTTGTCGACGTTGATCTTGTAGTGGGCATCGGTGGCGAAGGGGTAGAAGTTCGGGCCGCCGTTGGGCTCCTGGAAGGGGATCCAGTTGGCCGACAGAGTGACGGTGTCGGGCTTGTCGGGGCTGACGAAGGCGTAGGTGTCGGTGTTGTCGGCCCGAGGGTCGCCGGCGATCAGCGGTGCCTCTCGGTGGCTCGATGCGTCGCTGACTCCAGCATCGAGGAAGCTCGATGTCGCGGCCACGCTGAATGAAAGCATCGCGCCGGCAACCAGAGCATTGCGGCCCCGATGCCACCGCGGTCGGACCCGCGGGTCAGGAAAGGGTGCTCGGGAACTTCGGTCTTTCGGCATTGCCGTGTCTCCTTGGATCGGTTCGAGCAGCCTTCGCGAGGGCGACGCGCCCCTCGCGATGTCATGCGAGTCCGCTGCGTGTTGGCGTGTCCGTACCCAGGGATGGGTAGTCGCAAGCCCACAAATAATTCGGTGACGAGTGGGACTGCTGCGGGTTGGTTGGCGGTGGTTATGACACTCAAGCCGCGTCCTCACTGTCCTGAGAACACGGCGGTGGGGTGAAGGCCAACTCGAACCCGACGGGTGTGAGCCTGCCCAACGCGCGCTGACGGCGACGGCGGTCAAGCTCCTGATGAGGCCAACTCCGACCGGGTCGGTGCCGGCAACCACAGGCGGACAAGTCCCACGAAGGCACGGAGGCCAATCATTTAGCGGGTCACGCTCGCGGTCACCAGCACCGCAGCCCAGCAGGCCGACTACGACGCGCCGAGCATCCTCACAGTCATTTTGTGCCCCTATGTCGCTCGTCAAGCAGCGAGGTCGCGGTCAGCGTCGTAGGCGGTTCCATCGCGGAGCATTGCGAACAGGACGTCGCAGCGGCGCCTGGCGAGGGCGATGAGCGCTTGTTGGCGTCCCTTCCGCTCGCGACGCTTGCGGTCGTAATAGACCCTCGACGCGGGGTCGCGCAGCGCGCCGAAGGCAGACAGGTAGAGGGCGCGCCTGAGTCGCTTGTTGCCTCGGGTGGAGTGGTGCTCACCGCGCATGGAGGTCCCGGAGCGTCTCGTGACGGGCGCGAGGCCCGCGTTGGCGGCGAAGGACCGCGAGCCCACGCCAGCGCGATCCGTGTCCGCCACGGTGCAATCGCCCCTCCGACACCCAGTTGAACCCGCACGAAGTCCCCGGTGGTGCGGTGGCCAGCGTCGGTATCCGTGTTTACCCTCTGGTGCCGTGCACACCGACTACGACCAGCTCGGCGGCGCGATATGACGAAGACCGGGCGAGACATTCGTTTACCCGCGACGAGCTCATCGAGGAGCTGCTTGCCTCGCGACCGTCGGCGCGAGTCCTCGATCTTGGATGTGGCACCGGGCGGTGGCTCTCGGCACAGAGCGAAGCGTTCGTCGGTCGGAGCGTCGAGTGGTTCGGGGCCGACCCGTCCCTTGCCATGCTCGCTGAAGCGAGGGCAAAAGGATTGACGGATGTCGTCCGCGCCCGAGCTGAGGCGCTTCCCTTGCCCGATGCCAGCGTCGACTACGTCGCGTCCAGCTTCGCGTTCCACCACTTCAGCGACAAAGAGCGCTCGTTGGACGAGATTCGCCGCGTGCTGACCGCTCGCGGGGTCCTCTGCATCAACAACATCGAGCCCGCCGCGGCGGACCGCTGGTGGCTCTATGAGTTCTTTCCTGAAGCGATCGCGATCGACGCCGCACGCTTTTGGCCTGCGCCGCGCATCGGCGAGGCGTTGCAGGCGCGCCAGTTCACGGTGGATATTCACCTCGACGCCGGTGCGCAAGAGATCCCAGCGGCTGAGGCTTTGGCGGACGCCGAACGCCGCGTCGTCTCTCAACTTGCCCTGCTCGACGACGCCGCGTACGCCCGCGGCCTCGCGCTCCTGCGGAAGGCCGCTTCGACCGCCGGGGCGACCGTGACCACGACACGATCCCAACTGCGTCTGACCGCGAGGCGCACACCGCTAGTTCACTAGCGGCAGGACGGAATGCCTCTTCTGGCGGATCATCGCAGTCCGAGCCGTGTCCGCAAGGGAGCCAACGTCCCTCCGACACCAGGGTGATCCGCAATCCGCCGTTAGGCGTTGGCGATGAACTTCTCGTACTCGGTGGCCAGGTCATAGAGCGCCTGCTTGCCGTCGCCCTGATACGAGGAGCCGTGCATGATCGCCAGGGTCGTCGGGTTGAGATCGCCCAGGCCCCGGAGGGTGTGCGCGGTATGCGGCGCCAAGCACGAGGCGTGGAACATCGCCTCGGCCGCCATCGCCGGTTCGATCACGTCGTCGGTGGTGAGGGCGGGCGGCGCACCGACCTGGCTAAACAGGTCGCCGCATAGGAGCGTGCCGGTCGTCTCCTCGAAGAGGACCTGGGCCTCCCAGCCGTGCGGCACATGCGGTGTCGAGATTTGGCGCAGGCGCTTCCCGCCGATGTTGATGACCTCGCCCTCGTCGAGCGCACGGGGCGGGCGGTCGCACATGTCGTTGAGCGATACGTCGCAACCGAGCGCGCCGTGGGCAACCTGGCTGTCGGGCGCGGCGGCGAGCCACATGTTCATGGCGCCGCATTCGTCGGACTCGACGTGGCCGAAGGTGATCCACCGCAGCGACTCGACCGGCAGCACCGTGGCCACCGCCTCGGCAACGAGCGGGAACATCATCCGGGGGCCGGTGTGGAAGATGAGCGGCTCATCCCCGGCCACGAGGAACTGGTTGAACGTGAAGCCCTCCGGGCTTACGTCGGGGATCCAGGTAGAGATGCGGTAGATGTCGCTGGCGATTTCGGTGACGGTCGGTGCAAGGGGTTCCATACCCCTTGGGCGTGCACCCCGGAGCCAGTCCGTTCAATCAGGACTGAACAACCCAGCGGACGTCGTCGTCTTCCGCGGCTTCGTAGGCGCAATAGAGGCCGGTGCGGACCCGCCGGTCGAGTATCTCGCCCGCCGCGGGCAGGGCCTCGACCAGCTTGGTGATGGCGGCCCGTACCGCCCGGGTGACGTTGAGCCGGGCCCGCTCGGCGGCCGAGGCGGCGGGGCGGTCGCGGCCGCCGAGACCGAAGGCCTGGACCAGCTGCGCGACGAGCAGGTCGAGTTCGCGCTGAGCGGCCTCGGCGCTGTCGAGCAGGCCGGCGGCCAAGGCATCGTCCACGTCGACGCGCAACTCCTCGATTCGATGGCGATACGCGGACCGGGCCCGGGCGTCGAGCACGGGGCCGGCGTTGCCGAGTGCCCGTCGGCTCGCAGCGCCGTCAGGTGACACGCCCTCAACGGCGTCGACCAGATCGAGGACGTGGCGTTCGAGGCCCGGGCGTTCGATGAGGCCAGCGAGGTAGCGAAGACCCTTCGTGTCGGGCAGGCGGACGCTGGCGCCACCGCACGACGCGGTCCACCACCGGCCGGCACGCGTGAGCGTCGCCGTGCTCGCCACACCGCGCACGGCCGCTGTTGCCCCCAAGCGCTCCAACAACGCGACGTCGCCGGGTGCGAGCACGACGTCGAGTGTGGCCAATGCCGCGGCCGCGGCCTTGGCGTCGACCGTCGCGCCAGCTCGGTCACCGGCCTCGTCGCGGAGTCGGGCCAGGTCCACCAGCAGGGTCGTCCGAAGCCAGGGGAGCTGGACGGCGTTGACGCGGTCGAGCCCGCCTTCCAACATTTCGACGGCGCCGGCGAGATCTCCGGTGGCCGCCAGCGTCCGTGCGCGGGCCGCGGCGGCGCGGGCTTCGAGCGTGGGCACATCGATGCTCGTCGCGCGAGCGGCGAGTTCGGCGCACGCGGCAGTGGCGGCGTCGACATCGCCACGCGCAAGCTCGGCATCGACGAGGACAGTGAGCAGCTCGACGACGCGCAAGCGATCGTCGGCCATCACCCGAACACCGCGGCGGGCCATGGCGCGTGCGAGGTCACTGTCGCCCCGCGCCAGGTGCAGACGCGCCGCCGGGAGCAGCGCTTGGATGTGCTGCTCCTTACCCATGAGCAGGGTCTCGGCATCGGTAAGGCGTCCTTGGCGCACGCGCAGGTCGGCCAACGCGATGTCGGGATGCCAGCTGGAGAACGGCATCACCGTCTCAAAGTCGGCCTTGGCCCGGACGAGCATCGCCTCGGCATCGGCCCATCGGCCCAACTCGATCAGCAGCGTTCCTTGCACGCTGTCGCAGTGCCCGGAGAGAAATACGCCCGGGCCTGCGGACAGCGAGAGCAGCCCGTGTCTTCGGAGGAGGTCCGCCCACGAGTTGGCCCGCTCGAAGTCGGCCGCGTAATAGCAGGCAGTGAAGAAGGAGCACACCGACTGGCCCGTGCTGTCGCCGGGGTCGGTTGGGCCGCAGGCCAGCGCCATGGCCTGATCGAGCAGCGCCATGCCGTCGGCGATGCGGCCAGATTGCACGTGGGCCAACCCGGCATCGGCCAGCGCCTTCATCTCGAGATTCAGGTTCCCGAACCGGCGGGCCCGATCGAGCGCTAACTCGGCGCTGGCCAGCAAGTCGGCAGGGTCGTCGACGTCGCAGCCAAGGGCGGCAACGGCGACCCAGCCCTGCTCGAGACACGGCGGCTCCTGCTCGACGAGCGCGCGTGCCCGGGCGAACCAGGCTCGGCTTGCGGTCCGGTTCCCTAGCCGGTTGGCGAACACGGAACCGAGCTGGACGCATGCCATGGCTGCCGCGCACTTCTGGTCGGCCGAGGTGAGGCCGCGGATCGCCGCCGACAGGTGCGCCACCGCGCCATCGACGTCGCCCTGCCGGAACGCGCCATCCGCCAGTTCAAGTGACCGCTCCGGTGCCACTGCCTCCGCCACCGCACCAGGATCGCGCGCCGGCGAGGCCGGTTTCACCTCACCGCGCCTGCATCAGATTGCGGGTTACCGCCTGCGACGCCCCCCGACGCCGGACTGTCCTAGTGAACGGAACGCCGCTCGTCGCTCCAATAACGGGCGCGTAGCGCTCGTTTGTCGGCCTTGCCGACGGGGGTGAGCGGGATGGTGTCGATGAACTCGACCGCTTTGGGGGCGGCGATGGGACCCTTGCGTTCGCGGACGAGCGCGATCAGCTCGTCGGGCGACACTTCTTGGCCAGGGCGGACGACTACCAGCGCAGTGACCGCTTCGCCCCACTTGTCGTCGGGCACACCGATGACGGCGGCGCCGGCAACCGCAGGGTGGGTGGTGAGCACGTCCTCGACCTCGCGGGGAAACACGTTGAACCCGCCGGAGACGATCATGTCCTTCTTACGGTCGACGATCGTCAGGAAGCCCTCGTCGTCGCAGGTCGCCATGTCGCCGGTGTGCACCCAGCCGTCGATGATCGTCTCGGCGGTCAGCTCCGGCTGGTTCCAGTAGCCGTCCATCATGCGCGGGACCCCGAAGGCAGATCTCGCCGGTCTCGCCCATCTCGACTGGGTTGCCGTCGTCGCCGAGCAGGGCCAAACGGATCGTCGCGACCGGCTTGCCGCAGGACGACAGTCGACCGGGGATCGACGGGTCGTGGTGGCGCTGAGTGAGAACCGTCGCCGCCGGACACTCGGATTGCGCGTACTACTGGGTGAAGACCGGCCCGATGCGCTCGAGGCCGTCCACGAGGCGCGCCGGCGCCATCGGCGACGCTCGCATACAAGAACGTCTCGAGGCTCGACAGGTCGGTGCGCTCGAGATCAGGGTGGTCGAGCAGCGCGTACACCATGCTCGGCACGCCGAAGCACAGCGAGATCCGCTCGGACTCGATCGTGCGCAGGTAGTTCTGCGGGATCGAACTTGTCGTGGAGGTAGACGGTGCCACCCCGCAGCAACGTCGGCACCACATGCATGCCCGCCGCGTGGGTGATGGGCGACGCCGCCAGGTAGCGCGCCTCCTTCGGAATCTCGTACTCGACGAGCGCCGTCATGGCCATGCCGGCCAACGCCCGATGCGTATCCATCACGCCCTTGGGCCGCCCGGTCGTTCCGCCGGTGTAGATCAGCCAGCAGATGTCGCTCTCGACCGCGTCGCTCCGCAGCGACGTCGCGTCGGCGTGGTTGGCGAGGGCGATGAGATCCTCGGCGTCGGGCGACGGGCCGAGCGAGAACACGTTCTTGACCGTCGCCGCCCGGTCGCGCAAGCTCGCTCGCGCGCTCGGCCGCGCTGGCGTCGACCACCAGCGTGTGGATCTCGGCGTCGTCGCACATGTAGAGGTGGTCATCGAGCGAACCGAGTGGGTGCAGCGCCGAGACGCGACCGCCGACCAGGCTCGTTGCCGACATCACGAACCACGCTTCGGGGCGCGGCGGCGACAACACCGCAACGCCCTGCCCGTGACCGAGTCCACGCTCGACGAGCACTCGGCCGATGCGACCGACGAGATCCGCGGCGGCCGCGTAACTCGTCTCCTTGCCGTCCTGCACGAACGCGATTCGGTCGCGGTCGCGGGTCAGCGCTCGGATGATGAGATCCGAATACGTGATGCCCACGTGGTGCCTCCCCTCAGTCGACTTCCCGGCCGAACCTCACAGTACGACGGAAGCGTCAGACGCCGTCGAGCGGTCGAGTCAAACCGTGTCCTCGACGGCGCAATCCCCTTCCGACACCGAACCTCCGGGCCGGAGCGACGTCGCGCGGGCCCTGAGCCGGAACCCCGAAGCCGCGCGTCGTCTCGGAGCGCTTGCCCGATTCCTCGAGCCGCGCCGGTAACGCCGTTGGCGCGCCGGTGATAAGAACTCCAATCGTGAAGCGTCCGACGATCCTCCTCGTCCACGGCGCCTGGTGCGGTGAGTGGGTGTTCTGGAAGCTCAAGCCGTGTCTGGACGAGCGAGGCCTTCGCTGG
Source organism: uncultured Actinomycetes bacterium (assembly GCA_963742585.1). Lineage (GTDB taxonomy): Bacteria > Actinomycetota > Acidimicrobiia > Acidimicrobiales > JACDEA01 > JACDEA01. The sequence goes on from CAVUMI010000009.1 coordinate 977,600, forward strand.
GTGGGCGCCGATCTCCCTAGCTGCCGAGCGGTGGATACGTCCGTCGGCCCGCTCGACGACGTCGAATACGTCCGCGGCTTGATAACCGCGATCGACGGCCCGGTGGTCGTTGTCGGCAAGTCGTATGGCGGCACGGTGATCAGTGGTGCGAGTGCGGGTTGCTCCACGGTGATGCACCTCGTCTACGTCGCCGCCATGATGCCGGCCGTCGATGAGCGCTTTCAGACGACGACGGCTGCGGCCCGGACGGAAGAGTTCTCTCGAGCCGGCCGCATGCTCGACGACGGTCGCATCGCCTTGGATCCCGAGGTTGGTCCCGGCTGGGAGGAGATACCGAGCACGTACATCGTCTGCACGGAGGACAAGGCGATCCGGCCTTCTGCGGAGCGGGCGTGGGCGGAGAGAGCAACCAACGTGATCGAGCGGCCGTGGGACCATTCGCCAGGGGTTTCGCACCCGAACGACGTGGCGGATCTCTTGGCGCAGGTAGTCAACTCGTGAGATCGGCACACGTACTGCGAGATGGCGTCTATTTCGGCGAGGGGCCACGGTGGCACGAGGACCGCCTCTGGTACTCCGACTTCTTCGACCACGCCGTGCACGCCGTGGACATCGACGGCAACGACGAGCGGATCCTCGCCATCGATGATCGGCCGTCCGGACTCGGTTGGATGCCCGATGGCTCGATGTTGGTCGTGTCGATGATCAATCGGCACGTACTTCGATGGGACGGCACCGCCGCGCCGGTGGTGCACGCCGACCTGTCGTCCCTCGCACCGTTCCACTGCAACGACATGGTTGTCGACGCTCGCGGGCGAGCCTACGTCGGCAACTTCGGCTTCGACCTCGACGGGTTCATGCGTAACCCCGGCGGTGACGTCAAGCCGGCGAACACCGTGTTGATCCGCGTCGACCCCGACGGCTCGGCCTCAGTCGTGGCCGATGACCTTGGCTTTCCCAACGGCACGGTCATCACGTCCGACGGCGGGACACTGATCGTCGGGGAGTCGTTCACCCGTTGTCTCACCGCCTTCGACGTTAGGGACGACGGCAGCCTGACGAACCGCAGGGTCTGGGCTGACACGGCCGCGATCAATGTCGCGCCGGACGGGATCTGCCTCGACGCCGAAGGCGCCATTTGGGTCGCCAACCCATTTGGCCCACACTGTGTGCGGGTGGCGGAGGGTGGCGAAAAACTCGATGAGGTGCAGACGTCGATGTCGTCGTTCGCATGCATGCTCGGCGGCCCAGAAGGCAAGCACCTGTTCATGCTGACCGCGCCGTCCTCCGACGCCGACGTCGCCGCGGCGGCGCCTCTCGGGCGCATCGAGATCGCCGAGGTTGACGTACCGCACGCCGGCCTCCCCTGAAACCACCCGGTGGTGCCTTCAGACAGGCAAACTTTGCGGGTTCTGCGTTGCTCTGGACCCCGGTGACGCTTCCGAGTATCTCGGTGAAGTCAGGGGGTTCAAATGCCGAGCGAACCCGCAGCGCAGCGATCGGTGGCCGGCGTCATCGCTGAGTGCGCGCCACCGCGCGTCCCTCGGTGTCGGGACCGCCGTTCACAAGCGACGACGCCCCAGGCGGCGGCGAGAGATATCCGGCTTTGTCGGGCGGAAGCTCACGTTCGACCTGACTGAGCCGCCTGCCGGTGAGGTTGGTCGGTCACAGTGCTCGCAACCGCACACCACCTCCTCGCCCGCCAAGGACCCGCGCTAGCGGTGCGCTCGCCGTCGAGGCTTGGTCGCCGCGTTCTGGAGCTCGTCGCCCTCGCCGACGCGATCGAGGGCGTCGACGAAAGGGCCCGCTGATCGAGCGCGCGATGAGTTTGGACCCGTCGAGCCGTCGTAGTGGTATGGAAACCGACAGCCCGCCGCAGCGCCTGGGATCGTAGGGACATGCCCCACGAGATGATCGACGGCGTCCCCATTTGGTACGAGGAGCATGGCGACGCCGACGGCCCTCCGCTCGTCGCCCTGCACGGCGGCATCCTCACCTTCGAGCGCAGCTTCCGCGAAGTCCTTCCGTGGCTGACCCAAGGCCGCCGGATCATCGGGGTCGAGCTCCAGGGCCACGGCCACACGCCGGACACCGGCCGGGCGTTGTCGATCGAACGCTTCGCCGACGACGTGGCCGAGCTGGTCGACCGCGTCGCGGGCGGCGGACCCGTCGACGTGTGGGGCTTCAGCCTCGGCGCCCTGACCGCCACGAGCCTGGCCCTTCGCCATCCGGCCACGGTCCGGCGCCTCGTTCTTGCCGCCTCGAACATTCGGCCCGACGGCTACCACCCCGAGATCACGGCACCCGAGCAGAACGACCCCCGGCTGCCGACGGAGGAGGAGTTCGCTGGCTGGCAGGCCGACTACCAGGCGGTGGCGCCGAACCCGGACGGCCTATTCGCGTTCCTCGACCGACTGCAGCCGGTCGTGCATGACTTCGCGGGCTGGACCGCCGACGAGATCCGCAGCATCGCCGCGCCCACGTTCCTTGTGATCGGCGACCGCGACTTCGTCCGGCTCGACCACGCCGCCGAGATGCTCGACCTGTTCCCCGATGGCCGACTCGCCGTCCTGCCCGACACTCGCCACACCGAGGTTATGCAGCGCGCCGACGCGCTTCGGACGCTCGTCCAGCCGTTTCTGGCCTAGCGACTCGTCGTAGCCTCTCCGGAGTGGCCACGTGGGATCGAATTCGTGCGTTCCTGCGCCGCGAGAAGCGAGAGCTCGATGACGCGGTAGGGAACTTCAAGGACCGGGCGAACACTGCGCTCGACCGCAAAGAGCGCGAGATGAACGCGACGCCCGAGGAGAAGTTCGCGATAGAGCAGGAACGCGCCGCCGAGGTCGACGCCGAACTCGAGGCCGTTCGCCGCCGCATCGAACGTGACAGCGGCCGGTGAGAATCACGCCACTCGCTTGAGTTCCTCCTTTACGGCAACCGCGACGGCTTTGGCCCCTCGCCGGGCCAGCGTGATCACGAAGTGGTGGACATGCGGCGGCGGCGATTGCCAACAGCAGTGCGAGGACGATCACCGCCCTGCGTTCAACTCTCCGCCTCGGCCGTCCTTTAGCCAGGGCGGTGCTTCGCCGGTCCACACCATCGCGGTCGCTGTTTGGCTGGCAATGCCGAGCAGCGTCCCGTCCGTGGCCCACACGCGGGCGCCGCCGTGGAGATAGCCGTTTGTTGCGATCCACGGATCGAAGTCGAGGAGGATCCATTCGGTGTCGGCGAAGCGACCGAAGCGCAGCGAATTGTCGAGGCTGGTGCCGCCACCGATGAAGCCGGCGGCCCGGGCGACGCTGGACGGCACTAGATCGGCGAGGAATGAGATCGCAGCCCGGGTGGTCAACTGCTCCTGCATGCGCCCCCATGTGACGAACCGGTTGTCGTCGATCTCGATTTGGCGCATCTCGGCGATGAGAAGCCAACCCATCCGCAGGCCCTCTGGGTGCCAGCGGGCCGCGAACGGCTCGCCGGCTTCGGGCCCGGGTACGTCGGGCATCGTCGGAAGTTGCACGTCGATCGGACTGTCGCGGTCCGCACACGTCGAGCCGAGGGAGGCGAAGACCACCCGTCCATCAACGGTTGCGGTCAGGCGTGCCTGCGAGGTGCGGCGGCCGGTGGCGAGAACCTCGACGTGGCAGTCAACCCGTTCGCCAATTTCGGCCGACCCGGCGAATTGGACGGTCGTCCAGAGCGCGTCGCGTCCCGTCTCCGCTTCGAACGTTGCGATGGTCGCGGCGATGCCGGTGCCGCCGTAAAGCTTGCCGTCCATGCGGCTCAGCGGGGGAGTGAGCTCGAACGACCATCGACCTGCGTCGTGGCGTTCGAGCCCGAGCCAAGCGAGATCGGAACCGTCCGTCATCTAGCCATCATGACTCGTCGACGAGCTAACGAAGCGGGACGGCTGGCGTGCTCGGGCCGATATCGGTACCCAGCCGAGCGCTTCTCCGCGGTACCCGCGGTAGCCGCTACTCGATCCAGCGGTTACCGCTTCTTCTTGCCGCCCTTCTTGGACGCGGCCGCGACCGTGTCCTTCAGCGCCTTCAGGGCGGTGGCCTTTACCGTGAGTGAAGCGGGCTTTGCCGCGAACCGCATCGGCTCCTTGGTGAAGGGGTTGATCCCGTCACGCGCAGGCTTGGCCGGCGTGGCCCGGGCATAGAGCTTCAAGAAGCCGCTCAGGTTGACAGGCTCGCCGCGGCTCACGGTGTCGGTGACGGCGGACTCGATAGCTCCAAGGCAGTTCTTCACGTCTGCCCGGCTCCACTCGTCATTGGGGAACGCTTTGTTGAGATCGTCGACTACCCGGCCGATCAGCTCGTTACGGTTCATGAATTAGGTCGCCTCGCGTTGGTCTTTGTCATGGGACGTGAATTAGGGCGGCCTGACGCTACCCGATTCTGCCCGGCACCCTGGACACCTGCGGCTCCGCGGGGAACGCGGGCGACCATCGCCGGCGCGCCCTGGCCAGCGCAACCGCTTTTGCGAGGTCTCGCCGTGGACACGACTGATGGGCGTCGCGGTATCCACCAGGTTGAGAAGCTCAACGCCGAAAGCGTCAAGGTTGACCGTATGAGGCCCGCGTTCGATCGTGACCACCGCCGATGCAGGTGCGTCAGCGGCTTGGTTCGACCCGCAACCGGCGATGAGCACCTCGAGCGCGGTGGGTTCGACGTTCCTGGGCCAGAGCTTGCGACGGATTAGCGCTGGGTCGGACCGCCCAAATGCCCCGTGCGATCGCGTCGGCGATGTCTGGGACAGGCAATGGGTAGACCCACTGCTCGTACTGCGCTTTTACGGCGTCGCGCTCGTCCATCGGTGGTCTTCCGCCAATTCACGGACGGCGCTCACGCGCACGCCTACTTCTGCGGTGGTGGGTACTTCGGGTACGCGTCCGAAGGAGGTAGCGCTGGATACGCCGTTAGTGAGTTGGCGGGGTTGAACACCGCGGGCTCGCTGGAGGGCCACTCGCCGGAAGCATAGCGACGGCCGCCGTTGACGAACTGGAGCATCCCACGGCCCCGGTTGCCGATCTCGTCCTCGCCCATGGCGTTCGGGTCCCACCAGACTTCCGTCACCGAGTCCCACCCCGTGTAGTCAGTGAACGGCCATTGCCGTTGATTCCCCCACGAGCGCTGGAGTTGCGTGATCGCACCCCGTCCTGACACCGGAAATCGGAACAGGCCGGCCTGGAACGTGGCCGGATTCAGGTTCGGGCCGGCCATGTGCAGCGCGGTAAACAGCAGCTGGACCTCTTGGTACAGCACCTCGTACGCGGCGCGGGCCGCCGGCGGCCGATTGTGCCACCACATGTGCTGGTAATACGCCTCGGTCTGCGACTGGGGTGGGCGCACCCAGAGCTGCGAGATGCCGAACATGTGTGACCACTGTCGCGAGTCATACGTGCGCCCGAAGAAGTTCGAGTCGACGAGGGTGCCGCCCGGGATGATCCATTCGGGGAAGTACCCCTGGTTCGTGGCTTCCTGCGTGAAGAAGATGGGCGCGATTGGGTCGCCCGAGAACATCACGCTGGTGATGCCCTTGTCCTTCATGCGGGACACAACGACCCGGGCGATCTCCTGGGCTCGGTTGATGTCGCCCTCATAACTGACCTTGTCGGTGAGCCGCACGTTGTACTTCGCCAACTCGCGCTCGAGGGAGTCGACGCCGGGCTTGTAGACGGCCTCGGGCGTATCGAGGTAGATGAGACCGAAGGTCCGCGTCTTGCCCTTGAAGGCGTTGTCGCCGGCATGCACCGCGTTGCGGCCGGCCACGCGCTTGCCGATGTACTCCGCCAAATGGAGGAATGCCTGCGTCGAGGACATCTGGGTGCCGTAGACGTAGGGCGTACGCGACGCGAAGTACTCCTGTGGGCGCTGCAACTGGGTGATCATCACGACGCCGCGGGCCGAGAGCGCATCGACGAACGGCGACGGGCCACCGATCACCGCGAACGGCTTGTACTGCGTGGCGACGCGGACAGCGTCAGCCCGCGCCGCGGCGTCATCGTCGCTGGGGCCCGACGCCTGGAACGGGACGAGCCGTACGCGCCGACCATAGGTCTCGTAGTTGCCCTGGAATACGTCGAGCCAGTCGCGGTAGCTGGCGATGACTTCCTCCGGCTCGTCACTCGCGCCTGCGGCTCGCAGCAGCGTGGTGATCGTCGGATCCGCTTGCGCTCGGTAGAGAACGACCAGGATCTCGGAGCCGGTCACGCCTTGCGATGTCGCCCCCCCGTTGTTGCTAACGGACGCGACGCAGGGCGGGGAGTAGATCGAGGGGAACCGGACCTTGCCGGTCGCCGGATCGCAGTTCTTGGGCGCGCCGGCGACCGGACCGCTGCCGGCGCGGGCTGCGCTGCCACCGGTCGCAACCTGTGCCCCTCCAATCCCTGCCTGGGCCGCGCTCTCGCTTGCGCCAGCGCCGGTCGCGCCCGCGTCGCCCGGCCCGAGCACGACGGCACCGCCGCTGTCGGCCCCGGACACCTCGACGACTTCAGCGTCTCGGGCGCCCGGGAGAACGTTGATCACAACGATCATGGCCGTGAGGCACAGCGCCGGTGCCTTGAACCGGGCCAGCACCCGCAGGACCGGGTTCACGCCGGACCCGTGTCGTCGAAGATCGCGCAGAACGCCGAGACCGGCGCTAGGAACTGGATGATGTCGCTCTGCGCCAGCGGGATCTGGAACGCAGGCGGCGCGATGACTAGCACGAGTGCGACCGTCGCCACCTGGGAGCAACCGTCCTTGATGGTGTCCTCGAGCGGGGCCAGCGCCGGTCGAAGGAGGTCTGCGGGAAGCGGCGGGATCGCCGGGAGATCGGGAATGTCGATGAACGGCAGGCCGAGGTCGGGGATGGACTCAGAGAAATCGAGAGCGACGTCGAGCATCACCGTCGTCGGATCGGCGTCGCTGCAACCGGCCGCAAGCTTGATCAACTCGTTGAGGCTTTCGCCGGGCACTCGTAGCGTGCCGAGCAGGCCGGTCAGGCTGGCCCGCACCTCGTCGTTGAGGGCGGTGACCGCATCGGTTGAGCACACCTTGGGCGGCGGTGGTGGCTCTTCGGGCGGAAGTACCAGCTCGCCGCCGGCGGCGGCGGGAGGTACCGGGTCAGGCATTGGCGGGGCAAGAACGCCGCTATCGGGCACGCCGCTGGCCTCGAGGCTCGGTAGCGCCACGGCCGGAGCCGGCGGAGCTGGTGTGCCGGTGCCCGCACTACCCGTGACGAAGCGCCGCCCGGGGGTCCCAGCGGCGACCGTCAGGGCGAGGACCACGATGACGAGAAGCGCGATGAAGTGCTTGTTGTTGGCGAGCATCCCGAGCGCGGTCCGACGGGTCACGCCTTGGCCCGTCCGCGGGATCGGGCCCGGCGTGTCGTGGTCGTCACGCCCGAGCGCTGCACCACCTCGGGCCGGGTCCCGATGTACGACTCGACGACGGCTGGGTGGTTCACGACTTCCTTGGGCGTTCCGGTCGTCACAACCCTCCCGAGGTCCAGCGCCACGAGGCGGTCGGCGACGCCGCACACCAGCGGCATGTCGTGCTCTATCACGAGGAGCGCCGCACCCGTCTCATCACGCATACGACTGAGTAACGGCCCCAGCGACTCAGCCTCGCGCTGGGCGATGCCCGATGACGGTTCGTCGAACAGGATCACCCGAGGGCCGCGTCCGACGATGCAGGCGAGGTCGACAATTCGTCGAGTCCCGGTCGACAACTCGGCGATGTACTTGTCGCGGAACGCCCCCAAACCCATCCGCTCGACCAAATCGTCGACTCGCTCCGCGACACGCTTCTCCGACGCGACGGCGTCACTGACGCGGAGCGCGATGGCGACGGGATCATGAACGTCGGCCTCGCCGTCGATGCCGACGGCGATCGTCTCGGCCACCGTCAGCCCCGGGAACAAGCGCGCATCCTGAAACGATCGTCCCAACCCCAGCCGCGCACGGGCGTACGGGTTCATGTGGGTCATCTCGGTGCCGTCGAAGGTGATGGTGCCGCGACTCGGGGGAAGAAAGCCGGAGACCAGATCGAAGATCGTCGTCTTTCCTGCGCCGTTGGGACCAATCAGGCCGACGATCTCGCTTGGGGCAACATCGAGATCCACTTCGTCGACCGCGACCACACCGCCGAACGCACGGCTCAGCCCCCGGAGTTGCAACACCGGGTCGCCGGTTGCGGTGGCAACGCCTCCGTTGCCGCGCGAGCGCCGCGACCGTCGGCCGGCGGCAGGCGAGGCGGCGCGGGTATCCAATGACGACGCACCCTCGAGGAATACCGACCGCAGCACGTCGGGTCGTTCGAGCAATTCGGCCGTCGGCCCGCTGAACTGAACCTCGCCCTTCTCGAGGAAGTAGGCGCGCCGCGCGACAGTGAGGGCGACGTTGACTGACTGCTCGACGAGGACGATTGCCGTGCCCTGATCGCGTATTGCCTCGACGACGCCCAACAGCCGCTCGACGACAATGGGCGCAAGGCCCAAGGAGAGTTCGTCGATCATCAGCAGCTTCGGTTGCGCGAGGAACGCCATCGCCATCGTGAGCATTTGCTGCTCGCCACCCGAGAGGTTGCCGGCGGGCTGGCCGAGCCGGCCGCGCAACTCGTGCAGCTTGTCGAGCGCGCGCTCGGTGGCCTGCTTGGACGCATCGTCATCCCGGCGTTGGAGCCAGGCTGCGATTCGGAGGTTCTCGCGAACTGTCAGGGATGGGAACACGCCCGCGCCCCCTGGCGCCTGCACCAGCCCGAGGGCGCACACCTTGTGCGCCGCCATCCCGGTGATGTCCTGCCCGTCGAGTTCGATCTTGCCGGCGCTGGCTGGAACGAGGCCGCTGATCGCCTTGAGGATCGTCGACTTCCCCGCGCCGTTCGTCCCGAGCAGCGCGACCACCTCACCGGTCTCGATCTCGAAGTCGACGCCGAAGAGGACCTGCACGCTGTCGTACTTGACCTCGAGGTCGCTCACCCGCAGGAGCGGAGCCATCATGCGACCTCGCTGCTGTCGGGGATGCGGAACGTGTCGTCCTGGCGGACGTCGGCGACGAGGCTGGGCACGATGATGCCGCGCCGGCGCGCGACGAAGCGCAACAGCCGGTCGCGGACGAAGTAGATGAGCGATCCAAGCCCACCGGGAAGCAGCATCAGCACGAACAAGAGCCCGATGCCGGTTCCAAGGAACCCGACGAGTGCCTCGTAGCCGTCGGGCACCACGCCTTGCACCCATGAGGTGGCCTGCACGTAGACCGCGCCGAGGAGCGCGCCGGGCACTGAACCGAGCCCGCCGATCACAGTCATCGTGAAGACGCGAATGCTGTCCTCGGCCTCATAGGCGCTCACCCCCAGGGCTTGCTGGTGGTGGATGTAGAGCGCGCCGGCCATGGCCGCCAGGAAACCCGAGACCGCGAACCCAGTCAGTTTCACGCCCGTGGTGTTGACGCCGTACGCCTGGGTCGCGCGCTCGTTGTCACGGGTGGCGATTAGCACACGACCAGTCCGCGCCGACCGCAGCGCGCTCACCATGGCGAGCACGAGCACGAGTACCGCGAGGCAGAGGTAGTAGTAGCGCGTCTCGCTCTCGACGATGATGCGGCCGAACAGCGGGGTTCGCGGCACGCGGCCCTCGGGGAGCCAACCCACGTAGCTGCGGTTGAGCGCGTAGCTGGACACGGCCAAGGCCAACGACAGCGTGACCACGGCAAGCAACAGCCCACGCACCCGGAGCGCGGGGAGGCCTACGACGAGCGCCAACGCGGTTCCCACGAGGCCGGCGATCACGAGGCTGAGGGAGAGGTCCCAGTGCCAGGTACTCGTGACCACTCCGCCAACTGCGGCGCCGATTCCCATGAACGCGACGGGCCCGAGACTGACCTGGCCGGTCCAGCCAGTGAGCACGACGAGCGAGATCGCCACGATGCCGAATATCACGACCCCAGCGGCGCGGTTCACATCGCCGTCGTCGAGGAAGACCGGCAATGCCGCGGCGAGACCGAGCCCAAGGAGCAGGAACGCGCGGCGCCCCCAAAGCACTTCGGGCAGGCGGGCTAATTCACGCGGGATTGGCCTCACCGCGCTCGCCGATTGCCAACTACTCGCCTCGGTGAAGCGGCTCAGCTTGTCGCGATTCTGGAACAGGAGTGCGACAAGCAACGCGACGAAGACGATCGGATCCACGAGCAGCGTGTTCTGTTCGGTGAAGACGACGGCGGACTCGAGGATGCCGATACCTGCGCAGGCGATGAAGATCACCGTGAGGTTCTCCATGCGTCCGATCACGCACGCAGCCAGGGCGCGCAGCAGCACGGTGGGGCCAAGCACACTGCCGATCGGAAGGCCGAAGATTCCGGCGCGCAGAAACATGGCGACGAAGGCGAGGACCGAAGCAAGGACCCACACGACGATCCGCACCTGCCCGACGGGCACCCCGAGCAGCGATGCCCGATCGGCGCTCTCGGCGCTGGCGCGGATGGCGATGCCGATGTCGGTGCGCTGCAGCAGCCATGTGAGCGCAAGGATCGCGATCGGCACCGCGAGCATGGCGACGACGTCCGCGCCGGAGAAGGTGATGGGGGAGATGAAGAACTTGAAGTCGAACGGCGACGGGTACCGCTGCGGCGGGATTGTGAGGTCGAACGCCCGGGGCAGGACGACGCTAATGCCGGCGAACAGCTGGGCCAGCCCGATCGTTGCCACCGTGAGAATCAGTCGAGGAGCATTGGCGAAGCGCCGGATGACGAGGATCTCGACCAGTACACCCACGACGAGCGCGAGCAAGAGTCCGGCGCCGAAGGCGGCGAAGAACGGCCAGCCCGGCCCCACGATCAGGAGTACGGCGAAGGCCGCCGGAAAGCCGCCGAGGTCTCCCTGAGCGAAATTGACGATCCGGTTGGCGCGGTAGATGAGCGAGATCCCGAAGGCGATGAGTGCCGTGAGCCCGCCGACGACGATGCCCTGCACGAGGATGCCCGGCTTGTTCGTGAACACGGCGCCGAGGGCGAGATAGAACGCGAGGCCGCCCAGGGTAAGCAGCCCCCAACGGCCCCATCGGCTGGAGCGAAGGGCAGTCGTGCTCGATTTGAGCCCCAGCGATAGGCCGCTTGTCACCGCGCCCCTTTCGCTACCCGTTTCGGTGCGGCGCACCCTAGCGTTTTGGACGTGGCCCATCCCCGCATGTACAAGGACAGCGATCCGTACTTTGCTGACCTGCGCAAGATCTGCCTCGCCCTGCCAGAGACTACGGAGGTCGAGGCATGGGGCCGGCCGACCTTCCGTGGCAACAAGAAGATGTTCGCGGTCTTCACGGGTTTGCATGAGCCCCGGTACTCCGTTGTCTTCAAGCCTGAACCCGGCGAACGGCCCGCGCTCATCGACGACGCGCGCTTCTACCTGCCGCCGTACTTCGGCCCCTCCGGGTGGCTCGCGCTGGACTTCACCGCGGCCAAGGTCGACTGGGAGGAAGTTGCCGAGCTCATGGAGGGCTCGTACCGCCAGATCGCCATCAAGCGCATGTTGACGGCGCTGGACGGCGCCTGACCACAGACTCGCGCTCTCGGCGTATACGCGAGGATGCGATATGCCCAGTGTGCGCGCCAACGGAATCGACATCTGTTACGAGGAGACGGGTGCGCCCGACGACCCGCCGATCCTTCTGGTTAACGGCTTCACGTCGCAGCTCATCAGCTGGACAGTCGGGTTCGTCGACCAGCTGGCTGCGCGTGGCTTTCGCGTCATCTGCTTTGACAACCGCGATGTGGGGCTCACAACCAAGAGTGAGGGACGTCCGCCGGCCGGCGGTCCGCCGCCGTACACGGTGGCCGACATGGCCGCCGATGGCGTCGGATTGCTGGGCGCGCTCGGGATCGACCGCGCCCACATCGTCGGCGCGTCGATGGGCGGGATGATCGCGCAGCGCATGGCCATCGACCACCCAACGCGGGTGCGTTCCCTGACTTCGATCATGTCGACAACCGGCGATAGCGCGGTCGGCGGCCCCCAGGCCGAGGCGATGCAGGCGATGCTCACTGCGCCGCCGACCGACCGCGATGCCTACATCGAACACAATGCGACGCTTTGGAAGATCCTCGCTGGCTCCCACTACGACGAGAACCGTTTCCGGGATCGCTTCGCCCGCTCCTATGACCGGTGCTTCAACCCGACAGGCGCGGCGTTCCAGATTGCGGCGATTATGAGCGACGGCGACCGCACCGCCGACCTTGCGACCGTGACCTGCCCGACGCTGGTCCTCCACGGGGCTGCAGATCCGCTGGTCGGTCTCTCCGGCGGCGAAGCCACTGCGGCAGCTGTACCGGGTGCCGAACTCGTCGTGTTCGACGACATGGGCCACGACCTTCCGCCGGCCTTACTCCCGCAGATTGTCGACGCCATCTCGAAGGTCGCCCTGCGGGCCACCGCGTAACGTCAACGCATGTACCCCCGCCCGGCGGACGGCCGGCTCATTCCGATGGAGTTCAACGCCACCCGTACCGTCGCCCGGTTCGAGCTCGGCGAGGGTCACGCCCGCTTTGACGGTGCCATGTACGGGGGCACCGGCATCGCCGCTGCGGTGATCGCGATGGAGGCGGCGACGCAGCGACCCGCGCTTTGGGCGACCGTGCAGTTCGTCACCTCACCCGCGAGCGGGTCGGTGCTCGAGTGCGCGATCGACACGTTGGCCCGCGGAAAGCGGACTGCCCAATGGACACCGGAAGGCACCTTGGTCGCCACCGGCGGCCAGACCGCCAACATGCGCTTCGTCGTTGACAGCGAAGAGGAGTTCGCTACTCGGATCTCGGCCGAGCCGGCCCGGCGCAGCTAGCGGGGGTCGAAGGCCAACTCGAACGCGCGCACGGCCCTTGCGAAATGGTTCGGCTCGACGTCGGGCTCGGTGACCACGCGCAGATTCGTCCACTCGCGGGTGAGCTTGCGAAACAGCACCTCGAGTTCGAGCCGGGCGAGGTTGGCGCCTATGCAGAAGTGCGCGCCGTGGCCGAAGGCGAGGTGGTCATTGGGCGAGCGGGTCACGTCGAAGACGAACGGGTCGTCGAACACCTCCTCGTCGCGGTTCGCCGACGGGTAGACGAGCATCGCCCGCTCGCCGGCCCGGATCGAGACCCCTCGAACCTCGGTGTCGCGCGTGGCCTTGCGGAACATGTTGTTCAGAGGGGTCACCCAGCGCACCACCTCGTCGACCGCGGTGGGCAGATGCTCGGGATGCTCGTGCAGAAGATCCCACTGCTCGGTGTGGTCACAGAACGCGCGCAAGCCGTGGGCGATGGCGGTGCGGGTGGTCTCAGAGCCGCCCGAGACGAAGAGCCCCGTCTCGTGGAAGATCGTCTCGACCGGCATCGGCGTGCCGTCGGCCATCGACGCGTTGGCCCATGTCGAGAGCAGGCCGTCGGCCGGACAGGTACGGAGCTCCTCGGTCTTACCGGCTACGAGGCCCATGAGGTCAGTGAGCGTGACCATCAGGTCATTGATCACCTGCGGGTCGACCATCGCCGCGTCGAGGCGCATCAGTCGCTCACTCCATTGCTTGAGCTGCGGCCACCACTCGTCGTCGTCGAGCCCCAGAAGGCGCGCGGTGAACCGAGCGGGAAGCTGGCCGGCGAGATCGGCGATGACCTCGGTGCGGCCGGTCGGCGTGATCGGGTCGACCAGACTGTCGATCAGGTCGACAAACATCTGGGCTTGCCCCCGCGCCGCACGCGGCGTGAAGTTGCGGTTCACGAGCCGCCGTTGATGTAGGTGGACGGCGCCGTCGCTGGCGATCATGTTCGACTCACCAGGTGACTCGAACATGCGGTAGGTCGAGTCCGAGGACCACGTCTTTGTGTCCCTCTCGACGCTCAGCACGTCGGCGTGCTTGGTGATGCACCAGATCCCGCTGTTCTGGTCCGGATAGACCGGCTCATTGGCGCGGCACCATGTCCAGGCATCGTGCGGGTTTCGCCGCCAGAACTCGCGGTCGACAATGTCTATGTCTGGCCGGGCAATTGTCGCCATCCCTCTTTCATAGCCGAGCCCCGAACTGCGAGGATGCCTCATGGCACGATTCACGCGAGACGAGATCGAAGCGGCGTTCCAGCACTACGAGGCGACGGCCCGCGGCGCCGGCGAGACCGGCGACTGGTCGACCTGGGCTGACCTGTTCACGCCGGATGCGACTTACTGGGAACACCTCTACGGGCACATGCACGGCCGCGAGGAGATCAAAGCCTGGATTACCAGCACGATGGGTACGTTCCCGGGCAATGAGATGCCGAACTTTCCGAGCGACTGGCACGTGATCGACGAGGAAACGGGGCGGGTCGTCATCTACATCCAGAACCGGATGCGCGACCCGGGCGATGGCAGCGTCCACCAGGCGCCCAACGTTTCGATCCTGCTGTACGCGGGTGACAACCAGTGGTCCTACCAGGAGGACATCTACAACGTCGACGACTTCAGCAACATGCTCGCGTCATGGTCGGAGCGGGTAAAGGCACTCGGGACACGACGTTCGTAGGAGGAACGATGGCCGATCAGCTCGACCTCAAGGATCCGCAAGATCAGGAGTAGGTCAGCCTGAGAGCTCGCGCAGGAGAGGGGCGACACGGGAGGCATCGGCGTACTCGTCGAGCCGGACGATCCGACCCGTCGCAACGGTCGCGACAAGGCAGACAGGAACGCGGAACGTATGCCCGCCGTTGGTGGTGCCCTCGACGTCGAGCATGAGGACGAACCCGTCCTCGGTCCGGACGCGCCGGCGCTCCTGCATGTCGACCTTGGCGACATGCTCGCGTTCGAGCCGGACCACCGCGACGAGGCCGTCGGCTCCCTGCTCTTGTTCGGTGATGCTGAGCCAGTGGCGAAAGTCCGGGCCGAGCAGTTCCGTCAGCGCGTCCGCGTCGTAGGTGGCGAGCGCGGCGATGAACGCGTCGATCAGCGCGTCCACGTCAGTCGAGCAGGCTTCGGTAGCGCGCCCGCCCGAGCTTGAGCATGTCAGGACCCTCTGTGCGCCAGCCGTAGGGGACGTCCTGACCGAGCAGCGTTGCGAACCGTCGCGGGTGCTGGCCGAGTACCTCGGCGGTTACATCCTGGTCGAGCGGTTCTACCGGTCGGAGATACGGCCGGACGAGGTCGAACGCGAGTCCCGTTCGCAGACCGGGGACAGTGCGGGGGAACGATCCATGCCATGTGTTCCCGTGCCATACGACGAGCGAACCCTTGGCCGCTTCGATGGGCACCGCGGCACTGTCGTCCTCGCGATCCGAGGGATGACGGCAGAAACGATGGCTGCCGGGAACGTACGCGACCGCGCCGGCCTCTTCGGTGTAGTCGGAGAGCAGCCAGGTGACGTTCGCCCGCTGCGCGTACAGCGGGAACGGTTCGGGGTTCAGCTGCATGTCGCAATGCAGACCCAGCTGCAGCCGACGCCCCGGCGCCGCGGTACCTGGACCCTTCATGAACATCACGCACGCGGACAGCACGCAGCTGTGACCCAATAGGTAGGTCGCCAGCGTCAACGCGTGCTCGTTCAAAAGCAACTCGGCGAAGACTGGGTCGTCGAGAAAGAAGTAGTAGAGCGAGGGATAGGACAGCTCGCGGTGTGTCGAGCCCTCGACGGCGTCAGGCCGCACGCCCGTCCGCTCCTCAATGATGCGGCTCAGCGCCTCCGAGGCCCGATGGACCTGGTCGCCATTGCCCAGCCGCGCCGCGGGCACAACCGTCAGTCCGTTGAGCTCGAGCTCGGTGATGTTGCCCTCGAGGCCGAGGCGGGCGATGTCTTCGAGCAGCATCGCTCAATCATGTACTCGAACATGGGTGAAACGCCCCATGATCGGCGAACCCCGTTTCCTTACCCTGCAAACAGGACGACACAAAGGAGACGTGATGCCGCAAGTAACGAAGCAAAGTGCAGCCGAGTTTCAGGATGCCGGGGTCGTGCAGGTCTGGCAGGACGAGGTCGATGGCTACCAGATCTCGTTTCTCGACGTCCAAGAGGACGCCGACATGGCGCCGCTGCTCAAGGGTCTGCCCAACGATCAGTGCCCGTGCCCGCACTGGGGCTACGTGGTCAAGGGCAACATCAGCTTCAACTTCGGCGACCACACCGAAACCTACGAGGCAGGCGCCGGGTTCTACGCGCCTCCGGGACACACGCCGGCGTCGACGGCTGGCAGCGAGATCCTCTTCTTCAGCCCGGCCGAGCTGGGACGCGAAGTCGATGCGCAGATCGCGAAAAACGTTGCGGCGCTGCAGGGCACCTGAACGACACCCAACACGGCGCTAGGCCGACACGGGCTCCTCGTCACTGAGGAGCCCGTGTTTGGTCGCGAATAGCCCCGCGGCAGCGCGGGTCGATGTGCCGATCTTCGTATAGATGTGCTCGATGTGGTTGGCCACGGTCTTGCGGGAAATTGAGAGGCAGGCGGCGATGTCCTTGTTCGTGAGGCCGCGGGCGAGGTGGCCGAGCACCTCGACTTCTCGTGATGTGAGCCCCGCCGGACCCTCCCGCCGCCGCCGTATGCGATGGCCGGCGGCACCGAGGACTGCTTCGACCGCCTCACTGTCGAGTCGGCCGGCTGTGACGTCGGCTCGCAGGGCGGCGGCGGCCTCCTCAGGCGACAACGCTCCGCGATACGGACGGGGCTCCCGCATGGCCTGGTACGCGTCGGCGGCACCGAGCAGGCGGGCGGGCCGCGAGATTGCCGCGCCCGCCAACCCGTGTGGGTAGCCCGAGCCGTCCAGCCGCTCACGGTGTTGCACCGCGATCGCGCCCAGCGGGCGGAGGGCGAGCGACTGCCGCAGCATGCGGTCGGTGAGATACGGCGTCATCCGCACGCGCTCCCACTCGCCCGCGCCCAACGGGCCGGCCTTGTCCCAGATCGCGTTGGACACGCCGAGCCGGCCGAAGTCGTGTACGAGTCCGGCGTGCCGCATGGTGCGGACATCAGCTTCGGCCATGCCGGCGCGGGTTGCCGCGTCGGCCACGAGGTCGGCCACGGCCCGCGCATGGCCCAGGGTGTACGGCGACTTCAGGTCGATGAAGTCGGCGATGGCCAGCAGGGCACTGTCGAAGCCCTCGCCGGAGAGGACGACGGCCAGCGCGGGCTCGGCGTCGATCACCGCATTCCATGTCTCGGCGGTATCGAGGTCGGCGAACAGCATCTCGGCGTTGGCGTCCAACTGCTCGGCCAGCGCAGGGTCGAATTGGGCCCCGGCGTGTTTGCGGACGAGCGCACGCGCCGCATCGATGCCGCCTAGGCGGTGCGCCACCTCGGTGAACTCGCCGATGACCGCGAGGCGGGCTGCGATCGGAACCGCGTCGCCCTGCAATTCTCCCGGCCAGCCCTTTCCGTCCCACTGCTCGTAGGAACCGTCGAGGGCGTCGAGGGCGTCCTCCGGGAGTCCGAGCTCCTCGCCAAGGCGGCGGGCCATCGCCGCATGGTGGGCGATCATGCCGTCCAGGTCCTTGAAGCCGCCGCCCACCACGAACTCCAGTCCGACTCGGAAGCGGTGGATCACGTTGTCGGCGCCCGATCCCAGCCGCCGCATCCCCGCTGCCGCGCTCTTCACGCCGTGGAGGCCGTACTTGTACTTGTCCGCCTTCATCGCAATGTCGTCACCGAACCACTTCGCCTGCTCGTGCGCGTCGGTGTGGCATCCCACGTTGATGAGCAGGGCCGTGTAATACACCGCGACGCGGGCATCCTCGTCGAGCCCGACGCATTCGGCGAGGCGCAGCGCAATCAGACACTGGCGCAGAACGTGCTCCATCGGCTGTCCGAAGCCGAGGTCGATCCCAAGCGACAAGGCCGCGACGAGCTCGGCGAGGCGAGCCTCCTCGTCCGGCACTAGCGAGCCAGCTCGCCGAGCTGCGTCCGGAGGTCCGCCTCGAACTCAACAATGGCGGGGGAGACGTGCTGGGACCGGAGCCGCTCCAACTCGGGGTAGCCGGCGTCGCGCTCGTCGTCCCACTCGTCGGCGAAGCGACCGGAGGTGACGTCCTCAACCAGCTCGCGCATCGTCGCAGCGATGTCGAGGTGGCCGAACCGGCCGATCCGCGACATCTGTCCGTATTGGCTGGTGGGCGAGTGGTACGCCATCTGCGCGGCGCCGCCCTCGAGACGAACCAGCCGGTACGTGCGCTCGACCTCGCCGGAGAGAATCAACTCAGTGATGATCGCCTCGAGGGGGATGCCGTTCTCCATCATCACGCCGACGAAGGACTCATGGACGTGGCGCAGCGCGGGCGACAGCGCCTGTTCGACGGCGAGGTCGAGGATCGCCTCCTGCATCGGCGTGAGGTCGAGCGCACCCTGGCGCAACCCGCCGATGGCCGCGGCGATAGCGAGGGTGCGAGTGCGGGCGGTGCCGGTCAGATCGCGGTGGACGCCGACCGCGGTGATGAATCCGACCCCCTCTTCGTAGCACCGGCGCACTTCCGGGCCGAGCATGCGCGGAGCCACCATGCCGACGTCGCACGTCGGATCGAAGCGGCCGAATGCCAACGTGTAGCCGCTGGCGACGATCGCCAGCGAGTCGTCCCGCGGCTGCAGCGCGAGCGAGGGGATCACATCGTCGGGGACCAGGACGCAGATGATGTCCGCCTCGGACGCGGCCGCGAGATCGGTGGCGGCGAAGCCGTCGGCCTGCGCGGTGTCTCGCGTCGCGTCGGCGCGGACGCACACTGTGACGTCGAGTCCGGAGTCGCGCAGATTGAGCGCCCACGATCGGCCTTGGTTGCCGTAGCCGATCACGGCAACGCGTTGGCCGGTTATCGCACTGGTATCGGCGCTCTCTTCGTGGAGGATGACACCCATGAGAGAACTCTAGGTACCCCGCCGGGCGAGCTGTTCGTCGTTGCGCCGCGCGATCGCCTCGAGCGTCGTCAGGTCGGGCTCGGCAGCACCGAGGTCATCGGGCCAGCTCTCGACCACCTCGGTCGCCCAGTTGGTCCAGTTCTCGACCATCGCGGCGAAGTCGCTGAGGAACTTGCCGGTGAGGATGAGCCACGGCAGGCGCTCCGGGTACGGGCCGTCGCCCGCCAGGTAGCTCTGCGAGATGCCGGCGCTGCGCTCGGCGCTCTCCGCCAGCCACGCCCCCAGGCCGGCAAGCGTGTTCAGGAGGTCCGTCCTCGATCCGTGCTCGGCGAAGAAGACCTTCACGAGTTGCTCGAACTCAAGGACGGGTCCCTCGCCGGGCGTCGGAACCCACGCGGCAAGTGCTCTCCGGCCCTTGGGAGTGATCGAGTACACGGTGCGCGGCCGTTTGCCGACCTTCTCGGCCGAGGCCCCGCGAGTCCATGGGCGACGAGCTTCCTCGGCTCCTCGTAGAGCTTGCTGCGCGTCCGCGGCCAGAAGACGCCGATGGCGCGATCCATCTGCTGGGCCAGTTGGTACGTCGTCCACGGCTTGATCGCCAGCAGTCCGAGGATGGCGTATGACGTGGTGGTCAGGTCGGCCGGCATTGACATCGTCCCTTCGGGAGTATAGAAGTAGTCCCTAAGGGACTGTAGCAAAGGGAGTAGAACATGCCTATGACAATCGCGAACGTCGAGATGGCGAAGGCTTGGGACGGCGAGGAGGGCGAGCACTGGACCGAGTTCGCCGATCGGTACGACGCCGCCGGTGCCCGGTACTGGACGCGCTTCCTTGATGCAGGTCTCATCGCAGGCGGCGACGTCGTGCTCGATATCGGCTGCGGGACCGGTGAGTCGACGATCGATGCTGCACGCCGGTCGGGGTCCGGGCGGGCACTCGGTGCCGATCTTTCGGCGCGAATGCTCAAGTTGGCGGGGGAGCGGGCGCGTGCGGCCCACGTGGCCAATGCCGAGTTCGTCCAAGCCGACGCCCAGGTGCACTCATTTGGGGCGAACGCGTTCGACGTCGCGATCAGCCGTTTCGGCGCCATGTTCTTCGCCGATCCCGTTGCGGCCTTTCAGAACATTGCTGAGTCGCTGAAGCCGGGCGGGCGTGTCGCGCTCTTGAGCTGGCAAGGTCTGGCCGAGAACGAGTGGCTCACCGCGATTCGGGCGCGCTGGCCGCCGGCCGCACGTTGCCCGAGCCACCGAATGGTGGGCCCGGACCCTTCGGTCTGGCTGACCGGGACGGTGTCCGGGATCGGCTCACCGCCGGCGGCTTCGTCGATACGCAGCTCGAGGCGTGGTACGAGCCCATGCGCTTCGGCGCCGACCCGGGGGACGCATGGTCCTTTGTCCAGCACCTCGGCATGGTCAAGGGGCTCAGCCACGATCTCGATGAAGCGACGGCAGCAGCCGCTCACGATCGGCTCCGCCGCGAGCTGGCCGTTCACGCCGGGCCAGACGGTGTGCAGTTCGACGGAGCGGCATGGTTGATCACCGCGAGGAAGCCGTAGCGTGTGGCGCTATGGTCTCGCCTTCTTGGCCTGAAGCCGGGATCGCTGCCGTTGTGCTGCACCCGCATCCCGCAATGGGGGGCGATCGCGACCATCCGCTGATCGTCGCCATCGCCGAAGGTCTCGCCGATCGCGGCTTCGCCGCCTTGCGTCCGGATCTTTCCGATCCGGACCCCGCTGCGTCCGCCAGGGCACTCGAAGCGACTGCCGCCGAACTCATGGACGAAACGCGCTGCCGAACGACTCGTACTGGTCGGCTACTCCTGGGGCTCGGTGGTGACATCACTTGCGGCCGCCGATGGTCTCGCTGCCCGCGTGCTGATTGCGCCGCCCGTGGCGATGTTCCCGCCGCCGGCTGGCGAGCCCCTCCCCACGTTGGTTCTCGTACCGGCGCACGACCAGTACGGCGGCCCCGAAGCAGTAACCGACGCGATGGGCACACGGCCGGCGACGACAATCGAGATCATCGAAGGCGCCGACCACTTTCTGGGCGGAGCGGTCGCCAGCACCGCGGCGCGCGCCGTGGAGTGGCTCGCACTCGTTTGACACCGGCACCAGGCGTTTGCGGTAACGTTCTTCGCAGTTAGTGACGTTGCTCCGGACCCCGGTGACGTTGGCCATGTGAGCCGAACGAGGAGTCCGATGCTGCAGCTGGCGGTTGCTCGCAATGGGGGTTATTGACGACCCGCGCGCCCCGCTGATCGCTGGGCTGTCGCCCTCCGCCGCCCGTTCCCAGCCGGGCCCGCGTTGAGGGCGACAGCCGAGCAATCAGAGATCCCGGCGCGTACGGTGCACTCGTGGTCGGGCTCGGCGTGGTGCTCCTGCTCGGGGCGATGGGCCTCGGCATCGTCGGCCTGATCTATCGCGGCTACGAGCTGCTGGTCGTCATCGCGATGACGGTGTTGCTCCTCACCGGATTCGTCGCGATCGTCAAGGGCGTTCTGGAGTAGGTCGTGTCGACCTCGGTGCCGCAGAGGTAACTCGATCAGTTGGTACGACGCCACGGTCGCCACCGCGCTCAGCGCGAGGACGACGACGGTTTCCCGTATCGTCAGGGCGCCGAGCTCGCCGACCCTTGCCGCGATTGGTACGTGCCAGAGATACAGGCCGTAGGACATCTTCCCGGTCCAGACGAGCGGAGCCGAAGCCAGTAACCGGCTGCCTGTGGTCGTGGCGGCGATGACGAGGCCCAGGGCGACAAGCTGCGACGCTGGAAGTGTCCACAAGAACGCCCGCATGGTGAGCAACGCGGTAACAGCGAGAGCGACGCACGACATCGGGATAACCCAGCCGGGGAGTCGCAGTCCACGACGCACCAGGACTGCTCCCAGACATCCGACGGCGATGCTGGCGATGCGTGTGTCGGTGCCGATGTAGATCCGCCTCTCGTCACCTCCGTGGACCAGCAGCCACGCGCACCAGCCACTCGAAGCCACAAAGAGCAGGACCGACGTGGCGACGACCCTGAATCGCGTGACGAGCAGCGCGACCGGCCACAACACGTAGAAGTGTTCTTCCACGGCTAGCGACCAGCCATGGCTCAGCGGTCCGGTGGCGACGCCATGGATCTCCGCCGCGTTCGAGATATACCCGAGGATGGAAAGTAGCCCGAGCGGGTGCCCGGCGCCGAGTAACGCCGGCACGAGCACCACGACGCCCACGAGGGCCACGAGGGCGGGAAGCAGGCGACGGGCGCGCCTCTCGTAGAAGCGCCGCAGCGAAATACTTCCGGAACGATCCTGCTCCTCGAGCAGCAACGACGTGATGAGAAAGCCGCTGAGCACGAAAAACACGCCCACGCCCACCGCGCCCGATTGGACAAACGGCCCAGGCATCGTGTGTGCGACAACCACGGCGAGGCATGCGATACCCCTGATGCCATCGAGGCTCGGTCGGTATCCGAGGCGCGACGGGATAAGGACCACGGTGACTATGTCGGTCGCCGAAGCCGCGACCTGAGCTCAGCCGAGACGAATTCGCACGGCGAGCTAGACGCCGACCGGGCGATCGCCCTCCAGCGCCACGCGGATCATGCGCCTCGGAGCGTTGCCGAAGTCGCGGAGCGCGTAGTGCATCGTGCAACGGTTGTCCCAGAACGCCAGGTCCCCGGTCCGCCACCGCCACCGCATCATGGCTTCGGGCCGGGTCGCCGTCTGCTGGATCAGGTCGAGGAGCGCATCGCTCTCGGCGCGGCGCATGCCATCGATCTTGTCGGTGAACAGCGGGTTGACGAACAGGCTCCGCTTGCCGGTCTCCGGGTGCACGCGAACGACGGGATGCTGCGCGGCCGCGGTCGCCGTCACCGCCGCCTTGGTGCCGTCGCCCACCTCGCGTGCGGCGAAGTAGCCGCCCGCCTTCGTGGGCGAGTGCGTGGCGGTGAGGCCTTCGAGGAAGGTGCGAAGCGTGGGGGAGAGCGTGTGATACGCCGCGCACATGTCCACCCAGATCGTGTCGCCACCGACGTCGGGTACAACCTCCGCGTGCAGCATCGCGCCTAGGGGCGGGCGCTCCTGGAACGTGAGGTCGCTGTGCCAGACGTCGGCGCGGGCACCCTCGTCGGAGTCGAGCGACAACACCTCAGGAAATCCCTCGACGCTGGGCTCGACCGGATGGGCGGGTGTGGGCTCGCCAAAGCGTCTCGCCAGCTCGGTGAGGCCTGCTGGGTCGAGCGACTGGTCGCGGAGGAACACCACCTTGTGGTCGAGCAGCGATTGCCGGATCGCACCAACTGTGTCGGCGTCGAGGTTCGGTCGGAGCTTGATGTCGTCCAGCACCGCGCCGAAGCCGGGCGTCACCGCGGTGACCGATGGCTCAGCCATCACCCGAGGCTACAGTTAGCCCACTTGAGCGCCTTCGAAGAAATCCACGCTGGTGACACGGAGTGGCGATTCGATCGGGAGTTCCTCACGTCGAACTGGGCGTGCATTTGGGGCCGCGGCTGTCAGGGCATCCTGGCGACGCCGGCGGAGGAGCTGGGCCAGGGTTGCTGTTCCATCGGAGCAGAGCTGGGCGACGTGGACGAGGCTCGCATGATCTCGGCACTGGCAGCCACGTTGCCTCCGGAGCGCTTCGAGCAGCACGGCGAGGCCACCGCGGCCGGTGTGTTTCGTGATGCTGATCGCCTTCACACGCGCGTGGTCGACGGCGCGTGCATCTTCCTCAATCGACCCGGATTCGCGGGAGGCGCCGGCTGCGCGCTGCATCTCGCGGCAATCAATGCTGCTGAGTCGCCGGTCGAGTGGAAGCCGTCAGTCTGCTGGCAGCTGCCAATCAGGGTCGACTGGGAGTCGGCCGAAGATGGCGTGGAAGTGGCGACAGTGCGCAGATGGACCCGTCAGGACTGGGGAGAACAAGGCGAAGCGATGGCCTGGTGTTGCACCGAGGAACCGCAGGCGTATGTCGGGGAGCGACGCGTCATCGACTCCTTGGGAGACGAACTCGAAGAGCTCGTGGGTTCGGCTGTCTACGTCGAGTTGCGCCGCAGGTTGATCGCTGAGGGCTAGGCGTCACGTCGCACAAGAAGGAACGCGGCTGCGCACAGGGCGACGACTGCAGCACGTAAGGGTTCTTGTCGTGTTGCGGCGACCGTACACCTCAAGCGAAGGTCTACCGGTGTACCGTGGAGTGCGACACGACAAAACCCAACGTGTCGGGCCGTTCCGACGGCTCGGGAGCGGTGCTCCGGACCTTGGCAGCGCGTCGAATTCGACAGCACTGCCAGAAGGACGATTGTGACGTCTGAGAACGTGCCGGGCGACAAGCGACGTACGGGCCGTGGTCACGTGGACTCGTACGGCGAAGATCGGATCTGCGACGCCGCCGGATGCGCCACAGTCCTGTCGCGCTACAACGCAACGGGCTTGTGCTGGCGCCATTCAGCGCGGAGGAAGAACTAGACCGTCGGCGTGCGCGTTCGAGCCGCCGTTCTCGGTGTGGGGCTCGCGTTCATAGCGACAGGAGTATCGGGGGCCGCTCCGCCAGACCAGCAGACCGCGCACCCGCTCGATGTCGTGCGAGGCGCGAGCGCACGCATCGTCGACGACCTGGGTCGCACGGTGCTGCTTCGCGGCATCAACGTCAACCAACTCGCCGAGTACTACACCGACAATCCCGCCAATCCGTCGACGATCCCGCTTGCCCGCACCGACTTCAGCCGGATCGCTGGTCTTGGCTTCAACGTCGTCCGGCTATTGACGTCCTGGTCGCGATGGGAGCCCACCCCCGGGCGCCTCGATGACGCGTACCTCGCGCGAATCAAGGAGGCCATCGGGTGGGCGTGTGATGCCGACCTTTACGTCCTCGTGGACATGCATCAGGACGCGTGGGGACCCCACATCAACACGCCACCGACCGAGACCTGCCTCCCCGGGACCACCGGCAATGTGGGTTGGGACGGCGCGCCGCGCTGGGCCACGATCACTGACGGCCTTCCGACCTGCAAGGTCAGCTTGCGCGAGTTGGCACCCGCGGTCGGCCAGGCGTGGACGAACTTCTACCTCGACCGGGCCGGGCCCGGCGGCGTCGGCATACAGACCCGGCTCGTGGCGACGTGGGGCCGCATCGCCGGGGCGTTGGCCGGGGAGCCAGGGGTGATCGGCTACGACCTGCTCAACGAGCCCAACCCGGGCTACTTCGTTCACGATCTCGTTGCGCTCGGGCGGTTCTACGACCGTGCCATTGGCGCGATCCGCTCCGGGGAGCGGGCCGCCGGTGGCGCCCGCCGCCTTGTGTTCTTCGAACCGTCAGCGCTTTGGTCGGCGGCTACCGCGCATCCAACGCCGGCGCCGGTGTTCACTGCCGACCCCGCCATCGTGTTCGCGCCGCACGTCTACGCCGCATCCTTGTCGGCTGACGGGGGGATCCTGTCGCCGGCTGAGGGCCACGACCTGGCTGCGCTCTGGGCGGGAGTGCACCAGACCGTCTACTGGTCGGGGGAGTGGGGATGGTTCGGTGACCCGGCGGAGGCCGCCGCCGACGTGCTGGCCTACGCACGCGAAGAAGACGCCCGACTGGTCGGCGGTGCCTGGTGGAGCTGGAAGCAGGCGTGCGGCGATCCGCATCAGATCGGTACGCCCGGTAACCCGCCGGGTCGTATATCGCCCTCGCTTGTCCGCTTCGCCTGCCCGGGCGATCGCGAGGTCGGGATACCGGCGCAATTCGGCACCGTCTTGTCGCGTGCATACGCGTGGGCTGCGCCCGGACTGGCGTCGATGACGAGCGAGGTCGACACCGGCGCGCTCAGGGTGACGGGGACCAAGCGTGGCACGCTCGACATCTGGGTCCCCGACCGTGGGCGCGGTGCACCAGTTGTGACCGGAGCACCCGCCGCAGGTGTCGTGCTGCGCGGCGGCTCGGCGGATGGCGAGTCGGCGCCACCGTCGCCGGCCCGTACGACGTGAGCCTGCGACCGGGCCCGCCCGCACCGACGAGCCCTGCCACCCCTCCGCCCATGTTGCCGGCAACGGGCCGCGACTTAGCGTTGCTGCCGAGCGCGCTTCTCGTCGTGCTTACGCTTGCTGTCCGGTACCTGACCGGGGCTATCGACGAACAGGTTCGCGGTTCGCGCGCAGCAATTTGCCCAGGACCGTCCCAACAATGAATGCGCCCACGACCCAACAGGCGAGAACGATCACCAGAAACGAGATCACGTTGGCTCCTCTGCTCGCCGGTTTGGCATTGGAAGCTGCGCTACCGGGGTCCAGAGCAACGCGGGTTCGGTTGCAGGCACTATACGGCGGCTACGACGCGATAGCGCGCTTAAGGAACGCGATGTCCTCGGCCTGACCGTCGGCCGGTGTCTCGCACACCACTGGAGCGTTGGCTCGGCGAACTACCTCGGCCAACACATCGGCCGCGATCGTGCCCTTGCCGAGGTTCTCGTGCCGGTCGCGGCCTGAGCCCTCCGGGTCCTTTGAGTCGTTGCAGTGGACAAGGTCGATACGACCAGTGAGCGCGAGGATGCGGTCCACCGCGTCGATGACCGCTTCGCCGGCGGCGTGCGCGTGGCACGTGTCGAGACAGAAGCCGATGCCGAAGTCGGCGATGTGGTCCCACAGGCGGCCCAGCGTGTCGAATTTCCGGGCCATGGCGTGGTCGCCGCCGGCGGTGTTCTCGAGAAAAACCGGCACCGTCGTCTCGAGCTGCTGGAGGCCCTTGATCCAGCGCTCGAACCCGTTCACCTCGTCGTCGCCGGCCTCGACGTGACCGCCATGGACGATGACGGCCGTGGCGTTGATGTCGGCCGCCGCGTCACAGCACTGCTGGAGGATCTTGCGGCTCGGAATGCGGATCTTGTTGTTGGGCGATGCCAGGTTCACGAGATACGGCGCGTGAACGTAGACCGGAACGTCCCAGGCCTTGAGCGCTTCCGCGTCATCCCGCGGTTGGGGCTTCTTCCAGCTTTGGGGATCGGACAGGAAGATCTGGACCAGGTCGGCGCCGGTTGCCGCGGCGGCCTCGACCGGATCGTTCATCTTGACGTGGGCGCCAATCAGCATCGGACGCTCCTGATGATGACCTCGTGCATGGGCCGAGAGCTGATCGAGTCGAAGTCGGCGTAGAGCGGAAGGTCACGCATCGTCTCATCGAGCGCTTCAGGTGACCCGTAGAGACGGTCGGGGTCGGCGTAGTCCTCGACGGTCCGGAACCGCTCGAAGACGATCGCCGCTACTTCCGGCGACCCAGGGGTGACAGCGCGGGCCACGGCGTCGCGCACGTACTCCCAGCGGAGCGGGTGCAGCCGCGCCGAGGCCGGCGTATGGATCTCATGCCAACCCCGGTAGAACTCCTCCTCGGTGAGCCGATCCGGCTTCGGGAACCACGTGAGGTGGGTGATCCCCGGACTTGGCGTGCCGTCGGGCCAATCCCGGTCGGTGCGACCTTGTGGCACCGACTCGGTGACCAGATACCCGTCGATTCGTACATCGCCGCTGCGTAGCGCGGTCTCCACCGGCCCTCGGTCATCGAGGGAATCGAGCCACACCGACGCGGTCGCCGCCAACTCGCCGCCGCGACCGAGAAGCAACGGCGGGCGGGGTACGTCGTCGTCGGTGTCGCCGACGGCGATCGTCAACTGAACGGCGCCGGCGGCCACGATCGCGCCGGCCACATCACCGAGCAGCGCGGCCCGATGCGCGTCCATGTCCAAGGCGTCGCGCCGCCACACGAGGTAGTCGATCTTCTCCATGGCTACTGGTAGATGCGCTCGACGTAATCCCGGACCATGCGCGTCGCCGAGAACCGCGGGCCGTTCGTCTTCAAGCTCGCCCTCACCATCTGCAACCACCGCCGCGGGATGCCGGCCTGGTCGCGGTCGTGGAACATCGGCACGACGTCGTGCTGCATCAGGTCGAAAAGCGCGTCAGCGTGGCGGTGGTCCTGGCCGACTTCGTCGGGATCGACGGTCCCGTCGATCGCCCACCCATTGGTCCGGTCGTAGGCCTCGGCCCACCATCCGTCGAGAACGGAGAGGTTGAGGCCGCCGTTGAAGCACGCCTTCATGCCACTCGTCCCGCTGGCCTCGAGCGGCGGACGCGGAACGTTCAACCACACATCGCATCCGGCTACGACCTCACCGGCCATTCCTAGGTCGTAGTCCTCGAGGAAGACGACGCGGTGCGGGACATCCGGCGACGCGTTGAGTTGAAAGAGATCGTGAACGATCTGCTTGGCACCCTCGTCGAGGGGGTGCGCCTTACCGGCAAACACGAACTGGAGCGGGGTATTGCCGCCCAGCAAGGCGATGGCCCGTTCCGCGCGCAACGACAGCAGGTACAGGCGTTTGTAAGTCGCCACGCGGCGAGCGAATCCAACCGTCAGCCGGTCGGGGTCAAAGCCCCGTTCCGCCGCGTTGACATAGGCGATGTCCTCGCCCCGGCGCAGCCGGTCCCGCGTAGCCCGCAGTTGTACGAGATCGACGAGTGTCCGGCGCGCCGCGTTGCGTGCCTCCCACAGTTCATCATCGGGAATGTTGTCGACGCCGGCCCACACGGCGGCGTCGTCCGCGTGCCGGATCCAATTCTCGCCGAGGTAGCGGTCCAATACCTGACGCATCGGCGGTTGGAGCCAGGTCGGGACGTGGGCGCCGTTGGTCACATGCGTGATAGGGACGTCCTGGGCTTCGCGCTCGGGGTAGAGGGGCTGCCACATGGCCCGGGCGACCTCACCGTGGAGTTCGCTGACCGCGTTGGCCGAACGGCTGGCGCGGAGGGCGAGCACCGTCATGCCCGAGGGCTCATTGACATCGTCCGGCCTGACCCGACCGGCCGCGAAAACGTCTTCCGCGCTTCCGCTTTCGGCGGCCAGCCTTCCCAACACGCTGTGAAGTTCCTCGCCGCTATAGGTCTCGTTGCCCGCCGCGACTGGGGTATGGGTGGTGAACACGATGCGCTGGCGCACGGACGCCCACGCATCCTCGCGACTGACGCCGGCGTGGCGGGACGTGGCTGCCAACTCCACCGCAGCCAACGCGGGGTGTCCCTCGTTGAGATGGAACAGCCCCGGCTCGATGCCGAGGGCGTCGAGAATCCGAACCGCGCCCGCGCCGAGTACCGCGTACTGCGCGAGGCGGATCGCCCGATTGCCTTCGTACAGCCTCGAGGTGATCCACCGGGCGACGACGGAGTTGCCTGGGATGTCGGTGTCGAGCAGATAGAGAGGCACTCGGCCGACGTTGACGCGCCATACCCGGATCGCGACGTCTTCGTTGCTTATCGGGAGGGTGACCGTGATCGGCTCGCCGGCATCGTCCCGCAAGAGAACGCATGGCAGCGTCGCGGGGTCGACCTCGATCCAGTACTCGTGCTGTCGCCCCGACGTGTCGAGCCGTTGGTGGAAGTAGCCCGTCCGGTACAGCAGGCCGATACCGACGAGGGGGACGGCAAGATCGGATGCTTCCTTGACGATGTCGCCGGCGAGGACCCCGAGCCCGCCGGAGTACACCGGCAGCGAGCGATGAACTCCGAACTCCGCGCTGAAGAACGCCACCGGCCGCTCGGGGCTGAACGAGCCGCCGAGGAAGGGCCGGTTCAGATCCCGGTCGACCAGCGCGGCGACGTGGTCAATCCGCTCGTGCAGGTCGGTGTTCTCGGCCGCCGCCGCCAATCGCTGCGGTGACGCTCCCGTGAGGAGGCGCACCGGGTTGTGCCCGACGAATCCCCACCGATCGGGGTCAACCGCGGCAAACACGGACGCGCCGTCGTCCAACCACGACCAGCTGTAGTTGTAGGCGAGGTGCGCCAACGCCGCTAACGGCGCCGGCACGCGGGCGGCTAACCCGGCGGCGGCTCTGGCGACGTCCTTGTCTCCCGGGTACATCCCGGCGAGTCTGCACCACGCCGCAGGGTGGCTGCTGAGGCGTGGGCGCGCTGACGCGGCTAGTTCAGCGTGCATCTGCCAGACCAGAATCTCGGCCGGCTCGACCGCGGTGACCCGTTGGCCGCCGGTCGCGGTGAAGCGAACAGCGTCACCTTGCGCCAGCGGACCGGACCCTTCGAGGTCCACGACGCCGCGCGCCACGAACAGGTGCAGAAACGGGGCGTCCGGCAGCGTGACGCTCGCGCCGGCGTCCAGACGCGCGGCATGGAGGGCCGCGTCGCGGTTTCGAATCCGGATCGCCGCCACGTCGCGGTGCTGGTCCATGCCCGATGCGACCGGGACAAGACCGCCGCGGAGTAGTTCGTCGCCGATCTCCAGTTGCTCATACCCTGGATCGATGCCTCGCTCATCGGGGACCACCCACATCTGAACGAAATGAACGGGGTCGCGGTGCTCAGGACGGTGCTGCAACAGCCAGGCGTCGTTCTTCTCCGAGTGCAAGATGCCGGTGCCGGCGCTCATGCGCTGTGCGAGGCCGGGATAGATCACCCCTGAGTGCCCGGTGGAGTCCTGATGGACGAGCGAGCCTTGGAGAACCCACGTGACGATCTCCATGTCCCGATGGGGATGGGTCTCGAAGCCCGTGCCCGGCAGAACGATGTCGTCGTTGTTCACCAGCAACAGCCCGTGGTGGGTGTTGTGCTCGTCCCAATGCCGGCTGAACGAGAAGGAGTGCTTCGAGTCCAGCCAGCCGATATTGGTCTTGAACCTGTCGTCGGCGCGGTGGATGTCAACGGTCATAGTTGTGTGGTCAACGATTAGGCGATAGGAACTATTCCAATAGTCTGTACCGCCGCGGACCCGGGCAAGGAGCGTGAGATGACCATCGTGAGCGAGGACGTGACCGTCGAGCTGCGGAGCTGGCTCGAGGAGAACTGGGATCCCGATCTCACCGTCGCGCAATGGTGGGAACGCCTGGGCCTATCGGGCTGGGCGGCACCGTCGTTGCCGGAGAACGCCTACGGACGAGGGCTCTCACGCGCCGACGCCGTCCGGGTTGGCAGCGAGATCACCAAATTCGGAGCACTCTCCGCGCCGGCCGGGCTCGGCCTCCTCCTCGCCGCGCCGACGATTGCGGCGCACGGTACGCAGGAGCAGATCGACACCCACGTCCGTGACATCGTGACCGGGCAGAAGGCATGGTGTCAGCTCTTCAGCGAGCCGGGCGCGGGTTCGGACCTGGCCGGCCTCACGTGCAAGGCCATTCAGGACGGCGAGGAGTACACCGTCAACGGTCAGAAGGTGTGGACCTCGGGCGGGCAGTACGCGGACATGGGCATGCTCATCGCCCGCACGAACCCCGATGCCCCGAAGCACCAGGGCATCACCTACTTCGCCTTCGACATGCACCAGCCCGGCGTCGATATCCGTCCGCTGAAAGAAATGACCGGCCACGCCATGTTCAACGAGGTCTTCCTCAACGACGCGCGTGTCGCAGCCGACGCGATCATCGGCGACAAGAACAACGGTTGGGCGGTCGCCAACACGACGCTGATGCACGAGCGGGCTGGTCTGGGTTCGGGCGGCGGCAGCGCCGGCTACGGCGGTGCGCTACCGGGAACCGTCGCCGGCCAGCTTGAACGTCGCGTCGGCGAGTTCGTCTCGGCGGACCGCCCGCGTCGCGGCGGTGGTGGTGGCGCCGCGGCCGTGCGCGGCGGCAGCGCGCAGCTGCTGATCGGCCTGGCGAAAGGCAACGGCAAGGCGAAGGACCCGGTGATCCGGCAGGGGCTCGCCCACCTGCACACCATGGGCGAGATCGGACGCTTCAACGCCGAGCGAGCCAAGGCAGCCCGGGCCGCCGGGGTCGACATCCCCGGCATGCCGAACATCGGCAAGTTGTCGATGAGCCAGATCGTGCGGCTCACGCGCGACCTCGGGCTGCAGATTGTCGGCCCGCACGGAATGCTGCACTCGTACAACCCCGAGGGGCGCAAGGTGCTCGACGAGATCACCGGTAACCCGTTCCTCGCGGCGGTTACCGAGTCGGCGCTCTACGCGCAGGCGCCCCCAATCTACGGCGGCACGGATCAGGTCCAGCGCAACATCATCGGCGAACGGGTGTTGGGGCTTCCGAAGGAACCCAACGACGACAAGACCCGCCCGTTCTCCGAACTCCCCAAGAACGGCTGATTTGAGTTCCACTACCGCGGAGTCGGCCGAGACGCTGCGCGCTCGCGAACACGCCGTCTTCCCCAAGGACCGCCGCATCCACGCGTCCGACGGGACGCGCATCGCGTACACGGTGCGCGGCGACGGTGCCGGCGTGCCGGTCGTGTTCGTCAACGGTTGGACGTGCAGCGATGCGTATTGGGTCGGCATCGGACCGGGGGTCGCGGCGGCAGGTCACCGCGCGCTGTTCCTCGACACCCGTGCCCATGGCGAATCGGGCCTGCCGCGATCGCCCGGTCTCTGTGCGCGGAATCTCCGCGGCGAGGACGTCGATCCCGAACGGCTGGCACGCGATGTCATCGAGGTGCTGGATGACGCCGGCATCGATCGGGCCGTGCTGGCCGGCCACTCGATGGGCGTGCAGACGATCGTGGAGTGCTACCGGCTGGCCCCCGAGCGCGTGGCCGGCCTGATCCCGGTCGCCGGGACATTCGAGAACCCGGTGAAGACGTTCGCCGACCTTGCCGTGCTCGATCGGCTCTATCCGGTCGCTGAAGTGCTGTTCCGCTTTGTGCCCTTCGAGGCCCTGCGGCCGTTCATCCGCCGGACGGCCAACCCGAGCCTGGGTCATCGAGTTGTGCAGCTGATACGTGTGGGCGGGCCGAAGGTAAAAGAGGAACATCTCGCGCCGCACATGGCGCAGGTCGGCGACGTGAACTTCTCCGTGCTGTTCAGGATGATGTCGGAGCTACGCCGCCATCACACCGCGGAACTGCTTCCGAACATCGCCGCGCCTGTGCTCGTACTCGCCGGACGCAAGGATCTCTTCACGCCGCCGTCTGTCCAGCAGATGATGGCGGACCGGATTCCGGACTCCGAAATCGTTTGGTTTGAGGAGGCCGGACACATGCTGCCGATCGAGGAGCCCGAGGAGTTGACCGCGGCGATCCTGGACTTCGTCAGGCGGCGGATTCAGTAGCGACCGGTCCGAGCACCGGCGGTAGCCCCGCCGCCACCGCGCGGGTGCTGGCCCGACGCAAAAACGAGCGACCCGCGTCACCTTTCAACAGGATGTCGGCTTGCGCGTTGGGACGCGAGAGCATCCAGCAGTGACCGCCCCACACCCACTGCACGTCCTCGCCCACGATCGCTGCGAACTCCTCGGCTGTGCGGGCCGGGATCGCCCAGTCGAGACGGCCCCAAACGGGTAAGACGGGCACGTTGCCGCGCTCGGCCAGATCGTGGACGGCGGCGCTGAAGTCGCAGGCGAGGAGCATTGCCGCCATCGGGGCGGTGCCGCGGAGCGCGCGGGCGTTCTGACGCAGATCAGGAGCGGCGGTCGAGAGAAAGCTGCGCAGCTGGGTGCGAGCGAGGTCGCCGCTCACATCCAGAACCAACGCGCTCAGGATGTCGAGCCCCTGGCCAAGATCCGGAAAGATCGGCCGCAGGAGGGTGCTGAAGACACCACGCCGCGCCTTCCATGAAGGCGTCGAGACACCATCGCGGTAGACGACGCCGAGCACGCGATCGGGATGGTCGGCCCCGAGTTGCATGGCGACCGCGCCACCCATCGAGTGGCCAAGCACCAGCGCGGCGGGGATGTTGAGCGCGTCGAGCAGCCGGACTAGTCCTTCGGCGTAGTTCCGCATCTGCGTCTGCTCCCACGCAAATGGCGGTGTGCCGCCGAACCCAGGAAGGCTGGGATTCAACACGCGGACGCCGAGCGCGTGAGCGAGGCGCGTGCTCTCGCGCCAATAGACGCCGCCGCCCGCGAGATAGCCGTGGACATTGATGGCCCACACGGGAGCGTCGTTGTCGGACGCCGCGTAACGCCAGGGTCGATCGTCGATATCGACCGCGCCCTCCACCATCCGAATTCGCTGATCCGCCACAGCCGCACGGTAACCGGCTCGGTTTGCCGTGGCGCGGACTGTCTTACGGCTCGATGACTGTCACCGTGCCGCGGTCGCCGTCGACCTCGATCAGCGCGCCATCGCGTAACGCCTGCGTGGCGCCGGTGACGCTGACCACCGCGGGGATGCCCAGTTCACGGGAGACGATGACCGCGTGGCTCATCTGCGCGCCCACTTCGACGACCACCGCCTCGGCCGGGACGAAAAGCGGTGTCCACGATGGATCGGTGATGGGTGCGACGAGGACCTCGCCGGGACCGAGCCCACGAGGGTCGCCCGGATCAAGGACGACGCGGGCTCGACCGCGCGCGACACCCGGGCACCCAGCAATGCCGGTCAGGACCGTCCCGGCGACGGCGGCTTTGATCGCGACATCGCGCCGCACCCACGTTTCCGGGGGCGGTTGGACGCCCTCGAAGACGAACGGTGGCACCAGCGCAGCGAGCTCCTCGCGTTGCGCTCGTCGCTCATTGATCGTCGGGGCGAAGCCGGCCGGCGCGGAGGTGTAGTCCTCGAGCTCTTGATTGGTAACGAGCCAGAAGTCGGCAAGGTCGTCGGGCCCGCCGGCTTCCCGTGCGCGGCGCGCCAGTTCGCGTTGCGCCAACCGCACGCCGTGGAGGGCTCGGATGATCGTGGTCTTGCTGCGTTCGCGACCCTGCGAGAGCACCTGTGCGGATCGCAGCGCTCGATCGAACTGCAGCCTGGTCAGGCCGCGGAGTCGCTTTCGTGCGTCCGCAGTCGCGGTGCGACGCTCGCCCTCGAGCCGCTCTTGCTGCGCGCGGGGGGCGTGCGACGGGTCGGCGTCGCGCATTCGGTCGATAGCAATCACGGCCAGGGATGGATCGGTGCCCCACGTCGGTGACGATCCCTCCCACTCGTTCGGGCCGCGCGAACCGAACTCGTCAAGGAAGGCCGCCAGCCCGACCTTGTATTGATCGCTGTCGGGCGCCAGCCGTGAAAGGTCCCACATAGCCGCCGAGGGGGCCGCCGACTCGACCGAGCCCAAGCCGGCGAGCAGCTTGTTCGGCAGCGTCGGGTCGTCGAGCTTGCCTTCGCAGATCTGCGCCAGGAGGCCGGGCCCGATCGTTGCCTGGAAGGTCGTGAAGATGTGCCGGCCGAAGAGGTGACGGAACTCGGGCTGGAACGCACGCAGGACGCCAATGAGCTCGGCGTCGGTCGCGGTGGCCGGGTCGGGCAGGGTGGCGAGCCACTGAGCTACGCGCGTCTTGTCGCTCTCGAGATCGGGAAGCGCCTTCGTGTTCAGTGTTCGCAGCAGCGTTCGGGCGATCTTCACCGTGGCGACGAGATTGCGATCGCCCCGCTGGGCGGCGTAAGGCGGCGCTTCGGATTCGCCGAAGAATTGGCGGTCCATGTCGGCAACCGTCAGTCCCGGGGTGCGGACAGCCAGCACACGGACGAAGGACGTGTTGAGGTAGGCGTAGCCGTTGAACACACCGAGCACGCCCATCGGACTGTCGCCAAAGTCAGCAGGTCGCAGCGCGCCGAAGGCCGTGAATCCGGCCCGGAAGCCGCGCTCCGCCTCGGGGACGTACAGCGTGCCCGTCAAAGGCGTGACGACCGTCGGGAACACCTCGCCGACGTTGCCTCTCGAATAGACGGGAAACCGCGCGTTCGGCGCATTGTCGACAACCCAGGGAGGCATGGCCGGACTCTATTTGATGGCTATCCTCGGAACGGGGCTGACGTGAGCGAGGGAGGCAGTATGAAGCTCGCAGTCGGATTGGCAGTGCTGATGTTGGTGGGCGCAGCTTGTGGCGCATCGCCCCGGGTGGAACGCGAGGTCGCGGCGCGCAACGCCGCGCTCAACGCGAACCTGGGCGCCAACACCGCGGCGCAGTCATCGGGCATCGCCGCCGCCGACGGTGTCGGCGATGTCGACACCGCAGCGGCGGGCGATCAAGTCGGCGTCGGCGCGAGCACAGGGGCTGCGTCGGGTGGTCAGACGGCTGCCAGCGGAAGTCGAGCGGCAACGGCGGCGCCCGCCGGCGGGAACGGCGGGTCCACCGATGTCGGCGTGACCGCCACCTCGATCAAGATCGGCGGCACGTTCTTCAACGGCAACTATCTCGACAAGTACAGCCAGGTCAGTGAACAGGCCGCGCAGGCGTACTTCCGCTATGTGAACGACCAGGGTGGCATCTTCGGACGCAGGATCGACTTCGTGGCCTGCGACACCGCAGGGACCGCCCAGGGCACCAACGGCTGCCTGACGAAGTTGGCCAAGCAGGACAAGGTCTTCGCCATGGGCCCGAGCCTCGACTTCAACCTCGACACGGTGCAGCAGACGCTGGCCAACGAGAGGCTGCCATGGGTCGGCTCATCGGGCTTGTACGCCGAGGAGTTCGGCAGTGCGTGGATGTTCCCGTCCCAGCAGCCCGGCGCCGACGTCGGCGCGCTGATTACGACGTTCGCGATCCGGAACCTGGGAGCCAGGACGATCGGCGTGAGTTACCTCAACTCCGTGGCCGGTCCGTCGTGTCGCGACCGGGCCAAGGTTGTCGCGGAGAAGCTCGGTGCGTCGGTCGTTGCCGAGGTACCGAACGAGGAATCCAGCCCGAGCCTTTCGGCACAGGTCCAGCAGATGCGGGACCGGAATCCCGACGCCGTAGTGTTCTGCAACGACCCAATCAACACGGTCAAATTCATCCAGGGCAGCAGTGGCTACAAGCCGCCGAAGGGTTTCGTCGGCGGCTTTGTTGCCGCGGACGACGTCGCCGAGGCATTCGGGCCCAACGGCATTGGCGCGTACGGCTTCACCGGCTTCGATTTCTACAAGAGCGACTCGGCCGACGTGAAACGCTTCCGCGAGATCACCGAGTTCTATTACCCGGCGATCTTCCACCACTTCTACAGCCAGGCCGCGTACACCGGCGCGGTGGCCATCGTCGAAGCGCTGAAAAAGACGGGGCCACAGTTGACGCGCGACAAGTTCGTCGCGGCGGTCAAGTCGTTGACCGCCTTTGAAAGCATGGGGCTCACGTTCAACTTCAGCCGGCTAACCGGAGGCAAGAGCAGCGGGATCATGCTCCAGGTCGACGGCGCCAACAAGTGGAAGATCGTTCCCGGCAACCGCTTCGCCACACCTGAGTAGTGAGTCGTCTTCTCGGGTTCATCCTGGCGGGCCTCACGATTGGGAGCGTCTACGCGCTCGTGTCGCTGGGCGTGGTGGTGATCTTCAGGATCAGCCGGGTCGTGAATCTCGCGCACGGCGCGATGGGCATCTTCACCACGTTCATCTTCCACTACGTGTTCGTGAAGGGTTGGGGCCTGCCGATCTGGGTGGCGTTCATCCTGACGCTGGGGTGCGGTGCGCTGCTGGGCGTCGTGGTCGAGCGGCTGTTCGTCGGCCCGGTGAGACCCGACGGCATTCTCGTCACGGTCATCATGACCGTCGGAGTCCTGCTTGTGCTCACCGAGCTGACCGTTCAGTTCTGGGGCCCCAACCAGCCGGTTATCGACTCGATCTTCTCCGACCGCGTCGTCGACATCGGCGGCAAAGGCGTGACGATCCATGAGCTGGCGACGGCAGGATTCGTTGCGGTACTCGGCATCGGGCTTTACCTGTTCCTTTCGCGCACACGTTACGGCGCGGCGATCGAGGCAATCGCTGAGGATCCCGGAGCGGCGCGCATCGTCGGCCTACCGGTGCGGCGAATCACGACGGCAACGTGGGCGCTCGGGGGTGCCACCGCCAGTCTGGCCGGGATGCTCTACATCCACACAAACGTGCTCGACCAGATCGGCATGACGTTCGTGCTCGTGGCCAGCCTGGTGGCTGCGGTGATCGGCGGGTTCAACAGCTTGGGCTTCGCGGTGGCCGGCAGTCTCGGTTCCGGGGTGTTGTTCTCCCTGGCGCAGGGTTACGTCCACACCGACGGCTTCGGCAGCTTTCTCGTATTCGTCGTGCTCGTGGTCGCGCTGATCGCGTTCCGGGGCCGGGCAGCGGCGTTGGAATCGGTGACGGAGTTCTAGGTGGAGCGCCGCATCGCCATTACCGCGGGTCGCGCTCGTAGCCGTCGCCTGGCCGTGGGTGCTCCCTGAGACCACGCATTTCTACGGCGTCCTCAGCATCGTCTACGGCCTCGTCGCGTTGTCGGTGACGGTGCTCGCCGGCTGGACGGGGCAGATCTCACTCGGCCAGGCCGCGTTCCTCGGTATCGGTACCTACGCCGGGCAGAAGCTTCTGATCAACGACGTGCCGCTAATCCTAACGATCCCGATTGTGGCGCTGCTCGGCGCTCTGGTGAGCCTGGTGCTCGGCATCCCGTCACTCCGGCTGCGCGGCGTCTACCTCACGATCGTCACCCTCGCGTTCGGCGCGGCGTGCGAGAAATTCGTCTTCCCGCTGAAGCAGGTCCGGGGCGCGAAGGCAGGCATCGTGCCGCGGGCTTCATTCCTCGGCTTCCCCACGGACACGAACCGATCGCTCTACTGGGTGGGGCTGCTCGTCCTCATCGGCGCCTTGGCGATCACGTACAACCTGCGGCGGTCGGACGCGGGCCGGGCCCTCTTTGCGATTCGCGATTCCGAGGATGCCGCCATGGCCCTTGGCGTTCGCGTGGCGCCGTACAAGATCGGTGCCTTCGCGCTTTCCTCCGCGCTGGCAACGACGGCGGGGATCTTCTACGGGATGCTCTTCCAGGCGACGCCCGGCGCGAGCCAGTTCGGCGTGATCCAGTCGTTCTTCCTTCTGGCCCTGCCGGTGATCGGTGGGCTCGAGATCTTGGGCGGCGCGATCGTCGGCGGCATTCTGCTGGCGACCGCGCAACCGATCGTCAACGAGTTCAACGTGCGCCTGTTCTTGGCCAGTGGGGTACTGCTGGTGTTCTCGACGCTCAGCCGCACCGGCGGTGTGGTCGGCGCCGCGCTCACTTTGGTCCGCTCGTTTCGCGAGCACCTGCGTCCGGAGTTGGCCCACACGGCCTATGGATCGTTCCTCCCCGACGCCGCGTTAGATCAGGACGGCCCAGCGCGGGCGCGCCTCCGCGTGAGCGGCGAGGTACCGGACCGCACATTGGTGACCATCCGGCTGCGGAGGCCCACATGAGCCGCGGCGCCGGGCAGCTCGAGGTGGTTGAGCTCACCAAGACCTTCGCGGGCTTGACCGCGGTGGACAGCGTCGACCTGGACGTGCGTCCGTCGGAGATCGTGGGGTTGATCGGTCCGAACGGCGCCGGGAAGACCACGCTGTTCAACTGCGTCACCGGGTTTCTTCCGCAGGCGCACGGGCGCGTGCGCCTCGACGATCACGACATCAGTGACGTGCCGCCGCCCGCCCGCGCCGCGCTCGGGATGGTCCGCACGTTTCAGCAGGTGCAGCTGTTCGCCCATCTGAGCGTTCGCGAGAATCTGCTCCTCGGTCGCCATATCGCATACGGCGCCAACGCGTTGCAGGCCATGGTGCGCACCCCCGCGGCGCGCCGAGCCGAGCGTGACGCGGCCGAGCGGGTCGCCGCAGTGGCCGAAGAGACCGGCTTGTCCGACGTCCTCGATGCGCGCGTCGGCGATCTGCCCTACGGCACCCAGCGGATGGTCGAGGTTGCTCGCGCCGTGGCCGCGGAGCCCAGCATCCTTCTGCTCGACGAGCCGAGCGCCGGGATGGACACCCAGGAGTCGTCCTACTTCGGCGAGTTGTTGCGAACCGTCCAACGCCAGGTCGACTGCTCGGTGCTCCTCATCGAGCACGATGTTGCCCTCGTAATGGCCGTCTGCTCCCGTGTGTACGTCCTCGACTTCGGCCGGATAATCGCCGAAGGCACACCGCGTGAGATCGCCAGGCATCCCGACGTCCGCGCTGCGTACTTCGGTGTCGAGGCGGTGACGCGTGGCTGAGCCCCTTCTCTCGGTGCGCAGTCTCGAGGTCGCGTACGGCCAGGTGGTGGCCGTTCGTGGCGTCAGCTTTGATGTGGCCGAGGGGCAGATCGCCGCCCTGCTCGGTGCCAACGGCGCGGGCAAGACGTCCACGCTTCGCGGCGTCACCGGACTCCTCCGCCCGCGGTCGGGCAGCGTCACGTTCGCCGGCCAGCGGATCGAAACCGTGGGACCGACGCGTGCCGTCGAACTTGGCATGGCCCATGTGCCCGAGGGTCGCCGCGTCTTCCCGGGATTGTCGGTTGCCGACAACCTCATGCTCGGTGGTTGGGCGGCGCGCCGGCGAAAGCGGGGAGGCGGGGCTGAGGCTCTCGTGTTCGACCTGTTCCCGCGGTTGGCCGAACGTCGTGGGCAACTGGCCGGGTCGCTGTCGGGGGGCGAGCAGCAGATGCTGGCGATCGGCCGCGCCCTCATGTCGGAGCCGAAGCTGCTGCTCATCGACGAGTTGTCGCTCGGGCTTGCGCCGCTGGTCATCGACGAGTTGTTCGAACGCTTGGTGGCACTCAACCGCGAGGGTCTGTCGGTGGTGTTGATCGAGCAGTTCGTTCACCGCGCTCTCGCAGTGGCCGATCGGGTGTTCGTGCTGGCGAAGGGTCGTCTGGTATTCGACGGCACCGCCGACGAAGCCGGGCGCAGCGATGCGATCGAGAGTGCGTATCTGTTGGGGGCGACGCGATGAGGCGTCTCGTCATCGGCCTCGCCGCGGTGGCGCTATTGATTACCGGCGGCCTGGTCTGGCCTGCTCCCGCCGCGCTGCCGGTCGATCTGGTGGCCGTCGACGCCACCGGCGTCGCCACACCTCTCGGGATTACCAGCCGAGTGCCGGCGATCAGCGAGGGCGGCGTCGACTACTCGACGACCCAGCTGACGCTCGACAAAGCCACGGCCAAGGCGGCGGCCTTTACTGCCGGCGACCTCGTCGAGTCGTTCCTCGAGATCTCTGATCGGCCTCTCGACGGTCCGCTACCCA
Organism: uncultured Actinomycetes bacterium; assembly: GCA_963742585.1. Classification (GTDB taxonomy): domain Bacteria; phylum Actinomycetota; class Acidimicrobiia; order Acidimicrobiales; family JACDEA01; genus JACDEA01. The sequence goes on from CAVUMI010000009.1 coordinate 1,018,213, forward strand.
TTCCGATTCCCAACGATGTCTTGCCTGACATCACACTCGATCCCACAACGCCGGACCCAAACGACCACCTGGGCAAGTACCAGCCAGCAGAGCTCGGCTACAAGAGCCCGATCCTGGTCAAGGCGCAATACCCGCCGAGCGCCGATCGGGCGGTCCCGGTGAGCGCGGAGGTTCCGGGCGGCGCGGCGCAGCGCGTATGCCACAGAAGCACCGCTCGCCCACGCCGAGGCCAACGGCGGTAAGACCACCGTCTCCGGCGTCCTGCTCATCGGTGCGGGATCGTCGTCCTCACAAAGCGAACTCTTGGGCAACGGCACCGTGGTCACCACTGCCATCGCGCAAGCCAAGGACGTCACCATCGGCGGCTTGGTCAACCTGGCATCGGTCACCAGCACCGCGGTGGCGACGGTGCCGGCCAGCGGCAGCGGCACGGTGCAACTCAAGATCACGGTCAACGGCGCCTCGGTGGCCGGCGTGCCCGCGCAGCTCACCAACGACGGACTGCAGGTCAGCGACCAGGTTCCGGTGGCGCCGGCGCAACTGGCGGCGTTCAACGCCGGTCTGGCGTCGCTGGAAGCGTTGGGAATCAGTATCCGTGTGTTCCCCGATGTGGTTCGATCGGCCGACGCGTCCTCGGCCGACGCCGGCGGCGCGGCGCTGTCGATCCGCTACAACCTGACGGGCCGCGGCCTGCCCGTCACGCCGCTCGGCGATGCGCCCTACGACGAAGAGCTGTTGCTCGCCCGCGTGAAAGCCAAGACGGTGGCGCGCCATCGCAGCCCCGGCGGTCTGGGCGACTCGGCGCTGCCGACGCTCGACGGCGTGGCGTTGAGCAACGACTTCGGTGACGTCAGTGACTTCGGTGGCGGCGATCTCGGCGCCGCCGCGCCGCCGCTGTCCCTTGGTGGCAGTCCAGTAGCTCCCGCCGATGACACGCTCCGGCTTGTCCGCACGCGGATCGCCCCCGAGTCGCTTCGCGTTCGTGACTTCTATCGCCTGATCGTGCTGCTCGCGTTCATCGGAGCGGCGGCCTTACTCGCCCGGCGGCGTACCCGCCTGACCTAGGAGACATCCATGGACGACCGGATGACCGATTACTTGCTGCGGGTGGCGGCCGGCGCGCTCACCGCGGTGGGTGTGATCGTTGTGCTGATCGGCTACCTCGGCGTGCGGAACGAGAGTGATGTCGCGCTGCAGATCCCCTATCTCCTCAGCGGCGGACTCGGCGGCCTCGCCCTCATCGGGCTGGGCGCGCTCGCGCTCATCCAATATCAGATGCGCGTACAGGCCAGGCGCTTCGCCGAGCTCAGCGATTCCCTCGACGAATGGAAGGACGCCGCGCTGGCCGAGGTACGCAGCTTCCTCGAGGGCGCCGAGCTCGAAGTCGAGGTGCGGGCGCCGGTCGCCAACGGGCGATCTACCGCGCACGCCGATCAACAGCCACTCGGTGATCCGCCGGGGAGCCTCCACTAGCAACGGGTAGAGCGCCCCGCGCTTGGGCATGCGCAGATGCCGGCGATCGTGCTGGACCGCGCTCAGCACGTTGCGGGCCACATGCTCTGCCGTGACTTCCTTGATGAGCCCGAGCCGGCGGACGCGGGCGACGGCCCGGTCGGTGGGGGGATAGTCGTAGAGGTTCTGCATCATCTGCGTCCCCACCGGGCCCAATTCAACGAGGGTGGTGGTGACCGGCTTGCCTTTGAACTCAGCCCGCAGCGCGGCCGTGAAGTGGCTCAATCCGGCCTTGGTGGCTGAGTAAGACGTCACGCCTGGGAGCGCGTTGGTGCCCCCCATCGAGGAGATGTTGACGATGTGACCGCCGCCGCGCTGGATCATTCCGGGGATTGCCTGTCGCGACAGCTCCATGGGCGCGACGAGGTTCACGTGCACCTGGCCATTCATGTCGGCGGCGGCGAGATCGAGGAAGGCGCCGGCATGCTCGAGAGCCGCGTTGTTGACCAGCACGTCGATCGGGCCGCCATCGGCCTCGATGCGGCCGATCAAACCCTGGACTTGATCGGGCTCGGTCAGGTCAGCCACGTCCGCGGTGCCTCCGAGTCGTCCGGCCAGCTCCTTGAGTGCCGCCTCGCTGCGAGCCACCAACGCTACGCGGGCACCGGCGCCGGCGAACTTGATCGCCAGTTCTTCCCCGATTCCGCGCGACGCGCCCGTGATGAGTACCCGTTTGCCGTCGAGCTTCATGACCGGATGGTACGAGTCCTGTCAGGCTGGTGCTTTGGAACCGCTACGTGACCCGGTCGAGAGCATCAGCGCGGTGACGCTGGTGACGGAGAACATGGCCGCGTCGGTGACCTTCTACGAGACACTGGGCTTCCGGCGGCGGTACGGCGGACCCGATGACACGTTCACCAGCTTTCATGTCGGCGACGGGTATCTCAATCTCCAGATGGTGGCGGAAGGGCCGGCACGCGACCCAGTTTGGGGGCGCGTGGTGTTTTGGGTGGACGATGTCGACGCCATGTACGCGCGCGCCGTTGCTGGCGGGTTGGTCCCGGTCAGTGCACCGGCCGACGCGCCGTGGGGCGAGCGCTATTTCCATATGCATGACCCCGACGGTCACGAGCTGAGCTTCGCTCGACCGCTGTGAGTTATTGAAGCTGCGCGTCGATGAGGTGGGGGCCGGGCTCGGAGAGCGCCCGCTCGAGGGAGGTTGTGAACTCCTCAGCGGTGGTGCTGCGAACCGCGTCGACACCCATGCCCTGTGCGAGCGCGGCGAAGTCGAGATCGGGCCGAGAGATGTCGAGCATCGATAACGCTTTCGGCCCGGCGGCCTCGGCACCCACGCGGCTCAGCTCCATGTTCAAGATGGCGTAGGACCGGTTGTTGAAGATGACCGTGGTGACATCGAGGCTCTCGCGGGCCTGGGTCCACAGGGCCTGGAGCGTGTACATCGCGCTGCCATCGGCTTCGAGACTGATGACCGGACGGTCCGGACAGGCGACCGCGGCACCGGTGGCCGCCGGCAGACCCTGGCCGATGGCGCCGCCCGTAAGGGTCAGCCAATCGTGCCGGGGTGCGCCCGCGGTGGCGCCCGACGCCCACAGGCCCGAGGTGTTGGCTTCGTCGACGACGATGGCGCCCTCGGGCAACAGTGCACCGAGCGCGGCGGCAACGGTCTCCCCGTTGAGCACGCCGTTTGGTCGCGCCGGCCGTGTCGCCGCCTGCAGGACGGGATCCTGGGTGCCGCCGACCAGGTCGGCGAGCGCCTTGAGGGCGCCGGCGGCATCGTCGCCCGGCGCGGCAAGTACCAGAACCTCGCAGTTCGGCGGCACGAGGTCGCTCGGCTTCTCGGGATACGCGAAGAACGACACGGGCGCCCTGGCATCGACGAGCAGCAGGTGCTGGATACCGCTCAGCTGGGCCTGGGTGAACTCGGCGAGATAGCCGAGGCGGTCGATCGCCGGAAGCCCGGCGCCGCGCTCGAGCCGGGCGGGAAACGTCTCGCACAGCAGCGTCGACCCGGTCGCTGCCGCGACACGACTGGCGGCGAGTAGGCCGTCGGCGCGGACTGCTGAGCCGCCCAGCAGGAGCGCAGTGGGTTCGCCGGACACGAGCGCTTTTGCCGCGGCGGCGATGACGTCCTGGTTGACGGTGTCCGGCGAACGTGGTGACGCAGGCGCCGCCGGGGACGCGCCCTCGCCCCATGATGCGTCGGCCGGCAGGATCAGCGTGGCGACCTGCCCCGGCGGGCCGAGCGCGGCGGCGACCGAATCCGCCGTGTCCTGACCGACGTCCGCGGCCGCCATCGATCGGCGTACCCAGCCGGAGACGGTGCCGGCCACCGCGTCGATATCGGACTCGAGCGGCGCGTCGTACTGCTTGTGATAGGTCGCGTGGTCGCCGACGATGTTGACAACCGGGGTGCGCGCTCGACGGGCGTTGTGCAGGTTGGCCAGGCCGTTGCCGAGGCCGGGACCGAGGTGGAGCAACGTGGCCGCCGGCCCCCCCGCCATACGGCCGTAGCCGTCGGCCGCACCGGTTACGACCCCTTCGAACAAGCCCAGCACCGCGCGCATCTCGGGCACGGTGTCGAGCGCCGCCACGAAATGCATCTCCGAAGTACCCGGGTTGGTGAAGCACGCGGTTACCCCGGCGTCAGCCAACGTCCGGATCAGGGCCTGTGCACCGTTCATCGCACTCCCGCCATTGCCTCCAAGTTGCAGAAATGAAACGAAGTGCCTCCAAGTCGCTCCCGAAGGGCAATTTGTCGCGTTGCTTGATGGGGTCTGGACAACTTGGAGGCTCGGCGTGACAAAACTGCAACTTGGAGGCAGCGCTTCATCAGAAGAGGACGCCGGGGTTGAGGATGTTGTTGGGGTCGAACGCGGTTTTGATGCGGCGCATGAGTTCGACCTTGACCGGGTCTTCGAGCTCGAGGAAGTACTTCTTCTTCGCCCGCCCGATTCCGTGCTCGCCCGAGATGGCACCCCCTAGTGACATCCCAAGCTCGAACAGCCCGCGCAGGAACTTGTGGCGCACCTCTTCGTCGGTCTGGAAGACCGACATGTGCACGTTGCCGTCGCCCGCGTGTCCACACCCGGCGATGAACGTGTTGTGGCTCTGGGCGAGTTCGGCGACGCGCGACATGAACTCGGCAATCGCCGCGCGCGGGACCACCACGTCGACGATGTCATCCGCGTTGGCCGCTTTGGCCAGCCAGAACGCCTTCTCGCGGCCTCGACGAGCTGCGTCGCCGCGGTGGACGGCAGCACGTAGACGTCGATCGCTCCGAGCTCGACGAGCTGCTCACTCACCGCTTGCACGTCCTCGTCGAGGCGGCCTTCGATGGCGTTCTCCATCATCACCACGAGATAGGCGACGGTTGCCTCTTTGACGTCGTCCGGCACGCCGAGGTCGGCGCCCATTGTGCGGGTCATCCCCGCCATGGTGAGCGTGTCGATGTACTCGAGGATTAGGGGCCCGACACCGCTGGCCACGACTCGCGGAACCGCGTGCATGACCTCGTCCAGCGCGCGGAACGGCGCCAGGACGGTGGCCTGGTGCGCGGGTCGCGGGTAGAGCTTCAACACTGCCTCGGTAACCAGCGCCAAGGTGCCCTCCGATCCGATGATCAGCTGGGTCAGGTCATAGCCAGTGGAGGATTTCACATACCTCCCGCCGGTGCGGATCACTTCACCGGTGGCCAGCACCCCTTCCAAACCGAGTACCTGGTGGCGGGTCACGCCGTACTTGACGGCGCGCATACCGCCGGCGTTCGTCGCGACGTTGCCGCCCAGACTGGCGCTGTACTCACCCGGGTACACGGGATAGACGAGTCCGTGCGCGGCCGTGACCTCGTCGAGTTCGGCCAGTGTCACGCCCGGCTGTACCACGGCGACATGGTTTTCCTCGTCGATCTCGAGCACGCGATTCATGCGCTCGAACGAGATCACCACGCCGCCCGGCTGTGGTTGCGCTGCGCCGGAGAGACCGGTCCCACTTCCCCGCGCCGTCACGGGAACTCCTCGGTCGTTGGCCAGAGCCAGCAATGCGGCCACCTCGTCGGTGGTGATCGGTCGAGCGACGGCAGCCGGCAGCTGGTGCGCCACCGTGAGCGCTTCATCGTGGGTGTAGTCATCGGCGATGCGGTCGCCAGCAACCACGTTCTCGGCGCCAACGACATCACACAGCGCGCTGAGAAGGTCGGCGCCCATGACGACTGTCTAGTCGGCGGGAAGGAGCTCGACCTCCGCCGGGCGATGGGTTCGTATCACCGCGGCGATCGACGCCAGAACGATCCCGCCACCCAGGAGCTGCAGACGCGCCGAGCGCTTCACTCAGGACACCGCCGCGGCGAGCGTCGAAACGACCGGCTGGGCCACCACGATGAGCGAGGACACCGAAACGTCGACGTACCGATGCGCCCAGCTCATCAATGAGTGGCCCAACGCACCCGGCACGATGACGAAGAGCAGCAGCCAGATCCAGTCGTCGCCGCGGGGGAGGACGAGATCGGATCCGGACAGCAGGACGACTGGGGTTGCGATTCCTCCCGCACCGAGCATTACGCCGGCCTGAAACTCCAGCGTGCCGAGGCGCACGCGCGCACGCTTACTGGCGACGAAGTAGGCGGCCCATGTGACCAGCGCGCCGACCGCAAGCAGATCACCGAACAGGCTCCACTCCGGGCTGCCCGACGAGCCGAGGACAACAAGAACCACACCGCCGATCGTGACCGCCGTCAGGCCGATGTCGCGTGGCCTGACGCGTTCCCCGAACCAAGGGCCGGCAACTACGAGGATCAATACCGGCGCGAGCGCGGTGATCAGCGAGGCATCGGCGACGCTCGTGTGCTTCAACGCGGTGAAGAAGAACGCCACGTTGACACCGAACAACAAACCGGCACTGCCAGCGGTGCGGAGGTCAGTCCACCGGAGCCGCCGGCCGGTGAGCGCCACGACAGCGAGCATCACCGCAAAACCCAGCCACAGCCGGTAAAGCGCCAGTGTGAGTCCGGGCAACTCGATCAGCTTCACCAGGACCGGGCCGAAGCCCCACGCAGCGACGGCGGCCACCACTCCGGCGATGCCTTCAGCGCGCGTCTCCTGCTGCGCGGCGTCCGTCATCGTTTGAGTATCGACGACACCGGCGAGGTGTGCAGCCCAATTCGGCCACGGCCGTAGATTGGGTTCTGTGTCGAACGCGGTAGTCGTCGGTGCCGGGCCCAACGGTCTGGCCGCTGCGGTGGCGATGGCCCGCGAGGGCTGGTCGGTGCTGGTGCTGGAAGCCGAACCGACGATCGGAGGCGGCACGCGGACGGAGGAGCTCACGCTGCCGGGGTTCCATCACGACGTCTGCTCAGCAATCCACCCGGGCGCGGCGGCGTCTCCGTTTTTCCGCGAGCTTCCGCTCGGCGAGCACGGACTGGAGTGGGTGCATCCCGAGGTCATGGTTGCTCACCCGTTCGACGACGGATCGGCGGGCGTGCAGGTGCCGCGATGTCGATGCCACCGCCGACGCCCTCGGCGACGACGCGCGGATGTACCGCCGCCTTTGTAGGCCGATGACGCGACGGTGGCCGCTCGTTGAAGACAGTGTGCTGGGCCCGCCGTTTCGACCGCCCCGACACCCCTTGGCGATGGCGGCCTTCGGTTTGCGGGCGGTGCCGCCCGCCACCGCCTTCGCCCGCGCCTTCAGCACGCCGCAGGCGAAGGGTCTGTGGGCCGGGCTGGCTGCCCATGCCTTCCTGCCTCTCGAGAGACCGTTGACCTCGGCCGCCGCGCTCGTGCTCACACTTACCGGTCACGCGGCCGGCTGGCCTGCCGCCCGGGGGGGATCGCAGGCGATTACCAACGCGCTCGCCTCGTATCTGATGAGCCTCGGCGGACGGGTGGAGACCGGGACGCGGGTGACGACTCTCGCGAACCTGCCGGCGGCTGACGCAGTGTTTTTCGATCTCGCGCCGCGCCAGGTCGTGGCGATCGCCGGCGATCGCATGCCCGACCGGTATCGGCGCAAGCTCGAGCGATACCGGCACGGAATGGCCGCGTTCAAGGTGGACTGGGCGTTGGCCGGCCCGGTGCCGTGGACCTCCGAGCTGGCGCGCCGCGCCGGCACGGTTCACCTGGGCGGCACGATCGCCGAGATTGCCGCGTCCGAACGCGATGTGTACGCCGGCCGCCTCCCCGAGCGGCCCTTCGTCCTGGTCGGCCAGCAGAGCGTGGTCGACGACACACGCGCCCCTGCTGGCCAACACACGTTGTGGACCTACTGCCACGTGCCTCCCGGCTCGACCGTCGACATGACCGAGGCGATCGCGGCACAGATCGAGCGGTTTGCTCCGGGCTTCCGCGACCTCGTCCTGGCCAAGGCGGTGCGGTCGCCGGCGCAGCTCGAAGCTCACAACGCCAACCTCGTGGGCGGCGACATCGCGGGCGGGGCGACCGCCGGACGCCAACTCGTCATCCGGCCGACGGCGCGTCTCGACCCCTACAACGTGCCGGGTACGAATCTCTACATCTGCTCGGCCTCGACGCCGCCGGGCGGCGGCACCCACGGGATGTGCGGCTACCGCGCCGCGCAGTCCGCGCTACGGCGCAGTCGGTAGATCGACGACGAGCCCTTCCGCGGCCGCGCTCACGGGCACGTCGCCCCGCCGCAGCGTGGCGACAATCTCGTCGAGCTGATCGTCGGTGCGCGCCGGATCGTGATGGAACAGCATCAGGTGCTTTGCGCCGGCGCGTCGGGCGAGGCCGACGGCGTATTCGATGGCCGAGTGGCCGAACATCCACTTCTCGCCGAACTCCGACGCGGTGTACTGCGCGTCGTGGATGAGGATGTCGACACCCTCGGCCAGTTCGAGGGCGTTGTCGTGGTACTCGCCCAATCCGTCAGGACCCTTCCCCAACGCGATCGGCCAGTGGTCACTCAGGTAGGCGATGCTGCCCCGGCCGTCACCAACCCGGTAGCCGAACGTCCGTCCACCAGGGTGGGGGATGTCACGGGCGACAACCGTGAAGCCCTCGATCTCGTACTTGCCTTCCTCGAGGTCGAGGAATTTCCATCGACCCGGTAATTGTGCCGGCGTCACCGGAAAGTGCGGTGGTGACACCACGCGGGTGAGCAGCGCCTCGGCACCTTCGGCGTCCTGTGACGGCAGGTAAAGGTCGATGACAGTGTCGGCCTGGAGGCCGGCCGGGAAAAAGGGCAGCCCGTGGGTGTGGTCCCAGTGCAGGTGGCCGAGGAGGATGCTGCCGCGAAATGGCTGGCCGTCGAGTGCGCGCGAGAGCTGGGCCAGCCCGGTTCCCCCGTCGAGCACCACCGTCGGTGTCGCATCGCCATCGTGGGCCAGGGCAACACAGGACGTGTTCCCGCCGTAGCGAATGAAATCGGAGCCGGGCGCGGGCGTCGAGCCGCGTACCCCGCAGAACAGGACCTTCAGCTCGTGGCTTCCTCTCGGCAATCGGTCACAGAAATCGAGGCTAGTTCGAGCGCGCTACTTGGCGGTGGCGCTAGTGATGAGCGGCGCGGTGGGCGCGGAGGAGGTCGTCGCCGAAGTCGCCTCCGGGGTCGCGCCAGACCGAGTGAGCGTGATTGGCGTCGTTCTGCGTGTTGTCGTACTCCACGAGCAACCGCGCCCCGTGCAGGCGGTAGTAGTGGGGCCGCCCTATCTCGGCATCGCCCGCCCACGCGAAGCGCAGGTCATCGTGGTCGGTTACGCCGGGTGCGATTCGCGACCGGTCCGTATGCATGGCGATCAGGCTCGCGGCCAGGGAGGCCGCCTCGCCGCGCAAGTCCGAGACGGGCACGCCGCCGTCGAGGTCATGTTCGACGCGCGGCGCGTTCATCGTGACGATGTCGGCCGGCGCGGTGTCGTCGATGACGGCGCGTCGGCGGGCCGCGGCTGGCAGGGCCGACAACAATGCCCGGGCCACGTCCTCCTCTTCGCCCAACGGCCGCAGCACGGTCCGACCGCCGTGCACGACGCGGGCTGGATTGGCGCCAAGGAACAAGGGCGTTGGCGCCAACGCGCCATCGATGACCGACGCGTGCAACGAGACGTGGTGGCCCTCGAAGCGCACACCCCACGGTGCGTCACCTGTCGGCTCGCCGAAGAGCGTCATGGCGTAGTGAGACGGGTCGCGCGGTAACCCGTCCGGTCGTCGTCGCCGCAGCCCGCCATCGCCTTCGAGGTCGGCCAGGACCACCTCCAGGCCTATGATCGTGGTCACTTTGGCGAGGGTGGCGGTGCTCACCATCGCGGTCACCGCGGCGTGGACGAGCTGTCGCTGGGCGCCGGTGAGACCGGTGAGATGCAGGCCGCGGCGCGCCGCGGGCCAGTAGAACCAGGTCCGTCGTTCCACCTCATCGAACGGTAAGCACAGCTCTTGTTGCTGTGCCGCGTCCACGCCGGCGCGTAACTCGCACACTGCCGTCGCGAGGTCCGCAACCGTGGTCGCCGCTCGCGTACCCATCGGGAGAACGCTAGGCCGCCTACGCTTTGAGAGCCGCTGGGGCGGCTCTGAACATGACGACGAACGCCACAGTCACGCTTCTGTTCACCGATCTGGTCGATGCAACGGGTTTGCTCGGGACGCTCGGTGAGGACGACGCGCAAGCGGTGCGGCGTACCCATTTTCAGCTTCTGCGCGACGCGGTCGCCGCCCACGGCGGTCATGAGGTGAAGAGCCTGGGCGACGGGCTTATGGTGGTTTTCCAGTCCGCGGTCGATGCCGTCGCCGCCGCGGTGGCGATCGCACAAGCGGTGGAGCGCCACAACCGGCGCAACCCGACGACGCGGGTCGACGTCAAGCTCGGTCTCAACGTCGGTGAGCCGACCCGTGAGGGGGACGACTACTTCGGTCTCCCCGTCGTACTGGCCAAGCGGCTCTGTGATACCGCCGATCCCGGGCAGATCCTCGTGTCGGACGTCGTGCGCGCGCTGGTCGGGCGCGCGCATCAGTCAGCCCTTCCAGGCCGTGGAACCGCGCGAGCTGAAGGGGGTGGGTCTCACCGCGCTGTACGAGGTGGCGTGGGAGGCACCCCGGCCGGCGGCCGCCGAATTGCCGTCGGCGCTGGTGCCTCCGGCCGACGGTTGTTTTGTCGGTCGCGAGCGCGAGTTGGATCGGCTCCGCCTCGCGTGGAAGGAGGCGGCGGGCGGGATTCGGCGCGCGGTTCTCATCGGTGGCGAGCCGGGCGTGGGCAAGACCCGCCTCGCGGCGGAGGTGGCCAGCGAAGCCCAGCGCGACGCGTCGGTGCTCTACGGTCGGTGTGACGAGGACCTCGGCGTGCCCTATCAGCCGTTCGCCGAAGCGCTCCGGGCAAGTGCCGCGGCGTGTAGCGATGAAGAGCTGGCGCGTCGCGTTGGCTCCAACGGTGCGTCGCTGGTTCGGCTCGTGCCCGAGTTGCGCGACCGGTTGACGGAGTTGCCGCCGTCGGTAGCCGGCGAGGCCGACGCGGAGCGCTATCTGCTCTTCGAGGCGGTGACCGAGTTCCTCGCGACCGCGGCCGAGGACCGCCCGATCCTTCTCGTGCTCGATGACCTGCATTGGGCGGCCAAGCCCACGCTCGTGCTCCTTCGGCATCTCCTCCGATCGACGGCGACGATGAGCGTGCTTATCGTGGGAACGTTCCGCGACACCGAACTCGATCGCGCACCGTTGCTGGGCGAGGCGCTTGCGGATCTCCGCCGGGATGCTGATGTCGAGCGCATCTCCCTCTCCGGCCTCGATCGGGCATCGGTCGCCGCCTTCGTGACCTGCTCGGGTTATGAGCTTTCGGCGGCGACCAGTGAGCTGGCCGAGGCTGTACACGCGGGAACCGAGGGCAACCCGTTCTTCGTCGGGGAGGTGTTGCGCCACCTGAAGGAGTCGGGCGATGTCGAGCTGGCGGACGTCGGCCTTCCGCCTGGCGTGAAGGACGTCGTGATCAGCCGCCTGACGCGCCTGTCAGCGGCCACGAATCAGGTTCTCACGCTGGCGGCGGTCGCTGGCGCGGTGTTCGAGTTGGCGGTCCTCGAGCCGTTGAGCGAGTTGGATCCCGACACGCTGCTCGACTCGCTCGACGAAGCGGTCAGAGCTCGAGTGATCCTCGAGCTTCCCACCGTGGGCCATTACACGTTCGCGCACGCACTGATCCGTCAGGTCCTGGTCGGAGAGCTCACCGCGTCGCGACGGGCGCGCATGCATTGGCGGATCACCGAGGCACTGAGCGCGCTTCCCGACGCCAGCCATAGGGTCGACGAATTGGCGTTCCACTCCGTCGAGGCCGGCGCTGTGGGTGACGTGGTCCGGGCCGCCGAGTATGCATTGGCCGCCAGCCGCGTCGCGTTCGAGCGCATGGCCTATGAGCCGGCGGCCGAGGTGGCGGCGCGAGGTGTGAGCGCGTTGTCGGCGGTACCGCATGCCCACCGCCGGGCCCGGGCCGAACTGCTGCTCGCCCTGGCCGACGCCGGCAATTTCACCGGTGGCAACGCGGCCACCAAAGCGGCCGCACGGCAGGCTGCGATCGAGTCGGCCAGCGTTGAGTGGGCCGAAGGGCTGGCCCGCGCCTCGGTGGCATACGGGCGCTGGGTGGAGCTGGGTATCGCCGATCCGGCGGTCGAGACGCTGTGCGAGGACGCGCTGGCCGCCCTGGCTCCCGACGACCTCCGCTGGCGGGTCCGCGTCCTCACGACGCTGGCCAACTACCAGGTCAACGGCCTCAGCCGCGGTGCTGAGGTCAAGGATCTGGCCAGGGAGTGCGTCGAGCTCGCCGCGGCAAGCCGGCGACGAGGAGAGTTTGGCCTGGGCGCTTTACCTCGAGGCCAGCACACTGGCCTCGACCGGCGACATCGATTCGCGGATGGCGTTGGCGGAGGAGCTCGTCGCCCTGAGTCGCGACCGCGATGACGCCCGGGGCAAACTCGACGGACTTGTGATGCGGGCCGGCACACGTCTCGAGATCGGTGACATGGAGGGCTTCGACAGCGAGATCGTGGAGCTCGAGCGGGTGGCGTCGCGGCTGCAGTGGTTCGCGCCACGATGGTGGGCCGGGAACTTCCGCATCACCCAGGCCAACCTTGCCGGCCGCTTCGAAGACGCCGAGGTCATGGCCGACGAACAGTTCCAGCGTGGAGTCGAGGATGCGAACGCGTTCAACGCGTACGCCGCCCAACTCTTCGCCACCCGCCGCGAGATCGGCCGGCACGGAGACCTCGAGCCGCTGATCGCCGAGGGCTTCAGGGCCAATCCGCGGCTGATTTCGTTCCGTGCCGCGCTCATCGTCACGTGGGCGAACTCGGCCGCCGACGACGAAGCGCGGCGCGAGTTGGATTCGATGGCGTGGACGATTTCGCGGTGCTGCCGCATGACGTGTCGTTCACATCCTGCATTTCGATTCCTGAGCGAGGCGGCGGCGATGCTCTGAGCGCCGGAGCATGCCTCCGCGGCTGGCCTGGCTCTGCTGGCGCCCCACGCCGGGCGTCTCGTCGTGGGTGGCGTCGGCGTTGCGTGCTTTGGCGCGGTCGATCGCTTCCTTGGCATGCTGGCGGCCTGTATCGGTGACCGTGAAACCGGGCTGCCGCGCTACACGGTCGGCCGCTGAACTCGAGACTCCAGGGCGGCGAGCCCACCAGCGTTGGCCCGCACCCGTACTGGTGGGGCCGCCTGCTCCTCGGCGGGAGGCCGACGCCGCCGGGAAGGGCCGAGAGCTTTTGGCTGCGGCTGGCGATACCGCCGAGAGTCTCGGGATGACCCTGTTGAGCCAACGGGTGAACGAGGCGCTTGACGTCGCCAGCTGACCGTCCCGTCGAGGGGACGGTCACCCTTCTCTTCACTGATCTCGTCGGGTCGACAGAGCTGCTCAGCCGGATCGGCGACGAGGCGGCCGAGGGCATTCGCCGCGCCCATTTCCGCCTCCTCCGCGATGCGGTGACCGCCCGCGGCGGCCACGAGGTGAAGAACCTCGGCGACGGCCTCATGGTTGCGTTCCCGAGTGCAGCCGACGCGGTGCGGTGCGCGGTGGACATGCAGCAGGCCGTGGGTCGGCACAATCTGCGAGCCGGGCAGGTGCCGCTCGCCGTGCGGGTCGGCCTGCACGTCGGGCGAGCCGGTACGCGACGAGGACGATTACTTCGGTACGCCGGTCGTCGTGGCCCAGCGACTCTGCGACGCTGCCTCGGGCGGGCAGATCATCGCATCGCACCTCGTGCGTGCCCTGGTCGGCACGGGCGGTGGCGTCCAGTTCAGCGATCTCGAGCCGATCGAGCTGAAGGGGCTGGCCGAGCCGGTGGCGGCCTGCTCGGTGGCTTGGGATCCCACGCCGGGACCGTTGCCGCTGCCGCCGCCGCTTCAGGCCGATCGCACGGCGGCGTTCGTCAATCGCACCGAGGAGCTGGCCCGGCTGCGCTTGCTCTGGGAGCGGGCGGCGGCGCGGCGAGCGACAGCTGGCGTTCGTGGTTGGCGAGCCAGGAATCGGCAAGACATGGCTGGCCGCCGAGGTGGCCCGAGCGGCGCTTGCCGGTCCGGCGTGGTGCTGTACGGCCACAGCGACGAGGAGACGTTGGTCCCTACCAGCCATTCGTCGAAGCGGTCCGGCCGTACTTGTTCTCGCTATCGGAGCAGACGCTGGCCGGGGAGCTCGCGGTCGATGCCGCCCACGTCGCCCGCCTCCTGCCCGAGCTGGCCGAGCGGCTGGCGGTCGACACCAGGCGCCGACCGAGGCAGGCGATGATCCGGCCACCGAGCGGTACCGGCTCTTCGAGGCGATGACCGTGATCCTCGACCACGCGGCCGACGTCGCGCCCGTACTCATGGTGCTCGACGATCTTCACTGGGCCGACAAGCCGACCGTTCTGTCTCTTGCGGCATCTCATACGTTCGCCCCGTCCCGCAGCGGCTCTTCATCCTCGGGACGTACCGCGACACCGAGGTTGGTCCCGACCGGCCGCTGGGCGCCGCGCTGGCCGACCTACGCCGTGATCACCGCTATGACCGGATCCGGCTGCGCGGCCTCGGCACGCGGAGGACGTGGCCGCGCTGGCCGGCGAGTGGGGCGACGCCGAGTTGGCCAAGGTCGTTGGCGAGGCGCTCTTCAACGAGACGGAGGGCAATCCGTTCTTCATTGCCGAGACGCTGCGTCACCTCGCCGACATCGGTGCGATCCGACTGGTCGACGGCCGATGGATCGCCGACGCCGACCGCGGCGGAGTTCGCGATCCCTGAAGGTGTTCGCGAGGTCGTCACCCGGCGGCTGGCCCGATTGCCCGAGGCGGCCCGACGCATGCTCGCCGTCGCCGCCGTGATGGGTCCCGGAGTTCGAACTACGGCCGTTGGCCACCGTGGTCGAGCTGGACGAGACCTCGGTCCTCGACGCGCTGGATGCGGGGGTGGCCGCCCAGGTGATCTCGGAAACGCCGGACGCCGTCGACCGGTACGGGTTCTCGCACGCGCTGATTCGGCGAACGCTTCATGACGAGATGAGCACGACCCGGCGGGTGCGACTTCACCACCGCATCGCCGAAGCCCTCGAGCGCGAACCGATGGTCCCGCCGACCGCCGCTTGGCCCAACTCGCCTATCACTACGGCGAGGCAGCTGTGGCCGGGCACGGCGGAGAAGGCGGTGCACTACGCCATGGCCGCCGGCGCCCGCGCCATCGAGTTGCTGTCATACGAGGAGGCGGTCGACCACTTCCGTTCCGCGCTGCCAGGCCATCGACATGGCGCGCGGTGACGCCCACGCCGACGACGTCATCGATCAGTACAACGAGGTGCTGCTCGCGTCGGGGACGCCGAGTGGCGCACCGGCGACGTCGAGGCGGCCCGGCGCAGTTTCGTCGACGTCGCCGAATCGGCCCAGCGCACGGGTCGGGTCGACCAGCTGGCCCGGGCCGCGCTCGGCTACGGGGCCGGTCTCGGCGGCTACGGGCAGTCGGTCCGCGCCGACGAGCGCCTGATCACGCTCCTCGAGGAGGCGCTGCAGGTGGTGGGCCCAGAGCCCACCCCGATGCGGGTACGGCTCCTCGGCCGGCTGGCCACCGAGCTGTACTACACACCCGAGGTCGACCGGCGAGCGGCGTTGGGCGAGGAAGCGGTACGCATCGCCCGCGAACTGGGGGAGCCGGGGATCCTCGGGGTCGCCCTGATCAGCCGCGAGGCGGCAACGTGGGGGCCCGATCGACCACCGGCAGACCGCTTGGCTGTCTGTGACGAGATCATCCAGCTGAGCGTGCAGAGCGGCGAGCAGCTCCTGCGTATGGAGGCCCGGGCGCTGCGCATCGATGCCCTCATCGTGATCGGTGACATCGCGGCGGCCGACGAGGAGCACCGCCTGCGGTCGCGCGAAGCCGAGGCCCTGCAAATGCCGCAGTACCTCTCCGACGTTTTCACCTATCCGGCCGCACGAGCGTTGCTGGCCGGTGACTTCGCCGAGGCCCAGCGACTGGCCGATCGCACCGTGGAGGTCGCCGACCCGAGTTACACCGAGACCACGCTCACCCTCTTCGGCGGCCAAGTGATCTGCCTGCACTGGCTGCGTGGGCAGCTCGATGGTGTGCGCCCGATGGTGAGGGACTTCGCCGCTCGTTTTCCGTGGATACCGGCGTTCCGCGCCACCGAGGCGTTCGTGCAGGCTGAGATCGGTGCACTCGACGAGGCCCGCGCGACGATCGAGGAGCTGGCCCCGAACAATTTCGCCGCGCTGCCTCGCGACGGCATCTGGAAGATCGGCATGTGGACGCTTGCCCATGCGGTGGTGCGTCTCGAGGACCGCGCCTGGGCGCAGCAGATCTACGACGAGTTACTGCCCGTGGCCGACTGCACGCTCGCGTTGGGAGCCTCCCTCTACCTCGGCCCCGCAGCCACGCCATTGGGGCTGTTGGCCACGCTGCTCGGGCGATTCGATGACGCCGCCGCCCACTTCGAAGCCGCCCTCGACCACACCGAGCGGGTCGGCGCCCGCCCCTTGCCGCGTTCGCGGCCTACGGCTACGCGCGCCTCTGCGCCAACGCGGCGCGCCGGCCGACGCCGAGCGGGCCGCCGCCCTCGAGACCGACGCGCGCACGATCGCCGAGGAACTTGGCATGGATCGGTTGCTCGCGGACCTCGACGGCCACGTCTGACGGGACACACAGCGGCTCCCTCGACGTCGACCAGGCTGGCGTCCTCGCCGTGCGACAGCCCGGTACCCGGCAATAGGCGCTACCTCGCAGACGAACTGTCAGTGATATCGCGGGACTTTTGCTGGCGTTTTCACTGACAGTTCGCACTCGGTACGTGCCGATCCCGGGCACTCGCACCTGGCAACACGAACTTCCGTGCCCAGCGCACCGGAGTAATGACGAAAACGACGAGATCCACAGAACTTTCTGCAAATTCCACAGGCTGTCCTCTTTACTTCCCCAGGCAAGACAGGCCACAGTGCATCCAGGCCACTACGGAACACCGGGGAGCCACTCAGCTGGAGGCGCAAGCCGAAGGCGGAGTGAGCAGCCGGGGCGAAGTAGTGGAATAGGCCCCGCCGGAAGGTGGTGTCGCTCCCTCGGGAGCCGACGCTATCGGAAGGCGAAGGCCGTCGAGATGGCCCCGAGAAGTCCGGGAGGCTCCGGCCGAACGGCTACTCGGGGCTGTTTCGCGCTCGGGCTCTGTTTCCCGCTCGGGCCCAGACTCCGTACAAGGGGTCGCCCGGTTCGGCCAGGGGCGTACGCAGGTGTGCTTCAGCCTCGGACCATCCTCCGCTCTGGTTGAAGTACTCGGCCACGACCGCGCAGTGGGCGTTGTCGTCAGTGGCGAGCCACCCTCGGATTGCCTTGGTCGGAAACAAGCGGTTGCTGAACGTGCAGACGAACAGGCCGCCCGGTCGGAGTACCCGCCGGACCTCTGAGAAGACGGCCACCGGCTGCACCAAATAGTCGACCGAGACACAGCAGACGACGTGGTCGAAGGATTCGGCGGTGAAGGGCAGAACGGCGTCGACGTTCAAGTCGTGAACGACGCGCTCGCGGGCGACCGGGTTGGCGTCGAGCTCGGCCTGATTCATCCCGAGCACCACGAGGTCAGCCGGCGGGGTGCGGAAGTGCGACACCCAGCTGCTCATCAGATCGAGGACGCGGCCATCGATGCCGAGTTCCTCGTACAGCTGCCCCACTGCAGCGATCGCCCGGTCGTCAATGTGGGTGACGAATCGCGGCACGCGGTAGAACGCCGCGTCGGTTGACGGGTCAGCGCGGTCGAAGAAGCCGTCGGGGAAGCTCATGCAAGGGCGGCGGCGAGAACGCGTCCGATGTTCTCGCCGAGAATGCCGCGAACGTCATCGTCGCCGAACCCACCGCGCAACAGCCCGTCAGTGATCACGGGGAGATCAGCCTCGCCTCCGTAACCGTCCATCAACCCGGGTACGCCGTTCATGTCGGTACCGATACACAGGTGCTGGGGTCCGACGAGATCGGCGATGTACTTCGCATGCGCCACCAACGCTGCGACTGACGGAACGCCGCGACCGCGATGGTTGTACGGCCACAGGCCGATCACGCCACCGGTGGAGGCGATGGCGCGCAACTCGTCGTCATCGAGGAACCGGGCGAACCCGCGATCGTCGGCGCTGGCCGCGCCGGCGTGCGACGAGATCATGGGGCGGCGGGCCAGCGCGACGGCGTCGAGCGTCGTCGCCTTGTCGGCGTGGGCCAGGTCGACGACGACGCCGAGCGCGTCGAGCCGGGTGACCGCGGCGCGGCCCAGCGCGGTCAACCCGGCGTCGGGGAGGCGGCGACGCCCGAACGGACCGACGTACTGCAGCCAGGTCATCGACGTCGTTCCCAGCTGGTTGTGGCCCAAGTGAATTGGTCCCAGTACGCGCACACCCTCGGCGTGCATCGTGTCGAGCCGATCCACGTCCGTGCCGATGGCATCGCCACCCTCTACGCCGAGAACGGCACCGAGGACACCGTCGTTGCGACTTGCCTCGAGTTCGGCTTGCGTCGCAACCACGCGCCCGCCAGCATCCTGCACCTGCGCTCGCAGGGCGCGTAACTGGCGGAGGACTGCATCGAACGGTTCGCCGCGATACCACCGGGTCACCGGCGCGTCGCCGACCGCCTTGACGATGGCGCCGTCGACGCCGGCACGCGCGAATACATCGAGGCTCTCATCCGGCGGCATCGTCGTGCGGTTCAGCGCGCGGTACGCGGCGCGAGGGAGCGCGGGGAGCATCTCGAGCCCGTGAGTGTGGGCATCGACCACCCATGCACTGCGATGAAAAGCATTGACATCCAACCGGCGGATCGTAGGCGGCTGGGCAAGTTCGGCGGGGATGAAGGAGACTTGTCGGTCCCGGGGGCTGGTGGGCCGTCGGGTAACCCGACAAATGGCAATCGATCTCCTCGACGAGATGCTGGAGTTCACGGAGGCAGTTCTCCGTGAACCCCCGCCCCCGACGCTGCCTGCAGCGCGCCCGCGCTCGACCCGCGCGGTCCACAACGGTCGGCGTCGGCCGCGCCCCGGCGCGGTCAGCGCAGGCCGACAGTCGTCGTCGGCGGGCTCGTGCTGGTGCTCCTATGGCTCATACCGGTCGCCCCTGCACTCAAAGTCGCGGTCAACGGCCGGCGCGGTCGTCCTGCACACCGCGTCGCCCACGGTCGCCACGATCCTCAGCAAGGCGGGCGTGGTGCCGGCCGACGGCGCCCTTCTCGCGGCTGTGAGCCGTCGCGTCGATCGACGCGCACTTCAACCGGGCCACGATCCTGCGCGGTCGGCTGCGCGTCGACCCGGGTACTGCTGTCCGCTCGGGCGACACCATCGCCGTGCTCGATGGTCGGCGCGGCCGTCGAGCCAGTAGTAGCTCGGACAGTCGCGGTGGCGGGGGCGGCGCTGCCGGACATCGAGTACCAACTGTGGAACGGGCCCCGCGCCGGCGCGACGGATCAGCTTGTCGGGGAGCGCAGCGGTGAGGTTGTCAGCGCAACACCGACAACCGCGCCGGTAGCTGCGTCACCGGTGACCGAGCTGGTCGTTGGTCTGAGCTTCGACGACGGACCACACCCGGACACGACCCCCGCCATCCTCGCGGTGCTGAAAGCAGCGGGGGTGAAGGCCACGTTCTGCGTGGTCGGCTACGCCGCCCGTCGGTACCCGGGCCTTGTCAAGGCGATCCACGACGACGGCCACACGCTGTGCAACCACACGATGAACCATGTGCAACGGCTGGGCACCAAGTCGCCTGACACGATCACCGCCGAGATCAGCGACGACGGTGACGCCATCGAGGCCGCCACTGGTGTCAGGCCGCGGTTCTTCCGCGCACCGGGCGGAACGTGGGCCAGCAACCTCATCGCCGAAGTGCACCGCCAGGGTCAGCGCGCCTTGGGCTGGAACGTTGATCCCGCTGACTTCGAGCGGCCCGGCGCGAGCGTGATCACTAGCCGGGTGCTCACGCAACTACGTCCGGGCGCCATGGTCCTGTTGCACGACGGTGGCGGCGATCGCTCGCAGACAGTCGCCCAACTCCGAGACCTCATTGACCGCCTGCGCGCCCACGGCTATTCACTTCGGGTACCTGCGTGACCGATCACGCGCCGGATTGCCCGGCGTGCCGCGCCCTCGCAGCCGGCGGCGAAGAGGATCGCCCGTTCGTGACGCAGGATCACTACGCCAACCGGCACGAGAAGCACCGGCTCGATTCCATCTTGCAGGCGCAGGACCGCGCCGCCGACGCCATCACCGGTTTCGCCGGGTCGTTGCGGTTCGTCTACATCCACTCGGTGTGGTTCGGCCTCTGGATCCTGGTGAACGTCGGCCTCATCGGCGCCGGCCTCGAGTTCGACAAGTACCCGTTCGGGCTGCTGACGATGATCGTCAGTCTCGAGGCCATCTTCCTGTCGACGTTCGTGATGGTGAGCCAGAACCGTCAGGCGGCGCGGGCCGACGTCCGAAGCCAACTTGACTTCGAGACGAACCTGCGGTCCGAGATCTGGGCCGTACACATCGGCCAGGCGCTGAACGTGGACCCTGCCCACGTCGAGGGCGTGGTGCGCCAGGCCATCGCCGCGGTCAGCTCGAAGCGCGCCGCGACGCGTCCCGCTAGTTCTGAAGGTCGAGCACGGCGTCGGCCAGCACGCCCAGCTCATCGGCCCACGACGCGGGGTCGCCGACCGGTACGAGTACGAGCTTGGAGAAGCCCAGGGCGATGAACGCCTCGACTTGGGCGCGCAGGCGCGGGCAGCCCGGCAGGGATCACCGCGCTGGGATCGAGGTCGGGCCGGCGGGCCGCAACGATGCGGGCCAGCGGCTCGGGCACCTCGGGCTGGCGCGTGTAGATGATCAAGGCACCGAAGTGCTCGACGTCGATCTCGCGTCCAGCTTTGGCCGCCGCTTCCTCGACCACGGCACGACCGGCGGCGGCCGAGGCCGGGTCGGTGAAGCTGGGAAGCCAGCCGTCGCCCAGTCGCCCGACGCGACGCAACTCGGCCGGCGCCGCGCCGCCCAACCACACGTCCGGTGGCTGTTGGAGGGGC
Organism: uncultured Actinomycetes bacterium; assembly: GCA_963742585.1. GTDB lineage: Bacteria > Actinomycetota > Acidimicrobiia > Acidimicrobiales > JACDEA01 > JACDEA01. Next base: position 1,039,158 of record CAVUMI010000009.1, read on the forward strand.
TTGGGAAGGACCGCGCAGCCCTCGAACTTGAAGCGCGGGCCGACGTGGTCGACGACGTCTTCGGTCCAGAGGCGCCGGATCAGGGGCAGCGCCTCGTCAAACCACGCCGCCCGCTCGCTGCGGTCGACCATGAAGGCTTGCTGCTCGCCAGGGTCGGCGACGCCCGAGGCCGAACGCGGGCAGCGCCCGGCCACCACTCAACCGATCGAGCGTGGCCCATGCCTTGGCGAGCAGGACAGGATTGCGACCCGGGAGCACCTGCACGCTGGTGCCGAACTTGAGGCGGCGGGTGCGACCGGCGGCAAAGGCCAGGCCCACCATCGGCTCGGGCGATGGTGCCGCGGCCCGCTCGGACAGCCACAGCGAGTCGAAGCTGCAGTCGCTCGAGTTCGTCGACCAACTCACCGAACCGCTCGCCGTCGGCGACGCGGCCAGCGCAGTGAGTCCCACGCCGATGCGGATCTTCATGCAACCAACGTACCGAGGCGTGGTTCACACGTGGGGGCCGTGGGGATAGCAGGCATATACGATCACGCTTTTCGAGAGGAGCTGGGATGCGATTTCTCCGGATCGGGCTGGTGGCGGCCGCCCTGCTGACTGGATTGTTTGTAGCTGCGCCGCCTACCGAGGCGATTGTCGGAGGGACCAACGTTCCCAACGGCGCCTACCCGTTCATGGCATCGGTCCAACAGAACAACTCGCACTTCTGTGGTGGCAGCGTGATCAACAGCACCTGGGTGCTCACCGCCGCGCATTGCGTCCCCGACGGCAGCGCGGCAGGCCTGAGCGTGGTGGTCGGCACGAACACCAACAACAACAACTCCGGGTTCAGGCGGACGGTCGCTGAAGTGCGTGTCCATCCGCATTACGCGGGCAACTCGGTCTTCGACGCTGCGCTATTGCGCCTGGCCACGGCGGTACCCGCATCGGTGACGCCGGTGACGCTCGCCAACTCGGGCGACGACAACCTCGAGGCCCACGGCGCGGTGGTCACCGTGGCCGGCTGGGGCGACATCAACCCCGTGACGATGGGCCTCCTCGCGCCAGCAACGCTGAAAGAGGCACAGCTGAACGTCGTCGGCGATCAGCAATGCATGGGCAGCACGACAAGCACCGAGGCGATCACAACGGTGTGCGCGCAGGCGCCGGGGAAGGACAGTTGCCAAGGCGACAGCGGTGGGCCGCTCTTCGCCAAGATCGGCGCGCAGCGCACTCAGGTCGGCGTCGTGAGTCGCGGCTTCCTGTGCGCGATACCGCAGAACCCTGGTATGTACAGCGAAGTGAATAACGGCGACATACGAAGCTTCATCACCGCGAACGCCGGCGTGTAGGCCACTTGCGCGCGGTTGAACGGGCCGACGCAACGTTCCAGGTTCTGGACGCGCTCCGACACAACCGACGCAAGCGGCGGCAACGTCGAGAGTTTCTTGTACACGGCGTGAGGCCGATCGATGCGTTGTTGGCTCACCGGTGGTCGATCACCAGGCTCGCGGTGGCGAGCGGTCGCCGGCGATCGCGGTGGGCCGAACAGGCAATGGCGGCCGCGGCTGACTCGGGCGCGACGGTGCTTGAGGTTGCTCCTGCGTTGTTCGACGAGCTAGCCGAGCGCGACGATCCCGCCGAGGTCATTGCTGTCGCCGCGTTGCCACACCGGGTCCTCTCCGAGATCCACGGCGCAGGACCGGTGGTCGTGCTCGACCGCCCGCGCAGCCCGGGAAACCTCGGCAGCTTGCTCCGTTCGGCCGACGCATTCGGCGCGGCCGGCGTTGTCCTGCTCGGCCACGCCGCCGATCCGTACGACCCGCGCGGTTCGGGCCAGCGTCGGGTCATTGTTTGCGCTGCCGGTTGTCGAACTCGGAGGCGCCGCGGATCTGGCACCGTGGCTACAGAAGGCGGGGCGCCGCGTGGTGGGCCTCGATGAACATGCCGCCACGACGCTGGCTGACGTCAATCGGACCGCGCCGCTGGTGATCCTGATCGGCAACGAAGGCCGGGGTCTAGCCGCTGCGGCGCGGAGCTTGTGCGACGACATGGCCGCGATCGCGATGCAATCGCGAACCGCGACGTCTCTCAACCTCGCGGTCGCCGGTTCGATCGCACTGTATCAGCTGACCCGCCCGTGACCGACGACATCGCCGACGCGATCGGCTCGATGGTCACTGGCGACGCCGATGCATCCACGCTGCGGCGCGCCAGCGCACTGCTGGCCCGTTCAGCCAAGACCGCGGGGGCTGGGGCGGTGGCGTCGGGTCGGTGGCTGGCCGAGACCATGATCGACATCGCACCGCGCATCCCAGTGCGCGATCTCGAGGCGATTTCGGCGCACCACAACGGGCTGCGCGGTGCGGCGCTCGCCGGCGAGCTGGTCACCGCCGCCTCACGCACATCGGCGGCGGTGGGCGCGGCCGCCGGCGCACTGGCGACCGCCGGGGAGTTGACCCCGCCGGCCTGGGTCGCCCTCCCATTGGAACTCGTCGTGGAAACGGTGGCCGTCGCCGCCATCGAAATGAAGCTCGTCGCCGAATTGCACGAGGTCTACGAGCAACCCGTCCCTGGTCCCGCCAGCGATCGCGCCATAGCCATCGTGCGGGCGTGGGCCGAGCGTCGAGGCGTCACGCCGGCCCTGCTGACCCGCAAGGGCGGTGTGGCCGACACGCTGGGCCGTGGCCGCGCAACGAACTGATCCGCCTCGTCCGGCGGCGCCTTGTCCGCCGGTTGGGCCGCAACCTCTCCACACTGGCGCCGCTCCTCATCGGGGCGGTGGCTGGCGCCGAGGTCAACCGGCGGGCGACGCGTGGCCTCGGCGAGGCCGTCGTGCGGGACCTGGCTGCCCGCAAGCGCTGACCCGGAGCCCGTGTGCAAGTGTGTCCGGGTGCACGTGGGCGTCTTGGGAGGAACAGGTCCGGCTGGGCGCGGGTTCGGCGGCGCGCCTGGCTTCAGTCGGCATCGAGGTCACGATCGGATCTCGGTCCGTCGACCGTGCCAAGGAGATCTGCACCGAGTTGGTCGAACGATGGCCGAACTATGACCTCGCGCTCACCGCCGGCGACAATGCCGCCGCGGCCAGCGCGGAGATCGTGGTGGTCGCCACACCTTGGGACGCGGCGGCGTCAACCGCGAAGTCCGTTGCCGATCAGCTGGCCGGCAAGGTCGTGATCTCGATGGCGAATGCGCTGGCCAAGGTGGGCGACGAGTTCCAGCCCCTGGTACCGCCGCGGGGCTCGGTCGCGGCAAGCGTCCAGGCCATCGTGCCGGCGGCCCGGGTCGCCGCGGCGTTCCATCACCTCCCGGCCAAGGAACTCGGCGATTTGGATCACCCCATGGAAGGTGACGTCCTCATTTGCGCCGACGACCTCTCCGCCACCGAGGCGACTGCCGAGCTCGTCCACCTGATCCCGGGACTGCGTCCGCTCGATGCCGGACGGCTTTCGAACGCGGCGCCCATCGAGGCGTTCGCCGCGGTAATCCTGCAGCTCAACGTGCGTTACCGCACGCGGGCCGCAGTGCAGCTCACCGGTATCGACGCGACGTGACCACTGGCGACCTGGCGCCGATGCGGCTGTATGACACGTCGCGGCGCGCCGTGGTCCCGTTCACTCCCGGCGACACCGTGAAGATGTACACGTGCGGCATCACGCCTTACGACGCCGCGCACGTGGGCTACGGCGCCATGGTGGTTACCTACGACGTGCTGCAGCGCCGACTACGCGATCGCGGGCACGATACGCAGTGCGTTCGCAACGTCACCGACGTGGACGACAGCATCCTGGCCCGGGCGCGCGAACTGGGCGTGAACTACCTCGACCTCGCCGCGGAGGAGATGGCTCGCATCGACAAGAGCCTGCGCGCCGTTGAACGTGCTCCCGTGTTGGAGCGAACCGCGGGCCACGTCGGCCATACCCGACATCCTGGGCTTCATCGGCATGGTGCTCGAGTCCGGGCACGCGTACCAGGCGGGTGGCGCGGTCTACTTCAGCGTCGCGTCCTTCGAGCGCTTCGGGGGTGTCAGCCACCTGAGCCGAGAGGAGATGCTCAGGTTGGCCGCCGAACGCGGTGGTCGACCCGACGATCAGAACAAGCGTGATCCGCTCGACTTCGTCTTGTGGCAGCCCTCCGAGCCCGATGAACCCTCGTGGCAATCGCTGTGGGGGAGCGGACGGCCTGGGTGGCACATCGAGTGCTCGGCGCTCGCCCTACGGGAGCTGGGAACGACGATCGACCTGCACGGCGGCGGCGCCGACCTGATCTTCCCGCACCATGAATGCGAGACCGCGCAGTCCGAGTCGGCTACCGGCGCGCCGTTTGTCAGGCACTGGATGCACCAGGCCATGGTCCGGCTCAACGGCGAGAAGATGTCGAAGTCGCTTGGCAACCTCGTTTTCGTGAGCGACCTGCTCGACGAATGGGATCCCGCGGCGATCCGGCTGGCGATCTTGGCCCACCACTACCGCACACCCTGGGAATGGACCGACGACGTGATGCCGGCGGCGGCGGCCCGCCTGGGCCGGTGGCGTGAGGCGGGAGCAGGGTCCGGCGCCCTCGACGATGTGCGCGCCGCGCTGGACGAGGATCTCGACGCTCCGCAGGCATTGGCGGCAGTCGATGCGGCTGCCGCCGGCGGCCAGGGCGTGTCCCAGGCGGCCGCCCTGCTCGGGGTCGACGTCTGACGGTACCGGAGGAGGAGACGCCAACCCGCCTCACGGTCGATGCCCAAAGGCGGCCAACGGTCGTACCGTGTGCGTATGAGCAAACTCGTTCGTCGGTCCAGCACCGCTGACGTCGTCGACACCGCTATCGGCGTGGCCGCCGTCGTCATTGTTGCTGTGGTTGCCCTGAGCCTCATTGGCTGGGCCATCAGCATCGTGTGGTTCGTTGCCAGGATCGCGGTATTCGCGCTGATCGTCGCCGTGGCCATCCGGTTCCTCTCGGGCCGCCGCGATCCGTTACTGAGTCGCCTACTTCAGCGCATACACCTGGTACGTGACACCCTCGGCGGTGAGTTCGCCGACGGCCACACCCTGGATGTCGTTCAACCAGGCATAGCGGGCGTCGCCCGTCTCAAACAGCGGCGTTGTTCGCAGCGCGAAGCCGTCGGCATCGCTGGCCCCGATGCCGGTGTAGGTCATGAGAATGGTGGCGCCGTCGTCGGTGTGCAGCACGAGTCGCACGTCGAGCTTCATGGTGCCGTGGGCTCGCAACGTGGCGTAGTCGCCGCCTGACCCTGCCGCGACGGTGCCGCGAAGGCGCTCGCCCGCGAAGGTTCCGCCGGTGACCAGAACGATGATCCGGCCACCCTGCGGGCCGTCGGGAATCACGATCGGCGTCGCGGTAAGGAGGTTGATCGTGAACAGCGCATCGACGGCCAGGTAAGTCTCGGGCATTGGACCGAAGACTATCGAGAGAGCACGTGGATATAGCGCTCCGCGTAGCGCTCGGCCAGCCCTGACATCGCGAACTCGGCGGCCCGTCCCTCGCCCGACGCGGTGAGTCGGCGAACCTCGGCACCGTCCTCGAGTGCGCGCTCCAACGCGGCGGCGAGCGCAATGGGATCGCCGGGCGGGACTAACAACGCGTCGGCGCCGTCACGCGCCACCTTCCGGTACCCGTCGAGGTCACTGGCGACGATCGGCGTGTGCGCGGCCATGGCCTCGAGGAGCACGACGCCAAAGGACTCGCCGTGCAGCGAAGGTGCGCAGAACACGTCGGCTCCGGTCAGCAGCGACGCCTTGTCCTCGTCGCTGACGCGTCCCAGCCACTCCACCCGCTGGTTGTTCCCGTAGGCGGCGCGTAGTTCCGCGGTTTGCGGCCCCTCGCCGGTCACCCAGAGACGGACCTCGGGCGGTAGGCGCGTCATTGCTTCGAGAAGCACCGATAGACCCTTGCGCTCCTCGTGGCGGCCGACGAACACGATCGTCGGCCCGTCGGTCATGGCCGGCGTCGCTTTGGCGAACCGCTCCACTTCGATGCCGTTGAACAGCAAGTCGTACTCGCCACCCAATGCACCATGCGCGGTGGTCAATGCCTCCTCGGACACCGCGCAGCGCAGTGCGAGACGATTCGCCCCCCACTCGACCAGCGGTCGCAGGGCCGCGTACGCGCCGCTAGGACCGGAGCGGTGGAACGTCCCGACCATCGGCGCGGGGTTGAGCAGGAGCGTGGTCACGGTCGGCCCCGGGCACAGCGGCTCATGGAGGTGGATGACGTCGAACTGCTCGTCGCGGCAGGGTGCGGATAGTACGGAGCGCGCACGAGATGTCGGGCGCCAGGGGAGCGATCGAACCGTTGGAGGCGAAGGGGACCGAGCGGCCCAACGGCGTCACGCCGCTGTCCGGCGGAGCGCCGTCGCACGGAGCGAGGACGCGCACCTCGTGCCCCAGCACGCGGAGCTCCCGCGCCAAACCCAACACCTGGCCCTGTACGCCGCCGGGGATCGTCAGGCTGTACGGGCAGACGAGACCGACGCGCACGGGATCACGGTAACCGCGCATCGGTTGCGCGGTCGCTCGGCCAGTTGGGCTGCAGCAGGTGCCACTGTTCGGGCGCGCGCCGGATGAACATCTCGAGCTCGCCGGCCAGTGCCTGGGTGATGCGGGTGACGTCCTCGCGTAGCGATGCCTGTCGCTCGACGACCAGCGGCGGGCGCACGACCCCGTGATAGCCCTCGGGATTGCGGAAGTACACGGCGACCGGGAGCAGCGGCGCCCCGGTGCGGAGTGCGAGGGTGGCCGGGCCGCTCGGCAACGTTGTCGTCTCGCCGAAAAACTCGACCTCGACGCCACCACCTTGGATATCGCGATCGGAGACGAGCGCGATCGGGCGGTTGGCCTTGAGGGCCCGGATCAGTGCCGTGCCCGCGCCCGGACCGAGGGGAACGATTTCCATGCCGATCGAGCGTCGGAAGTCAGCGAACCACTCGAAGACCTCGGGCGGCTCGAGCGGCTCGACCACGACAGTCAATGGGTAGCCGCGTTGGGTAAACCACGCCCCGCCCGGATCCCAACCGCCGAGGTGCGGCGTGGCCATGATGGCCCCGGAGCCCCCTGCCAAGGCGTGGTCAAGGTGCTCGAGGCCTTCGTAGGACATGAGCCGATCGAGATCTGCGGGTGCGAGGGTGGGCAGCCTGAGGCTCTCAGCCCAGTAGCGCGGCGTACGAGGCGAACGTTTTGCGCACGCGACGGTCGAGCGCCCAGCGGCTCATCGGAGCGCCGTGAACGCGTTGTTGGTGCCGGGCCACCATCGCTCGCCGATCGCGCATGGTCTGAGCCATGAGCAAGCCCGCAGTGTGCGCCGCGGCCCGAGCGATCGGCGCGGGCAGCACGCGGCGTGAGCGCGGTGCCGGCGCGGTACCCGAGGGTTGGGTTCAGGGGCGAGTGCCGGCTCGTCGGGACCGCCGGGCGCGCCAGCGCTCGCGATCGTGGGCCGACCGGCGCACGCCCTCCTGCTCCGTCCGGCCGACGCGCCACGTGCGCCAGCGGCTTCCGACAGTGGCGGACAGACCCACGGGTCGCGGCGCACTGGCTTGCCGCCACACGGTGATGAACCGCTGCACCGCGGTAATCGTCGTGAGGGCGAGCATGAGCCAGAGGACCGGTACCAGCACCGCCGAGAACGCCAGCCCGATGGCGATGGCGATGATGCGCTCCGCCCGTTCCATCAGTCCGCCCTTGGCCTGAAACCCCAGAGCCTCGGCCTTGGCCCGCTCATAGGAGATCAACATCGACGTGCCGAGCACGGCGAAGGGCAGCAGGGCCGTATGGCCGCCTTCGGTCGACGCCAGGTACCAGGCGATGCCGCCGAGCACGAGTCCATCGGTAACGCGGTCGGCCACGGAGTCGAAGAACGCGCCACGGACCGAGCCGCCGCCGCGTGCGCGGGCTACCGCGCCGTCGAGCAGGTCAGGGAGCGCGGAAGCGGTGAGCAGCACCACGCCGAGCACGAGGAGGCCGTTGGCGATCGCCACCGCGCAGGCCACGGCAAGAAACAGTCCGGCCACGGTCAGGTGGTCGGGGCGAATACCGGTGCGCTCGAGGCTCGAGCCAATGGGCTTCAACCCATGCTCGACGCTCGTCCGCCACCGTCCGTCGAACAATGGTTGCTCCTCTGGGCCAGCGAACAGAGACGCGGGAACGTCCGCCGTCCACGCTACCACCGCCCCTTACTACTCTTGGGCAACCCAACTCCCAGCACCCACGCGAGGCGCCCGTGAAGAGCTTCCCGTCCGCCAAGATCCGCAATGTCGCCCTGGTCGGCCATGGGGGCGCCGGGAAAACGACGCTGGCCGAGTCACTGCTGTTCTGTGCTGGGGCACTGACCCGCCAGGGCCGGGTCGAGGACGGCACCACCACCACCGATTTCGAGCCGGAGGAGGTGAAGCGGGGCATCTCGGTATCGACGGGCCTGGCCCCGTTCGAGTTCGAGGGCCACAAGATCAACATCCTCGACTGTCCCGGCTACGCCGACTTCATGCCGGACACGCTGAGCGCCCTGCAGGTGGCCGATCTGGCGATATTCGTGGTGAGCGCCGTGGAAGGGGTCGAGGTACAGACCGAGCAGGTGTGGAAGGAGGCGGCCAAGCTCGGGCTGCCGCGGATGATTTTCATAAACAAGCTCGACCGTGAGCGCGCCAGCTTCGATCGCACGCTCGACGAGCTGCAGACGGCGTTCGGCGCCGGCGTCGCGCCGCTCGAGCTCCCCATCGGCGAGGAAGCTGCTTTCACCGGCGTGGCCGACCTCCTCACTGACACCGCTATCACCTACGACGGCGGTAAAGCGACCGAGGGCGAGATCCCCGAGCACATGGAGGCGCGGGAGCACGAGGTGCACGACAATCTCGTCGAAGGCATCGTGGTGGCCGACGACGATCTGATGGAGCGCTACCTCGAAGGCGACACGCCCAGCCCCAAGGAACTCGAGGACACGTTGGCCAAGGGCGTTGCCGCGGGGTCGGTGTTTCCGGTCATCTGCGGCTCGGCGACGCGCAACGTGGCCATCGACCGGCTGGCAAAGTTCATCTGCGAGATCGGTCCCGCACCGGTGGACCGGCCGGGGATGACCGTTGCGGCGGGGGAGTCGACGCAGGAGGTCGCGTGCGATCCGAACGGGCAGCCGCTGGCGTACGTCTTCAAGACGCTCGCCGATCCCTACGTGGGCAAGGTGTCGATCTTCAAGGTGCTGTCCGGCACCATCAGGCCCGACGCCGTCCTCACCAATCCGCGAACGCACTCTGACGAGAAGCTCCACGCACTTTTCGCGTTGCGGGGCAAAGAGCAGGACCAAGTCCCGGAGGTGCCGGCGGGCGACATCGCCGCGGTGGCCAAGCTGGGCGACACCACCACGGGCGACACGCTGGCTCCCAAGGGGACACCCGTGCGGGTGCCACATCCCGAGGCCGCGCCGCCGGCACTGTCGATTGCGATCCGGCCCAAGTCCAAGGGCGACGAGGACAAGTTGATGACCGCGTTGCATCGGTTGCAGGACGAGGATCCGTCGCTGTTGGTGCGCAGGGACGACGAAACGCACCAGACGATCCTGTCGGGGACCGGCGAGACGCATCTGGGAATCGTCGCCGAGCGCCTGCTGCGCAAGTTCAACGTCGACGTCGAGACCGATCCTGTCACCGTTCCGTACCGCGAGACGATCAGCGATACCGCGGAGGCCGAGGGCAAGTACAAGAAGCAGACCGGCGGTCATGGACAGTTTGGCGTGGCGTTCCTCCGCGTTGAGCCTTTGGAACGGGGAGCCGGGTTTCAGTTCGTCGACAAGATCGTCGGTGGCGCGATACCGCGGCAATTCATTCCCGCGGTCGAGAAAGGCATCGCCGAGACGATGGAGATGGGGGGCGTCTTCGGGTTTCCCGTTGTCGATGTGCAGGCCACCCTCACCGATGGCAAGTTCCACGCGGTCGACAGTTCGGAGATGAGCTTCAAGATGGCCGGTTCGCTGGGATTCCGCGAAGCGATGGCGAAGGCGGGTCCCGTGCTGTTGGAGCCGATATCGCTCATCGAGGTCACGGTGCCGCTCGCGTACCAGGGCGACGTGATGGGCGATCTCAATTCGCGCCGAGGCCGCGTGCAGGGAACCGACGCGGCCGACGATGGCGAGCAGACCATCGTTGCGCTCGTGCCGACGTCTGAGGTCATGCGGTACTCGATCGACCTCCGCTCGATGACCGGCGGGCGCGGGCGCTTCACTCTGGCCCATGATCACTACGACGCCCTCCCGTCGCATCTCTACGACAAGGTCGCCAAGAAACAACCTCAAGACGCGTCCTAAAACCGGCTAGTTGAGCTGCGACCAGTCTTCGGGGTTGTCCTCGAGGTAGTGGCCGAGGACCTCACCTGTGACGCCGTCGACCATCACGAGGCCGCGCTTGGTCGGAGGCTCATCCGCCGAATAAAGCAGGATGCGCCAGGTCGGGCGGCTGCGCAGCCCGCGCCACCCGAGCTGTGCGGACGCGTGGCCGACTGGAAACCCAACTTCCTTGCTTGCCGCGGCCAGTGCGTCCAGCTCGTTGACTTCCAAGGGAAAAGCGGCGGCGAAGTTGTACACACCGAGGAGCACGAACGCGATGCCCGCGATGAGGAACCCACGATTGACGAGAACACCGCCATCGTTTCGGAGCGCCCAGAGAGCGATACCGCCCGCGCCGGTCGTCACCAACAGCACCGCAGTGATCCGGCGCCGCGAGATGTCGGGGAACGTGTACGGGCCGACGAGTCCGGTGACGTCGAGTTCCGCGGGAAGGGCGTCGTGAGGGTCGGTCACGTGAGGTGCTTGTGCAGGAACGCTTCGGACGCCGCCATCTCCTCGATCGGCACCGCGGAGTGCAAACCGGGATGAGCATGTATGCGTTTGTCGGCGGTAGCCAGGCGGCGGAAGAGTGCGACGGCAGCGTCGAAGCGCACCAGCTCGTCATCGAGTTGCGCGAGGAACAGCACCGGCTGCGCGATGCGCGATGCAGCCACGGCCCAGGGATCTGTGGCGTCAAACTCGCCCATGAGACCGAGGACCGCGGCGCGGACGTCGGACGTGGCGGCCACGAACGACGCGCCGAACATGGTGCCCATCGACAGGCCCCAGTAGCCGAGCGGGCCGCGGCCGACGTCGGGTAGCTCTCGAAGCGCGCGCAAGCGTCGCCTGCCAGTCGGCGACCATGGCATCGGCGGCGCCGCGCACGAGATTGAGGAAGTCGTTGGGGATGCCCGCGCCGGGCGCGCCGCCAACCTCGGCAACCTCGCTGCGTTCGCCATGTCCGATGCCGTCGATGGCCGCCGCGGCCCAGCCCTGGTGGCGGACGAGGCGCCGGGCCAGCCCGAGGACGTACTCCATGCGCTTGTTGCCGCCACCGCCGTGGCCGATCAGGACCAGCGGCCGTGCGCCGGTCGCGCCCTCGGGTGTCCACAGCAGCGCGGGAACGACGCGATCGTCCGACTTGACGTCGAACCGGCGCTCGACGACGCCCTTGCTGATGAGTGGATCGCCGACGAAATCCATCGTCACACCAGGTGCTTCACGAAGAAGGCCTCGGAGTGCTCCATCTCCTCGACCGGCACCGCGCTATGTAGGCCGGGATTCGCGTGCAGGCGTTTGTCGCCGGACCCGATGGCAAGGAAGAGCTCCAGGCACGCCTCGCGCCGGATCAGTTCGTCGTCGAGTTGTTGAAGGAAGAGCACCGGACAGGTGATGCCGCCGGCGGTCGCGGTGTAGCGCTTGCCGGCCGCACCCATCAGCCCGAGCACCGCGGCTTTGACCTCGGGCTCGGCGGCCACGAACGGGACGCCGAAGAGTGTGCCCATCGACAGGCCCCAATACCCCAGTGGTCCGTCGCCGACTTCTGGTATCTCGGCCAGCGCCGCACGGGTGGCCTTCCAGTCGGCGATCATCGACCCGATGACCGGTTGAGACCACCACAGGTCGGTCTCCACACTGTCGGCGCGATCACCGTGACCCGGACCATCGATGGCCGCGGCGGCGAAGCCCTGGTGGCGCACGAGCCGTCGGGCCAGCGCCAGGACGTACTCCATGCGCTTGTTCCCGCTGCCGCCGTGGCCGATCAGCACCAGTGGCCGCGTGCCCACCGCGTTCTCCGGAGTCCACACGATGCCGGGGACGATCCGATCATCGTTCTTGAGATCGAAGCGGCGCTCGACCACGCCGTGGCCGACCAACGGCTTGCCGATGAAGTCCATGTTGCGACGCTACGCGCTCGGCCAGTTCGATCGCACTTTGTGGAACGTCACGTCGAGGGCTTCGGGTAGCACCCGTGTTTCAGCCACGGTGGTCATGAAGTTTGTGTCGCCGTTCCAGCGGGGGAGGGCGTGCATGTGGAAGTGCCCAGGCACGCCCGCCCCCGCGACCCGACCGAGGTTGGCCCCGAGGTTGAGCCCATCGGGTGAGTACGCCTGTTTGAGCGCGACGACCGCCGAGCGCAGCGTCGACCAAAGCTCCGATGCTTCATCGGCGGTGAGACCCTCGAGCTCGCCGACGTGGCGCGTCGGCAGGACCATGCAATGGCCGCTCGTGTACGGGTAGACGTTGAGCACGGCCGCGCAGGTGTCGCCCTTCCAGAGGACGTACTCGCCGCTCTCGACGACACGACACAGCACGCATGTCCCCGCGTCTGTGGCCGCCGCACCGGCGACGTACTCGCCCCGCCACCCGGCCCACAGCCGCTCGAGCGTCACGAACGCGCCTTGGTCTCCACCTCGTCGCGCAGCCGGTCGATGAACGTGTCGAGCGGGACATCACGCTCCGGACGCTCGTCGCCGCGCCGGTTCACACCGACGGTGCCGGCCTCGACGTCCTGGCCGCCGACCACGAGCAAGTACGGGATCTTTTGGAGCTTGCCGTGCCGGATCCGCCCGCCCAAGGGTTCGTCGGCCTCGACGAATTCCACGCGGTACCCGGCGGCGAACAGGCGGGCGACGACCGATTCCGCGTACGGATGGTGGTCGGCCGCGACCGGGAGTACCTGGAGCTGTACCGGGGCCAGCCACGCGGGGAACGCGCCGGCGTAGTGCTCGAGGAGGAAGCCGACGAACCGCTCGTGTGATCCGAGCGGCGCCCGGTGGATGATCACCGGGCGTTCGGATTCGCCCTGTTGGTTGGTGAAGCGCAGGTCGAAGCGCTCGGCCATGTAGAGGTCGAGTTGGTTGGTCGACGCGGCGAACTCGCGTCCGATGGCCGAGCGGATGATGAAGTCGACCTTGGGGCCGTAGTGCGCGGCGCCGCCGATCTCCTCGACATACGGGATGCCCGACTCCTCCATCGCGTCGCGGGTGAGCTGTTCGGCTTCAGCCCACATGTCGTCGTCGCCGTGGTACTTCTCGGTGTTCTTCGGATCTTTGAGGGCGAGCACCATGTAGAACTCGTCGATCCCGAGCGCCTCGTAGTAGTACTCGTGGAGGCGCATGACGGTGAGGAACTCGTCCTTGGCTTGCGCCTTCGAGCAGTAGATGTGCGCGTCGTTCTGGGTGAAACCCCGCGCCCGCATCAGACCGAACAACTGTCCGGAGCGCTCGTAGCGGTACACCGTCCCGTACTCCGCGAAACGGATCGGCAGTTCGCGGTAGCTGTGCGCGCGCGCTTTGTACACCATGTGGTGGTGCGGGCAGTTCATCGGCTTGAGGTAGTACTCGTCGCCCTCGATGTCGATGGGCGCGTAGAGGTCCTCCTGGTAGTAGGGGAGGTGGCCTGAGGTGCGGAACAGCTCACCGCGAGCGATATGCGGCGTCACGATCCGCTGGTAGCCCCACTTGCGCTCGGTCTCGCGCGCCCAGGTCTCCAGCTCGTCACGGATAACCGTGCCCTTGGGTAGCCAGAGCGGCAGCCCGCGGCCGACCTCGGCGTCGAAGGAGAACAGGTCGAGCTCCTCGCCGAGCTTGCGGTGGTCGCGCTTCTTGGCCTCCTCCAAGCGCCAGAGGTGTTCCTCGAGCTTGGTCTTCGACTCCCACGCGGTGCCGTAGACGCGCTGTAGTTGCGGCCGCTTTTCGTCACCGCGCCAGTATGCGGCCGCCAGATTCAGCAGCTTGAAGTGCCCGAGTCGCTTGGTCGTCGGCACGTGGGGGCCGCGGCACAGGTCCACGAATGCCTCGGTGTTGCGGTACGCGCTGACGATTCCGGCCTCGGCCCCTTCGCTGGCGTCGACGCCCTGAATGATCTCCACCTTGTACGGCTGGTCGGCGAACATCCGCAGGCCTTCATCGACCGAGTGCTCTTCGCGGATAAATGGCTGGTCCTCGGCCACGATCTCGCGCATGCGCGCTTCGATGCGCTCGAGGTCCTCGTCGGTGAAGTGCTCGCCGCCGGGCAGGTCGAAGTCGTAGTAGAAGCCGTCCTTCACCGGCGGGCCGATTGCGAATTTGGCGCCGGGCCAGAGTTGCAGCACGGCTTGTGCCATGACGTGCGACGTGGAATGGCGGAGGACGGCCCGGCCTTCCTCACTGTTGTTGGTGATGACGCTGACGGAGGCCCCGTCGGGCACAGGCGCGTTGAGGTCGACCTCGTGGCCGTTGACCGTTCCGGCAACGGCGGCCTTGGCCAGGCCTGGACCGATCGATGCGGCCAGATCGGCGGTCGTGGCGCCGGCCGGCAGCTCTTTCGAGGTCCCGTCAGGCAGCGTCACAGTGATCTGGCTCATGACCGCAGGGTAATTCCCAGCCTCACGCCTCCCGCCGAAATTGCCCGTCAAAGCCATGTGTCGGTGTCGAATCGAAGGAAAACCACGATTCGACACCGACACATTGGTTTGGGCCCAGACGCGATGAAGGGGCCTCCGGAGAGGCCCCTTCATTCGTGTGCTGGGAGTTGCTTACTTCTTGGTGGTCACCATCAGGGGGATGAAACGCCGACCCACGATGACGCCGCCGACCATGAGCATCCCGATGATCAGGAACACCGTGGTGCTGGCACCCGTGCGGGGCAGCTGGCTGGCCGTGGCCGGCGTGTTCTGCGCCGCGGCCGGGACTGCGAAATTCGAGCCGCTGGACACCGAGGCGAGCTTGATGCTCGCGCCGCCGGCCAGTGAACTCACCGTGTTGAGCAGCCCGTTCAGGGTGCCGCCGAGAGCCGTACCGCCGAGGAGGCCGGTGACGCTACCCAGGGCGCCTGCCCCGCCTGCGGTGGACAGCAGTCCACCGATACCCGAGGTGGCGCCAAGACTGTTAGCGATCGCACCCAGGTTCGCCGGCGGGTTGATGCTGACACCGAGACCGGTGATACCGGCCAGCGAGCGCACGTAGCCGCCCGAGGTGGTGATCCCATTGTCGCTGGCCTTGTCGAAGAACTGCACCGACAGGATGCCAGCGAGGGCCGGGCTCAGCGTGCTCAGGACGCCGTCGAGCGTGCCCTGGATGGTGTTGACGAGGCCGGTGACGGTGGCCAAGGTGGAGCCGAGATCGAGACCCGGCAGCGTGATGCCACCGATGGACGTCGATCCGAGCGTGCCGACAACGTCGGACTTGCTGGCTTCCTTGGTGCTGGCTGCCTTGACCGTCGAACCGATGTGCAGGCCGTTGACCTTCAGCAGGGACACGCTGTCAAGGAGGTCCAGTGCGCTGCCCAGGACCTGCGTGAGCAGTGCGTTCACGCTGCCGACCAGCTCTGCAACCGTCGCCGCGGGATTGACCGCAGCGCCACTCAGGACGCCCCCGCCAAGCGGGAGGCCGCCGAGCAGGCCATTGAGGGTCGGGACGAGCGTGGCGGCCCCGGGGACGCTGGAGAGCGCACCGGTGAGGCCAGTCACACTTGTCAGCGAGCCGAGCAGGCTGCTCACGAGGCTTTCAAGGCTCCCCGTGGCGGGAATGGCGGGAATCAGACTCTCCAGGTTGAGCGTGGTGAGAAGTCCGCTCACGGCACCGATGGGGAGCTTGGTGATGTCGATTCCGAGGCCCTTGAGCAACGCGCCCAGGTTCAGGACCGAGATGGCGCCGACATCGAGACCCTTCACGCCATTGGCCTCAGCACCGCCGGCCAGGGTGCCCAGGGTCGACGTGACGCTGTCGACATTGAGCAGCCCGCCGACCAGGCCGAGACTCAACAGACTGGCGCTCAGGCCCGACTTTGCACCCGCCGCATCGACGGTGCTGGTCAGCTTGGACGGATCAAGCGCACCCGAAACGAGGGCAGGAATTGCCCCCAGGGTCAGCGCCGCGCCGTTCACGGTTGAGGCCCCGCCCGGCATCCTCGCCTCAAGCGGCGGGTTGGGCAGGCTGAAGTTCAGGCCCGGGAGGACCGAGGAGCTGATCTTGAGCCCGAACATCTGGGTCAGGGCCGAGGACGTGCCGACGGCCGGGTCGATCGTGGCTTTCGAGTCGTCGCCGAGGACCCGGATGCGCAGCAGCGATCCGGCCGATCCCAACGCGACATCTACGAGCGACGACGTGGTTTGGGTTGTACCTACACCCTTTGCATCTGCGGCATTCGCCGTCCCCATCGAGGCGAATGCCCCGATAAGGGTTATTGCAGTGGCGGCCGCGGCCACCCGGAGTTTCGACATGGAAGAATTCCCCTAGCTCGATGGATAACTGACTCGTTGTCCAGAGTGCGGGGGGCGGGTGTCTACCGCCATGGCGCAGCCGGGCCATTTGCTGGGGCTCGGAATGACTAGTCACCCTGCCGAAATCTCGCGAAACGGACCGATAGGGTACGCGTTCGGGCCGGTGGGCCTCCCCGTAAACTGGCGGGCGACCGAGCTGCAGGGTCCCAAGTGGGACCAGGGGAGCGCGACACGCTGTTCGAACAAATCACCTCCAACAAGCGCCGGTCGGTGCTGCTCGTCATCGCGTTCGTCGCGGTGATCGTCCTCGCCGCGTGGGGCGTTCAACGCAGTCATCGGTTACGGCCCGTTCGGCGTACTCATCGCGCTCGGCATCGCACTCGTCGGCGCTGCGGTCTCGTACTGGAAGTCCGACGCCGTCGCGTTGGCCATGAGCCACGCCCGCCCGGCCGATCCGGTCGAGTACGCCCGCCTGCACAATCTCGTCGAGGGACTCTGCATCGCCGCCGGACTCCCCAAGCCGCGGCTGTACGTGATCGAAGACGACGCGCCCAACGCGTTCGCGACGGGCCGCAATCCCCGCCACGCGGCGCTGGCGGTGACCACTGGCCTTCTCGACGAAGATGAACCGCATCGAGCTCGAAGCGGTGTTGGCCCACGAGCTGAGCCACATCAAGAACTACGACATCCTGGTATCCACCCTCGCGGTGACGATGGTGGGCATCGTTGCCCTGTTGAGCGATTGGGCATTCCGGTTCATCTGGTGGGGCGGTGGCCGTCGCGAGCGGCGCGACGGTGATAGCGGCGGTGCCGGCGCGATCGTCGCGCTGGTCGGATTCGCGACCCTGATCCTCATGCCGGTCATCGCCAAGCTCATGCAGTTCGCCATCAGTCGCCGGCGCGAGGCGCTGGCCGATGTGTCCGGCGTCGCGCTCACCCGTTATCCACCCGGTCTCATCGCTGCGTTGGAGAAGTTGCGCGACGACAGGACCGTGGTGCATTCCGGCTCGCGGGCGACCGCCCATCTCTGGATCGAAGCGCCGGTGGCCCGCGCAGGAATCGGAGGGTCGGTTGGCGTGGGTGGGCCGGCTGTTCAATACCCACCCGCCGTTGGATGAGCGCATCGCCGCGCTCCGCGAGCTATGAGACACGGCGCCGCGATCGCCGCGGCGGTGACCGCGCTCTTGATCGCGGCGTGTGGCGGGGGCGGCGACGGCAAGAAGCCGGCGAGCACGACGACCGAGCCCACCGCCGCGCCGACGACGCCGGCCACCATCGCCGCGGGTGTCGCCCCCCTCACCGGCCTGCCAGGTGACCCCGCGAGACTGAAGCGGCCAGCGCTTGTCGTGAAGATCGACAACGCGCCGAAGGCCCGGCCCCAGGCAGGCATCAATCACGCCGACATCGTCGTCGAGGAAGGGGTCGAGGGCGGCATCACCCGCTTCGCGGCGATCTTCCACTCGGGCGACTCCGATCCGGTCGGTCCCGGTGCGATCGGCGCGCAGCTCCGATATCGCCATCGTGAGCCCGCTGATCAGGCCGCTCTTTGCGTACAGCGGGACGAATCCCAATTTCGAGCGGCTGCTCGACAAGGCCCCGTTGATCAACATCGGGCCACGGTTCTTCCCCGGCGCATACCGCCGGATGAGCGGGCGGCCGGCGCCGTACAACTACTTCTCGGCGACGTCGACATTGTTCAGCGCGGTCGCCAGCCGATCACCCCGGCCCACCGCCCCAGTTCAGCTACCGCGCCGCGGGACGTGGCGCCGCCGGGTGGCCAGCCGGCGGGCGGCGTGCACATCGAGTTCCGCGGGCGTGTGGTTACCGCGATCGATTGGGCATGGGACGCCGCGGCGGGCGTGTGGAAGCGAATGAACAACGGCACCGCGCACGTCGACGCTGCCGGCGTGCAGGCGTCGGCCGCCAACGTCGTGATCGAGTTCGTCAATTACAAGGACACCGGAGAGCGCGACCAGTCCGGCGCCGTGGTGCCGCATGCCGAACTCGTCGGTGAGGGCGAGGCCTGGGTGCTCACCAACGGGCAGGTCGTGAAAGGTCGCTGGCAGAAGGCCAGCCCCGAGGCGCTCACTCGGCTGGTCACTGCCGACGGACAGCCAATCGCGCTCGACTGCGGGCCGGACGTGGGTGGAGCTCCCCGTTCCCGGACTGGCGCAGCTCCGGTGAGGAAACGCCTGCCCGCGCTCCTCGCGGCTCTCGGACTGGTGGCCACCGCGTGCGGGTCGAGCAAGGGTGGGGCGCTCCCGCGAGTGGATACCACTGCACCGACGACGACCACCACCGCGCCCCCAGCGCTGGCGCCATTCACCGGGCAGTCGTTGTTCAACCCGGAGGTGGCGTCCCGCCCTGCCGTCATGATCAAGGTCGGCGATGATCCGAAGGCCCGCCCGCAGGCCGGGCTCGACAAGGCCGACGTCGTCTACGAGGAGCGCGTCGAGGGCAACGTCGTTCGTTTTCTGGCCGTCTACCAATCGCAGGACGCCAAGTCAGTGGGGCCCATTCGCTCGGTCCGGTCGAGTGATGCCGGCGTAGTTGCAGCGATCGGCGGCGTGTTCGTGTACTCGGGCGGGATTGCCCCGTTCGATTCGCTCATGCGTCGGCTCGGGCTCACGGTGATCAGCGAGGAGGTGAACGCCACCGCGTTCCATCTGCGGTCCGACCGTCAGCGGCCGTACAAGACCTACGCCAGCACCTCCGAAATGCGGGCGCTGGCGTCGACGCGTGCGGCCAAGCCGCCGGGCCTGTTCACCTTCCTGGCTCCATCGGAACCGTTCGCCGCAGTCGCGGCCACGCCAGCGTCGCACGCCACGGTGACGTTCGGGCCCAACACGGTCACGCGGTGGGACTGGGACGCAGCGACGAGTAAGTGGAAGCGGTCGATCAATGGCTTCGCGCAGCGAACCGACGGTGGGACACAACTCGCGTTCACGAATGTGATCATCCAGACCGTGCCGTATCGCGGCACGCCATACAGGGATCAGGCGGGGTCTCCGGTTGACGAAGCAGTCACCACGGGCAGCGGCGACGCGATTCTGCTGACCGGCGGCCAACGTGTGCCGCTCCGCTGGTCCAAGGCGACCGACAAGGCTCTTACGCTGTTCACTGATTCGGCGGGCCGCTCGATTCGGTTACCGACCGGACAGACGTGGGTGGTACTGGCGCCGAAGGAGGCGACCATCGCTGTGGTAAATCCCACTGCGGCGACCCCCACCACCGCCGGTAGACTCACCCGTTAGTGAGCGATCGCGTAACCGGAACCGAGCGAGTCAAACGGGGACTGGCCGAGATGCTGCGCGGCGGCGTCATCATGGACGTCGTCACCGCCGAGCAGGCCAAGATCGCCGAGGACGCCGGGGCGGTAGCGGTCATGGCGCTCGAACGCGTGCCGGCCGATATCCGCCGCGACGGGGGCGTCGCCCGCATGAGCGACCCGGCCCTGATCGAAGCGATCAAGGCGGCGGTCACGATTCCGGTCATGGCCAAGGCGCGCATCGGGCACTTTGCTGAGGCGCAGGTCCTTCAGGCGCTCGGCGTCGACTACGTCGACGAGAGCGAAGTGCTCACACCAGCCGACGAGGCCCACCACATCGACAAGTGGGCGTTCGCCGTGCCGTTCGTCTGTGGTGCCACCAACCTCGGCGAAGCGTTGCGGCGCCTGTCCGAGGGGGCGGCGATGATCCGCTCGAAGGGGGAGGCGGGCACCGGCGACGTGAAGGAAGCGGTCCGCCATCTGCGTTCGATCCTCGGTGACATCCGCGCGCTCACCCAGGCCGATAGCGCCGAACGCTACGGATGGGCCAAGCGCCTTCAAGCGCCGATCGATCTGGTCCAGGAGGTGGCCGACACCGGCCGCCTCCCGGTGCCGTTGTTCTGTGCTGGTGGGCTGGCCACTCCGGCCGACGCCGCGCTGGTCATGCAACTGGGCGCCGAGGCGGTCTTCGTGGGTTCGGGCATCTTCAAGAGCGACGACCCCGCCCGGCGCGCCCGAGCGATCGTGGAGGCCACGACGCACTACGCCGACGCGGAGATCGTGGCCAAGGTCAGCCGCGGCCTGGGTGAGGCCATGCGCGGCGAGGAGTCTTCGAAGGTCGAGACCCGCCTCGCCGACCGAGGCTGGTAGCGGTGCGACAGAGGCCACCAGGTGAAGGTCGGCATCCTGGCGTTGCAGGGCGACGTGCGCGAGCACGAAGCCGCGCTGGCTGAACTCGGCGCACCGTCGCTTCCGGTCCGTACGCCCGCGGACCTTGCGCTCGTCGATTCGCTGGTGATGCCCGGCGGCGAGTCCACCACGATGTCGCTGCTGCTGGATTCGAGTGGTCTGCGGCAGCCGATCGTCGATCGCCTGGCCGACCGCATGCCGGCGTTCGGTACCTGCGCAGGATTGATACTGCTGGCTGCCGAGGTGCTCGACGGTCGGTCCGACCAGCAGAGCTTCGGCGCCATCGACATCTCGGTTCGGCGCAACGGCTACGGCCGGCAGGTGGATTCCTTCGAAACCGATCTGCATCTCTCCGGCGCCGAGGCCGCGCCACTCCACGCGGTGTTCATCCGGGCGCCCGTCGTCGAGCGCGCCGGCTGTGGCGTCGATGTCCTCGCCACCCTCGATGACCGCCCGGTGTTGTGTCGTCAGGGATCGATTCTCGTCGCTGCATTCCATCCAGAGTTGAGCGACGATCGTCGCGTTCACCAGCTGTTCCTCGAAGGGAGTTGAGGTGTCCGGCCATAGCAAGTGGGCCACGATCAAGCACAAGAAGGGCGCGCAGGACAAGGCGCGCGGCAAGCTCTTCGCCAAACTGATCCGTCAAGTCGAGGTCGCGGCGCGTGAGGGCGGGAGCGATCAGTCGAGCAACGCCACTCTCCGCACCATGTTCCAGAAGGCGCGCGACGCGTCGGTGCCGATGGACACCATCGAACGGGCCGTCAAGCGGGGCACCGGCGAACTCGAGGGCGTGCGCTACGAAGCGATCAGCTACGAGGGCTATGCACCGAGCGGTGTGGCCGTGATCGTCGAGTGCCTCTCCGATAACCGCAACAGGACGGGTGCCGATATCCGCAACCTCTTCACCAAGAACGGCGGTTCCATGGCCGAGCCGGGCGCGGTCAGCTGGCAGTTCCACCGCAAGGGTGTTGTGATCCTTCCGAAGACCGTCGGCGAGGACGACCTCATGGTTGTCGCCCTCGAAGCAGGGGCCGAAGACCTCGAGGATCAGGGCGATACGTGGCAGCTCACGTGCGATCCGGGGGAGCTCACCGGTTTGCGAACCGCCCTCGAGGCGGCGGGCATCGCGTTCGACTCGGCTGACGTCACGATGCTGGCTACCACCACGGTGCCGCTCAGCAGTGAGGCTGACGCCCGCAACGTGCTCCGCCTGGTCGACGCGCTCGAGGACCATGACGACGTCCAGAACGTCTACGCCAACTTCGACATCCCGGATGCGGTTTTGGATCTGGTCGAGGCCTGATCGGTAGCCTGCAAAGCCATGGCCGGGAAAGTCACTGTGGGCGACCGCGCGCCGGAGTTCACGCTCCCCGGCACGGGCGGTCAGGACTTCTCCCTCGCCGACTTCCGGGGCAAGCCGGTCGTCCTCGTCTTCTACCCGGGCGACAACACACCGGTGTGCACGCGCCAGTTGCAGAGCTACACCGAGGACTGGGACCAGTTCGCCGGTCTTGGCGCCGCCGTGCTTGCGCTCAGCCCGCAGAACGTCGACAGCCACGAGGGGTTCTCGTGCAAGCACGGCTTTCCGTTCCCGCTCCTCGCGGATGTCGACAAGGCGGTCGGCGGCGCGTACGGCATTCTCGGGCCGCTGGGCTTCTACCGCCGATCGGTCTTCGTCATCGACGGCGAGGGTGTCATCCGGTACGCGCACCGCTCGGCGACCAGCCTGTCGTACCGGTCCGCCGACGAACTGGTGGCTGCGGTGCAGGCAGCCTCACGCTGACAACGACATGACACCCCTACCCACGGTCCTTGTCGTGATCCCGACGTACATGGAGGCGTCCAATATCGCGACGGTGGTGCGTCAGGTGCGCGGCGCGCTTCCCTCGGCCGAGGTGCTGGTCGTCGACGACAGCAGTCCGGACGGCACCGCAGCGATCGCTGAGTCGGTGGGCGACGAGCTCGGCCAGGTGCACGTGCTGGTGCGCCCAGCCAAGACCGGCCTCGGCGACGCGTATCGGGTGGGCCTGGCATGGGGCCTGGCCCGCGACTTCGAGTTGTTCGTGACGATGGACGCGGATCTCTCGCACAACCCCGCGGCAATCCCCGGCCTGGTCAATGCCGCGCTGGGCGGCGCCGACATGGTGGTGGGATCGCGTTACATCCCGGGAGCGTCAATCCAGACCAGCTGGCCCCGGCACCGCCGGACGCTCTCGCGGTGGGCCAATCGCTATGTCCGGCTTGCCGTCGGTGGCGATATCGCCGACAACACCACCGGGTTCCGCGTCTACCGAGCCGATCTCATCCGCACCATCAAGCTCGATGGCTCGCGAGCCGACGGGTACGCCTTCCAGATCGAGGCCGTGTACCGCGCCGCGTCGATCGGTGCCGCCATCAGAGAGGTCCCCATCGTCTTCACCGATCGGGCCGCCGGCCACTCGAAGCTTTCGGGGCGGACGATCGTCGAGGCGCTCCTGCTTGTCACGTGGTGGGGATTGCGAGCTCGCACCGGTCACGCCGCCGTCAGCCTCGACCCGGCCCGCACGACGAACTGACCACACCACCAGCGCGATCACTGCGGCCAGCGCCAGCAGTGGTACACCGACGGTGCGAAGGTCGTTCTGGACGCGCTGCAACAGCGTGTCTATCTCCGGCTCCTTGAAGACGCCGCTACGGCGCTCGTCGGTGACGTATGCCAGTTCGAGCACGAACGCCAGTGCGACTGCGAGCCACGCCATTCGCGTCTTCCACACCAGCGCGAGAAGCGGCAAGGCCCACACCATGTACCACGGCAGGATGTACGCGCCGAGGACCGTGTAGGCGATAACTGCGGCGGCCACGATGACCGGCGCATCGCGCCGTGTGCGCGTCGCGATCAGTACCGCCAGCGCGATCACCGCGAGCGTCGAGAGGGTGCTGAGGCGCGGGCCCACACTGTTGCGTGCATCGCGGAGCGCGCTCACAGTTGGCTCGTCGCCGGCTTGAAGGTGGGCCAGCACTTCACGGATCGGATACCAGAGCGAGCCGCGGTTCATCCGCTCGCGGGCCGAGCTGAGGACGGTAATCGACGCCGAACCGGCGGCGGCGTATCCCGCCACTGTCACCGTTCCGGCGACACCGGCGAGAAGAATGCCGGCGCGCCGCGCGCCGCCTCGGAACAACCACAGGGCGAGCACGCCCGCAGGTAGGAGCGCGACGACCTTGACGAGCGCCGCCAGGCCGAGAATGAGTCCGGCGACGGCGGGACGCCGCCGAGCAAGGAGCACCGCTCCGAGTGCGGCGAGTCCGACGTACGCGTCGTTGTGGGCGTTATTCACCGTGGTGACGATCACCAGCAGGTTGAGTCCGACGAAGGCCAGCGCTCGAGGGTCGCCGCGTGTCACACGATCGATCACCAACAGGCTGAGCGCAACCGCCAGCGCGGCCAACGCCTGGAACACCACTCGTGATCGCCACGGCGAGTCCCCGGCGACCGTCACCGCGCCGGCCGCCAGGACGACGAACACCGGCCCGTACACCGAACGCGTGTGCCGCCACACCGGGTCCACCCTCAGCCTGAACGGGTCGGTGCGGTACGCACTCGAGGGGTGCTCATACGGGTTCTGCTGATGGACGGCGACGGTGCGGCCGATCATCACGTAGGACCACACGTCGTGGGACTCGGTTGGGGGTGCGAGGACCGCGACCGCCAACAAGCCACCCGAGAAGGCGAGCACGGCGCGGCGGCCGATCAAGGGACGCCGGCGCTGCTCCCACAGCAGCCAACCGAGCCCGGCCGCGCCGGCCAGCACGAACAGGAACGTCAGCTCGAGGGGGTGCCCCGGCCCGCGAATCAGCAACGCGAGGTTGGCGGCGATCGTGAGGGCTAGGGCAGCACGGGCGCGGCCACGGGCGCGCCCGTCGACCGGGAAACGCGCGTCCTCGGTGTCGGTCCCTGTCCCTGTGCCTGCCACTCCTTCCTCTTAGCATCCACCGCAGTGCCTGACGTGGCAGCTAGCCTCGAACGGGTGTTCGTGCTCGGCATCGACCCGGGTGTGTCGCGGTGCGGTTACGGCGCCGTGACGGCGGAGGGTAGCGAGCCGCGAGCGGTGGTCGCCGGCGTGATAACCACGCCGACCACCGACGACCTTCCTGCTCGCCTGGCCTCGCTTAGTCGTGAACTACGCGCGCTTATCGCCGAGTTGCAGCCCGACGCCGTCGTCGTCGAGCGGGTCTTCTTCCAGACCAACGCCCGCACCGCAATGTCTGTCGGGCAGGCCAGCGGTTTGGCCTTGGCCGCGGCTTCGGAGGCTGGCTGCGAGGTCGCCCAGTACACGGCCAACGAGGTCAAGCTCGCCGTCGCCGGCTATGGCAGCGCCACCAAGCGCCAAGTGCAGCAGATGGTGCAGGCGCAGCTCGGTCTGGTCGAAGCGCCCAGCCCGCCCGATGTTGCCGATGCGCTGGCGCTGGCCATCTGTCACCTCACGGTGGGTCCGCGCATGTCTCGCCTGCGAGCCGCCCCGTGATCGGCTCGCTGCGGGGCGTCGTCCTCGACCGACTCGCCACCGGCGAGCTCCTCGTCGAGGTGGGTGGTGTGGGCTACCGGGTCGTGGTGCCCGCGGGCACCATGGCGGTCATCGACGGCCCCGGTGCGCCGGTGTTCCTGCATATCCACACACACGTCCGCGAGGACGCCATCGTCCTCTACGGCTTTGCCACCGGCGACGAACGTGCCTGCTTCGACGCGGTACTCGGCGCCCACGGCGTCGGGCCTGCGCTCGCGCTCGCCATCCTGTCGTCGATGACGCCCACGTCGCTGCGACGGGCGGTGGCGGGCGACGACGTCGACGCGCTCACCGTCGTTCCGGGCGTCGGCAAGAAGACCGCGGCGCGGCTCCTGCTCGACCTCAAGGCGCGCTTGGCGGTGCCCGACGACGAACCAGCCCTGGTGCTCGCCGCGCTCAACGGCGGCGCGGGTACTGCGCGTGCTGAGGTCAAGGCCGCACTCGCCGGGCTCGGCTATGGCGCCGACGAGGTGCGCGACGCCGTTCGCGAGCTGCCTGACGATGGCGCGGTCGAAGACCTGCTGCGTGCGGCGCTCCGCACGCTGGCGACCGTGCGATGAGCCCTCGCGAGGAGATCGTCACTGCGGCGACGGCGGATCCAGTGGAAGCGGCCGAAGAAGTCACGCTACGCCCGCGCCGGCTCGATGAATTCGTCGGCCAACCTGAACTACGCGAGCGCCTCTCGATCCTGCTCGAGGCGGCGCGCCGACGCGAGCAGGCGGCCGACCACCTGCTCTTCGCCGGGCCGCCGGGCACGGGTAAGACCACACTGGCGGCGATCGTCGCCGCCGAGATGGGCGTCAGCCTGCGGATCACGTCCGGTCCCGCGTTGGTGCGGGCCGGCGATCTCGCGGCGATGCTCACCGATCTGCACGAAGGCGACGTGCTGTTCATCGACGAGATCCACCGTCTGGGCCGCGCCGTGGAGGAGATCCTCTACCCGGCGATGGAGGACTTCCAACTCGACCTCGTTATCGGCAAGGGCCCGGCAGCGCGGTCGATTCGCCTCGGACTACCGCGCTTCACCTTGATCGGTGCCACCACGCGCACCGGACTGATCACCGGACCGCTTCGCGATCGGTTCGGCTACGTCGGTCGCGTCGATCATTACCCGGTGGAGGATCTTGAGCTGATCGTCCAGCGATCCTCCACGATTCTCTCGGTCGACATCGACGCCGGCGGCGCGCGCGAAGTGGCGTCGCGGGCGCGGGGCACACCCAGGATCGCCAATCGGCTCCTCAAGCGCGTTCGCGACGTCGCCGAGGTGCGCGAGCGCGGCACCATCACCGCGGCGGTTGCCGATGAGGGTCTCACGCTGTTTGGTGTCGACGAGAAGGGCCTCGACAAGGTCGACCGGGCCATCCTCACCGCGGTGTGCGCCCGCTTCGGCGGCGGACCGGTGGGTCTCTCGACTCTTGCAGTCAGCGTCGGCGAGGAGCAAGAGACGGTCGAGGATGTCTACGAGCCGTTCCTCCTCCAGCTGGGCATGCTCAAACGAACGCCGCGCGGGCGGGTGGCGACGCCGACCGCGTGGGAGCATCTCGGCATGAAGCCCCCCGCCAACCACTCGCTGTTCGATTGACCACACTCCTCGACGCGTTCTCGCTCACCGACAAGGTGGCCGTCGTCACCGGCGCAGGGCGCGGCATTGGCGCGGCCGTCGCCCGCACCTTCGCCGAAGCGGGTGCCGATGTCGTTCTGGCCGCACGGACGCAAGAGCAGCTCGACGAAGTGGCCGCCGACGTCAAGGCGGCCGGCCGGCGTGCATTGGTGATCCCGTTCGACATGAACGAGACCGAACGCATTCCCGAGTTGGTCGAGCAGGCGGTTGCCGCGTTCGGGCGCCTCGACATCGTCGTCAACAACGCCGGTGGCACAAGCCCGAAACCCTTGCTCGATACCAGTGAGCGCATGTTCGAGCGGGCGTTCCATTTCAACGTCACCACGGCATTCGCGTTGAGCAAAGCGGCGGTGCCGCAGCTGTTGAAGCAGGAGGGGAGCAGCATCGTCAACATCAGCTCGGCCATGGGGCGGCTACGCGACCGCGGATTCGTGGCCTACGGCACGGCGAAGGCGGCGCTGGCGCACATGACCAGGCTGATGGCGGCCGACCTCTCGCCGCGTGTGCGGGTCAACGCCATTGCCGTCGGCTCGGTGGCGACCTCGGCGCTCGAAGTTGTTCTCACCGACGACACCCTGCATGACGCCATGGTGGCGGGCACGCCGCTGGCCCGACTCGGCCAACCCGAGGAGATCGCCTACGGCGCGCTCTACCTGGCCGCCCGTTCGGGGGCGTACATCACGGGCAAGGTGCTGGAGATCGATGGCGGGCTCGAAGCGCCCAACCTCGAGCTCGGCTTACCCGACCTTGAACCGCCCGCGGCCGGTAACGAGGGGTAGGTCGAGCGGTGTCAGCAGGCCGGGCTCGGCCGCGCACACCGCGGGGATGGCGTTGACGATCCGCGTGGCGGTCACGAGGAGGCCACCGGTGTTGGGGTCGCCGTCCTCGCCTTCGATCTCGAGCTCGCACTGCATGCGGGGCGAGCCCTCGATGATCACGCGGTAGGAGCCCTTGCCATTGAGCGCCCTGGGCCAGTCGGGTGCCACGTCATCGCGCAGCCGCGTCACGTGCTCGAGGACGATCGCCGGTTCACCGTTGACCATCCCTTCGACGGCGAACCGCAGCGCGGCGACGGTTCCCTTCTCCACCGCGCCCGCCGGAATGGTGAACGTGCTCGGCGCGGGCTGTCGCTCATAGGTCTCCCGCAGCTCGTCGATCTCGACACCAACACCTTCGGCGATCAGGTTGACCACCCCGCCCCAGGCCAGGCCAAGCACCCCCGGCAGCAGGAGCAACGGAATGTGGTCCATGGGCTGGCCGAAGCCCATCGTCTCGAACAGCACCTGGGCCTGGTCATATGTGTCGTAGTTGAGAATCTCCATGACGCGGACGGAATCAACGCGGTCGGCGACACCCAACAACGTCAGCGGCAGCACGTCGTTGGCGAAGCCAGGGTCGATGCCCGACATGAAGAAGGACGAGCCACCCGCCTTGGTGGCGGCCGACAGTTGCGATACCAGTCCCTGGTCGGCCGATTTCGGATGCACGAGGGGTACCACCGAGGTCGACACGACGTTGATGCCCGCTTCCAGCGCGCGGCACATATCGGCAACCGCGCCAGCGGGTCGCAGGTCGCCGGTGGCTGTGTAGCTGATGCAGTCGGGCCGGCGGGCGATGACCGCATCGATGTCATCGGTGGCGGCCACGCCGACCGCAGGGATACCGCACAGTTCGCCGGCGTCGCGTCCGACCTTGTCGGAGCTGTGGACGATCAAGTCGACGAGTTCCAGCTCGGGGTGGTTGACGATCGTCTGCACGGCCGCGCGGCCGACGTTGCCGGCCGACCACTGGGCAACCCGGAGCGTCACCTGCGATTTACGGATAGAGCGATGGGATGCAGATCGACCACTTGAGGATCACGATGCATCCCGAAGAGCGGCCGTCTGCGTGCACGCCGGATGCGGCGCCCGCCGGCTGGGCGCCGATGCCGAGGGCCGCGGAAGCGGCCGCGGCGGCAAGCACGAATGCGGCGAGGCGGCGCTTCATGGCAGCGGCGGCAGCAGTTCTTCGGGGTCGAGGCCGAGTGCAACAATCCCCAGCTCAGCTTGCAACGGCATGACCGCTATCTTCTCACGGCCCTCCTCGGCCGTGGCAACACCCAGCGGTTTCCCTGCCCGGAGCACTGGGTCATCTCTCGGCGGAGCCTTCTTCGTGTTGGTGGCTGCAGTCCGCGGCGCAAGCGTTGATGGCGCAGGAGCTAATGACGTGGCGGTCAACGCCGGCATGATGATCTCGGGCACGCTCGCCTGCGGTCGCGCAGTACGCGTTGGGGAGTGCGAATTTGAGGGCCATCCGGTGGCGGATCCCACGACGACGGCGACGGACATTGCGGTGGCCGCCATCATCGGCGCGGCCTGTGCGGCCAACTCGAGCATGCGACCGCGAGCGTGCAACGTGCGGCGCAGCAGGTAACCGATGACCGGCAGACCGGCGAGCCGGCTGTCGGCTCCGGCCAAAGCGTGGAACTCGCGGCGGAGGGCACGCCGGGCGCGGAAGAGGAGCGCTTCCACCGTGCCGACACCGACGTCGAGATGACGGGCGATGCGGTCGTACGACCAGCCCTCTTCCTCGCGTAGCTGCAGTACCTCGCGATGGCGGGGGGCCATGCGCTCGAGCGCCCCGCGAGGATCTCATGGTCGACCTTGGCGATGACGTCTTCCTGGCCGCCATCGACGACACCGAGTTCAACCTGCCGCGGTGGGCGACGTGCGACCGCGCCGGCGGTGCGTGTCGACGCATAGACGCGACGCGATCACGCTCAGCCACGGATAGAACCGGCGTTCGCCGGAAAGCTTGGGCATCGCGCTGTACGCGCGGACGAAAGCTTCCTGCGCCAGTTCCTCGGCCTCGTGAGCATCGCCGACGCGCTTCAAGCAGTAGCGATAGATCCGCTGGAAGTAGCGGCGGTACAGGTCTTCGAAGGCGCGACCGTCCCCGGATTGGAACATCTCAACGAGAACTCGATCTCGCCCGAGATTTACATCATCGGCTCGTAACGCCATTCCACCCCTAGCGTGCCGGAAGCCCCCGTCTGCGGAAGGATAGCGAACCTTCTAGGTCTGCGTCGGGCCGAGGTCACTCTCCGTGGAATTATTCACCTACCCGTTACCAACAGACCGCATCGCGCAGGAGCCGTTGGAGCCCCGGTCAGCGGCGCGGCTCCTTGTGTCCACCGCGCCGACAGGAGCGGTGGACCACCGGACGGTGGCCGACCTCCCGGAGCTGCTGGCGCGGGGAGACCTCCTGGTCGTCAACGAAACTCGTGTGCTCCCCGCGCGTTTGCATCTGCAAAAGCGAACCGGAGGGCAGGTCGAGGTCCTGGTCCTCGAACTGGACGAAGAGGGCACCGGGCTTGCTCTGGTGCGGCCGGGCCGGCGAGTGGCGCCGGGCACGATGTTGCTGGACGGCGATCAACCGGTGGTCGAGGTAGGTGCGGCCCTGGCATCCGGTGAGCGGCCGATCCGGATGCTGGCGCCCCTCGAGAACCACGGGGAAGTTCCGCTCCCGCCGTACATCGAGCGGCCTCTGCTCGATTCCGAGCGATACCAGACGGTCTTCGCCCGCTCTCCGGGCTCCGTTGCCGCGCCTACCGCCGGGCTGCACCTGACGGCAGAGGTGCTTGACCGATGCCGGGAGCGAGGCATCGCCGTGGCCACCGTGGACCTGACCGTCGGCTTGGCGACGTTCAAGCCGATCACCGCAGCGCGAGTCGAGGACCACCGCATGCACCTCGAGCGCTACTCGGTCCCCGAGATCACGATGGAGGCGGTGGCGAGGGCCCGGCGCGTCGTGGCCGTGGGCACGACGACGGTGCGGGCACTGGAGGCCGCCGCACGGGGCCCACTCGCCGGGCGCACCGACCTGTTCATCCGGTCACCTTTCGAGTTTCGCGTCGTGGACCTGCTGATGACGAACTTCCACATGCCCCGCTCGTCACTGCTGGTGCTTCTCGACGCCTTTTGCGGCCCGCGCTGGCGCGACCTCTATGACGTCGCGCTCGCCGCGGGCTACCGCTTCCTGTCATTCGGCGACGCGATGCTGGTCAGTCGGCGATGACCCTCTCCCTCACCATCGATGCCGCCGACGGGGCCGGGCGGGCCACGACGGTCGCTACGCGGCGCGGCGTCTTCACCACGCCATGCTTCATGCCCGTCGGCACCCGCGGCGCGGTGAAGACGCTGGCCGCGGAGGATCTCGACGCCCTCGGTGTCGAGGTGATGCTGGCCAACACCTATCACCTCATGCTGCGACCAGGCGCCGACGTCGTCGGCGCCTCGGGAGGTATCCATCGGTTCACCGGATGGAACGGCCATGTGCTCACTGACTCCGGGGGGTTCCAGGTGTTCTCCCTCTCGCCGGCGGTCGACGATGACGGCGTCACGTTCAAATCGACCTATGACGGTTCGGCGCACCGCCTCACGCCGGAAGGCGCGGTGGCCGCGCAGGCCGTCATCGGCGCCGACATCCAAATGGTGCTCGACGTGTGTCCGCCGCTCCCGGCGCCCGACGGCGTCGTGCGCCTCGCCGTGGCGCGGACCGCGGCGTGGGCGGCGCGAGCCAAGGCCGAGCACCGCCGCCTGGAAGACGGGGACCCGGTGACCGCGAGGCAGTCGCTCTTCGGGATCGTGCAGGGCGGCGTCGATGCCGGCCTGCGGGTGGAGAGTGCCCGCCGCACGGTCGAAATCGGCTTCGATGGTTACGGCATCGGCGGGCTTTCGGTCGGGGAAGGCCGCGAGGAGATGCTGGCTGCCCTCGCCGTCACCGTGGCTGAACTTCCTCCAGAGACCCCGCGGTACCTGATGGGTGTAGGTGACCCCATCGGGCTCATCGAAGCGGTGGCGCTAGGGGTCGACATGTTCGACTGCGTGCTGCCGACGCGCCTCGCCCGCCATGGGACCGCGCTGACGAGCAGTGGGAAGCTGTCGGTCCGCGCCGCCGCGCTCGCCAAGGACGACGGTCCCATCGACGCCGCCTGCCGCGTGCTCGACGTGCGCCCGGCACCAACGGGCCTATCTCCGGCACCTGTTTCAGGTGGGCGAACCCAGCGCCGCCCGGCTCCTCACCGTCCACAACCTGAGTTGGATCCTCGCCCTGGTCCGTCAGGCCCGTGACGCGGTCATCAACCAACGCCTTGGGGAGCTGCGGTCAGCGGTGGCCGCGGCTTGGGGCCAATCCGCCCCGCAGCCCTACTAGCCTCTCGCGTCGGCCATGGGCATTGTCTTTCCGTTCATTCTCGTTGCAGCTGTCTACTTTCTGATGCTGCGTCCGCAGCAGCAGCGCGTGGCGCGTCAGAAGGCGCTTATCGCGAGCGTCGAGCCTGGGGACGAGATCGTCACCGCCGGGGGCATGATCGGCCAGGTGCGCCGGATGGACGACGAACGCATCTGGCTGGAGGTGGCTCCCGGCGTGGAGATCACCTTGCTGCGGGGGGCTATCGCGCAGCGCGTACTCCCACCGGCGACCGACGACTCGCTGGACGGCCCACCCGTCGACAGCGACGATCGCGGTGATGAAGGGTTCAACGGGCTGTAGGAGCGGGCTTGCGTCGTTCACAACTGATTTCAGTGCTTTTGCTGCTGGCGGTCGCGTTCGGCGCGTTCATCGGCACTGCTGGCCGCGGGAACTCACCCGCGCTCGGGCTCGACCTCCAGGGTGGCGTGCTCGTGGTGCTGAAGCCGAACAAGCCCGTCAGTGACTCGATTCTGAATCAGTCGATCTCGATCATTCGCAACCGCGTCGACGCGCTCGGTGTTGCCGAGCCCGACATCAGCCGGTTGGGTCGCAACATCGTGGTGCAGCTTCCCGGCGTCAAGAACAAGGAACGCGCGCTCGAGATCGTCGGCCAGACCGCGGAGCTGCGGTTTCGCCCCGTCCTCAACATCCTCCCGCCCTACGACGCGGATCCGCCCAGGCCGGCGACGACCACCACCGCGGCGGGGGCGACCACCACGAGCACCGCGCCTGGCCCCACCACCACAACGACGTCGCCCGCACAGATCCCCTCCAGCACCAAGGACGAGGACAAGCCGGAGAACCCGGTGGTGCTGCCTGAGCTGGTGAAGAACCAAGAGGTTCAGCGCTACATGTTGGGACCCTCGGAGCTCACCGGGCGGGTGGTCAAGACCGCGTCGGCCCGTGCGCCCACCGGGGCCGAGGGCTGGACCGTGGAAGTTCAGTTCACCGGTGACGGCGGCAAGAAGTTCGACGACCTAGCGAAGGCGTATTACCAGCAGTCGGTCGCCATCGTGCTCGACGGCGTCGTGAAGTCGGCGCCCAAGATTCA
Source organism: uncultured Actinomycetes bacterium (assembly GCA_963742585.1). Classification (GTDB taxonomy): domain Bacteria; phylum Actinomycetota; class Acidimicrobiia; order Acidimicrobiales; family JACDEA01; genus JACDEA01. Next base: position 1,072,278 of record CAVUMI010000009.1, read on the forward strand.
GGAGCAGCAGTTCGGCGGCAAGGCGACCATCAACGGTGGCGGAAGCGGCTTCGGCGAGCGGGAGGCCAAGGACCTCGCGCTTGTGCTGCGGTTCGGTGCGCTGCCCGTTCAGCTCGAGCGCCAGACGGTGCAGGAAGTGTCGGCGACCCTGGGCAAGGACTCGCTCCGGGCCGGACTGATCGCCGGCATCATCGGCCTCGGGCTGGTGCTGCTCTACATGACCCTCTACTACCGTGCGCTCGGCATCGTGGTGCTGCTGGGGCTCGGTGTCTCCGCCATGCTGCTGTACGCGATCGTCACGTTCCTGAGCGAGACCAGCGGCCTGACGCTGAGCCTGGCCGGCGCCACGGGGATCATTGTGTCGGTCGGCGTCACCGTTGACAGTTATGTGGTGTATTTCGAGCGATTAAAGGACGAAATCAGATCGGGTAAAACGCTGCGCTCATCGGTCGACCGAGGGTTCACCCGCGCCTACCGCACGATTCTCGCCGCCGACATCTCGTCTCTCATCGGCGCCGGTCTTCTTTACTGGTTGACAGTCGGCCCGGTGCGGGGCTTCGCCTTCTTCCTCGGCCTCTCGACCCTGCTCGACCTCGTCATCGCGTACATGTTCACCCGGCCGGTGGTGTCGCTGTTGGGCCGCAGCCGGTTCTTCACCGAGGCGCGTTGGGTCGGCGTTGCCCGCGGGCTGGCCGCGGCGCCGACGGGAGGTGCTGGGTGACCACCGGCTTCACATCCCCGAAGCGCAGCCTGCGATACCGGCTCTACCACGGTGAGACCAACTACGACTTCATGGGCCGCAAGCGCATGTGGTTCATCGTCTCGGCGATCGTCATCCTCATCGGCTTCATTTCATTGGGGACGCGAGGCCTGAATTTCGGCATCGACTTCCGTGGCGGCACCGCGTGGGAGGTGCGCGCACGCGGCCTCTCGGTCACCGAGGCGCGCAACGCTATGGGCAGCGTCGGATTGCGGGACGCGCAGATCCAGCGCATCGGCGGGGAGACGATTCGGGTGCGGGCGGACCTCACCGGTACGGCGGCCGAACGGGAGGAACGGTCGACCAAGGTGTCGGCCCAGCTGGCCGAGGCGGCGCGGGTTAGTCCGAGCGACGTGAGCATCAACGACGTCGGCCCCTCCTGGGGTAACGAGATTTCGTCGAAAGCGCGCCGCGCTCTGATCTTCTTCTTCCTCGCGATCTTCGCCTACATCACGTTCCGCTTCGAGTGGAAGATGGCCGCGGCTGCAATCGCCGCCGTCGTCCACGACATTTTCGTGACCGCCGGCGTCTACAGCATTTCGGGCTTCGAGGTGACCCCGGGCACGGTCATCGCCTTTCTCACGATCCTCGGCTACTCGCTGTACGACACCATTGTGGTGTTCGACAAGGTGGAGGAGAACACCCGGGGCTTGGCCGCGTCTGGTCGGCTGACCTACGCCGACACGGTGAACCTCTCGATGAACCAGGTGCTGATGCGTTCGCTCAACACCTCGCTCGTCGCCATCCTGCCGATCTTGTCGATTCTCGTGGTCGGCGCGTACGTCCTCGGTGCGACGACTCTGGAGGACTTCGGTCTCGCGCTTCTCGTCGGGCTTCTCACCGGGGCGTACTCATCGATCTTCATCGCCTCGCCCCTGCTGGCGATATTGAAGGAGCGCGAACCGCGTTACGCGGCCATCCGTCAACGACTGGCGACCCGCCCGGGTGGTGCACCGCTCACGCCGGCGGCCGCCGCGGCGATGAGCAGCACCGGGGACGACGGCGCCATCGACGGCGTAAGCGGCGTCGATGCGCCCCCGAGCCGGCCATCAGTGACGCCGCGCCCGCCCGGCGCGGCCCAGCGTCCACCGCCTAGGGGGCGCAAGCGCGGTAGACGCCGCTAGTAAACTTTCCTCATGGAAGCGGATAGTGGCTGGTTGAAGGAGCACATCCGCGACGTTCCCGACTTCCCCAAGCCGGGGATCGGGTTCAAGGACATCACGCCGCTCCTGGCCGATGCCGAGGCCTTTCGGTTCACGATCGACGCGTTGGCTGGTCACTTCGCCGGGCAGAAGATCGACAAAGTGCTCGGCATCGAAGCGCGTGGCTTCATTCCTGCCGCGGCAGTCGCGTACCGGTTCGGCGCCGGGTTCGTGCCGGTGCGGAAGGGCGGCAAACTGCCCCACCTCATCGAGCAGCAGGAGTACGCGCTCGAGTACGGCACCGACCTGCTCGAGATACACCGCGACGCCATCCGCCCTGGTGAGCGCGTGGTCATTGTCGACGACGTCATCGCCACCGGCGGCACCGCGGCGGCCACCGTTGCGCTGGCCGAGCGGCTCGGCGGCGACGTGGCTGGCCTCGCCTTCATCGTCGAGTTGGGTTTTCTCGGCGGCCGCGAAAAGATCCCCGGCCGCGACACCGTCGTCTTGATCACCTACGAGTAGAAGGGAAAGGATGCCGACCGTCGACCGGGTGTTGCCGTGGCGTCGGCAGGCCACGCCGGCAGCCGAGCTCGACCCGGTCCTCGAGCTCTACCGGAGCCGGCACCCCAAGGCCGATACCAGTCTCATCCGGCGGGCCTACAGCCTCGCGTTCGACGCTCACCGGGAACAGGTCAGGCAATCAGGAGAGGCCTACATCAGCCACCCGGTGGCGGTGGCCGCGGTCGTCGCCGGCCTCGGCCTCGACGATGTCACCATTGCCGCCGCCCTGCTGCACGACGCGGTCGAGGACACCGGTGTCGATCTGGAACAGGTCGGCGAAGACTTCGGTCCTGAGGTCGCGGCGATCGTCGACGGTGTCACCAAGCTCGATCGCCTCCACTTCGACTCCAAGGAGGCTCAGCAGGCGGCGACCATGCGCAAGATGCTCGTAGCCATGGCCAAGGACTGGCGGGTCCTCATCATCAAGCTGGCCGATCGGCTCCACAACATGCGCACGATCGCTGCGATGCCGGCGTGGAAGCAAAAGCGCACCGCACAGGAAACGCTCGACATCTACGCGCCACTCGCGCATCGCCTCGGCATCCAGGACATCCGATGGCAGCTCGAGGACCTGTGCTTCGCAGTGCTGCATCCGAAGGTCTATGCCGAGATCGAGCAGATGGTGGCCGTGCGTTCGCCCGAGCGCGACATCTACCTGGCGCAGGTGCTCGAGCAGGTGCGGGAGCGATTGGCCGCACTGCGAATCCCCGCCGAGGTGACCGGCCGGCCCAAACACCTCTACTCCATCTACGAGAAGATGGTCGTCAAGGGCAAGGAGTTCGACGAGATCTACGACCTCGTCGGCATCCGCGTGCTGGTCGACAAGAACGCCGACTGCTATGCGGCGCTCGGGTGCATCCACTCCACCTGGACGCCGATCCAGGGTCGATTCAAGGACTACATCGCCACGCCCAAGTTCAACCTCTACCAGTCGTTGCACACGACGGTCGTGGGTCTCCAAGGCAAGCCATTGGAGGTGCAGATCCGTTCGCGGGACATGCACCGGCGCGCCGAGTACGGCATCGCGGCTCACTGGGGGTACAAGGAGAAGGCGTCGGCCGCCGACATCGCCTGGCTGCAGCGGCTCGTCGACTGGCAGAAGGACACCAACGATCCCGCCGAGTTCCTCGAAACACTCAAACTCGATCTTGAGCAGGACGAGGTCTTCGTGTTCACGCCGAAGGGCGACGTCATAACCCTGCCGGCGGGGGGCACGCCGGTGGACTTCGCTTACGCGATCCACACCGAGGTCGGACACCGTTGCATCGGTGCCCGCATCAACGGGCGGCTCGCGCCGTTGGACTCCAAGCTGACATCGGGCGACACGGTCGAGGTCTTTACGTCGAAGGCACCGCAGGCCGGCCCCAAGCGCGACTGGCTGAAGATCGTGGCCTCGCCGCGTGCGCGCAACAAGATCCGGCAGTGGTTCAGCCGCGAGCGGCGCGAGGACGCGATCGACAACGGTCGCGACGAGCTGATGAAGACGCTGCGCCGGGAGGGCCTGCCCGTGCAGAAGCTGGCATCGTCGCCCCTGCTGCTCAAGCTGGCGGAGTCGATGAATTACACCGATCTCGAGGCGCTTCACGCGGCGATCGGCGACGGTCACGTGTCGGCCCGCTCGGTAGCTCAGCGGCTGGCGCGCGAGTTGCGCGGTGGCGACCACGAGGAGCAGCTACCGGCGACCGCGCGTCAGCCGCGCCGGCGCCCGAGCAGCCGCCACTCGGTCGGTGTCTACGTCGAGGGTCTCGACGACGTGATGATCCGGCTGTCGCGCTGCTGCACGCCGGTACCGGGTGACGAGATCATCGGCTTCGTCACCCGCGGCCGCGGCGTTTCGGTCCACCGGGCCGACTGCGCCAACGCGATGGCGCTCACCACCGGCGGTGATGCCGCCCGGGTCATCGAAGTCGAGTGGGATCGCGATCGCACGGGCGTCTTCGTCGTGTCGATCGAGGTCAAGGCGCTCGACCGCACGAGGTTGCTCGCCGACGTGGCCCGGGTGCTCTCAGAGCATCACGTCGACATCCTGGCCAGCTCGACTGCGGCGGGCTCCGACCGCGTTAGCCGCATGCGCTTCGATTTCGAACTGGCCGACCCCGCCCATCTCGACTCCCTGATGGGCGCCATCAAGCGCATCGACTCCGTCTACGACGCCTATCGCGTGCTCCCCGGCAAAGGCGGCTGAAGCACCGCGGCACCCAAGATGCAGAATTGCAACGTTCTGCACCCAAGTTCCAAAAACCGCATCCGCTTTGGGCAGAGTTTGACGATCCCATCATGACTTGGGTGCATTTCGTTACAGGGTTACGGTGTCACGAGGGTCGCGGTCACCCGGTTTCGCGTTAGGACGAAGTCGGCGATCATGGCTTGGCTGTCGGACTCGGTTCCCGATATGCGACATCGGGCGCGTTCTGCGTTGCCGAGCGAGAGTCCTCGAAGACTGCCGGCTGGGTAGTCGCCGTTGCTGTCCACACGATCGAGGCCGTCGTCGGCGGCAACACCAGCGGAGCCGCTCTCCTCTCCAAGGGCAACTGTCACCCGACTTCCCGGCTCAAGGCCGTGTCCCTCGACTCTGAACTGCCCGGGGCCCATTCGCACGACGCATAGCCGCGCCGTGCCTCGTCGCGCGCACGTCTCCTGCGCCTCGGCGTCCCCGCACGCCGTGAGGACGGCCAGGGCGAACAGGAGGAGAGCAACAAGGGGGTGCTTCCCGATCACCGCTGTGGACCATAGGCTTTGGGTATGCGATCGATCCTTCGTAAGTTCGCGCTCGGCCTGGTGGTCGTCGGCGGCATCCTCGTGGTCCAGCCTGGCGATATCGCGATCGGGGCGCAGGGCACTCCCTCGCCGCGTGCGGCGGTGCGCAAGTGCGTCAACGTTGCCCAGAAGGCGCGGGAGGCGGCGCAGGCGGAGTTCCGCAAGGACATCAGGGCGGCGCGTGCGCTGCCGCCGGGCGAGCAGCGAGCGGCCCTCGAGGCCGCGCAGGAGAAGTACCGGAACGCGGGCGCGGCGGCGCGCACGGCGTTCCAGGTCTGTCTCGACGCCATCGACCTGGCTAGCTGAGCCAGGCCGGCAAACGCGGCCGGTAGCCTGCCGGCCGATGCCCAAGTTCACCGCGCCGAAAGGCACGCTCGACGTTCTGCCGCCGCAGTCGCGGCGCTACGCCGAGTTGGTGGCGCGCTTCGCCGAACGGGTCACGAAGGCGGGCTATGGCCTCATCGTCGGGCCGATGTTCGAGGACGCCGACGTGTTCCGCCGCGTGGGAGAGTCGACCGACGTCGTCCGCAAGGAGATGTATGAGTTCGAGGACAAGGGTGGGCGTCAGCTCGCGCTGCGGCCCGACGGGACGGCGCCGGTCGCCCGCGCGTTCATCGAGCACCGTCCGACCACGCCCTGGAAGGTCTGGTACGTCACACCCAAGTTCCGCTACGAGCGGCCGCAGAAGGGTCGTTACCGGCAGCATCACGAACTGGGGCTCGAGGCCCTCGGCAGCGACGACCCCGACCTCGACGTCGAGGTGATTGCTCTGGCTGTCGGGTTGTACGAGGCGATCGGTCTGCGCAACGTCACGCTCAAGCTGACGTCGCTGGGTGACGCGGTTTGCCGGCCGGCGTACCGCGACGCGCTGCAGGGCTACCTCGAGGCGCATCGCGACGAATTGTGTGACGAGCACCGAGATCGCATCCAGGAGAACCCTCTCCGCGTGCTCGACTGCAAGCGGGCCGCGTGCATCAACGCGACCACCGACGCGCCGCGGATGATCGACCAGCTTTGCGAACCATGCGCAGCTCATTTCGCGCGCGTGCGCGCCGGGCTCGATGCCTTGAACGTGGCGTACGAGATCGACACCAAACTTGTCCGCGGGCTGGACTACTACACCCGTACCACGTTCGAGTTCATGGCCGCCGGGATCGACGCGGCGCAGAACGGCGCCGGCGGCGGCGGCCGCTACGACGGCCTGGTCGAAGCCCTCGGCGGGCACTCGACGCCGGGCATCGGCTTCGGGCTCGGCATCGAGCGCATCCTGCTCGCGTGCGACGCCGAAGGCGTGTTCGCCGCACCCGCAGAGTCAGTGGAGGTCTTCGTCATTGACACCACCGGTGGCGAGGCGGCCCGCGACCTCACCCACCAGCTGCGGCAAGCAGGGATCGCCGCCGACCGCGCTTTTGACCAGCGCTCGTTCAAGGCGCAGATGACCGCGGCGCAACGCTCGGGCGCTCGTTTGGCGGTGGTTGTCGAGGAGGGCGGCTGCCAGCTGCGGACGCTGACGGAGAAGGGCGAACCAGAAACAATCGACTGTGCGGCGGCCGTCGCCGCGGTGAGGAAGCGGCTGAGTTGAACGAACGCACCCTGGTGAGGGACCTGCCCGCCAAGATCGGTGAGCAGGTCACGCTGTACGGCTTCGCCGCCGTGCTCCGCCTTCAGAAGAAGATGCAGTTCGTCGTGCTGCGCGACCACACCGGACAGGTGCAGCTCGTGCACGCCCGGGACGAAGATGACGACCCGCTGGGCGCGGTGCTCGACGGTTCGACCGTGGAGTCGGCGATCCGGGCTTCGGGGACCGTCGTCGCCGCCGAGCAGGTGAAGCTTGGCGGGCTCGAGGTGGTGCTCGACGACCTCGAAGTCCTGAACCTGGCCGAGACGCCGCTGCCCATGGACGATCAGTCGGGCCTCGACACGCGCATGAACTGGCGCTTCCTCGACCTCCGTCGCCCCGAACACCGTCTCGTCTTCGAGGTGCAGACCACGCTCGAAGCGGCCATGCGTGACTTCTATGTCGAGCGCGACTTCATCGAACTTCACTCGCCCAAGCTGATGGGTGCGGCTAGCGAGTCCGGCGCCGAGGTGTTCAAGGTCGAGTACTTCGATACCCACGCGTTCCTCGCTCAGTCGCCGCAGTTCTATAAGCAGATGGCCATCGCCGCAGGATTCGAGAAGGTGTTCGAGGTGGGACCGGTCTTCCGGGCCGAGCCCTCGTTCACGTCGCGGCACGCAACGGAGTTCACCGGCGTAGACGCAGAGTTCGCGTGGGTCGAGTCACACGAAGATGTGATGCAGTTCGAGGAGAACTGGCTACGCCACAGCCTCTCCGCGGTCGCGGCGCGCTTCCCCGACCTGGAACTCGTCGTGCCGGAGGTTCCGTTCCCGCGCGTGACGATGGCCGAAGCGCGCGAGTGGCTGGAGCGGGACACCGACTGGCGTCCGGGCCCGGGGGACAAGGGTGATCTCGACCCCGCCGGCGAGCGGGGCATCGCCGAGCTGGTGCGACAGAACCGGGAACACGAGTGGGTGTTCCTCACCGAGTTCCCCATCACGGCGCGGCCCTTCTATCACCTGCGTCCGGCCGACCGGCCGAACGTCACCCACAGCTTCGACTTGCTGTGGAAGGGCATTGAGGTCACCACTGGCGCGCAGCGCGAACATCGCTACGACGTGCTGAAGCGCCAGGCCGCGGAGTTGGGCATCGACTTCGACTCGATCGGCTTCTACGCCGACATCTTCCGTTTCGGCTGCCCGCCCCACGGCGGGTTCGGCCTCGGCTTGGGCCGCATGCTCATGGTCCTCCTCGGCCTCGAAAGCATCCGTGAGGCCACCTTCCTCTTCCGCGGCCCCAACCGCCTCACGCCGTAGCCATTCTTGGCATCTGTGACGGCGCTATACGCCGTCACAGATGCCAAGAAGCATCAGGGAAGGTTCAGTTCCATGCCCTCGTAGGCGAGGACGGGGGCGGTGTCGCCCTCCCAGAGTTCGCAGGCGCGGACCAGCATCGCCTCGAGGGTGGCATCGGAATGCCCGGGGTCGTGGTGGTAGAGCACGAGCTGGCGGGCCTTGGCGGTATTGCCGAGGTGCACAACGTGATCGATGCTCGAGTGCCCCCAACCCACGTGGCTCTCGTACTCCTCGGCGCTGTACTGGGAATCGTGGATCAGGACATCGACGTTCTCGCACAGCGGGAAACCCGAGATCCACTCCGGACTCAACGACGCGAGGTCGACACCGCGCGCCGGCTCGTGATCGGAGATGTAGGCCACTGAGTACCCGTTGTCCTCGATGCGGTATCCGAGGGTCGGTCCTGCGTGCGACACCGGCATGGCGATCACGCGGCCGACGCCCAGATTGAACTCCTCGTCCTGCAACTCGTGAAACGTGGGCTGTGACGGCACGTCGGAGAGATGGATGGGAAAGAGCGGCTCGGAGAGGTAATTGGCGACGCGGTCAGCCAGCGTGCGAGTGGGGTGGCGCGGTCCATACACGAGGAGCTCTGTGTCGTCGGACCAGAGCGGCTCGAAGAACGCCAAACCTTGGAGATGATCCATATGCAGGTGGGTCAGGAGCACATTGATCGGCCGGTGCGCGTGGCTGACCGCCAGGGCGTTGCCAAGGGCGCGGATGCCGGTGCCCGCATCGAGCACGATCATGGTCCCGTCTGAAAGTTCCACCTCGACGCACGAGGTGTTGCCGCCATAGCGCACGGTTTCGGGACCCGGCGCGGCGAGCGAGCCACGGCTTCCCCAGATACGAACGCGCATGTTATGCGCCGTCGGGCGACTGCCAGAAGATGGCGATCGCGCCCATGAGCTCGTCGTCGGGACCCAGCAGTGGCACCGACGTGACGGCGACGAGACGGCGCACTCCATCGTGGCCGGTGATCCACATCGGAGCGTGCGCGGCCCGCTTGTCGCGGAACGCCTGCGCCAGAGGGAGGTCGCGCGGCTCGATGACATCGCCAGCGGGATCGGAGGGGTTCCAGCGCTCGCCCCACTCGCCGAAGCTCAGCTCACCGGTCGCCGCGAAGCTGACACCGAGCACCTTCTCCGCGGGCTCGTTGTAGTACACGAGCGTCCCCTCGGGATCCACCACGAAGATCGGTGTCGCCATGTTGGTCGCCAGCTCGCGGGCCAGGATCAGGAGCAGGCTTTTGTGTCGGGTGCGTTCCATGTCCTTGCCTCAACCTCCCGGCACTCGGTTCGCGAGCAGACTATTCGGCGGATGCCAGACAAGGACCTGTTCGAAGCGCGGTTGGCCGAGCGGCTGCACGCACAGGCGCCGCTAGCGGCCCGCATGCGACCGCGATCGCTCGACGACGTGGTGGGCCAGGACCAGTTGCTCGGCAAGGGCAAACCGCTCCGCGCCCTTATCGAGAGCGATCGCCTGAGCTCCATCATTCTCTGGGGTCCGCCAGGAACGGGGAAGACAACCTTGGCCCGGCTGATTGCCGACGCGACCAAGCGCGACTTCGTGGCCATGTCGGCAGTGAGTGCGGGTGTAAAGGACGTTCGCGACACGATCGCCCTGGCCCGCCAGCGACTGGCCGAACACGCGCAGGGCACGATCCTGTTCCTCGACGAGGTCCACCGGTTCAACAAGGCGCAACAGGACGCGCTGCTGCCGGCAGTCGAGGAAGGCATCATCACCCTCGTCGGGGCGACTACCGAGAACCCGTTCTTCGAGGTCAACGCGCCACTGCTCAGCCGCTCGTCGCTCTTCCAGCTCGACCCGCTTTCTCCGGACGCGCTGCGGGCGATCACCGTGCGCGCCCTCGAGTCCGAAGGGGCGGCCGCCGACGACGATGCGCTGGCCCACCTCATCGATCAGGCCGAGGGCGACGGCCGCGCCGCCCTCACGTCCCTAGAAGTGGCGATAGCTCTCGCGAGCGACCGGGACGGCGCCCCCCGCGTCACGTTGGCCGACGCCGAGGCCGCGCGCGGCACTCGTGCGCTGCGCTACGAGCGGGACGAGCACTACGACGTGATCTCAGCGTTCATCAAGAGCATCCGGGGCTCCGACGCCGACGCCGGGCTGTACTGGCTCGCCCGCATGCTCGCCGCCGGCGAGGACGCCCGCTTCATCGCCCGCCGCCTCGTGATCCTTGCCAGCGAGGACATCGGAATGGCCGACCCGATGGCACTCGTGGTGGCCGACGCCGCGGCGCGCGCCGTCGAGTTCGTCGGCCTGCCCGAGGCCGCTCTGAACCTGGCCCAGGCGGTCGTCCATCTGGCGACCGCGGCCAAGTCGAACACCTCGGCCAACGGGCTCTGGCGGGCCAACGCGGACGTGCGCGACCTCCCACTCGGCGCGGTTCCCGGCCACTTGAAGAGTGCGCACCCGTGGCAGGCCCGCAAACTCGGGCACGGCCGCGGCTACCAGTATCCGCACGACGACCCGCGTGGATGGATCGAGCAGGACTACCGCCCGCCCGAGGTCGCCGGCCGCGTGTACTACGAGCCCTCGCAGCACGGCTACGAGCGCGAGGTCGCCGAACGCATCGGCGAGCGTCAGAGCGATCTCCCCAAGCTGGAGAAGTCGTCGGCGCCGCCACCCGAAGCGTCCTGACGGAAAGCACGGCTGCGGCGGCCGGTGCGAGTATCCTCACGACGGTCATGGCAGTTGCCCTCTTCGTTGCTGCCGCGGTGATGCTTGGCCTTTTCGTGCTGACGTCGATCCGTGCCATCACCAAGCTCACCCGACGGGTTGAGGAATTGGATTCAGTGGTGCGCGCACTCCAGGCCGAGCGGGTGCAGACCGACGGCGAGCTCGACCGCGTCGACGTCCTGCTGGATCGCGCCGACAAGATTTCCACCCGGGTCGACTCGACCTCGCGCCTGGCGTACAACACGTTCGCTGCGCCGGTGATCAAAGCATTCGCCGTGGGCAAGGGGACCAGCCAAGCGGCGCGTAGCCTTCGCCAGCGTTCGGGGAAGCCCTGATGTTCAAGCGGCTCTTCTGGCTCATGGTTGGTGCCGGTTTCGGGTTCGGCACGTCGTTCTGGATGATGCGGTTCGTGCGGTCCACCGTCGAGCGCTACTCGCCCGAGCGGGTGTCACAAGACGTGACGCAAGCTCTCCGCGGGCTCGGCACGGACCTGCGGATGGCGGTGGCCGAAGGGCGCGACGCGATGCGGGACTACGAGCGCGACATGCGCGTGAAGCTCGAGGCCGAATAAGCCCGTTCGTAGCCACGTCTGACGCCGGTAGATTGGATCGGTCATGAAAGCCCAGGAGTTGCGCCGCGCCTTCACCGACTTCTTCGTCGAGCGCGGCCACAAGCTGTACCCGTCGATCGGGCTGATCCCTCTCCATCCCAAAGCGCCGATGCTGGCCAACGCGGGCATGAACCAGTTCCTCCCCGTGATTCTCGGCGAAGAGCCGCCGCCCGATCCGCCCCTCGCGACGTCGATTCAGAAATGCGTCCGACTCTCGGGCAAGGACAACGACATCGAGGAACTGGGCCGCACGCGCCGGCACCTCACCTTCTTCGAAATGCTCGGCAACTTCAGCCTGGGCGGCTACTTCAAGGAGCGGGCGATCCCGCTGGCGTGGGAACTGGTGACCGAGGTGGCCGGATTCGACGCCGCCCGTCTCTGGATAACCGTCCATGAAACCGACGACGAGGCCGAGGCCATCTGGCACGACGCCGTCGGCGTTCCTATGGATCGCATCCAGCGGCTGGGCAAGGACAACTTTTGGGAGATGGGTTACACCGGACCGTGCGGCCCGAGCTCGGAGATTTTCCTCGACTGCGGGCCGGAGTGGGGTGCCGAAGGTGGGCCGGCACACGGCGGTGGGGATCGCTTCGTCGAGTTCTGGAATCTGGTGTTCATGCAGTACGACCAGCACGACGACGGCACACTGGCCGACCTGCCGCGCAAAGTGATCGATACCGGCGGCGGTCTCGAGCGCTGGCTCATGCTGCTGCAGAACGTCCCGACCGTCTTTGACACCGACCTCGTGCGGCCGCTCATTGCTACCGCGGAGCGGCTCACCAACCACCGCTACGGCGAGGATGGGGCCACCGATACCGCCCTACGGGTGATCGGCGACCACGCCCGATCGATGGTGTTCCTCACCAACGACGGCGTGATGCCATCGAACGAGGAGCGCGGCTACATCCTCCGCAGCGTGGTTCGCCGCGCCGTCCGGCGTGGGTACCAGCTCGGGGTCGAACGGCCGATCGTGCCCGACCTCGTCGCCGCCACCGTCGAGGTGATGGCCGACGCGTTTCCCGAGCTCAAGAAGAACGAGGACTGGATCACCACTGTGCTGGCGCGCGAGGAAGAGCGCTTTCGGGAGACGCTGGCGACCGGCTCGAAGATCCTCGATGATGCGCTCGAATCCGGCGCCGGCGCGGTCACCGGCGCCGTTGCATTCCAGCTCCATGACACCTTTGGCTTTCCAATCGAGCTGACACGCGAGATCGCGGCCGAGCGCGGTGTCGAGGTCGATGTCGAAGGATTCGACGCCGCGATGGACGAGCAACGCCGGCGCGCCCGTGAGGGTCGCAAGGCGGCCGATGGCGACGACGGGGCGGCCGCCCGCTACCGGGAGCTGCTCGAGGAGTTCGGCCCGACCGAATTTACCGGGTACGCGGAAGAGGAAAGCAAGGCGCGCGTGCTTGCGGTGACGCCGGTGGGCGACGGCCAGCTCGAAGTGTTCCTTGACCGCAGCCCGTTCTATGCCGAAGGGGGCGGCCAGGTTGGCGACACCGGCACGATCACCACTGGCACCGGAACGGTGCGCGTGCTCGACACGACCGCGCCAGTTGCCGGGTTGCATCGCCATCTCGCCGAGGCGGTGGAGGGTGAGCTGGCGGCGGCCCAGGCGGCGACGGCGGCGATCGACGTCCAGCGGCGCAACGACATCCGCCGCAACCACACCGGAACGCACCTGCTGCATTGGGCGTTGCGCGAGGTCCTCGGAAGCCACGTCAAGCAGCAAGGTTCTCTGGTGGCGCCCGACTACCTGCGCTTTGACTTCAGTCATCATGCGGGGGTCACGCCCGAGGAGCTCGACCGCGTACAGGAGATGGTCAACGCTGAGGTGCTCAGCAATGAGCCCGTGCGCGCCTACGAGACCACCAAGACCCACGCCGACGAGCTTGGTGCGATCTCGTTCTTCGACGAGAAGTACGGCGATTACGTCCGCGTCGTCGAGGCCGGCGACCGTTCGCTCGAGTTGTGCGGAGGCACGCACGTCGGAGCGCTCGGATCGATCGGGACGATCCAGGTGGTATCGGAAGGATCGATCGGCTCCAACATGCGCCGCATCTTCGCTCTCACCGGTACCGGCACCCTGGCTCGGGTGAAAGCGCGTGAGGAGTTGTTGCGACAGGCGGCCGATCTGCTCAAGGCGCAGCCCGAGGAGCTGCCGGCCGCGGTGGAGCGTCTCCAGCAGGCCCAGCGCGCACTGGCCGATGAGGTGAAATCGCTCCGCAGCCAAGCCGCTCGCGGCCGGGCGGGAGAGCTGGCGGCGAGCGCGGTGGACGGTGTGGTCGTGGCGCGGTTCGACGGGCTGCCTGCCGACCAGCTCCGGGAGCTCGCACTCGGGGTGCGCGACCAGCCGGGCATCCGCGCCGTGGTGCTGGTCGGGAGTGTGGACGGCGATCGAGTCGCGGTCGTAGCTGCGGTGAAGGACGGTGCTGATCTGCCCGACGCGCCCACGCTGGTCCGCGAGGCCACCGGCGGCAAAGGTGGCGGCAAGGACCTCACGCTGGCGCTGGGCGGAGGACGCGACGTCGCCGGGATCGATGCCGGCCTGGCGCGGGTCCGCGGCCTCCTCGGCATCGAGAGTTGAGGGTCATCGCGCTGGACCTGGGAAGCCGCCGGATCGGCGTCGCGCTCAGCGACCCAACCGGCACGATCGCCTCCCCGCATTCGGTAATCGAGCGCAGCGGGGACACCGCGGTCGACCACCAGCAGATCGCCGCACTGGTCATCGATGTGGAGGCCGACCGCGTGGTCGTGGGTTTGCCGATCTCCATGAGCGGTGGCATGGGTCCCGCGGCCCGGGCCGCGACAGCCGAGGCCGAGGCACTCGCTACCGTGCTGCCCGTGCCGGTCGAGACCTTTGACGAGCGGCTGACCACCGTGGCCGCTGACCGGCTGCTGCTGGCCGGCCGGGTGCGCGGCGGGGCGCGCCGGCGCGTCGTCGACAAGATCGCCGCCGCAGTGATCCTGCAGGGCTGGCTCGGAGCCCAGTCGCGATGAGGCCGATGTTGAAGATCCTGCTGGCGGTGCTGGGGTGCTTCGCGCTGCTCGGCGTGGGTGGCGGTGCGTGGCTGTTCCACGAGTTCACCACCGGCTCGGCCGGGAAAGCGGGTTCCGAAGTCATCGTGACCGTCCCGGAGGGCGCCTCTACCCAGCAGATTGCCGCGATCCTCGACGACAGAAAGGTCATCGGTAGTGCCCGGATGTTCCGGCTCTATCTGCGGCTGAAGGGTGAAGGCTCGTTCAGCGCCGGCGACTACAAGTTCACCGGGGACCTGTCGTTCGGGAGTGTCGTCGCCGTCCTCAACAAGGGACCGAGCACGACGTTCGCCCGACTGACGATTCCGGAGGGCCTCACGCTGAAGGAGATAGCCGATCGCGTCGGTCAGCTACCTGGGCGCTCGGCCGCCACATTCCTCGAGGTGGCGGGAAGCGGTGCGGTGCACTCGAAGTTCCAACCGCCGGGTTCGACGAACCTCGAGGGCCTGCTCTTTCCCGAGACCTACTTCATCGACGAGAAGGACGACGAGGTCGCCATCCTGGCCCGGCTCGTGGACGAGTTCGACAAGGTCGCGTCGGAGGTCGGGATCGGCGACGCGGAGGCGCGGACCGGGGTATCGCCGTATGACGCCGCCATCGTCGCATCGCTGGTCGAGACCGAGGGCAAGGTCGACGCCGATCGGCCGAAGATCGCGGAGGTCATCTACAACCGGCTGGCCCGCGAGATGCCTTTGCAGATAGACGCGACGGTGATCTACGCGAAGGGCGGCGGCCGCCGTCCCAACGGCCAGGTCCTCTTCAAGGATCTCGAGGTGGCATCCCCCTACAACACCTACAAGGTGAAGGGCCTGCCCCCAACGCCCATATCAGCCGTCGGGCGCGCCGCCCTCAAGGCGGCGTTGAGTCCGGAATCAGGGCCGTGGCTGTACTACGTGAAATTTGAGACGGACGGCACGCACAAGTTCGCCACCACCGGCGAGGAGCACAACCGGAACGTCGCCGACGCCCGCCGTCGCGGCGTGAACCCGTAGTGCCAGGAGGCATCTGGCCCACCAGCACCACTCGGCTTGCCGGTGTGATCGGCCAGCCCATACGCCACTCGCTCTCGCCGACCCTCTATAACGCGGCGTTCAGGTCGCTCGATCTCGACTGGGCCTTCATGGCGTTCGAGGTCGCGCCCGGAGAAGCAGCGGCGGCCGTCGATGCGGCGCGCGTTCTCGGTCTCGACGGCTTGTCGGTGACCATGCCGCACAAGGAAGGCGTCATCCCCGCTCTCGATCGTCTGTCTCCGGCTGCAGCTGCCCTGGGGGCGGTGAATGTCATCGTTCGGCAAGGGTCCGAGTTCGTCGGCGAGAGTACCGATGGGCCGGGCCTGCTGGACGCGCTTCGTGACGACGAAGGATTCGATCCGGCGGGAAAGCGCTGTGCGGTTGTCGGGGCTGGGGGCGCGGCGCGGCGCGGTGGTGCGCGCCCTGGCGGAGGCCGGCGCCGGTGAGATCGTCGTCGTGAACCGGAGTGGCGAGCGGGCGGAGGCGGCGGCGTCACTCGCGGGCGGCGTCGGTCGCGTGGGCGTCGAGGCCGACATCCGCGATGCCGACGTCGTAGTGAATGCCACGCCTGTGGGAATGGCGCACATGGCCGGGCTGCCCTTTGATCCGGAGCTCCTGCATCCCGCGCAACTACTGGTCGACCTCATCTACCACCCACCCGTTACCGCGCTGCTGTCGGCGGCGCGAGAGCGCGGTGTCCCCGCAGTCAACGGGCTCGGCATGCTGATCCACCAGGCGGCGCGGGCGTTCAGGCTTTGGACGGGCCACGACGCACCGCTCGAAGCGATGTCGGCCGCGGCGGTGAGCGCCCTCACTCGCGAACGCTCGTGACGGCCGTCGTTGCCGCCATCTGCGCGGCGACGGGCGCGGCCGTGGGACCGTGGCTCGCGCTCCTGGCCGACCGCGTCCCCGAACGGAAGGCCTTCCGCGGGGAGGGGTGGCGATCGCCTGGCATGTGGCCGGTCACCGTCGTGGCCGCGTTGCTCCTCAGTGCCGTTGGCGCACGACTGGGCGCGGATTGGGCGGTGCCTGCGTTTCTCGTGTTCGCCGCCAGTCTTCTGGTGGTCACCGTCACGGATCTGCGGCTCTTCCTGATTCCGAACCGCATCATCTATCCGACGTTGCTGGCCGCCGCGGTGCTGCTGACGGCGGCCGCCGCTCTCAGCCACGAGTGGGAAGCGCTGCAGCGAGCCGCGATTGGCGGATGCAGCGCGTGGGCTGCGCTGCTCGTCATCCACTTGATCAACCCAAGGGGCATGGCGTTCGGGGACGTGCGGCTTGCGGCGGTCATCGGCGTCTACACGGGTTGGTTGGGCTACGACCACGTGATACTCGCCCTGTTCCTTGGCTTCGTGGCTGCCGCGGTCGTCGGGCTTGCTCTGATCGTCACCCGGCGTCGCGGGGCAAAGGACCCGGTGCCCTTCGGGCCGTTCCTGGCCGCGGGGGCGATGGCCGCGGTGCTCGTCGGGAACTCGATCCTCGACTGGTACCGCGGCACCTAATCACCGAAAGGGTCAGGGGGGCGCCAGTAGCCTTGTGGCGTGTTGCGCTTCCTCACCGCGGGCGAGTCGCACGGACGCGGGCTCGTCGCGATCGTCGAGGGCCTTCCTTCTGGACTCCCCCTAACGGTCGAAGAGATCCAGGCCGAGCTGGGTCGCCGGCGGCTGGGGTTTGGTCGCGGTCCACGTATGCGCTTCGAGCAGGACGCGGTGACCATCCTCGGCGGTGTGCGTCACGGTCGTACCCTCGGATCGCCAGTGGCCATCGAAATTGCCAACACCGAGTGGCCGAAGTGGGAGCAGGAGATGGACCCGGCGCCGGGCCACACCGAGAAGCCCCTCACGCAGCCGCGTCCCGGGCACGCGGATCTTGCCGGCATGCAGAAGCACGGATTTAGCGACGCGCGCGACGTGCTGGAGCGCGCCTCGGCGCGCGAGACGGCGGCACGCGTGGCCGCCGGAACATGCGCCAAGGCCCTGCTCGCCCAGATCGACGTACAGCTGCTCAGCCATGTCGTGCAGCTCGGCCCGGTCGTGTCCAAGGGTTCGGCCCGTCCCGACCCAAGTCACCTCGAGCGGATCGACGCCTCGCCGGTGCGCGTATTCGATCCGGAGGCCGAGGCGGCGATGATCGCCGAGGTCGAGGCAGCGGCCAAGGCGGGCGACTCACTCGGCGGGGTGGTCGAGGTTCTCGCCTACGGCGTGCCGGTGGGTCTCGGGAGCCACGTGCACTGGGACCGGAAACTCGATGGCCGGCTGGCCCAAGCGTTGATGAGCATCCAGGCGGTGAAGGGGGTGGAGCTGGGCGAAGGATTCGACGTCGCCGGTCGCCGCGGCTCGGACGCCCACGATCCCATCGGCTGGGATTCCGACGCGGGGGAGTACCGGCGGGAGTCCGATCGCGCTGGGGGCACCGAGGGCGGCATCAGTACCGGCGGGCTGCTCGTCGCGCGGGTCGCGATGAAGCCCCTCGCCACGCTCAACCGGCCGGTATTGAAGACCGTTGACGTGGAGACGAAGGAGGAGACCGTCTCCTTCAAGGAACGTACCGACGTGACCGCGGTTCCGGCGATGGGCGTCGTGGCCGAGACGATGATGGCCCTGATCGTCGCCGACGAAGCGATGCGAAAGTTCGGGGGCGACTCGGTCACCGAGTTCGTGCGGAACCGCGACGGCTTTCTTGCTTCGCTTGGCTGAACGAGTTGGCTGAGCGAATCCTGCTGATCGGGATGATGGGCGCGGGGAAGACTACGGTCGGACGGGCGCTGGCGCGGCGCCTCGAGTGGCCGTATCTCGACAGCGACGAGCAGGTGGAGCGCAACACCGGGCGCACCGTGCCCGAGATCCTCGAGACCGACGGTGAAGCTGCGTTTCGCGCCGAAGAGAAACGCGCGCTGGCGGAAGCCGCCACATCGGATGGCCCGCTGGTGGTCAGTGTCGCCGGAGGAGCCGTGCTCGACCCCGAGAACCGGCGCCGGCTACGTGAGGGCGGCACGGTCGTCTGGCTGCGCGCCGAACCCGCCACTTTGGCGCAACGGGTCGGCAGTGGTGCGGGTCGGCCCTTGCTGGCTGGTGACGTCGAGGGCAATCTGCGTCGGCTCTACGACAAGCGGCGGCCGTTGTACGCGGAGCTGGCCGACATCGTCGTCGACGTCGACGAGCTCCAGCCCGGTGCGGTTGCCGACCACATCGTGCGGGAGCTGCCGTGATCACCGTCGCGGTGCCGCTCGCCGATCGCTCTTATAACGTCCTGGTCGGTCCGGGCGCGCGCGACGCGCTGGCGTCGGTGCTCCCAGCGGGGGCCAAGCGCGCCGCCATCGTCACCCAGGACGCTGTGCCGGTCGAGGTCGATCCGGGTATCGAGTTCCGTCGGTTCGTCGTCGGCGAGGGCGAAGCGGCCAAGACGCTGGCGACGGTCGAGGACCTGTGCCGGCAGTTCGCCGCTTGGGGCCTGACCCGATCCGACGTCGTGGTTTCCGTGGGCGGGGGCGTCGTCTGCGACACCGCGGGGTTCGCCGCCGCGGTGTATCACCGCGGCGTGGCGGTGGTGCACGTCGCGACGACTCTCCTCGCGGAGGTCGACGCGGCCATCGGCGGAAAGACCGGGGTGAACCTTCCCGAGGGGAAGAACCTGGTTGGGTCGTTCTGGCAGCCGGCGGCGGTGCTGTGTGACACCGACACCCTGGCGACGCTGCCGAGCCGCGAGTACCGCAGCGGGCTAGGTGAGTTGGCCAAGTACCACTTCCTCTCCGGCGATCAGCTCGACGACCTCGATCTCGACGCACGCGTTGCGCGTGCAGTCGCCATCAAGGCCGAGGTCGTGGCCGAAGACGAGCATGAGACCACGGGCCGCCGGGTCCGGCTCAACTACGGCCACACCCTCGCTCATGCGCTCGAGACAGCGGGCCACTACGACCTTCGCCACGGCGAGGCGGTGGCCATTGGCTTGGTGTTTGCCGCCGAGTTGGCTGCCACCCTCGGGCGCATCACCGAGGACCGCGTTGCGTATCACCGTCTCGTCGTCGCCGGTTATGACCTGCCCCTGCACCTGCCTCCCGACGTCGACCACCGCGAGTTGGTCATCCTGATGGCGCGTGACAAGAAGGCGGTGGAAGGGCTCACGTTCGTGCTCGACGGGGCGAGTGGAATTGAGTCGGTTGCCGATGTCGATCCCCGGGTGGTCGAGGCCACACTCGGCCGGCTGCGAGGATGACGGCCGTGAGCGAAGACTTGGCGAGCGAACCAATGTGGCAGGCGAGGGCCGCCGCCGGAACGGCGGTGGACCCGTGACCAGTAAGCGCGTGCTCCTCCTGTCGGGGCCGAACCTGAACCTGCTCGGCGAGCGCGAGCCGTTGATCTACGGCGACGCAACCTTGGAGGATCACGTCGCCACCGCGACCGCGGCCGGGGCCCGACACGGGCTCGAGGTCGACCACGTTCAGTCCAATCACGAGGGCGAGCTGGTCGAGGCGGTGCACGCCGCCCGCGGTCGCTATGCCGCCATCGTGGTGAACGCCGCGGCACTGACGCACTACGGCTGGTCGCTCCATGACGCCCTGGCCGCGTTCGAAGGCAAAGTGGTCGAGCTGCACATCTCGAATCCCTATGCACGCGAGGCCTGGCGGCACACCTCGGTGATCTCGCCGGTGGCCGACGGGTGCATCAGCGGCTTCGGTGCGCTCGGATACGACTTGGCGATCGACGCCGTAGCGAGGATGCTGGGGGCATGAGTGCAGAGGCGAAGCCGAAAGGCGATCGTGCAAGTGCAGCGCGTGGGCTTCCAAGGATGGATGTTTCGGCGCGGCTGGACCGCTTGCGCGAGCGGCTGGCGGACGCCAGCTGTGACGCGCTCCTCCTCACCAACCTCGTGAACATCCGCTACCTCACGGGCTTCAGTGGCTCCGCCGCGCTCCTGGTCGTGCAACCTGACGACGCGCTGCTCGTGACTGATGGCCGTTACACATTCCAGGCCGCCGAGGAGCTCGATCGGGCCGGCGTCGATGCCCGTGTCGAGGTCGGAGCGCTCAGCGGTCAGAAGGATGCCGTCGCGCAGGCTTGCAAGGGCGTCGCCCGCGTCGGTCTCGAAGCCACCAATGTCACGTGGGCCCGGCAGCGCGCCTTTGCCAACGACTGGTTGTCCGACGCTGAGCTGGTTGCCACCGACGGGCTGGTTGAAGACCTGCGGCGCGTGAAGGACGCCGGCGAGGTGGCGCGGATCGCCGAGGCGGCCCGCATCGCCGACGATGCGTTGGCCGGCGTACGCCACCGCCTGGCGGAGGGGGTTACCGAGGCGCAATTCGCGCTCGAGCTCGACTTCGAGATCCGCCGGCTGGGCGCCAGCGGCAACTCGTTCGAGTCGATCGTCGCGTCTGGTCCGAACGGCGCGAAGCCCCACGCCCGGCC
Organism: uncultured Actinomycetes bacterium; assembly: GCA_963742585.1. Classification (GTDB taxonomy): domain Bacteria; phylum Actinomycetota; class Acidimicrobiia; order Acidimicrobiales; family JACDEA01; genus JACDEA01. The sequence goes on from CAVUMI010000009.1 coordinate 1,093,178, forward strand.
GTCCGACCGTCGCATCGAGCCGGGCGAGCTCATCGTGCTCGACTTCGGGGCGATGGTGGATGGCTACTGCTCGGACATGACGCGGACGGTGTGCGTGGGGCCGCCGGCGTCAGCAACCCTCGAACGGATGGTCGCGGTGGTCGCCGAGTCCCAGGAGGCCGGCGTCGCCGCGGTTCGGGCCGGCGTCGAGGCCGCGGCCATCGACAAGGTGTGTCGCGACGTCATCGACGAAGCCGGCTGGGTCGACGCGTTCATGCACTCCACCGGTCACGGCGTGGGTCTCGACATCCACGAAGCGCCGGCAGTGTCATCGACGTCCCTCGACACACTCGTCGAGGGCCAAGTCGTAACCGTCGAGCCAGGCGTGTACCTTCCGGAGCACGGCGGTGTTCGCATCGAGGACACCGTCGTTGTCACCGCCGACGGCTGCCGCCGTCTCACCAACGCGCCGAAGGATCTGGTTCTGTCACCGTGAGCCCCACTACCAACGATCTCAAGAACGGCATGACCCTCAACCTGCCTGAGGGGCTGTTCACCGTCGTCGAGTTTCAGCACGTCAAGCCAGGCAAAGGCGGCGCGTTCGTCCGGACCAAGCTCAAGAACACCCGAACCGGTGCGGTGGTGGATCGCACGTTTCGAGCCGACGAGAAGGTCGATCAGGCGATGATCGACAAGCGCGACATGCAGTTCCTTTACCGCGACGGTGCGGACTACGTGTTCATGGATTCGGTCAGCTATGACCAGCTCCACGTAACCGGGGCACAACTGGGAGGCGCGACGCAGTACGTCAAGGAGGGCGACTCGGCCGTGCTCCAGCTGTACGGCACCGAGATCGTCGGGGTCGATCTGCCCGCGGCAGTCGAGCTCACCGTCACCGAGACCGAGCCGGGTCTGCAGGGCGATCGGGTCTCGGGTGCACGGAAGCTGGCCACTCTGGAAACCGGGCTGACGGTGCAGGTACCGCTCTTCGTCGAACAGGGCGAGCGCATCAAGGTCGACACCCGGACGGGCGAATACATCACCCGTGCCTAGGTAGCCCGATGACCGCCAGCACGCGCCACGAGGCGCGCGAGCGGGCCCTGTCACTGTTGTACGAGGCCGAAGCCAAGGAGCTGTCCGTCAGTGAGGTGCTCGCCGATCTACCGCTCCCGGCCGACGAGTTCGCGGTGGACTTGGTCAACGGCGTCGAGCGCGACAAGGCGCGCATCGATGATCTGATCGCCCGGTTTTCGATCGACTGGCGGATCGATCGGATGCCAGTTGTCGACCGCACCGTGCTCCGGCTGGCGATCTACGAGCTGTTGGACCGACCGGACATCCCCACCGCCGCGGTCCTGTCCGAGGCTGTCGAACTGGCCAAGGAATACTCGACCGAAGACTCGGGCCGCTTCGTCAACGGCGTCCTGGCCTCGATCGCAACGGAGGTCAGACCAGAGGCCTGACCTCTCGCCATCGCAAGCGGAGCTTGCTCGGCGAACTGACTGCGCTCCGGCTCCGGGGCAAAGCCCCTACGCCTGCGCACTGCACTGCTTTCCGCTGGCAACAGGAGGAGGCGCCTTCGGCGCCGGGAGCTGTCGCCAGGATTGGCCGGCCGCTCTTCGCCGGCCGTAGGCCGGCCCCTACGGTTGGCCGGGAAAGGTATTCAGCGGGAGGCCGGAGGGGCTTTGCCCCGGAGGCCGACCACGGACGAACTCGGCGAGGAACCTTTGGTTCCGAGCCGAAGGTGTTAGCCCTTCTTGGCCTTCTTGAGGGCGCGCTTTTCCTTCAGCGTCTTGCCCTTCTTCTTCTCGTTCGGCTTTTGGGACGGGACTTTTCCGGGCATTGCCCCAAAGTAATGCAGCAGAGGCGCGGGGCTCGGGTATATTCGATCGAACCGTGAAGCGAGTCCTGTGAGGCTCGCACGGACGAAAGGAACAGGCCGCCATGGCCGAACGTGAACGCTCGCTGACGCCCCCTCTAGGGGGCGTTTTTGTTCCCCGGGCCTCGGTGATGGACGCCGAAGACCTGCGCCGGGCGATCACCCGAATCGCCCACGAGATCGTCGAACGCAACCACGGGCTCGACAACCTGGTCCTGGTCGGGCTCCAGACCGGAGGCGTGCCGCTGGCCGCCCGCCTGGCCGAGGAACTTCTCCGGATCGAGAACATCGACGTTCCTGTCGGCACGCTCGACGTTGCCTTCTACCGAGACGACATCGGACTGCGCCCAGTGCTCCCCGAGGCGGTAACCGATGTACCGGTCGACCTCTCCGGTCACACGGTGGTCCTCGTCGACGACGTGCTCTTCACGGGCCGCACCGTGCGGGCGGCGCTCAACGCTCTCGCTGACTACGGCCGAGCGCGCGCCGTGCAACTGGCCGTCATGATCGATCGGGGCCATCGAGAGCTGCCGATCCGACCGGACTTCGTCGGCAAGAACCTGCCGACCCGCCGGGACGAGATGGTCGACGTCACCGGCGAGGGGGTGATGCTCGGCGACGTGGTACCGACCAAGTCATGAGGGAGGCGGAGGTAACGACGGAGCGGACCCGGGCCAACACATGAGAAACCTGCTCTCCATTGCGGACCTCGGCGCCGACGGCATCGACGAGATCCTCAAGCTCGCCGACTCCTTCGTCGAAGTCAGCCACCGCGACATCCCCCGAGTGCCCGCGCTGCGGGGCAAGACGGTGGTGTCGCTCTTCTACGAAGACTCCACCCGAACCCGCTTGTCGTTCGAGACCGCTGCCCGGCGACTCTCGGCGGACACCATGACGTTCTCGGTAGGCAGTTCCTCGGTCAAGAAGGGCGAATCACTACACGACACGGTTCAGACCATCGACGCGATGGGTGTGGACGCGATCGTCGTTCGTCATCGCTCGGCTGGGGTTCCGCAGCAGGTCGCCCGCTGGTCGAGTTCGGCCGTCATCAACGCCGGCGACGGCTGGCACGAACATCCGACCCAGGCCCTCCTCGACTGCTACACGATCCGCCAGCGCCTCGGCGGCGTCGCTGGGAAGCGGATCGCGATCGTCGGGGACGTCAAGCACAGCCGGGTGGCTCGCTCTGACATCTTGGCGTTTACCGCAATGGGCGCCGACGTCACGGTGGTGGCGCCGCCCACCTTGCTCCCTCCGTCACTGGCGGGATGGCCGGTGAGCGTGAGCCACGATCTCGACGCGGTGCTGCCGAAGGTCGACGTGGTGTATCTGCTCCGGCTCCAGACCGAACGTATGACCGAGGCACTGCTGCCGTCGGCTCGCGAGTACACGGCTCGATACGGACTGACGAAATCCCGAGCCGCGCTGCTGGCCGACGACGCCATCGTTATGCATCCCGGTCCGATGAATCGGGGAGTTGAAATCGCCGCGGAGGTGGCTGACCAACCCAACTCGGTGATCACCCAGCAAGTGGCCAACGGCGTTGCTGTCCGCCAAGCCGTCCTCTTCCTCCTCCTCGGCGCGGGAGTTCCCATTGTCGCGTGAGCTGGTTCTCAAGGGCGGCCGGGTGCTGACGCCCGACGGCCTCATTACCGCCGACGTCGCCATCCGCGACGGCGTCGTCAGCGCGGTAGCGCAGGGCATCGAGGGCAACAACCTGCTGGATGCATCGGGCTGCATCGTCGGTCCCGGCCTGGTCGACCTCCATGTCCACCTCCGGCAGCCGGGCCGGGAAGAAGCGGAGACGGTCGAGTCCGGTGCGCGGGCCGGCGCGCTCGGCGGCTACACCGCGATTGTCGCCATGCCGAACACCGAGCCGGCGGTCGACTGTGCCTCGGTGGTGCGCGAGGTTCTCGATCTGGGCGCAACGGCGCCCTGCGACGTGCACACTGCGGGGGCCATCACGGTTGGCCGGGCCGGCGAGCGCCTTGCGCCGCTGGCTGAGATGGCCGAACTCGGCGTGCGCCTCTTCACCGATGATGGCACGGGCGTCCAGGACGGGCGCTTGATGCGCCGGGCGCTCGAGTACTCGACCAGCCTCGACGTGACGCTGGCACAGCACTGCGAGGACGCGGCCCTCGCCACCGGCGGTCACATGCACGAGGGCGAGTGGTCGAGTCGCCTCGGCATACCCGGCATTCCGGCCGAGGCCGAGGAAGTGATGATCCTGCGCGACCTGGCGCTGGCGCAACTCACCGGTGGGCGCATCCACTTCCTCCACGTCTCTACCGCCGGGTCCGTCGAGCTGTCTGCGACGCGCCGCGATCGACGGCTCGGCGTTCAGCGTGGAAGCGGCGCCTCACCACTTCACGTTGACCGACGCCGACGTCGCCGGCTATGACCCGGTATTCAAGGTCAATCCTCCGCTGCGCTCTCCTGCCGACGTCAGTGCAGTGAAGGAGGGCCTGCGCGACGGCACGATCGGTGCCATCGCCACCGACCACGCTCCGCACGCTGCGGAGGCGAAGGACGCACCATTCGATGAGGCGCCGCCCGGGATGATCGGTCTCGAGACGGCGTTCGCTCTCGCGGTTTCCGAACTGGACCTGACGGTGCCGCAGATCTTCGAGCGCATGTCGGTTCGGCCGGCGTCGATCGCCGGTCTCGTCGGGCAGCACGGCGTGTGGTTGGACAAGGGCGTACCGGCGAACCTGTGCGTCGTCGACCCGGCGGAACAATGGGTCGTGGACCCGGCCGCCGGCGCCAGCCGGAGCCGCAACACCCCATTCGCCGGCCGCAAGCTCACCGGCCGGGTCCGCCACACGATCCTCCACGGCGAGCCGGTCGTCATCGACGGGGTCGCACAGCGATGAGCCAGCCCGCGGCGAAGACTGAAGGCGAGCGGGAGACATCGACTCCGACCGAAGCGATGCTGGTGCTGGCCGATGGCACGACGTTCGAGGGCGAGGCGATCGGCGCGCGTCCGGCCGGCGGGATCGCAACCGGCGAGGTGGTGTTCAACACGGTGATGAGCGGCTATCAGGAGGTGATCACCGACCCCTCTTACGCCGGCCAGATCATCACCTTTACCTACCCGCACATCGGCAACTACGGCGTGACGCCTGACGACGACGAGAGCCGCCGCCCATTCTGCCGGGGCGTCATCGTTCGAGATCTGGCCCGACGACATTCGAACTGGCGCGCAGGCGACGACCTGAACAGCTTCCTGCGCGAGCACGGTGTGCCGGGAATCGCCGGCGTCGATACCCGGCGCCTCACCCGGCACATTCGCGAGGCGGGTGCGATGCCGGCCGCGTTCGGCACGGCCGACGAAACGAGTCTCAAAGCCGCGGCGGTGGCCGAGGCCGGTACCGACGGTGTGGACCTGGTCGCCGGAGTGACCTGCGATGAGCCTTACGTCGCCGGCACTGGCCCGCTGCGCGTCGTCGCCTACGACTACGGGATCAAGCGCACGATCCTTCGCCACCTGGGCGAGATCGCCACCGTCGAGGTTGTGCCGGCAGCGACACCGGCGGCGGAGGTTCTCGCTCGTGGACCCGACGGTGTCTTCCTCTCCAACGGCCCGGGCGACCCTGCCGCGGTTACCTATGCAATCGACGCGATCGGCGGCCTTCTCGGGAATGTGCCGATCTTCGGGATCTGCCTCGGCCACCAGCTACTCGGCGCCGCGCTCGGCGGTGGGACCTACAAGCTGAAGTTCGGCCATCACGGTGGCAACCATCCGGTAAAGCGTCTGGCTGATGACGCCGTCGAGATCACGAGTCAGAACCACAACTACGCCGTCGTCGAGGGGTCGATCGCCAGCGCCGACGTCACCCACCTCAACCTCAACGACGGTGTCATCGAGGGACTCCGCTGCCGCGACATACCGGCGTTCAGCGTGCAGTACCACCCCGAAGCCGGCCCGGGACCCCACGACGCCCGTTACCTCTTCGCGCAGTTCGAGGAGCTGATGCGTGCCTAAGAGAACGGACATCAAGTCGATCCTCGTCATCGGGTCGGGGCCGATCGTGATTGGTCAGGCGTGCGAGTTCGACTACTCGGGAACACAGGCCTGCCGCGTGCTGCGCAGCGAGGGCTACAAGGTCATCCTCATCAACTCCAACCCGGCCACGATCATGACGGACCCTGAGGTGGCCGACCGTACGTACATCGAGCCGCTCGCACCTGACGTCGTGGCCGCGGTCATCGAACGCGAGCGGCCCGACGCGCTTCTTCCGACGCTGGGCGGTCAGACAGCGCTGAACCTCGCGATGGCGTGCGTTGAGCGGGGCGTTCTCGAGCGCTTCGGCGTGGAGCTCATCGGTGCCAGCGCGGAGGCCATCGAGACCGCGGAGAACCGCGAGAAGTTCAAGATGGCGATGACCGAGATCGGGTTGGCGGTTCCGGCCTCAGGCTTCGCCTACGCCGTCGACGAGGCAATGGCGGTTGCCGACGACATCGGCTATCCGGTGATCGTGCGCCCATCGTTCATCATGGGCGGTGCCGGCGCGGGTATCGCGGCCAGTGCCGATGAGATGCGGCACATCGCAAACGTCGGCCTCGATGCCAGCCCCATCACCGAGATCCTCATCGAGCGTTCAATCGCCGGCTGGAAGGAATACGAGCTCGAGGTCATGCGCGATCACGCCGACAACTGCGTCGTGATCTGCTCCATCGAAAACTTCGATCCGATGGGTGTCCACACTGGCGACTCGATCACCGTCGCTCCGGCGCAGACGCTCTCGGACGTGGAGTACCAAAAGATGCGCGACGCCGCGTTTGCCTGCATCCGGCGGATTGGCGTCGACACCGGCGGGTCCAACGTTCAATTCGCCGTCAACCCCGAGAACGGCGACATGGTGGTGATTGAGATGAACCCCCGGGTGAGTCGCTCCAGCGCGCTGGCCTCCAAGGCCACCGGCTTCCCGATCGCCAAGATCGCGGCGCGGCTCGCGGTGGGGTACACGCTCGACGAGATCCCCAACGACATCACCAAGATGACCCCGGCCAGTTTCGAGCCGACGATCGACTACGTCGTCACCAAGGTGCCCCGTTGGGCATTCGAAAAGTTCCCCGGCACGGCGAACGTCCTCGGAGCACGGATGCAGTCGGTCGGCGAGGCGATGGCAATCGGCCGAACGTTCCCGGAGTCGCTCCAGAAGGGACTCCGCTCGCTTGAGCACGGCCGCTTCGGTCTCAATTGCGATCCCGCCGAGTCGGCCCTGGACGCGCTTACCGATGACGAGCTCGTCCGGCGTGCCGCGATCGCCACGCCGGATCGGCCGTTCCAACTGGAAGCCGCCCTGCGGCGGGGGATCACCGTCGACCGGCTGGCCGAGGCCACCCGCGTCGACCCGTGGTTCCTCGATCAGATCTCGGCCATCGTCGAGGAGCGCGCAGCACTCGCGGCGCGGGGATTCCCGGCGATGAGCCGGTCGGAGTGGCGCCGGGCCAAGCGCCTGGGCTTCAGTGACGCGCAACTGGGTTGGCTCTGGGGCATGGCCGAATCGGATGTGCGCGCCGCCCGCCTGGCGGCTGGCGTGCGAGCCGTGTTCAAGACGGTGGACACCTGTGGTGCCGAGTTCGCGGCCGAAACGCCGTATCACTACTCCACATACGAGGACGAGGACGAGGTTCGTGAGACGGAGCGCGAACGGATCGTGATCCTGGGCTCAGGGCCGAACCGGATCGGCCAGGGGATCGAGTTCGACTACTGCTGCGTCCATGCCGCCTTCGCCTTGGGCGACGCCGGCTACGAGACGGTGATGGTCAACTGCAACCCCGAGACGGTCTCCACCGATTACGACACGAGCGACCGCCTCTATTTCGAGCCCCTCACGTTGGAAGACGTCCTCAACATCATCGAGGCCGAGCAGCGCACGGGCCATCTTCGTGGCGTGGTCGTCAGCCTGGGCGGACAGACGCCGCTGAAGCTGGCCGGGCAGCTCCCCGCCGAACTGGTCCTCGGCACGACGCCCGAGTCCATCGACCTGGCCGAGGATCGCGAGCGGTGGAACGCCCTCTGCGCCCGCCTTGAGATCCCGCAACCGGCGGGCGGGACGGCGGCAACCGTCGAGCAGGCACTCACCATCGTCGAGCGCATCGGCTACCCCGCGCTCGTGCGACCGAGTTACGTGCTCGGCGGTCGCGCCATGGAGATTGTCTACGACGACGATGGGCTCCGGCGGGCCATGGCCGAGCTGGCCGGGTTTGGATCACTCGGACGCGAGGGCGGACTGTCGGCGGAACGGCCGGTCCTCGTGGATCGGTTCCTCGAGGACGCCATCGAGGTGGACGTCGACGCCGTGCGCGACCGCGCCGGTGAGGTCGTGATCGGCGGGATAATGGAACACGTCGAGGAAGCCGGCGTGCATTCCGGCGACAGTGCGTGCGTCATCCCGCCGCCGACATTGCCGCAGTCCACGCTTGTGGTGATAGAGAACTACACGCACGCCATCGCCGACGCTCTCAATGTGTGCGGTCCGATCAACGTGCAGTACGCGGTCAAGAACAGCCAGGTCTTCGTGATCGAGGCGAATCCGCGGGCCAGCCGCACGGTCCCGTTCGTTGCCAAAGCCACCGGCGTGCCCCTTGCCAAGGTCGCGGCGCGTGTCATCGCCGGCGCCACGCTGGCCGAACTGCGGGATGAAGGCCTGCTGCGCCCGCCGTCTACCGGCGGACATGTGAGTGTCAAGGAGGCGGTGCTTCCCTTCAACCGGTTCCCCGATGTCGACACGTTGCTCGGTCCGGAGATGCGCTCGACGGGCGAGGTCATGGGTATCGACGTCACGTTCGGTCTGGCCTTCGCCAAGAGCCAGATCGCTGCGGGCGACCGTTTACCCGAGGGCGGTGCGGTGTTCTTTTCGCTGGCGGATCGCGACAAGTCGGCGGGTCTCGGTGCCGCACTGAAGTTCGCCGAACTCGGCTTCGGCATTGCCGCGACGACCGGCACCGCGCAGTACCTCGAGCAGCACGGCGTACCGGTGGAGACCGTCGTCGCCAAGGTCGGCGACGCCACCGGGATGGATGCAGTGGAGCTCATCTCGTCGGGCAAGGTGCAGCTCGTCGTCAACACGCCACGCGGCCGCGCCCAACGCGCCGACGGCGATCACATCCGAACTGCGGCGAGCTTTCATCGCGTGCCCTGTCTCACCACGGTGGCCGCTGCCCGCGCCGCGGCCGCCGGCATAGCCGACTGGGGCCGCCACCCGTTAGCCGTCAAGTCGCTCCAGGAGTACCTCGCCGACGACCAGCTGCAACTTCCCCTGTGAGTGTCGATCTCACCACGGCGATCGGTCGGATCGCGTTGCCGAATCCCGTGATGACCGCGTCGGGGACCGCGGGACATGGTGACGAGTTGGCCCGCTACTTCGACCTGGCTGACCTCGGCGCGGTCGTAGTCAAGTCGCTCTCCGCTGAACCCTGGGCCGGCAACCCGGCGCCGCGGTTGCATGAGACCGCATCGGGACTCCTCAACAGTGTCGGGTTGCAGAATCCGGGCGTCGAGGCATGGCTGGAGCACGAGCTACCGAGCCTGGTGGCCGCTGGAGCCCGGGTGGTCGCCAGCATCTGGGGGTTCTCGGTCGAGGCCTACGAGAAGGCGGCGACGATGCTGGCCGACGCCCCCGCCGAGACAGTTGTGGCCGTCGAGGTGAACGTCAGCTGTCCCAACGTCGAGGACCGCCGGCGCATGTTCGGCCACTCGCCCGGTGCCACCGGCGAGGTGGTGGCGGCGACCGCTGGGGTCAATCGACCTCGATGGGCCAAGCTCAGCCCCAACGTCACTGATCTGGTCGAGATAGCCGACGCCGCGATGAGCGCAGGCGCCGACGCTCTCACGCTGATCAACACCGTCATGGGGATGGCCATCGATCCGGAGACCCGCCGACCACGGCTCGGGGCGGGGGGCGGTGGGTTGTCGGGCGCCGCCGTCCATCCGATCGCGGTCCGGGCGGTGCACGATGTCCACGCCGCCCTCCCGGATGCGGCGATCGTCGGCGTCGGCGGCATCCGCACGGGGTTCGATGCCGTGGAGATGCTGCTGGCCGGCGCCTCGGCCGTCCAGGTCGGCACCGCGACCTTTGCCGATCCCCGCTCGCCGGCCCGGGTGTTGAACGAGCTCGCGGCGTGGTGTGACGGCCACGGCGTACGTGCCGTTCGCGAACTGATAGGAGCCGCCCATGGGTGAGATCAAGGACTCCCTGGCCCTGGCGCTGGACGTCGACGACCTCATCGTCGCCGAACGCCTCGCGCAGCAGATGCGGCCGTACTTCGGTGTCGCCAAGGTCGGCCTCGAGCTTTACAGCGCGGCGGGACCGGACGCCGTCGCAACAATGGCCGAGCTCGGCTATCGCGTGTTCCTCGACCTGAAGTTCCACGACATCCCCACCACCGTTGGTCGCGCCGCGCGGGTGATCGGCGCGCTGGGCGCGTCGTACCTCAACATGCACGCCGCGGGAGGCGTCGAAATGCTCCGCGCCGGTGTCGAGGGATTGCTGGAGGGCGCGGCGGGCGCGGACCTAGCGGTGCCCACGGCGTTGGCGGTGACAATTCTCACCAGCGAAGCGAACGCGCCGCGCGACCTCTTGACCGAGCGCGTGGAAGCGGCGCTGAAGGCGGGCTGCGGGGGTGTGGTGTGCGCGGCGAGCGACGTGGCCGACGTGAAAGCGACCGGCCCAGAGCTGTTCGCGGTCGTCCCCGGAGTGCGCCCGGCGGGCGACGCGCGCCACGACCAGGCGCGTTCAGCGACGCCCCACGAGGCACTTGCCGCTGGCGCCGACCTTCTGGTAATCGGCCGTTCGGTGACCGCCGCGCCCGACCCCATCGCTGCGGCGGCGCGTCTCATGGAGTCGCTGGAACCAGCGCGCTAGGGTGCGCGGCATGCCGCTGCCTCCCTCGCTGTCTCCTGAACAGCGCCAGGCCGCCCTCGAGAAGGCGGCGGCGGCGCGCCGCCTTCGGGCGGAGCTGAAAGAGAAGCTCAAGATGGGCACGCTGTCGCTCAAGGAGCTGCTCGACCAAGGCGAGCGTGACGACATCGTCGGCAAGATGAAAGTGCTGTCGGTGATCGAAGCTCTGCCCGGCGTCGGCAAGGTGAAGGCGCGTCGCCTGATGGAGGATGTCGGCATCAGCGAGACGAGACGTCTCCAGGGCCTCGGCGACAACCAGCGTCGCAAGCTCTTCGAAAAACTGTCCGAACACTGAGACTTTCGCCTCGCAAGCAGAGCTTGCTCGGCGAGCCTTATGGTGCTCCAGCCTCCGGGCAAAGCCCTCCGGCTTCCGCGCTCAATGTTTCTTTGTGCATCCGTACGAGTCGCCGCCTCCGGCGACGAGAGAGCGGTCGCACATGAGTCACCGCACGTTCATCATCTCGGGGCCGAGCGGCGTCGGGAAGGACACCGTCGTTGGTCGGCTGTTGGAACAGGACCCGACGCTGTGGCTCAGCCGCTCGTGGACGACGCGTCGACCGCGACTCCACGAGACCGGCGAGGACTACAGCTTCGTCTCACGCGAAGACTTCCTCGCCGAGGTCGAGCGCGGCGGCTTCCTGGAGTGGGCCGAATATGTCGGGAACCTCTACGGAACGCCGAAGCCGAACCCGCCGGAAGGCCGGGACGTCATCCTGGTCATCGAAGTGCAGGGCGCGGCGCAGGTTCTTGCCGCCGTCGAGAACGCGGTGATGACCCTCATCGTGCCCCCGTCGCGGGAGGCACAGGGCGAACGCCTTCGTGCTCGGGGCGACACGCCGGAGCAGGTGCGCAAGCGCCTCGAGATTGCTGCGGTCGAGGAGGCGTCGGGTCGAGAGCTGGCGCAGCACGTCGTGGTCAACGACGACGTGGGTCGGGCGGTGGCGGAGGTGGCCGGTATACTGGCAGGCCACCGTAAAACCCCCCTTTAGAGGAGCCATGGCGCAGCGCGACCAAAACATGATGTTTCCCCGGATCGAGGAACTCCTCGACAAGGTGGACTCGAAGTTCACGCTCGTGGCTCTCGCGGCCAAGCGCGGCCGCCAGGTGAACTCGTATTACAACCAGCTGGGTGAGGGCCTGGGCTCGATTGTCCCGCCGCAGGTGACCTCGGTGTCCCGGAAGCCCCTGTCGATCGCCCTCGAAGAGATCGCGGCCAGCAAGATCACGTTCGTGCGGCCCGAGGACGTCGAAGAAACCGCCAAGTAGGCCCAGCGTGAGTAGGTTGGCCGGCCGCCGAGTTGTCCTCGGGGTAGCTGGGGGGATCGCCGCGTACAAGGCCGTCGAGGTCTGCCGCCGGCTGGTCGACGCCGGCGCCCACGTCACGCCGGTGCTCACCGCGGCCGCCACCAAGTTCGTCGGTCCGCTCACCTTCTCAGCGCTGGCCTCGGAGCCCGCCCAACTCACGCTCTTCGACGGGCCGGATCCGATCCCGCATACGCGCCTTGGTCAGCAGGCAGATGTGATCGTCGTCGCGCCCGCGACGGCACGCGTCATCGCCGCGTACGTCGCCGGGCTCTCCGACGACCTTCTCACTGCGACGTTGCTGGCCACTCGTGCGCCGGTGGTTGTCTGCCCGGCGATGCACACCGAGATGTGGGAACACCCCGCGGTGCAGGACAACCTTGCGGTACTGCGCCGCCGGGGTGTCACCATCGTTGAGCCCGAGCCGGGTCGGCTCGCCGGCGGCGACGTCGGCATGGGCCGCTTGGCTGATCCGGCGACGATCGTTTCCGCGATCGAGCACGTCCTCAGCGACCCCGACCTCGCCGGTCTCCGCGTGCTCGTCACCGCCGGTGGCACGCGCGAACCCATCGACCCCGTGCGCTTCATCGGGAACCGGTCTTCGGGCAAGCAGGGTCACGCTCTTGCCGACGAGGCGGCGCGAAGGGGAGCGAAGGTCGTGCTGGTGACGACAGCGTCACGCCCCTCGGTCCCGTCGGTAGAGATCGTGCACGTCGATACGGCCGCGCAAATGGCGGACGCCGTGCTGACGCGAGCCGATGCGGTCGACGTGGTCGTCATGGCCGCGGCCGTTGCGGACTTCCGCCCTGTGACCGCGCGCGACGAGAAGATCAAAAAAGCCGACGGCGTTCCGGAGTTTGCGTTGGAACCCACCGTCGACATCCTCGCCGAACTCGGCCGGAGGAAACGCGCCGGTCAACTCATCGTCGGCTTCGCCGCGGAGACATCCGACGTCCGCGAGAACGCGCGTCAGAAGCTCGAGGCCAAGAACGTTGACCTCGTGGTCGCCAACGACGTGGCCGAGGCAGGGGCGGGCTTCGAACACGACACCAACCGCGTTCTCATCATCGGCCATGACGGCCACGAGGTCGAGGTACCAATGTCCGACAAGCGGGACATCGCCCGCGCCATCCTCGATGTGGTGGCACAAAGGAAAGGCAACCAGTGACCGCGTATACCTTCACCTCGGAGTCCGTAACCGAGGGCCATCCCGACAAGATGGCCGACCAGATCTCCGATGCGGTCCTCGACGCGATCCTCGATAAGGACCCTATGGGCCGGGTGGCGTGCGAGACGCTGTTGACAACGGGGCTGGTGGTCGTGGCCGGCGAGATCACCACCGACGCCTACATCGACATTCCCAAGCTGGTCCGCCAAGTCGTGTGCGATATCGGCTACGACCGCGAGTCCTACGGCTTTGACGGTCACACGTGCGGCGTCATCATCAGCATCGACGAGCAGTCGCCCGACATTGCGCAGGGCGTCGACTCCGCGCTGGAGATCCGGTCGGGCACCAGCGGCGAGGACATCATCAACGCGCAGGGTGCCGGTGACCAGGGGATGATGTTCGGCTTCGCCTGCGACGAGACCGACGATCTCATGCCGCTCCCGATCTGGTTGGCCCACCGCCTCGCCCAGCGGCTGTCAGAGGTACGCAAAGCCGGCGTGCTGCCGTACCTGCGGCCCGACGGCAAGACCCAGGTCACGTTCGAGTACGAAGACGGCCGCCCGGTGCGACTGAAGACGGTCCTGATCTCGACGCAGCACCAGCCCGGGCTCGACCTCGAGACGTTGCTGAAGCCCGATCTCCGCGAGCACGTCATTCACCCGCTGCTGCCGGCCCAGTTCGCCGGGGACGATTACCAGGTGCTCGCCAACCCCACCGGAACCTTCGAGTTGGGTGGCCCGCATGCCGACACCGGCCTCACGGGCCGGAAGATCATCGTCGACACCTACGGCGGCGCCGCCCGCCACGGCGGCGGGGCGTTCTCGGGGAAGGACCCGACCAAGGTCGACCGGTCCGCGGCCTACGCCGCCCGTTGGGTGGCCAAGCACGTCGTTGCCTCGGGGGCGGCGCGCCGATGCGAGATCCAGGTGGCGTACGCCATCGGCGTCGCCCGGCCGGTGTCGATCATGGTCGAGACCTTCGGTACGGAAACCGTCGATCCGCAGCTCATCTCCTCGGCGATCGACAGCGTGTTCGACCTTCGCCCCGCGGCGATCCTGCGTGACCTCGACCTTCGCCGTCCCATCTACCGGAAGACGGCGGCCTACGGTCACTTCGGGCGGTCCGAGAAGGACTTCACGTGGGAGAAGCTGAGCCGCCTGGACGACTTCAAACGGGCGCTGAGTCTCTAACCGCGCGCGTCCTCGTCGACGTACCAGCCCTCGACCGCGAGTTCGACTACCTCGTACCTGACCAGCTGAGCGCGGCAATCAGCGTCGGGAGCATCGTGCGCGTCGCGCTGCACGGCCGGCGCGTTCGCGGCTGGGTAACTGCGCTGGGGGTGGATCCGCCGGCCGGGGTGCGATTGCAGCCCATTGCCAAGGTCACCGGGAGAGGTCCGTCGCGGGAGCTCATCGACTTGGCGTTGTGGGCCGCGTGGCGCTGGGCGGGCCGGCGGACGTCGTTCATGCGCGCCGCTTCGCCGGAGAAGGCGGTGGCGGGCCTTCCTCCAGCGCCGCACGTGCCACGTTCGGCCCCGGCCGTGGCGCAGCCACTTGCCGAGGAGGCACTCTCGCGTCCCCGTTGCGTGCTGCGACTGCCGCCGGCGGCCGACCGGTTTCCGATTGTCGAGGCGGCGATGCGGCGCGGACCGGCGCTCGTGCTGACCGCGTCCGTCGCCGACGCCGTCCACCTGACGCAGCGGTTGCGGCGGGCCGGTCAGCCAGTTGCCCTGATGGCGACCGACTGGGCGCGCGCTGCGGCTGGAGGTGCAACCGTGGTCGGCACGCGCGCCGCGGCGTGGTCGCCGTCACCGGACCTGAGCGCCGTCCTTGTGCTCGACGCGCACGACGACGCGCTGGTCGAAGAGCGGGCACCGACGTGGAATGCATGGATGGTCGCCGCCGAACGGGCCCAGCGGGCTGGCGTTCCCTGTGTCGCCGTCTCGCCCGCGCCGACGTTGGAACTGCTCGCGTGGGGCGAGTTGCTCGTGCCCTCCAGATCCGAAGAGCGCGCCGGCTGGCCGCCAGTCGAGGTGATCGACCGGCGCCAGGAAGATCCTCGGTCGGGGCTGTACTCATCGCGGCTGGTGCCCTTGCTCCGCAGCGGCGGGCGCATCGTGTGCGTCCTCAACCGGAAGGGTCGGGCAACTTTGCTGGCCTGCGGTGTGTGCTCGGAACTCACGCGATGCGAGGTGTGTGAAGGCGCCGTCGGGCAAGTCGACGAAGGCCTGCGGTGCCGGCGCTGTGGAACCGTACGGGCCAGCGTGTGTTCCAGTTGCGGGAGCCAGCGACTCAAGCACCTGCGAGTGGGCGTGACCCGAATTCGTGAAGAGCTGGAGGCGTTGGCGGGTGTACCGGTCGGGGAGGTCACCGGCGACTCGGATGCGATTCCCGACACCGGCGTCATTGTCGGAACCGAAGCGGTCTTGCACCGCGTGTCCTCGGCTGACGCCGTCGTGTTCCTCGACTTCGACCAGGAGTTGCTCGCACCCCGATTCACCGCGGGCGAGAGTGCCCTGGCGCTGCTGGCCCGAGCGGCGCGCCTCGTCGGGGGGCGACGACGGGAGGGTCGGATGGTCATCCAGACGAGAGTGCCGGATCACGAGGTCATCGCCGCGGCGCTGCATGCTGACCCCTCACGGGCCAGCGGGCCTGACGCGGAGCGGCGGCGGGCGCTCGGTCAGCCGCCGTACGGCGCGATGGCGTTGCTCTCGGGCGAGGCGGCGTCGGAGTTCGCCGTGCTCCTCGATGGGGTCGATGTACGCGGACCGGTCGATGGCGTCTGGCAGGTTCGGGCCGGCGACCACGCGATGTTGTGCGACGCGCTAGCCGCGGCGCCCCGTCCGGCGGGCCGGTTGCGCGTCGAGGTCGACCCTCGCCGCGTTTAAGGTTGCCCGCCGTGGCGCCCTACGAAATCCGAGTCTTTGGGGATCCGGTGCTCAAAACGCCGACCACCGAAATCACGAACATCGATGGCACGGTCGCGGCGCTAGCCAAGGACATGTTGACCACGATGTACGACGCGCCCGGCATTGGGCTGGCCGCACCGCAGGTCGGTGTCCAGAAGCGCATGTTCGTGTACGACATCGGGGATGGGGCCGGTCCCCACACGGTGATCAACCCGGTGCTGAGCAACCCGGCAGGTGAGTGGACCTACGAGGAGGGCTGCCTCTCTGTCCCTGGGTTGTACTGGCCGATCGAGCGGGCAAAAACCGTGCGCCTCACCGGCATCGACCTCGATGGGAATCCAATCGACATCGAGGCTGACGATCTCCTGGCCCGCATGTTCCAGCATGAATGCGACCACCTCGATGGGGTTCTCTTACTGGCACGGCTCACCAAGGCGCAGCGCAAGGACGCCATGCGCGAGCTGCGCCGCCGTTCCGAGCCGTGAGGCGAGCCAACGGTATTGAGCCGTGAGGCGAGTCTGAGACTCGCCTTCCTCGGGACACCGGCCGCTGCGGTCCCGTTCCTCAACGTGTTGATTGACGTGGGCCACGACGTCGCCGTCGTCGTCACCAATCCCGACAAGCGCCGCGGGCGCGGCAGCGATCTGGTACCGAGCCCGGTCAAGGCCGCCGCATCGGCGAAGGGGCTCACGGTTACCGCGACCGTCGATGACATCCTCGAGCTCGGCGTGGACCGCGCCGTGGTCGTGGCCTTTGGCCGATTGATCAAGCCGGACGTACTTGCCCAGGTACCGATGGTCAACGTTCACTTCTCGCTCCTGCCCCGCTGGCGCGGCGCCGCTCCGGTGGAGCGGGCGATTCTCGCCGGCGACGCCGAATCGGGTGTGTGTCTCATGGAGCTCGAGGAGGGTCTCGACACCGGGCCGGTGTACGTGTGCGACCGGGTGACCATCGGCGCCGAGGAAACCGCGAACGAACTGCGCAGCCGCCTGGTCGCGACCGGCGTGCCCTTGCTACTCGACGCGCTGGCTGCGGGGCTTATTGATCCGCAGCCACAGCGCGGCGAGGCCACCTATGCGGCGAAGCTCACTCCCGAGGAACTGCGCATTGACTGGTCGCGCCCCGCAGAGGATGTGCTGCGGGTCGTCCGCCTCGGCCGAGCGTGGACCGAGTTCCGTGACAAGCGTCTGCGCGTGCTGCGGGCGCGCGTCCTGCCCGGTGGTCCACCGCCCGGTGTGCTCGATGGCACCACCGTCGGGGCCGGCGATGGCGCCGGCGTCGAACTGCTCGACGTGCAGCCGGAGGGCCGTGGCCCGCAACCGGCCGCCGCCTGGCGCAACGGCGCTCGTCCCGCTCCGGGCGAACAGCTCGGTGGGTGATGATCCGCGTCGTGTCGCGCTGCGCGCGCTGCGTCGCATCGACGAGGGGGCCTTCGCCAACCTCGCGGTACCGCCGCTCATCGAGCGCGCCGACCTCGCCCAACGCGATCCGCGACTTCGTCACCGAGCTGGTGTACGGCACGACGCGCATGCGCCGCGCCTGCGACTGGCTCGTCGACCGCCATCTGAACCGCGCCATCGACGACGACGTGCGAAACACGCTTCGCCTTGGCGCGTACCAACTCCACTTCCTCCAGACTCCTGCGCACGCCGGCGTTTCGGCCACCGTCGATGTTGCACCCGGTCGGGCCCGGGGTTTCGTCAACGCCGTGCTGCGGAAAGTCGCCGCCGGCCGACCTGACTGGCCCGACACGGCGACCGAGCTCAGCTATCCCGACTGGATCGTCGAGCGACTCACGGCAGACCTGGGCGCCGATGCGGCGCACGACGCGATGGCGGCGATGAACCGGCCTCCGACGCCAACCGTCCGACCGGATGGATACGTACAGGACCAGGCGTCGCAGTGGGTGGCTGCCGCGGTCGATGCCGGCCCGGAGGATCTGGTGGTCGATGTCTGCGCCGGCCCTGGCGGCAAGGCCACGGGGATGGCGGCGGGACGTGTGGTTGCCCTCGATCTGCAACCTCACCGAGCTGGGCTCATCGCGGCCAACGCTCGCCGGTACCGACATCGCAACGTGCACGTCGGGGTGGCCGACGGGCGCCGCGTCCCGATGGCTCGAGGTCGGGCGGACCGCGTGCTGGTCGATGCGCCCTGCTCGGGGCTCGGCGTCCTTGGCCGCCGCGCCGATGCGCGGTGGCGCATCCAATCCGACGACGTCGGCCGCCTCGCCATCCTGCAGCGGGAGCTCATGCACGAGGCCCGCTCGCTCGTTCGGCCCGGCGGTGTACTCGTCTACAGCGTGTGCACCCTTACTGCAGCTGAGACGGGTGGGATCGACAACTGGTTGGCGCGGGAGCACCCTGACCTCGCCCCCCTTGCGGTCGGTGACCCGTGGGAGCCGGTAGGTAGGGGGTGGCGGCTCTTACCCCAGGCCCATGGCACCGATGGGATGTACGTTCTCCGCCTACAGGCGCCGTAGTGTCAGGCGCGTGGTCCGCATAGCGCCATCGATCCTGTCGGCCGACTTCGCCAACTTGGCCGGCGCGGTGGATGCGGTTGTACCCGAGGCCGACACCCTGCACGTCGATGTGATGGACGGCCACTTCGTCCCCAACATCACCATCGGGCCGCCGGTGGTTCGGTCGCTACGCAAGTACACGGAGCTCTACCTCGACTGCCACCTCATGATCACCAACCCCGGCGAGTACCTCCCGGCGTTCAAGGAGGCGGGTGCCGACGGGTGCTCGATCCACGTGGAGGTGGGGGAGACGGGAGCGCTCATCGACCAGCTCCGCTCTCTCGAGCTCGACGTCGGGCTGGTCCTGAATCCCGAGACGCCGTTCGAGGCCGTCGAACCGTTCCTGGATCGGATCGACCTGCTGCTCGTGATGACGGTGCATCCCGGCTTCGGTGGCCAGAAGTTCATTCCCGAGGTGATGGCGAAGGTCCAGGCCGCGGCGGGCCGAAGTCGATCGCTTGGGTCTCGACGTCGCCTTACAGGTCGACGGCGGCATCGATCAGCACACCGCGCCAATCGCGGCGGCCGCGGGTGCCGATGTCTTCGTGGCGGGGAACGCCATCTTTGGCGACGCAAATCCGCGTGCGGCCGCCGCCCGCATCCGCGCCGCGGCCACCGCGGCGCCGTGAGTCATCAAGCCAAGATCCTCACGGTCTCCACCGCGGCGGCAAAGGGCGAAAGGCAAGACAAGTCGGGTGACGCATTGGAGGCAGCGCTGACCCGTGCTGGCTTCGACGTGGTCGAGCGCCGTGTCGTCACCGACGGCAGCGTGAGTGTCGCCGCGGCCCTCCGCGAGCTGATCGAGGACTTCACCGGCGTGGTCGTGACGACTGGCGGCACCGGCTTCTCGCCCAGCGACGAGACGCCGGAAGGCACCCGGGCGGTCATCGACCGCGAGGCGCCGGGACTCGCTGAGGCCATGCGACTGGTGAACCCACTCGGGCGGTTATCGCGAGGTGTCGCCGGCACCGCGGGAACCGCGCTCGTGCTGAACACCCCCGGTTCGACCGCCGGGTCGGTGGAATGCATTGGAGCGATCATCGATGTGCTGCCCCACGCCTTGGATCTGCTGGGCGGTGGCCACCCCCACTAGAAGGTCACTCGCCGGCGGCCTCGAAGGCCTCGGTCAACCACTCCAGAAGTTGTTCGTCGACGTCCTCCAGCTTGGTGAGCTTGACCACATTCACGGTGCGGCCGGCCGCGATCGGGACCTTGGTGGCCACGCGGCTGTGCTCGAGGGCGCGGGGGAGGTAGATGCATGCGTTGAGCGACCGCGCCTTCGGCCGGATTTCGGCCAGCTTGCGATCGCGCACGAGGAACACGCCGACGCGTACCGCGTCCTCGTGCACCCGGCCCAGGCCCTTGAGGTGCGTGATCATCGCGTCGTAGAGCTCGCGATACACCGGCGGGCGGCCCCCGAAGGTGGCGGCCACCGTGTTCCCAGGCACGCACACGTGTGATTGCTGCGAGCGTCCGAATTGACGGTCGCACCGTGGGCAGGTCCATCGGGCCATTTCACTCCTGCTCGTTCGCGTACGCGAGCGACGCGTATCACGTCGACTTTGCGCCCCTCAGAAACTAGACTGGTTGGTCAAGAGAAATTTCAGATCAATACCGTCCCTCGCGGGGCGTGGGTGCAAGTCCCGACCGGCGGTGAAAGCCCGCGAACCCCTCGACCAGCCAAGCAGTGGGCCAAGGGGCCGATCCGGTGGAATTCCGGGGCCGACGGTAAAAGTCCGGATGGGAGCGAGGGCGCGGGGCGTCTTCGCCGCGCGTCCTCACTACAGATAGAGGACGAACGTGGCCACCGACCAGGACCTCATGCGGCGGGCAGTCGAGCTTGCCGGCGCGGTCCGCACCACCACCACACCGAACCCGTGGGTCGGCTCGGTGGTCCTAACAGATGCGGGCGTGCGGTTCGAGGGCGCAACGGCGCCGCCCGGAGGCGCCCACGCTGAGATCGCCGCGTTGGCCGCCGCCGGCGCGGCCGCCGAGGGCGCCACGCTCTACACAACGCTCGAACCGTGTTGCCATCAGGGTCGCACCGGTCCGTGCACTGATGCGATCGTCGGCGCCGGGGTGCGGCGCGTCGTGGTTGGCATCGAAGATCCTGATCCCAACGTGCAGGGCCGCGGCGTGGCGCAGCTCCGCGACGCGGGGATCGAGGTAGAGGTTGGCGTACTCGAGGCCGAGGTTCGGTCCCAACTGGCTCCGTACGTCAAGCACCGCGGCACCGGGCGGCCATGGGTAGTGCTCAAGCTGGCCGCCACGCTTGACGGACGCACCGCCGCCCCCGACGGCACGAGCAAGTGGATCACCGGCGAGCCGGCCCGGGCCGACGCGCACCGACTCCGCGCCGAGAGCGACGCCGTACTGGTCGGCGCAGGCACCGTACGCACCGACGACCCTGAGTTGACGGTGCGACTCGCTGAGGGTCGCGACCCGGAGCGGGTCGTGCTCGGCCGAGCCCCCACCGACGCCAAGGTTCAGCCGGCGCTCGAGTTCGAGGGCGACCTGACCGCGGTGCTCGACGATCTGGGCAAACGCGGGGTGGTGCAGCTCCTGGTCGAAGGCGGCGCGTCGGTCGCGGATGATTTTCATGCCGCGTGGCTCGTCGACCGCTACGTGCTGTACCTCGCGCCGGCATTCGCGGGCGGCGACGACAGCCGGCCGCTGTTCGCCGGCCCCGGCGCCACAACGATGGATGACGTGTGGCGGGGCGAGATCGTCGACGTGGCCCGGTTGGGCGACGACCTACGTGTGGAGGTGGCGTGTTCACCGGGATAGTGGAGGAGCTGGGCACGGTCCGGCGGTTCGAAGGCGGCCGGCTCGAGATCGGTACCGTCCGGTTGCTCGAGGGCGCGGGTATCGGCGACAGCATCGCGATCAACGGGTGTTGTTTGACGATCGTCGATGTCGGGCCGCACTGGTTCGGCGCCGACGCGGTGGCGGAGACCATGCAGCGAACGAACCTCGGTGCGCTGAAGGCGGGCGACGCGGTAAACCTCGAGCGGCCGCTGCAAGTCAACGACCGCCTCGGCGGTCACATCGTGCAGGGACACGTCGATGCCGTAGGTGAAGTGGTGAGCCCGGTGCCCGACCTTCAAGTTCGCATGCCGTCTGACCTCACCCGCTATGTGGTGGAGAAAGGCTCGATCACAGTCGATGGCGTGAGCCTCACGGTGGTCAAGGCGCTCCCCGACGGTTTCACCGTGGCCGTCATCCCGCATACCGCCGAAGTCACCACCCTCGGTCGTCGCCAACCTGGGGAGCACGTGAACCTCGAAGTGGACCTGATCGCCAAATACGTAGAGCGAATGATGGGAGACCGGTAAATGCCCTTCGCCGATATCGAAAAAGCCGTCGCCGCGATTGGCCGCGGCGAGATCGTGGTGGTGGTCGACGACGAAGATCGTGAGAACGAAGGCGACCTCATCATGGCCGCCGAGTTCGCCACACCGGAGAACATCGCGTTCTTCCTGAGCCACACCTCGGGTGTGATCTGCATGCCGATGACCGGCGACCGCCTCGACGAGCTCGAGCTGCCGCTGATGGTCAGCGCCAACACCGAAGCCAACCGCACCGCGTTCACGGTGAGCGTCGACGTGCGCCAAGGCACCACCACCGGCATTTCGGCCGCGGACCGCGCCGCCACCGTGCAGTCGCTGATCGATCCCGCAACCCGCCCGGACGATCTCGCCCGCCCCGGCCACATTTTCCCGTTGCGCTATCGCGAGGGCGGTGTCCTGAAGCGAAGCGGGCATACCGAAGCCGCCGTCGACCTCGCCCGCATGGCCGGGCTCTATCCCGCCGGCGTGCTCTGCGAGGTCGTCAACTCTGACAAGACCGACATGGCCAGGCTTCCGGAGCTTGAGGCGTTCTGCGAGGAGCACGATCTTCTCCTCATCTCCATCGCCGACCTGGTCCGCTACCGACGTCAGCGCGAGAAGCTGGTCAAGCGCTTCGTCGAGGCGCGTATCCCCACCGCGTACGGGGACTTCACGTGTTACGCCTACGAGTCACTTATCGACGGCGAAACCCACTTGGCGCTCGTGAAGGGCGCGGTCCAGGGCGAGGACAACGTGCTCGTCCGGATGCACAGCGAATGCCTCACCGGCGACGTGTTCAGCTCGATGCGGTGCGACTGCGGCCCGCAGCTCGAAGCGGCCATGCGCAAGATCTCCGACGAGGGGTTGGGCGTGATCGTCTACCTGCGCGGTCATGAAGGCCGTGGCATCGGCATCGCCAACAAGCTGCGGGCCTACGTGCTCCAGGAGCAGGGTCGCGACACAGTCGACGCCAACCTCGACCTCGGCCTCCACGCCGATCGACGCGAGTACGGCATCGGGGCACAGATTCTCGTAGACCTCGGTATCACCACGATGCGTCTCATGACAAACAACCCGGCCAAGCGAGACGGCCTCGGCGGTTTCGGGCTCGAGATCGTCGATCGGGTACCGCTTGAGGTCCCACCGAACCCGCACAACATCGAGTACCTGCGAACCAAGCGCGAGCGCATGGGTCACTTACTTGATGGCCTCGACGACGTTTTGTAGGCGAGACTGGAGATCTGATGACCACCTACACCGGCAAGTTGTTCGGCGACGGACTGCGGGTTGCCATCGCCTGCGGGCGCTTCAACGATTTCATCACCGAGCGACTTCTCGCCGGTGCCAACGATGGACTGACGCGGCATGGGGTTGACGCGGCGTCGATCACCGTGGCGTGGGCGCCCGGCGCTTTCGAACTTCCGTTGGTCGCCAAGCAGCTCGCGGCGTCGGGGGAGTTCGACGCGGTCATCTGTCTAGGTGCGGTCATCCGCGGTGCTACCGGCCACTACGAGCAGGTCGCCGGGCAGTGCGCAGCCGGCATCCAGCAGGTGCAGCTGGAAACCGGGGTGCCGGTCATATTCGGCGTCCTCACCACTGACACGATCGAACAGGCGATAGAGCGGGCTGGAACCAAGGCCGGCAACAAGGGCTTCGAGGCGGCCATGACCGCGATCGAGATGACTGACCTGCTGCGGCAACTCCCCAAGCCTGCACCGTCGTAGATGCTTCGCCTCGTTCTACCGAAGGGAACGCTCGAGCGCCCGACGCTCGAGCTGTTCGAGTCCGCCGACCTGCCGGTCAACCGCGGGTCCGACGTGGCTTACAAAGCCGAGGTGGATGACCCCCGGATCGCTGAGGTGCGGATCCTCCGGCCACAGGAGATCCCGCGTTATGTCGCCGAGGGTCTGTTCGACATTGGTGTCACCGGCCGCGACTGGATCGAAGAGACCAGCAGTGAAGTGGTTTCGCTGGGCGAGCTGCACTATTCCAAGGCGACGGCCCGGCCCGTCCACATCGTCCTGGCGGTGCCCTCGGATTCCTTGATCAATGGCATCGGTGATCTCCCGAGCGGCGTGAAGGTCTCCACCGAGTACCCGGAGCTCACCCGGCGATACTTCGAGAAGCACGGCATCGACGCCGACATCCGCCTGTCTTACGGAGCCACCGAAGCCAAGGTTCCCGACATCGTCGACGTCGTCGTCGACATCACTGAGACCGGCGCGGCGTTGCGCGCCGCCGGACTCAAGATCGTCGAGACGATCCTGGTGTCGCATACCGAGCTCATCGCCAACCCCGCCGCGTACGACGACCCGCAGAAGCGTCACGCGATGAGCCAGATCCACACGCTGTTGCAGGGGGCCTTGGAAGCGCGCGGCAAGGTGCTGGTGAAGCTCAACGTCGGCGCGTCAGACCTCGACCGGGTGATCGAGATCCTGCCGTCGATGAAATCGCCAACGGTGTCCAAACTGTTCGGCGAGGACGCCTATGCGGTTGAAGCCGTAGTCCCGAAGGCCGACATCAACATCCTCATTCCGGCGCTCAAGGATCACGGGGCCTCCGACATCATCGAGCTGCCGCTCACCAAGATCGTTCACTAGGTGCACGGCACGGTGGTCGCCTTCGACGACCACAAGGGTTACGGCGTCGTGCGCGGCGCCGACGGTGTGGAGTACTTCTTTCACTGCACCCAGATTGCCGACGGGAGCCGAACGATCCCGGAGGGCGCCGAGGTCAGCTTTGCGGTGGTGCCGGGTCGCCTGGGTCGCTGGGAGGCGGCGGCGGTGACGCGGCAGCGTCCTTGATCTGTACGAACGCCATGCGGATCTGACTCAGGCCGTCGAGCAGCGGCGCGGCGTGCTCGCCGAGACGGGTTCCGAGGCCGTCGACGAGCGCCGCCATGGCGTCGATCGCCAGTTGCGCTTGCTCGAGCTGTGGAGGCTGGACCGAGAGGTGGAGTGCCGCAACCTCGAAGAGCTGGTAGGCGACCTGGGCAACGATGCCCTCGACCGGCGTGCTGGCGAGCTGTTGGCGGAGTTCCTCGAGCCGAGCCTCCATCTCCGCCTCGTCGATCGGCGCCCCGGTTTCATCCATCGCGGCGGCCGACGGCGAGGGCTGGCCCTCGCGTGAGACCGGGCGCTCACCACCTGGCGTCCACAAGCTGCTCATGCGCTCATTCCTACCCTGGATTTGGGCCAAAACCGTCTCTGTTACCCTAGAGCGACAACTGAAGAAGGAAAGCGGGGTGTAATGCCCCCTCCGGCCACTCTCGGGTGCGCCGGGTGAATGACCGCCATGGGCGGGCGTGCTTTCCTACGCCCGCCCTTTTCGCGGGCCGAAGAAAGAGGTGATGCTGTAATCGCCACTGCACCGATGACCAATGAGCCGAGGATCAACGAAAAGATCCGCGCGGCGAAGTATTCCTCGTCGACGAGGCCGGCACCCGGCTGGGTGTCAAGCCGCTACCCGAAGCGCTGAACATTGCTAGGGAAGCCGACCTCGACCTCGTGGAAGTTGCAGCCAACGCCGATCCACCGGTCTGCCGGATCATGGATTACGGGAAGTTCAAGTTCGACGCGGCCCAGAAGGCAAAAGAGTCCCGCCGGAAGAGCACCCGATCAGCGATCAAGCAGATGAACTACCGGATCAAGATCGGTGGCGGTGATTTCGACACCAAGACCCGGCGCGTGAAGCAGTTCCTGAACGACGGTCACAAGGTGAAGATCTCGGTCTGGTTCCGGGGGCGAGAAGTGAGTCATCCCGAATTGGGGCGGCGGCTGCTCGATCGGATCGCCGAAGACGTCGCTCCCGCCGGGAAGGTCGAATCGCTTCCGAAACTCGACGGTCGCAACCTCGTCATGGTGCTGGCGCCGGACCGCCGGACGCCCAAGAAGGAAACCGAGAAGGAAGACGAGCCGACCGGCTCAAGCACCGAACAACCGCGGATGGAACAACCGCCTGCGCAGGAGACCAGCTAATGCCGAAGATGAAAACCGACAGCGGCGCCAAGAAGCGCTTCAAGATCACGGGTACCGGCAAGATCCGCCGGCGCAAGGCCTTCCGCGGCCACCTGATGGAGAAGAAGTCGTCCAAGCGCGCCCGCCGCCTGGGACGCGAGGTCGAGGTCGCGCCCGCAGATCAGAAGCAGGTCAAGCGACTACTCGGGATCTAACTGGGTCGATTTCTGATCGCCTGCCCCCCGTCCACCTCTCGCAGAAAGGAGCCCCTCGATGGCCAGAGTCAAGCGCGCCGTCCACGGCAAGAAGCACCGCCGCGCCGTGTTGGAGCAAGCCAAGGGCTATTACGGCAACAAGAGCCGCAGCTTTCGTGCCGCCAATGAGCAGGTCATGCACTCGCTGCAGTACGCGTACCGCGACCGTCGGGCGCGCAAGGGCGACTTCCGTCAGCTGTGGATCCAGCGCATCAACGCGGCCACGCGTCAGCACGGGATGAGCTACAGCCGATTCATCAACGGCCTCAAGACGGCCGAAGTGGAAGTCGACCGGAAGGTGCTCGCCGACCTGGCCGTGCGCGACCCCGCCGCCTTCGCAGCATTGGTGAAGGTCGCGGCGGGCTCGGCCGTGTCTCCGGCTGAGTCGCCGGAGCCGACGAGCCCACCCGAACCGACAGGCGCGTCGGAGTAGTCCTGGCCGCCTCGGCGCTTTCCTACCGCCACCAGAAGGTCCAGCGGCTTCGGCGCCTTCTGCGGCAGCGGAGCGCGCGGGAGGCGGAACGGGTCTTCGCGGTAGAAGGCACCCTGGGCGTCGCAACGGCATTGGCGTCAGGTGCGCCGGTTGAGGCCGTATTCGCCGCGCCCGACGCCGATCGCAACGTGCTGCAGCGTGCCGAGGACGCCGGCGTTCGCGTCTTCGAGCTCGCGCCCGGTGTGATGGAGCGGGTGGGCGACACGGTGACACCACAACCGCTGGCGGGCGTTGTCCGCTTCATCGATCGGCCGCTTGCCGATCTCACGGCCAGCTCGTTCGTGGTGGTGTGCGCAGACATTCGGGACCCTGGCAACGCGGGCACGGTGTTACGCAGTGCCGAAGCCGCGGGAGCCGACGGGGTAATCTGCGCGGACGGCTCCGTCGACATCTACAACCCAAAGACCGTTCGCGCGTCGGCCGGGTCCATCTTTCATGTTCCGATCGTGGCTGGCGGCGATCCCGTGAGCGCAGTCGAGCAGTTGGCCGCGTGGGGCATCACCACGATCGGCGCCGTCGCCCACGGCGGCCATGATCCCGCTGACGTCGATCTGACCAAGCCGGTGGCGTTGGTCTTCGGCAACGAGGCCAGCGGTCTGCCGGCCGCGGTGGCGGAGGCTTTACAGGAACGGGTAACCATCCCGCTGCGCGGCAGGGCGGAGTCGCTCAATGTCGGTATGGCGGCCGCCATCCTCGGTTTCGAAGTCGCCCGCCAACGCCGCGGGACGAGTGTGCGGCCGTGAATCTTCTCGATCGCCTGCCGGACGCCGTCCTGCGCGTCGATGCCGACGGCCGCATCACCGATGCCAACACCGCGGCTGGTGAGCTCACCGGCTTTATGCCCGTTGAACTGGTCGGCGCGCGCTGTGTCGATCTCTTGCGTCCCCGGACGCCGGACGGCGTCGAAGTTTGGAGCAATGGGTGGCACCGCTCCGCGCTGCTGCGGTCGGTGCGGGCGATCCCGGAGCAAGAAGTCACCCTCACGCGGGCCAACGGCAGCGACGTGAAGGCGTTTGTCACCGCGGCCTATGAGCGTGACGGCGCCAACCGTGTCGTTGGCGCCGTCCTCGTGCTTCGCGGTGCGGCGACGCGCCTCCACCGCGCCACCGCCGGCATCGAGATCGTCTCCACCGTGAGCCACGAGTTGCGATCGCCGCTGACCTCGGTGAAGGGATACACCAGCCTGCTGCTCAACCGTTGGGACCGGCTGGCCGACGACCAGAAGCGGATGATGCTCGAGCAGGTCAACCACGACGCCGACCGTGTCACCCGGCTCATTACGGAGCTACTCGACATCAGCCGCCT
Organism: uncultured Actinomycetes bacterium; assembly: GCA_963742585.1. Taxonomy (GTDB): domain Bacteria; phylum Actinomycetota; class Acidimicrobiia; order Acidimicrobiales; family JACDEA01; genus JACDEA01. Next base: position 1,121,178 of record CAVUMI010000009.1, read on the forward strand.
CGAGACTGGCCGCTTGGTCCTACGACGCCAGATGGTCGACCTCGCGGCGGTGGCCAGCACCGTGGTGGAGAAGATCGTCATGGAGTATCCCGATCTTGACGTCACTCTGAAATTTCCGGAGAACCTGCCGGAGCCGTACGCCGATCCGGACAAGGTCGAACAGGTGCTGTCGAACTTGGTCGAGAACGCCTGCAAGTACGGCTCGTCGCATGGATTGCTCGTCATTGGCGAGCTGGCCGAGCGCCAGGTCGCGGTCAGTGTCACCGACACCGGCGACGGAATCCCCGCTGAGGACATCCCGCGCGTGTTCGACAAGTTCTTCCGTCGCGCCGAGGGCAAGCCAACCGGCTCCGGGCTCGGGCTCTGGATAAGTCGAGGCTTGGTCGAAGCGCACGGCGGCCGGCTGTCGGCGACGTCAATTCCGGGACAGGGAACCACGTTCCGTTTTACCCTTCCGCTGATCAGCATCGACGAACTGCACCCGACGTGACAGAGAACTTGAACGAGATCGAGCGCGAGGCTTCGACGCGGTTTGCCGCGGCAGCCACGCTGGAGGAGTTGCGGGCCGCGCACGCTGATCTCCTGGGCAAACGCTCGCCGCTCAACACAGTCCGGCAGTCTTTGGGCAGGCTCGAACCCGATGAACGGAAGCAGCTCGGCCAGGAGCTGAATGAACTCCGGGCCCGCCTCGAGGCCGCGTTCACCACGCGGGAGGAGGAACTCTCGCTTGCGGAGCGGCGGCAGCGGCTGGCCGGCGAGCGGCTCGACCTCACCGAGGTACCGCGCCGACGGGTCCGCGGCAGCCTGAACCTGATCACACAAACGCGCGACAGTCTCGAAGACACTTTCGTGGCAATGGGCTTCAGCGTCGCCGAGGGACCCGAGGTCGAAACCGACTGGCACAACTTCGAAGCGCTCAACATCCCGCCGGCCCACCCGGCCCGGAGCGGCTTCGACACCCTGTATCTCGACTTTGGCCCGCCCGAGTCGACGTTGGTACGCCCGCACACCTCGCCCGTCCAGATCCGCCTGATGCTCGAACAGCGCCCGCCCATTTATGCGGTCATGCCCGGGCGGGTCTACCGCAAGGACACTCCCGAGCCCCGCAAGAACCCGAACTTCAGCCAGATCGAAGCTCTCGTGGTCGACAAGGGCATCACCTTTGGCGACATGGCGGGCACGATCGAGGCCTTCACCACTGCGTACTTCGGCCCGAACATCCACTCACGCTTGCGGCCGGGCTCGTTCCCATTCACCGAACCGTCGGCCGAATATGAGGTCACCTGCGCGATCTGCGAGGGCGACGGTTGCCGCACCTGCTCAGGCACCGGGTGGATCGAGCTGGGCGGGTGCGGCATGGTGCACCCCAACGTGTTCACCGCCGTCGATATCGACCCGGAAGAGTGGTCGGGCTTCGCCTTCGGCTTCGGTATCGATCGGCTCGCGCAGATGCGCCACGCCATTCCCGACATGCGCGTGATGTTCGACAACGACATCCGCGTGATCAGCCAGTTCTGAGGCAACCGTGAAGACCCCGATCTCCTGGCTCCGCGACTTCGCCCCGCTACCCGACGACCTGTCATTGGTCGTGAACGTGTGCAACGAACTCGGCTTCGTCGTCGACGGCGTGGAGCGCTACGGCGAAGGCCTCGCCGACGTCGTGGTTGGCCGCGTCCTCGAGATCGGCCCGATCAAGGGGGCCGACAAGATTCGGCGGGTCACCGTGGATGCGGGTCAGGCGGAACCCGTCGAAGTCGTCTGTGGCGCGTGGAACTTCGACGCCGGTGCAGTGATCGCATTCATTCCGTCCGGCGGCACGCTGCCCGATGGGATGAAGATCACGCAGCGCAAGATGAAGGGCGTCACCTCCAACGGAATGATTTGCTCGGCCGCGGAACTCGGGCTGGGAACCGACCACGCCGGCATCATGGTTCTGCCCGATGACCAGCCGCCGGGACGCCGCCTGGCCGAGGCGCTGGGTATCGAGCCGGACATCGTCCTCGATCTCGACATCGAGACCAACCGGCCGGACGCGCTGTGCATGGCGGGGGTGGCGCGCGACCTTGCGGCGAAATTGGGCCTGCCGTTCGCCATACCCGACCCACCCCCGTTTGCGGCTGACGGCCCGCCACCGGCACTTCAGGTGACCGATGCCGATCTCTGCCCACGATTCACCGCGACTGTGCTTGCTGACGTCACGATCGGCCCGTCGCCCGCGTGGCTGGCCCGCCGGCTGACGCTGGCGGGGATGCGTCCGATCAACAACCTCGTCGACATCTCCAACTACGTGATGCTCGAGCTCGGACAACCCACCCACCCATACGACCTGGATCGACTCCCGGGCGGCGGGCTGTCGGTGCGGCGGGCGACGAGCGGCGAGAAGCTGACCACGCTCGACGACATCGAGCGAACGCTCGATGGCGACGACTGTCTGATCTGCGATGCCGCAGGCGCGCCGGTCGGCATCGCCGGCGTCATGGGAGGCGCGTCGTCGGAAATCACCGACGACACCCGCGCGGTGTTGTTGGAGGCGGCATGGTTCTCGCCTATGGCCGTCGCTCGAACATCCAAGCGGCTCGGCCTCCGTTCGGAAGCGTCGGTACGGTTCGAACGCGGTGTCGATCACGGAGGCGTGGACCGGGCGGTCGCCCGCTTCGTGCAACTGGCCAGTGAGCTCGCCGGCGCGAGCGTGGGTGGCGCCGCTGACTTCCGGGACGACGCGCAGCTGCCCAATCAGCCGCCGGTACGGCTCCGGACCGAGCGGGTCAATGCCATCCTCGGGACCGCGTTGTCCGACGATGACGTGCGCAACTATCTCGAGCCCATCGGGTTCGCAGCCACGCTTGTATCGGCGGGGATTCACGAGGTCGAGATCCCGACGTTCCGGCTCGATGTGAACGCCGGCGAGATCAACCTGATCGAGGAAGTGGCGCGGCACCACGGCTACGACGTCATTCCCAAGACTCTTCCGGTGAGTCCCCGGCTTGGGGGCCTTACGCCCTACCAGCGTGAGCGCCGGCTCGTTCGCGACGTGCTGGTTGGCTGCGGCGTCAGCGAGGCGACGACGAGCCTGCTGATTGGACCCGGGGATCACGAGCGCGCCGGTCTGGCGGAGGACGGCATCGAAGCCGACCGGCCCATGCTTCGGGAACAGTCGGTTCTGCGTACATCGCTGCTACCTGGCCTCTTGCGCGGCGTCGCGTTCAACGCCGCGCATCGCAACGGCGACGTGGCCCTGTTCGAGATCGGCCACGTCTTTCGCCGGCCGCCCGAGGAACAACCGCTCCCCGACGAGCACGAGCGGCTCGGCCTCGCGCTGGCCGGCGCCGAAGCGCCGGGCGCTGTCCAGGTCCTTCACACCCTGCTGGCCACGCTGCGCGTGGCCGACGTGAAAATCACTGCCGAGCCGTTCGCTGGTGGTCACCCTGGGCGGGCGGCGGCGGTGGCAGTCTCCGGAGAAGTCGTCGGCGTCGTTGGCGAGATCGATCCGGGTGTCCTCACGGCGTGGGACATCGAGAGCCGCGTGGGCTGGCTCGATCTACATCTCGAGCGGCTGTTGGCCGCACCGCGTCGCCCCGATGAGATGGCGCCGGTGAGTCGCTTTCCGTCCAGCGACATCGACTTGGCCTTCGTGGTTCCCGACGCCACTCCGGCCGCCGCCGTCGACGCCACCCTCCGCAAGGCCGGTGGGGAACTGCTGGTCGACCTGGCCCTCTTCGACGTGTACCGCGGTCCGGGCGTGCCGGAGGCCACCCGGAGCCTCGCCTACCGACTGCGCTTCCAAGCACAGGACCGCACGCTCACCGACGACGAGGTAGGGGCCGTCCGCCAAGCCTGCATCGATGCCGTCACCGCCGAGCACAAGGCCGAGCTCCGAGGGTAACGCATAGTCATGCAGAAGTGTGTATGCTTCTGCGATGGCTGTCCAGAAGGTCGGAGTGGTGGGCGCGTCCGGGTACACCGGCGCGGAGCTACTCCGGCTGTGCGCGAGCCACCCGTCACTCGACGTTGCCTACGCCACCGCTGACGCCAACGCGGGGACGGCGGTAGCCGACCTGTATCCCAGCCTGGTCAGCGCCTACCCGACCACGAAGTTCGAGCCCTACGACGTCGATCGACTCGATGGGCTCGACCTGGTCTTCCTTGCGTTGCCTCATGGTGAGTCACAGCGATCGATGCCCGAGGTGCGCAAGCGAGTAGGGGCGGTGGTCGATCTCGGCGCTGACTTTCGGCTCAAGGACGCTGCCGCCTACAGCACGTGGTACGGCGAGGAGCACCTCGCGGCCGAGCTGCTACCCGACTTCGTCTACGGCATCCCCGAGTTAGCCGGCGGTGCACTGGCCGGCGCGCCGCTGGTTGCCGCGGCCGGTTGCTATGTCACCGCCGCAGCGCTCGCGCTGGCGCCGTTGGTCCGGGCTGGTGCGATCGAGCCGACCGGCATCGTCGTCGACGGCGCCAGCGGCGTCTCGGGCGCGGGCCGGGCGCTGTCGCACACCACCCACTTCGGCACCGCCAACGAGGACTACACCGCGTATGGCCTGCTCAACCATCGCCATACGCCGGAGATCGAACAGGCGCTGGGCGCGGGCGCTCAGGTGCTCTTCACGCCGCATCTGGTCCCGATGACTCGGGGCGTTCTGACCACGTGCTACGCCCGGCCGACATCGCCGAGCACTACGGAAGACCTGCTCGGGATCCTCACGTCGTTCTACGCCGGCGCGCCGTTCATCGTCGTGGGAGAGCGCTCGCCGTCGACCAAGGCGACCTACGGATCCAACGCCTGTCATGTGAGCGTGCGGTACGACCCGCGCACGGGCTGGGTGCTCGCCCTGGCCGCGCTCGACAATCTGGTGAAGGGCGCGTCGGGCCAGATGATCCAGTGCGCGAACGTCATGCTCGGCCTGCCCGAGACCACCGGCCTGACTGCAGTCGGCGTGTATCCGTGAGCGTCACCGCAGCAAAAGGGTTCATCGCCGGTGGTGTCGCGTGCGGCATCAAGGACTCGGGCGCGCTCGACCTTGCCATCGTGGCCACTGCCGATGGAAAGCCGGTGAACGCGGCCGGGGTGTTCACCCAGAACAAGGCGACCGCCGCACCCGTGCAGGTGTGCAACCAACACCTGGAGGCGACCAACGGGCGGGCCGCCGCGGTGATTCTCAACAGCGGCTGCGCCAACGCGGCGACTGGCGCGACGGGGCGGGCCGACGCCGAGCGGATGTGCGCGCTCACCGCCGACGCCATCGGCGCGGCCGCAGCCGATGTGCTGGTGTGCTCCACCGGGCTCATCGGCTACTTCCTTCCGATGGATCGAATCGAAGTGGGCGTGGCCAAATTGCATGGCACCTTGTCGCCGCTCGGTGGCGAGACCGCCGCGAAGGCGATCATGACTACCGACACCCGCCAGAAGGAAGTCGCGGTGCGCGGTGCGGGCTTCACGGTGGGCGGCATGGCGAAGGGTGCGGCGATGTTGGCGCCCAATATGGCCACGATGCTCGCGGTCCTCACCACCGACGCCGCAGCCGAACCGGCCGAGCTCACCGCTGCGCTGCAGGCCGCGGTCACCGACTCGTTCAACGCACTCTCCGTCGACGGTTGCACGTCGACCAACGACACGGTGTCTGGTCCTGGCCAGCGGCGCGGCCGGGGCCGTCGATGGTGCGAGCACTGCGGGCGGCACTTGCCGAAGCGTGCGCCGATCTCGCTCGCCAGATGGCTGCTGACGCGGAAGGCGCCACCAAGGTCATCACCGTCGAGATCGTTGGCGCCGGTGACGACGAGCAAGCACGAGTGGCGGCTCGGGCTGTCGCCGAGAGCCAACTAGTGAAGTGCTCGTTCTACGGACAGGACCCCTATTGGGGCCGAGTGGTCAGTGAGTTGGGCAGCGCGGGCGTGGACTTCGATCCCGACCGGGTCAGCGTGGCGTACGGCGGCGTGACCGTATGTGCCGGCGGTACTGCCGCCGACCACGACGCCGTCGCAGTGGCCGCACACCTCGCCGAGCGCAACGTCACGGTACGTGCGGATCTCGGGCTCGGCTCGGGCCGGGGCGTCATCCTCACCAACGACCTCACGCACGCGTACATCGACGAGAACATGGGAACGTCGTGAACGCGAAGAGGGAGGCGGAGGCGGAGGCGGAGGCGGAGCCGATCCGGGAGGTGAAGGGCGCGGAAAAGGCTCAAATTTTGGCTGAAGCCTTGCCGTACATCCGTCGGTTCTGGGGCAAGGTCGTCGTGATCAAGTACGGCGGGAACGCCATCGGGGACGATGACGCGCTGCAGCAGTTCGCGGGTGACGTCGTGCTCATGAAGTCGGTGGGCATGCTTCCAGTCGTCGTCCACGGTGGCGGGCCGCAGATCGGCGACCTGATGGCCCGGCTGGGCAAGGTGCCCGAGTTCCGTGACGGCCTGCGGGTGACCGATGCCGAGACGCTCGACATCGCCCGCATGGTCTTGGTCGGCAAGGTGAACCGCGAGATCGTCAATGCCATCAACGTCCACGGTGCACTGGCTGTGGGTCTGTCCGGCGAGGATGCCGGGCTTCTCAGCGCGTCGCAGCGCAGTCCCGAACTCGGATTCGTCGGCGACGTTGGCGCGGTGAACACCGGCATCGTCGACCGCTTGCTGGCGCAGGAGCTCATTCCGGTGATCGCCACGATCGCCGCCGATGCAAGCGGTCAGGCCTACAACATCAACGCCGACACCGCAGCAGGAGCAGTGGCGCGAGCGCTCGGCGCCGAGAAGTTGGTCTTCCTGACCGATGTCGACGGACTGCGCCGCGACCGCGACGATCCGAACTCCACCATCAGTTCGTTGTCGGCCGACGATGCCGAGAAGCTGATCATCGACGGCACCGTCAGCGACGGGATGGTTCCGAAAGTACGGGCCTGTCTCGACGCGGTCCGTGGCGGCGTGGGCCACGCACACATCCTCGATGGCCGCGCCCCGCGGGCCCTGTTGCTGGAGATCTTCACACCGGAGGGCATTGGAACGATGGTGAACCCGTGACCGCTCTGATGAACACCTACCCGCCGCAGCCGGTGACGTTCGTGCGCGGCGAAGGCACGTACCTCTACGACGTCGACGGCAAGCGGTACCTCGATTTCCTCTCCGGACTTGCCGTCACCTCCCTTGGGCACAGCCATCCGGCGGTCGCCGACGCGGTGGCCGAGCAGGCCCGGACGCTTCTGCACGTCTCGAACCTCTATGGCACAACCGTTGGTCCCGAAGTTGCGGCGACGCTCGATCGCCTGCTGGGCGGCAACGGCAGCGTGTTCTTTTGTAATTCCGGCGCCGAGGCCAACGAGTGCGCGATCAAGTTGGCGCGCAAATGGGGTGGTCGTGGTCGCTACACGGTCGTTAGCACGTACGGCTCGTTCCACGGACGCACGCTGGCGACGCTGCACGCCACCGGCCAGCCTCAGAAGCACGAAGCGTTCCAGCCGTTGCCCGAAGGCTTCCGCCACGTCGCGTGGGGAGATGTGGACGCCCTCGACGTCGCGCTCGACCCCACCGTCGTTGCTGCGGTGCTACTCGAGCCCGTACAGGGGGAGGGCGGCGTCAACCCGGCCACACCCGAGTACTTCCAGGCTGTGCGCCGGCTGACCGAAGAGCGCGGGATCCTCTTCATGGTCGACGAGGTGCAGACGGGTCTGGGCCGCACGGGAAAGTGGTTCGGCTACCAGCACTTCGGTGTCGAGCCCGATGTAGTGACGCTGGCCAAGGCGCTCGGCAACGGTGTGCCGATCGGCGCGTGCTGGGCGCGGGCTGAGGTCGCTGCTGCCTTCGAGCCCGGTGATCACGCCACGACGTTTGGCGGCCAGCCGCTGGCGACCGCGGCGGCCCGCGCTGTGCTCGCGGTGATGGAGGCTGAGGACATTCCTGGACTCGCCGAGCGGGCGGGCAAGCGGCTCGCCGACGGGTTGGGCGCGCTCCCCGGCATTGGCGCGGTCCGGGGTCTCGGCTTGCTGCTGGCCGCGGAGTTGGTGGACGAAGGAACCGCGAGGGCGGTCGCCGCGGCCGCTCTCGACGCGGGGCTGGTGGTCAATCCGGTCACCGACTCGGCCTTGCGGTTGGCGCCACCCCTCACCGTGAGCGACGCCGAGATCGACGAGGCCGTCGCCATTCTCGAGAAGGTGCTGTCGTGAAGCGCGACTTTCTCGACGTCACCGACCTCGATCGCGGCGAACTCGACGCGGTCCTCGATCTTGCCGAACGTGTGCCGGCGCCGCAGGTGCTCGAGGGGCAAGGCGTTGCGCTGCTCTTCGAAAAGCCGTCGGCCCGCACGCGTAACTCGACTGAGCTCGCCGTCGTACAGCTGGGCGGTCACCCGCTCACCATGCGGGGCGATGAGGTGGGCATCGACACGCGGGAGACGGCAGAGGATCTGGCCCGCACCTTGTCCTGCTACCACGCGGCGATCGCGGCGCGAGTGTTCGACCACAGCCGCCTCCAGCGGTTGGCGGACGCCGCCTCCGTACCGGTGGTCAACCTGCTCTCAGACGACAGTCACCCCTGCCAGGCGCTGGCCGACCTGCTCACTCTGCGCCAGCACTTCGGAACCCTGGAGGGCCGCACGATCGCCTACGTGGGCGACTACAACAACGTCACCCGCTCATTGGAACAAGCGGCCACCGCTATGGGCATGGAGGTGCGCGTCGCGACGCCCGAGGGCTACGGCCCCGGCGGCACCGCGCTCGACGCGGTGAAGGGTGCCGATGCCGTGTACACCGACGTGTGGACGTCGATGGGCCAGGAGGCCGAGGCCGCGTCGCGGCGCGAGGCGTTCGCTGGCTACACGGTGGACGAGGAGCTCATGGCCCAGGCCGCGCCGCACGCGGTGCTCCTGCACTGCCTACCCGCGCATCGAGGCGAGGAGGTCAGCGCGGGTGTCCTCGAAGGGCCCCAGTCGCAGGTGTGGCGGCAGGCCGCGAATCGGATGCACGCCATGCGTGGGCTGCTGCTCTTCCTGCTGGGAGTCCGACCGTGAAGCTGGCCAAGAACCAACGGCAACACCGAATCGCCAAGCTCCTCGAACAGCATGCGGTGGTCAGCCAGGGGCACCTGGTCGACCTCCTCGCTGGCGATGGGGTCGTCGCCACGCAAGCGACCGTTTCCCGCGATCTCGAGGAGATGGGCGCGGTAAAGGTGCGGGTGCCAGGTGGCGAGACCGTCTATGCGGTGCCCGAGCTGCCGAAGGATCAGGTCGCGCCCGAGGATCACCTGCGTCGGGTGATGGGGGAGTGGGTCGTGGAGGTCGCGCAGTCCCAGAATCTCGTCGTCCTGCGCACGCCGCCTGGCTCGGCGCACGTGGTCGCGTCCGCCCTCGATCGCACGACGGTCGAGGGCGTGCTCGGGACGGTTGCCGGAGATGACACGCTGATCGTCGTAGCGTCCGAACGGGTCGGCGGCGTCAAGGTGGCCAAGCGACTGTCGGCGCTCGCCGGCCTATGAGCAGCGAGCCGGAGGCGGAGCCGGAAGGTGAGCGAGAGATGAAGGGTGTGCACATTGGCTAAGCGAGTAGTGCTGGCATACAGCGGGGGACTCGACACTTCCGTCGCGGTGCGGTGGATGATCGACAACCTCGGTGTCGAGGTGATCGCGCTAGCGGTCAACGTCGGCCAGGAGGGGGGCTCCGATCTCGCTGACGTACGGGAGCGCGCCCTTGCGGCCGGAGCCGTCGAAGCCGTGGTGGCCGACGTGCGCGAGGAGTTCGCCCGCGACTTCCTGGTCCCCGCGCTCAAGGCCAATGCCATGTACGAGGGTCGCTACCCGCTTGTGTCCGCACTGTCGCGTCCAGTGATCGTCAAGCACCTCGTGGCCGCCGCGCGCGAGCACGGCGCCGACGCGGTAGCGCACGGGTGCACCGGCAAGGGTAACGATCAGGTCCGTTTCGAAGTGTCGACCCGGGCGCTCGCTCCCGATCTCGACGTCCTGGCGCCCGTGCGCACCTGGGGCATGAACCGCGAGGACTGCATCCTGTACGCGTACGACCACGGGATCCCGATTACCGCGACGAAGGAGAAGCTGTACTCGATCGACGACAACCTCTGGGGCCGCGCCATTGAATGCGGCGAAATGGAGGATCCGTGGGCGGTGCCCCCGCCCGGCGTGTGGGCACTTACCATCCCGACCGAGAGCGAGCCGCGCGATCTTGTCATCGGCTTCGAGGCCGGCGTGCCGGTGTCCCTCGACGGCGAGTCCCTTCCGCTGGTCGCGCTGATCGAACAGGTGGGTGCGATCGTCGGCTCGTACGGGTGGGGCCGCATCGACATGGTCGAGAACCGCCGGGTGGGCATCAAGAGCCGCGAGACCTACGAGTGTCCGGCCAGCCTGGCGCTGATCCTTGCGCACGCGGACCTCGAGTCGATCACGCTCGAGCGGGACCTGGCGCGTGAGAAGGCGCGCCTCGAGCCGCGCTACGCGGAGCTGATCTACGACGGGCTGTGGTTCTCACCGCTCAAGCAGGCCCTCGATGCCTTCGTCGACGAGAGTCAGGCGGCGGTCACTGGCGACGTGCGCTTGCATCTCACGCCGAACTCGTGTCAGGTCACGGGTCGCCGCAGCGACCTCAGCCTGTACGACTACTCGCTGGCGACCTATGACGCGGAGGACGCGTTCCGCCACGAGGACTCTGCCGGCTTCGTTCGTCTGTGGGGTCTCAGCGTCGAAACGTGGGCCGCCCGCCAGGGCCCGGGCGCGTCAGGTAAATGACCCTCTGGCAGGGGCGGTTCGGCGAGGACGGACCGGCCGAGGAGTTGCTGGCGTTCACCGTGAGCTTGGCGTTCGATAAACGCCTGGCCGCCGACGACATCGTCGGTTCGAAGGCCCACGTGCGCGGGCTCGAGCGCGGCAAAGTGCTGACGCCGGAGGAGGCGGCGGTCATCATCACCGCCTTGGAGCGGGTCGACCTTGAACTGTCGTCGGGGAAATTCGTGTTCGCGCCGGGCGACGAGGACGTCCACACCGCGATCGAGCGCCGGGTCACCGAAATCGCAGGGACGGCGGGCGCCAAGCTGCACACCGGCCGCAGTCGCAACGATCAGGTGGCAACCGCGTTCCGCCTCTACGTAAAGCGTGAGGTCCGGGGCGTTGCTCGCCTCGTCCTCGACCTACAGCAGACGCTGCTCGATCGCGCTCGTGAGGTGGGCGACGCATACCTGCCCGGCTACACGCACATGCAACGCGCGCAGCCCGTGCTGTTGGCGCACCATCTCCTCGCGCACGGCTGGGCCCTCGCTCGCGACGTCGACCGGTTGCTGGACGCCCGCGCCCGGCTCGACGTCTCGCCCCTCGGCGCGGGCGCGCTGGCGGGCTCGTCGCTGCCCCTCGACCCCGATGCCGTCGCGGCTGAGCTTGGCTTCGCTCATCGCTTCGAGAACTCGCTCGACGCGGTTAGCGATCGTGACTTCGTCGCCGAGGTGCTCTTCGCGTTCGCCCTTCTCGGCGTTCACCTCAGCAGGATCGGCGAGGAGATCACGCTCTGGGCGACCGAGGAGTTCGGGTTCCTCCGCTTGGCCGATGCGTTCTCCACCGGCAGCTCGATGCTCCCGCAGAAGAAAAACCCCGATGTTGCTGAGCTCGTACGAGGGAAGTCCGGGCGACTCATCGGCCATCTGGTCGGCCTCCTGACAACGCTCAAGGGCCTGCCGCTCGCGTACAACCGTGACCTCCAGGAGGACAAGGAACCTCTCTTTGACTCCGTCGATCAGCTCCGCCTCGCCCTTCCCGCGTTGACCGGTCTGTTACGCACCTCGACGTTCGTCGTCGATCGCATGCAGGCGGCGGCCGACGCCCCGGAAGGTGCGGCGGTCGACCTCGCCGAGTGGCTCGTCGAGCGGGGAATGCCGTTCCGTGACGCGCACGCGGTGGTCGGCGGTCTGGTGCGTGACTCCCTCGAGCGCCACGTGCCGCTAGCCGAACTGGTGGTGGCTCACCCCGCGTTGGGTGACGAGGCCGTGCAGCTCCTCGCGCCTGGGTCCGCGGTCGGCCGGCGCACCACCGCCGGCGGTGCGGGCCCGGGTCCGGTGGCCGATCAGATCGATCGATTCATCACCCGGTTGGCGGTCGACGATGAGCGCGTCGGCCGGTACTGACCCCGGCTACCGACCCTTCCCATGCTGGACTGGCAGTCCCGTTACCGTGACAACGTGGCTGGAACTGCGTACACACACCAGATCAAAATCCGGTACGGCGAAGTCGATATGCAGGGGGTCGTATTCAACGCCCACTACATGGCGTACTGCGACGATGCCTCGGACTCCTGGTTCCGCCGTGTGCTGGGTCGGTTCGAGGATCTCGGCTGGGAACCGATGGTCGTCAAGGCGGTGCTCGAGTGGCAGGGCGCAGCAGGCATGGGCGACGTCCTGGTCGTCCAAGTCGGGATCAGCCGCTGGGGGCGGACGTCGTTCGACATCGCTTTCGCCGGGCATGTCGGCGAACGGCCCGTGTTCACGGCCACGATCACCTATGTCGGCGTGACGCCGGGCGACCACGAGCCGATCGAACCGCCGCCCGCCGTACGCAGTGCCCTCGCTTAAGCGCGAGTTCTATCGGCGGGACCCGCGGGATGTTGCGCCTGAGTTGCTGAATAAGGTCCTGGTGCGCGGGAAGCTGCGGGCGCGCATCGTCGAGGTCGAGGCCTATTGCGGTGCCGAGGATGCCGGCAGCCACGCGTTCCGCGGCCAGACCAATCGCAACGCCACCATGTTCGGGCCGCCCGGCCACCTCTACGTGTACTTCACCTACGGCATGCACTGGTGCGCCAACGCGGTGACCGGCGAGCTCGGAGAAGGCCTCGCCGTGCTGCTACGAGCAGCGGCGCCGGTCGAGGGTGAGTCACTCATGTGGGCGGCGCGGCCGATGGCTCGCCGGGCGCGGGATCTCTTGTCGGGTCCGGCGAAACTCTGTCAGAGCTTCGGTATCACCGGCGTCGACGACGGCGCCGACCTCGTGACCGGACGCAACGGTGGGATCCGCATCATTGACGACGGTGTAGCGCCCCCGATCTCCCCAGCCAATGGTCTGCGCGTCGGCCTGTCCGCCGGCCGCGGCGACGAGCACCCGTGGCGATGGTGGGTACCCGGCGACGAAAACGTCAGTCGATGATCGGAGCGTTGGCGGCGGGCACAGGCCTGAGGTAGCGGGCGAAGCTCGGCACCGCCAGCGCGAACGCGCCCGCAGCGGCGACGCACGCCAGTCCGCCTGACACGATGGCGAACGGCACGCCGACGAGACCGCCGACCACCCCAGCCTCCACATCACCAAGGACCGGCCCACCGGCGTAGACGGCGATCTCGACACCGCTGACCCGACCGCGAAGGTCGTCGGGAGTTACCGCGGCCGCAATTGCGGAGCGGTAGATGCCGGAGATCATGTCGGCGCCGCCCACGATCGCGAACATCGTCAGCACGAGGATGGGGGAAAGACTCAAGCCGGCGATGGCGATCGTGATGCCCCACACCGCGACCGCGATCAGCACGGCGCGCCCTTGTCGTTGCACGCGAGTCGCCCATCCACTGGTCATCGATGCCACGAACGCGCCGGCGGCCACCGACGAAAGCAGGAGGCCATAGAGAGTCGGACCGCCGCCCAAGCGCTCAGCCAGCGCGGGCATCAGTGCGCGGGGCATGCCGAAAATCATCGCCAGAAGATCGATGCCGAACACACTCATCACGACGGAGTGACCCCGAAGGAATCGCAGCCCTTGCAGCACTGAGTCGCGCGACGCCCGCTCAGCACCGGGCACCGGTGGCGAAGGTGCCAAGCCGGCGAAGGCCACAAGGGCGAGGACGTAGGTGGCGACATCCACCGAGTAGGCGAAGCCGAGGCCGAGTCCGCCGATCAACGCGCCCCCGACGGCGGGGCCGGCCATCATCCCGAAGGAGCCGTAGGTGGACTGGAGCGCATAGGCGGCCGGCCGCAGCTCGTCGTCGAGGAGCAGCGGGAGCAATGACCGAGTCACCGGATAGGTGACACCGAAGATGCCACTGGAGAGAGCGCCGAGAACGTAGAGGAGCCACACCTGCGGTTGATCGAGCGAGGCGTTGATCATCAGCGCACCCGACACTGCGAGGGCAGCGACATTTACGCCGAGGAGCAGACGCCGTTTGTCGATGCTGTCGGCAAACGCGCCGCCGATAAGTGAGAACACCAGAAGCGGCCCGAGCTGCACGACGCCGAGCAGACCGACGGCCAGCGAGGAGTCCGTCTCGTGGAACACCTGATAGGGGAGCGCGGCGGACGTGATCATGCTCCCGATGAACGACACGCCTTGACCCAGCCAAAGCCGCCGAAAGTCGCGGGAGACGCGGAGCGGTGTCGTGTCGACCAGCATCCGCACGGGGCCGAGGATACCGGCGTCGAAATTGGCTGTTCCTGCTTTATTGCATGGGCGATCCTGGATGCCATGTCAATGATCAGCCGCTGGCCAGTGCGCGTGGAAGTGCCGATCGATGCGGGCGATTGCGACGACGCCGGGCGCCTGAGTGATGCGGGAGTGGAGCGGGTGTTCGCCGTCGCGCGGGCGGCCTACTTCGACCTATGTCGGACGATCGACCCGGGCACCCTGGAGATTCGCAGATCGGCCGTCCGGCACGGCGAGGCAAAAGCCGGCAGCGGTGTGTCGGTGTCGGTGAACGTCACCGAAGTCTTCCCCGATACGTTCACGATGGCGGCGCGTATCCGCAGTGAGTCGGGCGACGTGAGCGCGGATGCATTGTGCGCGCTGTCACCGGGCGGGACGGTGACAGACGCGATGCGTGATGAGTTCATCGCGCTCGCGCACGGCGCAACACACATGAGCTGAAGCCGTGGTTGCGCTTGCGGACCACGACGTCACCACCGATCGCCTCCACCAGGCGCGTCACCTGCGTGGATGAGCCGGCGAGCAGCACGCGTTCGGCGGCGTAGCGATTGATGTCGGCCAGCGTCACCGCCGTCGTTTCGCCGGGGCGCACGAGTGCCACCACGGCGTCGGGTTCGGCGTCGGCGTCGGTCAGCACCGCGTGTCGCGCGGTATTGCGGATCGCCAGCAGGTCACGGTCGGCGATCGACGTCGCGTAGGTGCGGGACGCCATCGCCGGGACCAGGCCCTGGCCCGGGTTCAGCACGACGACATGTCGGGCGCCGCTCAGGCTGGGCAAGACCTTGATGGCGAGCTGCGTCGCGAACCCGACGGTGTCGAACTCGGGCAAACCGAAGAGGGTGGTGATCTCGGCGCCGCCGTACCGGATGGCGCCCCGGTCGTAGATCCCGCGGTCGAAGCCGTTGCGGTACGGCTCTCCGCTTGGAGCGGTGTACCGGTAATGCGCGCAGAGGTAACCGCGGTTCTCACGCTCGAGCAACACCTCGACGCCGCCGCGGTCGAGCACGGCGCGCACGTCGTCGGCCAGGCGGCTGACGACGACGATGGCCATGGTGCCCTGCGGGTGCAGGAAGTGCTGGCCGTCGAGCAGGATCGACTCGATCGCCGGTCCGCCCGCCTTGGCGGGAATGTTGGTCACGATGAGGTCGAAGTCGCTGACGGAAACGTCGTCGTAGCCGAGACTCGCGTAGGCCTCAATCGGCTCGAGGTCGTTGAGGGCGGCGTTGAGTTCGGTGTACCGAACCGCGAGACGGTCGCGGTCGACGAGGTGCACAACCCGGCGTGGTGCCCACGCCTTCAGGAACAGCCCGAGGGGGCCGTAGCCGCACCCGAGATCGAGCACGCGCTGGGTTCGCGACGGCTCGAGGTCGGCGAGCGTGCGCAAGAGAGCGGCCGATCCCGGGTCCAGCCCCGCGCTGCTGAAGAGATCCTGCGCGACATGGAAGCGAAGGCGGGCGCCGTGGAGCGCGATGCTCAGCGTCGCCTTGTAGTGGGGGTCGTCCGGCAGTTTGACGGTGTCCATGGCCACGGTTACTATGGCCCGCTGCCCTGGAGCCCGTTTCACCGGCTCCCAGGCACCGAGCGGAGGAAGTGTTGCGAGCCACTCGCAGTAACCCTCGCCAGGCAGATCTGCACGGTCCTTTGGGACGCGCGTGTCTTCTGCCAAGGTGCTCCTTGAAAACGGAACAGAGGAAGCCAAAAGCCAGTGCGGGCGATCCTTGGATTCAACCCCTCGGATCGTTCACCACGTCATAAGCAATACATAAGGTCTGGACTCCCGGCAGTACGCCGGGACCCGAGATCTCGATGGAGAGTTTGATCCTGGCTCAGGACGAACGCTGGCGGCGTACTTAATGCATGCAAGTCGAGCGGGGTCCATTCAGTGGCAACACTGATGAAGACCTAGCGGCGAACGGGTGCGTAACACGTGAGCAACCTGCCCCGAAGTCTGGGATAACACCGGGAAACCGGTGCTAATACCGGATGTCCCCACCGGACCGCATGGCCTGGTGAGGAAAGATTTATCGCTTCGGGAGGGACTCGCGGGCTATCAGCTTGTTGGTGGGGTAACGGCCTACCAAGGCATCGACGGCTAGCTGGTCTGAGAGGACGACCAGCCACACTGGGACTGAGACACGGCCCAGACTCCTACGGGAGGCAGCAGCAGGGAATATTGCGCAATGGGCGAAAGCCTGACGCAGTAACGCCGCGTGGGGGATGAAGGCCTTCGGGTTGTAAACCCCTTTCAGCAGGGACGAAATTGACGGTACCTGCAGAAGAAGCACCGGCCAACTACGTGCCAGCAGCCGCGGTAACACGTAGGGTGCGAGCGTTGTCCGGATTCATTGGGCGTAAAGGGCTAGTAGGCGGCTTAGCAAGTCGGGTGTGAAAACTTCAGGCTCAACCTGGAGCGGCCATCCGATACTGCTATGGCTAGAGTCCGGTAGGGGACCACGGAATTCCTGGTGTAGCGGTGAAATGCGCAGATATCAGGAGGAACACCGGTGGCGAAGGCGGTGGTCTGGGCCGGAACTGACGCTGAATAGCGAAAGCGTGGGTAGCGAACAGGATTAGATACCCTGGTAGTCCACGCCGTAAACGTTGGGCACTAGGTGTGGGGAGTTATCAACGCTCTCCGTGCCGTAGCTAACGCATTAAGTGCCCCGCCTGGGGAGTACGGCCGCAAGGCTAAAACTCAAAGGAATTGACGGGGGCCCGCACAAGCGGCGGAGCATGTGCCTTAATTCGAGGCGACGCGAAGAACCTTACCTGGGTTGAACTACGCCGGAAAAGCCGTAGAGATACGGTGTCCTTCGGGGCCGGCGATAGGTGGTGCATGGCTGTCGTCAGCTCGTGTCGTGAGATGTTGGGTTAAGTCCCGCAACGAGCGCAACCCTTGTCCTATGTTGCCAGCGGGTTATGCCGGGGACTCGTAGGAGACTGCCGGGGTCAACTCGGAGGAAGGTGGGGATGACGTCAAGTCATCATGCCCCTTACGCCCAGGGCTGGACACATGCTACAATGGCCGGTACAAAGGGCTGCTATCCCGCGAGGGTGAGCGAATCCCAAAAAGCCGGTCTCAGTTCGGATTGGAGTCTGCAACTCGACTCCATGAAGTCGGAGTCGCTAGTAATCCCGGATCAGCAACGCCGGGGTGAATACGTTCCCGGGCCTTGTACACACCGCCCGTCACACCACGAAAGTCGGCAACACCCGAAGCCGGTGGCCCAACCGCAAGGAGGGAGCCGTCGAAGGTGGGGTCGGTGATTGGGGTGAAGTCGTAACAAGGTAGCCGTACCGGAAGGTGCGGCTGGATCACCTCCTTTCTAAGGAGTCACGTGCCTCTCATTTTGAGGGGCGACTCCCGAGTTGATCACTGGCCAGAAGGTCCTCGAGGCGATTGCCCTCGGTGTGAACACGCCACCGACAGTGCACTCAAATCGGCGATCAAGTTTCCTCTGTTCCGTTTTGAGGGAGTACCCCTCACACGATAGGGCCGGCCTTTACGCGCCGGCCCTTCCTCGCGCCTGCCCTTTGAGAATTCCATAGCGAGCACGAGCATCTTTGTTCTCCAAGCTATAAAGAGCCAACGGTGGATGCCTTGGCGCCTGAAGCCGATGAAGGACGTGGGTGACTGCGAAAAGCCACGGGGAGCTGTCGACCGAGCGTTGATCCGTGGATATCCGAATGGGGAAACCCGGCACCCGTCATGGGGTGTCACTCCCGCCTGAACACATAGGGCGGGTAGAGGGAACCAGGGGAACTGAAACATCTCAGTACCCTGAGGAAAGGAAAGCAACTGCGACTCCCTGAGTAGCGGCGAGCGAAACGGGAAGAGCCTAAACCGAGCCGGTGTTAAAGCCTGGTGGCGTTGCCGGTTTGGGGTTGTGGGACCAGACAGGAGGGGCACCAGATCCTCCAGGGAGTTACAAATCTGATGCCTAGTGGAAGCGATCTGGAACGTCGCGCCGCAGCAGGTAAGAGCCCTGTACACGAAAGGTAATCAGACTCCCGTTTGTGTTCCCGAGTAGCACCGGAACCGTGAAAGTCGGTGTGAATCTGCGAAGACCACTTCGTAAGGCTAAGTACGTACAGGCGACCGATAGCGAACAAGTACCGTGAGGGAAAGGTGAAAAGTACCCCGGGAGGGGAGTGAAATAGTACCTGAAACCGTTGGTTTACAAACAGTCAGAGCGTCGTGCAACGCGTTCGCGCGTTGTGCCGCGATGGCGTGCCTTTTGAAGAATGAGCCAGCGAGTTACGGTGTGTGGCAAGGTTAACCCGTGAGGGGGAGCCGGAGCGAAAGCGAGTCTGAATAGGGCGTTTAGTCGCACGCTGTAGACCCGAAGCCGAGTGATCTAGCCTTGGGCAGGCTGAAGCGGGGGTAAGACCCCGTGGAGGGCCGAACCCACCATGGTTGAAAACATGGGGGATGACCTGAGGTTAGGGGTGAAAGGCCAAGCAAACTCGGTGATAGCTGGTTCTCCCCGAAATGCATTTGGGTGCAGCGTCGGGTGTTCAGTAATGGAGGTAGAGCACTGAATGGGTTAGGGGGCCTACAAGCTTACCGACCCCAATCAAACTCCGAATGCCATTACTCCAGAGCCCGGCAGTGAGACTATGGGGGATGAGCTTCATAGTCGAGAGGGAAACAGCCCAGACCGCCAGCTAAGGCCCCAAATTTTAGGCTAAGTGGAAAACGAGGTGGGATTGCCCAGACAGCCAGGAGGTTGGCTCAGAAGCAGCCATCCTTGAAAGAGTGCGTAATAGCTCACTGGTCGAGTGATCCTGCGCGGACAATGTAACGGGGCTCAAGCCTAGAGCCGAAGCTGCGGACTCCAATTTATTGGAGTGGTAGGGGAGCGTCGATCGTGCCGTGAAGCTTCGGTGGAAACCGGAGTGGAGCGCGGTCGAGTGCGAATGCTGGCATGAGTAGCGAGAGAGGAGTGAGAAACTCCTCCGCCGAAAGCCCAAGGTTTCCTGGGGAAGGCTAATCCGCCCAGGGTGAGTCGGGAGCTAAGGCGAGGCCGAAAGGCGTAGTCGATGCACAACTGGTTGATATTCCAGTACCACCGTGTCCGCGACCATTCCGGAGCGGGTATCTGATGGGGCTGTCCTTCGGGACGAACCTGACTGATCCCGCCGAGGACAGCGATGGGGGGACGCAGGAGGGTAGGTGATCCCAGGCGTTGGTTGTCCTGGGGTAAGCGAGTAGAGGGAGGTCTAGGTAAATCCGGGCCTCATTAACCTCGAGACGCGATGCCGAGCCACACCAGGCGAAGTCACTGATCCCATGCTGCCGAGAAAAGCCCCTAGCGAGCTGACACGGTGCCCGTACCCCAAACCGACACAGGTGGGCAGGTAGAGAATACCAAGGCGATCGGGAGAACTGTGGTTAAGGAACTCGGCAAAATACCTCCGTAACTTCGGGAGAAGGAGGGCCCTTGTAGGGTGAAGGACTTCGCGTCCGGAGCCCGAAGGGGCCGCAGAGACCAGGGGAAAGCGACTGTTTACTAAAAACACAGCACGGTGCTAAGTCGTAAGACGACGTATACCGTGTGACGCCTGCCCGGTGCCGGAAGGTTACGGGGAAGGGTTAGCCCGCAAGGGCGAAGCTCTGAACCTAAGCCCCGGTAAACGGCGGCCGTAACTATAACGGTCGACTTTGAGGCCGTTTTTAAACCTGGCTGTATGCTGGAAACTCCGAGTATCCGGCGCTACCGCAAGTGCTGTTACACCCCCTTTGTAGGGTGGATCGGCATGCGTGGTGACAATGCGTCCGGTGCGGACAATCAGCAGGAAACTGCGATACCGAGGACCCGGCTCGAGCCGGCGTGGGTTGTTGGATTCGTCGACGGAGAAGGTTGCTTCTGCGTCTCAGTCCACAAGAACCCGTACGTACGCCGAACGCTGGATGGCAGCTACATCCAACGTTCCAGGTGTACCAACACGAACGGTATCGAGACGTGCTCGAAGAGCTCGTGAGCTTCTTCGGCTGCGGACGTGTCCGCAGCAAGGGCCACGAAGCACTGTGTTGACCTACGCGGTCGACTCGGTGCGAGACATCGGGACGCATATCCTCCCGTTCTTCGAGCAGCACCAGCTGAACGTCAAGGCGACCGATTTCGATCTCTTCGCGGAGGTCGTCCGGTCCATGCTCCGCAAGGAGCACCTTGAGCCGGCTGGATTCGAGCGACTCGTTCGACTTGCTTTCGCCATGAATGTTCATGGCAAGCAACGATCGAGGACTCTCGATGAGGTCCTTGCAGGATCCTCAGAGACTGTACGCCAGGCCCTGTTCTGAGAAACAGGTGAAGATACAGTCCGATCTGCATGGCGACATGCAGAGCTAGGCAGAAATGCCCTAGCCGTCAATCATGTAAATGAGTGACGTAACAAGAATGCCTAAGGTAGCGAAATTCCTTGTCGGGTAAGTTCCGACCTGCACGAATGGCGTAACGACTTTCCTACTGTCTCAACCACAGACCCGGCGAAATTGAAGTGCGAGTAAAGATGCTCGCTAGCTGCATCAGGACGGAAAGACCCCGTGGACCTTTACTACAGCTTGATGTTGGTTTTTGGTACTCATTGTGTAGGATAGGTGGGAGACTTGGAAGCTGCGGCGCCAGCCGTGGTGGAGTCAACCTTGAAATACCACCCTATGTGTGCCGGGAATCTAACTTTGGCCCGTGATCCGGGTCGGGGACAGCGTCAGGTGGGTAGTTTGACTGGGGCGGTCGCCTCCTAAAGAGTAACGGAGGCGCCCAAAGGTTCCCTCAGGCTGGTTGGCAATCAGCCGTCGAGTGCAATGACACAAGGGAGCTTGACTGCGAGACAGACACGTCGAGCAGGTGCGAAAGCAGGGCATAGTGATCTTCCGGTTGCGTGTGGAAGCGCCGGAACTCAACGGACAAAAGGTACCCCGGGGATAACAGGCTCATCTTCCCCAAGAGTCCATATCGACGGGAAGGTTTGGCACCTCGATGTCGGCTCGTCGCATCCTGGGGCTGAAGCACGTCCCAAGGGTTGGGCTGTTCGCCCATTAAAGCGGTACGCGAGCTGGGTTTAGAACGTCGCGAGACAGTTCGGTCCCTATCCGATGCAGCCGTAAGAGATCTGAGGAAACCTGTCCCTAGTACGAGAGGACCGGGACGGACGCAGCTCTCGTGTGTCAGTTGTCCTGCCAAGGGCACCGCTGATTAGCGACCTGCGGAAGAGATAAGCGCTGAAAGCATCTAAGTGCGAAGCTCGTTCCGAGATGAGATCTCTCACAGGGTTAACCTGGTAAGGCCCGTGGCTAGACGACCACGTTGATAGGCCGGAAGTGTAAGTACAGCAATGTATTCAGCTGACCGGTACTAATCGGCCGAGGGCTTGGGGAACTTCTATGTTCGTGCTCGCTATGGAACGCTCAAAGGACGCCGCGGTTGCGCGGCGATTTACCTGATAATTGAGCAAGAGTTCCGGTGGCCATAGCGGCGGGGACACACCCGTTCCCATCCCGAACACGGCAGTTAAGACCGCCCGCGCCGATGGTACTTGGGGGGAATCCCCCTGGGAGAGTAGGTCGCCGCCGGGCATTTCTCAGACGAAGCCCGCTCGCAAGAGCGGGCTTCGTCGCGTCACGGCGCCGAACGACGCGCACCCCCTCCGTACCCTCGTGCGTGCATGACAACTACCACGCACCAACGACCCTGGTACGCGCATGAGTACCCGGACCGCCCCCTGACCGCCGGCGCCCACCTGTGTTGCTGCATCCCATGTGCGGTGGCGATTGAGCGCTGTGGGCACGAAGACAGCCGCCGGGAGGTCAGCGTCCACACGGGCCTCGGCGTGATGAGATGCCAGGCCGGATACCTGGCCCATCGGCGCGGCGACGGGCAGTTCCACGACATGTTCCACTACACGAGTGGCGCTCGCATCAACTGGATCAATGACATCGAAGTCGGGTCGCGCCGCGGGCGTCCGAGCCGGCGGGAGCCGGATCCGGAGCTACCGTTTCCACGACCGCTGATCAACTGGCAGATCTGTTGGCATTGCGGCCCGCTATCGAATGCGTCCTTCGGCGATGTCACACCGGCGGGCAACAAGCGACGCCCGACCCGCAAGGAGTTGGCGGATTATGAGCAGACCCGCGAAACGCGTGCGCTGCTCGAGGCCTGCGTGCTGCAGGCAGTCCGGCAGCAGATCGAGCGCGCCGAGGTGGAGATGGCGATGCATTGGGCTCGTGTTGACGCAGGCGACTACACCTTCGTGGACGAGGACAGTCGCGACGACTACGGCCGGCCAATCGGGTACTGAGCATCGCGTTTACGATCCAGGTATGGCTGCGCCCCCTCCTAAGCGTCGGCGCGCGCAACCCAAGCCGGTCAGCGAGGCGCGCAAGCGCCTCGAGGCGCAGCCACGCGAGCGCACCCAACCGCGCGGTCCGAAGAGGTGGGGCAAGGTCGCCCGCCACGGCGCCGGCACCCTCTCGGAGGACCAGCCCACCGCCTCAGCGGCGTGGCGCAAGGCCATGGCCGACGCCAAGCTCCGCGATACCGGTCCGCCGGTGCACGACGCCGACGTCTGGCGGGAGGACCGTCCCAAGCGACCGCCGCGGCCCAAGAAGGCGGCCAAGCCTCGCCCCGCGCAGAAGGTCTCGCCGGCCGTCGCCGACGAGATCACTCGTTCGGCACAGCAGGGCAGAGGTCCGAGGCTCAACCAGCGGCTGAAGGAAGCGGCCAGCGCGTACGAGCACGAGCGCTTCCCCGATGCCGCCCGGCTCCTCAAGCCGCTATCGGAGATCGCACCAACGGTTGCGGGCGTCCGGGAGTTGTACGGCCTCACGCTGTATCGCCTCGGCAAGTACCGCGAGGCGGCCAAGGAGCTCCGCACCTACGCGGATCTCACCGGCGAGACCGATCAGCATCCCGTGCTGGCCGACTGCTACCGCGCGCTCAAGCGCTGGAAGCCGATCGACGAACTGTGGGATGAGCTTCGCCAGGCCTCACCGAGTGCCGAGCTGGTGGCCGAGGGCCGCATCGTTGTGGCCGGCTCCCTGGCCGACCGCGGCGACGTCACCGGTGCGATCGCGCTGCTCGAGGCGGCCAAGGCCGATCCCAAGCGCCCGCGCGAGCACCATCTACGGCTCTGGTACGCGCTCGCCGACCTCTACGAGCGCGCCGGCGATGTACCCCACGCGCGACGGTTGTTCAGGCGGATCGCCAATCACGATCGCGACTTCTTCGACGTCGCCGACCGCGTCCGCCACGTCGGCTGACGCCGCGCACCCCCTGGCTACCCTGAGTCCTGCGGCCTGCCTCTCGGCTTCGCCGGGCCGGCGGGCCCTCCCTTCCCCCGCAGTCCCACATTCATGCGAGGAGAAGTGATGATGAACGTCGTAGCTCTGGCCGGAAAGCTGTCGCGACCCGCAGCCGAGCGCGTATTGCGGTCAGGGGATCGGTTGCTCAATCTGGAAGTCACCGTCGCCGGGCCGGCCGGCAACGAGACCGTGCCCGTCGTGTGGCCCGACGCGCCGGCGCGAGCGCTGGCGCTCGACACCGATCAAGCGGTGACGGTTGTCGGCCGGGTGCGGCGACGGTTCTTCCGGACCGAAACCGGCACCGGCAGCAAAACCGAGGTCGTGGCCGACACCGTGGTGACCGGCCACAAAGGCAAGCGGGTCGACGCTGCGGTCAACCGCGCCCGAATCCGGCTGACCGCCGAGTAGGGCTTAGGTGTTCGACGCCTTGGCGATGCTGCCGATCGATGCGTCGAGCGCGGCGTCGAACTCCTTGTCGCTCTGCTGCGCCGAGAGGCCCTCGGTGAGCGCCCTGGAGAAGCTAGCGACCACACCTTTGTTGCGGGCGAGCCGGTCGTTGGCCTCATCACGGCTGTAGCCGCCCGACAGCGCGACTACCCGCGCCACCCTCGGGTGGTTCACCAACTCTTGGTAGAAGTTGTCGGCCTCCGGCAGGGTCAGCTTGAGCATCACCACGTCGTCGCCATTGAGCGCGTCCAGCGTGGCGAGGATGGCCGCCTTGAGCAGAGCTTCCGCCTCGGCTTTCTCGGGGCTGTGGATATCGACCTCCGGCTCGATGATGGGCACCAGGCCGGCGTCGAGCACCTGCCGGCCGACCTCGAACTGCTGGGCGACAACGCCGTCGACGCCCGTCTGGTTCGCCAGCTTGATGACCGAGCGCTCCTTGGTGCCGAACATGCCCTTCTTGACGCCTCGTTGCAGCAGGTCGTCGAGGTCGGGCATCGGCTTCATCAGCTGCACGCCGTCGGCCTCGTCGGCCAGCCCTTTGTCGATCTTCAGGAAGGGAATGACCTTCTTGACGTCCCACAGGTAGTCGCCCGTATCCCGGCCGTCGATCTGGCGGTCCATCGTCTGCTCGAAGAGGATCGCGCCGATAATTCGATCGCCGTTGAAGCTCGGACTCTTGATGATCCGCGACCGCATGTCGTGGATGCGGTCGAACATCTCCTCGTCCCCGGAATACTCGCTCTCCTCGATGCCGTAGAGCTTGAGAGCCTTGGGGGTGCTGCCGCCGCTCTGGTCCAGCGCAGCTATGAAGCCGGCGCCGTTCTTGGCCTTCTTGAACTGCTCCTCGTTCATGGGAGAGAAGCCTAATCCCGCCATATCTGTCGGTAGACTGGCGGCGCGGAATGACGCGGAAGGAGAAGAAGTGACTGACACCGCGTCTCGGGACCGGAACACGGAAGCGCTCGACCACGTCGTCATCCGCTTTGCTGGCGACTCGGGGGATGGCATGCAGCTCACGGGGGACCGCTTCACAAGCGCGAGCGCCGTGTTCGGAAATGACCTATCCACCCTGCCTGACTTCCCGGCGGAGATCCGCGCTCCCGCGGGCACGATCGCCGGCGTGAGCGCGTTCCAGGTCAACATCAGCGACCACGACATCCTCACGCCGGGGGAGGACCTCGACGTCCTTGTCGCCATGAACCCGGCGGCCCTTCACGCCAATATCCACGACCTCCCTCGCGGCGGCACGCTCATCGTCAACAGCGACACCTTCGAAGAGCGCAACCTGGCCAAGGCCGGCTACGCCGCCAACCCGCTGAACGACGGTTCCCTCGACGCGTTCACGGTCTACGAAGTCCCGATGACCAGCCTCACCATCGAGGCCACCAAGGAGGCCGGGGCCAAGCCCCGCGACGCTGAGCGCAGCAAGAACTTCTTCGCTCTCGGGGTCATCAGTTGGATGTACACCCGGCCGGTCGAACCGACGCTCGACTGGATCCAGGAGCGGTTCGGCCAGAACGAGGTCGTGGCCGCATCCAACACGCTCGCGTTCAAGGCCGGGTACAACTTCGGCGAGACCGCCGAGTTGTTCGAATCGGCGTACGAGATCAAACCCACGGTCTTCGAGCCGGGCACCTACACCCAGATCAGTGGCAACCAGGCGGTGGCGTGGGGTCTCATTGCCGCCAGCCAGCTCTCGAACCTGCCGATCTTCCTCGGGAGCTACCCGATCACGCCGGCATCGGACATCCTGCACGAGCTCTCCAAGCACAAGAACTTCGGGGTGCGCACCCTCCAGGCCGAGGACGAGATCGCTGGTATCGGGGCGGCGCTCGGGGCCGCGTTCGGTGGTCACCTCGGTGTCACCACCACCAGCGGTCCGGGCGTCGATCTCAAGGCGGAAACGCTCGGCCTCGCCGTCAGCCTCGAGCTACCGCTGATCGTCATCGACATCCAGCGCGGCGGTCCGTCAACCGGCCTGCCCACCAAGACCGAACAGAGCGACCTCATGCTCGCCATGTATGGCCGCCATGGTGAGTCGCCGCTGCCGATAGTCGCCGCCCGCACACCCGCTCACTGCTTCGAGGCCACCATCGAGGCCGTGCGCATCGCGCTCGAAGTACCGCACCCCGGTGATCCTGTTGTCCGACGGCTACCTCGCGAATGGCGCCGAGCCGTGGAAGCTGCCCAACGTCGCCGACCTTCCCGACATCTCGGTGCCCTTTGCCACAGAGCCCAACCGTCACAACCCCGATGGGACCACCGAGTTCTGGCCGTACCTCCGCGACCCCGAGACCCTGGCCCGACCCTGGGCGATTCCGGGCACGCCCGGCCTCGAGCACCGCATCGGCGGCCTCGAGAAGGAAGACGGAACCGGCAACATCTCCTACGACCCGGCCAACCACGAGCTGATGACCCGGTTGCGCGCCGCCAAGGTGGCCGGTATCGCTCACGACATTGCGCCGGTAGAGGTCGACGAGGACGATGGCGCGGAGGTGCTGGTGGTGGGCTGGGGGTCGACGTGGGGGACGATCGGTGCCGCCCTGCGGCGGGTCCGAGCCCGCGGTCTCGCGGTCGCGCACGCCCACCTCGTCCACCTCAACCCGTTCCCGTCGAACTTGGGCGAGATCCTGAACCGGTACGACAAGATCCTCGTACCCGAGATGAACCTCGGCCAGCTCAGCAAACTCCTGCGGGCCGAGTACCTCGTTGATGCGCACTCCTTCACCAAGGTCCAGGGACTTCCGTTCCGGGCCTCGGAGTTGGAAGCCGCCATCCTGTCTCTGATCGCGAGCTGACCCGATGACCGACTCGATAACCACAACTGCGCCGAAAGACTGGGCCAGCGACCAGGAAGTCCGCTGGTGCCCGGGCTGCGGCGACTACTCGATCCTCACCGCGATGAAGATGCTCATGCCCGAACTCGGCGTGAACCGCGAGAACACGGTCTTCGTCTCGGGGATCGGTTGCGCAGCGCGTTTCCCGTACTACATGAACACCTACGGCATGCACGGCATCCATGGCCGAGCGCCGGCACTGGCCACCGGGCTCGCGGTCGCCCGCCCCGACCTCGACGTCTGGGTCATCACCGGCGACGGCGACGGACTTTCGATCGGCGGCAATCACCTCATCCATGCGCTGCGCCGCAACGTGAACATCACGATCGTGCTGTTCAACAACCAGATCTACGGCCTCACCAAGGGCCAGTACTCGCCCACGAGCGAGGTGGGGAAGGTCACCAAGTCGACGCCGTTCGGATCGGTGGACGCTCCGTTCAACCCGGTGAGCCTCGCGCTCGGTGCCGAATCGACGTTCGTCGCCCGCACCCACGACATGGACCGCAAGCACATGATCGAGACGTTCCGGCGGGCACACGATCACAAGGGCGCGGCCTTCGTCGAGGTGTACCAGAACTGCAACGTCTTCAACGACGGCGCGTTCGACCAGATCCTGGCCAAGGAGTCGCGGCCCACCAACCTCATCCCGCTCGAGCACGGTCAACCGATCCGGTTCGGTCCGGAAGGCGAGCGGGGCGTGATGCTCGACGGGCAAGGTCGGGCCGCCATCGTCGAGGTGGCCGAGGTGGGCGAGGAGCGCATCTTGGTGCACGATGAGAAGCGTGAAGAGCCGGGACTGGCGTTCATGTTGAGCCGGCTGGCGCGCGGCCCGTACGAACCCACGCCCATCGGCGTGTTCCGGGCCGTCGAGCGCCCGCACTACGGCGACCTCGTACAGGGCCAGCTCGTCGATGCACAGCGGCGTCGCGGCCCGGGTGAACTCGTCGATCTCCTCGCCTCAGGAGCTACGTGGGAGGTCTGAGCGAGGCGGAGGCGAAGCCGGAGCGCGAGCGGAGGACGTTGCGCCGCTCGGCCGCCTCGGCTGGGGCTCTCCTCTTTGCCGCCGCGCTCCTCACCGGTGGCGCGGCCGCGGTCGCGCAAGAGGCGCCGGCGACCACGCTCGCCGTCACCAAGCAGGGGTACTTCACCAGCAAGATCACCGGTGCGCTGCCACCCGTGCTGGTCAGGGAAGTGCCACCCGCGCCGGCGTGCGTCATCGTCCCGCAACTCTGCGGCGGGGAGGTCGACGCGCTCGAAGACCGCGCTCGAGCCTCCACGACGGGCTGCCCCTGCCCGATATCCCCGACTACCTCGTTCCTCAGCCGGTACCTCCCGGCGAGCTGCCGGTCGGCATGATCGGCGGCGCAACCCGGTACACGTCGGTCTTTCAGTTCGGGTTGCCGTCCATCACCCCCAAGTCGATCGTCAACCGGTTCGATCTGGTCCTCCCCGACGGCGCCGTCGCCTTCTCGATCCAGTCACCGGCGTTCCGCCAGGGGATCTTCACCGCCCTCTCGCAGTATCCCGAGCAGCAGCCCGAGGTCATCTCGAAGTTCCTCGAGGACGTCACATCGCAAAACACCGCGCTGGCCGTCTTCGAGCCCACCGGTGTCGAGATGTGCATGGTCATCGGAGCATGGGAATCCGGCGAGAGCCAGGACCCGGCCACCCGGCCGGCGACGGACTGCATCGTTGGCGGCCTGGGCAGGCACGACGCGGCCGCCCGCACGTGGACCTTCGACATCAGCGGCATCGTCCAGGCGTGGCTCGACGGCACGCCGAACATGGGCGTCGCACTGTCGCCGCTCGGCGCCGCAGAACGTGGCCTACGGCGACCCCGACCCATCGACCAATTTCATCCTCACGTTGCAGGCCGCGCCGCGGGCGAGCATCGACGTCGGCCCGCCGCCGGTCGACATCGCACTCGACATCGCGCCCGATGTCAGCGGTGACACGCTCGAACCCGCCGGGAGCGACCTGATCGACGCAGGCTCGAGCGGCGCGGTTGGTGGCCTCACGCCGCCGTCGCAGGCCGGGAGCGGCACCCCTGCACGCGCCCGCTTGGCTACCCAGAGTGCGAGCACGCCCTGGTGGGTCTGGCTGGTCGTGCCGTTCGTCCTCGGCGGCGCCGTCGCCCTGAGCCTCGCCCTCGACGCTGTACCCGACCTCGCCACCCGGCGGCCGGGCGCGCTCACCCGCCTGACCGCTGACTTGGAGCACAGGAGTTGAATGTGACGCGATTCCGTTTGGTTGTGGGCGCCCTCGTCGCTGCGTGCTGGTTGCCGCCGCATGCGGACAGAAGCCGGGCGTGCACGTGGCGACCTCGGCCGGATCGGGCAGCGATGCCAGTCTAAGTACCGACATCGGCACGGGGCGGCCAGCGACGCTGGTGCCGTCACCGATGCCGGGACGGGCACCGGCGACGCGGCGACCGGTGGGGGCGGCGCCGCCACCGGAACGGGCGGAGGTGGCGCAACTCGAGTCACGCACCGCGGGCGGCGGCGCCGCATCGGGACCGGCCAAGGTCATCGGCACCAACCGCACCGGGGTAACCGCCGACAAGCTCACTCTGGCGGTCCACGCCCCGGCCACGGGCGCAGCGCCCTTACCGGTCGCTTCGTTCGAACGGGCGCGCGATCTCTACTGGCGGTGGGTCACCGAGGCGAAGGGCGAGAAGGTCCTTGGTCGCTCGAAGGTCGAGGTGCTGTTCAAGGACGACCGCTACCAGCCGTCGACCGCGGTCCAGGCCTGCCGGGAGATGGCGTCAACCGCGTTCTCGCTGGTCGGCGGCGGTGGCACCGACCAGGTCCAGGCCTGCGGCCGCTTCGCCGAGTCCTCGAAGGTGCCGTACTTCTCCGCCGGCGTCACCGAGAACGGGCTTCGGGGCCTGAAGTACTACTACGCCACCTCGATGTCGTATAAGCAGCAGGGCGGGCTGCTTGGCTCAGTACGTGAAGAAGAACTTCGCGGGCAAGAAGGTGGCGGCGATCATCACCGACACCCCCAACTTCGACGACGCCCGCGACGGTTGGGAAGCGGGCCAGAAGGCGCAGGGCCTCAACTACTACAAGACGCTTCGCCATCCCCGCGGGCGACACGTCCTGGTACAACACCTACGCCACCGAGCTGAAGGGTGCGGGCGTCGAAGTCGTGTACATCAACATCGGCACCGGTCGATTACATGCGCTTCGCCGACCAGGCATCGCAGCAGGGCTTCAAGCCCCAGTTCGTCGGCGTCGGTGTGACGATGGGCCTCAACACCGTGCTCGAGTCCGGTTGCCCCGAACTCGACGGCGGCACATTCTTCTCACCGTTCCCTGGGCTCGACTATGCCCAGCAGAACATCAAGGACTTCTTCGCCGCCGGTCAACGCTTCGGCATCGTCACCGACGACTTGGCGCTGGCGCTGTGGGGGCTGGCCAAGGTCCAGCACGAGCTGTTCAAGCGCTACGAGGCGACGTACGGCAAGGACCTCACGCGGGAGGACTTCCGCAACCTGGTCGAGCAGCAGACCGCCATCAAGACGACGGTGTTCCCCGACCTCGACTACTCGGCGGCCGACCACTTCGGCGGCAACGCGGTGCACGTCCTGAAGGCCGACTGCGACCGCCCGGCAGTACAAGACCCTCGCCACCTTCGCCACAGGCTTCTAGAGTCCCGGCTTCATGAGCACCATCCTGGAAGTGCTCGTCAACGGGCTGAGTTTCGGCGCCGTGTACGCCCTGGTGGCCCTCGGGCTCGCGCTCGTCTACAAGGCCACGCGAATCCTGAACTTCGCCCAGGGTGAGTTCGGCACCGTGCCGGCCTGGATCGGCTACGTGATCATGACCGGGTTCCAGATCGACGGTGAGCCCACGATCCACCGCGGCCGGCTCTGGTTGGCCACCCTGGTCGCGATCGTCGTCGGCGCCGGCCTTGGCGTGCTGATCAACACGTTGGTGGTCCGTCGCCTGGCATCGGTGTCGCCGGTGACGTCGTTGGTCGCCACCGCCGGGGTCATGACCTTCCTGATCTCGGTGCAGGTGATCGTCTTCGAAGCCAAGGGGCGGCGGTTCCCGCGGTACATCGAGGGCGGCTTTCGCATGCCGGGCGCCGACATCAACGTCGCCTGGCAGAACGTGCTGATCATCATTGTGCTGGCCGGCGCCGCAGCGTTGCTCGCGCTCCTGTTCCGAACTCCGCCCGGTGTGGCGCTCCTCGCCACCGCGCAGGACCCGTTCGCCGCTGAGCTGCAAGGCATCTCGGTCGCGAACATGCGCACGCTGGCCTGGGCCACCGCCGGCGCGCTCGGCGCGGTCGCGGGAATGCTCGGGGCCGGCGTTTTCGGCAGCACCTTCTCGCCGGGCCTGATGACGTCGACGTTCCTGATTCCCGCATTCATCGGCGCCGTCCTCGGTGGCATTGCCTCGATGGTCGGTGCGGTCGCCGGCGGCCTGCTGCTCGGCGTCACCGTCGCCGCCGCCAACCAGACTGGTGCGCACGTTCGAACTCGACATCCCGGGCCCGCCCCACCTCGCGGTGTTCGTCGTGCTGCTTCTCGTGCTGATGCGTGCGGCCCACCGGACTCTTCGGGCAGGAGGCGTAGTGGCCGCCGACATCGAAGAACTCGATCCCGAGGAGCTGGCCCTGGCCGACGAGCACGTGCTCACGCCAGCCGAGGCCGCCGAGGCCGCATCGTGGCGGCCGTCGCCGGGCGGCATCGCGGCGCGGCTCGGCGGTGCTGGCCGGCCTGCGTGCTCCTGATCCTGGCCATCCCGCAGATGGTCCCGGCGATCTACACCAACGTCGTTGCCCGCGCCGCGATCTACGGCATCGTCGCGCTGTCGCTCAACGTCATCGTCGGATACACCGGTCAGGTCTCACTGGGCCATAACGCCTTCGTGGGCGTCGGCGCGTTCGGCGCCGGCTACGCACTCACCGAGATGCAGCTGCCGTACGGCGCAGCGCTGGTGGTGGCCGCCCTCACCGGCGTGGTCGGCGCACTGCTGATCGGTGCGATCGCCCTTCGCCTGGCCGGGCTGTACCTGGCGTTGGTCACGATCGCGTACGCGTTCTTCGGCCAAGAGGTGTTGTTCAACATCCGCTCACTCACCGGCGGCGGCGCCGGCCAGCCGGCCCCGCGGCCGTCGATGTTCTCCGACCGATGTCGCCTTCGCCTACCTCTGCATCGGGGTGCTCTTGCATCGCGCTGGCGTTCGACTGGCGGCTGACCGCGTCGAAAGGCGGGCGGGCGATCCAGGCTCTTCGGGACGACGAGCGCGTCGCTGCGTCGTGGGGCATCAACGTCACCAGCTACAAGCTGCTCGCATTCGTCATTTCCGGCATCCTCGCCGCTATCGCCGGCGCGCTCTTCGCCGGCGTCGAGCAGCTGGCGTCGCGCCAGGACTTCCCGTTCCAGCTGTCGCTGACGTTCCTGCTGATGACGGTCGTCGGCGGCGCCGGCAACCGGTGGGGCGTCATGCAGGGCGGCATCCTGTTCGCCGTGCTGCCGACCCTGCTCGACCGGGCGCACGAGAACTTCCACTTCTTCCCGTTCACGCTCGATCGAGGTGACGTGGGAGCCGGCGATCGGCGGCGTTGCTGCTGCTCCTCACGCTGATCTTCTCGCCGGGCGGTATCGCCCAGCAGCAACGCCACCTCCTCAACTGGCTCAGCTTCAAGCGCTTCCGCGAGCCGAGCCACGGCGGCGGCATATCTCGCGAGGAGGTATGGGTGCCCGCCCGTAGGACGGCTCGGGCGGCCGGCGAAGCGCCGCTGCTCGAAGCCGACCGAGGTGTCGATCCGCTTCGGCGGCGTGCAAGCGCTGTCCGACGTCACCTTCGCGGTCCATGAGGCGGAGATCGTCGGCATCCTCGGACCCAACGGCGCGGGGAAGACCACATTCTTCAACTGCGTGTCGGGCTTCTACGCCCCGAACGTCGGGCCGGATCGA
Source organism: uncultured Actinomycetes bacterium (assembly GCA_963742585.1). Classification (GTDB taxonomy): domain Bacteria; phylum Actinomycetota; class Acidimicrobiia; order Acidimicrobiales; family JACDEA01; genus JACDEA01. The sequence goes on from CAVUMI010000009.1 coordinate 1,154,062, forward strand.
ACTGCACGGCGAGGACGTCACCGACATGACGCCCCGACCAGCGGGCCCAGCGGGGGCTGGGCCGCACGTTCCAGCAGGTGGGGCTGGTGAAGTCGTTCACGGTGCTGGAGAACCTGATCGTGGCCCAGCACAAGAGCGTGAAGTACGGCGTGCTCTCGGGAATGTTCGGCATGCCATGGACCCTCCGCGAGGAGCGGGTGTTGCGCGAGAAGGCCATGGTGGTGCTCGACTTCATGGGGCTCACCGCGGTCAAGGACGCGCCCGGTCCAGGGGCCTGCCCTACGGCACGTTGAAGATGTGCGAGACCGCCGCGGTCATCGCCACCGATCCCGAGATCCTGATGCTCGACGAGCCGCTGGCCGGTACCGGCCCCGAGGAGGGCGAGGCGTTCTGCCAGCGCCTGCGCGACATGCGCCGCGACCTCGGCATCAGCATCGTGATGATCGAGCATCACGTACCGCTCGTGCTGGGCACGGCCGACTACATCTACGTGCTGAACTTCGGTGCGCTCCTCGCCGAGGGGCTGCCCGAACGTCGATCCGCAAGAACGAAGCGGTGGCCATTGCCTACATGGGCGAGGGGGCGACTGCACTTGCCTGACGACTCTTGCTCGACGTGCAAGACCTGCGATCCGGCTACGGCGCGCTGCCGGTGCTGCACGGCATCTCGTTCCAGGTCAACCGGGGCGAGACCGCGGTGCTGCTCGGGCTGAACGGCGCGGGGAAGTCCACGACCGTGCTCAACCTCTGCGGCGCGTTGCGGCCGTGGGCGGGCAGCATCACTTTCGACGGCGAGGACTCGACGCAAGTGGTCGACGGCGCGCTGTGTGCGCGAGGGCATCGTGTTGGTGCCGGAAGGACGGCGCATCTTTCCCGACCTCAGCGTGGAGAAGAACCTGCAGGTCGGCTCCTGGACGCAGCGGGGCGACATCGGCGATGGGTGGAGGAGCAGCGCGAGCGGGTCTACGACTACCTGCCGCGGCTGCGCGAGCGCAGCGAGCAGATGGCGGGCACGCTCTCCGGCGGTGAACAGCAGATGCTGGCCATTGGCCGCGGGCTCATGGCCAAGCCCAAGCTGCTGATCATCGACGAAGCGTCGCTCGGGCTGGCGCCGGTGATCGTCAAGGAGGTGTTCAAGATCGTCAGCCAGGTCAACGACGACGGCGTCACCGTGATCCTCGTCGAGGCCAACATCAGCGCGCTCGAGATCGCCGACGTCGGCATCGTGTTCCAGAAGGGCGTCATCACCGACGAACTACGCGGCAAGCAACTCCGCGACGTGGGGGCCGTCCGCTCGCTGGTGCTGGGCTAGGAAGCGCGACGCCGGGGCGTTGGCTTCGGCGAGGACTCAGCTTCGTCGCGAACACGTCGGTGAGGGCGTCGAGCTTCTGACCGAGCTCGGCCAGGTCGCGGCGCATGGCCTGAACGATGGCGACGGAAAGCCCGGTGATGACAGCGCGAGACCGCCGACGCCGCCGGAGATCAGATAGGGGATCTGACCCTGGGCGTAGTCCTTGCCGGCGGCACCGTTCCATGCGAGGAAGATGATGATGCCGCCCAGCGCGACCAGCCCTACCGCGGTGTACAACGCCGACTTCGGCCAACCAGCCATCGGCGAAGCATATTCAACCGGCGACCGGGCGGAACACCATTCCCGTGCGCGGCTTGGGCCAGAAGAACGTGGTCTTGGGCGGCATGCGGACACCGGAGCGCCCGGTCTCGGCGATCTGCTCGACGGTGGCCGGGCGCAACAGGAAGCGCGGCGTCGGCGCGGCCATCGGCTACGGCGCCGGACGACGTTGCCCTTGCCGTGCTGGTAGGTGAGTTCGTGATCAGGAAGCGCGGCGAGCGCTTCGGCGACGCGACTCGAGTCGAGCGCGTGGGCGCTGCATCGGTCGCGCGGCACGAGCTGCCAGCTGCCGCCTCGGCGTGACCAAAGCCAGCGCTGGCCGGATCGTCGGCCGGCTCGGCGGTGAAGAACGGCTCGAGCGCTCCGAGCAGGTCGAAACCCTCGGGCAGGCCGGCGACCAAGCGGTGGATGGCGCCGACGGTGAGCTGCGTCGTCGTCGAGCTCGACCACGTAGGCGAGCACCGCGTCGTAGTCGCCGCCATGCCGCCGTTCGCGCTCGCGCTGCTCGTCGCGAAACGCCCTGGCCACTTCGTAGCGGTGATGGCCATCGGCCACGATCACGGCGCGTCGCCGCGAGATGTTCGCGGATGGCGTCGAGCCGCGGACGCGTCGGTGATCACCCATGCTTCGTGCACGACGCCGTCGTCGTCGGTCGCCGTGGCGTTCGGCGCTACATCGACCGGGAGGAGGGCGGCGAGTCCGGGTGTCGGGGCCAGTCCCCAGATCGGCGAAATGTTGGTGCCGCGTCGCCCGCAGCAGATTGAGTCGATCGTCCTTTGCCTTGGGCGTCGTGTGCTCGTGCGGCAAGCAGCGCGCCATCGGCGATCTCCGAGCGCGCCGAGCACGCCGAGGGTGTGGCGCGGTGCTGGCCCGCCTCGTCGACGTAGGTCATGCGGTACGCGGTGAGAGTGGGGCGGCGTCGAGTCGTAGCATGCCGCTCCCGTTGCCACTCATCCAGCAGGCGCGCGGGCGTTGGCATAGCGGTCGGTCGAACCGTTTTCCTGCGGGAGCTCGATGCGCACCGCGTTGTGCTCGCTGCGCGCCTCGAGTCGCGCACGCTCGTCGTCGTCGATCACGTCATAGGGCGGCGCCAGCGACCGGCGTCAGGTCGGGTGTCTCGGTGTAGCGCAGGCCGCGGAAAGGCGTCGAACTCCGGCATCCGATCGAACGTAGCCGAGAGCACGATCGCCTTCCGGCTTCCCTCGGCTCATCTGTCCGATCGCCTTCCGGCTTCGCCTCCGGCTCACTCTGAAAGGATGGCGCCGATGACGGCCTGGCTGCTCGACCTCGACGGTGTGCTGTGGCTCGACGGCGTCGCCATCCCGGGCGCGGCCAACGCGGTGGCCCGGCTGCGGTCGCTGGGCGCGCGGGTGGCGTTCGTCACCAACAATTCGGGCCCGACGGTCAGCCGAGCACCTCGCCCGCCTGCGACAGATCGGCGTGCAGGCCGGTGACGGCGATGTCATCACCTCGGCCCAGGCCGCGGCGGCCATGCTCGCAGCCCGGTAGCTCGGCACTGGTGTGCGCCGGCGCCGGCGTGACCGAGGCGCTGACCCGCCGGGGCGTGCGGGCGGTGCGGTCGGGGCGAGTCGACGCCGTCGTCGTCGGCTTCCACCAGGACTTCGACTACGAGCGACTGACGGCGGCGACCCGCGCGGTCACTGAACGGCGCCCGGCTCATCGGCACCAACGCCGATCCCACCTACCCGACGCCGACCGGGCCGAGATCCCGGGGGCGGGGGCGCTGCTCGCTGCGGTCGCCTACGCGACCGGTGCCGACCCGGAGGTGGCCGGCAAGCCCAACCGGCCGACGGTCACGCTCATCGCCGAACGCGTCGGCCACGTCGACGTGGTCGTCGGCGATCGTCCCTCGACCGACGGTCGCCTGGCCCGCGCCCTCGACGCCCGCTTCGCGCTCGTGCTCACCGGCGTCACCGCGTCGACCGATCTACCCGTCGAGCCCGCACCTGACATCGTCGGCCAGGACCTGGCCAGCGTGGTGGCCACGTATGCCGAGTCAAACCTGACCTCAGTACACGTGGATCAGGCCGGCGCCGGCTTCGGGGCCTTACCTGTGGCTCGCCAGAGCAACCCGGCGAGCACACCGAAGACGAACCCGCCGACGTGAGCGGCCCACGCCACGCCCGGGCTGGGTCAGCAGGAACTGCGAGACGAACCAGAAACCCAGCAGCCACTTGGCCGAGATCCGGCGGAACAGCGGGATGAAGACGAGGATGATCGCGGTGACGATGGGCGCGTTCGGATAGAGCACGAGGTAGGCGCCCATCACGCCGGCGATGGCGCCCGACGCGCCGACCACGGGCACGACGCTGTTCGGATCGACGGCAATGTGCGCGGCCATGGCCACCAGTCCCGCCGGCGAGGTAGAAGAGCAGGTATCTGAACGGGCCCGCGAGCGTCTTCGATGTTGTTGCCGAAGACCCAGAGGAACAGCATGTTGCCGCCGAGGTGCAGCAGGCTGCCGTGCAGGAACATCGAGAAGAGCATCGCCAGGTAGACGTTCTTCTCCGGCTCGCAGTCCGGTGTGCGCTGACGACCGCGGCGGGCCCGGGGCCGAGCACACCAGCGCCGGCGCCCGGGGCCCGAACTCCTCGCGCGACCTCGTCGGGCTCAGCGGCCGGCCGTGCGTGACCTCATAGGGGATCGCCGCGTTGCTCGAGCGTGAACTTGGTGTCCTCGACCTGGCGGGTTTCGGCGTCGTAGACGTTGCTGGTCTGGCTCTGCTGGATGCCGAAATAGACGCACGACGCAGGCACCGATGAGGAGCAGCGTCGATCCAGGCCCGCCGCTGCGTCGGGTTGTCGTCGCGCAGCGGCAGCACGGGCGGAGACGCGTAGCCCCGGCCGGGTGCGAACTATTGCAAGCACCCGGGCGGATTGCGTAAAGTTCGCCTATGCCCCAGAGCGACTTGTGGAAGCGGTACCTCGACGCCGGAATGGAGTTCTCACAGATGACCCGGTCCCGGGCCGAGAGCCATCGTGAAGGACCTCGTTCGGGCCGGTGAGGTGCAGCGCGAGCAGCGCCAGCAGCGGATCGAGGAGCTGCTCGAGCGCAGCCGCAAGAACACCGAAGAGCTGGTCGGCGCCGATTCGCAAGGAGCTGAGCCAGCAGCTGTCGTCGCTGGGCGTCGCCACCAAGGCCGACCTGAAGAAGCTCGAGGCCAAGGTCGACGCACTGGCCAAGGCGGCCAAAGCCAAGGCCAAGACTCCGGCCAAGAAGGCGGCGGCGGCCAAGAAGGCCTAGACGGCCCGCGCAGCGCCTCGACACCGAGCTGGTCCGTCGAGGGCTGGCCGCGAGCCGTAGCGAGGCGCAGGCGGCGATCGCCGCCGGCCGTGTCCTCGTCGGCGGCGCACCGGCGACGTCGGCGGCCCGGCTGGTCCTGGCCGGAGACGCCGTGCAACCATCGACGGGGACGCCGCCGCGATTCGTCAGCCGCGGCGGCGAGAAGCTGGCCGCCGCGCTCGAGCGCTTCGCGGTGACGATCGCTGGCCGGCGGGCGCTCGACGCCGGCGCATCGACCGGCGGGTTCACCGACTGCCTGCTCCAGCACGGCGCCGCTCGCGTGCTGGCGGTCGATGTCGGACACGGCCAGCTGCACGAGCGCTTGCGTAACGACGACCGCGGTGACGGTCGCTCGACCGCACCAACGTGCGCTATCTCGACCTGGCCGGCTGCGGGCGGCGTCGCCGTTCGACGTCGTCGTCGCCGACCTGTCGTTCATCTCGCTCCGTACCGTGTTCCCCGTGCTGCTGGGCGACCTGGCCGCGGCAGACGCCGACGCGGTCGTTCCTGGTCAAGCCACAGTTCGAGGCCGGGCGGGCCGAGGCGAGCCGCGGGCAAGGGTGTCATCCGGGACGCCGAGCGTGTGGCGCCGGGTGCTCGGGGAGGTCGCGTCCTCGATCACGGAGCACCGAGCCGTCATGATGGACGTGATGGTTTCGCCCGCTCCTTGGCGCCGATGGCAACGTCGAGTTCCTCGCCCACGTGCGGCCGCATCAACCGCGCCGGCCACGAGCGTCGCGGTCGGCGCGAGCTCGACGCAGTGGTCGCCGACGCGCGCTCGAGCGGGAGGGGCTGAGCCGTGAGCACGGTCGCGGTCGTTCCGCACCAGCCACCGCCCGGAGGCCGCGGCCCTGGCCACGACGCTGATCGGCGAGTTGATGAGCGGCGGGCCACGCGGTACGGGTCCCGGCCGAGGACGCCGACGCCACCGGCCTCACCGAGTGGGCGGTCGCCGCCGACGGCTGTACCGACGGCCTGACCCTGGCGGTCAGCCTCGGCGGCGACGGCACGATGCTGCGCACCGTCGAGCTCGTCGCCGCCGCCGGCGTCCCGTGCTCGGCGTCAACGTCGGCCACCTCGGCTACCTCACCGAGGTCGACGGGCCCGACGGCTGCCCACGCGCGGTCGAGCGGGTCCTGGCCGGTGACCACCGGGTCGAATCCCGCATGACGCTGGCCGTCACCATCGACGGCGTCACACGCCACGCGCTCAACGAGGCCGTCGTCGAGAAGACGGTGTCCGGGCACACGGTGCGCGTCGCCGTCGCGATCAACGATCGACCCTTCACTACCTATGCGGCCGACGGCCTGATCGTGGCCACGCCGACCGGGTCCACCGCATACAACCTGTCCGCCCGCGGCCCGATCGTGTCGCCGACGCATCGGGCGCTCGTCCTCACGCCGGTGTCGGCGCACATGCTCTTCGACCGCTCGATGGTGCTCGGCGCCGACCGAGAGCGATCAGCGCTCGAGGTCGCCTCAGGGCCCGCCGCCGGTGCTGGTCGTCGACGGCCGGCAGCTCGGCGAGCTTCAGCCCGGCGCCGTGTGACGTGCGCGGCCGGGGACTACGACGTGAAGCTCATCACCTTCGAGCCGCGCGACTTTCACGGCATCCTCAAGCGCAAGTTCGGCCTGGCGGATCGTTGACGGCACGATGCTGACCGAGTTGCGGGTGCGCGACCTCGGCGTGATCGACGACATGCACCTTGACGCTTCGAGCCAGGGCATGACCGCGATCACCGGCGAGACCGGCGCGGGCAAGACGCTGGTCGTCGAGGCCATCGAACTGCTGGTGGGTGGTCGCGGCTGATCCGGGCCGGGTGCGGGCCGGCGCCGGCGAGGCGTGGGTCGAAGGCCGCTTCATCGCCGGTGAGACGCGAAGTCGTGCTCGCCCGGGCCGTGCCGTCGACCGGGTCGCAGCCGCGCCTACGTCGACGGACGCATGGCGCCGGTCGCCCAACTGGCCGAGTCGGCGCCGCCCTCGTCGACCTCCACGGTCAGCACACGCATCAGTCGCTCCTCGGCGCCGCCGTTCAGCGCGGCGCCCTCGACCGTTCGGCGGCGATCGATCTCGGACCGCGTGATTCGCGCCCGCGCCGCGCTTCAGGGACATCGACGCCGCGCTGGCGGCGCTCGGCGGCGATGCGCGCGCCCGAGCGCGCGAGCTCGATCTGCTGCGGTACCAGGTCGACGAGCTGGACGCCGCGGGTTCGACCGATCCCGACGAGGACGCAGATGCTGGCCGCCGAGGAGGAGCGTGCTGGCCGACGGCGCGGCGCATACCGCGCCGCGGCCGCGGCGGCGGCGTGAGGCTGATCGCCGACGGTGGCGCGGCCGACGCGCTGGGCGGCGCGATCGCCGAGCTGGGCAGCTCGGGCGCCGTTCGACGACTCCGCTGACCGAACGGCTGCGATCACTCGCGGCCGAGCTCAGCCGATGTCGCCGCCGACCTTGCGCGCCGCCGAGGAGCGATCTCGCGACGATCCCGAGCGCTTGCCGCCGTGCAGGACCGACGCCAGCTGCTGGACCGCGCTGCGCCGCAAGTACGGCGAGACGCTGGCCGACGTGATGGCATTCGCCGACGAAGCCCGGCAGCCGGTGGCGGAGCTGGAGTCGTACGAGACCGCGGGCCGCCGCGCTCGAGACGCAGTCGCGGAGCAGGCGATGTCCGCGCTGGCGGCCGCGGAGGCGCGCGCTCGGGCAAAGGCCGCCGGCGGGCGCGCGCCACGGCTTGGCGCCGGCGGTCGCCGCGCAGCTCCCTGAGCTGGCGCTGGCCGGCGCCGCGTTCGCGGTCGAGGTCGACGACGGCGATCCGCGGCGGACGACGTCGCGTTTCTGCTTGTCGGCCAACCCGGGCGAGCCGACCGCGACCGCTGGCCAAGGTCGCTTCGGGCGGCGAGCTGGCCCGCTGCATGCTCGCCCTGCGCCTCGTTCTTCGCGATCGCACGGTGCCGACACTGGTGTTCGACGAAGTCGATGCCGGCGTCGGCGGGCAGGCCGCGGTCGCGGTCGGCCGCGCCCTGGCGACGCTGGGCGGCGACCATCAGATCCTCGTCGTCACGCACCTCCCGCAGGTCGCCGCCTTCGCGGACCATCACGTGGCCATCGCCAAGGAGGCGAGCGGCGGCCGCACCGTCGCCACGCGCCGCGGCGCTCGACGACAGCGGGCGGGTGGTCGAGCTCACCCGGATGCTGTCGGGACTTCCCGACAGCGCGACCGGCCGCGACCACGCTCACGAGCTGTTGTGCGACCGGCAAGCGATCCGACGCGCGAGCGGGCCGATGGCGTCGTCGAACCGGCCCTGATCGTCGGCCGGCCGGACGGGCGCGTGCGTGCGACCGGCGGACCAAGCGGTTGCTCGAACGGCTCCAGCCGGGCGAGATCGCGATCATCGACCACGAGGACCTCGATCGCATCGCGGCCGAGAACCTGGTGCGGGCCCGGCCGGCCGCGGTGATCAACGCCGCGCGTCGATCTCGGGCCGGTACCCGAACGTCGGGCCGCTGCTGCTGGCCGCCGCCGGCATCCCGCTGGTCGACGGCGTCGGCGGCGAAATGTTCGACCGCGTGCACGAGGGCCAGATCGTGCGCATCGACGGCGAGGAGGTCTGGCTCGGCGGCGAGCTGGTCGCCAAGGGAGCGCGGCAGAGCCTGGCCTCGTTGGAGGCCGAGTACGAGGCGGCCAAGGGCAGCCTCGGTGAAGAACTCGAGCGGTTCGCCGAGAACACGCTCGAGTACATGCGCCACGAGCACCACTTCGTGGTCAACCCGCCGGCGTTCCCCGACCTCGGTGTCGACTTCCGCCGCCGCCAGGCCCTCGTCGTCGTGCGGGGCGCCGACTACCGCAGTGACCTCGCCCACCTGCGGAGCTACGTCAACGAGATGCAGCCCGTCCTCATCGGCGTCGACGGCGGCGCCGACGCGCTGGTGGAGGTCGGGCTTCACAGCCCGACCTCATCATCGGCGACTTCGACTCGGTGTCGACCAGCGCCCTGCACAGCGGCGCCGAAGCTGGCGGTGCACGCGTACCCGGGCGGCGAGGCACCCGGCGCGGCGCGCCTGGAGCAACTCGGCCTCGACTACGTCAACGTGGAGGCGCCCGGCACCAGCGAGGACCTGGCCTTGCTGCTTGGCCTTCGAGCAGGGCGCCGAGCTCATCGTCGCCGTCGGAACCCACGCGTCGATGGTCGACTTCCTCGACAAGGGTCGGGCCGGCATGGCCTCGACGTTCCTCGTCCGGCTGAAGGTCGGGCCGATCCTCGTCGATGCCAAGGGCGTGAGCCGGCTCTACCAGGGCCGCATCCGCAAGCGGGACATGACGTTCTTCTTGATCGCCGCGGTCTTCGCCCTGCTGGCCATCGCGGTGTTCGCGGTGCCACGCGTGTTCCTGCACAGCTTCTGGCTCATCCTCAACGACTTCTGGCACTCGGTGACGCGCTGATGATCTCGTTCCGCTTCCACCTCGTCTCGCTACCGCGGTCTTCCTCGCCCTGGCCATCGGGATCGCCATGGGCGCCACCGTGGTCGACCGGGCCACGGTGAGCCTGCTCGAGAACCGGCTCGACACCGTGCGGCGCCACAGCGACGACACCAACAAGCAGAACGACGAGTTGCGCACCGAACTGACCCGCTGGAACCAGTTCGCCGAACAGGCCGGCGACCGGCTGGTGAAGGGGCGGCTCACCGGTGTCCCGGTCGTCGTCGTCTTCGTCGAAGGCAGCGACGAGGCGTCGCTCGACGCGCTGCCGTCGCACGCTGGTCGCCGCCGGCGCCACGCTGCAGGGCACGCTGCGGCTCACGACCAAGCTGGCCCTCCGCGACAACGGCGACATCGACCACGCTCCGCCAGATCACCGACGCGGCCAACGCCCGCCCGCCCGACCTGCGCCGCATCGTGGCCGCCGACGTCGCCGGGGGACTCACGTCCACCAGCGAGCTGCCGGCCTTGGCCGCCCTGGTCGACAAGGGCTTCGCGCGCGTCGAAGCGGCCGGCGGCGCGACGATCGGGCCGGCGGGGCTGTTCAACCGATGGCGGGCGCTACGTCGTGGTCTCCGACGCCAACGCCGCCGCGCCCAACGCCGAGCTGGCGCAGCCGATCGTCGACGAGCTGGCCGGCCGCGCTCCAACGCGCGTCCTCGCCGCCGAGGCCGGACGCGACGCCAAGGGCAACCAGCCCGCCCAGCGCGCCCAGTTCGTGGGTCCGTTCCGCGCCGAGAGCAACCTGCCGGTCTCGACCGTCGACGATCTCGAGCAGTTCGCTGGGCGCGTCGCGGCGGTGTTCGCCCTACAGGCGATGGCGCGACGGCCAAGGTCGGCCACTACGGCGTGGGCCCGGGCGCGTCCCGCCTTGCTGCCCGACGCTCCTGCGTGAGCTAATGACCGACCGAGGGGCGACCGCCACCTGGCCCGCTCGACCGCGGCGATGACCGCGCTCACTGCGGTCTCGCGCGTCACCGGATTCGTGCGCATCCTCGTCGTCGCCGCCGTGTTGGGGACGACGTTCCTCGGCAACACTACCAATCGGCCAACACGGTGCCCGAACATCCTGTTCGAGCTGCTGGCCGCCGGCGCGCTGCAGGCGGTGCTCATCCCGACGCTGGTCGAGGTGGTCGACGGCGGCAGACGCTCGAGGATGCCAACCATGTCGCCGGCGCGGTACTCGGACTGGCCGGCAGCCGTCCTGGCCGGGCTCATCCGCAATCGGCCTGCTCCTCAGCCCGTGGATCATGCGCGGCCTGGTGTCGGGCGTCGCCGATCCGCATGTCCGCGACGCGCAGGTTCAGCCTCGGCGTGTTCCTGCTGTGGTTCTTCCTGCCGCAGACGATCTTCTACGCGGCGGGCACGGTGGCGACCGCCGCGCTCAACGCCAAGGGAAGCTTCGTCGTTGCCGGTTGCCGCGCCGATCGTGAACAACGTCGTGGTCACGGCCAGCTATCTCTTGTTCTACGTGCTCCGCGCACGGCGCGCCGCCGTCACTCGACCTCACGCTGGCGCAGAAGCTGGTTCTCGCCGGCGGTACAACCGCGGGTGTCGTCGCGTTCTGCGCGGTGCCGGTGGTCGCGCGCCTGGCGCGCCGGCTTCACCCTGCGCCCTCGCCTCGACACGCGCCACCCGCTGGTGCGGCGGTTGGCCCGGCAGGGCGTGTGGGCCGCCGCGTACCTCGCGCTCACCCAGGTGCTGTCTGGGCGTCGTGCTCGTTCTCGCCAACCGCATCGAGGGCGGCGTGGTGGCGTACCAGGTCGCCTTCACGCTTTTCCTGCTGCCCCACGCGCTGTTCGCGGTGCCTGCGCTCACCGCGTTGTTCCCGCGGCTGTCGCGCCAGGCGCTCAGCGACGACTGGGCGGGCTTCAGCCAATCGATCAGGCGGGGCATCGACGCCATCGCCTTCTTCGCGCTCGGCGGCCGGCGCGGGCCTGTTCGCGCTGGCCCACCCGCTGGCCCGCCTGTGTCCTCTTCGGGGCGAGCGCCGACAGCGCCGGCGCGGCGTGGCGACGCACACTGCGCGGCTTCGCTCCCGGCATCGTCGGCTACGGCGCGTTCCTGTTCCTCACCCGCGTGCTTCTACGCGCTGCACGACGCCCGCACCCCGGCGTTGGCCAACGCCGCATTGGTGGCGGTCGGCTCCGGCGGCCATGGTCGTCGACGTTCAGCTGGCCGGACGCACCCGACGCGTGGCGATCTTGTCGCCGGCGCACTCTGCGGTCTACCTCGTGGGTGCGACCGGGCTGCTCGGCGTGCTGGTTGCCCGGCGGGCGGGTTGGCTTCCGGATCGCTCGCTCGCGTCGTGGGGGGCCACGCGCGTGACCGCGGCGGCCGCGGGCATCGCCATGGGCGTGGTGAGCAACGTCGGTCGATCCGACTCCGGCCGACCCGGCGCGCTGCTCGCCGTGGTGCTGGCCGGCGCGTCGGCGGCGTGGTGTTCGTCGGCGGCCGGCTGCTGGTGCGTCCAGCCGGGCGCGGCTGCTCCCGGAACTGCTCGCTCCGAGCCGTGACTGAGCCACCGCGAGTGCTGCAGCTGCTCGGCCCGTCCACCGGCGGCATCCGCCGCCACGTCGCGTTCCTCAGCTGACGAGTTGCGAGCGCGGGGATGGTCGGTCGACACCGCCGGACCGCCGGCGTGCTGGAGGGTCTGGGCCGCCTCGACCACATCGTGCCCGATACCGCCAGGGCTGGCGCTCGGCCGGCTGCCCGGCGCATGGCGGCGTCTGCGTACGTTGCTGCGGCCACTACGACATCGTGCACGCACACGGGCTCACCGCGGGGTGGCTCGCCGCCCTGGCCCGCGGCCGGCGCCGTCGCCCGACGCTGGTCGTGACGGTTCACAACGTGGTGCTCGACGAGGTCGCGGGCGGCGCGGCGCCGATACTGCGGCCCTCGAGCGCCGCTTGCCCGACCAGGGCCGACACGGTGATCGCGGTATCACCGGAAATCGCCGACTACCTCGGCGGGCCGGCTCCAGAACGCCTCAGCGTCATCGGCGCGCTCGGGCCGCCGCCTCGGCCCCGCGATCGGCCGCCGAGACGCGTGCCGCCCTCGGGCGTTGCGCGCGACGCACCGCTCGTCGTGTGCGTCGCTCGCCTGCACCCGCAGAAGGGCCTCGACGTCCTGCTGGCCGCAATGGCCTGCCATCGCTCAGCCGCGTGCCGGGCGTCAGGCTCGCGATTGTGGGGGAGGGGCCGCTCGAGGCCGACCTCAGCGGACAGGCCGCCGTCGAACGGGCGTCGAGCAGCCAGCGTCGTGTTCGCCCCACCCGTGAATCCGGCGGACGAACTGCTGCCGCCGATGTCGTCGTAGTGCCGTCCCGGTGGGAGTCCGGCCCGCTGGTGCTCAGTGAGGCGATGCTCCTCGGACGTCCGGTGGTCGCCACGCCAGTGGGCACGGTGACCGACCTCTCGAGGACGGCGCACCGGCTGGCTGGTCCCGGTGGGCGACTGCCCGCGCGCTGGCGGCCGCGGTCGCCGACGCGCTTGGCGGATCCGGCGACGGCGGCCAGCCGCGCGCGACCGCCGGGCAACGGCGAGCCGCGGTGCCGTCGACCCGACGAACGGGTGTCCCTCGTCGAGGGCGTGTACCGCGCGAGCCTGGTCCGTCGATGAAACGGCTCGGTGCGTCGGCACGGTGTTGGCCGTCATGGGACTTGCCGCGTTCGCCCCCACGGCCGCGTCGAGGCGGCCGCGCCGCGGGCCCGACCAGGTGCTGATCGTGTCGATGCCGCGGCTCACGTGGCGGATGGTCGCCGAGGAGCAGCCAACCGAGCTGCTGCAAACTCTTCAACGCCAGTGCGGTGGCCTCGATGAGCCTGCGCACGGTGAGTGCCCGAACGACGCTGGGTAAGGGCTACGCCACGATCGGCGCCGGCAACCGGGCCTCGGTGGTGGACCTGAGCGCGGGCTGGCGTTGAACGCCGACGAGCAGTTCGAGGGCGCCAGCGCGGCCGAGGTGTTACAGCGGCGCACCGACCGACCGGCCGACCGGCAACGTGCTCGAACTCGGTCTGGCCGAGTTCGCAACGGCGGAACCGGCGGCTCCTGTACGGGTCGCGCCTGGGCGAGTTGGGCAGCGCGCTCAGGCAGCACGGCCGTCGCGCCGCGGTGATCGCCAACGCGGACGGGGACGTGAGCACCAGCCTTGTGCCTGACAGCGGTCTTTCACCGCGAGGCCGCCTTCGCGGTGATGGACCGGAACGGGCAGGTCGAGCGACGGGACTGTCGCGACTCGCTGCTGGCTGCCCGATACCCGCGCGCCGTTCGGCCGGCGCCTCGACCCCGACCGGGTGCTGACGCTGCGTTCACGTCGGCATGGGAAGCCAACGACGTCGTCCTGCTCGAGCTGAGCGACCTCGAGCGGGCCGACGCCTACGGCGATGTCGCCACCGCTGGCGCGTTCGTCGTCGAGCACAAGGAGATCGCGCTGCGAGCGAAGCGACGCGCTACTCGGCCGCGTGCTGGAGCCGCATCGAACTGGCCCGCACGCTGGTCGTCGTCGTCACGCCCGCCGCGCCCCGCACCGGCGAGCAGCTCGGCGTGGCCGCGGTCGCCGGCCCCGGCATCGAACCCGGGCTGGCGCGTAGCCCGAGCACGCGGCGGGCGGCGTACGTCACCCTGCCCGACGTTGCCCCCACGGTGCTCATGCGCTGCGGCTGGCGAAGCCCACGCGATGTCGGGCACCGTCGATCACCTCGAATGGCGGCGCACGCGCCGACGGCGGCGACGGCGGCGCCGCCTCGCCACGACAACGATCGCGCCTTGTTCCGCGACCGGGCCACCGGTCCGGTCTCGGTGATTTTCGTCATCTTCCAAGTGCTGGTCTACGCCGCTGGCAGCAGTGGCCCTCGGCCGGGCGGGCAACCGACCGCGCGCTCGGTGTCGTGGCGTTTCTGGCGCTGGTGGTCGTGCTGGCCATTCCGCTGCTCGGGTTCCTGTCTGGGCTCGTCCGCTACGACCGGCTGGGCATCGGCGGCTACCTCGCCGCACTCCTCGCCGGTGCGGCAGTGCTCTCGGCCGGAGCCTGGGTCCTCGGTCGCAGACGCCCGCTGGTTGCGCCGGGCGTACTGATGGGGGCCACGTTCGCCCTTCTCATCATCGACGTCGTCCTCGGTGGTCGCCTGCAGATCAACACCGTCTTCGGCTACTCGCCGATCGTGGCCGGCCGTTTCTCGGGATTCGGCAATCTCGCCTACGGCTTGCTGGCCATGTCGGCCATCGCGACGGCCACCATCGTCGTGGGCGCTGCTACCGGGACGCCGCTGGGCCGCCTGGGTGGTCGGCGGCGTGCTCGCTGATCGCGCTCGTCGTCGACGGCGCGCCGCCGTGGGGCTCCGACGTTGGTGGCGTCTTGGCCAGCGGGCCGGCCTTCGCGTCGTTGTCGCGGTCTTGAGCGGACGTCGCGTCGGGTGGAGTCGCATCGTCGCGGCCGGGACGGCCACCGTCGCTGCGGTGGCCGTGTTCGCTCTCATCGACCTGGCTCGACCGGAGGCGAGCCGCACGCACCTAGGACGCCTGGTCGCGCAATCCGGAGCGACTTGGGCGACGTCGTGCACCGGAAGCTGCTCTCGAACATCAACATCCTGACGTCCTCGGTGTGGACCCTCATCATTCCCGTGGCGTTGGCGTTCTTCATCGTCCTCGCCTTGCGGCCGCCGGGGCATCTGCGAGGGATCCAGCAGAAAGTGCCCGGCCTCCGGGCCTGCTTGATCGGCGGCCTTCTCGCCGGCCTTCTCGGTTTCGCCGCCAACGACTCGGGCGTCGCCGTCCCCGCGATCATGCTGGCCGTTCTCCTCCCGTACCTGACGTATCTCCTGGCCCGCACCGCCGTGAGCGAAGAGCCGTGACCGTTGTGCTGGCTGCGGTGGTCGGATTCCTCGGCGCCCGGCTCCTCTGGCTGTTGCTGGCCCCGGTACTCGCGCATCCTGCGTTCCAACGGCTGAACTACCGCGACCGCGTCGTGCCCACCGGCGCGGGCATCGTCGTCGCCCTCGTACCGGCCTTCGCCGAGGCGGTGCGCCTCGCGGCCGGCGCGGCCGGCGTCGGCACCCGCGGCATAACTGCGCCCCGAGCCGCAGTGGCGATCGCCGCTCTCGGGTTTTGTCTCGTCGGCCTGTTGGACGACATCGCCGGAACCGGCGAGGAACGGGGTCTCCGCGGCCACCTGACCGCGCTGCTCCGCGATGGCCGCATGACCACCGGCGGTTTGAAGCTTCTCGCCGGCGGCGCCATCGCCGCCGATCGCGGTCTCACCGCTGCCGCACGCGTCGTTCGGTGCCTTCTTCACCGACGCCGCCCTCGTCGCGCTCGCCGCCAACTTGGGGAACCTGCTTGACCGTGCCCCTGGCCGGACGATCAAGGCGGGCGCGATCGCCTTCGTGCTGCTTGCCATCTTCACGGTCGTTCCCGCACCGCTCGTTCCCGCTGCCGTGGTCGTGGGCGCGGCATTCGGTCTGTTGCTCGACGATCTCCATGAACGGCTGATGTTGGGTGACGCCGGCGCCAACGTCATCGGTGCGGCCATCGGCCGTCGGCGCGGTGGCCACCACCGCCCTGTCAACCCGCGTCGTGCTCCTCGTGCTCGTCGCCGGCGGCCAACATCGCCAGCGAGTGGGTGTCCTTCGGACGCCTCATTGATGCCGCGGCGCCGCTGCGCGGGTTCGACCGCTGGGGCCGGCGGTGACGTCCGTTCCTAGCGCCAACCGCTCCCGGCGCTACCTCGTCGCGGCGATCGTCGCGGTTGTCCTGCTCGCGGCGCGTTTACGTGGTGCGCACCACCGATCGGCCGGTCGCCGTGCAACTGGGAACGGCGGCCGAGGACGCATTCGGCAAAGGCGGCGCGCTCGCTCCTGGATTGCGACGGGCGTTGTTCAGTCCCGATGGCGCACGCGCTTGGCCGTCATCGGCGACCAGGGCATCGGCATCGCCAAGGCGGGCGCGGCGCAGATCGTGACGCCCGCTGGTTCAGCTGCGGTCGATGCAGCTTGGATGCCCGACTCGGCGTCGCTCCTGATCGTCGAAGGACCAGCGGTGGTCGATCGCCTCACCGTCCTCGATCTCGACGGCAGGGTGAAGGGCGTCGCCCGCCTCGACACGCCCTTCTCTGTCGGTAGGGGAAACGGCGTGGCGGTGGACTCGACGCGGTGCCCGGGCCGTGGTGGCGGTCGAGAAGCGTGATCCGATCGGCGGCCGTCGCCGGCTCGACCTCGTCCTCGTCGACCTCACGACAGGCAAGGTGCGCACGCTGACCGAGACACCCGATGCGGAGGAGACCTGGCCGGTGCTCCTCGACGACAACCACGTGGCGTTCGCCCGTAGGGATGGGTCCGGCCGAAACGCCGTCATCGAGCGTCGATCTCGAGAGCGGTGCGGAGCGCCGCGTATCGCCGGTCGGTGAGGACGCTCGCCCGGTGGGGGTCACGCGGGCGGGCGCGGTGTACGCCTCGTTCGTGCCCGGGGCCTCCGTCAACGTGTGGGCGCTATCGGGGGCCCGCCGCGTTCGGCTCGCCCGGCTGCCGGCCGAGACTGCTGTCTGGACGGTCGACCCGTCCGCCACCCGGGCGGTCGTCACCACGGTTTCAACGACCAGCGTGGGCGAGCGGATCACCGTTCTGCGGGCAGTCACCCTCAATGGAGCCGCTGAGCGGTAGGGTGGGCTCCCCAGGAGGACTCACCTGTGGCGAAGCACATCTTCGTAACCGGCGGCGTGTCGAGCTCCCTGGGCAAAGGGATCACGGCCGCGTCGCTCGGCCGCCTGCTCAAGGCCCGCGGTTTGCGGGTCACGATGCAGAAACTCGACCCGTACATCAACGTCGATCCCGGGAACCATGAACCCCGACGAGCACGGCGAAGTGTTCGTCACCGACGACGGCGGCGAGACCGATCTCGACCTCGGTCACTACGAGCGGTTCATCGACGAGGCGCTGCACCGCGACTCCAACGCCACCACCGGCTCGATCTACCAGGGCGTCATCGCCAAGGAACGCCGGGGCGACTTCTTGGGCAAGACGGTTCAGGTCATCCCGCACATCACCAACGAGATCAAAGAGCGGATCGTGCGGCTGGCCACCGAGGACGTGGACGTGGTCATCACCGAGGTCGGCGGCACGGTTGGCGACATCGAGATCCTGCCGTTCCTCGAGGCCATTCGGCAGTTCCGCAACGATGTCGGGACGCGACCGCGTCTGTTACGTCCACGTCACGCTGGTCCCGTACCTGGCGCCGTCGGGCGAGCAAAAGACCAAGCCGACGCAGCACTCGGTGACCGAACTACGCAGCCGCGGGATTCAGCCCGACATCATCGTCTGCCGTAGCGACCGGCCGATCTCGACGTCGTTGAAGCGCAAGATCTCGAACCTCTGCGACGTACCGATCGATGCAGTGATCAGCAACGTCGACGCGCCAAACCTCTACGAGCTGCCACTCGTTCTTCATGACGAGGGCTTCGACGACTACGTCTGCCGGGTCCTGCGGTTCGAGGATCATCCGGCCGACCTCACCGAGTGGGAGGCGCTGGTCGAGCGAGTGGAGGCGGCCTCACGTCGCGTGCGTATCGGGCTTGTCGGCAAGTACCTGCTCACCGACGCGTACTTGTCCGTCGTCGAAGCGCTGCGGCACGGCGCGTACTTCCACGGTGCCAACGTCGACATCGACTGGATCCAGGCCGAGGAGGTCACCGGGCTGCTCGCCGAGGGTCGGCTCAAGGACCTCGACGGCATCGTCATCCCGGGCGGCTTCGGCCATCGCGGATTCGAGGGCAAGATCGCCGCGGCCGGGTTCGCCCGAGAGCACGAGATCCCGTGCTTGGGTCTGTGTCTTGGTCTGCAGGCCATGGTGATCGAGTTCGCCGCGCAGCCGCGCCGGTCTCGACGGCGCCAACTCTGGCGAAATGGATCCCTCCACGCCGCACCCGGTAATCGACCTCATGGATGATCAGCTCGAGGTGGTCGACATGGGTGGCACGATGCGCCTCGGCGCCTACCCGGCCCGGCTGGCCGAGACCTCCCAGGTGCGGCAAGATCTACGGCGAAGCGGTGGTCTACGAGCGTCATCGTCACCGCTACGAGGTCAACCCCCGGTACCGCTCCCGGCTCGAGGAAGCGGGCCTTAGCTGTTCGGGCACCTCGCCGGACGACCGACTCGTCGAGTTCATCGAGCTGCCCGGGCACCCGTTCTGGTTGGGCACCCAAGCCCATCCCGAACTCAAGAGCCGGCCGAACCGGCCGCACCCGCTGTTCCGCGAGCTCATCGGCGCGGCGCTGCAACGGGCCGAGGGCCGGTCGCCGCGGCTCATCGAAGTTGACTCGGTTCCGCAAACTCGCTGAGCGGGAGGAGTTCCGCGGCCATGTGATCTCGGTCGTCGTCGCGGAGTTCGAAGCTCCCGACGGCGACCAGTTCGAGCGCGAGATCGTTCGTCACCCAGGCGCGGTGTCGATGGTGCCGGTGATCGAGGATGGCGCGACCGCGATCCTCGTCCGCCAGTACCGCTCGGCGGTGGAGCATGACCTGCTCGAAATTCCAGCCGGTAAGCGCGACGTGGCGGGGGAGCCACCCGAACGCACCGCGCACCGCGAGCTGGAGGAGGAGATCGGGATGCGGGCCGGCCGGCTCGAGAAGCTGGCCGAGCTGTACATGACGCCCGGGTTCTCTGACGAGCGCATGACGATCTTCATGGCCGTCGACCTCGAAGAAACCGCGGTCGCGGCGCACGGCCCCGAGGAGCAGCACATGACGATCGAGCGCGTGGCGCTCGATGATGTCCCCGCCCTCATCGCCTCGGGCACCATCGCCGACGCCAAGACGATCATCGGCCTCTGCTTGCCCGCGAGGCGCTGCCGGTGTGATCGTCGGCGTCCCGCGCGAGGTGAAGGTCGAGGAAGGTCGGGTGGCTATGACGCCCGACGGCGCCCGCGAGCTCGTCGCGCACGGCCACCGCGTACTGGTCGAACACGGCGCCGGCGACGGCTCGTCGATACCCGACGCTGACTTCGTCGCGTCGGGCGCCGGAGATCGTCGACACCGCGGCGGCGTGGGCGGCGGAACTCGTCGTGAAGGTGAAGGAGCCGCAGCCCGACGAGCTGGCCCGCCTCCGTCCCGGGCTTGGTGCTGTTCACCTACCTCCACCTGGCCGCCTATCCCGAGGTGGCCAAGGCGCTGATCGCGGCCGGCGTCACCGCGCTGGCCTACGAGACCGTGCAACTGCCCGACGGCTCGCTGCCGCTCCTCGCACCGATGAGCGAGGTGGCCGGCCGCATGGCGACACAGATCGGCGCCGCACTACCTCGAACGGGAGAACGGCGGCCGCGGCGTGCTTCTCGGCGGCGCGCCCGGGCGTGCGGCCGGCGCGGGTGGTGGTCATCGGCGCCGGCAACGTGGGGTGGAACGCGGCCTGGATCGCGCAGGGCATGGAAGCCGAGGTCCTCCTGCTCGACAAGAACCTCGATCGCCTGCGATGGGTCGACCAGATCCACCGGGGGCGGATCATGACGCTGGCATCGAACCGCGGGTCGATCGAGCGGGCCGTTACCGAGGCCGACCTCGTCATCGGGGCCGTGCTGGTCCCCGGAGGCCGCGCACCGACGGTGGTCAGCGAAGACATGGTGGCGGCGATGAAGCGGGGCGCGGTGATCGTCGACGTCGCGGTCGATCAGGGCGGCTGCATCGCCACGACACGCGAGACAACGCACGACGACCCGATCTACGAGCTGCACGGCGTGATCCACTACGCGGTCGGCAACATGCCCGGCGCGGTACCGCACACGTCTACCTACGCGCTCACCAACGCCACCCTTGCCCTACGTGCTGGAGGTGGCCGACCACGGCGTCGCTGAGGCGATCCGCGGCGACGTGGCGCTGCGCTTGGGCGTCAACGTCGCCGGCGGAAAGGTCACCAACGCCGCGGTGGCCGAGGCGCTCGGCGTGACCGCGGTTCCGATCCGCTGGACTCGCTGCGGTGACTGGCGCTCTCGGATCGAGGCCGAGGAGTTCCTGGCGTGGATCGCGCTGCGACGCGCCGCCAACACCGTCGCCGCGTACCGGCGCGACATCACCGCCTACGAGGCGTACCTCGACCGAGCGCGATATCGCCCTCAAGGACGTCACCGAGGCGCGTCGTCGAGGACTACGTCGCGTTCCTCCGCGACGCGGGCCGCAAGGCGAGCAGCGTCGGGACGGGCCATGGCCGCGGTCCGCGGCCTGCACCGCTTCGCGGTCGACGAGCACGGGTTCACCGACCGACCCCACCGATCAGGTGAAGGTGGCCAAGGGCGCGCAGGGGTTGCCCAAGGCGCTGTCCGAGGCCGAGATCGCCCGGCTGCTCGGGTCGGTGGTCGGGGACGACGCCGTCGCCCGGCGGGATCGCGCCATCCTCGAGATGCTCTACGGCACCGGCATGCGCATCTCCGAGCTGGTCCGCCTGTCCTTGTCCGACCTCGCCCAGGTCGACGAGGGCGTGATCCGGGCGTTCGGCAAGGGCAGCA
Organism: uncultured Actinomycetes bacterium; assembly: GCA_963742585.1. Taxonomy (GTDB): domain Bacteria; phylum Actinomycetota; class Acidimicrobiia; order Acidimicrobiales; family JACDEA01; genus JACDEA01. Next base: position 1,174,955 of record CAVUMI010000009.1, read on the forward strand.
AGGAGCGGGTCGTGCCGGTCGGCCGCTTCGCCCGGCAGGCGCTGGCGCATGGCTCGGCCCGGGCGGCCGGGGCACGCTGGCGCCGGAGCGGTGGGCCACCCGGGACGACGCCGAGGCCGTGTTCCTCAACCAGCGGGGCCGGCGGCTCACCCGCCAGGGCGCGCTGGCTGATCCTGCGGCGCTACGGCGACAAGGTCGGGCTGCGCGACCGCCTGTGGCCCCACGTGCTGCGGCACTCCTGCGCCACCCACATGCTCGACCACGGCGCCGATATCCGGGTGGTGCAGGAACTGCTCGGGCACGCCTCGATCGCGACCACCCAGGTGTACACGCGGGTGTCGGCCGAGCGCCTTCGCCAGGCCTACGAGGACGCCCACCCCGGGCCCGCCTCGGCCGAACCGTACCGCCTGACGCCTAGAGCGGCGGTAGGCTGGTCGCGCATGACCGACTTGGCTCCGGCCGATCTGCGCGCCCAATTGGAGCGCGAGCGCGACGACTTGCGTCGCCAGCTGGCCGAGCTGGGCTTCGGCGAGGGCGGTGGCCTCGACTACGACTCCAACTTCGCCGACTCCAGCCAGGTGACGGCCGAGCGGGGCGAGGCCGAAACGCTGGCCGCGTCGCTCAAGGAGACCCTCGACGAGGTCGAGGACGCGCTTGGCCAAGATCGACGCCGGCACCTACGGCATGTGTGAGAACTGCGGCAAGCCGATCGCCCCGGCCCGGCTCGAGGCCAAGCCGGCCGCCAGGTTCTGCATCGACTGCGCTTAAACGCTGACTGAGCGAGCGCCAGCGAGCCAGGCGGGCCAGGAGTCTGGCGAGCCCCCAGTGCTGCGAGCTCGACGAGACCGCCAATCGATCGATCGTCGTCGCCCTGCTCATTGGCGTCGGGCGTCCTGGCCCTCAGCCGCGGCGCGATCACCGAGCAGGCGCTGGTCTTCCTGGCGTCGCTCGTGCCCTCGATCATCCTCCACGAGGTGTCGCACGGCGCGGCGGCCTACCTCTTCGGCGACCACACCGCCAAGGAGGCCGGCCGGCTCACACTCAACCCGGTCGCCCACATCGACCCGTTCGGCACGATCATCCTGCCGGCGATCCTGATCCTCAGCACGGGCGCCGGCGTTCGGCTACGCCAAGCCCGTGCCGGTCAACCCTCGGCAGAATGCGCGACCCGCGCAACCATGGATTGCTCGTGTCGCTGGCCGGCCCGGCGACCAACATCGTCATCGCGCTTCTCAGCGCGATCGCCGCGGTCTCGTTCGCTGCCCGACGGAGGACCGGTTCGCGGCACTCGTCGGGCTGCCGGCACCGCTGACCGCGCGAAGTCATCGTCGACCTGCGGCTGCCTGAATCGTCATCCTCGCCGCGTTCAACCTGATCCCGCTCCCGCCGCTCGACGGCTCGGCGGTGGTCGAGCGATTGCTGCCGCGCCAGCTGTGGCCGGGCTACCTGCGGTTGCGGCAGTACTCGATGCCGGTGCTCTTCGTGATCATCTTCCTGGTTCCCGGGCGTTCTCGGTGGCACTCGTTCGACCGCGTCGACCGATTCTGGGAGCAACTGATCCTTTGAAGCTCGCGCCACCTGGCGCGCCGGTTCTTCGGCTCGCTGTGGCCGCGGCGGCCTCGACCGGGCGGACATCGCGCTCGTTCGCGTCGACGTTGCTGCGCCGGCGAGTTCGATGCTTTGGCAGCGGATGCCGGCGGCCGATCGACGGCACTCGGTCGCCGTGGCCCGCCGGCTGGATGCGCGACGACCGAGGCGCTTGCCGCCGCGCTGCTCCACGACGTCGGCAAGATCGAAGCCGGGCTCGGCACGTTCGGCCGGGTCCTGGCGACCGTCATCGGCCCGGGCCGGGCGCGCGGCCGCATGGCCCTGTACCTGCGCCACGACATCATCGGCGCCGACCTGCTCGCCGCCGCGGATGCCCGCCCGCTCGTCGTTACCTGGGCCGGCGAGCACCACCTCCCAACGAGCGCTGGACCGTCCCGCCGGACGTCGGCGCCGCCCTCAAGGCCGCCGACGACGACTAATCGCTCCGACTGTCAGTCAAATCGCGGATACGGCATTTGACTGACAGTTAGGCGGGAGGAGGCCGATGGCGGCTTTGGCCTGCTGACGGTGTCGGCCAGCGACGGCCTGGGCCTTGGCCGCGCCCTTCTCGAGCATGGCGGCGACGTAGGCGGCGGTCGTCGAGCAGTTCCCGGAGTAGCGGTCTGGGTCGGCCGCAGCACCTCGACCACCGCTGCGGCGGTGTCGTCCTTCAGTGGGCCGTATGGCGTGAACGCGGCCGCGAGCGTCTTGGGATCCTCGCCGGTCGCCGCCGCGAGCAGTTCGAGCAGGTTCGACACACCGGGCTTGTTCTCCGGGTCGTAGCGCACGTCGGTTTCGGTGTCGGTGACCGCCCGCTTGATCTTCTTGTCGATCACTTCGGGTCGATTCGAGGACGATTGACCTTGCCCTGCGGTGAACTCCGTCGACTTCGCACATCTTGATCAGTGGGGTCCTGCAGGTCCATCACTCGCGCGCCGATCTGTGGGCACGGCGGCTTCGGGAATCACGAACGTGTCGCCGTAGCGGTGGTTGAACCGAACCGCGATGTCGCGGGCGAGTTCGAGGTGCTGGCGCTGGTCGTCGCCGACCGGCACCCGATCGGCCTGGTAGAGGAGGATGTCGGCGGCCATCAGGACCGGGTAGGTGAACAGGCCGACCCGCACCGACTCGCGGTCCAGTGCGACTTTTCCTTGAACTGGATCATCCGGCTCGAGCTCGCCGAAGCTGGCGATCGCACTCGATCAGCCAGGACAGCTCGGCGTGTTCGTGGCACGTGGGATCTGCACGAACAGCGGTGCAGACATCGGGGTCGAGGCCGGCGGCGAGGAGCATGGCAGCGGCTTTGCAGGGTCTTGGCCCGGAGCACGGCGGGGTCGTGATCGACGGTGAGGGCGTGGAGATCGACAACGCAGAAGAAGGCGTCGTGCTCGTGCTGGTCGCGGGCCCAGTGGCGCACCGCACCCACGTAGTTCCCGAGATGGAGGTCGCCGGTCGGCTGGATGCCCGACAAGACCCGTGTCATGGGAACGAGAGTATGCGCCGGACCGCGGAGCGTTCCGCCGGTATTCTCGACCGAGTGCCGTACGAGGTGTCGACGCCCGTCTTCGAGGGCCCGTTCGACCTGCTCCTCCACCTGATCACCAAGGACCAGGTCGACATCTACGAGGTCAACCTCGGGCAGATCGTCGACGCCTTCCTGGCCGAGCTCGACCGCATGACGCCATCTCGACCTCGAGGTGGCCACCGAGTTCCTGCTGATCGCCGCGGTGCTCGTCGAGCTGAAGTCGCGCCGGCTGCTGCCCGGCCGCAGACGACGGCGAGCTCGACGAGGAGTTGGCGATCTGGGAGGAGCGCGACCTCCTCCTCAGCCGCCTGCTCGAGTGCAAGACGTTCAAGGACGCGGCCGCCGAGTTGCAGCGGCTGATGAACCGGGCGGAGCGGTCCGTGCCCCGCCGGGCCGGGCTGGAGGAGCCGTTCGTCGGTCTGGTGCCCGACCTGCTCGAGCGGTATCACGCCGAGCAAGCTGCGCGCCGCGCTGCCTCCGCGCGCTCACGCCGAAGCTCGCAGCCGCATGTCGATCTCGACCACGTCGCTCCGGTCCGCGGCCAGCGTGCGCGACGCAGTCGATGAGCTGTTGATCGAGCTGCCCCGGCTCGGCCGCGCCACGTTCCGGCGAGCTGACCGCCGGCATCGACGAGAAGCTTGACGTCATCGTGCGCTTCCTGGCCGATCCTCGAGCTGTACAAGCAGGGCGCGGTCGAACTCGAGCAGGCCACGACCTTCGGCGAGCTCTCCGTCATGTGGCTCGACGTCGCCGACCGCGAGTTGATCGAGGTCGAGGAGTACAGCCGGCTGAGTGGCCTGACAAGAAGCGCGGCGGGCCATCGAGGCGATCCTGATGGTCGCCGACGAGCCGATCGAGGTCGGGTTGCTCGCGCAGCTGCTCGAGATCAGCCCGGCGCGGGTCGAGGCGCTGTGCGACGAGCTGGCCGCCGAGCTACGACGCCGAGGACCGCGGCTTCGTCCTCGTCCGGGTCGCCGGCGGCTACCGGTTCCAGAGCCATCCCGACCTGGCGCCGTACGTCGAGCGGTTCGTGCTCGAAGGTCAGTCGTCGCGGCTGTCGGCCGCCGCGCTCGAGACGATGGCGATCGTGGCGTACAAGCAGCCCGTGTCGCGGGCGCAGGTCGTCGTCGATCCGCGGCGTCGACGTCGACAGCGTGATCCGCACTCTCCAGCAGCGCGGCTACATCGAGGAGGTCGGCCGCGATCCCGGACCGGGGCAGGCGGTGCTGTACGGCACCACCCGGCAGTTCCTCGAACGCCTCGGTGTCGACGGTCTCGACGACCTGCCGCCGCTCGGCGACTTCGTGCCCGGCGCCGACGTGGTCGAGGCGCTCGAGCACGGCCTGCGCGACGGCGACTAGACAGCGCCGTGGCCGAGCGGCTGCAGAAGGTGCTGGCTCGGGCCGGCTTCGGCAGCCGGCGTGCATGCGAAGAACTCATCGCCGCCGGGCGCGTCACCGTCAACGGCGACGTCGCGGTGCTCGGTCGGCGGGTCGATCCCGAGTCCGACCAGCGTCGAGGTCGACGGCGTGCCGGTCGTCGGTCCGTGACGGGTCTCGTGTACTACCTGCTCAACAAGCCGCGGGGCGTCGTGACGACCGCCGCCGACCCGCAGGGCCGCCCGACGGTCGTCGAGCTGGTACCGCTCGAGCCCCGCGTGTTCCCCGTCGGCCGCCTCGACGCCGACACCGAAGGGCTCCTCCTGCTGACCAACGACGGTGAGCTCACGCACCGCCTCACCCACCCCAGCTTCGGGGTCGAGAAGGAGTACCTCGTCGAGGTGGAAGGCGCGCCCACGCGCGGCCGCGTTGCGCAGGCTGCGGCAGGGCGTCGATCCTCGACGACGGCGCTGACCGCGCCGGCCACGGTCGGGTCAGGTCGGGCCGCACCGCGCTGCGGCTCACGATCCACGAGGGCCGCAACCGCCAGGTCCGGCGCATGTGCGCGGCGGTCGGCCATCCGGTCGTCCGGTTGGTGCGCACACGGGTGGGTCCGCTGACCGATCGCATCGCTCAAGCCGGGGGAGTGGCGCCCGCTCACCCATGGCCGAGGTCCGCGGCTTAGCGGCCGCCGCGGCGCACGCGCCTCACTAGAGTCGATCGGCGGTGCCTCAAGCCGTCCGCGCGCTGCGCGGCGCGACCACGGTCGACGCCGACACCGTCGAACAGGTCACCGAGCGCGTCCAGACGCTGGTTCAAGCGATGCTCGACCGCAACGGCGTCGACAAGGACGACCTGATCAGCATCCTCTTCACCGCGACCGACGACATCCACTCGATGTTCCCGGCCACCGCAGCCCGGGGCGTCGGGCTCGGCGACGTGCCGCTGATCTGCGCCCGCGAGCTGGACATCGACGGGCGGCACGCCGCTGTGCATCCGCGTGCTGATGCACCTGACCACCGATCGAGCACGCAGCGAACTGCACCACGTGTACCTCGAGGGCGCCCGGAGCTTGCGCGATGACCTCCCCGAATGATCGCCGGGCCGCGGTCGTCGGCACCGGGCTTGATCGGCGGATCCATCGCGCTCGGCCTGCGGCAGGCGCGGCTGGCACGTCACCGGCACCGACAGCGACGAGGCGCCGCGCCGCGCGGGCGCTCGAACTCGGCGCCCTCGACGCGGTCGGCACCGACGACGCCGCCGCCATCACGTTCATCGCCACGCCGGTGTCGGCCGTCGCCGATGCCGCGCGCGCGGGCGCTGGCCGGCGGCGGCGTGGTGACCGACGTCGGCAGCGTCAAGAGCGGGATCGTCGCCGCCGTCGACAACGTGCGGTTCGTCGGCGGCCATCCGATGGCCGGCTCGGAGCAAGAGGGCGTCGACGGCGCGACCGCTGACCTGTTCGAGGGCGCGACGTGGGTGCTGACGCCGACGCTCGACACCGACGCCGATGCCTATGCCGCCGTCCGTGACCGTCGTGTCGTCGCTCGGCGCCGACGTCATCGCGCTGCCGCCCGAGCGCCACGACACGCTGGTCGCGCTGGTGTCGCACGTTCCGCATCTCACCGCGGCGACGCTCATGGGCCTGGCCGCCGAAGGCGCCGAGGAGCACGCGACGGTTTTGCGGCTCGCCGCCGGCGGCTTCCGTGACATGACGCGCATCGCCGCCGGGCATCCCGGCATCTGGCCCGATATCTGCAGTGAGAACCGCGACGCGATCGTCGCCGTGCTCGACCAGCTCATCGACGCGCTCGGAACCGATCCGCGACGTCGTCGGCCGGGCCGACCGCGAGCGCACTGCTGGCGACCCTCGAAGGCGCGCGGGCGGCGCGGGTGAACCTGCCGGCCACCGTCGGCCGGGCCGAGGAACTCGTCGAGATGCGCGTGCCGGTTCCCGACCGGCCCGGCGTCATCGCCGAAGTCACCACGCTGGCGAGTGAGCTCAGCGTCAACATCTTCGACCTCGAGATCGCCCACTCGGCCGAGGGCGAGCGCGGCGTTCTGCTCCTCGTCATCGACGCCGACAAGAGCGCGTCGCTGGGCGACGCACTCACCGCGCGCGGGCTATCACCCCGCCGTCCGGTCCGCTGTCGTGAGCACGTTCGAGGTCTCGAGCGGAGCCGCCTCTGCGCGGGCGGCTGCGCGTCCCAGGCGACAAGTCGATCTCGCACCGGGCGCTGCTGCTGGCGGCGCGGGCCGGCGGCACGTCGCGCGTCGCAGGGCTTGTCCGACGGCGACGACGTGCGGCGCACGGCGGCGGCGGTGCAGGCGCATGGGCGCCGAGATCGACGGCGACGCGATCACCGGCGGCGAGCTTGCACGAGCCGGCAATGTCATCGACGTCGGCAACTCGGGCACGACTATCCGCCTGCTCGCCGGCTACTGCGCCGCGTCTCCCGTGGCTCACCGTCCTCACCGGTGACGCATCGATCGCGAGCCGTCCGATGGACCGCGTGGCCGATCCGCTACGCGCAGATGGGTGCGCACATCGATGGCCGCGGCGACGGTGGCGCTCACGCCGCTGGTCGATCCGCGGCGGCGGCCTGCACGGCATCGACTACACGCCGCCGATGGCCAGTGCACAGGTCAAGTCGGCGGTGCTCCTGGCCGGGCTCGGTGCCGAGGGCGAGACCGTGGTGCGCGAGCCGGTCCGCACCCGGGCCCACACCGAGGAGATGCTCGCCCTGGCCGGCGCCGACGTCGCGGTCGAGGACGACGGCCACACCGATTCGCGTGCGGTCATCCGAGCTGCAGCCGTTCGAGCTCGCGCGTGCCGGGCGATCCGTCGCAGGCCGCATTCTGGGTCGTCGGCGCGCTGATCGTTCCCGGCAGCGAGCTCGTCATCGAGGACGTCTACGTCGGGCCGGCCCGCGCCGGCTTCATCGACGTGCTGCAGCGTATGGGCGGCGACATCGACATCGAGTCGACCGGCGCGCAGACGTCGCGCACCTGCACGTGCGCACTTCCGCATTGCACGGCACCGCCATCGACGGCGACGAGATCCCGAGTCTCGACGAGGTGCCGGCGCTCGCGGTGGCCGCCGCGCGTGGCCGAAGGCGAGACCGTGTTCGCGCAACGCCGCGGAACTGCAGGTGAAGGAGAGTGACCGCATCGCGACGGTCGACCGATGGGCTGCGGCGGCTCGGCGCCGACGTCGAGCGCGACGCGCCGACGGGCTGGTGATGCGACGGCCCAGCGCCGCTTGGTCGGCGCCGCGGTGGACAGCCACGGCGACCACCGGGTGGCGATGGCCCTGGCGATCGCCGGCCTCGCCGCCGAGGGCACGCACGTCAGATAGAAGGATGGGACGCGGTGGCCACCAGCTATCCGTCCTTCGGCGAGGACCTGCGACGCGTGCCGATGATCGCCATCGACGGCCCGGCCGGGTTCGGGCAAGTCGACCGTGGCCCGCGCGGTCGCCGCCGCGGCTGGGCTTCCCGTATCTCGACACCGGCGCGATGTACCGCTCGGTCGCCTGGGCGGCGCTGCGTGACGGTGTCGCGCCGACCGACGGCCCGGCCGTGGCGCGCCGTCGCCGCGCGGCATCACGATCGATGATGGGGGAGCGGATCACCGTCGACGGCGACCGACGTCACCACCGCGATCCGTAGTGCCTGAGGTCAACGCCGCCGTCAGCGCGGTCGTCGGCGCAACCCCGAGGTGCGCGCCGAGATGGTCAAGCGGCAGCGGGCGTGGGTGGCCGAGCACGGGGCAACGGCGTGGTCGAGGGCCGCGACATCGGCACGGTCGTCTTCCCCGACGCCGACGTGAAGGTGTTCCTCACCGCCAACGAGGCCGTGCGCGCGGCGCGCCGCACCGAGGAGGCCGACATCGCCCGCCGCGACCGCCTGGATTCGACCCGTGGCGCATCGCCGCTGACCAAGGCGGCCGACGCGGTCGAGGTCGACACCAGCAACACCGGTGTCGACGACGTCGTGGCCCAGGTGCTCGCGCTTGGTGAATGCCGATGAAGCTCGACCTCGTCTTCTACCGGTTCGTCCGCGGCCTGATCGCCGCTGCTGGCGCGGCGTGGTCCTGCGGCCGGTGATCACCGGGCGCGAGAACATCCCGACAACCGGCCCGTTCGTCCTGGCGCCGGTCCATCGATCGAACATCGACTTCGCCCTGGCCGCAATCCTCACGAAGCGCCGTATGCGGTACATGGGCAAGGACTCGCTCTGGAAGATCAAGCTGGCTCGGCAAGGTCTTCAGCGCGCTGGGCGCGTTCCCCGTCCACCGGGGGAGCGCCGACCGCGAGGCGCTACGCCGCTGCATCGAGGTGATCAAGCAGGGCGAGCCGCTGGTGATCTTCCCCGAAGGCACGCGCCAGTCCGGGCCCCACCGTGCAACCGCTCTTCGAAGGCGCGGCCTACGTCGCCGGCGCGCACCGGGGTGCCGATCGTGCCGGTCGGCATCGGCGGCTCCGAGCGGGCCATGCCGAAAGGCTCGAAGTTCATCCATCCCGTCAAGACCGGCCTGGTCATCGGCACGCCGATCGTGCCCCCCGTCGCCGGCCGAGGCGAGCGCGTGCCGCGGCGCGCGATCCACGAGGTCACCGAGCAACTCCACCAGGAACTGCAGCGGCTGTTCGACGCACGCCGAAGCCAAGGTCGCCGGCGCGTCATGACGCTTGCGACGGGCGACGCTCATCGTGCAGCCGGGAACGGGCTGGGCCGTCCGGCTCGCCGCCGATCCCTGCAAACGGTCACGCGACGCGGCGACCTTCCTGGCGCTGATCACCATCGTCCTTTCGTCGGCGGCGTGGCGCTGCTCATCGTGGCTCCGGTGCCGCTCAAGGCACTTGGTGCCGTAGCTGGCGCTCAGCGGGTTTGCGTGGGTCGACCGCCGCAGTGCGCCTGGCGCGCCGCCAGACCGTGGCGCCGGGCGACTGGCGCTACCGAGGCCAACTCATCGACGGCGACGGCCGCGGTCTGCTGACGGAGGCCTGATCCGGGCCGCCGAGGTCGAGCAAGCCTGGTCGACAGTTCCCGACGACGTTGGCGTGGAACAACTTCCGTCCGCACGTCGAAGGCGTGCTGTGGCGTGCGGCCGGGCAGGCCGCGGAAGCCAGCAAGCTCGACACCGATGACATCGACGACGAACGCGACGAACATTGGCGGCGGTCCCGGGCGACGCGGACCAACTCGCCGAACTGGCCGTCGGCGCGAACAAACGCAGCTGCCGCCGCCAATGAAGCGCTCGACCGCACGGGTGACATCGGTGAACTCGAGCTGGCATCGTCGACCGCCGCGAAGTTGATCGCCGCGTGGCCTCGACGAAGCACTCATTCAGCTGACGTTGCTTACGGAGGCATGGACGGAGATCAGTCGGCCAGACGCCGCCAGCGCCTCGAGGGCGTCGCTCGCGGCCACTGAGCGGTCGGCAGCGAGGCAGCTGACGTCGTCGGGCGGCGCGAACAGCGACGCGTCCGACCGCAGCGGACACCGCCCGCAGCAGGTCGCGCAGCTCGCGCGGAGGCGGGAAGTACTCGTCCTCGTGCGTGACGTCGACCACCTCGACGCCGTTCGCCGGGGCCAGACGCTCGACGACCGCCCGCACCAGCTCCTCCGGTGCCGACGCGCCCGCGGTCACGCCGACGACGCCGTCGAGGTCGTCGGGGATTTCGTCGGCGCCGTTGACCCGGTACACGCGGCCGCAGCCAGCGGCCTGGGCGACGCGCTCGAGTGCGAGCGTGTTCGACGAGTTGGCCGAGCCGATGACGATCATCGCGTCGGACCGCGGGGCGATGGCCTTCAAGCGCCGACTGCCGGTTCGTCGTGGCGAAACACAGGTCGCTGCGGCCCGGCATCCACATGTCGGGCCACCGCTCGGCGACGGCGTCTTTCACGCCGGCCCACTCGTCGTGACTCAGCGTGGTCTGCGCCAGCAGCGCGATCGGCCGGCCGTCGTCGGGAAGCGCGGCGACGTCCTCGGCCGTCTCGACGAGCCGCGACGCGTCGGGCGCGACCGCCATCGTCGCCGATGGCCTCGTCGTGACCCTCGTGGCCGACGTAGACCACCGTGAAGCCCTTGCCGGCGCGGACCTTGACCTCGTGGTGAACCTTGGTGACGAGCGGACACACGGCATCGACGACCACGCCACCCGACGCCCGCGCCGCGGCGACCACCTCGGGCGCCGAGCCGTGCGCGCTCAGCATCACCGGCGCCCCGGGCGGCACCTCGGCAACGTCGTCGACGAACACCACGCCGAGCGCCCGGAAGCGATCGACGACCACCTGGTTGTGAACGATCTCGTGATAGCAGTACACCGGCGGATCAAACACCCGCACCATCCACGACAGCGCCTTGATGGCCATCTCCACGCCCAGCGCAAAACCCCCGCGGCGCGGCCAGCAACACCTTCTCGACAGCCATCCACCCAGCCTACGAGCCGTGCTCTGTTCGCCGGGCGATTGTCCCGAGCATCGCGGAGAATCGCTCGGTCAAATCCGCTCATGGCAGGCGCGGCAGTCCCGTATCCTTGGGGATATGTCACTGCCGCGTGTGGTGGCGGTGGCGCCCGGGTCGCCGGCAGCCCGGGCCGGCCTGACTCCCGGCGACGAGATCGTGGCCATGAACGGCCAGGCGCCCCGCGACATCATCGAATACCAATTCCTCGCCGACGAGGCCGAGCTCGAGCTCGACGTCCGGCGCGGGCGGTCTCGACATCACGGCCGCCGTCGAGAACGGCGCCGGCGAGCCCCTCGGGCCTCGAGATCGACTCGCCGCTGTTCGACCGCGTCCGCACGTGCGACAACCACTGCGAGTTCTGCTTCATCTACCAGCTGCCCAAGGGCCTGCGACCCGAGCCTCTACGTCAAGGACGACGACTACCGGCTGTCGTTCCTGTACGGCAACTTCACCACGCTCACCCGCTTCACCGAAGCCGACCTCGAGCGGGTGATCGACGAGCGCCTGAGCCCGCTGTACGTGAGCATCCACGCCACCGATCCCGAGGTGCGCGCCCGCATGCTGCGCAACGGTCGCGGGGCGACGAGCCTGCGCTGGCTGCGCGCCCTGCTCGATAACGGCATCGAGGTGCACGGCCAGGTCGTCGTGTGTCCCGGCGTCAACGACGGCGCCGTGCTCGAGGACACACTGACGGGACTGCTCGACGTGTACCCCGACCTTGCGACCGCCGCCGTCGTGCCCCTCGGCGTGAGCCGGTACACGACCGAGCCGGCCATGCGCACTCACTCGCGTGCCGAGGCCGCCGCGGTCGTGGACCTGGTCGAGGAGGCGCAGCGCGACTTCGTCGCCGCGGTCGGCCGCCGCGTCGTGTTCGCGGCGGACGAGTACTACCTGCTCGCCGGTCGCGACCGCTGCCGGTCGCGTCGACTACGAAGGGTTCCCGCAGCACGAGAACGGCATCGGGATGGCGCGGGCCTTCGAGGCCGCGTTCCACGACGCCGCCGCGCCGATCCCGGTCCACAGTGGCTTCTTCGCCGCGCTCGAAGGCGCACCGGCGCGACGGCTACCGGGCCACGCGCGCGCGCCACGCTCCGACCGGGCGCACGGCGACTTGCCGGTCGTGATCCTCACCGGCGAGTACGGCGCACGCGTGGTGGGCCCGCTCGTCGCAGGATCGCGACGACGTCGCGTGCTGCCGGTGAAGAACGAGTTCTTCGGCGGCAACATCGCGGTCACCGGGCTGCTCGCGGGCGCCGACGTCGCCCGGGCGCTCGCCGATCAGCCCGCGGACCGTCGCTACCTCCTGCCCGACGTCTGTCTGTCCCGCGGCACGTTCATCGACGGGCTGACGCTCGCCGAACTCCCGCGCTCGGTCGAGGTGGTCGCCACCGACGGCCGATCGTTGCGCGAGGCGCTCGTGCGTGAAGCCCATCGTCGCCGTCGTCGGCCGGCCCAACGTGGGCAAGTCCACGCTGGTGAACCGCATCATCGGCCGTCGCGAGGCGATCGTGCAGGAGCAGCCCGGCGTCACGCGGGACCGCAAGGCAGTCGACGCCGATTGGTCGGGCCGGGCCTTCACGCTGGTCGACACCGGCGGGTGGCTGGCCACCGACGCACCGCTCGACCGCCAGGTCAGCAAGCAGGCCGAGCGGGCCATGGCCGAGGCCACGGCGATCCTGTTCGTCGTCGACACCGCGATCGGCGTCACCGACGAGGACGACCGGGTGGCCGGCCTGCTGCGCCGCACCGGCACCCCGGTGGTCGTCGTCGCCAACAAGGTCGACTCGCAGTCGCGGGCCAACGACATCTGGGCGTTCTCCTCGTTCGGCCTCGGCGATCCCATGCCCGTCAGCGCGCTGCACGGCCACGGCACCGGCGAGCTGCTCGACCAGCTGATCGAGCTGTTCCCCGACGGAGGAGCCGCCGGACGCACAGCCCGACGCCGATGCCGAGCGTGCCCGCGGTCGCCATCGTCGGCCGTCCGAACGTCGGCAAGTCGACGCTCTACAACCGGCTCATCGGCGACGAGCGCTCGGTCGTCCACGACATGCCGGGCACGACGCGCGATGCCATCGACACGATGATCGAGACGCCCGATGGGCCGCTGTTGCTCATCGACACCGCGGGAATGCGCCGCAAGTCGCGTATCGACGAGGGCGCCGAGTACTACTCGCTCGTCCGCGCCCTGCAGGCCATCGACCGGGCCGACGTCGCCGTGCTCATGATCGACGCCACCGAGGGCGTCACCCACCAGGACCAGCGGCTGGCCGAGCGAGTCGACGCGGCCGGCAACCGCCGCGGTCATCGTGCTCAACAAGTGGGAGCTGCTCGACGCGGCCGGCCGGGCGGACGTGGCCGACCAGGTCACCGACCGGCTTGGGCTTCCTGGGCTACGCCCCGGTGCTCAAGGTCAGCGCCCGCACCGCACTGGGCGTGCACAAGCTGCTCCCGCCATCGCGCGAGGCGATGGCCGCGTATCAGCGGCGCGTGCCCACCCGCGAACTGAACAAAGTCGTGCAGGCCGCGCAGGCCGCCCACGCCGCAGCCCGGAGTCCGGGTGCTCTACGCCACGCAGGGCGCCACCGACCCGCCCACCTTCACGCTCTTCACGAACCGGCGCCATCCCAGCGCCCTACCTGCGATACCTCGAGCGCAAGATCCGCGAGCATTTCGGGTTCGGGCCGACGCCCCTCAAGCTTCGCGTTCGCCGGCGGGCGAGTTAGCGTCGCGGTCTCGATGTTGCCCAACCCCGTTCTGGCTGGCATTGGCGTCGCCTGCGCCGCCGCCGCGGTCGTATGGGGCCGGTCGTCGCTGCGCCTGCTGCGCGCCGCCCGCCGCGCCGAGGCGGCCGTCGCCGCCACTGGCTCGGGCGGTCAGCCGGCCCAGCTGCTGCGGTCGGCGTTCCAGAAGGACCTCCACGCCAGCGATGCTGTACGCGCTGGTCGGCGTCACCAACCTCATCGCGTCGCTGTCGGACCAGCTGACATCTTCGACGCGCCGCGGCTGCTGCTCCTGATCCCCGTCGGCGTTCTCGCTCTGCGTTCTACCGCCGGCTGCTCCAGGACGCGCAAAGCGCTCGAGGAGCGGGCTCGCCTCGATCGCCGGATCGAGGAGATCCTGCAGCAGGAGCAGCTGGCGCCTGCCCGCTGGGCCGATCGTCTCGCGCCCGAAGAGCTGCCGGACGATCGAGGGCTTCGAGATCGGCCACGTGTACCAGTCGGGCGAAGGCGCGATGGCCGGCGACTTCTACGACCTTTACCCCACGGGGTCGAGCCGGGTGGCCGCGGTCATCGGCGACGTCGCCGGCCACGGCATCGAGCCGTCGATCACCGCGTTCCAGGTGAAGTACCTCCTGCGGGTCTTCCTGCGCCAGTACCGCGACCCGGCCCAGGCGTTCGAGGAGCTGAACAAGCTCATGTCTGCCGGAAGCCGGCCCGAGGACCTGGTGTCGATGTGCGCGGTCGTGTTCGACGCCGAAGCCAGCACGCTGCGGATCGCGTCGGCGGGCCACCCGGCGGCCTGGCTGTGGCACGACGGCGAGGTGCAGCCGCTGCGGGCGACCGGCCCGTTGCTCACCCTCGATCCTGACGGCGACTACTACAGCCGCGAGGTCCCGCTCGAGCCGGGCGACCTGCTGCTCCTCTACACCGACGGGCTGGCCGAAGCGCGCGCCGGCGGTCAGCTCTTCGGCGAGGAGCGGGTCGCCGGCATCCTCCGTCGCGACCCTGGCGCCGATGTCGACGCGCTGTGCAAGACGCTGCTCGAGGCGGCGCGCGACTTCGCCACCGAGCCCCTCGCCGACGACGTCGCCATCCTCGCGATCCGGCAGGACATGACCGAGGACATTCGCGACGCGGCCGGGGAGCGCGCCCTCCAGGGCAATCTCGAGGCCAACGCGGCCAAGCTTGCCGCAGCAGGGGAAGCTGTTCGTACGGGAGCGGCTGGCGCCTGCTGCTCGACGAGGACAGCTTCGTCGAGGACGCGCTCCTGGCCAACGCATCGAGCGCTGCGGACCTCCCGGCCGACGGTGTCGTGACCGGCATGGGTCGCATCGACGGGCCGCCCGGTGTGCGTGATGGCCAACGACCCGACGGTCAAAGCGGGATCCTGGGGGGCCCGGACAGTCGAGAAGATCGTGCGCCTGACGGAAACCGCGCTCCGCACGAAGCGCCGATCGTGTGGCTGGTCGACTCAGCCGGCGCGCGCATCACCGACCAGGTCGAGCTGTTCCCCGGCCGGCGGGGCGCCGGTCGCATCTTCTACAACCAGATGCGGCTCTCCGGACGCGTACCCCAGGTGTGCTGTCTGCTCGGTCCGTCGGCGGCCGGCGGTGCGTACATCCCGAGCTTCTGCGACGTCGTGTTCATGCACGAGACCAACGCGTCGATGTATCTGGGTTCGCCGCGCATGGCCGAGATGGTGATCGGCGAGAAGGCCACGCTCGAGGAGATGGGCGGCGCGCGCATGCACGCCACGGTTTCGGGCTGCGGCGACAACCTGGTCGCGGACGACGCCGAAGCGATCGCGATGGCCAAGCGCTACCTATCGTTCCTCCCGCAGTCGTGGCGCGAGCGAACCGCCGGTGGTGGCGGCCCGCAGAACCGACGACGAACCTGACGGCCTCGATGATCCCGGAGTCGGAGCGGGCGGGCTACGACATGCACAAGATCGTCGACGCCCTCGTCGACGACGGGTCGTTCTTCGAGATCAAGCCCTTGTTCGCCAAAGAGCTGATCGTCGGTCTGGCCCGCCTCGAGGGACGCAGCGTGGGCATCGTCGCCAACAATCCGATGCAAAAGGGCGGCGTGCTGTTCGTCGACTCGGCCGACAAAGCGGCCCGCTTCATCTGGCTGTGCGACGCATTCAACGTGCCGCTTGTGTTCCTCGCCGACGTCCCGGGGTTCATGGTCGGGACCCAGGTCGAGCGCCAGGGCATCATCCGTCACGGCGCCAAGATGGTGACCGCGGTGGCCGAGGCCACCGTGCCCGAAGATCTCGGTGATCGTGCGCAAGGCCTACGGCGCCGGGCTCTACGCCATGAGTGGCCCGGCGTTCTCGCCCACGGCCACGCTGGCGCTGCCGTCGGCCAACATCGCGGTGATGGGTCCGGAGGCCGCGGTGAACGCGGTGTACGCCAACCACATCGCCGCCATCGAGGACGAGGAGGAGCGGGACCGGTTCGTCGCCGAGAAGCGACGCCGAGTACGAGGAGGACGTCGACCTGCTGCGGCTGGCATCGGAGCTCGTCGTCGACGCGGTCGTCGAGCCAGAGGCGCTGCGCGATGAGTTGATCAAGCGATTCGCGCTCGCCGGCCCGCCCGACCGGCAGTTCAGCGACCGCCGGCACGGCATTCCACCGGTCTAGTGAGCCGAGGTTCGTATACGCGAGGTCGGGCCCCGCGACGGGCTGCAGGCCGAGGACCCGCTTTCGGTCGAAGCGCGGGTCGAGCTGATCCATGGCCTGGCCGCGCGCGGGCTTGCGCGCCATCGAGGCGGTGTCATTCGTGTCGGAGAAGGCGGTGCCGGCGATGGCCGGGGCGGCCGACGTCGTCGCTGGGGCTGGGCGAGCTGCCCGACGTCGTCCTCTACGCGCTGGTTCCCAACGTGAAGGGCGCCGAGCGCGCCGTGGCCGCCGGCATCGACCACTTCACCGTCACGGTGTCGGCATCAGCGGCGTACAACGAGAAGAACGTGCGCATGACGATCGACGAGTCAGTTGCCGAGGTCGGCGGCCATCCGCAAGCTTGCTCGGTCCCGACCCGTGGGTCGAAGCGGTTGTGTCGTGCGCGTTCGGCTCGCCGTACGAGGGCGACCTGGCACCGAGCGACGTTGCTGACGCTCGGCGGCGCGACTCAGCGGAGGCTGGGCGCCACCGCGCTCACCTACGCCGACACCACGGGCATGGCCACGCCGCGGCGCATCACCGAGCTGGTCGCCGTCACCGGACCGCGTGTCGGGCTGCACCTCCACGAGACGCGGGGCACGGCGATGGTCAACGCCTATGCCGCCCTGGATCTGGGCGTGCGTGACTTCGACACGTCGATCGGCGGGCTGGGCGGGTCACCGTTCGCGGCCGGCGCGGGCGGCAATCTCGCCACCGAGGACTTCGTCCACCTGCTCGACGACATCGGATTGAGGAGCGGGATCGATCTCGACCGGCTCCTCGAGGTGAGCGCTCGGCTGGCCGAGTTGGTGGGGCGGCCGTTGCCCAGCAAGGTCGCGAACGCCGGTCCGCGCTGCGCCTTGCTTCTTGGCGCGCCTCCGGCACGGCTCCGGCGTAGGCCGTCATGCCGTGGTGCGAGGACTGCGACCGGTTCCTGACGCCGACCTCGATGGGCGAGGGCGGCGAGTGCCCGTCGTGCGGGCGCGTGCTGGCTGCGCCGCCGACGTGCGCCCTGGCACTTCAAGCTCATGATGGTCGCCACGGCCGGGTACCTCGGTTGGCGCCTCGTCCAGGGCGTCAGCTGGCTGGTGCACAAGCTCTAGCCAGTACGATCGCTCGGTCACGGGCTGTGGCGCAGTTCGGTTAGCGCACTGGTCTGGGGGACCAGGGGTCGCCGGTTCAAATCCGGCCAGCCCGACAACTCAGAAGTGTCGCCTATGTCCTGAACTCAGACACGGCCAGCCCGACTGAAAGGGTGAACCAGCGACCATCTGGCGCGCCCTAACCTGGCGCGCTTGGCGGCAACTCTCTTCGACCTCTTCGGCGCTGCACTGGTCTTCGGATACCTCCTGCTGGTAGTTGTCCTGTTCACAGCCGCGTGCACGGTTCTGGCGTGGATGCTCTACGCCTGGTGGACGCCGGCCGGGAGCACAGAGACGTCGTTCCCGCCGGTGGATGGCCCGCCCAACCACACGTTCTCACTCATCGTGGCCGCCCGGCACGAGGAGGCGGTACTCGAAGCGACGCTCGAACAACTGGCCCGCATGGATCACCCGGCGTTCGAGATCATCGTCGTGCTCGGCCACGATGACCCAGGGACCACGGCGATCGCAGACGCATGGGCGGCGCGGCATCCCGCGCTCGGTCGGGTCGTCATAGACAGGAGCGCGGTCAAGAACAAACCCCGCGCGCTTAATGCCGCGCTTCCATTCTGCGGCGGCGATGTCGTGGGCATTTTCGACGCGGAGGACGAGGTCCATCCGGCGTTGTTGCGTCACGTCGACGCGTACCTAACGACGTCAGGCGCCGACATCCTCCAGGGCGGGATCCAGCTGATGAATTACCAGTCGGGCTGGTGGGCCCTGCGCGCCGTGCTCGAGTACTACATCCACTTCCGAAGCCGGCTGCACTTCCACGCCAAACAGGGCTTCATCCCGCTAGGCGGGAACACCGTGTTCGTCCGCACCGAACTCGTTCGCGCCGTCGGTGGCTGGGACAACAACTGTCTCGCCGAAGACTGCGAGCTGGGCGTTCGGCTTAGTTCCCTCGGCGCGCGAACCGTGGTTGCCTACGACCCCGATCTGGTGACGCGCGAAGAGACCCCCATCAACTTGCGTGGGCTGTTTCGACAACGCGTGCGTTGGGACCAGGGGTTCCTCCAGGTGCTTCGCAAGCGCGATTGGGCCCGCCTGCCCACGCGGCGGCAACGGCTAGTCGCTCGCTACACCTTGGCGATGCCGTTCTTGCAGGGGGCCTCATGGCTGCTTATTCCCCTCGAGCTAGCCACGGTGCCGTTCCTGCATCTCCCGATCGCTCTGGCGTTGGTCACCTTCATCTTGTTTGCGCCCTTCGCGGTCACGACCGCCCTCGACATGGTCGCCTACGCGGAGTTCTGCCGCAGCTATGGCTTCCGCACGCGCGCCCGGGATTACTTTTCGTTGGCGGTGGGCGCGCCGATCTATCAGATTGCCCTCGCCCTCGCTGCGGTCGTGGCCGCTGCGCGTGAATTCACCGGTCGGAATACATGGGACAAGACCGAGCACGCCGGTGCCCACCGCACTGACGCCTCCCGAGCGAATCTGACCTCGGTCCCGAATGCTGACTGAACCCCACCTCCGCCTCCTCGCGCCGCGCCCGGATCCGCCGATCGTCACGCTTCCCGGCGCCGAGCAGCGGCCGCGATCGGCCCCATCCCGTCATCGGGTCGCTGCCTGGCTGTATCGCCACCGACTGAGCATCGGGCTGCTCACCGTCGTGCTGGTCGCTCTCGGCCTCTTGCACGCCACCGGCATGAACCGGTGGCCGGTGGCACGAGACGACGAAGGCACCTACGTCACCCAGGCGTGGGCGCTTCAGCGGTTCAACACACTGAGTCATTACACCTACACCTACGACCACCCCCCGGGAGGGTGGCTCTTGCTGTCCTTCTGGCTCTGGGTCACAAACGGGCTGGCCCGGAATAGCCACGCCATCGCGGCGGGCCGCGAGTTCATACTCATCAACCAGCTCGCCAGTAGCGCCCTTCTTTACGTCCTGTGTCGCCGGCTCCAGATGCGACGCGCGTTCGCGGTAGCTGGCGTCGTGTTGTTCTCGGTGTCGCCGTTGGCCCTCGACTTTCACCGGGCCGTCTACCTCGACAACCTGCTCACCCCGTGGCTGCTAGCCGCGTTCGTGTTCGCCCTGTCGCCGCGACGACACTTGGCCGCAGTCGCAGGGAGCGCACTCTGCTTCGCCGCCGCTGTTCTCATCAAGGAAACGACCCTGCTGCTGCTGCCGGCGCTGGTGTACCAGCTCTGGCAGCAGGCGGACCCGCGAACCCGGCGCATGACACTCGCGTTGTCCGGCACGATCATCTTCAGCGCGCTAGCGAGCTACCCCCTCTACGCACTACTCAAGGGCGAGCTGTTCCCGTCCTCGGGCCGCGTCAGTCTGCTGGGCGGCGCGTGGTGGCAGCTCTTCGGTCGCGACTCGAGCGGGAGCGTGTTCGACCCCGGATCGACGGCCAACGAGCTGGCGCGCCTTTGGCTCGAGTACGACACGTGGCTGCCACTGGTCGGCGCACTCGTGCTTCCCATTGGCTTGGCCCTTCGGCGTCTCCGGCCAATGGCGGTTGCCCTCGCGCTGCTGGGCCTAACCGTGCTGCGGCCCGGGTATCTGCCGATCCCGTACATCATCGGGCCGCTGGTGTTCATCCCTATCCTCGTCGCGGGTGTCGCCGACCGGGCATGGACAACCGCCGCCCGCGGCCGCGGCGTAACGCAGATGGGGGCGGCGCTCTGCATTGCCGCCTTGAGCTTTTTCGTCGTGCAAGTGGCGCCGGTCTGGGCGGAAGCGGATCAGCGCGAGCTTCGGGACGACCCGGCGCAGGACTTCCGGAGCGCAGAGCGTTGGGTGTTGCGCCACGCCCCCCGCGATTCGCGGATCGTCTTGGACAACACGTTCTGGCTCGATCTGGTCCGCTCCGGGTTTCACCACGAGAACATGATCTGGCACGACAAGCTCGATGTTGACCCGGACGTGACCCGGCGCCTGGTCCGTGGGTGGCGCAGTGTCGACTACCTCATCTCGACGCCAGGTATCCGGGGCGAGATGCGGGCGCGTTCAATGCCGACGCTTGCAGCGCTCCATCGCAACTCGCGCGTGGTCAAGTCGTTCGGACTCGGCGGCAACGTCACCGAGATCCGCCAGATCCTTCCGTAGCGCCGCGCCCGACTAGTCCGTTTGTGCCCCCTAAATGCCCCGGATGGGCGATTGGCTCCGTGCTGCCCAGTGCCGATGATGACGAATAGAAGAAATCGGGCACTTACGGCAAGGGAGACCTCCGATGCTTGAAGTCCAGCGCAGATATGCACGCAAGCTCCTCGGGCAGCGGGTGCGGGTGGCCTGCGCCGGCGGCGGCATCATCGAGGGCAACCTGATGAGCTTCAACGGCCACAGCCTGTGGCTGGTTCGGGGCGACGAGGACGAGTTCGTCTCGATCCACGACGTCGTCGGTCTCGTCTCTCGGGCGGCGTGAACCAATAGATTCGCCGGGTGCTCACGGCGAAAGCGCTCGACGACTACACCGACACGATCCAAGAACTGGCGGCGCTGCTGCGCCGCATGGAGTACACCGAGCCCACGCTGGCGGAGTGGCTCAGAGTCGGCCCGGCGATCGATTTCTCCACCGCTATGCGTCCGGTCCACGATCGCCGCCTGCAGGACAACACCGGAGTAGTCGGGCTCATCCGGCTGCTGCTGCTCAGTCTGCCGATGGCGACCACCGACGCTGCCGCGCTGCTCGCCCCCGTCGATCTCGATGACCTCGTGGCGCTTGAACTCATCGCCTTCGACGGCGATGAGGTACGACCCCTCGTGTGCATTTCGCCGTATTCGGATCTGTTGCTCGCGCATGACATCGACACCGGCGAACTGGCCCATGACCACGTGCTGGGGCCACACGGCACGGCGGCGATGGTCGATGGTCTGACGATCCGTCGTCCGGCGCGACGTGCGCTGGACATCGGCACCGGATGCGGCTTCCAGGCCTTGCTGGCCGCGTCGCACTGCGACGAGGTAGTTGCCACCGACATCAACCCTCGAACCGTGCTGTTCGGGGAGTTCAACGCCCGCCTCAACGGATTGGCCAACATCGAGTTCCGGGTCGGAGACATGCTGGAACCGGTCGCCGGCGAGCAGTTCGACCTCGTTGTTGCCAACCCGCCCTTCGTGATCTCGCCCAGCACCGAGTATGTGTTCCGGGACGGTGGCCTCGAGGGCGATGGGCTCTCCGAAACCCTGATCAGGGCACTGCCCGACTTACTTCTCGATGGGGGGATCGGGCACGTCGTCTGCAACTGGATCCTGCGGGGCGACCAGGAGTGGATGGAACCGCCTGTGGCGTGGGCAGCCGATCGAGGTTGCGACCTCCTTGTCGTCCAGCACGAAGCAACCGACCCCGTGGGCTACGCCGCGGCGTGGAACGAGCGCCTCGCCCCTGAGTCCGAACGCTTCGCCGCGACGCTCGACGTGTGGTGCGAGTACTACCGAGTTCTGGGCGTCGACGCGATCGTGAGCGGCGGCGTCGTCGTGCGCAAACGGACGAGCGGTCG
Organism: uncultured Actinomycetes bacterium; assembly: GCA_963742585.1. GTDB lineage: Bacteria > Actinomycetota > Acidimicrobiia > Acidimicrobiales > JACDEA01 > JACDEA01. Next base: position 1,196,891 of record CAVUMI010000009.1, read on the forward strand.
CAACTGGGTCCGCACCCTCGTGGCGGCGGCGCCGGCGACCCGAGGCGGCGGTACCCAGATCGAGCGGATCCTCGCCGCGGCGACCGAGCCTTTGGGCCACGACGAGGACGTTCTGGGTAGGCGCTATGTGCTGGCGAAGCATCATCGCTTGGAGCAACGGCTCGTGTACCAGGACACCCACTACCAAGTCGACACCGCGCACCTTCACCTCGATGAAGGCTTCGGGCTGCGCGGCGACGTCGATCCGCCGGTCCTGATGATCGTCCTCCAGCTCGACGGATCGACGACCCTGCGCGAACTGGTTGCGGCGATGGCCGCCGAAAACGACACGGACGCCGCCCACCTAGGTGGCGCGGCGTCCGGTGCGGTTAGGACTCTGTACGAACTGGGGTTCGTACTGTTGGCTTAGGCTTGCGGCAGGCCTGTCGGGCAGTTCGTCGACTGACGGAAGATCGTGATCAGCCCTTGGAGCTTGCTGCTGTTGAGCTTCCCCTGGATCTTGCAGCCGCCAAGGTTCACGATTCCCTCGACCCCAGCCAGGACTTCCCGGGCCTTCTGGTTCTTGCTGAGCTTGCTCCCCACCAGGTTCGGGATGTTGGTCGGGAGGACGTTGCTCGGAAGCGAGATGTTGGGAATCGGGATGGTCGGGGTTGAGACGGCGCTCGATGGGGCTGAGGCGCCGCCAACGAGGCCGACTGCGCCGGCCGCGGCAATGCCCGCGGCCGCCAACTTGCGGGTCATAGATGTGTGCATGGCGGCAGACCGTAGTGGTTTCACGCCGCGCGGTCAACGACCGCCCTCCGTGCTACATGAAGCCGAACGGGGGTCGCCAGAGGTGGAAGAACGCCCGCCCGACGACCAGGTTGCGCTTCATGGGCCCGAAGAACCGGCTGTCGGCCGAGTTCAGCCGGTTGTCGCCCATCACCCAGTAGCTCCCGGCCGGCACCTTCTGCCGGCTGACGCCCTCGGTGCGGGTCCCGGCCCTGAGGTAGCGCTCAGGCAGCGGGCTGTCGTTCACGAAGAGCTTGCCGTCGCGGGATTCCACTGTTTCGCCAGGCAGGGCGACCACCCGCTTGATCAGCGTCCGTTCGTTCAGGAACGGGAGCGGGCGGTCGAAGACCACGACATCGCCGCGGTTGATGTCGTGCAGCCGGTAGCTGAGCTTGCTGACCAGGACGCGGTCGCCCGGCTCGAGATACGGCGCCATCGATCCCGTCGGAATGGTGAACGAGGCCATCACGAACGACCGGAGGAGCAGGAACAGCACGAACATGGCGACCAGCGTTCCGCCCCATTCGAGGGCGTTCCGCCGCGTTCGCCGCCGGTCGGCCTCGGTTCCGGCGACGAACCGCTGCTCGAGCCACCTGACGGGCCGGGGCGGCGGGGGCGCGGTGACGACGACTCCTGACGCCCCGGAGATGTGGCTGTTCACCCGACTCCGTGCCTGCTTACCCGCTTCCGTCGAGGCGGTCCCGCCACGACACACCACGACGACGCCGTCGCTCGCGCTCATGGCGGCGGTGGCCGACCCGTTGGCCGTGGCGATGGCGGACGCCTTCAGAACCACGACATCGGCCAGCGCCCGGCCCTCACGGACGATGCGCGCCAGCCCTTCAGGCGTGAACTCCTGCTCGTAAGGAAACTCCCCACCGGGAGCAAACAGCACCCCGGGAATCGACGTTGCCCGGCAAACGTCCGCCAGGTGCGTCCGGCCGGCCAGCACGTCGCTCACACCCGGGCCTTCACCGTGCGGCTCGCCGGTCGGCGCCTCGCAGTCCAGGATCAGCGCCTGCATCCCCGATCTGGCCGCCGCGGCGGCCAGATCGACGGCCACCACGTTGCTGTCGTCGAGCTCGGTGGTGAGGGGGGCAACCGTCAGCGCGACGCCGCCAGGCACGGTGGGCACCACGAAGGACACGAGCTGGCTGGCCGGCCGCGGCGGTAGGCGCCGTTGCAGGTCGGCGAGGACACTCCGGTATCGCTTGGCCCGCACCCCATTCGCGTCGCCGCCCGGGGGTTCGCCCTCGAACGGCGCATCGACCACCGCCAAAACCGGGAGGCCTAGCCCAGCCGCCTCATCGGCCAGCCGCGTGTCGAACCGATCGACGAATAAGGCCAGACCCACCGCACCTGCGCCGAGCACGAGGAGCGTGAGGAGCCATCCCAACCATGCGGGGACGGCGGCGGCGACTCCCGAACCCACCACGTGCGCCTGCGCCTGTTGCAGGGACAGGACACCGGTCACCCCTTCGCCCGCGGTCAGGTCCTGCGCCTCCTGGCGGGCCCGGGCCGCCTCCGCATCGAGGCCCGCCTCGGTCAGTTCGGCCGCACGGTCGTTGGCGGCCTCGATTGCGGCTTGGCGTCCGCTGGCGCGTGCCTGGTCGACCTGGTTGATCAGCTCTTCACCGACCGCGTCCGCCAGCGCCTCCGCCTGCGCCGGTGAGTGCCGCCGCGCCGTGACGCCGATGACGCCTGACCCGTCGTCGGCCGAGGCACGGACTTCGCTGATCAATGCCCGGACGTCGCCGTCGTAGCCCAGCTTGGCGGCCACGCCCTTCATGACCTGCTCGCTGGTGGCGAGGGCCGCCACCGCCTTCGGTTTCAGGAGGAATTGGTCCTTACCAGCCGAATCGCCCCCGGCGTCGTTCGAGGATGGCACCCGGGCCGCAGGCGCGTTCAAGAGGACGTGGCTGGCCTCATACGCCTTCACGCCCCAGGCAGGGCCCAAGAGGAGACTCGCCAGCAGACCGCTCACGAGTACGGCCGCCGCAACCGCCCAACGGCGAGCGACGACTTGAGCTCTGCGGGAGGTCTTCAGCCTGCTCCTCGATTGGACGAACGGACGTGCCCGCGGCCATGCTACCGGCGCCGTTTCTGTACCGTCCGTAACGCTCTCGGTGAGCCGTTGAGGGTGATTGACACTGACAGTGCGGTTCACTACCTTGTGCCCAGCCTCTCGTGGACCGGGGGGGCGGATCCGATCCAGAAGGAGCAATATGCAAAGGAAGTTCGTAGTGGCGGCGGTTGGGGCCCTCAGCCTCACTGGCGCTGTCTCCGGCATCGCGTTCGCCGGCAACGGCGGTCCCGGTGGCGCAGGCGGCATCAACCTGAACCTGGGTATCCCGATTGGTGGCGCGGGCGCGGGCGGCGGCACCGCCAACAACAACGCAACCTCGGACAACTCCAACGGTTGCGCCGGAAACCAGAACGGCCAGGCTGCGGCATGTAACGGCACCTCCAACAGCCGCTCGGCTGGCTTCGCGGCCAACGGCGGTAACGGTGGCAAGGCTGGTGGCGTGAAGAACGGCAGCAACGTCAGCAACGGCGGCGGCGGCGGCAACAACCGCGAGACCCGTGTGCGTAGTAGGGGAGTGGCCCCCGGCTTCTTCGGCTAGTCCGAAGCGTCGTTGGGTGATTGACACCCTGAGTCCATACAAATAGTTTTTCGCCAGCCTCTTGTGGACTGAGGGGGCGGAACCAATCCCGAAGGGAACACAACCAGAATGATCAACAAGAAATTCGTAGTGGCAGCGGTCGGGGCCCTCAGCCTTACAGGGGCGGCTTCCGGCATCGCGTTCGCCGGCAACGGCGGTCCCGGTGGCGCAGGCGGCATCAACTTGAACCTGGGTATCCCGATTGGTGGCGCGGGCGCGGGCGGCGGCACCGCCAACAACAACGCAACCGCGGACAACAGCAACTCATGCGCGGGCGACCAGAATGGTGGCCAGAGCGCATGTGACGGAACCTCCAACAGCCGCTCGGCTGGCTTCGCGGCCAACGGCGGTAACGGTGGCAAGGCTGGTGGCGTGAGGAACGGCAGCAACCGGGCAGACGGTGGCAATGGCGGCGCCAACCGCGAAGCCCGCATCCGTCGCACCACTACGGGTGGCGGCCTCTTCGGCGGTCTGTAAGCCACATCAAGACATTGAAAGTGGCCCCCTTCGGGGGGCCACTTTCGCGTTCATGGTGCAGTACGGTCGGCCAGTGGCCACGCGAGATGACCGGATTCTCACGGTGCCGAACGCGATCTCCGTCGTGCGCCTGTTCTGTGTGCCGCTGTTCTTGTTCCTGCTCTTCGGGCGCGACGACCGGGCGGGCGCAGCCTGGCTGCTGGCCGCGCTCGGCGCGACCGATTGGATCGACGGTTACATCGCCCGCCACTTCGATCAGGTGTCGACGCTGGGCAAGGTGCTCGACCCGGTGGCCGATCGGATCCTGTTGTTGACCGCAGCGGTTGCGCTCATCATCGATCAGGCGATACCGACGTGGCTCGCCGTCGCGGTTCTCGCGCGTGAAGCCCTGGTGAGCGCCGCCGTACTCGCGCTAGCCGCCATGGGCGCCCGCCGCATCGATGTGCAGTGGGCCGGGAAGGCCGGGACGCTCGCGCTCATGGTCGCCCTGCCGCTTTTCCTTATCAGCCACTCCACTGTGAGCTGGCGGGACCAAGCGGGTGCGCTGGCCTGGATGTTCGCCATCCCCGGACTCGTGCTCGGTTGGTATGCCGCGGTCACGTACATACCCCTGGCCCGGCGTGCCCTCCAGGAGGGCCGGGTAGGTTCCACACCATGAGGGAGTCGGAGGCGAAGCCGGAAGACGACCGGGAGACAGCGTGAAGGCGGTGATCATGGCCGGTGGTGAGGGCACCCGCCTGCGGCCGCTGACGTCGAATCAGCCCAAGCCCATGATCCCGTTGGTGAACCGGCCGATGATGGAGCACATCGTCAGGTTGCTACGCGACCACGGGTACGACGAGATCGTCGTCACCATCGCCTTTCTCGGGAACGCGATTCGCAACTACTTCGGTGATGGCACCGAGTTCGGCGTCCGCATGGTTTACGCCACTGAAGAGACACCGCTGGGCACCGCAGGTTCGGTGCGAAACGCCATGGCCCAACTCGACGATCGCTTCATGGTGATCTCGGGTGACGTCCTTACCGACATCGACCTGTCCGCGATAGAGCGCTTCCATGAGGAGAAGGGCGCGCTGGCCACCATCACGCTCAAAGCGATGGAGAACCCTCTGGAGTTCGGCATCGTCATCACCCGCGAGGACGGATCGATCGAGCGCTTCCTCGAGAAACCCACATGGGGCCAGGTCTTCAGCGACACCATCAACACCGGCATCTACGTGTTCGAACCCGAGATCTTCGACTACATCCCCGACGGGCGGTCGGTGGACTTCTCCGAGGATGTGTTCCCGGCACTGCTCGAGGCGGGCAAGCCGATCTTCGGTGTCGCGACCGAGGGCTACTGGGAGGACGTCGGAACACTCGAGGCCTATGTAAAAGCACACCATGACGTCATGGACGGCAAGGTCGAGCTCGACGTGCCGGGTTTCCGGCTGCGCGACAACGTGTGGTTGGGAGAGGGCGCGGAGATCGACCCCGCGGCGCGAGTCGAGGGTCCGTGCATCATCGGTGACTACTCGCGCATCGAAGCCGGCGCTCACCTCTCCGACTACACGGTGCTGGGCGCCAACGTCCGTGTCGGTGCCGATGCGTTCGTGCAGCGCGCGGTGGTGCACGACAACGCGTATCTCGGGCCGGCCGTGCGCCTGCGGGGGTGCGTTGTGGGCCGGTCGAGTGACCTCCGGAGGGGAGCGCGCGCCGAAGAAGGCGTCGTGCTCGGCGACGAGTGCTTCGTCGGCGAGCACGCGGTCGTCAACCCCGGTGTGAAGGTGTACCCGTTCAAGACCATCGAGCCGGGAGCGGTCATCAACTCGTCGATCGTGTGGGAGTCGCGCGGCGCGCGTCACCTGTTCGGGCGCAACGGTGTGGCCGGGCTGGCCAACGTCGACATCACGCCCGAACTCGCGGTCCGCCTGGCGATGGCGTACGGCACCACGCTTAAGAAGGGCTCGACCGTCACAACCTCGCGCGACTCGAGCCGCGCCGCGCGGGCGCTGAAGCGCGCGCTCATGGCTGGCCTGAACTCCGCGGGGATCAACGTCGACGACCTCGAGATGGCCAGCGTGCCGGTGACGCGGTTCGAGGTGCGGACGATGCGCAGCCAGGGCGGCATCACGGTGCGGTTGTCGCATGACGATCCACAGTCGGTGATGATCCGGTTCTTCGACCGCGAAGGCATCGACGTCGACGAGGGGACGCAGCGCAAGATCGAGCGCCTCTTCTACCGCGAGGACTACCGGCGCGCGCTCGCTGCCGAGATCGGCGACATCGGCTTCGCCCCGCGGGCGTTGGAGTACTACACCGCGGCACTGATGGACACGGTGGACGCCGATGCCATCACCAGCTACGGCTTCAAGGTCGTTCTCGACTACGCGTACGGCTCCACCAGTTTTGTGATGCCGAACGTTCTCGCCAAGCTGGGCGCCGACGTCCTGGCCGTGAACCCGTATGCGTCGACGTCGGGTGCCACGGCCTTCGACCGAGCTACGCACGCCGCACAGGTGGGCGACCTGGTTCGCGCCTCGGGCGCGCACTTGGGTGCGGTGTTGGATCCGGGTGGCGAACGACTCACCCTCGTGGACGACAGCGGGCGGGTGCTCACCGACGATGAGGGCCTCCTGGCGATACTCACGCTGGTGTGCACCGCGCTCGACAAGCCAACCGTCGCCCTACCTGTCTCGGTGAGCCAGGTGGCCGAGCGAATCTGCGCGGAGGCCGGGGCCGAGATCATCTGGACCAAGCTGTCAACGTCGCACCTCATGGAGATCTCCCGCTCTGCGGGGGTGGCCTTCGCGGCGAGCCAGGAAGGTGGCTACATCTTCCCGTCGTTCCTGCCTGCCTACGACGCGGCGGCCACCATGGTCCACCTGCTCGCACTGCTGGCCGAGACCGATCTGCGGCTCAGCAAGATCACCGAGCAGCTGCCCGCCATCCATGTCTCACACGAGGGAATCGTGACGCCCTGGGAGCAGAAGGGCATGGTCATGCGCACCCTGATCGAGTGGGGTGCACGCGAGCGCGACCTCGTCCTGGTCGACGGGGTCAAGGTCATGCACGAGGGCGGGTGGGCCCTGGTCCTTCCTGATCCTGAGGAGCCCCTCACGCACGTGTGGGCCGAAGCGGCCAGCGATGCCGAGGCTCGTTCGCTGGCGCAGGAGTATGCCCGTCGGATCCGTCAACTGCTGCGGTGAACCGCACGAGTCCCGCGCTGGTGGCGGTTCTCGCGGTCCTGGGCTTCCTGCTCGTGACGACTGCCAACTCGGCGCGGGCAGACCGCGAGGCCGCCGAACCCCGCAAGGGCGAGTTGATCACCCTGATCGAGTCGCGACGCTCGCAGGTCGGCGACCTCGACGCCGCGGTGGCCAACCTCCGCGCGCAGGTAACCGCTGCCGAACGCCGCGCCGCCCGGGAGTCACAGGTTGGCCAGGCCGAGACTGCGGCCGCGCAGCAGCTGGCCATGCAGGCCGGCACGGTTGCGCTCCGCGGCAAGGGTGTGACCGTCCGCTTGGCCGGCGCCGATCGGCCGGCACGCTCGCCCGACGACCAGAGCGCCGGCGAGATCCATGATGTCGACGTGCAGCTAATCGTCAACGCGCTGTTCGGAGGCGGGCGCCGAGGCGCTGGCGGTCAATGGCAACCGGGTCGTGGCGACGACTGCCATCCGGTCCGCCGGTGACACGCTCGTCGTCAACTTCCGGCCGCTACGCCCGCCATACCGCATCGACGCGATCGGCGCCGATCTCGCCCGGTTTGAGGAGAGCGAGATCGCGGAACGGTTCCGGCAGTGGACCAAGTTGTTCGGGCTGACCTTCTCGGCGCGGCGCTCCACCAACTTGACCGTTCCGGCCTTTGCCGGCCGCGTCGCGATCGCGACTGCGTTGCCGGCTGGGGGCGGCTGAGATGCTGGCGTTTCTCGGGCTTCTCGTCGGGGCGCTCCTGGCGTTCCTGCTGCGCCCGACCGTCCCGCAGGAGATGTCGCGCTACCTGGCGATGGCCGTCATCGCCGCCATCGACGCGTCACTCGGCGGCCTGCGGGCCTATCTCGAGCGCACGTTTAACGACCGCGTCTTCGTGTTGGCCTTCCTTTCGAACGCCGCCGTCGCCGCGTTGCTCGTCTGGATCGGCGACCAACTCGGTGTCGATCTCACGACGGCGGTCGCGGTTGTCTTCGGCGTTCGTATCTTCCAGAACCTCGCCGCACTACGACGCAGGGTGTTCGGCGGATGACCGCCCCCGTAGCGCTGCCGGTCAGCCGGGCCCGGCGCGTGTTCGGACGCTTTGGTGGGCCGGTCGTTGTGGTCGTGCTGACCGCGGTCATGGGGTTCCTGTTGATCGGCCAGCTCCGCGGGACCGAGCGCTTTCGCCGCCGCCTCGAAGCCGAGTCAGAAGGCGACTTGACCCGCATCCTCGCGTCGCTCACCACCGAAGCCGACTCGCTGCGGGACGAGGTGAGCGCGTTGAAGCTGCAGCTGGTGCGGCTCGAAACCAGCAGCGCCCGGGACCAAGCGGGCGTCGATGCGGCCGACGACCAGCTGCGCGCCCTCCAGGTGCTGGCCGGCACAGTCCCGGTGACAGGACCGGGCTTGGTGGTTACCGTTGAGGATCCCGCGAGGTGCGGTCGGATACGACACCCTCATCGACATCGTGCAGGAGCTGCGCGACGCCGGCGCCGAGGCAATCGGAATCAACGGGCAGCGGGTCGGCGCCGCCTCCGCGTTTGCCAGCCGCCGCGACGGAGTGTCACTCGACGGAACGGCACTGGAGTCCGCCATACCGGATCATGGCCATCGGGCCGGCGACGACGCTCGAAGGTGGGCTCAAGATCCCCGGCGGCGCCTCGGATGCGCTCGACTCTCTACCTGGTGTTCACGTCGAGGTCGAACGCACCGCGAAGGTGGACCTGCCCGCCCTGGCCCGCCCACCGGCGTTCAGCGCCGCCCGTCCGGTAGTTTCACGTGAGTGAGCGCTAGCGAACCAACCAGGAGGCAGAGCATGCTTCATTTCCGCCATCCGAAGGATGGCGTCTGGAAATGAACGTTCCGGACGAGCTTCGCTATACCTCCGACCACGAGTGGGCGAGGCTGGAGGACGGCGGCCGCGTCCGCATCGGCATCACCGACTACGCCCAGGACGCGCTGGGCGACATCGTGTTCGTGCAGCTTCCCGATCCCGACACGCAAGTGACTGCGGGCGCATCGTGCAGCGAGGTCGAGTCAACGAAGTCGGTTTCCGATATCTACGCACCGCTCGACGGTGTGGTCGTCGAGGTCAACACCGAGTTGGCCGACGCGCCGCAGCGGCTGAACGAAGACCCCTACGGCGAGGGGTGGATCTGCGTGATCCAGGCCGGCGACGCCACCGCCTTCGACCAGCTGATCGACCGCCGAGGCATATCGCAACCTCATCTCGACGTAGAGGGTTCGGATAGCCTGCGGGCCGTGTTCTGCAACAAGTGCGGCCACCGCAACCCGCCTGGGGCGAACTTCTGCTCGTCCTGCGGTGCCGCCATCGAACACGGATCCGGCGAGGAGTCGACGGTCACGCTCAGCCCGGTGGACGCGTCCGATGTCATCGACGACGACATCTCCGTCGTCCTCGAGGAGCTCCCCGAGGGTCTCGGGCTGCTGGTCGTCAAGCGCGGTCCCAACGCCGGGTCGAAGTACACCATGGACCACCCGGTGACCACCGCCGGTCGCCATCCCGAGAGCGACATCTTCCTCGACGACATCACCGTGTCGCGCCGCCACGCCGAGTTCCGCCGTTCCCGGGACGGCTACACAGTGGTCGACGTCGGGTCGCTCAACGGCACCTACCTCAACCGGGCGCGTATCGACGACGCTCCGCTGGCGAATGGCGACGAGGTACAGATCGGGAAGTTCCGCCTGGTGTTCCTCACGGGCACTGCGCCAGGTAGCTAGGGCGTGTCCGAACGGTCGCACCTCTCGATCGGTGAGGTTCTCGCTCTGCTCAAGAGCGAGTTCCCCGATGTCACGATCTCCAAGATCCGGTTCCTGGAGAGCCAGGGCCTGATCGCTCCGGAGCGGACACCCTCCGGCTACCGGAAGTTCTACGACCCCGACGTCGAGCGGCTGCGTTGGATCCTGCGCCAGCAGCGCGAGAACTTCCTGCCGCTCAAGGTGATCAAGGGCCGGCTGCAGTTCCGACGGCGAGACCGGTGACGCCGAGAGCGCGGAGGAGTCCAACGAGGCGGCACCGGAAGTCGCGGCACCACCGACCCCGCGAGTGGGCGACACGCGCGCCACGCCCGCGCCCGCGACCACGCGGCCCGCGCCGACATCGACGCCCACGCCGACGCGGGCCAAGTCGCCGCCGCCGCCGCCCCCGCCGCCCGCCGAGGAGCAGATCGACCTCTCGGCCGGGCCGACCTCGGTCAGCGTCACTATCGACGAGCTGGCCGGCGCTACCGGGCTGCCCGCACATCGCCTTGCTGAGCTCGAGCGCTACGGCCTGCTCAACGGACGGGTGGTGGGCGACACCGCGTACTACGACGAGGACGCCGTCGTCGTCGCCAAACTGGCCGCCGGGTTCCTCGACTTCGGTGTGGAGGCCCGCCATCTCAAGATGTACAAGAGCGCGGCCGAGCGCGAGGTCGGCCTGTTCGAGGCGGTGGTGCTGCCGATGCTCAAGCAGCGCAACCCCCAGGCCCGCAAGCAGGCACTCGTGGCCTTGACTGAGATGAGCCGCCTCGGGCAGAACCTCCGGGCCGCCATGGTGCGACAGGCGCTCAAGGCCTACCTGGCCGGCCCATGAACGCTGTCGACGGATAGCCGGGCGGTGCCAGTGCCCGCGGCGGACGTCCTCATTTCCGCGGAGGAGATCCAGGCAGGGGTCGCCCGACTCGGGAAGGAACTGTCCGCCCGCCACGATGCCGGTGTCGTCATGGCCGCGGTACTGAAGGGGAGCCTGCTGTTTCTCGCCGATCTCGTCAGGCAGATGACAATCGCCCCCGAGGTGGACTTCCTCGCCATCTCCTCGTACCAACCCAACACCGGCCGGGTGCGCATCCTCAAGGATCTCGAGACCGACATCTTCGACCGAGACGTCGTCCTGGTAGAGGACATCGTGGACACCGGACTGACCGCCAACTACCTGCTGCGAGAGCTGAGCCAACGCGGTCCGCGCTCCGTTTCGCTTTGCACCCTCCTCGACAAGACGGCTCGGCGGCTATTGCCGGTGCAGGTGGACTTCGTCGGCTTCGAGATTCCCGACGCGTTCGTGCTCGGGCTATGGCTTGGACTTTGCCGGCCGCTACCGGAACCTCGATGCCATCTTTGCGGGGGACCTTGAGGCGCTACGCGACGATCCTGACGCGCACGTAAACGCGCTGTACGGCAGGTAGGGTGGATCGCATGGTGGAGATGCACCTGGCCTCAGTTCGGGTCGAGATGCCCACCAACAATCCTGTCGTTCTCCTCCAGGAGACCTCGCGGCGACCGGCGCACCCTCCTGATCTTCATCGGAACGCACGAAGCACAGGCGATCGTCGAAGCGATCCAAGGCACCACCCGGCCGCGTCCGATGACCCACGAATTGCTCCGCGACGTCCTCATGGAGTTGGGGGCCAGCCTCGAGCGCGTGGTACTCACCGAGCTGGTCGACAGCGTCTATTTCGCTGAGCTGCACATCAACCTCGGCGGCCGCATCCACGTGGTCTCGAGCCGCCCGTCCGATGCCATGGCCATTGCCGCCCGTCTCGGCACGCCGATCTTCGCTGACGAGGCGCTCCTCGAAGAGGCCGGCATCATGCTCGACGACGACGACGACGAGGACTCCGCCAATCCCGACGAGCTCGTCGACCAATTTCGCGAGTTCATCAAAGACGTCCGCCCGGAGGACTTCACCCCTTAGCCCGGGTGGGGAGGGTTCTCGCCCCTTTGGGGGTGGGGGTGTACCGTGTCAGGTCACATCGCCGTAATTCCGGGCATGTGACTTCGGCAGGTAGGAGGCTTCCCCATGCTTTCTGGTGACAACGAGGGCTATCGCGGTCCGCAGGTCTGCAAGATCGTCGGCATCACGTATCGGCAGCTCGACTATTGGGCCCGCACCGACCTCTTGCGCCCATCGATCTCCGAGGCGCGGGGGAGCGGCACGCAGCGCCGGTACTCCTATACCGACCTGCTCGAGCTCAAGGTCATCAAGCAGCTGCTCGACGCGGGCGTGTCGCTCCAGTCGGCCCGCCGGGCGATCGAGTGTCTCCACAACGCCCTCGGCGAGGACCTGGCCATGGCCAACCTCGTCCTCCAGGGCGACGGCTCGGTGCTCGCCCACTCCGACGGCGAACTGATCGACCTGCTGAAGGGCGGCCAGGGCGTCCTCAACGTGGTCCCGCTGGCCGGGGTTCTCGAGGAGCTCGAAGCCGCTATCACCACCTTCGGGCGGGCCAGTGAGCCCGCCGCCCAACTCGACGCGGCCGCCGGGAGTGGGCGCTAGCTCGCCGACACCGACCGAACCGGCGGGCTCTCACGGGAGCGCGTCGGTTCGTTTCGCCCATAACTCAGAGCGGCAGTTCGCTCTCCTCCTCGACTTCTACAGCATCGCCTGGGAGTACGAGCCGCGAGAGTTCGTCCTCGAGTGGGATCGGCTCGGCAGTCCAGTACAGGCCTTCCGGCCCGACTTCTATCTGCCGGGCTATGACCTCTATATCGAGATCACCACGCTGAACCAGAAGCTGGTCACCAAGAAGAACCGCAAGATCCGCCAGCTCCGGGCGTTGTACCCCGGCACCAAGATCAAGATCCTTTATCAACGCGACTACCTCAACCTGCTCGTCAAGTACGGGCTCGAGGAGCCGAGCGCAGTTGGTCGAGGCCGGGCTCGACGAGGTGGAGCCCCTGCCGCTCAACTTCGACGTCACCGACGACGAGTAGTTTTTCGCCAATGCGTGCGTCGCCCCTCGAGGAGTGTCACCGCGCGCTGGGCGCAAAGCTGGTGGAGTTCGGCGGCTGGGACATGCCGCTGAACTATCCGGCGGGCACCCTCGCCGAGCACCGAGCGTGCCGCGAGGGCGGCGGTCGCCTTCGACGTCAGCCACCTCGGCACCGTGCGCGTCGAAGGCGCCGACGCGCTCGACAGCCTGCAACGAGCGCTCACCAACGACCTCGGTCGCATCGCGCCGGGTCGGGCGCAGTACACCCACCTGCTCGACGACGACGGGTCGGTGCTCGACGACATCATCGTGTGGTGGGTCAGGCCCGGGCCGCTTCGACGTGATGCCCAACGCATCGAACACCGAGCGGGTGCGTGCCGCCATCGGCGGTGAGGACGTCACTGCGACGCCGGGCGATCATCGCCGTGCAGGGTCCAACTGCCCGCGAAGGTGCTGGCGGCAGTCGCGCCGGACGCGGCGGCGGTGCCCCGCTTCGACGTAGCCGAGTTTGCCTGGGAGGGCGTCGCTGCCGTTGCTGCCGGCACCGGCTACACCGGCGAGGACGGCGTCGAGCTGGCCGTGCCCGCCGAGATCGCGCCGGCGGTCTGGCGGGCCGTGCTCGCCGCCGGCATCGAACCCGCCGGACTCGGTGCGCGCGACACGCTGCGACTCGAGGCCGGGCTGCCTCTGCACGGCCACGAGCTGGGCGCCGGCATCACGCCGCTGCAGGCAGGACTCGGCTGGGTGGTGGCCTGGGACAAGGGCGATTTCCGCGGGCCGCGACGCGCTGGTGGCCGAGCAGCGAACGGGGCGTGGCCCGTCGGCTCCGCGGCCTCACCGTCGAGGGCCGTCAGCCGCCTCGCCAGGGCTACGAGCGTGCTGGTCGACGGAAAGCCGGCCGGCGAGGTCACCAGCGGCAACTTCTCGCCCATGCTCGGGCCACGGCATCGCCCTCGCGTTCCTGCCGCCTGCGGTCGAGCCCGGCGCTGCGGTCGCGGTCGACGTGCGCGGGCAGGCCGTAGCCGGCCGCGGTCGTGAAGCCGCCCTTCTATGCGAAGGCCGTGGTCGCGCCGTAGGCGCGCAGGGAGACCGATGGACTACGTCCCGCATACCGACGCCGAGATCGCCGCCATGCTCGGCGACCTCGGTCTGTCGTCGCTCGACCAACTGTGGGAGGCCATCCCCGAGGCGCTGCGGCTGGCCGGCGGCGACTCTCGACGTGCGCCCGGGCCTGAGCGAGCCCGACACCCTGGTCGAGGTCGGAACGGCTGGCCGGCGCCAACCAGGCTCTGATCTGTTTCGCGGGCGGCGGGGCCTACGACCATGAGGTCCCGGCCACGGTCCGGCGCCTCGCTTTCCGCTCCGAGTTCGTCACCGCGTACACGCCGTACCAGCCCGAGGTCGCGCAGGGCGTGCTGCAGGCACTGTTCGAGTACCAGACCCTGCTCTGCCGGCTCACCGGCATGGAGGTGGCCAACGCGTCGCTCTACGACGGCGCCACCGCGCTGGTCGAGGCGGTGAACCTGTGCGTCGCCGCCAGCGGCAACCACCGCGTATGGGTGAGCACGGGCGTGAACCCGCAATGGTTGGACGTGCTGCGAACCTTCGCCGCGGGCACCGGCCACGAGATCCTCGGCGGCGGCGCTCCGCCGGACGACGTGGGTGTGGTCGTCACCCAATCGCCCAACTACTTCGGCGTGATCGAAGCACCCGTCGCAGTCGCCGGCCGGCGCTCGTAGCGTCGCCATCATCGATCCCGTCGCGCTCGGGCTACTCGACGCCGCCGCCGGCCGACGTCGTGGTGGGGGAGGGGCAGCCGTTCGGCACCCCCTCTCGTTCGGCGGCCCGTACCTCGGACTGTTCACCACGCGGATGGAACATGTCCGCCGGCTGCCGGGCCGGCTGGTCGGCGAGACCGTCGACACCGAAGGCCGCCGGGCGTACGTCACCACGCTGCGCACACGCGAGCAGGACATCCGGCGCGAGAAGGCGTCGTCCAACGTGTGCACGAACCAGACGCTCATCGCAGTGGCGTGGGCGATCCAGCTCTCATGGCTCGGCACCACCGGTTTGCGCGAGCTAGCGCTTCGCTGCGCGCGGGGCACGAAGTACTGCCGCGACGCGGTCCTCCGACGTCGAAGGGATCGATGCCGCGATCGGAGGAGCAGGTGTTCCGCGAGTTCGCGATCCGGACGCCCGTCGCGGCCGAGCGTGATCGTCGAGCGCATGGCCGACGAAGGCTTCCTGGCCGGCACCGCCGTCGGTGAGAACGAACTTGCTGGTCGCGGTCACCGAGCGGCGCACGCGCGACGAGATCGACCGCTACGTCGCCACCATGCAAAAGGTCATCTCGATGACCGGGGCGGCACGCAGCATCCCGCTCATGGGGCGGGACGAGGAGCCGACCGTCTTCGAGTTGTCGTCGCCGGGGCGGCGCGCGGCGTCTTTCCGCACCACGGGCGTTCCCGACTGGACGCGCTCGACGAGCTGTTCCCTGACCATGCAGCGTCCTTCGCGCAGCGACCTCGACCTCGTCGAGATCTCCGAGCGCGACCTCGTCGGGCACTTCACCCGCCTGACCCACCGCCAGTACTCCGTCGACCTCGGCGCCTACCCGCTGGGGTCCTGCACGATGAAGTACAACCCGAAGGCGTGCGACGACGCCGCATCGCTAGCCGGGTTGGCCAACGTCCATCCGGCGACGCCCGGCCGCGCTCACGCAGGGGTGGCTCGAACTTCTGCTCGACCTGGGCGACATCTTGTGCGCGGTCACGGGCATGCACGACATCACCCTGCAGCCGCCGGCCGGCGCGGCGGGCGAGCTCACCGGGCTCCTGCTGATGCGGGCGTTCCACGCCGATCGTGGCGAGGGCGATCAGCGCACCAAGATCATCATCCCCGACTCGGCCCACGGCACCAATCCAGCATCGGTCACCCTGGGCGGTTACGAGACGGTCACGGTGCCATCCGACGACCGCGGGTGCGTCGACGTCGCCGCGCTGCGGGAGCGGCTCGGTCCCGACGTCGCCGGGCATCATGCTCACCAACCCGAACACGCTGGGCCTGTTCGAGGAGGACATCGTCGAGATGGCCGCGAGCGGTGCACGAGGTCGGCGGGCTGCTGTACTACGACGGCGCCAACCTCAACGCCATCCTCGGCGTGGTGCGGCCGGGCGACATGGGCTTCGACATCGTGCACATGAACCTGCACAAGACCTTCGCGGTGCCGCACGGCGGCGGCGGGCCCGGTGCCGGACCGGTCGCCGTGTCGGAGCGGCTCGCGCCCGTACCTGCCCGGACCCGCTGCCGGTGCGGCGGCGACGACGGCCGGTACGAGTGGACGACCCCCGACAAGTCGATCGGGCGCGATTCACTCCTGGCACGGCAACGCGCTGGCGTTGGTGCGGGCGTACACCTACATCCTGCTCAACGGCGGCGAACGGGCTGCGGCGGGTGGCCGAAGCCGCGGTGCTCAACGCCAACTGGCTACGGCACCGGCTGCGCGGCACCTACGACATCCCGTATGACCGTCCGAACATGCACGAGTTCGTGGCGTCGACGACGTCGCTCAAGAAGGCGCACGGTCTCAAGGCCATCGACGTGGCCAAGCGTCTGCTCGAGGAGGGCTTCCACGCGCCAACCGTCTACTTCCCGTTGATCGTCGACGAGGCACTGATGATCGAGCCCACCGAGACCGAGAGCCCGCAGACGGTGGCCGCGCTGGCCGACGCGCTCGATCCGCATCGCCAACGATCCCGAAGGCGCCAAGGATGCGCCCCGCACCACACCGGTGAGCCGCGTCGACGAAGCCCGCGCCGCCCGCCAGCTCATCCCGACCTTCGACGCCCGCCCCCGCTGACGCTTCTTGGCAACTTTGAGGGCGCTATAGGCCGTCAACGTTGCCAAGAACGCTACGGGTTGGCGGCTTTGGCGGCCTTTTCTTTGTGGTGCTCTTGAATCGCACCCATGATGGCGCTGCCGGCCTGCTCCATGAACTTCGGCCGGTTCGCCGCCGCCCAGTCGCGGGAGCCGACGAGCGACGGCGTACTGCCCTGGAAGAGCGGCGCGACGTAGCGCGCGAACAGCTCGTAGGAGTGCAGCGTCGCCTCGCGGTCGGCCCACTCGTGGGCCATGAACAGGAACGTGCCGAAGCCACCGGACTGATCGATCAAGCCGCTGGATCTGGGCGACGGCCATGTCTGGCGTGCCGATCGTGGCGAAGCCGGTGGCGTTGAGTGCGTCGACGAGGTCGACGTTCTCGCCTTCAGGCGCCAGGGGTAGCGCCGCCACCCGCTGGAAGTAGTCGATCCACTCGGCCAGGCCGAACTCGACGTCCTTGCGCGCCTGCTCTTCGGTCTCGGCGATGTGCATCGGACCGACGAGTCGCCACTTGCGACGGTCGACCGTGGTGCCGAACTCGGCGGACCGTTCCTCCATGACATCCCAGTGTGAACCGAGGATGTCGAAGCCGCCGGCCGACGTCGCGCCGATCGACAAGAGGCCGCAGCCCGAACCGGCCCGCGGCGCGGGGACCGGCGGGCGAGATCTGTGCGGCGACTGCGATCTCGAGTTCCTCCGAGTACGGGCCGGAGCTGCAGCTCCGCGTCGCGCAACGTGAACCAACCCGCTTCGCGCGTCACCCGCTCCTTGCCTTCGAGCAGCGCCACGATCGCCTCGAGTGACTCCTCCATCATGTGACGCTGTTCCTGGGTGTCGATGCCCATCATGTAGGCGTCCGACGGCAGCGCGCCGGGACCGCAACCGAGCATGACGCGGCCGCGGGTGAGGTGGTCGAGCAGGACCATGCGGTCGGCCAGCATGAGCGGGTGGTGGTAGGGGAGTGAGCTCACGCCCGTTCCGAGGCGGAGGTTCTTGGTGCGCTCGGCCGCGGTGGCGATGAACACCTCCGGTGAGGCGATGATCTCGTAGCCCGCCGAGTGGTGCTCACCGATCCACGCCTCGTCGAAACCCAGCTCATCGAGCCGGGTGATCAGCTCGAGGTCGCGCTCGAGCGCGAGGGTCGGGTTCTGCCCGACCGGATGAAACGGCGCGAGGAAGATGCCGGTGCGAAGGGGCCAGTCCATGGCACTTGCTAGCCCGAACTTGACCGAGCGGTCAAGAAGTCAAGGACACCTCATCGCCGACCCGGACCGCCCCACCGGTCGTAACACTGGCGTAGATGCCGGCGCAGGCCCACGTGCCCACCCCGGGGATGTCGATGCGGTTGTCGCGGGCGAGCGTCTCGAGGACGCCACGATCCTGATCGAGCCCCGGCTGGGGGAGCGTGGTCATCACGCAACGCATCGTCGGCATCAGCACCTGCGCCTCAGCCACCGCGCCAAGGGACACGCCCCGCCCCGCCCATTCGTTCTCGATGTAGCCCGTGCCGTCGACATCGACCACGACGTTGGGCCGGAACCGGCGGACGTCGTCGTCGAGTTGGGCCAGGGTGGCCGACGTGATGAGGTGCAGCGTCGTCAGGTCGAAGAAACTCGCCGGCGGGGCCAGGAGCCCGAGTGCCATGTTCGTCATGGTCCCGCCCTGCTCCTCGCCCGTGCGGTTCGCTTCGATCGCCTCTGCAGGCGCGACACCGTCGATGTCGGGGAAGAGCATCTCGTAATGCCGATCGGTCGGGGCGCTGTCGGCCAGCCGCACGCGGCGGCCGAGCAGGTCGCTCAAGCGGTCGTCGGCGTCCGCATCGCCATTCCGAACGACCGATCCGTCCGGCAGGCCGATCTCGATCGCATCGGGGCCGACGAGTTGCGCGCTGCATTGCAGCACCGCGCCCCACTTGCGCGGGTTCTTGGCGCTGACGACATGGCCGGTCTCGACATCGACGAGCGCCCAGCGCCGGTCGCCGGGAATCCCGGCCTCGGTGATCTCGAGCGCGTCAAGCGTCTCGCCCTGCATCGACTTGACCGGATAGCGCCAGAGCCCGTCTTACGGTGCCGGCGACGTTCACGCTCACCATCGAGGAGGTCGGGCTGCTCGCGGACGATGCGCTCGTAGAGGGGCTGGAAACTCAGCCAGCCGGCAAGCTCCTGACCAACCTGACCGCTGGTGATCTTGGCCTGCTCGGCATCGATGGGCTGCGGCGTGCCGGCCGCTTCGGCGAGGAGCTGCGATTGGCAGGTGCGCTCCATCGTGATGAACCACCACGCGGCGGCATCGACGGTCTTGCCGACCGTCAGCAGACCGTGGTTCTTGAGGATGACCGCCTTGGCATCGGCCAGCGCATGGGCGATGCGCTTGCCTTCCTCGAGGTCGAGCACGACACCGCCGAAGTCGTCGTAGAGCGCGTGATCGCCGTAGAACGCGCACGAGTCCTGCGTGAGCGGATCCAGCTGTCGGGCCAACGACGACCAGGTCTTGCCGTAAAGCGAATGGGCGTGCGCGGCGCTGACAACGTCGGGGCGGGCGGCGTGCACCTGCGAGTGAATGCAGAACGCGGCGCGGTTCACATCGTGCTCGCCCTCGACGACCTCGCCGTCGTCGTTCACAAGGATCAGGTCTGACACGCGGATTTGGCCGAAATGCATGGCGAACGGGTTCACCCAGAAATGGTCGAGGCGCTCGGGGTCCCGGGCCGTGATATGCCCGGCCACACCTTCGTCGAAGCCGCACTTGCTGAAGAGACGGAAGGAAGCGGCGAGCCGCTGTTTGCGATGTAGCCGTTCCTCCTCAATCGAAGCGAACTTGGGCAACGGAGGCGGATAACGCTTAGTCACAGCGCCATCGTAGAAGAGGGGGCCGCCAAGGGCGTTATGTCCAGTCGCTCCCTCAGGCCAGCGACGCTGGCCTTCCTAACAACTTGACATAACGCACATTCTCGGCGGCGCCCGCAGGCCAACGGCCCTGTGGACCGGGGCTAGTGGGCTTCGCCGAGCATGTGCTCTTAAGCGGGCCTATGCCTCGCAGGTGGTCTCTGGGGCCCCGCCGGTGCAGGTGTCGAAGCTGGTGCCGCCGTCCATGGACGTGGTGCCGGTGGCATCGAGATTGGTGAGGGTGTCATTTCCTCCACCGCCGGCGAGCGTGACGGCCTCGGACTGGAACCCGCTGTCGTTCCCGTTGATGAGCTCGTCGTTGCCTTCGTCGCCGTCGATTGCGGCGGTCCTGCTGTATTGCCAGACATAGTCGTTGCCGGTGCCGCCCGATCCGGTGCCGCCCGACCAGAGGAACAGTCGGTCGTTGCCATCCTCACCAAAGAGCTGGTTGTTTGTCGTCGGCAGGTCGGACGTGTGGAGCTCGTCGTTGCCGTGCCCGCCATAAAGCAGGTCGTCGCCCGTATTGGGCCCGGCCGGACAGCATCCGCCCCAACCGCCGTCGAGGTGATCGTTACCGTTCTCGCCATAGAGCCGGTCCGTTCCACCGGCGCCCTGGATTACATCGTCGCCGCCGCCGCCGCAGATCAGGTCATCGCCCCAAGGCCCGACCTGACCGTCATTTCCGCCACGCGGATCACCGTCGACTTTGTCGTTGCCGGGGCCGGCGGAGATCACGTCGCTGCCGGTAGTGCCGGTGATGACGTCGTTGCCCGCCGTACCCACGATGGTCGCCACTTCGCCTTGACAAAGGACTGCTGCTTGCCCGGGCGCCGCCACCGCGAGCAGCGGCACGGCGATCACGCCCAGCAGCAGTATCCGGATCGCGGGCGCGACTCGTCGAGTCGGTTGATTTGTGTTCCGCATCGTCGTCTCTACCTTCGGACGCCGCCGGTCAGGTATCGAACCCAAGATGAGCAAACGCCTGTTCGGCTACATCTTATGCCCTTAGACGGCCTCCAAGAACCGGAGTGCGGCGTCGATGAAGCCGAAGTCGCTGGCGGTGGCCAGGTGATCGACGTTGCGGAGCAGCTTGGCCTGGGCGTTGGGCATGGCGGCGGCCAGGGCGGCCGGGTCACCGGCCAGTGGGTCGCGGTCGCCGGCGACGATCAGGACGGGGTTGGCGATCCGGGCCAGGTCTTCGGCGGTCAGCGCGACGTGACGGCGCCGCAGAAACGCCGCGAGCGCCTTGGGATCGTTCCCCGGCGTGCGGGCGAACCGGCCGAAGGCCTGCGCCAGGGGATCGTCGGACTCGCGACCATCGATACCGTCGACGATGGCCTGACCCTGCCCGTCATCATGCCCGTCCAACAGGCGGCCGCCGACTCCCCCGACGACGATCTTGCCGAACTTCTCCGGCGTCCGAGACGCAAGGGTCAGCAGCACGCGGGCGCCCATGGAGAAGCCGATGGCATCGACGGGAGCATCGGTGGGGAGGACGGCGGCCACGTCGTCCTCGACCGAGCCGTAGGCCGCAGGGTCATGCGGCTTCTCCGCCTCGCCGTGGCCGAGCATGTCGATGCCGATGACCTCGCGTCCGGCGTCCTGCAGCAGATCGACCCACCCCGGATCGCGCCAGTTGCGAGCGAACGACGAGGCGAACCCATGAACCAAGACGACGCTGTGTGGCACGCAGATAGCGTATGGGCTGCATGTCCAGGCGGATCGAGGTGGAGCTCACCAGCAAGGTGGATGACGACACCTGGACCTGGCGCGCCGCCGGTGCTCGCCTCCCCAAGGGAACGCTGCCCGGCACGCTGCTTTTCGACGGGGCCACGGTGGGCCAGGTGCTGCGCGCCGAGGTCGAGAACGACATCGACGGGATAGTGGTGCTCGCCATCTTCCCGCCCAAGGAGAAGGCGCCCGAGCCCGAGCGGATACAGATGATCCCGCCGCCCGACCGACCAGCACCGTCGCCCAGCACCGGACCGCCCACGCCGCGGGGGAAGCCCGACCGCGAACGCCCGCCGCGCGGCTGAACGTCCAACCGGCGGCGGACCGCGAGCTCGCCCCGACCGTCCGGATCGACCTGATCGACCTGATCGGCGCGCTGGCCGCGGCGCGGCCCGAGCGCGGCCGTGACGAAGGCCGCGGACCGCGCACGCCCCGTCCCAAGCCGGAGGCGGCCCCCGAACGACCGAAGCACAAGCGGCTGAGCCCCGGTCACACCCACCGCAACGCGGTGCTCGATTCGTTGCCGCCCGAGCAGCGCCCGATTGCCGAACATCTGCTCCGAGGCGGCATCCCTGCAGTGCGTCAAGCCATCGACACGCAGAACTCGCTCCTCGAATCGGAGAAGCAGTCGACCATCAAGGCCGAACCACTGCTCGCGCTCGCCGAAGGGCTACTCCCCCGGCTCAAAGCCGCTGAGTGGCGCGACCGGGCCGAGGCAGCCGCCGCGGCCGGCGACGACCTGAGCCTCCGCGATCTGCGCTCGGTCGTTTCGAGCGCGGAGGCTCGCGACGAGGAGTCGCGGACTGCTCGTCAGTTCGCTGCGCGAGAAACTCGACGGCCGCCTCGCGAGCGAGCGCGGCGTGTGGGTGACCGACATCACCGATGCACTGACTGCCGGACGTGTCGTGCGAGCGTTGCGCATCGCATCGCGGCCGCCCGACCCCGCCATGCGCTTTCCCCCGGAACTTGGGGGTCGGCTATCGGAGTCGGCGGGCGCCGCGATGGCCGCGGATGCACCCGCCGACCGCTGGCTGGCGGTGCTCGACGCCGTCGCCGTGTCACCGGTACGGCGCTCGGTCAAACCGATCGCCCTGCCGGCCGAGCCGTCCGACGAGTTCATGACGACGGTCAAGCAAGCCGTGACGCGCGTACCCGCGCTCGGCCCTCTGGTCGGGATCGAGCCGCCCAAGCCACCCCCGCCGCCTCCGTCCGGGTTGCGGCTTCCGCCCAAACCCACGACACCCCCACCCCGCGCCATCCCGCAGCGGCCGCCACCCGGCGCGGCGGCACCTGTGAGCGACCCGCCGCCGGAAGCGGCGTCAGAAAGCGCGTCCCACTAGTTTCGGCCCATGGTCGAATACGAAGCCGACGGACATGTCGCCGTCATCACTATCCGTCGCCCCGAAGCCCGCAACGCTGTCAATGGCGACGTGGCCAAGGGCATGGAGGCGGCGATCGACAGCCTCGAGGACGACGACAATGTCTGGGTCGGCATCGTCGCCGGCGAAGGCAGCGTGTTTTCGGCCGGCGCCGACCTGAAGGCGATCGCCTCGGGACAGGCTGGCGATCTCCAGACCGAGCGCGGTGGCTTCGGTGGCATCACCCGTCGCGAACGCAGCAAGCCACTGATCGCCGCGGTCGACGGACCTGCGCTCGCCGGCGGCTGTGAGATCGCGCTCGCGTGCGATCTCATCGTCGCATCAACCAACGCCGCGTTCGGCCTGCCGGAGGTGAAGCGCTCACTCGCCGCGGTCGCCGGCGGCCTGTTCCGCCTCCCCCGCGTGCTACCGCCCAAGGTCGCCATGGAGGTCGTGCTCACCGGCGATCCGATCACCGCCGAGCGCGCCTACCAGTTGGGCATGGTCAACGAGTTCGTTGCGCCCGGCGAGGCCATCACCGCTGCCCGTGCACTGGCCGAGCGCATCGCGGTCAACGCGCCGCTCGCCGTGCGGGCCAGCCGCAAGGTGGTCATCGCCGCGGCAACCAACGACGACGAAACACTGTGGAAGCATGAGCGGCGCGGCGATGGGCAAGCTGGCCGGAACCGAGGATTTCGCCGAAGGCCCCCGCGCGTTCATCGAGAAGCGGGCCCCAGTGTGGAAGGGCCGGTAGCGGCGCTCACGCCGAAGGGCACGTCAGCCAGTCGATCGACGGTCGTCACTTCCTCGACCGGCCGCCGGCGCACCGGACCGTGCCGGCCGACCGGCCAGCCGAGCGGGAGCAGCCCCGCCAGCATCCAGTCATCGGGGATGCCGATGAGCTCGCGCAGCTCCTTCTCGGCGCCAAGGAAGAACGTGGTGACCACGGTCCCGAGGCCCTCGGCGCGCGCCGCCAACGCGAAGTTCTGCATGGCCGGATAGATCGACCCACCCTCGGCCAGCGCGGGCCGGTGTCCGCGGCCCTTGCAGACAGAACAGCACGTAGACGGGCGATCTCCTCGAAGTGATCGACGAAGTGCTGCATCGTGCGGCCCATGCGGGCCCGCGGCGATGGTCGTCGGCTGCCTCGTCGCCGCTGAGTCCGTAGTCGAACTTGGCGACTGCCCACGCGGCACGATAGGTGTCGCCCGAGCACCGTCCTTACTGCGGGCGAGCGCAGGACGACGAACCGCCACGCCTGGCGGTTGCCGCCCGACGGGTGCCCACGTTGCCGCCTCCAGGCAGCGTGCGCAACACGTCATCGGGCACAGGGTCGGGCTTGTAACGCCGGATGGCGCGTGCAGTCGGACATCACCTCGAAGACGTCCATCTACGCGATGACCTCCAGGATGCCGTGCTCGTGCAGGAACTCGGCCAGACCCTCGACCAGGTTCAGGTCGGCGACTTGCTCAAGCGGCACCCACGCCGCCTCGGCCGCGTCGTCGCCGGCCACCGGAGCTCGCGCCTCGAGGAGCGTGACCGTGAAGTCGAGGATGACGTGATGGAAGTCGTCGTCAATCCGTTCGACCCAACCGACGAACTCGATCGCACACGCCCTCGAGGTTGGTCTCCTCGAGCAGCTCGCGCACGACGGCTTCGGCGAGCATCTCACCCGGCTCGCACGCGACCGCCGGGCACCGACCACTCCCCCGCCGCCGCCCGCGGCCACGACGGATCAGCAAGAGACGGTCTGCGTCGACCGCGATGGCGCCCACACAGACCTCGGGCGCGCTCAGGTTGCCGCCTCGCCCATCTTGTGGTGCATCACTAGCAGGCGCGCGCTGAAACCCGACCCTTCGAAGAAGTTCTTGGTCGACCGATCGCCGGGAAGCGCGTACGCGTCGGCACCTTCGCATCCGGTCTCGGTGAACCACTCCAGGAGGCTGTTCATTAAGCACTCCCCCACCGCGACGCCGCGGGCTTCGGACTCCACATAGATGTCGGTGATCACACCCAGGCGCGTGCCGTCGCGCAAGCTCCTCAACGTGCGCAACCGCGTAGCCGATCGCCGCACCATCGATGGTGCCGGCCAAGACCGCGTGTGTTCGGGTCCGGCCACCGCAGCCGCCAGCCCCTCTTCGAAGCGGCTCGGCTCGCGCTTCCCGGGCAACGAAGACCCTGCCGCCCCGCTCGCCGGCCATTGCGGCCAGCGCCATTCGGTTGAGCTCCGCCAAGCCGGGGCACGTCTTCCGGCGTCGCCGGTCGCGCCCCTTCCACCTAGGGCGTCGTCTCCGCCTGGAGTTGGCCAACCTTGTTCAGGATCGTGCGGCGACCGCGTGTCGCTTCCTCGTAGTCCTTGACCGCGTCGAGCTCGGCGCTCGACAGACCGCCGAGCCGCTGAACCACCTGCGATGCGGCCAGCGAGTCGTAGCCCGGAATGGCCAGCGCGTCGGCGCTCGGGTCGCGGACCGTTGCTGGACGGCGACGGCCGCGGCCGATGGCGTCGTCGCAGCCGAAGTCGCGCGGTGCCGACGTCGCGGGGCGCAGGCGGTGGGGCGGCGCGGCTGGCGCCGGCGGGCCGCGAGGTTGCCGACCACTTCTCCGGCCTGCAGCACCGCCTTCTCGGCATCCTTGCGGCCCTGGGCGATGGCGAACTCGGTCATCACCTTGGCGGTGCCGACCTGCTTGGTGACCTCTTCGCGACCCATCTCGATCCAGCCCGGCAGCATGCTGCGCATGAAGTTGGCGAACCCAATCGGCGCGTACACGACCAGCTCGACGGCCTTTTCGACCGGTGACTTGTCTTCACTCACGTGAAAGACGCTACTCGCGGGCGGTCAGGACACGGTGTGGACGATCATCACGTCGCAGGGCGTGTGATGCGAAACCTTGTTTGGGACGCTGCCGAGCACGAAGCGGGATGGCGAGGACATGCCCTTCGAGCCCACCACGATGAGGTCACCGCCGGTGTCCTCGGCTACTTCGATGATCGCGGTGGCCGGATCGCCCGACGACGTCCGGCGCCGGACATCCTTGACCCCGACCTCCTTGGCGATGACCTGCGCGCTCCCGGCTCGGTCGTCTGCTGCTGCGGAGTCGGTGATTCGCCACAGCAAATCCTCGGGCACCTCACTGATGTCGCTGGGCGAGGCCGGCTGAGGTGCGTACGCGGTGACGATCGTGAGACGGGCACCGAACGCCTTGGCCAACGTCGCGGCGTGACGAACAGCAAGCTCGGCCGTCGGCGAACCATCGGTTCCCACGATGACGTTCCGGTATCCCATCGGTGCCTCCTAGGGAGCTTCTACACGCAATCTCGGCAGAGTTGCCGCTTCGCATCCGCCAACTGGCTTGGGTGCTTCACGAGAAAACACGACTGGCACACGAACTCGTCAGGCTGCTTCGGGAGGACCTTAAGGGCAGTGTCCCCACGGTCTTCGGTGTCGGGAACCTCCTCCTCGTCGTCCTCTTCTTCGTCGGGAACGACCAGGCGCTCCTTGAGGATCTCGTCGAGGGACGCCTCGACGTCGTCGTCATCGGGCTCCTCGTCCTCTTCCTCCTCGACGGCGACGGCCGCATCATCAGCGGCGACCACGGCAGGGTCGACGTCGTCATCGACCGCAGCGTCGAGATCGTCGTCGACGATGAGCGCGTCGTCATCGTCGTCGACGATGTCCTCGAGGTCGGCCTCTTCGAGGTCGGGGTCTTCGAGATCGTCAGGTTCTTCGAGCTCCTCTGACTCCTCGTCGATGAGCTCGTCGTCGTCGGCCATGCGTTCCTTCTGTCCAGGACCATTGAGGGCGCCTCAGCGCGGGCGGGAGCATATACGGACGCCGCGCGCTATTTGGACGGTTCTCCCGTGGTCGTGGTCGTTTCCGCTGCCCCGGGGGCCGAAACCGCCTGACCGAGGTCGAGCGTGCTGACGTCGGCAATCAGCCAGCGGCCGCCGACTTTGACCAGTTGCAGTTCAATCGAGACGCTGGGGGCCGTCTTGGGAGCGGCGTCGCCGTACTGAACCCGGGCGTCGGCCACCACGATGGCCGACGCCGACTCGTCGTCGACGCCACTGACGTAGATCTCCTTGACCGTGGCCTCCGACCGGGATTTCAGCTCGGTGATCAGGGCCTCCAGGCCGCCCAACCCGTCGCGGAGCTGGCGGCGAAAGGTCCCTGTGGCCTGGGCATTCATGCCCTGGCGAAACGAGGCAAGGTCGCGGTAGTCGTAGGTCAGCGCGGCGTCGCCAAACTCGCCGGCGACCCGGCGAATGGCCTCGATGTCGTTCAGCTCGCCGTTGACCCGGCTGTAGCTGGCGGCGCCCCACCCAACGAGGCCGGTCACCAACACCAGGGCGGCGATCGCCAGTGCGATCCACACCCGCCGCGAGGATCGCGCCGGCGGCTCGGGCTGCTCGGGCTCGGGGGGCTCAGCGGGCGGCTCAGCCTGCTCGAGCTCAGCCTGCTCGGGCTCGGGCTGCTCAGCCGGCGCGGCCTCCCCTGGTCGGGCTGGCTCCTCTGGCACCTCGATGTCGCTCACCGGAGGGGGCCCACCTCGCGGAGGACCACGGCCGCCCCCAGGGAGACCAGGAGGAGCATCACGATGCCGTCGGTCGCGGCCGGCGAGAGGGCATTCGCGTCGATGATCGGCGCCGGCGTGTAGTTCAGACCCGACGGGCGCAGCGATGAGGCGCAGGCGGGCACCGCCTTGACCGGCGGAACATCCTTCGGCGGCGCGAACTGCGGCGGCGGGTTGTGGACCGGGTTGGCCACGAAGCCGACCCGCACCCAGACCCCGGGGTACGGCCCGGTGGTGTCGACGTCGCGGGCGTCCCAGACTCGACCGAAGGCGGTCGGACCGACTCGTAGCAGGGCGCCCAAGCCGGCGAGCCGGTCCGGTGTGGTCGCGCTGTCGCCCACAAGTTCGAGCGTCTTGAGGTCGCAGTCGAGGTTGGCCTTCTGATGGGCGACGACATCGGCGACTTGGCTGAGGAGCGTCGCGCCGCGGTCGAGGAGGACGCCGACGTCGCCGCGAGCGTTTCGCAGGCTGTCGGCCACGTTCCGGAGGTCGGTGAGGGACTGGCCCAGCGAACCCCGGTGCTCGGCCAGCACGTGCGTGAACCGGGTGTTGTTGTCGGCCAGCCGGTCCAGCGCGTCGGTTCGGGTCGCCAGCGAGGCGGTGAGCTTGTCGCCACCTTCGGCCAGCGCTCGGAGCGAGTCGGTGCGCCCCTGCAACCCCAGCGCCGCCGCCTCGAGGAGTTGCGCCACCGAATCCGGTGGGATCGAGCTGACGAGCGCGCTGGCCGAACGCAGGAACTCGGAGAATTCGAGCGGGACGTGCGTCTTGCTCATCGGGAGCACAGTGCCCTTGGCGTACCAGGGGCCCTGACCGTCGCCACTGCCCGGGGGTGGACTGAAGTCGACGTACTGCTCGCCGATCGCCGACTTGCGGAAGATGCTGGCGTCGGATCCCTCGGGGATTCGCCGGCTCGCGTTCGATCTCCATCTCGATCCGAACGCCGCCGGGGATGCGTGAGACCTTGCTCACCTGGCCATAGGTGACGCCGAGGTAGCTGACCTCGGCGTTGGGCAGCACGCCAAAGGCGTTGGGGAACTCAGCCGAGAGGGTGTACGGCCGGTCGAGGCTCCTGAAGCTCACGACCCGTTGCGTGAGCCAGCCGACCATCACGAGGAAACCCACCGCGAACACGCCGATGTTGATCCACACCCGGCGCTTCATGGGTTCAGCCTCGGATCGAGCTGGGCGGGCACGACCCACGCATACACCTGGGTGAAGTCGCCGGGGATCACCTTGGGCATGGCCACCGT
This sequence comes from uncultured Actinomycetes bacterium, assembly GCA_963742585.1. Classification (GTDB taxonomy): domain Bacteria; phylum Actinomycetota; class Acidimicrobiia; order Acidimicrobiales; family JACDEA01; genus JACDEA01. The sequence goes on from CAVUMI010000009.1 coordinate 1,225,361, forward strand.
GAAGCGATCAAGCCAGTCGACCAGCAGTCCCAGAGCATCGGTCTGTCCCGCGGCGATGCCGACGATGGCGTCGACCTGCTTGATCTGTCGATCGAGGTCGTCGCGGTAACGGGCCAGCACCTCGTTCTGGACCGCGGCCAGCCGCGAGAGGCCATCGAGTGCGCTGACCGCCCGGTCGCGGTTCTCGGCGAGGATCCGCGTCGTCTCGGCCAGGTTGATCAGCAGGCTGTCGAGGTCGTTCTTGCCGTTGGCCAGCGCGGTGGCGGTCGGTGTCGAAACCATCGATGATCCGGCCGATGGCCTCAGTGCGGCTGGCGAGCGTCGCCGCTGATCGTCGCCAGTTCGTCGACCAGCGAGCGGAGCACCGGCCCGCGACCCGCCAAAGGCTTCGGCGCTCGGTCTCGACCAGCGTGGCTATGTCCGTTGCCACCACCGATCCGAGCGCGGTAACTGCTTGTTCGGCCACAAACTCGAGCTCCGGCGCTATCTCTGACCTTGCTGGCCGGGATGACGTCGCCGTCCCGGAAGTGCGGGCCCGCCGACGGCTCGCCGTTGGGTCGCAGCTCGACGAACTTCTCACCGAGCAGTGAGGTAGTACGCAGCAAGGCGTTTGAGTCACGGGGCACCTTGACGCCAGGGTTCAGATTCAGGCGAACGCGGGCCCGGAAGTCCTTGGTGAGGCTGATCTTCTCGATCTGCCCGACGCGCACGTCAGCGACCTGGACCGAGCCGCGCGTCTGAAGGTCGCCGACATCCTCGAACGTGGCCACGATCGTCGTTCCACCCCGCGCGCACCCCGACAGCGCGCCGGCGAGCGCCCCGACACTGAGCAACGTTGCCAGCTTGCCGCGGGGGCTCACGAGAACACCTCCGCCAGAGATCGCGCGACGCGGCCCAGCAAACCGCCGGATTTCTTCGATGCCTTGGCCGTCGCCGCGTGGCGCCGCCGGTGCACTGGCGGGTGACGCCGGTGCAATGGTGGAGGCCGTCGTGGTGGTGGTTGGCAGCGCGGCAGTTGACGTCGGCTGGAACACACAGCACGTCGACCGGAATCCCGAGCGCCCTGAACACCTGCGCCACCGTCGGGCTGGCCGAGTTACGCAGGTCGAGGTGGTGGAAATCCGGATCCCACGCACCAGCGAGACCTTCGGTGCCGTCGAGGTCGGGACCGGCTACGAGCAGCGGTGCGGCGTCGAGGAGGTTGCGCACCGCGTCGATGTTCGTGTTGACCGACTGGAGTACGCGGGTGAGCACAGTGAGGTCACGATCCAGGCTCGCGGCGTGCTCACTGGTGAGATTGAGGCCGCTAGTCGCCAATGACGCGAGGTTCTTGACCAGTCGCTCGATCGCGTTGCGCTCGTCGGCCAGCAGGCCCGTCGTCTGGGCGAACCCGTCCATCACCCGGCCCAGGGCCGACCTCTCGGGTCCTGAGCGTCGCGGTGAACCGATCGAAGTTGTCGACGAGGGCAGACCAGCTGCTTGGTCCTTGTCGGCCAGCGCCGTCGTGAGGTCGGCCAAGTCCCTTCAGCGCACCGTTCAGGTCCGGGCCCGTGCCTTTGAGGTCGTCGCCCAGGTTCTTCACCAGGCGGCCCGTCGCCTTCGGGTCGAGCGCGTCGAGCAGATGCTTGATCGCGGCCAGCGCCTCGTCGGGTTCGACCGGGATCGACGGTCCGCTCGAGCGGGATCACCGCGCCGTCGCGGAGCTCGGGGCGTGCCGTCGGTCCAGGCCGGCAACAGTTGCACGTAGCGCTCGCCGATCAGCGAGAGCGGCACGATCGGCGGCTCGCACATCGGCGGGCACTGGGACGTCCTTGTTCATCCGGAGCGACACCCGACTTTGTCGCCTTCGACCTTGATCGACGTGACCCGCCCGGCAGGCAGGCCGAGCACCTTCACGCTCGAGGCGGGGTACAGGCTGATGCGCCTTGTCGAAGTACGCGGTGAGCCGGTACCCGCTCGGCGACCCAGGCCCAGCTGCAGCCGGCAAGGCCCAGCGGAGCCATCGCAATCGCCAGCGGCGTCGCCAAGCGCCGGATCACTGGCCCCGTCCCCATGAGCTGCTGCAACAGGCCGAGGAGCCCCGGACCGATCGAGCGCACGTAGATGTCGGCCCACGGCCCATGCACCGTTGCCCTGGCTAGCCCAAGCGCGCCGGGACCGAGATAGGCCAACGTGCGATCGAGGTCGGCCTGCCGGCGGTCGAGGATGTCGATGGTGGGATGAAGCGTTTCGAGGATGAGATCCAGTTCGGTCAGGTGGCCACCGAGGATGCCGGCCAGCTGACCGATGGCGATGTTGGTGCTCTCGATGCCGCTGGCGATGTCGGCCCGCCGCCGGGTGACGAGGTCGAGGATGGCCTGGCTCTGATCAAGCAGCGATACCAGCGTGCGGTCCTTCTCCGCCAATGTGCCCGACAGCGTGTCGGCCTTTTCCAGCAGATCGCGGAGCTGCACGTCGCGCGAACCGATCGCGGTGCCGACCTTGTTGAGCCCTCGTAGCAGCTGCGGCCACCTGCGCCTGCTTGCCCTCGGTGATGTCGGCCAGCTGCGTGATCAGCCGGTTGAGCTTCTCGGTGTCGGTCGCCTCGATGGCGCGGGTGCTGACCTTGGTCAGTTCGAAGACGTCGAACGGCGTCTTGGTGCGCTCTACCGGGATCACCCGGCGCGCCTCGCTCGAGATCCTCGAGATACGGCGCGGTGACCTTGCCCGAGAGCCGCACATACTTGGCGCCCAGCAGCGTGGCGAGTGAGATCTCGGCGTGGGTGTTGGTGGCCGACAGCCGCACGCCGCGATTGACGACCATCGTGACGATCACGTTGCCGGCGTTGCGGTCGGCCTGAACACCAGTGACCCGGCCGACGCGAACGCCGGCGACGCGTACGGGCGCCGCGCTGACTGATACCGGAAGCGTCGGTGAACACCGCCTTCACCGTGTAGGCGTCCTCGACGAAGCTTGAACAGCCCGACGCTGAACGCGGCCAGCGTGATCGCACGCCAGCAACGCGACCGAGACCAGCCCGACGAGATACGGGTTGCGGTCGCGGAAGGACTTCATCGCCGCACGCCGATCAACTGGCGCAATGCGTCGACGCCCGTGGGTCGACGCGGCAGGCGCCGAGACACCGGACAAGCGGGATGCACGGCACCTCGACTGCGGCGGCGGAGCCGACAGTCCCGCAAAGGATGTCCTGGTTGAGCCACTCGCCGAGACCGGCTGGCGGTGAACAACCGCTTCGATGCGTCGTCGAGGTTGAGCACGGTGTTGTCGAGCGTCGGCAACTTGGTGCGCACCAACTCGATGATCTTGGCCAGGTTGCTCACCGTGCGGTCGATCTGGGCGCGGTTGTTCTGGAGCAGACCACCAAAGTTCTCTGAGAAGGTCTTCAGCTCGGTGAAGGCCGAGTCGAGCACGTCGGTGTGCTCACTGAACGTCTTGGTGATGGCGACGAGGTTGTCGAGGATCGTGCGGATCTCGCGGATCGCGGGCGGCGATCGTCCCCGCGACGGTGTCGAGGTTCTCGATCAAGCGACCGATGGCCTGGTCGCGCGCGCCGAGCGTGCCGGCCAGGGCGGCGAGGTTGTCGATGGCCAGCCGGAGCTTGGGCTCGTTGCCGTCGAGGCCGCCGACCACCGCGTCGAGGAACGTGTTGACCTGCTGCGGATCGATCGCCTTCACGATGGGTCCCAAGCCGGTTGAACAGCTCGCCCAGGTCGACGACCGACCGGGTGATGGTGACCCGCTCCCCGGCCCGCAAGATGGTGGCCGCCGAACCCGGATACAGGTACAGATAACGCTGCCCGAGCAAGTTGCGCCAGCGGATCGCCGCGCTGGTGTCGGTCGGCCAGCTTCACGCCGTCCCTGACCTTGAACGTGACCTGCGCCCGGCCGTCGATGACCTTGACCTTGGTGACCTTCCCGACGACCACGCCGGCGACCTTCACGTTGTCGTTCGGCAGCATGCCGGTGACGTCGTCGAACATCGCCCGCAGCGTGTACTGGTTATCCAGGAGCTGGATCGGCCCGAGCTTCAGCGACTGGATGTTCCCAATCGAGAAGTACAGGTACCCGGTGATGAGCGAGCAGGGCAGCACGAAGAGCAGCAGCAGCTTGATCATCGTGCGCCGCAGGTTCACCGCGCCCTCACTTGCCCAGATTCCTGATCAGCTCTCGGAGCGCGGCGGTCCCCGCAGCGGCGCGAGCGACTTCGGCGCGGGCCCCGACGCCTTCGCATTGGCAACAACCGGCTGCGGGCCACTGTTTGGACAGAGCGGGTCGACCCCACGACCAAGCAGGCAGTTCTCGCCGAGGACCAGCTTGATCGCCGCCAGGTTGGTGCCGTCGCCGAAGGGGATGCGGGAGGCCTCGGCCAGGATCTGCACGAACTGACGCAGGCCCACCACCAGTGGGCCGATGTGGTCGCGGCCGTCGTAGAGGACCTGGATGGCCTTGCCGCCCTCGGTGACGGTCTTACGCAGGAACGGCCGGTTGTTCTCGAGCACGTCGGCGACGTCAGCTGTGAGGCGGGCGCCCTCTTCGAGGAACGTCGCCAGTTCGTTTCCTCGCTTGTTGAGTTCCGGTAGCGCGGCGTTGAGGTCGCGCGCTCCGGCGATCAGATCGTCGCCGCGGCGCCCGAACTCCTCGGAGAGGTTGGCCAGGTCGTTGAGGAACTGCTGGGTGTCCGCGCTATGCGCGGCCTGGACCCGGGCCAGCTTTTCGAGGTTTTCGAGCGAGCGGTTGATGGCCGCGCCTTCGCCTTCGCCGCCAGCGGCCAGGGTGCCGATGACCACCGCGAGCTCCTCGGGCTTGACCGCCTTGAGGATGGGATACAGATCGGCCAGCACGCGTTCAAGCTCGAAGCCGCCGAGGGTGTTCTTGATTTCACCCTCGTCGCGTAGATACGGACCGGTTGCCTCGGTCGGTCCGGGATCGATGTCGATGAACTTCTCGCCGAAGAGCGTCTTGGGGCGGATGGTCGCCTTCGAGTCGATCGGCACCGTCTCGTTCTGGTTGATCTCCATGCGAACCCGCGCCCGGCCGTCGCTGCAGGGAGACGTGCTTGACCCGTCCGATGTTGACGCCGTGGATCTTGACGTCGGAGGTGTCCTTCAAGCCCTGTCCGGCGGCGGCGAAGGTGGCCTCCAGGTGGTAGGCGTTCTCGAAGAGCCCGTTGGAGATCTTGGCGCCGAGAATCACCGCGCTGAGGAACAAGATCAGGGCGATGGCGCCTGATAAGGCTCGAACGGCTCGTTCAGACAAGTACGGCTACCCCGCCACCTTGACCGTGTTGCCGCCGCCCCAGAAGAAGATCGAGAGCACGAGGTTCAGCACGACGACGGCCACGATGCTCAGGCGGATCGCCCGCCCAACCGCTACGCCAACGCCCGCCGGGCCGCCCGTGGCGAAGTAGCCGTAGTAGCAGTGGATCAGGGCCACGACGATGGCAAACATGCACGCCTTGGCCAGGCTGTACGCCACGTCGATGGGCGGCAGGTACAGCCTGAAGTAGTGGTGGTAGATCCCTGGTGAGAGACCAAAGAACCGGGTGGTGACGAACTCGGTGGCGAAGAAACTGGCAAACAACGAGAACAGATACAGCGGGATGATGCAGACGAAGGCGGCGACGACGCGCGTCGACACCAGGTACACGAGCGTGGGCACCGACATCACTTCGAGGGCATCAATCTCATCGGAGATGCGCATCGCGCCGAGCTCGGCGGTGAACCCGGCTCCTACCTGCGCCGCGAAAGCCACGCCGGCGATGATCGGGGTGATCTCTCTGGTGTTGGCAAAACTGCCGACCAGGCCGGTGAAGGCCTGCGCGCCGATCTGCTCGAGGCCCTTGTAACCCTGCAGACCGACCTCGGTACCGGTGAAGAACGACATCGAGAAGATCACGAACACCATGCCGCCGCCCACGATGAGCGCACCGGCACCGATCGTGATGTCGCTGATCATCGACGCCAGCATCCCGCCGTAGCCGCGCCGGAACAGTCGCAGCGTGAGGACATCACCCATCGCCCGCCCATAGAAGGACAGCTGGCGGCCGATCTCCTCCAACATGTTGGTGACGTACCGCCCAGCGGTCTTGCCGACACGCGTGATCGCTGCCATCTAGAACTTCTGAGGGACGATCGCGAAGTAGAGGGACGTCATGACGAAGTTCACGAAGAAGATGAGGATGAACGTGACGACGACGGCCTGGTTCACCGCGTCGCCGACACCCTTCGGCCCGCCTTTGGCGTAGAGGCCCTTGTAACACGCCACCATCGCCGCGCACATGCCGAACAGGAACGCCTTGGCGACCGCGGAGACCAAGTCGGCGGACTGCACCAGCACGGTGAAGCCCGAGAAGTACGCGCCCGCGGTGACGTGTTGGACAAGGACGTTGTAGACGAAGCCACCAGCCAGTCCGGCGAGACTCACCAGCGACACGAGGAAGATGCTGACGAAGCTGGCCGCCCACAGGCGAGGTGTCACCAGCCGGTGGATCGGGTTGACGGCCATCACCTCCATGGCGGCGATCTCGTCGCGGATTTTGCGGGATCCGAGGTCCGCGGTCATCGCCGAACCGCCGGCGCCGGCGATCATCAGCGCAGTTGCCACCGGAGCGGCTTCACGGACGACGGCCAACACCATCGCCGAGCCGGTCGCCGACTCCGCACCGAGCTGGCCGTTGAACGAGCCAACATGCAGAGCGATCACCGCACCGAAGGGAATGGCGATCAGGATCACTGGCGCGCTGGTGACCTTGGCGATGAACCAGCACTGATCGATGAACTCCTTCCACCAGTCGCGGATCAGGTAGGTCTTGCGCAGTCCCTCGAGCGCGACCGCGAACATGTTGCCCGTCTCGCGAACGAGCGTCTGTGGCTTCTGCGTAAACGCGTTCGCCACTATTTCTCCCGGTCGCCTTCCGTCTTCGCCTCCGGCTCCCTCATATCTCCCGGTCGCCTTCCGTCTTCGCCTCCGGCTCCCTCATATCTCCCGGTCGCCTTCCGTCTTCGCCTCCGGCTCCCTCATATCTCCCGGTCGCCTTCCGTCTTCGCCTCCGGCTCCCTCATACCGTCATGATCTTGGCTTTGGAGAGGTCTGCGCTGGCGTCTTCCTCGCTCTCGTCGGACATCTCGTCCATCCCGATCGGCCCCTTGGCCATGCCGGATAGGAACTGCTTGATGATGCGGTTGTCGCTCTTGCGCATGTCGTTCTTGCTGGAAAACTTCACCAGCCCTGATCGGAAGAGCACCCCGATGTACTCCGCGGTCCGCATCACCGACGGGATGTTGTGGGTGATGATGAAGAAGGTGGCGTTGGTCTCCTTCTGCACGTCAACCACCAGTTCGTCCAGGTAGGCCACCCGCACCGGATCGAGACCCGAGTCGGGTTCGTCGAACAGCACGATCTCGGGGTCGAGCACCAGCGCCCGCGCCAACCCGGCCCGCTTCTTCATCCCGCCGGAGACTTCGCCCGGCAGCTTCTTGAGGTGGTCGAGCAGGCCGACCAACCCAGCCTTTTCGAGCACGATCTCCCGCACCTCGCGCTCGGACTTCTTCGTGTGCTCGCGGAGCGGGAAGGCGATGTTGTTGTAGAGGTCCATCGATCCGAACAGCGCGCCGTCCTGGAACAAGACGCCGAACTTGCGACGGATCCGGTAGAGGTCCTTCTCGCTCATCCCGACGATGTTCTCGCCGTCTACCCAGATCTCACCGCCGTCGGGTCGCAGCAGCCCGATGATGTTCTTGAGGAGAACCGACTTGCCGGTGCCCGACGGGCCCATGATCGCCGTGATCCGGCTCTTCGGTACATCAAAGGTGATGTCCTGCAGCACCGTGTGCGAGCCAAACGACTTCGTCACGCCTCGCAACGAGATGATGGCTTCGTCGGCCAACGCACTCCCCTCACAAAGTGACGGACGCCACAGCGCAGAGGACCCTAGCCCCAACACCCCGGGGCGCGAAGACAGGCGCACGCAGAAGCCAACTCAGTAGGCCACGCCGAAAGGCGCCGGCTGCGATCGCCGCCGAAGGCGGCCTCGACACAGCTGGCGCAGAAAGCCTTCAGCGGGAGGAGCGGAGGGCTTGGCCCGGAGCAACGACCACGGTTGGTTCGTCGAGCAAGCTCCGCTTGCAAGACGAAGGAAGTCCAGGAGACCGTTGGTGCCATCCTTTAGCCCTCGTGGGGTTATTCGGATGTTCTCTACTTGGTCTCCTGGACCCCCCGCTGCCCTAAACCGCCCCCGCCGGTCGAACCCGCTGTGACGAGACCGACCGGAGGACCACGACCCTGGCGTTAGGCGTCAGGACGGACGTAGTTATTGCCGGTTAAACGCCGCGCGTCAAGCGGCGCGGCGACGCCGTGAGCAGGCACTTCGCGCGTCGCCGCAGGTCAAGCGTTCGCGGAAATTTTATGGGCGCGCAGTACGTACGCCACGCGCCGCTAGCACCAGCGGTCGAGCGTTGGGAAGGGATCCACCGGCGCACCGTTGTTCGGATGGATCTCAAAGTGCAGGTGGGGTGGGGTCACCCGCGCGTCGCCGGTGTTGCCAACGGTACCGATCACCGCGCCGGCGGCGATCCGGCCCGGCCCGCGGGAGTAACGATCGAGATGGGCGAAGTAGTAGGTGTGGCCGTCATCGCCGGCGAGATAGAACGCGTTGCCGGCGATCTTTCCCTGGACCTGTCGCAGCGCGCCCGCCACCGGCGTGCGGACCGGCACGCCCCGCTTGGCGAAGATGTCGTTGCCCTGATGACTATGTCCACCGGGTCGCGGCGCGGCCCAGTTCGACACCACCGTGTAGTGGCCGCGCACCGGGCAGAGCCAGGTGCCGCCCGGCAACGTGAGCCGAGTGCCGGCGCGCACCAGGTTGGGATTCCTGATGCCGTTGAGCGCCACGAGCGCGCGGACGGTCGTCCCGGTCTTGGCGGCGATGCCCGCCAGGTTCTCCCCGCGTCCGACAACATGGGTCCTGACCCCAGTGACAACGAAGCCGCTCGACGGCGGCGCCGACTTGGCGCCCGGCAGCTTGAGCACCTGGCCGCTCTGGATGTAGTCGATGTTCTTGATGCCGTTCGCCTGGGCCAGCACCTTGACGGGGATCTTCAACTTCGCGGCAATGCGCTCGAGCGAGTCGCCCTTGCGGACCGTGTAGCCACTGGTTCCCGCCTGCGCGCCGGCCACGAGGAGGCCGGCGGTCACGAGGAGTCGGAGGAAGCGCATCAGTTGGAGTGGATTCCGCCCGCTCCCCTGGTGAGGGCCACGGTACCCGAATCACACCAGCCTCAGCAACCCCACGTGTCACAGCGTCTACTGGGACAACCGCCGGGCTTCGCTGCGGCGCTCGGACTCGAGGCGCTCGAGGTCGTACGTGTCGTGGTCGACGTAGCGCATGGCCTCCGCCAGCAGTCGATGACCCGCTTGGTCGGCGATGAGGCGGTGCATCTGTTGGCAGACCTGGCGGTACTCGGGATGTCCTTGGGGTCCGGTGCGCAGTTCGAGCATGTGCATTGCTTCGCGGGCGTTGAACTGCATCGAGTAGCGCACGCGGTACGCCAGCGCTACCGCGTACGCGGCCTGCGCCGGGAATCGGGGTGCGAGCGCGTCGTGCAGCGCGGCCGAACGTTCCATGGTCTCGCGATAGGGCGCCTCGAGTCCCGCCTCGCCGATCGCCTCCGGGACCGTGTAGCCGTGGCGCGGCGTGAGCGACTGCCACTCGATGGTGAGCATCCGGTGACGCTGAAGATCACGGAACGCCCCGTAGTCCGACAGCACGTCGAAGCGATAGGCCGTGCGCTCGAAGGCCCGGCCCGGCTTGTGTCGTCGGTTCGATCGATCACCGACGTACGCCTGCAGAAGGGCGCGCTTCTCCTCGCCGCTCAACGTCTTCGACCCGCGCCAGCACTTGGTCCTCGGGGAGGTTGGTGTGCGCGTAGAGCGTTGCCGCTACCACCTTGTCCTCTCCATCGGGATCGAAGTCGACGAGTGTGGCCATCGGCCGATCGTCGGGAGCCACGCCGCCGAACATCGCGTTGGCCTCGTCGGCCATCACCGCCGCTGTCTTCTCCAGGTACGCCGACCACGCGCCGCCGCGATCGGGAATGTCGACTCGCTTGAGGAATGACGGGATCACCTTGCGCAGCTCGGCGAGCATGAGGTCGGCGTAGGCGCGCGCCTCGGGCAAGGGATGCGCCCGCATCCGCAGCAACAGCGCCTCATAGCCCTGCCCGGTGCCGTAGATACCGACGTTCGACAGCGAAGCGGCCGGCAGCATCCCCCGCGCCGCGTCGAGCGCTTTGGCTTTGATCGACTGGCGATACACAAAGTCGGAGTCGGCCGGGTCCTTGGGGTACTTCTGGCCAAACCACTGCGTGAGGGCGGGAACCATCTCCGCGTACGCGTCGAACATCCGGTCGAGCTCGCCGACGTAGCGGGCGCCGAGATTCGATTCCAGGACAGCAGGGTCGCGGTAGTACCGGTAACGACCGGTGGTGAGCCGCTGGTCGTACGCGATGTACCGCGTGGATTGTTCGAGGTACGCCATCAACCGGCCCCACTCGAGAATCTTGGTGAGAAGGTTCGACGCTTGCTCGCACGCAAGGTGCACGCCGCCGAGCTGGGCGACCGAGTCGTCGCCGTACTCGAAGAACACCTTGTCGTAGAGGTCCTCGGCTCGGCGGAGCCCGATGGTTGCGTCGATCGACTCGTCGCCCGCCATATCGAGCTCGCCGACGAACTCCTTCAGGAACAGACGCCGCAGGCTGAGTGGTGAGCGGGAGTAGCGGGCGAAGAGGGCACCCTTGACGACCTCGGGCAGATTCACCAGCGCGAAGACAGGCTCGTCGAGGTTCGTGAAGTAGCGACGTAGGACCGCTTCCTCTTCCGGGCTGAATCGCTCGGCGGCGTAGAGCATGGCCACCGAAGGTTATGACCGGAATCGGCCGCGGGCGGTGATCGTCACACAACCACTTTCATCGCATCTGGTTCCACCCGAATGCTGAGCGTTCGGGCCTGCGCGACCAGCTCACCGTCGAGTTCGACCGACGTCGGCTTGGCGAACTCGAACTGCACGGCCGGCACGCGCCGCTGGGTTATGCCCGGGTGTGGGAGATGGGTCCCGGCGCCGAGCCTGGCCCGGACCTTGAATCGATCGGCGATGCCCAACCTGGACTCGAACACGTCGAGCAACCCATCGTTGGGGTGGGCCCGCGGGCCGAGGTTCCAGCTGCCCCGCCACTGCGCGTTCATCGCCGCCACCGCGTGGCCCCAGCCCGTTGACCGGGCGATCAGATGGGCCACGAACCAGTGCAGGCGGCCGTCGATGAGCACGGCGCCGACGTCGACGGTGAAAACGGTGGCCAGCTGACCCGGCCCACCTAGGGTCCGGCAGAGGTCGCCGCCGGTGAGTCCCAGCGCGGGCGGCGGTTCCTGCCGCCGGCGCGCCGCCTCGACGAGCGCGCGCGCATCCTTGTCCGACGCCACGGTCACGCCGTCAGCGGGCAGCTCGCCCGGCTCACCCCACGCCATTCCCTTCTCGATGGTCACGTCGCGGCCGCCACGACGCTCGAGCTGGCCACCACGCCCCGGAACAGCCGTCGCGCCGCCTCGGCCGCGGCGTCTCTCGTCGACGCGTCCGGGGCGATCAGCGCGAACTGGCGCAGAAGGTCGATCAGCTGCTTGATGTTGCGCACGAAATCGCCGCCCGACATCTCGTGTTCGGCGAGAAGGTCGTCGAGCTCCTCGCCGGCCGACCACGCGTGGCCCACCGAGACGAAGCCGATGTCGGGCTGACGAGTCGGCGGGAGTCCCGCCTCCTTCTCGGCGCGATTGAGTTCTGCAGCTAGGTCGGCGATCGCCATCGAGCGCTCGCGCAGGCGTGGGGACGGGTACTTGGGTGGCGGCGCGGCCTCCCGGCCGCGCGTCTCGAACGTGAAGACCGACGCCAGCGAGGCGACGGCGTCGGGGTCGAGGTCGTCGAACAGTCCGACGCGCACAGACTCGGCGATCAGGAGGTCGGCCTCGTGGTAGGTGCTGGCGAGCACCGCGCCGGCCTCGGTCAGCGACCACCCGTCGACGTAGCCCCAGAGCTCCAGGACGCGGAGGACGCGATCGAACTGGCGGGCGAGCGACTCCGTCCTGCTGTGGATCTGTTCCTCTAGGCGGCCGATCGTACGCAGGCGGTCGGTCGCCCGCCGAACGCGGTCACGTGCTCCGGCGCGTCGGGGCAACCGTCGACGGGGTGGGCGGCGGCGGCGATCGCCTGCTCCGTGGGGGCCTCCGACGGCCCCGCCAGGCCCACTCGACCGTCGGACCGCAGGCGCGCCTGCCGAAGCGCCTGGGCCACCTGACGCTGATAGGCCGGCTTGGTGGGTGTGAACGGCGTCGGAAGATCGATTCGGCCGACGGGGCGGGGCGGCGCAGCAAAGTCCTTCGGCCCAAGGGTGAGGACGCGGTTGTCCTGCGTAACAACCCGCACACGAAGATCGCCGCCGCGACGCCCGCGCGTCGACAGCACCGCCACGCTCCCGCGGGCTTTAGCTCCGGGCACCGACAACACGTCGCCGGGTTGGACGCCAGCCAACGCGGTGACCACTTGATCGTGGGTCGACGGCACCCGCTTCTCCGCACGATCCGCAGCGCGGCGCAACGCCACGTACTCCCCAACGTCGCCCTTGTCGCAGGTGGCCGCGGCTTCCGCGTCCGCCAACTCGGTCCGCAACTTCTCCAGCCGCGCCTCGTCGCGTACCACCGCGCTGTCGGCTCGGTACTGGGCGAAGCTGAGGTTGAGGAGATGGTGCGCGGCCTCGGGCTGGTACCGCCGGACGAGGTTGGCCGCCATGTTGTACGTCGGCCTGAATGACGATGTGAGTGCGTAGGCGCGGTCGCGACGCCAGCGAGGACACCTGATCGAATGGGACAAACGGGGACCACAGCACGACCGCGTTGCCCTGCTCGTCGATCCCCCGCCGACCGGCGCGTCCGGTGAGCTGCGTGTACTCCCCCGGCGTCAGTGGCTCGTGGCCGTCGCCGGTGAACTTCGTGATCTTCTCCAGCACGACCGTGCGGGCGGGCATGTTGATACCGAGCGACAGCGTCTCGGTGGCGAATACGACCTTGACCAATGCGCGGGAGAACGCCGCTTCGACGACCTCCTTGAACGGCGGAACCAAACCGGCGTGGTGCGCGGCCAGGCCCGCCTCGAGACCGGCCATCCAGGAGGCGTATCCGAGCGCGTCGAGGTCGTCGTCGCTGAGCGCGGAGAGCTTGGCCGCGGCGATGGCACGAACCTCCTCGCGCTCCTCCGGCGTCGTCAGTCGCAGGCCGGCATCGAGACACTGGCGCACGGCGTCATCGCAGCCTGCCCGGCTGAACACGAAGTAGATGACCGGCAGCATGTCCTCGTTCCACAGGCGATCGACCACCTCAACCCGTCGGGGCGTGAACAGCCGCAGCCGGCGACGGCCTCTCTCCCGGGGACCCAGCGTCGACCGCTGCTCGAGTTGTCCGACTTCGGGATTGGGCTTTCCGTCGACAAACGTCGGGAACAGGTGAACGTTGTCCGAAGAGCGGTCGCCCACCATGAACAGGTTGCGCAATTCCACTGGCCGGCGCTCCTCGATCACCGCGGTGGTCGTGCCGCGGACAGTTGCGATCCACGCAGCGAACTCCTCGGCGTTCGAAACCGTGGCCGAAAGACAGACCAGGTCGATCTCGGGGGGGCAATGGATGATCACCTCCTCCCATACCGCGCCCCGGTAGGGGTTCTGCAGATAGTGGACCTCGTCGAGCACCACGTAGCGCAGGCCCTCGAGCAACGACGAGCCGGCGTAGAGCATGTTGCGTAGAACTTCGGTGGTCATGACCACCACCGGCGCATCAGGACGGATCGAGTTGTCCCCTGTCAGGAGACCCACGCGATCGACACCGTGCTGGGCCACCAGATCGCCGAACTTCTGGTTCGAGAGCGCCTTGAGGGGCGTGGTGTAGAACGTCTTGGCCCCCTCGGCGAGCGCCCGGGCCACCGCATACTCGGCCACGACGGTCTTTCCCGAGCCGGTCGGCGCGGCCACCAGAACCGATTCGCCGGCGTCGAGCGCATCGAGCGCCGTGTGCTGGAACGAGTCGAGGGGGAAGCCAACCGAGGCCTCGAAGGCGGCCCGGATCGCGGCCGTCACTTCTTGAGCAGCCTGCCGATGAGGATCGACGCCTCATAGAAGATGTACAGCGGGACCGACATGGCCAGGAGTGTGTACGGATCCTGACTCGGGGTGATCACCGCAGCCACGATCACAATGGTCAGGAGCGCCTGGCGACGCCAGCTGCGGAGCTTGCGGCTCGACAGCACGCCGGTGAGCTGCAGCGCGATCAATACGACCGGGAACTCAAACGCGAGTCCGAACGCAAAGAACATCAGCAGAATCAGCCGGAGGTATTTGCTCGGGCTGTAGATCTCCTCGAAGTTGCTGCCACCGATGCTCTGGAGGAAGGAGAGCGCCCTAGAGAAGGTGATGTAGGCAAGCGTCGCTCCGGAGAAAAACAGCACGAGCGACGTGCCCACGAACGGAATGGCGTAGCGCTTCTCGCGCGGCTTGAGTCCGGGGGTGATGAACCGCCACAGCTGCCACAGCACGACGGGCAGGGCGATCATGAGACCGGCGTAGCCCGAGACCTTCAGCCGCGCGGAGAACCCCTCCAGCGGGTCCTGGATGAAGAGGTTGCACTCCTTGTCAGCGGGCAGGACCGAGCAGTACGGATCGATAAGGAACGACAGGATGTGGTCGTAGAGGATGAACGCGACGATGGCGCCGACGACCACCGCGAGGATCGAGGTGAACAGGCGACGGCGCAGCTCGGTGAGGTGCTCGACGAGCGTCATGCGCCCGCCGTCGTTCACATCCGGCTGCTGCGACAGGATGGCGATGGCCGGCCCCTAGCCGGGAGGCGGGGGCGGCGGGTCGGTCGCCGTGGGGACCGCATGGCCGTTGGGCTCGTCGTCCGACGGCGTGATGATCGGGCCGTGGTATTCGGTGTGATCGACCGTGCGCGGCTCTTCGAAGTGCTCGTCAAGGACGCCCCGAACCTCCTGCTGCAGGCCCGAGGTGACGCGTCGGAACTCGGCCATGGCCTTGCCCATCTGGCGAGCCGCCTCGGGGAGCTTCTTCGGTCCCAGCACCAACAGCGCCACGACGAGGATCAACAGCACCTCGGCCGGACCCACATTGAACATTGGTGGGAATGTTACCTACGGGTCAGGCGGTGCCCCGCCCGGTGTAGGTCCTACCGCTGTTCGGTCTGGGCCACCATCGCTTGGACCTCGGCGAACCAGTCGTCCTCTTGGAGGCGATCGTGGAATGCCAGCAGGTCATCGTGACTGAACGGCTGTCCCAGGTGCGGCTCTTCCAACTCGGCCGGCAGCTCGTAGACCGAGAGGCGAACGCCAGCCGACGCCAGCAGGTCGACCACATGGGACTCGGCCTGCTTCACGACCGCCAGCTGGCACTCCGGGCACTGGAAGGCGTAGGAGCCTTCGTTGGTGGTGGCACAGACGATGGCGGCAAGCTGGTCGACCGTGAGTTCGACGTCCCCACAGGTTGGGCATGTTGCCCGCACGATCGTCCCTGCCCCTCGGCGCTTGCTCAACCACTTTTCCATCGGCCTAACCATGCGCCTTTGGTCCGAACTGCCGCTATGGCCCGGTAGGGGCATTCTTCGTGGCCCGAAATGACTAGTCACTCGGCTTGGACGCACCTCGTGGGTGATTATGACGGCGATGGAGTCCCTGAGAACGCCTCCCATCGGGTTCGCCCATCGGGGCGCCCGGGCGCACGCACCGGAGAACACCATCGAGGCGTTTCAGCTGGCCCTGCGCCTGGGCGCCGCGGGACTCGAGAGCGATGCCTGGCTCACGGCCGACGGTGTGGTTGTCCTCGACCACGACGGCGTGGTCGGCAGCCGGGTACGCCGCCGGCCGATTGCCGCCGTGGCTAGGCGTGAGCTACCGGCCACCGTGCCCAGCCTCGAGGAGCTGTACGGCGCCTGCGGGACCGATTTCGAGCTCAGTCTGGATGTGAAGGACCCGGACGCCGCTACCGGCGTGGTCGCGGTCGCCCGGGCGGCGGGCTCGACCGGACGGTTGTGGATGTGTCATCACGAGATGGAGCAGGTCGCGGCGTGGCGCACGCTCGACGACGAGGTGCATCTGGTGGACTCGACCCGGCTGCGGCGGATCCGGGAGGGCCCCGAGCGTCGGGCCGCCAGTCTGGCCGCGGCAGGTATCGATGCGATCAACCTCCACGCCTCGGATTGGACCGGCGGCCTCACCACGCTCTTCCACCGCTTCGAGCGCCTGGCCTTCGGGTGGGACGCGCAGCAGGAGCGGGTGCTTCGTGCCCTCCTCGCGAAGGGCATCGACGCGGTGTACAGCGACCACGTCGACCGCATGGTCGACGCCCTTTCCGAAGTCCAGCGCTAGCCCTTAGAACTACAACAGCTCAAAGTGATTCACCGGCCAGACCTGGACGAAGGCCCGCCCGATGATGCTCGACTCGGTGATCGTCCGGAAGAAACGGCTGTCCGAAGAGTTGCTCCTGTTGTCGCCCATCACCCAGTAGTGCTTGGCCGGGATGCGCTGGCGTTCGATTCCGGGGACGGTTCGTGAACCGGGCGGCAGATAGGGCTCCTTGAGCGGCTTGTCGTTCACGTAGACGACTTCGCCGCGAGTCTCGATCGTTTCGCCCGGAAGGCCGATCACCCGTTTGATGAAGTCACGTATGCGTGGTTCGCCGGCGACGCCCGGCGGGCGCTTGAAGACGATGACGTCGCCGCGATGGACGGCGTGCAGCCGGTAGCTGAGCTTGTTGACGAGGACCCGGTCACCGGTCTTGAGGGTGGGCTCCATCGATCCCGACGGGATGTAGAACGCCTCGATCAGGTAGGTCTTGACGAGGAGGGCAGACAGGACGGCCACCACGACGATGACCACCCACTCGATGTTGCGCCGGAGCTGGCGGCGGCCCTTACGGCGCGGAGCGGCAGCGTCAGGGTCGGGCGCGGTAAGGGTGGTGTCAGTCATCGGGAGCCGCCGGCAGCGGCGATGCCGGCCGCGCCAGCGTACGCCCAGAATGTCGGGTCCTTCGCTGGGGCTCGACCCATCGACGTAACGCCCAACGCGTCGAGGGCCGGGAGCAGGTCGGGCACGTCGACATAGACCAGGCGGTGGCGCGGGAGCTCGGGGTCGGTTGCGCCGTTGGGCAACGGGACCACTACCGCCTGGTGCACGGCTTCCAGAGCCGCCAGCGCGTGATGGCTCACACCTTGATGACGCGTACGCGGATCCGCACCCGAATGCCGGAGCGCGACGAACGGGTGGCGGGCGGCGTCGAGCACCTGCGCCACCTCCCTTCCGGTGAAGGCGAGCGAGCTCCCGATGCCGAGCGAGCCTGGCCCCATGCTCACCACGATGGCGTCGGCGTCGAGGCCGCCAGCCACGGCAAGGGCATGGTCGATGGTGGTCGCTTCCGCGTCGCCCCCGAAGGCATGGCCGGCGGTGACGGTGCCGTCGAGATGCCCGGCCTGCCGGAGCGCGTCGACCAGATCACTCATGGCGAGTGGAAGTGCCCCGCCGTCGGTCATCACGTAAATGAGCCGGCGATCGGGAGCAACGTGCTTGAAAGCGAGGGCGACAGCGGCTACCTGGCTATGAAGGAAGCAGGCCACCACCGGTACATCGGGCACGGCATCGGCGGCGGCAATGGTGACGTCGACCTGAAGGCTGCTGTATCGCAGCTTCATCTCACGCCCCACCGGTGCCGGCGTCCACACGTCACGCGACAGGTTCCAATGCACCACGTGCCACCCGCCGGTTCCCAGTTCGAGCTCAACCGCAGTGGTATTCATCACCACGCGGTCGCCTTCGGCGACCGGGCCGATGAGGTCGGTGAGCACGTAGGCCGGCTGGCCATCGACCTCCACACGCTGTAGCCCACGCCGCTCCTGCAGGATGGCGGTGACCGTGCCGCTGCGGAACGTGGGCACGGTTACAGCGAGGCGATGAGTTTCTCGACCCGCTCGTCGCGCGACTTGAACGGGTCCTTGCAGAGCACGGTGCGCTGCGCCTGGTCGTTGAGCTTGAGATGCACCCAGTCGACCGTGAAGTCGCGACGCCGAGCCTTGGCCTTGCGGATGAACTCGCCACGCAGCCGGGCTCGTGTGGTCTGCGGCGGCTCGAGCACCGCCTTCTCAATGGCCGCGTCGGTGCACATCCGCTCGACCATGCCGCGTTCCTGGAGCCGGTAGAAGAGCCCGCGGCTGCGGTTGACGTCGTGGTACTGCAGATCGATGAGGGCGACCTTCGGGTGAGTCAGGGGGACGCCGTGGCGTTCGCGGAAGGCCTCGATGAGCTTGTACTTGATGACCCAGTCGCACTCGCGGTCGAGCTTCATGGGGTCGTTCTCGAGGTTCGTGAGGCAGTGCTCCCACATGGCGAGTGCTTTGTCCTCGAGGGGCGACAGGCCCTTCGAGGCGGCGTAGCGCTGCGCCCGGTTGAGGTATTCGCCCTGGATGTCGAGCGCCGAGAGTTCTCGACCGTTGGCCAGGCGCACCCGCCGCTTGCACGTGATGTCATGGCTGATCTCACGGATGGCCCGGATTGGATTCTCGAGCGTGAGGTCGCGGAGCACCACCGCGGGGTCCTCGAGCATCCGCAACAGGATGCTGGTGGCGCCCACCTTGAGGAATGTTGCGTATTCGCTGAGGTTGGAGTCGCCGACGATCACATGGAGTCGGCGGAACCGCTCGGCATCGGCGTGCGGCTCGTCGCGCGTGTTGATGATCGGGCGGCTGCGCGTTGTGGCGCTGGAGACGCCCTCCCAGATGTGCTCGGCCCGCTGACTGATGCAGTACATCGCGCCGCGTGCGGTCTGGAGCACCTTGCCGGCGCCGGCGTAGATCTGGCGCGAGACGAAGAACGGGATCAGCACGTCGGCATAGCGCCCGAAATCGTCGCGACGGCTGGTGAGATAGTTCTCGTGACAGCCGTAGGAGTTGCCGGCCGAGTCGGTGTTGTTCTTGAAGAGGTAGATGACGCCGCGGATGCTTTCCTCGCGCAAGCGCTGCTCGGCCTGCAAGAGGAGGGTTTCCAGCCAGCGCTCCCCCGCCTTGTCGTGGGTGACGAGATCGAGGATCGAGTCGCACTCCGGGGTCGCGTATTCGGGATGGCTGCCGACATCCAAGTAGAGCCGAGCGCCATTCTCGAGGAACACGTTGCTCGAGCGCCCCCATGACACAACGCGGCGGAAGAGGTACCGAGCGACCTCGTCCGGGCTCAGCCGGCGCTGCCCTCGCAGGGTGCACGTGACGCCGTACTCGTTCTCGAGACCGAAGATTCGTCGCTCCATTACAAGAGCCACGGTAACTTGCTTCTTGTGGTTGGGCGGCACATGGTCCATCTCACTGACGCCGCGGGGTCGTTTCACGCGCGCGTGATTGCCGCGCGGTTGGAGACCGAAGGGATACGCACTGAGTTGCGCGGTCTCGACGATTGGCCCTGGCCGGCCACCGGTGCCGTGGCCATCTTCGTCGGTGAAGACGACCTCGATATTGCCGCTGAGGTACTCCTCTATGACCGGGTCGAAGCTGTGTTCTTAGGCGAGAAGCGTTTCTAGCTCGGCGGCATCAAGGCGCCGGAAGGCCCGGCGTGGCTCACTGCGGGCGAGGATCGCGACTTCGAGGTCGCTGGCGCTCATCGTGCGGTCGGGCCCGGCCAATGCGCTCACCGTCGCTTTGAGGGCATCCGGCAGTGCCCAGTCGGCGTTGAAGCTGGCCTGGAGGCGGTCGCTGATGGCTTCGGCATCCTTGCCCACCACGACGTAGTTGCTTTCGTCAGCCACATTGCCGTCATAAAGGATGTGGAACAGGCGGTCGTCCTCGGGCGTAGACCCGACTTCGGCCACCAGAATCTCCACCTCGAAGGGCTTCATCTCATGCGTGAAGACCTGGTTGAGGAACTGGCCATAGAGATTGGCCAGCGAGCGGGCGTCGACGTCTTCGCGGCTGTACTGGAAGCCCTTCACATCGGCGTGCTGGATGCCGGACTGGCGGAGCTGGTCGAACTCGCTGTAGCGACCCACGCCACCAAAGGCGATGCGGTCGTAGATTTCGCTGATCTTGTGCAGGTTGGTCGAGGAGTTCTCGGCGGCGAGCAGCATGCCGTCGCCATAGGCCACCGCGACGAGAGGGCGGCCCCGAGCGATGTTCTTTATCGCGTAGTCCGCCTTGTCCTTCATGAACTGCTCAGGCGAAACGTAGAACGGCATGCTCATGAGGGCAGCTGCCCTGCCTCGGTCTTGTGGGCAATCAAGGCGCGGAACCGTTCGGCAACCTCAGGCTCTTCGACGCGCTCGAAGCCCTCGGCGGTGATCGTGGCCACCGTTGGATAAATACCCCGCACGACATCGGGTCCGCCGGTTGCGGCGTCCTCCTCGGCCGCCTCGTACAAGCCCTGCACCGCCAACTCGATCGAGGCCCCGCGCTCCATGTTGTCGCTCCAGCCGAGCTTGATCGTGGTGCGGGCATCACGGCCGCCGGAACCCGTGGCGTGGAAGTCGGCCTCTTCGTAGCGGCCGCCGGTGACGTCGTAAGTGAAGATGCGCCCTGTGCGCCGGCGCAGGTCGAAGCCAGCGAAGATCGGCACCACTGCCAGGCCCTGCATTGCCATCGGCAGGTTGTTGCGAATCATCTGACCGAGCTGGTTGGCCTTGCCCTCGAGGCTCAGCGCGGTTCCGTTGATCTTCTCGTAGTGCTCGAGTTGGAGCTGGAACAGGCGCACCATCTCGATGGCCGGACCGGCCGCACCGGCGATCGACACGCCACTGTGGCGGTCGGCAGGGAAGACCTTCTCGATCGCCCGGTGGGCGATCGAAAACCCCTCCGTGGCACGGCGGTCACCCGCCATCACCACGCCATCGGCGTACCGCATGGCGACGATGGTGGTGCCGTGGCGAACGTTCTCTAGCTCTCCGGTCGCCGGCACCGGTTGATCAAGCCCGAGCTTGCCGAGAAGCGCAGCGAAGTTGGGTCCGGGGCTCTCGTCCACGGGGAACATGGGCAGCGTCATTGCGCCGAGGAACTTAGTGCCAAAGTGGAACATGCCGATCCCTGCCGTGCCGGATGGAGGCCGAGCGCATCCACTTGCCGCAGCGACCGCGTTGTTTCGCCAGCTCCACGGCCAGCTGCGCGACGAGATCGATGGGCTGAGTCCGGAGACGCTCGCCTGGGTTCCGTGCGAGGGCGCCAACTCCATCGCCACACTGGTCGTGCACATCCTCGGGTCCGAGGCCGAGACACTGAAGGCCGTTGCTGGACTCCCAGTCGACCGTGATCGTGATGCTGAATTCGTTCCCGGTGAGGCCGATCTTGGCGTGCTGCTCACCGAGGCGGACGCGTTGTTGCGGCGCGTGACGGCGACTGCGCCTGACATCGGTCGTCGTCTGGCGCTGCCGACACTTCCTGCCGATGAGATGCGGCCGGCCATGACCTGGCTGCTCGCCAACTACGGCCACGCCCACGAGCACTTCGGCCAGTTGTTACTGACGAAGCAACTCGCGCTCCAGGCGTAACGCCATCAGCTCAGCGAGCCGGAGGTCGAGGTGGGTCCGCCGTGGGCGTGTCGCGTAAGCGGCGGCGCGGCGGAGCCGAGCCGGGCTGTCGCCAAACCGGACTCGCGCCTTCGTGGGCTCGGGATCAGCCACATACCGAGCGTCCTACTCGGCCAGGTTGCAGGCCTTGCAGTCGTTTCGGTGGCCGTCACGCATGCCTGCGGCCTTATAGAACTCGCCAAGCGGCTTCGTCAGGCCGCACTCCTTGCAGCGCTTGGTCACTTCCATGACCCCACGGTACCGAGGGGGTGTAACAGCAGATTCGTGCCTAGCTAGCGGTTTTGTACGTAACTACTGACCGCCCTTTTGTACGTAACTTCGTACAAAGTCCTCAGCATTTTCCTCTAGCACTTCGTCGATTTCGTCGAGGAGATCGTCGAGTTCGGCCTTGATCTTGTCGCCCTGCTTGGAGTCCGGCGCCGGCGCGTCTTCGACCACCTCCTCCTCGCGGGTGGTGGTCGGCTTCTTCTTCTGTTCTCGTTCAGCCATCACGTTCTCCTAAGACCCCAAGCGCTCGATGAGCTCGGCGGGGGTCGCGCACTCTTCCAACAACCTATCCACGACCTCGGCTGTTCCTTTCAGCGGCTCCATCATCGGCACCCGGCGCAGCGGATCCGAGCCCAGGTCGAAGACCAAGGAGTCCCAGTTGGCCGCCGCCACCCAGCTGGCCCACTTCTGGAGGCATTTACCCCGGAAATAGGCACGCGTATCGCGGGGGGGTTCGGTAACCGCGTCAGCAACGCCTTCGTCGGTAGTCAACCGCTCCATTGACAGACGAGCGTGCAATGACTTTTCCGGCCGGACGTCGTGGTACTGGAGATCCATCGCCGCGAGCCGGTGGTCGGTCCACTCGAGCGAGTGGCGATCGCGGTATCCCTCGAGCAACCGGTGCTTGGCGATCCAATCCACCTGGCCGGCAAGTGAGATTGGGTCAGTCTCGAGGGCGGTCAGGGTCGCCTCCCACCGCCTGAGCACCTCGGTGCCGACGTCCTGCTTGACGCATTCCAGCCCGCGGTCCTCCGCGTACTTCCGCGCCAGGTCCAACAGCTCCCACTGGATCTCGATGGCAGTCATCGTCGAGCCATCGGCCATCGCCATCGGCTCGCTCAGGCTCAGATCGTGCGAGATGCGCCGTATCGCCTGCACCGGTGCTGCCAATGACAGCTCGCGATCGCCGAACCAATCGTCTTCGATCATCGCCAGCACGATCGCCGTCGTTCCGACCTTCAGGAACGTCGACACCTCAGACATGTTGGCGTCGCCGACGATTACGTGGAGGCGGCGATACTTCTGAGCGTCGGCATGCGGCTCATCCCGCGTGTTCACGATCGGCCGCTTGAGCGTGGTCTCGAGCCCGACCTCTTCCTCGAAGAAGTCGGCCCGCTGGCTCAGCTGGAACGTGACCGCACGGTCGTTGGGCGACGTTGTCTCGCAACCGACCTTGCCCGCTCCGCAGTAGATCTGGCGGGTCACAAAGTGCGGCATCACGTGGCGAACGATGCGCCCGAACGGCACGGCGCGGTCCATCATGTAGTTCTCGTGGCAACCGTACGAGTTGCCCTTCCCGTCGGAGTTGTTCTTGTAGACGACGATGCCCTGGCCGTTGGGCAACGTCCGCGCCGCGGCCTCCATCGACCGTGCGAGGATCATCTCGCCTGCCCTGTCGAAGCGAACCAGCTCGAGCGCGTCGGCACACTCCGGCGTTGAGAACTCCGGATGCGCGTGATCGACGTAGTAGCGGGCGCCGTTGGTGAGCACCGTGTTGACGAGGTGCGTCTCGACCTCCGGTGGCATGGCGCCTTCACGGGCGAATCCGCGCGCGTCCTTGCCGGGCGACTCGTCCTCGAAATCCCAATCGATCCGCTCGCCGCCCGGCGAAGGGCTCTGTTGGAGCTCACTCACGTATGCGTTGATCAGAACCGAGGACGCGGCGATGGGGTTCGACTCTCCCGAGCCCCTGAGCACGATGCCGTACTCGGTCTCGATCCCACACACCTTGACAATCGCCATTTGGATCTACGCGGACCTTAACGCTCGCCGAGGATCAAGCAAGCGGCACCCCGACCCTTTACAGGTATTGCCCCGTCGTGACCCGTTCGATCGCACGACCGCCCTCGAGTTCCTTGCCCTGGGCAATCAGCGTGCGCACGTACACAATCCGCTCACCCTTCTTGCCCGAGATCTTCATCCAGTCGTCGGGGTTGTTGGTGGTGTTGGGCAGGTCCTCTTGCTCCTTGAACTCCTGGCGGATCGCGTCGGTGAGGTCGGCCGCCCTGATCCCGCGGTTACCGCCTGCGATGAGCCGCTTGATAGCCAACTTCTTGGCGCGCCGCACGACGTTCTCGATCATCGCACCGGACGAGAAGTCCTTGAAGTACATGATCTCCTTGTCACCGTTCTGGTAGGTGACTTCAAGGAACCGGTTCTCGTCGTCCTCGAGGTACATGGCTTCGACCGTCTGCTCGACCATGGCCGCCACCGCCTTGTCGCGATCGCCACCACCGAGGTCCCTGACTTCGTCCTCGTCGAGCGGCAGATCCGCAGTGAGGTAGCGGCTGAAGATCTGCGAAGCCGCCTCGCGGTCGGGTCGCTCGATCTTGATCTTTACGTCGAGGCGACCCGGTCGCATGATCGCCGGGTCAA
Organism: uncultured Actinomycetes bacterium; assembly: GCA_963742585.1. Lineage (GTDB taxonomy): Bacteria > Actinomycetota > Acidimicrobiia > Acidimicrobiales > JACDEA01 > JACDEA01. Next base: position 1,249,649 of record CAVUMI010000009.1, read on the forward strand.
TCAGCTCTTCACGGTTTGACGCACCGATGACGATCACGTTTCGCAACGCCTCGACACCGTCGATCTCGGCCAGCAGCTGCGGCACAATCGTCGACTCCATGTCCGAGCTGATGCCGGTGCCGCGGGTGCGGAACAGCGAGTCCATCTCGTCGAAGAAGATGATGACGGGCACGCCTTCTTCAGACTTCTCTCGGGCCCGCTGGAACACGAGCCGGATCTGGCGCTCGGTCTCGCCCACGTACTTGTTGAGCAACTCCGGGCCCTTGATGTTGATGAAGTAGCTGCGGGCCTTCTGATCGCCGGTCTGCTCTGCGACCTTCTTGGCCAACGAATTGGCCACCGCCTTGGCGATGAGGGTCTTGCCGCACCCCGGAGGGCCATAGAGCAGGATGCCCTTCGGCGCCGGAAGCTTGTGTTCGACGAACAGGTCGCGGTGAAGGAAGGGCAACTCGACCGCGTCGGTGATCGCCTCGATTTGACTGTCGAGACCGCCGACGTCGGCGTAGGTGATGTCCGGCACCTCTTCGAGAAGGAGGTCCTCGATCTCAGGCCGTTGCAGGCGCTCGAGGAGGATGCCAGTGCGCGAATCCATGAGGATGGTGTCGCCCGACCTGATCCTGACGCCGATGAGATCTTCGGACAACTCGACGACCCGCTCCTCGTCGGCCCGGCCGACGATCAACGCGCGCTTCCCGTCTTCGAGCAGCTCTTTTAACACGACCACCTCGCCCGACAGCTCCGGGCTGCGCGCCAAGACGACATTGAGGGACTCGTTGAGAACGACCTCTTGGCCACGCCGCAGATCGGTTTCCTCGAGCTCGGGGTGCAACGCCACGCGCATCTTGCGGCCCGCTGAGAAGACATCGGCCGTGCCGTCGTCGTTGGTACCAAGGAACGTGCCGTACGCCGAGGGAGGCTGGGTGAGTTTCTCGACCTCCTCGCGCAGCGTGGCGATGTGCTCGCGGGCCTCCCGCAGGGTGTAGGTGAGCTTTTCGTTCTGCGAGACCGCCTGCGCCAGCTGGCCCTTGGTCTCCAGGAGCTTCTCCTCCAGCGTGCTCACCCGCTTGGGCGCGTTCTGCAGGCGCCGCCGGAGGTTGATCACCTCCTCCTCGAGGAGCTTGGTCTGCTCGTGGAGGTCGCTGACTTCGCGCTCATATTCACGGAGTCGGCGTTGGTTCTCAGAGTCGGCCATGGAGATCACCTCCCTTCGAGCCTGACGTGTGGCCTGAGACGACCATACCCTCGTGCTACCACGTTGCCGGTGCCACGGATAGCGCGATTCGTGCGGGGCGTGACGAGTTTCACCCGCCGATGCCGTGGAAATTGACACAGATAGGGTACGATCGTTACCGTCCGATGAACTCCAGTTCCCTCTCTTGTAGGTAAGGCGTCGACACATGGGCATGAAGGTTTGGATCGACCAGGATCTCTGCACTGGCGATGGGCTGTGTGAAGAGATCGCGCCGGCCGTCTTCACCCTGCTCGACGATGGCCTGGCCTACGTGAAGGAGGGCGACAAGGTATTCGCCGATCCGGGCGGGCCGGAGGGCCTCGCCGCCGTGCCCGCGGGCATGGAGGACGCGACCATCGAGTCGGCCGAGGAGTGCCCCGGCGAGTGCATCTTCATTGAGGTTGACTAACCCGTAGAATTGAACAAGATCGACTGACCCGGCTCCCGCCGGATTAGTCCAACGCAAGGCCCGGGCTCCCCCCCTGCCCGGGCCTTGCTATTTCTCGATCCGGTCCTACTCCTCGTCTTCGCAGTTGATGACGGTGTCGGTACCGGCCTCACCGTCGCAGTCATCAACGTCCGCGCCGCCGTCGAGGCTGTCGTTGCCGGGTCCGCCACGGACGAAGTCGTTACCGGCTCCGGCGTTCAGTTTGTCGTTGCCGGCGCCGGTCTCCGTCGAGCCACCAGTGGAGCTGTGGTCGCCGAAGATGTCATCCGCACCGTCGTTGCCGTTGATGGTGTCGTCTCCCGCTCCACCAGCCGGGTCGCCGTTGTTCTCGCGGTTGTCGCCGGTGAGACCGGTGGAGAAGGTGGTGCCGCCGGGCCCGCCGGTGAGGGTGTCCTTGCCGCCGTTGCCGGAGACGTCGCCAGTGGTGCCGGCGTTGTCACCGGTCATCGACTGCGTGGTTCCATCGGCATCGGTGAGCACGTCGTTGCCGCCGTTGCCTGAGACAGCGACACCGGAGCCGGGCAGGCCTGAGGAGTTGTCCCCGATAAAGACCTCGCCGTTGCCCGACGCGTCGCTCAGGTTGTCATTGCCGCCGCTGCCGCCGATTGAACCGCCGACGACGTCGACGGCGATGGCGAATCGGTTGTCACCCACGAGCACGTCGTTGTTGCCCTTCCCACCGATAAGCGTGTCGTTGCCGCCGGTTCCGCTGGCACCGTTTCGATCGCCAACCAGCAGGTCGGTGTCAGAGCCGCCGTCGATCTGGTCGTTATGGGGACCGCCCACCAGGGTGTCGGCACCCTTGGCACCGCAGATCCGGTCGTTCCCGCCGAGGCCGTCGAACTCGTCCGAACCCGCGGTGCCGATCCACACGTCGTTGCCGGCGGTGCCCTCGGTCGCATCGGACGGCCGAGTCGGGGCGAGCCCGAAGCACGTCGTCGGGACGTCTGCCCGGGCCGGCATCACCTGCAGCCACCCGGCAGTTGCCAGCACCAATACGGAAGCCGAGAGCAATCGCTTCACGCGGTCCTCCAATTCAGTTTTAGTACAACCCACAGGGCACTTTTGTCCCGAGATGCGCAGTCTACGCGCGCGGGACCCCGGCGGTCAGGCCGCGGCGAGACAGCTGCGCGTGCTTACCGGAACCGCGCTTTGGGCGGCCAGAGCGGCTTGGATTTCTCGGGTCGTCAGCGCATACGCGGTGTCGGGCTTGTCAGGGGCGATGGCGAAGGCCACGCCGATGACGGTGCCACTCAGATTGACCAACGGCCCGCCCGAGTCGCCGGGCTGCAGTACCGCCGCGAGGATGAAGACATCACGGCGCGTGGTGTGGGTGTCGTAGAGGTCGCGGCCCACGGCCCGGACTCGTTGGCTGACTTGCGCCGGGGCGACCTGGACGCGGTCCTGGCCACCGGGGTGCCCGAACACCGCACCCTGGTCGCCCGCCTTCCCTTCACCGAGGGGCAGCGGTGCCTCGTTCAGGTTGCGGACCTTGAGCACCGCGATATCGCGGTCGGCGTCGAAGAGGACCACGGTGGCCGGCAGGCGCCGGCCGTCAGACGGACGCAATACCCGCGGCGACTTCACACCGGCCACCACGTGCGCGTTCGTGACGATGGTGTCAGGTGCCGCCGCGAACCCGCTGCCCTCCTGGATACGCCGGCACGCCTCACCCTCCACCTTCACGGTCGACGCGGTGACCTTCGAGATGACCGCCGCCGTCATTGGTGTGTTGGCAGGGGCCGGGCCGGGGTCGGGGGTGGGTCGCAGCGAGTTGAACACCGACGGGAAGCCGTTGTCACCAACCAGCCGCCGCAACGCCTTGAAGGTCTTCGGCGGTTGGGGTGCGGTGTCATGCACCGCCCGGGCGATGGCCGAGTTCCGCACCTGCTTGGCCGGCCATCCCGCGACGTCACCCATCGAGGGGAGCACGAGAGCCCAGACCACGATGAGCACGCCGAACGCGCCGAACAGCGCTCCACCGACCTTGTCGGCCAGCTTGAGAGGTCCGAGCGGGAGCACGCGATGAATCCGCATGCCCAGCAGCAGACCGAACGCCTGACCCAGGAAGGCGCCGACGAGAAGCACCGCCAAGGTGATCCCGAGGCGGCTGGACGGATCGGGCCCGTTGAACAACTCGATGACGCGAGGCAGGAGCCGGAACCCCAGGTACAACCCGAGCACCATCCCGATCCATGAGGTGGCCCGGGCGAGGAGCCCGAGCCGGTAGCCCCCCAACGCGGCCAGCACTATCGCGCCGAGGATCGCCAGATCGAGTCCGTTCACGACGGCCTTCAGGCGTGCAGCAGTCGAGCCGCGGTGAGGAAGCCCGTGTGGGCGACCATCCGATGGTCGGGGCGCACGGCTTGGCCGGCGACGTGCCAACCGCGCACGAGAACCTCGATCGTTTCAGCCAGCCCGAATGCGCTGTTGTCGAGCGTGTCGCGGAGTTGGGCAACCTGGGTCACGCTCGGAACGTAGGCCAGAAAGATTCCGCCGGGCTGCATTGCTTCCTCGGCGTGCTTGACGACACGCCACGGCTCAGGCAGATCGAGCACGACGCGCTCGATGTTGTTCGCGTCGATGCCTTCATAGACGTCGCGCACCTCGATCGCATATCGCGCTAGCGCCTCTTGACCGAGGAAGGCGGCGACGTTGGCTTGCGCGCGCTCGGCGAAATCCGGGCGCAGCTCATAGCCGGTGACGTCGGCGCCGGCGCGAAGCAACGCGGTCGACAGCGCGCCGGACCCGACGCCGGCCTCGAGGACCCGCGCGCCCGGAAAGACGTCGGCCAGGATCAGGATCGCGCCGAGGTCCTTCGGGTAGATCACTTGCGCACCGCGTGGCATCTTTAGAATGAAGTCCGACAGCGTGGGTCGAAGCACTAGGTAGGCCGCGCCCGTGTTGGAACGCACCAGCCCGCCTTCACCCACGCCGACGATGTCGGCGTGGGGCACAACTCCGGTGTGGGTGTGGAACTCGCCGTTCTCCGCCAGCGTCACCAGGTAGCGGCGATCCTTGCGGTCAACCAACAGGACCTTCTCGCCGGCCGTCAGTTCGCGCCTCATCGGGCCGCCCGCTCGACCAGTTTGCAGAACGCGCACACCTCGCCCGGCGTGGGCGACCCGCATTCCCGGCACGGCCGCAAATCGGCTCGGTCGGCCGCGGCCTCTGGCGTGAACAGGTGCGACACCCGATCGAGGAACCCGAAGTAGAAGGCCGCCTTCGCGCCGGGGCTCTGCTCTTCGATGCGGTTCAGCGCCTCCTTGTACGCGAGGTGCTTGTTGCCCTCGGCCATCGGACACTCCTCGACGATGTAGTCGATGCCCTTCAAGACGCAGTACGCCGCCATCTCCCGCTCGCTCAGTCGGATGAGCGGCTTGACCTTGCGTACGAATCCGTCGGCGGCGGGAAGCACGGGCAGCTGCCGGCCGAGGTAGTCGGTGGACCACCGCAGCGTGTTGCCGAACAGCACCGCGGCTTCGTCGTCGAGGTTGTGGCCCGTGGCGACCACCGCGTAACCGCCGTCGATAGCGGCTTGATTGAACAGGTGGCGTTTCGAAAGCCCGCAGACCGCGCAGGGTGGGCGGTTCATTACGCCGGCGCCGCTCGGGATGCCAAAACCGATGTCGGCGGGGAGGTCGATCTCGACCAAGCGCGCGTCGCGACGCGTCGCAAAGGCGCGGGCGTAGTCCGCTGACTCCCCGCTGTAGTCGCCGATGCCCAGGCCGAGGTAGAGCCCATCGGCCTGATATCCGAGGTCGAGGAGGAGATCCCAGAGAGCGAGACTGTCCTTACCGCCGGACACCGCGACGAGTATGCGGTCCTCCGGCGACACCATGTCGAACTGATGGATCGCTCGGCGAACCTGCTCCTGGCAGTGCCGGAGGAAGCAGTCTGCGCAGAACGCCGCATTGTGGCGTCGTAACTCGATGACCGGCGGTTCTCGACACACCCGGCATCGCATCAGGCGCCCCCGGAAATGACTGGGCGCAACTCGACGCGGTCGGCATCATCGAGCATCGCGTCACCGGTTACCAGCGTGTCGCCCCGGATGACCAGAAACGACTCGCGGTTGAGGTCGAGTTGGCGGAGCAGCGCGTCAACGCGAAGCGGGCCGGCCACGTCGAGCTCGCGACGCGGATTGCGCAACAGCACCTTCACTCGGCGTCTCCAGTCACCGGCCCGATGATCAGACGGTCAGTCGGCCCGAGCTCCTCGGAGAACAGCAACTCAGGGCCGTCGCCCCCAAACCGGCGAACGACAAAGCGCACGCCCATCGCCACCGCCACCACCAACCAGAAGCGACTCTCGCCAAAGACACCGCGACCGATGGCCGCGCTCATGACTCGTTTACGGACGAGGCCAGCCACCCCGGCTCAGACCCGCTTGATCTCGACGATGGTGCGGCGCTTGCCTTCCTTGCGACGGCCCAGGAGATAGGCAAGTCCGACGACGCCGAGGACGCCGGCGATGGCGATGACAAGCGCCATCGGCTTGGCCCGCGCGACGGTGGTGTCGACATCGCCCTTGATCTCGCGGAATTTGGCCTCGAGGTCGTCGCGGGTGATCCTCTGAGCGGAAGTCATGCGCGTCCCTTCTTGCGGTTTGCCGAGATGGCGCGACCAGCCAGCGCAGCCACGAGAGCGCAGGCGACCAGCGTGATCAGATACGGCGCCCACGACCAGTTGCCTGTGAACGTCGTGTCGGTCTCGGTCTGGAGCGCGCGCAGGCCGGCCAGCGTCAACATGACCAACCCGAGCGACAAGAAGAGGGATCCGGCAATGCCGAACGCCACGAACCGCCCGAGAAGCTTGATCGGCTCGATCGCCTCTTGCTTGAAGTACGCGACGACGAGCTGCCACAGCTCCCCCACGACCGAGGGCACACTTTTTCCCGTTCCTGCCATTGCGCAGAGCCTAACTGGCGGTCACCCGCCAGCTAGGCGGGCCGCCAGTACGGCATTTTCCTCCTCCATCAGAGCGATCAACCGCTCGACGCGCGCTCGTGGGTCGTCTTCGGCAAGCAGCACCTGGTGATCGAGGGGACCGATCGGCGCGACGGCCGCGAGTTGGTAGGCGCGCATCTCCAGGTCGTCGGCCAGCTCCACCGTCGACGCGACAGCGGGCTCCTGCAACTCGGCCCGGTAGGCCAGCGCTCGGCGAACCGCCCGCTCCACGGTCGCGACCAGCGGCTCGTCCTCGCCGCCCAGCGGCAGGTCGTCGTCGAGTACCTCCACCACCGCGACCGGATACGGATCGTCGGACAGCCACTCGGCGACCCGCAAACGGTGGACCCCCGCCGCAGCCAGGAGCCAGCGTCCGTCAGGTAGCTCTGCCGCCTCGACGATCCGGGCCAGCGTCCCGACACCGAACCGCGTGTCGCCTCCGCCGACCTCGTGGCCTCGTTCGATCAGTACGACGCCGAACTCTCCGTTGCCGGTGGTGCAATCGCGGGCTAACACGCGATAACGAGGTTCAAAGATGTGCAGCGATGTAATCGCGTGTGGGAAGAGAACGCTGCCAAGCGGAAACATCGGTAAGCGGCTGGGGCCTTGGCTCACGGCGCGAGGCTGTCCGTCGCCGGTGCGTCGGGGAAGGCGGCGAGCGCCGCGCCCAGCCGTTCCTGGAACCGTTCGCCGCGGGTGTGACTCGGCGTCGGAAGTGAGTTGGCCAGGAACGCGAAGATCAGGGGCGTTCCACCACCCTCAGCCGGCTGCACCAGTCCCGCCAGCCCGACGACTCCCTCGAGCGCTCCGGTCTTGGCGCGCAGCCTGCCGGCCGCCGGGTGGCCCTGGAACTGATCGAGCATCGTGCCGGTTTTTCCGGCGATGGCCAGCCCGTCGACCAGCGGCTCACTGCCAGGGCGGCTCAGCACACTGTGCAGCACATCGCACGTGACCTTGTCGGAAGAGTCGAGTCCGGAACCGTCAGTGGTGGCCACGGCACTGACGTCAAGCCCAGTGTCGGCGAGGGTCTTTCGGATCGCAGTCACGCCCGCGCTGGTCGTGCCCGCGCCGCCGGCCTTGCGCCCGATCTCCTTCGTGAGGAGTTCTGCGGTGTCGTTGTCGCTGTGAGTGAGCATCTCGGCAACGATCTCGCGCAGGGACAGCGATTGCAGAGTTGCGACTACAGCCGCGGTCCGCGGCAGCGTGCCTTCGCCAGGGTCCCCCGTCACCTCGACGCCGCGTGCTTTCAACAGCGCGGTGAAGATGCCTGCCGCGTGACGGGCCGGAGCTGCCGAAGGCACGTGGCCCGGCGTCCAAGACGCGAATCCGTCGTTGACCGCCAACGCGCTCAGCGGCCCGACGTTGCCGGAACTCGTATAGCCCGGTTTCCACGTCGGCCGGTAGCGCTCGAGGTCGTACCTGCTCTCGTCGCCCATCACGCGACCTTCGACCCGTCGCAACCCGCTCCCCGCTACCGCGTTGGCCAGTTCGGTGAGGTCGGTGAACCGGCGCGGTTGGTCCTCGAAACTCGCCGCATAATCGGCGGTGCCAAGCAGCGGATCACCGCCCCCGACGAGCCAGAGATCATCGGTGAGCACCCCGTCCGCCGGCGGGCTGGGGGCTATCGCCGACGTTGCGAAGCGCATCGTGGGTGTCAGCGTTCGCAGGGCCGCCGCCGCAGTGAGGAGCTTGAGCGTCGAGGCCGGTGTGAGCGATCGGTCGGCGTTGCGGTCGTAAAGCGTGCGGCCGCCCTGTGAGACAACGAGACACGAGTCGTCGCGCCCACCGCCTAGTTCAGGATCACGCAGCACCCGGTCGAGGCCGCGGTGCAGCCGCCCTTCGGCCAGTGCGGAGGCCACGAGTGCCGGTACCCGGCGCGGCGACAGGACGCCCGCCCGCACCGCCGGCGTCGTGGGCGACGTGTCGCTTTCCGCCGGGGGCCACAGACCGACGACGGCCGCGCTGACCATCACCAGGGCAAGTGCGGCGGGTACGGCGCGGCGGCGCGTCACTCTCAGTCGCGCGGCGTGTACACGTACGTCGAGGACGCCTTGACGACGAGACGACCGTCGTCGTCGACCACCTCGGCCTCCACGAAGGCCAAGCGCTGGCCACCTGAGATCACCGTGGCCGTACAGGTGAGCGGCGTGCCGACGCGCACCGCCTTCAGGAAGCTGACCTTCATCTCGGCGTTGGCCGAGAAGACTTTGCGATCCTTCGCGTACGTGACCGACGAAGCGCCCATCGCCGAGTCACACATCGCCGCCAAGAAACCGCCCTGCACGAGCCCCACCGGGTTGCTCATGCGTTCGTCACCGACCATCCGCCACACGGTCGTGCCCGGCGAGCTCTTGTCGAGACAGACCATACCGAGCGTGAGATCGCAGTTGGGCGGAACCTGGACGCGTTGATCGGAAGGTGACATTGGCGGTGACGTCAGGGTTCGAGAGCGGCGCGGAAAAAGCTGCGAACGTGCGCGAGCCGTTGCTCGAGTGCCTTCTCCGCCAGCGGGTCACCGCCGACCAGCGCTTCGAGGAAGGGCAGGTCGCTGAAGTACGTGAGGATGGCCCCGTAGCCAGTGATGAGTAATTGCTCGGGATCGTGACGCCGGAACCGGCCCGCGTCCATCTCCTTCTCGAAGAAGCCGCTCGCCCGCTTAACCAATGGCTGAAGGGCGGCGGCGATCTCGACACCGAGCCGGGTACCGTCGGCCAACGCCTCGCGCCGGAACAGGCGAATGAAGTCGTTGTTTTCGCGGAAGAACCGGAACGCGGCGGTGAGCACACGGTCGACCTGCTCCCAACCGTCCTTCGGAGCCTCGATGGCTTCACCGACGCGCTCGAACCAATCGGTGATCGCCCGCTCGAAGACCTGTCGATACAGCGCTTCCTTCGAGGGAAAATGGTGCAAGAGGCTGGGCCGGCGGATCCCCACCGCGGCGGCGATGTCGTTCAGCGAGGTGCCTTCATAGCCGTGTTCGGCAAATAGCCGAAGGGCCTCGCTGAGGATTGCCTCGCGGGTTGGCGAGGACGTCGCCGGTTCAGCCATGTGTGACAAGGGTACGGGGTGACACCGCGTTTGGCGTGACTAGCGTGACTCCCAGTGCCGTTCGCGTCTGCGCTTTCCGAGCATCCGGTCACCGCCACCGCGGTCGGCGAGACCGCTGGCCAGGTGCTCGATGCCCTCGGCAGCCATCCCGACCTCGTCACCATGTTCGTGACGCCCCACCACGCTGGTGCGCTCGAGGACGCGGCGGGAGCAGTACGGGCGATCCTCGAACCGACGTTGCTCATGGGCTGTGCAGCGATCTCGGTCCTCGGCAACAGCCGCGAGATCGAAGATGGCCCCGGCGTCGTGCTGTGGGCGGGCAGCTTCGATGCCGCGGTGGCGCCCCTGCGACTCGACGCCATTAGGGCCGACGGAGGGATGGCGCTGACCGGCTGGCCCGAGACGCCGCCGTTCGAGCCCGCAGCCGTGCTCCTCGTCGGCGACCCGTACTCGTTTCCGGCCGAAGCGTTGTTCGATCACCTGGCCGAGGCGTATCCCGGCCTTCCGGTCATCGGCGGCAACGCATCAGCCGCCGCCGGCCCCGGCGGGAATCGGCTGGTGCTCAACGGCGAGGTCACCACCACCGGTGCCGTCGGCGCGTTCATCGGCCACGGGGTGACACTCGAACCGGTCGTTTCTCAGGGTTGCCGGCCGATCGGACGGCCGTACACGGCCACCCGCACCGAGGACAACGTCGTCTTCGAACTGGGCGGCGAGCCTGCGTTCAGCCGCCTCACCGACATCGCGGCTGCGCTGCCCGAGGAGGAGGCTGCGCTTCTCCGGAACGGCGTGCTTCTCGGGGTCGTGGTCGACGAGCGCAAGCTCGACTATGAGCGCGGGGACTTCCTCGCTCGGAATCTCCTGCAAATCGATCGCGCCACCGGCGCCGTCGCGGTGGGCGACGTCGTCGCAGTCGGGACCACGGCGCAGTACCTGGTTCGCGACGCGGCGACCGCCGACGAGGACCTGCGCGCGCTCCTCACCGGTCGCCGCGCCGCGGGAGCGCTGGTGTTCACCTGCAACGGCCGGGGTGCGCGTTTCTTCACCGAAGCTGACCACGACGCGACTGTGGTCGCCGAGATGCTCGATGACCCGGCTACCGCCGGCTTCTTCGCGGCTGGCGAGTACGGACGGGTCGGCACGCGGAACTTCGTGCATGGGTACACAGCCTCGATCGCGTTGCTGGCGGATAACGCTGTGCCCCCTGGGTAGGGTTCCCACACGTGACTGAAGACATCGAGCAGCTCGGGATCAACGTGATCCGGGGGCTGGCCATGGACGCACCGCAGAAAGCCGGCAACGGGCATCCCGGGACGGCCATGGCTCTGGCACCGCTGGCGCACGTGCTCTTCACGCGCGTGATGCAGCACGACCCCTCCGACCCTGACTGGCCCGACCGTGACCGCTTCATCCTGTCGTGCGGCCACGCGTCGATTCTCCTCTACTCGATGCTGTACCTCACGGGCTACGGGCTCACGCTCGACGACATCAAAGAGTTCCGTCAGTTTCAAAGCAAGACCCCGGGTCATCCCGAGGTTCACCACACCAAGGGCGTGGAAGTCACCACCGGACCGCTCGGGCAGGGCTTCGGCAACGGCGTAGGGATGGGAATCGCCGAGCAATTCCTGCGTAGCCGATTCAGTCCCGAGGTAAACAGTCACCACACCTTTGTCGTCTGCAGCGACGGCGACCTGATGGAGGGCATCAGCCACGAGGCCGCGTCGCTGGCCGGGCATCTCAAGCTGGGCCGGCTCGTCTACGTCTACGACGACAACCACATCACTATCGACGGCCCTACCGAGTTGACGTTCACAGACGACACCGCCGCCCGATTCGAGGGCTACGGCTGGCACGTTGACCGCGTGGGCGAGATCTTCAATGACAGCGATGCGCTCGAAGCCGCCTTTCGCCGGGGCATGGCCGTCGAGGACAAGCCCACGCTGATCGTGCTCCGCAGCCACATCGGATGGCCCGCCCCTAACAAGACCGACACACCGGAAGCCCACGGCAATCCCTTGGGTGAGGACGAGGTGCGTGCCACCAAGGAGATTCTCGGCATACCGCCCGACGCGCAGTTCTGGGTGCCCGACGAAGTCCTCGACTACTACCGCCAATGCGTCCCGCGCGGCCAGGAGCTGAACGCGGCGTGGAAGCGGCGGGCGAAAGCGTGGACCGGCGATAAGGCCGAGTATCAGGCTTGCCTCGAAGGACGGGGACTTGCCGGTTGGCAGGAAAAGCTGCCGACGTTCGCATCAGGAGAAGACATCGCGACGCGCGGCGCCCTCAGTCAGGTCCTCGCCGCGATCGTCGACGTCGTGCCCGGGTTGAACACCGGCGGGGCCGACCTCACCGACAACACGGGCAACAACGTCAAGGGCCTTCCTCGCCTCACCGCCGCCGAGCCGGCCGGCCGACTGCTGCACTACGGCGTTCGCGAGCACGCGATGGGCGCGGTGATGAACGGCATGGCCATGCACGGAGGCGTGCTGCCGTTCGGCGGGACGTTCTTTGTCTTTAGCGACTACATGCGGCCGTCGGTTCGACTCGCGGCGCTCATGCAGGCCAAGGTCGTGTTCTGTTGGAGCCACGACTCCGTAGGCCTGGGCGAGGACGGTCCCACGCACCAGCCGGTGGAGCATGCGGCGTCGCTTCGCGCCATGCCCGGCCTTTGCGTGATTCGGCCCGCCGATGCCAACGAGACCGCCCATGCAGTGCGCGTCGCCGTCGAGGGACTCGGGCCCACCGCGATACTGCTCACCCGACAGAAGGTGCCGGTGCTCGACGGAACGGCCGACCGGGCAGCCGACGTCGCTAAGGGCGCGTACATCCTGGCCTGGGGCGCCGAGGACCCCGACGTCATCCTGCTCGGCACCGGTAGCGAGGTTCACGTCTGCGTGCAGGCCGCCGATCTGCTCGGCGTCGAGGGCATCTTCGCCCGGGTGGTGTCGATGCCGTCGTGGGAACTCTTCGACTTGACCGACGACGCCTACCGGATGCAGATCTTGCCGGCGTCGGTACCGACTCTCGCGATCGAAGCAGCGTCATCCTTCGGCTGGGACCGCTGGTCGGACGACAGCGTGACGTTCGACCACTTCGGCACGTCGGCTCCAGGTCACCTGGTGCTGGAGAAGCTGGGTTACACCGCCGAGAACATCGCCAGCCGCGTTCGTCAACTGCTGGGAATTGGAAACGAGGATGACCATGACGAAGCTCCATGAGCTCCAAACGTCGGAGGGTCAGAGCCCGTGGCTCGACAACCTCAGTCGGCCCAGCATCGCGTCCGGCGCGCTAAGCAAGCTGGTCGCCGACGGCATCCGCGGCGTCACGTCGAACCCCACGATTTTCCAGAAGGCGATCAGCGGCAGCGACGCGTACGACGACCAGTTCCGCGCCCTGCTGGCAACGCACAGCGTTGAGGACGCCTATTGGGAGTTGGTGATCGCGGACATCGTCAATGCCCTGAAGATCTTGCGACCAGTGCATGACCAGACCGGCGGCGCCGACGGGTTCGTATCTCTCGAGGTGTCGCCGGCCATTGCCCACGACACCGACGCGACCATCAGGGACGCCCGGCGACTTCACGAAGGCATCGCCGAGCCCAACCTCTTCGTGAAAATTCCCGCGACCGCGGCAGGCATACCCGCGATCCGGCGGATGATCGCCGAGGGCCACAGCATCAACATCACGCTGATCTTCAGCCTCGATCGCTATGCCGAGGTGATCGAGGCCTATATAGCGGGACTCGAGGAGTACGCGGCAAACGGTGGCGAGTTGGCAGGCGTCAACAGCGTCGCGTCGTTCTTCGTCAGCCGGGTCGACACCGAAGTCGACCGCCGCCTCGAAGCGAACGGCTCGCCCGAGGCGTTGGGCCTGCGGGGCAAGACCGCAGTAGCGCAAGCCAAACTCGCCTACCAGATCTTCATCGATCGCTTCGCCGGCGACCGATGGGCGGCGCTCGAAGCCAAGGGCGCCCGGTTGCAACGGCCCCTCTGGGCGTCGACGTCGACCAAGAACCCCGACTACCCCGACCTGCTCTATGTCGACACGCTGATCGGACCCGACACCGTCAACACGCTGCCCGATGCCACCATCGAAGCGTTCCTCGACCACGGCGTCGTCAGCCGCACGATCGACCAGGGGGTCGAGGAGGCCGCCGCGGTGCTCGAAGCGCTCGACCGCCTGGGCATCGACGTCGACGACGTCAGCAGGACGCTCGAGGATGAAGGTGTCGCCGCGTTCGTGAAGTCCTACGACGAGCTTCTCCAATCCCTCACCGACAAGGCGAATGCCCTCTAAGTGAGCCGGAGGCGGAGCCGGAGGGCGATCGGGTGACGCCGACACCGAGCGAGCTGTGGGAGCGGCTGCGTCGCCGGGACACCACGCTCTGGCCGGACGGCAACGTAGCGGCCACCCGGTTGGGATGGCTCGACGTCCCGAAGCAGATGCGCAAGGAGGCCGCCGCGTTGCGGTCGTGGGCGGAGACGATTGACGCAGCCCATGTGGTCCTGCTCGGCATGGGCGGCTCGTCCCTGGGGCCCGAGGTGCTGCGCGCGGCTATCGGGAGCGAGCGCCTCGTCGTACTCGACACGACCGACCCCGCCACCATCGCCGAGGCGCCGATTGGATCTGACAGCTTCTTCATCGTCTCCTCGAAATCGGGCACGACGCTCGAGGTCAACACGCTCTTCTCGTATGCATGGGAGCGCGTGCCCGACGGATCCCGCTTCGCAGCGATAACCGATCCGGACACGTCGCTCGCCGCGCTCGCCGCAGAGCGGAGTTTCAATCGGACATTCCTCAATCCACCCGACATCGGCGGGCGCTATTCGGTGCTTTCCTACTTCGGCTTGGTGCCTGCCGCGCTGCTCGGTTACGACGTGGCTGCGTTGTGCGACCGGGCATTGGCCGCTGACACTGATGCCGCGGTGGAACTCGGCTTGGCCATGGGTGAGGCGCAGCGTGAGGGCCGAGACAAGGTGACCGTCAGATCGCCGGAACGCTTTGGCGCGTTCGGCTTGTGGGTCGAACAACTCATCGCCGAGTCCACCGGAAAGCAGGGAACGGGGCTCGTCCCGGTCCCGACCACCGACGTGGAAATCGGGCCGGACCGCCACGTGGTGGGCCTCGACATGGACGATGCGCTCGACGTGGCGGAGGAGTTCTACCGCTGGGAGATCGCCACCGCGGTCGCCGGGCACGCGCTCGGTATCGATCCGTTCGACGAGCCGAACGTGACCGAGTCGAAGCAAAACACGGCGCGGGTCTTGGAGGATCTTCCACTGCCCGAGGTGGAAACCGCTGCCGGTGATGCCATGAGTGGGTGGCTCAGGGACACCGTGAAGCCTGGCGACTACGTCTCGCTGCAGGCGTACCTGCCCTACGGCCAGGACCCCGCGCTCGAACGCCTTCGCCGTACCGTGCGGGACGGTCTCGGTGGAACGGCAGTCGCTGCCGGGTACGGTCCGCGGTTCCTTCACTCGACAGGGCAACTCCACAAAGGGGGGCCGGACTCAGTTGTCGCCGTACAACTCGTGCGCCGCACGCCGTCGGCCGACGTGCCCATTCCTGGTTTCGGGTATGACTTCGGCACGCTGATCACTGCGCAATCGATCGGGGACCACCGGAGCCTCGTCGACCACGGCCGGCGCGTTTTGCGGATCGCGATCGATGACCTGCGGGAACTGGGCTGATGGGGCCGGAGGCGGCGCCGGAAGGCGAGAGGGGGACATAGCTAATGCGAATTGGGATGGTCGGGCTCGGTCGGATGGGCGGCAACATGACCCAGCGGCTCATCAAACATGGTCACGAGGTCGTCACCTACGACCGCAACGCGGAAGCCGTTGACGCCGCGGCCTCGGAAGGCGCCATCGCCGCGTCCGACCTCAACGATCTCGTCGGAAAGCTCACTCCACCTCGCGCCGTCTGGGTGATGGTGCCGTCGGGTGCACCCACCGTTGCCACGGTCGACGCGCTCATCGAGTTGCTCGAGCCAGGCGACACGATCATCGACGGCGGCAATTCACGCTTCACCGAAGCGGTCCGGTACGCGACCGAGTTGGAGAGGCGTGAGATGTTCTTCGTTGACGCCGGGGTATCCGGCGGGGTTTGGGGCCTCGAGATCGGCTACTGCCTGATGGTCGGCGGCGACGCCGACGCAGTCAAACGGTTAGAGCCCATCCTCACCGCGCTGGCCCCGGAGGACGGCTACGCGTACGTGGGGCCGGCGGGCGCCGGCCACTACGTGAAGATGATCCACAACGGCATCGAGTACGGCATGCTCCAGGCCTACGCGGAAGGCTTCGCCCTGCTGGACGCCGCGGAAGAGTTCAACCTCGACCTTTACCAGATCGCCGCGCTGTGGAATCACGGATCCGTGGTGCGCTCGTGGTTGTTGGAGCTGGCTGAACTCGCCATGGCCGACAAGGAAGCGTTCGGCCACATCAAGGGCTATGTCGAGGACTCCGGCGAGGGTCGCTGGACGGTTGAGGAGGCGGTCCGGAGAACTGTTCCGGCGCCAGTGATCACCGCATCGCTGTACGCCCGTTTCTCTTCGCGTCAGCCCGACTCGATGGCGGCGCGCATCATCGCCGCACTTCGCAACCAATTCGGCGGTCACCAGTTCCTCAGCGAGTCGGCGGCCGCCGAGGTAGCCAAGGCCGCGGCCGGCTCGGGCGAGGACACCGCGGGACCGGAGGCGGCCGCCACCAATGGGTGACGCCGCCGAGGCGACGCGCAAGGCGCCGCCGTGCGTCCTCGTCGTCTTCGGTGCCTCTGGTGACCTGACGACCCGCAAGCTGCTCCCGGCCATCGACCGGTTGGCGGCAAAGGGTCGGCTGGATGAGCGATTCATGCTCGTCGGTATCGCCCGCACGGAGTTGGACGACCGCGATTTCCAGGAGCGGGCGATGGCCGCTGTGGCCGATCCCAGCCCCGAGTACAAGGACCTGGTTGGCCGCTTTCGCTACGTGGCGGGCGACTACGGCGGCGATGAGACCTTCGTGAAGCTCGAGCGGTTGCTGAGCGAACTTGCGCTGCCGCAGTGCGTCTACTACCTGGCCACCGTTCCCACCGTCGTATCCGAGATCATCGAGGGGCTGGGCCGCCACCACCTGAACGACGCCCGCATCGTCATCGAGAAGCCCTACGGCCGAGACCTCGAGAGCGTGCAGCAACTCGACGACTGTGTACACGGGGTGTTCGCCGAGTCACAGGTGTATCGCATCGATCACTACCTCGGGAAGGAAACCGTTCAGAACGTCCTGGCGCTCCGGTTCGCCAACGCCATCTTCGAACCGATCTGGAACCGGCGCTACGTCGACCACGTGCAGATCACGGTGGCCGAGGACATCGGCGTCGAACACCGCGGCAGCTTCTACGAGACCGCCGGTGCGATGCGCGACATAGTCCAGAACCACGTGATGCAAGTGATGGCACTGATGGCGATGGAGCCGCCGGTCACCATCGACGCGCAGGGCATCCGCGACGAGAAGGTGAAAGCACTGCGCGCCGTCCCGATCATGACCCCGGCCGATGTAGCGGCCAGCGTGGTCCGTGCCCAGTACCTCGGGTACATCAACGAGGAGGGTGTCGCACCGGACAGCCAGGTCGAGACCTTTGTCGCGATGCGCTTGCACATCGAGAACTGGCGCTGGGCCGGCGTGCCGTTCTACATCCGCACCGGAAAGCGCCTCGCGGCACGCGCCACCGAAGTCGTGCTGCAATTCCACGAAGTACCGCACCTCCCGTTCGCCACGAGCCAGGCCAGCGGCTTGGGACCGAACCTGCTCGTGCTGCGCATCCAGCCCGACGAGGGAATCACGCTGCGCTTCGGCGCCAAGGTTCCCGGCCAGGAGTTCAACGTGCGGTCGGTATCGATGGACTTCACCTACTCCGAGGAGTTCGCCGAAGAGCCGCCCGACGCCTACGAGCGCTTGCTCCTCGACGCCATGCTCGGCGACCCGACACTCTTCATCCGCACCGACGAGGTCATGCAGGCGTGGCGGATCGTCCAGCCGATCCTCGACGCCTGGGAGCGCGACGACACACCGATTCCGCGGTATCGCCCAGGCACATGGGGTCCGGCCGAGGCGGGCGGCATCCTCGAGCACGGCGACGATCGCTGGCATGACCCACTCACCGACTGATAGCCAGCACTTCCGCTCTAGAGTTCCCGCCAACATGAACGGAGAGTTGGTAGTTGTCGACGACGTGCCCGGCGAGTTCGCCGAGCGAGTCATCGAAGCGTTTCACGGCCGCCCGGGTGATTCCTTCTCGTTGGCGCTGTCCGGCGGCGAGACCGCTCGCCGTTGCTATGAGCGGTTGGCGGCCGACGGGTCCGAGCAGATCGACTGGTGGGCGGTCGACGTCTACTGGGGCGACGAGCGCTGCGTGCCGCCCGAGGACGCGGCGTCGAACTACCGCCTCGGTCGTGAGGCCCTCCTCGAACGGGTGGGTGCGGCGAACGCGGTCTATCCCATGCGCTGCGACGAAGGCGCCGACCCGTACCAGATGCGCATCGGGGAACTCGGCCGCATCGACCTGGTGCACCTGGGCTTGGGGCCTGACGGGCACACCGCGTCCCTTTTCCCGGGATCGGCTGCACTCGACGCCGACCCGGGCCGCCTGGTCGTGCTGAATGACGACCCGACTGGGCTCAACGAACATCAACGCATGACCTTGACGCTGTCGGGGATTGCGCGGGCCCGGCTGGCGATCTTCACCGTTTGCGGCGCCGATCGCCGCGACGCGCTGGAGAGGGTTCTGAGGGGAGAAGACGTCCCTGCCTCGCGCGTGACGCGGAGATAGGGTCGTGTGGCTGGTAGACCGTGACGCAGCGCCGACATGACTTTTGACGACCTGCTGACTGCGTCACTCGATGAACTCCTCGCGGCTGCATCTGCCCGCCGCGACATCGCCCACGGCACGCGGGTCACCTACTCCCCCAAGGTCTTCATCCCGCTGACCCATCTGTGTTTCGACCGTTGCGGGTATTGCACGTTCGCTCAGCCGCCGGCCCGCGTCAGTGCGCCGTATCTCGATGCTGCCGAGGTCCTGGCCATTGCGCAGGCGGGCGCCGCGATGGGCTGCCACGAAGCACTGTTCACACTGGGCGAACGACCGGAAGACCGTTATCCCGCCGCTCGGGAATGGCTCCACGGGCGCGGGTACGGCTCGACAGTCGACTACCTCGTGGCGATGTGTGCGCTGGTCCGCGAGGAGACCGGCCTCCTCCCCCACGCCAACCCGGGCGCCCTCTCAAAGGAAGACCTAGCCCGGCTGCGCGAGGTTTCCGCTTCACAGGGGATGATGCTCGAGTCGCTCAATGCCGACCTCGAGTGTCACCGCGGTGCCCCCGACAAGGACCCGGCGCGCCGCCTGGCCACGCTCGAAGCGGCGGGCGAGCTCGCCATCCCGTACACCACCGGCATCCTGTGTGGCATCGGCGAGTCGCGACAGGACCGCCTCGACGCGCTCGCAGCGATCGCCGCCAGCCACGAGCGCCATGGTCACGTCCAAGAGGTCATCGTTCAGAACTTCCTCCCGAAGGCGGGGACGGCGATGCATCTGGCGCCGCCGTGCCCGGAGGACGAGTACCTGTGGTCAGTCACGGTGGCGCGACTCCTGCTGCCCGCGGCGATCCACCTCCAAGCGCCGCCCAATCTCTCAGACGACTTCGGACGCCTTCTCGATGCTGGCATCGACGACTGGGGAGGCGTCTCGCCGGTTACGCCGGACCACGTCAACCCCGAACGCCCCTGGCCGGCGATCGATCGCCTCCGCGAGGCCACCGAGGCGGGCGGCTTCTCGCTCGCACCGCGGCTGACCATCTATCCCGAGTTCGCGCTGCAGCCGTCGCGCTGGTTGGCGGATTCGATGCGCTTCGCCGTGCTCGACCGCGCCGACGCCGAAGGCCTCGGGCGCGAGCCAGGCGACGCGTGGTATTCGGGCGCCGACGCCACGCCGCCACGCCTGATCCCCGCGCCCCTGGCCCGCGCCGGCGGCGCGGTCGGCGAGGTGCTAGCCGGTGTCCTGATGGGCCAGGAAGTTGGCACTACTGAAATCGTCACGCTGTTCTCGGCGCGAGGCCCGGAGGTCGCCGCGGTGGCCGAAGTGGCCGACGAGCTACGGCAGCAAGCCGTGGGTGACGTCGTTACCTGGGTCGCCAATCGCAACATCAACTACACGAACGTGTGCACGTTCAAGTGCAAGTTCTGCGCGTTCTCCAAGGGCCCGCTGTCATTGAACCTCCGCGGCACGCCCTACCTGCTCGAGCTGAGCGACATCACGGATCGAGTGGTCGAGGCCGAGGCCAAGGGCGCCACCGAGGTCTGTCTCCAGGGCGGCATCCACCCCAGCTTCGACGGCGACTACTACCTCGAGGTGATCAGGGCGGTCCGCGCCGCGTCGCCGACGATCCACATCCACGGGTTCACCGCTCTCGAGGTGACTGAGGGAGCGAAGCGCCTCGGGGAGCCGTTGGCGGACTATCTGCGTCGTCTCATGGCGGCCGGGCTCAAGACCCTTCCGGGGACCGCGGCCGAAATTTTGGACGACGAGGTCCGCGCCGTTCTGTGTCCCGACAAGGTCAACACGGAGGAATGGCTGGACGCGCATCGCACGGCACACAGCGTCGGCCTTCGCTCGAACATCACGATCATGTACGGCTCGATCGAGCATCCCTTGAGTTGGGCGCGGCACCTGGTGTGCACACGGGCCCTCCAGAAGGAGACCGGCGGGTTCACCGAGTTCGTGCCCCTCCCGTTCGTGCACATGGCCGCACCCATATACCTGCAGAAGAAGAGTCGCCGCGGCCCGACGTTCCGTGAGGCGCTGCTGATGCACGCCGTCGGGCGCATCGCGTACCACGGCTGGGTGCCGAACATTCAGGTGTCATGGGTGAAGATGGGCGTCGAGGGCGCCGCGCAGGTCTTGCAGAGCGGTGCCAACGACATGGGCGGCACGCTCATGGACGAGAACATCTCTCGGGCCGCCGGCGCCACCCATGGCCAGGAGATGGACGAAGCCGGCTTCCGCTCCATCACCGAACCCCTCGGTCGTCGCCTCGAACAGCGCACCACCCTCTACGGCCGCGTCGCCACGGCCTGATCCCGTTCATCGGGCGATTCTCCGCGTATAGAGCGGGAGAATCGCCCGCTGAACAGCTATTCCCACCACTCCTCAGGGAGTTTGCCTTCGATGGCGCGGATGTTGATGCGGGTGCAGTCGGGGCACGTGTAGGTGACGCGACGGTTCTCGGTGGCAAAGGACCAGCCTTCGGGGGCGCCGTCCTCGGGGGCGTCGGCGACCGTTCCGCAACGCGAGCAGGCTCGCTGCATCCCGGCAATCTAGGTTCTCCCGTATGACTCTCAGCGGACGGGTGGCGCTCGTGACCGGCGGCGGGCGCGGTGTCGGACGGGCGATCTCGGTCGCGCTGGCCGAGGACGGGGCCGACGTGGTGGTCAACTACCGGCGCGATGAGGAGGCGGCGCGCGAGACGGTTGCTTCCATCGAGAAGCTCGGCCGGCGCACGCTGGCCGTGCAGGCTTCCGTCGATGTACGGGACGAGGTCGAGCGCATGGTGCCGCAGGTGCTGGCCGAGTTCGGGTTCGTCGACATCCTCGTCAACAACGGCGGCATCGCCAGCCGGGGTCGCAGCGTCGTGAGCACCGAGCCCGACGAGCTGGAGCGGGTCATCCGGACACACGCGATCGGGCCGCATGACCTGTGCCGGCTGTTCATCCCTTCGATGCGCGAGCGCGACCGCGGCGACATTGTGATGATCTCCAGCATCGCCACGCTGAACTACGGGCCCAACGGCGCGCCGTACAACATGGGCAAGGCCGCGCTCGAGGCGCTGGCATTCACGCTCGCCAAGGAGGAGCAGCGCAACGGCATCCGGGTCAACGTGGTCGCTCCCGGCCTGGTCGAGACCGAGATGGGCCGCCGCTTGGTGAAGGGCGCAGCGGGAGTCGAGGACATCAGCACGCTGCACGCCATGTCGCCGTTCGGCCGCGTCTGCCAGCCCGAAGACGTCGCCAACGTGGTGCGCTTTCTCGTGTCTGACGGAGCCGGGTACGTGAGCGGCCAGCGGGTCGTCGTTCACGGCGGCGGAAGCATGATGGGCTGATGGCGACCGTCCGCAGCGAGACGGTCGAGGACGGCATCACGCTGTTGACCCTCGATCGCCCCGAACGGCTCAACGCGATGTCACACGAGCTGGTCGCCGACGTGCATGACGCGCTCGACGCCGTCGCCGCTGACCGCGACTGCCGGGCAGTCATCCTCACCGGCGAAGGCCGCGGGTTCTGCGCCGGCCTCGACCTGAAGGGAACCGGCGCGCCTCCTGGCGGCGGCGAGTGGGGTGGCCCGGGTGCCGGGCTGGTCGGTCAGCAGCACATCGCCCGGCTTATTCCCCACCTGCGGTCGCTACGCCAGCCGGTGATCGCCGCGGTGAACGGCCCCGCCGCCGGCGGCGGGCTGGCCCTCGCGTTGGGCTGCGACATCCGCGTCGCCGCCGAGTCGGCCCGCTTCAATGTCGCCTTCGTCCGCATCGGCTTGTCCGGCTGCGACATCGGGGTGAGCTGGCTGCTCCCCCGGCTGATCGGCGCCTCGCGAGCATTCGAGCTGCTCCTGACCGGACGCCTCATCGACAGCGCCGAAGCCGAGCGCATCGGCCTGGTGCTGAAAGTGGTCCCCGACGGCACGGTCGTCGACGCCGCGCTGGAGACGGCGCGGCTCATCGCCAACAACAGTCCGTTCGGCGTCTGGATGACCAAGGAAGTCATGTGGTCGCAGCTCGAGATCGCCAGCATGCAAGCCGGCCTCGACATCGAGAACCGCAACCAGATCCTGACCACGTTCGGGGCTGACATGCGCGAGGCGTGGCAGGCGTTCCTCGAGAAGCGTCCGCCGAACTACGAGTTCAAGTAAGCGAGATCACGATTGATGAAGTGGTCGTGGGCGGCCAGCTCGTCGAAGATGACGCCCAGGCCACCGGCGACGGTCGCCGCGTGGGTGCCGATCGAGCGGCCGAGCTCGTCGGGGGGCAGCGCGTCGAGGTAACCGCGGAGGTCGGCAAGCCGCTCGCGAAGAACCTCGCACGCCTCATCAAAGGTCGGCCGGGCCTCCGCGTCGATCGACGAGCCTGGCAGCGTGCGCGGGACGAAGCTGGGAGGCAGACCGATCGGGTGGAACGGGTCCTCTGCGCCGCGGATCGTCCTACCCAGCCAGACGTCGACAACGAAGATCAAGTGTTGGAGAGACTCCACCACTGACCACTCGTCGTTGACTCGTTGCTGGCGCGCGTCGTCGGTCAGCAGTGCAGCGCGACGCATTGTCGCTTCGAGTTGATCGGTGAGCGCTGACGCGATTTCGCGCGCGGCCGCGACAGTTGGCACGGGCCGAGGCGGCGGCGGAGGCGGCGGATCGCTCATCGACGCGCAGCGTACCGAGTATCGCTAATGCGCCGTTTGCCACCCACCGCGGTCGGGTACTCCTGCAATGCACCACTCGGCGGACAAAGGAGGCTGGCGTGCCCCGACCTGGTGAACAAAAGGCGGAGTTGACCGACGACGACCTCGACGCCGAGTCCGCAGACTTGCTGCCTGAACGTCAGGCGATGTCAAAGCTCAGCATCGATGTCGACGGCGTCGACAACTTTGCTGCGATCGTCAACGAAGCCACCGCGATGAACATCGCATCGGCCGATTCAACCGCAATTGCTGATGCCGATCAGGTTGTGATCGTCGCTCAAGTCGACAACGACTGAGCCTCAATAGAAGGAGAGTCTTAATGGACCGCGCCCAAAACCAGCTGACAGACGAAGAAATCGCCGCGGAAGGCGCCGGCGAGCTCCCCGATCGTCAAGCGATGTCCACCCTCGGTGACCTCGACACCTCGTCGCTGCTGCCCGACTCGTTGCTCGACCTCGACGTCAACCTCGACCTCGATGCCGATGTGGCCGCACCTATCGACGCAGCCATCGCGGCGAACGCCAACGTCGCCGCGCCGATCGACGCCGCGGTCTCGGCGAACGTGCTCTCGCCGGACGCAACGTCGCTGGCGTCGGCAACGCAGAACTCCACCATCGTGCAGGACCTGGATGGCGTAGCCGAGGCCACCGCCAACCAGGATTCCGACATCGCGCAGGGTGACACTGAAGGCTGACGCTCCCGCTTCTTCCGCCGAGGCACCGCCGACTGACGGCGTGCCTCGGCGAGCGGCGGGGGTCGAGCTCATCGGGGAGTACGAGGCATCCGGGTACAAGACCGCACCGGCCCTCGCCCGCCGGGGAGACGGCCAAGCGCTCCAGCTCACGCCGATCCTGTACGCCGCGCTGGAGGCAGTTGACGGACGCCGCTCCCTAGGCGAGATCGCTGACGTGATCGGCGAGCGCATCGGCCGCCAGGTCTCCGAGGACAACGCCCGCGTCCTTGTCGAAGACAAGTTGGTGGCGTGTGGGCTCGTCGTCGGTCCCGACGGCGCGGAGCCCGATCTGCAGCGGATGGACCCACTCTTCGCGCTGCGACTGCGTGTCAACGTCCTCAGCGAGCGGGTGACCAACTGGCTTACCGCGCCGTTCGCCGTCCTCCTCCACCCGCTCCTGGTGTTGCCCGCGGTGATCGCCTTCTTCGCGGTGGTCGCGTGGGTACTCGGGCAGCGGGGCGTCGCCGCAGGCACCCGTGAGCTTCTCTACTCGCCGGCCACGCTCGTCGGGGTGTTCGCCGCGACGGCGCTCTCGGCCGGATTCCACGAGTTCGGTCACGCCGCTGCCTTGCGGTACTCCGGCGGCCGGCCCGGCGGGATGGGCGCCGGGCTGTACCTGGTCTGGCCCGCGTTCTACACCGACGTCACCGACGCGTACCGGCTCAGCCGCGGCGGCCGGTTGCGGACTGATCTCGGTGGCTTGTACTTCAACGCATTGTTCACCCTGGCTACCGTCGCCGCGTGGCGCATCACCGGCGTCGAGGCACTTCTCGTTCTCGTGCCGCTGCAGCTGATCCAGATGATCCAGCAGCTGCTCCCCGTCGTCCGGCTCGACGGCTACCACATTCTCTCCGACCTCTGCGGCGTTCCCGACCTGTTCGCCCGCATCAAGCCGACGGTCAAGAGCCTTGTGCCCGGGCAGGACCCGGAGCCCGCCGCCGATGCCCTCAAGCCCTGGGTCCGGGTCGTCGTCACCGCGTGGATCCTCGTGGTAATCCCGCTCCTGATCACCGCGCTGGTGTTCGCGGCGATTTCCTTCCCGCGGCTCTTGGCAACCGCATGGGATTCCGCGCAACTTCAGTGGCAGGGGTTTCGGCGGGCCATGGACGACGGTGCGTGGATGACCATGGCGGCCCGCGTCCTCGGCACCGTGGCGGTGTTGCTTCCGGTGGCCGGCACGATCTACATGCTCGGACGGGTCGTTCGCCGATTCTTACGCGGTGCTTGGGGTGTGGCCGACCGCTTCCCGGCCGGGCGACCCTTCTTCGCCGTCGCCGCGGCAGCCGCCATCGCCGGGTTGGCGTTTCTGTGGTGGCCGAACGGCGAGTATCGCCCGCTGCAGCGGGGCGAACGCGGCACTCTGGCCGATGCGGTACGCGCGGCGCGGGAGGTCCCGAGTGGTCGGCCCGGTCTAACCGAAGAGCGACAAGAGGAACTCGATGGAGCGCCGGCGCGCGCAGCCGACGCAGACAGTGAATCGCCCGCGTCGTCCACGAGCACGACACTCGACGAGAACGTCGAGGACCGCCTCGACACACCCACCCAGACCACCCGTAGGCCCGTGACAACGGTGAGACGATTCCCGCCCACCACTACTGAGGAGACCCCGTGATTATGCGACGAGCAGTGACGCTGATCGCTCTTGCCCTGTGGACGCTTGCCGTTTCCGCCGGCGCGGCCGCGCCTGCGGGAGCCCAAACCAACGACGCCACCGCGGTCAACACCACCGACGGATCCTCGGTCTTCAACCTGGCCTTTCAGGTCAAGAAGGTCAATACCTCGGACGTCGACGCCGAGAACACCGCCGTCGCCTTCGCCTCCTGTGAGGATTGCCGCACGATCGCCGGCGCAATCCAGGTCGTACTGGTGACCAGCGACCCCGAGGCGCTGGAGGCAAACAACTCTGCAGTTGCGATCAACTACGAGTGTTCGGAGTGCGACACGCTGGCCGCGGCGTATCAGTTCGTGGTGATGGGCGGCGACGAACTTCAGCTCTCCAAGGAGGGCAAGGAGCAGCTGAAGGATCTGCGCAAAGAGTTCCTGGCGCTCGAAGAGCGCGACGACCTGACCAACGAGGAGATCGCCACGGAAATGGCGCGCATCGCTGGGGAGGTGGCCGAGGTGGTCGACGAGGAGCTCGTCACCAAGGCGGCGGAGAAAGCTGAACGCAAGGACGACACCTCGTCGACGACAACCAGCGTTGGGACCAGCGGCACCGGTTCGGCCTCTACCAGTACAACGGCTGGATCCGCGAGCAGTGTTCCGGCGAGCACCTCAACCTCACCGTCGACTACATCAGGATCGTGAGAGTGCGCGCCGCCCGGTTCGGCATCGCCATCGCGGTCGCCGCCGCCCTCTTCGCGGCCTGCGGTGAGGACCGCTCGCCGGCCGAGAAGGCGCTGGGCGATGCCGAGGACAAGCTCGAGGATGTCCGTAGCGGGCACATGGACTTTGAATTGCTTGCCTCCACGGAAGACGCGGCGCGTGGCCAAGGAGTCGGGTTCCTGCTGGAGGGCCGGTTCGCTGTCGGCAGCGAGAAGGGCGACCTGCCGGTGGCCGATCTGGAGTACACACGCGTCACGGGGACCGCGCGCCGGATGACCCGCTTCATCAGCACCGGGAAGGAAGCCTTCGTCCGGCTCGATGGCCGGCTCGTCGAACTCACTGACGACCAGGTCGAGGGAATGCGGGTCCGAGACGGGGACCAGGGCGCGGGCCTCGACGGTCTCTCACTCTCGGATTGGGTCGAGAAGCCCTCCATGACCCGCGGGCCGACGGTCGACGGCGTACCAACTGATCGGATCAAGGGTGCGGTCGATGCCGTGCCCGCCATCAACGACCTCGTCGCCCTGGCTACCGAATTCGGCATGGAGGACGACGACGTGCCCGGAAAGCTCGAGGGCGACGACGCCGACCGAGTTCGCCGCGCCGCCCGCGCCTCGTCGGTCGAGATCCTGACCGGCCGCACCGACAAGCTGCTCCGCCGGCTCGAATTGGTGATCGAACTCTCGGCCGGTGAGGTCGATGAGCGCGTCCGTCGCGCACTTCGGGGACTATCGGGCACCACGCTGCGGCTCAGCATCGACCTCACCGACGTGAACGAGCGGGTCCGGGTCGAGTCGCCGCGCTAACAATGACCGCGCTAACAATGACCGCGTGAGTTCGGAGAAGCGCGTCGATCAGCTGATCGCCGAGATCCTCGAGACCACGGGCGTCAAGGCGAACCGCGATGTCGTCCGCGACATCCTCCGTACCGCAGCGGGCCTGGGTGCGGACGTCCCCGGGCGGCTGAACCTCAAGATCGCCAGCGCGGCCCTCGAGGAGATGCGGGCCGCCTTCCAGGTGTTCGGTCCGTACCGCAACGTGCCCAAGGTGACGGTCTTCGGGTCGGCTCGAACCCTCTCCACCGATCCGCTGTACACGCAGGCGCGCGACGTCGCCGCCGCGCTCGCCGCCAAGGGCTGGATGGTGATCACCGGTGCCGGCCCCGGAATCATGGCGGCCGGCCTCGAGGGCGCCGGCCGCGAGAAGTCCTTCGGCATCAACATCCGGCTTCCTTTTGAACAGGGCGCGAACGAGTTCATCATCGACGACCCGAAGCTGATCGAGATGCGGTACTTCTTCACGCGCAAGCTCATGCTGGTGAAGGAGTCGGCTGGATTCGTGGTGCTGCCCGGCGGGTTCGGCACGCTTGACGAAGCGTTCGAGCTGCTGACCCTGCTCCAGACCGGGAAGGCGGATCCGGCTCCCGTCGTGCTGCTCGAGGTACCCGGAGGTACGTACTGGCACTCATGGGAGCGGTTCTTGCTCCACGAGGTCGCGGCGCGCGGACTGGTCGACGCCGACGATCACGTGCTGTACCGCATCACCGACGACGTCGAGGACGCCGCCGGCGAGATCTTGGGCTTCTACCGCAACTACCACTCCCGCCGATTTGTCGTCGGTCAGCTCGTGATCAGGCTCCAGACCGAGCCCACCGACGATGACATCGCGCTGCTGAACGCCGAGTTCGCCGATATCTGCGTCGCCGACGGCATCGAGCGAACGGGACCACTGCCCGCGGAGATTGCTGACAACGACCACGTCGATCTGCCACGGATCGTGTTCACATTCGACCAGATCCACAACGCGCGATTACGCATGCTTATCGACGCGCTCAACCGCATGCCCTCTCAATAGAACTAGTTCGCGTCATCCGGCTCGCGGAGGATGCCGATGGCCTTCTCCACGGCGCGACGGGCGCGGGTGAGACGGCGCTCGTCAACGGGTAGCTCGCCGCCGCCGGCGTCGATGGACTCGCGCAGGCGTTGAATGGCCAGGTCGGCCAACTCTTCGGCGATGACCTCGAGCCGGCCGCGAATCTCGTCGAACTCGCCGGCCACTACCGCAGCGCCTCGTCGACCAGCTCGATCGGATGGCGCACGTCGACCCCGGCGGCGCGCAAATGCAGCAAGCAACCGGGATTCGCGCTCACGACGACCCCGGCACCGGCGCGCTCAATCGCCGACACCTTGAGGTCGCGCACTGCGCCGGCAAGCGCGGGCTGCGTCACGCTGTAAAGCCCGCCGGCTCCGCAGCACAAGCCCTCGTCGTCCAGCTCCACAAGCTCGGCGACCGGGGCAAGGACCGTCCGCACCGCGAGGTGGGTCTGCTGCACGTGGCGGAGATGGCACGGGTCCTGCACCGCCACACGGTACGGCAACCGCTCCACCGCGAGTCTGTCGATGCGAAGCCGCGAGCCACTCGTGGATATCGAGCACCCGGGCGGAGAACACTGCGGCCTCGGCGGTGCCGAGCAGATGGCCGTAGTCCTTGAGCGCGGCGCCGCACCCGGCCGAGTTGACCAGGATGGGGGCATCGCCGGGCAGCGCGGCCATCACCTTGCCAGCGAGGCGCCGCGCCTCGTCGGTAAGACCGGCGTGGGTGTGCAGCGCGCCGCAACATGCAGCGCCCGGGCCGGGAAGGGCAACGCGGGCGCCGGTGGCTTCGATCACTCGCTGGGTAGCGGCATGCACCGGCCGCAGCCAGGCGTCCATCACGCACCCAGTGAACAACCACACATCGGACCCACTCGGCGCGAGACGCGCCCGGCGCAGTGGGAGCCGGGGTAAACCCAGGCGACGGGGCACGATGCCCGCCCGTTGAAGAGCCGCCATCAGCGAGGAACCCGCGAGCAGTACCCGGTGATGTCCAAGGACCGACAACCCGGCGCGCGCGCGCCCGGCCGGTCGCCAACGTCGCCCGGGTGCCCTCCATGAGCCGGCCAAACGGGACCGATGACGGACACGCCGTCTCGCAGCCGCGGCACTGCACGCATCGATCCATGAACGCGACGAACTGATCATCGGCAGCGGCGCCGGCGTGGACCGCCCGCATGGCGGCGATGCGGCCGCGCGGCGACGCCGACTCCTCGCCGGTGACCCGGTACGTCGGGCAATGCGGAAGGCACAACCCGCACGCCACACAGGCGGCCAGCTCGTCTTCGTCGACCAAGAGCTTCACGGCGCTACGCACCCGACCGGGGTTGAGCCGGCCGGCCGGATCGAAGACCGCCTTAACCCGTCGGTGCAGTGCAGCGAGCGCGGGCTCGACGGTGCGCGCGTCCGCAGCCTTCGGACGATGCACGGTTCCGACGCCGATCTCAGCCACGAACTCTCCCGTCAGGGACTGGAGGTCACGCGGCCGGAGCGAGTCACGCCCACCGGTCGGGATCGCCGGCGGCCCGTCGACCTCGACGAAGCCCCCATCCACGCGCCCCAGTTCGGCATCGACATCGGCCGCGTAGCCCTCGAGCAGGACCCAGGTCGTGGTCCCGTCCCACAGGATCGAAACCGGCGCCAGGAGCGTCGCCCGCACCGCGAAAGGATCGGCCCCGGCGGCAGCGAACCAGCGGGACACCACGGGACGCGGTCGCGTGCGCAGCACCACCTCGGCGAGGATGCCGATCGTCCCGAGCGAGCCGACGAGGACACGGCAGAGGTCGAAGCCAGTCACGTTCTTCACCACCGGTCCGCCGGCCTTCACCAGCCGGCCTTCGGCCGATACATCGCGCGCCTCGAGCAACGTGTTGCGCACGGGGCCCCACCCCAGCCGCCGTAGTCCGCTGTGGCCGACGGCCAGGACGCCACCCACGGTGGCGCCGTCCCAGTCGGGCAGCGCAACGGTCTGACCGGCCTCGCCGAGGGCGGCGTCCAACGCTCGCACCGGCGTCCCAGCGCCCACGCGCACGGTCATCTCCGCCGGTTCGAATTCGACGACGCCGACCGGCGCTCGCACTTCGCGCGCGTCCGCCGCCGGGAGGCCGCCGACCTCCCACTGGGTGCGGCCGCCCACGGGGACCACCGGGTCCTTGCTGCCGACATCCTCGGCAAATCGCACCAGCACGTCGGTGGTCAAATCCAGGCGCCTTCTGGAAGGGACTGGACGTCGCCGCATCGCGAACCCGCGGGCAGCACTTTCTGCGGGTTGCAGGTGCCATGCGGATCGAACACGGCGCGCAGTCGCGCCTGCGCGTCGAGGTCGTCGGGACCAAATACGAGCGGCATGAAGTCGCGCTTCTCGAGCCCGATGCCGTGCTCGCCGGACAACACCCCGCCGGCGGCGACGCAGGCCGTGATGATTTCACTCCCGGCGGCCATCACCCGATCCATCACCCCGGGCTCGCGGCGGTCGAAAACGATCAGCGGATGCAGGTTGCCGTCACCGGCGTGGAAGACGTTCATCATCCGCAGCTCGTATCGCCCCGCGATCTCGTAGACCTTGCGGAGTACCTCCACCAGCCGTGTCCGCGGTACGACCGCGTCGTGTAGGTAGTAGTTCGGCGCAATCCGGGCGATGGCGCCAAACGCCGACTTGCGGCCTTTCCAGAGCAGTGCCCGCTCGGCTGCGTCGGCGGCCACACGGACCGTGCGGGCTCCGTTGGCGATCGCGACGTCGGTGACCGCGGCGGCCGCGGCCTCCACGCCGTCGACCAGCCCGTCGACTTCGATCAGTAAGACCGCGGCGGCATCGTCGGGAAATCCCGCGTGCACATAGGCCTCGACCGCTCGGGTGATCTCGGCGTCCATCATCTCGAGCGCGGCGGGGACGATCCCCGCGGCGATGATGCCGCTCACCGTGGCTGCCGCGGCGTCCACGGAGGTGAAGTCGGCCAGCATCGTGCGGACCGCCGGAGGAATCGGGGTGAGACGAACGGCGATTCGGGTGGCAATGCCCATCGTGCCCTCGCTCCCCACGAACGCGCCGCGCAGGTCGTAGCCCGGCGGGTCGGGGTCGAGGCCGCCCAGCTGTGCCAATTGCCCGTCCGGCAACACAACTTCTACCGCCAGCACGTGCGCCGTGGTTACGCCATAAAGCAGGCAGTGCGGCCCGCCGGAGTTCGTGGCGACGTTCCCGCCGACCGAGCACGACTGCTGACTCGAAGGATCCGGGGCGAAGTGCAGGCCCAGGTGGGCCACGGCGCGGGACAGGTCGAGGTTCAACACGCCGGGCTCGACCCACGCGACGCGTTCGTCCGCGTCGATCTCGAGAACCCGGTTCATCTTGGTAGTGACGATCACCACCGGCTCCAACTCGGCCAGCGGTACCGCACCGCCGGCGAGCCCGGTCCCGGAGCCTCGAGGCACAACGGCGCGATCGTGGGCCCGAGCGATCCGGACACACGCCTGTACCTCGGGCGTGGTCAACGGGAAGCAGACGACGCCGGGTCGCCCTTCGATGACCGACGCATCCCGGCCGTACAGACCCAGCTCGAGGGAGCCGGTCTTCACCCGGTCGGGGGCGAGTGCTTCGACCAGGTCGGCGACCAGTGCTGCGGTGGGCACTGTCTCAGTCTGGCGCGCCGAGCCTTGTAGATTGCGCGGCGTGTCCCGACACTCCCGCTCCAACGGCCACCACGCGCCACCCGACGCGCACGAGTGGGTGAGTTTCGAGGACTCCGGCGAGGAACGCACGTGGGTCTTCGACATCACGTTCCTGGTCAGCAACTGGGAGTGCATCTTCGGTAGCGGGTGCCAGGGCGTCCTCACCGGGCCAACGCCGGAACTGATGCAGGGGTGCTGTTCCTACGGCGCACACTTCACCGACAAGAAGGATGTCCGCCGAGTTGAGGAGGCCGCGGCCAAGCTGACCAAGACCCAGTGGCAGTTCCGCAAGCAGGGTCGGGAACGCGGCGTGGTCAAGACCAACAAGGAGGGCGACGTCGTCAGCCGCTTGGTCAACGATGCATGCATCTTCCTCAACCGGCCCGGCTTTGAAGGCGGGCCGGGCTGCGCGTTACATCGCGCTGCGCTCGAGCGCGGTGAGCGTCCGCTCGACCTGAAGCCTGACGTCTGCTGGCAGCTGCCGCTGCGGCGCGATGACCTCACCCGCGACGACGGGCATGTGGTCTCGACGATCGGGCAGTGGGACCGTCACCATTGGGGTGCCGGCGGCAAGGAGTTCCACTGGTGGTGCACAGAGGCGCCCGAGGCTTTCGTCGGCCGCGAGCCGGTGTACCGCTACATGCGCGACGAGCTGGTGGAGATGGTTGGCCCGGAGGTGTACGCCGCGTTGGTGCAATACGTCGAGCGGCGCGCGAAAGCCACCACCCCGCTCCCCCATCCGGTCGTCCGCGTGCGGCAGTAATGGCCGACATCGACGACGACTACGAGGCCGAGCAAACCGAGTTGTACGGCGTGCTCGCCGCGCTCGACGACGCGGCGTGGCGGCGACCGACGCCAGCCGCCGGGTGGGACGTGCGCGACCAGGTCGCGCACCTTGCTCATACCGAAGAGGTGGCGTTCGACACGGCCACCGGCGGTCCCCGATCGCTTGCCAACGAGACCGGGCGGTACGTGACAGGTGAGGAATTCACCGAGGCGGGCTGTGATCAGGGCCGAACCATGGCACCGAGCGATGTGCTGGCGTGGTGGTGGCGTGCCGCGTCGCGCCTTCGCCCCGCACTACGGGGTCTCGACGACGGGTTCCGCGTGCCCTGGGGTCTCGGCATGAAACGGCCGTCGTTCGTCACCGCCCGGCTGATGGAGCACTGGGCCCACGGCCTCGACATCCGCGCCGCGATCGGCGTCGAAGCGGTCGACACCGCCCGGCTGCGCCACGTCGCGTGGATTGGGTACAGCGCCCTCCCCTATGCATTCAGCGTTGCCAAGGTGACGCCCCCCGCGGACCGCACCCTCCGGCTCGAGGTCACCGGGCCCAGCGGCGAGGTGTGGACTTACGGGCCCGCCGACGCCACCGACCGCATCACTGGTCCCGCCGGCGTGTGGTGCCGGCGGGCCACGCAGCGCATCACGGCCGAAGAGGCGACGGCACTGAAGGCCGACGGACCCCTCGCTGAACTCGCGCTACAACACGCCCGTTCGTTTCTTTAGGCGGGGACTACCACCGGTTGTGTGCGCAGGAGCGTGATAGCGACTACCAGGACCCAGATCGGTGACAAGAGGAAGGCGACGAAGCCGAGCGGTCCGGCAATCGCGACGACGCCGAGTATGAGCGTGATCCACCCCAGCCAAACCGGCAGCGAACGCGTGGTCAGCGCGTGCCAAGCGGTGGCGAGTAAAAGGACACTCAAACCCATGATCGCGGGAAAGAAGTTGTTGTTGTCCAGAATGTTCAGCGCCTGGGCGACCTCGGGCTGGCCAAGTTCGGCCGCGTCGATAAGTGCCACCTGACCCATGGCGAACACGCCCAAGCCCACCGAGTAGGCGATGGCACCGCCAAAGGCCACCGTGCTCACCCACTCCAAACCGCCGCCGCTCAGCCGGGCGCGAAGCGCTCCGGCGAAGAAGAGCAGCAATACGCCGCAGAGAGCGAGCCCAAGGACTCCGAGGAAGATCGGCCCCTCGTCGCTGTATTTCTCGATCACCTGCGCGCCCGAAGCGTCGAAATCGGGCGTGTCCCCCGACACCGTGAACCCCACCGCAAAGACCACCGCGAACAGCACGCCGGCGAGCGCGCCTATCCGCTGCGAGCGAGTGACATCCATCGATAGCCCCGATCGTCCGCACGTCGACGGCTCAAGCAGTCGTCGCGCAGACCGTAACAACCTGACCGTTACCTGCGGGGGATGTGGCTAGATCCTGAACTTCCTCAGGCTCGCCCACAGGCCGTCGCCGGTCGTGCGGTAGTCGTAGATGCCACCGCCGATGCCGCCCCGCTCAACCGACGCTTGGTGGTAGCCGTCGATGTCGGCCGCCGTCGATGTGTCGCCGATGCCGCCGATGGCGTGGACCACCGCGTTCGGCGCTCCCAGGTTCTTGCGTACGAGATCGATGTTCTCGGCGGTGTAACGATACGCATCCCGATAACCCGAGTCGGCCTTGCGCATCGTCCAGTAGTTCATGGGCATCCACAGGTCGTACAGCGGGCGGAGCTCCTGCCATGGGAAGCCGGGCCAGAACGCCGGGTTGATGACGTCGGTCACGACCGGCGGCATGACGATGGCGGCAATGGGTCGGCCGGGCAACCTCTCGCGGAGAGCGGCACTCAGGTCGACGAGCCGGCGGTTGCGCTCGGCCGCGTCGGGCACCTTGCGCGATTCGATGTCGACACCAACGCCCTCGACGTTCAGCGCCGCGCTGGCGAGCAGCCGGGCCAGGTCCCGCGCCGGATCTTCGAGCGTCGGGAGGTACCACGCGATGACCGCCATGCCCCGCTTGTGCGCGCGGTCGATGATCGGGTGCAGCAGCGCCGGATCCACGATCTCATTGGCCGAGTCGTGTCGGGCCGTCTGGATGTAGAGGCTCTGCACCCCCATGTCCGCCATACGGTCGACCTGCGCGACCCCCACCGTCGGCTTCCCGTTGGTGAACTCGCTGGTCCAGTCGAAGACGTCGATCCATGCACCAAAGCCGCGGAACCCGTCGATCGACCCGGCCAGGATCGGCGCGGCACGCACCAGAGGCCGCGACACCGGCTTCGGGGCCACCGTCGTGCGGGGCTTTGGCCGGGCGGTGGTGGGCGGTGCGAGCGTCGTGGTGGTCGTCGGGGGCGGCAGGGTCGTAGTAGTGGTCGGGGGCACGATCACCGCAGGGACCGCGCCGACCGCGAGGGTCGCAGGCGACTGATCGCCGCCGAGCCGGTGGCCGACTACGACGGCCGCCGATGCAGCCGTAACCACTGCCATGACGAGGGCGACTTGGCGCGCCCGCACTCGCTTCCGAATTCTCATCCCGCCGCCGTCCGTATCGCTTAGGGGCTACGCCTCTTCTTCAGCGTACGGGTCGACTTCGTCTTCCGTGGCGCGGCACCAGGACGCATGCTCGACCTCGTTGCCGCATTCCGGGCACGGCTCGACGATGACTTCGGTGGCGCGCTTTAGTTCACGCGCCTCTTCAAAACGGCGATGCCGACCCTTTTTCACTACGGCTCCCCGGTTCAGAAACCTGGCCTTACAGGCCCCAGTCTATCGCCGGGACCGGGCTAGAAAATGCGGGTCAGAACCTCGGGCCCTCCCGCGGCATGCCGTCGACCATGCCTAGGGACAGGTACAGCTCGTAGCCGAGGAGCGGCCGGAGCTCGGGGCGCCGATCAAGCACGGCGGGATCGATCGAGAGGAACCAATTTTCCTGCGTGCGCACGAACGGCCGGCAGTAATAGGCCAGGATTCCGTGCCTGCGCTCGCCGTTGGTCACGTTGGCCCCGGTCTGATGCCACAGGCGGCCGTCGAAGACCATCACCGTGCCTGCAGACCCGGTGACCGGGAGGGTCGCCGAGTCGTCGAGCGTCGGGACGGGGCCTTCGCTCTTGAGGTGGCTGCCGGGACGCACCCGGGTGGCCCCGTTCTCGGCCGTGAAGTCGTCGAGCATCCACATGGCGTTGGCCACCATCGGCCAGGGCGGCCATGGGGGCGGCGCGAAGCTCTGATCGGCGTGAAGGAACATCGGCTTGCCGCCAGGCCCGGCGATGTTGGCGTCGATGTTGGACAGCAGGAAGCCGAAACCCAGCAGGTGGTTCATCAAGTCGGTAACCGCCGGGTCCAGTGCGAGATCGGCGAATTCGTCGCCTTTGTTCAGCAGCGTCCAAACCCGTTGGTTGGCGCCGCCCTCATAGATGTAGTCGGTGCCGTCGGCCTCTTCGGCCTCGGCCAGCTCGACGATCCGACTACGGATTGCCCGCACTTTCTCCGGCGACAGGGCGTTCTCGAGCAGGCAGTAACCCATCTCGGCCAGGTCGGCCTTGGCCCGGCCGAGATCGCTCGTCGGCGTGGCCGTGGCGACCTGAGTCATGGCGGGTACGGTACCGCCGTGAGCGACGGATTGGATGTACAAGCGATGATCCAGCGGTTCAAGGACCGCGCCCACGCGGTGCGTGAACGGGGCTTGCCGCCGCTCGAAGGCGAGGCCCGCAAGCGCTACATGGAACAGGCGCAGTTGGACTTCCAGGACTTCGCCATGCTGGGCGACGCCACCGCCGCCATCGAAGACGGCATCCTCACCCTCCGCGTCGACCTCCGCCCCACGCCGTCCTCCTGAGAGCGGACCGGCGCGGCTCCGCTCGGTAGCGGCAGTGATGCGTTCATCGTCCGGGCATGCTCTCGCCAGATCCGTCGAGTAATACGAGACTTCAGTGACGCGGTCCACGCCGCCGAGCAATGAGCATGTCTACGGGAGAGACCTCTATACCGACTGGCCAGATGAGGCGGTCCCCGGCCTCGATCGCAACGTGTCCACCAACATGAACGTCGCCTCGAATCCGCACGTCGACCATTGGAACGCACCGCAGCGCATCGGGCTCCTCGACCGGGACCGCCATCGTCTCTCCGTCCGCCTGCTCGATCACGAACCAGGCCTTCGTCACGACGGTTTGGCGCGGGAAGACACGAGGAATCCGAACGTGATCAGCGCGAATCCAACGAGTGCCACGCCGAACGCGATAAGTCCGATCGACGCCCAAATGAGCGTCGACGCTCGCGACGTACATCGACGGTCACGGATCACAGATATACCCCACCGATCCGGCGAGGTCGTGTGATCCGCCCGGAACCGGTTAGCCGTCGGTTCCGGGCATTCCCGGCGCGCTTCCGTCGAACTTCTGGAGTGATCAGGACACGGAATCCGTGCCCTGATCACTCCAGATAACAGTGTGCGGGATTGCCGGATATCGAGCGCAAGCCATCACCGCGCGTACGCTCGCCGCCGTGGCTGAGCCGTGGTGGAAGTCGGCGGTCGTCTACCAGATCTATCCGAGGTCGTTCCTCGATACCGACGGCGACGGGGTCGGTGATCTCGAGGGCATCCGTCGCAAGCTCGACCACCTCGTCTGGCTCGGGGTGGACTCGATCTGGCTGTCGCCCTTCTTCACCTCGCCAATGGCCGACTTCGGTTACGACGTCGCGGACTACTGCGACGTGGACCCGCTGTTCGGCACGCTCGCTGACTTCGATCGCCTTCTGAACGAGGCGCACGAACGGGGCCTCAAGGTGATGATCGACTGGGTGCCGAACCACTCGAGTGATCAGCATCCGTGGTTCATCGAATCACGATCGTCCCGCGAGAACCCGAAGCGGGACTGGTACTACTGGCGCGACGGCGACCCGGCGACGCCCCCGAACAACTGGATCGCCAACTTCACCGGCGAGAGCGCGTGGAGTTGGGACGAGACCACCGAACAGTGGTACCTCCACCTGTTCCTCCCGGAGCAGCCCGATCTCAACTGGAACAACCCCGAGGTCGTCGCCGCGATGCACGACACGCTGCGCTTCTGGCTCGACCGTGGGGTCGACGGATTCCGCATGGATGTCATCCACACGATTGGCAAGGGCACCGACCTTCCCGACATGCCGGCCGGTCTCAGCCGCATCGAGGAAACGTTGTTCCACGACTACCCGCGCACCCATGAGCTGCTGCCGCGACATCCGACAGCTGCTCGATTCCTATTCAGGGGATCGAGCGATGGTCGGCGAGGTCTACATCCTCAGTACCGCGAAGGTGGCGCAGTACTACGGCGACAACGACGAGTTGCATCTCGCGTTCAACTTCCCGCCGCTGCACGCGCCGTGGGACGCCGCGGTCTGGCGGCGGCGGATCGATCGCGCCATCGAGGAGTTCGACCCCCGCGACGCGTGGCCGACCTGGGTGCTGTCGAACCACGACACCCCCCGCCACCGCACCCGATACGGAGGTTCCGAAGCACGGGCGCGTGCCGCCGCGGTGCTGCTCCTCACGCTGCGGGGCACACCGTTCATGTACGCCGGCGAGGAGTTCGGCCTCGAGGACGCAGCTATCCCGGCGGAGCGGGTTGTCGATCCCGGTGGGCGCGACGGCTGCCGGGCGCCACTGCCCTGGGACGCGACGCCGAGTCACGGCTGGGCCAGTGCTGAAGCGTGGCTGCCCTGGCCGCCCGAGGCTGCCACCCGCAACCGCGCTGACCTGACTGGTGACAGCGGCTCGATCGCGCACCTCTACCGCCGCGTGCTGGCCGCCCGTCGGGGCGCCCCAGCATTGTCGATCGGTGAGGTGTCGATGCTCGAGTCGCCCGATGGGCTCATCGCGTTTGAACGCCGCGCCGGCGACGACCGGCGCGTGGTGGTCGTGAACTTCACCGACGCGCCGGGCACCGCCCAGCTGCGTGGCGATCTGACGGTGGAAGTGGCCAGCGACGGTGTCGGCGAGGGCGAGCGCTATTCCGGTGTCGTGCCCGCCTCGGGCGCGCTGATCTTGCGGTAGCTGCGCTCCTCCAGAACCAGCGCGCCGTTCTCGAGCGCGACCGAGGCGGTGCCGCGCACCAGCTGCAGAACGGGTTCGCCCACCATTGCCCGTCGCCACCCTGAGGCCAAGCGCCCGGTCTCGCGTCCGGCGAGAAGCGACTCGATATCGGACCGCGACGCGACCACGCCGGGATCGAGCCGCAGGGCGCGCGCTCGCTGCGAGATCCACGCCGCCACCAGCGTCACCGTGGCTCGCTGCCCGGGGTCGGTGGCGTCAGTCGGCGGAACGCGCAGGGCCGGTGGTGCAAGCTGACGGCCAGCCTCAATGACGGCCAAGAGCTCGCCCGCCGCCGGCTGGCGATGGAACCGGGCGTCGAGGCCTCGCACGTCGGCGAGGTCGGCGATCCGCTTCGGCGGCCGGTAGGCCAGCGCGATGACCCCCATGTCCGACAGCACGAAGCGCACCGGGACGTCGCGCGCGATCGCCTGACGCTCCCGCCAGGCGGCGATGGCCTGCGCGACGCCGCGCGACTGACCTTTGAGGCGGCGGGCCTCCTTCAGACGCCACCATGCGGTGTCGGCCAGGTTGTCGAGGTCGCCCCGTTGTCGCACGCGCTCCACCAGCTCGGCGGACTCCGCCTCCGCCCACGTCACCCGTCCCAGCTCGTCGAGCTGGACCAACAAGCTTCTCGCGAAGTTCCAGGAGATGACCGACATCTGCAGCCGCGTAATCGAGTTGCTCTTCACTCAACGGCCGCTTCGTCCAGTTCGTCAGCCGGTCGCCCTTGGGCAAGGTGACGTCGAGCTCTCGAGCGAGCAGGCCGCTGAGACCGGTCGAGCTGTAACCGAGGAACCCCGCGGCGATTTGCGTGTCGAACATGTGCGCGGGCATCACGCCGCACGCCGTCTGCAGAATTTCGAGGTCCTGCTCGGCCGCATGCAGCACCGCGACCGCCGGACCCTCGAGCACCGGCCGAAGCTGACCGATGTCGAGGTCGAGCGTGTCGACGAGCGCGACATTGCCGTCCCACGCGAGTTGCATCAGTGCGACGCGCGGGAAGTAGGTGCGCTCGCGATGGAACTCAGTGTCGAGGGCGTATGCGGGGGCCTCGGCGAGCTCCGCGCACAACCCGCTGAACTCCGAGGCCGATGCGACCCACCGAACCGCAGCCGCGGTCACCGGCGCGGCCGCAGTTCGAGGTAAACCGCCTTCGCCGCCCCGACGACGGGCACGGCCACCAAGGCGCCGACGACACCGGCGGCGGACACCCCGATCAGCGCCGCCGTCATCGTCGCCGGAGGCGACAGCTTGACCGCGTGACCGACGAGCATCGGCTGCAGCACATGGTTCTCGAGTTGGAGATACACCAGAAAGACGGCGGCCGCGATCAACCCCGTGCCCACGCCCTGCGTCACCGCTAGAAGCACGAAAGGAATGCCGCCGGCGGCACCGCCGACCTGCGGGACCAAGTCCCACACCGCCACCCAGGCCGCGGCCAGAGGCGTGAGGGGAACACCAAGCACGAGCCCGATAATGAGGACGACGACGCCGGCCACCGCCGCCACCAACAGGGATCCCGCCACGTAGCGGCCCACCATCTCGTAGGCGATCTCGCCGGCGCGATGCGCGCGCTGGCGGTGCCGTGCCGGAACCATTCGGCGGGCCGCCCGCACGAGCCGTTCGCCGTCGAGCAGCAACGTGATGGCCAGCAAGAGAGTGACCGTGCCGGCGAGAAGGCCATCGGCCAACGAGCGGCCAGCTCGCTCGATCGGAGCGGTGTTTCCAGCCAACCGCTCGGGCAGCTTTTCGATCCACCCCTCCACTTTGGCGGGCACTTCGTTGCGAACAAGGTCGTCACCGACGATGGGCAGCCGACCGAGATCGCTGACGACTTTCGGGAGTTGTTCTCCCAGCTGG
This sequence comes from uncultured Actinomycetes bacterium, assembly GCA_963742585.1. GTDB lineage: Bacteria > Actinomycetota > Acidimicrobiia > Acidimicrobiales > JACDEA01 > JACDEA01. The sequence goes on from CAVUMI010000009.1 coordinate 1,290,094, forward strand.
CGCCCCTCGCGTACGGCGGGTGGCACCAGGAGTATGGCGAGGAGCGCGACCACCGCGGCGAAGCCGACCACCACCGTCGACACGGCCACCGCCCGCCGGCAGTTGAACGCCCGCTCGGCGGCCTGCACCACCGGGTTGAGCGCCAAAGCGAGGACGGTCGCGATTGCGCACGCGGCGAGCGTGCGCGGTATCGCGTTGAGCAGCCCGCGCATGGCAACGAGCACGATGAAGGCCGCGAACACCACGACCAGTGAGCGCCAGTCGAGGTCGAACTCGCGAACCGGCGGCGAGGCCGTCGTTACGTCGTCCGCGTCGGGCACGCCGGTACTGTACCGACCGATGCCCTCGCCTCAGCCGATCGAGCGGCTGCGCGTGACGCCCCGGTCGGCGGTGATGGCCGTGGCCATGCTCGGCGCGACAGTGCTGCTCCTGCGCGTGGTGGTGGCCTCGCAGCGCGTTCTCGGGTGGATCCTCACGGCCGCCGTCGTCGCCGGGTTGCTGCATCCGCTGGTGTCCGTTCTCGAGCGCAAGATGCGTCGAGGCTTCGCGGTAGGGCTGGTAGTGCTCCTGACCGCCGGGTCCGCAGGTGTCATCGCGTACGGCTCGGTCGGCGGTCTCGTCCGCGAGACGCGCCGGCTCGAACGGGCGCTGCCCCGCCGCGCTGCGCAGCTCGAAAGGTCGGAGCGCTTCGGCGAGGCGGCCCGCGAGTTCAAGCTCGAGGAACGCACCCGGCGCTTCGTCAAAGAAGTGCCCAACCGGCTTCGGGGGGGCAAGCCCTCCGACGCGTTGCGATCCGCAGCGACGCGGGGCGTGGCCTTCTTGGCGACCGGGGTCCTGTCGATCTTCTTCCTGCTCCACGGACCGCGGATTGCGCGCAGTGCGGCGGAGCAAATACCCGACCGGACGCGCAGGGCTCGGGTTGAGGTGCTCGCGGTGACCGCTTACCGGCGTGGCTTCGGCTACGCCCGCGGCTCCCTGGCGATTGCCGTCCTCGCCGGTGCGGTGGCCTACTTGATCACCCGGCTGGCCGGCGTGCCCGGCGCGGCCCCGCTCGCCCTCTGGGTCGGCTTGTTCGATTTGGTACCACTCATCGGCGCCTTCATAGGCGCCCTGCCCATCGTGGTGCTGGCCGGTGTGGGGTCGGCCACGAAGGCCATCGTCGTCGCGCTCGCCTTCCTCGCGTTCCAGATTTTCGAACAGTTGGTGTTGCAGCGTCCGCTCGAGCGCCGGACGGTGAAGCTCGGTCCGTTCCTCACGGTCGCCGGAGGTTTCGCGGGCCTGGAGCTCTACGGCATCGGCGGCGCGCTGATGGTGCTGATGATTGGCTCACTGCTCGCCGGGCTGGCCGACGAGTGGGCGCCAGAGACCTAGTCGCTGTCGCGCGGCGAAGCGGGCCCAGAGTGCATCGAGGGAGCGCAACCACCCGTCGAGATCGCCCTGCACCGGGGACGTCATCAGGTGCTGGAGCCCGGCGGCGGCAAACGCCTCGAGATCGCGCTGCTGTTCGTCCGCGTCACCCGCCAGGCCGTCCCATACAACTCGCATCGAGAGGGTGAAGTCGGCTTCCGGCCGGTCGGCCCGCAGCGCGGCAAGGAGCGGTGAGGCTTCCTCGGGCTTCATGAATGTGCCGTGCCATCCATCGCCCAGCTGCACGGCGCGGCGCAGCGCCGGCGCTGACGAGCCACCGACCCAGATCGGGATGCGGCGTTCGGGGGTGGGCTGCACTTTGAGGTCCTCGAGCCGCACCGTACGACCCGAGTAATTCACCGGCTGCTCGCCCCAGCACGCCCGCATCGCCTCGATGCTCTCGTCGGTGCGCACGCCCCGTTCGTTGAATGGCACGTTGAGCGCTTCGAACTCCTTCTCCAGCCACCCGGCGGCGGCGCCGACGATGAGCCGGCCCCCGCTCAGCCGATCGAGGGACGCGAGCTCCTTGGCCAGGTGCAGCGGGTGGCGGTACGGCAAGACGAGGACACTCGTGCCGAGACCGACCCGCTCGGTCGCCGCCGCCGCCCACGTCAGGGCGACGACCGGCTCGAACAGGAAGGCCGGCGGGTACGGCGCGTCGGCCGGGACGGCAAGGTGATCGCTGACCCACACGTCGGCGAATCCGAGCTCCTCGGCGTGGCGGGCCACGCGCGCGATCGCCTCGGCGCCCGCGGCGCGGCCGTACTGGGGAAGGTGGATACCAAAGCGCACGCCCGGGACCGTACCTACTATCGCCGGATGCCGCTCTTCGCCTTCGAGGGCCACGCTCCCGTGGTCGACCCCACCGCGTTCATCGCACCGACGGCCACGTTGGTCGGCGACGTCACCGTGGAAGCCGGGGCATCGGTCTGGTACGGCGCGGTGATTCGGGCCGACTACTCGCCCGTGCTGATCCGGGTCGGGGCCAACGTGCAGGACGGCGCGGTGATTCACGGCCCGCCCAACGAGACGACCGAGGTCGGCCCGGGAGCCACCGTGGCCCACCTCTGCGTGGTGCACGGTGCCGTGCTCGGCGAGGAGTGCTTGATCGCCAACGGCGCCACGGTGCTCGACGGCGCCCGCATCGGCGCGCGTTCCCTCGTCGCCGCCCACTCGCTGGTCGCCGCGGGCACGGTCATCCCCGACGGCGTGCTGGCCGCGGGTTCGCCGGCGACGGTCAAGCGGCCGATCGCAGGCACCCCAGCCGAGTTCTGGGTGACGATGAACCCGCCTGCCTACGCCGACCTGGCCAAGCGCCACGCAGTGGGCATCACCCAGGTCGGCTAGCAGGCGTACGATCCGCCCGTGGCCGGCGACGAAATGGTGGTGCGGGTCTCGGACCGGGACCGCGAGGCCGTGGTCGCGCAGCTCCGCCATCACACCGCGGAGGGGCGGCTGAGTTTGGCCGAGTTCGACGAACGGGTGGCGGAGGTGTTCACTGCAAGGACCGGTCTCGATCTGCAGCATGCGCTGCGCGAGCTCCCGAGCGACAACGACGAGGACGACGTCCGCCGCGAGTACAAGGTCAAGGTGCGCAATGAGGTGTCGACCTGGGTCGGCACCAACATCGTCTGCACAGGAATCTGGGCGGCCACGGGTGCCGGCGGTTTCTGGCCGATCTGGCCGCTGATATTCACCACCGCCGGCCTCATCGGACTCCTCATTCGCGGCGCCGACGCCGAGGCCGACCGCCAACGCAAGAAAGCGGCCAACGAGCAGGCCGAGAGGGAGAAGAAGCACCCCATCGACCGTGAGTGAGTCGGAGGCGAAGCCGGCAGACGATCGGGAGGAGCCGCGTGATCCCGCGGCGGTACGCATTCGCAAGACCGTGGCCGGCGTCCCCTCCCTATCGACGCGATCGCAGGGTTGGTTGCGCTACCTCTTCCGCAAGGCCACCACGCCTGACAACTGGGACCGCGATGGCGCGCCCCACCCGCATTGGGACGACAAGAGCGAAGCCCCGATGCTGTCGTGGCACCGATTCGACCTGATCGACTCCTCGTACGCGGTGTCGCTGATGGCCGATCACACCCCCGCCTGGCGTGAGGTCTACGGCCGCATCCTCTCGGAACTCGTAACCCGGCACACGGGCTGGTGGTCGGCGTCGGACTGGCTGACGCAGTTCGGCCATGACCCGGACCGCGCCAACTATCCCGACGAGTACCGCCTCCTGATTCCGCCGAACCTCTGGGGCGACTACGACACCCCGGGCTGGACCGCCAATGGCGTGGAGCCCTGGGGTGTTCAGATGGACCCAATCGGCGCGGACGGCAACCTTTTCTACAAGGGGTGGTTCCTGGTCATGCTGGGTCTGTACCAGCGGACGACCGGCGACACGCGCTGGGAGCAGCCGTTCGAGATGATCCGCGAAGGCGACAACACGTTCACTTGGCATCACCGCGGGATCGCCGAGCACCTTGCAGGACAGTGGGCGGCCCGGCCGGACGGCTGCCACTGCGAGAACACCAAGATCTGGCCGCTCTGCCTCACCGCCGCCGGGCTCGGCCTGCGGCTGGCTGATCTGTTGCACGGGACCGACCATCACGGGGCGTTTCGCGACTGGTGGCGACGTAAGGCGCGGCCCGACTACCTCAACTTCGTCGGCGATACGGCGGGGGACGCGGTCACCTTCTATTACGACCCGATCGTCGACCAGCACCATGTCCTACCCGCCTTTGCCGCCAGCACAATCGTCGCCCACTACCTCGCCGCGCAGCTGCCCGATGACGCCCGCGCCATGTGGAACTCGGCGCGGGCACAGCTGGGACTGACCGCGCCGCCATATGCGCCAACGCTCGGTCCCCGGTTCACCGCTCTGCACCTGTTCCTAGCCACGGAATGGGAGGACACCGAGCTCGAGGCCGGACTTCGACAGGCGGCCGACGAGCAACTCCAACCGACGTGGGATGTCGAACGCGGCGAATTCACGTGGGGCTTCGGTCTGGCCGAGGAGCATCCTCGCGGCCAGTGGAACGCGGCGATGGCCGGGGCCGAAGCGAACACCGCGGGCGGTTGGTGGCGACTCGCCAATACCTACGACACCCGTCGCTTCAGCGAGCCCACGTTGGTCGATGTCGACTTCCCCACCGTGACGCCGACGCAGGCCTGGTGGGATCGCGCTCACCAGGTGTTGACCGTGTCGCTGGCCCCGATGAACGACGACGTCGTCGGCCGGCGCACCTCGTTCCGGATTACCAATATCAATGCCGCGGCGGATTGGGCCGTGTCGGCACCGGACGTCCAACTCCGATCACTGGGTGCGGACCTGGAGGTCACCGCCCCGGTTGACCACCTCAGCTTCACGGTGTCAGTTCGGTAGCTGGGTCACCCGCCGTAGTTCATGCGGGTGTCTTCCATGCGGAGCATCTCGGTGTCTTCGGAGTGCTGGAAGCCGGCGTTGACGATCTCGCCGATGAAGAGGGTGTGGCTGCCGACGTCCAAGGTCTGGCGCACCTCGGCCTCCACGAACGCCACCGCTTGGTCGAGGATGGGCGCGCCGGTCCGACCGTCGTGGAACGGGAACTCGTTCATGGTGTGCGCCGCGTCGTCGACCTCAACCGGCTTGGTGAACTTGCGGATGATCGCCCGGTCCTCGCGCGATACGAGGTTGAGCGTAAAGACCTGGCCCTCGACGATCAGTTCGTGGGTGAAGGCCTCCTTCTCGACCGAGATGGCGAGCAGCTTCGGGTCCGAGCTCACTTGCGTGGTCCAGTTCAACGTCATCCCGTTACGGCGATCGCCAGCGCGGCTCCCGACGATGTAGAGCCCCGACGGCATCGCCCACAGCACCCGCCGCCGCAGCTTGTCGTATTCCTCGGGCTCGACACCTTCCGGGAACGGCCCAACGGGTCCATGTTGAACGGGCATGAACGGAGCCTCGCGCAATTCTCGCCAACCGCCCGGCGCTCGATATCCGGCGCCTGTCATCGGCGAGGCTGTCCGCTCGCCCGACGTATTGCGACGTTCAGCTCGCTCGATTAGCTCCTCCAAGGGCCTCGCGCCGTTCGTACTCGGCGATGACCCGGCACAGCTCGCGCCGCGTCGCCGATTCGGCCGCGTGCAGCTGGCCAATGGTGGCGACCAGGTCGTCATCTGAGTAGCCGGCGTAGGTGGCATGCGCCATGGCGCCGATCGTACAAAGAGGGTGTAACACCCCCCTTTGGCGCTCTGACCAGGGACTTCGCGTTCTCTAATCCTGCCCACCTACGCTGCGCAGGTGGGCTTGGCGGCGATCACCTTCGACCACCTAGGGACGCCTGCGCAGATGGCCGCGTTGCGCGCCGTCGTCGAGCGTCACGCGGCACCGGCCGCCTTCTTCGTTACCGGTGAGCGCGCCGCTGAGGACCCGGAAGCGGTCCGCGCCCTGCACGACGCGGGGTTCGACGTCGGCATGCACGGGTGGGCGCACGAGCGATGGTCCGAGCTTGATCCCGCCACCGAGCGCACCCTGGCGACCCGCGCGACCGACGCCATCGCTGAGGCAGTCGGCGAGGCGCCTCACGGGTTTCGCGCGCCGGGCGGAGAGCGGTCACCGGCGACTGCCGCCATTCTCGAGAATCTCGCCTACGCGTACGACGCCAGCCTCGGTGAAGGCATGCGGCCGATGCGGCTCACACCTTCCCTCGGCCAGGTGCCATTCGTCTGGCCCGGCGTCGACGGCGCGTGGTATCTCCGTGATGATCCCGCCGATCCCGACGTCGTCCGCGACGCGTGGCTCAAGGCGCTGGAAAACGCCGCTGCCATCGACGGGCTGTTCATCACGATCTGCCACCCGGAGATCACCGGCATTGACGAGCGGCGGCTGGCCACCCTCGACGCGGTGGTGGCCGCCGCCGTCGCCGACCCTCGTATCGAGGTGACGACGCCGGCCGCTATTGCGGCGCGAATCCCTGCCTGAGGGTGTTCTCGGTGACCACCTTGGGATCGACGAACTGCAGCAGATAGTCCGGACCGCCGGCCTTGGAGCCGACTCCGGAGAGGCCGTACCCACCGAAGGGCTGGCGCCCGACGACCGCGCCGGTGAGGCCCCGGTTCACGTAGACGTTGCCGGCGCGAAGGGTGGCCGCCGCCTCACGGATGTGGTGCGGCGAACGGGAGAACACCCCGGCGGTAAGCGCGTACGGCGACGCATTGGCGATGCGCAGCGCGTCTGCGAAGTCAGAGGCGCGGAACACCGTGAGAATCGGGCCGAAGATCTCATCGTGCGCGAGGGACGCGTCGAGGCCGACGTCAGTGACGATCGTCGGACCGACGAAGAAGCCTTGCTCTGGCCCGTCGGCCCGGTGCAGCACAACGGTGCCCTCGGCCGCAGCCCGTTCGACATAGCCGCGCACCCGCTCGTGCGCGTCCTTGTCGATGAGCGGGCCGACCTGGGTCGACATCTCGCGCGCGTGGCCAATGGGGACCACCGCGGTGGCACCCACCAGTCGGGCGACGGCCTGGTCATACACCGCATCGAGGACGACCAGGCGCGACGCCGCTGAGCATTTCTGTCCGGCATAGCCGAATGCCGACTGCACGACCGCAGGTATCGCCTGATCGAGGTCGGCGTCAGCATCGATCACCATCGCGTTCTTGCCTCCGAGCTCGGCGACGACGCGCTTCACGTGATCCTGCTCCGCTTCGGTGATCGCTGCGGCGGCATTGATCGAGAGGCCGACCGCCTTGGACCCGGTGAAAGTGATGAAGTCGACGGCGGGGTGGCGCACGAGATAGTCGCCGACGACTTCGCCGCGGCCCGGAAGGAATGCCAGCGCACCCGCGGGCAGACCCGACGCAAGGAGCGCCTCCACCAGCTTTGACGCGATGAGAGGTGTCTGCTCGGCCGGCTTGAAGAGCACAGCGTTGCCGACCGCCAGCGCAGCGGTGACCATGCCGGTGGGAATGGCTAGCGGAAAGTTCCACGGCGCGATCACAACGCCGATGCCCTTGGCTTGGTATCGCAGCGAGTTGGCCTCGCCCGGCGGCGACTGCACTCGCCCGCCGCCGGCTAGCCGGTGAGCCTCGCGGCCGTAGTACTCGCAGAAATCGATTGCCTCGCAGACGTCAGCGTCGGCGTCTTTCCACGGCTTGCCCGCTTCGAAGATTTCCAAGGCCGCCAGTTCGTTGCGCCGCGCCCGCATCCATTCCGCCGCCCGGAACAGCACGGCGGCGCGATCGGCGGCACTGGTACCCGCCCAGGCCGGCTGTGCACGCTCGGCCGCGGCGAGAGCGTCGTCGGCCTCGGCGACTCCGCATGACGCCGAGCTGGCGACCACGTGAAGCGGCGCGCCCGGATCGATCGACACGATCGTGTCCTCGGTGCGGACGGTGCGACCACCAATCACCGCGGGCACGCCCTCGCCCAAACGCACCCCGCCTACCGCGGTGCTGAACTCCTTGCGCACCGGCGTGCGCCGCCACTCAGCGGGCGGCTCCGGTTCGTACTCGCCTGGATCGTCGACGTCGGTCGGGGGCCTGCGGGCGGCTGGGTCAGGGTCGGGCAAGCGGTCGATCGGCGGCGGCTCCACCAACTTGTCGAGCTCGCGCCCTTCGGCGAACCGTGCCCGTACAAAGCTCTCATTCGAGGTGTTCTCCAGGAGGCGCCGGACGAGATAGGCCATCCCGGGGACCAACTCGCCCACCGGCGCGTACACACGCAGGCGGAGACCGAGGCGCCGGATCGCCGCATGGATCGGCTCGGCCATCCCGTGCAGCATCTGGAGCTCGTAGCCGGAGTCGGGAATGCCCTTGGCCCGCGCATAGGTGACTGCGTAGGAGAGTGACCGCAAGTTGTGCGAGCCGAACGCGGCCCGGACCTCACCGTGGTGATCATGCAAGACGCGCGTGCAGCGCTCGAAGTTGGCGTCGGTCTCGGCTTTGCGCTCAAACACTGGCGAGGGCCAGCCCTCGGCCGCGGCCTGCACCGTTTCCGCATCCCAATACGCGCCCTTGACGAGACGCACCGTCACGGGGACAGAGCGGAACGACGACCAGGCCACTATCCGGGCCACATCGTCGAGCGAGTCCTTCAGATAGGCCTGGATCACGATGCCCGCGTTCAAGGCAGCCAATTCCGGCTCGTCGAGCAACTCCGTGAAGAGCCGCAGGGTGAGGTCCTTGACGTCGTAGTGCTCCATGTCGAAGTACACGAACGCCCCGCGGTCGGCCGCGGTCCTCAGTATCGGACGCAGCCGGGCCTTCGCCTGCGCGATACCTGCGTCGGCGGTGAGCGGTGCGTAGAGCGACGCCAGCGCCGTGGGCTTGAGACTGAGGTTGGCCCGGGGCAGCGGCCCAAGATCGTCGCGGTCGAGATGGTCGTCGGGGGCCCAACGGGTCGTTGCATCGAGCAACGTCGTGAGCAGATCGTCGACTCGGGCCGCGTACCGATCGGCCTCAGCCTCAGTGACGGTCTTCTCACCGAGCAGGTCCACGGTGAAGGCGGTGCCGGAGCGCCACAGCGAATGCAGCCGGCTCGCGGCCTCAGCGGGCGACGCTCCTACGATGAACTGCTGCGCCATCCGGCGGATATTGCGGCGGGCGACCGATGCCGACAGATGGTCACCGCCGGGAACGTGATCGGCCAACCCGACACCCAGGTCGACCAGTCGGGGCGCATCCGCCACCTCGAAGTACTCGCGAAGGTGGCGCAGCACGTCCTCGTCGTCGGTGGTGGCCGGGAAGACGTCGACAAAGCGGAACAGCTGGGTCTTGAAGCTCGGATGCGACATCGCCCAGTCGAGCATCCGCTCGCTCCACCACGACATCCGGTAAACGCCGGCGGGTTGGTCGCCGCCCAGTTCGGCGATGCGTTTGGCGAAGTCGGTGACCGCCTCGTCGAGGTCACCGGACCGCGCCATCGCAACCCAAAGTACCGTTCCGCAGCGTGAGCGAGTTCGACGTCAAGTCCACGACCACTCGGGGCTTCACCCAGGCATTCGTCCGCGAGGGCATAGGCGGCAAGCCAGTGTTGCTCGTTCACGGGTGGCCGGAGACCAAACGGATCTGGTGGCGGAACATCACGCCGCTGACCGAGGCCGGTTTCGAGGTGATCGTCCCCGACCTTCGCGGATTCGGGGATTCCGACGTCGGGCCGGATGGGTTTCACGACGTCTCCTCCCACGCCCGCGACCTGTACTCCCTCGTCCACGACGACCTGGGGCACGCCACCGTGGTGGCGGTGGGCGGCGACCTCGGCGGTCCGGTGATCCAGGACCTATCGATGCGCTACCCCGGTTTCGTCGAGCGCATGGTGCTGTTCAACTCCCCGATCCCCTACGTGAAGGACGCGATGGCGGCAATGCGGACGCGGCCCCCGATCGAGGCGTCGGACTATTTCATCCGCCAAGGGACCGACGCCGATGGGTTGGCCACTGACCTCGACACGCCGGACAAGCGCCGGCGCTACATCGCCACGTTCTACATGTCGCGGTTCTGGGCCCATCCCGGTGCGTTCACCTCCGACGACGTCGACTTCATGACTGAACCGTTCGCCGATGGCGCCAAGCTCCGCGCCAGTTGGGGCGCGTACGAGAGCGCCTTCAGCGAGACGGCCCGCAGCGAACCGTCGGCCATGGCCGCGCCCAACCCCACCCCCACGGTCATTCTGTTCGGCACGTCCGACCACGTGCTGTATGCCGACTTCGACCGCATGTGCGAGGTCGTGTTCCCCAACCGCGTCGGTCCGTTCCTCCTGCGCGAGTGCGGCCACTTCGTCCAATGGGAGCGGGCCGACATCCTCAACAACACCGTCACCGCCTTCTGCCGCTAAGAACGGCTACCGGCGGTCCCAGTTGGGGTCGAGTTGGTGCAGGAACTCTTCGCAGCGGGCGGCTTCGTCGGACTCGCCAATGGTGGCGGCCACGCGGCGGAGGCCGTCGAGCGCTGTAAGGAAGCCGCGGTTCTCCTCGTGGCGCCAGCGGACGTAGCCCGAGCCACGCCAGCCGGCGGCGCGCAACGCGTCGAGTCCGCGGTGGTATCCCACCCTGAAAAACGCGTACGCGGCCATGGGGTCGCCGGCCTCACTGAGTTCACCGAGCCGCGCCCAGCCGTTGAGCGAGCGAGGCGCGTCGGCCACCACCGCGGCTACCTCGTCGTGCGTGGCGGCCCGCGCCAGGCGATCGGTGATGACCACGGGCTCCGACGGGAGCACTGTCTCGGGCAGTCCACGCGGAATCGAGACGTCGGCCATGCCCGCATCGTGGCACAGTCAGCGGTCGTGGACGGATGCCTGTTCTGCCAGATCGTCGGTGGAGAGCTGCCTGCGCATATCGTCCTTGACGAGGCCGACGTCGTCGGGTTTCTCGATACGCGGCCGGTCTTTCCCGGCCATGTGCTGCTCGTCCCCCGCCAGCACGTCGTCACGCTCATGGACCTTCCCGCCGAGCTGTTGACACCCCTGTTCGGCGCCGCGCAGCGCGTCGGCCACGCCCTCGAGGAGGGTCTCGGCGCCGACGGCGTCTTCGTCGGGATCAACAACCGGATCAGCCAGAGCGTCGCCCACCTGCATGTCCACGCAGTCCCCCGCCGGCGCAAGGACGGCCTTCGCGGCTTCTTCTGGCCCCGCACCAAGTACGCCAGCGATGCCGAGGCGACGGAGTTCGCGGCGCGAATCGCCTCCGCACTAGCGTCGCTCAGCTAGTGGACCTCCTGCTGATCCGTCACGCCGAGCCCGTTCGGATAGAGGACGCCGACGGTCCGGCCGACCCGCCGTTGCGCGATCGCGGTCACCGCCAGGCGGCCCTGGCCGCTGCGTGGCTGGCGGGCGAGCGTCTCGACGCCATCTGGGCCAGCCCGATGCAGCGCGCCAGGGAGACGGCCGCGGCGATCGCGGTCGCCCACGGGCTCAAGGTCGAGATCGACGATGAGCTCGCGGAATTCGACCGCGAGGCCGCCAGTTACATCCCGTTCGAGGAGCTACGGCAGACCAAGGACGAGCGCTACCTGGCCATGACCGAGGACCGGCTGCAGGACCTCGACATCGATCCGGTCACCTTCCAGCAGGGTGTCGTTCGCGCCCTCGAGCGCGTGATCGAAGCCAACCCCAGTCGCAAGGTGGGCGTGGTGTGCCACGGCGGCGTGATCAACGCCTACATCGCGCACATCCTCGAGATTCCGAAGCTGCTGTGGTTCGAGCCCGGCTACACGAGCATCCACCGCATCGCCGCATCTCGCGCCGGGCATCGCTCGGTCGTTGCGCTCAACGAGATGGCCCACCTGCGCAACGTCGAGCTGTAGCTACCCGAACCGGAGCAGGTGGTGATCGCGCTTGCCTTTGCGCAGCACGATGTAGCGATCGTGTAAGAGATCGCCGGGCGAGAGTCGGTGGTCGATGTCCTCGACTCGGCGGTTGTTCACCGACGCGCCGTTCTGGCCGATCAGCTTGCGCGCGTCGCCCTTCGACTTCACCAGTGCGCTCGTCACGAGCGCGTCGACCAACGTGAGATCGCCGAGCTGACCACGAGAAAGCTCGGTTGAGGGCGCGTCGCTGAACACGTCGAGCAGCGTCGCCTCGTCCAACTCGGCGACCGCCTCGGTGAACAACACTTCGGCGGCCCGCTGCGCGCGATCGGCCTCCGCCGCGCCATGAACCATCGCGGTGAGCTCCCACGCCAGCGCCCGTTGCGCCTCGCGCCGCTCAGGATGCTCCGCGGTGGCTTCGTCCAGCGCCTCGATCTGCTCGCGCGTGAGGAAGGTGAACCAGCGCAGCCGCATGCCGACGTCGGTGTCGTCGGTGCGCACCCAGTACTGGAAGAACTGGTAGGGGCTCGTGCGATTGGGGTCGAGCCACACTTGCGTGCGGGTGTCGGTCTTGCCCATCTTGGAGCCGTCGTCGTAGGTGAGCAGCGGCCACGTGAGGCCGTAGGCCGAGGCGCCACGGAGCCGGCGAATGAGGTCGATCCCCTCGGTGATGTTGCCCCACTGGTCGCTGCCCCCGATCTGCAGACGGCAGTTGTGCTCGTCGAAGAGATGCAGGTAGTCGTAGGCCTGCAACAGCATGTAGGTGAACTCGGTGTAGGAGATGCCCTGCTCGCGCGCCTCGAGGCGGTTGCGCACCGAGTCCTTGCGAATCATCTCGTTGACGCTGAAGTGTTTGCCGACATCGCGCAGGAACTCGGTAAGGGTCAGCTTCCGTAACCACTGGCCATTGTCGGTGACGATCGGCGCCAACGTGTTGCTGGCGTCGTCGACGTCGAGGAGCGCCTCGACCTGAGCCCGGATGCCGCGAACGTTTGCCTCGATGTCGGCTTCGCTCAGGAGCTGACGCTCTTCGGATCGGAAGCTCGGGTCACCGATCATCCCCGTAGCGCTGCCGATGAGGGGCACGATCTGGTGGCCGGCCAGCTGCAGCCGCCGCAAGGTCAGGACGCCGATCAGGTGACCTGGGTGCATGCTCGGCCCGGTGGGGTCGATGCCGCAATAGACGGTGAGGAAGTCGTCTTTGAGCAACCGGCCAACGTCCGGGTCGGTGACCTGACTGACCAGGCCCCGCCACTGAAGGTCTTCCCACACGTCTGACATCCATGCCAGCCTGCCATGGCCCAGCCATGATGAGGCCAATGCTTTTCCGGAGGTTCCGACCGGTCCACCCGACCCACCTCGGCCTGACGTTGGGGCCGCTGGCCCGGGGCCGGATCGATCCGACGATGCGGTTCGCTCCCGACGGTGTGTGGCGGGCAACGCGGACGTCTGACGGTCCGGCCGCGACCCGGTTCACCGCCTCCGGCGGCGAGATCACGGTGAGCGCCTGGGGTCCGGGTGCGGCGTGGGCCCTCGACGCCGCACCCACGCTGCTGGGCGCCGGCGATGACGACGCCAGCTTCGTTGCCCACCACCCGCTCGTCGCCGAGGCCCACCGCCGGCATTACGGCCTGCGTATCGCCCGATCGCAGGCGGTCATGGAAGCGCTGGTTCCGACCGTTCTCGAGCAGAAGGTGGTCGGGAAGGCGGCCAAGCGGTCCTGGGCCGCGCTGGTCCGGCGCTACAGCGAGCCCGCACCCGGGCCGCTGGGCAAGAGCCTCTGGCTACCGCCGAGCCCGGAGCGGCTGGCCGGCCTCTCCGCCGCGGCCTTCCATCACCTGAACGTCGAGCGCAAGCGGGCCGACACCATCCGCCTGTCCTGTCGCCACGCCCGCAGTCTCGAGCAGGCGGCCGTGCTGAACGCGGATGAGGCCCGGGCGCGAGTCACCACGCTGCCGGGCTTGGGCGACTGGACCTACGCGCAGGTTGCGCTGGTCGCGCTGGGTGACGCCGATGCGGTTCCCGTGGGCGACTACCACTTCAAGAACTTCGTCTCCTGGAACCTCAGTGGGCGGCCGCGCGGCAGCGACGACGAGATGCTCGAACTGCTCGAGCCCTACCGCGGCCACCGCGGTAGGGCGCTCCGGCTCATTCTGTTGGGCGGCGACGCGCCGCCCCGCTACGGACCTCGGCTCGCCGTGCAGTCGATCGCAACGATCTAGCCGCGGTTAGGAGCAGGAGCGCACCCAGCAGCGGTAGTTCGGTGCCCGCGCCAGTCGCGGGCAGGATCGGTCGACCGGCCGGCTTCGGCGCGGCAGCCACGGCGCCCGCCGCGCTCACGCGGGTCAGCGGAGGCGGCAGCGCGAAGGTGACCGTCGCGCCCGCGATCCTGGTGGCGGCGAGCTTGATCGTCTCGAACTCGAAGTAGTCCTTCATGCGCGCCGTCGGGACACCATCGAGGAATGTGGCGCGGTCCGCGGTCAGGGCCGGCAGCCCCAGCCGGGCCGAACGGACGGTGACCGTGCCCAGCGTCGGGATGTGTGTCCACGCGTCGACATTGGACCCGGACAACAGCAAAGCCAGCCGGTGCCCGGCCTCCAGCGGCCAGTCCTGCCCCAGCAGCTTCATCGTGCCCTTCTCGGTGCCGGCGCGCAGCAATTTGGCGTAGCGACTCATCAGGGTTGCGGTGCCATCAGGTGCTACGTCGTAAAGGTCGGCGACGAGGTTCGACCGGGGCGGCCCGGCGACGTCGAACTCGACGACCGGCTCGCCGGCCATCCACACACGATGCGGCAACGGCTGCGAGATGCTCCACGCACCTTCGCCGCCCGCGCCACCTGTGCCGCTGCTAAGCCCGTCGTCCTGGTATGCGCCGGGTCGCAGCGCCGTCCACCACATCTTCACGTCGGCCGGCGGCCACTTCGTCTCGGCGCGGTACCGCCCGGTCGTGTCCTGCACGACGATCGGAGGATCGACCACCGCGGGCTTGATTCCCTTGAGATGCAGTTCGAGGAAGCGCATGACCTCGTCGACGAAACCATCGCGTCCGGTCTTGAGACGACCGTCCTCCTCGCGGTCCCAGCCGCGTACGTGATCGAACTGGCCAAACCACGCGCGGTTGTTCGAACCGGTAAGCCCGTTCCAGAAGTCCACGAGCCCGTCGGGTTTGGTGTTGGCCTCGAGGAATCCTTGGGTGAGGAACAGCGGTATGCGCGAGCCTGCGGTCTTGCGCCGCAATTCCCGGTCGAGCCAGTACGGCGAGTTGGGGTTGTCGTTCTGCTGCGCCAAAAGGTTGGGAACATCACACACCGGGTTGGGCGCGCTCCTGATCGTGTACGTGGGGTCCTTGATCAGGGGTCCGGGGAGCGACTGGATCCCCTGATAGAGCGCCGGCGTGCCGATCGAGTTGGGACGGCGGACACCGTCGCTGTAGAGGTACGAGGACATGTAATAGAGCGGCTCCATGGCCACGACCGCGGCCAGGCCGCGCGGTGCGGTGGCCATGCCGAGCAGGCCAGTGACACCGTCGTAGGACTTCCCGAACAGGGCGACCTTGCCGGTCGACCACGCCTGAGCAGCCGCCCATTCGACGGCCGCATGGGTTGCCCCTTGCTCGGTGGGACCGCCCCAGTCGGTACACCCGCCCGAACCACCGAAGCCGGGCAGGTCGACCATGACAAAGGTGTAGCCACGCTGCAACAACTTCGAGAGATTCAGAAAGTCGTAGAACCGTTCGCTCGGGCCTTCGGCCGTTGCTTCGTAGCTCTCGGGCGAAGTGGGACTCGTGGCCGCGTGGTTGAAGTACGGCCCGATCGAGAGGACGACGGGCGTTTTGGTCCCCGCGGGAAGGTTCGCCGGCCGGAGCACGTCGGCGTGGAGGGTGACCGTGCCGCCAATGGCGCCGATGGTGGTCTCGGTCCACACGCCGTCGCCGCGCGGCGCGGCCTGCGACGCGGACACCGACAGTGCCGCGGTCACGGCCCCAGCCATGACCGCGACGATTACCCGGAATGACCTCGCGCGCTGCACCCTCCCAGGTTCGCCCTGGGTGGGTCGTCCACCTTTAGGACCGTCTGAGAAGTACGTCTTTCGGACCGGCCTTCTTGTAGATGCCGTCACGGGTCCGGACCAGGTGTTTGGTCATCACCAACTCACGGCGTAGCGTCGCCACGTCGTCGTGGAAATGCCGCAGCACGGCGTTGACTTCGGCCTCCTTGTAGGTGCGCTCCCAGTCGAACGCGTTCGCCAGCTTGGCAAGCACGAGGTCGCGCTTCTTGCGGGGGGCGGGCAGGGCCTTTAACCGGCCGTCACGCTCGAAGAACGGTGCGGTTCCGTCGCGGTTCGCGACGCGCTGGTTCGAGTGGTCCTCGAGCCATGCTTCGAGCTGCTTACGTTCGATGCGCCAGTCGCGGCCGATGCGATACCCCGGGATCTCACCCGACTGCAGCTTGCGCTGGACGACCTGCACGTTCATGCGCAGCAGATCGGCCACCTCGGCGGCGGTGTAGAGGTGGAGTTCTCCGGACATGGACGTACTTTACCGGACTGTGCCGTATAGCTTCGGGCTCGTTTAGGCTGCGCGCCCGATGTACGTCGCCACCCACGCCAAGAACACGCCCGACAAAGCCGCCTACATCATGGGCGGGTCCGGCCAGACCGTGACCTACCGCGAGCTGAATGACCGGTCGAACCAGCTGGCCCAGTTGCTCTACGAGCGAGGCCTTCGTCCCGGCGATGCCTTGGCCATCTGCATGGAGAACCATTCGCGGTTTTTCGAGGCAACCTGGGCCGGGCAACGCTCGGGGCTCTACTACACCGCGGCCAGCTCCCGGCTCACGACCGAGGAGCTCGACTACATCCTCAACGACTGCGGCGCTCAGGCGCTCGTCACGTCGAAGCACAAGGCCGATGACGTCGCCGAGCTCATTACGCCCACCGACCGCATTGCCAACGTCCACACCCGCCTGATGGTCGGCGGCACCATCGACGGTGTCGAGGCCTACGAGGACGTCGTGAGTCGGTACCCCACCGAGCCGATTGCCGACGAGCGTGAGGGCACTGACATGCTTTACTCGTCGGGCACCACCGGCCGCCCCAAGGGCATCAAGGTTCCGTTGAGTGGCGCACAGCCCGGCGACAGCCCAACCGGCGTGGAGTTCCTGGCCAAGATGCTCTGGGGCGCCACCGAGGAGTCGATCTACCTCTCCCCTGCGCCGCTCTACCACTCGGCGCCGTTGCGATTCACCATGGCGATGCAACGCATCGGCGGCACGGTCGTCGTCATGGAGCATTTCGACCCGATCGAAATGCTGCGGCTGATCGAGCGCTACAAGGTCACGCACCTTCAGGTCGTCCCGACGATGTTTGTGCGGCTGCTCAAGGTGGCCGAGGCGGAGCGAACCCAGTTCGACCTCTCGTCGCTCCAGTCCGTCATCCACGCCGCGGCACCGTGCCCGGTCCCGGTCAAGCAGCAGATGATCGACTGGTGGGGTCCGGTGATCTACGAGTACTACGCCGGGACCGAGGGCAACGGCTTCGTGCACTGCACGTCGGAGGAGTGGCTGGCTCATCCCGGCACGGTCGGCAAGTCCATTCTCGGGACGATTCACATCTGCGAGGAGGACGGCACCGAGCAACCCGCCGGCGAGCCCGGCACGATCTACTTCGAGAGCGCGACGGCCTTCGAGTACCACAACGACTCGGAGAAAACGAAGAGCTCACGCCATCCGGATCACTCCGACTGGTCGACGCTCGGCGACGTCGGCTACCTCGACGACGACGGCTTCCTCTACCTCACCGACCGCAAGGCGTTCATGATCATCAGCGGCGGCGTGAACATCTACCCGCAGGAAGCCGAGAACCTGCTGGTCACTCACCCGAAGGTGATGGACGTCGCCGTGTTC
Source organism: uncultured Actinomycetes bacterium (assembly GCA_963742585.1). GTDB lineage: Bacteria > Actinomycetota > Acidimicrobiia > Acidimicrobiales > JACDEA01 > JACDEA01. Next base: position 1,307,682 of record CAVUMI010000009.1, read on the forward strand.
GGCGTGCCCAACGAGGACTTCGGCGAAGAGGTCAAGGCCGTTGTACAGCCCATCGACATGGCCGACGCCGGACCGGACCTCGAACGTGAACTCATCGCCTACTGCCGTGAACACCTTGCCGACGTCAAGTGCCCGCGCAGCATCGACTTTCGCCCCGAACTCCCCCGCCATCCCACCGGCAAGCTCTACAAACGCCTACTCAAAGACGAGTACTGGGCCGGCCACAACACCCGCATCATCTAATTCAGGCGAGCCTGCGCGCGGGTGAGCTCGTAGCCGGCGGACACGGCGGCGCCGGGGAGGAGCGTGCGGAGGCGTAGCACCCAGATGAGGTTGGCCAGGTCGCCCGAGGACGTGTAGATCGTCCGGAGGTTCCCCAACATACGGGCCACGATGCCGACCGGTTCGGCCAACGGTGCGGTGGCGGCAGCAGCGTCGTCGACCTCGACGCCACCATCGAACGGGTCGAGGATCGCGCCGTCGGCCTGATTGCGAACCAGGAAGTGGGACGGCGCGTTGATGCCTCGTATCGGCACGCCGGCGCGCCGGCCCACCTCAATCATGACGACGGCCAGCGAGATCGGGATGCCGAGCCCGGTGTCGAGGACGCGATTGATGAACGAGTTGTCCGGCGCGTAGTAGTCGTCGCGATTGCCACGCAGTCCGACTTCGCCGAACAAGACCCGGCACAGGTTCTGGCGGGACGGTGACGCGACGCGGGCGGCCAGATCATCGAGCCGAGCAAGCTCTTCGTCGATGTCGAGGCTCGGCCACGCGTGGGCGGCGATCGCCAGCGAGATCCGGTCGAGTGGCAGCTCGCGCCGCACGACGAGGTCGGCGAACGTCTCGGTCGGATCCACTGCGCAAACGTAGGCTGGCAAGTCGATGCCCGCCCTCGCGCCGTTTGTGACGCGCTACGCGCCGACCGGCATGGTGTGCTCGGTCGACCACCTCGCGTCCGAGGCGGGGATCGCCATGCTTCGCGCCGGCGGGAGCGCCGCCGACGCGGCCATTGCCGCCAATGCGGTTCTGGCGGTGACGTCGCAACACATGTGCGGCATGGGGGGTGACCTGTTCGCCTTGGTGCACCAGCCCGGGCGACGATGCGCCGGCCGCCCTGAACGCCTCTGGACGCGCCGGCTCGGGCGCCGATCCCGATCGGCTGCGGGCCGAAGGCCACCGCGTCATGCCCGCCGTCGATGGACATCAGGGCCGTCCCGGTCCCGGGATGTGTCGACGGCTGGATCACGCTGCACGAGCGCTTCGGCCGGCTTCCCCTCGCCGACGTGCTCGAGCCAGCCCGCCGTTACGCGGAAGACGGGTTCCCGCCCTCACCCACGCTGGCCGCATCCGCGACCCTCGTCGCCCAGCTGAAAGACGCCGACGACTACCGAGACATCGGTTCGCTCGTCCGGCGGCCCGGCGTCGCCCGGGCGCTTAGCGACATCGCGACAGGCGGACGGAACGCCTTCTACGAAGGCGAGTTCGGCGACGGGCTCCTGTCGCTCGGGACTGGGCGAGTACTCCGCCGACGACCTGGCCCGGTCCAATGCCGATTGGGTCGCGCCGCTGCGCGCCGAGGCGTGGGGTCGCGTGCTGTGGACGATCCCGCCCAACTCGCAGGGCTACCTCACGCTCGCTGCGGCGTGGATCGCAGCCGGGCTCGAAACTGCCCGACGACCCGGACGACCCGACGTGGGCGCACCTGCTGATCGAGGCGGCGCGCCAGGCCGGCGTTCGACCGGCTCGACGTGCTGCACGAGGGACGCCGACGGCACCGCGCTGGTCGATCCCGAGCGGCTGGGACCGCGACGTGCGGCGATCGACGACCGACCGCTGCCGCGCTTGGACGAACCCGCTGTCGGCGAGGGCGGCACGATGTACTTGTGCGCGGTCGACGGCGACCGCATGGGCGTGTCGCTCATCCAGTCGAACGCGGCTGGTTTCGGCTGCGGCCTCGTCGTGCCCGGCGTCCGGATCTTCCTGCAGAACCGCGGGCCTCGGCTTCTCGCTCGAGCCCGGCCACCCCGCCGAGTACGGCCCCGGCCGGCGGCCGCCGCACACGCTGTCGCCGGCGCTGGTAACGCACCCCGACGGAACCCTCGACCGGGTCATCGGCACGATGGGGGGCGACACCCAGCCCCAGATCTTGTTGCAGCTCCTCGCCCGCCAGCTGCACAACGGTGAGTCACCAGGACGGTCGATCGCCGCTGGCCGCTGGGCGCTGGCCAACGCCGATGGCGGCGGCGGCTTCGACACGTGGCGAGCCCGCGGGCGGGTCGTCGTCCGCGTCGAAGCCAATGCGCCGGAAGCGTGGGACGACGGGCTGCGCGGGCGCGGACACACCGTGCAACGGGGCGGTGCCTTCGACCACGGCTTCGGCCACGCCCACGTGATCGTCAACGAGGGCGACCGCTTGGGCGGCGCCGCCGACCCACGCGCGCTCGTCAGTGCGGCGGCGGGCTACTAGCAGCGTGTGACCCCGGTCCAGGCGAGGAGGTCATCCATGGAGCCGGCGTTGACGATCGATTCGGGCGGAACCTCGCACTCGGCCGCCCGGTCGCACCCAAAGGGCTGCCACTCCAGCTGACCGGGCGCGTGGGCATCAGTGTCGATGCTGACCTTGCATCCCATCTCCACCGCCAGCCGCAAAAGCCGCTTGGGAGGGTCGAGACGCTCGGGGCGGGAGTTGATCTCGACCGCCTTGTCGAACCTGAGCGCGGCAGCGAACACCAACTCGGCGTTGAACGTCGACTCCGGCCGGCCCCGCCCGACGACAATGCGGCCGGTGCAGTGGCCGAGGATGTCCATGTGCGGGTTCGCCGAGCGCGCCGATCATGCGGCGCGTCATCTGATCGCCGTCCATCCGCAGCTTCGAGTGCACGCTGGCCACCACCACGTCGAGTTGCTGGAGTAGTTCTGGCTCCTGATCAAGAGCGCCGTCCTCGAGGATGTCGACCTCGATGCCGGTAAGGATCCGGAACGGCGCCAGCTCTTCGTTGACCTCGGCCACCACCCTCAGCTGCTCGCGCAAGCGGTCGGGACTCAGCCCGTTGGCGATGGTGAGCCGTGGTGAGTGATCGGTGAGCGCGATGTAGTCGTGACCCAGATCCTTCGCTGCCTCGGCCATCGTCTGGATCGGACTGCCGCCGTCGGACCAGTCGGAGTGCGTGTGGCAGTCGCCCTTCAGCAAGGCGCGTATCTCGGCGCCCGGGCCTTTCTCCGGATCGGGTGCCAAGCGTTCGAGTCGGGCCAGATACGAAGGCGTCTTGCCCTCGAGCGCCTCGACAATGACCCGCTCGGTCTTCTCGCCGACGCCGTCCAGGTCGCGCAACTTGCCGGCGGTCGCCCGCTCCGCTAAGCTCGTCGTCGGCAAGATCGCGGATCGCGTCGGCCGCGTTGCGGAACGCTCGAACGCGGTACGTCGGCTCGCGACCGCGCTCGAGCAAATAGCCGATGCGCTCCAGCGCCTCGACTGGGTTGAGCTCGTTCAGTCGTCGTCTCCCTTTCGCTTCCCGGAGCGCCGTCGGACGGTTCGTACCGGCGTCTCGTCATCCTGCTGAACCTGCGCGGATGGCGCAATCGAGGACGGCGTCGTCGTCACGACGGGCGCGACCGTCGTCGAGACGACGGCGCTGGCGGGGTTGACCGGCGTCGCCGGCGGGTCGTCGCGGCTGGCGGCGACGCCGAGTCCGATCAGGAGCACCGCGGCGCCCGCCAAGCCGCCGGCCGCCAGAACCGTGCGTCGTGGGACCCGGCGCCACCAGGCTGCGGCGAGCGGTGAAGGGGCCATAAGGGTTCGGGTCGGATCGACCGGCGGGCCGTCGACCACACCAGCGCCATCGACGACGGTTGCGGCCGGATCCTGGTTCATGGCCGTCGCCATCTCCGCTGCCGTCGCGAACCGCGCTGCGGGGTCGCCCGCCATCGCCCTCGTTACCGCGGCGGCGAGTGTCGGATCGACGTCGGGCCGGAGTTCTCGTAACGGGGTGGGATCGTCGTCGCGCACCGCCATGGCCACGGCCAGGGGTGACGGCCCGTCGAACGGCTTACGGCCCGCCAACGCCTCATAGAGCACCACGCCCAACGCCCAGATGTCCGAACGCGCCGTCGCCGGCTTGCCGTCCACGCGCTCCGGCGCAAGGTACGCGGGAGTGCCGGTGAGTGCGTTAGTCGTCGTGGGATCGACGAGCAGGGTGTTCGACTCCCGGGCGATGCCGAAGTCGGCGATCTTGGCGTGGCCATCCTCGGTCAGCAGGATGTTGCCGGGCTTGATATCGCGGTGCACGATCCCGGCCGCGTGCGCAGCAGCCATCGCAGCCAACACATCGTCGGCCAGCACGCGGACCGCGGCATCGGACAGAGCGCCCGCCCGCATCCGATCTCCGAGCGTCTCACCGGGCAGCCGTTCCATCACGATGTACGGCAGGCCGTCGTCGGTGACGCCGGTGTCATAAACCGACACGACATTCGGGTGATTGAGCCGCGCCGCTACCCGGGCCTCGTCCTCGAAGCGAGCAGCCATGTCATCGGGAGCGATACTGCCCGGCCGCATGATCTTGACCGCGACGTCCCTCTGGAGTCGCTGATCGAACGCGGTGTGAACGTCGGCCATTCCCCCACGACCGATGACGTCGCCCACCTCGAACCGATCACCAAGCCGCATCGAGGTCATCTACCCCGTGAACCGGTCTGGAATCGCCCGGAGCCGCATCAGCGGCTGACCTTGGGTCCGGTGCGCTCGATGGCGATGAGAATCATCACCCGGCGCTCGCGCTCCATAGCGGCGCGATAGTCGGCCCAGTCCGGATGCTCGCCGGCCACTCGCCGGTAGTAGTCAACGAGCAGTTCCATAGCATCCGGAAGGGCGACGATCTCAGCAGTGCCCTCCACCTGACACCACTGGCCGAAGAACTCGTCCTGCATCACACAGAGCGAGGCACTGGGATCCCGACGCAGATTCTTGACCTTCACCGCGGTTTCCCGGGTACTGATGCCGACCCGACCCGCGTCGTCGAGAGCGACGCTCACCGGCGAGAGCTGGGGCCGGCCGTCGGAGCGCCGCGTGGCCAGCACGGCGCGATGGTGCGATTGAATGAAGGCACGCGCCTCATCGATGTCCATGGCACAGTCTCCCTTATGGAAGTGGCGGTGGTGGGGCTCGGGGCGACCGGGCTGGCGGCGGTGACAGAGGCGCGACGGCGCGGCGCGGTAGTCGTGGGCTACGACGCTGGTGCGGTGGGCAGTGGCGCTTCCGGCCGCAATGGTGGATTCCTGCTCGCCGGCGCAGCCGACTTCTACCACCGACGTCGCAACCGCGATCTCTACGGGCGCACGCTCGACGAGATCGGTCGGATGGTCACGGATACGCCGACGGTGATATCCCGCGTAGGAAGCATCCGCCGGCCCGCGTCCCTCGAGGAGCACGAGGACTGCGAGGCCCACTACCAGGCCCTGGTGGACGACGGGTTCCCGGCCGAGAGGATGCGCGACGGCAGCGTGTTGCTACCGTCCGATGGCTCATTCCATCCGCTGGCGAGGGTGAAGCTGATGGCGTACGCGGCGCGCGAGGCCGGTGCGCTGCTCGTCGAGCACCGCGCCGTTCAGGACTTCGACGCGCTCGAGGCCGACCGCGTAATCGTCGCCGTCGACGGCGGTCTCGAACGTCTCCTTCCGGAATTGACCGGGCGGGTCCGAACCGCCCGCCTGCAAATGCTGGCGACCGCGCGAACCGACGAGGTGCGCATTGAGCGCCCGACCTACTCGCGCTTCGGCTACGACTACTGGCAGCAGCTCCCCGACGGCCGCATCGTGCTGGGCGGCTGTCGCGATCAGTTCCCCGATCAGTCCTGGACGACGGCGAGCCGACCGACCCAGGCCGTTCAGGCCGCACTCGACCGGGTGCTGCGTGAGGAAGTCGGCGTCCGGCGCGCCGAGGTCACCCACCGGTGGGCGGGCACGAGTAGCTACACCGATGATCGCCGCCCGGTCTGCGAAGAAGTTCGGAGGGGCGTCATAGCCGTCGGCGCGTTCTGCGGCAACGGCAACGTGGTCGGCTCGATGGCCGGCCGGGCCGCGGTCGAGCTCGCCCTCGACGGCTACTCGCCCTTGGCGGAGGCGCTAACCGCGTAGCCGCGCAAGCGCGGCGTCGGTGCGGGCGACGAGTAGCTGCGCGCCGACGCTGTCCTCGAGTATTCGGGCGGCCTCGTAGTGATGGCGGGCATCCTCGGGCCGTCCGATGGCGGCGGCCAGCATTCCCAAGTAGCGGTCGGCCGCGCCGGGGCAAGCCACCCCAGTGGCGGCGACGATGAGCTGGCCGGCGAACGGCGCGAGGAGATCGACGAGCAACGCGGCGCGATCTCGATCCCCGAGCTCGGCGCACACCTCGGCCAGGAGCGTGAGCGCACCGGTCCACGCGAGGTCGCGCGGCACGCGCGCGAAGTCGTCGGAAGCGGCGATCTCGAAGTGTTGGCGCGCCGCGTCGAGCTGGCCAAGGTCGGCGTAGGTGATAGCTAGAGCGACCCGGAAACCGACGATGCCGGGATTGGCGGCTACCGCGTCGGCAAGGACCGGCTCCACCTCGGCCAGGCGCCGCTGCTCCCGACGTAGGTAGAAGAGCTGCGCGGTGAAGGCGTTGGCGTAGTTGACGTGGCTGCCGCCCAACTCGACGATCGCGACCGTGTGCGCCTCCGCCTCATCAAGGCGGCCTTCGAGCATCGCCCGCAGGCCATCCCACGCGGCCGACCAACCCGCGGCGGTCGTGTGCCGCCGCTCGTTGCCAATACGAGCCAGCTCAGTGTGGGCGGCGATAAAGCCGCCAAGGTCACCGCGTCGAAGACAGGCCTGACCGACGAAGCGGTGCCCCCAGGTGAGGATCCACGCCTCGGGTCGTTCTTGGGCCACCGCTACCAGCTCGCTTCCGATCGCATACAACGCATCCGCGTCGGGACTGGCGAGCAGCACCGCGCCTTGGGCGACCAGCGCGCGCGCGACCGCGTCCCTGCGTCACCAACCGCCCGCCCGGCCTCGGCCGCGGTGGCCGCCAGTTCGCCGAGGTCGGCCGACGAGCTCTCCATGGTTGCTCGGGCATAGACCAACGCGCCGAGGGCGCGGGCGCGAAGATCCGGGCGATCGTCCCCCACTACCGCGAGCGCCTCCTCACACAGCGGCACGGCCGGCGCCGTGCCCGCGCCGAAGACCGTCTCTTCGGCCATCAACTCTGCGGCGCGGACCAACCGCTCCGCCGATCCGATGGCCCGGGCGCTGGCCGCCGCCCGCTGAAGCGCATCGACGACGCCCTCAGGATCCTCGCCGGGACCGTCCTGGAGCGCGTTGGCCCGCAACAGCCAAAGGTCGGACCGGCGCGCGTCGTCACCGCGCCCGTCCAGCTCCAACGCATGCAGTCCGCGGTCGATCCGGACCAGTGCCTCCTCATGCGCGAGCTGCCCCAGGGCTTGTGTGGCGGCGCGGATCGCATAGTCGACCGCCTTGCCGATCTCGGCACCGCCCACCGCTTCGCCGAAGTGGTAGGCGAGCGCGTCAACGTGCTCGTCGGCGTCGGGACGGGACTCGATGGCCTCGCCAATGCGACGGTGCAGCCGAGCCCGTCTGGCCGAGGTGAGTCCCGAGAGCAACGTTTGGCGGATCAACGAGTGGTCAAATGCGTACACACCCCGTTCCGTGCCCAGCACCAGCCCTGCATTCTCGGCCTCGTCCAGTGCGTCGAAGACCGCCTCGCCATCGTCGGCCGCGTCGGGAATCGCTTCGAGCAAGCCGACCTCGAACGAAGGACCGATGACCGCGGCCACGGTGAGTGCGCGTAGCACGTCAGGCGACAGCCGGTTGAGGCGTCGGCCCACTACGTCACGCACGCTTTCGGGCAGGCCCATGTCGCGAATGTCGAGGTCCGCCGCCGCGGTCCACCGCCCGTCCTCCTGGTAGACGACACCTGACTCGGCCAAGTGATTCAACACCTCAGCCATGTAGAACGGGTTGCCGTCGGTTTCTGCGTGAAGCGCGGCGACGAGCTCCATCCCGCGGTCGTCGAGATCGTGACCTGCCGCGGCGGCCACGAATGCCGCCACGCCCTCGCGATCCAGTCCGCGGAGAACCACCCGCTCGACACCGCGCAGCCGGCGTATCTCGGCCAACGCGTCGGTGAGCGGATTGAGACGGTCCAGCTCGTCGTCGCGATAGGTGACGACGACGAGTAGGCGACTGGCCAGCTCGCTTCGCAGTAGATGGCGAAGGAGCAGGACCGTGGGCTTGATCGCCCAGTGCAGGTCGTCGATCACCAGCAACACGGGGTGATCGGCGCCGGCCCGAGCCAGGAGATCGACCACCGCCTCAAACATCAGGTACCGCTCGGCAGCCGGGTCGGAGCGGTCCGCCGGCGGCAGGTCCAAACGAGCCGCCAATGCCGGCACGACGCGAGCCAGTTCCGTGCCCCTGGCGCGGACGTGGGCCTCCAGCACCGACTGTGGGAGGTCACGAACGTGGGAGTTCAGGGCCTCGACGAACGGCTGGTAGGGAACGCCGAGGTCCTCCTCACACCGGCCGTAGAGCACAATCGCACCCGTTTCGGCGGCGAGCGCCCGCGCCGCCGCCTCCGCGGCCAACCGCGTCTTGCCCATGCCCGCCGCGCCACTGACCAGAACGGCGCGCAGCTCGCCGGCGGCCGCTTCCTTCCACGCCTGCGACAGACGATCGAGTTCCTCGACGCGAGCAACGAACGGCGCCACCGCCGATCCCGCCAGCCCCGGCGGCAGCGCGCCCGTGGCCGGCGTCGGCGCCTCCCAGATCACCGCCACCGCGTCAGCGTCAATTCGCTCGAACAAATGGCCGCGACGCGGTGCAATCAGGTCGTGCACGAGCGGCGACACCAGTATCTGGCCAACCAGGGCGCGCTGGCACAGGGCTTCAGCCACGGCCGCGGTCTCGGTGGGCACCTCCCCGACGTGGAGACCCACCTTGGCAGGGGCCACGCGTTGCGACTCGATGGCCGCGCCCACGGCATCGAGCGCGCTGGCGAACTCGCGTGCCTCTGTTTTCCCCCCGTGCTCGCGAACGAGCAGCGTCACTAGCGCCACTGGTTACACCGTACCGACTTCCCCGCGTGTGAGGGCCTGACTACGGCGGACCGCGCCACGCCCACGCCCCTGGCCCACCCTCGAGGCGGTGACCGCCGTAGGTGATGAGGTCGTGGTCGAAGGAACACAGCGTGGCCAGGTTCCAGTAGGCGGTTGGCCCCTTCTTGCCGTAGTCGATGCGGTAGTGGTGCACCTGCAGTCGGTGCGCCGACGAGCAGCCCGGGCGAACGCAGCGATAGCCGTCGCGCTCGAAGATGGCGGTATCGAGGACCGCGGGCCGGCGCCGGCCCGGATGAGCGACCTTGGCGACATCGACCCCGTCGGTGAGGAGCACCTTGATAAATGCCCCGGCCAGGATGGCCCCGATGGCCTCGTTTACCGGGACCGGCCCGGTGCTGCTCTCCGCGGCGCCGCGCTCGTTGCGCAGCGCCGACTCATCGACCCGGATCACCACGGTGGTATCGACAGATGCACCGCCGCCGGTGACCAGGTTCAGCAGCGCGTCGGCCCGGTAGGCCTCGGCTGACTCACGGCGGCCCTCGGCATAGGCGGCCTTGAAGACGGCCTCGGCCTCCGCGGCGAGCGCCGCATCGAACTGCGCGCCGGCCATCGCGGTGTTGCGGCCCGAGTAGCAGTAGGCACCTTCTGCATCGGTCCAGCTCCGGTGGTGGCGCTCCTTGTGGATACGCGCGTGGCGGGCGGCCTCGTCATCGACCGAGCGGGCTTTGGCCTTCTCCTTGGCACAGGTGCCCTTGAGCCCCTTGAAGCTCTCCTTCTTGGCTGCGCCTAGCAGCCGCTCCTCGTTTTCCGGCGTGGCCGCTGGGCCGATCTCGTTGAGTTGGGTTGCCGAAAGGCGACCGCGACGCAACTCGTCTGACGTCTTGGGCAGCTCCTCGAGCTTGGCCGAGGTCTCCAGCGTCGATCGGGCCTGGCCGAAGCTGGTGCCGGTCTTGGCCGCCAGCCACTCCTCGGGGCTTCGATGACCGTTACGCGTCCAGTCGCTGCTGTCCGCGGCGCGGTCGGCCACCAACGTGCGCCCGGCCACTGCCCGATGCTCGATAGCGGTGAATTCGTCGAGCAGCTTCACCGCGTCGCGGGGATGCAGCGCGGCGGGATCGAGCGCGACGAGAACCTCGTCGAGTTCGCCGATCAACCGCTCAAGCGTTGCGAGCACTGCATCCTCCGGACTCGGAGGGGACTGTCGTAGGGGGAAGTAGTCACCCGATAGCTGCTTTCCCCACTATATCGAACGGGTGTTCGGTCAGTCAAGTCACGATTCGCCGGGCGTGGACTGCCCTGCTTGCGAACCGCGTCAAACAGCGTTGATGAGCAGCACCTGCGCGGCCCGCTTGGTCGGCAAGTTGACCACCAGGCCATCACGCAACTGACCCGACGTGGCCGTTCCGACGACCGCGCCCGATGGCGCGCTCCTCAGTTCGAACGTGCGACCCGCGGGAACGTTGCGCAACGCGACCTTCATCGATGATGTGGATGCGTCCTGGCGGAAGACGAGCAGCGCGCCCCGCCCCGCGTTCGGATCCCACGATTGCAGCGCCGTCCAGCCGCCGGCCAACGGGTCGGCGAGCAGCGGATAGACCACCCCGCCGGTCAGCTGCTCGTTGTGCTGCCGGTAGAAGTCGAGCCAGGGCGCGGCCGCGTCGATCACAGCGGTCGGCAGCGAGCGCAGGTCCGTAAAGAACGTCAGATGCGAGAGCAATGCCACCGCCATCAACGTGCTCACTGGCCAGGTCTCGTACGACTTGTCGCCGAGGAAGTGCTGACCGATCGAGCTGGCGGGGACGAACGGGCTCAGGTTCCACAAGTTGTGCAGCAGCCGTGCGGGGTTGGGCGCGCCGTTCTGGAACCAACTCGGCCCCCGGCTCACCGACTCGAAGGGGAAGAGTCGGTAGTCGTTGGTCTCGTCGATCTGGAAGGTGACCTCCGGATAGGCCGGTTGCAGCCGGTCGAGCATCGCGACGAAGGCATCGTGGGTGTCGTAGAGGTCGCCCTGGCCGACGCAGTCGAGCCAGGCCAGGAAGTCGAACTTGAAGTAACGGACACCCCATCGGTCGATGGCATGCCGGATCCGGGTCTCGACATGACTCAGCGCGGCGCGACTCCATTGCCCGATGCCCGCGGCGTTTGACCCGCTCGAGGGATCAGCCAGGTTGTAGAGCGCGAGCGCGTCGCCGGCGGGCGCGCAGACCCATTCTGGGTGTGTCTGAAACGCCTTCGAATTCGGATGGAAGTGAAGGGGGGTCATCCACATCCCGAGCTTCATCGGCGCGATCGTCGCCCGCACCTTGGCCAGATCGGGATCGCCAGGGAACCGCAACGGGTCGGGTTCCCAGTCACCCGACTGCGCCTGCCAACCGTCGTCGAGGATGAAGGTGTCGATGCCCAGCCGGCGTGCCAGCGGCGCGACCTGCGCGATCGTCGCCTGGTTCATGCCGTCCTTGGCACCCAGCGAGACGCCGGAGGTATTGGTTCCGTTCGAGTTGAACGTGACCGCGTGCTCATAGGGCGCGGCGCGATGGTCGTTCAGGTACTGGTGGAACTGCCAAGCCTCATCGCCGTCGCCGTCACCCATCCCGACGAAGACGGCCGGCAGGTTGACTACCCGCCCGGGCTCGAGCACGCGCACCCGCCCGGCGGGCAGGTCGCTGTTCTCGACGTGAATCTGCTCCTCGAAGGGACCCGCCGAGACGACGTCACGCGCGTACTCGATGAGCGGCGTGGCTGTGCCGCTGGCGTACGCGGTGCGGACAGAGGGGAAGTCATTCGCTTCAGCAACCGCGAACAGGGTTTCTTGGCCGGACGCCGCCAGGGACAGCCACTGGCCCGGGCCGTTCGGGTTGCTGCTCGTGTCGCGCCACGTCCCCGCGTGCGGGTCGCCCACGGTGAACTGGGGACCGGGCCACTCCGGCTCCCGCCAGTCGGCGCCGGCGCGCAACGCATGGCGGGTCGGTACCAGGCCGCCACCGGTCCTGAGCTGCGCGAGGCGGGCGCCGGCCAGCAGCAGGGGCAACGTCGTCCGCAATGACGTTGTCACCCGGAACCCGGCTACGCCGCGGGTACACCGAGATCGTTCGCGTGACGACCACGCCGGTCCCGGCCAGGACGACGCGGAGGCGCTTCCCGTCAGGCAGATCCTCGATGGCCGCGGTGACCACATCGAGCGCGTCGCTACGGATCGTCCCGGTTGGCGAGAGCAGCTCGAAGTCAGGACCCGGGTACACCCAGCTGCGGCCTGTCCGGCGGTCGGTGAGCGAGAAGGTCCGCGCGCCCGCCTTCGACCAGCGCCACTCCACGACGTCGTTTGCGAGCCGAAGCGTCGCCGCGGTGTCTGCGCGCGCGCCACCGCGGGGATCGTCGTTGCGCTCAAACCGATCGCGACAAGGAACGCGACGCGCCTACGCATCCGTCAGCTCACCACGGTGACGAGAGGCTTGACCGTCCCGCGGCCGTACTGCTCCCCCACGTTCGGCTGCCAGCCGGACAGCAGGACGATCCGCTGTTCGGCGACGATCTCGGTGGTGGGCAGTGTCGTAAAGGCGTTGTCCGAGTCGACGATGAGCTGGATGTGAATGCCGTGGGTGGCAATGTCGCCCTGGAAGAAGTAGTCGTCGGCATAGCCCGCGGGGCTCCCGTCGGCCGGCGTCCAGCACCGACGGGGCCGGCCCTGGGAGTCGGTAACCGGATCCGTTCGACGCGGTCGTAGGTGGACGCCGGGGTCGTTTCCGGTGCCGTCGTCGAAGCAGCTGTCGTCGCGGTAGTACGGGAACGTGGTGGCCGCGTGCGCAACGGTGCCGGCGGTGGGCTGCTTGATCGAGTATCGGGACACCAGCGTGCCGTACGGTCCGGTCACCTGCTCGTAGCTCAGGGCGCTGTGCGGTCCGGAAAAGTTCGGGTCGTGAATGTCGATGTCGTTGTCGACGCACGGGTCACCGCCGCACGTGCCGTCACCGGGATTCCCGACCTCGAGGTCTTCGAGGCGCACGCCGTCCGGACCAACGTGCGGTCGCAGGTGGCCGAAGCTCTCGTCGTTCTTGCCATCGATGACAACGCCCCGCGGCACATACGGGTTGTAGTACGTCCATACCTTCCCGGCGTTGTAGTCCCACTGCTGATAGATGCCATCGGCCGGCGGGACCGGATGCACGCGCAGGTTGGACGACTGGCGGATCTCGTCCCGGTAGAACGTTTCGGTGCGCACCGTGTTGGTGCCGGAGTCGGCGCCCCACGTTGCCCGGATGACCCGTACCGGCCCCGACCGCACACCCATGGTGATGGACGACCCACCCCAGTTGACGACTTCGTCCTCATAGCCGCAGCACGGGGTTTCGCCGCCGGGACGCTGCTGGAAGGCGCGGGCCTTCCACTGATCGATCAGGTCAGGCCCGTACGTCCACGTCTCGCCTCGTGGCGCGATGCGCACCTGGGTCATCAACCAACGTCCGTCGTAACGGAAGGCGTACCGCGGCGTCTTGACCCACGCGGTGTCCTTCGGGCGGCGCTGCTTGTGCTGCGCGGCACTGGTGATGCACTTGTTCGTCGCCGGGTCAAAGTACGCGCCCTTGGGCGCATTGCCGTAGTCGCCGTAGCTCGACTGCGAATAGAGGAACGTGTCGCTGTCGGCGTCCGGCTCGTAACGCACATATCCGTTGGTCGCGTCGAAGGCGGGACGCGGCGCACCCCGAGCGGCTCCCGCCTGCATGACATAGACGTAGCGGGGGTGCTCAGCGTCGTAGGGATCGATGATCGTGACCCGACGGCTGCCGGTGATGCCCTCGGGCAGCGCGGCGGTGCTGGGAGCGGCCGGACCGGCATCCGACGCCATGAACGCCACCTCATCGTCGGTGTCGAGGCCGGCCACGGGATCGGGCGTCGACCGCACGCCACCCTCAGGCGCGGCGCGGCACGGGTCGCCGGGCGCGGAGGCCGTCCAGCGGAACCGCTCCTCGTCCCACACGTAGGTCGGGTGGGCGTCGGTCTCGCTGTAGGCCGAAAAGCCCGACGACGTTGTTCGACAGATACCGCACCGCCAGCTCGTCGACCTGGAACGGGATCTGCACGAACTGGCGCCCGTCCCAGCGATACCCAAGTAAGCGGTCGATGGGCGCGCCGACACCGAGGCCCGCCCCGGTGGCGACCTCCGGCTCTTCGTAGCGACTGTGCGTGCACTTCGGAGAAGCGTTGTCGGCGAGACATTCGATGCCGCCAAGGGTGGGGATCTTGAGACTGACCTCGGCCGGCGCCGCCCAGCCGAGGAGCAACGCGCCGGTGAGCACAATCGGCTCGGTATCACGGGCGGCGGCGTCGGTGATCACCTCGATGCGCGTTGGGTCGAGGGCCTGTGCCGGCCCGGCGACAAGCCCGGCCAACATGCAGCCGGCCAGGCCGGCGCGTTTCAGTGCTCGCAGCACACTGCTACCTCGGGCACCGTGAGGTCGTGGCCGTAGTCGAGCGGCACACCCACCGTCGCCGCTTGGCGGACCGACGGCGGCGCCACCTCAGCCGACGCCCACACCGGACTGGTGATCGCGGTCATGAGGTAGCCCGGATCGAGGTACAGCTCGGCGCGCACCCATCCGTTCTCGGGCAGCACGGCGTACGTGGTGTGCGAAAGGTTGTTCCCCAGAATGAGGTAGTTGCCGATCACCCGACCACTCGACACGATCCGCAGCCGGTTACCGAGACCGTTGCGGACGCGCACGGTCACCCCAGTACGGGCCGAGCGGGCGCACCTCGCCGCCGACGATCGCCTGGCGCTGCGTTCCGTACAGCTCGGTCGCCGTGATCGTGAGCTGCGGACCCGCCGTACGCCGGAGGCTGCCAGGAGACGGTCGTGCGGCCCGCCTGGACGGCGTTGATGATCGCGGCTGGGCGAACGGTCGGCGGCATAGACCCAGGTGGTGGGCTGACCCACGCCCTGCGAGCGCGAACGTGGACTGCCAGTGGTTGTCGCTGCCGCCCACCGCAGCCACGACGTGCACCCGCCGCGAGGAACTCGCGCTCCCACCAGTCGATGGACAGGTGGTTGTTCGACTCGGCGAGCGGCAGCACGTCGGACCGTTGCAGCCACTGGCTGTTCCACACCTCGACCGCGTCGAGCGCCGAGCGAGGCCGGCACCGGGTACTCCCAGAGGCCGCCGCCGAACGGATGGTTCAGCACGACCATGCCACGCCGCTCGTGTACCTGCCCGAGCAGCGCGGTGAGCCCGGCCGCCCCGCTCGTTGTCCTGGTCGAGGATCGTCGGGCAGGTCGCCGACCGAGCGCATGAAGATCCCGGCATGGCCTCCGCTGAGCGAATGCTCGTACCCGGGCACGAGGACCAACTTCGACGAGCGGTACTCCGGGAGGCGGAGCGCCTCGACCCGGTCGTGATCGGTGAGCGCCACAAAATGCAGGCCGCGCTGCTCGGCGTTGGCGATCTGCTGACCGGCGGTGAACCCGAGTGTGTAGAACTCCTCCAGCCCGGTGTTGTCGTCGTCGGGCCCGGCCCACACGTCGTGGCTGAGAACGGTGTGCACGTGGAAGTCCCCGGCCAGCCACTGCCCATTGGGAGGCGGCTCGGCCGCGGCCGCGCCCGACCGCAACCCCGGAACGGTGCTGACTGCGCCGACTCCGGCGGCGAGCTGGAGGAAGCGACGACGGCTGAGCGGCGACGTCATCCGAGGTTCCGACCGACGTAGAGCATCGTCTCGAGCACGTGGTCGCCAAAGCAGCGATCGACCATGAACTCCTCCTCGTACTCAGCCGACGTTGCCGTGACCCATGCGTGTCGACGTTGCTGGCCAGGCCGCCCACCGGGTCGACCTCGTAGCTCTGGATGATGTAGCCCAGGCTGTCCTGGGTCTGGCCGAACACCATCGTCTGGCCGCCGTCGAAGGACTTGCGCCGGAACTGGCTCTTGGCCACCGTCGAGATGCCGCCGAAGATCTCGCCGGGCGCGGTTATCGACGAGGAGGTCGCCGATGCGGTAGCCGGAGACGTCGGTCTTGATCATGGATCGCGCTCGCCGGTCACGCACTTGCGGGCCACGAAAGCACCGGCGGCGGCTGACGTAGACGCCTGGCCCGCCGGCGCCGTCGGTGCGCGGGGTGAACTCGCGGTCGAGCAGGCCGGCGACCGCGCCGCCGACCTCGGCCACATTGGTTCCAGGGTGTTGGACACGCGACCGTCGATCGTGCTGATGCGTTGTCCCATGACGTGGCCGCCCTTGGCGATCGCCCGGCCGACAAAGGCGGCGAAGTCGTTGCCCATCTGGATCACATGGTCGTAGTCGTCGACCTTGCCGTCGCCGGTGTAGTCCCTGGTCGCGCCGCGCGGCGAGGACGGCGACACGTTCCCGAGTCCGCCCTCGAACACCAGACCGACGCCGCCGAAGGTGTCGCCCAGACGCCTTTGCGCCCGTTGCCGGCCAGTCACCGTGCATGACCGACTGGCCGCCCAAGATACGTCGGGTGCGCGGCGTAGTTCACGAGGGTGGCGATGACCTGGCCCGCACTGTTTCCGGGCCCGCCGCCAGCCGGCGCGCCTGTAGCCACACCGCGCCGTAGTCGTTCGCCGAGTAGTAGGTGTCACGCCGCTGCCCGGAAAAGTCGCGGGCGTTGACATCGCCGATCTCGAACTGGGCCGGCTGCATCGCCCGCACCGCGTCGAATGCGCTGCGGATCACCGCGTCGCGCACCTGGGTGCGGTACCAGTCGGGAATGCCGCCCCACGCGCCATAGCCGTCGAAGCCCCCATGCGTGTGGGTGGCACCGATCGCCACATTCGCCGCCGGCATACCGATGGCGGCGCCGATGCGGCGGCGCATGTCGAGAATCCCGCAGTCGGCGCATAGGTCGGCGCGGTACTTGGCGAAGTAGCCGACCGTGTCCATCATCTGCCACACGACAAGCTGGCTGCCGTTGCTGATCGCCAGGCTGCGCACGTTGTACCCGGAGTAGCGATCGACACTGGTGGCGACGCGGCCCGGGCCGATGCCGTAGCCCCCGAGGTAGATGCAGTTCGGCGACTTGGGCCACCCGGGCGGGAGATGGCCCTCGGCGGCGCGGTTGACCAGGTACAGCGGATCGTTCGAGCTGGCTCTCGTCCTCGAGCACGCAGTCCTTGGTCTGCCATTTGGCCGGGTCGGGCGCCAGGCTGGTCACCGAGGCGCCCACGAGGAACTGGCCGTCGGGCAGGGCGTCGAGCGCGGTGAGGTCGGGCGGCTGGAGCGGATCGGTGGGGGTCTGCGCGGCGAGCGCGGCAGTGGCCTTGAGCGCGGGCGGGGACGCCTTCGGGACCCCGGCCCGCGTCCGCGGCGACGGGCCGAACCCGACACCCGCCCACGCGGCACTCACGACGAGGGTGCCGCCCAGAAACGCAATCAACGCGCGACGGAGCCACCTCGTCAATGTCCCCCGGATCGGCTCCGTCTTCGCCTCCCCCTCCATCATCGCCCCACCACCTCGGAGTGTTGGCCGTTGATCTCGCCGTAGGTGTCGACCACCCCGCCCGCTTCTACCACTGCCTTATCGCCCTTTCGGAGTTGGATGCTGGTGCGCCACACGCCGTCCTTGTCGAGACGGGTTGGGACATACCGCGTTGTCCCGTTGGCGCGCCGGATGTGGATCGTGACCGATGCAACTTGGCCGGTGCCGGCCCACGGCCGGAACGTGCATGTCTTGCAGATTGGGTTGCCCTTGTCGTCGCCGATCACTTTGAAGGACGACGCGTAGGTGCGGGGATACACGATGCCAGGCACAGCCACCGCAACCGTGCCGTTCTTCTCCACGCGGATGGCCGGACGTTTGATGCCAGTCCAGCGGCCGACCGTGAATCCATTGGACTCGAGGTGATAGGGCACCAACCCGCTAGCTCCCCGCTGGACGCCGTCGACCACGAACCGGTAGCGGCCGTCGGGGACGTTGGGTCCGCGATCGTCGATGTCACGCGGGAAGAAGTCCGCCGCCTCGAAGTTGGCCGTCCACCGCCATGCAAACGGCTTCGTGTGCTGTGTGATTGCGCTGGTGACGCCCTTGGGAAAGTCGACCCGCACCTGCACCTCGCCGGACTGGTCGGCGTAAGGGCGCCAGCGGCCGTCGACGTACCGCTCGACCCGCACCAGGGGATTGTCGACGTAGTTGTTCCCGCCCACCCAGGTGGCCGTGGCCGCCGAGAACCGGGCGATGTTCCGGGGCTGTGCGACGAACCGGGCGCCGGTGCTGTCCTCGGGCACGCTCTGGATCCAGCCGGCATACGCGGCGGCCGCACCCTGACCGAGCGCGACGGCGGTCGCCTCCTGCCGCGCCTCGTCGAGTTGGCCAAGCGCGTCCAGCGGCTCGGGCTGTAGCGCGGGGCCGCCCTTCATTCGGCCCGCCATCCGTACAAGGCGCGTGACCATGTAGTCCGCGGTGTGCGGACCGTAAGACGTCAACGCCTTCCGGTAGTGGTCGTAGCTCTGGTACATGCGGTAGCTGACCGTGTAGCCGTTGTAGTCACCGGCGTGGCCGACGCCGACCGGCAGGCGGTAGCCCCGGGCCGGTGGCAGTTCTTCCTTCGTGAAGTTGCCTTTGATCTGCGCGGGATCGGCGGGCTCGGCGTTCGCGGTCGCAGCGTTGGCGGGATCGTCCCAGCCGCGTGCGTCGTTGTGGACCTGCGCCACCATTCGCCGATAGGCGGCATCGGTGACATTCAGGCTCCGGTCGCTGAGATCCTGCTTGCGCGGATCCGCGCACCTCCAGGCCGAGCCGGCCTTGTTGCAGTACTGCTCCCACGCAAATCCGTCGTAGATGTTCCCGGCGACGTTGTCGGTGCGGCTTTCGAGGTTCTTGATCAGGTCCACCTGTGCCTCGCAGCTGCACGACACCAGCAGGACCTCCCCGAGCCGCACCGCCTGGAGATGGATGCGGAGGTTCTCCTCAACGACTCCGAACGACGGCACGTCGTAGTTCTCGGGAATCGGAACGCCCGCCGCCTTGAGTTCGGTGAATACGTCCCCGAGTGGCACCGGCGCCTCCACATCCGCGGAAGCAATCGGGCAAGCCGAGAGCGGGGAGGCCCACGCTGCCATCGAAGGTCGGCTGGGTGCGGCAGTTCGACACCGATGGGTACGGATGCGACACCGGGCCCGGCGTCCAACGGTCGATCATCGCGACCGGGAAGGTGCTCGAGTACGGAACCGTCGCCGCGCCCTGCGCCGATCTCATTCCAGCCGCGCGATAACCACATCGGCCATGATCCGCGCTTGGCGTTCGGCCTGCGCATACCCCTGGTGGGCGAACGCCCGCACCACGCCATTGGGCATGCGCAGCTTCGCGTCGTTGATCGGTTCGGAACTTCCGACATCACCCTGACTGAACACCAGCGGCGCACCGGTGGCACGGGCAACCATGCGCTCGAGCGGGCCGACGAAGTCGGTGCTGATCAGGTTGTAGCCGTCGAGATCCTCGGGATGCACGCCGTAGTTCATCCACGTGGCCAGCGGCCGAGGCTTGGCCGGATCGCGGATGTCGTCGAATCGCATCACGACGAGGCCGGTGTCGTTCTCCAGGTGCGGGATACCCAGTCGGGCTGCCGTCATTGGCGATGCCCCCGCCCGGTGCGTTGCGGAACACGCTGTCGAGCGGAACGGTCGTCGCCCCCATGCGCGCCGGCACCAGACTGGCCGCCGCCTGCTCGATGGCCTGGGCCATGGCCCGCGCCTGGTACTCCAGCATGCGCAAATCCATGACGTCCTGAAACACCCACAGACCGAAGGCCGGCGTCGTGTAGTACGGCGAGCTGTGGTTGTGGGTGACGTGGTACAGGATCCGGTCGTACGTGACCCCTGACGATCCGGCGTCGAGGAGTTGCCCCACCCGGCGTAGCAATTGTCCTGCGCGACGTAGTTGTCGCTCTTCAGCAGCGCGACCCGCGTACCGTCGGTGCCCTCGACCACGATGGCCCGGACCGAAAGCCGCGAGTGAACGCCGTAACTCGGCGCGCGCTTGACCTGGTGCGCGTTGACGTCGAACTCATCGTCGACCAGTTCCTCCAGAGCGCGGGTCGCCGTCGGCGATCCCGTGCCGGTCGGTGGCGTACTGCCCGGCTGACGCGCCGACGTGCCAGGTGGCGTCCACCACGCCTACGCCGGCCCGGATGCCGCTGGGCGCCGCCGACGCGCCCGGCGGCCCGATCGCGCCCGCGCCGAGGGCGAAGCTGACGAAAAGCGCGAGGAAGCCCGCCCAGGCAAGCCGCATGTCCGGTTTCTTTCGCCGCCGGACGGCGCCCTACCTGCCTAGGGCACTACCTAGAGCAGCGGAGGAACGTGATCGGCGGTCGTAGCCAACTCCACCTGGAGGGCTTCGACTTCGCCCTCAAGCGCCGCCGCTTCTTCGGGATGACCCTGCACGACCGCCCGTGCCTGCTGCTCGACTAATTCCACGATCTGGAGTTCGAGGCCAACCGCATGGTCCTCTGGGTCTGCCGCGACCTCATCCTTGTCGCTAAACACCATGGCTAGGGACGTACCCCCATTGGCGGCGGATGTACCACTTTGCCTAAATGAAGTCAGTCCTCGCCTGCCGCCGCCCAGCCAGTCCACACGCTGACGTCGACGGCGAGCACCGCGTCCTCCAACTTGTGGTCGCGGTATTGCGGGTATTTCGCCCGCAGCCCGGCTACCGCGCTGTCGCGCTCGTCGCCGGGTCCGACCTCGCGGGCATCGCCGTCGACGCGCACCCACCACAGCTGCGACCAGTCATCGTCGTAGTGATCGGCGAGAACCGCCGCGTGGGGGCTGGCCGCCACGTTGTCCAGGCGGCGTAACGCAGGTGAGATCTTCGGCTTGTCGTCCACCGCTGAGTAGATCGTGTCGCCAACCACGACGAAACAGATCGGCACGACGTGGGGACGCCCGTACGCCGTGACCGTCGCCAAACGGGCCACGGCAACCGCGCTCATTCGGCGACGGGCCTCGGCCGGGTCCAAACGCACCGTCGCACACTACGGTGCAACGCGATGGCCTTCGACCCCAGCGCGGCGCGCAAGACGTGGCGAACACTCGAGCCTTTCCACGGGATGATCTACTTCGTCAGGGACGCGACCGAGCGTTACGAGGCGCTTGGTGTGACGGGTCGGGCCGGTTACTTCGCGTCACGGGCCGCACCGATGGGCGCAGTACCTGCTGAGGTTGTGATCGCAACTTTCTTCAACTTCCACCCCGCGCTCGTGCACGCGGCGATCCCTGCCGCATGGGACACCGCCACACCCGCCGCTCTACTCGCCGCGCGCGTGGAGGGAGCCGACGCCGCGCTTCGCCGGCTCGTTCCCGATGCCGTCGGTTCGGCTGACGTCAAAGAGGCGGCCGGCTTGGCCCGGCAGGCCGCGCTCGCCGCGTGCCAGCGTCCCGAGGGCCGGCCGCTCTTCGCCGGTCACGCCGCCCTCGAGTGGCCGGACGAGGATCATCTCGTGTTGTGGCACGCGGTCTCGCTCCTTCGCGAGTTCCGAGGCGACGGCCACGTCGCCGCGCTGACCGCCGAGGGCGTCACCGGGTGCGAGGCACTGGTGATCCACGGCGCCACCGGCGAGGTGCCCCCCGCCGTCCTCAAGTCCTCGCGGGCCTGGCCCGACGATGAGTGGGCGGCCGCCGAGGAGGCGCTTCGCGCACGCGGGTGGCTCGCGGACGACGGCTCCCTCACGGAGGCGGGGCGGACGCATCGCGAGTGGGTCGAAGATCGGACCGATGTCCTGGCCGCGCCGCCGTGGTCGGTGATCGCCGAGGACGGGTGCGCGCGCCTCCGTGAGTTGGCCCGCCCGTGGAGCCGCGCCCTCGTCGGGAGCGGCGAATTCGGCTTCGGCAACAACTGAGACCGTGACCGCTATCTGGCTAGCGATCGCGGCGGGATTCGCCGCGGGAAACTGGTGGGCCGTCGCTCGGAAGCACAAGAGGCTCGAGTACGTGTGCAAGCCGGCGACGATGGTCGCGCTCATCGGCGTCGCGATCGCGCTGGACCCCCGTAACTCGACGGCCCGCTGGTGGTTCGTGGCCGCGTTGGTCTTCTCACTCCTGGGTGACGTCTTCCTGATGTTGCCGAGCGACCAGTTCGTTCCCGGCCTCGCGAGCTTTCTGTTGGGCCATATCGCGTACGTGGTCGGCCTGAACATCAACGGTGGGTCGCTTGGCGCGCTGGCGCTGGCCGCGGTCGCCGTCGCGATCGTCGATGTCTTTGTGGGCCGACCCATTCTCTGGGCGGTATGGCGCGGTGATGACCCGTCGTTGCGGGCGCCGGTGTGGGCCTATCTCTTCGTCATCAACGCAATGGTGGTGAGCGCGCTGGCCACGGGGCGGCCGCTCGCCATCGGCGGTGCGGCGTTGTTTTTCGCCTCCGACGCCACGATCGCCTGGAACCGGTTCCTACGGCCCCTCCGGTGGGCGCCGGTCTTCATCATGGTGACGTACCACCTCGGTCAAGCCGGCCTCGTCCTATCCCTGGCGCGCTAGGGGCTGTCGAGGCCGACGACGCCACGCTCGCGCTCGACGCCGGTTGTGTTCAGGAAGAAGGCGACAAGGTGGTAGTAGCCAACGACCATCACGATCTCGATCAAGGTCGGCTCGTCCGGATACGCCGCTTGGAGTCGCGACCATGTCCCACCGGTGATCGTGCTGCCGGCGTGCAGCTCGTCGGCGGCTCGGACCAGAGCGGCGTCGATTTCACTCCACCCGTCGGCGTCGGGGCCCGCCTTGATCCGGGCCAGTTCCACGTCGGTCAAACCAACGGCTCGACCGATGGCCACGTGCTGGCCCCATTCGTACTCCGACTGGCAGTTCCATCCCGTCCGGAGGATCAGCAGCTCGCGCTCACGGGCCGGGAGGCTCCCCTTGATGAGCAGTTCCGTCCCCATGGCGAGGAACCGTCGCAACACCGGGGGGTGATGCGAGAGGGTCCGGAAGATGTTGAGGACCTCACCGTCGGGCGACTGCAGGGTCTTGGTGATCAGCTCGACCGTCTGGGGATCGAGGTCGGTTAAAGGCTTTGGGGGGATGCGGGGGGCCATGGCCATGGTTCTACCGCACGGCGAATAGCTGCCACTCGTTCTCCACGCCTTTGAGCCGGTGGCTCCCGCGGTCCTCGAACTGAAGACCAGAGCCGGCGACCAGATCCGTCACCGTTCGGGACACCAGGATCTCGCCCGGCTGCGCCGCCGCCATCACTCGGGCGCCGATGTGGACGGCGATGCCGGAGATGTCGTCCCCGCGGAGTTCGACTTCACCGGTGTGAACGCCGGTGCGCACCTCGAGTCCGAGCTGGCGAGCGGCGGTGCGAATCTCAATCGCACAGCGCACGGCGCGGGCGGGCCCGTCGAAGGTGACGAGGAACTCGTCGCCCTTGGTGAAGATCTCACTGCCGTTGTGACGCGCGATGACCTGGCGCACCTCACGCTCGTACGCATCAAGCGTTTGCCTCCACGCGCGATCGCCGACGGCAGCCAGCGTTTCCGTCGACCCGACCACGTCGGTGAAGAGGACGGTCGCCAGCACGCGATCGACCGTTGGCGTTGGCCGGGTGCCGGTTAAGAACTCCTGCACCTCATCGAGGATCTCGCCGTAGTTCCCAAACTGCCAGTGGTGTTCCTCACCGGGCACCTCGACGTACATTGCGCCAGGGATGTGATCGGCAAGATTGCGGCCATGGGCGGGACGCCAGAGGCCGCTGTCCTTCCGGTGGACAACCAATGTGGGGACATGGATCGATGGGAGCACCGCGCGCAGGTCGACATTCAACTGCATGGTCATGAGGGCGGTGAAGGTCCCGAAGCTTGCTTGATGCCGGCGGGCACGGCTCCACCACCTCAGCGCATGGTCCGGTGCGCCCCGCATGGCGCCCACGGCGGGCTGATCCTTGCCGTAATCGGCCATGCGGTCCTCGATGCCCTCAAAGAACTCACGCGGGATACCGAGTCGATAGTCCGTGTCCCGCACGACGCGGGCCGTGGTGTTCACCAGGATGAGGTGCGTCATCCGATCGGGGTGCGCGGCCGCGCAAAGCATCGCCGGCCATCCACCATCGTGATGGCCGAAGAAAGCTGCTCGCTCGCACCCGACCGCGTCCATCACGGTCAAGACGTCCTCGGTCCAGGCCTCGAGAGTCGTGCCAATGTCGAAAGGGGCCGGATCGGAGAGACCAATCCCCCGCCGGTCGAACGAGATCACACGTGCGAAGGAAGCCAGCCGCCACAGAGCATCCGCCACCAACGGCTCCTCCCAACGGGCCTCGAGCGGCGTGACCCAGCCATCGAGTAGCACCAGGTCCGGACCTTCGCCGACTATCTGGTATGCGATGAATGTGCCGTCGGCAGTCTTCAGATACTGAGTCTCAGGAGCTTGCCCATCCACTGACGGGCCATGATTGCCGAATGCGCGCCGCCGTTCTTCATCAGATCCCGGGCGACCTCGTCATCGAGGACGTCGTGCCCGACAAGCCGGGTCGCCGCGAGGTACTGATCCGCACTGCAGCGGCTGGCTTGTGCCACAGCGATCTCCACTTTCTCGAGGGAAAATATCCCTACCCGACGCCGGTGGTCATGGGCCACGAGTCGGCCGGCATCGTCGAGGCGGTCGGCGAGGACGTGACACATGTCCAGCCCGGTGATCACGTCATCACGTGCCTCTCGGTCTTCTGCGGCCACTGCGAGTACTGCCTCTCCGGCCGGCCGGCGCTGTGCCAGGCGACCGGAGCGCAACCGGGACTTGCGATGACACGCCACGGCTCAGCTTCAACGGGTCGCCGATCGCACAGTTCATCAACTGCGGCTCCTTCGCCGAGCAAATGCTGATGCACGAGAACGGCCTGGTGAAGATCCGCGACGACATGCCGCTCGACCGGGCCGCGCTGATTGGCTGCGGCGTCACCACCGGGCTCGGGGCGGTGTTCCGCACCGCCCGGATCGAACCCGGATCGACGGTTGCGGTGATCGGCTGCGGCGGCATCGGGCTGAACTGCGTCCAGGGCGCGGCGATCGCCGGCGCCGGGCCGCATCATCGCCGTCGACCTCAACGAGACCAAGCTCAAACTGGCCGAGCAGTTCGGCGCCACGGAACTCGTCAACGCCAGCGCGGGCGATCCCGTCGCCCAGGTGCAGGAGCTGACCGGCGGCGGCGTGCACTATTCGTTCGAAGCGATCGGCCTGAAGCAGACCGCCGAGCAGGCGTTCTCGATGCTGCGCCCCGGCGGTACCGCGACGGTGATCGGCATGATCCCGTACGGCGTGTCGATCGAGCTGAACGGGTTCGAGTTCCTGCAGGAAAAGCGTATCCAGGGCATCGACCATGGGATCGAACCGATTCCGCATCGACATGCCCCGCTACGTCGACATGTACCTCGATGGTCGGCTCAAGCTCGACGAGCTCGTCTCCGCCCGCATCACGCTCGATGAGGTCGGCGAGGGCTTCGAGACGATGAAGCGCGGCGACGTCGCCCGCTCCGTCATCGTTTTCTGAACGCTAACTCCCGAACCGGCGCAGCGTTGACGGACTCCACTGCGTCGTAGAGGGCGGGGGCGAACTTGTCGGCGGCGAGGACGCATGCGGCGTGGTTGGCCGCGCAGAGATGGGTGGTGGCGCCGGGGATCGAGTCGGCCAGGCGCACCTGACGGCGCGGTCGGGATGAAGCGGTCCTTAGTGGTGACGACGACGGCGGTGGGCACGTCGATATCCCCGACCCAGCCATGGGAGCTGAACTGGCCGATGGCGTTGACGCCCTGGAGCATCGTCCACGGGACTCGTGCGCCGGAACTCCTTCAGCGCCCAGCTTGGCACGTCGAGATCGTCCAGGTTGGCGTCGGCCGGCCAGTCGAGGAGGCGCTTGGCCAGCGCGTCGGCGGTCTCATTTGACGGCTTGCGCAGAGCCAGACCCATGGCGATCGCCGGCATCAGCATGAAGAACAGCCGCTCTTGCGGCTTGCCTCGGAAATTGCGCGCTGTCGCGCACAGCACCAACCCGCTGACCCGCTCGCGGTGATTCCGCCACAGCAGCTGCGCGACCGGCCCGCCCATCGAATAGCCCACCGGAATGAACGACTCGATCCCGAGCAGGTCGGCCAGCGCCGACTGCGTCATCGGCGCAGTCGCGCAGGCGGAAGAACCGGCCCGGCTTGATGCCGCGCCCGTGACCGCGCATGTCCATCATCACCACGCGGTACCGCTCGCCCAGCGCGCGAACTACCGGGAACCAATTGAGGTATGCAGTGCACGCGAGGCCGTGGAGAAGGAACAGCGTCGGCGCGCCCGGCGGACCTTCGATCTCGGCCACGAACGTCGTGCCCCGACCCGGTAGCTCGACCGTGAACCCCTCGGGCAGATCGGGTGCGGGCGGCAACTGGACGACCCGCCTGATGGCGCTGCGCGTCAACGTGCGACGGTCCATCGCGCTCACCTTATTCACGAGCGCGATACTCGGGCGGGCATGCGACGACTCAGCGGGCTCGACGCGGGCTTCCTGTACATGGAGACGCCGACGCTGCACATGCACACGCTGAAGATCTCGGTCGTCGATCCCGCGACGGTGCCTGGCGGATATTCGTTCGAGAAGGTCAAGCAGGTGCTGGCCGAGCGGATTCACCTGTTGCCGATGTTCAGGCGCCGCATCGCCGAGGTGCCCTTCGGCCTGCATCACCCGCTGTGGATCGAGGACGGCGCGTTCGACATCGCGAACCACGTCTGCCGCGTGAGCGCCGATGCGCCGGGCGGCGTGCGCGAGCTGGCCGCGGTGTGCTCGGACGTCGCCAGCCGCCCGCTGGATCGCAGCCGCCCGCTCTGGGAGCTGTGGGTGGTCGAGGGGCTCGAGGACGGCCACGTCGGCTTCGTCGCCAAGATCCACCACTGCGTCGCCGACGGGGTCGCCGCGGCCGAGATGCTCGCCGGGATCATGCTCACCGATCCCGACGCGGCGCCGTGCCGGTCGTCCCAGCGCAGCAAGCCGTGGCGCGGCGAGCACGTGCCGCCGCAACTGGGTCCTCGTCGTCGACGCGCTCCGCGCCCGCCTCTTCGGCCTGCTCAACATTCCCGGTTTGCTACGGCGAACAGTTCGCGGCCTGCGCGCCGCGGCTCGCCGGCGCAAGAGCGCGGACGTCAGCCCGCCGGCGCCGTTCGACGCGCCCAACACGCTGTTCAACGGAGCGCTCAGCCGCCAACCGCCTGTTCGTCATGACGACGATGTCGCTCGACGACGTCAAGGCGGTGAAGAACGCATTGGGGGTCACGTTGAACGACGTCGTGCTCGCGGTGACCGCCGGCGCCCTTCGCCGCTACCTCGAGCGCCACGGCGAGCTGCCGGACAAGCCCCTCGTGGCCGGCGTGCCGGTTTCGACGCGCCAGGGCGCCAGCGACGACGAGGAGTTCCGGGCCAACAGCGTGTCGAACATGTTCACCGCGCTCCGCTCCGACATCGCCGATCCCATCGAGCGCGTGCAGACGATCAGCGACGTCACCAAGGTGGCCAAGGAGGTGCACCAGGCCCTCGGCGCCGACATGCTCGCCGACTGGTCCGAGCTCACTCCGCCCCGGCCGTTCGCGGCGTGGATGCGCACGTACTCGCGTTTCCGGTTGGCCGAACGCCACCGCCCGCCGATCAACCTGGTGGTCTCCAACGTGCCGGGTCCCAGCGTGCCCCTCCACATCGCCGGCGCCCGATTGGTCTCGCTGTACTCGATGGGGCCGATCCTCGAGGGCATCGGCCTCAACGTCACCGTCTGGAGCTACCTCGACCAACTCAACTGGGGCGTGGTGTCGACGCCCGAGGCAATGCCGGACCTGTGGGACTTCACCACCGACCTCCACGACGCGCTCGACGAGCTCCTCAAGAGCCGCCGCGGCTAGCCCTTCGTTCCGGTCACCGTCCCGTGGATCACCCGCGCCAGCGTCTCGACGAGATCGGCGCGGGTGAGGCCGCGGTCCTCGATGTTGACGTGATACGCGGCCATGCGTTCGAGCATGGCGACGAGCCCGGCGGCCGCCGCATAGGGCTGCACCTCGGGCGCGACCCGGCCGGCAGCCTGCGAGTCGACGATCTGCTTGCGTAACCGATCGGTGATCCGGCTCAGCGTGCGTATGCGCACCTCCCGGAACCGGGCGTCGCCCTCCTCCGATGCCAGGTTGCGGACTCGCAAGATGGCGCGGTAGCGATCCCAGTAGGACACGAAGCTGTCGACGAGCTGACGGGCGACGTCGAGGCCGTTCTTTCCCCGCCACGGTTCGTCAAGCAGGTGCGGCGATCGGGTCGAGCTCGTCGGCCACTTCCTCGGCCAGCACCAGCACCGCGCTCTCGACGTCGGCGAAGTACTGGTAGAAGGTCGCGGGCGACGTGCCCACGGCACGGGCGATGTCGACGACGCGGACGTCGCGGATCGACCGGGTCTCGAGAAGCTCCTGCGTAGCGTCGAGCAAGCGCCGCCGAGTCTGCTGGGCGCGCTTTCCGAGCTGGCGCCCGTCCATGGCCACGAGCAGAACCCATCCGGATGGGACCCTAGTATCTGACGACATGTCAGATCGACCAGCTCCGCTCGCCGGCGTACGGATCATCGAGTGCTCGATGCTCGGCCCCGGTTCGGTCACTACCCACCTCGCCGACCTAGGTGCCGACGTGATCAAGGTCGAGCCACCTACCGGCGACTACATCCGGCAGATGACGTGGCCGATCGTCGACGGCGTTTCGCTCATGCATCTCCACATCAGCCGGGGCAAGCGCAGCATCGTCCTCGATCTGCGGACTCCCGAAGGCGCCGACGTGTTCCGCGATCTCGTCCGCAACGCCGACGTCGTCATCGAGGCCATGCGCCCCGGCGGACTGGCGCGCCGCGGCCTTGGCTATGAACAACTACGCGAGGTGAACCCGAAGATCGTGTTCTGCACGATCACCGGGTACGGCATGACCGGGCCGTACAAGGACCTCCCGAGCCACGGCATCGCCTACGACGCGTGGGCCGGTATCGCCCAGCCGCAGACGTGGCGACGACGGTCTGTGCGAGATGACCGATCACGTGTCGATGGGCATCAACGCCGGGCCGCTGTTCGCCGCCTTCGGCATCCTCGCCGGCGTCGATCCGCGCCCGGGAGACCGGCGAAGGCTCCTGGCTCGAGGTCGCCCAGTCCGACGCCGCGGCAGCAATGGACTGGCTTCGTAGCGAGACGTTCAAGTCGTACGAGCGTCCCGACAACGAGGTCACCGGCAACCAGTCCGACAACTACGAGCGCCGCGAGCCGGCGATCGCCGGGATGCGCGGCGGCGTCCGCTACCAGTTCTACGAGTCGGCCGACGGCCACATCCTGTTCATGTCGTCCGAGCGCGAGTTCTGGAAGAACTTCTGCGAGGGCGTCGGCCGGCCGGATCTCTTCGAGGCGCACCCGGGCTCGCAGTACGCCGACCACGCCCGCGGCAACACCGAGCTCAAGAAGGAACTGGCCGAGATCTTCCGCACGCGCACGACCGCGGAGTGGGTCGTCTTCGGCGGCGAGGTCAACACGCCGATCGCACCGGCCAACACGCCGCAGTCGATGGCCGACGACCCGCAGTTCAAGGCGCGGATGTGGTGGCTGCCCCGCGAGGCGGTCGGCACCGAGCAGATCCCGTACACCGGTGAAGTTCATCGACGAGGAGCTGCCCGTTCCGACGATGGCGCCGACCGTCGGCGAGCACACCGATGCGGTGCTGCGCGACGTCCTCGGCTACGACGACGACCAAGTTGGCCGCGCTACGCGCCGCCGGCGCGCTCGGCAAGGCCGGAGACGAGTAGCTCCTCGCGCCAGCGCGTCGTGAACTGCCGACGCCGCGCCGGCCAGTCGATGTCGAGATCGGCCTGCTCGAATGCCAGGTGGCTCGCGACGTCGGTGGCCCACAGCGTGACGACCTCGACGTCGGTGAACAGCACCTCGAAGGCGCCGACGAGCCGGTGCCCGTGCGCGGCCGCCACCGGTGCCCACTCCTCGCGGATCGCGCCGAGGTAGTCGCCCGCCGCGCCGGGCCGCACCTCGGTGACCTCGTGCACCCACAACTGGCCGGCGGCGGCGTCGTCGACGTCGCCGTGCGCCCGCAAGAGCCGGTCGAACCCACCGGTGCGCGTCGGCGTATGCCTCCTGCCACCACTCGGCCAGCGGTCGGTTCTCGGCCCGCTTGACGTTGGCCGCGGTGACGATGCGGCCCCATCCGTCCCAGCCGTCGATCGTCCAGAGGTTGACGACCTGCGGCCAGCGCCCGGTGACGCCCACGACCTGCCACGTGCCGAACAACGTGAGGCCGCGATCGGCCGCCGCTCCGGTGTCGAACCGCTGCGTCAGCTCCATGTAGCGGCCGGCACCCTCGCCGACGATGTCGATTACCTCATGCAGATAGAGCATTCGCCAGTAACAGTGCGTGACGGTCGGCGGTGCCGAACTGACGGTCGAGCACCCAGGCTCGCTTGAGGTACAGGTGGACGTCGACCTCCCAGGTGAAGCCCATGCCGCCGTGCACCTGGAACGCGGTCTTCGCGTTGAGCACCGCGGCGTCCCCGGCCAGCACCTTGGCCGACGGACGCGGACGCGGGCCGAGGGCTCGACAGCGGCGGCGTGCACCGCGGCGCGCGCCAACTCGGCGCGCACGAGGCAGTCGGCCAGCAGGTGCTTGACCGCCTGGAAGCGGCCGATCGGCGTGTCGAATTGCTCCCGCTCCTTGGCGTAGGCCACGCGCGAGTGTCGGTGACCGCGCTGGCCATGCCCACGAGATACGCAGCGGTCAGGACCGCGCCGTCGCGCACCACTGTTCGGCGTCGTCGTCGGTGCTTCGGCCGAAGTAGCCCTCGTCGACTTTGTGGACCGGCGTGAGCGGGTCAAGGGGGCGGACGACGGGGGCGACGCGAACGTTCTCCGACCACCTGCACGTCCGGGCCGACGGACATACACGACGTCGGCGTGCTCGAAATACGGAATGGCGTCGCCGTCGCAGTCCGGTGATGATCTGGGCCGTCGCTGTGCGTCAACGCGCCCCACACCAGCGGGCCCGGGACGAGCGCGCGGCCCAGCTCCTCGAAGACCACCGCCTCCTCGGGCAGCCCGAAGCCGAGATCGGGCAGCGAGAACACGCCGGCCTCGGCCAGCTCCTTCCACACCTCGCGGTCGAACCCCTCGCGCACGCGCTCAGGCGTGAAGCGTCCGGCGCACAGCGCGCGGATGCCGTCGCGCAACGCCTCCTGATCGGCGTTAAGGATGAAGTTCATCCGAGGCAGTCCCAGGATCCGCTCGCCGATGATGTTGCGTTGGATCTGGCTGGTGCCGGCGGCGACGGTGAGTGCGAGGACGCGTAGCCGCTCCTCCACATAGAGGTTGTCGAGCGACAGGTCGCTGGCGCGAGCGACTTCAGCGCGAGATCGCCGGCGCCGCTGGACGACCTCGGTGTAGGCGAGCTTGCCGACCGACGCGCTCGGCCCCGGGGTCGCCGTGTGCAGCCGCTTCGGAGATGGCGCGTCGGGTCAGCGCCCACACTGCCGTCGAGCTCGGCGACGACGCGTCCGTACTCCCGCGGTAGCCGGCGCATGCACGCGCGAGCGGCTGCAACTCGTCGACCAACCGCCGGGTCTCCAGCATCTCGCCGACCAGCGACGTGCCCCGCTCGAAGCTGAACGTCACCATGGCCACGCGCCATCCGTCGTGCTCGGGACCGACGAGGTTGGCGGCCGGGACCCGGACCTCGTCGAGGAACAGCTCGCTGAACTCCGACGAGCCCAGCACCGTCTTCAACGGGCGAACCTCGATGCCGGGCGTGTCCATGTCGAGCACCAGCCAGCTGATGCCCTTGTGCTTCGACGCGTCGGGGTCGGTCCGCACGAGGAGTTCGGCCCGTTCGGCCACCTGCGCGAACGAAGTCCAGATCTTGTGCCCGGTGACGACGTAGTCGTCGCCGTCGCGGACCGCGCGGGTTCGCAAGCGACGCAAGGTCGGAACCCGCGCTGGGCTCGCTGAAGCCCTGGCACCAGACCTCGTCGCCTTGGAGGATGCGTGGGAGGTAGCGCGGCCTTCTGCTCGTCGGTTCCCTCGGCGATGAGCGTGGGCCCCGCGTGCAGCAGACCGACGAAGTTCACGCCCACGTTCGGCGCCTGCGCCGCCGCCATCTCCTCGAGGAAGACGAGGTGCTCTGCAGGGGTCGCGCCGCGACCGCCGTACTCCGCCGGCCAGTCGATGCCGGCATAGCCGGCATCGAACAGCCGCTTCTGCCAGTCGGTGTCGAACCGGCGCCGCGCGTCCCAGTCGTCGCGCTCGGGATGCGGCGGCAGCGCGGGCAGCGTCGCCGCCAGCCACTCGCGCAACCTGGGCCCGGAACGCGGCCTCCGCCGGGTGAGTCGGTCAGGTCCATACAGCTTCAGCAGATTCGTCGCTACGGTGGTGACCGTGGCGACCAGCGAGAGCGTGTTGGCGAAGACCGCATCGACGTAGTCGGCCGGGAGGCCGGCCACCGCGTCACGCGGGATGACGACCTGGTAGCCCAGCGTTCACCGCGTCGAACGCCAGATTCTGAATGGCGACGTTGACCGACACGCCGACAGCGACGATCGTGCGGACGCCCATGTTCCGCAGCATGGCGTCAAGGTCGGTGCCGGCCATCGGCGAGAGGCCGTGGTAGCGGGTGAGCACGAGATCGCTCTCCTGCTGTTCGAGTTCGGGGACCAGTTCGATGGAGATGGGCGCGCCGCGGATGGCCATGAACAGTCGGGCGTTGGTGTTGGACCCGAGGCCGTCACGCCGCCGCGTCGCCGTGGCGTGAACGACGCGCGCTCCGGCGCGCCGTGCGCTCTTGACGATCCGCCCGGCTTGCTCGATCGCCGGGGCGGCGGCCGCGGCCAACTCGGGCAGCACGGCGCGCTCGCCCACCACGTCGCGTTGTAGCTCCGACGTGACGACCGCGGTGTGCCCAGGACTAACCAGCTGCGCCAGATCGACGGCCACGATCTGACGTTACGTCAGATTTACGCAGTCCCCGTCAGACGTCTTGGCCTTGAGTTTGGTGCGGGCCTCCGTCGATCGTGGCGTCGATCGCGTCGGCAAACGCGGAAGCGACGCTCTTGGCGTCCTCGCGCACCGCCGGATCGCGCGCCGCATCGCCCATGGCATCCAGGCCTCGCTCACCGACTTCTTCAGCCGCTCGATGCCGGAGGCGGTCTCATCGGCCGCATCGGACAATTCCTCCTCGGCGTGAAACTTGAGCTTGAGGCCCAACGCACTCAGCCGGTCGCCCACGTCACTCCATGCCTTCTTCGCATCAGCCATGTGACAACTCTGCCCCCGAATCGTGCTCGGGATTCATCGCAAGGTCGATTGCCGCCCAGATCGTGCGTGAACTCCGGAAGAAGGCGACCGGCATCAATACGCCGAGCGTCACACCGCCGACGAGCCACGGCGCGATTGCGACATCGGGATTGTTCACCTTGACGAACAGGAACACCATCAGGATCACGCCGACCAGACCTTCGCCAATCCCGAAGTTGATGACGTAGGCCCCGAGCCAGAAGCCCTCTTCCCGGGCGAACAGCAAACCGCACCGGGGGCAGCGCTCGAGCAACGCGAAGGCCGCCGCCCACACCTTGCGCTCGCCGCATCGGGGACACCGCATCAGCAGGCCGCGCCACAACATCAGTCGGAGGCTTATGTGAGGCGTGGGACCAGCTCCCGCACGAGGTGGTCAACCTCGGCCGCACACGCCTTGTAATCCTCGATATCGCCGCCGGCCGGATCGACCACGTCCTCCTGGCGCTCAAGCACTACCGCGTCGAGCCCGAGTTGGGTCAGCCGCCAATGGAGGTCGCCGCCGGTAGGCGCAAGGTGATCGACGAGGTACTTGAGCGTGGCCGTTTTGCCCGCCGCCTGTGGGAAGTTGCGCCGCACGTAGCCGACGTGGATGGCCTCGAACCCGACGATCACATCGGCCTTGGCCACGTCGTCGTCGTGGAGTTGGTGGCTGCGGTGGCGGTCGGCGACAAGCCCGATGCTGGCCAATGCCTCCCGCGTGCGCCAGCTGATCGGTTGGCCCTCGATCACGTGGGTACCGGCCGTGATCGTGGGCATGCCCGGCGCCACCTCGTTGAGCACCGCGCCGCCCATCACCGAGCGGGCGGCGTTGCCTGTGCAGACGAACACGATGAGCGGCACGGCCAGTATCTTGCATCGCATGAAGGGAGCCGGAGGCGCAGCCGGAGGACGACCGGGGGATATTGCCGTAGCCGCACTAATGGACCGCCTTGAGATCGACGACCTCGGCACCCGGTACGCCACCGCGGTCGACACCAAGGACTGGGAGCTGTACCGCACGTGCTTCACCCCCGACGCGGTTATCGATTACACCGCGGCCGGCGGTATCCGCGGAAATCTCGACGAGATCACTGCGTGGCTGGACGAGGCGCTGAAGAACTTCACCCACACCATCCACTACGTGACGAACCGCGCCGTCACCCTCGACGGCGACACCGCGACCGGCCGCCTGGCGTACTACAACCCGATGGGGCTGAACGACGAAAAGCTCCTGGTCTGCTGGGGCTATTACAACGACAGGTACGTGCGAACGGTCGACGGCTGGAGGATCGCCACCCGGACCGAGGACGTTGCGTGGATGAAAACGCAGCGCTGAACACCGTCGCCGGGCTCTTGCTCGCCCGGGCCGACGATATGAATGCTGCCCTGCGGTTCGAGAACGACGAATGGTCGTGGCGCGATGCCGTCGGACTGAGCGCGGCCCGGGCCGAATGGCTCAATGAACGGCGACCGGAGAACGCGCCGTTCCACATCGGCGTCCTTCTCGACAACGTCCCGGAATACTTGTTCTGGCTTGGCGCAGCCGCGCTGTGCGGCGCCACCGTCGTCGGCATCAATCCCACCCGGCGCGGCGCCGAACTGGCGCGCGACATCATCCACACCGACTGTCAGTGGGTGCTCACCGATGCGGAGCACCGTCCCGTACTCGACTCCCTTGAGCTGGACGCGCCGATCATCGACGTCGACGCCCTGGGGCTAGGAGCCGCGGCGGCGACCGATGCTGGCGTCGACCCGACGACACTGTTCGTCCTGCTGTTCACCTCCGGGACCACCGGAGCACCCAAGGCGGTGAAATGCAGCCAGGGCCGGATGCTCGACATCGCCCGCAAGGTCGTCGCCATGCTGAACGTCACACCGGAGTCCGTGTTCTACGAGGCGATGCCGATGTTCCACGGCAACGCGCTGATGACGGGCTGGTCGTCGTCATTGGCCGCGGGCGCGTGCGTGGCAATGCGCCGCAAGTTCTCGGCGTCGCAGTTCATCGAGGACGTCCGCCGTTTCGATGCCACGCACACCAACTATGTCGGGAAGGCCCTCACCTACGTCTTGGCCACGCCGGAGCGCCCCGACGATGCCGACACTCCGCTGAGCATCGTCTTCGGGAATGAAGCCCGTGAGAAGGACGTCGAGCGATTCGGTCACCGCTTCGGCTGCCGGGTGATCGAGGGATACGGCTCAACCGAGGGCGGCACGTCGATCAACCGCACGGCCGACACCCCGCCGGGATCGTTGGGCCGCGGCGCACCGGGGACGGTGGTGCTGGATCCCGCGACCGGCGCCGAGTGTCCGCCGGGAACCATCGGCGAAATCGCCAACCGGGAGACGGCGGCGCGTTTCGAGGGCTACTGGAACAACACCGAGGCCGAGAACGACAGGACGCGGGACGGCATCTACTGGACCGGGGACCTCGGCTACACCGATGACGCCGGCTTCTTCTACTTCGCCGGACGCAATCACGATTGGCTACGCGTCGATGGCGAGAACTTCGCCGCCGCTCCGGTCGAGCGGGTGCTCGAGGCGTTCCCCGATGTCGAACTCGCCGCGGTGTACGCCGTCCCGGACCCCGCGGCAGGCGACGCGGTCATGGCTGCTCTCGAGCTGCGCCCCGGGACCGAGCTCGACGCCCATGCCCTGGCCGCATTCCTCGGTGATCATCCGGACCTCGGCACGAAGTGGGCACCGCGTTTTATTCGGGTCACGGCACGGCTACCGATGACCGAGACCAACAAAGTCGTGAAGGGCGGGCTGCGCGACGAGCAGTGGAATTGCGCCGACCCGGTGTGGTGGCGGTCGGGTCGCGAGCTCGAGTACCTGCGCCTTACCGACGACGATCGTGCCGCGCTCAAGAGCGAAATGGCCGTCCATGGGTGATCGGCGACGCGTCCAGAAGGCGCTCCTTAAGTACGCGCTCGCGTTTCCCGAGGCATATGAGGACCATCCATGGGGCGAAACCGTGGTGAAGGTCAACAAGAAGATCTTCGTGTTCTTCGGGATAATGGACCCTGCCGGCGTCGGCATGGGCGTGAAGTTGCCTTTCGAGGGCGAGTTCGCCCGCTCGCTCCCCTACTGCGAGCCCAGTGGTTACGGCCTGGGCAAGGCGGGATGGGTGAATGCTCAGTTCGGTCCCGATGATGAGGTCCCCGTCGACATGCTGAAGGACTGGATCGACGAGAGCTATCGCGCCATTGCCCCCAAGAAGCTGATCAAACTCCTCGACGATCGCGGCGGGCGCCCACAATGAGCGCGCCGCCGATCAGCACACAGATCGTGCCGATCACCGACCACACGACCTCCCCGGTCATGAACGAGTCGCTCTCGATGACGCTGATCCCTTGAAGGAACCACACTGCGCCCATCAGGCAAAGGACCACGCCGACCACCATTCGCACCATCAGACGGTGTCTAGTACGTCGGGCAGCGGGAGGGCGCGGACGAACACAAGCCGTGAGGTCGACCGGGTAAGAGCGACGTAGAGCGCGCCGAGGTCGAACGCGGCCGGCTCGACGACAACGACGCTGTCGAACTCGAGACCCTTCGCGTCGTCGACGCCGAGTTCGGCAATGGTCTGGCTCAGCACCTCGGGCCCCGCGGGTACCGCCAGATCGGGCGGCACGATGATCGCGACCGTGCCACCGTCGACCGCCAGTGCCTCCTGCGCGGCAACCTCCCGGGCCCGGGCAAGCACGGTTGCCGCGGGGACGCGCACATCAACCGGCTCGATTCCCGACCGGCGCACCGATCGAGGTGGCGCGAGCGTCGGCTTGGCGGCCCGTAACACCGCGGCGGCCAACTCCATGATCTCCTGGGGAGTGCGGTAGTTCACCGCGAGCTCCAGCAGCCGCATGTCGACGCCGGGCGCGACATGCTCGGCAACCGTTTCCCAGGACTCGGCCGCCCACGGGTACTTCGACTGGCCGAGATCGCCGACGAGGGTCAACGACCCCGACGGCACCCGCCGCCTTACGACGCGCCACTGCATCGGCGTGAGGTCTTGCGCCTCGTCGACGACCGCGTGCCCGAACGTGTCTGCCCGATCGGCGACGACCGGTCCCTCGCCGTGGGTCGCGGTGATCCTGTCGATGGTCTCGTCCAGGCGCCGGCGATCGGCTTGCGACAGCACCTGATCCGCCCGCCAACGCCGCCGGCACCCATCGGTCTCGCACTGCCACTCCCCTTCCACGAGTGACAACTCGGCGGAGCAGAAGGGGCAGTGCGGTAGCAAACCCATCTCAGCGAGGGTGCGGTCGAGGGCGAAGTCGAGCGTACGTCGTTGCCGCGTGCGGTGTCGCGCGGCCGGCGGGGGTCCCAACTGCACCGCCGCCTCGTCGAGCAGCGCGGCGTCGTGTTCACTGCGCTCCTCGCGGGCTGGAATGCCGAGGTCGGCGATCACCGCATCGACGACGTCCGCCGGTGTCAGCGGGGGCCACAGCCGGCGTAGGAGCGCGATCACGTCGGGGGAGCGCCGCAGCCGTTCCACCGCCGTGCGCAAATCTACTCGGGCCGCCTCGGGACCCACCATGCCGACCCGGGCCGAGCGGCCCGCGGCTTCGCGCACCTGGCGAGCCAAGTGCTTGAGTACACCGCGCTCGATCGCACGACGGCCGCCCCGGTAGGTCGACTCACCGGCCGCGGCACCGATCAGCGCCGCGCTGTCCTCCCGTGTGACCGTGAGGCGGAACGCGCCGTATCCGATGGTGACCGCGGCACCCAACGGGCGGTGGTGCCGCGCGATTGCCTCAGCTACGCGATCGACCATCGCCGCCGAGCCCTTCAACGCGGCGGCCTCGGCGGGGTCGACGGCCGACACCACCACGCCGGCAACGAGCTGCCCGGGCGTGGCGAGGCGTACCCCGGTCTCGCCCAGCCCGGGAAGGACGTTCTCGACGTAGCGGCAGAACACCGGGTTGGGGCCGACAACCAGCACGCCCTGGGTCGCTAACGGGAAGTGGTGCTCGTAAAGCAGATAGGCGGCCCGATGCAGTGCCACCGCGGTCTTGCCGGTACCCGGCCCGCCCTGCACGACCAGAACGCCGGCCAGCGGGGCCCGGATCGCCCGATCCTGGTCGCCTTGGATCGTGGCGACGATGTCCCCCATCTGGCCGGTGCGAGCCTTGGTGAGCGCGGCGAGGAGTGCCGCCTCGCCGATGAGCTCCACGCCGGTGTCGTTCACTGCAGCGCGGTCGAGCAGCTCGTCGTCGATCCCGATGACGTGCCGGCCGTCCATTCGCAGGTGCCGGCGCCGGACGACACCGTTCGGCTCGCGTGAGGTGGCCCGGTAGAACGCCTCGGCCGCCGGCGCCCGCCAATCGACGATCAGTGGATCGCCCTCGGCGTCGCTCACGCTCAGCCGCCCGATGTGAAACGTCTCGGGTGCCGCGGTGTCGAGCCGGCCGAAGCACAATGACTGATCGCCGATCTGCAGCGCGGCCTTCCGGCGGAGGCTGGCGTGGACGAGCGCGTCCCGATCGATCTTGTCTGCCGCCAGCCCGCCCTTCGTGGATGTAGCGAGCGCCTCGACCGCGCGCGTCTGGGCGTTCTCGCGTAGCTCGTCGAGCCGCGCGTAGGCGCGATCGATATGAGCCTGTTCGTCGCGGAGCTCCTCGGCCGTCCCCAAGAGGGCGAAGATCTTAGACGGCGACGATGTCGGCCAGCGCCGAAAGCTGCTCGCTGCCGGCGCCCAGCATCGCCGCAAGCTGCTTGCCCCAGAGGAAGTAGCGATGGATCGGGTATTCCACGTCGGAGCCGATGCCGCCATGCAGGTGCTGGCAGGCGTGGATCACGCGATGGCCACCTTCAGCCGCCCACCACTTGGCGACTCGCACGTCGGCCTCCGCGGCCAGGCCGGCATCGAGCTTCCACGCCGCCGCCAGCATCGTGACCCGCATCGCCTCGACGTCGATGTAGGCGTCGGCCGCCCGCTGCGCTACGGCTTGAAACGTGGCGATCGGGCGCCCGAACTGCTCGCGCTCTGAGACGTAACGCGCGGTCTGTTGCAGTGCCGCCTCACACACGCCGACCTGCACCGCCGACATGGCGACAAGTACCCGGTCGCGCACCCACGGGTCGACATCGGCCCGATGGCCTGTGAGACCCGCGGGCTGGCCATCGGTGGTCTCGACGGGCTCGACCGGGCCGGGCTCGACAAGGGCGCGGCCCACGAGCAGCGCGGCGGCCGAAACTGCGTAAGGCACCGGCGCGTCGCCAGCCGCAATTGACAGAACCGCTTCGCCGGCGATCACGCGGGGCAGCCACGCGGCACGATCGAGGTCGAACTGATCGACGGCCATCGCCGCGACCAGTGTCGGCCACAACGGGAGCGGCGCCACCACCCGACCCTGCTCGACCAACAACAGCGCAAGTTCGAGCATCCCGAGTCCGCTGCCGCCGACGTCTTCGGACACGGGGATCCCGAGCAGGTTGGCCGCGGCCAGGTCAGCCCATGAGCCGCCGCCTTCGAACACCGCCCGCGCCGCCTCTTGCACGGCCGCCTGCTCGTCGGACAGGGTGAAATTCATCGTGTTCCCCGGGGCAGCCCGAGCCCGACGGTGGCCACGATGTCGCGCTGCACCTCGTTGACGCCGCCGCCGAATGTGTTGATCTGCGCCCACCGCCCGGCGCGTTCGAGCTCGCCGCGCAACACCGCGCCGACCGAACCCATTCGGATATATCCCGGCGACCCGACGATGCCGAGGAGCGTCTTGTACACGTCAACAACGCACTCGGTGCTGAACACCTTGGCCGACGACGCGTCGGCAGGCGTGAGCGACTCGTCAGCGACCGCGCACGCCATCCGCCAGTTGAGGAGGTCCATGGCTGCCAGCAGTGCGTGGGTGCGGGCCAAGTCCAGGCGGACCCAGTCCTGCTTGACGGTGCCCGTCGATCGCGCGTAGTCGCGGGTATCAGCCCACGAGCCGGTGCGCGAGCCCACCCCATGC
This sequence comes from uncultured Actinomycetes bacterium, assembly GCA_963742585.1. Lineage (GTDB taxonomy): Bacteria > Actinomycetota > Acidimicrobiia > Acidimicrobiales > JACDEA01 > JACDEA01. The sequence continues at coordinate 1,348,008 of CAVUMI010000009.1, forward strand.
GGCAAGAGCGACCCGCTCGTGGTTGAGCTGGCCAGTGATCATCCGCCACCCGCCATTCTCCTCGCCGACCAGATTGTTCACCGGCACGCGCACGTCCTGGTAGTACGTGGCGTTCGTTCGCATGCCCCCAACGGTGTGGATGGGGGTGACCGAGACGCCCGGCGTGTCGGTCGGGACGAGGATGATCGAGATTCCCTTGTGCTTCGGTACGTCGGCGTCGGTGCGCACCGCCAGCCAGATCCACTCCGCCTCATGGGCCGCGCTCGTGAACACCTTGCTGCCGTTGATCACGTACTGATCGCCGTCGCGGGTGGCGCGGGTGCGCAACGCGGCCAGGTCGGTCCCGGCCTCGGGTTCGCTGTAACCGATGGCCACCATGACGTCACCGGCGAGGATGCGGGGCAGGAAATACGCCTTCTGCTCCTCGCTGCCGTACTTCATCAACATCGGCCCGACGGTGTTGAGGGTGACCATCGGCATCGGCGCGCCGGCTCGTTGCGCCTCGTCGTAGAAGATGAACTGATCGGTCGCCGGTTTGCCCTGGCCCCCGAACTCGACGGGCCAACCGATACCGAGCCACCCGTCGGCACCCATCTTGCGAATCAGCTCGCGGTACAGGTCCCCGCCCTCGCCCGGCGCGCCCAGCGCGTAACGCACCTCGTCCGGGAGCATTGCCGCGAAGTAGGCACGCAACTCGTCGCGCAGCGCCCGCTGCTCGGGCGTCAGCTCAAAGTGCACTAATCCGCCCCCGACCGCGCTCCAAGATGCAGATTTGTAACGAACTGCCTCCAAGATCCGAAAACGCCGTCACACATTGGGATGAATCACCCAACCGTGCAAACTTGGAGGCAGTTCGTTCCGGTTTTGCAACTTGGAGGGAGGCGGTCATACGTCGACGACCTCGGCAGGGCCAAAGGACACCTTGAACGAGGCGATCGTCGTCGTCATCAGTGCGCGCTTCGGAAGCCCCAGCGATCGCAGGTCTTCGGCCAACTCTCCCTTGCCCAGAGACAGCCGGGCACCGCCCAGCCGCGCTCGCACGCCGCCGGCGTCGACCTGCCACTCCGTGCGACGCAGCACGCCGTCATACGCCGAGTAGGTCGGTACCGCGGGCAGCCGCATCGGAAACCAACCGCGGCCAACGGAGAGCTCCACCTGGTCCTCCACTCGGCACGTGGCACCGTCGATGGCGACGTCCGTCACCCACTTGGGATAGCCCCAGATCTTCTGGCCGGCCTCGCAGGTAAAGGCCTGGTTGACCGGCAGGCGGTGGATATACGACGCCAGCTTCCCAGTCCGGAGGTCTTTGACCATCAGTGTCAGGCCGAACTCGTTGTACGCACCAAGGTCGCCCTCGTCGTAGCGAACGAAGGCCAGCGACACCAGGCCGGTCGCCTTCAGGGCGTCGGGCACAAGCTTCTGCGACACGTCTTTCCGGACCCGATACTGCGCAGCCCACGATTGCGCTTTGCTGATCACGATTGGAAAGCTGAGCTCGCGGCCCTGCACCAGCATCAGGTAGTCAGCCCGCCGTCGATCGAGACGATGGAACCGCTCATGTAGCGCGACGCAGGTCGACGCGAGGAAGGAGATCACGCCGGCCACCTCGTCAGCGGTGCAGAAGCCCATCGGCGTCGTCAAACGGCGCCAGCAGCTTGCGCGACCCGTCCTCGGGCGGCATGAAGGAGCCGAGGAGCGGCGTGTCGACGCCGCCCGGTGCGACGGCATTCACCCGCACGCCGCGCTCGAGGTATTCGAGCGACAGCGCCGCGAGTCAGCTGGACGACGCCGCCCTTCGACGCGCAATACGCCGCGCTGTACGGCTGGCCCATGAGTCCCGCCGTCGATGCCACGTTGACGATGGCGCCGCCGCCGTCGAGCAGGTGCGGCAAGCGTGGCCCGGCACATCAGAAACGAGCCGGTGAGGTTGACGGCGATCGTGCGGTTCCAGTCGTCGAGCGTCGCTTCGGTGGTGTGCTGGAACCGGCCGACGCCGGCGACGTTGCACAGCACCGTCGGGCGGCCGAGGTCCGCGGCCACTTGGGCGACGGTCGCGCCAACCTGCTCCTCGTCGCTCACGTCGCACTGGTACGGCGCATTCTTGATGTCGAGGCCGGCGACCGCGAAGCCATCCTTCTCGAGCCGCGCAAGCGTCGCGGCCCCCACGCCGCTGCCGGCCCCTGTAACGATGGCGACTCGCACACCCTTCATCTCCCGGTCGGCTCCGTCTCCGCCTCCGCGTGCCCTTGACGGAACCGATCCTGGAGTTCGAACTTGAGCACCTTGCCAGTTGGGTTCCGCGGTAGTGCATCAACGTGCTCGAGTTGCTCGGGCAGCTTCTGCGTCATCAGGCCCTGTTCCTTGAGGTAGCCGATCATCTCGGCGAAGGTGATGTCGCCGACCACGACGGCACAGGCGCGCTCACCGGACGCCGGATCCGGAAGGCCGATCACCGCGGCGTCGCTGACCTTCGGATGTTGGAAGAGCAGGTCCTCGATCTCCTTGGCCGAGATGTTCTCGCCCTTGCGGATGATGACGTCCTTGACCCGCCCGGTGATGGTGAGCCAGCCACCCTCGTCCTGCGCGCCGAGGTCGCCGGTGCGGAAGTAGCCGTCCTCGTCGAAGGCATCGGCATCGAGCGCGCTGTCGAGGTAGCCCTTGAAGATCTGCGGGCCCTTGGCCCGGACCTCGCCGTCCACGAGCGAGGTCAACACCGGGGCTGGGTCGGCCCTCGGTGTTGGCCAGCTTGTCGGTCGGATCGTGGATCGCTGCACATGGTGAGGATGGGCGCTTCGGTCAGGCCATAGCCGGCCACGATCCCGACACCGCCCATCTCCTTGGCCATGTCGTAGTGAAGCTGCGGCGGCTTCGGCGCGCCGCCGCCCGAGAAGGCGCGGATGGCTGGGAACAGCGGCGTGCCCGGCTGCTCGCGCTGGGCGGCGAGGTAGGTCTGGTGGAAGAACGTGCCCGCGCCGGCCAGCGTGATGTCGTGCTTCTGGAAGAACGGGATCGCCACCGGCGGGGTCGAACGCCTCGACGATGTAGTGCGTGAGGCCGGTCTCGAGTCCGGCGACCAGCAGGTTGGCCGCCGCCGATGTGGGTGAACGGGAAGACGAAACCGTGACGGTCGTCCGCGCTCAGCTCGAGGCCTTCGATCATGCCCCGCGCCCCGGCGGCGATCGTGGCGTCGGTGTGCCTGGCGCCCTTGGGCTCGGCGGTGGTGCCCGACGAGAAGAACAACCAGCGGACCGCGTTCTCGTCCGCAGGGGGCGGCGGGAGGTCGAGCGGGATCGCCGTCGGGCAGCTCGCGGTCGCACACCAGCACGTCGGCTACGCCGATCTCCCGCACCATCGCCTCGTAGTCGAACCCCCGCCACGTCGACGGGACGATCATCAGCTCGCGCGTTGGTCTGGCGCAGGACGAAGCCCACTTCCTTGGCCCGGTAGATCGGCAGGATCGGGTTCTGCACCGCTCCGAGCCGGGAAAGCGCGCCGACCAGGACGAACGACTCGATCCACGTCGGCAGCTGCCACGAGACATTCACGCCCGGACCGACACCGTGCCGCTGCAGTCCGGCAGCGGCCCGCACGCACGCGTCGCGGTAGTCGCCGAAGGTCATCGATCCGCTCGTCCTCGTCGAGCAGCATCAGGTCGTCGGGATGGCTCTGCGCCCGCGCTTCGATCAGCTCCCACAAGGTCATGGGATCAATACTCCTCTCGCGAGTGCGCCGGACTTGAGGTCGGCGATGGCGAGCTCGACGTCTTCGAGCGGATACGTGCGGGACACGAGTTCGTCGAGCAACAGCTCCCCGCGCCGGTAGAGGTCGACCATCGAGCGGGACGTCGTGGTGCGGCCGGGCCGAGCCGTACCGGCAGCCGATGATGCCGCGGTCGACGTAGGCCAGTTGGTTGATCGGAATGCTGACTTCGGCGCCGGGCGGCGGCACGCCGAGGACGACGCATGTGCCGCCCCAGTCGAGGCAGTCGAACGGCGCGTCGGACCACCGCGGGATGTCCGACGCACTCGAAAGCCCAGTCGACCGGCGGCACCTCGGCGGTTTCACTGCCTCCCCCACCGGCGGGCTGGCTCGAGATGAAGTCGGTCGCGCCGAACTGGCGGGCCAGTGTCTCCTTCTCCGGCAACAGATCGACGGCGATGATGCGGCCCGCACCGGCAATGCGGGCGCCCTGGATGACATTGAGGCCGATACCGCCGATGCCGAACACCGCGACCGACTGGCCCGGCTGGATGTTGGCCCGGTTGAGGGCAGCACCCACGCCAGTGAGCACTCCGCAGCCGATCAGGCAGGCCACGTTGAACGAGATGTCATCGGGAATCTTGATCGCCTGCACGGCTTGCACGACCGTGTACTCCGAGAACACCGACGTGCCCGCGAAGTTGTAGGCGGGCGTGTCGCCCACCGTGAACACCTTGCTGATGCGTCCCAAACTCGCCCGACACTGCGTGGGGATCCCACGCGCGCAGGCCGAGCAGCGCCCGCAGTTGGCGAGAGTGGCCAGCACCACATGGTCACCCGGCTTGACCTCGGTGACCGCGCTGCCGACCTCCTCCACGACGCCGGCGCCCTCGTGGCCCAGCACCGCGGGCGCCGGGTACTCGATGACCCGCTCGATCACACTCAGGTCGCTATGACAAAGCCCGGCGGCGCCGATCTTCACCTTGATCTCGGTGGGCCGTGGCGTCCGCACTTCGACGTCCTTGCTGACCTCGATGCCCTCACCCGTATACACGACGGCTCTCATCGCGCCCTTCCTCTCCCGGTCGGCTCCGTCTCCGCCTCCGCCTCCCTCAATACATATTTGAGGACCTTGCCACTGGCGTTCAGCGGCAGCGCGTCGACGATCTCGACACGGCGGGGCACCTTGTAGTTGGCCATCCGTTCACGCGACCAGCCGATGAGCTCGTCGGGATCGAACGGTCTGCCCCGGTCGCAGGATCACGAACGCCCGTCCCACCTCACCCAAACGCTCGTCGGGCATGCCGACCACCGCGGCCTGGCTCACCGCCGGATGCTGGGTCAGCACCTGTTCGATCTCGGCTGGGTAGGCGTTGAACCCGCCGACGATGTACATGTCCTTCTTGCGATCAGTGATCTTGAGATAGCCGCGGTCATCGATCTCGCCGATGTCGCCGGTGTGCAGCCAGCCATCGACGATCGTGGCCGCCGTCGCCTCCGGGTCGTCGAGATATCCCTGGGTGACGTTGTAGCCCTTGACGAGGATCTCGCCGTCGTCGGCAATGCGAGCCTCGGTGTCGGGGAGGGCGCGGCCCGACGTCGTCGCAATAGTTTCCGCGTCGTCCTCGGCTCGGCACATCGACACGGTGCCCGTGGACTCGGTGAGGCCGTAGGCGGTGATGATCGTCTCGTAGCTCAGTTCCTCGCGCATGCGCCGAATCATCTCGACCGGAATCACCGCCGCACCGGTCGCGCAGAGTCGCAGCGACGACAGGTCGTAGTTCGCCCGCTCGGGGTGATCGAGGATCTGTTGGTGCAAGGCGGGCGGGCCCGGAAGCATCGTGATCCGCTCGGCCGCGATCATCTCCATCACGCTGGTGGGCTCGAAAACCGCATGCGGAATCGTGGTGGCGCCGCGCATGATCGCGGCGATGAAGCCGGCCTTGTAGCCGAAGGTGTGGAAGAAGGGATTGACCACGAGGTAGCGATCGCCCGGACGCAGGCCCATGATCCCGCTCCACTCGGCGAAGACCTGTGTGGTCTGCGCGTGTGTGGCCATCACCCCCTTCGGCTTGCCGGTCGTACCCGATGTGAAGATGACGTCGGAGAGGTCCTCCGGGCGCACGTCGGGGAGATCGACGGCCGGCCCGTCCATGGCGAGGAAGTCGGACAGCAGCGTGCCGCCGCACATTGCTTGATAGTCGACGCCGAGGAACTCGCCGACAGTGAGCACGAGCTGGGCCCCGCTCTTGTCGATGATGTACTGCGCCTCGTCGGCTTTGAAGCGCGTGTTGATCGGCACCAGCACGCCGCCGGCGGCGGACACACCAAGCGCGGCGATCACCCACTGCCACACGTTGGGCGCCCAGATCGCCACCCGATCGCCCGGTTGCACGCCGCTGGCTACCGCGTTGTACGCCGCCTGCTGGGCGCGATGGCCCATCTCGAGGAACGACAAGCGAAGGTCGCCGTCGACCAGTGCTTCGGCTTCGCCGTAGGTGGTCACCGCGGCGATCGCCATCGCCGGAATCGTCCGCGCCGCCGCCGGGTCGCTCATCGGTCACCATTCTTGGCAGCAGTGAGGGCGCTACACGCCGTCACTGCTGCCAAGAACGACCTGCCAGGACCATTGTGGTGCCGACGCTGAAGCGCGTACGGGTCGGATTCACCCTGACCGAGAGCGAGTTCGCGGGTGAAGCGGACCAAACCCGCTCCGATTCTGGAGGCAATAGGTCGCTCATTAGGCGAGCTATTGCCTCCAGAATGAGGCGCTCGCGTCACCATGGCATCTGGACGCCGCCATTGGGGCGGAGGATCTGGCCGGTCATGAACGACGACACGTCGGATGCGAGGAACATGATGGCGTTGGCGATGTCTTCGGGTTGGCCCGTTCGCCGGATGGGCTGCATCTTGCTCATCATGTCCTTCATGGCCTCGAAGTCGTCGTTGGCCTCGGTCATCGGCGTCTCGATCCAGCCCGGCGCCACCACGTTCACCCGCACGCCCTTGCGGCCGATCTCGGTGGCCAGGTTGCGCGTGAGCTGTACCACGGCGGCCTTGCTCATCGCGTAGGCGGCGGTGCCCGCAGCACCGGTGTCGACCGCCCCCGACGCCACGTTGATGATGCTGCCGCTCCCCTGTTGAATCATGACGGGCGCCGCGGCCTGGCAGCAGTACAACGTACCCTTGAGATTGACGCGCGAGGATGCGGTCGAGCGCCTCGTCGGTCAACGACAGCACATCGCCGCGCGCGTAGATCCCGGCGACGTTGGCGAGTACGTCGAGCCGCCCGTGCGCGGCCACGGTCTCGGCGACGAACGCGTTGACCTGGTCACGATCGGAGATGTCGACGCCGGTGGCGATGTCCGCGCCCACCACTGTCGCGCCCGCTTCCTCCATCAGTCGGACCGTCGCCGCGCCGATCCCGCTCGCCGACCCGGTGACGACGGCGACCTTGCCGATCATCTCACCCGGGGGCTGCGCCCCCGTACCCCATCACCGTCCGGCTCGCTGGCGCTCACTCGGCCGGGGCCTTGCCGTGGATCGCCTTGGTGACGCGCCCGCTGGCCTCGGTGAGACGGGCCGCGAGGTCAGGCACCTGCTCGGCCCGAAGATCGTGGCGGAAGCCCATCAAGTTGAGCGACAACGCGACCCGACCGTCGGGCCCGAAAACGGGCGCGGCTACGTGACTCAACCGGTAGCTGGCCGCGTGCTCGAGCTCGAGAAGCACGTACTCGTTGTGGCCGAGCTCCGAGAACGCGGTGCGACGGTCGCCCTCGGGCGTGATGAGGCCGCGCGCCGTCGGCACCTCGAGGCCCAAGGAATAGCCCCGCGAGCGCACGGTCTCGACCGCGTCGCGGTAGGGCCGCAACTCCTCGTCGGTGACGTTGGGCCCGAGCCGCCGCAGCCACTGGTCGATCTCGGCCGGCGACGACCAGGCCACGAACACGGTGCCGAGCGGCGGCACGAGCGGAATGCGGGCGCCTACCTGGATGTGCAGGCCGAACGGCTCCGGGTCGCCCGAGGCGGCGAGGAACACGATCTCCTCACCGATGGCCGCACTGGCGATGCACCGCACCGCCAGCTCGTCGGCCAGCGCCTGCATTTCGCCCCGTGCGAAGTCTACGAACTCGTACTGGTGCACGGCGGCGGCGTTGCCCACTGCGATCACGGCGGGGCCAAGGGTGAAGGTCTTGTCGACCGGATGGCGCAGCACGTAGCCGGCCTCGGTGAGCGCCGTGAGCATGGCGTGGGCCGTCGCCTTGTTCAGGTCGAGCCGCCGGGCCAACTCCGAGAGCGACCACCACTCGTCCGGATGCGTCGAGAGGAAGTTGAGCAGCGCGACGGTGCGATCGACTGCCGGTGCGGGTCGGGCCATAGCGCGGCCCTACTGCCCCGGCATGGGGTACGGGAACTTGGCCGCCACCCCGCCGTCGACGATCAGCGTCTGGCCGGTCACATAGCCGGCGAGATCGGACATGAAGAACAGCAGCGGCCCGGCGATATCGGCCGGCAACGCCACCCGGCGAAGCGGGGTGTTGTCCTCATTCCGCTTCTTGCCGGCTTCATCGACATAGGCCGAGACCCGCGGCGTCCACACCATGCCGGGCGCAACCGCGTTCACGCGGATCTGGTCGCGTCCGAACTCGACGGCCGCCGACCGCACCAGAGACATCAAGGCCGCCTTGGCTGCGCCGTACGCCGCATGCATGGGCGCTGATGTCACTCCCGAGACCGAGGCCACGAACACCATGGCGCCGCCGCCAGTGTCTTTCATCGCCGCCGTCGCGTGTTGCATGGCGAGGAACGCGTGGCGCAACACGATGTCGAAGTGCCAGTTCCAGTTGTCGTCGTCGACCTCAGCCAGCGCGGCGTAGCGGGCCATGCCGACGATGTCGACGACACCGTCGATTCGGCCCAGCGCATCGCGCGGCGTCGGCGAACAAGCGCGCCGATCGGTCGCGTTGGATGGCGTCGCCCGCCCAGGCGGTGCCGCCGACCTCCTTGGCGATGTCATTAGCCAGGTCTTCATCGAGATCGACGCAGAACGTGGATGCGCCCGCTTGTGCCAACGCGTGGGTGGCCTGACGGCCGATCCCCTGCCCGGCGCCGATGACGACGATGCCCTTGCCGTCGAGACGAAGCTTGCCCGGGTAGTCGGGAACCTCGGAGTCGTCGCTCCGCGTCACCTCAGTCGATGATCCCGGACGCGAGATAGTCGGGGCTCGTGTTGGTCGACGGGAACACGCGCGCCTCGACTTCCACCTCGCGTTTGGCCAGCTCAGGGATGATCTCCTTGCCGAGCAGCTCGATGTTCTTCATCACTGCTTCGTGCGACAGGTGACCGAACTGGCTGTAGCAGATCAGCTGATCGACGCCCAGCTCCTGGTACTTGAGCATCTTCTCAAGGCACTGCTCGGGGTCGCCGACGATGATCATGTCCGCATCGCTGAACACTTTCGGATCCAATCCGTCCTCGGCCTGCTTGCGGAGGAGCGGGAAGATCGCGTCGTGCTCTTCCTGCGACATGTGGGGTAGCTCCCACTCGATGGTGAACTCAGCCAGGTTCTTGTACCACCACCACACCGAGTCCCAAATGCCGTTCTGCTCGGCTTGGGCCATCGACTCGGCGCAGTGCACCAGCGTGTAGGCCGCCACCTTGTTGGTGGTTACGCGCGTGATGGGTTTGGGCGCCATCGCCGCTTCGCGGTACTGCTGGATGTGCTTGGCCATCTTCTGGATGGGCTGCATGATCGAGAAGCTCAGAAGTCCGAGACCCAAACTGCCGGCCACCGCGGCGCTGCCGTCCGACGTCGCCGCCATCCAGCACGGGGGGTGCGGGTCCTGCACCGGCTTGGGCGTCACCATGCGGCGCGGGAACTCGAGGTACTTGCCGTGGAACTCGAAGTACTCGCTCTCCCACATGCCGACGACGGCCTGAATCGCTTCCTGCCATTGTTCGCGTGACGCTTCGCGATCGACGCCGAACGCGGTCTGCTCCATGGGCGTCGAGCGGCCCGTACCCCACTCGATCCGACCGCCGCTGAGGATGTCGGCGGTGGCGACCTTCTCGGCCACGCGCATTGGCGGCGTGAACGCGTGCGGCATGAGAGTCACGCCGAACCCGAGGCGGATGTTCTCGGTGCACTGGCTCAGCGCGCCGATGATGACCTCGGGCGCCGGCGAGTGGCTCCGGCCCTCGCGGAAGTGGTGCTCGACGTGCCAGGTGGTGTGGAACCCGAGCTTGTCGGCCAGCTTGATCTGCTCGATCGTCTCCTTGTAGGCCCGCTGCTCGGCGATGCGCTGGCCGTAGGGGTGCGGGCCGTCGTTCCACGGCTTGGGAACATCGATCTCGTAGAGCAGGTCGAGCTTCACTTGGGCTCTCTTTCCCTTGAGGCGATCCGTTCGCGCCAGCAAACGCTAAATCGCAATGCCAAACGCAACCTAGAACAGGTTCCACAGACCGTCAAGGGTCTTGTCAGTTGCCCGTGATCGTGTCGATCCCACCGAAGAGCGCGTCGAGGCGGGCGAGGTGCTCAGGCGGCAGCGGCGGCCGGAGCAGCGAGGCGACATTCGCGTCGAGATGGGCGACGTTGCCCGTGCCGGTGAGGACGACGTCAGTACCGGGCTCGTGTCTCGCGAAGCGGTACGCGCTGTCGACGACGTCGTCGAGGAAGCCGAGGGCGTCCTCGTCGATCCCGACCGCTGCAAGGACAGAGCGCAACTCCGCGGGCTGGCTCAATGCCTTGCGCACCGCGAACATCACCAACACCGCGACGTCCTGCGCCTTGGTCAGTGCAAACACGCGATCGCGCGCCGAGGGGTTCAGCAGCGAGAAGCCCACCATGACGACGTCCCAGCAGCCGTCGGCCAGCGCCCTCGGAAGCATGACGTGCGCGGAGTCTTCGCCAAACCGCTCACTGATGGCGAGGTGACGCAGCTTGCCTTCGTCCCGCAACGTCAGCAGCTCAGCTGCCGACTCCTCCCCCACCCGCTGATACTGCTCGGCCGTCACGCCGTGCAAAAAGAACACGTCCACATGGTCCGTTTGCAACCGGGCCAGGCTCTTCTCGAGGGATTCGCGGAGAGAGTCGCCGGTCTCGAGCAGCGCCTTGGTCGAGAGGACCACGCCGTCGCGCCGCCCCTTCAGCGCTTTCCCGACGATCTCCTCAGTGCCGTAGGCCCGCGCCGTGTCGATCAGATTGATCCCAAGGTCGAGCGCGCGATGCACGACGGCGACGGAATCGGCATCCGACGCGCCATACGTCTGGCCCAACCGGCTGTGCCCGCCGCAGCCAAGGCCGGCGACGCTGACATCGAGTCCGGTGCGTCCCAGCCGAACGGTTTGCATCGGCGCGAACGCTACTGTCGAAGTGCATGTCTCCCGCTCAGGGGGCCGCTCCGGCCCGGCCGAACGCAGTGATCGTTGACGCCGTCCGCACCCCAATCGGGAAGCGCAACGGCGTGCTGAGTGGGTGGCATCCCGTCGATCTCGCTGCGGAGCCGCTGCGCGCGCTGGTTGAACGCAACGACCTCGATCCCGCGCTCGTCGAGGACGTGGTGATGGGGTGCACGATGACTGTGGGCGAGCAGGCCATGAACATCGGGCGCAACGCGGCCCTGGCCGCGGGGTTCCCCGACACGGTCCCCGGCACCACCGTCGACCGGCAGTGCGGCTCGGCCCAGCAAGCCGTGCACTTCGCCGCGCAGGCTGTCATGAGTGGCGCCATGGACATCGTGATCGGTGCTGGCGTCGAATCAATGACCCGTGTGCCGATCGGAGCGACCACCGAACCCGGTCCCGGCGAGGCCTATGGACCCCGAGTGCTCAAACGCTTCGACTTCATCCACCAGGGCTTGTCCGCCGAGCGCATCGCCGAAAAGTGGGGCGTGTCGCGCGACGAAATGGACCGGTTCGCGCTGGAGTCGCACGAGCGCGGCGCGAGCGATCGATGAGGGCCGCTTCGAGAACGAGATCGTCGCGCTGGGCGACGTCGTCACCGACGAGGGAGTGCGGCGCGGCGGCACGATCGAGAAGCTGGCGGCGCTACCGCCCGCGTTCGTGGAGGGCGGCCTGGTCACCGCCGCGTCGTCGTCGCAGATCTCCGATGGCGCCGCGGCCATCTTGGTGATGAGCGAGGAGAAGGCTGCGCAGCTCGGGTTGCGGGCGCGCGCCCGCTTCGTATCGTTCGCGGTGGCCGCCACCGATCCCGTCATCATGCTCACTGCACCGATCCCCGCAACCACACGCATCATCGAGAAGTCCGGGATCGCGCTCGCCGACATCGACCTCATCGAGATCAACGAAGCCTTTGCGTCCGTCGTCCTGGCCTGGGAGAAGGAGCATCACCCCGATATGAGTCGGGTCAACGTCAATGGTGGCGCCATCGCCCTGGGCCACCCGACAGGGTGTAGCGGTGCCCGGCTGATGGCCACGTTGCTGAACGAGCTCGAACGCACCGGCGGCAGGTACGGCCTGCAGACGATGTGCGAAGGCGGCGGCATGGCGAACGCCACCATCATCGAGCGGCTCGGCTAGAGCTCGCGGCGTAACACCGAGGTGCGCGGGCCCCGCTTCACCAGCTCGAATCCCGCCGACTCATAGAGCGGGATCGTTCCCCGGTAGGCGACCGCCGACGTGGTCACCTCGGTCGCCGGATACCCCTCGGCGACGCGGATGCCTCGGCGCCGGAACTGGTCCAACGCCGCGTCCAACAGCTCCCTCGCCAGGCTGTGGCGACGGTACGGCGGCGCGATGACGAAACAGCCGACCACGCCCACCGCGTCGTCCGCCTCGCCGTTGGCGTAATCCGGCAGCTCTGACCGGACGGACGCATTGCACCAACCCGCCAGGTTGTCGTCGACATAGGCGAGCGTTCCCGTCGTCGTCCCGGCGTTGATACGCGCGGCAAGGTCGTCACGATTGCGTTGCCAGGTGCGCTCGTTCCACTCGGATTCGGTCACGTGGTGGGCCATGCAGTAACACGATGCCCAAGCTGGATTGTCGGCGAACGCATTGTGATCGAAGAACCGCAGCACGTCATCGACGTGCTCGGGCCCGAGGTCGGCCACGCGAATCGCGCCGATCGAATCGAGCCGTTCTTTCGGTCCGGTCAGCGCGCCCTCGCGCTCCAGGTAGTTCCGCATGTTGACCGACGTCAACCCCATGTGAGCATGGTCGGCGTCGAAGTGGGCCACCGCCATCTCTACCTGCGCGTCGCGGTCGGCGCCCGTGAGTTCCTGCCCGCAGAAACATGTGCTGGTGAGCATGGGCGAGTCTTACCCCGGCGTGGCGACGTCACGCAGGCGCCGCGCCGCTAACGCCACGGCTCCCGCGGCCGCGGCCGCGGCCAGCCCCGGTGACGTCGGCCCCGTAGCCGCCAGGAGACTCTCGGTCGGCGGCGACCCAGCCGCGCCCGATGACCGGACTCTCGTGGGCAGCGGGCCGGCGGCCGGGGACGCGACCGCTGCTCCCCGGACTACTTGCCAGGATGCCGCCACCGAGGCCGTCGCGTCGCGGTCGAGCTTGTTGCTCACGAAGACAAAGTCGTAGTGCGCGGATGTGGCGGTGAACTCCACGACGCCGTAGCCGCTGTTGACGCCGTCGTGGTACTTGACCCACGGGTTGTTGGCGGTCAGGTTCGCTTCGAATACCGCATCGATCGTCGCCGCGCTCGGGAAGCCGGCGAGTTCGAAGGTTTCGCCGAGGTTGGGTGAGTTGACCGGCGGGGCGACGAACTCAACGCCCGCCGAGTAGCCGTCGAGCAGGTAGGTCTCGGGCGTAGGTGGTAGATCAGCGACGAACGACTCGTGATAGTCGCCGGTGAGCACGACGACGTCGGACACCGCGTCGATCGCCGCGAGGAGCGTCCGTCGTTCGGTGGCATATCCGTCCCACCCGTCAATCAAGAGCGGCGGCGGCAGCGGCAGTGTCGCCGGGAGGGCGGGTGCCAACGCGGCATTGAGTGCGTTTAGCAATGCCGGACCAATAGCCAGCGGGAAGAACTGCACTGGGTTGCCCAGAACCTTCCACGCCGCTGAGCTCCCCTTCAGTCCACCAACCAACCATTCGCGCTGTGACACGCCGAGCATGGTGCGGGTTGGATCCTCGATCGCTGGGTCGACCGAGCCGTACCCTAGGAGCGCGTTTTGGGGCGGCTGATCGCGATAGCGGCGCTCGTCGAGCATCCACAACTCGACCAGGTCGCCGAAGCGGAAACTGCGATGCACCAGGTTTGGGTCGGGGGCGACCTGGCGTACGGGCAGCCACTCGCGCCACGCCTGATAGCCGGCCGCGGCGCGGCGCCGCGAACCGGCCTTCGGCCGCCTGGTGGTTCTCGGCCCCGTTCCGCCAGGTGTCGTTGGCCACCTCGTGGTCGTCGTACATCGCGATGACGGGGTGCGCGGCGTGCAGCGCTCGCGTGTCCGCGTCCGTGCGGTACTGGCCGTACCGCGTGCGGTAGTCGGCGAGCGTCAGGCACTCATGCGTCGGGTTGTGACTGCGGCCGATTGCCGGTCCCGGAGTTGGCAGGGTGCCGTAGGCGTTGCCGAACTCGTATATGTAGTCGCCGAGGTGGAGCACCGCGTCCACGTCATCGCGCCCCGCCAGGTGCCGGTATGCACCGAAGTAGCCGAACTCCCACTCCGAGCAGGTGACCACGCCCAACCGGACGGCGGGTGCGGTCCCGGTGGCCGGCGCCGTTCTCGTGCGCCCCACCGGCGAGGTCGCGCCAAGGGCCGCGAATCGGTACCAATAGTCAGTGCCGGGTTGGAGACCGGTGATGTCGACCTTGACGGTGTGGTCACTCGCCGCGCTGGTAATCACCTTGCCGCTGCGCACCGCGCCGGCAAATGTCCGGTCGGAGGCGACGTCGAAGCGCACCTCGACGGCGGGTCCCTTGCCTGACCCAGGCGTTGCATCGCCCGCGGGTGTGATCCGCGTCCAGATGATCACCCGATCGCGGAGTGGATCGCCGGAGGCCACGCCGTGTTGAAACACCGGAGGCGCGCCCGTCTGGGCCTTCGCCAGTAAGGGGGTCGCCAGGACACTCGCCGTCCCCGCCACCGCCGCGCCCAGAAACGTGCGACGGCTGAGCGCCGGCGGTGAGCCCTCGGTGGCCATTGGCTGAACCTACCGGTCGGCGATGCTGCGGCGGTCGGCTTCAACCGACTCGAACCATCGCGCCAACTCGCCGTCCATACGCTGAACGCGTCCGGGCTCAGCGGTAGCAAGATCGTGCTCCTCGCCCGGATCGACCGCGATGTCGAACAGTTGGGCGGGCGGCGCAGGCGGGACGACGCGGCTCGGTTCCGGATCGCGTGCGATTTCGGCGTACACCTCGGGCCGGTTCTTGAGGTCGATGTCGGCGGCTAGGTCGGCCGGCGAAACTCGCAGGGCTTCTGCGATCGCCGGACGCACCAGCTTCCACTGGCCGTCGCGCATCGCCGCGTTGCACTCGCGGACGGGTGAGTAGCGGTTCCACTGCCAGAACCGCGTCTCGGGGACTTCGGCCGGCTCACCTTGCAGCAGCGGTAGAACACTCACGCCGTCAAGGTGTCGGTCCTCCGGCACCGCGGCACCAGCGATGGCGGCAAGAGTCGGCAGCCAGTCGGTGAAGTGGACGAGCGCATCGATGCGCGCCCCGCCGCGTGGCATGCCGTTGGGCCACCGCATCACCATCGGCAGCCGAACACCGCCCTCGTACACCGAGCCTTTTGCACCTCGGAAGCCGCAATTGAACCGGGTGGTGTCGTAGTCACCCTCGCCCGAGAACTGCGGACCGTTGTCGCTCGTGAAGAGAACGAGGCAGTCGTCGTCGAGCTCGTCGAGCACGGCGGCGATCCCGCGGTCCATCGAGCGGATCATTCCGTAGATCGCGCTCACCCCGGCGGTGAATCGGCCCGTGTCGCGGAACGGCGCGATGTCCGCCTCGGGGGCCTCGAACGGGTAGTGGGGCGCGCTGTACGCAAGCAGAAGGAAGAACGGCTCGTGGCGATGGCGGCGGACGAAGGCCACCGCTTCCTCGGTGAACACGTCGGTCAGGTACCGGCCGTCGCTGGCGGTGACCGAACCGTTGCGATCGAGCCGCCAGCTCCAGTAGTCCTGCCAGCCTCCGGAAAAGCCGGCGAACTCGTCGAACCCGCGACGGTTGGGGTGGTAGCGGGCATCGAGCGCGCCGTTGTGCCACTTACCGACGAGGCCGGTGACGTATCCGGCTGACCGCAGCACGTCTCCGAGGGTCCGCTCGCGCAGTGCGATGCGGTCGAGGCCGCGGTGCTCCAGGGTGTCGATGGCACCGGTGCGCTGCGGGTATCTACCGGTGAGCAACGAGGCCCGGGCCGGCGCGCAGACCGGCGAGGCCGAATAGTGCTGCGTGAGACAGGTTCCTTCGTTCACCAGTTGATCGAGCGTCGGCGTGTCCGCGCCGTCCTCGTTGAAGCAGCCAAAGTCGCCGTAACCCATGTCGTCGGCGACGATCAGGACGATGTTGGTCACCAGTACGGTGACCACGACGACGTGCGGAGCAGCTTGCTCTCCCACCGGTCGCGATACGCCAACGCCTCGTGCATGAACGTGCCGGGGGCTTTGTACTCCGGCGCGGTTTCGTGGGTGAGCAGATGCTGCAAGCGGGCCGGGTCGACCACCTTCTGCCACAAGATCGCCTCTCGACGCCGGCCCGCTCCGAACCACGGCTGGAAGGCAGCCTGGATGTCCAGCAGGCGCTCGGCCGGCGGTCGGCTGTGCATCGGCTTGAAGTAGGACTCGCCCCAGAACGCGACGTAGTCGTCCAACGCCGCCGAGGGCCAGCCGGTGTCTTCCATGAAGAGGCTCAACTCATGATCCGCGGACGACGAGGGCACATCACCGAAGTCGACGTCCTGCAAGGGTGACCAGTCCACCGGGCGCAGAAGCTTGGCGCTCACACCGTGACGAAGCGCGTCGGTGTCGCGTAGCCACCCGCGCAGGTTCCCGCGTTGCATCCGCTCGGCCAGGCGTTCCCACGCGGCACCGTCGCGTGCGGCGGTGATCGTCACGATGTTGTACGCCGGACCGCTGCCGTGCGCGTGGTTGCAATACCAGAGAAGGCGGGCGTCGTCGTCCTTGGCCAGGGCCGGCATCCACTCGTCGCGGTAGGCGGCCTCGAACGCCTCCTCGTGCGCGCCGCGAACCTCGTGTACTTCATGGATGAACAGCACCGGCTAACGCAGCGCGAACACGAGATCCGGTCGATTCGAAATGACGCCGTCGACACCCAAGCCGATCGCCGCGGTTATGTCGGCGGGCGAGTCCGGCGTATAGACGACGACCTGACGACCCAGTGCCTGGCCCAAGCCGACGACGGTGGCGTTGAGGTCCGACGTGTCAAACGCCGGCGCGGAAATCGTGTAGCCGCGGAGGGTGGAGTACAAGAAATTCACGGTGGCCGGGACGCCGACGCCTTGCGGTGCGCTGGGCAGTGTCGACGACGTGAGGAGCGCGGTCTTCACCGCCGGCTCCAGTCGCTTCACCGCATCGAGAGCAAGAGGCCAGAACGACTGCACGATCAGGCGGTCCAGTGGAAAGCCCGTCGAACGGACGAGGGGCATGAGGATGTTGGCGACCTTGTCCCCCACCGCGTCGAAGTTGGCCTCGAGGGGAATGTCCTTGATCTCCACCATGATGCGCCAGCCGGCGTCGCGCCCTTCCGTCAACACGTCGCGCATGGTGGGAATGGCTTCGAAGTCGGGCCAGCCAGGGAAGATCTCGCTGGCGTCGCAGCCAGCGAGGCTGGCCAGCGTGTGCGAGATGACGGTGCCGGTGCAATCCGTCGTGCGATCAACCGCATCGTCATGCATCACGACCAGCTGGTTGTCGGCCGTGGCTTGCGTGTCCATCTCCAGCCAGACGCCCGCGGCATCCCAATTGTCGTGCGCCCGCCGGAAGGCGCCCATCGTGTTCTCGGGAAAGAGGTTGGCGCCGCCGCGGTGCGCGTAGACGGTGACCGGTTTCGTCGGCTTCGGCTCGAGGATCTTGATACGGATGATCGGCGCCGCCATCGCCGGCGTGGCGATCCCCGCCGTCATCGCCACGAGCAGCACCAAACTCCACCCCAGCCCCCATTTGCGCATAACCGGCGAGGTTAGACGCCGGGCCGTATGCTTCCGTGAGGACGCCGCAGCACGACGGCGGAAATGGGGGCAGGTCTCATGATCAAGCGGCGCTCAAGGATTGGTGTACTGGTGGGTCGCGGCGGGATCTTCACCGGGGCACTCATTCTGGGGGTGGGCGGGGTCGGCGCGCTGCCTGCGGGTGCCGCATTGCCCAAATGCTTCGGCGCCTCTGCCACGATCGTCGTGGCCGCGCCGAATCTGTCGACCGTGGGCACCGCGGGCCCTGACGTGATCGTCGGTACCGCCGGGATCGACACGATCGACGGCGGCGGGGGCAACGACAAGATCTGCAGCCTTGGCGACGACGACTTCATTTTCGGCGGGCTCGGCAACGACCAACTCGACGGCGGCGTCGGCAATGACACGATCCGAGGGGACGTGTTCAGCGCGGCCGGCGACGCTACCGGCGGTGGGGACGATGAGCTGTTCGGCGGCGACGGCGATGATTTGATGGGCGGCGACAGCCTGGCGCCCACCGGGCACGCGAGTGGCGGTGGCCGCGACCGGCTCGTAGGCGGCAAGGGCAACGACGCGATGGCCGGCGACAGCCGCGGGGCCACAGCAAGCGGCGGCGGCACCGACCGGCTGGAAGGCGGCGACGGCAATGACGAGATTCTGGGTGACTCACTGGCGACAGTCGGTGACGCGACCGGCGCCGGCTCCGACGAGCTTTTAGGCGGCGTCGGCATCGACTTCCTCGTCGGCGACAGCGAATCGCCCACCAACGCGATCGGCAACGGCGGCAACGACCTGTTGGACCTGGGCGTCGACGGAGGTTTCGCCGCTATCGGGGATCACAACATTTTCGACCCCGCGGGTGGCACGGCGATCGGCGCCGGCAATGACACGATCAAGGGCGGGACCGCGAACGACCTCTTGGTAGGCGATAGCTCCGCAGCAACTGTCGCTCCAGCGCAAGCCGGTAGCGACACGATCAGTGGCTTCGGCGGGACCGACAAGATCTTCGGGGACAACACCGACTTCGACATCTTGGTCACCTTCGGCACGGCAGGTGGCACCGACGATCTCCTTGGCGGCGACGGTGCCGACACCATCGTCGCCGGTCCGGGCAACGACGCGCTCAAGGGTGGCGCCGGCACTCCCGACGTCTGCGACGGCGAAGCCGGCATCGATTCCCGGAGCGGCTGCGAGACGGTCGCGAACATTCCTTAGCGGGCAAGACGGGCGAGAACCGCTTCGGCCTCTTTGATGACGCTCTCGATCACCTCGGCAACCGTGGGAAGCGAGTCGATCACGCCGACGACTTGACCGGTCGGGAGGATGCCGGCATCCAGCCGGCCTTCGACCATGGCTTCGCGAGTGAGCATCGGCGCGTTGGCCGCCATCACGACTTGGGCCCACGTACGGTCGCCGCTGGCCTTCATGGCCCGACCTTCGCGCAGCAAGCCAGCCATCGAGGCGCCGGTGAGCCGGCGGAACCGCAACGCATTGGCGACGGCGCGGGGAAGACGTCCCAACCGTTCGATCGACGGGGTCTTGATGACCCGTTGGGGCACGCCGTCGATTGCTGTCGTCACCACCGTGCCGGTCACCGGCGTGTCGAGGTAGACCCGCTTCACTGCTTCGGGAACCGTGGACTCTCGCGTCAGCAGGAAACGCGTGCCCATGGCGATGCCCGCCGCGCCGTAGGCCAGCGCGGCCACCAGACCCCGGCCGTCGTAGAAGCCGCCGGCGCCCAGCACCGGGATGTCGACCGCAGCGGTGACCGCGGGCAGCAGCAGCGTCGTGGCGACCGGGCCGGTGTGGCCGCCGCCCTCGTGACCCTGCGCGATGACCGCGTCGACGCCCCAGCTGGCCACCTTCTCGGCGTGGCGGACCGCGCCAACCGTCGGCATCGTGACGACACCGGCGTCGCGGAGCTGCTTCACCAATTCCTCCCGCGGTGCGGTGGCGAAACTCGCCAGCCGGACGCCGGCGTCGATGAGCAGCCGCACGCGGTCGCCGACGTCGTCCTGGTCGGTTCGCAGGTTCACGCCGAACGGCGCGTCGGTACGGGCCTGGACCTCGGCGATCGCGTCGTTCAGCTCGGCGAAGCGTCATCGTCGCCGCGGCGAGGATGCCCAGGCCGCCGGCGGCGCTGGTCGCGCTCGCCAGCCGGGCGCCGGCGACCCAGCCCATGCCCGGTCTGCACGATGGGATGGCGGATGCCGACGAGAGCGGTGAAGGTGGTCGAGATCACGCCGCGTCGCGCGTGCCATCGGGATCGAGCACGTCGCGGATCAGACGCAACTCGTCGTCGGTGGGCAGACGGGTTTCTGTCGCGTCGTCGGTGCCGAGTGCGAACCCGGTGGCGTCGACGACATCTTCAATCGAGACGCCAGGATGAAACGAACGCAGGCGCATCGAATGATCGGGCGTGTCGAAGTCGAACACGCCGAGGTTCGACACGACCACGCGGATCTCGACCGCGCCACGGTCCCATCCGATGCCCGAGACGAAGTCGACCCGCTCGACGAACACGCGAGACGAATGGTTCGGAACCCAGTAGCTGGTGGTGTGATTGATCGTGTTGCCCGGCGCACCGCGGACGCCGAGCAACTGCGCCTTAGGCTGTTGCCAGTCACCGATGCAGGCGATGTTCTGGTTGCCGAACCGGTCGACCTGCGTGGCGCCCATCATCACGTGACGGCGTCCGGCCCAGAGCGTGTCGAACACCGAGCGGAACGGCATCCAACCCTCGGCGGTGCCGTCGGCGTCGAGCAGTGTGGCTTCGCCGTCGCTCACCAGCAGGTCGGGGGCGAACGTAGCCCGGGCCACGCGAGCGCCGAGCATGGGGATGACACCCATCGCGCTGGCCATGATCTCGCCGTCGCCGAGAAAGGCGTCAGCGCACGCCGTAATGCAGACCTCGGCGCGGGTGGCGTCAGCTCATCGAGGTATCGCTCCATGAACCTCGTGTAGGCGTCCGGATCACCGGCCGTTCCGGCGTACTCGGCCTGCATACCCTCGTCCCGCTCGTAGTCGGGGACGCACGACGTGAAGCGGGCGCCACCCGGTGACTCGACCACCGCGTCGACCATGCCCCGGTGGATCTTGAGGGTGTGGATCGAGCCGGCGGTAGCGAAGTCCTCGGTCGCCACCACGCGCTCGCACGACACGTAGCGGCGTGTTGCCGCCATGCAGAAGAGGTCGTCGAAGTAGAGATCGGGACCGAGAAATTGCGTATTGCCGCGGGCATCGGCCCGGTTGAGATGCACCAGCGCGGCATCGAGGTGAATGGCGGGAACTGCCACCAGCTCTTCGCCATCGTCGTATGGGGAGATGACCGTGCGCAGTTGCGGATTGATCGTCATCACGCCGGAGTGGAGGCCGGCGCGGGTAGGGAGGAATGGCAGGCGGAGCGCGGCGGCATACAGGCCCCACTGGAACATGCCCTCGTCGAGCTCGACCGCTTCGATGGCGCCGGTCTGGCGGGCGATTCGAAAGTGCGGCTCGAGCGGGATGGTGTCCATCGACACAAAGCCGTAGACGACCTTCTTCGCCTTGCCCGACGCGCACAGCATCCCGACGTCGGGGCCGCCGTAGCTGACGATCGTTAGGTCCTTGAGGTCCGACCGGAGCAGCGCCTTGACCAACGCCATCGGCTTCCGGCGCGACGCCCAGCCGCCGATGCCGATCGTCATCCCGTTTTCGAGCTCGGCCACGACCTCGTCGGCCGTTGTTCGCTTGTCCCTCACGCCATGCCGCCCGCTCGCTTCACTCGGAGAACTTGGCGTCGCGCTTCTCGACGAAGGCGGTCCGAGCTTCATCGCTCGCGCTACCCAGGTTGAGCTCGAACGTGAAGCCCTGCTCGAAGCGGTAACTGCGCTTCACGTCGATCGGATCGATGCCGTTGAGCGACTCCTTGGCCCGACGGATCACCGTCGGGCTCTTGGCTGCGATTCCTTCGGCCACGCTGCGGGCCGCGGCGCGCAGCTCATCGCGGGGCACGACTTCGAGCACTGAACCGAAATGGTGCAGCTCGGCCGCCGTCGCCGTCGCGCTCGTGTAGAGCATCGCCCGCGCCTTGTGCTGCGGCACCAGCCGGCTCAAATGCGTGGCCGCGCCCAGAGCACCCCTGTCAACCTCGGGCAGACCAAACGTGGCGTCGTCGCTGGCGATGATGATGTCCGCGTTGCCAACCAGACCAATGCCGCCGCCCAAACAGAACCCGTGAACGGCAGCGATGACCGGAACCTCGCAGTCGTACACCGCGGCGAACGCCGCGTAGCACCCACGGTTGACACCGATGAGGGCATCGGGGCCTGCGTTCTGGAGTTCTTTGATGTCGACACCGGCGTTGTATCCGCGGCCCTCGGCGGCGAGGATGACCACGCGCGTAGCCGGATCACGCCCCAGCGTGGTGAGCGTCTCGGCCAAGTCGAACCAACCCTGTACCGGCAGCGCGTTCACCGGCGGATAGTCCATGACGACCTCGGCGATGCCGTTGTCGTCACGGCTGTGGCTGATGGCCATGGCCCGTGATTCTGACAGGGGGTCAGGTAAGTTGCGAAAGGTGATCGTGCTGGTGACGGGCGGGACAAAGGGCATCGGGCGGGGTATCGCCGATGCATTCGCCGCTCGGGGCGCCACGGTGGTCGTGTGCGGGCGTACGGAGGTGCAAACGCCGCACGAATTCATCCCGGCTGACGTGCGCGATCAGGACGATGTCGGGCGGCTCATCACCACGGTTGCCGAGCGCCACGGTGCGCTCGATGTGTTGGTCAACAATGCGGGAGGGTCACCGCCGGCCGACGCCGCCACCGCATCACCGCGGTTCTCGGCGGCGATCATCGCGTTGAATCTCACGGGTCCACTCGTCGTCTCGCAGCGCGCCAACGCCGTGATGCAGGCCCAGGCCGACGGCGGATCGATTATCAACATCACGAGTGTCAGCGGGCTGCGCCCCTCCCCGGGCGCCGCGGCCTACGGCGCGGCCAAGGCGGGGCTGATCAACCTGGCCCAGACGCTCGCGGTGGAGTGGGGCCCGAAGGTGCGGGTCAACTGCGTCAGCGGCGGGCTCATAGCCACCGAGCAGGCCGACCTGTTCTACGGCGACGCCGAGGCGCAAGCCCGCGTGGCCGCCACCGTCCCCGCCGGCCGGCTCGGCGTCCCCGCGGACATCGCCGCGGCCTGCGTCTTCCTGGCGTCCTCGGACGCGCGCTACATCAGCGGCGCCAACATCGTCGTTCACGGCGGCGGCGAACGCCCCGCCTTCCTCGACGCCGCGACCTAGCTAGGGTCGAGTTCGAGTTCGAGTTCGTCGCGGCGGGGGATGCCGTACTCGCCGATGGGACCGATCTGGGGCTTGAGCTTGCGGGCCGCGTCGACCGCACCGGGCCGTAACGCACGAAGGCGGAAGCCTCGGCGCTGGTAGAAGCGCAGGGCGTCGATGTTGTCATTGGTCGTGACCAGCCAGATGCGTTCGGTGACTGCCGCCTGCAGCGCCTCGAGCAGCGCCGTGCCGATTCCGGCGCGCCGCTCGCCGGCCGCGATGACGACGAGCTCGCACTCGCCGCCGTCGCGGCGGTAGGTGAGCAAGCCAGTCGGCTGCCCGTCGACCTCGGCGACGAACCCGGGGAACGCGAGAACGTCGATCAGCTCACCAAGCCGGGCTTGGTTGCGACCGCCCATCTCGGCGTCGAGGAATTGTTCGCCCCAGGCCAGATCGCGGGCGTTGTCGAGCGGCCGGACGTTCACGGATGCTGCGAGCTGACCGAGATCACCTCACCGGTCAGATACGACGACAGGTCCGACGCCAAGAACACAATCACATTGGCCACTTCATCGAGCGTCGCGCTGCGCCCGAACGCCTCCAATCCGACGAGCGCAGAGAGCGTGTCCCGATCCATGACCTTCTCGAGGTTCTCGT
Source organism: uncultured Actinomycetes bacterium (assembly GCA_963742585.1). Classification (GTDB taxonomy): domain Bacteria; phylum Actinomycetota; class Acidimicrobiia; order Acidimicrobiales; family JACDEA01; genus JACDEA01. The sequence goes on from CAVUMI010000009.1 coordinate 1,371,730, forward strand.
GCATAGCCAGACTCGGCGCCACCGCATTCACGCGCACGCCGGCCGTCGCGGCTTCGATCGCCGCGCACCGCGTCAACGCCATCACGCCGGCCTTGGCCGCGGCGTAGTGCGCCTGGCCGGCCTGCGCGCGCCAACCGAGGACCGACGCGTTGTTCACGACCACCCCGGCCTCACGAGGCAACATGTGGCGCAACGCTGCTCGCGTGCAGCGCATCGTGCCGGTGAGCGTGACATCGAGCACCGCGGCCCACTGGTCGTCGGTCATGTCGATCAGGTTCGCCGTCCCGCCCAGGCCGGCGTTGTTCACCATCACGTCGATGCCACCGTGCGCGGCAACGGCCTCGTCGACCAAGCGCTGCACGTCCGCTTCGACGGTGACATCGCACGGAACCGCCAGCACACCGCCCAGCTGCTCGGCGGTCTCCTTGAGCCGGCGCTCGTGACGATCGCTGACGACGACGACCGCCCCTTCCTCCTGAGCCCGGCGGGCGGTGGCGCCGCCGATGCCGCTGCCCGCTGCCGCGGTGACGACGACGACCTTGCCGTCTAGGAGGTCACTCACGCTCTGTTAATGCGCGCGCTCACGCAGGCTCGCTCACGACTCTGAGATCGTGATGGCCTGCTTGGGGCAGCGGCGCACAGCTTCTTCCACCTTGGCCCGCAACTCCTCGCCGGGCGTCTCGTCAAGCACGTAGAGGTTGTCGTCGTCGCGCACCTCGAAAACCTCGGGCGCGGCGGCCATACATAGGGCGTTGCTCTCACAGACGTCGTAGTCGACGACGACGCGCATGGTCATCAGGCGTGCTTCCTCATGAACTCGAGTAGCGGTCCGTTCACCGCTTGCGGATGTGACAGGTTCGCTGCGTGGCCAGCGCCGGCGATGCGCACCAGGTCGACGGCGTTGCCCAGCTCCTTCTCGAGCGCCTCGGCCTTGTCCATCGTGATGGCGCCGTCCTCCTCGCCGTGGAAGATGATGGCCGGTACGTCGATCTCCCCGAGGCGATCGGTTACATCGTCCCGGCCGATCAGGGTCGTGAAGGGCTCGCGGATCGCTCCCTTGTCGGCCGCTCGCCATTTTGCAATCCATGGCCCCGGGTCGTAGCCACCGCCGAAGATGATTGACGCCACTGCGCCAGCCAGGCCGTCGTGGGGACCGTTGGTGGTCCAGTCCTCGATCATCGCCTCGTAGATGGGCTTGGTCTCCTCTGCCTCGGTGCCCGACTGCGTGTCGATCAGCACCAGGGCTCTGACCCGGTCGGGCGACGCCGAGCGCGGCCCGCAACGAGATGAATCCGCCCTGTGACATCCCGGCAAAGACGGCCCTATCGATCCCGAGCTGGTCGAGCAGCGCAACCGCATCGGCGGCTGAGTCCCAGTAGGTGAACGGCCCGGTGGCGACGGTCTCCCCGAAGCCGCGTTCGTCCCAGGTGATGCACCGGAACTCCGGGCTCAGCACCGCGACCTGTGGTTCGAACATCTCGTGGTCCATGAGAAAGCCGTGGCTGAAGATCACCGCGTGGCCATCGCCGCCGGTGTCCTCGTAGCGGATGTGTTGGCCATTCACGTCAGCAAAAGGCATGGCCTCACCGTACGCTGTCCAGCCGCATGCCGCTGCCCCCCGAATTCCACGAACTGGCCCGCAAGGTCAACAACTGGGGCCGCTGGGGGGACGACGACGAGCGCGGCACGCTGAACTTCATCACCGACGAAGTCGTGCAACGCGCCGCCGCCCTGGTGCGCCATGGGCGGCGGTTCGCTCTCGGGTTGCCGCTCGACAACGACGGCCCGCAACTGGGCGCGATCCCCGGCCGAATCAACCCACTCCGCACGATGGTCGCCATCAACGCCGCGTTTACCGGCGACCCCGCCGAGGTGTGCTTCAGCGACGACGTGGTGGTGATGGGGCTGCAGGCCGCGACCCACTGGGACGCGCTCGCTCACGTCAGCTATGCCGGCCGCTTATGGAACGGCTTTCCGGCCAGCGATATCGACGAGGGCGGTGCGCGGCACTGCGGCATCGCCGCGGTCGGCGCCCTGGTCAGCCGCGGCGTACTGCTCGACGTCGCCCACGCCAAGGGCGTCGATCGATTGGAGCCCGGCTACCAGATCACGCCTGCCGACCTCGACAGTTGTGCGGTCGACGTGCAGCCTGGCGACATCGTTCTCGTCCGCACCGGTCACATGGCCCTTCTGAAGGCCGGCGACAAGCGCAAATACGGCGGCGCCAGCCCGGGCCTCACGATGGCGACGTCGCTGTGGTTCCACGAACGCGAGGTGGCCGCTGCGGCCACCGACACCATGCCGTTCGAGGTGTTCCCCTGCGAGCGCGACGACTGCCTGCTGCCGGTGCACATGCTCGACCTGGTCGAGATGGGACTCACGCAGGGACAAAACTTCGACCTCGAGGCGCTCGCCGCCGATTGCGCGGCCGACGGCGTGTACGAGTTCCTGCTCGACGCGACGCCCCTGCCCTTCACCCGCGGGCCTGGGCGCACCCGTGCAACCCGTGGCAGTGAAATGAACCGGATGAAAGGAGCGCTGACGAAATGACTGCACCCCTCGGTGAGCTCGAAGAGGCGTTCCGCACCTACTGGAGGACGGGCGCCGTCGGCGAGGACTGGGATGCCTGGTCTGACCTGTTCACCGAAGACGCGACGTATGTCGAGCACGTCCTGGGGAACATGCACGGCCGGGCTGAGATCAAGGCGTGGATCATCCCGATCATGAACAAGTTTTCGGAGCTCTACACCGCGTACGAGTGGCACATGATTCAGGGCGAACGGGTGGTCGTGTACATGCAGAACCGCCGCGATCATCCTGATCCGAACGAGCCGCCCATCGACTTCCCCGGCGTCACGATCCTCGGCTACGCGGGCGACGGCAAGTGGTCCTACGAAGAGGACTACTGGGCCGGCCCCCGAGCCAACGAAGCCCTAAAGGAGTATCGCGAGGCATCCACCGCCATCGACCGCGACCACGCCTCCAAGCGAACGCGGTGGGCACTGGCCCGACGGGCCCTCCTGGACCCGCCCGTAGCTACGAGTAGGTCGGCCCCGCGGGGGGAATGGGATGGACATGTCCATGCCTCAGAACGCGATGCCCAGTCCCTCAGACCTCGACGCGCCGCCGTTCATCCCCGAGGCCAACCAACCCGGCCATCATCCCGACCAGGATCAGGACAAGCCGAGCGGACCGCCGCCCAAGCCCAAGGCGCGGACAAAGAAGAAGCCGACAAAGTTACCGACCGGACACCTTGACTTCGCGTATGACCCTCGCCTTGTCTCCTTCCTGTTCGGCGCCACGCCGTGGACCACCGCCATTGATGTCGACGACAACGAGTTGCGGATCCGCTTCGGGCCGTGGTCGCTCCGGACGCCACGCACCAACATCACCTGCGTCGAGCGCACCGGGCCGTTCGTATGGTGGAAGGTGGCAGGCCCGCCGCGCCTCTCCCTTGCCGATCGCGGGGTGACCTTCGCGACCACCACCGACGGCGGGGTCTGCATTCAGTTCCAAGAGCCCGTGGCGGTGCTGGTGCCGGGATCGTTCGTCCGCCACCCGGCGATAACGGTGACGCCGGAAGACCCCGATCGGCTCATCAAGCTTCTGCGCTAGGCGGGGTAGTCGACGCCGCCCCACGCCACGATGGGCCCGGCGACGTCGATCAGCAGCTTGCGTGTCGGCCCAGTCGACGTCGTCGGGGCCCCAATCGATGGTGGCCGGGATGGCCAAAGGCGACCTGCCCGAACTCGCTGGTCGGAAAGGCGCGCCCCACCCAGAAGCCGGTGAGGGTGCCGGGCGGGGCGACGAGCGGTGTTCCGCGCGCGGCCAGGTCGGCGAGCACGCGCGCCGGTGAGGGTGGCGATTTGTCCGACGCGTAGAGCGGCTGCACGACCGCTGCCAGTTGCTCGTAGAGCGAGCGGGCGTTCGAGCGTCGCCTGGTAGCCGATGTCGAGATCGCCCAGATCGGCGGGGTCGACAGGGATGGCGTTGACGCCAGTGAGGTCGATCTCGTCCTCGTCAAGCCCGGACACGATCACTCTGCGGCGTCGTCGCGCCCAAGCAGCTCGAGGTCGCGCTGCTTGCAGGCCCGACCGTGCCGAGGTGGTGCGGGTCGTCCCACCGGAACAGAGCCCTTGGCGCCCCACGTGTTGGCGACACCGACGTTGGCCTCGACCGCGAGCAGCCGCAGCGCGGCCACCGCGTCGCGGGTGCGCTCGACCCCCGGTCCGGCGAGGACGATGACGCGATTCGTCGTTATGTTCCACCCGGCTCGGCTCCGTCTCGCCTCCGCCTCCCTAGAGGACCGCAGGCCCGGGTTGCGGACGCCGAAGATCTGCGCGTTGATCTTGTGGCCGAGCTCCTCGACGGTCCAGCGTTCGCCCGGCTTCTCGATCTTGCTGCCGTAGTCCCACGGCACGAAGCGGATGATGCTCTCCCCCACCGCGCGCAGCACCTGGCCGGTGATGTGCGCCAGCCTCGTCGCTCGCCAGCCACGCGACGAGCGGCGAACCGTTCGACGGATCGAGCGGGCTGTACTCGGTGTACTCGTCGGGCTCCTTGGCCTGCAGCTCGGCCCGGCCCATCGTGCCGGCGATGCGCGTGGCGCCCGCCGGCGCGATGCAGTTCACGGTCACGCCGTAGCGCAGCAGCTCGAGCGAGGTCGTGATCGTCATCGCCGCGATGCCGGCCTTGGCCGACGCGTAGTTGGCCTGGCCCGACGTTGCCCTCGAGGCCGGCGCCCGACGTGGTGTTGATGATGCGCCCGGTGACGGGCCGACCCTCCTTGCTCTCGTTGCGCCAGTACACCGCCGCGTGATGCGTCGGGCAGAACGTGCCCTTGAGGTGCACGCGCACGACCGAGTCGAAGTCGTCCTCGGTCATGTTGAAGACCATGGCGTCGCGGATGATCCCGGCGTTGTTCACCAGGATGTCGAGCGTGCCGAACGACTCGACCGCGGTGTTGATCATCTGCCCGGCCGCGTCGAAGTCGGCGACGTCGCTGTAGTTGGAAACCGCGTCGCCGCCCCGCTCCTTGATGAGCTGCACGACGGCGTCGGCATCTTGCTCGCTGGCGCCGTCGCCCCGAACCGTGCAGCCGAGGTCGTTGACCACGACCTTGGCGCCGTGCTTGGCCAGTTCGAGCGCGTGGCCGCGCCCGATGCCGTGCGCCGCACCGGTGACGATGGCGACCTTCCCGTCGAGCAATCCCATGCATCTGACGCTACGTCAGATGTAGCGTACGGCTCCAATGCGCTTTGGCGTGTCATTGGGACGACTCAACCCGGCGTTCTTCGTCAGCGTCACCGAGGAGGCCGACCGCCTCGGCGTTCGACTCGGTGTGGCTGCCGGAACACCTCGTGCTGCCGGCGGCGATGGCTGGCTCGCCCTACGACGTCGCCGCCGGCGAGGACGCCCACCCACCGGTGCCGCCGACCACACCGATCTTCGACGCGCCCGCGTACCTCGCGTTCCTTGCCGGGCCGCACAGCCCAGATCCGCTTCGGCACCTACGTGTACCTGCTCGGCATGCGTCATCCGTTCGTCACCGCCCGCGCCTTCGCCACGCTCGACATCGTCAGCGGCGGCCGGGCCGAGGTCGGCGTGGGCGCCGGCTGGCTCGCGATCGGAGTGGGACGCGGTCGGGCCTCGACTTCGCGACGCGTGGCCGTCGTCTCGACGAGGCCATCGACGTGTGCCGCCGGTTGTGGACCGAGACCGAGGTCGAACACCGCGGTGAGTTCTTCAACTTCGACGCCGTGTGCTTCGAGCCCAAGCCCGTGCAGCAGCCGATCCCGGTGCTGATCGGCGGCGAGTCCGAGCCCGCGCTCGCGACGGGCCGAGCGCATCGGCGACGGCTGGCTCGGCATGGGCCACACCGTCGAGTCGGCCGCAGCCGATCGTTCGTCGGCTTCGCAACGCCAGGGGTTCACCGACTTCACGATCACGTTCGGCGTCCGCCATCGCGTCGCCCGCCGACGTTGACGCCTTCGAGGACGCTCGGCGTCGACCGGCTCATCGTCGCGCCGTGGCGCCGGTCGCCCGACGCCATCGAGGCGCTTGCAAACTTTTTCTAGCAACCTCTTGACTTGATTAGCGGTTGCTGTATATAGTTTGCAACATGACCTCGACCCTTCAAGACACCGTCATCGACACCATCAAGACCGTTCAGGACGTGGCCCTCGACGTCGTCAAGCAGGCTGCTGACGCCGTCAAGCCGTTCGTCCCCGAGCTGCCCGACCTCGGCTTCCCCAAGCCGGCTGAAATCGTCGACCAGGCGTATGACTTCTCCCAGAAGCTGATTGCTCGCCAGCGCGAGTTCACCGCCCAGATCCTCGACACCGTTTCTGTTTAACCACCCCACGACCCGTAGCTACCACAGCCCGGCAACGGCGCCGGGCTAGTTGCCGCGCCCGCTGACCCATGCCGCAGCCCTGGCAAGAAGCGCTCGGCGATTTCATTCGCTCGCAGCGCAAGCTGGCCAACTTGTCGCTGCGCGACATGGCCGAGCGGACGAACGTCTCGAATCCGTACTTGAGCCAGCTCGAACGCGGGCTACACGAGCCGTCGGTTCGCGTGCTCAAGTCGATCGCCCAGGCGCTGAATCTCTCGGCCGAGACGCTGCTCGCCCAAGCCGGCGTACTCGAGGACGTGGTCGGCGAGCGGACTGACGAGCAATCCCGAGACCGAGGCGGCCATCAAGGCCGACAGCCCGACTCACCGACCCGCAGAAGCAGGCGCTGCTCTCGGTATATCGCAGCTACGTCGCGGAGAACCGCTAGCAGGACAACCGCGGCGGGGGCCGCGGTGTCAGAGACTGTGTGATCGCAGAAATGGATCCACACCTTCGGGTGCCTGAGACCGCCGCCTCGGTCACCGCGCTGTTCGAGGCCGAGTACACCCGCCTCTGCCGACTGGCCTTCCTGCTGACGGGCGATCACGGCCGAGCCGAAGAAATCGTGATGGAAGCGTTCGTGCGGTCGCTCACGACGTGGCGCACGGTGCGGGAGCCGGCGGCCTACGTGCGGAGGGCGGTAGTGAACCTCTGCAGCAACCGGCGCCGTCGCGCCTTCCTCGAGCGCAGATGGGCGTTCGGTCGCGAGCAGATCACCGAACCGGCCGCACCGGTCGACCACATTTGGAGCGCGGTGCGTCGCCTGCCGCCGCGCCAGCGCGCCGCTGTCGTCCTGCGCTACTGGGACGACGAGAGCGAGGCCGCCATCGCCGACGCGCTCGGCTGCTCGGTCGGCACCGTGAAGTCGCAACTCGCCAAAGCCCGCAATTCGCTGGCCAGGACACTTGGGAATCAGGAGGTCGAGTGAGCTTCGACGACGAACTGCGCAACTCGCTGGATGCCGCAGGAAGGACGCACCGGGATGCGTCGGCTCCGACCGAGGAATTGGTGGCCAACGTCGGACAACGCCGGCGCAAGCGTTTGGCGCTCGCGGGCGCCGCGGGGGCCGCGGCAATCGCGCTGGTCGTTGGCGTCGCCGTCGCGTTGCCGGGCGACTCGGCCACACCACAGGCTCGCCTCGACGCAGCCGGACGACCGACCGACGCCACCGACGACGCCGGTGGTGGGCCGCCGGCCGGGAGCGTGAGTGACGACACAACCACCACGACCCCTGCTGCGACATCGCCGCCGCACGCGGCATCCGGCAGCACGATCCCGCCGTCGGGCACTGGGTATTCGCCACCGGGCAGCGTCATGTACCCCAGCGCCACGACAACCGCTCCCCAGCCGACAACCACTTCACCGCCTGCCACCGGCGAGACGGTCAGCGTCACGCAGGATGACAACGGCAAGACCTTCACTCTGCGTCCCGGTCAGCACCTCGTAGTGACGCTCAACGAGTCGGGCTATATCTGGTCCGAGCCCGATACTGACAACAGCGCGGTGCTCACCCGCACGGCAGTTTCGGCCAACCCCTCGTCCGATCGCGTCACCGCCAGCTTCGACGCCAAGAAGTCGGGGCAGGCGCACGTCAGTGCCAGCAAGGACCTGCCTTGCCGTAACGCCAGTCCTCCGTGCATGGCGCCCACGCAGCTCTGGCAGATCACCGTCAACGTGGCGTAGCCAGCCGACCACCGTGGCCATAGATGAATGCCGGCCCGGTTCGGTGAACGCTGACGTCCCATCCAATCGCCGTCAGCCGCTCGCGCAACGCTTCCGGCTCCCAGAGAACCTTGACGATCGTGAACTCGCGGCCGTCGTTCAGCTGACGGAGACTTATTCCTCGTTCGATGTCGGTGGTCGAGGTCTTCGAGTGGAACGTCGTGCTCCCGTGCGACCACACGCTGATCGCGGCGGGCACGTCGTCGAGCGGTATGGCGTTGTCGAGGAAGCACACGCGGCCGTCGGGAGCCAGCGCCGCATCCACCAGCGCCCAGAATTGGTCGAACGCCGCGGGCGGGACATGGGTCAACCAGAACGAGAAGAACACGACGTCGAAGCGGCGCGGCGGCTGCCACGAGAACAGGTCCGTCTCGATGTACTCGACGCGGTCGCTCCGCGCCTTTTGCCGGTTGATCGCCAACACCTCCGGCGAGGCATCGACGGCGGTCACCCGATCCGCGTGCCGCAGGAGCTCCACGGTCCAGTTGCCGGTTCCCGCCGCCAACTCGAGTACCTCACCCCGCGGCCCGAAATCGGCCAACGCTATGCGTAGCAGCTCGCCTTCGCGCTCCCACTGCTGCCGGAACTCCTCGCCCAAGTCGAACTTGGCCATCCGCAGCCACCACTGGTCGTACTCGGCCGCCCGGGCTCGGTAATACGCGATCTGCTCGTCGATGAGATCGTCGGGATTTGGCAGCTCCACCGCCTCATTCTCGACGACGCCGTATCCTCGTGCTGGGGGTTTTCATGGTCTGCGACGACTGCGGTCGAGACAATCGCAAAGGCGCCCGGTTCTGCTCCGGATGTGGAGCCCGCCTGGCGATTCAGTGCGCGGTGTGCGCGAACGAGCTCCTGCCCGGCGACGAGTTCTGCGACGCCTGCGGCACACCGGTCGCCAATGCAGTAAACGTCGCCGCGCAGTTGGGCGCCCGCAAGGTGGTCACTGTTGTCTTCGCCGACCTCGCCGGCTCGACTAGCCAGCACGAGCAGATGGATCCCGAGTCGGTCCGCGGGTTCATGGACGCGTATTACCGGGCGGTGCGAAGCGCGGTCGAGAGCCACGGCGGCCGGGTGGTGAAGCTAATGGGCGACGGCGTGATGGCTGCGTTCGGCGTGCCCCGCGTGAGCGAAGACGATGCCGAACGGGCAATGCGCGCCGCGGCCGGGATGCAGGTGGCGTTTACGCACCTCGCCGACCGGGCCCTTCACCAGTTCGGGACACCGGTGGGCTTACGGGTAGGTGTGAACACCGGCGAGGTCGTCGTTGCGCCCGGGGACGACGACGTCCTTGGCGACGCGGTCAATGTCGCAGCACGACTCCAGACCGCGGCGGCGCCGGGCGACGTCGTCGTCGGTGAGAGCACGTGGCGCCTGGTCCGCGACATCATCACGCTAGAAGCGCTGCCGCCGCTCATCGTCAAGGGCAAGGCCCAGCCGGTAAGGGCGTTTCGGCTCCAGACACTTGAGGCGCCAACAACGGCGCCAGTCGGCACCACATCATTCGTCGGCCGCGACGCCGAGCTGAACCGCCTACTCGGCCACTACGACGAGGCCGTGAGCGCGGGTGCCACACGCGTGGTCTCGGTGATCGGCTCGCCCGGGGTCGGCAAGTCGCGGCTCGCTCGTGAGCTCGGTACCGCCCTGGCCAGTCGGGCCCAGGTCCTGGAGGCGGCGTGTCCCCCCGCCGGTGGGACCACATTCGGGCCGATCGTCGACATCCTTCGGCTGGCAATCGGCGTCGCTCAGGCCGACATCGTCGAGTTCCTGCCCGCCGACGAGCCCGACCGCGAGCGTGTCGTCGAGCGCGCCGTCGCCCTCCTCGGCACCGGCACACCGGCCTCCCCCGAAGAAACCTTTTGGGCGGTGCGTCGGCTCCTGGCATCGATCGCGAAAGCAATGCCGCTCGTCGTCATCCTCGACGACGTCCACTGGGCCGAGCCGATGCTGCTCGACCTCGTTGAGCACCTCGCCGACTGGGGCCGCGAGGCCGGCATCCTGCTGGTCGCCGTCGCGCGACCGGAATTCCGCGATCTCCGCCCGACGCTGACGGAAGCCGGACGGCGCGTCGCCGGCGTCATCGTGCTCGAGGGTTTGGGAGGCGATGCCAGTCAACGTCTCGCCCGCGACCTGCTCGGGGCCGGTGACCTACCCGCGGCGGTCGCTGGGCGTCTACTCGCGGCGACCCAAGGCAACCCACTGTTCCTCCGCGAGCTGGTACGGATGCTGGTCGACGACGGCCTTCTCGTTCGCGACGGCGATACGTGGGTCGCAACTGTGGACGCGACCGAGCTTGACGTGCCGCCCACGGTCCACGCCCTGCTTTCCGCACGTATCGAACGCCTCGATACCGACGAGCGCCTCGTGCTCGAGCGCGCTGCGGTGATCGGCGTTCACGTCCCCCGTGGCGGGCTTGCCGCACTTGTCCCAAGCAGCGTCAGCCAGGATCTCGACCGTCACCTCGAGGCGCTGCGGCGTCGTGAGCTGGTTGAACCCGAGGGCAGTTACTGGGACGACGAGCCGTTGCTGCGCTTCCACCACATCCTCATCCGCGACGCTGCGTATCGCGGGCTGCTTCGCGAGTCGCGGGCTGATCTGCACGAGCAGTACGCCGACTGGCTCGAGGAGAAAGTGGGCGATCCCGCAGAGCACGCCGAGACGCTGGGCTTTCACCTCGAGCGCGCCCACGAAGAACGCCAACAGCTCGGTACCGGCGCGGATGACCTCGCCGTACTCGGTCGTCGCGCCGGGCACTGGCTCGGGCTGGCCGGCCGGCAGCGCGCTGGAACGCGATGACGTCGGCGCCGCATCGGCGCTGCTGGGACGCGCACTACGCCGCCTGCCGGAAGATGGATCGGAACGGCCCGCGCTGCTGATAGATCAGTGCGAGGCGTTGCTTGCCGCCGGCGATGTAGCAATCGGGGCTCTGTCGGTCGACACTCTCCGCCTCTGCGCTGAAGGATCGCCGCAGCTGACTGCTTGGGCCGCCTGCTTCGCCGGCCAGCTCGCCAACCTCACTGATCCAGGGCGGCTGAACGACACCGTGCGCAATGTCGAGGAAGCCGGCAACGCCCTCGCCACGCTCGACGATCACGCCGGCGCGGCCAAAGCGCACGGCGTCCGCGCCCAGGCCTTGGCCCGGTTGGGTCGGATCGCCGAGTGCGAAGCTGCCCTGGACAAGGCATTGGCCGCGGCGCGCCAGGCCGGGGACTTGCGCCGGGCCAACGGCGTCCTCGCTGGTGCGCCGCTGGCCGCGCTGTGGGGACCAAGCCCGGTCGCGCGGGCCAGCGGCAAGTGCCTCGACGTCGTGCGAGTCCTTCGCATTACGTCCGGCTCGCCCGCGGTGGAAGCGACTGCTCTGCGCTGCCAGGCGGTCCTCGAAGCGTTGCGCGGGCGAGACGACGCGGCGCGACGAATGCTGGCCGCGGCCCGAGCTTCGCTCGAAGAACTCGGACTTCGCACCGGGTTACTGGAAGCCGACCTCTTCGCCGGGCTCGTGGATCTTCTCGCCAACGACCCGATCGGGGCCGAGGCCCACTTGCGACGCGCTCACGCCGGCTTCCGCGAGTTGGGCGTCGGGGTCGACGCTGCCCAGACTGCTGCGCTGCTGGCGCGTGCGCTACTGGCGCAGGGCCGCGACGCCGAGGCCGAGGCGCTCACGATCGAGAGCGAGAACCTCGGCGGCGAAGACCTCAAGACCGCGATCGCTTGGCGGGCGACGCGAGCTGAGGCGCTGGCCAGACGGGGTGAGCTGAACGAAGCGCTGCTCCTTGCGCGCAATGCGGTGAGGCTGGCCGAGCCGACCGACCTGGTCATCGACCATGCCGACGCCCGAGCTGCGCTGGCCAGTGTGCTGAGCCTGGCCGGGCGGTCAGATGAGGCCGACGCCGAGTCAGACCGCGCCGCCGATCTGTACGAGCGCAAGGGCGCGTCCGCTGCATCGGGGGCGCTTGCTGCCCCATCACGCACCATCGACGGCGACGCGGCGACGCCCCCGCCGACCGTGCTCGTTCCGAACAACGCCGCGGCTGAGGTCTACGAGCGAGAGATCGCCGCTTCCCAGGCCAGGCGGTGGGACGAAGTCAGCGACCTGCTCGCACCCGACGGCACCAAAGAGGACCGCCGCAGTGGCTTGCGCACCACGACTGTTGGATCGGCTGGCAAGCTCGAAGAGCTCAAGTTCATTACCTCCATACCGTTCGACGTCAGCACGGAGCTGCTGGCGACACGCGGCGATCGCGCGTGCCTCCACCGGGTCCGCTGGTCGGGCGATCATCCCCGCTCGGGGCGGTTCGATATTGGCGCCCTCGACCTGCACGCACTCAATCTCGATGGACGCATCGCAACCACGATCCGCTTCGATCCTGACGACTTCAGACGCGGCCTTCGCTGCATTGGATGAGATTTACGAGACAGAGGAAGGCGCCCCGTACCGCGAGTCGTTCGATGCCATGCGCGGTCTGGTGGATGCCTACAACAGCCGGGATTGGGCTTCGATGCTCGGCCGCCTCGCCGACGACTTCACGCTCACTGATCATCGTCCCGCCGGGTCGGGGCGCGTGGATCGCGACACCTTCTCGCGTCTCGTGCTCGGTCTTGTCGACCTTTCCGCCGATGTACACATCGAACTCGTGGCATGCGACGCGCACGTCGGGGCGGCCCTGATTCGCAGTGTTGGGACGGCGGTCACCGGGGGTCTCATTGAACTCTCGTTCGCCGCGACGATGACCGTACGCGATGGCGTGTTCGCCGCGCTCGAGTACTTCCCGCCGGAGCACCTGTCTGTGCTCGGTGGAGCAGCCGAGCGTCACGCGGGCGGCCTCGCGCAGACCTTCGTCGACGCGATCAACGCTCGCGACTGGGAAGCGGTCGGCGACATCCTTGCCGACGACGTGTGGCTCGAAGATCGTCGCCGGTTGATGCAGGGCGTAGGCAGGGGCCGGGACAGGGCGCTCAACACCTACCGCTACATCATGGGGACGCGGGTTGAGGTCAAGGTCACGATCGCGGCGACGCGGGGAAGCAGGCTGGCACTGTTCGAAACCCTGGTGCGCGGCGAGGCCAGAGACGTCGAGTTCGTCAGCGAAAATTTTTCGCTTCTCGAGTTTGACGGCGATGACCGCCTCGCCCGCCACATCATCTTCGACGTCGAAGACCGCGCCGCGGCGTTCGAGGAGCTCGACGACCGCTACGAAATCGGCGAGGGCGCACCCTTCGTCGAGAGGTTCCGCGTGTGGCGCACCGGGATGGACGCCGTCAACACCCACGACTGGGAGCGGCTCCTCGGTGCCTTACACCAGGAGTTCGTACTCGTCGACCACCTGCCAACCGGCGTGGGCACCATTGACCGAGGCACGTGGGTCGAGTTGCAACGTTCCCGCGCACGGCTCGACCCCGATGTCCGCGCCGAGACGGTGGCGTATCACCGCGTCGGAGCGGACGCGATGGTGATCGAGGTGCGGATGAGCGGCTCAGGACTGGCGGGCGGACCCACTGAACGCGCCAATCACCTTGTCTGCGTGTTTGCCAACGGCGTTCCGGCCCGCCTGGAACGCTTCCCGCTGGATCAGCTGGACGCTGCGATCCGGCGCTTCGGAGAACTCACCGGGCCCACTGCCGCACCAGACGGCGACGCCGGCGTGTTGGATACCGCATTGGTGCGTCTTGGGCAGGCGGACGGCTTCAGCGAGCCGATCGCCGTCAGGGGCGAGCGGCTGGCACTCTTCCGCGTCCGCGACGGCGAGCGCGTTGCGCTGCTCGAAGCCGATAACGACCTCGTTATCACCGACACCGTGCTGCTCGACGTCGCCGACATCGATGCAGCATTTGAGGAGATGCACCGCCGGTACCGAAACGGTGACGGCGCGATCTATCCGGAAGCACTTGAGTTGGCACGGACAGTGATCGCGCGCGTCAACGAACGCGACTGGGATGGTCTGGCCGAAATTTTCGCCGACGACTTCGTTCTCGTCGACCACGTCCCGACCGGCCTCGGCGACGCCACCGCGGCGGAATGGATCGAACGGCAGCGAGCGATGGTCGAGCTCGCGCCCGACACCCGTATGGAGATCCCGACGTTCTGCCGGCTCCATGAACGAGGCGCCACTGCCCACACGGTGGCGCTCCTCCGCCGCACCGGCTCGCACTACGGCGGTGGGCTGACTGACACGAGCGTGTTGATCGTCAGCGCACAGCGCGACGGCAAGTACATTCGCTACGAGCGATTCCCACCCGACGATCTCGAGGCGGCGAGTGCCCGCTTCGACGAACTCGTAACCGGTCCCGGTGCGATTGACGACTTGCTGATCAACGCAGCTTCGCGCCTCGCGCTCGACCCGCGAATGATGTTGGAGCGCCTGCGCGACGACATCGTCGTGCACGATCGTCGTGCCGGTTCGCGGACGACGCTCAGCGGTCGGGATGTGGTACTGCGGGGCCTGGACGAGTGGCGCGATGTCGGGCTGCGCCACTGGCACCCTGAGCTGATCGCCACTCGGGGTGACCGGCTGATGCTGGGCCGGGTCACGCGGCAACGACCCGCTGGTCGGGAGGGCGACGAGGCCGAGGTCTCCTACCTCGTCGTCTTCGAAACGGACGCGGCCGGGCGGATCGCCGAGTACGTGATGATCGACACCAGCGATCTCGACAGTGCCTACGCCGAGCTGGACGATCGGTTCGCCACCGGCGAAGGCGCTCCCTACGCGCCGATCCCTCGCGCAACCGCGCATGTCCTCGGGTGCATCAACGCGCATGACTGGGCCGGCATGGAACCGCTTTTCGCGGACGACTTCCAAGCCATCGACCACCGCCAGGCGGGTTTTCACCTCACCGACCGCGCCGGATTCATCGAGCGGCAGCGGGCGATGGCGGAACTCGCCCCGGACACGCGTCTGGACGTCGCTGCCTACATACGGGTCAACGATGTCCTTCCGGCCGCGCTCTCATTCATCCGCAGAACGGGTTCGCGCCTCGGTGGCGGCGTCAGCGACACAAGCGTGCTGAGCATCTGCGTCATGCGCGACGGAAGGTTCACACGCTTCGAGCAGTTCTCGGCCGACCAACTCGACGCCGCGCTTGCTCGTTTCGACCAACTGGTGGACGAGGTCGGTGATACGCCAGGAACGCAAATCGCGAACGCCGTCACCCGGTTGTATGAGGGCGTCGGCGGTCCCGACTGGGTCGCGCACAATTGGGACGGGTTCGTCGCAGTCCACGCCGACGATGTCGTGGTCGAGGCGCGGACCAAAGAGGGCCTCCGGTACCAAGTGACCGGCCGAGACGCCGCGATGGCCGAAGCGCGATCGCTCTCCGACGTCGGCCTGCGCGATCTGACGATGCAACCGCTCGCAGTGCGCGGGCGACACCTAGCGCTCATCCGGTGGGTCAACACCGGCGACCATGCCGATCATGGCGGTGGTCCGGCGGACGTCGAGCAGTTGGCGGTAACTCAGGTAGACGCGTCGGGTCACGTCGAGATGGTCGTGATCTTCGAGCCCGACGACATCCACGCCGCGATGGTGGAGCTGGGCGCACGTCATGTCGCGTTGGAGGGACCTCTCGTCGCGCAGCATCCGCTGGTGTGGGCTTGGGGTGGCGCCCAAGCCGCTCGGGACTGGGACGCACTACGCGCCGTCCTCGCGGCGGAGTTCGTGTCCGTCGATCACCGCGGCATGGGCTGGGGTGTGATCGACCGGGAGACCTTCTTGGCGATGATGCGGTCGCTGACCGAGGTGGCGCCCTCCATGTCCGCCATTGGCGCGCGTATCTTCCGCCAGGAACCGACCGGCACGGTCATGCTCCAGACCGCGTTTGGCCCCGGACTTGGCGACGCGGAGTTCGAGATGCAGCTAATCGGCGTGATCGTCCACGACGAAGGCCACGTGACACGCTTTGAATTGTTCCCGGTCGACCAACTTGAAGCGGCGCTGGCGCGGTTCGACGAGCTGACCACCGAGGAGGCGTCGCTCGTCGGAACGACGTTTGTCCGCCTAATGGACCTCGACGCCGCGCGTGCCCGTGCAGACGCCGCGGGAGCCAACCAAGAGTCGCCATTTGTCGCGGCGATCCGCGCCATCGAGGTGGCCGTCAACAGTGGCGACGTCAACGCGATCGCCGACTGCTACGACGGCGCGTTCATCGCCGCGGATCACGTTCACCACACGGCGATGAACAAGGCCGAGTACGTCGACAGCGCAGCACCGCGCGGCACGGATGCCCGGGATCCAGCTCTCCTTTATGCCTGTCGTGGCTCTGGGCAATCGTCATGGCGTTGGCCGTGCCCGCTACGAATATCCTGCCGGAGCGCCCACGGGGGCTTGGGCCGACGTCGGCGGCGGCGAGAGCACGACGCTCGTCACCTCTCGCGTGAGCGGGCAATCTCGCTTCCAACGAACCGAGCACTTCCACGAAGACGACCTGCTCGGGGCCCTCGCCCGAGCCGAGCAGCTCTACGGCGAAGACGAGGCCGAAGGCGACGCGCGAGCGGCTAGCCGGCGGCGCGTGTACGTATGGCGGAGCCTCCAGACGTACAACCAGGACTGGGACGCCATGGGGCAATGCTTCACATTGGATGTCGTCCAAGCCGATCACCGTGGAGCACTGTTCGCTCCGACCGACACACGCGATGGTCTGTTGGCGCGAATGCGCAGCGTCGCTGACGTCACCCTCGAAGCCCGGCCCATTGTGAACGACGTCCATCTGCTCGGCGATGCCGCTGTCGTGGTGTCGCTCACGATCACAGGGCAGGATCGGGAGGGCGGGTTATTCGAGAACCCGATGGTCAATCTGTATGGGCTGAGCGACGATGGCATCACCCGGTTCGAGTCGTTCCCTGCCAACGCCGTCGATAGCGCTATCGAGGCGGCGAACTCACTCAGTTCATCGTCTGGCCGTCGAGTGTGATCGTGCCGTTGCGAGCCCGAGTGGCGTGGCCGCACGACGCTCATACCCGGTACGTCGATGCGCCGGGCGGGCGATCCGTCGAGGGGTAGCTCGTAGGGCCACCACGGACCCTCACGGGTCGAGTGCACGAGCAGGCACTCCCCCGACAGGTCGGCGAACGGACCATGCGTATGGCCCGCGTCGTCGTTCGCCAAGCGCACCGTTGCGCCGCCCTCAGCGGGCATGCGGTGAATGCGGCGGTTGCCGTCGGCCATCCCGATGAAGAACAGCTCGGTGCCGTCCAGCGAGAACCAGGGCCGGTAGGCGAACTGCGGGCCGGGTATCTCGCCCACCGCTCCCCGTCGACCGATACGCGAGCGAGGCGCCCGTTACGCAGGAACACAATCGTCGAACCGTCCGGGCTCCAACACGGTCGCTGGTCCTGTCCGGCGCCGCCGGTCAGTGGTGATACCGCACCGGATGCGATGTCGAGAATCGCGATGTGTGTTGCCGTGCCGTGCGGCGGTATGCCAGACACGGCGCGCGGACCCATGTCCTCTACCGGATCGGGCGCGTCGCCCAGGGTGAAGGCGATGCGCCCGCCGCCAGGGTCGAACACCGGATGGCGCGCCCTCGGCGGCCCGACCGCGTCGATGGTCGAGCCGTCAGTAGCGGTCAACCAGATGCGTGGATCGCCCGACTCCGCACCCCAACACGTCGCCACGTGGCCGTCGGGGTGGATGTGGGCCTGGAGGAATGTGCCGGGAGGCGTGATCGGGCGGGTCGCGCGTCATCGGGAGACAGCGCGAAGACGGTCATGCCGGTTGGTTCGTCGCCACCTCGCGCGCCCAGCCGTAGTCGGCCTTGCCGGCCGGCGAGCGCACCATGTGGTCGACCACCGCCAGCCGGCGCGGCACCTTGTAACCGGCGATCCGCTCGCGGCAGTGCGCGTCGAGCTCCTTGAGTGACGGCGTGGCCTCGCCGTCGCGTACCTGGATCACCGCCGCCACCGCCTGGCCCCAGGTCTCGTCCGGCACACCGACGACCACCGCATCGAAAACCGCCGCGTGCGCCTTGAGGGCGGCTTCCACTTCCTCGGGGTAGATCTTCTCGCCGCCGGAGTTGATCGACACCGACCCGCGCCCGTAGACCCGGATGGTGCCGTCGGCCTCGACCTCGGCCATGTCGCCCGGGCACGACCCACCTGAAGCCATCGCGCTCGAAGAAGGTCGCCGCCGTCTTCTCCGCGTCGTTGTAGTAGCCGAGCGGCACATGACCCCGGCGCGCCACCTTGCCGATGACACCGGATCCAGGAGCTACCGGCTGCAGGTCTTCGTCGACCACGATCGTCTCGTCGTTCATGGCGAAGCGAAGCCCGGCTTCGGGGCTCGATCCCGCCGCCGCCGTGCCCTGGAAGCCTGTCTCGGTCGCGCCGAAGCTGTCGAGAATCATCAGGTTCGGCAGGTGCTCGAGGAACTGCGCTTTGACCGTCTGCGAGAGGATCGCCCCGGCCGAGCTCAGCGCGAACCACGACGAGAGGTCGCGCTTCCCGTCGAGGGCTTCGGCCAACGGCCGGGCCATAGCGTCGCCCACGAGGCTGACCGTGTTGACCTTCTCCTTCTCGATGAGCTCCAGGGCCGCCGGCCCGCTGTACTTCGGAAGCAGCACGATCTTCTGGCCCCAGTTGAACGAGATCAACGACCCGAGTTGCGCGGCACCGTGCATCAGCGGCGGCGCCGGGAACATCACCATGACGCCGCGCTCCACTGCGTTGGGTGCCACCTGCTCGGCCTTCTCCACCGGCTCGCCCTGCGGGTTGCCGCCACCCAGTCCGGCGAAGAACAGATCCTCATGGCGCCACATCACGCCCTTGGGCATGCCCGTGGTTCCGCCGGTGTAGATGATGTAGATGTCGTCGGCCGAGCGTTCGATGTCGAGGCGATCGGGCGACTCGGCGGCCAGCGCCGCTTCGTATTCGTCTTCGACCACCATGACGTGTTGGAGCTTGGCGGGCCGGGCCGGCTCAACGCGGTCAGCGAACTCCCGGTTGACCAGCAGCGCGACGAGTTCGGCGTTGTCGTACAGGTAGCGGAGTTCCTCGGCGACGTAGCGGAAGTTCACGTTGATCGGCACGGCGCGGATCTTGAGGGCGGCGAGGATGCCTTCAAGGAACTCAACGCCGTTGAGGAGCTGAAGGCCGATGTGGTCGGCCTTGGCCGACGCCTCTTGTTTGCAGGTGGCGCGCCAGTTGGTTCGAACGTGCATCGAGTTCGCGATAGGTCAGACGCCGGTCGCCGCACGACCAAGGCCTCGCGGTCGCCGACTGCATCGGCCACGGACTCGAAAATGTCAGCCAGGTTGAATTGCAAGGCTCACCCCCCGGGGGCTGCGCCCCCGCCCCCCATCGCGTCCGCGCTCGCTGGCGCTCGCAGCGTCCGCCCGATCTCTACGAGTTGTTGTGTCGCACCGCCTAATGACAGCTCGAGCTGCTTGCTGAACAGGAAATACCGGTGCAACGGATAGTCCATGTCGACACCGATCCCTCCGTGGAGGTGCTGCGCGGCATGTACAACCCGCTGGCCGCCGTCGGCCGCCCAGAACTTGGCGATTGCCAACTCCTCGTCGGCCGGCAGACCTTCGGACAGGCGCCACGCCGCCTGCCGAGCGGTGAGACCGACGGCGAGCACGTCGATGTACGCGTCGGCGGCGCGTTGGCCTACGGCCTGGAACGACGCGATCGGCTTGTCGAACTGCTTGCGGCTCTTGGTGTACTCAGCCGTGATCCGCAGCGCCTCCTCCGCCAGCCCGGCTTGCAGCGCACACAACCCGGCCGTCCAATACCGCCAGATGGGTTCTGTCCGGATCTGCGACGCCCTGGTGGGCGCGGATCCGGACAGAACGCCCGCGGGCATGCCGCTGGTGGTCTCTACCGGGGTGACGTCGGCGTCAGTCACGAGCGCGTCGCCGATGAGGATGGCATCGGCTTGTGCCGCGTAGGGAACGAGTTCCTCGAGCGCGGCGGTCAGATACGGCCTCACCCGCCGCAACACGCGGCAGCCAATCGGCTTTGGCCGAGTCCGGCAACGCGAGAGCGGTGACCAAGGTCGGAAGGATCGGTAGGTGGACCGCGGCGCGACCTTGCTCCTCGAGCAGCAGGCAGACCTCGAAGATGCCGAAGCCCAGGCCGCCGTACTCCTCGGGGACGGCGACGCCGAGCAGACCGGCGGCGGCCAGTTCCTTCCACGTTGCCCGCTCGCCACCGAGAATCTGTTTGGCCAGCTTCTGCAGCTCGAGCTGCTCGTCGTTAAGCGCGAAATCCATCAGATCGTCTGTGTCATAGTCGCCTAAAGGCTCCGCGGCATTCCGAGACCGAAGATCGCGATGAGGTCGCGCTGCACCTCGTTCGTGCCGCCACCAAAGGTCAGGATCAGCGTGCCCTGGTAGGCCCGCTCCAGCGACCCGCGCAACACGGCCTCGGGCGACCCGCGCTTGATCGTTCCGCTGGGTCCGAGGATCTCGAGCAGCAAGCGGTAGGCCTCAACATAGAACTCGGTACCGAAGACCTTGGTAGCTGAGGCTTCCGCCGGATTGACGTCGCCCCGCTCCGTGGCCCACGCCATCTTCCAGTTGATGAGGCGGAGGAATTCCATCTTGGCCCGGACCTTCGCCAGGTTGAGCTGCACCCAAGGCTGGTCGATGGCACCGGTCTCCCGCGCCCACCCGAGCACGAGGTTGTACTGGCGCTCGACGTACGCGGGCGGGGCGAGCGCTATGCGCTCGAAGTTGAGCTGGTTGACGATCAGGTCCCAGCCACGGTCGACGTCGCCGATGAGCGCGTCCTGGGGAACGCGCACGTCGTCGTAGTACGTGGCGTTGGTGCGGGCACCGCCCATCACATTGATCGGCGTGTAGCTGAAGCCGGGCGTCGACGTCGGCACCGCGAAGATCGAAATGCCTTTGTGCTTCTTGACCTCAGGGTTCGTCCGCACCGCCAGCCACACATAGTCGGCAAACTCGGCGAGGCTGGTGAAGATCTTCTGGCCGTTGATAACCCACTCATCGCCGTCGCGCACAGCCTTGGTGGTGAGCGATGCCAGGTCGGTCCCCGCTCCCGGCTCGCTGTACCCGATGGCGAAGTTCAGCGTGCCCTGCAGGATGCGCGGGAGGAAGAAGTCCTTCTGAGCTTGCGAGCCGAACTTCATGATCGTGGGCGCGACTGCGTTGATGGTGAGGAACGGGACCGGTGCGCCGGCCCGCTGGGCCTCGTTGTAGAAGATGTACTGCTCGATCGCCGACGCGCCCTGGCCGCCGTACTCCTTGGGCCAGCCGATTCCCAACCAGCCGTCGGCTCCCAGCTTGCCGATGGCCTCGAGGGACTTCGGCCCGCCCAGCTCGCCGCCGGACATCTCCTCTTCGATCTCGGGGGTGACCAGTTCAGCGAAGTAGGAGCGGAGTTCCTCTTGGAGCTTCTCCTGCTCCGGCGTCATAGCGAGGTGCATGCCGGCGAAATTAGAACAGGTTCTCGTCCGCCCGGCAAGCGAACCGCACGGGTCAGTAGCGTTCGGGCATGGCGATCACGGGTGCACACATACTGATCAACACGCCGGAGCCCGAAGCCTTGCGGGCGGTCTTCCGCGACATGTTCGGGTTCGACCACATCGACGCCGGCGACGGGTGGCTGATCTTCAACTTGCCCCCCGCCGAACTCGGCATCCACCCGAGCGGCGGTCAGACAGACCATGCGCTGTCCCTCGTATGCGACGACATCAACGCCACCATGGCCGAGCTCAAGGCCAAGGGAATCGAGTTCCTGCACGAGCCGAACGATGCGGGTTTTGGCATCGAGACGGTTGCTGTGCTCCCAGGCGGCGTTCAGGTGCAGGTGTACGAGCCCAGGCATCCAACCGCCATCTGAAATCGCGCGCCTGGCCGTGTGGCGGTCGTGGCAGGCCTACGGGAGCGACTGGGACGTCGTCGCCGGCGCCTACGCGCCGAAGCTCGTGACGGAGGACCACCCCCGACCGGCCGCGCCGCCGTCGATGGTGTCTCGCGACGAGTTCCTTGAATGGGCGCGCTCGGCCACCGGCGTGGTCGACAACATTCACATTGTTAGCGGCGGTCCACCTCTTGAGCGATGAACACCTCGTGTTCTCGGTCCGTGGCACGGCTGACGAACGGATGGGCGGCGGCCGAGCCGAGTTCCCGTTCGTGGCGTGGTGCGCCATCGGAGCCACCGGCGTCACTCGTCTCGAAGCGTTCCCGCCGGATGCCGTCGATGACGCACTCGCCGCCGCAGGCAGAGCCGCGGCGATCTGACGTATCGTCAGCCACATGCGCGCAGCCATTTTTGTTGGACAGGACCAGCCCCTCGCCATTGAGGACGTCGAGCCCATGCCGCCCGGCCCGCAGGACGTGGTTGTCCGGATCGGTGCCAGCGGCGTCTGCCACTCGGACCTCTCGGTAGTCCACGGCTACGTGCCGCTGCCGCCGCCCACGATCCTCGGCCACGAGGGCACCGGCACCATCGAGGAGGTCGGTCCCGAGGTGGTCGGGCTCAAGAAGGGCGATCGCATCATCGCCTCGTTCACGCCCGCCTGCGGCACGTGTTACTGGTGTCTCCAGGACCAGTCGAACCTGTGCGAGCAGTCGTTCGCGTACGGCATGCTTCCCCGCGCCAAGCGGGCCGACGGCTCGATCAGCACGACGTTCACCGGACTCGGCACGTTCTCCGACGTGATGACCGTCAACCAGGCGTCGGTCGTGAAGGTCGAGAGCGATCTCCCCGACGAGCAACTGGCCTTGATCGGTTGCGGCGTCACCACCGGCGTCGGCGCCGCTCTCAACACCGCGCAGATCCGCCCCGGCGCGTCGGTCGCCGTCATCGGTTGCGGCGGCGTCGGCCAAGCCGTCATCCAAGGTGCCCGCATTGCCGGTGCCGGCCGCATCATCGCAGTCGACCCGGTCGAGCTGAAGCGCAAGACCGCCGAACAACAAGGCGCCACCGATCTCGTCGACCCCGGCGACGGCGACTCGGTGTCGCAGGTGCAGGCGCTCACCGGCGGGCGCGGCGTCGACTACGCGTTCGAGGTGATCGGACTACCCGAGACCGTCGTACAGGCGTACGGCATGGCCCGCCGCGGCGGCACCGCGATCGTGGTCGGCATGCCGCGCATGGACTCGATGGTCACCTTGCCTGGCTTCCAGTTGTTCTACGACGAGAAGAAGCTGCTCGGCTGCGTGTACGGCTCGGCGCAGGTCAAGCGCGACTTCCAGCGGCTGATCGGTCTCATCGAGACCGGCCGCCTCGACGTCGGCTCGATGGTCAGCGCCCGCATCGGCCTCGACGATGTCAACGACGCCTTCCGCGCCATGGAAGCCGGCGAGGTCATCCGCTCCGTCATCATCTGATCGCTTCTTGGCAACAGTGACGGCGCTATACGCCGTCACTGTTGCCAAGAACGCTAGGCCGGGGCGGTTCCGAGGTAGGCGGCTTGGACGCGGGTGTTGGCCTGGATCTGGCGCGGGGTGCCGCTGGCGATGATCTCGCCGAAGTCGAGGACGTAGATCTGCGAGCAAACGCGCATCACCAGCTCGACGTCGTGCTCCACCAACAACACACCGAGGCCTTCGGCCGCGAGTTCCAGCAACAGATCGGCAAAGGCGGAACTTTCACTGTCGTCGAGACCGGACCCGGGCTCGTCCAGTAGCAGCACGCGCGGCCGCGAGGCGAGTGCCCGGGCCAATTCAACGAGCCGGGCCAAGCCCGTCGGCATCGCGTCAACACGATCGTCGGCGACGTGGCTGATCCCGACCCGGGCCAACAGCTCGTCGGCCACTTCACCAGGATCAGTCTTGTCCTTACTCCACCCGGCCCGGATCTCGGCGGCGACGAGGACGTTCTCGCGCGCGGTGAGCGAGCCGAATACCTCGAGCCGCTGAAAGGTGCGGGCCAGGCCCAGCCGGGCCCGGCGATGCGGGCCGAGCTTGGTGACCTCCATGTCTTCGAGGTGGATACGCCCGGCGACCGTCTCCTGCAATCCGGTGATCACGTTGAAACACGTGGTCTTGCCTGCGCCGTTGGGTCCGATCAACCCGGTAATCGAGCCGCCCGGCACCTCGAGACTCACTTCTTTGAGCGCGTTGATCCCGCCAAAGCGAACGGTCGCATCGCGAACGTCGAGCAGGGCCTCGCTCAAACGACGCCTCCGAGATAGGCCTCGGAAAGATCGTCCTCGAGATCGGCGGGCTGGCCGACGGCGACCACCCGCCCGTGCAGCATGATCGCCGCGTAGTCAGCAACGCCGAGCACGGTCCGGGCGAATTGTTCGACGACCAGGATCGATACGCCTTCTGCCGCGATCTGGGCGACGACCTCGTAGAGCTGCTCCACGATGATCGGCGCGAGGCCCATCGACAGCTCGTCGAGCAAGAGCAACGACGGGTTCGTAGCCAACCCCCGCGCCATGGCCAGCATCTGTTGCTCGCCACCCGACATCGTCCCCGCCAACTGCCCGCGTCGCTCGCCGAGCCGCGGGAACCGGGAGTAGGCGATCTCCTCGACCTCGTCGGTGTTCGCGCCTGCGAACGTGACCATCTTCAAGTTCTCCCGAACGGTCAGATTCGGGAACACGCCACGGCCTTCGGGGATCGTGCAGACCCCGCTGCGGGCCAGCGCATCGGGCGTGACGCCGTTGACATGCCGCCCGGCGATGTGAACACATCCGGCGGAGGCGGCCAGTTGTCCGCTTGCCACCTTCAACGTCGTGGTCTTGCCGCCACCGTTCGGGCCCAGCAACGCCACCACGCTGGCCGCGGGCACGACCAGATCGACGCCGTGCAACACCTCGATCTTTCCGTAGGCCGCGTGGACGCCGTGAAGCGCGAGCACGGGCTGGGTCACGCTGGTTACCCTAACTGTTTCTGAAAACGATCAGACTTGTAACGTTGGGGTTGCTCGCGTGTCTCATCGCCGCGAGTTGCGGGGGACGGTTCAACGACGAGCAGAAGAAGGCACTGCGCGCCGGCGCTGCGGGCAGCAGCCAGCTCGCGAGCGACAACAACGTCAGCGCGGGCGATCCGTCGGCGACGGGCGATGCCGGCGGCGCGACCGTCACGACGACTGCGGCCTCGACCGGCGGCGCGAGTGGCGGAACGGGCGGCGGCGCGGCGACCGGAACCGGCGGCGCGTCCACCGCGGCCGGCTGCACCGGCGGCGGCGCCAGCGACGTCGGGATCACCGACACGACGGTGGCCATCGGCAACGTATCGATCATGAGCGGGCCGGTGCCGGGCTTCGGCCGCACGTCGCAGGGCGCAGTCCAGGCCTACGTGAACTACGTGAACAGCCAGGGCGGTGTGTGCGGCCGAAAGTTGCAGCTGAGCAACAGCGATGACCGCTTCGACAGCGGGGCCAACCGTTCGGAGACCGAGAAGCTCAAGGCGAAAGTGTTCGCCTTCGTCGGGGGGCTGTCGGTGGTCGACGATGGTGGTGCCGCCGTGTTGCAAGGCACCGACGTACCCGACATCGGGCTCTCGCTGTCTGACGCCCGGATCAAGATGGCCAACAACTTCTCGCCCAACCCGATCGATCTCGCCGATGGCGGGAACGGTTCGCTCAACGCTCTCAACTACTACAAGAGCTCGCTGGGCGCGACCACCGGTGCGGTGATCTGGCCAGGGCAACCAATCGCCCGAGCGCACGCCCAGGGTTACGTCAAGGACATGCAGCGCGCCGGCCTCAACGTGGTGTACCAAGCCGAGGTGTCTGTCACCGAGACGAACTACAGCGGCCACGCTGCCCAGATCCAGCAGAAGAAGGCCGACGTCCTCCTCACCACCCTTGAGCTATCCGGCATGGCCGCGCTGGCCAAGGCCCTCAAGCAGCAGGGCTACCAACCGAAGGTGGCGGCCTACGGCGCCCAGGCCTACGGCCAGCCGTTCATCGACCGGGCACGCGACGCGGCGGAGGGGACCACCCTTCACATCGCCCACGACATCTTCGAGAATCGCGCCAACAACAAGGCGGTCGACACCTTCATGAAGTGGTTCGGGCAGGCCGCGCCGGGCGTGCAACCCGACTTCTTCGCCGTCTTGGCGTGGGCGTCGACTGACCTGTTCGTCCAGGCGCTCAAGGCGGCCGGTCCCAAGCCGACACGGGCCACCGTCTTGGCCGAGTTGAAGAAGATCACGAACTTCAACGCCGATGGGTTGATGGCCCCCATCGATCCGGCCGGGAAGCACTGGGCCAAATGCTTCTTGATCGTGAAGGTCGTCAACCAGAAATGGCAGCGCGTGGAACCCGCCTCTACCGGCTTCCACTGCTAGACGATGGAGCAGTTTCTCGGCTTCATCGTCCTCGGCATCGTGGCGGGCTCGATCTACGCGGTCGCGGCCAGCGGGCTGGTTCTCACCTACACCACCACCGGCGTCTTCAACTTCGCGCACGGAGCGGTGGGCATGCTGGCCGGCTTCGTGTACTGGCAGCTGCGCGTGCAGCACAACGTCGCGACACCGATCGCGCTAATCCTGGTCATCTTCGGCTTCGCCCCGCTCTTCGGCATGGCCGTCGAGCGCGTGCTGATGCGAGGACTGCGCGGCGCCACCGTCGGCACCACCCTCGTCGTGACGGTCGGCCTCACGGTCGGCCTCATTGGTGCCGTGCAGTCGATCTGGAAGCCGGGCGAGGCGCGGTTCCTCGAGCCGTTGTTCGGCAACCGCTCGGTGCAGGTGGTCGGCCGGACCGTGACCTGGGACGAGCTGGCCTTCATCGCCGTTGCCATCGCCGTCGCCCTGTCGCTTCGCGTCCTGCTGTTCCGCACGCGCATCGGCGTCGCCATGCGCGCTGTCGTGGACAACCCCGAACTCACGGGCCTCAATGGCGCGCGGCCCACCACCGTGGCCCGCACGAGCTGGATCCTGGGCAGCATGCTGGCGTCGATCGCCGGCGTTCTCGTCGCCCCCAAGCTCAACCTCGAGCCGATCGTGATGACCTTCCTCGTCGTCAACGCGTACGCGGCGGCCATCGTCGGCAAGCTCCGGAGCCTGCCGCTGACATTCGCCGGTGCCCTCGGGCTCGGCATCATCGAAAACCTCGCTATCGGCTACTTGCCCGAAGGCTCGTTCGTCAGCCGGCTCCGCCCATCGCTACCGACCCTCTTTTTCTTCGCCGCGCTGCTGTTGCTTCCCGAGGCGCGGCTGCGGATCGGGCGCGTCGTCGGGCGCAGCACCCCGCGCATTCCGGGACTGAACGACAGTGTGGTGCGGGGCGTCGGGTTCCTGGTGCTCGCCATCGGCGTGGCCGCTTTCGCGCCGGCGACGTCACTGCCGGACATGACCTTGGGGCTCGTCTTCGCCATCATCATGCTGTCGCTCGTCGTGCTCTCCGGGTACAGCGGACAGGTGTCCCTCTCGCAGCTCACCTTCGTGGGGCTCGGCGCGTGGGCAATGGGCTCGGTGTTCAACGGCGATTCACTTATCGGATTGGTCGCCGCCGCCGCCATCGCAATGCCGGTGGGGGCAGCCGTCGCCCTGCCCGCGATGCGGCTACAAGGCATCTACCTCGCGCTGCTGACGTTCGCCTTCGCCATTCTGGCCGACTACTTGATCTTCAATGACCCACGCATTTTCGGCGAAGGCAACATCCAGGTCGGGCGGCTCGAGGTCTTCGGCCTCTCCTTCCGAAGCAATCGCGCCTTCTTCGTCTTGACCGCGTTCGCGTTCGCCGCACTCGGTGTTGGCGTGCTCGCGCTCCGTCGCGGCCGACTCGGTCGAACCCTTGCGGCCATGCGCGACAGCCCGGCCGCCTGCGCCACGCTCGGCCTCGATGTCCGCCGCACCAAGCTCGTCGTGTTCATGGTCTCGGCCGCTATCGCCGGGTTAGGTGGCGCGTTCCTCGGTGGATACCGTGGCACGGTAGGAACCATCGACTTCACCGCGCTCAACAACCTCCCGCTCTATCTCCTCGCCGTCGTTGGTGGCGTCACGACGGTCAGCGGCGCGTTCATCGGCGGCGCGTTGTTCGCTCTGTTGCCGGTCGTGCAAAGCCGCGCGCCGGATCTGGCCGGCCTCGTGTTCCTCGGTATTGGCGCCACGGCAGTGAGCCTGGGCCGTCAGCCCAACGGGCTGGCCGGCATGCTCGCCCAGCGGGCCGCCGATGTTCGCCGGCCGCAAGGCCCGGCCCCCGCGCCCGCGCTCAGCTCGCAAGAGGAGGCAGTCGGTGTCCCGGCGACGGTGGGCTGAGCGCGATGGCCCTTGCCGCCTTGTCGCTGGGCGTCGTCGCGGGCGGGGCCCGCACGCAGGACGCGCCCGCCGAGCTGGGTGGGTACAGCCTGCTAGCCCGCGCCAATCCGTTGCAGATCACCTACGACAGTCCGGGCCTATTGCCCGTCTCACCGATCGTCCAGGTCAGTGTGCCGGAGAGTTACACGATCCTCAGCAGCGGCCCGTCGGGCTACAGCCTGGCCAGCCTGGCCTTCCCCGGACCGCTGTTGGCCGACCTGGGCAGCGTGATCAAGCAGACCAGCGCGGCGTGTCAGCCGCCGTTTGATGTGCCGATCTATCCGCTCCGCGCCGAAGCGTTCTTCCCGCAGGGCCCGACCAGTACGGACGCATCGCCGGTGCCCGGTGGACGGATGCAGGCCATCGCCGACGGACCGACCTCCAGCGCGTTCGCCGCGTTGAACGACGTCGTGTTCCCCGCGGTCTTCGGGATCGGGTCGGTCAGCGGCACGTCGTCGACCTCGGGCAAGGGCCCGGACGCCGTCACCAAAGCTCGCAGCGTGGTCAGCGGGTTCAGACTGCTCGCCGGCGCAATCTCGATCGACTCGATCGTCACCGACGTCACCGCGACGAGCACCGGTGATGGTGGCACGACCGAAGGAAGCACGACAGTGAGCGGCGCCACGGTGGCCGGGCAACAGGTCACAATCGATGAGAAGGGCGTGTCGCTCGCTGGCACTGCGGTGGGCGGTCTGGGCGACATTCTCAGTCAGCTGAGTCAGAGCCTGAACGACGCGCTCGTGCAATCGGGCATCACGATCAAGGTCGTCAATCACCGCGAGAACAAGGACGGCGGCCTGGCCGAACGCGTAGCCGGCGGGCTGGTGATCAACATCAACTACAACGGGCGCACCGCTCCCTTGATCTCGCAGTTGCTGGCGGCAATACCCGCCAACCAGTTGGACCCGACCAACCTCACCGAGTGTGCGCCATCCTCGCCGCAAGGGCTCTTCAACTTGCTGAAGGAAACCCACATCGAATCGTTCGCGCTCGGCGGCGCCACGGTGTCATCGAACGGGAGCACCGGCTTCGCCGTGCCGTCGCTCGACGTGAGTACCACGATTCCCGGCCTGCCCGACTTGAGCAGTGCCGACCTCGGCGGTGTGCTTCCCGACGAACTCGGCAGCGCCAGCCTCGGCGCCTCCTCGGGTTCCGGCGCGGGCGTGGTCAGCAACACAGGGACCACCACCGGGCTGTTCGCCGAAGGCCGCGGGATCCCGGTGGCGCTGATCCTCCTGCTCCTGGCGCTCTTCCCGGTGCTGGGCGCGCTTACCCAACGACTGGCCGACGCCACATTGGCGGCCGGTCCAACGGACAGTTGTCCGCTGACTGAGGGAGATGATGGTCATGGCTGACGTCGCGCAAGAGGCACCCGCCAGCACGCGGTTGAGCGAGGCCATCGGCCGCCTCCGCATTTCCGCAGTGCGGGCACGGGTGAGCGAGCGCACGCTGCTCTACATCGGTGGCGCCTTGGGCATCCTCGGACTCCTCGTAGTGCTCCTGGGTTGGTGGGGTGCATCGCACACGATCAACCTGCCCGAGCAAATCCCCTATGTGATCTCCGGTGGCCTCTTCGGGCTCGGCTTGGTGTTCCTCGGTGGCTTCTGTTACTTCGCCTACTGGATCACCCGGCTGGTGCAGGAGCAGCAGCGACAGACCGACGCGCTGGTCCAGGCCATCTCCTCGCTGCGCCCGGCCGGGGCGGAGGCCGACGCCGCGCCGGCGGCCGCAGTCGCCGCCCCCACCGCCGACGGCCTCGTCGCCACTGCCAAAGGAACCATGGCGCATCGCCCCGACTGCGCGGTGGTCGCCGGCAAGCGTGGCCTCCGCAAGGTCAGCAGCAAGGACGACCTCGCCCCCTGCAAACTCTGCAACCCGTACTAGCGCTCAGGCTCGGCGCACAACTCCGTCGGGGTTCTGGACCGTGATCGGGTCGGCGTGTCTCTGCACGACCTTCCAGTCGCCGTCTTCGAGGCGAAATCGTCGTTACCCGAAGTTCGAACGCTGAGAGATCGCCTCGGCCACTCACCTTCGCCTGCCATCGTTCGTTCTCGACAAGACAAGCGAGTTCCGTTCCGCGGAACAGGGCGAGAGCATCGTGTGGTCGAGGCTGCGGCGCACCATCGCGAAACTGCGACGCGGCGCGTTCCATGTCCGCCGCCACATCGGGCCATCCAACCCGAGTGGGACCCCAAGGGTTGGACAGCGTGACGTCATCGCGATGCGAGTAAAGCCCCTGGAGCGGTTCGGCATCGCCGTTCACGATGTGACCTAAGGCTTGGTGGTATGCCTCGATGGTCGAGTCGAGATTCAGGCGCGAACTCTACGCCGACCCGGCGGCGCTGTCGTTAGCGCAGGAGCAGGCGGGCGGCTACTTCTAGCTCGTCGGCCATGAGGCCGGACTCGGCCATGCCGCCGACCCATGAGACGAGGGCAGCGAACCAGACGTAGCCGAGCACGCGGACGACTTCGTCGGTGCTCTCGATCGACTCGTCGCCGATCGCGCCGCTGATGATCAACCGCAGCGTCTCGTAGACGTCGTTCTTGGTCGCCGCCGCGTCCCGATCGGGCGAGGAGAGTGCGGTGACCATGGCGCCGGTGACGCGCGGCTCGCGTTCGAGAGCGCGGCTGGCGCGACGCAGGACGTCGATCACCCGATCGGCGGCGGTCTCCCCTGGCGGTGGCTTCTGCTTCAGCCGCCGCTCGAGCGTCGCAGCCCATTCGCCGAGTGCGGCAACGAGCAGTTGGTCCTTCGACGGGAAATAGCGATAGAGCGTGCCCAGAGCCACGTCGGCTCGCTCGGCGACGTCGCGCATCTGGACCGCGTCGTAGCCCCCATCGGCCGCCAGTTCCATCGCCGCGTCGATGACCCGCTTACGCCGGACAGCCTGGTTGCGGGCTCGTCGTCCCTCGACGGCGACCGGTTGCGCCATAGGGCCAAGCTACAGCGAAACTGGAACGTGTTCCAGTTTTACGCGAACTCGATCAGATCCTGCTTACCGATCCTGTCGCCGGCGAGAACGACGATCCCGGCGGCCATCAACGCCAGTCCGAGGATCAGAAGGTTCCAACTCATGCCGGTGACGCCGAAACCCGACACGTTGCTTACGATCAATGTGATCGCCGCCGACTGGTCCCCACCGCGGGCCGTCAACGTATGCGTGCCCACCGCGGTGTTCCGCGGGATCGCCACCGTGACGAAGAAGTTGCCGTTCCCATCGGTGCGGAACGTGCCGAGGGAAACCGGATCACTCGTCAAGATCAGTTGGCCGTCGAGGTTCCGCCGGAAGCACGTGCCCGTGACCGAGGTTTCGCCGCCGGGTGCAACCGATTGCAGGGTGACTGAGATCTGGGGGCTACCGGTACAGGTGGTTCCTTGCGTCGCTGACGGGACGAACGTGGTGGTTGTTGTACCACCCACGACCACCGTGGTGGTCGTGGCGCCGCCCGCGACGGTGGTCGTGGTCGCGCCGCTCGCTGCCGTCGTCGTGGTTGCACCGCCCGCGGCCGTAGTCGTCGTCGCGCCGGAGCCCGAACCCGGCACCGTTGTCGTGGCGCCCGACCCCGAGCCCGGGACCGTGGTGGTGGTCTCCCCTGAGCCGGAGCCAACCTGCTGCGTGACCAGGCCGGACCGGCCGAGCAACGGCAGGTTGCTGGTCTGGGCCCGCGCCGAACTGGCGAACAGCAGCAGCGCCACTGCACCGCCTGCGATCAGGCTGACACCGGTTAGTGAGGCGAAACGTCGCAACGCAAAATCCTCCCGCTTTTTTCCCCACCCAGCGTCCAGGCGGTGGTCACTCTATGCCCAAATTTGCCGCGAGGGAACGACCGTGGACGCCAGCAGGCTCAGCCTCGGCCCAGGATCAGGCCGCTCGTAGGCACGCCAGTGCCCGCGGTAACCAGGACGTGGTGGACGTTGGCCACCTGGTTGACCGAGCTGCCCCGGATCTGGCGAGCGCCCTCGGCGATGCCGTTCATACCGTGGATATAGGCCTCGCCGAGCTGGCCGCCGTGCGGGTTGAGCGGCAGTTTGCCCACGAGGTCACAGTTGCCCTCGGCCAGGAAGGCCGGCGCCTCCCCCTTCCCGCAGAAGCCGAATTCCTCGAGCTGCACCAGCACGAAGGGGGTGAAGTGGTCGTAGATAACGGCGACGTCGATGTCGTCGGGACCGATGCCGGCACCGGCATAGACCTGGCGGGCCACCAGCCCCATCTCGGGCAGTCCGGTGATCGAGTCGCGGTAGTAGCTGGTCATCATGTGTTGGTCGGGCCCGGCACCCTGCGCCGCGGAGCGCACCAACACCGGCGAGTTGGGAAGGTCCTTGGCCCGCTCGGCCGAGGTGATGACCATGGCCACCGCGCCGTCGCTCTCCTGACAGCAGTCGAGCAGGTGAAGGGGATCGACGATCCATCGCGAGGCCTGATGCTCCTCGAGGGTGATGGGTTGGCCGTAGAACCACGCCGCCGGGTTGGTCGCCGCGTGGGCGCGGTCGATCACCGCCACGCGGCCGAAGTCCTCGCTCGTGGCGCCGTACTCGTGCAAGTAGCGCTGACCGAACATCGCGACCCACGCCGCCGGCGTCACCAAGCCGAACGGTGTGTACCAGCCATAGGCCGTTCCCTCGGCGGTGGGTTCGGCCCGTCGATCCTGTACGCCCGCGCCGAACCGCCGGCCCGATCGCTCGTTGAACGCGCGGTAGCAGACGACGGCCTCAGCCACACCGGTGGCCACGGCCATCGCCGCCTGCTGGACCGTGGCACAGGCCGCGCCACCGCCGTAGTGGATCCGGCTGAAGAGCTTGAGCTCCGGGATCCCGAGGAGCCGGGCGACTTCGATCTCGGGATTGGAGTCCATCGTGAAGGTGACCATGCCGTCGATGTCGGCCGGCGTGAGACCGGCGTCGTCGATGGCGGCACCCACCGCCTCCACCGCGAGTTGCAGCTCGCTGCGGCCGGAGTCCTTGGAGAACTCGGTCGCGCCGAGGCCGACGATCGCCGCTCGATCCGTGAGGCCGTGCGCCCGCGCGCTCATTGCGGCACCACCACATCGACCGTGCCGGTGACGTGATCACCGGTGGCATTGGCGCCCCGCACCTCGACGGTGACGACGCCATCGTCGGCCACCGCGGCCACGCGACCGGTAAGGCGCATGGTGTCCCCCGGGTAGTTCGGCATCCCGAGACGGATCTTCACCCGCTTGAGCTCAGCGGTCGGTCCCGCCCAGTCGGTGACGAAGCGGCCGATGAAGCCGTTCGTCGTCATGATGTTCATGAAGATGTCCTGCCCGCCGCGCTGGCGGGCGATCTCCGAATCGTGGTGCACGTCTTGATAGTCACGCGTCGCCAGCGCGGTGGCCACGATCAACGTACGCGTCAGCGGTACGTCAAGCGGCGGGAGTTCCTCACCGACCGAGGGCACTAGCTCACCACCTCGAACAGCGGGAGGACGTAGTCATCGTCCACGGCGACGAAGCTGACCTGCACGGGCATGCCGATCTTGATGTCGGTCGAGTCGATGTTGACCAGGTTGGACACGAACCGAATGCCTTCCTCTAACTCGACCAGCACCACGTTGTGCGGCGATCCGAACTGGGGCATCGGTGGGTAGTGATGGGTCACGTGGCTGTAGACCGTCGCCCGGCCCGACGCCACGACGAAATCCCAGTCGAGCGCGCGGCAGCTCGGGCACATCGGTCCGGGCGGGTGCCGCAGCGGTCTTGCACGACGCACACCGCTGAATTCGCAACTCCCCCACTTCGACGCCGTCCCAGAAGAACTGGTTGTCACGATTGACGGGAGGCCGCGGCCTCGGCGGCACGGCATCCTTCTTCTCCGGTGGCTTGAACTTGAGGATGCGGAAGCGGGCACGGCCGACGACTTCACCGTCGTCGGTGGTGAACGTCGTAGCTGTGGTGACGAAATGCCCGACTCCGAGCCCGGTCTTCTTCTCGGCGGACACGTCCTCGATGATCGTCGTGGCGGTGACGTGGTCGCCCGGCCGCAGCGGGCGGACGTACTCCTCCTCGGTATCGGTGGCCACCACCGACGTAAAGCCTGCGGCGTCGAGTTCCGCCATGAGTTCGCCCTGTGTTCCCAGGCGGGGCGCCGGTATCTTCCCGTAGCCAGGCATCGTCCAGGCAAGGAGCATCGTCGCCGGCGCCTCGGCCCCGCTTTCGTAGCGCGGGTTGGTGTCGCCGAAGGCCTCACACCAATGCCGGATCATCGCCTCGTTGACCCCGAGCGGCGCGGGGAACGGCGGGCCGGCAGAGACACCGATGTATTTCCCAAACTCACTTGTCACTAGAACTGGTTCTAGCGCAGTGACGGGGCCTGCCGCACCGCGGCGAGGAACCGTTCGACGCCGCGAACGACATGCGCGACGCGCAACGAGGGAAAGACGTCGAACGCGTGTTGCGCGCCGGGCAGTTCGGCGTACACCACTGGCGCCGCCGACGTGGCGCGCAGCGCTTCGACGAACAACCTCGCCTCCGCCACCGGCACCAGTGAGTCGTGCCGGCCATGGATGACGAAGAACGGCGGGATCTCGGCGACATCGGCAGCCCTCAGTAACGGCGACGCCCGCTCGAACGACGCGCGATCGTCATCGATCTTGGCTTGGAAGACCATCCGCTCGACGAGCGTTCTGAGACGCTGGCGTCCGTAGCGCGTGCCCAACTCGTTCGTCATGTCGTACACGCCGTAGTACGGCACGGCCGCTTGGACCGACGTGTCAACCTCCTCGAAGCCGGGCTGGTACTCAGCGTCATTTACCGTGAGCCCTGTCAATGCGGCGAGGTGACCCCCAGCGGATCCACCGGTGACGACGAGGAAGCTCGCGTCGCCCCCGAACTCGCTCGCGTGCTCGCGCGTCCAGGCAATGGCGCGTTTTACGTCGATGAGGTGATCCGGGAATTTCGATCGCGGACTGAGGCGGTAGTTGATACTGACGCAGACCCAGCCCCGCGCCGCGAGGTGGAGCATGAGCGGGCGGCCCTGCTGGTCCTTGTTCCCGATGACCCAGCCGCCGCCGTGGATCTGCAGGAGGATCGGCGCCCCCTCCGACTGCCGCGCCCCTGGCTCGTCTCCGGCAAGACGATGGTGATACACGTCCAGCCGATTGCGCCGGCCGGCGGGTCCATAGGTGAGATTCTTGACCCGCACGACGTCGGGATGGCGCATCCAGAACGGCACAACCAGCTGCGGCCAGGTCCGGCTGACGTCGGCCTTGGGCGGCAGCCCTTCGCCCAGTCCGTCCTCAAGCGCTCGGTCGATGACCGAGTCAGTCCGTTGGCCGTCAGCGACGAGCTTGATCAAGCCCAGCGCGGTCGCTCCGGCGATCAGCAAACCAACTGTGGTGACCGCGTCAGCCAGCGCGAACACAACGACGGTGATGAGG
This sequence comes from uncultured Actinomycetes bacterium, assembly GCA_963742585.1. Classification (GTDB taxonomy): domain Bacteria; phylum Actinomycetota; class Acidimicrobiia; order Acidimicrobiales; family JACDEA01; genus JACDEA01. The sequence continues at coordinate 1,407,394 of CAVUMI010000009.1, forward strand.
TGTAGCACGAGTAGCTGTGGTGCCAGCTCGGCAGTGAGCCAGCCGACGAAGAACCCCAGCACGCGCAGCGGCCCCAGCCGCACGGGCCGCAACGCGTTGAGCATGGCCACCAGGCCCACGACCGCGAGCACGACAAAGAGCGTCTGCACCGGAGGCGACAGTAGCCTCGGGGTAATGGAACGCTTAACTGGGCTGGACGCGTCCTTCCTCTACTTCGAGACGCCCACGATGCACATGCACGTGTGCGCCACGATCATCTTCGACCCCTCGACGGTGGAGGGGGGCTATTCGTACGACAGGGTTCGTGAGGTCATCGAGAGCCGGCTCCACCTGGTCGCGCCGTTCCGCCGCAAGCTCGCCGCCGTTCCACTCAACCTGCATCACCCCGTGTGGGTCGAGGACGAGAACTTCGACCTCGACTTCCACCTGCACCGCATCGGCCTGCCGTCACCCGGCACCATGGAACAGCTCGGCGAGATCACGGGCGACATCGCCAGCCGCCAGCTCGACCGGTCCCGTCCCCTCTGGGAGATGTGGATCGTCGAAGGCCTCGACAACGGCAACATCGCCCTTGTCGCCAAGATGCACCACTGCACGATCGATGGCGTCTCTGGCGCCAACATGATGGTGCACCTCTTCGACCTTGATCCGAATGAGGTGAAGCCTGCCGGGCCGGAATGGCAACCCGAGAAGTCACCGAGCGACCTCGAGCTGGTCGGCTACGGCCTCGTGTCCCGGCTGCGGCGACCGCTCAACATCTTCAAGGTCGTCCCCCAGACGCTGCAGTCGGTCGGAAACTTCATCTCGGCGCGACGCGGCCGCGAGGGTCCTGGGATGGCGGCACCGTTCACCGCGCCGCGCACGTTGTTCAACAACGCCATCACCGCGCACCGTCAGGTCGCCTACACGCGTGTACCGCTCGAGGACATCAAGACGGTCAAGCGAGCGTTCGGGACGACGGTCAACGACGTCGTCCTTGCCGTTACCTCCGGCGCGCTTCGTCGCTATCTCGAGAAGCACGAGGAGATTCCCGACAAGTCGTTGATCGCGACATGCCCGGTGTCGGTGCGGTCCGAGGAAGCCAAAGACACCATCGGGAGCAACCAGGTGTCGGCCATGTTTACGTCGCTGGCCACTGACATCGCGGATCCGGTCGAGCGACTCCGCGCCATCTCGGCGTCAACCAGGGGCGCCAAGGAAGAACACAACGCCATCGGTGCCGACATGCTCCAGAACTGGGCCGAGTTCGCCGCGCCCACCACCTTCTCGCTGGCGGCCCGGGCCTACTCGGCCCTCAAGTTGGCGGAGCGTCACCCCGTCGTGCACAACCTCGTCATCTCCAACGTGCCCGGCCCGCCGATTCCGCTGTACTTCGCCGGCGCGCGTTTGACCGCGCTGTACCCGCTCGGCCCGATCTTCGACGGTGCTGCCCTCAACGTGACCGTGATCTCATACATGGACAACGTCGACTTCGGATTCATTGCCTGCCGTGAGACCGTCCCCGGGTTGTGGGATCTGGCCGGTTTCATCGCCGAGGCGCTGGCGGAGCTGGTCAAAGAAGCCGACGCCGCCGGTTAGTGGCATAGCCCTTTGGCTGAGTATCCGCTCGAGGGCATGCGCGTCCTCGATTTGTCGCGCGTGGTCTCCGGGCCTTTCGCCGGACGCATGCTGGCGGACCTCGGCGCCGATGTGGTCAAGCTCGAGCCACCCGAGGGCGACATCTCACGCGTGTGGGGTCAGACCCGAAACGGCCTGTCAGGGTTCTACACGCAACAGAATGCCGGCAAGCGCAATGTCTGCATCGATCTGAAGCACGGTGACGGTGCCGAGGTGGCGCGCCGACTGGCGGCGGCCGCGGACGTCGTGATCGAAAACTTCCGCCCCGGAGTGATGGCCCGGCTGGGCCTCGGCTGGTCGACATTGCGGGACCTGAATCCTCGGCTGGTACTGCTGTCCATCAGTGGCTTTGGCCAAACCGGGCCGGAGGCAGGTCGCCAGGCCTATGCGCCTGTGATCCACGCCGAAGCCGGACTCATCGCCCGGCAGGCCGAGTTCGACGAGGATGCGCCGAGCGACCCAATCCTGTCGATCGCTGACTACAACGGTGGCCTCCATGGGCTTGTCGCCCTCCTGGCCGCACTACTACTACGCGAGCGAACGGGCGCGGGCCAGCACATCGACATCTCGATGCTCGACGCCATGCGGGTCACCGACGACTACGCGCACCATGCCCTCGACGAGGAGCCCCTCGTCCGGCTGGGAGGACAAGTGTTCGTCACCGCCCACGAGCCGATCCTCGTCACCGGCGAGTTCAAGCACATCTGGCGGCAGCTCTCACGCGTGCACGGCGTCGTCGACCCCACACCTGAGGGTGCCGACCTGGCCGACAAGATTCGCAACCGTCGCGCCGCGGCGGCCGATTGGATCGCCGGTTTCACGAGTCGGGACGACCTCACTTCCGCGTTGGAGAAAGCCAATCTGGCGTGGGCCGATGTGCGCTCGCACACGGACGCGTTCGCCAGGGCACGGGTGGCCGAAGTCGACGACCACGGCGGCGGCACTCGGCGGGTCATCGACTCGCCTTACCGCTTCTCGGACGCGGCCAGCGGAATTCGCAGGCCGGCGCCCTACCGCGGGGAGCACAATGACGCGGTGCTCGCCGAGTGGTTGGGAATGTCTGCGGCCGAGATGTCCGCGCTTACTGACGCCGGCGCGCTCAGTCGCGAGTGAACCGCGACCCTGTCGCGGTCTACATCCGCTCCAGCACCGCCGCCGGCGTGCTGTTCTCCACGGCGGCGACACTCTCGATGGTGTTCCTCATCGTGCGGGTCGGGCTCAACCCGCTCCAGATGCTCGTGGTTGGAGCGGTGCTCGAGGGCAGTGTGCTCGTGTTCGAGATTCCTACCGGCGTCGTCGCCGACACGATCAGCCGGAGGACGTCGGTGGTCATCGGCATGTTCATGACCGGCGCCGGCTTCATGCTCTACGCGGTTCCCAACTTCCCCGTGGTTCTTGTCGCCCAGCTCGTGTGGGGCGTCGGTTTCACCTTCGTGAGCGGTGCATTTGTGGCCTGGCTGGCCGACGAAGTCGGCGAAGAGCGAGCGGCACAGGTGTACCTCCATTCCGCGCAACGGCGGATGGTGGGTTCGCTCGCCGGGATCGCATTTAGCGTCGCCCTCGGGTCCTTCGCCCTATGGCTGCCGTTGTTCGCCGCCGGCGTGGGATACGTGGTGCTCGGTGGCTGGCTCGCGCTGGTCATGCCCGAGACCGGGTTCGTCAAGCCGGAGCCCACCGAACGGAGGGCCTCGCTCGAGACACTGCACAACGCCAGGGCCTCCGTACGGGCTCGGCCAGTGCTGCTGATCATCTTCGCCGTCGCCGCCCTGCACGGCATGTCGACCGAGGGGTTCGACCGGCTTTGGCAGTTCCATCTGATCAAGGGCATCGGGCTCCCGGATGTCGGATGGGATCAGGTCGTGTGGTTCGGCCTTCTGCAGGCAGCCGCCCTCGTCATCGGCATCGGCGTGATTGGTCGTCTTCGCCGCCGGCTGAAGAGCGCGGCGCATGCGGGCCGCATGCTGGCCACCGTCAACGCCGGGATGATGCTTGCGGTCATCGCGTTTGCCCTGGTCGACAACTTCACCTTGGCCGTGACCGCATTCCTTGCCGTCACCGTGCTGAACCAGATGACGCCGCCGCTCTACAACGCGTGGACCAACCAGGACCTCGACTCACGATCGCGGGCGACGGTCAACTCGATCGGCTCCCAGGTCGACGCGCTGGGCCAGGTGGTCGGCGGCCCGGGCCTCGGCGCGATCGCCACGGTGGGCTCGGTGCCCACCGCGATGGTCGCGTCAGCCCTGGTCCGTATCCCCGCCGCCGCCCTCTTCGCGCTGCACCACCGCCGACAAGCACGTCTCGGTGTCGAATAGGCGGAAGCCACCGATTCGACACCGACACATTGCTTGGGGACTGCGTTAGGCGGCGGCGATGGTTTGGTTGCCGACGCGGGCGAACGTGCGGCCGTTGGCGTGGGCGAGAGTTCTGTTGATCGAGCCGACGGCCTCGCCGATTAGTTCAAGGCATGAGTGGCGCACGCCGGTGAGGTCGACGCGGCAGAGCAGGCCCTTCTGCGTACCCGCGAAGATCTCATCGCCCACGCGGAGCAGCTCCGATGTGATCGGGCTCAGCGTCCCGTAACGCCAGCGTTGCTGACCGCTCGCACGGTCGAGCGCGAGGAACGATGGCGACGGCGAACTGGCGGCGAACACGACTTGGTCGCCGATGATGAGCGGCGCGGCCCCGATGTTCAGTCCGATCTGCGCCGACCAGGCGATTCGGCCGGTGCGGGCCTCGAGTTTGTAGGCCTTGCCGTCGTCGGTGCTGACGAAGATCTCGTCCTGGTCCACCGCCAACGCGGAATTTTGGCTTCCGGGCATGTTCTGGAACCACAGTTGGCGGCCCGACGGGCCGTCGAGCGCGTAGATGTCGTTCGGCGGATTCTCGAGCACCGCGACGGTCGAAGTGACCGCTTCGACGACCGCGCTTCGCGTGCCCAGCGGCGTCGACCACTTCAGTGCGCCTTTCCGGGGCTCGACTGCGCTGGTCGTGTTGTTCTCCGCGAACGTCACGAACGTGCCGCCGGGCCCACTGGCCACGCCGAACGGCTTCTGATCGACCTTCCACCGAATCTTCCCGGTCGCCGGCTCGATCGCCAGCAAGGACTCACCGCCGACGACGTACACCAACCCACCGATCTGAGACGGCGCGGAGAAGATGCCGCCGGCGACCGGCACCCGCCAACGCCGTTGTCCCGTCGCCGCGTCCAGACCGACGATGGCAACGTTCGGTGGCACCTCGGTCACCGAGGCCACGACGATCTTCCCCGCCGGAATCGGCTTGGCTCCCGGCGTAATCGGGGTCGCGGTCTGCCACTTGAGTTCGGCGGTCACGGTGTCGAGTGCGAAGATGCAGCCGCCGGGCCCGTCGGCGGAGTTCGCTCCCGCATACAACGTGGCGCCGTCGACGACGGGCGCGGTGACAAAGACATCGGCCAACACCGCCCAAACACCGCCGCCCTTTGGCGTGGGCGTACTCGAGAAGTTGCAGCCGGGACCGGCCGGCGCAGGGCCGGGGTCCGTCGTCGAGGACGACGGCGGCACCGTGCGCCTGACGGTCTTGACCGCCTGCGAGTTGGAGTTCGTGCACGCCGACGCGGCCAAAATAGCGACCACGCCAACCGCCAGCACCCGGGTCTTCCGCATCGATGCCGCCCCCTACACCTTCACTGCTCCAGGTACTTCGGGTTGGCGACCTCGAGTTTGAATCGCACCGTTTCGGTCACGAACTCCCGCACCTCGGTCATACGGTCATCAAGCGCGCCAGACCGGATGGCGTCAGCCAGGTCCCGTTCGCTGGCCATTCCCAAGCGGGCCAACCCGCGGGTGTGCTCCGCGTGTTGGTCCGGCCCGAGCGCGATCTCGCGTTCGACCATGCGCAGCACGTTGACCGCCACACGCGCGTGGAACTGCACGCGGCCCTCGGTCGCCGCCATCACGTCGCGCTCCATGTACTCGCGCACGGCCTCCACCAGCGCGGCCGCATCGGGCATGTCATGGGGTTCGCTCACGACGGCAACATCCGCATGAGATCCCATTCGTTCTCGCACACCCGGCGACCGATGGCCGCCAGCTCGACCGATCGAATGGCGCCGGACGTATGTGCGGTCGCCTGGAGAATGCACATGATCCCCCACTTGAGTGTGCCGAGCGTCTCCCACCAATGGAGCGCTTCGCGGTCGACGTCGCCACCACCGGCGGCCTCGTACGCACTGACCAGGTCGTCGTAGTCGCCAAACCCACCCACCGGTTTGTCACGGACTCCGAAGCGCCATGCATTCACGCACAGCCAGCCGAGGTCCTCCATAGGGTCGCCAACGTGCGCGAGCTCCCAGTCGAGGACGGCGCGCATGCCGTCGGGTCCGATGATGAAGTTGCCGTGCCGGAAATCTCCGTGCACCACGGCACGGCGCGTCGACGGCGCCTGGTTGTCGGCCAACCACCGGAACGCCAGCTCGAAGGCCGGATGCGGTTGCGCAAGATTGTCGAGCGTCTCGCGCCACGTGGCCAGCTGATCCGGCTCGTCCAGCCTGGTCACGTCGGTGGGAATGCGGTGGAGCGCGGCAAGGACCTGCCCGCACTGGTGAGCGAGCTTGGGCCGGGCGGCCGCGTACTCGTCGTCGCGCAGGATCTTGCGGGCGATCGTCTCGCCGTCGACGTGCGCCATCACGATCCAGTCCTCGCCGGCGGCCACCACATCGGGGACGGGGACACCAGCGGTGGCCGCCGCCCGCAGCAACGCGGCCTCCATGCCCATGCCGCCTTTGGTCGAACCGGGCGGATCTCGGCGCAGGATGAGCGCGCGGCCATCGGCGGTGAAGGACCACGTCTCGCGGGACGCTCCGCCCGACATTCGTCGCAAGCCGCCCACCCGCTCGGCGCCGATTAGCGGCGCGACCTCTTCAGGCGTCAGCAGTACTTCACCAACGTGGGATAGGGGTTCACCGCGCCGCCGCCTCCGGGATGGATCTCGAAGTGCAGGTGCGTCACGCCGCCTCTCGCGTCGCCGGTATCGCCGACGTACCCGAGCACGGTGCCGGCGGCGACCGCACCACCTGCGCCGCTGTACCCGTCGAGGTGGGCACCGAAGTAAGTGTTGCCGTCGTTGCCCTTCAGGTAATAGCTGTTGCCGCCGAGATTGGAGCTGTTCCGGCTGAACGTGCCGGCCACGTTGGCGACCACCGGCGTTCCGCGCGGAGCGATGATGTCGTTGCCCTGGTGCGAGCGCCGACCACCATTGCGCGGCGCGCCCCAGTCATTGGAGAACGAGTGGGGCCCTTGCACCGGACAGATCCAGTTGCCGGTGGCGATGATGCCCGCCGCACGCGCACTTCGCGACGACGGACGCGCCCCGCGCGCAGACGCTTGCTTGGCCTCGAACGCGGCCAGCGCCTTGGCCAACCGATCGAGTTCGGCCATGGCTTTCCGCCGGTCCCCGGCGAGACGGGCGACCGCGGCGCGGCGATCCGACAAGCGCGAACGCAGCGCGCGCCGGCTGGCGTCGAGGTCTGCGCGGGCGACGCGGTATTCCTCAATCGCATCGCTGGCGCCCACGGTGATGAACCGGATGATCGCGTCAGTGCGAGCGATGGCACCGGGATCGTTGGACGTCAGCGTGACCCCGCCGGTGCCACCCATGTAGCGATGGACAGCCAGCGCCTTGACGCGGCCTTGAAGTGAATTCAACCGCTCCCGGTTGGCTGCATCTCGGATGGTCAGGTCTTCGACATCGCGTTCGGCGAGCGCGAGAGCGGTTTCCGCCTTGGACAAACGCGCCGCGGCGGCGTTGGCCTGTTGCTTGGCCGATGCGACTTGTTTCGAGACGTCGGCTTTCGCCGCCGCGGCCGACGGCGCGGCGAGAACGAGCGCAAGAAGGGATACCGCAAGGGCCACGGCACCAGCCCCGGCTCGCCGCATGGGCGAGAAATCTACCCGACCCGGTGCGCTGGTGGCTGGTCCGTCGTCGCGCCCGCACGCCTGGGCAGGCGCAGGTGGAACGCTGATCCCCGACCCTGCGAGGACAACACCCGCACCGAACCCCCGTGCAGCTCGGTGAGCTCCTTGACGATGGAAAGGCCGAGCCCGGCGCCGCGGCTGATGCCCGATTCCTCCGTGTTCGCACGCCAGAAGGGCTCGAATACGTGCGGGAGGTGCCGGGGAGCGATTCCCATGCCGCGGTCGACGACGGCGATTTCGACACTGTCGTCCACCTGTTTGGCGCGTATGTAGATCGGCGTAGCGAGTGCGGAGAAGCGGACCGCGTTTTCCAGCAGCAGCGCAAGCATGCGGGCCAGGGCCTCCTGATCGGCCCACACGACCTTGGCGTCGAGGCTGAGGTACACCGGATACCCCGTCACCACCGGCGCCAGCTGGGCCAACACCGACTCGATCATTGTCGGCAACCACACCTCAGTCAGGTGGAGCGCGGTCTCACCGCGCTCGAGCTGACCGACATCGATGAAATGCAAGATCGTCGCGTCGAGCGACGCCGCGTTCGTCGCGATCGCATCGAACATGTCGAGTCGTTCGGACTCTGACAGCCGATCCCAATGCGTGGCCAGCGTGTGGACGACCCCCTGAATGACCGTGAGGGGCGTTCGCAGCTCGTGGCCCACGGTCATGACGAGGCGACGCCGGTCATCCTCGAGTTGGCGCCATGCCGTTTCGAGTTCGCGGCGCGCCTCAGCGAGGCGGCGCTCCTCGGCTTTGCGCCCGCGCCAGAACACCACCCCCGACTATCGGCACATTCCGCCCGCGCTTGAGAACTCGCTACAGGCGCGGCGGTGCGCCGGTGCGCGATCGGGCGAATCGGCCAAGGCCGCCCACTTGCACCGCGTGCTCGTCGCTCCCGCGGCGACGACCTACCAGAGCGGCTGAAGTCGTCATCGGGCCCAGGGCGCGCGCTGCCGGGGCCGGCACCTGATTCAGGCGGTAGATCGCCAGGCCCACGCCCAGCAGAAGGAGCACCGCCAGACCGGAGGTACGCCTCGCGCTCGACGTCGCCCCGGAAGGCACGCCGACGGCAACCCGGTTGCCGCCCGGTGACGCGGCGTTCAGCTCAAGGTCGGTCGGTGCCGGCGTGAACGCTGGTGCGTCGAGCACTAGGCCCCCGAGATCGCTCACCGCGGCAACCCCGGTCGCGTCGCTCGCGGTAACCGAGACGCTCTCGTCCGCCGCGCTCGTTGCCGGCGCGGCGACGGACGGCGGCGACGTCTTCAGCGTGGTGGTCGTCGGCGCGTTGAACGTCAGGTTGAAGTTCGACCCTGCCTCGGCCTGGAGTACGACGTCGACGACTCGGCCGACAAGAAGAGGCGTGAGATTGAAGGTCCACGACGATCCGTCGGCGGCCCGTTCACCCTTCACTGCGCGAGCGCACGAAGCTGTCGGCCGGGACGCCCATGCTCCCGCGTACGCCGACGACCATGCCGAGGCCGTGGGACAGGCGGCCAGCACCGCGGTCGCGCCGTTGATGTCGCCGTTGTCGGCGACGAAAAGCGTCATCACCGGCGAGCCTTCGCCGGGCTCGAGCTCGAACCGCAGCGCGGCGACGGCATTCGCGCCGGTTGGGTCGCCGCCCACCATCAACCCCCCAGCCGGCACGGTGGGCGGCGATGGCAGGGGGACGGCGCCCGTCTGCGCGGCCCACCACCAGCCCGCGCTCGTCGGCGCAACCGCCGCTGCGGGACGCGCGTTGAGAAACAGCGCGGCGACAACGAGGACAGCGACGCTGCCGAACCGCGTCACGCTCGCGTTGTCGACTTCTTGCGCTTGCGCTGGCCCGAGCGGTTGATCGCGGCGAGGTCCCCGCCCAGGTACGACGAGATCACCAGGGGATCGCGGATCACATCGGCCGGCGCGCCCTCGGCGATCGGGCGCCCGAGTTCGAGGGCAATGATGCGATCCGACACCGAGGTGATCAGCGGCATGTCGTGCTCGATGACGAGCAGGGCGCAGCCCGTCTCCCGTTGGATGCGTTGCAGCAACGGACCCAACGCTTCGGTTTCCCGTTGCGCGATGCCCGACGACGGCTCATCGAGGAGCAGCACCTTCGGATCGTGCGCGATGCACATGGCCAGGTCGACAATGCGCCGCGAGCCCGTCGACAGTTCGCGCACAAACTTGTCGCGGAACGCGCCGAGGTGCATCAGCTCGATGAGGTCCTCGACGGTCCAGGCCACGTCCTCCTCGAGGCGAACGACCGCAGGCAGGTTGATGAACGCGGCAATGTGGTCGCGCAGATCGAGGTGCCGCTCGAGGCCGATGGCGAGGTTCTCCGCGACGGTGAGCGACGGCACAAGTCGCGCGTCCTGGAACGACCGGCCCAAGCCGAGCCACGCCCGCTGATCAGCCCGCATTTCTGTGATGTCAGTGTCGTTGAACCAGATGCGTCCCTGATCAGGAACGAGGAATCCTGAAACAAGGTCGAAGATGGTGGTCTTGCCTGCACCATTGGGTCCGATGAGCCCGAGGATCTCAGCCTCGTGAAGCTCGAAGCTGGCGTCGTCGACCGCCCGGATGCCGCCGAAGCGTTTGACGACGCTCCTTAGATCGAGCACGACCGGTCGCTCCTCGAGCTCCGCGATCGACAGCTTCACCCGACCCTGGTGACCGTTGTTCGTTGTTTTGGCGGCAGCGCGGCCGCGTGTGGCGTCTACTTTCGACGCGCCCTCGAGGAAGACCGACCGCACGATGTCGTCGCGTTCGAGCAGCTCGGCGGTGGACCCGTGGAAGCGGACCTCACCCTTCTCCATGAAGTACGCCCGCTCGGCCACGGTCAGCGCCACGTTGATCGACTGTTCCACGAGGATGATGGCGGTGCCGCTGTCGCGGATCTGGCGGACGATGCCCAGGAGTTGCTCGACGATGGTCGGCGCCAGGCCGAGCGACAACTCGTCGATCATCAGCAGCTTGGGCTTGGCGATAAAGGCCATACCCAGTGCCAGCATCTGCTGCTCGCCGCCCGAGAGATTGCCCGCCATTTGGTCGTAGCGCTCGCGCAGCCGCGGGAAGATCGTCAGCACGTGCTCGTTGGCGCTCTTCAGGTATTCGGGATCGTCGCGGTAGAGCCAGCCGGCAGCGCGGAGATGCTCCGCCACCGTCAGCGTCGGGAACACCGCCTTGCCCCCCGGAACCTGGATGATTCCGAGCGCGGTCGTCTGGACCCCGTCGGCATGGGTGATGTCGCGACCGTTGAAGAAGATGGCGCCACCGATTGGGTCGACCACGCCGCTGATGGCTTTGAGCAGCGTCGACTTGCCAGCACCGTTGGTGCCGAGAAGCGCGACGATCTCCCCCGGCTCGATCTCGAGGTCGACGCCGAACAGCACCTGCACCTGGTCGTAAGCGACCTCGACGCCCTTGCACAGCAAGGCCGGACGCTTCCCACCCGCGGCGATGTCCTTGCGGAGCTGCGCAACTGTCGCCAGCGACGCCGCCGCTTGCTCCACGTCGCGCTGCACGAACTTCTGCGACGACGCGCCGATCAACCCGGCGGCGCCGACGATGACCGCCAGGACCGCCGTGAGGGTGCGATAGGAACCGTTCTCGCCGATACCGGCGAGCAATAGGTAGACGAGTCCGCCGCAGCCGTAGATGAGGATCGCCCACGCGTAGGCCTGCGAGCGGACACGGGGCGGGGAGACGAGGCCGACCAGCGAGAAGTACGCCGGCTGGTACGAACCGACGCCCACCGCCAGCAGGAACGTGAACGCGAGGGCAAGACCGGACCACGGCGCGACGGCAAGCAGGACGAGGCCGGCGGCGAATCCCACGAACGACAGGCCAGTGATCGTCGCCAGTTTGTGCAGCTCACCGGCTTCCGAGGCGCGGGTGGCCAGCCGCGCACCGATGAGCAGGCCGGCGATGCTGCCGGCCCCCAGAATGAAGACGACCCAGCCGCGACCCCACGGGCCGAAGTTGAAGACCTTCTCGAAGTAGAGGCTCAGAATGTTGGCGATCTGGAGCGCACCGACGCCGAGAAGAAAGGAGCCGAACCACAACCGCTTCAGGGTCGGCACGCCGAACAGTTGCCGGCGGGCCTCGGCGTACGGCACCGCTTCGTCTTCGTCGACTTCCGCGGCTAGCTCGGCGTTGATGCTCTCGCCACGCTTGGGCTCGCGGAGGCGGCCGAGAGCGACGAAGAGGAACACGATCGTCGGGATGGCGAGGATCCAGAACGCCGCCTCCCAGAAGATGGTGGCGGCGATCAGCCCGGCAAGGGGCCCGGCCACGTTGCCGAGGCTGTTGGCCGATCGGTGCACGCCGAACACCCGTGGATGGGTGTCGCGCGCGTACAGGTCGCCCAGCAGGCTCGGGTGTACGACTTCGTTGATGATGCGGCCCAGGCCCGAGCCCATGCGCACGATGTAGAGAAGGAACAGCGCGGGAACCACGCCAGTGAGCACCGACGTGACGCCCCAGAGGATGGCGGCGCCGATCGACAGCCGGACCCGGTTGAAACGGTCGGCCAGCACGCCCATCGGCAACGCGGCAATGAGCACGAAGACGCCGGTGATCGCGCCGAGGGTCTGAATGCCGGTGTCGGACAACCCGAACGCCGTCCGGATCTCGGGCACGAGGGCGGCGAACGCGGCCCGGTCGAATTCGTCAACGAAGTTGAGGCCGAACAACACGGCAAGCGGCACGGCGCTGGCGCCACCGGTGATCGCGGCCAGTCGTTGTTTCACGGTGCCTGCCCGATCGCCTTCCGGCTTCGCCTCCGGCTCACTCATGACTTCACCAGGTCCTTGCGCTCGCCTTTGCCGAAGTGCGGATGAAGCAGCGCCTCCTCTAGGACGACGACCTCGCCGCACTCGGGACAGGTCAGCGCGGCGACCTCGTCGAGCTCGCGCTCCTCGGCCGCCTCGGCAACGACGTGCTCGGTTTCCTCGGTCTCGACCACCAGGGTGTCGGCCACGAGACTCGGCACCACGAGGCCGCGGCGCGCCGCGACGCGGCGCAGGAGCTGGTCGCGCACGCGGAACATGCCTTCGGCCAGCCCGCCGGGCAGGAAGTTGAGAACAAGCAGCAAGCCGAGCCCGCTGGTGAGGAAGTCGATGAACTCGATGTCGCGGAGGCCCGGTATCAGTGGGAGACCGACGACATAGGCAGCGCCGAGCATCGCGCCGGCCAGGGAACCGACGCCGCCGAGCACCGCCATGACGAACAGGGCAATCGAGGTCTCGGGCGGGAAGCCGGACGGCGTGAAAACCGTGTTGTGGTACGCCAGCAATGCACCGGCCATCCCCGCCAGCGATCCGGAGATCGCGAACGCGGCCAGCCTGGTGGACGCGGGGTTGACGCCGTATGACCGCATCAGTCGGCTGTTGTCGCGAACGCCGATGAAGATCCGGCCCGACCGGTTACGGCGAAGCGCCTTTGCCATCCCGAGCGCGAGCATCAGGAACGCCAGGCAGACGAAATAGAACTTGGCGTCCGAGGACACCGTGAACCACAGCACCTCGCTGTCGGTGGCCGTGTCCAGCCGTCCCCACAGCGACGGGCGATCAACGAATGCTGCGTCCTTCGGTACCAGCCAAGAGAAGAACTCCCGCCTCAAGACGAAGTTGTTGACTGCGAACGCGAACGACAACGTGGTTACGGCGAGGAACAGGCCCTGGATGCGCAGCGCCGGGAGCCCAACCACCACCGCCACGAGCGCGCCGGCCAGCGCACCCACGAAGATCGCCGCGAAGAAGTCCCACCCGTGGTTGGCGGCCAAGCCACCTGCCACCGCCGAGCCGATGCCGGCCAGCCCATACTGGCCCAGGCTGATCTGACCGGCCCATCCGGTGAGGATCACCAACGACACGCCGATGATTGCGTAGAGCACCATGACGGTCCCCGACGGTGTCTTGGAGGGACCGAGGATCCACGGCAGGGAGATGACCACTGCGCCGAGGACGGCGAAGAGCCCGATGCGCGCCCAGATCACCTCCGGTAGGCGCCGCAGCTCGGTGGGGATGCCGCGGAATTCACGCACCGTCTGCCAGGTGCTGGTCTCGCCCTCGAGGGCACGGGACAGGCTCCCCCGCTGGACGAGCAGCGCCACGACGATCACGATGAACATCACCGCGTACCCGAGCGCGGCGCGCCGGGTGGCGAAAACGGCCGACCGCTCGATCACGCCGATGAACATCCCGGCGGCGAACGCGATCGGCATGCTTTCCATCCGTGCGATGACCGCCGCGGCCAGGCCGAGGAGCAGGATGGCGGGGCCGACGAAACCGTCGAGCGGCAGCCCGATCAGCGGTGTGCGGAGGAAGATGCCAATCGCCGAGAGCACCGTGGCGAGGATCCACACGATGGTCGAGACCCTGCGAACGGGGATGCCGAGCAGCGACGCCCGCTCGCTGTTCTCGGCTGAGGCGCGCACCGCGATACCGATGTCGGTGTATCGGAAGAACGCGGCGAGGCCGACCACGACCGCGCCGCCAACCGCAATGGCGAAGAAGTGGTCCCCGGTGAGTGTCGCGGGGCCGAGGTGGAACGTGAAGCGCTGGAACGGTGTCGGGAACCGGAGCGACAGGACGTCCTGCAGCTTCCCGCCGACCCACTTCTTTGAATAGAACTCGAGGATGAGGAGCACGAACCCGACACCGATCGTCACTACCGTGAGGATCAGGCGCGGCGATTGGCTGAACCGGCGAATGAGCGTCACCTCGACGACCCCGCCCAGCACGACGGCCCCGACGAGCATCACCGGGATGGCCAGCAGGTACGGCGTGTCATGGCGGGCAATCAGCAACAGCGCGATCACTGCGGGCACCGCCCCCAACTGCGCCTGGGCGAAGTTGATGATGCGGTTGGCCTTGTAAACGAGGATCAAGCCCATTGCGATCAGGCCGTAGAGCGCGCCGATGACCGCGCCGCCGAGCAAGACGCCCCGGGGAATGGCGTCCTGGTAGCGCCCGACCTCGAGCCACGTCACATGGAAGTTGGGAATGTCGATACGTCCGAACAGGTACTGATCGACAATCTCGATCAACAGGACGTAGGCCAGCACCACGCGCAGCGCGGGTCCCGCGATGCGGTGTCGCCACACGGCTTGGAGTTGGGTCACTCCCGGCTCAGTTGGGCTCGACCGGGATCTGGGCCAGCCCCGGCGACCACTGGCCCAGCGTGTAGCGACGTCCGCCGTTCACCGCGACGTACGCGCCCTGGCTGCCGTCGACCGGCGACACCGCGCTGGCGCTCCAGTACACCTCACGCGTATCGGACAACCACGTGTAGTCGTTGGCGCCAAGTTTCCAGAGCCCGACGTCCGGTTTGCCAAGCGACCAACCGCCGTCGGGCGGCATCGTCAAGAGGCCCTTCTCGAACGTCAGAGGCGTGAGGCTCGGACCAGCCATGTGGATACCGGTAGCCAGCATGCTGACGTACGACCAGTTGATGCCACAGCCGTTCTTGCCACACGGATGGCCGGCCCTGCCCTCTGCCTGCCATACGCGGGCCGAGTCGGCGACGTCAAGCGCGGTCTGTTGCGGGATGGTGCTCACCCCGAACGCGTGCCGCATCGTCTGCTTGTCGTAAAGGCGACCGACGAGGTCGGCGTCGAGAAACTGCGTACCGGTGAGCAGGAACTCGGGGAAGTAGGTGTTGCCGCTCATGCCTGCGGTGAGGAAGGCGGGAGCGATCGGATCACACATGCAGGCCACGGTCGTGACCTTCTCCTGGATCAGGCGGGTCACCGTGGTCTCGGTTTGTTGCGTGGCCGTGTTGATGTTCGACTCGTAGGTGAACGGATCCGGTCCCGAGACGTTGCCGCCGCACGCCTGGACCGCCTTGATCACGCGCTTGGCCGCCACGACGTTCGCCTCGATCTCGGGCGTGATGATGCCGAGCTTCCGCGCCGTGTTCCGACCACCGATGGTTGCGTGGATGACCGCACCCGCGTGATCGGCCGGACCCTTGGCCATCTTCTTGCAGTAGTACTCCGCGATGTGGGCGCCCGCCTCAGTGCCGTTCATCCACGGGTCGTAGCGATACGGCCGCCGCGTGTTGAAGAACGTGTCGTCGAACTGCCACCCGCCGAGGCTGATGATTCCGGCGTTCCTCCAGATGTCGAACACGCTGCCGTACAGCGGTGTGCCCCAAACGATGGCGAACGGTTTCTTCTTGGCCACCGCCTGCGCCTCGGCGTTGCAGAGGTCGTAGTTGGGCGGCGTGGTCGGACAGTTGCCCTGAATGAACTCGACCTCGAGCTTGCGGCCGTAGAACTCGTAGCGCTTCGCCGCGAACGCCAGCGCGAGTTCGGTGAAGGCTTTGGCCTCCTCGTAGGGGACAGCGAGGCCTTGTGTACCGAGGATGGCGTCGACCTGTTCGTTCGGCGTCGAGGAGAAGAAGATCACCTTGATCGCCTTGTCGGTCACACCTTGGGAAGTCGCGCCGCCGTTGCTGCCGCTGAACTTCGGGATGCACGGTGGGTTGGCATTGACCAGGACCTTGAACTGCTTATTGGCCGCGCAGTGCGCCGTGCTCCCGGCATTCGCCGCGACCGTGCCCGCTTTCGTCGTGGCCTTCGTGGCGCCGCCCGCCACGGCGCCGCCCGCGGCGCCGACGCTGCCGCCGACCACACCTCCGTCCGCGGTGACACCACCACCCTCGACGGCCGATACGTCCTCGCCTGCCGCGGCTTGCGTGCCGGCCGACAGGCCGGTCGCCGCGAGCTGGTCGGCTTTCTTGGCGCCCGTTGACGGGAGCAAGGTGATCAGCAGCGCCTGCGCCGCGATCAATCCGAGGAACGGGAGATACAGCCGTAGCGTCGACTTACGCATCACAACCCCCAGCGGTCGCTTCAGTCGTTGTTCAGCTCAGGCTAACCCTCTTTGCCCGTCGCGTGACGCCGGTCACACCGTGTCAGCAGGAAAGCACCGTGCTTAGAGCTGCATGGCCTTTACTTCGAGGAACTCCTCGAGGCCGAACTTGCCGTACTCGCGGCCGTTACCCGACTGCTTGTAACCGCCGAAGGGGGCAAGCGGGTTAAACGAGCCGCCGTTGACCTCGACCTGGCCGGTGCGCAGCTGGCGGGCTACGGCCTTGGCCCGCTCGGGGTCGCCTGACCACACGCCGCCGGCCAGGCCGTAGACGGTGTCGTTGGCGATTTCGATCGCTTCCTCTTCGGTGTCGTAGGGAATGATCGAGAGAACTGGACCGAAGATCTCCTCCTGCTCGATCGTCATCCCGGGCCGGACCTCGGAGAACACCGTCGGACGGACAAAGAAGCCCTTGTCGAGCCCGTCGGGCGCCTCGACGCCGCCGGCGATGAGCTTGGCGCCCTCGTCGATGCCCTTCTGGATGTAGCCGCGCACCCGTTCACGCTGGGCGGCGCTGACGAGGGGCCCGAGCCGTGACCCGGCGTCGAAGGGATCGCCCGCGGTGTATTGCTCGGCGGTCTGGATGGCGACGGCCTCGGCCTCGGCCAGCCTGGAGCGCGGCACCAGCATGCGGGTCAGTGCGGAACACGTCTGACCCGAGTTGAGATAGCACTTGCCCACACCGTCGCTGACCGCGGCGGCCAGATCGGCGTCGTCGAGGATGACATTGGCCGACTTTCCGCCGAGCTCGAGCGTGACCCGCTTGACCGTCTGGGCCGCCAGTTCGGTGACGCGCCGTCCGGCCCGCGTCGAGCCGGTGAAGCTGATCATGTCGACCTCGGGGTGCGCGGCCAGAGCCTCGCCCACCACTGGTCCCGCGCCGGTGACCAGGTTGAACACCCCCGCGGGCAGACCGACGTCGTCGATGACCTCGGTCAGGATGAACGCGTTCAGCGGTGCGACTTCGGACGGCTTCAGCACCACGGTGCAGCCCGCGGCGAGCGCCGGCGCCACCTTGGCGGCGATCTGGTGCAGCGGGTAGTTCCACGGCGTGATGGCACCGACCACGCCAACGGGCTCCCGCACGATGAGGCTGTTGCCGATCTGTTCCTCGAAGGCAAACTTGTCGACAACGTCAGCCATCGAGCTGAACGTCATGATCGGCAAGCCGGCTTGAATCATGTTCGAGAGGTTGATCGGCATCCCGACCTCCTGGGAGACGACGGTCCCGATCTCCTGCATGCGCGCGGTCAGGCCTTCGGTGATGCGCTGGAGGTACTTGCCCCGCTCCTCCTTCGACGTTGCCGCCCATCCCGGAAACGCGGCCTTGGCCGCCTTGACCGCCTTGTCGACGTCGTCTGCCGTCCCTTCCGGGATGCGCCCCATCACCTCTTCGGTGGTGGAATTGATGACGTCGATGGTGCCTTTCCCGCTCGACGGCACCCACGCTCCGTCGATGTAGAGCTTGTCGCGATCCTGTACGTCACCCATTGCGGGAGCCTCCTGAGGAATTGACGGTCATGACAACTCTATGACGGGAGCGAGGCGGTCGGCGAAGCGACGCAGCGCGGCGAGGAGGGCGCGGCCAGTGAGCACGATCAGCACGGCGTTGGCCAGAGCGCCGGCCGCGTCCCACGCGAGCGAGGTGGCCACGTAGAAGGAGTAGTACCGGTGGAGGGTCGTCCCGAGGGCCAGGCCCGGATGCCACGACAGCGGTCCATCGCCGAGGGCGAACGGCCAGAACCACAAATTCATCACCGCGCCAAACGCGAAGCCGGCCAGCCAGCCGTAGACCGCGAGGAGTCCGACCTCGACTCGCCAGGGCCAGCGCCCGCTGAGGCGGCCGATCCATCCGGCGCCACCGCCCATCCACCCCAGCGTGAGCATCTGGAAGGGAAGCCACGGCCCGACTCCCCCGGTGATAACCGCGGAGGTCGCCATCGCGCACAGCCCCAGCAACATGCCGAAACGCGGGCCGAACGCCGCGCCGGCCAAGACCACCAAGAAGAAGATGCCGCTCCCACCCCCGGGAAGGTCGAGCAGCCGGAGCAAACCGCCCATGGCCGACAGCACGCCGAGCAGCGCCACCGTCGCACCGTTCATCGCGCCCCGTCGGAGTTCGAGCACGACTGCCGCCACGACCATGGCGCCGATCAACGCGGCGATCAACGGGGCGTCGGTGCCGTGGGCCCGCTCGGGGAGCGCGCGGGCCGGGAGCCAGAACGGGTAAAGGAAGGCACCGGCGCCGACGACCACCATGGCCATGTAGAGCAACGTCGCCGGAAGCCGCTCACGCATCGGTCACCGCCTCGACTTCCTCCACAGTGAGGAAGGGGGGCAGGACGCGGAGCACCTGTGGTGCGAACAGCGATCCAGAGAGGACGTCCCGCGCCTTGCCCTCGGCCACCACCTCGCCGTCGCCGAGCACGACGACGCGTGCGGCGACTCGCGCCGCCAGTTCGACGTCGTGGGTGGCGATCACCGCTCCCCCACCATCCGCGCTACGCGCCCGCAGCATTGTCTCGAGCACTCGCTTTGACGGCGCATCCATGCCCCGCGTCGGCTCGTCGAGCAACAGCACGTCGGGATCACCGACACCGACCGCGGCGACGGCCAGCCGCTGGCGCTCGCCGGCCGACAAGTCGCGGGGGTGCCGGTCGGCGAGCGCGTCGAGGCCGACCGCGCCGAGCCATCGATCCGCTGCGCCGTCGTCGCGACGGTCGAGGAATCGGCGCGTCATTTCGACGTCGGCGCGCACCGTAGGACCGAGCAGGAGCGCGTTGGGATCCTGGGGTACGTACGCCACCCGGCGTGACTCGGGCAGCACGACCGCGCCGGACGCGATGGGGATCAGCCCGGCCAGCGCGCGTAGCAGTGTCGTCTTCCCCGCGCCGTTGCGGCCGAGCAGCGCAATGACCTCGCCCTCGGCGACCAGGAAGTCGACGTCCCGCAGGATGTGTTGGCGTCTGAGGTCGACCGCGATTCGCTCCGCGCTGACCAGCGCTGCGCCCGGTACGTGTTCGGTCGTGACCATCGGCCTGAGGTGCGGTGGCGCCGCGAACCGTTGCGCTTCGCGAACCGTCAGCGGGGGCGGATCCCAACCGAGCAGTCGGCCAAGACGAGTGACGCTCGGCGCGCCGTCGTAACCGGCGAGGACGTCGGCAACCGCCCCAGGCGCACCAGCGAACTCGGTCCCGATCACGACGGCGCGGTCAGCCATGGGCGCGGCGCGCTCGAGCCGGTGCTCGGCGACGATGACGGTGGTTCCCAAGTCGGCGTTGAGGCGGCCGACGGCGGCGAGAACGTCGTCGGCGCCTTGGGGATCGAGTTGCGACGTCGGTTCGTCGAGCACCAGCACACTGGGCCCGGCCGCCAGCGCGCCGGCGATGGCCGCGCGTTGGCGTTCGCCACCAGAGAGCGTGGCTGGTGACCGATGGCGGAGATGCGCGATTCCCAGTGCGTCGAGCACTTCCTCGACGCGGCGGCGCATGGCGGGGGCCGCCATGCCCAGGTTCTCGAGGACGAACGCGACGTCGGCCTCGACCTGGTCGACGACGAACTGCGCTTCAGGATCTTGGTGGACGAAGCCGACGACTCCGGCGAGTTTGCGCGGCGGGTGCGTGCGCGTGGAATACCCGGCCACCACGACATCGCCCGCGAAGCTGCCGCCCGTCGAGTGCGGCACCAGTCCGTTGACGCAGCGAAGCACCGTGCTCTTGCCCGCCCCGGAGCGACCCACGACGAGCAGCACCTCGCCGGCGTGGATGTCGAGGTCGACGCCGTCGAGCACCGGGGGTTGTCGCGGGTAGGCGAAGCGAACGCCGCGGAACGCGACCGCCTCAGTCATCGCTCACCAGTGCAGGGGCCGCCAGCAGGAGCAACGCGAGGACCGCCACCCATGAAACCGACGGCAGCCGCAGGGGAAAGGCGCGCCACACCAGGCTGTCGTCGCCGAGAAATGCCTGCACACCCAGCAGGACCGGGGCGCCGATCACCAACGCAGAGAGCACGCGGTCGCGCGATGTAACCCGCCGCGGTCGGTACCGGGGCCGTCCCGATGCATTCGACGCGACGATCAGCGCGGCGACCAACGCTGCGGCACCGACGACCGCGAGGACGGCCGCCACCGCGGTAGCGCGGGCGACGAGAGCAACGAAGGCGGCGGCCAGCGATAGAAGCGCGACAAGCCCACCGGTGGCGGCGACCATGTCGGCGCGGGTGGCGTCGGCGCGGGCGAAACCGCGGGAGTCCATCGACTCGGCGAGCGCGATCGCCTGCTCAGCGCCGCTCTCGACCAGCGGCACGGCGCGACGGACGAGACGACCCCGACGCGGCGGCCGCTGCCCGCCGACGCGAGCCCGGTCGGCTTCGGCTACGCGTTGCACCGCACCGATCGTCGAGGGTACGAAGGCGAGGGCAACGGTAACGATGAGGCCCACTTCGTAGAAAGCCCTCGGCACCACCTGCACCAGTTCATGGTGCGACACGACGGCGTTGAATGCGCCGAACGCCGCCATGATCCCAACGATGGCAAAGGCCTCGGCCGCCGACTGCAGCACGACGGGCAGCGACACCGCGCCGCCCACGGTGAAGCCGCCCAGAAGCCGTGGGACCGTGAGCGACGGCAGGCTGACCAACACCGGGTCGCCGCCATGCGTTGTGGCGGCGGTAAGCACGACCCGCAGGATTCCGAACGCCACGCCCACCGCGATCAGGATCGGGAAGGCGCGCGCCCAGGGCGTATCGAGTCGATGGACAGAGACGACCAGTCCCGCCACCGCGATGACCAGCGCGACATAGATCGGGTTCGGGGCGAGCGACACCGAGACGGCCGCCGCCATGGCCCACAGCGCCCACGTCATCGCGTGAAGCCGACCGGTAGACAAAACGCGGTTCAGATGCGAGCTCGGCGGCGAAGCACCAAACCCACAGATCCGGCGCCAAACAGGGTGGCGACGAATGGGAGCAGCCCCACCAGCGAGCGCCCGCCGCCGTCGTCGTCGCCCCGCCCGGGCGCGGCCAGCTCGATTGGCGACCCGCTTGGCGCGGTGGGACTCGGGGCGGTCGTTGAGACGGCCGGCTCGGTCCGACCGCCGGCGCGCGATGTCGGCGGCGACGGCGGGCGCGTCGAGACCGTCGAGGTGGGCGCGCCGCCCTGGGGTGGCGTCGTCGGCTCGGTTGGCGGCGCGGGAGGTTCGGGTCGCACCGGCAGCGAGCGCCCCGCCAGGCCGGGCAGAGCGCGTGCGGTCGTCAATTCCTCGGCTGCCGGCTGTGACGCATCGGCCCGCAGTCCACCGGAGACATCCTGGAGGGCGACCAGTGCCGTCACCGGGTTCGCCCCTACGGCCTTCTGCCATGGCGCTTCTGATGGGTCCTCACCGAGCGCGATGATCACCGCGATCGCCGCCGCGGTCGGAAGGGCAGCATTCTGCTGGCGGGCCGCAAAGCCGAAGCCGCCGTCCTGGTTCTGCACAGTCTGGAGATACGTGCGGGCCTTGGCGTGGACGGGATCGGACGAGCCCACGCCGGCCACGGTGAGGGCGTTGAGAGCGAGGGCGGTGGACTGCACGTCGGAGCCGCCGAAGACGCAGCCCGCCCGCGGGAATCCACCATCGCCGCACCGCGCGGGACTGCAGCGAAGTGATGGCCCGCTCAGGCACCGGCTCCTTGGCCGCGACGAGGGCGAGTATCGCTAGCGAGTTCGGGTCGGCGGTTTGGTCGTAGGCGCCGGTGGTGGGGTTGTAATAGGTGCGAAGGCGCCCGACGTAGTCGACCTTCCCGAAGTCGCGGGGGTCCCTGGCCCCGGCTACGACCGCGAGAATCACGCGGGCCGCGGACGAGGCGCGATTGACGCTCGCGGGACCATGACTGGCGACGTAATTGAGAGCCTTGGCCAACGGCGCCCCGACCACGCCGGCGCTCACCAGCGCGACTGCGGCGTCGGCCACGTCTTGCACTTCGGGCGTCGTACCCCACGAACCGTCGGCCTTCTGGCGCTCGACGAGAAAGTCGCCCGCCCGCGTGACAGCGGCTGTCGGGGGCGCCGCCTGTGCGACCGCGACCCCCAGAACCGCAGCTGACGCCGCGACCAGGGCGGCCACGGCGTTTCTCGCGCCCACGAAAAAAGGATGCCATACGAATTTCCTGCGGAGGGCGAACAGTTAGGTACCCTAAGGAGTTATGACCGCAGATGGAGCGCGTGCCGTCGCTCGCCTCAGCAAGCGCCTGGAGGTTGCGCTCGGTGACGTCGACCTTTCGCTTCCCCAGTACAGACTGTTGGTGTTCCTGTCACGCCGAGCTGAGGTGGCGTCGGACCTCGCCGGTCGCCTCGCGGTGAGCCCACCGTCGGTCACGACCTTGGTCGACGGAATGGTCGCCCGGGGGCTCGTCGAGCGCGCCGCCGACCCCGACGACCGCCGCAAGGTGCGCCACGAGCTCACGGCCGACGGACGGCGGGCGTTGGCCGCGGCGGACGGCGCGCTCGAGGACCGTCTCAAGTCCATCGCCGAGCGGCTTCCGCCGGCGCAGGCGCGACGGGCCCTCGAAGGGCTCGAGTTGTGGCACCAGGCGCTCGATATCGACTTCGAGCGGGTGGCCGCGGCGACCGCGTGATCGACACACCAACCCACACTGCGTTCGCGCCGGCGCCGCCGGAGGCGCGGTACGCCCCGCCGCCGGCTGGCGTCGACCCCGACACCACCAAATCGTGGACTCGCCGCATGCGACCGATCCTGCGCGCCCACGCCGGGATCATCGGCACCGGTTTGGCCTGCGCGCTCGGGATGCAGCTCTTGCAGCTCGCCATACCCCGCGTGATCGGGCAGGCCCTCGACAAGAGTCTGCTGCGCTCATACGCGCAACAACGGGCGCTGGACGTCAAGAGCATCGATCTGCTCCCGCCCGTCCCGATCAGCCGCTTCGTGGCCATCCTTGCCGCGCTCGCCATTGCCCGGTTTGCCCTGGGCTACGTCTACCGACTCAACCTTCAAAAGACGTCGATGGCCATCGAGTTCGACCTGCGCAACACGATGTACCAGAAGTTCAGCTGGCTCCCGTTCAGCTATTACGACAAGGTCCAGAGCGGGCAACTCATCTCGCGGGCCAACTCCGACATCCGCTCGGTACAGATGTATCTGGCGTTCGCGCCGATCTTGGTCGTGAACTTCATCGGCTTCCTCGCTGCATTGGTCTTCCTGGCCACCATCAGCCTCCCGCTGGCCATCGTGTCGGTCATCACGATGCCGCTCGTGTACGTCAGCGGTGCGCGGATGCGCGTCGTTCATGTTCCCGGCCAGCTGGATCGTGCAGTCGCGGCTCGCCGACGTGGCCACCATCGTCGAGGAGAACGTGACCGGGACCCGGGTCGTGAAGTCCTTCGCCGGCGAAGCACAACAGGTCGGGCTCCTGCAGAAGACCGCCGAGCGACTGCGCTGGGCGAACAACGTGATGATCGACATGCGGGCGCGGTACGGCCCGCTCATGCAGAACCTTCCCCGCCTCGGCGCGGTGTTCGTGATCCTCTACGGCGGCTGGCTCGGCGTCCATGGCCGCATCACTGTCGGCGACCTCTTCACGTTCACGTCCTACATCGCGCTGCTGCAGGCGCCGTTCATGATCCTCGGGCTTCATGCTGATGCTGGCGCAGCGCGCCGAAGCATCGGCCGGCCGGATCTTCGAGATCCTCGATCACGTTCCCGAGCTTCGGGAGCGGCCGGGCGCGGTCGATCTCATCGCCCCGCAGGGCGACGTGGTGTTCGACGAGGTCGACCTTCGCCTACAACGCGGAAGGCCCCGACGTCCTCGACGGCTTCGCGCTGCACCTGCGGCCCGGCGAGACGGTCGCGCTGGTCGGCCGCACCGGCTGCGGCAAGTCGACCGTCGCCCGACTGATCCCGCGGTTCTACGACGTGAGCGCCGGCGCGCGTGAAGATCGACGGCCACGACGTCCGCGACCTGACCTTCGAGAGCCTGCGGGCCACCATCGGGCTCGTACTCGACGAACCGTTCCTGTTCTCCGAGTCGGTGGCGTCGAACATCGCCTACGGCCGGCCCGATGCCCGCCGCGAAGACATCGAGGCCGCCGCGCGCGCCGCCGGCGCGCACGAGTTCATCGTGCAGCTCGTCGACGGCTACGACACGCGTCATCGGCGAGCGGGGCTACACGCTGTCGGGCGGCCAGCGCCAGCGGATCGCGATCGCCCGCACGCTTGCTCGTCAACCCCCGCATCCTGATCCTCGACGACGCCACCAGCTCGATCGACGTCCAGGTCGAGCTGGAGATCCACGACGCGCTGCGGACGCTCATGCGGGGCCGGACCACGCTGATCATCGCCCACCGGCTCTCGACGATCTCACTGGCCGACCGTGTGCTGCTCATGGAGAACGGCCGCATCACCGCCGACGGCGACGCACGGCGAACTGATGCGCACGGTGCCGGCCTACGCCGAGGTCCTCGCCCGCGCCGAAGAGGAGTGGCAAGCCGCACACGCACCGCTGAACGGCGAGACGACCTGATGGGGTGGGGCGGCGGAATGGCGGCGGCTGGGGAGGCGGACAGGGTCCTCCCGGCGCGCGCCGCAGGCCGGCCTGCCGTTCGGGGGGATCCCCTCGGAGATGGTGCCGCGCGTCGAGAAGCTGCTCGCGTCCGAGCCCGAGCATCCCGACGAGCCGGTGATCTTCTCCCACGTACCGCCGGACGAACCGCCCTTCTCGCTGTGGCGGCTGCTGCGACCGCGGTGGCCGGTGCTCGTTGTTCGGCATGGTACTGGTCACGATCGAGAGCGTCACCCTCCAGGGCGGCCCGCTGTTCACCCGCTGGGCGATCGACAAGGGCGTGATCGCCGGAAGCACGGGCTGGGTCGTCGCCATGGGCCTCCTCTACCTGGCCGCGACAGTGCTCAACACCGTGATCGCGTACTACCGCACGTCGCTCACCGGGCACCTCGGCCAGAAGCTGATGAAGGACCTGCGCGTGCGCGTGTTCTCGCACATCCAGCGGCTGTCGCTCGACTTCTTCACCGACGAGAAGGCGGGCCGGATCATGACCCGCATGACCAGCGACATCGAGGCGCTGTCCGAGCTGCTGCAGGACGGCATCATCAACCTCGCGGTCCAGCTCACGACGTTGGTGTTCCTCATCGGCGTCCTGTTCTGGATGAACGTGCCGCTCGCGCTCCTCGTCACCGTGGTCATCGTGCCGATCATGACGGTGATGACGCTGTGGTTCCGCCACGCTTCCGAGCGCACGTACGGCGACGTTCGCGACCGCATCGCTGACCTGCTCGCCGACCTGCAGGAGAACCTGTCCGGCATCCGCATCATCACCGCGTTCAACCGTCAGCGGTTCAACCTGGTCAAGCACCGCAACCTCATCGGCGCGCACTACGACGCCAACGTGAACACCGCCAAGGTGGCGGCCATTTACGGCCCGGGCACCGACTTCGTCGGCGCGGTCGGCCAGGCCGCGGTGATCTTCGTGGGCGGCTGGATGCTCTTCGACGGCCAGGGTCAGCCCCGGCGAACTGATCGCCTTCATTCTGTTCATCACGCAGTTCTTCGCACCGATCCAGCAGCTCGTGCAGCTCTACAACACGTACCAGTCGGGTCAGGCGGCGGTCGTCAAGCTGCGCGACCTGCTGTCGACGTGCCCAGCGTCGGTCGAGAAGCCCGACGCGGCAGCGCTGCCCCCGATCGAGGGCGAGATCCGGCTCGAGGGCGTGACGTTCGGCTACGACCCGGCGCGGCCAGTGCTCGTCGATGTCGACCTCACGATCGCCCCGGGCGAGACGTTCGCCCTCGTCGGCCAGACCGGCGCGGGCAAGTCGACGATCGCCAAGCTGGTCACCCGCTTCTACGACCCGACCGCGGGCCGGGTGCTGGTCGACGGCCACGACCTGCGCGACGTCACGCTCACCTCGCTGCGCCGCCAGCTCGGCGTCGTGCCCCAGGAGGCGTTCCTGTTCGGCGGCTCGATCCGCGACAACATCGCGCTTCGCGCGGGCCGGCGCCACCGACGACGAAGTGGTCGACGCGTGCCGCAAGGTCGGGCTGGGCGACCTCATCGACCGGCTCCCCGACGGCATCCACACGCCCGTGTTCGAGCGGGGCTCGTCGCTGTCGTCGGGCGAGCGCCAGCTGCTCGCCCTCGCCCGCGCGTTCATGGCCGAGCCCCGCGTGCTGATCCTCGACGAGGCGACGTCGAGCCTCGACCTGCGCTCCGAGGCGATCATCGAGCGGGCCCTCGACGTCGTCCTCGAAGGCCGCACCGCGATCCTCATCGCCCACCGGCTCTCCACCGCGATGCGCGCCGACCGCATCGCGGTCGTCGCCGACGGCCGCATCGTCGAACTCGGCACCCACGACGAGCTGATCGCCCACGGCGGCCACTACGCCGAGATGTTCGCCACGTGGCTCAGCCACATGTCCGAACCCGCCGCGCCCTGAGCTTTCGATTCCTCTGGAGTGGTGAGGGCACGGAATCCATGCCCTCACCACTCCAGAGGGTCAGCGGCGAGGTTGAGGATCACCCAGAGTTCGTCGGCGACCGCCCTCGGCTGGTACCGCACCTCTTCGTATGTGAAGCGGTAGATCGTGTGACCGTGCCGCCGCGCTGCACGGTCGCGCCTACGGTCCGCCGTCATCTGGTCAATCCGAGCGTGCCACGAACGGCTGTCGAGCTCGATCAGCGCATTGCGCGACGCCCAACCAGCATCGGCACGCCTTGTCGGGTCCCATGGGAGCGGTACCTGCCATGCCGGCTCCGGAATGCGAAACCGTCGGACCAAGCGACGGAACATTCCCTCAAGCTCGCTCTCGGGTACGACGAATCCGGGGGCGCGGACGGCGAGAATCTCACCGAGCATTCGGAACCCTCGTTTGCCCGGTGCCCGCAGTTCTTCGTAGAGCGCCATCGTGGTTCGGATCGCACACTTCTTGTCGAGATCAGCTTGCTCGATCGCGCGGCTGAGGCGTTCTCGATGACTGACGCCAGCGAGGTCGCACAGCGTTCGGCCCGGGCTGGTGACGCGCAACCCATCGACAACCTCAATGTGCTCGGGCCGCAGATCTCGAGCCTGATGTACGGATGACCGGGGCAGAAGTACGTGCTTTCCGTGCGGGACGCTGAGCTCGATCTGACCGAACTTCGGGAAGGGGTGGAGCGCCCGAATCGATGCGGCGGATTCATGCGAGACCACGGCGTCCGGGCCGAGTGCCAGATACATCGCCCACAGATCGCGTTTCCATGAGCTTGGCCAACCGGGCAGCGAGTACACGCCTGGATGGACGAGCAACCACCGTCCGCTGGCCAGCCGCCGTTCGATCAGCTGGTCGTAGCCGCCGGCAGCTAGCACCTGTTGCCGACTGAACAGCCCGCACTGGCAGCTCGCCAGCGCGTAAAGGACCTCTTCGATCATCCCGCCAGTGTGCCGACCGGGTGTGTTTCGACCTCTGGAGTGATCAGGGCACGGAATCCGTGTCCTGATCACTCCAAACGCCGGTCAGGCGAGGCGGGCGGTGAGGCGGGCGGTGAGGCGGTCGCCGGCACGGTCGACTTCGGCAGCGAGGAGCTTGTCGAGGCCGGGAACGAAGAGGCTGCCGCCGTAGTGCAGGTGCATGGTCAGCATCGAGTCGGTCGTGACGGTGGCTTCGAGGACCCAGAGCGAGTGCTCTTCGTCGTCGAGTTCGACCCGCTCGAAGCGCACATGCGACGGCGCCGTCGGCGATGACGCGAACCATCCGTACCCGCTTGGCCGCCTTCACCGGACCGATGCGGGCGCCCAGCTCGACGTACCAGGCGCCGTCACCGTCTGCTTCGGCCTCGAGCACGATGCCGAGCCAGTCGGGATAGGTCCCGAGATCGGCGACTTCTGCGTAGATGCGGTCCGGTGACGCTGGCAGCGAGACGGAGGCATCCAGGTCCACGGGGCGCATCGTGTCAGAATCGGAGTCCATGTCCATAGAGCCCACAGGCGATTACGACATCGAGCCCTATCGCTCCCGCGGGCTGGAGGTCTCCTTCCAGCTCCACGCGGTCACCTACGTCGCGGTCAACGTGATGCTCATCGCCATCTGGCTCGCCGCCGGCGGTGGCTACTTCTGGCCGGTCTGGCCGCTGATCACGTGGGCACCTGCAGTCGCCATCCACGGGTGGATCACCTACGGGCGGGTTCACGGCTAGCACGGCTTGATCGAACAGAAGCCCCAGTAACCTGGCGTCGTGCCGGGGAGCGGTTTGCCGACGGGCGTCGTCACGTTCGTCTTCACGGACATCGAGGGCTCGACGCACCTGCTGCAAAGCTGGGTGACGCGTACCCCGAGGTCCAGGACGACCACTTCCGCCTGTTGCGCGAAGCCTTCGGTAACCACGGCGGCGTCGAGGTCGGCACCCGCGGCGACGCACTGTTTGTCGCGTTCCCGTCAGCGGCCGACGCAGTCTCTGGCGCCGTCGACGCGCAACTGCGACTCCACGGCCATCCATGGCCCCCCAATGGCGAGGTACGCGTGCGCGTCGGCATGCACACCGGTGAAGCGGTCGTGCAGCGCGACGACTACGTCGGTCTCGCCGTCCATCAGGCGGCCCGTATCTGCGCCGCGGGCCACGGCGGGCAGGTTCTGCTCTCGGCCACAACCCTCACGGCCGCCGGCGAACTGAAACCTCCCATCGAGGCGGTCGATATCGGGCTGCATCGCCTGAAGGATCTGCCCGACGCGTTGCACCTCTTTCAGGTGTGCCACCCCGACCTACCAGCGGGCACCCCGCGTCTCCGCCTCGACGCCACGCCGGGCAACCTGCCCAAGCAGATCACGAGCTTCGTCGGGCGCAAGGGCGAGCAGGAGGAGGTCGCCGTCGCATCTCGATGCCGGGGCCCGCCTCGTCACGCTCAGCGGCCCGGGCGGCTGCGGGAAGACCCGCCTGGCGATCCAGGTCGCCGCCGGCGTCGTCGCCCACTACCCGCACGGCGCGTGGTTGGTCGACCTCGCCGCCGTCCGCGAGCCCGACCTCGTCGGCCGGACGGTCGCCGCGGCACTTGGGGTCACCGAGAGCTCGGGCCGGTCGCTGGCATCGACACGCTGCTCGAACACCTGGGTCGGCGGCGCCTGCTCCTGATCCTCGACAACTGCGAGCACCTCGTCGCCGCGTGCGCCGAGCTGGCCGATGTCATCCTGCGCACGGCCGCCGACGTGCAGATCCTCGCCACCAGCCAGGAGGCGCTCGGTCTCGCCGGTGAGACCGTGGTCCGGGTGCCGTCGCTGCCCGACGCCGAGGCGATCGAGCTCTTCGCCGATCGCGCGTCGCTGCGTCGAGGCGACTTCGCGGTCAACGAAGAGAACGCCGATCTCGTCGCCGGCATCTGCCGTCGGCTCGACGGCATCCCGCTGGCCATCGAGCTGGCCGCGGCGCGCATCGCGGTGCTCAGCCTCGGGCAGATCGCCGAGCGGCTCGACGATCAGTTCCGCCTCCTCACCGGCGGGAGCCGCAACGCTCTCCCCCGCCAGCAGACGCTGCGCGCCACGGTCGACTGGAGCTACGAGCTGCTGAGCGAGCCCGAGCAGCGCGCTGCTGCGGCGCGTCGCCGTCTTCGCCGGCGGCTGGACGATCGACGCGGCTACCGCCATAACGGTGGCGACGACGTCGACGTCCTCGACGTGCTCGACCGCTTGGTGGCCCGTTCACTCGTCGTCGCCGAGGAGCAGGATGGCGTGGCGCGCTACCGCCTGCTCGAGAGCATTCGCCAGTACGCGCAAGAGCGGCTGGCCGAAGCGGGCGAGGTGGCGGCCACCCGCCAGCGCCACCTCGAGTGGTTCCATCAGCTGGCCCTCGCTGGCGAACACGAGCTGACCGGACCGGACCAGGCCAAGTGGCTCGACCGGCTGGCCCGCGAGTACGACAACCTCCGGGCCGCCATGGAGTGGTGCGCGGCGCAGCCCGAACGGGCCGACGACCTGCTGTCGCTCACCGCGGCGCTGTGGCGCTTCTGGTTGGTCCGCGGGTATTGGAGCGAGGGCCGAGCGTGGCTGGACCGGGCGCTGGCCTTGACGCCCGACCGGCGCACGGTGACGCGCGCGCGGGCCCTTGCCGCCGCCGGCCACCTCGCCACAGAAGAGGCCGACGTCACCGCGGCGGGGCCGCGTGCTCGACGAGAGCTTGGCGTTGTGGCACGAGCTCGGCGACGTCGGCGGCATCGCCGAAACGCTCAACCACCAAGGCAACCTGGCCCGCGCCCGCTTCGAATACGACACGCGCGCGGGCATTGCTGAACGATGCGCTCGCCCTTCGCGAGCAAATCGGCGACGAGCGCGGCATGGCCGTCTCGCTGCGCAACCTCGGGCTTCTGGCCGCTCTTCAGCGCGACCACGAAACGGCCGCGTCCCTGTACGAGCGCGCGCTCCCGTTGGCTCGCCGGCTGGGCGACAAGCGGGTAGTCGCCACGCTCACCTATGCCCTGTCGATGGTGGCGTTCGAGGATGGCGACCGCTTACAGGCCCGCTCTCTGTCCGAGGAAGGGCTGGGCCTCGCGCGCGAGTTGGGCGACAAGCAGGGCATCGCCGAGCACCTCACGGTGCTGAGCGGCATCAACGCCAGCGATGGCGACGAGACCGCGGCGGCATCGACCCTCGACGAAGGCACTGGCGTTGTGGCGCTCACTCGGCGCGCGAGATGCGCTGGCGTGGACCTACACGATGCTGGGCGACATGGCGATCTCGGCCGGCGACGTGGACGCGGCCGGGTCGCACCTCGCGGTGGCCGTCCGCGAGTGGCGCCGGCTCGACGACGCCGCGGCCATGGCCCGCGTCCTCAACCTCACCGGCTGGGCCGCGGCCATGCGCGGCGACTTCGACGACGCCGCACCGCTACTCGAGGAGGCGGTGGCACGGGCCCGCGCTGGCACCGACGCCGCGCAGCTCTCATCGTCGCTGCACAGCCTCGGTGAGCTGCATCGTCTTCAGGACACCAGCGACACGCGGCGCCTTCTCGAAGAGAGCCTGGAGGTCGCCACCGAAGCCGGCTGGCGTCACTTGATCTGGTGGCCTTCGCTTAGCCTCGCCGCGCTGGCGAGACAGCACGCCGACCTCGACGTGGCAGCCGAACTCCTCGGGCGTGCGGTCCGGCTCTGTCCCAAACTCGCCCGCCGGGCGCGGCACGCCGACTGCCTCGACGAGCTCGCATTGCTTCGCCTCGCGCAGGGGCGCTCCGCTGACGCGGCCATGGTCGTTGGCGCATCCGACGTTTGCCGCGCGGCGATCGGTGTCCGCCGCCCGCCCGTCTACCAGGCCTTGCTCGACGACCTCACGACCCGGATCGACCGCGAACTCGGAGCCGCGGCACTGGCCACCGGACGTCGCCGGGGCGAGCACGCCGGCGCCGCAGCGATCGTCGCCGACCTCATCAGCTAAGCCTTCACGTTTCCCACTTGATGCGCGAATTACACGGAATTTTCCCTGGCTCCTTGGGTACATGCGACGGCACCACTACTACTCACACAGGAGGTGCCCCGACATGGGCCTCGTAGTCCTTTTGCTTCTCTTGGCATTGCTGTTCGGCGGCGTGGGCCTGTTCGCTACCGGCCTGAAGTGGCTGCTGGTGATCGCACTGGTGCTTCTCGTCGCCAGCTTCTTCACCGGCTACCGCGGCCGCACAACAGGCATCTAGCGATTCGACGGAGTGCAGAAAGCGGGGCGCAAGCCCCGCTTTCTGCGCGTCTGGGCACCCGTCGTGCTTTGCTACTTCGCAATGGACTTCGAGATTCCCTCCGAGATCCAGGCAACGCTCGACGCGCTCGACGAATTCATCGAGCGGGAGATCAAGCCCCTGGAAGCCGAGAACGACAACATCCGCTTCTTCGACCACCGCCGCGAGTGGGCCCGCACCGATTTCGAGAACGGCGGGGTCCCGCGCAAGGAGTGGGAGGAGTTGCTGCGCGAGATGCGCCGGCGGGCCGACGCCGCCGGGTGGCTTCGCCTCGCCCTCCCCGAGGAGTACGGCGGGCGCGGCGCGTCCAACCTGGAGATGGCGATCATCCGCGAGCACCTGGCCGCCAAGGGTCTCGGACTGCACAACGACCTGCAGAACGAGAGCTCGATCGTCGGCAACTTCCCCACCGTCCTGATGATGCGCGACTACGGCACGCCGGAGCAGAAGGCCGAGTGGATGCCCGGCTTCTTCGACGGCACCAAGCGCCTCGCCTTTGGGCTCACCGAGCCGAACCACGGATCTGACGCCACCTACCTCGAGACGACCGCGGTGCGCGACGGCGACGAGTGGGTGATCAACGGCATGAAGCGGTTCAACTCCGGTCTGCATCACGCCAGCCACGACATCATCTTCGCCCGCACCTCCGGTGAGCCCGGCGAGCCGGTCGGCATCACCGCGTTCCTCGTGCCCACCGACGCCGAAGGGTTCTCGGTCGACTTCTTCTGGTGGACGTTCAACATGCCCACCGACCACGCCGAGGTGTCGATGAAGGACGTCCGCGTCGGGCCCGGAGACGGTGTTCGGCCGCATCGACCACGGCCTCGACCTCGCCCAGCTGTTCGTGCACGAGAACCGCATCCGGCAGGCGGCGTCGTCGCTCGGCGCCGCGCAGTTCTGCATCGACGAAGCAGTGGCCTACGCCAACTCGCGGATCACGTGGGGCAAGAAGCTATCGGCCAACCAGGGCATCCAGTTCCCGCTGGTCGAGCTGCACACCCAGGCAGCGATGCTGCGCCAGCTCGTTCGCTACACGGCCTGGCTGATGGACCAGAAGCACCACATGGAGATCACCCACCTCGTGGCGATGTGCAACTACCAGGCCAACCGGCTCGTCTGCGACGCGGCCGACCGGGCCATGCAGACCTGCGGCGGCGTGGGCTACACGCCGGCACATGCCCTTCGAGCACATCTACCGCCACCACCGTCGCTACCGCATCACCGAAGGGTCGGAGGAGATCCAGATGCGCAAGGTGGCGCAGCAACCTCTTCGGGTTCGGCCGCAAGTAACCGTGCAGATCGACCTGCTCTCTCCGGCGTCGTTCGCGTCACGGCCAGCCGCACGAGCAGTTCGACTGGCTGCGCGAGAACGATCCGGTCCACTGGCACGCCGAGCCTGACGGTCGGCCGGATTCTGGGCGGTCACGCGGTACGACGACGTGAAGGCGATCGGCCGCGACGCGGCGACGTTCTCGTCGGTGCCGACAATCATGATTCCCGACGACGCCGGCGGGCTCGACCTCGGCGATCACCACATGATGATCACGACCGACCCGCCGCTGCACAGCAGCTACCGGCGGCTGGCGAGCCCCGACTTCATTCCCCGCGCGGCGCGGGCGCTGCGGCCGCGCATCGAGGAGTTGGCGACGCGCCATCGTCGACCGGGTTGCGGCCCACGGCGAGTGCGACCTGGTCGAGGACCTGGCCGGCTCGATGCCGTCGTACGTCATCGCCGAGATGCTCGGGCATCCCGCACAGCCGACGGCGTCGAGCTGTACAAGCTCACCGAGGCGATCCACGCCGCGCCCGAGAGCCAGGCGCCCGGCGCCGGGATGATGGCCGTCGTCGCAGATGTTCAACTACGCCAACAGCGTGTTCGCCGAGAAGAAGGCAAACCCCGGCGACGACCTGTCGAGCCGGCTGATCAAGGCGAAGTCGAGGTGAGCGCTCGACGACATCGACTTCAACCTGTTCTTCCTCCTGCTCGATCGACGCCGGCGGCGATACCACGCGCAACCTTGTCGCCGGCGGCATGCAGGCGCTGTTCGATCACCCCGACGCAGCTGGCGCGCCTCCAAGCCGATGTCGACGGCCTGCTGCCGACGGCGATCGAGGAGATGCTGCGATGGGTCAGCCCCGTGATCTACATGCGGCGGACCGCCACTGCCGACACCGAGGTCCGCGGGCCAGGCCGATCAAGGAAGGCGACAAGGTCGTCATGTACTACGGCGCCGCCAACCGCGATCCCGAGCGCGTTCACCGACGCCGAGCGCTTCGACGTCGGCCGTACGCACCAACGACCACGTCGCCTTCGGCGGCGGCGGACCGCACTTCTGCCTGGGCGCGCACATCGGCCGCTTCGAGATCGCCGCACTGCTCCGCGAGATCCTCACGCGTCTGCCCGACATGGAACCCACCGGACCGACCGAGTGGCTGCCGTCGAGCTTCATCTCCGGGCCCAAGCACCTGCCGGTGCGGTTCACGCCGGGCTGACGGAGTCCACGACCTCGAACACGAACCCCGCCGTCTGTTGCATGCGTTTCGCGACATCGCCGAACGCCGGATCGGCGGGCGCACCTCGCACGTAGGCCAGCGCTTCGCGGATGATCGGATGCCACCGTTGGTCGAACGTCGCCAAGGCGTACTCTCCCCCCGCCTCCTTCGACACCACGTTGCCGGTCGCGATCGTGCAATAGAGCCTGGGCGGTCCGAGGACGCCCCACGCCGTCAACCAACGCGGGCGGAACCGGAGACGGAGTGAACGACCGTCTCCCAGAGCCTCGGCCCAGGGGCGCCAGTAGCTGCGGAGATTCTCGCGGTTCCATGTATCGAGACGCTCGGGCTCGGTTACCAAGCCCAACTCGCTCGGCGATGGCCCGCGTACCCCAACGCCACGCTCGCGCAGCACCTTCCACACCACCGGGTTCACATCGAATCCGCGGCCGACGTGGAATTCCTGGGCGGTGTGCGACGCGACGGGCTCGATCGCGGTCACCGGCGTGCTCAAATCCTCACGGCGGACGAACACGCCGTTGAGCGTTCCTGGAAGCGAGAACCGGCGACGCCGCGCTCCCCGCACGACAGATCGCGCTCCCGCCACCGCGTGCACCAGACGCAGCCGTCGGATCTCAGGCGCGGTGAGATCTCGATCAACCACCGCGACGAAGTCGATGTCGCTTCGGTCCGGCCGGAATGCGCCATGCGCAACGGACCCGACTACATAGAAAGCGACAACGCGGCCCGCCAGTAATCGATCGACGGTCGCGAGATAGCCACCGACCGCTGACGCCACCTCAAGAGGCAGCAACCACAATCCCAAGGCGAATCAGCTCTTGCACCTCCGACAATGCGAGCTCGTCAGTTTGCGCGCCGGCCGCCTCGATCGCTTCACCGACGGTGCGCTGGCCATCGAACGCCGACAGGAGCGCCAGGCAAAGCGCGTCGGCCTCGTGGCGTAGCGGCACCCCGCCATCCATGACGATTGTCGTGTGATCGACCTCGTAGCCGCGTGGACCAACGCGCCGGGTCTCCTCGATGTGGTGACTGGGGCTGAGCTCGAGCCGCTGATCGAGCAGCCCGCCCGACCCGCCAACCCCCGCGAGCCAGTCCTCGGCGTCGATTCCGGCGGCGATTTGCTCGCCGGCCTTGGTGACCGGCTTGCGGTCGACGTCGTCGATGCGGCGCCAGTTCTCGCCGGCCCGCTTCCGAAGGATGATGCCGCCATAGCCGATCATCTGGAATCCCTCTTCGCGCACGTACTCCGCCCAGCGATCGAGAGCGTCTCCGTGACGATCGGGATCGGACTCCAGATCTGAGTTCCAGGACGCGGCGTGCGCAAGTGGGTCGGCGCTGGAGTCGTGAATGAACCACGCGTCGCAGCCGCTCTTCTCGACCCATCTCAGGAGCGGGGCCGACCAGTGCTCGCCGAGGCGATAGCCCCAACTCACGAGAATGGACGCCAGTCCTCCCTCGTTCATATACGCCGGCAGCTCTTGAATCAGCCGACGACTCAACCCGTCGCCGCGCTCGCCTCCGTCTCGGAACAACAGCTCCGATTCGGGCGAGATGACGAACGGGGGGTTGGAGGCGATGAGGTCGAAGGTGCGCCCTGCGACCGGCTCGAACCACGTTCCCGTCCGCCACTCCACGTTCTCGACTGCGTTCAGGAGCGCGTTGAACCTCGCGAACTCCAGCGCGCGAGGGTTGAGATCGGTTGCGATCACATGTCTCGTATGGCGTGCGAGAAGGAACGCCTGCACGCCACCACCGGTGCCCATGTCGAGTGCCGACTCCACCGGCCGGCGCACTGTGAGGTTGGCGAGACGCACCGAAGACTCCGAGACGCCGAGAACGTGGTCGCGGGCAGGCGGACTGCCCGCGGCCGGGCGCCAGTCACACGCAAGAATGAGCCCGCCCGATGGGACGAGCCGCACCGTGGCTCTTACCTTTGCGCCCACCTGCTCAACGAGCCCCGTCCCGCCATGCCGCTCGACACCGAGGGGCATCAGCGCGAGGTCGGCCGCGTCGGCATCGACGTGGACACCCAGCAGGAACAGCTTGATCAAGGTGTTCAGCGGAGTTCCCTCAGCCAGATGCCGAACCGCTACCCGAACGCCGGCGGTTGAGAGAAACAGACCGTCGTTGTCCGCTCCGATTGCCCGCTTGACCGACGCCGACGTGTACCCGGCGCTTCGGAGCAACGCTCGCAGCGCGGCAACCGCCGAAGAATCGAGGACTGAGAGCACCTCGCGGCGATCCTATGGTGGTGACCGGAGGTACGGTTTGAGTCTCGCCGAACGGAGGACATCGATGACCGCTGACGATGCAGTGCCCGACGCGGAGGAGGATCAGGCCGAGGCTCTGGAGGATCTCGAACCCAGCGAGCCTGATGCAGAAAACGTGAAGGGTGGGATCACGAACGCCTGGCCCAAGAAATATACGGGCGTGGGGTGAAGCCTGAGGACGAAGCCCTTGAGGATCTCGAGCCCACCGACGTCGAGGCCGAGGAAGTGACAGGCGGTGCCACAGCGTTCGTGCCGCCGGAGAACCCGGCCACGCCCCCGGGTGTACCGATCCCGTATCCGAGTGCAAAGCGGCGCTAACTGACGCCTTCTCAAGAGGGAGCGCAACATGGCAGCTGATGACGAAGCCAATGCAGTCGACGAGGAAGTGCTCGAGGACCTCGAGCCCAGCGAGTCCGAGGCGCAAGACGTAAGGGGCGGCATCATCATCAACGGTAAGAAGGGATTCAAGAGCCCGTGACGTCTGCGGACAAGCCATCCGATGACGACGCGCCCGGTGTCCTGGAGGACCTCGAGCCCACCGAGTCCGATGCCGGCGAGGTGAAGGGCGGCCGCAAGGCGGGCAAGGAACAGCAGGAGTATTTGGACCCGCCCAAGTAGGTGTAGTCACCGATGCCAGGGGCGATGGACAAGGCTGCGTTCCGCGTCGGCACGGTCGACTACACGTGGGGTGACGTCGTCGACGACGCAAAAGAGCGCGGCGAGTGGACGCGTGTAGAGCTGCACGTCCGCGAAGGTCTCGCCGCCCAAAGGCATCGGGATGAGACCGGCGAGGAACTGACCCCGGAGGCTGTGCACGGTGCGGGCGCGGCGTTTCGGTACGAACGGCGACTCATCGCCGCCGAGGAGATGGAGGCGTGGCTCGACGGCTGGGGCGTCAAGGTGAGCGAGTGGACGGCGTGGATACGGCGTTCGCTCCTGCGTGAGCTTCACGGCGGCGAACTCGACGAACTCACGGCTCGGTTTCCCGCCGACGAGGCCGACGTGGAAGCGTTGTCCTGGACCACGGCGGTGTGCTCAGGCGAGTTGATCCGCTTCGCCGAGGCCCTGGCGACGCACATCGCGGTTCCTGAGACTCCGGTAGCAACAACTGACGCGGTGCAACGGGAGATCGAGCGCAACCTGTTGGACTGGACGCGCCTCGACTACGACGTCCTGTCGTTTCCCCGCGAGGCGATGGCCCGCGAAGCGCTGCTTTGGATCACCGCTGACCAGCGGTCCCTCGACGAGGTCGCCGACGCGACCGGCATCCAAGTTGAGCGGCACCGCCACTACCTGGATCAGGCGGACGAGAGCCTGCGCGACCTGTTGATCGGTGCCGACGCGGGCGAAACGAAGGGGCCCGTTACCGTCGACGGGAAGTTTGAATTGGTACACATCCGCTCCAAGGGCGTGCCGGCGACCGATGATGATGATGTCCTCCGTCAGGCAGAACAGGCGATCGTCGGTCGAGCGATACAAAGGCAGCTCGACGAAAGGGTGCGTTGGTATGACAGCCGTTGAGCCCTTCAACCTCGAGGCGCTCGCTCTCCTGCGGTACCTGCCCGACGACGTTCGGCAGGTGGTGACCAACAGTTTCCAACCGGTGGAGTTCGAGTTCGGCGACGTGATCGCCACCGAAGGCGAGCCGATCGACGGCCTCTACGTCGTGACCTCCGGCAGTGTTCGCGCCGTCAGGATGGGCGACGACGGCCGAGAGGTGACCGTCGAGCTCCTCGGTGTAGGTGAGAGCTTCGGCGAGCTGGAGAGCTTGGAGCGCACACCGCTGGACTGCACCATGCGGGCGAGTGGTCCGGTCACCGCGTTGCGGCTGCACGAGAGCCTGCTCAGCGGGCTGGCCGCGACCAACCCCGACATTCGGCGGTCACTCGAACTCCACGAGCGGAGGACGTCGCTTCGGCACTTCTTCCGGATCTACTCCTCACTCTCCCACCTGCCCGACGACGCGCTGGTTGCGCTGTTGGATTCCGCCGAACCCATCGCCATGGCGCGTGATGAGGTTGTCTTTCGCGTCGGCGAGGAACCGTGTGCCCTGTTTGTTGTCGAGGACGGACACCTGCGCGCGCAACGTGACGGCAACGATGTCGCCTTTCTACGCCGAGGCGACTTCTTCGGCGACCACGCGCTGTTCACGGGGCGACCACACGCCACCACGATCCAGGCGGTCTCGGATTGCCAGCTCCTGCAGGTCAGCGCCGAAGCCTTCCAGAACCTGCTCGCCGACTACCCGAGTTTCCGTGCGCAGATCGCCGAGCACGCGGAGCAACACAACTTCAAGCACATCGCCAATGTGCCGCTCGACTTCGCCGACGAGATCCTGCCGGCGCACGCTCAGCCCCTCACCCCGGTCAGTCCCGAGCAGGTCGACCACCATCAGGAAGCGGACGCCGAGCCCGAAACTCCCCCGGGGCTCGCGGGTCCCTTTGCCACCGCCGACGGTCATTTCGTCAAGACCGGCAAGAAGATCCGGCGCTTCCCGCGGATCTGGCAGATCGACGAGGCCGACTGCGGCGCCGCGGCTCTTGCGATGGTGTGTCGTCATTTCGGTCGCAGGGTGGGCCTGCCCGCGGTCCGCGAGGCGGTCGGGACCGGCATCGACGGCACGAGCCTGAAGGGCATCGCAACCGGCGCAGAGCGACTCGGCCTCGAGGCGCGGGCCGTCAAAGCGTCCAAGCGCAACCTGGACGCGCTTCCCCTCCCCGCCATCGTGCACTGGGACGCCAATCACTGGATCGTGCTCTACGACGTCGGCCACGACCACGTCCGCGTGATGGATCCGGCTCTGGGTCCGCGTCGCCTGCACCGCGCCGAATTCGAGAAGCGGTGGTCGGGCTACGCCGCGCTGATCGAGCGAACGCCCGCCTTCGACGACACACCGGTGCAGAGCATGGGGATCGGGTGGTTGGCGGCGTTCTTCCGGCCAGTGCGCCGCTCGCTCCTTACCGCGGCACTCCTGGCGCTCGCCGTGAGCGGGCTGCAGATGCTCCTGCCGGTGTTCATCCAGATCATCGTCGACCGGGTGCTACCGCAGCGCGACTTCGGCCTGCTCCGTGTCCTGCTGCTGTCGGTCGCCGCGGTGACGGTGGTGATGTTCGCCGCCAGCCTGGTGCAGCGTTACATCCTGAGTCGCACCACCGTGAAGGTCGACACTTCGACGTTCGACTTCCTCGCCGGCCGAATGCTGGCACTGCCGATGGGCTACTTCTATGCCCGGCGCACGGGCGACATCCAACGGCGGCTGGCCGGGATGCAGCAAGTGCGGGCGCTCGTGGTCGACAACGGCGTCATCGCGCTCACCGCGGCGACACAACTCGTTGCCGCCGTGGTGCTCATGGTGATCTACAGCCCGCTGCTCGCCGCCGTATTCGTGGCCGCGCTTCCGGCCTACGTCGCGCTTATGCGTTTTGTGTCCGTGCGGCTACGGCCGATCTTCGAGAGCCTGGAAGAGGCCTTCGGTAACTACTACTCACGGCAGATCGACGCCATCAAAGGCATCGAGGCGGTCAAGGCATTGGGCGCCGAACAAGCCCTGCAGAAGCAACTGCTCGGCGAGTTCGCCGGGCTTGCGCACCGATTGTTCCGGGCCGACTTCACCGCCATGTGCTTCGAAGGCGGTGTGCAGCTGGTGAACTTCGCCTCGATTGCCGTGTTCCTGTGGATCGGATCGTTGCAGGTACTGAACGGCAATCTGACTATCGGCGACCTGGTCGCGTTCAACGCGCTGGTTGTTCTCGCCAACGTCCCGATCAGCACCCTGCTCGTGATGTGGGATGAACTCCAGCTGGCTTCGGTGCTGCTCACTCGGCTCACCGATGTCGTGTCGGCCGAACCCGAGCAGGGAACCGACCGCAGCGGCCTCGCCGCCGTTCCCACGCTCGAAGGGCACGTCGGGTTCCATGGAGTGGGTTTCCGCTACGGCGACCCCGACTCTCCGAGCATTCTCGAAGACGTCACCTTCGATGTACCGGCCGGCACCGCCGTTGCGATCGTGGGCCGCAGCGGGTCAGGCAAGACCACGCTGGTGAAGTGCCTGGCCGGGCTGGTCGAGCCCACGGCGGGGACCATCACCTACGACGGGCTCGACGTTGGATCGCTCGACTACCGAGATCTGCGACGACACATCGGCTTCGTCCTTCAGGAAAACTTTCTGTTTGCCGACACGATTGCCAGGAACATCGCATTCGGCGAAGACGAGCCCGACATGGAGCGGGTCGAGTGGGCCGCCAAGCTGGCCAACGCGCATGAGTTCATCGTGCGGCTACCCCTGCGGTACGACACCAAAGTCGGCGAGACAGGTGTGCTGGTGTCCGGCGGCCAACGGCAGCGCATCGCGATTGCCCGCGCCGTGTACCACCGCCCACCCATCCTCATCTTCGACGAGGCCACCAGCGCACTCGACACGGAATCGGAACGCGCGGTGCAGGACAACCTCGAGCGGCTGCTCGAAGGCCGGACGTCGTTCATCATCGCTCACCGCCTCTCAACGATCCGCAGTGCTGACGTCATCCTCGTCTTGGAGAAGGGCCGGCTCGTCGAGCACGGCAATCACGACGAGTTGATGGCCCGCAAAGGGCTGTACTTCTACCTCTCGAGCCAGCAGCTCACGGTGTGATCGCGGTGGGCCGGAAGCCCACTGCGACGAGAGTCCGGTGCTCGTCCACCCCCAGCCGGGTCCAACGGTGGGTTGTATCTCCGCCGCGGAGCAGGACGCTGTGGGCGGCGGGCAGTGTCACTGTCGTGTCCTGAACCTCGAGAACCGACGCCGCCGATCCGTCCGAGGGGGCAACGTGCTGAAGGCAGAGGTGGAAGACGAAGTCGTACCCCGCCCCGTCGCTGTGCGGTCCGACCGCGGAACCCGGGGGTTGGTACTGGTACACCGCCTCGTAGCTGGGTGTCAGCGGCTCGCCGTACGCCGCCGACACGGCCTCGCGCAATTGACGGCTTACAGCCAGACGACCGAGCGCCTCACCGGCGGCGCCGACCTGCTGACGCCCAGCATCCCCGTGTTGCGGCCGCTGGGCGTGCGCCTCCACGGCGAGCGCGGCGAGGAGTCGATCGCCGAGGAAACTGAGACGGCCGAGCGTCCAGAGGGCGGGACGCGGAGCTACTCGCCGCCCTCGCAAGGGTCGGCCGTCCTGGTAACGCCGGTCTTCTTGTGAGCCATGCCACCGGTGACCTTGTCGGCTTCGTCGGGGTTCACGTCGAGGTCGTCGATGTCTTCGGCGGCCGGGACGGTCGGTTCTGTGGTCATGAATTCCTTCCACTGCAGAGGTACTGCGTCTTCAAGGGTCCCACGGAACCGGCGGGGCACCGTACCGAATGAGCCCCTAACCTGTCTGAATCCCCGGTGAACGCCGGGTGAACGGATTGGGGCACGGGAGCGGCAATGGACCGTCGGACGTTTCTTCGATCGGGCGCGGCGACCGTTGGCGCGCTGACGCTCGGACCCGCTTTCTGGCAGAAGGCGTTCGCCGCGCCGGCCCAGAGCGGGGGCGTGGCGCCCTACGGACCGCTCGGTTTCCCCGACGTCAATGGCATCCGGCTCCCCCCCGGGTTCTCGTCGCGGGTGATCGCCCGCAGCGGGTCCCTGGTCGGACCGTCGCTGCATCCCTGGCACATCTTCCCGGACGGCGGCGCCACCTACGCGCTCGACGACGCCGGCTGGATCTACGCGTCGAACAGTGAAGTGCCCGGTGCCGGCGGCGTCGGCGGCGTGCGGTTCGCGGCCGACGGCACCATCGTCAGCGCGCATCCGGTCATCGTGGGCACGAGCATCAACTGCGCCGGCGGAAAGACACCCTGGGGTACGTGGCTGACGTGCGAGGAGCACGACGCGGGCCATGTGTGGGAGTGCGATCCCCGCCAGCTCAACCCCAACGCCACCGCGCTGCGGCAAGCGCTCGGCACCTTCAAGCACG
This sequence comes from uncultured Actinomycetes bacterium, assembly GCA_963742585.1. Classification (GTDB taxonomy): domain Bacteria; phylum Actinomycetota; class Acidimicrobiia; order Acidimicrobiales; family JACDEA01; genus JACDEA01. The sequence goes on from CAVUMI010000009.1 coordinate 1,450,237, forward strand.
AAGCCGCGGCGGTGGACCCGGTGCGCGGTCACGTCTATCTGACCGAGGACCAAACCGACGGCCGCTTCTACAGGTTCGTCCCCAACGCCTACCCGAGCCTGGCCGCGGGAACTTTGCAGGCCGCAGTGGCCACGCCGACATCGCTCGACCCAGCGGACCCGCGGTGGACGGTGACCTGGGCGACGATCCCCAACCCGAACATCGTCCCGGGTGCCACCCCCACGCGCCAGCAGGTTCCCGGCACCACCGCATTCAGCGGCGGGGAAGGCCTCTGGTACGACTCCGACACCGTCTATTTCACGACAAAAGGCGACAACCGGGTCTGGGCGCTCGATGTCGTGACGTCCGAACTCTCCCTCGTCTATGACGACAACATCGCGACGATGCCCACGCTGCGGGGCGTCGACAATCTCACGATGTCCAGCTCGGGTCAGCTCGTCGTCGCCGAGGATGGCGGCGACATGGAGCTTGTCGTCTTCTCGGCCGACCAAACCACCTTCGCGCCGTTGTTGCAGGTTGTCGGCCAGGCCGGCTCGGAGATAGCCGGGCCGGCCTTCAGCCCCGATGGCACTCGCCTCTACTTCAGCTCGCAGCGAGGGCCGGCGGCCAACGGGCTTGGCATCACCTACGAGGTGCGCGGGTTCCCGCCCGGGCCGATCACCGGTCCGGTGCTCGCCGCAGAGGGTGGACTGCTCTCCGGCCCGATCCACCAGGTGGTCGAGCCGGTCGTGCGCGACGTGTCAGCACCGGTCGCCGATGTCGTGCACACCGTCGACCGCACTCTGCGCGGCCTGGGTCTCTAAGCCGGCTGGCCGAACAGGCCGGCGACGATTTCGGCCGCGTCATCAGGCGCGGCGGACTTCGAGTGCTACACCGCGGTCGTCGACGGTGATCGCGAACGAGAGGAAGGCGCAACACTGCTGCTCGGCCACCACGAGCCGGGCCAGGTCGGCGACGGGTACGTCGGCGAACTCGATGCGCAGAGCGCCGTCGCCGCCACGCGTACGCGAGCTGGCGTAGGCGAGCACCGTGCGCCACTCATTGAGGCGGTCCGGCATCACCTGCGCCTCGAGGCTGCACGCGATCGGCTGATTGCCGGGAGGTACCACTACCCCACGCTACGGCACGACAACGATGGGCGTGCCGAGCGGAAGTTCCTTGGCGAGCATGGTGATCATCGCATTCGACATGCGGATACAGCCGTTGCTCACCGGATTACCAATGCTCGCCAATGCGTTGGTGCCGTGGATACCGACCAGCCCGTCGCCCCCTCCGAAGGTCTTGTGCACCTCGGAGTGGGCCGACAACGCGAGGATGTAGGGCCCGTACGCGCCGCGTGGATTGCCGGTGGCGACGGTGCCGAACAGGTAATAGGTACCGAGCGGCGTCGGTGTCCTCGGCGCCCCCACGGCAACCGACTCGTCGGCGATCACCTTGTCGCCGTCCCAGGCGGTAAGGCGCCGCGCTCCCACCTCGATCTTGACCTGCTTGGCGACGTTGGACAGCGCGACATCCGCCTCCTTGATGAAGGCCGTGCTGCCGTTCGGACGCTCGTGCAGATACACCTCGAGCCACCCCGTCCGTGGCCGTGACTTCACGAGGAAGATCGGTCGGAGGCTGTCGTGGTGCATCAACGATCGCGGGAGGGCTGCCTCGGGCGCGGTGTGGAGTGAGATCGGCAAGCCGTGGGGTGTCGCGACCAGGAACGGTGGGCGAAGCGCAGGCGTCGGGCCAGCGGGCGCCGGCGGCGGGGCGGTGGTGGTGGGCAACTCGGCGGCGACCGCGCCAGCGACGAATTGTGGCGCCTCGGGACGCAGCGCGAACCAGACCGCGGTAGCGGCCACGATTGCAGTAACGAGCGTCGCCAGCGCCCTGCGTCTCACAGGGCCAAGCATACGGCCTCGACCCTTGCGTGCTAGATACCCTACCGGGGTATACTGTGGAGGTGCGGCAGAAGGTCGAGCTCCAGATCGAAGGCATGACGTGTACGTCGTGCTCGGCGCGTATCGAGAAGCGCCTCAACGAACTGGATGGCGTCGCCGCGACGGTGAACTTCGCTACCGAACAGGCCAGCGTTGAACATCTCGGCGCGGTGACCATTGACCAGCTGATCGAGACGGTCGCCGCGGCCGGCTACCGGGCTGAACCGGTCGAGGACGGCCCTGCATTGGAGGTGGCGGAACGCGACGGCGATGGTACGCGCAGTTTGCGCCGCCGTGTCCTCGTTTCCGCCGTTCTGACCGTGCCCGTTCTCCTGGTGGCCATGGTGCCCGCGCTCGAGTTCGACAACTGGCAGTGGCTATCACTAACGCTGGCGACACCGGTCGTGACATGGGGCGGCCTGCCCTTCCATCGTGCCGCGTGGTCGAACCTGCGCCACCGCGCCTTGACCATGGACACGCTGATCGCGATCGGTGTCCTCGCGGCCTTCGGGTGGTCGCTCTATGTCCTCTTCGTCGGCGACGCCGACATGGATGAGGTCTATCTCGAGGTCGCCTCGGTGGTCACGGTGTTCATCCTGACCGGGCGGTTCCTCGAAGCCCGGGCGAAGCGCCGCGCCGGTGCGGCTCTCCAGGCATTGCTCGCGCTCGGCGCCAAGGATGTCGGCGTGCTTCGCGACGGCGTCGAACAACGCATCGCCATCGAGGAGTTGGCGGTCGGCGACCGCTTCATCGCCCGTCCCGGCGAGAAGATCGCCACCGATGGCGTGGTCGAGGACGGCACCTCTGCCATCGACGCGTCGCTCATCACCGGGGAGGCGATGCCCGTCGAGGTCGGTCCCGGTGATGATGTTGTCGGCGCCACCGTCAATGCCGGCGGGCGCTTGGTGATACGGGCGACGCGCGTCGGGGGCGACACCGCCTTGGCGCAGATCGCTCGCCTCGTCCGCGACGCGCAGACCGGCAAGGCCCCCGTACAGCGCCTCGCCGACCGGGTCTCGGCCGTCTTCGTTCCGGCTGTCATCCTCCTCGCGGTTGGGACATTGGTGGCGTGGTTGGTCAGCGGGGCGGCGGCGAACGACGCGTTCACCGCGGCGGTCGCGGTGCTGATCATCGCCTGCCCGTGCGCGCTCGGGTTGGCCACACCGACAGCTCTGCTCGTCGGGACCGGCCGTGGCGCGCAGCTCGGCATCCTCATCAAGGGGCCGGCAGTGCTCGAGTCCACGCGGCGGGTCGACACGATCGTCCTCGACAAGACCGGAACGGTCACGAGCGGCGCGATGGCGCTCGTCGATGTCATCACCGCCACCGGTGCGAGCACCGACGAGACGCTTCGCCTCGTCGGTGCGGTGGAAGATCACTCCGAGCATCCGGTCGGCCGGGCAATTGCCGCCGAGGCGCGCGGGCGTCTCGGGGCTCTTCCTCCTGCAGATGAATTCGCAGCCACGGGGGGCCTTGGCGTGCGCGGCGTAGTGGAGAGCCGCGCGGTCGTCGTCGGCCGCGAGGCGTTCGTTGTCGACCTAGGCCTACGAGTGTCGGACGACCTGGCCGCCGGCCTCCAAGCTGCCGAGCGTCTGGGGCACACTGCGGTCGTTGCCGGCTGGGATGGGGCAGCCCGGGCCGTGCTGGTGGTCGCCGACACGGTCAAGCCCACTTCGGCCGAAGCGGTGCGCGCGTTCCGAGACCTGGGCCTGCGACCGGTGCTGGTCACCGGCGACAACGAGGCGACCGCGCGAGCGGTAGCCAGAGAGGTCGGGATCGACGACGTCATCGCCGAGGTACTCCCCGCGGAGAAGGTCGCTGTGGTGCGCCGCTTCCAAGACGAGGGACGCATCGTCGCCATGGTCGGCGACGGGGTCAATGACGCCGCCGCTTTAGCCCAAGCTGATCTCGGGCTGGCGATGGGCGCGGGCGCTGATGTCGCCATCGAAGCCAGCGACCTCACGCTTGTTCGCGACGACCTGCGGGCGGCGGCCGACGCCATTCGGCTCTCGCGCCGGACGCTGGCGACGATCAAGGGAAACCTGTTCTGGGCCTTCGCCTACAACGTGGCCGCACTGCCCGTGGCCGCCGCCGGGTTGCTCAATCCGATGGTGGCGGGGGCGGCCATGGCCATGTCCAGTGTGTTCGTCGTATCCAACAGCCTGCGGCTCCGCCGCTTCAAGTAACGAAGGAGACGCACATGCGCGGCTACACCATGAACAAGGACGACTACATCAAGCGCCTCAAGCGCATCGAAGGCCAGATACGCGGTCTCCAGCGAATGGTCGACGAGGACGTGTACTGCATCGACGTCCTCACCCAGGTGAGCGCGGCGACGAAGGCGCTACAAGGTGTCGCCGTGGGCTTGCTCGACGAACACGTCCGTCACTGCGTACGCCAGGCCGACGCCGATGACGCCGACGCCATGATCACCGAAGCCACCCGCGCCATCGAACGCCTCGTCCGCGCCTGACATTGCTGACCCCCCCCTTATTCTCGAGGCAATAGCTGTCGTTTTCCGACAGTCATTGCCTCGAGAATGACTAGCGGCGTGGAATTCCGGCCAGGTCGATAATCCAGCCGGCGGTCGACAGCACCCAACCCTCGAGCCCCCGCCACCACGTGGTGTGGCCGTCGGCGCCGGCGACACTGAAGCCGAAGTGAACGTGGTCGCGGTGACAACCCGTGTTGTTCGCGTTCGGATCCGGACAGCCCTGCAGCGGGTAGGTCCGCCAAATGCGGGTCCGGGATTGCCAGATCTGGTCGAACCAGATGATCTCGACGATCCCGAGCCGTCGCGCTCGCATGTGCGGTATGCCGCCCTCCGGCGCGAGCAGCCACTCGATGAGTTCGTCCGGTGCCGCCCGCTGTTCGGCGGACGCCCGGGTGCCTTCGGGGGCGATGAACCAGTCCCATGCGCGCTCGGCGTGATGATTCGACGTGCCGATGTGACTGGGGCTATCGCACGGCGCCCACGCGTCACCCGACGATGTGTGCGGGTAGGTGGCGAGAACCATCGCCCGAAAACCCTCGGTGCCCGGCCGGCTCGGATCGGACCGACTACACGCGTACGCCGGGTATCTGCCGTAGAGATCGACGGGAACGTCGGTGAAGTCGGGACTTGCGGGTGCTGCAGCAGCAGGCGGCGCGACGAGCGCCGCCGAGACGAAGGCGATCGCGACGGCGACTACTCCACGACCAGCACTCACGTCACCGTACGTTCGAGATGCTGTTCTTGGCCGCGTCGTGCTTCGTCTTCATGATGTTGCTGCCGCCGGTGACACCGTCTGCGTCGGCTTCAGCCAGCTCCAGATCCTCAAGTTCGTCCTCGGCGGCTGCGTCCTTGTCGGCTGTCATAGGGCCCTCCTCGTTATGGCGAGGGTACCGCCGGACCCGACCCGTGTGGGCGCTAGAGGACTCGAACCTCCGACCTCAGCCGTGTGAAGGCTGCGCTCTAACCAACTGAGCTAAACGCCCTAGGAGCGGGACTTTACTCCGAGGGCAATGAGCCTTCGGTTCCTCAACCATTCTTGGCATCTTTGAGGGCGCTATATGCCGTCAAAGATGCCAAGAATGCCGGCCGGTTTCGCGACGGGCTACGGCGACGTCAGCGGAGCTGCGGAAGCGACGCCTCGTAATGACGTGCGCCTTCGATACGCGCCAAACGGTTCTCGGCCTTTTCTGGAAGGCGTACCCTTCCTCCATGGCCAAGAGCCCTGGAAGTGGGAGCGACCGGCGCCGCTGGTCCGACGATCTTCGCTTCCGCCCGGGAAACATGCCGCCGCTCTTCGGTGACACCGCCGCGACCCTGATCGTCGACGACGACCAGCTCCTCGCCCAGGTGGTGGCCGACATCCTCACCGAGGAAGGCTACGAGTGCACCCTCGCAGCCAACGCCGTAGAGGCGCGTGACCGGTTGGCCGAGCGGGACTATGCCTTGGCGCTGATCGACGTGATGATGCCGGGCGAGTCGGGCCTTGAGTTGGCTACCGACATCCTCGGTTCCCATCCCGATCTCGCCGTGGTCATGGTGACCGCGGTCGACGACCCGGCAATCGCTGAGCTCGCGCTCGACAGCGGCGCGTACGGCTATGTGGTCAAGCCGTTCCAGGCCAACCAGGTGCTCATCACCGCGGCCAACGCCGGACGGCGTCGGTGCCTGGAGATCGAGCGCCGCATGTACCAGTCCCGACTCGAGCGGCGGCTCGACGAACAGGCCGCCGACCTCGACGACGCGTTGCTGCGCCTGAAGGAAAAGGACAAGGAATAGTGTTCCGCCGCCGCCTGCCGCTCGGTGCCGTGATCTGGATCGTCATCGGGGTCATCGTCGCCGTGAACAACAACTTCTTCGATCACCTCGACACGCTCTCGGGGATCCTCTCCGCCGTCCTCGCGGTGGTGCTATGGCCGCTCGTGGCGCTCGACATCCACGTCGCTATCTGAACGTCGCCACATCCGGCGACGCCGCACGCGCCCGCGCCGACCACACCCGTCCTGCAGGAACCCGCGCCGCCAGCAACTGCACAGCCATACCTGCGATCACCAGACCTCGATGCTCGCCGGCGAGCCCGGCCATCTCGTCGCCGTCGGGAACCGCGATGTCGACTCCGGCGAGGCGGGCGCGCCCGCGGCATGCGCGTCGGCACCACGACCGGTCCATCGGCGCGGTGCTGCAACAAGCGGCCGGGCGCGATGAGTGGACACGGCGATGCCATGGGCGCGACCGCGCACCTCTATCCCGCGCTCGTGCCAGACCAGCACGGACTCGTCGCCCACGGTCGCCCATGTCAGCGTGCCGATCTCGCCGGGAAAACCCCAATTGCGCCGACCGACCGTTAGCCGGTCGTGGTTGTCGACCACCATCGTGGTGAACCGCAGCCCAGGTCGCAGACCGATGCGCCCGACCCGGGCGACGCCCAATGCGAGATAGGGCCCCACCGGCGAGGTGACATAACGCGTCGCGACGACGATCGACCGACCGCCACACCAGGCAACGACCGCCTCTCCCCGCAAGGCCCAGGGCGCGTCGACCATGCCTCGACCTTAGAAGCCGCGCAGTCTCCTCAGTCTCTGTCGCCGTGCGAATCGCCGTCATCGCGCCCCCGTGGACGCCCGTTCCGCCGCCGCTCTACGGCGGCATCGAGGTCGTCGTCGACCGCCTCGCCGTTGGCTTCCAGCGCGCCGGCCACGAGGTGCTGCTCTACACGACCGGCGACTCCACCTGCCCGGTGCCCCGCGCGTGGGCGCTCGAAGTCTCCGAGGGCGAGCGCATCGGCATGGCCGTACCCGAGCTGCGTCACGTGATGCACGCGTACGACACGGTGACGCGACTTCGACATCATCCATGACCACACGGTCATGGGGCCGGTGTACGCCGAGCACGTCACCGACCGGCCGGTGATCACCACGATCCACGGTCCGTTCAACGAGGAGCTGACCGATCTCTACGAGCGGATCGCCCACCGCGTGCCGATCGTCGCCATCTCGCACGCGCAGCACAAGCCGGTGCCCGCACATCCCGATCGGCCGGGTGATCCACCACGGCGTCGACGCCGCTGACTTCCCGATCGGCAGTGGCGAGGGCGGCTATTGCCTGTTCCTCGGCCGGATGTCGCCCGACAAGGGTGCGCACCGCGCCGTGGTCGCGGCCGAGAAGGCGGGCGTGCCGCTGCGGATGATCGGCAAGATGCGCGAGCCGTGGGAGTTCGAGTACTTCGAGACCTACGTGAAGCCCGAGCTCAGCGACGACATCCAGTACCTCGGCGAGGTCCCGCACGAGGAGAAGGTCGAGCTACTGGCCAACGCCTCGGCGCTGCTGTTCCCGATTCGGTGGAACGAGCCGTTCGGCATGGTGATGATCGAAGCCATGGCCTGCGGCACGCCGGTGATCGCGTTCCCTGAGGGCGCGGTGCCCGAGGTGGTCGAGCACGGCCGCACCGGCTTCATCGTCGACAGACGAGGAAGAGATGGCGGCGGCCATCGGCCGGCTCGGCGAGATCAACCGGGCCGACTGCCGCGCCGCCGTCGAGGGCTACTTCTCCACCGAGCGCATGGTCGCCGAACACATCGCCCTCTTCGAAGACATCCTCGCCGCCAGTAGAACCTGAGCTTCAAGGACAGTAGTTGCACGTGACGGGGTCGCGACGACGTAGACTGGACGTGGCCATGCCTTGGGCGCCGGAGCGGGGCACCGGGCCTTCGACGATGTCGAGGCTGGCGAAGTCTGTCGGTTCAACGACGAGGCAGAAGTGGTCGAGGTTCCTGGTGCCTACCGAGTCCGCCGCGGGGGACAAAGTCGATGATCGTGGTGGCGTCGATCCGAGCCGAGGGGAAGAACGCGGTCCCCGCCCGCCACTCGTCGAGCTGCATCGGCTCGAGCCCCAGCATGTCGCAGTACCACGCCAATCGTCTTCTCGACGTCGGCCACCGCCAACACGATGTGGTCGAGTCCAGTCACGCGAACCATGCGGAGATGCTAGGCAGTCGCCCCGTGATCGCTGGGGCTGACTTCGACCACGTGGCCGTCGCGGCCGAGCGCTGGGCCGACGCGTGGCCGCGGTACGTGGGCGAGCTCGGGGGCGTGTGGGTCGCCGGCGGCCCCGACCCGGGGTTCGCGTCGGCCCAGGTGCGCTTCGCCAACGGCATGCGCCTCGAGGTGCTCGAACCGCACGAGCCCGAGCACAACGACTTCCTGCGCCGCTTCCTCGACCGCAACGGCCCCGGCCCGCATCACTTGACGTTCAAGGTTCCCGACCTCGCCGACGCGCTCGAGAAGGTTGACGCGGCCGGCTACCGCCCCGTCGGCGTGAACCTCGAACACGCCGGATGGAAAGAGGCGTTCCTCCATCCGAAGGACGGCCCAGGCGTCGTGATCCAACTCGCGCAGTCGAGCGGCAGCTGGTCAAGCCCGGCGCCCGCCGACCTGCCCGGTGCCCAACCGGCCCAAACCCGGCGTCGCTCGACCGCGTCATGCACGCGGTCGCCAGCCTCGACGAAGGGCTTTGCCTGTTCCAAGGCCTGCTCGGCGGCACCGACCATCGACGCCGGCGAGGACGACGACCGCACGCTGGGTCGAAGTTGGCGTGGCCCGGACCGGGCCGGGTCCGCGTGGCGTCGCCGAGTCCGGCGACGAGCCCGCTCAGCGAGTGGTTGGGAGATCGGCTCGGGCCGGATCCACCACCTCGCGTTCACGTCGCCGGGCACCGACGGGCCGCACGAGATCGCGCCGGATGACAACTTCGGCGTACGGCTCCTGCTCTCGCCCGGCTAGCCTCGGGTGGTGGGGCGGCGGCGGCCCTTGATCGAGCGCGCCGGCGGTGACCACGACGGTCTGACCCGGGCCCTTGATCGCCCTCACGCTGCAGCCGCTGGCTGATGCGCGTGCGCAGCTCACGCGCCAGCGTGTGCTGCTGGCGGGGCGCCGTCTTGACGACCAGCCGCAAGGTGACGCCGTCCTTGTCCATTGTCTGCACGCCCCACATCTCGGGCGGTTCGAGGATGGCCTCGGACCACGCCGGATCGGCGCCAAGGCCGTTGGCCTCGTCGAGGATGGCTGTCGCCGCCTTCTGTACTTCGGCGTCGTACGGAATCAGTCACGTCGATCAACGCCCGCGACCACTCCATCGAGCTGTTGCCGACGCGCCGGATCTCGCCGTTGGGTACGAACCACACCGTGCCGTCTACCGACCGCAGCCGGGTGACCCGCAGCGTGACGTCCTCAACGGTGCCGGTCGACTCCCCGAGAGTGACGATGTCGCCGACGCCGTACTGGTCCTCGATGATCACGAAGAGCCCTGAGATGATGTCCTTGACCAGGCTCTGCGCGCCGAAGCCGATGGCCAGACCCGGCGATCCCTGCGCCGGCAACAGCGGTGCGAGATTCACACCGAGTTCATCGAGCACCATGAACACGGCGACGGCGAGAGCGAGGCCGCGCACAACGCTGGCGGCGACGTCTCCGACGGTGTCCACCCGTTGTGCGGCGCGCGGCGCCTGCGTGCGGACCGGTGAGCGGTGGTAGCCGGTGCGAATGAACCGGCGCACCGCCTTGCCGGCGACGCGGCCGATGAGCGACGGCTGCCAGCAGGATCAGCACGATCTTGAGTGGCCGCACGAGGATGAACTCGGCCGTCCGCGCCGCGAAATCGCTCAGGCCGAGCTTGATCAGTAGGTCATAGACGTAACCGTGGTCCGCGGCCAGCACGGCTACAGCCTCGCGTAAACGCGCCGCTGTACTCTGCCGTCCGTGCCGCCGAAGATCCGCGCCGTCCTCGCGTGTGGCGATCCTCACCGCGCTGGTCGCCTGCGGCAGCGGCCGCGAGAAGGCGCCGTCAATCGAGGTCCGCGGTCGCCTGACCGTCTTCGCCGCCGCATCTCTGACCGAGGCGTTCAGCGAGGTAAAGGAGACGCTCGAGTCGAAATACAAGGACCTCACGGTGGACATCAACTTCGGCGGCTCGGGTGCGCTGGTGACCCAGATCGAACAAGGGGCCCCGGCCGACATCATCGCCACCGCCGATGAGGCGCCCATGCAGAAGCTCGTCGCCTCGCAACTCGTCCACGGGCCCGATCGTCTTTGCCGGCAACAAGCTCGAAATACTGGTCGGCGCGGGCAACCGCAAGAGCATCAAGGGTCTTGCCGATCTGGCTCGTCCCGGGCATCGTGTTCGTGACGACGGACGACACCGTGCCCGCGGGGAAGTACACCGCGCAGATCCTCAAGGCGGCGGGGATCACCGTAAATCCGAAGTCCAAGGAGCTCGACGTCAAGGCGGCAGTGACCAAGGTCGTGACCGGTGAGGCCGACGCCACCGTGGCCTACGCCACCGACGTCCTCGCCGTCGGCGCCAAAGCGCAAGGCGTGCCCGATCCCCGACGAGTAAAACGTGCGTCGCCCGCTACGCGATCGCCATCGTCAAGGCCACCAAGAACCCGCAGCGCGGCCGCGGCGTTCTTCGCACGCCGTGGTCAGCGGCGCCGGGCGGCCGATCCTCCTCAAGCATGGTTTCGTGGAGCCCTCCTGAAGCGACGCGCTACCGCGCTGCCGATCGTCCTCGCCACGGTCGCGGTGGCGTTCTTCGCCGTGCCGTTCGCTCGCGCTGGTCGTGCGCGCACCATGGTCGAAGGCGTGGGCCGATCCTGACCACGCGTGCCGCACTCGATGCGCTGCGACTGTCACTCGTCACCTCAGTGTCGGCGACCGCGCTCGCGCTCGGTGCTTGGCGTGCCACTTGCGTGGGTGCAGGCCCGACTGGCCTATCCGGGCAAGCGCTTGGTCCGGGCGTTGACGACACTCCCGATGGTCTTGCCGCCGGTCGTCGGCGGCGTGGCGCTGCTGCTCGCGTTCGGGCGACGGGGCATTGTCGGCCGGTCCCTTGACGAGGTCGGTGTCCATTTGCCGTTCAGCACAGCGGGGGCGATCGTCGCCGAGGCATTCGTTGCCATGCCCTTTCTCGTGCTCACGCTGGAGGCGGCGTTCGCGGCATCCGACCGCCGGCTCGAGGACGCGGCGCGGACGCTCGGTGCCGGCCCGTGGATGGTGTTCCGGCGGGTGACGCTGCCGTTGGCCCGGCCGGCCCTCGATCGCCGGCACGGTGCTGTGCTGGGCCCGGGCGCTCGGCGAGTTCGGCGCCACGATCACCTTCGCCGGCAACCTCGAAGGGACAACGCAGACGTTGCCGTTGTTCGTCTACGTCAAGCTGCAGGGAGCCGACGCCGACGCCGCCATCGTGCTGTCGTTCGCGCTGCTCGCCGTTTCGGTCGCCGTGCTGGTCGGCCCTGCGCGACCGCTGGCTTACGGTCCGATGACGCTCGTCGCCACCGTCGGCGTGGACGTGGGTGCGTTCACACTCGACGTCGACCTCACGTGCGCGGCGGGCGAGACGGTCGCCATTGTCGGACCGAACGGTTCGGGCAAGACGACGTTGCTGCGAACGATCGCCGGGCTGCAGAAGCCGGCCCGGGGGCGCATCGAACTCGACGGCGTTGTCCTCGACGGCCTTGCGCCGGAGCAACGTTCGATCGGCTTCATGTTCCAAGACGACGTGCTGTTCCCCCATCTGCGGGTCCTCGACAATGTGGCTTTCGGGTTGCGAGCACGCGGCGTCCTCACCCCCGACGCGCACCGGCGGGCGGAAGAGTGGTTGACCCGCGTTGGGTTGGCCGGGAGGGGTTCGGCGTTCCCCGACGAGCTATCTGGAGGGCAGGCGCAGCGAGTGGCATTGGCTCGCGCGCTCGGCGCCCGAGCCCGCCCTGTTACTGCTCGATGAGCCACTCGCCGCCTTGGACGCCGCCACCCGCAACGACGTCCGCCGATTGCTGCGCGCCCACTTGCGCGACTTCGCCGGGCCGCGGCTGATCGTCACCCACGATCCTGTCGATGCCGCGGTGCTGGCCGATCGCGTTGTCGTGCTCGACGGTGGCCGGGTTGTGCAAACCGGTACCGCGATCGAGATCGCGGCACAGCCCGCGACACGCGTGGGTGGCGGACTTGGCCGGCACCAACCTCTTCACCGGAGTCGCCGCGGGTGAGGACATCACCCTCGACGCGGGCGGCGAGCTTCGTTCGGCGCAGACACCTGAAACCGGCGCGGTGTACGCGGCGATGAACCCGCGCGCCGTCGTCCTCCACCGTGACCGTCCCGCCGGCTCGGCCCGGAATGTGTGGGATGGGCGCGTCGCCAGCATCGAAGGCGTGGGTAAATGCGTGCGCGTGCGCGTCGCCGCCCGCCCCTCGATAACCGCCGAGGTAACCACCGCGGCCGCCGTCGAGCTAGGCCTGGCCGAGGGCGTCGCCGTGTGGGTGGCCGTCAAGGCCACCGAGGTCGACGTCTACCCGGCTTGAGTCGGTTCGAAGTCGAGCGCCAGCGAGTTGATGCAATAACGCTCGTGGGTCGGCGCCGGCCCGTCGTCGAAGACGTGGCCGAGATGACCGCCGCAGGCTCTGCAGACCACCTCGGTGCGAGCCATGCCGTGACCGTGGTCGGGCCGTAGCTCGATGGCCTCTTGGGTGGCCGGCTCAGTGAAGCTCGGCCACCCGGAGCCCGAGTCGAACTTCGTGCCCGACTCGAAGAGCACGATGCCGCACCCGGCGCAGCGGTACGAACCGTCGTCATGATTCTCCACGTGCTTGCCGGAGAACGGACGCTCGGTCGCTTGATGGCGGAGTACCTGGTACTGCTCGGGCGACAGCTGCGCCCGCCACTCCTCGTCGCTCTTCTCGACCTTATCCATGTGATCATTCTTACCCAGCTACCGTTGCGCCGGTGCGTCGGAGGTCGTGGTGGGGATGGGGCTGGGAAGACCAGGCGCTGTCGCCAGACCAGGCCAACAACCTGGCCGCCGCGCTGGCCACCCGGCCTGGATTTGAGGGTCGCGTCTGGGCCGCGGCCCCGTCGCTCAATGATGTCGCCCTGCCCGCGCCTGCGGTAGCGCCGCCGGGCGCCCTGGCCGATATCTGCTCGACCGATCCGTACGACCGCGCCGGCCACACTTACGGCAAGGCCTACCGCGACGCGGTGCGGGCCTTCGCCGGCGACCTCAGCCCGGCGCCTTCGTTCGTCGCCTTCCCGCGCCAGGAGCAGGACGTCGTCGACATTCTCGACTGGTGCGCCGGCGCGGGCATTCCGGCCGTGCCTTACGGCGGGGGGTCTTCTGTCTGCGGCGGCGTCGAACTCGCAGGCGCGGTGTCGGTCGACCTTTCGCGCCTCGATGCCGTGGTCGAGGTCGATCCAACATCGCGTGCAGCACGGATTCAGGCCGGGATATTCGGTCCGGCGCTCGAGGACGCGCTACGGCCTCACGGCTACACCCTTCGCCACTTTCCGCAGAGCTTCGAGTTCTCGACGTTGGGCGGATGGCTGGCAACACGATCGGGTGGGCACTACGCCACGAACTACACGCACATCGACGACTTCGTCGAGTCGCTGCGAGTCGTCACGCCAACCGGCGTTGTCGAGTCACGCCGCCTTCCGGGCTCGGGGGCCGGACCGTCACCCGACCGGATGTTTCTTGGATCTGAAGGGATTCTCGGTGTCATCACCGAGGCCTGGATGCGGGTGCAGGACCGGCCCACATTTCGCGCTTCAGCCGGCGTTCGGTTCGCGTCCTTCAGCGAGGGAGTCGCGGCAACGCGTGCGATCAGCCAGGCCGGGCTCTTCCCGGCCAACTGCCGGTTGCTCGACCCCGGCGAAGCGATGACCTCCGCCGCCGTCACCGACGGGAGCGCGCTCCTCGTGCTCGGATTCGAATCGGCCGACCACCCGGTCGACGCGTGGATCACCCGCGCCGTCGAGTGCTGCGCCGACCACGGCGGCACGCTTCCCGAGGGCATCCGCTCGTCGTCCGGAGAGGGCGCGGCCGGCGCGTGGCGATCCTCGTTCCTGCGCGCGCCCTACGGGCGCGACGCGATGGTCGCGATGGATGTCATCGCCGACACATTCGAGACAGCGTGCACGTGGTCTGCGTTCGAGTCGCTGCACGCCGGCGTGGTCGAGGCGGTGGAGAAGATACTGGCCGAGGTCTGCGGCGGCGGTTGGGTGACGTGCCGGTTCACCCACGTCTATCCGGACGGGCCGGCGCCGTACTTCACGTTCCTCGCGCCGGGTCGCCCGGGTTCAGTGCTCGAACAGTGGGACGAGATCAAGACTGCTGCGTCCGACGCCGTACTCGCCCATGGCGGGACGATCACCCACCACCACGCGGTCGGCCGCGATCACCGGCCCTGGTACGACCGCCAGCGCCCCGACGCATTCGCCACCGCCCTCCGCGCCGCCAAAGCGGCGCTCGACCCGGCCGGCATTCTCAACCCCGGCGTCCTCATCGACCCCTAACCGCGTTACGCGGCGTATTTGGTGCGGGCGGTGGTGGCGAGGTGGAGGCCGGCCAAGCCGGGGAGGCGGTCGACGCGGCGGTCGATGCGTTCGGCCATCACTTGGCCTTCGGGCCCACCGAAGAGATGACTGACCAGGAACCGGCACTCGGCATCAGGCATCACACCGGCACCCACCGGAGCCCAGAAATGTTTGAGCGCGAACCGGGTGACCTTCTGCGCCTTGGCACTCTCGGCCAACCGCTTGGTGGCCTCGGAGCCGTAGAAGTCGATGTGCCGGCCTTCCTGTTTCATGATGCGACCGAGTAGCTCGCTCAGCAGCGGGTTCCGGGCCTGGGTGGCGAGCCGCGCGTACCCCGCCTGCGTCGACCACTCGTTGATGGCCCCCCAGGTCATGTGCACGGCCACATAGGCGCGCCCCACGGTGGCGGACGACAAGGTCGTCAGTGCCGGGCGGATCCGGTCCCGCCATCCGAGCCGCTCGCGTACACGCGCCACCCGAACGTCGCCGGCCGGCTCGCCGTGGGCCTTGAGCACCTTCCCGAGCGCCTCGCCGTGCCAGAACTCCTCGAAGTTCCAGAACGTCAGGAACGTGGTGATCTCGGGGTCGTGATGTGCGGGCGTCAGCAAGAGGTCGCGGAGGTAGCAGACGGTGTGGAACTCCACGTCATGCATGTAGCGCAGGCACCGTAATGTGCGGGAATCGAGGGGCTGGCGACTGAACACCCCGAAATCGAGATCGTCGGTCTGCAGCCGTCCCGTCCGCTGCTTGTAATCGTCTATGGCGAAGTCCATCGGCCCCTCTCCGGTGCAGCGCCACCGCGCGGATGTTCTACACCCCGCCGAACATCGCGCGACAGGCCTCGAGGCCCTCGATTTCGATGTCGTCCCGACGTCGTTCCTCCCACCGGGCCCGCGTGAGCTGGAGCCGGATCTGCCGATCGGCCACTTCACGCCGCAACACGATGTCCTCGCCGTTCGCCTCATAGCCGAGCGCCGCCGACACGCCGAGGGACGGTCCGTTGTCGTGCCAGGCACCGCTGAGGGCGATATCGGCTTCGAGTCCGGCGAAGGCGAAGTGGAGGATGGCGGCCCGCATCTCCTTGCCGATCCCCTTGCCCTGATGCTCGCGTCCCAACCAGGAACCCGTGCCGACCACTCGGGTCTTGCCGAAGTGCTTGCCGGTGATGCCCTGGGTCCCGACAATTTCACCCTCGACGACGGTGGCCATGGGCAGGTGCCACTCGTCGACGGTCCACTCGGCGCGCTGGCGCCAGAAGAATTGCAGCGTGTTGCGCTCCAGTTCCGGCGACTCAACGTCGGTCCACGTGACCTCGAAGGGCATGAAGTCAGGATCGTGGACACCGCGCGCCGCGAGTTCGGCCAGCGCCACGATGTCGTCGTCATCGGGAGGGCGCAGTTCCACCCTCGGTGTGCGCACACGTAGGCCAAAGAGTGGCCAATAGCTCGCTCTCGATTCCATGTCCCAGTGTGTACGGTGGGCCGCGTGGACGCCGAGGAGTTTTCCCACCAGCCAGTCACAGCGCTGGCCCGGTGGCGGACCCGCACCGCGTCGGGCGCGGTTCTGACCGCAGTGGCGCTCGGCCTCCAGCAGGCGTTGGAAGACACGAAAGAAGTCCCTGCGATGGTGCAGCCAGTGCCCGGCGGTCCGGCCGGTCCGGACCTCCCCGTCGAGCTGTTCCTCGATCCCGATCACCCCGAAGCCACCGTGGCCGTGGTCCGGCCCTGGCTCTGGCACTGAACGACCGCGAGCAGCGCGTCGCGCTCGCGCTCGCAGTCGTCGCCGCGGTCGCCTTCCCGTTCACTGCTACACGGGGAATTTGGCTCGTCTTTGGCTGGGTGATCGCCGCCGCCGTGCTGCTCGGAGCGCTTCGTCGTCACCGCGTCGCTACCGCGATCCCGGCCTTCGTCGCGGGACTCGGTCCGTGGTGGGACGGGTTCATTCTGTTCGGCGCCTTCTACCTTGGCCTCGCCTTCTGGCTGGTCAGCGCTGGTAGACAAGTGGACCGATGAGCGAGCCGGAAGGTGAGCGGGGGGCACTGACGCAGCTCGCGGACGCACTTGCCGGCAAGCGCGTCGCGGTTACCGGGTCCACGGGATTTCTCGGCACCGCGCTGGTCGAACGGCTACTGCGATCGGCGCCCGACACCGACGTCGTCGTGCTCGTCCGCAGCGGTCGCCGAAGCACCGCGGCTGACCGCGTGCGGCGCGAGATCCTGCGCAACGATGCGTTCGACCGCCTTCGGGCTGAACTCGGCGACGCGTTCGACGCGACCATCGAACGGCGGCTCACGGTCATCGCCGGCGATGTCGGCGTCGACGGGCTCGGGCTCGACGACGCGGGACGCGCCGCGTTGGCTACGTGCGACGTCGTCATACATTCCGCGGCGACGGTGAGCTTTGACTCGCCGCTCGACGGTGCCGTCGAGGTGAACCTGCTGGGACCGACGCCGGGTCGCGACGGCCCTCAACGACCTCGACAGCCCCGCCCATCTCATCGCGGTTTCCACCGCGTACGTCGCCGGCACCCGCCGCGGCACCGCGCCCGAAGCCCTCCTGCCCGACACGCCGTTCGCCACCGAGGTGGACTGGCGCGCCGAGGTGGCGGCGGCGCGACGGGCCCGAGCCGACACCGACGCGGCCAGCCGCCAGCCCGACGCCCTCACCGGCTTCCATGCGGCAGCACGACGCGAGCTAGGCGCCGCCGGCTCGCCCTTGCTCGCCACGAAGACCGAGAAGCTGCGCGAGGAGTGGGTGAAGGATCAGCTGGTGGAGCTGGGCCGCGCCCGCGCCCGCGCGCTGGGCTGGCCCGACGCCTACGCCTATACGAAGGCGCTCGGCGAGCGCGCGCTCCTCGAGAGCGCGGAGGGGCGGCCAGTCACGATCGTGCGGCCGTCGATCATCGAGTCGGCCCTGAACGATCCGAAGCCGGGATGGATCCGCGGGTTCCGCATGGCCGAGCCGGTGATCATCTCGTACGCGCCGCGGTCTCCTGCGCGAGTTCCCCGGGATCCCCGAAGGTGTCGTCGACGTCATCCCAGTCGACCTTGTCGTCAACGCCATCCTCGCCGTCGCGGCGCGCGGGCCCGACTCGACCGGCCCCGACGTTTTTCACGTAGCGTCAGGTGCGCGCAACCCGCTGTACTACCGCCGCCTGGTCGACCTCGTGCGGGCGTACTTCACCGAGCACCCCCTCTACGACACCGACGGTCAACCGATCGTGGTTCCCGAGTGGTCGTTCCCCGGCCGCGGCCGCGTGCAGCGGCAGCTGCAGCGGGCCACCCGGCTCCTCACCGTCGCCGAGAAGGCCGTGCACGCACTGCCGATCCGCGGCCGGCAGGCCGAGTTGTCGTCGCGCTTCGAGGAACAGCGGACACAGGCCGAGCGCGCGCTCGGGTACGTCGAGCTCTACGGGGCCTATGCCGAGACCGAGGCGAGCTTCTCGGTGGACCGCCTAATCGCTCTCCACGAGCGCTACCCGTTCGGATTCGACCCCGCGGTGATCGACTGGACCGACTACGTCCAGACGATCCACCTGCCATCGATCGTCGTGCACGCGCGGGTGCGGACCACCGGCGAGCGCAAGACGGGACCCGACCGAGCTACCCGTGGCCGCCGCGCCGCGCTGGCGCCCGAGCGGCACATCGCCGCCTTCGACCTCGAGAACACGCTGATCGCGTCGAACGTGGTCGAGTCCTACGCCTGGCTGGCGACGCGTCACCTCCCTCGAGACGAACGCGTCCGTTTCACGCTGAGAACGCTCCGCGAAGCGCCGACGCTCCTCGCCCTCGACCGTCGCGACCGCGGCGACTTTCTCCGGCACTTCTATCGCAGGTACGCCGGCGCGCCGGCCGACCAGGTACGCGAGGACGCGTGGGAGCTGTTCAGCGACCACATCCTGCTCAAGGCCTTCCCCGCCGGCATCCGTCGCGTGCGCGCCCATCGCGCCCGCGGTCACCGCACGCTGCTGATAACCGGCGCGCTCGACTTTGTCATCGAGCCGCTGCGTCCGTTGTTCGACGACGTCGTGTGCGCCCGCCTCGACGAACGCGACGGCCGGCTCTCCGGTGAGCTGCTCGACGGCCCGCCCACGGGCGAGGCGCGGGCCATGGTAATGGCCGAGTACGCCGCGGCCGAAGGCCTGCGGCTCGAGGAGTCGGTGGCCTATGCCGACTCGGCCAGCGATCTCCCCATGCTCGAAGCGGTGGGCCACCCTGTCGCCGTCAATCCCGAAGCCAAGCTGGCCACGATCGCGCGCAAGCGGGGCTGGCCGGTCGAGCACTGGGCCAAATCCGCCGGGCGCGCCGCGTCCTCTGCTGCCAATACGCGGAGCCAGGGTATGAGGCAGGCGGACACCGAGCCGATCCGGGTGACACTGTGAAGGCACTCCTGTTCGAGCGTTCGCTTCCCCGGTACGCGGCGGCGCGCGTCGCCGGCGGCATCGCGCCCGGCGCCGGGGCCCGCTTCGGCCCGCTGTCGCTGGACGACATCGACCCGCCGACGCTGCCCGGCGACGGCTGGCACCGGGTGCGGCCGCGCCTCGCCGGCATCTGCGGCTCAGATCTCGCGACGATCGACGGCCACAGCTCGCGCTACTTCGAGCCGATCGTCAGCTTTCCGTTCGTCCCCGGCCACGAGATCGTGGGTGACCTCGACGACGGCTCGCGGGTCGTTGTCCAGCCCACGCTCACCTGTGCGGCGCGCCAGATTGCGCCACCGTGCGCGAGCTGTGCGGCGGGCGCGACCAACCGCTGCGAGCGAACCGCGTTCGGCCACCTCGAGCCAGGGCTCCAGACCGGCTACTGCAGCGACGTGGGCGGCGGCTGGTCGACCGGGCTGATCGCGCATGAGTCGCAACTGCACCGCGTGCCCGACACGTTGAGCGACGAAGCCGCCGTCATGGTCGAGCCGGCCGCCTGCGCCGTCCACGCCGCGAGCGCTGTGGCCGACACCGACGTTGCGGTCATCGGCGCCGGCACGCTCGGCCTCTGCGTGCTCGCCGCGCTGCGGTACTTCCAGCAGCCGCACGTCGTCATCGTCGCCGCCAAACACAAGGAGCAGCAGGCCCTCGCGCGAGATCTCGGCGCCGACGTCATCGTCGAGCCGGACATGCTGGAGCGTGCCGTCCGCCGCGCCTCGCAGTCGTTACAAGCCGGCGATCAGCTGACCGCGGGCGCCGCGGCGGTCGTCGACTGTGTCGGCAGCGAAGCCTCAGTCGCACAAGCCTTTCGTGTGGTTGCGCCTGGCGGTACCGTCCACATGGTGGGCATGCCTGGCCGGATCGGGGTCGACCTCACGCCGCTGTGGCACCGCGAGGTGAACTTGAAAGGCACGTACGCGTACACGAAGGATGACTTCGTGAAGGCGTTCGAACTCGTCGAGGCCCGTGACCTCGGCCGTTTGGTGTCTGCGCTGTATCCGTTGGACCGTTACCGGGAAGCCATCGAGCACGCGGCCAACGCGGGCCGGCGCGGCGCAGTCAAGATCGCGTTCGACATGCGGAACGAGAAGAGGCGCTAATGCCCCGTCCGGGATTCGTCCTCGAGGTCGACCGGTCCACCCCGCCGACGCTGTTCTGGCACGGCGAGGGCTTCGGCCTCGAGCGGCTCCCCACCGGCAGCCGGGTGATCTATCCGCCCGAGGCGCTGCCTGCGCTCGAGAACATCGACGCGGCCATCCGTCACGCGCTGCTCAACCCGGTCGACAGCGACCCGCTGCCCGCGCTGCTCAAGCCCGGCATGAAGCTCACGATCGCGTTCGACGACGTCTCGCTGCCGCTGCCGCCCATGCGTAAGCCCGACGTCCGCCAGCGGGTGATCGAAGCCGTTCTCGAGATGGCGGCCGACGCCGGCGTCGACGACGTGCAACTCATCGCCGCGCTGGCCCTCCATCGCCGCATGACCGAAGCCGAGCTGCGTCACGCGCTCGGCGATCGGGTGTACGACGCGTTCGAGCCGCACGGGCTGCTCACCCAGCATGACGCCGAGGACCCGGACAACCTGCTGCACCTTGGCACCACCGACGAGGGCGAGGACGTCGAGCTGAACAAGCGGGCGGCCACGAGCGACCTCCTCGTGTATGTCAACATCAACCTGGTGGCCATGGACGGCGGCCACAAGAGCGTGGCGACGGGACTGGCGTCGTATCGCAGCCTGCGTCACCACCACAACGTCCGCACAATGCAGCACAGCCGCTCGTTCATGGACCAACACAAGTCCGAACTGCACTCGTCGAACTGGCGGATGGGCCGCCACATCGCGGCCCAGGGCGTGAAGATCTTCCAGATCGAGACCACACTGAACAGCAACACGTTCCCCGATCAGTTCGACTTCCTCCAGCGGCGGGAATGGGAGTGGAGCTGGCGGGACCGCGCCGCCTTCTTGGCGGCGAGCAAGTCGCTCGACCGGACGCCGTCGCGGATCGCGCGCAACATCTTCCACTCCATCCGCGCGCCGCACGACATGACCGGCATCCATGCCGGCGCGGTCGAACCCGTGCACGACCTCACGACGGCCAACGTGTACCGCCAGCAACTCGTGGCGGTGGACGGCCAAACCGACATCGTGACGATGGGGCTGCCCTACATCTGCCCCTACAACGTCAACTCGGTGATGAACCCCATCCTGGTGGCCTGCCTCGGACTCGGATACTTCTTCAACCTCTATCGCGGCAAGCCGGTGGTACGCGAGGGCGGCGTGCTGATCATGAGCCATCCCACGCCGTGGGAATTCCATCCGGTGCATCACCCGAGCTACATCGACTTCTTCGAAGAGGTGCTGGCCGAAACCACCGACCCGCTCGAGATCGAGGCGAAGTACGAGGAGCAGTTCGCCACCGACCCGTGGTACATCCACCTGTACCGAACGAGCCACGCGTACCACGGCGTCCACCCGTTCTACATGTGGTACTGGTGCGCGCACGCGCTCGCAACACCTTGGCGGCGTGATCGTCGTAGGTGGCGACACGCGCGCCGTGCGGCGATTGGGTTTCAAGCCGGCCTCGACGCTGCGCGACGCGCTGGAGATGGCCGAGGACATCGTCGGGCGCCATCCGACGATCACGCACCTCCACACGCCGCCGTTGCTCATCGCGGATGTGACATGAGGTTGTCGACCCGCTTCCCGTTCCGGTCGCCGACGTGGCCGGGCGGCGTCGAGCGGCCGCCGATCGAGCGCCGCACCGGCTTGGACTTCGACACGGAGTGGGCACGGCGCTATCCCGTCCGTCTCGCCCGCGCGTTGGTGCTCGACGGCGTCACCGGGCCCGCCATCCGGCTGCTGGCCGACCCGCAGGTTGCCGGCCTCGACCGCATCGCCAACCTCGACGCCCCGGCGATCTTCGCCGCCAACCACGCCAGCCACGTCGACACCGGGCTGCTGCTGGCGTCGATGCCATCGCGGTTCCGTCACCGCACGATCGTGGCCGCGGCGGCCGACTACTTCTTTGACGCCCGCTGGAAGGGCGCGGTGTGGGCGTTCGTCCTCAACGCCATCCCGATCGAGCGCACCAAGGTCTCGCGTCGGTCGGCCGACCTCACCGCCGAGCTGATCGACGACGGCTGGTCGGTGGTGATCTATCCCGAGGGTGGCCGCACGCCGGATGGCTGGGCGCAGCCGTTCCGCGGCGGTGCCGCCTATCTCTCGATCCGCTGCGGTGCGCCGGTGGTGCCAGTCCACATCGAGGGCACCCGACGGATTCTGCGCCGCGGCGCCAAGTCGGTCCGACCGTCAACCACCACGGTCACGTTCGGAATGCCGATGCGACCCGAAGACGGCGAGGACGCACGCCGGTTCGCGGTCCGCATCGAAGCCGCGGTCGCCACGCTGGCCGACGAGCAGGCCACCGACTGGTGGAGCGCACGCCGCCGCGCCGCGGCGGGTCGGACACCATCGTTGGCCGGTCCCGCGGCCGGCGCGTGGCGCCGCACCTGGGCTCTGGGCGAGAACCGTCGCCGCACCGGCCCCGACGAAGCCGCCTGGCCCAAGCGCTAACCACCCCACCCCACACTGTCGGTGCTTTTCGCGGTTTCCGTACACAAAAGCACCGACACGTCGCGGTGGGCTAGCTGCGGCCGGCGCGGAGGCGGTAGAGGGCGTAGCCGCCGCCGCCGAGCACGGCGGCGATCGGGACCAGCAGCGCGGCGATCACGACTCCGCTGGTGCCGCCGCCGTCGTCGTTCTCTTCCTTGATGGCGACCTGACCAGCGGTCGTTGACGTGGTCTCCGACGTCGTTGTCGGCGCCAACACGCCGAAGCCGACGGTGGTGCTGGTCGCATCACCGACGACGGTCGTGGCCGGCTGCCGCGTTGTAGCGGCCCCACGTGCGGTGGTGGCGGTGGGCCGGCGCGTCGTCGAAGTTGCCGCCGGTGCCGGCGGTGGGGGCGGTGGCGGCGGTGGGGGCGCCGGCGGGGGGCCGCCGGCGGTGACCTGGAGGGTGCCGGTCATCTCCGGGTGGATCGAGCAGTGGTAGTCGATCGTCCGCGGCCCGCCGACGATGGGCACTGCTGCTGATCGGCGCCCGCTACCGGCCGGGATCGAGGCGTTGAACTCGCTCGAGGTAGCGGTATGAGCGGTTTCGGTCTGGTTCTCCCAAAGGATCGTCTGGCCGCTTGCTATCGAACCGCCGCCGGGTGAGAACGCGAACGGCGGACCCACCACGTTCACCTGCTTGTTCGCAGACTGCCCGGATGCGGGAGCGACCCCGCTAGCGCCTCCGAGCACCAGCGCCGCGCCGACGAGAGCCAATCGAAGCCATCGCATGGCGGACAAGCCTAGAACTGGCCGGAGCGCATCCGGTAAATCGCGTAGCCCCCGCCACCGAGCACGGCCACGATTCCCGCAATAAGCAGGGCAATCGCCCCTCCATTGCTGCCGCCGTCATCGGTGTTGATGGCGATGTCGCCAGTGGTGGAGGTCGTCGACTCCTCGGTGGTCGTGGTTTCCTCGGCGATCGTCTCAGTAGTCGGCGTTGAGGTGGACGTCGTTACCCGAGATGTCGTCGTGGCTGGGCGAGTCGTGGGAGCGGCGATCGGCCTAGCCGTGGTCGTCGTCGTGGGCGCGGGTGCGATGACGGCGGTGACATGCACGGTGCCCGTCATCGATGGGTGAATGCTGCAGTGATAATTGATGTCGCGGGTAGCGCCGGTGAACGACTGCGGCGCGGAGTTGCCGTTGGGCGGGATAGCGATGTTGAAGCTGCTGCCATCATCCGATGTCGCGGTGTGTGCAGCCGCGGTGTCGTTGATCCATACGATGGTGTCGCCTGCGCTGACATTCCGAGTGAGCGGCGAGAACCTAAAGGGGTCGCCGGCCACGTGCACCTCTTGCTCTACCGCGACAGCCGGCCAGAGGGCAACGACTCCTCCAACCAGCATCAGCACCACGCCAACGAATCCAACCCGTAGCGAACGCATACGGGCGACTGTAACCAACCGGTCAGTCGAAGCGGAGTACCCTCGCCGGCTCGATCTGGGCAGCATGACGGCCGGGGATGATCGAGCTCACGACGGCAACCACGACTGCGAGCACCGCTACCGCGCCGAACATCGGCCAGGGGTACTGGTACGTGACGACGATACCGATCGCTCGCGTGACCGTCCGCAGAACGGTCACTGAGAGCAGCAGCCCGAGCGGGACGGCAAGCACCAGTCCGGCCAGCGCGATCGTCGCCGCCTCGACCGTGGCCATCCGGCGTAGAAGCCGCCGCTCGGTCCCGACGGCGCGCAGGATCCCGATCTCGCGGTGCCGGCGCAAGACGGCCATGGCCAGCGTGTTGGTCACGCCTAGCATCCCCATCACGAGCGCGATGAGGACGAAGACGTACACGATGTTGAAGAACGCGGTCTGGCCCTCGATGAACTCCGCCTTCTGCGTGCTGGTGAGCTGCACGAACACCGGCGAGGCCCCGCGGAACCGCCGCTCGATCGCCTGCTTGACCCGCTCGGGCGATTGCCCGCGCTCCACCGCCACCGCCATCGCACCGAGACCGTTGCGGCCGTACGCCGCGGTGGCGCCGATCGTGTCCGGTTCGCTGGCCAGCAGCGATGCGCTGTCGGCGACGCCGGCCAACACCGGTGACTGGCTGTCGAAGGTCTTGTAGACGCCGGCGACGCGGAAGCTGCGCGGGCCACGCGGCGTGCTCAGCGTGATGCGATCACCGCGATGGACGCCGTGTAGCTCGGTGAATGACGTGGGCACCGCCACCGCGCCGCCCCGCTCGAACGCGGTGCGCGCCGCGACGTCGGAGCCGTCGGACCACGGAATCCTCTGCACGCGGAAGAACGTCGCCGGGTCCAGCACCGTAATGAAGGCGAAGCCGATCACGGGTCGCTGCACCAGCAACCGCGTGAATCGTAGATCCGTCGTCGCCCGAATCCCGGGCGTGGTAACGACTCGCTCGCGCAACACGTCGTCGAACGTCGCCCCGGCCGATACCACCAGATCAGCAGGGAAGCGCTGCGAGAGCGTGTCGACCAGGTTGCGACGCAACGAGAGGTGCACCGCGCCAGCAGTGAACACCATCGCCAGCACGATCATCAGCAACGCCACGGTGTAGGCGGCACGGCGCGGCTCCTTGCGGAGGTGCAGGACGCCCACGGTGCCGACTCCGCGAGCCAGACGACGGGTCGCGGCGCCAGCGATCCGGGTGAGCAGGGGCATCACTGCCGGCACGATCAAGACCGCGCCGACCAGCACGAGGAAGGAACCAACGTCGACGCGCGGTCGTCGGGCGAAGAACACCAACGCCAGACCGACCAGCAGTAACACCGACCCGAGCAACGGAAGCCGCCCACGCCCGGTCTGCTCGCTCGCGGCGCCGCGGATCGCCACCACGGGCGGCACCGTCGCCGCCCGTTGCGCGGGCACGAGCGCGGACACGAATGTCACGACTACGCCCACCACCACGGCGAACAGTGCGCCCACCGGCGGGATCGACACCGGCAGGCTGGGCAGGTCGAAGATGCCGCGGGTGACCGTGATCATTCCGATGGCAGCGAGGAGGCCCAAGCCGAGACCCACCGGTGCCGCGAGGACCGTCAGAGCGACCGCGTCGGTCAGCACGACGCGGCGGACTTGACGCCGACTAGCACCGATGGCGCGCAGCGTGCCGTGCACCGCCGCGGACTCGGCGACGCTCATCGACAAGGTCAGGAAGATGAGGAACCCGCTCACGAACAGTGCGACTCCGGCCAGCCCCGCCAGGGCGGCCTTCGGACCTTCGAACGCGTCCCGCAGGGTCGCGTCGTCGACGTCGGCACTGACGAGGCGAGCCTCCGGCAGCGCGTCGGTGTTGCGGGCGATCCACAGCGGCGCGTCAGTGCCTTTCGCGAGCCGAATACTGCCGTCCGTGATCAGCCCCGGTGCCTGACCGCTGATTCGACGCACGGTGTCGTACGACGTCCACGCGCCGCGGCCGTCATTCGGCTGTCCGTCCCGACGCTTGCTGAGCTGGACGACAACCAGGCGCGCTGGTCCCGCGGGGCCGAGTAACTCCACCGTGTCGCCTCGCTTCACGCGGAGCTGCCGCCGCACACCGTCGGTGAGCCCGACCTCGTCCTTCCCGTCCCCGGGCTGCCGGCCTTCAGTGACGACGTCACTCGGCCGGCGTGGTTGCCGCGGGGGCCCGGGTGCAGAGCCGTCGCGAAACACGCCTCCAGAGAGCCAGACCGAGTCGACATCGGGCGCCGCGCCGGGAATCCGCATGTTGACGCCGATCCAGCCGGTCACGTCGATGACATCAGGCAGCCGCGCCGTCCGATCGACGATCTCGACTGGCAGCTCAGCGGCAAAGCCGGCAGCCGCCTCAATCCGCACGTTGGGGACGAGGCGGCGTCCCAAGCTGCGCTCGAGACCCTCATCGATCGTCGCGTTGGTGATGAGGACGGCAAAGAACACCCCGATGCCGAGGGCGATACCTATTGCCGTCAGCGTGAACCGGGTAAGGCGCCGTCGGATCGTTCGCATCCCCAGGAGCGACGAGCGCTGCACGGCGTCAACTCTCGCACGCTGCTAGACGATTGGTATGGCGTTGCTCGAATCGCGGCGGACTCGAGAAGGAATATGCGCTCGACGGCGTAGCGGTTCATGCCCTCCGCGGTGTCGACCTCGAAATCGGCACCGGCGCGTTCGTCGCAGTCATGGGTCCCTCGGGCTGCGGGAAGTCGACCCTCCTTCACCTGCTCGGGGCGCTCGACACGCCGAGCCGGGGCGAGGTGTTGCTTGAAGGCGTCGCTCTCGGATCGATGAACGACGACGAATTGACCCGGGTTCGTCGACACCGCGTCGGATTCGTGTTCCAGTTCTTCAACCTCGTGCCCGTCCTCACCGCACTGGAGAACGTCGCCCTCCCCGCGGTCATCGACGGCCGGCCGACCGCCGAGGCCAATCGGCGCGCCGCCGAATTGCTCGGCGCGCTCCACCTCGACGGTGCCGATAGCAAGTTGCCATCGCAACTCTCCGGCGGCGAACAACAGCGCGTCGCCATCGCCCGCGCGCTGATGAACGAGCCTGCGGTTCTGCTGGCCGATGAGCCGACCGGCAATCTCGATCACCGCTCTGGTGTGCAAGTGGTAGAGCACCTCCAACGTCTGCACGCAGGCGGTCAGACGACGGTCTTGGTGACGCACAATCCCGCGGTCGCGGCAACCGCGCAACGGGTTGTCTTCCTCCGCGATGGTCGAATCGTGGGTGACCGTGCCGGCGGTGACGCCGAGGCCCTTCTTGCAGAACTCGTGAGCCACGACGTGTGATGAAAGGAAACGAGGAGATCCAATGAGGCTGGCCCACACCGCCATATGCGTCCCCGACATCGACGCCGCGGTCGCGTGGTACGAGTCGGTGCTCGGCCTCCAAGTGCTCTCGCCGCCGTATCTCATGGATGGCGAGTCGATCGCCCGCGACATGGGTGAGTTGCTGCCCGACCCACCGGCGGTGAAGGCGGCGATCATCGGCAACGATGAGGGCGACCACGTCCTCGAGATCATCGAGTATCCCAACGCGGTCTCGGCCGCGAACGGCCGTTCTTTCACCGACGCCGGTCGTGTCCCACATTGGCCTGCTGTGTGACGATGCTGACGCGACCCAGCGAGACCTCATTGCCCAGGGCGTCGAGTTCATGACGACTGGCGTGGCCGATATCGCCGGGTTGCGCACCGCCTGGTTCCGTGACCCTGGGGCGTGGTGTTCATCCTCGTGCAGAAGCGCAAGCGACCCGATCACGCGTACTGGCGGCAGTACGAGACATAAGCTCGGCGACGCGCTCAATCGACCAGGCGTAAGCCGGCGGGGGCTATCGATTCGGTACCCTCGGCCGGTAGGTCAACCACGAATTCGGTGCGCAGCGCGGGAAACAGGTGCTCGGACAACAGCACCGCCCGGCGGCGACCGTCATAGGTGGTGCGCTCGCAGCGAAGTAGGGGTGCACCCTCAGGAACTTCAAGCAGCGCGGCATCGCGCGCCGTGGCCGCAGCGGCGCCGATCGTCTGCGTGGCGCCGCCGAGCTTGGTCGGCAGCAACTCGTAGATCGGCGAGCGCTCAACCGCGTCGCGCGAAAGACGCGCACCGAGGCGTTCCGGGACCCAGACGGTGACGACGGCGAAGGGCTCGCCATCGGCCCGGTTGAGTCGGCGCACGCGTAACACCGTGTCGACGCCCAACACGTCGCGGGCGCGCTTCGGCGCGCGCACGAACCCGAAGTCCAAGATCTGGCGCTCGGCAACGACGCCCTGTTCGGCGAGCTGGCCCTCGATGGTCGCCAGGCGGCCCAGCGTCTGACGTACGGGATCGCCCACGACGAACCAGCCGTAGCCCTGGCGGGCGTCGACCACACCGTGGACCCGCAGCGACTCGAGCGCCTTGCGAACCGTGACGCGGCTGGCGTCATAGGCTCGCCCCAGCTCAGCTTCGCTGGGCAGGAGGTGGCCCGCGGTGAACTCACCTGAACCGATCCGCTCGAGCACACTCTCGGCGATGGACTTGTATCGCAGCTCTCTCACTTGTTATATACTTGTATCATGACTTCCGGAGTGACCGCCAGCACCCCGATCGGTTTGATCGACGAGGTGTACGCCCGTCTCGAGGATCGCATCGCCACCGGCCGCCGCCGTCTCGGCCGGCCGCTCACATTGGGCGAGAAAATCCTCTTCAATCATCTCGCCGATCCGGAGCACCAGGAGCTCGAACGCGGGCGCAGCTACTCCGAGCTGTACCCCGATCGTGTGGCCATGCAGGACGCCACTGCCCAGATGGCGCTGCTGCAGTTCATGACCGCAGGGCTGCCGCAGACCGCGGTCCCCACGACGGTGCACTGCGATCACCTCATCCAAGCGCGCGTTGGTGCGGTCATGGACCTGGCGGTGGCCGAAGACACCAACCGCGAGGTGTATGACTTCCTCCAGTCGGTGTCGGCGAAGTACGGCATCGGCTTCTGGCGCCCCGGCAGCGGCATCATCCACCAGGTTGTGCTCGAGCAGTACGCCTTCCCCGGCGGGATGATGATCGGAACCGATAGCCACACGCCCAACGCCGGCGGCCTGGGGATGGTCGCGATCGGTGTGGGCGGCGCCGATGCCGTCGATGTGATGGTCGGCTCCACCTTCGGCGTGCGCTGGCCCAAACTCATCGGCGTTCGGCTCACCGGGTCAATGAGCGACTGGACCTCGGCCAAGGACATCATCCTAAAGGTGGCCGACGTGTTGACGGTGAGCGGTGGCACCGGCGCCATCGTCGAGTACTTCGGCCCCGGCGCGGCAACGATCAGCGCGACCGGCAAGGCCACGATCTGCAACATGGGCGCCGAGATCGGCGCGACGACATCGCTCTTTGCGTACGACGACCACACCGCGATCTATCTGAAGTCCACCGGCCGCGAAGAGATGGCCGACCGGGCCAACGCCGTCCGCGACCACTTGCGAGAAGACCCCGAGGTCGATGCCGAGCCGGCGCGCTTCTTCGACGAGGTGATCGAGATCGATCTCTCGATTCTCGAACCCCACATCAACGGGCCGCACTCCCCCGACCGGGCACGGCCGGTGTCGCGGATGGCGGCCGATGCCAAGCTCAACAACTGGCCACTCGAGATCAGCAGCGCGCTGATCGGCAGCTGCACGAACTCCTCCTACGAAGACATCACCCGCACTGCATCGCTGGCCCGCCAGGCCGCGGCCAAGGGTCTACGAGTCAAGACACCGCTCCTGGTGACGCCAGGGTCCGAGCGGGTGCGCGCCACCATCGAGCGTGACGGGCTGCTCGCCGACCTCGAAGCTATCGGCGCGACGGTGCTGGCTAACACGTGTGCGGCCCGTGCATCGGGCAATGGCAACGCGACGACGTGACCGCGGACCAAGTGAATGTGATCGTCACCTCTTACAACCGCAACTTCCCGAAGCGCAACGACGGCAGCGCGAACACGCTGTGCTTCGTGACCTCACCGGAAACGGTCATGGCCTACGCGCTCACCGGATCGCTCGAGGGCAACCCGATCGTCGACCTCGAACTCGACGCACCCGTGGGCGAGGAACTTCCGAGTCGGGGTTTCGAGAGCGGCGAGGAAGGCTTCATCGCTCCTCCCGCGGACGGCAGCGGTGTCGAGGTGGTCGTCGATCCGAAGAGCGATCGACTGCAACTGCTTCAGCCGTTCGCGCCGTGGGACGGCAAGGACTACGTCGATCTGCCCGTACTGCTCAAGGCCACCGGCAAGTGCACCACCGACCACATTTCTGCCGCCGGACCCTGGCTCAAGTACCGCGGCCACCTCGAGAACATCAGCGGCAACCTGTTCCTCGGGGTCGTCAATGCCTTCCGAGAGGGCGTGACCGGCGAGGGCACGTGCTTCATCCACGGCGCTGTCGAGCCCTACCCGCAGATCGCCAAGGAAGCCGGCGAGTCCGGCCGCGGCTGGGTGGCCGTCGGGGATCAGAACTACGGCGAGGGTTCGTCGCGTGAGCACGCGGCCATGGAGCCCCGCTACCGCAACGCCAAGGCGATCCTGGTCCGGAGCTTCGCTCGCATCCACGAAACCAACCTGAAGAAGCAGGGCGTGCTCCCGCTCACCTTCGCCGATGCCGCGATCTATGACGAGATCGGCGAGGACGACACCATCTCGATCCTGGGTCTCACCGAACTGGCACCCGACACCCCGGTCCAATGCCGGATCACCAAACGCGATGGCGCGACCGTGGAGTTCGAGGCGCTGCACACGATGTCGCCGGAGCACATCGAGTGGTTCCGCGCCGGCGGTGCGCTCAACCTCATCCGGGCCAAGCACCAGACCGCGTAGTTCACCCCAGCTGGTTGCGTAGCTCCTGGGCGCGTAGCCCGAGCGACGTCATGCGGAGTTCTTCGGCAATCTCCTCGGCCGCGTCGAGGAGCGAGTCGGCGTGCTCGCGATCGCCCGGCTGATTGCGGCCGAGCAACATCCGGGCGTAGGCCACCTGCGTTCGGGCTACAAGGGGCCATGCACCCATCCGGCCGTTGCGATCCAACGCGTTTTGGAAGTGAGTGTCAGCGTCATCCTGGCGATCAAGGCAGTCAGCGAGGACGCCCAGGTAGTGGGAGACCGAACCCCAGCAGCTCGCCCCTAACGCCAGCACCACGTTGTTGTCGGCCAGCGGCAAGAGCGCCTCGTAGATCGGCAGCGCCCGTTCCTGGTCGCCGAGCGCGGCGCATACCTCGGCCATCGACGCCATGTGCACGGTGAAGAACAGGTCCCTGGGAACCTGGTCAGGAGGAACCACGCTTTCGACGATCTCCGGCACCTCATCGAGCCGGCCCGCTTCGACCAACGCAAACGCCAAGCCCGCCCGCCACGCCGGCACATAGGGCATTCCCGTAATGAGCGCCCGGACGGGTGCCTCGATCTCCTCGGCCCGACCCTGCAGCGTGCGCAACACGGCGATCTGTCCACCGAAGACCGGCGCCGGGTACGCCATCTCGGTCTGCATGCCAAGTTCGAGCGCCTCCTGGGCCAGCGCCTCGGCCTCGGCGAAGCGACCATCGAGCGTCGCCCGCATCGAGCGGTGCAGCGTGGTGATCCAAACCAGATTGGGCTGCCGTAGCTCCTGGGCCAGCTGCAGTTGCGGCTCGATCTCGCTGTCGACGGCGTCGATGTCGCCCAGCTCGAGCAGCTCCATCACCCGGAACAGATGACAAGTGAGCAACAACTCGCGGTCGTTCATCTCGAGTGCCATCTGCAGCAGCCGGGTCGCTTGTTCGAGGCGCGCCTCGGTGTTGTACGGCGTCCGCAACGCGTTGTACTCATGGAACCGGGCGACGGCCATTGTCTCGAGATCGCCGAGGCGCGCGGCCATGGCCAGCGCTTGGTCGATCAGCTCGGCGCGCCGCTCGATCGGCGCCGCGAGGTAGAGCAGACGGGCCAGCGAGCCGAGCAGCTCGACGCGCAACGGGCTGTCGGCGTCGTCGAGCCGGGCGAGCGCGTGCTCAAGCGCGGTGATCGTGTCCTCGTCGAGCATGCCCGACTCGAAGAAGTACAGCAGGTGGCCGCCGGCCCGGCCCACCGCGGCGCGCGCCAACAGCTCGGGGTCATTCGAGCGCGTCGGCGATGGCGGCAACTGCCATGAACGTGCGCGGCGCGTGGTTGGTCGCGCCGACGCGCCACTCCGCGTCGCCCAACCTGAGTAGGAGCTCGGCCCGCTCCCGCGACGGTGCCTCTCCAGCCAGCTCCAGCGCGCGGCGGTAGTGACTAATCGCCGCGTCATACGCGATCTGGCTGACCGCCTGCTCGGCGGCTTGGCGGGCGTACTCGATGGCGCGCCGGGTCTCGCCGAGCGGTGCGGCCATCGAGAAGTGATGCGCGAGCTCGGCCAGCGGGACGCCCCGGCGGCCTTCCCAGACGCGCTCGAGCGCCTTGCCGATCTCTTGATGCGACCGCGCCCGTCGGGTGGGCGATAGCTCCTCGTAGATCGCCTCGCGAACCAGGTTGTGGGCGAACCGGTACCGGCCCGGCGGGCGGTCCATCTCCACGAGGATCCCGGCACGTTCGAGCTCCTCGAGCACGTCGAGCACGGCGTCGGCCGGCAGATCGACGATATCCTCGAGTACCGCGACGTCGATCTCGCGACCAACGACCGCGGCAAGGTAGAGAACCTTGTGCGCGTCAGGCGCTAGCCGGTCGAGGCGGCGGCGCAACAACTCACGAACGCCCTCGGGAATCCCAAAGCCGCCCCCGTCGACATCATCGGACGGCGACGTTTCGCTGAGATGGCGCAAAACCTCGCCGACGAAGAACGGGTTGCCGTCGGTCTCGGCGTGAACCGCCTGGACCAAAGCGGTCGGCGCGGTGTCGTTCCACGTCTTCAACAACGTGGCGACATCGGGCTCGGTGAGGCCGGTGAGCCGGAGGCGGTGGGCCCGCCGCTCGCGGTCGACCTCGGTGAGCACCTCCATGTCGCGGCTCGTCGTCAGTATGAAAATCGGCGATTCGATCAGTCGCTGCGTGACGTGCCGGAGGAGGAGCCGCGACGGCTTGTCGGCCCAGTGCACGTCGTCGAGTATGAGCAGCACGGGCGCGTTGGCCGCGGCTGCGGCCAGCAACGCCACGACGGCCTCGAACAGGAAGTAGCGCTCGGTGTCGGAGTCGCGGCCGCGGGGCGTCTCCAGCTCGGGCAACCGTTCGCTGAGTTCGGGGATCACGCGGGCGAGCTCGCGTACGCGAAAGCTCAGCGCGCGGAGCTCGGCGGTCGAGGACCCCTCGACGTAGTGACGCAGGGCCTCGACGAACGGCCGGTACGGCACCGGGGCCTCGTCGTCGCATCGCCCGTAGAGCACGATGGCCCCGAGGCCACCGACGTGACTGGCGAACTCCGACACGAGGCGCGTCTTGCCTATCCCGGGCTCGCCCGCGACGAGCGCCAGCTCGAGGCGCCCTCCCGACACTCGCTCCCACACGTCGCTGAGACGCGCCATTTCGTCGTCGCGACCGACGAAGGGGCCGGCCCCGGGCACCAGCATCGACGGTCCAGGACGCTGCTGACGGGGCGGCGACGTGGACGGCGCCGGCGCGGCTCGCCACTCCAACTCGGGCCGCTGGAGCAGCATCGCCTCCTCGAGGCTGGCCAGCTCCCGGCTCGGCTCGATTCCCAACTCCTCGCCGAGCACCCGACGCAGGTCCTGGTACGCCCGTAGGGCCTCGGCCTGGCGGTCGGAGCGGTAGAGCGCCAACATCAGCTGCGCCCGCAGGCGTTCGCGGAGCGGATGGGCGGCGACCAGCGCCTCGAGCTCGCCTACCAGGTGATTGTGGGATCCGAGGGCGAGTTCGGCCTCGACGCGGTCCTCGGTGACCGCCAGCCGGGTCTCCTCGAGCCGGGCCGCCTCAGCGAGGAACGGCTCGGCGATGAGGTCGCCCAGCGCCGGCCCCCGCCACAGGGCCAGCGCCTCCCGCAGGAGCGATGCGGCGGCGGCGTGATCACCCCGACCGCGGGCGATTGCCGCCGCCTGCACGTGGCCCTCAAATCTCGAGAGATCGAGCTCGGCGGCCTCCAGCGTCAGCGCGTAGCCAGGAGCCCGGGTCTCGATGCGGCTGGCGCCCAGCGCCTTGCGCAGCTGGGAGATGTAGACGGGAACCGAGTTGACGGCCCGCAGCGGCGCGTCTGACCCCCATCCGGCCTCGACCAGCTGGTCGACCGAGACGACCCGGCCCGCCTCAAGGGCCAGCATGGCCAAAATCGCTCTCGGTTTCGCCCCGCCCAGCTCAACGATTTCCGCGCCGAGACGAACCTCGACGGGTCCCAGCAGGCGTATATCGAGCGATTCGGTCACTGGTGAAACCCGAGAGTAGAGGCAGGCTGCGCCGATTTAAGCCGTTCTTAAACCCTCGAGTGCATAGTGCCAACAACGTCGCTACCCGTTGGGGGGCGGGTGGCGTCGCAAAAGGGCTCCCGGTGGGCCCTTCTACAGGGGGGAACATAACGATGGGGAGCCGCAGAGGCATGGGGGGACGGCTCTCCAGCGAGGCTCGCTCGGGGGCAGGCCACGAGGCGCCGGCGGAGGCGCCCGGTGGTCTGCCCCCCGAGTCTGTCTCCGGGGAGGCCGATGAGCACCCGGACACGAGCCACGTGACCCTCAAAGTGTCCGAATTGCGACGCTTGCTCCACCCCACCACCGCCGCCGACTAGCCGTCGCGCCGCGCCCTCACAAGTCGATCAGCCCTCTGGGTTTTCCGGGTCCTTGCCTGAGGGGGTGGCACGGATGAGCTCTTCGGGGGTGGGCTCGTGGCGTTCGCGAGCCTCTGGTGGGAGAAGGGCGACGATGGCGTCGAGGATGCGCTCGGTGTCGACGCGGGGATCCTCATAGGCCAGCTCGACGGGTCGGCCGACCCTGGTACGCACGACGGGAGGATTCCCGATATTTGTGACATTGGGAAGCCGGGCCGAGCGGGGCCAGACGTTCTCAGTCCCCCACAGCCCGATCGGGATGACCGGGGCGCGGGTCAAGGCCGCCAGGCGCGCCGCCCCGCTGCGGCCTTCGAGCTTGGGCTCGAAGAACTTCCGGCCGCGAGGAATCGTCCCCTGCGGCATGAGCGTGACCACCTCACCAGCCTCGAGCGCGCGAGCAGCTTCCTGCATGGGCTCACCTGAGCCGCTGCCACGGTCGACACGGATGCCGCCGAGCGCCTTGGCCAGCGGGCCGATGACCGGCGCATCGAACACTTCCTTCTTCCCGAGGAACCGGGGGGCGCGGCCGCCCCGGATCACGGTGATCCCGACCGCGGCGGTGTCGAAGTAGCTGCGGTGGTTGGCGACGATGATGGCTGCGCCGTGCTTCGGGATCAGGTCGGTGCCGTCGATGTCGAACCGTGCGTACGGGAACAGCTCCGGGCGGGCGGCGAGCCGGATGAGGTCGAACGGCTCGACACCGAGCACCTTGGGTACGCCCGGGGGCACGTCCAGATTGAGTACGGGCCACCGACGGAGGACCGCCAAGGCGAGCAGGCGAACGTCAGGGTTGACGGCGTGCGGATGACCGACTGCGGACAGCAAGGGCGTGTCATAGACGCTGTCCGAGTAGGCGTAGCTCTCGGACAGGTCGATGTCATGCTCGGCCGCCCACCGCTTCACCGCGCTGAGCTTCCCGTTGGCCCACACGAACTCGCCTTCGAGCTTCCCCGTGTAGGAACCGGCATCCTCGCCGTAACGCGTCGCGATCACGTCGTCGAACGCCAGCCGTTCCGCCAGTGGGCTGATGAGATCGTGGGGCGTTGTCGTGGCCAGGACGACCGGGCGCCCGGCGGCCCGGTGCTCCTCGAGCAGCGACCGGGCGTACGGCGCAACGAGCTCCTCGAGCTTCTCGGCCGCGGCCTTGCCGGCTTGGCGCACCGCGTCGGCCGACCAGCCCTTGGCGACGACCGCGGCGGCCCGGGCCAGCGCCATCGACGGGAGCGTCTCGCCGATCACGTCGTAGATCCGGTACAGCAGCCGCTGGCCCGGAATGTCGCGCTGCGGGGCGATCCCGGCGCTCCTCAGCGCTTCGGTGATGAGCGGACCGCTCGCGCCCTTGAGCAGCGTGCGGTCAAGGTCGAAGAACGCGGCGCCTGGTGCCATGCATGAACGGTACTCCCCCTTGACATGTAACCGGCGGTAACGTTACCATGAGTAACATGCCACGGCCGCCGCGTATTGACCGCCGCCCCGTTTTCCTCGACGCCGCTGCGGTCGCGATTCGGCGCCACGGACCCGGCGTGTCGATGACGCAGATTGCCGCCGAGGCGGGCGTCACCAAGCCCATCCTCTACCGGCACTTCCGCGACCGCGATGGCCTGGTGCACACGTTGGCCGAGCGCTTTTCCAACGAGCTGATGAGCGAGTTGCAAGCTGCGCTCCGCAGCAATGGCGACCCGCGCCAGCTCATCGTCCACACGATCGACGCCTACATCGCGTTCGTCGAGCGTGACCCCGACGTCTACCGCTTTCTCGTGCAATACGTCGAGAACGACGCCTCGCTCATCGGCTTCATGCAGCAGGTGGGCCAGCAGGTGGCCGTCGTGCTCGGCGAGCAGTTGCGCGTGGCGGGGCAGGACAGCGGCGGCGCCGAGCCGCTCGCGCACGGCATCGTCGGCATGGTGCATTCGGCTGGACACTGGTGGGTAGATCACCGGTCGATGCCGCGGGAGCGCCTGGTCGACTACCTCGCCGATCTCCTTTGGGCCGGCGTCGCCGGCCTCATCCTCACGGAAAGTCGAGTCTCATGATGTTCGCCCAAGTGAGCGCCGAAGGAAGCACGCTCAACGACTGGACGTTCCTCGTACTGCTGCTGTCGGCGTACGCGGCCTGCGTTGTCGCACTGGTCGTCTTCGGCCGCGGCAGCCCGCTCGCGCGCATCCCGAACGCGCTCGAACGGCTCACCAAGATGCCGGGTTGGGCGGCGGCCGCGATGGCGACCGCCCTCTTCGGCGTCTTCACCGCGGGCGAGGGTTTCTACAGCGATGTGGCCTGGCACATCGGGCTCGGGCGCGACAAGGCGCTCTTCACCCCGCCCCACACCGCCATCGTGGTGGGACTCGGCTTCATCGCCTTGTCCGGCGTCCTCGGCGTCGTGATCGCCACCGTGCAGCGGGCCAACGTGGGCTTCCGTATCGGCGCGCTTCGCGTGCCGTGGTCGATGTTGCCGCTCCTCGCGCTCGGCGGCGCGGCGGTGACCGGATTCCCCCTCGATGAGCTGTGGCACGAGCAGTACGGCATCGACGTGACGATGTGGAGTCCGACCCACATGCTGATGATCCTCGGCGCGTCGTTCGTGGGGATGGCCGCGTGGTTGGTGCTGGCCGAAGCCCGCGTCTCACCGCGGACGTCGGGCTGGGCGCGCGGTTCACACGTGGTTGCCGCGTTCCTCACGTTGCTCGGTCTCGCCGCTTCACAGGGTGAGTTCACGTTCGGCGTACCGCAGTTCCAGCAACTGTTCCACCCGGTGCTCGTCATGATCGCCGGCGGGTTCGCGTTCGTCGCCATTCGCCTCGTGCTCGGATCGTGGTGGGGTCTCGGCATCGCGCTGGCCAACGTTGCCCTGTTCTCGTCCGGTCTCTCGGAGAGCAGCGGCCCCGTGCAGACCCGCCCAGGCGGCATCTACCTCGCATCTGCGATCGCAGTGGAGATCGTGGCCCGGCTCGTCGGGACCGATCGCCGGCTGCGGTTCGCCGTGGCGTCCGGTCTCGGAGTGGGCACCATCGGTCTGGCCGGCGAGTTCCTCTGGAACCAGGGCGCCCGCCAGCCATGGACTTCCTCACTGTTCCCCGAGGTGATTCCGTTGGCATTGCTCGCCGCGCTCGGGTCCGCGATCATCGCCACCGCGTTCGCTTCCGCGGTGCGCCGCGAGTCGACGCGAGCGGTGCCGGCGCGCATCGTTGCCCTCGGCGGGCTGGCGGTTCTCGCCAGCTTGGTGATCCCATTCCCCCGTGGTGGCGGCGATGGGACGACGGCGGCGATCCAGCTCGAGCGGCAGACCGGCGATCAAGCGCTGGTGCGGGTCCAACTCGACCCGCCGAACGCGGCCGACGACGTCCGCTGGTTCCAGGCGATCACCTGGCAGGGCGGCGACCTCGTGCTAGCCGACATGAAGCAGGACGGCAACGTCGCCGGCCGCTACGTGAGTGAGAAGCCCGTGCCGGCATTCGGCCCGGGGAAGACGCTCGTACGGCTCCACAAGGGCAGCCAGATGCTTGCTGTTCCCGTCCATCTTCCCGCCGACGCGGAGATCGGTGCGGTCGAGGTGCCCGCGGTCGACCGCACGGCGATGTTCCTCCGCGAAGGCCGCTACCTGATGCGGGAGAGCCACGGTGGGCCGGCGTGGTTCGCCATCACCGTCTACATCCTTCTCACCGGTGTCGCCGTGGTCTGGGTCACCGCTTTCGTGATCGCCGCCAAGCGCGTGCCGCGCGAAGACAGTCCGGCACCGGTCGATCAGGAGTACGCCCTTGTAGCTTGACGGTGTGATCGAACTGACGGCGACCGCCGTCATCACACCTGAGGCAGTCCTTACGCCCGGCACGGTCGTTGTCGATGACGGGCGCATCGTCGAGGTCGCGAGTGGGGGCGCCAACCCCGTCCACGTCACGCTGGCACCCGGCTTCGTTGACGTTCAAGTGAACGGCATCGGCGAAGTGAACGTGGCCGATGCCAAGGGCGCCGACTGGGACTACCTCGATCAGCGCCTCATCGAGCAAGGCGTAACCGCGTGGTGCCCGACGCTGGTCACCGCGCCGCTCGACGCGTACGCCGCGCCGCTGGTGCGCGTCGCCGAGGCCGCGGCCCGCTCGGGCGCGGTGCCCGCCATCCTTGGCGCGCACTTGGAAGGTCCGTTCCTCGGGGGCGCGCCCGGCGCGCACCCCGTCGACCTGATCCTTCCCTTCGACGTCGATTGGCTCGCGCAGCTGCCCGACGTCGTCCGGCTCATCACCGTCGCGCCGGAACTCGACGGCGCGACCACGGTGATCGCCACACTCGCGGCTCGCGGCGTGGTGACCGCGCTCGGCCACTCGACCGCCTCCTACGAAGAGACGCTGGCCGCGGCGACCGCCGGCGCGCGGATGGTCACCCATTGCTTCAACGGCATGGGGCCGCTCCACCACCGGCAGCCGGGCCTGTTGGGCGCCGCGCTCACTGACGATCGTCTCGCGGTGGGCCTCATCGCCGACCTCGTGCACGCGCACCCCGCCGCGTTGCGCCTGGCATTCCAAGCCAAGGGCGCAGATCGCGTCGTGCTCGTGACCGACGCGGTCGCCTGGACGGGCCCCATCGAGGACGCACCGCGGCTGCGGGACGGCACGCTGGCCGGCAGCTGCCTGGCCATGGACCGCGCCATCGCCAACGTCGTGCGCCACGCCAACGTCCTGCTCGCCGACGCAGTGCGGGCCGCAACCACGACGCCGGCGGCCGTCATGGGCGCGCCCGACCGCGGCCGCATCGCCGCCGGCGCGCGCGCCGACCTGGTCGCGCTCGATGACGACCTGCGCGCGGTCGCGACGTGGATAGGCGGCGAGCAGGTGTACGCACGATGACCTGGCTCGGTGCGGTGGAAGGGTTCTACGGACCGCCGTTCACACCCGATGACCGCCTCGAGCTGGTGGAGTGGCTCGGCGCGCACGGATTCAACTGCTACGGCTACGCGCCCAAGGACGATCCCTATCACCGGGCGCGCTGGCGGGAGCCGTATCCGGCCGAGGAACTCCGCCACCTGGGTCAGCTCGTGCAGCGGGGTCGCGAGGTCGGCGTCGAGGTCGGCCTCACCCTGTCGCCCGGACTCGATTGGCATGAGGGCGACGAGATCCCGCTGATCGAGAAGCTGACCGCGTTCCGCGATCTGGGCGCGACGATTCTCGGCATTGCGTTCGACGACGTACCGCCCGGCGGTGCCGAACTCGGCGCGGCGCACGGCCGGGCGATCGCTACCGCCGTCGATG
The DNA here is from genome assembly GCA_963742585.1 of uncultured Actinomycetes bacterium. Lineage (GTDB taxonomy): Bacteria > Actinomycetota > Acidimicrobiia > Acidimicrobiales > JACDEA01 > JACDEA01. Next base: position 1,490,414 of record CAVUMI010000009.1, read on the forward strand.
CGTTGGGTTACGACATCCGGTGGATCACCTGCCCCACCGATTACGCCACACCGGAAGCCACACCGTATTTGCAGGAGTACGTGGCGCCCTTGACCGAAACGGTCGAGGTGCTGTGGACCGGACCATCGATTGTGACCCCACACATGACCGCGAGCGACGCGCGGACGATCGGTGACCAGCTTGGCCGCAAGCTGCTGTTCGGTGAGAACTTCCCGGTGAACGACGGTGCGATGAGCTCGGTGCTCCATCTCGGGCCGTATCCCGATCGCGATGCCGATCTGGTCGACGCGACGACCGGCGTGTTCTGCAACCTCATGCCGCGCGTCCGCGCCAGCCGGCTCGGGCTTGCGGTGGCCGCCGCGTTCTGGACCGATCCGGCGCGCGATCGCGAGGAGGCGTGGCAGACGAGCCTGGCGGAGATCCCCGGCCTCGAGCCGCTGGCCCGCGCGTCGCGCGCCTGGGCCGACGACGGGTTCGGCCTCGACCCGCAACTGGCCGGGTGGGCGGAGGCGGCAATGATGGGTGACGGTTCTGCGCTTCTTGCCTACTTGCAGGCCGGCTGTCGGACCGGACTCGATCCTGCGCTGGCGACTGAGATTGCGCCGTGGCTCGACCAGTGGGATGCCGAGTCACAAGCGATGCAGTTTGCCCTCGACGTTCTCGGCCGCCGTCCCGAACGCCCAGCCGACATTGCGTTCGTGACCTCTGAGTTGTGGCGCCGCGCCCGCAACATGCCCATGCAGGTCTTCGGCACCCGCTGGGCCTACTACCCCGTCACCACCTGGCGCGACGGCCGCTTCCACGCCCTTCCCGAAGCCCTCGTCGCCGGCGAGAACCTCACCGACCGTCTCTGCACCCTCGCCCTCACCGGGCCTTAGGGAACTTTGTAGTTCGACCAGAGCGGGCGGAGGTCTTCGGCGTTGGACTGGTTGGGCCCCATGACCTTCCAGTACTTCGGGTACTCGGGGAAGCGGTACACGTGGGCGCTGTTGTCCCAACGGATCACCGTCATGTGGCTGAAGCCCTTGGTCTTGAACGGGCCCTTGACCCCCGGGATCGACCACGTGATCGGCACATGCGCGTCGAAGTAGAAATCGTTCTTCACCGAGTCGGCGCCCACCAGCAACGAGTTACCGGTGAGGACTCCAGTCTTGTCGACGGCGCGTCGCATGATCTCGGCGACCGAGAGCAGTTGCGCGCAGACGATCTGCGTCGCGGCCGACTCGCCGGCGTTGTCGTTCGGGTAGTACCGCCGGTAGATCGACGCGCACCGGTTCTCGGCCGGGTGCCCTTGACCCTTGGGGACGCGGGCCGAGAGCCCGAACGCCTTGCCCCACTGGCGCTGGTCCATGAGGCCCCCGGCCAACTCGGTATCGGCCAGCGCGCTGTAGGAGGTAAACGTCCACGTCGGGTACCACAGGTTCTGACTGGCGGCTTGCGTGAAGAAGATCCACGCGATCGGGTTCCCCGATAGCAGCCACACCTGGTCGCAGCCCTTGCTCTTGAGCCGGCTCACCGCGGTGTTGGCTTGTGACTGCGCGGTCGACAGATCGTTCTGGTACACGAGGATGTCGGTGAACGCGAGGCCCTGCTCGCGCATGCGACTAACGAGCACCTTCTCGTAGGCGTTCCAGTCGCCGCTCTCGTCGCTGCTCGGATGCACGAGGCACGGCTTGTGATTGGCCGAGTCGAGGTAATACCGGCCGAAGCTGGCCCAGGCCTGGAAGGTCGGATCGAGCGGTTCGGTCAACATGATCCCGTTGGGAGAGATCTTGGCGATCGACGACGGGTCGTCGCGCCCGCCAAAGACCGGCACCTTCTGCGCAATGAGGTAGTCGGCCACCGTGTACAGGCCAGGGAGGGCGATGAAGTCCTTGTTGTCATCGGCCATGGTGCGGGCCGCGGCGAGCTCCTTCTCCGGGCAGCCGCCGCCGCCATCGTCGACGACATCGACCTGCATCGTGCGTCCGTGGATGCCGCCGTTGTCGTTGATGTACCGGGTGAACGCATCGACGGCATTCCTCGGCGAGCCCACGATCGCCGCGCCGAACATCGCGTTGAGCGGGCCGGAGTCGCCGCAGCCCGACACGTTGTAACTGAGGCCGACCTTGACGGTCTTCGCGGTCACCCCTTGCGTCTTCAGGCCGAAGTCGGGGACGGCGAGTAGCCCCTTTCCGGAACCACCCTGCCGCGCCGTCGTGCCGGAACGGCCGGCCGTCGCCGCCGCGCTCGAAGCGGCTGCAGTCGAGGTCGTGGCATCCACCGTTGTCGTCGTGTCGTTCGGACCCTCGGTGCTCCCAGCCTCGACCCGCGGACCGCGACTTCCTTCTTGCGATCCTTGTCGATCTCGGATTGAACCTGGCCGATCGACGCGATCGAGATCACGAGGAGCGACGCCACCGCGATGGCCACGCCTTGTTGGACCTGCGCCCGTGAAATCGAGCCAAGCCAATCCTTCACTGCCGTCCTCCCTCGGTTACTGCCGCCTCACGCCCCTCGACCAGCCGGCGCAACCCCCACGGGGCGGCCGACTTCGCCGTCGCCGGCGCGGCCGACGCTTCGACCACCCGATCGGGCAAGGACTCGCCGATGAGTCCCACCAGAGCGGGATAGCTGCGGGCGATCCCCCCGGCGACGACCACCAGCCTGGCATCATCGGCGACCGGTTCCCGGTCAACCGCCTGCGCCAGGACTTCGGCCACCGTGGTGAGCTCCGCAGGACCGAGCTTCTCGGGGAGCGCCCAGCCACCGGCGATGGTCTCGAGGCAGCCGCGCCGCCCGCACCGACACAGGCGATCGCCGAATGGCAACCCGTGGCCGAACAGGTTCGACGCCACCGTGCCGTCGGCGGTGACCACCGCGCCGCCGATCCCGGTGCCCAATCCGACGTACGCCAATCCCCCGCCGTATGACGCCGCCCGTAACGCGCTCTCGCCCAGGGCGGCCGCTTCGGCGTCGTTGCAGACGACCTCTGCCGGACCGCGAAGCCCGAGTACCTCGACCGGGTCGACATCGTCCCAGCCCAGGTTGGACGCGGTGACCACGCGGTGGCCGTCGAGCAGACCGGGCACGGCGAGCGCGAGGCGCGCACCTGCCGGCTGGTGCGCCCCGTCGACGAGCACCGTCGTGTCGCCGCCGAAGACGACGGTCTGGCTGCTGCTGCCGCCCACCTCGACGCACGCCAGCAACGCTCTCATTTGGTCCGCACCGCGGCGTCCGCCCCTTCCAGGAAGACCGACCGCAGGAGGTCGGATCGCTCGAGCAGCTCTGTCGTGGGTCCCGAAAAGCGCACCTCGCCCTTCTCCATGAAGTAGGCGCGGTGGGCCAGCGTCAGCGCCACGTTCACGGACTGCTCGACCAGCACGATGGCTGTGCCCATCGCGTTCACGCCGCGCACCGCCTGCAGCAGCTCGCGCACCACGGCCGGCGCGAGGCCCAACGAAAGCTCGTCGATCAGCAGCAGCTTCGGGCGGAGCAGGAACGACTGCGCGAGCGTCAGCATCTGCCGTTCACCGCCCGACAGCGATCCGGCCCGCTGGTTGCGCCGCTCCGCCAGCCGCGGGAACAGTTCGAGCACCTCGGTCAGACGTTGCGCGGCGCCCGCCTTGTCGCGCCGCGTCAGGAACGCACCCATCTTCAGGTTCTCGGCCACCGAGAGCCCCGGGAAGATTCCGCGGCCACCAGGCACCTGCACAATGCCGCGGCTCACAGTGCGCTCGGGTTGTTCACCGACGATCGGTTCGCCTTCGAACCAGACGTTGCCGCCATCAGGCTCGACGATCCCCGAGATGGCGTTCAGCGTGGTCGACTTCCCGGCGCCGTTGGTGCCGAGCAGCGCCACGATCTCACCGGCGCGGACCTCGAGATCGACGCCGAAGAGGACCTGCACGCCGTTGTACGACACGGTGAGGTCCGACACCTCGAGCAGCACCGGTCCCGCAACGCCTTCATGCCGCGCCCGCTCGACGTGACTCGGGTCGAGCCGCTCCACGTCGTCATCGAGGTACGTCGCGGCCTTGAAAAAGTAGAGGACGCCGCGGAAGAACACCGGCGCCATGACCGCAATGGCCCACCGCTCGCTCACCGCGTCGCCGATGACGAAGCCCAAGAGTGCGAATCCAGAGCCACCGAGTGCGACCAGGCCCGCCAGCGCGAACGCGGTGCTGCGGATCTCCGGCGGCGCCACCACCGCGGTGATCGCGCGAAGCCCGGGCGCCACGAACGCGAACACGCACACGACGACCCAGATGAGCAGCGTCACCAGGATGAGGACTGGCGCGATCGCGATCAGCATGAGCGCGACCGCGGCGACCACGCCGGCCCAGCACAGCATGATGAGACTGGCGCTCGGTTTGTCATCGAGGCGCTTCTGCATGGCCGCGGTTCCCGCCACCACGGCAACTGCGGCCAGCGCAGTGCCGGTACCGGCGATCACACCGCGCAGGCCCGGCCCGACGCCGAACTCGTCCTCGAGGAAGAACGGGACGAGCACGCTAATGCCCAGCACCGACCCGGTGGTAAACGCGCCGCCGATCCACTGATACCGGAGCGAGCGGACTGCCCACAGCCGGCGCGCGGTCTGGCGGAACGGCGGAGGCGTCGCGGACTCGAACTTCTCGAAGCGATCGCGACGGGGCTCGGGAAGTCGAAGCGCCACGAGGAGCACGAAGAAGGTCGGGATGGCCAGGAGGAGGAACGGCGCCCGCCATCCGAAAACCTCTCCGAGCGCTCCGGCAGCGACGGCACCGAGCGCGGCACCGGAGGTGAACCCGAGGTGGTAGATCCCGAACGCCTTCACCCGCGCCCGCGGCGAGTAGAAGTCCGAGATGAGCGCCGAGTGCACGGGCTGGTTGACGACCTCGCCGAAGCTCGACCCGACGCGGAAGACGATGAGCAGCGCCAGCGTCGGCGCCAACCCCGTGAGCACCGAGAACAAGGCCCAGGTCGCGGCACCACCGATGGCTAGCGGCATCCGCCGTCCGCGGTCGGCCAAATAGGACACCGGCACCGCGACCAGGGGCACCAGAAGGAGTACCAGCAACGTCACCGTTCCGAAGATGCCGACACCGACGTCGAAGTGCTCGGCGATCTCGGGACCGAGAACCTGGAACGTCTGGATGTCGACCTGATCGGCCCACGTCAGGGCGAAGAGGACCGCGACCGGGAACACCGCCTCGCCCGCCAGGTACGTGCGCAGCTTGTCGGCGAGACCGCGCGGGCTACCTGTGCCTGCCCGATCGCCTTCCGGCTTCGCCTCTGGCTCACTCATGGCGCCACCTCGGCCGGCGCCAACGCCGCCAGTGCGGGCTCTGGGGCAGTTTGCTTCGACGCCGAATCCGGCCGAATGCCGGTTATGGCGCGGGCCAGCAGGTCGCGGGCGCCGGTGATGGGACGGACGAGCCCGCCCGGAAGGAACAGCACCAGCACGAGCAACCCGACACCGGTGGAGAGAAGGCCGAAGTACGGCGACACGTTGCCGAGGAAGTATGGGATGCCCCACATGTAGGCGGCACCGACCACCGCCCCGGTCACGCTGCCCATCCCGCCGATGACAGCAGCGGCGAGGATCGACAACGACCGCACCGGCGGGAACACCGCGCCGCGCGCCGAACCGATACCGGCCACCCAGATGTAGCCGGCAGCCGCGGCGAGCGCGCCGGAGAGCGCGAAGGCCGTCAGCTTGGTCCGCACCACGGATATGCCGAGCGAGGCCGCCTGCGTCGGGTTGTCTCTGACCGCCACGATGCTGCGCCCGAGGCGGCTGCGTTGGACGACACGGGCGACCGACACCGTGAGCAGAAGGAGCGCGAGCGCGACCGCGTACAAGCCCCGCGACGTCAGGTAGTCAGGACGGACTGGTAGCTCGCTCGGGCGGAACCAGGTCTCTTCGAACAACCAGTTGGCGGAAGCGACCGCGAAGGCGAGGGTAACGACGGCGAGCGTCATGCCGCCGAGCCGTAGCGCAGGCAATCCCAGCACCAGCGCGAACAGGCCGCCGAGCAACGCGGCGAGAACGAACGCGACCCAGAACGGCACGCTGAAGTCAGCCGCCAGCTTTGATCCCAGGACACCCCCCACGCCAGCCAGGGCCCATTGCCCGATCGACAGCTGGCCCGCCCACCCCGTCAACACGGTGGCCGACAGCACGACCACCGCGACGAGAGCGACGGACGCGACGAAGAACGTCGGCGCCGACTTCAAAACGAACGGCAAGATCACGGCGATCGCCGCGGCCGCGACACGCGACGCCAACAGCGCGGTGCGCCAGCGCGGATGGGCGGCCACGTCCGGCGGAAGTGGACGCACGGGCTCGACCGCGTCCCACGACGACTCCTCGGCGCTGGTCGTCCGCGAGAACGCCTGCCGGCGCAACAGCAGCACGACGACGATCACGACGAGTAGCACGACATCGGTGAGGCCGGAGCGACCCAACCAGAAGTAGACGAGTTGGTCGGCGACACCGATGGCGAGGCCGGCACCGAAAGCGGCACCGACGGAGGTCATGCCGGTGATGGTCGCCGCGGCCAGACCCCGCATGAGAAGCGGGAGGCCAACGGCCTCCGTCGAGGAGAACCCGATCACCGGCGCCAGCAAGATGGCGGCACTACCCGACAGCACCGCGGCGAGCACCCAGGCGAGCGTCGACACGCGGCGAACCGGGATGCCGAGCAGGCGGGCGCGCGGCGCGTTCTCGGCGGCGGCGCGCAGCGCCACGCCATAGGCGGACCAACGGAGGAAAGAGAACAGCGCCAGCGCCAGGATCGGCCCGGCGATCAGCACGAGGATGTGCTGAGGCTGCAGCACCACCCGTCCGAATTCGATCGGCGCGAAATGTACGGGCACCGGAAAGACACCCCCGCCCGCGGCGAGAATCCGGTCGCCCGATGCAGTCCCCGGCTTCGGGAGGATCAACCGGGCCACGATCACCAGCTGGGCAACGCCGATCGTGGCGATCAGCACGATGAGCCGCGGGCTGTTGAACAGGCGGCGCAGGATCATCCGCTCGATGAGCGCGCCGAGCACGCCGGCCGCGGCCAGGCTCAGCGGGAGGGCCAGCCAGTAGTTGAGGTCTCCCCGCGTGGTGAGCGTCAGCATCATCGCCACCGCGAACGCGCCCAGCTCGCCGTGCGCGAGGTTGACGACGCGGTTCGACATGTAGACGAGCACGATCCCGGCCGCGAGCAACGCGTTGGCCATACCCACCACCAGACCGAGCAGGACGATGTCCATTAACGGCCAGCGGCTTTCAGCGGTCGAGCCCGGCGCACTGCACCCGAGCGATTGATGGCGGACAGATCGTCGCCTAGGTACGCGCGAACAACTTCGGGGTGATGCACGACGGCTTCGGGTGTTCCCTCGGCGACCACCCGACCCGTCTCGAGGGCATACACCCGCTCGGCCACGCTCATCAGCAATGGCATGTCGTGTTCGATCACGATCAGCGCCGCCCCCGTGCGATCCCGGATCGACGACAGCAACGGCCCCAGCGCTTCGGCTTCGCGCTGCGCGATCCCGGAGGACGGCTCGTCGAAGAGGATGACGGCCGGGCGCTGCACGAGGAGGCACCCAAGATCAACGATGCGTCGCGTGCCGGTGGAGAGCTCACGGACGAGCTTGCGGTCGTAGGCGCCGAGCCCGAGCAGGTCGACGATCTCGGTGGCCCGGGCCGTCGCCGCCCGTTCGGCGTGCCGGGCTGCGGGTGTGCCGGGTACGGCGGCCATCGAGCCGGCGTCGCGCATCTTCAGCTCGGCCGCGGTGCGGAGGGTGTCGATGACCGACAGCGTCGGGAACAGCCGCGCATCTTGATAGCTGCGACCCAGGCCGGCAGCCGCTCGGCGGTGGGGCCCAAGCCGTGAAACGTCCCGGCCGAGCAACTCGATCGTGCCGCTGCTCGGGAGCAGGCCGGAAATGCAGTCGAACAGAGTCGTCTTGCCCGCACCGTTGGGTCCGATCAGCCCGACGATCTCCGATGGGGCAACATGAACGCTGACGTGGTCAAGCGCAACCAGGCCGCCGAACGCGACCGCAACGTCGGTCGCGCTCAACGCCGCACCGGACATGGATTTGTAAATTAAGGTTGCATATATGGACGTGTCAACGTCTCGAGAAGGGACCACGGCGCTCAATGGCTCCCTCCTGTCCCCGAGCCGGATCGGCGATGTCAACCGATCGCGGGTGCTGCAGGCACTGTGCGACCACGGGCCGCTCTCCCGCGCCGAGCTGGCCAAGATGGCCGGGGTCACCCGGGCCACCATCGGAAATATTGCCAACGCGCTCATCGACAGCGGCCTGGTGGAAGAGCATCAGCCACGCGAAGCCAGCGGCGTGGGCAAGCCAGCGCGGCCGCTGTGGTTCGCGCCCGGCGCCGGATTGTCGGCCGCCGCCGCCATTACCAGCGGCAGTTTCGACGTGGCCCTGATCGACGCGCGGGGCGACGTACTCGAGGCCGCTGCGGGTGAGTTTGATCCCACCGCGGACAATGACACTGAACTGCGGGCCCGACTTACGCGGGCGCTCCAATCAGTCATGCCGGCCAACGGGCCCGGCGCGCTGTTGGGTATCGGGTTAGCCATCCCTGGCGTCTGCGACACCGAGCGCGGGGTGATCCTCGGTTCCGGACAGGTTCGAGGGTTGCGGGGCGGTGGCCTCGTCCAATCGTTGAGCCGCCGGTTCGACCAGCGGGTCATCGTCGACAACGACGCCCGCGCGCAGGCATTGGGTGAGAAGTGGTTCGGCGACGGCCGCGGCGTGCAGTCCTTCGCCTCGGTGCAGACCGGCCATGGCCTCGGCGTCGGGCTGGTGCTCAACGGCGTCGTCTACCGCGGCAAGCGCGGCGAGGCCGGCGAGGTCGGTCACACCGCGGTCGTTCTCAACGGTGAGCGATGCCGTTGTGGCCTGGTCGGATGCTGGGAGACGATCGCGAGCCTGCGCTGGCTGCAGCGCGAAGCGCGCCGGCGCCGCATCCGCGGCGCCGGCAATCTCGGCGCTCGGCAGCTGGTCGCCGCGGCGGCTGAGTCGGCCACCGCCAACGAGCTACTCGACGAATACGCCGATCACCTCGCGATCGGCCTGGCCAACCTCGTGCAAGTGCTGACGCCTCCACTACTGATCCTCCACGGCGACGTTGTCGGTGGCGGCGAGGTCTTGCGCGAGCGAATCGAGAAGGCAGTCAAGGCGCGGGTGCACGCCTACCTCCGCGACGAGGTCCGCGTGGTGCTCTCGGAGCTCGACCAGCGGGCCGGCCTCCTCGGCGGTGCCGCGCTGGTGCTGTCCGAGACCTTCAGGCTGGTGAGCTGAGGGATGCTCCATGCCGGCTTCGGGCGGGCGACGATAACCCCTGACGTTCCGGTTGCGCTCGCCGGCTTCGGCGATCGCACCGCGCCCGCGGACGCGGTCCACGACGACCTCGAGGTTCGCGCGGTGCTCTTCGCCAACGACGCCGGCGCCCGGCTGTGTCTTCTCGTGTTCGACCTCCTCGGCATGTCGCGTGATGCATCGAACGCGATCCGGACCGCGGTGGCCGAAGACCTGGCGATCGACCCCGCGGCGGTGCTGCCCGCCTGCATCCATACGCACAGCGGGCCCAGTGCGATCACGGGTAGCGAGGCGCTGGGGTGGGTCATCCCGCCCGACTACACCGCGGCGCTCACTGCTGCAGCTCGTACTGCAGCGAGCGCGGCCAGTGTCGCGGCCGAGCCGGCCTCGCTGCACTTCGCCCGTATGCCATTGCCCGAAGGACTGTCGGTCAACCGGCGCGGCTTGCCCTATGACCCCTGGTTCGCCGCCCTGTCGGCGCGCCGACCTGACGGCAGTGTGGTCGGCACCGTTGCCAACCTCGGCGTGCATCCGGTGAGCTTGGGTCCGACGTGGCTCCAGATTTCCTCCGACTACGTCGGCCCGTTCCGTACCGCGCTGGAAGCGGGTATGGGCGGCGACGCGGTGTTGCTCCAGGCCGGTCTCGGTGACGTGAACCCGCCCGATGAACGCTGGGCCGATCCCGAGCACCCCGAGTTCGGCGCGACTGCGGCGCTGGGTCAGGACGTCGCCGCCGCCGTCGCGCAGCTCCTCGGCAGCGCACAGCCGATCGACGGCGATGAGCTCGTCGCGACCGCACGGTGGATCACGGTGCCGGTGGGAACCACGCCGCTCGCCGCGCTCACCGGCACGGGTCCGACGCTGGAGGTGGAGCTCGTCGAGTGGCGAATCGGCGAGTTGACGGTCGTCGCGGTTCCCGGCGAGCCCTTTCACGCGCTGGTCAACCAGATCGATGCCGCCCGACCGGGCCCGGTACTCATCGCCGCGCTGGCGCCCGTCTGGCAGGGGTACCTCCCGGTGCCCTTCGGCGAGGGATACGAGGAGACCGTGTCCTACGGAGCCGAAGCGGTGGCCGCCATGGCCGACGCGCTCACGGCAGTGGAGGCGTGAGCACCACCACGGCACTGGCGATCGACGGCGGCACGCCCGTCCGTACGGCGTTCCCGCCACTGGGCAAAGGCGTCGCCGTTCTCGGCCCGGAGGAACGAGCGGCGGTGTTGGAGGTCCTCGAGAGCCGCTCGCTGTTCCGGTATTACGGCCCACAGTTCCTCGGTCGCACCGCGGCGTTCGAGGCCGCGGTGGCCACCTACGTCGGCGCCGAGTACGCGGTGGCCACCTCGAGCGGCACCGCCGCGCTGCGCACCGCGCTGGCCGCTCTCGGCGTGGGGTGCGGTGACGAGGTGATCGTCCCCGCCTTCACGTTCATTGCCAGCATCAACGCCATCGTCGTGAGCGGCGCGGTTCCCGTGTTCGCCGAGATCGACGACACGCTCAACATCGACGCCGGCGACGTCGCCACCAAGATCACCGATCGCACGGTCGCGGTGATGCCGGTCCACCTCGAGAACGTCGCCTGCGACATGGACGGGCTGCTGGCCGTCACGTCGGCGCGCGGCATTCCCGTTCTCGAGGACACCGCGCAGTCGATCGGTGCCACCTACAACGGCCGGGCGCTCGGGAGCATCGGCGACATCGGCGCATACTCGCTGCAACTCGAGAAGAACATCACCGCGGGCGAAGGTGGCGTCGTGGTTACGAGCGACGAGCGCCTGTTCCAGCGGGCGGCGCGCTACCAGGATCAGGGCGGCCAGTTTTTCACCAGCCATGGCGGCGGCCGGGGCGAGGAGCTGGCCGAGCCGTTCGTGGGCGAGAACCTGCGCATGACGGAGTTGGCCGCGGCGATTGCCGGCGTGCAACTCACCAAGCTCGACGGTCTCTTGGCCGCGATGCGACACAACCACACGCGCATCCTCGCCGCAGTGGGCGACGTAGACGGTTTGGAGCGACGCCGCGTGCCCGACCCCGCCGGGGACGGAGGATCGAGCGTCACCTGGTTCGCGCCATCGCCGGATATCGCCACCCGCTTCGTGGCCGCGTTGCGCGCCGAGCGCATCCCGTCGGCGCAGATGTACAACGGGCTGCCGGTGTACGCCACGCCGGCGATACTCGAACGCCGGACGGCGTCGGGCAAGGGCGGCCCGTGGAACTGCGCCGAGCATCCCGCGAGGGTCGAGTACCGCATGGGAATGTGCCCCCGCACCGAGGACCTCGCGGCACGTTCGGTCACGGTCGGCGTGGGCCCCGCCTACACCGACGACGACTGCGACGACGTCGCTGCGGGGATTCTCAAGGTCGCCGCCGCGCTTCTCTAGCGGCGTGGTGGCTCGGGACCAGCGCCACGCGATATTGCCCGCCATCGAGCGGGTGATCGGCACCCCGCGAGAGAACGCGAAATCCCTGGTCAGAGCGCTAAGGGGGGTGTTACACCCTCTCTGTACGATCGGCGCCATGGCGCAAGCCACCTACGCCGGCTACTCAGATGACGACCTGGTCGCCACTATCGGCCAGCTGCACGCGGCCGAATCCGCGACGCGGCGCGAGCTGTGCCGGGTCATCGCCGAATACGAGCGACGCGAGGCCTATTATACCGACGGCGCCCGCACCATGGCCGACTGGCTGGTGGCCCGCTTCGGTATGACCCACCGCAGCGCGGTGGAACTGGCCAAGGTGGCCGCTGAGCTCGAGAGCCTGCCCGCGCTCGCCGGGACCCTGGCCGAGGGACGCCTGGGCTGGGACCAGGCCGCGGCGGCGGCGTCCTTGGCCACGCCGGAGACCGACGAGCAAGTTGCCCATGACGCGCCGGGGATGACCGCGGCGGAGCTGCGCGCCCGGGCCCGCCGCAGCGCCCACCGAGAAGGAGACGCCGAGACCAACCACCGCCGGCGCAGTCTGCGGCTGTGGTGGGAGCGCGACCGCCAGAACCTGCACCTCAGTGGCCAGGTCCCGGCGCTGGCCAGTGCGGTGATCGAGACCGCACTGCGGCGCATCGCCGAGGCCTTCCCGCCCGATCCGGCCAACGGGCTCTATGAGTCGATCGATGCCCGCATGGCCGATGCCCTCGAGGCGCTGGCCTCGACCGCCTTGGCCACCGACGCCGATGGCGACCGGGCATGCGTTGTCATCCACATCGAGGCCGAGGACCTCTTCATCGGTGGGCCCGGTGAGCTCGAGGACGGCGGGATGGTTTCCGCTTCAGAGCTCCTCGCCGCGAGTTGTGACGCCGCGGTGGCCTTCGTCGCCGGGGCGCGAGGGCACACCGGTCGGGATCGGGCGCAAGGGTCGCACCGTGCCCCGCTGGCTCTTCCGCCTGCTCAAGCGGCGCGACCGGGGCTGCCGGTTCCGGGGTTGTGGGCGCACCCGGTGGGTCCATGCGCATCACATCATCCACTGGGCGAACGGCGGGGCCACCGACCTCGAGAACCTGGTGCTGCTGTGTAGCTATCACCACCGGGCCGTGCACCGCATGGGCCTGGGCATCGAGGGCAACCTCTCAGGCGAGATCCGCTTCATCCGCCGTGACGGCTGGGCGCTTCCGGCCACCGGTCCACCGGCGATGGAACCCGACACCCGCGAATGGATCGCCCGCTGGCTACCACCTGCCGTGCCAATGCCGTCGCGGACGTGAGAGCTGCGGCGACGAATTACGCGGCGGGGGCGGACCTGGTGAGCGGGACCTCGGCGGCGAGGGTGCCGGCGTCCCAGCGCACGCGCGTATCGGGATTGAGCGCGCGTACCAGCGAGACCACAGGACGGTTGTCGCCCAGCATCGATGCGGTGAACGTCGTGACACCACGGTGGCGCGCCCGCGCCGCCAACTCATTGAGCAGCTCCGTCGCGACATGGTGGCGCTGCCACGCTGTCCTCGACCACAACGGCGATCTCGGCCGCGTCGACGCGATCCTTGGCGCGGTCATAACGCGCCACCGCGATGATCTCGTCGTCGACGACGGCGACAACCGCATCGCGGTCCCAGTGATCGACGGTGGCCAAGTGCTCGAGCACCGACCGTCGCGGCCGCGCCACCGGCGAGAAGAAGCGGCGGTAGACCGTCTCCGGTGAAAGCCGGAAGAACATGCGCTCCAGCCGGTCGACGTCGTCGGGCTCGATCTGGCGGGTGATCACGCCTGTTCCAACGCCGGCGGCGCTGGAACAATTCGATCTGCGGGCGTGACGTTTGCCACGCCCCGCAGCCCGTCGGCAACGGCCTCGGGTGATCGCAGCCCCACCCACGTGAGGGAGCCGACGGCGCAAACCGGTACGAATAGCAGGATTCCCACCGTGGCCGCGTCGCTACCGCCACCAAGGACAAGAACCGCGCCAAACGCGGCCGACGCCCCGAGCGTGACCCAACGGGGCACCGCGTCGGCCAGCACGGCCCGTGTGCCGAGCGCCATGAACGGAACCATCACCGAGATTGCCAACGCGCCGACGAAGAGTGCGGCGACCGCCAGTGCGACTGATGTAACCGTCATCGCCAGCGCCAGCGCGGCAAAGCCGACGAACACCACTGCGGTGATCGCGACACCGAGTGATTGCGCGGTGTATGTGCGTCCACCCGCCATGCGCCGGCTCATCATCAAGTTGGCCACGACACCGGCCAGCTCGGCCGCGGCAATGAGGCCGGCCCGAGCGAGGATGCTCATGTGCAGGTGCGTGCCGAGATGCGCGAACACCACGACATAGATCGGGAACTCCGTCAGCGACGCAGCCGTGACCAGCGCGATGGCCAGCCGGCCGCCGGGCACCGCCCCCAATCGACCGAGCACGACATCCATCTCGTCGTCGGTATCGGTCGTGGTACCGATCTTGATCGTCGTGAGCGCGATCGCGCCCGCGACGACCGCCATCACGAGAAAGATCGATTGCCAAGAGATCACGTAGGCCAACCCGGCGACGACCAGCGGTACCACCGCGTTGCCCAATCGTCCGGCCAACCGGTGAGTCTCGCGATCAGGCGGTGCCAACAACCTGCGGTGGGCGCTGAGCACGCTGGTGCCCGCCGCGCCGTACGCCAGCAATCCTCCGGCAACTGCGCCGCTGGCCGCTATGCCTCCCACTGCGAGAGCTCCGGCACGCGCCGCGGCTCCCACTTGCGTCACGCGGCGCGCCCGGCCGCGCCGGACCAGCCGCTCCACTACGGCGGCTGCGGTCACGAATCCGACCCCGCGCAAGATCCCGATGGCGGCCAGGTGATTGGTCGACGCGTGCAGCCCGCGAGCGATCTCCGGCGCCAGCACCACGAACGCGTAGCCGTGCAGCTGGTCGACCGATATGACCGCACTCAAGCGGGCGACCGTCCCCCCGGGCGATCTCAATGTGGAGCGTCCATGACCACCTTGGCCGCCGCCCGCTCGAGCGTGTCGTCGAGCGGATCGAGTTTCTCGGTTTCGTAACGCCTGCGCATGGCCGTGAGGATCAGGTGATCGGCGAACGCCGGGTTGCGAGGCAGTACCGGGCCATGCAGGTAGGTGCCGTGCACGTTGTGGTGGATCGCACCCTCGAGCTTGTCGGTGGCGTTGTTGCCGCTGCCCTTGACGACCTGGCCGAGCGGGGACTGACCCGGGTCGAGCGTGGTCTGGCCGCTGTGATTCTCGAACCCGACCATCGGGCCCCACGGGCTGTCGATGGTGACGTTGCCGATGAGCCGCTGAGTCGAGCCGACGGTGTCGGCCTTGAACACGGCGATGCCCGGTATCTCATGTCCCTCGAGGGTGAGGAAGTGTCGTCCGAACAGTTGATACGTGCCGCACACCAGCAGCATCACGACGCCGGCCTCCGCGGCTTCGAGCAAGCCGGCACCGCGCGATTGCAAATCGTGCCCCACCGACATCTGGCCGCGGTCCTGCCCACCCCCAGAGAACAGGATGTCGGTACTCAGCGGATCGAACGGCTCCCCTACACCCACCTCGACCACCGTGGGCGTGATGCCGCGCCACTCCATCCGCCGGCAGAGGCTGAGCACGTTGCCGCGGTCCCCGTAAATGTTCATCTCCACCGGATACAGGTGGGTGATGGTCAGCGACGTGCTCATTGCCAAAACCGCTTGAGCGTGGTCTGCGGATCGAGCTTGGCCCGCATCTCCAACATGGCGGTGTAGTTGGCGAGGACCTCGGCCGACTCCCCCGGCGGCGTGCGCCGCAGCAGCTCGGCGATGCCATCGGCCATGTCGGGAACGACGTCGGCCTCGACGCCGGCGTATTTGAATCGCAACGCCATGTCGGCGGCGCGCGTGCCGGTGCAGAGCACGAACGCGCCCGGAGCGATGTCCTCGATGGCGACGTCCCACAACCAACTCAGGTCGCGTCCGTCGGCGAACCCGTCATTGATCGCGAGCATCAGCCGCGTGTTGTTGGCCTCAGCGAGAAACGTCTGGATGATCTGGTTGAAGCCGGTCGGGTTCTTCACGAGAAGCAGCTGCAATCGGCGGCCAATCACGTCGACGTCCTCGACCCGACCGAACGGTGCGGTGACGTGAGCCAGAGCGTCGGCCGCTTCGCTCACCGGTATGCCGCGACTGCGCGCCGCCGAGAGCGCGGCAAGCGCGTTGTACGCGTTGTAGAGGCCGGGCAGCGGGAGATGCACGGTGGTCGCCGTACCGTCGACGTCCACCAGCAGCCGGCTGCCATCCCCCTCGTGCTCGAACGACTTGAGTTCGATGTCGGTGTCGGGTCGTTCGACGTGGCCGTCGGGACAGCGGTAGTGCCCGAGGTGGCTGAAGAACACCCGCTCGTACTCCAGGGCCAGGCCGCATTGCGGGCAGTGATCGGAGTCGGACGCCGCGTCGTGCTCCAGCCGGGTGACGTCATGGACGTCGACGCCGAACCAGCGGACTTCGAGTCGCTCGGCGTAGCGGACGAGGCTGGCCACGAGAGGATCGTCGGCGTTCAAGCTCACCGTCGCGGATCCGTCGAGGCTGGCGATGGCGCGGCCGATCACCGAGGCGGTGGTGTCGAGCTCTCCATAACGATCGAGCTGATCCCGAAACAGGTTGAGGACGACAACCGTCGACGGCCGCAGCTGTTCGCACACCGCGGGCATGCTGAACTCGTCCACTTCGATAACCGCGACGTCCTCTTCGAGGCGACCGCGCCACTTCGATCGCTCGAGCAGCGCCGACGCCACACCCCGCGAGAGATTCGAGCCCGACCGGTTCGTCAGCACGCTCTTGCCCTGCGCTTCGAGGATGGCGACGATCATCTTGGTCGTCGTCGTTTTGCCGTTGGTGCCAGTGACGACGATGACGCCCTCAGGTAGTTGAGAAACCAAACGGCCGACCATCTTCGGATCGATCCGCTCCGCCACCAGGCCAGGTAGGGCCGACCCGCCGCCGCGGGTGAGCCGGCGAAGACCGAGCACGGCCTTGCCGACACTGTTGGCCACGACGACGCGCGGGCCGAGCGAACGATCTGAATGACTTGCCACCTCGGGAGGTCAACAGTAGGCCTCACCTATGGTGCAGGCGTGACTGTAGGCACGACCGTAGGCATGGGCGTCATCGGCTGTGGCGCGATTGCGCGGCGGGCGCACCTGCCCGCGCTGCTCGCGGCCGGAGCCGATGTCGTCGCCTTCGCCAGCCGCAGTCGCACCTCGGCGGAGGCGGCGCAAGCCGAGGCCAGCGGCCGCGGCGACGTGATCGACGATTGGCGTCGAGTGCTCGATCGCGACGACGTCGACGCCGTCGCCATCTGCACGCCGAATGGCCTCCACGCCGAAATGGCCATCGCTGCCGCGCGGGCGGGCAAGCACGTGCTGGTCGAGAAGCCCATCGCCTGCACCTTGGCCGACGCCGACGCCATGGTCGCCGCCGCGGCACAGGCCGGCGTGCTGTTGATGACCGCGCACAACCTCCGGTTCTTCGCGCCGTTCGTCGCAGCGCGCGAGGCAGTGGCGCGGGGCGACGTCGGGACCATCGTCGCGGTGCGGGCCGCCTTCGGGCACGCCGGACCGCAGGCCTGGGCGCCCGAGTCGACGTGGTTCTTCGATCCCGCGCAGGCCGGCGGCGGCGCGCTCATCGATCTCGGGATCCATGTCGCCGACCTATTGCGTGCGGTGACCGGCGACGATGTCGTCGAGGTCGCGGCGATGACAACGGGTTCGGCGACCGCGGTGGAGGACGCCGGAATGGCGCTGCTGCGATTCGCCGGAGGCGCAACCGGAAGCCTCCACGCCAGCTGGATCGCCAAGCCGGGGCCCGATCATCAGCTAACGATCTTCGGCACCGACGGCACGCTGCACCTCGACAGCGGAACACCGCTGACACTCCGCCCGACAGCGGGTGAATCCCACAAGGTGCCGCCGCCCAGCGAGGTCGTCGACCCTTACGCCGCCTTTGTCAATTCGGTGGCGACGGGCGCGCCGCTGCCCGTCACCGGCGAAGATGGCCGTGCCGCGCTGGCCATCATCGATGCCGCCTACCGGGCGGCCTCGAGCGGGGTGACGGTGAAAGTGCTGTGAGGCGATGCGAGGAGTGCGGCTACGACTGGGACGACGCCACGCCGGCCGACGCGTTGCGCAAGTACGCCGAGCGGTTCCCGCGCCCGCTCAGCCGCTTTCTGTCCAACGAAGATCCCGACGTGGTCCTGCGCACGCGGCCCGAGCCGACCGTCTGGTCGGCGCTCGAGTACGCCGCCCACACTCGCGACGCGCTCACCTTCTATGCCGAGCGCATTGAGCGCGTCCTAAGTGAAGACCGTCCGCAACTGAGCGCGTTTGGGTTCGAGCAGGCGGCAGAAGACCGCCGCTACAACGAAGATGACCCGGCCACCGTCGCCGAAGCGCTGGCCAAGGCCGGCCGCGAGATGGCGACGCGTCTCGACGGGCTGGACGAGTCGCAATGGCGGCGCGTCGGCATCGGGAGCGAGGGCGACGAGCGCACGGTCCTGGACCTAGCGCGCCGCGCCGCCCACGAAGGTCACCACCACATGCTCGACGTCGGCCGCGTCCTCCGCCACGTCCGCCAACAACTGCCGTAGGCGGCGCTTACACCTTGGAGCGGTACAGCACCTGGAGTTCGGTGAAGCCGAGGAGGCCCCAGGGGCCGTTCTCGACGCCGATGCCGCTCCACTTGGCCCCGCCGAACGGCTGGTGCGGCGCGAGCGCGAGGTGGGTGTTGGCCCAGGCAGTGCCGCACTCGAGACGCGAGGCAACGTCGGCAGCCCGTGACGCGTCAGCGCTCCACACCGAACCGGACAGTCCGAAGTGGGTTGCGTTGGCCCGCTCGACCGCGTCGTCGAGATCCCGGTACGAGATGACCGGCAGCGCGGGACCGAACTGCTCCTCGTCCACGATGCGGGTGCCGTCGCTCACGTCGGCCAGGATCGTCGGCTCGAAGAAGTAACCGCCGCCGTCCATTTCCTTGCCGCCGGCCACGGCGCGGGCACCGCCGGCGACCGCGTCGGCCACCAGTTCCTTCACTCGCTCGTACTGCGGCTTGTTGTTGATGGGGCCGAGCTGCGTGCCATCGGCCATGCCGTCGCCCACTTTGGCGGCGCGGGCCTTCTCGGCCAGCGCGTCGACGACGTCGCCGTAGAGCGCCTCGGGCACGTAGACGCGCTTGATCGCCGAACACACTTGGCCGTTGTTGGCGAAGGCCGCGTCGAAGATCTTGCCCGCGACCGTGGCTACGTCGGCGTCGTCGAGAACGATGGCGGGGTCGTTGCCGCCCAGCTCGAGGGTGACCCGCTTGAGGTCGGGTGCCGCGGCGGCCGCCACCTTCTTCCCGGTGGCCACCGAGCCCGTGAAGCTCACCTTGCGCGGCACCGGGTGGCTCGTCATCCACGCCCCGAGCTCGTCGCCACCGCTGACGACGTTGAGGACGCCGGGCGGCAGCACGCTGCGCAGGATCTCGCCGAGCTTCAGCGTGGCCAGCGGCGTGTAGGGCGACGGCTTGAGAACCATGGTGTTTCCGGCCAGCAGCGCCGGTGCGATCTTCCACGAGGCGAGGATGAGCGGGAAGTTCCACGGCGTGATCGCGGCAACGACGCCGAGGGACCGGCGAATGACCTCGACGAACGCGTTGTCGTCGTCCTGGATTACCTCACGCGGCACTTCAAGACCGGCGAAGTACTGCAGCCAGACCCCTGCGCCGAACACCTCGATGGTGGCCTCGCCGATCGGCTTGCCCTGCTCGGCGGTGAGGACCGGCGCCAGCTCGCCGGCCGAGGCCATGATCACCTCGGCCGCCTTGTTCAGCGTGGCGCGCCGCGCCGCCTCGTCGAGCTTCCAGTCGCGATAGGCCTTGGCCGAGGACTCGAAGGCGGCGTCGAGCTGCTCCTTCGTGGCGCTGGGCGCTTCGGCGTGGCCTTCGCCGGTGGACGGGTTGATCACCGTAAAGGTGTCTTCCGTCGGCACCGCCTCGCCACTGATGGTCATCGTGAAGTCGCTCATTCGCCTTCGCCTCCTTGGGGTCCGCTCTAGGTTCGCACGTCTGAACCTCGGCGTGCCGCTAAGCGACGCAAGAGGCCAAGCGCGGCCAGCACCGCGAGTGGGAGTCCAACGGAGCGGTTCGCACCCGTCACCGCGAGCGTGACGCCGCTAGGGGCGGCGATCGGCGCCGGATACCCACTGGCCCGGATCGCCGCGACGAGGAGCCGGCTGGTCTCGGCCATCTGTAGGGCGTTGGGGTGCACGACATAGCTCAGTGGCACGGCGACGATGCCGTTGACCCACGCCGTCCCCGGCAACTGGCACGGATCGTGGCCGACGCTGGACGCATACGTGTCGACGAAGGTGTCGCCCGCGGCGCGTGTCCGCGCCTCGAGCATGGCGTTGAGTTCGACCAACTTCGCCCGGAAGTACACCACGTCCTCGGGTAGGAACGGCAGGTATGGCCAGCAGCCCTCGCCGGAGTCCGGGAACATGTGCGGGTACCCCACTACGAACACGCGGGCCGCCGGTGCGCGTCGGTGGATGGCGGCCAGCGCGGCGTCGATCTTGGGCGCGGTGCGTGCGATCTCGCGCGACATCTGGTCCACGCCGCCGGCCGTCATCGCATCGACGCACGGCGGCTGACCGACAGGCGGAGGCGCAAAGCGCAGGCAGTTGATCACCGCGAGGCCCAAACCCATGTCGTTGCCGCCGATGCCGACGCTCACGATCGCCGCGTCGGGCGCCAGCGCGTTGAACTGCGGCGGGTTGACGCCGCCCAGCGTCAGACCGGTCTGCGGCGACGTGAAGTGCGACGTGTCCGCCTGACCGCAGCTCACGTCGCGGAAGACAGCCACCTTCAGCGCCGCGGCGGCCAGCGCCGGGTAGTTGTGATCAGAGCGCCCGCAGTCGATCGGTGTCCCGGTCTGCATCGGTACGAGTGGGCCGGACGTGTACGAGTCGCCCAGCGCGACATACGCCGCCGGGGCCGGTGCGGAGGCCGACGGCCGCATCGGCACGAAAACCGCGGTCACCGCCACCACGAGCCCCAGCAGCCAACGCACGGGTGGGCCGTAGAGGACTTGAACCTCTGACCCCTTGCGTGTCGAGCAAGTGCTCTGCCAACTGAGCTAACGGCCCCGGACCGTCAAAAGTAGCAGCGGGTCTACTCCGCCTCGCTACATAGTCTCGGCGAAGCTGACTTCGCCTTCGCCCCGCAGGACGTTCTTGAGCAATTTGCCCGACGCGTTGCGCGGCAGTGCGTCGGTGACGATGTCCACATAGGTGGGCACCTTGAAGTTGGCCAGCGTGCCGGCGACCCAGTCCCGCACCTCCGCATCGGTGATCGAGTGGCCCGGCTCGACGCGTACGACCGCCTTGACCTCCTCCCCCAGCGATTGGTGGGGCACACCGATCACTGCGGCCTCGGCAATAGCTGGGTGTTCAGCCAGCCGGTTTTCGATCTCGACGCAGTACACGTTCTCGCCGCCGCGGATGATCATGTCCTTGGCCCGGTCGGTGATGTAGAGGAAGCCCTCGTCGTCGATGTAACCGATGTCGCCCGAGTGCAACCACCCGTCAGTCACCGACTCGGCGGTGGCCTCGGGCTTGTTCCAGTAGCCGGGCATGATGATCGGCCCCTTGATCCACACCTCGCCGAGATCGCCGATCGGCGCGTCGGATCCGTCATCGCGCACGATGCGTATCTCGACAACCGGCATCGGCCGACCGACCGAGTCGGGCCGCTCCAAGAACTCCGGTCCCGAGATCGCCGTCGCCACCGAACTCGACTCGGTGAGCCCGTACGCGTTGCCGAGCGTCTTCACCGCGCCGAACGTTTCCTGCACGCGACGCTGCAGCTCGGCCGCCGAGGGCGACCCGCCGTACGCAACCGTGGCCACCGTCGACAGGTCGTAGTTGTGACGGTCGGGATGTTCGACCACGCGCCACACCATCGTCGGCACCGTCGCCCACACCGAGACCTTCTCGTCCTCGATGAGCTGCATCGCCTTCTCGGGCTCGAACTTGCCCACCGGTATGACGAGCTTGATGCCGGCGAGGAGCCCCACAACCATCCCTGAGTGACAGCCCGACACGTGGAACATGGGCGAGGTCAGCAGCGACGCGGTTTGGCCGCCGCTCTGCAGCGGGTCGCCGGACGACGGGTTCCGCATTGCACCGGCGATGGCGTTGTACATCGTGTTCTGCAGGTTGGCGATCATCGACCGGTGCGTCGAGATAGCGCCCTTGGGCTTGCCCGTCGTCCCGCTCGTATAGAAGATGACCGCGGGGTCGTCCTCTTCGATCGGGCCGGACGCCAGTTCGCCGGACCATGTCTCGTCGAGCAGCTCGCCGAAGTTGTCCTCGACGATGTACACCGCATCGAGGCCGAGCTTGTCGACCTGGTCGGCGATGCGTTCGTAGCGCCCGCGATCGGCGATCAGCACCCGCGCGCCGGAGTCCTCGAGTCCGTAGACGATCTCGTCGGCCTTCCACCATCCGTTGAGGCCCACCAGAATCGCGCCCAGGTTCACCGTCCCCCAGAACGCGTACACCCACTCGGGATTGTTGGCCGACAGCACCGCGACCCGGTCACCCCGCCCGATGCCGTGGCGCGCGGCCAGCGCAGCGGAAACCCGGTTGGCGCCCTCGGCGAACTCGGCAAAGCCGATGCGGCGGTCGCCATACACGATGTGCGTGGCCCCGTCGCCGTCTCCCCGCATGGCCGCCATCGGGAAGATCTCCCGCAGCGAGCGCATCCGGTCCTTGAAAACCTTCATCTCGACGCCCCGGACGGTATCCCGCGCCACCTCAAAGGCGCCCCCGGGACCTGTGAGCATTTCCTCGACTTCTGTGCTGGTCGCCATTGTGGTCGGATTCTGACAGGAGCCTGAGGGGTACGTAGCGCCCGGCGGTTGGCCTCGTCGCGGCGGCGGACGCGGCGGGGTCGGCTGCCGTTAACCTTGCAGCCCTGGTGCCCGAAGCGGAAGCAACCTCGGAGCCCGCCGAACTCGCTGCAGTACTGGCTGATGCGGCGCTTGCCCTCCACGGCGAGCCGAACCTCTCGCGCGCCGTTGCGTGGGCCACGGCCGCGGCGTGCGACCTCACGGACTGCGCCGAATGCTTCTACGTTCCCTTTCCCGGCGAGCGGCTCACGGGACTGCGCGAGCCCATGCACCTGACCACGGTCCGCCGTCGCCTCGACCCCGCGATGCAACGCGGCCTGCTCGTGCGTATCGACGACGTAGCCGCCGACCCGCGCTTTGGAATGGCCGCGGCGGTGGCCGAGGGCATGGGCAGCCTCCTGGCGGTCTCGGTCCGGGCCGCCGATGGCTCCGCCCACGGCTACCTGCTGCTCCGCCATCCGGAGCCGTCGCACTACGCGGACGCCCACGAGCGATCGACGCTGGTCCTGGCCAATCATCTCGGCGTCGCGCTCGATCGGCACGTGATGCTGACCGAGCTGGCCGCCGCCCAGCGGGCGATCGTCCACGAGCTCCAAGAATCCGTGCTCCCCCCGCCGCCCGACGTGCCCAACGTCGAGCTCGGCCGCTATTACGTCGGCGCCGAAAGCGCGTTCTCCACCGGCGGCGACATCTACGACTGGGTGGTGTTGCCCGACGGCGATCTGCACATCGCGGTCGTCGACATCATGGGCAAGGGCGTCTCGGCGACGAAGGACGCGCTCACCGTCACGCACGCCCTCAGATTGCTCGCGCTCGAAGGCTGCCCATTGGCCGATCTCGTAGCCAAGGCCGACCCGCTGGTTACCGCGCAGAACCCCGATCTTGTGGCGACGCTCATGGTCGGGCACTACTCGCCTGCGACCGGTGCGCTTCGCCTCGTCGGCGCGGGACATCCGCCCGCGCTGGTCGTTCGCGGCACTGAGGTGGAGGAGTTGGCGGCCGAAGGCATCGCACTGGGCTGGCCGGGCGCGCGTTCGTTCCAGGTCGTCGAGACCCAGCTGGGCCGCGGCGACACGCTGATTCTCTATACGGACGGCCTCATCGAGAGCACTCGCGACATCATCAAAGGTCTCGAGAACCTTCATCTCGCCGCGCTGGAGACGGCCGGCTATCCCGCGGCCAGCCTCGCCCGGGCGCTCGTCGATCGCGCCCTGCGTGGCGCCGTGCGCGCCGACGACTCTCTCGCATTGGTCCTGCGGCGGCGGGTCCCGCCCGCCGATCCCGCCCGGCCGACGTTGGCGCCCTTCGAGTACCGGTTCACGCCCCACGTCGCGGCAATATCGCTGGCCCGCAACCTGCTGGAGGATTGGCTCATCCGGGTGCCGCTCGATCGGAGCGACACCGACGATCTGGTGCTGGTTGCCTCGGAGTTGTGCACCAACGCGGTGCGGCACGCCCGCGGCGACGCCAGCGTGTCGTTGCGGGCCTACGCCGACGGCACCGACATCGTCCTGGGCGTCGAGGACGACGGCGGCGAGACCGTCACGCCGCCGGTGGCCGAGCCTCCCGATGCCGACGCCGAAGCCGGTCGGGGACTGTTCCTGGCCCAGACGCTCACCGACGAGCTCTGGACCCGCTCGGACGGCACGCTCACGATCGTCGAATGCCGGAAGAAGAGTGTGATTCCCTACGCCGAGTCCCCCGTGTGACACACGTCTAAACCGTTTCCTGGGGTTATGCAGGGGTACAAGTCC
This sequence comes from uncultured Actinomycetes bacterium, assembly GCA_963742585.1. Lineage (GTDB taxonomy): Bacteria > Actinomycetota > Acidimicrobiia > Acidimicrobiales > JACDEA01 > JACDEA01. The sequence continues at coordinate 1,514,814 of CAVUMI010000009.1, forward strand.
AGCAAGCACCCCCCACCCTAAGGAGCTAACAGATGGGCGTATTCGAAGAGGCAAAGGGCAAGGTCAAGGAAGCTGTCGGCGACCTGACTAACAATCCTGATCTCAAGCGCGAGGGCCAAGCACAGGAGAAGAAGGGCGAGGCCGAGCGTGAGGCCACGCAGGCCCGGGCCGAGGCCAAGGCCCATGAGGCCAAGGCCAAGATGCACGAAGTCGAGCAAGAGGCGGCCGAAACCGCCAAGCGCTAGGCACGAGCTAGGCACGGATCAGAAAATTTCAAAGTTTTCTGGTTTGACGTGTTTAGGCCTCGGCGAGACGGGTAGAAAACATCTGTCCCGCCCCCCGGGAGCCCCACAGGATGTGGGGGCCATTTCGAGTGGCCCCCACATCCTGTGTTTTTTTTATGCCCGATAGCGCTTGGCCAAATCGGCCAAAACGGCCAGGCAGTCGTCCGCAGCCTCTCGGACGATGTCGGCCACCGGCCGGACCTCGGTGATCCGCCCAGCGACCTGCCCGCCCAGCGCGATTGCCGCTTCCATGTCGCCGCCGAAATAGAGGTCCATGGCGCGGCCGAAGAGCTCCATGGCGTTTGCTTGGTGGTCGAACTCGAGGGCAGCGGTCCGCTTCGTCCGAAGGGCACGCAAGGCCGGCGAGGTGTGTTGGTTCAGGAACACCGTGTCGGTCTCGGCCGCGTCCACCACTGCCTGCTTCCAGTTCTCATGCACGGGCGACTCGGCTGACGACACCATGCGCGTGCCCATCTGAACGCCCTCAGCGCCGAGGGCGAACGCGGCGGCCATGGTTGCGCCGTCGACCATCCCGCCGGCGGCGATGATCGGCACGTCGACCTTCGACGCCACCAACGGCAGCAGCACCATGCTCGCTACCGGGCGCGGGTTCTTGAATCCCCCGCCTTCGCCGCCCTCGACAATCAGGCCATCGACACCCGCGTCGACCGCTTTGAGCGCGCCGTAGAGCGTCGGGACGACGTGGAAGACCGTGAGCCCGGCTGCTTTCAGCGACGCGGTGTACTTCGTGGGACTGCCCGCCGATGTGGTGACGAAACGCACGCCCTGGTCGATCACGAAGTCGACGATCGACGGGTCGCGGACGAACGCTTGAGCGATGTTCACGCCGAACGGCTTGTCGGTGAGATCCCGCATCTTGCGAATCTCGCCGCGGATCGCGTCCAACTCTCCCGAGGACGTCTCGATGATGCCCATCGCTCCGGCGTTGGATACCGCCGAGGCGAGCTGCGCCCGGGCGATCCATCCCATCGGCGCCTGCACGATCGGAATTTCGACGCCGAGGAGGTCGGTAACGCGATTTTTGAAAGCGCGTGCTCACACGGTGGCGGGCTTCCTGTACATCGTCACGACGGCGGCGCCGCCCAACCCGAGGTTGTGTTGGAGCGCGACCTTGGCCCCGTCGACCTGCCGCTTGTCGGCTTGCCCGCGTAGCTGCCAATTCAGTTCGGCACACTGCGCCAGGCCGGTGGCTCCGAGCGGGTGGCCCTTGGAAATGAGCCCGCCGGAGGGATTGACGACCCACTGCCCGCCATAGGTGACCGCCTCATCGTCGATCAGCTGGCCCGCCTTGCCTTCACCGCACAGACCAAGGGCCTCGTAGGTGATCAATTCGTTGGCCGAGAAGCAGTCGTGCAGTTCGATCACATCGACGTCTTCCGGCCCGAGTCCCGACTCCTCGTAGACCTTCTGCGCGGCACGCCGCGTCATGTCCGCGCCGGCCAGGCTGATGCAGCTGCGGTCGCTGAGCGTCGTCTCGTTGTCGGTGGTCATCGCTTGGCCGACGATCTCGATGGCCTGGCCCTCGAGGCCGTGGCTCTTTACGAACTCCTCGCTGGCGAGGATGGCGGCGCCCGAGCCGTCGGAGGTCGGGCAGCACTGAAGCTTGGTCAGCGGCTCGTAGATCATCGGCGCGGCCTGGATCTGCTCGAGCGTGTACTCGTCCTGGAACTGCGAGTACGGGTTGTTGACCGAGTGCTTGTGGTTCTTGTACCCGATCTTGGCGAACTGCTCCGGAGTGGAGCCGTAGCGCTCCATGTGCTCGCGCCCGGCGTTGCCGAAGACCTGCGCGGCGGGCGGCGACGGGGCGAAGCCGCGCAACTCGATCATCTGGCCGAGCTGCTTGCTCATCGGCGGGCGACGGTCGGGGAACTTCATCCCGAGCGAGCCCTTCTCCATCTTCTCGAACCCGATCGCCATGACGCAGTCGGCCATGTCGCCGGCGATCAGCTGGCGTCCGAGGAACAGCGCGCTCGAACCCGTGGAGCAGTTGTTGTTCACGTTGACGATCGGGATGCCGCTCATGCCGATCTCGTAGATCGCCTCCTGGCCGGCGGTGGAGTCGCCATAGCAGTACGCGGCGATGGCCTGCTCGACTTCGTCGTAAGCGATGCCGGCGTCCGCCAGCGCCTTGGTGCCGGCCTCCTTCGCCATATCGGGATAGTCCCAATCCCGGCTGCCCGGCTTCTCGAACTTGGTCATCCCCACGCCGACAACGAACACCTTTTTGGCCATGGCGGGGAAGCCTATGTGGCGGTGCGGGGCAGTCAGATGCCGATGTAGGCGGCGAGGTGCTCGCCGGTGAGGGTGGAACGGTCGGCGATGAGCTCGGCAGGCGTGCCCTCGAAGACGATTTGGCCGCCGTCGTGTCCGGCGCCCGGGCCGAGGTCGATGATCCAGTCGGCGTGGGCCATGACCCCCTGGTGGTGCTCGATGACGATGACCGACTTACCGGAGTCGACGAGCCGGTCGAGCAGGCCGAGCAGCTGCTCGACGTCGGCGAGGTGCAAGCCGGTGGTCGGCTCGTCGAGGACGTAGACGCCGCCCTTGTCGGCCATGTGCGTGGCCAGCCTCAGCCGCTGGCGCTCGCCGCCTGAAAGCGTGGTGAGGGGCTGGCCCAGGCTGAGGTAGCCGAGCCCGACATCGGCGAGGCGCTCGAGGACGGCATGCGCTGGCGGCGTCTGCGCGGCGCCGGCTCCGAAGAATTCCTCGGCCTCGGTCACCGACATCGCGAGCACCTCGCTGATATCCCGACCACCAAACTTGTATTTCAGCACCGAGGCCTCGAAGCGCTTGCCTTCGCAGTCCTCGCAGGTGGTGGCAACACCGGCCATTGTCGCCAGGTCGGTGTAGATGACGCCGTTGCCGTTGCAGGTCGGACAGGCGCCTTCAGAGTTGGCGCTGAACAGGGCCGGCTTCACGTTGTTGGCCTTGGCGAACGCCTTGCGGATCGGCTCGAGCAGTCCCGTGTACGTCGCCGGGTTACTGCGCCGCGAGCCGCGGATCGCACCCTGGTCGACCGACACGACGCCCTCGTCGGACGGAATCGACCCGTTCACCAGCGAGCTCTTGCCGGAGCCCGCCACGCCGGTAACGACGACAAGCACGCCGAGTGGGATGTCGACGTCGACCTTCTGCAAGTTGTTGGTCGTGGCGCCGCGGATCTTCAGTGCGCCGGTCGACGTCCGTACCGTTTCCTTGATGGCGGTCTGGTCGTCGAGGTGGCGCCCGGTGAGGGTGTCGCTCCGCCGCAAACCGTCGACGGTGCCCTCGTAGCAGACGGCGCCACCCGCAGTACCGGCGCCGGGGCCGAGGTCGACGACGTGGTCGGCGATTGCGATCGTCTCCGGCTCGTGCTCCACGACGAGCACCGTGTTGCCCTTGTCGCGCAGCTGGAGCAACAGGTCGTTCATCCGCTGGACGTCATGGGGGTGCAGGCCGATCGTCGGCTCGTCGAAGACGTACGTGACGTCGGTGAGCGAGGAGCCGAGATGCCGGATCATCTTGGTGCGTTGCGCCTCGCCGCCGGAGAGCGTGCCCGACGGTCGGTCGAGCGAGAGGTAGCCGAGCCCGATCTCCACGAACGAGTCGAGGGTGTGCAGCAGCTTGGCGAGCAACGGCGCCACCGACGGCGCCTTCAGGCCACGGACCCACTCGGCCAGGTCACTGATCTGCATGGCGCAGGCGTCGGCGATGCTGACCTTCTCGATCTTTGACGACCGAGCCGCCTCACTGAGCCGGGTCCCATCGCATTCGGGACAGGCGGTGAAGGTCATCGCCCGGTCCACGAAGGCGCGGATGTGCGGCTGCAGCGCGTCGATGTCCTTGGACAGGAACGACTTCTGAATCTGCGGGACCAGCCCCGCGTAGGTCAGGTTGATCCCTTCGACCTTGATCTTGGTTGGCTCCTTGTAGAGGAGGTCGTGCATTTCCTTCTTGTTGAACTTCTTGATGGGCTTGTCCGCGTCGAAGAACCCACAGCCGTTGTAGATGCGGCCGTACCAGCCCTCCATGCTGTAGCCCGGGATCGTGATCGCACCCTCGTTGATCGACTTTGAGTCGTCGTACAGCTGGGTGAGATCGATGTCCTCTACCCGGCCCATACCCTCGCAGCGCGGACACATGCCGCCGGTGCGGTTGAAGGTCGCCCGCTTTGTCTCGCCCTTGACGGTGATCGTGCCCCTCGCACTGACCGACGCGGTGTTGAAGGAGAACGCGTTGGGCCCGCCGATGTTGGGCTTGCCGAGGCGACTGAAGAGGATGCGCAGCATCGCGTTGGCGTCAGTCGCGGTGCCCACGGTGGAGCGGACATTGGCGCCCATCCGCTCCTGGTCGACGATGATTGCGGTCGTCAGGCCGTCGAGGACGTCGACCTCGGGCCGCGCCATCGACGGCATGAAGCCCTGTACGAAGGCGCTGTAGGTCTCGTTGATCAGCCGCTGCGACTCGGCGGCGATCGTGCCGAACACCAGCGAGCTCTTGCCCGAACCGGACACGCCCGTGAACACCGTCAGCCGGCGTTTGGGGAGCTCGACACTGAGGTCCTTGAGATTGTTAACGCGCGCGCCCTGGACGCGGATCAGATCGTGACTGTCGGCCGCGTGCTGCCAAGCCGGCTGCGCTTTGGCCGCCTTCTTGGCGGACTTGGTGGCCATCTCCCACGATCGTGCCACGCCGCCGGGGTGGTACCGAAACTGCGGCCCATCTCAGGGCCGTCGCGAAGCGGGCGATCGCGATCGGCCCATACCGCGCTACCGAACTGACAGTTCGATGAGAGGTGCGCGGAATTGCCGCGTACCGAGTGGTCGCGCCGAGTGGGCGCTCAACAACGGCGATTGCGGCTAGCGGTAGTCGGGGTTGGGGAAGTCGAATCGGCAGCCGGCGTCCCATTCGGAGCGCTGGTTGCCGTGGGTGGGGATGCCGCCCGCATCCTTGAGCATGCGCGCAAGGTGCAGCAGGTTCCACGTCATGAACGTGGTGTTCCGGTTGGTGAAGTCGTTCTCCGGCCCACCTGAGCCGGGGTCGAGGTACGACGGGCCGGGACCGGCCTCGCCGATCCATCCGGCGTCGGCCTGCGGCGGGATCACGTAGCCGAGGTGCTGAAGCGAGTACAGGATGTTCATCGCGCAATGCTTCACGCCATCCTCGTTGCCGGTGACCAGGCACCCGCCGACCCGTCCGTAGTACGCGTACTGCCCGGCGTCGTTCAGGAGGTGCGAGTTGCCGTAGAGGCGCTCGATGATCTGGGTGCACACCGATGACTTCTCCCCGAGCCAGATCGGCGTGCACAGCACGAGAATGTCCGCGGCCATCACCCGTTCGAAGATGCCCGGCCAGTCGTCCTGCTCCCAACCGTGTTCGGTCATGTCGGGCCACACGCCGGTCGCGATGTCGTGGTCGATCGCCCGCACCGTCTCCACGGTCACACCGTTGGTGCGCATGATCCCCTCAGCGATTTGCGCCAACCCGTCGGTATGCGAGAGCTCGGGCGACCGCTTGAGCGTGCAGTTGATGAAAATGGCGCGCAGATCCGAATAGTCGGTGGGCATGCAGAACAGTCTCGCCGACGGCGCCGGCGTTACGGCGGCTGCCAATCGACCACGCGGGTGAGGACGGGGCCGATGACGGCGAGCAGCAGGACGTAGGCGGCGGCCAGCGGACCGAGGTCGGGGTGCAGGCTGGCGTTCACGCCGAGGTTGGCGATCACGATCGAGAACTCGCCGCGGGCGACGAGCACCGTGGCCGCCCGGCGGCGACCGGCCGGGCCGATACCCGCGCGACGGGCGGCCCACCAACCCGTTCCCAGCTTGGTCGCCGTGGTGATGACGCCGAGGGCGATCGCCGGACCGGCGACAGCCGGGAGCCCGCCGGGGTCGATCTCGAAACCGAAGAACAAGAAGAAGATGGCGGCGAACAGATCGCGCAGTGGCAACACCAAGGCCGCCGCCCGTCGTGACACCGGGCCCGACAGCGCGATGCCCACGAGGAAGGCACCCACCGCCGACGAGATGCGCGCCTCCTCGGCGACTCCAGCCACGACCAGCGTCGTGCCGAGCACTCCGAGGAGCAGCGTTTCGTCGGCGTGGCTACCGAGCATGCGTGAGATCGACTGCCCGAACCGCAACGCGACCGCGAGGATGAGGATGACCCCGAGGAGGGCACCCGCGATCGACGCCACGCCCGCCAGCAGCCCCGAACCGGCGAGCATGACGGCCACCGCCGGTAGGTACACGGCCATGGCCAGATCCTCGGTGACGAGCAGCGAGAGGACGACGGGCGTCTCCCGGTTGCCGAGCCGGCCGAGGTCGGCGAGCACCTTGGCGACGATGCCCGACGACGAGATGTAGGTGACGCCGCCGAGGAGGACCGCGGCCTCGAGTTCCCACCCGAGAAGGAAGGCGATGCCGAAACCGGGCGTGAAGTTCAGGAGGAGGTCGGCGACGCCGGCCGGTAGCGACCGGCGGAGATTCAGCGTCAGCTCCTCAGCGGTGTACTCCAGCCCCAGCGTCAGCAGCAGCAGGATCACGCCGATCTGCGCGCCCACGCTCACAAATTCGCCGCTCGGCTCGATCGAGTAGAGGCCGCCATCGCCAAAGGCCAGCCCGGCGATGAGGAACAGCGGAATGCTGCTCACGCCCACCCGGGCCGCGAGTCGCGACAGCACCGCGAGCCCGAGCATGACCAGCCCGAGTTCGATGAACGTGCTCGCAGTGTCCGAGGTAGCGGCAGCGATCAGCACGGGCTACGGCGCGTTATGCAGCATCCCGGACAGCACGTTGATCCCCTGCGCCGTGCCGACGACGACGAGCGTGTCTCGGGCCTCGAAGACGAAGTCGGGGGTCGGGGCAGGAACCGTCGAGTCGCCTCGAACGACTGCGACGATCGAAACGCCGGTTCGCGTGCGGACCGCCGCATCGCTGATCGCACGGCCGATCCAGGGCGATCCCTCCTCGATGGGTAGCCAATCGATGGCCAAGCCTTCGAGCTGCTGCATGGACGCGATCTGCTGCGTGACGTGACTGGCGCCGAGCAACTCGGACAGCGTGCGGGCCTCCTCGCTGCTCAGTTCGGTCGTGAAGCGGCAGGTATCTGGGTCGCGCTTGTCATAGAACAGCAGGTCACGCCGGCCAGTTCGATGGACCAGCACGCCGAGTCGGTCGCCGTCGGCGGTCACGAAGTCATAGCGAACACCAACGCCTGGAAGTGGAGTCTCCTCAACGCCGCTCATCGCAACCCGCGAACCGCGCTGTCGGGCACCGTCACCCGCCATCGCTCGCGCTGCAGTTGCGCGCGGGTAGTCGAAAACTCGCCCCCGACGACTCCCGCGTGCGATACGCGGAAGATCCATTCCGATCCCTGGTCGATCACGTCGACAAACACCTGGGACGCCTCGCTTTCAGCCGTGCCGATTCTCAGCCAGCCATCACCCTTCTTCCCCGAGACGTCGAGGGTCAACTGGAGCGGGTGGGGATTGACGACAGTGAGGCTCGGAACCGCGGACGGCTGCCTTGTCACGTCAGTGACGACGAGGCCGATCGCGACACACACGACGACCATGACGACGATCAGAATCCGGTTCGTCGTCATCGGCGGCGGCCGCGCTTACGAGGCCGGGGTGGGCGGGGTGCAGGACCGGGCTTGGGCCCGGTGCGGTTGGTCGTCGTCGGAACGACCGCCGGCTCCGCCGCCGCGGCCGCCGCCGGCGTGAGCGGCGCGCGCTCGGGCGCACCTGCCCCGCGGGCGGCGATGCGTTGCTTGATGGCTGCGTAGCGCGGCTCGCGCTCCTTCAGCATCACGAGCAAGGGCGACGCAATGAAGATCGATGAGTAGGCGCTGGCGCCGAGGCCGACGAGCAGGGCGATGGCGAACTCCTCGAGTGTCGTGGCACCGAGCATCCACGCGCCGACGACGAGCAGCGAACTGATCGGTATCAATGCGGTAATCGACGTGTTGAGGGTCCGCATCAACACCTGGTTGAGCGAAAGATCGACCATGTCGCCATAGGTCATCGATCCACTCGAGGCCAGACCCCGGGTGTTCTCGTCGACGCGGTCGAACACCACGATGCCGTCGTAGATCGAGTAGCCGAGGATCGTCAGAACGGCGACCACGGTGGCCGGCGTGACTTCGATCTGGAACAGGGAGTACACACCTGCCGTCACCAGAACGTCGTGAAAGAGCGCGGCCAGCGTCGCTAGCGCCATCTTCCACTCAAAGCGCAAGGCGATATAGATCGTCACCGCGATAAGGAACAGGATGAGGGCGCGTTGGGCCTTAGCGGTGACCTCTTTACCCCATGAGGGGCCGACATCGTTGAGCGCCACGTCGTCCGGCGAGGCGCCGGCCAGCTCGGCCAGCTTTTGCGTGACGGCCTCCTGGTCGACGTTGTGCTCGGGATCCGCTTGGACCTTGAGCGTGTCACCGCCGAGGGTCTGGATCTTGGCCTCGGGCATTTCAAGCGCGGCGCGCGCTTCACTCACCGACACGCCAGGCGCCTTGACTTCCCAGGACGTCCCGCCGCGAAAGTCGAGACCGAGGTTGAACTGGCGGACGATGACCGACGTCAGCCCGATCAGGATGACCGCCGCCGACAGCGTGAACCACAGCCGGCGACGGCCGATGAAATTGACGGCGGTTTCGCCGTGGTACAGCCGACCCCAAACGCCGCGCCGGGGCGCGTCGCGCGTTGATGCCACTGGTTGACCTCCGAACTCGGGGACCCGCGCGGTCGCGGGTCAGGTGTTACGCGAGTTGGAGATTGGGCGGACCCCGTACGTGGACGACCGCCGCGGCGCGCTGGCGCCGGCCGGCCTGTCCACCGGTCGCGAGCACTGCGCACGCGAGGACTACCAGCGTGGTGATCTGGGCGGCTAGCGCAGCCGGTGCGCCCGGAACCTGCCGATCATCGGAGGGTCGGGCGATCGCGATTGTCGAAACCCGGCCGGGCGCCGGGGTGACGGCGGCCTGTTCGGCCACGAGACGCCGGACACTCGAGGCACTGGCCGGCACCTGGCCGTTGCTGCTCGCTGCAACACCGCCGAGGGCGGCGGCGGCGGCCGCAAGGGCAAATGCCACCGAGAATGCGAGTGACCGCCGAGCTGGCATCGGTCATCGAGCGTACCGGAGCCAAGCGACGTACCTTCAACCCATGGAACAGCGACGGTTGGGCGACCAAGGCCTCACGACCTCCGCGGTGGGATTGGGCTGCATGGGCATGTCGCAGTCGTACGGGCCGGCCGACGAGGACGAGTCGCTGGCGGTGATCGACCGTGCGCTCGAACTCGGCGTCACCTTTCTCGACACTGCGAACGTGTACGGGCTCGGGCACAACGAGCAGCTCGTCGGCCGGGCCCTGGCCGACCGGCACGACCAGGTTGTGTTGGCGACCAAGTTCGGTATCGCCGGCTTCGATGACGGAAAGATGGTGATCAACGGCCAGCCTGACTACGTGCGCCAGTGTTGCGACGAGTCGTTGGCCCGGCTGAACGTCGACACAATCGACCTCTACTACCTCCACCGCGTCGACAAGACCGTCCCCATCGAGGACACCGTGGGCGCGATGAGCGAGCTGATCGACGCGGGCAAGGTTCGCTACCTCGGGCTCTCGGAAGCATCGGCGGCGACCATCCGGCGCGCGCATGCCACCCACCCCATCAGTGCGCTTCAGAGTGAGTGGTCACTCTTCCATCGCGACCCCGAGGACGAGGTACTACCGACACTCCGGGAGCTCAACATCGCCTTCGTCCCTTTCAGCCCCCTCGGCCGAGGCTTCCTCACCGGCGAGATCCAATCGCCCGACGACTTCACCGAGGGCGATATGCGACGCGGCAACCCCCGACTCCAGGGGGAGAACTTCCAGCGCAACCTCGACGTCGTCGAGCGGGTCAAGGAGATGGCGGAGGCCCGAAGCTGTACGCCCGCTCAGCTCGCGCTCGCGTGGTTGCTCGCGCAGGGCGAAGATGTCGTGCCGATTCCCGGTACCAAGCGGCAGCGGTATCTCGAGCAAAACGCAGCGTCCGTCGACGTGAAGCTGAGCGAAGCCGACCTCAACCGGCTCGACGAGCTACTGCCGGTGGGCTCGGCGGTGGGTCCTCGTTACGCCGATATGAGCCATCTGGACCGATGAACGAGATCCTCACGGCGCTGCGTGAGCAGCAGGATGAGCTCGACGAGTTGCTCATCGGGTTGGCCGATGCGGGCTGGGCCACGCCCACGCCGGCGTGTCCGGGGTGGAGCGTGGCCGATGTCGTGCTGCACCTCGCCCAAACCGACGAGTTCGCCCAAGCCTCTGCTTCCGGCGAGTTCGCCAGGTTCGTCGCCAACACCGGCCCCGGTGGGGGTGGCACCGTCGACGAGATCGCCGACGAGATGGTCGAGCGCGAACGCGGTGGCCCGCCATCCGCAGTGCTCGAGCGTTGGCGCACGGCGGCCGCGGGTGAGCGCGCCGCGCTGGCCGCCCGCAGTCCCCACGACCGCGTCCAGTGGGTCGCCGGTGACATGGCCGCCCGCACCCTGGCGACGACGCGGCTGTCCGAAACCTGGATACACACCGGGGACGTCGCTTCCGCCCTCGGCGTCACGCTCGTGCCCACCGCGCGGCTGCGACACATCGCCCGGCTGGCGTGGCGCACGCTCCCCTACGCGTTCGGCCGCGCCGGTCAGTCGCTCAGCGGGCCGGTTGCCGTGTCGCTGGTCGCGCCGGACGGCACGATGTGGGACTTTGCGGAGGACGAGCACCCGCTGACGCGTGTGTCCGGCGACGCCATCGACTTCTGTCTTGTCGCCGGCCGGCGACGCGAGCCCTCCGAGACATCGTTGACCGCGACGGGTCCCGACGCCGACGCGGTGCTCGCGCTGGTCCGCACATACGCCTAGACGACCTGCCCACCGACAACGGTGAACCGGACGTGCTCGGCGTCGGGCGCGGCCAGGGCCTCGGCCAACGGAACGCGCAGGACGCACAGGTCGGCGGGCATGTCGAGTGCGACGCGCCGGGGCGGTCCGCCGGGATCGTCGAGTGGGGCGAGAAACAGGTCGAGTGCCTCACGGGCGGTGATCGCCTCGGCCGGGCCGATCGGGCGGCCCGCTCGGGTACGCCGACGAACGGCGGCACGAATGGCACCCCACGGGTCGGCGGGTCCATGCGGCACGTCGGAGCTGCCGGCCACGCGGATGCCGGAACGCAACAACGAGCCGCATCGCCAGAGGTACGGCCGGTCGTCGGCATCGACGTCGTCGAGATACCGGTCGCCGCGCTCATGGACGAACGACGGTTGCGTCACGACCGTGAGGCCGAGTCGCCGCACCGTGTCGAGCGCGTCTTCGGGGATGACGGCGCCGTGCTCGATGCGATCGCCGGGCTGGGCGCCGGTGACCTCGAGCGCCGCCAGCGCCAGGACCAGGCCGAGGCGGCTTGCGCAGTGGAACGCGACCAGGCGCGGTCGGAGGTCGCGAATCTGCGCCACCAAGTCGTCGATCGCCGGCGGATCGTGGTCGGCGACGATGACCTTGGACCGGCCGAGCGCGTTCACGCGTTGCGGCAGTCCGCGGCACTGACGTTCGTCGAGCCCTGGGGTCGCGTCGGTCACGCCGGTGACGCCTACCGCGGCGAGATGGGCACCCACGCCGGCGAGATCGGGCGGTGTCGCGCCAAGCCGATGGCGCAACCACTCGTCACGCCCGAGGAGCCGGCCCGTCGGCTCGTCGATACCGACGGCGCGCAGACCGGCCGAGTTCAACACCCACATGGCACCGGTGGCGTGCTGCACCCGTACGGGACGAGAAGGCACCAGGCGATCGAGAACGTCACGGTCGATCACGCCGTGGATCGATTCGTGGTAGCCGACGGCACGAATCCACTCCCCGGGCGGCAGGTCGGCGTCCGCCGCGCCGAGGTCATCCACCTCCACCGATCGGGCCGCCGCCGCCATCGCGAACAGGTGGACGTGGTGGTCGTGCAGTCCCGGCAGTAATGCACCGCCTTCGCAGTCGATCTCGTCGGCGGTTCCATCGTCGACCTCGAAGTCGACGATCTGGCCCTCTATCTCGGCGCGGCGGAGGATCATGCGGCGACGTGCGCAGCCACGGCGGAGAGGCTGCAGTCGATCAGCCAGCGGCCACCGAGTCGCAACGCGGTGTCGATGGCGGCGGCAGCCGTCATGCCGGTCAGCGGGTCAGCGACCGCGTCGGCATAGAAGTCCGGTACGCCGTTCGTCCAGGTAACCAGTCCGGCCGCGACTGCGGCGTCGTCGCCGAAGCCGATCCAGTTGCGCTGTGGTTCGGTGCGACCGTGCCCGGTGATCGACAACCACACCCGAGGTCCCTCCCGAACGATGGCGACCGCGTCGATGCCCATCTGCTCGAGCGCGCGCGGGCGGGACCCTTCGATGACGACGTCGGCGGCCAGCAGCGCTTCACGCGTGATCACCTCGGGCTTGCTCACTGCGGCGCCGCGGGTAGCCAGGATGCGCCCGCAGAGGGGGCCGGCCCATAGCGAGGCGAGGTTGGCCACGACCGGCGGACGCCGCAGGGGCGGCGCCGGGCCGCACGCCAGCGCGGCGACGGGGAGCCCGTGCCACAGCGCGGGCGCGGTGCGCTCGCCCAGGACCGCCGCGGCGATGCCGAGTAGGCGCGCCCGAGCCACGGCTTCGTCGGCGGACCTGCGCGCCACCGCCGCAACGATTGCCGGCCACGAATCGGCCTCGTCGACGTCCACCCCGAGCCACGCGGGAACCGACGCGATGTCGTCGGCGCGGGCCATCGTGACCGCGATCCAGTTATCCGTCGTCCGGAGCAAGCGGGTCTTGCGGCGGCGGGGATCCGGACCGCCACGCTCGTCGAGGCAGGCGAAGGCATCGACGCCAGCGGCCTCGCCCAACCGGCGGATGGCGGCCTCGTACGCTACGGATCCCGTGATTGCGGTTTCTCTGGACGAGCTGGCCGAGGCGTTCCGCGACCCGCAGCCGGGCGCGGGACTCGTCGACCCAGCCGGAGGGGGCGCGGTGGTGGTGCGGCTGACCGACACGCCTACCAACCTGCCAGATCTCGGCGGCCTCGTCGCGGTGCTCGTCGCCGTCGGCGCCGCGTCGCATCCGCTCGCCGCCGCGTTCGACGTGGTGGTCGCCGATCCAACCGAGGTCGTCGACGCCGTCGATCGAAATCCGCTGGCCGCCACCGCGCTGGCGCTACTCCTTCGTATGAGCGGGAAGCTCGACGTCGCCGGCGCGCTGGTCGCCGAGTCGACCACGTACTCGATGCTCCAAGCGGGCCCTGAGCACCAGGCCTGGCTGGCCGCGCGGTCGCACCGAGCTCGCGCCGATAACAACAGCGCAGTGCGGGTGACCCGCAGTGGCGACGTTCTTCGGCTCACCCTCCAACGCCCGGCGGTCCGCAACGCGTTCAACGCCGCCATGCGGGAGGCGCTGCTCGAGGGCCTCGGCGTCGCCGCCGCCGATCAGTCCGTAGCCGCCGTCGTCATCGATGGGGACGGTCCGAGCTTTTGTAGCGGCGGGGATCTTGGCGAGTTCGGCTCCCTCGACGACCCGGCCAGCCGCGCATCTCCTGCGCGTCAGTCGCAACGTGGGCCGGGCGATTCACGATCTCCGCGACCGTGTCACCGTCCAGATACACGGGACGTGCGTGGGGGCCGGCGTGGAGCTACCGCCCTTCGCCGGTCGAGTCGTCGCCCGCGCGGACGCGACCTTCCGGCTGCCCGAGGTGGGCATGGGCCTGGTGCCCGGCGCGGGCGGCACCGTGAGCATCCCGCGTCGCGTCGGGCGCCAACGTGCTGCCTGGCTCGCGCTGACTGGATCGGCAATCGATGCACAGACCGCGCTTGACTGGGGCCTGGTCGACGCGATCAACGACGAAGGGAGTCTGTGATGGGTGCGATGGACGGCGTGCGCGTCGTTGAGCTGGCGAGCTGGACGTTCGTACCCGCGGCCGGCGCGGTGCTGGCCGACTGGGGTGCCGACGTCATCAAGATCGAGCATCCCGAAACCGGCGATCCGCAGCGGGGGCTGGTGAGCATGGGGATCATCCCGGGCGCGGGCGGCGCCGCTGGCTTCAACTGCCTCATGGAACAGCCCAATCGCGGCAAGCGGAGCATCGGGATCGATGTCGCCAATCCCGAGGGCCTCGAGTTGCTGTACAAGCTGGTCGAGACCGCCGACGTGTTCCTCACGAACCTCTTGCCCGAGTCGTGTCGGCGGCTGGGCGTCGACGTCGAATCGATCCGGGCCCGCAATCCCAAGATCATCTATGCCCGCGGCCACGGGCAGGGCGTGCGAGGCGAGGATGCCAACCGCGGCGCGTTCGATGCCGCCGCCTACTTCGCCCGCAGCGGCGTGGCCGACGCACTGTCGTCCGGCGCCGGCGCGTTTCCACCAGGGCAACGCCCCGCCTTCGGCGACGTGATGGGCGGCCTTACGATCGCCGGCGGCATCTCCAGCGCGCTGTTCAAGCGCGAGCGGACCGGCGAGCCGTCGGTCGTCGACGTGTCGCTCTTGCACGTTGGCATGTGGAACGTGTCATTCGACGTACTGCTCTCACAGGCTCTTGGGTTCGACCTGCCCAAGGGTGGCGACCGCACGATGTCACCCAACCCGCTCACCGGCATGTACAAGACCGCCGACGACCGGTTTCTCATCCTCGTGTTCCTCCAGGCCGACCGGCACTGGCCCGAGCTGTGCGAAGCAATCGAACGCCCCGACCTCCGGGAGGACCCCCGGTTCAAGGACGCCGCCGTTCGCTTCGAGAACCGGCAGGCCTGCGTGTTGGAACTCGACGCCGTCTTCGGTTCGCAGCCGCTCGAGCACTGGAAGAAGCGGCTGGCTGGCATCGAAGGCGTGTGGGCGCCCGTGCAGACCGCGCACGAAGTCTTCGACGACCCCGCGGCGGTCGCCAACGGCTACATCGCCACGGTTCCCGGCAATGACGGCACGCCGTTCCCGGTGGTCACCAGTCCCATCCAGTTCGACGAGCAGCCGACGGTCATCGAACGCCCCGCACCAGACCACGGTCAGCACACCGAGGAGCTGTTGCTCGAACTCGGCTTCGACTGGGATCAGATAATCGCGCTCAAGGAGTCGTCGGCCGTCCTCTGAACAAGGTCAGTCAGAAGACGGCAGCGGCTTGGCGCCCTTCATCGGGATCGCCATGCCGTTGATGGCCAGGGTGCCCGATCCGCCTTTGCTGGCGAGCAACTCGATCCCACTGTCGGGGTCGGCGTAGCGCTTCCCGATCGGCGTGCCACCGGCGAACTCGGCGTTCAGCACCAAGCCGTCGGGCCGCTCGGTCTCTATCGGGACCATCGGATACCCACCGCACTCGAGGCTCACGTCATCGGTGGGCATCTTGACGACGACCACCTCGGTGTCACACACCACACTCCGCCACCGCGACCCTGCTTTCACGCCACCACAATCGCACAGTCAGCCATTGAAGTTGGGGGGCCGTTTCTCGCGGTGGGCGGCGAGGCCTTCGGCGGCGTCGCGGCCGGCGAAGCCGATGAACTCATAGGCCAGTGAGGCATCGAACGCGGCGGCCTGCGCGCGGTACCAGTAGTTGAGGGTGTGCTTCGTCCAGCGGATTGCACTCTGCGCGCCGGCCGCGAGTGTTTCGGCCACCTCGAGCGCGCGCGCATGGACCTGGTCGTCGTCGACGCAGAGTGACACGAGGCCGATGCGCTCGGCTTCCTCGCCGGTCAATGTTTCGCACGTCAACAGGTAGTACTTCGCCTTGGCCATCCCGCAGAGGAGCGGCCAGCAGATCGCCGCGTGGTCACCAGCGGCGACGCCAAGGCGAGTGTGCCCGTCGATGATGCGGGCGGTGCGGGCGACGACCGACACGTCGGCGAGGAGGCCCGCCACCAGACCGGCGCCGACCGCAGGGCCGTGCATCGCCGAGACGATCGCCTTGGAGCAGTTGACGACGTTGAACACGAGGTCCCGTGCCTCGCGCAGAACGCGGGTTCGCACGTCGTAGTCCTCCATGATCGACTCGACCAGATCGAAACTGCCGCCCGAGGAGAACGCCTTGCCGGCGCCCTGGAGCAGCGCGACCCGCGTTTCGGGGTCACGGTCCACCGCCAACCACACATCGGCCAGCTCCCGGTGGACGTGGTGGTCAACAGCGTTGAGCCCGGGGCCGTCGAGCACGATGCGGAGAACACCGTCGGCCGGTCGCTCGAAGGTCAGGTGCGGAAAGTCGCCAAAGGGGTCCACGAACGCCGTTTTAGACCACCAGGGCACCCGACCGTGCCTGGAGGTAACTGGAGTTACCACGCGTCCGCGGTAATCTGGACACCGCATCCAGCACTCGTGGCTGAGCTTTGCGCCCCTGACGCTTCTTGCAGGCTGCGCGAACTCGCCCATAAGAAGGGAAACACCCCATGACCACCGGCACCGTGAAGTTCTTCAATGCGGAGAAGGGCTTCGGCTTCATCTCACACGATGGTGGCGAAGACGTCTTCGTGCACTACTCGAACATCGAGGGCTCCGGCTACCGCAGCCTCGAGGCCGGTCAGCAGGTCGAGTTCGACGTAGCACCGGGTCGCAAAGGCGACGAAGCCCAGAACGTCCGGCCAGTCTGAGCAGCCATGGCACGCCAGCGAACCACCTTCGGCAAACTGCAGCGGACGGCTGACAAACAGGCCAAGGCCAGGGCCAAGCAGGAGAAGCGCACCGCCCGCGCCGACGCCCCCGAGGACGAGCCGGCCGAGCCGGCACCCGTCGTCGACCAGGCCAAGCTCCTCGACGACTTCGCCGCGCTCCATACGGCGTACGAGGACGGGCGCATCCCCCGCGACGAGTTCGAGAGTCGCCGGGAGCTTCTCAGCAGCCAGATGATCATCGAATAGGCGGCCTAGCCTCGGGTCGCGTGGAAACGAACGCGGCGTACACCTCAGGAGCCAGCTCGGCTCCGCTGCTCGGTCAGACCATCGGCCAGAACTTCGACCAGGCCGTCGCGCGCTTCGGCGATCGCGAGGCGTTGGTCGTGCCGTTCCAGAACGTACGGCTCACCTATTCAGCGTTGAGCCGCGAAGTCGACCGCGTGGCGCGGGGTCTGCTCGCGCTGGGCCTCGAGCGTGGCGACCGCCTCGCTATCTGGAGTCCCAACTGCGCCGAGTGGGTGCTGGTGCAACTCGCCACCGCCAAGCTCGGTGTGATCCTCGTCAACATCAACCCGGCGTACCGCACCCACGAAGTCGACTACGCCCTCCGTCAGTCGGGTTGCCGTGCGCTGGTCGCCGCCACCGACTTCAAGACCAGCGACTACCGAGCGATGGTCGCCGAAGTCCGCCCCGGCCTCCCCGATCTCGAGCACGTCGTGTTCCTCAGTAGCAGCGATTGGACGGAGCTGCTCGCCTCCGGCGAGGCGGTGGCTCCCGATGCGGTTGCCGAACGGGCCACCGCGCTTGGCTTCGACGATCCAATCAACATCCAGTACACGAGCGGCACGACCGGGTTCCCCAAGGGCGCGACGCTGAGCCACCACAACATCTTGAACAACGCGTTCTTCGTCGGTGAGGGCTGCGGCTACACCGAGGCGGACCGGATCTGCATCCCGGTCCCCTTCTATCACTGCTTCGGCATGGTGATGGGCAATCTGGGTGCGGTTACCCATGGCGCGGCGATGGTCATACCGGCGCCGGCCTTCGACCCGCGCGCGACGCTCGAGACCGTCCAAGCGGAGCGCTGCACAAGCCTTTACGGCGTACCAACCATGTTCATCGCCGAGCTCGATCTCGAGGACTTCTCCAGCTTCGATCTCTCCTCGTTGCGGACGGGGATCATGGCGGGCTCGCCCTGTCCGGTCGAGGTAATGAAGCGCTGCGTCTCGGACATGCACATGGAGCAGGTCACCATCTGTTACGGGATGACCGAAACCTCGCCGGTCTCGACCCAGACCGGTGTCGATGACCCGATCGACAAGCGGGTGGGCAGCGTCGGCCGCGTGCATCCGCACGTCGAGATCAAGGTGGTCGATCCCGAAACCGGTTTGCTGGCTGCACCGGGCGACACCGGCGAGCTGTGCACGCGCGGCTACTCGGTGATGCTCGGCTACTGGGCTGATCCCGAGCGCACTGCCGAAGCCGTCGACGTCGCCGGGTGGATGCACACCGGCGACCTGGCCGTCATGGACGACGAGGGCTATGTCAACATCGTCGGCCGGATCAAGGACATGATCATCCGGGGCGGTGAGAACGTCTACCCGCGCGAGATCGAAGAGTTTCTCTACGGTCATCCCGCCGTCATCGACGTGCAGGTGATCGGCGTGCCCGACACCCGTTACGGCGAGGAGATCATGGCGTGGGTTCGCCTCCGCGACGGCGAGTCGCTCACGGTCGAGGAGCTGGGTGAGTTCTGCAAGGGTCGGATCGCCCACTTCAAGGTTCCCCGCTACCTCCACGTCACCGAAGAGTTTCCGATGACGGTTACGGGGAAGGTGCAGAAGTACCTGATGCGCGAGCACGCCATCGAGGCACTCGGCCTCGGCGACACAGCGGCCGTTTCCACGGCCTAGAAGGGAGCCCGCATGCCGGGTCTTGCAATCATCACCGAGGCTTGCATCGACACCAAGGACCGGGCGTGCGTTGATGTCTGCCCCGTCCAGTGCATCTACGAGTACGACCCGGTCAAGAACATCCTCTACTCGGAGGCCGAGGCGGGCAGTGGCGAGATCGAGAACACGCACCAGCCCAACCCGGACTCGATCGCGATCTTCGGCGACAGCACCTTGTACGTGAACATCGAGGAATGCACCTCGTGCACCGCGTGCTACCAGCCCGACGTGTGCCCGGTCGGCGCGATCTACACCGACGACGACCTACCCGACGGCAATACCAAGACGAAGTACAACGCCAGCGATCCCAACAAGGGCCATGACCACACGTTCTTCCTCCAACTGACCCAAGACGTGTTCGCCGACTGACCCTTCTTTGACATCTGGAGTACCAGAGCGACAGTCAGTGTCGCTCTGGTACTCCAGAGTTGGCTGTTACACCCACGCGCGACCCTTGGCACGTGATCGACATCCTCATCGCGAGGGTTGCAGGCTCCCAATGCGGCCTGTTCGACAGAGACCAATGGACTAATCAAGGAGGCACAGGCCGACAGCTGATCTGGCGACTCGGCACCGGCGCGCTCACCGATGAAGGACCCGACGTCTTCGGACTTCCGGGTTGGCCAGAGACTTTCATGCGTGGTGTGTGGAGGGCGCATCTGATCGCCGGCCGACACTCCGTCGCCGCACTCGAGACGGCCGCCGCGCTCCACAAACTTTGGCCGTTCCCACGAGGGCCGCTGGTGTTCAGCGTTCCGCACGGCGATCACCATCGCCGGACACACGCTGTCGTCCGCCAGCCGCGCGACCTCACGGCGGATCAGATCGTCGTCGTGGACGGCATGCGCACGACATCCATCCCACGCACGTTCTGCGATCTCGCGGCGTCCTCCCGTCGAGCGCGTCTCAGTCGCGGGCTCGAGCAAGCGCACCTCGACGGGAAGGCCAAGATCAATGAAACGGCGGCTCTCTACGAGAGGCTCAGGAAGCCGGGCAAGCCTGGGTTCAGGATGCTGGGCGAGATCCTGGAGGTGCGCCGCGCCGACTTCTTCATCCCGCCGACCGAGCTCGAGAAGATGTTCCGTCGCCTCTTACGCCGCCACGGACTACCGGAACCGATGTGGCAAGCACCCCTCCCTTGGGATGCACGGCGGCGGGCCGACGGGCTCTGGATTCCCCAGCACGTGCTACTCGAATTGGACAGCAGGTCGTGGCATGCCCGGATCGACCAGATGGCGGCGGACCGCAGGCGTGATCGCGAAGCCAAGCGAAATGGGGTGCCGCTCTATCGCTTCACCTACGAAGAGGTGAAGTACGAGAGCTCGATGGTGGCGCACGAGATGCGGGAGTTGCTCGGCCTGGCTGCCTGACAAGCTGGCGGGATGGATGACGTGGAGGCGCGGGGGCGGCTCGACGCGCGGCCGGGGGGCGCGAGTGGGATGGAGCCGGGCCTATACGAGCTCGAGCTCGGTGATGAGCGCGACGGAGTTCTGTATGTTCCGGACGCCGACGGGCCGCGGCCCCTGCTCCTCGTCCTCCACGGGGCAACGATGAACGCCAAGCAGATGCTGCGCCCGGTCCTCGCCGCCGCCGACGAAATGGGCGTCATCCTGCTGGTGCCGGACTCGCGGGGTCCGACGTGGGACGTTCTCGTCGGCGGTTACGGCCCCGATGTCGAGTTCATCGACGCGGCAATGGCGACGACGTTCGCCCAATGCGCGGTGATCCCCGACGCGGTCGCCATCGGCGGAATCTCCGACGGTGCGTCCTACGCGCTGTCGCTCGGCGTCGCCAACGGCGACCTGTTCTCCAGCATCGTGGCGTTCTCGCCCGGGTTCATCGCGCCGCCGGGCGTCGTCGGCCAGCCGCGCATCTTCGTTTCACACGGCACGCACGACCGCATCTTGCCCATCGACGCGTGCGGTCGACCCATCGTCGCCGGCCTACGCAAGGCCGACTACGACGTGGAGTTCTTGGAGTTCGACGGCGGCCACGAGATGCCGGAGCCCGTCGTGCGGGCCGGCTTCCAGTGGTTACGCGGCTGAGGACTCGAGGATGTGTACGCCGCAGGCCGAGCCGAGTCCGATGACGTGGGCCAGGCCGACCTTCGCGCCTGCGATCTGACGATCGCCGGCCTCACCGCGGAGGTGGTGGCAGACCTCCCAGATGTTCGCAATCCCCGTCGCGGCAATGGGATGGCCCTTCGACTCGAGCCCGCCCGACACGTTGACCGGGGTCTTACCGTCACGCCACGAAGCACCGGAGTTGAAGAAGTCGACTGCGCCGCCCTGTTCGCAGAGCATGAGGTTGTCGTAGTGCACCAGCTCAGCGGTGGCGAAGCAGTCGTGGAGCTCGACCAGATTGAGATCCTCCGGCCCGATGCCCGCCTGCTCGTAGGCCTGCTTGGCCGCGTTGCGGGTGAGCGTATTGACGTCGGGCAGGATCTGGCACGCCTCCTCCCACGGGTCGGTGGTGAGCACTGATGCGCTGACCTTGACCGCCCGCTTCTGCTGCTCCTTCGACAGGGTCTTGAGCGTGGTCCCGTTGGTGACCACCGCGGCAGCGGCGCCGTCGCAGTTGGCCGAGCACATCGGCCGCGTGTTCGGGTAGGCGATCATGATGTCACCCATGATCTCCTCGAGACTCATCTTCTTGGAGTAGGCGGCCAGCGGATTCAGCGTGGAGTGCGCGTGGTTCTTCTCGCTGATCTTGGCGAACAGCTCGAAGCTCGTACCGCCGTACTTGTGGCCGTACTCCATGCCGACCTGGGCGAACACGCCCGGCATCGTGTCGGTGCCGATGCGGCCGTCGGTGGTGGACACCGCGCCGTAGCGACCCTTGGGCTCGTACACCTGCTTGTCGGCCTTGGGCCGCCCGCCGCCTCCCAGGAGCCCGGCACCCGCCAGCTTTTCGACACCTACTGCGAGCCCGAAGTCCGACTCGCCGGCCTTCACCGACATGATCGCCGTGCGCAACGCGGTGGCGCCGGTAGCGCACGCGTTCGAGACGTTGTAGACGGGGATGCCGGTCTGGCCGATCTGCTTCTGGATTTGCTGACCGACGCCGCCCCCGCCCATCAGATTGCCGGCCGCCAGCACGCCCATCTGCTTCATGGTGACGCCGCCATCGGCCAGCGCCGCACGCGCCGCTTCCGAGGCGAGGTCGACGATGTCCTTGTCGGGGTGCTTCCCGAACTTCGTCATATGGATACCGAGGATGTAGATGTCGTCGTTTGCCACGTCAGGTCTCCTAGGTAGGTTCGAAACCGAAGGCGATCGCCTCGGTGCCGTCGTCGTCGGTGCCGATCGGATAGGTGGTCAGCTTCACCTTCATACCGAGCGATACGTGGTCCGGATCGGGCTCGGTATTGATCACGTTGCCCCGAACCGTCGTGCCGTCGCAGTCGATCACCGCGGCGACGAACGGCACCGTTACGCCCGGTGCCGCCATCGACACGATCGTGAACGCCCGAACCTCGCCCGTCGTCGCGATGCCCACGTCCTTGAACTCGGTGCCTTCGCAGGAAGCGCAGGCATTACGCCGGTCGAAGAAGCGCGCACCGCATCCGGTGCATTCATGGGCTTGGAGATGTGGGTCATCGCCCAGCACCAAGTAGTCGACCAACGGGACTTGCTTTGACATCGGCCCCTCCTGCTCGCGGCTGCCTACGCACAATCTATGCCGACCACCGACCCGTACGCTGTGGCCGATGCCGGACAAGGCCGATGCATTGGTCGGCGCCACCGCGGCCCTGGGCGCGGGAGCGCCGGGCTACGTGTTCTGTGCCGTCATTCCACCGTCGACGGGGATGACGACGCCGTTGGTGAACGAGGCGGCGGGGAGGACGAGCGAGAGGGTCATGTGCGCGACTTCTTCGGGCTCGCCGTAGCGGCGGAGCGGTACGCGCCGGCGCGCGAACTTGGACTTGGCGTCATCGGGGATGCCCGCGGTCATCCCGGTCTTGATGGGTCCGGGGCAGATGCAGTTGAAGGTCACTCCGGTGCGCCCAAGCTCCACCGCGAGGCCTTTGGTGAGACCGATCACGCCGTGCTTGGCGGCGACATACGGCGAGTTGGCCGCCGTGGCACCCAACCCTTCGGTCGATGCGATGTTCACTACGCGGCCATCGCCGTTGCGCTGTAAGTCGGCGAGACACGCCTGGATGAGCAACACGTGCGCGGTGAGATCGACGTCGAACGTGCGGCTCCATGCGTCGAGGTAGGAGGGCGTCGGCGGGTCAAACGGCGCAGGAAGCGCGATCCCTGCATTGTTCACGAGGATGTCGATCGGACCGAGCGCGTCGCGGATCTCGCCGACGACTCGCTCCACGGCAGCCTGATCGGACACATCGAGCACCCAGCCCTGCGCGCTGCCGCCCGCGGCGGTGATCTCGTTGACCACCGCCTGCACGCGGTCGTGCCCGAGATCGACCACCGCGACTGTGGCGCCCTCGTCGGCGAAAAGGTGGGCGGTCGCCCGTCCCATGCCACTCGCGGCGCCAGTCACGATGGCGACCCGGCCCGCGATGGACCGATTTCCGGTAGTCAGCCTCGTCATGGTGATCTCCTCTGAACTTGCTCGAGCGAGTAGGCGTGGACGGCGGCGATGTCGTCAAGCACAAACCTCGACGCCGAGGCGAGGATGAAGCCGGCGGCGAGTGCCACTGGAACGAGCACGAGCATGCTGGCCTGGATACCGACAGAGTCGGAGACCGCACCGATGACCGGCAGAAACACAGCGATTCCGGGAATGGCAAACACCGAAATCGTCGAGAACGACGCCGACCGCACCCGCGGTGGCGCGACGATCGAGAGCATGGCGAAGAAGGCGGGGGCGAGCGTGCCGATCGACGCCGCCAGCAGCGCATGCATCGCGATCGCGATCGCCACGTGCGGTGCGTAGGCCAGACCCACTAGCAGCACGCCATCGATGATGCCGACCACCGCGACGAACCGGAGCAGAAACCCGGGATCGCGCATCGCGATATTGGCGACCCAGGGCATCGCCAGGAACACGCCGGCCACCTGGAGCGGCTCGATGCCGGCGGCGATGGCTCCGCGTTCGGCGCTGTTGAGCCCGAAGACGTCCTCATAGACCAGCGAGAGGAGGTTGGGGATCCCGAACAGTGCGATCCCGAGGAACGGCACGGCACACCAGATCCGGCGCATTGTCCGCACGCTGTAGAGCACGCGCATGGTCGCCCAGACACGCTCGGGAGCATCGGCCTGCTGCGCGGCTTCTGCGTCGGCACCGGCAGCCAGCCGCTCATGCATTCCCCGGACCGGTTCGCGAAGGCGAAGTGCGAGGATCACGAACACGATCGTCGGCACGGCAAAAACGAAAAACGGCACACGCCAGCCGAAGTACAGCGCGAGCACACCGGCCAGCAACGGGCCGAGAATCTGACCGACGGAGTTCGCCTGTCGGTGCGCGGAAAAAACCTTCACCCGTGCCTCTGGCGGATACCAGTCCGACAGCAACGAGGAGTGCGTCGGCGTGACAACTGCACGGCCGCCGCCGGCACCGATCCGCATAGCAACCAGCATCGGGACCGACACCGCCAAGCCAGTCCCCACCGAGAAGAGGGCCCAGATCGCCGCACCGGTGGTAGCGATCCGGACCCGATTTCGACGATCGCAATAGAACGACAACGGGACCTCGATGAGGATCACCGCGATCGTTGTCGCCGACACGATTCGCAGCGCGCCCTCGTTGCTGAGCCCGAAGTGGTCACGAATGTCGGGCAGGAGGACGGCAAAGCCGGCGCGATCGAGTTCGTCCACCGCGTTGAGCCCGAACATGACAATGAGCGGGAAAATCGGGGCGCCCAGCGTGATGGCCGAGGGACGCCACTGCTCGCGCCACCGCCGCAGCCGCTCGATCACTGTGCTTGCTCGATCGCCTTCCGGCTTCGCCTCCGGCTCACTCTGAATCTTTCGATCGCCTTCCGGCTTCGCCTCCGGCTCACTCTGAATCTTTCGATCGCCTTCCGGCTTCGCCTCCGGCTCACTCTGATTAATCTTTCGATCGCCTTCCGGCTTCGCCTCCGGCTCACTCATGGCATCGACGCCCAGACATCGGGTTGCGAGCCGTCGATGTCGGTGAAGCCGTATTCGAGGGCGAGCTGACCGGCGCTGACCGAGCCCTGGTTCCATCGGGCCCGGTCGGGATCTGACGCCAGCGCCACCACCGCGCGTCCGACGTAGCGAGGCGACTCGGAGTGCGCGAAGTCAGGTGGTGCCGTACGTCCGGGGGCGTCGCGCCAGTTTTCTTCGGTCACGCCGAAGGTCTCCAGCATCATTTCCGAGCGGAGCCAGCCGGGCGTGATGGCCAGTGCCGTCGCGCCGTGCGGCGCGAGCTCATGGCCCTGGGAAAACGCCAGGCGATTCACGGCAACCTTGGCCAGGTCGTAGAACACCGAGATCCGGTAGTGCGAAGCGTTGTATTCGAGGGTTCCGTCTGTGACCTCCACGAGGAGGCCCCCCGGCCTGTCGATGAGCAGCGGCAGCAGGTAATGGGACGTGATGACGTGGGTTTCGATAGCGAGTCGCAGAATCCGCAG
Organism: uncultured Actinomycetes bacterium; assembly: GCA_963742585.1. Lineage (GTDB taxonomy): Bacteria > Actinomycetota > Acidimicrobiia > Acidimicrobiales > JACDEA01 > JACDEA01. The sequence goes on from CAVUMI010000009.1 coordinate 1,540,242, forward strand.
CCCCTTGTCCAGATCGTGCTCCCACACCGGAGTGTTCCAGTCCGCCGGACCACCTTTGAGCACCTCGGCGCCCCAGATGTCGTTCACCAGCACGTCGATGTGACCGTGGTCGCTGCGGATCCGCTCGGCCAGTCGTTCCACCTGATCCGGCTCGAGGTGGTCAGTCACTGCGGGAACACCGATGCCACCCAGTTGCGTAACCAACTCGGCGGTCTCCTCGATGGTCTCAGCCCGGTCATATTCGGACCGGCGCGTTGTTGTGCTGCGACCGGTACAGATCACCGTCGCGCCCGCTTCGCCCAGCGCCCCTGCGATGCCACGCCCGGCGCCCCGCGTCGCACCGGCAACAACAGCGACCCGACCCCGAAGCGCGTCTCTGTCCGGTGACCAGGTCATCGCTTGTCATGCTGCCAGCCCGGGATGACGGCCGCGGGCACCAGCGACGCGGACGCGAGTTTCGACGACCGTCGACGAACTGCTCGGTCACTCGACGCGGTAGGCCCGCGCCTGCAGACGATAGAGCTCCGCGTAGAGGCCATCGGCGGCTACGAGCTCATCGTGACTGCCGGTCTCGGCGATGCGGCCCTGCGTCACGACCACAATGAGGTCAGCCATGCGCACGGTGGAGAAGCGATGGCTGATGAGCAGCGTGATGCCGCCGGTGGTCCGGGCTACCTCGTCGGCGGCCCCGGCGAAACGTTCGAAGAGAGCGTGTTCAGTGGGTGCGTCGAGACTGGCGGTGGGTTCATCGAGGACAAGAAGCAGTGGTGCGTCGCGCAACATCGCTCGGCCCAGTGCGATCTTCTGCCACTGGCCGACCGAAAGCTCCACGCCGTCGAACTGGCGCCCCAGCTGGGTGTCCAACTGGTCCGGAAGCTGCGCGAGAACATCGCCGGCCACAGCGTGATCGAGTGCGGCGAGCAACCGCTGGTCACTCATCTCGGAGAATACATCGCCGGCCCCGACCGACTGACGCGCCGGCAACTCGAAGCGAACGAAGTCCTGGAAGCCAGCAGAGAGTCGGCGTCGCCAGCTCTCGATCGGGAAGCTGCGCACGTCGACGCCGTCGAGGAGGATGCGGCCGTCGGTCGGTTCGTACATCCGGGCCAGGAGCTTTACGAGCGTGGTCTTGCCCGACCCGTTCTCGCCCACGATGGCAACGGTCGATCCCGCCGGCAGGAACAAGTCGACGTCGCGTAGAACGCGTCGGGTCGAACCGGGGTAGGCAAAGCCGACGTGGTCGAGAAGGATCCCTTCGCGGACGACGTCGGGCGGATCGACGGCGTTGGCGAGCGCGAACTTGGCGTGGGCCGCGGCGGCATAGTCGGTGAACCACACGAGCCGGCGAACGGCTCGGAGTGAGCGAGAGAACCACGCCACGTTGAACGCCATCTCCGCGAGCTGCGAGTTGAGCTGCGCGCCGAGTGTCAGCACGAGGACCACTGAGCCCGCAGTGACCTGGCCGGTCCGGGCGGCGGCGATCGTCCAGTACAGGGCCAGCGCGTAGCCCCCGGCGAAAAGCGCCCAGCACGCGCCGATCCTGACGACGTTGCCGATGGACTGTTGGGTGCGCCGGCTCTCCACGCCGCTGAACACGTCATCGCGACGGCGAAGGAGTTCATCGCCCAGTCCATAGACACGAACCTCTTTCGCGGGACCGGGCTCGGTGGCGAGCGCGAAGAGGTGGCGGAGCACGCGGCCGTCCTCGGCAAACCGATCGGCAAGCGCGATGCTCCGATTCTCCGCACGGCCGGTCGCTACCGCGACGGGTAACCCGAGAAGTGGGAGCAGGGCCAGGACTGGGTTCACACCCGCGAACAGGACCACGACCGTGAGCGCCTGGAGGATGGAGGCCGTCGACCACGAGATCGGATTGAACGGGTTGGCCAGATACGGCCGCTCCGTGCGGAGCCGCTCGACGGCGTCGAGGTATTCGGGGAGCTCGTGGTGCTCGACGCCGGGTATGCCAGCGGTCAGGCCCATGAGATGGGTGTCGAGGTACAGCTGGGTGTGCTCGCGCAGCCGCATCCGCACATTGAGGGAGGCCCAGGCCAGGAGGCGATTGGCGGCGCTGGCCGCGACGATGACGGCCACACCCACGATGGCCCGGCTGCGGTCCTGACCAACGATGCCGTCGGTGATGATCTTGAGACCGAGCGCGCGAATCGGCAGGACCACGAATTGTCCGCTGGCGGTGAAGGCGGCGGCGACGGACCGGACCGGGTCGGCCCGCCACGAGATCGACAGCATGAGGCGGACACCGCGCACCGCCTCATGCATGTTGCGGCTCCCCGGGATCGAAGCGACTCGCCTGAAGCCAGTACATCAACGCGTAACGACCGCCGTCCGCGATGAGTTGGTCGTGGCTACCGTCCTCGATGACGCGGCCGTGCTCGATCACGACGATTCTGTCGGCCCGCCGGACTGTGGAGAAACGGTGGGAGATGACGAGCGTGGTCGCTCCGCGCGTCAGGTCGAGGAACCGCTCGTAAACCTCCGCCTCACCCCGGACGTCGAGCGCTGCAGTGGGTTCGTCGAGGATGAGGACGCCGGCCCCGGAGCGCACGGCGAACAGTGCCCGCGCCAACGCGAGGCGTTGCCACTCGCCACCCGAGAGATCCGCACCGTCGGTGAACTCCCGGCTGAGTGGCGTTGCCCAACCCGCCGGGAGGCGATCAATGAGGGCCGTCGCGCCGGCGAGTTCTGCGGCATCGGCGACGGCGCTTCGATCATCGCGGTTCTCGAGCGCCCCGTACGCGATGTTGTCGAAGGCCGTGAGTTCGAAGTGGACGTAGTCCTGGAAGACCGCCGCCACCCGCCGATGCCACGCGGCGGGGTCGAGCTCGCGAAGGTCGATGCCGTCGATCGTCACCCGTCCGGCGTCTGGGTCATAGAGCCGGCACAGGAGCTTCATCAGCGTCGTCTTGCCTGCGCCGTTCTCACCGACGATCGCTAAGGACCGCCCGGCCTCGATCTCGAGGTCGAGGCCGTCGAACACGGGCTGAGTCGCGCCCGGATACGCAAACCGAACACCCTCGAACCGAATCGTCGTACGAGGAAGGCCGTCGGTCATCGAGTTGCCGTCGGCCACTACCAACGACGTCGTGGCCTCCGCCTCGACATCCTCGATCCGTGTCAGTGCGCGCTGGCACTCGGCAAGGAGCCAGTGGCCTTCGTTGTAGGTCGCGAGGACGGCCCCGCCGAGGACGGCCTGCACGACGACAACGGCATGGGCCAGGCTCACATCGCCCGCGGTCGCCGCGACCGCGACGTGGGCAACCGCGAACGCCTCGACCCCGGCCAGCCCGGTGATCATCGCCACCGAGAGCACCCATCCCTCGCGCCGGGCCCGCCAGATGTCGACCATTTCCGTCAACCACCGCTGGCGGTAGCCATCGACGAGCCACTCGGCGAGACCGAAGACGCGTGTCTCCTTCGCCGCCGCCGGCTCGAGCGCCAGGCTGCGCAGGTAGTACGCGTGGCGCAGCCGATCGGTGCGGCCGTGGAGCACCATTGTCACGTGGTGCCAGTGGTCCCGGTAGATGCGGTACGTCACCGCGTACCCCGCGGCCAAGACGGCGGCCAACCACCACTGGTACAAGGCCACGATCAGCAGCGAGCCAGCGCCTTGAACTACCAACGTCAGGATCCGACCGAGGTGGTACGCGGCCTGACCGGGCGTCAGGTCCGTCAGCATCCCCTGCGCCTGGACGAGCCGGTCGCGAACAACAGGACTCTCCACCGCCTCCAACCCCGGGCTCGTCAGCACCGCCTGCATGAGTCGTCGCGACAGCGACTCGTCCACTTGGCGCCACAACGCTTGACCGGACTCCTCCAACACCGGGTCGGCGACGCGCGACACGAGAAACGTCACGACCACCGCGGCAATTGCCCAACCAGCAGGCTCGCCCGAACGAACGGCGCTCACCAACGCTCCCGTGGCGAGGGTGAACAGCGGGAACAGAGCGCCGCTCAGAACACCCACGGCAACCACCACCGCTGTCATCGCGGCATTCGCGGCAGCGAATGCGCGCAACAGACGGAATGACCGTGCCCGCGTCACCCCCAGTCGTCCCACATCCGCCAGCCTTTCAGCCGTGCCCCGATGCCGCCGCGCTAATACGCTGGGCGCTAATCGATCAACCGAAGCGGAGGACACGTGAGCCCTGACGACCCGACCCCCGAAGCCGCTCTCGAGGATCTTGAACCGAGCGAGGATGAGTCAACTGATGTCAAGGGCGGCGGCAAGGTGAACGTGCAGGACATCTCGTTCACCCACAACGTGGACAAGGCTTCCCCCTAATCCTCGGCGGTGTACGCCAACACCGATACCGTCAGCCCCAGCTGGGATGCCGACTTCCCGGCCGCCTGCGAGAAACTCACGAAGGACAGCAAGGTTGTCGCCGTCCTCGGATACATCTTCGTGTGGCTCGACGCCTTCGAGGGCTGCCGTGCCAAGGCAGGTGTCGTGCACGTCTACGACGGCTACCAGCCGGGTGATCGGCGGGCGCAACGCGACCACCCGCTCCTACCTACGCGACAAGAAGATCCCGTTCGAAACGTTCAGGGTGAGCTGTGGCTCCGGATCGACCGACAACGGGCAAGGGCAGCGAACGCCCCCTGAGCTGGTAGATCGGGAGCACCCGCAACGCGTACCGTGGGTCCATGAGCACTGATGGCAAAGACGTGGAGAACGACGAGCTCGCCGATCTCGAACCGACCGAGGATGAGGCGGACGAGGTGAAAGGCGGCGCAAAGATGAGCGACGTCTTGGTCAGCGGCAAGTCGGACAAGAGCCCGGGCTAGCGACCTGAGCCGTTGATCGGGTGGCAGGTATCTCGGTCACCCGCCCCCGATCTGACGCAGCGTTAGCGCTGTGATCGCGCCTTTCAGATTCTGAATCACGACGCTAGCGCTGCGCGCGATTCGGAATGGTCGTGGCATCGCGCGGTTCCGGCGAACTCACGATTCAGGTCACCAGCCGGCTACGCCAGTGGACGAGCCGACCGCCGCTGGACGCGACGCATGTAGGCGACGCCGGCCCGGCCGATGGCGCGCTGCGCGCGCGGAGCCCGTGGGGCTGACGACAGCCGCCGGCACCACACCCTCGGCCGCTGCGCACCGGTAGAGCTCGGCGGTGAGATCGGCCGAGAAGACGTCGATGACGGCCAGGTCATTGCGGACGTAGGCCGCGGCGATGCCGTGCTGCTGGTCGCAGAACGCGACCTGTCCCCCCAGACCGGCCACGCCGAAGCTCGCCGGGTTGGGTCCCATCACCGGTGTGGCGACCGAGCCCACCGCGTTCCCGAGGTAGCCCATGGCACGCGGTTCCTCGGCCGGCATCGCCTTGCGTAGTAAGAGCGGGCGTTTCGCCTCGTTGGCCAGCTCATCGGGAAGCCCCATCCGCCGCTCGGCGAAGACGTCGATCGTCTCTGGGCCCAGCACCCGTTGCCCATCGAGGGTGCCGCCGTTGCCGACCATGGCGAACACCCGAGCCAGCGACCGGGCCGTTGACGTGCCGTTGCCCGACGGGAATTCCGCGGTGAGGAACGCCGGCGTGTTCATCAGCGTCTCGATTTGATCGACCGCGCCGGTCCCGTTGCCGGCGAGGAACGACCGGCCCGTCAACGAGGTCTCGTCACAAGTGAGAGCGAGCACCGACCGATAGAAGCCCCGCATCCACCGCGGGAGGAGCCGGGGGTCGGTGGGGATGACGTGGGCCACCCGTGCCACCTCCGACGCGGGCGTGCCGATCCAGGTGTCGAGCCCGAGTGGGTCGCCGATGCGATCGCGGAAGAAGGTGCCGACTGTCTGGCCGGTGACGCGCCGGATGACCTCGCCCACCAGCCAGCCGAAGCTGGTGGCGTGGTAGCCGTGCTTCGATCCCGGCTCCCAGCTCGGCGGCGCGGCAGCGAAAGCGCGGGCGATGGCGTCGTAGTCGTCCCATCCCCGCCCGTCCCATCCGAGGACCTCGTACGGCTTCGGAAAGCCGAGGAGTCCTGCGGTGTGCAGCATCAGATGTCGCACAGTGGTCGCGCCCTTGCCGGCCTCGCCGAACTCGGGCCAGTAGTCGCTTACCGGCGTGTCAAGCTCGATGCGTCCTTCCTCGACGAGGATCTGCACACATAACGAGGTGAGGCCCTTGGTCGCCGACATGATCACCGCCGTCGTGTCGCGGTCCCACCGTCGACCCGGCCCGGCGGTGCCACCCCACACGTCCACCACGTTCTGACCGCCGACGTACGCGCAGTACGCCCCGCCGCCCCGTCCGAAGGCGGCTCGGCGCTCCTCGAAGAGGCGCAGGACTGGCTCGTACCCGTGGCTGGCGTCGCCGGGCATCAGCCCACCGCCTGCGGTGGGCTGGTGTAGCGGAAGCACGCGCAGGCCTTGACGTATGCACCGTCCCGCACTGCGGCGACCCCGGCGCCTCGCTTCGGCGTCATCACGGTCAAGTATGTCGACGTCGGCTTGTACGACGCGGGTAGTAGCCCTCGCTGGCAGCGGCGATGGCGAAAAATCCGATCGGTAAATGCACCGATTGCTTGCTCGCGACGGCGACGCCGTGGCGAACGAAGGCCTCGGTGGTCGCGCGCCAGGTGCGCAAAGCGCGCCCTTCGAGGGGGGACAATTCGAGGCGGCGACCGGAATCGAACCGGTGTACAGGGCTTTGCAGACGTGGGCGGACCTCGGCGGAGAACGGCGAACGACTGCGACCGCGGGATAGACGCGGGATGGAATTGCTCCTGGGAGCGCTAGAAGCCGGGCGGTACCCTTGGACGCGTGACTGACGCTGCGCGCCGCGATGGGCTCGCGCTCTCCGATGCCGATGAGGCCCGCCTCGTCACCGCACACCGCGAGTTGCGTGATGCCGTGAAGGCGTACGAACCGTTCCTCGAACCGGGCGTCCACGACGCCGGCGCGATGCGTGCGGCACAAGAGGCGGTGCAGGCGGCAGAGGATCAGCTGTGGCGCGTGCGCGAGGAGTTGCTCGGCTGGGCGCGACCGTCGTGGGCGCCGAGCGCGTCACGCCGTCGGTTGTGCGCGACTGGTACTCCAAAGTCGCGGCCGCCGCGGGCCGCGACCAGGCGGCGAAGAGCTACCGGCTGCTGCGGGCGATCCTCAACACCGCCGTCGACGACGAGCTCATCATCCGCAACCCGTGTCGCATCCGCCGCGGTGGTGCTGAGCGCGCTGATGAACGCCCGATGATCGACGCAGCGCTCGTCTTCAAGCTCGCTGAGTCAATCAGCGCGCCGCTGCGAGCCCTCGTCATCGTTGCCGGCTTCGTCGGACTGCGAACCGGCGAGCTGCTCGGGCTCCGTCGCTGCGACGTCGACCTCGAGAACGCCCGACTAACGGTCCTCGTTCAGGCGCAGCAGGTCGTCGGCCAGGGCCGCATCGTGACCGGACCGAAGTCCGAGGCCGGCCAGCGAACGGTCAGCCTCCCGAAGGTCGTCGTCGAGGCGCTCGAGAAGCACCTCGCCAACTACGGCCAGCCCGGCGACGCCGGCGTGCTGTTCACCGGCGCCACGAGGCGAGCCGATCACGCGGGCCCTGCTCTCGAAGGAGTGGCAAGTCGCCCGAACTGCCGCCGGCACGCGCCCGAGGGTCTACGCATCCACGACCTGCGCCATCACGCGGCCACGCTGACAGCCCGCATGCCCGGCATCACGACGAAGGAGCTGATGGCCCGCATCGGCCACGCCTCACCGCGGGCCGCGCTGATCTACCAGCACGCCACCGAACAACGCGACCGAGAGATCGCCGCATACCTCGACGACGCGATCACCGATCCGACCGGGCAGCTTCGCCATTAGGTCTGACAAATACCGGCACTTTAAAGACGCGCTTGGTCACGGTGATCTGGGATCCGTGTTCTGTTGGGGCGACCTGCCATGTTCAGAACGCGTACGAGGGGTTGCCGTCGTCGCTCGCTGATCGGTGAGCGAAGCGACGGGCGGTCCTGTCGAGCTCAAGCACGCCGGATCGGCTGTTCCATTTGGAGCCGAGAGCTCGCGTTTCACGACCCACTCGGCGCCGTCGACGAGCGCGTCGGGTAGATCCACGACGTGGTGGTTGTGCTCGCTTCAGTCAGGCAGCCGCTCGACGTCGATAAGCAAAACGAAGAGCTCGTCAGCGTCCACGGGAACGTCCTCGGGTGACACTGGCGCGGTAGTAAGTCATGCCATGCCCCGTTCAAGCTCACCCGGCGGGTCTGGTGGTGACGAAGACGGCGTTGCCGGGGTCGCCGGGCGCGTCGTGCACGGCAACGTCGGGGAAGCCGGCGTCGGTGAGCAGCTGCAGCGCGAGCTGTTCACCCCATGCGGTACCGAGCCCTGCACCGCCGTGGGCCAGCGACACCGTCATGCAGTGCAGAGTGCTCACGGCGTAGGTGAACGGTGCGAGGGGATGGCCGATGTTGTCCTCGAGGTTGCTGGAGAGCCTCGGCTCGTTCATCACGAAGACGCCGCCGGGGACGAGGGCGTCATGGATGCGCTGCAGGACGGCGGGAGGAGCGACCTGGTCGTGGATGGCGTTGAACACGAAGACCGCATCGAAAGGCCGGTCGACGGTGAGCTTGGCGGCGTCGCACTCTTCGAAGGTGACGTTGGTGAGGCCCCTTCGAGAGGCTTCGGCCCGTCCGCGCGCGAGGGCCTCGCCGTCGAGGTCGTAGCCGAAGAACGTCGACGCCGGGAACTCCGTCGCCAGAACGAGGAGACCGTTGCCGGTGCCGCACGCCACGTCGGCCGCGCGGGCGCCCGCCGCCAGCTTTGCGGCGAGGCCGGGGGCCAGCGGCAGGATCTCGGGGACGAGAAGGTCTCGGTACATGGGTCCCCACAGGGCGTCCTGGGCGTCGTGCAGCTCTGGGAGGTAGGCGGTCCAGGGAACTCCGCCGCCGTCGCGGAACGCGGTAGCTACTGCGGGTACGTGCTTGCCCAGGACGGTGGTGAAGAACGCGAGCGGGGCCAGGTTCTCGACGCCAGCGCCGGTGAGGCAGGCGGCATGCTCGTTCGGCAACCAGTAGGTCCCCGTCGGCGCCTCGTACTCGAAGATGCCGCTGGTCGCCATCGCGCCCAGCCACTCGCGGACGTAGCGCTCCTCGAGTCCGGCCCGAGCCGCGAGCTCCGCGCTCGTTGCCGGCCCGCTGCTGGCAGCAGCGGCGAATAGCCCGGTGCGGTCACCGATGTCGATCAGGTAGGTCAGCGCCCCGCCGGTGAACAGCCCGAAGAGTCGGCCGGCGAACTCCTCGACGGCTGCCTCGTCGATCGCCGATTGCTGTGATGAAGTCGTCATGTCCACGACGGTAGGGATCGCGGCCATTTGGGTCATGGGGCGCGCACCCCATAGTTCCGCCTACATGTCGGCGATCTCCACGTCGACGTCGCCAGCGACCAGCAAGCCGTGCTTCATCGCGAAGACGCTCGCCATCGCCCGGTTCGAGACGCCGATCTTGGCGTAGATGTGCTCGACGTGGTTGCTCGCGGTCTTGCGCGAGATCACGAGCCGCTGCGCGATTTGCTGGTGGGACAGGCCGCGTGCCACGAGCCGGAGGACTTCGACCTCTCGACTCGTCAACCCGGCGGGCCACTCGCGCCGTCGCCGGACCCGATGCCCGGCAGCCCGCAGCACCGCGTCGACGGCGTCACCATCGAGGCGGCCGGCCCGGACCTCGTCGCGGAGGGTCCCCGCAGCTTCATCGGGCGGCTGGGCAGGGCGGTGCGGCCGAGACTCGGTCTTCGCCTGGTACATGTCCGCCGCCGCGAGGATCCGGCCGCCGCGGCTGAGGGCGTCGCCGGACAGTCCGCGCGGGTAGCCCGACCCATCGAGCCGCTCGTGGTGCTGGATGGCCAGCGGCGCGAGGGCCGCCAGCGCGGGCGCCGATGCCAGCATGCGTTCGGTCAGGTAGGGGTGAAGACGCACACGCTCAGCCTCGGCGTGGGTGAGCTCGCCTTCCTTGTCCCAAATCGAGTTGGACACACCCAGTCGGCCCAGATCGTGGACCAGGGCGGCGCGGCGAACCGATATCGCGTCCCGCTCCGGAAGGGACGCGAAGCCTGCCGCCTCCCCAGCGAGGTCGGCGACACCCCGCGAGTGCCCGATGGTGAAGGGCGACTTCAAGTCGACGAAGTCGCCGATCGCCTCCAGCGCCGCGTCGAACTCCCGGGCAACCATCTCCACCTCGAGGCCCGGCTCGGCGGCCATCACAGCGTCCCATGTACTGACCGAACTCAGCTCATCGAACAGGCCGGCTGCTTCGGTAGCGAACAGCTCCACCAGGTCGGGATCGAACTGGGTTCCGCTCCGAGCTCGTGCAACGGCGACGGCGGCGTCGAGCCCGCCCGCATGATGGAACACCTCGACGACGTCGGCCAGGTTGACGAGCCGCGAAGGAAGGAGCACCCCTTCGCCCTTGGCGCCCTCGGGCTCGCCCTTGCCGTCCCAGCGTTCGAAGGTCTGGCCCACGCTGTCACGGATGACCTGGCTGAGACCCAAACGTTCCATTAGCGCGTCAGCGGTGCGCCAGTGGTTGTCGAGCATGGCCTCCATATCGCGGTGTCCACTCGCGATGAAGCCGAGACCGAGCCGTGCCCGCTCCAACAGCGGTTTGCCCGAACCGATATGCCGGAGCACGAACGCCGCGCTCTGCACAGGCCTGCCGAGATCGATCAGGCGGATGTCGTGCTTGGTCGCCGCCTCATCACCGAACCACTTTGCCTGCTCGTAGGCGTCAACGTGGCACCCCACCCACGCCAGCAACGAGGAGTAGTAGACGACCTCACGCTCAGACGCGTCCAGACCGACGCGCTCGGCGAGACGCAGCGCGATGAAGCTCTGGCGCATCACATGCTCCATCGGATGACCCATGCCGAGATCGATCCCGAGGGACAAAGCAGCGAGCAATTCGGTCAGTCGAACACCCGAACCGGCCTCAACAGGATCTCCCACACCCGGCATCATCCCACCGGGGTCGTCCAGACACCGAGACGCGACTCGGCGATCTGCTCGCAGCAGATCCGGGACTGAACGGTGTCCCAGAATGCGCGCCTCTCGACGTGGCGGGCATGTCGCCCAACGCCGGATTCGTGACACTCCGTCGAGTGACGGATGACGACTTGCCACGAACACAACGAACGCCCTCGAACACTCCAGCGAGACGTCCGACCGCGAGATGGGGCGGGATGGTGTCATCGCCAGCGACGCAACCCATCACCCAATGCACGGCGCCCGACCAGGGAGAACTTCTTGGAGGCGGCGACCGGAATCGAACCGGTGTACAGGGCTTTGCAGGCCCTTGCCTAAGCCACTCGGCCACGCCGCCACGGCTCTTGTCCGGATCGGCACCCCGTAGAGAGGTGTAGATCCGGACAGAAGCGCAGCCGGACGAGGTTACTTGGCGACGGGGAGGGCGCTGGAGGCGACAGCGGCCAGGTTGGGGCGCTCATGGGTCATGACGTGGTCGACCATGCCGTAGTCCTTGGCCGCCTCGGCACCCATGATGAAGTCGCGGTCGCAGTCCTTGGCCACGCGCTCGAGCGGCTGACCGGTGTGGAGGGCGAGCAGCTCCTCCATGCGCTGGCGCAGGAACTTGATCTCGGCCGCCTGTATCTCGATGTCGACCTGTTGACCCTGCGCGCCGCCGTGCGGTTGGTGGATCAGTACACGCGAGTTGGGCAGCGCGAACCGCTTACCCGGCGCGCCGCCGGCCAAGATCACCGACGCCGCCGATGCGGCCATGCCCATGCACACCGTCGACACGTCACACGGGATCAGCTGCATGGCGTCGTAGATGGCGAACATCGCGGTGGCCGACCCACCGGGGCTGTTGATGTAGAGCGAGATGTCGCGGTCGCCTTGGTCGGCGGCGAGATGCAGCAGCTGGGCGACGATGAGGTTCGCGCTGTCGTCGTCGACCTGGCTCCCGAGAATCACGATGCGGTCCTTCAGCAACCGCGAGTAGAGATCGAAGGCTCGCTCCCCCATCGAGGTTTGCTCCAACACCGTCGGGACCAGGTAACCAGCCATGTGCAACTGTCTAGTTGCATATTTGGAAATGTGCAACCATTGAGTTGCTATGTCGTCGATCGTGGTCGAGGTCCCTGTCGAGGAAGCGTGGGAGGCGGTGGTCGACCCCGACGCGCTGTCCGCCTGGTTCGGTGCCGACGTCGAGCTCGAGGCGGCGCCGCTCGGCAAAGCGACGTTCCGGTTCCCCGACGGATCGGTGCGCTTCGCGGTGGTCGAAGAGGTCGACGCACCCCGACGGATCGCGTGGCGATGGTGGCCGGCTGGCGACCACAGCTCGGCGACCCGAGTGGCCGTCGAACTCGAGCCGCTCGAGGCCGACACCTTGGTAAGCGTCGTGGAGACCGCCGCCTGATGAGCGACAAGCGGGTCGACGCGGTCTTCTCCGCGCTCAGTGATCCAACGCGCCGCGCCGTGCTGCGCGCCGTCGCCGACGCCGGACAGGTAACGGCAACGCAACTGTCCACGCAGTTCCCGGTCAGCCGGCAGGCGGTGGCGAAGCACCTCGGCGCGTTGAGCGACGCCGGCCTGGTCAGCGCTACGCGCCAGGGCCGCGAAACGTTCTACGCGATGACACCTGCACCCCTCAGCGACGCGCTCGACTGGATCACCGGCGTCGGCGCCGAGTGGGATGACCGGCTCAAGTCCCTGCGTCAGTACCTGGCCAAACGGCGGCCCTAGTTGTAACCTTGTGATTGGTTTCACAAGGAGCAGCGAGGTGAACCAATACGACGTTCTCGTAGTCGGCGGTGGCTTCGGTGGAGCATTCGCGGCCCGGCGGCTCGAACACCTCCTCCGCGGCCGGGCCGAACGCGTGCTGCTGGTTGCCGCCGAAAACTTCTTCCTGTTCTCCCCGCTACTGCCCGAGGCGGCGTCGGGCACGCTCGAACCGCGACACGCGGTGATTCCGCTGCGCGAGTTCCTCCCCAAGACCACCGTCCTCACGGGCGAAGTCGCCGATCTCGACGTCGCCGGCCGCCGGGCCAAAGTCGTCGACCTCAACGGTGAGATTCACGAGGTGGCGTTCCGCGCGCTGATCCTCTCCCCCGGCTCCATCCCGACCACCTTCCCGATTCCCGGACTACTCGAGAACGCGGTTGGCTTCAAGACCCTCCCCGACGCCATCTGGTTACGCAACCGTGTGCTGCGTCAGCTCGACGCGGCCGACGCCACCGACGACGTGGCCCTCCGCCGCGACCTGCTCACCTTCACGTTCATCGGCGGTGGCTACTCGGGCGTCGAGGCAGTCGCGGAGCTGGAGTCGCTCACGCGCGACGCGTTGCGACGGGCCTACCCGCGCTTGCGTCCCAGCGATCTCCGGTGGGTGTTGGTCGAAGCGACCGACACGCTCTTGCCGGGACTCGACTCTCGGCTGGCGCGCTATGCCGAGAAGGCGCTGCGGGCCAAGGGTGTCGAGTTGCACCTCGGCACCCGGCTCGAAAGTTGCGAGGACGGCGTCGTGCGGCTCAGCGATCGCTCGGTTGCGCCGTACGCGTCCGCCACGATCGTGTGGACGGCGGGCCAGCGTCCGAGCGATCTACCGCGGCAGAGCGGGCTCCCCGTCGACGAACGTGGTCGAGTGCCGGTCGACCAGTTCCTGCGCGTGGCCGACCACCCCGACACCTACGCGGTAGGCGACGCGGCCAGCGTTCCCGACCCGGCGGCGCCCGGACAAAGGTGCCCGCCGACTGCGCAGCACGCACTGCGCCAAGGCGCCAACGCGGCGATCAACGTCGCCGCTGGCTTCGGCGTCGGCGCGCGCAAGCCGTTCACCTATCGCAACCGGGGTTTGGCGGTCACACTCGGACGCAACCAGGGCGTGGCCCAGGTACGCCGCCTCACGTTCACCGGTTTCCTGGCGTGGTGGATGGGCCGCTCCTACCACCTGCTGATGATGCCGGGCCTGGCCCGCAAGGCGCGGGTCGTCAGCGACTGGACGATCTCACTGTTCTTCCCGCGCGATGTCTCGCAGCTCGGCGGCCTCGGCCAGCCCACACCACTCACGCTTCCCGACGGCTGAGCGCAGTCGCAGTCGTACGATAGGGACCGTGACCCTTCAACTGCGCGGCGGCCTGCTGATCGACGGCACCGGCCGCGACCCCCACACCGGCGCGACGGTCGTGCTCGACGGCAGTCGCATCAGCAACGTGGGCGCCGGTTCAACGAACGGCTCCTCTCGCGACGACACCATCGACGTTGACGGGCTCACCCTGCTGCCCGGCCTCATCGACGCCCACTCACACCTGGGCCTGGTGAGCATGACCGACGATCGCTCGCCCGCCGCGGTCACCGCCGCCCGCATCTTCCGTAATTGCGAGCTCGCCCTCGACGCGGGATTCACCACGGTGCGCGACGTCGGCGGAATCGACGGCGGCGTTGCGCAGGCCGTTGCGCTCGGCCTCATTCCTGGGCCGGCGATCTTCCCGTCTGGACCAGTCCTTTGTCAGACCGGCGGCCACGGCGACGAGTCGTCGCCCTTCGCCGGTGACCACCACACGCACAGCCACGGCGTCCCCGGACTGTCGACCCTGGCCGATCCGTGCGACGGGCCCGACCAGGTGCGGCTGGCCGCCCGCAACGCGTTCCGCCGCGGTGCGACCCAGATCAAGGTCTGCGTGAGCGGGGGCGTCGTCAGCTTCACCGACCGCCTCGAGGACGCGGAGTTCACAGTCGAGGAGCTCAAGGCTGCAGTCGGGGAAGCCGATGCTCGGGACACCTATGTCACTGCCCATGCTCACAACGTCAAGGGCATCCGCAACGGCCTTGCCGCGGGCGTCGAGTGCTTCGAGCACGGCACCTTCCTCGACCGCGACACGGCCGACGCCATGGCCAGCGCGGGCGCGTACCTGGTGCCGACGTTCGCTGTCGTCCGCCTCTTTCGGGAGAAGGCCAAGGACTGGGGCATCCCCGAGGAAATCGTTCCGCGAATCGATGGCGTCGAAGAAGCCATGGCTCGCTCCCTCGCACTCGCCCGCGACGCCGGCGTTGTCGTGGGATCCGGATCCGACCTGCTCGGACCGGAACAGGACCGCCGCGGGCTCGAGCTCGCCATTCGTGCCGAGCTGGGTGACCCGATGGAAGCGGTCGTCGCCGCTACCGCGATCAACGCGCGCATCCTTCGGCAAGCCCATGAGATCGGGACGATCGACGTGGGCAAGCGCGCCGATGTCATCGCCATCGACGGCAACCCATTGACGGATTCGAAGTTGTTCGACGACCCTGCACGCGTCGTACTGGTCATCCAGAACGGCCAGGTCGTCAAGGACACCCGCTGACCGAGACCGCGCGCCGCTATGACGCGGTCATCTTCGACTTTGGGGGCGTGCTGGTCACCTCGCCGTTCGAACTGATCCGCGGGGTGGCGCCGCCGCGGGTCACGACGGTGACGAGGTGCTCGCGATGATGCTCGGCCCCTACGCCGAGGACACCGATCACCCGTGGCATCGCGTCGAACGGGGCGAGATCCCGCTCTCGGAGTACGGCGGGTGGCTGGTGGCCGAGGCGAAGGCGCGCAGCATCACGCTGCCCAGCAACATCCTGCACGACATGACGCCGCACGAGGCCATGGTCGAGCGGGCCGCCAGCCTCCGCGCCGAGGGGTACCTCACGGCGGTGCTCACCAACAACGCGCGTGAAGTGGGCGACAACTGGCGAGCCATCGTGCCGGTCGACGACTTGTTCGACGTGGTGGTCGACTCGTGCCAAGTCGGGATGCGCAAGCCCAATCCGGCGATCTACACCTACGCGGCCGAGCAGCTCGGCGTGGCGCCGGAACGCTGCGTATTCCTGGACGACGCGGAGGGCAACGTGGCCGGCGCCCAGGCGGCGGGGATGCGCGCCATCCTCGTCGGACTCGACGTGCAGCCTGCGCTGATCGAACTGGACGAGGTACTGGCCGGCGCCAACGCGTAACGTCCCGCGGCATGCGCTTCTCCGTATGGCCGAGTCCCGGCCGACCGTGGTCTGAGTTCCTCGCCGTCGCGCAGCACGCCGAAGCGGCGGGCTTCGACGGCGTGTGGTGCTCCGATCACTTCATGCCCCTGAATCCGGCCGAGGCCGACCAGCCGGTGCTCGAGTGCTGGTCCGTCCTCGCCGGCGCGGCGGCCGTGATCCCCCGCGTCCGACTCGGCGCCATCGTCACCGGAAACACCTACCGGCACCCTGCGGTGCTGGCCAACATGGCGGCCACGGTCGATCACATCAGCGGCGGTCGGTTGGTGCTGGGCCTCGGCGCCGGATGGCAGGAGAACGAGCACACTGCCTACGGCCTGCACTACGGCACCGTCGGTGAGCGGCTGCGCCGCCTCGAGGAGGCGTGCCAGATCATCAAGGGTTTGTTCGAGCAGGACAGCACGACGTTCGAGGGCAAGTACTACGCGCTCCAGGACGCGGTGATGCAACCCAAGCCCGTGCAGTCGCACGTGCCGTTACTGATCGGCGGTGGCGGCGAGAAGGTGACGATGCGCATCGCCGCGCAGTACGCCGACGAGTGGAATACGTGGGGCATGCCCGACCTGCTCAAGCAGAAAGGTGGGGTGCTCGACGCCCACTGCGAACGGCTCGGCCGCGATCCCGCCACGATCGAGCGTTCGGCCCAAGCCCTCCTCTACATGAGCGACGACCAGCCCTGGCTCGACGAACGCAAAGGCCGCGTCGCCATGTTCCCCGCCATCTTTGGATCGCCGAGCGAAGTCCAGGACGTGATCGGCGCCTACCGCGACGCCGGGGTCGACGAGTACATCATCCCGACGTTCAACCTCGGCCCACCGCAGCGCGCCGCCGAGACACTCCAGCGCTTCACCGCCGAGGTCGTTCCCGCCTTCAAGTAGAGTTCGCCTATCGCAACCAGGTTGTAATAAGCTCCGAACGTGCTTCGCCTTGGGTTGATCATCACCTCGCTGGGCTTCGGCTTCCGCCACGGCATCGATTGGGACCACCTGGCGGCGATCTCCGACATCACCAGCTCGCAGGAGTCCAGCCAGGACTCGGTGCGCTTCGCCACCCTCTATGCCCTTGGGCACGCGTCGGTCGTCTTCCTGCTCGGCCTCGCCGCCGTCCTCATCTCTGCTGAGATCCCCGGGTCACTCGACGCCGCCATGGGTCGCGTCGTCGGCGCCACGCTCGTCGCTCTCGGCGCCTACGTCTTCTACTCGCTCGTCCGGCACGGCCGTCAGTTCCGGATGCGCAGTCGGTGGATGCTGCTCTTCTCCGGCGTGCGGCGGGGTTACCGCCGCCTCCGTCGGCCGGCGGTCGAGCCGGTGGTGATCGAGCACGACCATCCGCACCCGGCGACCGAGCCGCACGACCACGAGGAAGCGCTCGTCGGTGCGGCGCGTGGACGCGACAGTGCGATCCACCGCCACGGCCACCAGCACGTTGCCGCGGTGCCCGAGGACCCGTTCATGAACTACAGCGCAGCGACCGCGTGGGGCGTCGGGATGATCCATGGCGTAGGCGCGGAGACCCCAACGCAGGTCCTCATCTTCGCGACTGCTGCCGGCGCGGGTGGCCGCGGGGCGGGCGTGCTCGTCCTGGTGTGTTTCATCATCGGCTTGCTGGCGTCGAATACCGCGGTGAGCCTTGCGTCGACCTTTGGCTTCCTCAACGCCACGAAGCACTGGGGCGCATACGTCGCGATGTCGGTACTAACCGGCGCGTTCAGTCTGGCGCTCGGCGTCATGTATCTGCTCGGGCACGACGGCGTGTTGCCGGCGATCTTCAGTGGTTGAGCCCACCGCAGTTGCGGCGCGGATCCGCGCTTCCGGCGGCCGGATAACCGCCGCCCGTCGAGCGGTCATCGACGAGTTGCTGGCCGCCGGAGGACACGTGACAGCGGAGGACCTCACGGAGCGCGTGCACGCCCGGCTCCCGCGTGTCGACCGTTCGACGATCTACCGCAACCTCACCGCACTAGAAGACGCCGGTGTCGTGTACCACGTACATCTGGCCCACGGCCCGTCGGTGTATCACCTGGCCGACGATGAACTCCACGCGCACGCGGTGTGCGAGCACTGCGGCGCGGTGGCCGAAGTGCCCAGCGCGGCGCTGCGCAAGCTCTCGGCTCAGCTGGCCGCGGACAATGGCTTCCAACTCGGACGGCAGCATTTCGCGCTCACCGGTCTGTGTCCTCGTTGTTCACCGCCATCGTCGGGCGCAAGGCGGGGTCGCGCGCGATAACCGCGATTGCGGCGGCGACGAGACCAACACCCAGGCCGAGCGCAAGCGCGACAGAGATGCGCGCCGCGACCGCAGGAAACACCGACGGCACCTGCGAGTTGGCGAACACACCCAAGTCGGTGATGCCGCTGAACGCGCCAATGACCAACCCGACGCCGCCTGCGGTGACCAACCCGCCTTCATGATTCCGCTGCAGCGACGGGATCGCGGCGACACCGATGATCCACGCCAGCGTGGTGACCAGACCGGCCAGCAGCACCCTGGCCATCTGCGCGGCCAACGACTCGTAGGTGGCCGCTGCTGAACCGAAGGTATGGATCATGTCGCTGGCCAGCAACACGCCGAGCGCAACGCTGAGCCATCGACCCCACTGCTTGGTCCACGCCGCCGCGGTCGCCAGCGCGGCGAGCGCCAGCGTCAGAACAACCCAGGGCAGCGGCGACTGCCCCGGGACATAGGTGAGGAGCCCGCTGACGCTGATGTCGGTTTCGCCGCGCCGCAGGACCAGGTTCCAGCCGCCGATGTTCCGTTTCGGCCCCGACAGGCGCGGGCCTTCGTATCGCGTGCGCTGGTCAGCCCAACGGACGACCGGCTCCCCGCGTATGCGGCGCCAGGAAGGCGGCACCTCCAGGTCGGCGGCGGCGGGGGTGGCGGGGGTGGTGGTCGCGGTTGTCACCGTCGAAACCCGGTTCTGGCGCCTCGTCGGCGAGGTGCGGTTCTCGAACGCGCCGGCCGGCCCCACTCGCAGGTACGGCTCTCCGTAGTAGCCGATGACCACAACGTCCTCGTCGGTGCGATTCCGCACCTCGACGCGACGGCCGAGGTCGAGCAGCCGCAGCGACAGCCCGGGGACCGAGGGCCGGACAGCAAGGATGCGGCTGGCGTAGTTCGTGGGCTCGACGCCGGTGACCGTGTGCGCTTCGGCCGGCGGGGCGACGCTCAACAGCGCGATCGTGGCGCCCGCGATAACGAGGGCTCGCCGCACCTCAGCGGCCGCCCGACCGCTTCGCGGCGCGACGAACCTGGCGGCTCTGCGGCCGGCGGCGCCGGATGACGAGCGGGGTGCCGATGAGTATCGCGGCGACCAAGACCGTGATCACAATGGGAATCACTAGCCCGCCGACCCCGCCACCTCCCACAAACGAGATGGCATCGGGGGTTACTGCCAGGTAGTAACCGGTGCCGGGAAGATCGGCGCCGACTGCAGTCGCGCTGGCGTGCTGGCTCTTGATGGCTCGCCACGTCCTGCCGTCTTCGGAGAACAGCACGCCGGCAGCGGGAACCGGGACGGTCAGGAGTACGGAGCCCGGCGTGGCAACCGGCGCCGCCGCGCCGCTCGGGTCGTAGCGGAACGTGATTCGGTACGCGTTGCCGTCGGCGAACTGGTTGGCGGGCAACGGGCCCAGCGTGTCGGGATCGTGTGGCTCGATGCGGGCGATGCCGCGCGTGTCGGTGGCATGGGCCGGGATCGCTCCCTTTTGCAGGTTGAAGACAAACTGCGAGTCCTCACTCGAACCGGCGGCGGGAAGATCCTCCGGGTTCAACCCGAAGGGGATCTCGATGGGCTTGGGCCTGACGTTCCCGGGTGCGAAGTCCGGCGGTGGCTTGACCCAGCGGTAGGCCGGCGGCGGGCCCACCGCTGTCGAATAGCGGGCGGATCGTGCGATCACTCAGGAGCGAGGTGCCCAGCACGGTCCCGACGTACACGAGCGCAGCCGCGCCGCCGAGGACGGCGACGCGCTTCATCGCACGATCTGCGACGTGGCGTAGGCCGGGGGCCAGACGACCGCCCGGAGCGCGGGGCAACCCACTGCCAGATCACCGATGACGCGGCTCGGTTGTCGCCGGCGTCGACGGCCGTGGCAGGTGCGAATGCGAGGCCACTGCCATTGGGCAGGGACCCCTCGGGTAGGTGCACGCGTTCGGTGGCGGTCCGAACCTTGCCGGCGTCGACGCCCTTGGCGAGCGGCAGGACGTGCCCGAGGACACCGAGGGCACCCGAGAATCCGGAGAGCGCGGCCGCGCTCATCGGCGTGTGGTAGCGAGTCTCATACAGCGGACCCACCCACTCGAGTGCGGCGCGGGCGTCGGGCGCGAGCGCCTCGGCCCGCACGTGCGCAGCGTCGGGCTTGTCCGATGCGAAGAGCCCCACTGCGTCGGCGCCGAGCGCGGCGCCGAAGGCCGGATGGCAGTAGCTGGAACTCGTACCGATCTCGGCGAGGAGCTTCGTCCCCGCGGCGATGCTCGCCCGGCGCAGCGCGATCCCGTCGTCGAGGTACGAGGAGACGAACAAGGCGTCAGCGCCGCTCGCTGCGATCTGGGAGGCCACGGCGGCCGGGTCGAACCGCCGGCCGTCGTAAGGGAACACGCCCGCCAGCGCCGCGCCGCGCCGGGTGATCTCAGCCGCGGCACCCTTGCCGACGGTGGCGCCGTACGCGTCGTCGACATGGGCGACCGCCCACTTCAGCGCCCGGCCGGGGTGGAGCTGCTCGGCGACAAACCGGACGGCAGCGGCCCCGAGGTTGGCGCCCATCGGCGCCAGGCGGAAGAAGGTCCGTCCGCCGGTCCGCGCCGGCGTGATGCTGCCGACCGCGCCGGTCTCGAAGAACACCACGCGCTGGTCCCGCGTCGCCGAGGCAACCGCGGCCGACACTGCGCTGCTGTGGCTCCCGAACACGACCTCCACCCTTCGCTTGAGAAGCGATCGGAGGGCCGGCGCCGCACTTTCGGGCGTGGGCGCGTCGACGGTGACCAGCCGCAGCCGCCGACCGGCGACGCCGCCCTTGGCGTTGATCCGTTCCACAGCAAGCCGCACGCCGCGAAGCTCCTCGGTGCCGGCCTCGGCGAGGGGACCGCTTGTCGGGTACAGCGCGCCGACCTTCAGCTCACTGCTGGCGTCGGTCGGCGAACACGACGCCGCCAGCGCAGCGAGCACCGCGCTCGAAAACCGCGAGACGTCGCATCACACCACCACCAGCACGTTGGCAACGACATGCGTGGCCGCCGGCACCGACCACGAGTTGGTGGCCCACCGCTGCCAGCCGAAGAGCAGCCCGGCGGCAATGTCGATGGGCAGGACCCACGCGCCGTAAATCGTCACGTGCACCAGCGCGAAGAGGACGGCGGCACCGCCCACTGCGAACGCCGCACCGGCCGGCACGAGTACCGAGTAGACGACCCGCCGGAAGAATGCCTCTTCGGCGACCGCCGCCAGACTGTTGAGCACTACGAATTGCGCGGTGAACGGCATCGGCGGATGACCACCGCCGGCGACCCGCCCGACCGCGAACACCGCGACACCGGCGGCGAGGACGAGCCCAAAGCCAAGTGTCGGTGTCGAATCGAAGGAAACCCACGATCCGACACCGACACTTGGTTGAACGCGTACCAGGAGCGCGCCCGCGAGCAGGACGAGAAACACGATGGTGATGACCACCGTCGGCGGGCCCATACGGATCAACGCCGGGCGGGCGACGAGCAGTGCGCAGCCCGCCACGACCACCGCGGCCTTCACGGGGTAGCGACCGTGAAGATCACGACAGCTTTCGGGCGGTTCTTGAACGGCGCGTGGTCGACGGCCACGAACTCGGCCTCGACGGTATGGGACCCAGGCGGCAAATCCTTGAGCTCCTCAGTCGTTCCGTAGGACATGACGATCAACTTGCCGTCCAACAGCACGTGGACATGTCCGTCCGTCGGCGTCAGTTCACCCGTCGTGCGCTCGACGACCTGACCGCCGATGATCCGCACCCGCAGCGTCACGTTTGCGACGGTTGTCTCGTTCGGCGTCGGCGACTCGATCACGATCCGCGACGGTGTCGAAGGCCGTTCGGTTTGCGGCGAGGATTTCGACGCGCAGGCGCCCCCGGTGACCACCGCCGCGAGCACCAGGGGCAGCGCGAGCGCGGACAGCCGGTCGCGGAACGACCGCCGCCGCCACGGCCGGAAGAGCAAAACGCCAAGCACGCCGGCGATCCCGAGAGTCGAGGCAACCTCTGACGGCCGGCACGGGGTGTGAGCGAATAGCAACACGAGGGGGCAGCGTAGGGCGCAATACGCTCGCCCCATGTTCGCCGCGCCGTTCTGCTACCTCACGACGCGAGGGCGGCGGACGGGGCGCGACCACACGATCGAGATCTGGTTCGCGGCGGCGTCGGCCGAGGGCCCGCTCTACCTCATGGCCGGCGGTCGCGAGCAAGCCGACTGGGTGCGGAACCTCCAGGCCGATCCCGCCGTCAGCGTGCGGATCGACGATGTCGTCCATGGCGCAACAGGGCGTGTCGTCGAAGCCGGCACCGATGAGGACGCGCTAGCCCGCCGGCTGCTCCTCGAGAAGTACCAGCGCGACGGCAACCTGGCCGGCTGGGGTCAGTCGGCCTTGCCGGTGGCGATCGACCTCGCCTGACGAGGACGGGCGGCGGCCACCAGAACCAGGCCGAACGCCAGCAGGGCCCCAGCGATGACGACCAGCGACGAGTTGTCTCGGAGGTCGATCCCGGTAGCGGCGAGGGCCAAGGCCTGCTGCAGCTTGGCGCCCGCCTCGGGCGTGAAGCTGAACGTGAAGGTCTTGACCTTCCCTTGCTGCACGGTGATGTCCCACATGGAGTCGAGCGTCGCGAAACCGGCCTTGCGGAATGCGTCGAGCGCGACCTTGCCGGTGAAGGTCACCCGGTCGCCGGCGACCTGCATGGCATTCGTGTTGGCGTGGAAATTCCCCGCAGCCAACTCCTGCTGCCACTTCTCGATCTCGGCCGTCGTCGTCAACTTGCCGGTGGGGAGCGTGACGACGGCATCGGATGCAAAGAGGGCAACCGCGCCCGCCACGTTGTGCGCGTTCTCGGCGTTGATCAAGGCCTGGGCGACCGATGCCGGATCAGTGGCCTGCGCGCTGGCTGGGCGCACGCCAACCCCCAATCCCACAAGGAGAACTCCAATGGCGACCAGCAGCAGCTTCTTCACGGCACTCCCCCGTCTCAGTTACCCACCGCTATAACACGCCTACAGGCCGGCTGAAAGGGCTTCGGTAGAAAACATGTCGATTGTGGGTACGGGTGGGCCCAGTGGACACCAGCACGATTCCCGAACCCGACGATGTCACGCACGTGGCGCGCGCCCACCGTCTACGTCAGGCGTTCTTTGTCGCACTGACGCTATTCTTGCTGGCCGCTGCGCTCGGCGCGTTCGGCGTGCGATCGCGGACGGTGTCGGCAAGTGGCGGCGGTTACACGCTCTCGGTGACGTACGGCAACGTGAGCCGACCTGGCCTCGCCACACCGTGGTCGGTCGAGATCATCAAGCCCGGTGGGTTCGACGGCCCGGTGACCGTGGCGCTTGCGTCGAAGTTTTTCGACGCCTTTGACGAGAACGGCTTCGAGCCCGACGCGGTGTCCTCGACGAGCGACGGCGAGTGGACGGTCCTGGAGTTCGATCCTCCCGAAGGCGACACCCTGGCGCTGTCGTTCGACGCGGGGGTCGAGCCCGCCGTTCAATTCAAGCGAGTCAGAGGCGGTAGTCGGATCCTCGAGGACGGCAAGCCCGTCGTCGAGGTGACCTACTCGATGTGGGTGGTGCCGTAGATGGAGATCATCCTTCGGGCGACGGCGATCTACTTCTTCCTCTTTGCCGTCTCCCGTGGCACGGGCAAGCGCGAACTCGCGGAGATGACGGCGTTCGAGCTCATCCTCCTGGTGAGCATGGGTGATCTCATCCAGCAGGGCGTCACTCAGGAGGACATGTCGGTGATCGGCGCATTCCTGGCCGTCGGGACCATCGTGTTCTGGATATCGATCGTGGGCTGGCTCAGCTTCCGGTTCAAGGCCCTGCGGCCCGCGGTGGAAGGCCGTCCGGTCCTGCTCGTGCAGAACGGCGAGGTCCTCGAGAGCAACCTGCGGCATGAGCGGATGACCCTGGATGAAGTGAAGGAGTCCGCCCGTCATCAGGGCATCGACGACCTGGCCAAAGTGCGGCTGGCCTTGCTCGAGCCCGACGGGCGGATCTCCTTCATTCAGTTCGACAGCCAGCCAATGTCCGGGCAAGCCGACGAGCAGCGCACCATCTGAGCCCTCCCGCTGCACCCAAACCCGAGTGTCGGTGCATTTCGCGCTTCTGGTAGACAAAAGCACCGACACACGTCGGTTGGCTGGAGGGGATCCATGAGAGTGCGCTCAGTCCTGCGCTTGGGCGTCGGTGTGCTTGCGTTGGTCGCGGCCACCACACACCCGACTCGGGCGACAGCGTCGACGACGCCCGTCACGTTCGAGTGGGTCACAGTCGGTGACCCTGGCAACGCCCGCGACACCGAGGTCATGGCGTCCGATCGCACCACAGGGTACGGCTCGGTTCCGTACACCTACGACATCGGGAAGTACCTGATCACGACGGCGCAGTACGCGGCCTTCCTCAACGGCGTCGCGTCCAAGTCAGACCCGTACCTCCTCTATCACCCGTGCCTCGACCACAGCGCGTGCTACAACGCCGGCAGCGGGATCTCGCGCAAGGGTTCGCCCGGGAATTACCACTACTCCGCGTAACCGGGACGGGAGAACCGGCCGGTCAACTACCTCAACCTCTTCGACACCCTGCGCTTCGCGAACTGGGTGAACAACGGGCAAGGCAACGCCAACACCGAGGACGGCGCATACACGCTGCGCGGCGGCAACGCTTGTGCCGACGAACCTCCTCACTATCCGGCGCAACCCCGGGGCCAAGTTCGCGCTCAGCAGTGAGGACGAGTGGTACAAGGCCGCGTACTACGACGGCACTCTCGACCGGTACTACAACTACCCGGCCGGAACGGACGAGCCGATGACGTGCGCCCTCCCCGGGCCCGACGCCGAACACCGGAAACTGCGGCCTCGTCACCGCGGCAGCAAACCCCGCCAACCCTGGCCTCACCGGCGTCGCCAGCTGGTTCTGGGGGGACGTGACCGACGTCGGGGCCTACACCAGCTCGGCCAGCCCTTGGGGTGCCTTCGACATGGGCGGGAATCTCTTCCAGTGGACCGACACGATCAGCTACGCGGTGATCGGTCAGTACCACGCCGGAGCGAGGATCGCGCACATGCTCGATGCATTGTTCGGAATCACCGGGCAACCCGTTCGTGAATGGGATCGGACCCACCGGTGTACTCCGAGGCACCGACTACGGCGACGGCCCCGAGTTCAACGCGTCGAACGGCCGAACGAACGACTTCTCGTTCTACAAGTGGGAGACCTACGGCCTGCGCCTTGTGCGGCTGAAGGTCTAGAACAGCTCGCGGGCCCGATCAGCCGCAACTGGTTAACGAGAGTCCAGCGGCCTCAGAGCCCGGCCGTCGGGCCGCCCAGGCAGCGAGGGCCGCGACCAACTCGTCGGCATCGACCGGCGTGTCCATCACAAAGAGAATCCGCACGCAGGTACCAGCGGCGGTCTTCCACGCGACATACCGATCGCCGCCCCAGCCAGCCGCGGCCCGAACTGCCGTCGCCTCATCCAGTTGCGCCTGGAGGAGCGTGGTGAGCAGCAACTGCCCGATCTCGCCGTCGTCGATCGCCGGCGCGTCACCCGCGGGCACTGCGACAGGCGCAGGCCGATCGCCGCGGTAGGTAGCGCGCTCGGGTCGAGGACCTGTTCGGAACTCACGGGTGGAGAGGCAAACGCACTGTCCAGGCGAGTCCTACCTCCCTCGCCTAGCAGGACTTCCACCAGCGGCGGCCCGTAGACGTACGGAAAACCCAGACTCAGCTCGATCAGTGCCGGGAGCTCGCCGACCGACTTCAGCTGGGCCTCCTCCGCCCGCTGGATTTCGTCCTGCTCCCGTCTCGGAAGGGAGGCGACGTACCGTTGCTCGATCCGCACCGCGCTGCCCTCGAGTAGCGCGTCCCATCCGGCGGCGGCCTCATCGGAATCGAAGCTCCTTTGCGTGTCGAAATGTTGATCGTCGAGGGCATGTGTGAGCTCGTGCACCAGCACGCGGCGAAGCAACGGCGTTGCATCGCCGCCGCGAACCACCAACGCCCCGTCGTCGGGTCGGTAAAACCCGACGGTGCCTTCGCGATCGGCGGCGTCAAGGACTTTCGCCAGGTCAACATCAGCGGGCAGAAGGCCGAGTGCGCGCAGGACAGCCGCCGTTGTCTCCGATGCACCGGACGTTCCCGTCTCGCTGAGCGAGCGCTCGAACGCGGCGTCGCTGAGCACCGTCACTTGCAATGCGGCCTTGAACCGCAGCCCACGCTCCTGTTCCACAAACGATGCGAGTCGCGGGAGCACTGCCCCGATACTCGCCGTACTCACCTGGTCGCGTGATCCCTGTTCTCCGCCGCCATCTGTGCTGCACGCTCCAACCGACCAAACGAGTGCAACCGCCAGCGTTAATCGATGCGTACGCAGTGCGACTTCGTATCGATCGGATCACCAACGTTGAGCTTGCCCGCCTCGAAAGCACGCAGCGTGAACTGGTAGTCACCGGCGGACAGAGCGGCACCATCCTCGCCTACCAAGTCAAAGGTCTTTTCGTTGACGACAACGCTTCGCTGTGGACCGAAGGGAACGCGGCCGACGAATCTGAGCGCCTGCTCCCTGCGTCGAACCACAACACCGACCTCGGCGTCCCTGCTCAGAACAAACGTGGCCTTGGCCTGGGTCTTCGAGACGACGTCGACTTTGAAGTCTGAGATCACGTCCCCTGCGAGGTCACCGACGCCACAGGTCGGTATCGCCGACTGAGTGGTGGCCGAGCTCCCGGCATCGTCGTCATCACCGCAGTCCGACACCAAGACCGGCATTGCTACCGCCGCCAGTGCTACGAGGATCCACTTACGCACGGTGACCTCCTGTCGTTCCCCAGGGACAACACTCTAAGACCTCCGACGCATGTGTAATAGGGTCCGCACGGTCTCGTGCAAGGGGTGGACATGAAGCGATCGATCGTCGTTGCCGTCATCGTCGTGGGGCTGGCCGTCGGGGTGGTGGGTCCAGCGAGCGCGGCGCTCCCCGTTGGATACTCGCCGCCGATAACCGATGCCGCCAACATCCCGTGGACCTCACAGGACTCCGGGTGGCTGTCGGTAAAGGGCGCCGACGCCGATGCATGGGACATCGCCAACAAGGCGGCGACGGCGACGTCGCAGTCGGCGCAGGGGATCCACGACTTCCTGCGCGGCGGCGGCAAGGTCGTCGTGTTGGTGCCGGGCTACAACCCCGGCGGCAACAGCCTCAGCCGCAGCGACTGGGAGGTGCCGCTCGGCGACTACCTGACGACTCTTAACGACGGCCGCGTCCTCGTCATCGAACTCGACTACTGGCGGACGAACTGGATTTACGGCTGGGCGTTTGACGACGGGCAGAACAAGGGCCAGCAGTTCGCCAACAAGGCCAAGAGCGCCGGCGCCGGCGAGATTGTGTTCTACGGGCACTCGTTAGGCGCGGATGTAACTGGCCGGGTAACGCAGGACAACCTCAATGTGACCAAGGGCTACGGCTTCGGCATTCCCTGTTTTTCCTCGTGGGCCCCAAAGAACAAGGGGTTCGCCTCGAACGAGGGGTTCCACCGGATCAACAGCGGTCGGTACATCGTGTTCAGCCGAACGTCGGACCCGGCGTCGCAAGACAACTGCGTGTGGCAGATGGGGGCCAACTTCTCGAGCAACTCAGGGTCGGTGCCGGGCCACGACTACATGGAGCTGGTCTACGACAACGACTACCACCGCTATGTGAACAGCGACGGCAGTTGCCCGTGCCCGGCCACGAGGTTCATGAACGCGCTCGCCACGTTCAGCGCCGGTAGCGCGACCGAGGACCGAGCCGCCGGCTCGACCTACAACTGGAACCGCACGGCGATGGACTACCGGACCGTCAAGCTCGTCGACGACGCTCAGGCCACCCTCACCGGCACCATGACGATCCTGACCGGCGGTGGATTCAACAACGCAGTTCGGCGGGCCTACGCCAACGGTGCGACGGCGACCGCATCAGCCACCTGGCGCACCGCGCTGAGCGCGGGGACCAAGTATCAGGCGCGCGTGTTCATCCCCTCGATCACCGGGAACGCCACCGTGACGTACAAGGTGTGCCGCTCGGGAGGCTGCACGAACGTGTCCGTGAACCAGGCCAGCTACTCGAACAAGTGGGTCTCGCTCGGCACATTCACATTCACGGGGACGAGCGGCGACTACATCTATCTCAGCAACGCGGCAACCACCTGCTGCACCAAGACGGTTGCCTTCGATGCAGTGGAGTTCATTCCCGCCAGCCAGTAGCGGCGACTTTCTTGGAGCGGACGACGGGATTCGAACCCGCGACCCCAACCTTGGCAAGGTTGTGCTCTACCAACTGAGCCACGTCCGCGTGGGGGTTCAGACTATCAGGAGGGCGCGGATTTCTTGGACGCCGATTTGCGCTTGGGACCAGCGTTGGCGGCCTTCACCAGCTCACCGAGGGCGTCGTTGAGATAGGCGGCGATGTTCTCGACGTCGGGCACGGCATCGTGGTCCGCGTTGAGCCCGAAGTACATCGATCCCATGTAGCTCATGCACGTGATGTTGAGCGCACCGCCGTCGAGGATCGGGCCCAGCGGGTACATCGCCACCATGCGGGCGCCAGCCGAGTAGAGCGGGAAGTTGGGGCCGGGCACATTGGAGATCGTCACATTGAAGATGGGCCGAACTCGATCGAAGATGCGCGTGCTCGAGAGCAACCGAGCGGCGCGGGCGGCCACGGCGGGAGCGGCAAACTCGGTCCAGTCAGTGAGCGCCTCGGCGCCGTAGGCCTTCTCCTGCTCCTTGGCGTCCTTGGTGCCTTCGTGGATCGCATGCAGGCGTTTCACCGGGTCGTCAACATCGCTGGCCAGGTTCACGAACATCGATGAGACGCGGTTGCCCATCGCGCCCTTCTGGTCCTCCGTGCGAACCGAGATCGGCACCATCGCGACCAGCGGACCATCGGGCTGCTCGTCGCGGTCCTCGAGACAACGGCGGAGCGCTCCGGAGCACATGGCGAGGATCACATCGTTGACGGTGCCGCCTAACGCGTTCTTGACCATCTTCACGTCGTCGAGGCTCACCTCGCTGAATGCCACGCGGCGGCGCGGTGTGATGGTGACGTTGAGCGAGGTGCGCGGGGCGCTGAAGGGCGCCGGCGGCGGCGTGATGCCGGGCTGACGGTTACGGCGGCGCAGGCCAACCGCCATCTCCGCGGTCCGGCGAGCAGCCTTGAAGGCGGCCAGCGGTTGACGGGCGAGCGAGGACAACGCGTAGCCCACCAGTTCCGCGTCGGTGGGGATCTTGTCGGGCTGCCACGGCGGGTCCTGCGGCGGGAGGACGGCCGGAGTGGGCTCGAGGTCGAGGAGATTCACGGTGAGCTCGGCGCCCGACACGCCGTCGATGGCCGCGTGGTGCGTCTTGGTGACCGTGGCGATGAGGCCGTTCTCGAGGCCCTCGATGACGTACATCTCCCAGAGTGGGCGCGAGCGGTCGAGCTGGCGACTGATCACGTCGGCGGTGAACTCGGCCAACTCTCTGTCGCCGCCCGGCGCCGGTAGCGCGGCGCGCCGGATGTGGTAGTCGATGTCGAAGTCGGGATCCTCGATCCACAGCGGGTGATGCAGCTGGAACGGGATCTCGGCCAGCTTTCGGCGGAACGGCGGGAGCAACTGCAGCCGGTTCTCGACCAGTGCTTTGACCTTGTCGAACTCGTAGCCGCCGGGGACGGTCGTGGGGTCGAAGACCGACACGCCGGTGACGTGCATGTGGGACGCCGGCGTCTCCGTGTAGAGGAACGTCGCGTCCATACCTGTGAGGCGCTGCATGCGCGCCAGGCTATGCGGTCAGGCCTCGGTCACTTCAAGAGGCGAGAAAGACGCCGGTCAGCCAGCGGTTTTCCGCCGGTCTGGCACGTGGGGCAGTACTGGAGCGACTTCGTTGCGAAGTGAACGTCACGAATCGTGTCGCCACAGACGGGGCAGGCCTGACCGGCCCGGCCGTGCACCCGAAGGCCTTCCTTTTTCTCGCTCTTCAGCCCCTGGGCCGGGAGCCCGAGCGAGCGCTCGACCGCGTCACTCAGAACGCCGACCACCGCTGTGTGCAAGGCGACGACTTCATCGTCGGTCAGCTTGGCGGCCGACTTGTACGGGGACAGCTTGGCGATGTGCAGGGCTTCGTCGGAGTACGCGTTGCCCACGCCGGCAATGAGGCGCTGGTTGGTGAGCGCGCCTTTGATCTGCGTGTTCCCGGCGGTCGTCAGCGCGCTGCGAAGTGCAGCGACGTCGAACTCCGGTGCGAGCGGGTCGGGCCCGAGCGTGACGACGTTCTCGATGTCGTCAGGATCGTTGGCCACCCAGACCGCGAGGCGCTTCTCCGTTCCGGCTTCAGTGACGTCGATGCCACCGCCGCCCTGAAGGCGCACCCGCAGCGCGAGCGGACCCTTGCCCGGCTTCAGCGGCTTCGGATTGAAGGTGTCGACCCACTTGATCCACCCGCCACGCGCCAGGTGGATCACCAGCCAGACCGGTTCGACCTCAACGAGGACGTGCTTCCCCCGGCGGCCGGTGGCGGTGATGGTGCGCCCGTGTAGCCCGTCGATCGGCGGGTCGAACGTCTTGAGGGCAGAAATGGCGGCAACGTCGACGCGTTCAATCACCCGACCGGTGAGCCTTTCACCGAGGAAGCGCGAGAGCGCCTCGACCTCGGGCAACTCGGGCATTAGCTGCCCGTACTCCCGAAGCCGCCGAGCCCTCGGCTGGACTCGGGCAGCTCGGCGACCGCGGTGAAGTTGACTTCCTCGACCCGTTGGATCACCAGCTGCGCGATGCGATCGCCGCGCGTGACCTTGTACGGCTGATGGGGATCGGTGTTCACCAGCAACACCTTGAGCTCGTCGCGGTAGCCCGCGTCGATGAGGCCGGGCGTGTTGAGGCAGGTGACGCCGTGACGCAGCGCCAGACCGCTACGCGGCTGGACGAACCCGGCGTAGCCCTGGGGCAGCGCGAGCGCGACGCCGGTCGGCACGAGGGCGCGGCCGCCCCCGGGTTCCAGCAGCGCATCCTCGCGGGCAACAAGATCCGCGCCGGCGTCGCCGGGATGCGCATAGCTCGGCAGCGGCAAGTCGGCGTCGAGCTGCCTGATCGGGACATCGATCACGCGACGCACTTTATGGTGAGGGTCGTGCTTGTGTGGATGGACCTCGAGATGACCGGGCTCAACCCCAGCAGCGACGTCATCGTCGAGATGGCCACGCTGGTCACCGACGACGACCTGGAGATCGTGGCCGATGGGCCTGACCTGGTCGTCGCCGCGCCCGCCGCGGCGCTGGCGAACATGTCGGACGTCGTGAGAAATATGCACACGCGCAGCGGTCTGCTGGGCGCCATTACGGAGTCCACGCTGACTCTCGAGGAAGCCGGCGCGGCCACGCTGGCGTTCATCAAGGAGCACGTGCCGGACGCGGGCACCGTCCCCCTGTGCGGCAATTCGATCGCCACCGACCGGCGCTTTCTCGCCGCCTATCTTCCGGAGATCGATGAGTGGCTGCACTACCGGTCGATCGACGTCTCCACCGTGAAGGAGCTGTGCCGGCGCTGGTACCCCGCCGAATTCGCCGCCGCCCCACAAAAGAAGGGTGGCCACCGCGCCCTCGACGACATCCGCGAGTCGATCGAGGAACTGAAGTACTACCGCCAGACGATCTTCAAGCCGAGTGTCGGTGCTGAGTTACCGAAAAACGAGACCTAGCACCGACACATTGCTTTACGCCGCCCAGTCCTTGAGCTGCTCGACGATCTTGGTGGGATCGGGGCCGATCGGGGTGACAAGGAGGTTGGTGACGCCCGACTCCTTGAACGCGGCGATGCGCTCCTTCACGTAGCCCTCGGGGCCGACCAACGACGTGAGCTCGAGTAGCTCGGCCGGCACCTCGGCCGCCGCTTCGTTCTTCTTGCCGTCGAGATAAAGGTCCTGGATCAGCTTGGCCTCTTTCTCGAAGCCGTACCGGCAGGCGAGGTCGTTGTAGAAGTTGCGGCCGCGCGCCCCCATCCCGCCCACGTACAAGGCGACCATCGGCCGGGCGAACTCGCGTACCGAGGTGACGTCGTCCCCGATCGCGACGAGGCCGCCAGCCACGATGTCGAGCGGACCGAGATCGGCGGCCCGGTTGGCCGCACCCTTGGCCAGCGACTCGCCCCACACGTCCTTGGCCCGCTCGGGGATGTAGAAGAGCGGCATCCAGCCGTTGGCCAGCTCGGCGGTCATCTCGACGTTCTTCGGTCCGAGCGAGGCGACGTAAATCGGAATCGAGTCGCGGACGGGGTGGGTGATGATCTTCAGCGGTTTGCCCAGCCCGGTGCCCTGCTCCGGCGGTAGCGGGATGGTGTAGTTCTTGCCCGCGAACTCGACGCGCTCGCGACGCCAGACCTGCCGGCAGACCTCGATGATCTCTTTCGTGCGTCCGATAGGCGCGTCGTACTTCACACCGTGGAAGCCCTCGATCACCTGCGGGCCCGATGCCCCCAGACCGAGGATGCAACGGCCGTCCGACAACGTGTCGATCCCCGCGGCCGTCATGGCCAGGAGCGTCGGGGTACGGGTGTAGATCGGCAGGATGCCCGACGCGATCTGGACCGTTTCGGTCTTCGCTGCGATGTAGCCCATCAGCGACACCGCGTCGGACCCGTACGCCTCGGCCACCCAGACCGTGTCAAGGCCCGCCTTTTCGAGGTCGACAAGTTGGTCGACCGCTTCCTTGAAACCGCCGGCGTACGAGAGCTGAGAGCTGATTCGCATGCGTGCAGCCTCGCCTCACTTGACCGGACGGTCAAGTAGGGTGCCGAAGGTGAGGCAGGAGCAGGAAAAGTGCACCGATGAGGTGACCGAAGTCGGCCCCAACGTGCTGCGGATGCAATTGCCGATGTCGCAGTTCACCGGGCTCGGCCACGTGAATTCGTACGCGCTGATCGACAACCGCGGGGCGGCAGTCATCGACCCCGGCCTCCCTGGTCCGCCGACCTGGAATGCGATCCAGGACCGGCTCAAGAAGGCCGGCGTCGCCGTGCGCAACATCCACACGGTGATCGTGACCCACTCGCATCCCGACCACTTCGGCAGCGCCGGCAAGCTGGCCAAGGAGGCAGGCGCCGAGCTCGTCACCCACTCTGCCTTCCGCACGTGGTGGAAGAACCAGGACGACTGCAACGAAGTGCACGACGTCGAGCCTGAGGACTTCACCAACGAAACGCCGTGGGGCAGCAATCCTTGGGGCGGCACCAACTTCAAGCCGCCGCTCAAGCGGCGGATGATGTTCCGCCTGATGAAGTCGGGCCTGATGCGCAGCCGCATCGTTCCCGCTAACCCAACCCTGCGATTAAAGAACGGCGACGTCATCAAGCTGGCCGGCCGCGAGTTCTTCGCCGTTCACACCCCGGGTCACACCATCGACCACCTGTGTCTCCACGACCCCGAGGGCGGGTTGCTCTTCACCGGCGACCACGTCTTGCCGACGATCACGCCCCACATCGCCGGCGTCGGCGGAGGCCGCGACCCACTGAAGCTGTTCAAGGACTCGCTCGACAAGGTTGCTGCCCTTCCAGGGATCGACACCGTCCTGCCGGCGCACGGTCACCCGTTCACCGACTTGCCCGGACGCGTCGACGCGATCAAGGCGCATCACGACGAGCGTTGCGAGAAGTTGCGCGAGGTCTCGAAGGCGCTCGGCCCGACCACGGTCACCGAGCTTTCACATCACCTGTTTCGCAAGGAACGGTGGGGCGGCATGGCCGAAAGCGAGACCTATGCCCATCTCGAGCACCTTCGGCAGGACAACCAAGCCGAGTGCTACGAAGAGAACGGCCAGCTGATTTACACCGTTACCTAAGGGAGGCAACGCGATGCAGCTCCGCACGCTCGGTCGCACCGGGGTCAAGGTCAGCCCGTACTGCCTGGGGGCGATGATGTTCGGCCCGTGGGGTAACCGCGATCCGGAGGACTGCGCGCGCATGATCGATACCGCGCTCGACGCCGGGATCAACTTCATCGACACCGCCGACGTGTACAGCCAGGGCGTCTCCGAGGAGATCGTCGGCAAGGCGCTGGCCGGCAAGCGCGACAAGGTGATCCTCGCCACC
Organism: uncultured Actinomycetes bacterium; assembly: GCA_963742585.1. Taxonomy (GTDB): domain Bacteria; phylum Actinomycetota; class Acidimicrobiia; order Acidimicrobiales; family JACDEA01; genus JACDEA01. The sequence continues at coordinate 1,574,528 of CAVUMI010000009.1, forward strand.
AAGTTCCACGGCGCGATGGGCGAAGATCCCAACGCGCCGCGGCAACTCGCGGTTCTGGATCATGAAGGAGATCGAGAACAGCCTGCGCCGGCTCGACACCGACTACATCGACCTGTACCAAGTGCACCGGCCCGAAGCCAATTGCGACATCGACGAGACGCTCGGCGCGCTGAGCGACCTCGTGCATCAGGGCAAGGTCCGTTACCTCGGGTCGTCGACTTTCCCGGCCGAGGAGATCGTCGAGGCGCAGTGGACCGCCGAGCGCCGCAACCGTGAGCGCTTCGTGTGCGAGCAGCCGCCGTACTCGATCTTGGTTCGCGGCATCGAGCGCGATGTCCTGCCCACCTGCGACCGCTACGGCATGGGCGTCATCCCATGGAGTCCGCTGGCCGGCGGGTGGCTGTCCGGCAAGTTCCGCAAGGGTGCCGACCTTCCCACCGAAGGCCGAGCCCGCATGATGCCGCAGCGCTTCGATCCGTCGACCCCCGACAACGCCCGCAAGCTCGACGTGATCGAGGAGCTGATGAAGGTGGCGGCCGACGCCGGCTGCTCACTACCGCACCTTGCGATGGCGTTTGTTATCGCCCACCCCGCGATCACGTCGGCCATCATCGGACCCCGCACCATGGAGCAGCTGACCGACACGCTCGCCGGCGCCGAGGTCAGCCTCGACGACGAGATCCTCGACCGCATCGACGCGCTCGTCCCCCCGGGAACGAACATCGCGGCCGATGACGCCGGGTACGCACCGCCCGCGCTGGCCCGCGCGTGGGAGCGTCGTCGCCCCGCCGGCCGCCGCAGCGCGAGCTGACTTCCTAGACGTCGACGCCCGCACCTCGGTGGGGCGTCACGATGTTCAGCTCCGGTGCACCGGCGAGAAGCCCGCCCCCGAGTTGACCGATCACGGTCTGCATCGTCGGGCTGTTGCTGTGCGCCTTGAAGGCGTCCTTGTCGGTATACAGCTCGTAGAACCAGATGACGTTCTCGTCCTTGTTGTCGAGGTGCAGCACGTAGACCTCGGTGCCGGGCTCGTCGGCGACAGCGTCGACGAGTTGGTCCATGACCTTGACGAGGGCATCCCGCTGACCTTCGGCGGCGGTGAGTTTGGCGATCGCAGCGACTTTGGACATGGCCGCACGCTACCGTTCGCGTCATGACGACACCGTCAACTCCCGCCATTGAGAAGCCGGAATCCCTCGGCGTCGACCCCGAACGCCTCGACCTGCTCCTTGAGCGGGCCCGCAAGGAGATCGACGACGGCCTGCTGCCGTCGTGCCAGATCGCCATCGCCCGCAACGGCAAGCTGGCCGCGTTCGAGACCTTCGGCAACGCGACGCCGGACACGAAGTACATCGTCTTCTCCGCTACAAAGGCCTGGGTCGCCAGCGCGGCGTGGATTCTCATCGGCGAGGGCAAGCTCGACGTGTCGAAGCGGGTCGAGGAGTACATCCCCGAGTTCGGCACGAATGGCAAGGACGTCATCACCGTCGAGCAGGTGATGCTGCACACCTCGGGGTTCCCGCACGCGCCGATCGGTCCGCCCGACTGGGCCGACCGCGAGAAGCGCGTACAGCATTTCGCCAAATGGCGGCTCAACTGGGATCCGGGCACCGCGTACGAGTACCACCCGACGTCGGCCCACTGGGTGCTGGCCGAGTTAGTCGAGCGCACGAGCGGCCAGGACTACCGCGACTTCATCGAGCAGCGGGTCAGCGAACCGCTGGGTCTGCCGCGCGTCCTCGGTCTGGGTCGCGACCAGCAGGCCAACATCGCCGAGCTGGAGTTGTGCGGCGCGGTGGCGTCGCCCGACGAGCTCGAAGCGGCATTGGGTGTACGCGAGCTGCCGGTCACCGAAGTCACCGACGAAGCCCTGATGTCGCTGAACCACCCCGCGGCGCGCGAGGTCGGCATCCCGGGCGGCGGCGGGCTGATGACCGCGGCCACGATGGCGCTCTTCTACCAGGCCCTCCTGCACAACGACGCCGGCGTGTGGGACGACCAGACATTGCGCGACGCGACCAGCACCATCCGCAACAACCTGCCGGACATCTGGTCGGGCACGCCGGCCAACCGAGCGCTCGGTGTGGTGGTTGCGGGTGATGACGGCAAGGCCAAGTTCCGCGGCTTCGGCCACACGCAGTCGCCGGCAACGTTCGGCCACAACGGCGCGGCCGGCCAGATCGCCTGGGTCGACCCCGAGTCGGGGCTGTCGTTCTGCTACCTCACCAACGGCAACGACCTGAACATCATCCGCCAGGGTCGGCGGTCGATCGGCCTATCGAGCCGCGCTGCCGTCTGCGTCGCATAAGACATCGTTCACCGGGCGATTCTCCGCGCATAGAGCGGGAGAATCGCCCGGTGAACAGTTAGGACGTCGGGTTACGGGACGCCGGTGCCCGCCTCGCAGTTAGCGGCGGAGTCGGAGCCGGCGTCGCCGTTGCAGCGACGAGGCGCCGAACCCATCTGACCGCCCTCCAAGCGCACCCTTGTGGCCCGCCTGACGACCATTCGGTCAAGGCCCGGAAGGCGGTGCCGGTTCGGTCTGACCCGGATTACCGGGACTCGTACCGCCGCCAGAGGAGCTCGGGTTGCCAAATGGCACCCACGCCTGCTCGGCGAACGTGCCGAGGTCGCTGGCCTGGAGGCCGTTAACCGACAGTGTGAACAGGCGGTCGCCGATTACGAGCGAGCGGGTGATCATGTCGTTGTGGTTGGTGATCCGGCCGACCTCGCGGATCTCGCTCGGCACCACGTGCATACCGACCGCACCCATGAAGCCGGGGCCGCCCTTGGTCTGGTCGTACTCCTGCACCGGGATCACCGCGAGCTGCCGGGGCGCCCAGTAGAGGAAGGCGTGGTGGTCGTACTCGGCCTGCGACCCACCCTGACCCAATGCCCGCTTCTGCAGCAGCTTGGGGGCGGCGGGGTTGGAGACGTCGAACAGCGACACCTGGGTGCCGAGGCGGCGACCCTCGTCGGTCGCGTCCTGGCCGATGCCGATGAGCAGCTTGTCGCTCACCGGGTGCAGGTAGGCCGAGTAGCCCGGGATCTTCAGCTCGCCGACGACGCGGGGCTTGGTGGGCACGCTCAGGTCGATGACGTAGAGCGGGTCGGTCTGGCGGAACGTAACGACGTAGCCCACGGCGCCGATAAAGCGCACCGCGTAGATGCGCTCGGTCTTGCCTAGGCCGCCGACCTGGCCGATCTGGTTCAGGATCTTGCCGTCGTCGGCCAGCACCGACACATAGCTCTGGTCGCCGTCGGTCGTCGCCACCCGCAGGTTGCCGGCGTGCTCCGAGAACGAGAACTGGTTTAGCGCGGTCCCCCGCACCGAGCCGGACACCTTGTACTGGGCCTGACCCGGATCGCTGATGTCGAAGGTGTGGATGAGCGTCTTGCGGACCGGTGCGATCTCGGGCATGGCGCCGCCGGCCATCGGGCGCACGTCGCCCCATTGGTTGGTCGCGACGTACAGCCGGTTGGCCGATGAGTAGACGAGGTTGCCGTCCGCGGTCACCGAGGTGGTCTTGGCCGCGGTCGGGTTCTTGGGGTCGAGAGACATCACCGAGAGCTGGCCGAAGCCGGAGAAGCTCGGCGGGCGATACGCCTGGTCGCAGGCGACCAGCGGCTTGGCCGCGCTGGGACGGCCGGCGCTGTCGGTCACCGTGTAGTGAGGAACCCAGTCGTCGAACTTGGCGTTGCGGACGACCGTCCGGTTGTTCTCGAGGGCTGCGGTCTCGGCGCCGCGGGTGCCGTCGGTCGGGTAGGTGAACGCCATCCGCGACGGATACGAGTTCATGACGATGCGGGCCACACCGTCAACCAGGCGCGCGGACACGTAGTTGCCGTCGACGTCGAGGTGCGAGACCTCTTTCAGCGCATCGGGATTGGCGACGTCGAGCACGATGATGCGTGTCGTCGGGCCACCGGGACCCGGATACGGCGCGATCGCACGCGACGAGACCGGCGAGTCAGCGACCGCGTAATTGGCGCCACCCGAGAACACCACGGCGCGGTTGCCGACGAGGAACAGCTCGGTGGCATTGCCGACCTCGATCGATCCGAGGATCTTGGGCTGCGCGGCGTCCACCACGAAGAGACGACCGTTGCTCAGCGCGTAGATGCGCTTGCCGTCGGTCTTGACCACGTCGGGCTCGTCGATGCCCGCCTCTTGCACATTGGTGGTCGAGAAGCCGTCGCCGGTGTTCGCCAGCGAGCCGGGCGAAGCGCTGGGCGCTTGACTCGCGGACGAATCCGCCGCGCCGGCCGCCGGAGTCGCGGTCCGCGACTCCATCGCGCCGGCGGCGTCGCCGCGCATGGCCATCCCGCCGCCGGTGCCGCCAGGGAGTCCGTAGGCCGAGACCACCTCAAGGCCCTTGGTGCGCATGTAAGAGGTGTAGGTGCCGCAGTTGGCGAACGGCACGAGCCGGCTGGCGGCGATGAGCTTGGACGGGATGCTGACCTCAGGCGGTCCAGCGGTTGTCGACGAGGAACCGGGCACGTCGACCGGGCCGGACGCGACCTGGGGCGGCTTCGAGTCGTTGTTGATCACGAACGCCGCGGCCACGCCGGTGATCAGCGAGATCGACGCGGCGATGGCGATGGCCGGTGCGAAGCGGCGAAACGGTGTCAGAGGCCGCACCGTGGCGTGGGTCTGTGCCGCCTCCAGCACATCTTCCGCGCCACGGGGCGTGCCCCTGGTGGCCAGCCGTTCCAATTGGTTCTTCAGCTCATGGTCTTCCATCACTGCTCTCCTTCAAGATCCAGACGTAGGCGCTTGCGGGCGCGGGCGGCGCGGGCGCGGGCCGCCTCTTCGGTGATGCCGAGGAGCGCGGCGGCCTCGGCGTAGGGCTGGCCTTCGACCTCGACCAGATAGAGCACCGCCCGCCCCTCGGGCGGCACGCGCAGCAAGTCGGCGAGGTCCGAGTCGTACTCGGCGCTGCGGCTCTCCTCGGGGCGGCCGGTCCGCCCCATGGCAACCCGCCAGCGGGCAAAACCGCGCCGCTGGTTCGACGCCAAGTTGACAATCGTGCGGCGCAAGTAGGCGCCGGGGTTGTCGAGGTCGCTCAGGTTGTGAGTGCGCAGCGCCTGGGCGACAGCTTCCTGGACCAGATCATCGGGGTCGACTTCCACCGGTCCAGTTGCCGCGGCGAAGCGTCGAAGTTCCGGGTAGAGCTCCTCGAAGAGCTCCGCGTCCCCTTTCACCTGTAGAGCTTGCACCACCCTGATGACACCGCAGCGGAGCCATCCGTGACGCCGCCGATCTGTTCACCGGGCGATTCTCCGCGCATAGCGCGTGAGAATCGCCCGGTGAACAGGTCACACCAGGGAGTCGGCCCAGGCTTGGTGGAGGTCGTGGTAGCGGCCGCCGCCGCCGATGAGGTGGGCCGGGGCGCCGTCTTCGACGATGCGGCCGTCGTCGATGACGAGGACGCGGTCGGCGATCTCCACGGTGGACAGCCGGTGGGCGATGATCACCGCGGTGCGGTCGGCCAGCAGGGTTCGCAGCGCGTGCTGCACCAGCCGCTCGCTGGGAATGTCGAGCGATGACGTGGCCTCATCGAGGATGAGGACGTGCGGGTCGGCGAGGAAGGCGCGGGCGAAGCTGACCAGCTGGCGCTGGCCGGCGGACAGACGCCCGCCCCGCTTACGGACGTCGGTGTCGTAGCCATCGGGCAGCGCGCTGATGAAGTCGTGGGCGCCGATCGCCCGCGCCGCGGCCTCGATCTCCGGGCGCGTCGCACCCGGTCGCCCAAATTCGATGTTGTCGGCGACGGACCCGGAGAACAGGAAGTTCTCCTGGGTGACCGTGACCACCGCCCGGCGCAGGTCGTCGACCGAGAGATCACGGAGGTCGATGCCGTCGAGGCGCACCTGGCCCGCGGTGGGGTCGTAGAACCGGGCGATCAAACGCGCGACGGTCGTCTTGCCCGCGCCGGTCTCCCCCACCAGCGCGACCGTCTGCCCCGCCGGGATCACCAGGTCGAGATGCGGGAGGACGGGCCGGTCCTCGCGGTAGTGGAACTTCACGGCCTCGAACCGCACCTCGCCGGCCGCGTTGTCCAGCCGGACGGGGCTCTGGGGCTCGGCGACCGCCGGCGCCTCGTCGAGGACACCCGAGAGCTTCTCGAGCGCGGCCGCCGCCGACTGGAAGGCGTTGTAGAACTGCGCCAGCTCCTGCACCGGCTCGAAGAACCGGCGCATGTAGAGCAGGAACGCGATCAGCACGCCGACCTTGATGTCAGTGTGGATCACGCGCTCGCCGCCGATGAACAAGACCGCGGCGGAGCTCACGCCACCGACGATGCGCGTGCCCGGGCCGTAGACACCGATCAGCCGGGCCGCCCAGCGGTTGGCGTCTCGGTAGCGGCCGTTGACGTCCTCGAAGATCTCTTGGTTGCGCGGCTCCCGCCGGAACGCCTGCACAGCACGGATGCCGGCCAGCGACTCGACGAAGTGGACGATCACCAGCGCGACGGCCTCACGAGTGGCGCGATACGCGCGCGCCGAGTTGATGCGGAACCAGATCGTGCCGGCGACGACGACGCTGAAAGCCAGCAGCGCCACCGTCGTGAGCGGCACATCGAGCAGCAGCATCAGCGTGATGATGCTGAAGACCGATAGCACCGACCAGGCGAGGGTCTGTAGTCCGTAGTTGAGCAACTCGGAGATGGCGTCGATGTCGGAGGTGAGCCGCGAGACGACCCGCCCAGATGTGTAACGCTCGTGGAAGCTGATCGAGAGGCGCTGGAAGTGGTCGTAGAGGCGCATCCGGAGATCGAAGAGGATGTCCTGGCCGACACGCCCGGTGATGCGGTCGAACAGGTAATCGCACACCGAGTTGAGGAGCGACGCGCCGATGAACACTGCAACGATCGCGATGAGCGCGGACGCGCTCCCGCCGTCCACGAGCAAGGGCGGGATGCCGCGGTCGATGGCCAGGTGGACGAGCCACGGCCCGGCCAGGCTCGTCGCGTTGAAGACGATGATGACCGCGAGCGAGGCCCAGATCATCCGCTTGTGCGGCCGCAGCAACGAAGCGAGCAGCCGCCGGCTCCGGCTCCGCAGGAACGTGCCCAAGCCAGGCGTGGCGATGTCGTCGACCCCCTCGGCCGCGACGCCGCGCCAACTCTCGGTCGCCGTGGGCGCCGTCACGCGACCTCTTGATCCTGTGCTGCAAGTTCCTCGGCCTGCTGGCTGAGGATGTCGCGGTACGCGGGCACGCTCTCGAGCAGTTCGCTGTGGGTGCCGATAGCCGTGAGCGTGCCGTTCTCCAGCAGCGCCACCCGGTCGGCGAGGGCGACCGTCGACGGTCGGTGGACAACCAGCAACGCGGTCGTCCCGGCCAGCACCCGCTTGAGCGCCTCTTCGACCAGCGCCTCGGTGTGAACGTCGAGCGACGAGAGCGGGTCGTCGAGAACGAGGACGCGCGGCCGGCCGATCACGGCCCGGGCCAGGGCAAGCCGCTGGCGCTGGCCCCCGGAGAGCGAGAGCCCCTGCTCCCCCACCCGCGTGTCGAGCCCCCATGGCAAGTCGTAGGCGAACGTGGCTTGCGCGACTTCAAGGGCGCGGGCCACGTCGTCGTCGGAAGCGTCGGGGAAGCCGAGCAGGAGGTTCTCGCGTACCGACGCGGAGAACAGCACCGGGTCCTCGAACGCGACCGCAACGTGGCGACGCAGCGACTCCAACGTGAGATCACGCACATCGTGGCCGTCGAGGGTGATCCGCCCCGCGCTCACGTCGTAGAGCCGCGGCACGAGCGACGCCAGCGTGGTCTTGCCGCAGCCTGTGGTGCCGACGAGGGCGACCGTCTCGCCGGGCGCGATGTCGAGATCGATGTCGTGCAGTAGTGCCGCTCCCCGCTCGCTATAACCGAACCCGACGCCTTCAAAGCGAACGCGGCCGGCCGCGGTCTCCAGCGCCAGCGCGTCGGTCCGGTCGACGATCGCCGGCTCGGTGTCGAACACCTCCATGACGCGCGACGCCGCGGTGCCGGCCTCCTCGGCCATGGCCAGGATCTCGCCCAGGCTCTCGACCGGCCAGACCAGCATCAGCGTGAGCGAGATGAACGCGGCCAGCTCGCCCAGCGTCGAGCGCGCCCCGCCCGACGGCGACCGCGCCGCCGAACAGGACCCCGGCCAGTGTGAGGTTGGGAATCAGCCCGAGCACTGACCAGAAGCGGGCCCGCAGAAACACCTTGTCCATGCTCGAGGCCTGGACGACGCGCGCGCCGGCGGCGAACTTGTCGAGCGCGAGCTGCCGACGACCGAACGCCTTGATCACCCGGACGCCACCCGCGCCTTCCTCGATGAGGGTGGTGAGGTCGCCCTCTTCATCCTGGAGGCGACGGGATACCGCGCCGTAGCTTCGTTCGAAGCGGGCTGAGAGCCAGAAGATCGGGACGGCGGACGCGGCGACCACCAGCGCAAGCTGCACGTGCATCTGGAGCAACAGGACGATCACAGCGAGGAAGGTGGCGATGTTGACCACTAGGAACACCAGGCCGAAGCCCATGAACCGGCGGATCACCACCGGATCGGACACCGCCCGTGAGAGCAGCTGGCCGGACTGCCACTGGTCGTGGAACGCGATCGGCAGCCGTTGGAGATGGGCGTAGAGATCGTTGCGGATGTCGGTCTCCATGCCGGTGGCCGCGTTGGCCAGCACGAAGCGCCGCAGCATGGCCATCCCGCCTTCGAAGACGCCGAGGCCGAGCGCCAACAGGGCGAGCGGCCAGATGCCGTCGCCATCGCCGCGCGCTACCGGGCCGTCGATCACTGCTTTGGTCACCAGCGGCAGCACCGTGGCCGCGGCGAGGCCGGCGAAGGCGGCAAGGACCATCGCCACCATCGCGCCGGCATAGGGCCGGACATACGCGCGGACGCGCCAAAGGCCGGAGAGGTGCATTGGTTGTATCGACCTTACCGAGGGGGTGCGCGGCGGCCGAACGAATTAATCCGGTTTAGGCGGTCTGCGGTTGGGCGGCCCAGTGGCCGCGGCGGCGCACCCGAATCACGGGCATCCGCTGGGTGAAGCCGGCGATCTGCACCGCCCGCGCGCCCTCCACCACCGCCCAGTCGGGCAGGTCGGTGATCGACGGCGTGGCCAGCACTTCGTGGGGGGCGGCGATGTCACATAGGCGCGCCGCCAGGTTCACCGCAGTGCCGATGTGGTCGTCGCCCTCGAAGAGGATCACCGGGCCTCGTGCCATCCCGGCGCGCAGGGCGAGCGGCGCCTGGATCTCGTCGAAATGGCGCTCGACCTCGAGCACCGCGCTCACGAGCGCCTCCTGGTCGACGCCCACGAACATCGCGCCGTCGCCCAGCCACTTGGCGACCCGCACGCCGTAGTCAGACGCGACCTGGCGCACGCAGGCGCGGAAGTCGGCCAGAACCGCGACGGCGCGCTCGTCACCGTGAGCCTCGGTAAAGGCCGTGAACCCGCACAGGTCCAGGAAGGCGAACGTCCGTTCAACGCGCATACCTCCAGTGTGCCTGTTGCTAGCTGGAGTTAGCACGTCCTTTGCGTGTGCCATCGGTCACAAGAAGCGCAATGCAGACGACCATGACTGCCGCGAGTCCGACCAACTGCCCCACTTTGTCCGAAGTCTCGAACGGATCCAGATGGGTGGCGTGGTACAGCTCGTGCGGTACGGCGGCAACGAGGAAGGCGACCGCGGCCACCTGGATGAGCCGGGGCGTCAACCAAATGAGGGCAGCCAGCGCCAGCACGGTCATCGCCAGGTTGAGCGAGCCGAAGTCGACGACGAGGTGATGGTTGTACGGCCCGTCGAGGGCGACCCAGTGCCGACCGCCGCCCGGGAAGTCGTCGTAGAAGGACCGCGGTGCCAACGTCGCCCATAGCCCGATCGGCCCCGAGCTCAACGCCAGGATGGCCAAGCACACGCGCTGGAATCGCATGTGCGGACTCTACGGCCGCGGGCAAGAACTCCTTGTTGGTGATCTAGCACAGTGATATCACTATGCTAGATCGCTCACAACAGGAGGAGAGAGATGCAGGAGCAGCCGAGGGGCGCAACACGTGGAGCGGTCATGGTCCTCGTGGTCCTGGGGATGTGGGTTGTGGTGTTCCTACTCATCGGCGGTGCGGCCTCGGGCGCGCCGGTTCTCGGCGTTCTCGCGGTCCTGCTCGCGCTGGTCACCCTGGCCTTCAAGGCCGGCTTCTTCATCAACGCGCCGAACCACGCCAAGGTGTTTACGTTCTTCGGTCGTTATGTAGGTACGGTGCGCGACAACGGGTTCTGGTGGACCAACCCGCTGTACCTGCGCAAGTCGGTGTCGCTGCGGATCCGGACCTTCGACAGCGACGTGCTCAAGGTCAACGACGCCGCGGGCAACCCGGTAGAGATTGCCGCGGTCATCAACTGGCAGGTGCTCGACACCGCCCGCGCCCTCTTCGATGTCGACGACTACAACGCCTTCGTGCAGATCCAGACGGAGACCGCGGTCCGCCATGTGGCCAGCGAGTATCCATACGAGGCCTACGAGGACGGCCGGCCGTCGCTGCGGGCCAACGCCGACGACGTGACCGCCACATTGCAGAACGATCTGCAGACGCGACTCACGGTGGCCGGCGTCACGGTGCTGGAGACCCGGCTACGGCGCCTCGCCTACTCGCCCGAGATCGCGCAGGAGATGCTGCGACGCCAGCAGGCCGCGGCCGTCGTCGCGGCGCGGCAAGCTCATCGTCGAGGGCGCGGTCGGCATGGTCGACATGGCCCTGACGATGCTGAACGAGCAGGAGATCGTCCAGCTCGATGAGGAGCGAAAGGCGGCGATGGTGTCGAATCTCCTCGTTGTCCTCTGCAGCGACCGTGGCGCGCAGCCGGTCGTCAACAGCGGGTCGCTCTACTAAGTCGCGTGGCGCCTCGCAAGAGCTACCTGTTGCGGGTGAGCCCGCAGCTCTACGCGGCGCTCGAGCAGTGGGCTAACGACGAACTTCGCTCCGTGAACGCCCAGATTGAGTATTTGCTGACGGATGCGGTGCGAAAGGCCGGTCGCGACGCCGCCAAGCGTCGAAAGTAACCAGACGCGCTACGCGCCGCTTCCACGTTGACCATCACCGAATGACGCAGCCGCGCCATTGTCGAGCACCAGGTCGCCTCCGTACCGTGGCTGTGGGGAGGCATTGATCCCTCGGACGACTGCAATTGGTCGCTAAGTCCGGAGGGGAGCCACGCGAACCCGGCCCCAACAACTTCTCGTTGGAGGCCAACTGTGACCGTGACCGCCCGCACCATGCACCTGACGCGCCTACTCGTTGTTGTAGCGCTGGTCCTATTGGGAGTGCCGCTCTTGTCGCCCGCGGCGCGTGCATCAACCACTCCGGTGACGACCAATCTCGATCTCGATCCCCATTGCGGGATTGACATCGCGTTGATCATCGACCGCTCCGGCTCGATCGGAACCAACAACGCCAACGTGCGCAACGCGGCGCAATCGCTCGTGAACGCACTCGTGGGGTCCGGATCGAAGGTGCAAGTCGCCAGCTTCTCGTCGACGGCGACCGCCGAACCGGGGAGCAGCAGCAACATCGCCAATCTGGCATTCGTCGACCCCGCGGGCTTAACGATCCCTCTGTTCAGCTCGAGCGGTACGACGAACTGGGACGACGCGCTCGAGATCACCCGGCGTGCAGGCAAGATCGCGCCGTTGACATTCATGATCACCGACGGCGACCCGACTATTCACAACAACACCACGCCGGATGGGCATGGCGGCGCGACGTCATCGTCGGCCGCCGACCTTGAGAACGCGGTCGTCGAAGCGAACTTGCTCAAGGCCAAGCCGAGCCACATGTTCGTGGTCGGCGTGGGCAACGCCTTGAGCAACGCCGCCAGCGAGAACCGCATCAAGGACATCACGGGCCCGGACAAGCTCACCTTCGACGGGAGCGGCAACCCGAACATCGCGTTCGGCACTGCCGACTACACCCTGGTGACCAACTTCTCGGACCTGCAAAAGACGTTCGCCCACTTCGTCCGCGAGCTGTGCGGTCCTGGCCTCAACGCGGTCAAGAAGCTGCAGCTCGCGAATGGTTCAACGGTGACCGCGGACGGGTCAAAACCGTTCAGCTACACCGCGACGGTCACCCCGACCCCTTCCAGCTGGCAGAGCCCGGCGCCGAACAGCGGCGCGGCGGCCACGCTGACAACCGGCAGCAACGGCGCAGCGAACTTCAAGTGGGAGCCCAATCCGGCCAGCGCCACGAGCCAAGTCGCCGTCAATGAAGCGGCCGCCTCCGGCTGGGTGCCGAACGGCCAGAAGTGCACGCTGAACAAGCTCGATGGCACGCTGCCCACAGTCATCCAGGACAACGTCGGCGCCAACGCGGCCGGCGCATCCAAGCCTGCGGTGTTCAGCATCACCGGCGGCATCGGTCCGGATCACAGTGTGAGCTGCGAGGTATTCAACCGTCAGCTGCGCACATCGACGATCGCCGTCGAGAAGATCACGGTTCCGGCGAGCCGGCCCGAGGCATTCACCTTCCGTCTAATGCAGGGTACCGCCACGCTGGCCACGGCCAGCGGGATAACCGACGCCAGCCCGGCCCACACCTTTGCACCCGTGCAGCCCGGCAGCTACTCGGTGACCGAGGACGCCGCCGCGAACTACAGCGCCACCGGCGCGACCTGTGACAACACCAATACCCAGGCCGTCGAAACTGCGTCACCGGCCAACCTGGCGGTCGGCGAACAGCAGGCCTGGGTGTGCAAGTTCACCAACACCGCCGTCAACGGCACCATCACCGTGAAGAAGCACGTGGTGAGCGCGCCGGGCGGCACGTTCAACTTCACGTCGAACATTCCGGGTCATGCGACGTTCGCGTTGAGCCCGGCGAACAACACCGATGCGTCGGTTGACTTCCCGGTCGCGCCGCTGCCCACCGGCACCTACTCGGTGGTTGAGACGGGTCCGGCACCCTTCGTCATCAGCAGCGCGGCCTGCGACGACGGCAGCCCGGTGACCGCGATCAGCGTGTCGCCCGGGGAGCACATCACCTGCACGTTCAACAACACCGCCCCGCTGCCGACCATCAGCGTCACCAAGACGGCGGGCGTGGGTGCCGTCGCCGAGCCGGGTGGCCCCGTCACCTACTCGGTATCGATCACCAACACCTCGGTTGCGCCCCTGACGCTGACCGAACTGAAGGACGTCGTCAACGGCACCACATTCAATGCGTTCACCCAGCCGGGCACCTGCGGTCCGCTGTCGGGTACCTCAATCGCCATCGGCGCCACCGTCAACTGCACGTTCACGGCGCCGGTGTCCGGTGATGCCGGCGACGTGGTAGCCGACACGGTCACGGCCAAGGCGACTGACGCCTACCAACACACGGCCACTGGCACGGCGCAGGCGTCGGTGAACATAACCAACGTCGCCCCGACGATCACCATTACCAAGACTCCCAACACCCCGACGGTGGCCGAGCCCGGTGGCCCGGTGACATACACCGTCGCGTTGGCCAACACCTCGGATGAGGCGGTTACGGTCACCCACCTCACCGACGCGGTGGCTGGCGGCGCCCCCTTCAGCATCACCACCGTTGCGGCACCGGTTACCGCAACGACGTGCGGGCTTGTAACGATCGCGGCCCACGCCACGTCCACCTGCTCGTTCACGGTTCCTGTCGGGGGTAATGCCGGAACGACTGCAGGAACGCTGGTGCCCGATGTCGTGCACGCCCGGGCGATTGATAACGACGGGAGCGCCGTCACCGCTGATGCCAATGCATCCGTACGGATCACCGATGCCAAGCCGACGATCGACGTCACGAAGACGGCGTCCACGTCATCGGTGAACGAGCCGGGTGCCAACGTGACGTTCACCGTCACCGTGCACAACACCTCGGTCGAAGCCGTCACCATCAGCTCGGTCGATGATCGGGTCGGCGGCGGCCCGGCCGTGAATGTCTGCGCCAACCTGCTCGGCGACACGCTGGCTCCAGGCGCCACCACAACCTGCTCGTTCACCCAGGCCGTCACCGGCAGCGCCAACTCGTCGATCTCCGACACCGTGACCGTCCACGCTCACGACAACGAGAACAATGACGCCAGCGACGCTGCGACCGCGACCGTTCGGGTCAACGACGTGAAGCCGTCTCTCCAGGTGACCAAGGCAGCCAACCCGACCTCGGTCAACGAGCCGGGTGGCCTGGTCAGCTACACCGTTAATGTCCACAACACCTCGGTCGAGCCGGTGACCATCACCGCGGTGACCGACGCCGTGGGCGGCGGCGCTGCCTTCGGCGTATGTCCGTCGCTGGTCGGGTCCACGCTGGCTCCGAACGCCGCCACGGCGTGCACCTTCTCGCTCGGCGTGGCCGGCGACGCAGGCGACAACATCACCGATACCGCCACCGTCACCGCGAACGATGACGACGGCAACTCGGTCAACGGCACCGGGCAAGCGACTGTCCATGTCAACGACGTGAACCCGACCATGTCCGTCGCCAAGTCGGCGAACAGGGGCTCGGTGCCCGAACCCGGCGGCGACGTGAAGTACACGGCGTCGGTTCACAACACTTCACCCGAGTCCATCCAGCTGACTGCGTTGACCGACGCCGTCGTCGGCGGCGGCGCACCGTTCGCCGTGACCGGCGTCGCCGGCACGACATGTGCCTTGCCGCAAACGATCCCGAGTGGCGCCTCGTACTCGTGCGACTTCACCGTCCACGTCGTCGGTAACGCCGGCGCCGTCGTCGCCGATACCGTCAAGGCCACCGCGCACGACAATGAGCAGCATCAGATCGTGGGCGAGGCCTCGGCGTCGGTCGCGGTCACCGATGTTCAGCCCACGATCACCGTCACCAAGGTGGCCGCGACCACCTCGGTGCCCGAGCCGGGCGCGGACGTGAGTTACTTGGTAACCGTGCACAACACGTCGGTCGAGTCGGTCACGATCTCCGCGGTGTCCGACAAGATCGGCGGCGACGCACCGTTCGCAGTGTGCGCCTCGCTGATCGGTGTCGTCCTGGCGCCCAACGGCTCGGCTTCGTGCAGGTTCACGCAGGCGGTCGCCGGTGACGCCAGCGATGTCGTAGCCGACACCGTCACCGCCGTCGCCCATGACGACGAGAACAACGACGTCACGGGTCAGGGAACCGAATCGGTCACCGTCACCGACGTCGATCCGTCCATGACGGTGTCGAAGACCGCATCGACGACTTCGGTCGCCGAGCCCGGCGCCGACGTCACCTACACGGCCGCCGTCCACAACACGTCAGTCGAGCCGCTGACCCTCACCAACCTTTCCGACAAGGTGGGCGGTGGCAGCTCGTTCTCGGTGACTGACGTCGCCGGCACAACATGTTCGGTGCCGCAGACAATCGCCGTCGGTGGGACGTACTCATGCACGTTCCCGCAGTACGTCAGCGGCGACGCCGGTGCCGTGGTGTCCGACACGGTCACTGCCACCGGTCGTGACAATGAGAACCACGAGATCACCGCCGAAGGGACCGAGTCGGTCAACGTCACCAACGTGCCGCCGACCGGTACGGTCACCAAGGGCGCCGGCGCGGGCGCCGTGCCCGAGCCCGGCGCGCCGGTGGAGTTCAGTGTCCTCGTCCACAACACCTCGGTTGAGCCGGTGCACATCACCGCCCTCACCGACTCAGTGGCCGGCGGCGCTCCCTTTGACGTCACCGTCGTAGGTGGCCCGGTCATCGCCACCACCTGCACCGACGCCATTGGCAAAATCCTGGCCGTCGGCGGCGAGTACTCGTGCCGCTTCACCATTGCCGTCACCGGCAACGGCGACGACTCGGTGACCGATGTGGTCGCCGCGACGCTGGTCGACAACGAAGACGGCAGCACCACGCCGACCGACGACTCCACGGTCGACGTCACCGACGTGCTGCCCACCATCGTGGTCACCAAGACCACTAATGCCGGGACGGTTGAGGCACCTGGCGCGACCGTTCCGTTCACGGTCACCATCACCAATACGTCGCCTGAACCCATAACGATCGACTCGATCACTGACTCCGTCGCCGGCGGTCCTGCCCTCGACGTGACCGAGTTGCTCAGGGGCGTGACGGCGACCACCTGTGTGACCGGCGGGGTACTCGCCCCGGTTGGCAGTCCCGGCAGCAGCGTCACGTGCCAGTTCAGCCTGCTCGTCGGTTCCCTCGATGCCGCGACCTACCCCGACATCGTTCGGGTCACCGGTCATGACGACGAGGACAACCCGGCCGTTGACGAAGCCGGTGCCACAGCAGTGGTCACCCCGGTAGCCGACCTGTCGGTCACCAAGGACGTCTCGCAGCAGCTGCTTGCCGGCGGCACTGGCTCCTACAGGATCAACGTGCACAACAACGGACCCTCGAACGCCGAGGCCGTCGTGGTCACTGACACGCTGCCCGCAGGCCTGACCGCGGTCTCCGCGGCCGGCGATGGGTGGGCGTGCACGATCAGCGCCGTTGCCACGAGCGCCGTCTGTGCCCGAGCGGCGTTGGCCGCCGACGCCACGGCGTCGATCGTCGTCACCGTGAACGTCGAGGCGTCACTCAACGGCTCGCAGGTCACGAACGTCGTGAGGGTCGGCGCGACCACCAAGGACAAGGATCCGTCCAACAACGAAGCATCGGTGGTGAGTGGTGTCGAAGGCACCCGGGTACTACCCCTGGTGCTCTCCCGCACCGGTTTCAGCGTCTATGTCTGGACCCTCGAGGCCCTCGCGCTGATGATGCTCGGCTGGGTCGTGGTGGGCGCAACCCGCCGCAACTGGTCCCGCTAGTCCCCTACCAACACTGACCCCCGAATTCTGGAGGCAATGGCTGTCGGAAAACGACAGTCATTGCCTCCAGTTCGGTGTTCAGGAGCAGCCGGAGGTCGTGCCGCAGCTGCCGCAGACGTAGCAGCTGCCGGCGCGTTGCATCTCGTTGCCGCACGAGTAACAGAGCGGCGCGTCGGTCTTCGCCGAAGCCGACGCCGAAGCAACGCCAGGGTCCTCGAGCGGGAGCTGCGGGTTGCCGTGGTCGATGACGGTGGGCGTACCCACTTCCTCGACGCCAGGCAGCGTGGGCTGCGTGCGCTCCTCGGCGGTGAGGATGCCCATGTCCTTGCGGTCCTCGAGCGGCATGTAGTCGACGGCGATCCGGCGGAACACGTAGTCGACGATCGACGTCGACAACCGCAGCTCCGGATCGTCGGTCATGCCCGCCGGCTCAAACCGCATGTTGGCGTACTTATCGACCAGCGTGCGCAAGGGCACGCCGTGTTGGAGGCCGACGCTCACCGAGATCGAGAACGCGTCGAGGATGCCGGCCAGCGTGGAACCCTGCTTGGACGCCTTGAGGAACAGCTCGCCCGGGCGACCGTCCTCGTACTCGCTCACCGTGAAGTAGCCCTCGCAGTCGGCCACCCGGAACTTGTACGTACGCGACCGCCGCTGCTTCGGAAGCCGCTCGCGCATGGGCTGCTTCACGACGACGGTCTGGATGGCCAGTTGCTTCTCGAGCTCGGCGATGCGCTTGGCCCGCTCGTCGGCCTCGGCGGCCAGCGCCGCGCTAGCAGTTAGGTCGACCACGTCAGTCTCGCCGCCGTCGCCCTGTTTCTGACCCTTCTTGGCCATGGCAAGGGGCTGCGCCACCTTGCAGTTGTCCCGATAGATCGCGACCGCCTTGATTCCCATCTGCCACGCGTCAATGTGCAGCTGCTCGACGTCTTCTACCGTGACGTGCTCGGGCATGTTCACCGTTTTTGAGATGGCCCCCGAGATGAACGGCTGGACCGCCGCCATCATCTTCACGTGGCCGAGGTAATGGATCTCGTTGTCGCCCATCGAGCAGGCGAAGACGTCGGTGTGCTCGGCCGCGAGATGCGGCGCGCCGAGGATCGATTTGTTCTCGTCGATGTAGCTGACGATCTCCTCGATCTGCGCGTCGTCGTAGCCGAGCCGGCGAAGCGCCCGCGGCACGGTTTGGTTGACGATCGTCATGGTGCCGCCGCCGACCAGCTTCTTCATCTTGCAGAGGCCGAGGTCGGGCTCGACGCCGGTGGTGTCGCAGTCCATGAGCAGACCGATCGTGCCGGTGGGCGCCAGCACCGACGCCTGCGAGTTGCGCACGCCGTTGCCGCCGCCAACCTCCACCGCCTCGTCCCACGCCTCTTCCGCGGCTGAGAGCAGGTTGTCGGGGACGAGTTCTTCGTCGATCTTGGCCACTTCGTCGCGATGCATCTTCAGCACGCGGTTCATGTGCTCGGCGTTTTCGGTGTAGCCGGCGAACGGCCCCATGCGCCCCGCGGTGCGCGCCGAGGTGGCGTACGCGTGACCAGTCATCAGGGCGGTGATCGCCCCGGCCCATGCGCGACCCTCGTCGGAGTCGTAGGGCAGGCCCTGCGCCATGAGGAGCGCGCCGAGGTTGGCATAGCCGAGGCCGAGCTGACGGAACTCACGCGAGGTCTTGGCGATGCTCTTGGTGGGATAGTCGGCGTTGCCGACGAGGATCTCCTGTGCGGTGAACACCACTTCGACCGCGGCCTTGAACCCGCTCACGTCGAAGCTGCCGTCGTCGTTGAGGAACGTCAGCAGGTTGAGCGACGCCAGGTTGCACGCCGAGTTGTCGAGGTGCATGTACTCGGAGCACGGGTTGCTGGCGTTGATACGGCCGGTGTTCGTCGCCGTGTGCCACTTGTTGATCGTGGTGTCGAACTGCATGCCCGGATCCGCGCACTGCCACGCGGCGTCGGCGATCTGACGGAACAGCTCTTTGGCCTTGACGGTCTTGAGCGTCTTCCCAGTGGTCACTGCCTTCAGGTCCCAGTCGGCGTCGTCGAGAACCGCCTGCATGAACTCGTCGGTGACCCGCACCGAGTTGTTGGCGTTTTGGTACTGGGTGGAGTGGCTGTCCTTGCCGTCGAGGTCCATGTCGAAGCCGGCGTCGCGCAGCACGCGGGCCTTGCGCTCCTCGATGGCCTTGCACCAGATGAAGTCTTCGATGTCGGGATGGTCAGAGTTGAGGATGACCATCTTGGCGGCGCGCCGGGTCTTTCCACCGCTCTTGATGGTGCCGGCGGACGCGTCGGCGCCCCGCATGAAGCTCACCGGGCCGGATGCTGTACCGCCGCCCTTCAGCAGCTCGTCGGACGAGCGGATGCGGCTGAGGTTGATGCCGGACCCGGAACCGCCCTGGAAGATCGTGCCTTCCTCGACGTACCAGTTGAGGATGGACTTCATCGTGTCGTCGACCGACAGGATGAAGCACGCACTCGCCTGCTGCGGCGTGTCCTTGACGCCGATGTTGAACCACACCGGTGAGTTGAATGCCGCCTTCTGCGTAATGACGAGGTGCTTCAGCTCGGCGCTGAACGCGGTGGCCTCCTCGTCGTCGACGAAGTAGCCGTCCTTGGTGCCCCAGCGCGTGATCGTGTCGACCACGCGGTCGGCGACCTGACGCAGCGACGATTCCCGCTCGGGCGAGCCGAGATTCCCGCGGAAGTACTTCTGGGCGAGGATGTTGGTGGCGTTCAGGCTCCACGAGGTGGGCACTTCGACGCCCAGTTGCTCGAAGGCAACGGTCCCGTCGCGGAAGTTGGTTATCCGGGCGTCTCGCTGGTCCCACTCGACCTCGTCGTAGGGGTGAGTCCCTGCGGTGGTGAAGTGGCGGCGGATCCCGATACCCATCCGCTCCGGTGCAATCGCCAACGAAGCCCTCCCTGATTAGCACCACAAGATGTTGTGGTGCGGTCGACCCATGAACCCCGCATCTAGCGTGGGTTGACCAAGATACACCCGTGTAACTACAACAACGCAAGTGTACGAGTCGCGCAAACCAGCAGGTCAGAGCCGAGTTTTCAAATTCGCGCGCAGCTAGCGGTTGTGATTTAAGGCACAAACTACGTTGCGCGCCTGTGACTGTGGTGATCGCGGTCGATGCCGGAACAACCGGGGTCAGGGCCTTCGCGGTCGACGAGCAAGGCCAGCCGGCCGGCTGGTCGTACCGGGAATTCACGCAGCACTTCCCCCGGCCCGGCTGGGTCGAGCACGACGCGACCGAGATCGCCGACGCGATCCGCACGACGCTTGCCGAGCTCCACCGCGCGCTGGGTGATCGCCCCATCGCCGCGGTCGGCATCACCAACCAGCGGGAGACCACCGTGGTGTGGGACCGGCCTACGGGCGAGCCGCGTCACCGGGCGATCGTCTGGCAGGACCGACGCACGGCCGAGTACTGCGACACACTTCGGGAGGCCGGTCACCTCGAGCTCGTCCGGCGCAAGACCGGGCTCGTCCTGGATCCGTACTTCTCGGGTACCAAGCTGCGCTGGCTGCTCACCGAGGGCGGCGTCGAGGTGGACGACAACCTGGCGTTCGGCACCGTCGACACATGGGTGCTCTGGAATCTGACCGGCGGCGCGGTGCACGCCACCGATCCATCCAACGCCAGCCGCACGCTTCTCTATGACATCCGCGAGCGTGCGTGGTCCGACGACCTCCTTGCGCTGTTCGAGATCCCCCGCTCTGTCCTTCCGGAGGTGCGCCCGTCGAGCGGCCGCTTTGGTGTCACGGTCGAGGGCTGCGGCCTGCCCGCCGGGATCCCCGTGAGCGGCATCGGGGGTGACCAGCAGGCGGCCTTGTTCGGCCAGGCCTGCTTCACGCCGGGCATGACCAAGAACACCTATGGCACCGGCAGCTTCGTGCTCATGAACGTCGGGCCCGAGTGCCCCGAACCGGTGGACGGCCTTCTCACGTCGGTCGGCTGGGAGCTGGCCGACGGGACGGTCGTCTACGCGCTCGAGGGCGCCATCTTCGTGACCGGCGCCGCCGTCCAGTGGTTGCGCGACGGGCTGGGCATCATCAGCGAAGCGGCCGAGATCAACACGCTCGCCGCGACGATCGACGACACCGAAGGCGTCTACCTCGTTCCCGCGTTCACCGGACTCGGTAGCCCGTGGTGGGACCCCTACGCGTGGGGAACCGTCGTCGGCATCACCCGCGGTGTCGGAAGGGCTCACTTCGCGCGTGCAGTACTCGAAGCCATGGCGTACCAGACCCGCGATGTGGTGGAAGCAATGAGCGAGGCCAGCGGCCACCAGGTGACCGCGTTGCGCGCCGACGGTGGTGCCTCTGGGTCAGACCTACTCCTCCAGCTCCAAGCCGATCAGTTGCAAGTACCAGTGGCCCGTCCCACCGTCTTGGAGACGACGGCGCTGGGCGCGGCGTACCTCGCCGGGCTGGCCGAGGGGGTCTGGCGCTCACTCGATGACCTGGCGTCGCACTGGGTGCTCGATCGTGAGTTCACGCCTGCGGCTTCGCCGGCCGGTGCCGATGCCAAGCACGCCGGCTGGCGTCGAGCAGTCGAGCGGTCGCGGGGCTGGGCCGACGCGTAAGCCGCGAACCGCGAACCCGGTTCGGGGAAGTAGTCAGCGTGGAACTCAGCGACGCCGAGGCGATCGAGCAGTCCCTCGACGAACCGCGAGCGTTCGCAACGGTCTTCGACCGTCACGCTGCGCTGCTGTTCCGATTCCTCATCCGACGAGCCGGTCGGGACGCGGCGCCACGATCACGATGGAGATCAACGGTGCCTTCTACGGCGAGCGGCGCTACGAAGCCCTCGATCCCAGGGCAACAAGTGGCACTTCGGCGAGCCCATGTCGCACGTGCGCGAGCGCCGTAACCTCCAGGACCGTGAGCCCTCATGGTGTTGGACCCAAAAGCCTTCCGCTGATCCTCGCCCGAGAGCTGGCCGCGAATCTCGCCACACCGATGTTCCTCATCGACGCGGAAGGCACGCTCGTCTACTACAACGAGGCAGCCGAGCTGATGCTCGGCAAGACCTACGCCGAGCTCGGAGCGGTTACCGCCAACGAGTTCGGCGGAATGCTCCAGCTCGCTGACCTCGATGGCGCACCGCTCCGGCGAAGGGACACGCCAGCCGGTATCGCGTTCTACCGGCGTGAGCCGTCGCACAGGACGCTCTTTGCGACGTTGCTGGACGGGACGCGGCACCGGCTGGAGGCCACGGCCTATCCCCTGTTCGGAAAGGCCGATGACATGCACGGTGTACTCACCGTGTTCTGGGACGCCAAGTCGTGAAGGTGCGGGTGTGGGGGTGTCGCGGCTCGCTCGCCGCGCCGGGGGCGGAGAACATCCGCTACGGCGGCAACACGTCCTGTGTCGAGGTGCGAAGCAAGAACGGTGACGCCGTCATCCTCGATGCCGGCACCGGGATGCGCCCCTTGGGCGTCGTCATGGCCGACGAGGGCATCACGCGGGCTCACATCCTGCTCACGCACCTCCATCTCGATCACCTGCAGGGCCTCGGCTTCTTCCGGCCGCTCTTCCGACCCGACGCCGAGGTCCATATCTGGGGCCCGCCTTCTCCGGTGCAGTCGCTGGCCGAGCGCATCTCCACCTACCTGTCACCACCGCTGTTTCCCGTGAGGCTCGCTGACATCCCCTGCCAGCTCACGTTCCACGATGCGCCGGAAGAACCGATCACGATCGGGTCGCTCACCGTGAGCGCGTCGTTGGTGACGCACCAGGGGCCGACCGTCGGCTACCGGATCGAGGAGGATGGGCAGTCGGTGGTGTATCTACCCGATCACGAGCCGGGGCTCGGCCTCGACATCGCCGACCAACCGGTCGACTGGATCAGCGGGCATTCACTGGCACGCGGTGCCAACGTGCTCCTGCACGACGCGCAGTACGGCGACGAGGAGTATCCGCGACACGTCGGCTGGGGACACTCGGCCATCGCCCATGTCGTCGCGTTCGCCGCGCAAGGCCGAGGTCGAACACCTCGTTCTCTTCCATCACGACCCCTATCACAAGGACACCGAGCTCGAGGCATTGGTCGCCGATGCACGCCGCATCTGGGGCGACGGCGACGACCGCGTGTGGTCCGCGTGGGAGGGCATGACGATGGCGCTGGACGCGAGCGGGATTTCGCTCGACCCCGCGCCGGTTAGCTAAGCGCGCTCGCCCGCGCCAGCTCCGACCAGCGACTCGACGCGACGCGCGGCCAGCGCGCCGAGCTGCCGGCGTTCGCGCGTGCGGAACGGCCGGCCCCGGCGACCGACGATGAGTGCCAGATCGGCGCTCTCGACCGAAGCCCAGGCGACGTCGTCGGGGCCACACTCACCCGCGGCCACCCGCACCGAAGACTTGCTGCCGCTCACGAATGCCGCCAACCAGGCGGTGGGGGGTGGTGATCCAACCGCGGCGAGCGGCACCACGGTGGTGGGTTCGATGACGACACCCCAGTCGGCCTCGAAGTCGTGGCGGGCATGCGTGGCGAGCGTGAGCAGCAGCCCGTCGATGTCGATCTGCTCCACCAGGACGGCCGCGGTCTCGAGCGCGTCGAGGCGCGGGTCGCTCAACGATGGCGGCGCGGGACGTACGTCCTCGACGTCGACACCGTCGACCTGGCCGACCTCGGAGAGCAGCAACGGCACCAGCGCGGCATCAGGGAGGTCGACGACGAGTTCGTCGATCGCGCCGACCGCCGCCGCGCTCGAGGATCTCGATGCCGACGAGGTCGCCCCGCACCGCACCGATGCGGCTGGCCACCGACCCCAGTGCGCCCGGTCGGTCGGGCACCCAGACGCGAAGAACATACGTCGGCACACAGTCACGCTACCCCCGGAGTGTGAACGGAACGTTTCACTCGCGGTTCGGCTGCGAGAATCGTCGGCATGGTTCGCACCGAAACTGACGGCGATGTCCTCATCGTCACCATCGACCGGCCCGATCGGCGAAATGCGGTCGATGGACCGACCGCCGCCGCACTCGCCGACGCGTTCCGCCGGTTCGACGCCGACGACACGCTCGCGGTGGCGATCCTCACCGGCGCAGCCAACACCTTCTGCGCCGGGGCGGATCTCAAGGCGGTCGCCGCGGGCGAGGGCAACGCCGCCCGCATGGAAGGCGACGGCCCGATGGGGCCGACGCGCCTCATGCTCTCGAAACCGGTGATAGCCGCGATCGAGGGTCACGCCGTGGCCGGCGGCCTCGAGCTCGCGTTGTGGTGCGACCTGCGCGTCGCGGCACGCGACGCGGTGTTCGGCGTCTACTGCCGGCGCTGGGGCGTGCCGCTCATCGACCTCGGAACGATCCGGCTGCCGCGACTGATCGGCCACAGCCACGCGATGGACCTCATCCTCACCGGCCGCGGCGTCAGCGGCGATGAAGCGCTGCGCATGGGACTGGCCAACCGGCTGACCGAACCAGGCGGGGCGCTCGATGGCGCGCGCCAACTCGCGGACTCGATCGCGGCATTCCCGCAACTCTGCGTGCGCAGCGATCGCCGCTCGGCCATCGAGCAGTGGGGTCTCACCGAGGACGACGCCACGGCCAACGAGATGCGACTCGGACTGGCGACCATCCGTTCAGGAGAAACACGCGCCGGCGCGACTCGGTTCGCGCAAGGCGCCGGCCGCCACGGCGCGGTCGAGTAGCTCAGCTGGCGACGGCGGCTACGTCGGCTACGTCGGCCGGGCGCGAACCGTTGCCTTCGACCGAGGCCAGCTTGGCCGGCTCGACGTCGGCGTCGTCGGTGCCCTTGCGCTTGGCGTAGGTGTTCACGTACTCCTGGCCGGAGAGCTCGCGGAGCTCGAACATGATCTCGTCGGTTATCTGACGCAGGACCAACGGATCGTCGTTGCGATCGGCGTAGCGGTCGAATCGAAGCGGCTCCGAGAAGCGGATCGTGATCGGCATGAAGAACCGGGGCACCACCTGGCCGATGGGCTGCGCCTCTTTGGTGCCGATCATCGCAACGGCCAGCACGGGCGCGCCGGTTTGCAGACTCAGGCGGGCGATGCCGGTCTTGCCTTTGTAGAGGCGGCCGTCGGGCGAGCGCGTGCCCTCCGGATAGATGCCGAACAGTCCGCCGCTCTCGAGGACCCGCCGCGCCGCGTCGAGCGCGCGTTGCGACGCTGAGCCACCACCACGATCAATCGGGATCTGGCCAACGGCGCGGAAGAACCACGCCGTCTTCTTCTTCTCGAAGTACTCCGCCTTGGCCACGAATGTGATGCGGCGCTTGAGCACGAGCGGAAGGAAGATCGAATCCGAGAACGAGATGTGGTTGCTGGCCAGGATGACGGCGCCGTCCTTCGGCAAGTTCTCGACCCCCTCGACGCGAACCCGGTACAGCACGCGAAGAATCGGCGTGAGGATGATCTTCATCAGCCGATACGCCATCAACCTTGAACGGTAGTGCGACAGCCACCACCACGTGTCGGTGCAATTGGTGGTTCCCGTACACAAAAGCACCGACACATGTGTTTCTTGACCGGGCGGTCAAGACACCCCTACCGTCACGTTCGTGAACCGCCGCTTGACCCAGCGTGGAAAGGACCGCCGCCGCCAGCTGATGGACTTCGCGGCTCGCCGGTTCGCCGAGCGCGGCTACCACCCGACCTCTGTTGCCGAGGTCGTGCAAGGCATGGGTGTCGGTAAGGGCGTCTTCTACTGGTACTTCTCCTCGAAGGAGGAGTTGTTCCTCGAGATCCTCCGCGACGCGCAGCAGGAACTGCGCCGCAAGCAACAGCAGTCCTTCGGCGACGAGGACGACCCGATCCGCCGCATCGAACTCGGTATCCGCGCCTCGATGGTCTGGCTGTCGGAAAACCGCCACCTGTTCACGCTCCTGCAGTTCGCGGTGTCCGAGGAGCGGTTCGTGCCGCACATGCGCCGGGGCCAGGACGTCGCGGTGGCCGACGTGGCCAAGCATGTGAAGGAGGCGATCGCGGTGGGCCGCGTCCGCGACGCCGACCCGATCTGGCTCAGCCACGCCATCCTCGGCGTCACCAACCAGCTGGCCCGCACGTTCGTGTTCGAGAAAGGCGAGGCGCCCGAGTTGGTAGCCGACGCCGCAGTCGCTTTCTGCCTCGACGGCCTCGTCGGCGCGCCGGTCATCACCGCCTAAGCGTCAGCCGAGCTTGGTGAGGGCCTTCTTGAGGCTGCGCACCGCTTGACCGATCCGCTGCTCGTTCTCGATGAGCGCGAACCGCACATGACCTTCGCCGCCGGGCCCAAACCCTGCACCGGGCGAGGTCGCCACCGCGGCCTCGCGGATCAGGAACTGCGCGAACTCGAGTGAGGTCATCTCGGCGTACGGCTCGGGAATCGGCGCCCACACGAACATCGTGCCCTTCGGCTTCTCGATCTCCCAGCCGATCCGCGCTAGGCCGTCGATCAAGGCGTCGCGCCGGCCCTGATAGATCTCGTTGACCTGGCTGGGATACTCCGGCGCCTCGTTCATGGCCACCGTCGCCGCGATCTGAATCGGCTGGAACGTGCCGTAGTCGAGGTAGCTCTTGAGCTTGGCCAGGGCGCCGACGATCTCGGCGTTGCCGGAGAGGAACCCCACGCGCCACCCGGCCATCGAGAACGACTTGGTCATCGTGAACAGCTCGACGGCGACGTCCTTGGCTCCGGGCACCTGAAGGATTGACGGCGGCTCGTAGCCGTCGAACGACGTGTCGGAGTAGGCGAAATCGTGAACGAGTACGACCTCGTGCTCACGGGCGAACTCGACGATCTTGGTCATCCAGTCGAGATCGACACACGCCGTGGTGGGGTTGTGCGGAAAGGAAAGGATGATCACCCGTGGCTTGGGCCACTGGTCCTGCCACGCCTGGAGGAGGTTCTCGAAGAAGTTCTGCCCCGGCCCGAGCCGAATGTGCTGCACGTCGGCGCCCGCG
The DNA here is from genome assembly GCA_963742585.1 of uncultured Actinomycetes bacterium. Lineage (GTDB taxonomy): Bacteria > Actinomycetota > Acidimicrobiia > Acidimicrobiales > JACDEA01 > JACDEA01. The sequence goes on from CAVUMI010000009.1 coordinate 1,601,202, forward strand.
AACAACGGCGCCCAGATGTGGATCGGGTACGAGGGCGACGGCACGAAGGCGCTGTCGCCTGGGCCGAGCAGCACCCACATCAAGTGCGACAGCCCTTCTTTGGCACCGATGGTGGTGATGATCTCGGTGTCGGGATCGAGCTCGACACCCCACTTGGCGAGGTACCGGGACGCGACGGCCTTACGGAGGTTGGGGATGCCGATGCTTTGCGAGTACCGGTGGTTGCGAGGGTTCCGCGCAGCTTCGGCGAGTTTCTCTACCGCGATGTCGGGCGACGGGATGTCGGGGTTGCCAAAACCGAGATCGATGACGTCGATACCGTCGCGACGGGCGTCCAGCTTGAGCGCGTTGATGATGCCCAAGACGTACGGCGGCAGGCCCGTAATGCGGCGAAACTCCATACAGAAAGGTTAGTGAACGAGGTCGCGTACCCCAGCAAGGGTTTCCAGCGCGACATCCCATGGCGTGTTGATCGGCGCGCACACGGCAAAGTCGGCGCCGGCCGCCTCCAGCGCACGGAGGCGCTCGGCGACAGCGGCCGCGTCGGTTGCACTGAGATCCACCTGACCGCCCCACGTAACGCGGGGCGCCTCGCTGCCCTCGGCCGTCACCTCGGCGGGCGTGGCCTCCCAGACGTTGAGGGCATCAGCCGCGTTGGCGGCGACGCGGCGAATAGCGGCTGACCGCCCACCAGCCCAGGTCTCGATTCCCGCAGTACGGAGGCTGCGGCACACGGTCTCGACCGCGGCCATGCGCTCCGCCGCCGGTGGGTAGGGCAGGCCGTACGCCAGATTCTCCGGAGCGCTCAGGCGGTCCCCCGCGCCCACCGCAGCGATGAGACGCTCCCCCACTTGCCGCTGGAGGGTCGTGAGGGTGTGGACCAGCACCGCGTCGGGCATCAGACCGACACGGGCCACTAGGGGACCGAGGCGGATCCGGGTGGTCTCCTGGGCAAGGGCGGCAAGGAGGGTGAGACAGTCCAGCGCACTGCCGTCCGGACGCCCGATCGGCCAGAGATGGTTGAAGACGAAAACCCCGTCCAGCCCCAGCTGCTCGGCCCGCACCGCAGCGGCGATTGCCGCCTCGGCATCGGCGCTGAACTGCGGCAGGGTCGTTCCGATCCGCACCGCTTCAGGGTATGTGGCATATGCCACTCACATTTTTTTGCTAACTGACGCGAGATTTCGCTCCCCACGCCGTTGTACGGGCAGTTGTGTGCCGGTTCTCGGGTTCCCCAGCGCCCGAGAACCGGCACCTTCTGTGTTTCTGGCGCCTCACGGCCCTTCGGGACCGCTCCGGCGCTACTGCGATGGGGGCCCCAGCCCCATCGCCCTGCAGGATGCGCGCCTCGGCTGCACTCGGGCCTTTGGCCCTTGCCCAGACCTCTGCGCGTTAAGTCCCGCGGGCCAGTAAAGCGGCGCCGATTGCGCCGGCGTGTTCGCCCAGGGTGGCGGGGATGATGTCGATCGGGGGGCGGTGGTCGGCCGCCTCGACGAGGGCGAGGAATGCCGCCCGGACCGGCTCGAGCAGGATGGCGCCCGCCTCCACCAGCCCGCCGCCCAGCACGAAACACTCGGTGTCGAACGCGTTGGCCAGGTTGGCCAGCCCCAACGCCACCCACCACCCGAACCGAGCCATCACCTCGTTGGCGGCCGGATCGCCGGCGGCTGCGGCCTGGGTCACGTGCTCGCCCCGCACCGCCTCGCGGTCGCCGCCGGCCAGCCGCACCACCTCCGGGATCTGACCGGCGTGGGCGGCCTCGCGCCCCAGCCGGCCCAACCCGCTCCCCGACGCATACCGTTCCCAGCAGCCGTGCTGACCGCAGGGGCAGGGCAGGCCACCGACGGCGTCGACGATCATGTGGCCGATCTCTCCGGCGAAGCCGTTGGCCCCGCGTACCAGGCGACCGTCGATCACGATGCCGCCACCGATTCCGGTGCCGAGGGTGACGAGGATCATGTGCTGGCGGCCGCGGCCGGCACCGACGCCCTGCTCGGCCCACGCCGCGCACGTCGCGTCGTTGTCGACCTGGACCGGTACACCAAGGCGGCCGGCGAGCTCGTCGCGTACCGGTAGCTCGGTCACGCCAGGAATGTTCGGTGCGAAGCGCAACGTCCCGTTCGTGTCGACGAGCCCCGGAACGCCGACACCAACCGACATCCTGGCGTCACCCTGAAGCTGGCCGGCGACCTCCGTCACCGTGTCGATGAGCTCAGGCCCCGACGCCGCGACCGGCGTGGGTTCGCGACGCTCCGCCAGTATCGAACCGTCATCGTCCAAGACCACGCCGAGGCACTTGGTGCCTCCCACGTCGACCCCGATGGTCGCCAAGCGATCGCGACGCTCTACGAGACGCGAATGTGCTGCACGCGGGGCTCGGGCGTCGGCACCGCGGCTCCCGCCTGCGACGCCGCCTGCGCGACTCCGGCGGCGAACGCGGCCAAGGGCGTCGGGTCCTTCACCAACTCCTCGGCCACGTCGAGCACCGCCCGCGCCGCAGCGATCATTTCGAGCGCGGCCTGCTGGAGATGGTCGAGCGCCTCTTTGGCCCGCTCCTCGGTTGTCATGACGTCACCTTCTCTACGAAATTAATTTCCAGTCGGTCGTCCACCATCTTGGCCCGACCGACCTCCCGCTTGCGAAGCGAGTCGGGCAACACGATCGCCCGACGGTGCGGCCCCACTCTCACGAGAAGCTCACCGTCGCGCCGCGCCAGCTCCAGATCGTCCTTGTCGGCGAAGGGAAGATCGAGCGACAGCACCCGTGTCTTGCCGCGAGCCCGGATACGCACCGGTTCACCGCGGTGGAACACCGCGTGCGGCTCGGCCTCCCCGTAGAGGAGATCGGCGAAGCGGCGGAGCTTGTCCAACCCGACCAACTCCTCCTGCGCCAACTCGGCCTTGAGTACAGGGAGCGGCGCAAAGCCGTCCTCGATCGCGCTGAGATGCTCGGCGTGGGTGGCTTTCCACGTCGCGAACCACGGATCGGTTATCGCGTCGGGCAACAGCCGGTTGGCCACGACCGCGTCCACGTGATAGCCGAACAACGCCAGGTAGGTCGCGGTTCGCCGCGCTTCGGCGATCACCATGCGTTCGGGGTTCACGACGAGGCGCACGCTGCTGGTCTCGCCGTCGGTCAACAGTTCGCGCACACCGTCGAGCCGGTCGTAGAAACGGCGGATCGCCGCAAACACGTCGTCGTTGGCGACGGGAAGCTTTGTCACCCGACTCAGCACCGGCCGCACCACCTTGGCCAGCCGGCGTTCGACGGGAAAGATGCGGTTCATGTACCAGGACAAGATGTCGGGTAGGGAGAGGAACCGGATCGTCTCCGCGGTCGGCGCGCAGTCGACGACGATCACGTCGTAGTCGCCCGAGCCGGCGAACGTCTTGATGTCGGCGAGGCTGAACACCTCGTCGAGCCCGGGTATCACCGACAGCTCCTCGGCCTCGATGGCTTCGACGCCGGCCCAGTCGAGCACCTGCATCACGTAGCTCTGGACATCAGCCCACGTTTCCTCGAGCCGCTCGGTGGCATCGAGCTGTTGACCGGCCAGCCGATCGGCTACCGGCGTTGGAACCGAACCGAGGTGCACGTCGAACGCGTCGGCGAGTGAATGGGCGGGGTCGGTCGACAGCACGAGCGTCCGCAACCCGCGGTCGGCGCAGCGCAGCGCGGTGGCCGCGGCCACCGTCGTCTTGCCGACGCCCCCCTTGCCGGTAAACAGCAGGATTCTCATCCCAGGGTGGATGACGACGGCGTGTCCCCCGGATCGGCTCCGGCTTCGCCTACGCCTCCCTCAATACGCGTCTTGAGCTCGCGCAACGCGGTGCCGATGATGCGGGCCGCCGCCCGTTGCTTAACGAAACCCGGGAGCGGGACCTTCAACTCCACCATGAGGTTGTAGGTCACGTTTGTAGTGCCACCCTCGCCCTCTTCGAACTGGTAGTCGCCGTCGAGGCGGGAGGTGATGTCACCGGCTGCCTGCACCCATGCCAGCCGGTGCGGCGCGTCGCTGTAGTCGTACGCGAGCGTGTAGGAGGTGCTGCGTCCGAACGCGCCGGCGCGGTAAGTCACGCGCGTGCCTCGGCCCTGCGCGTCGCGCTCCACGACGGTGACCGACTTGATGTCGTTGGCCCACTCGGCGTAGTTGTCGAAGTCGGTGACGACCGCCCAACAGTCGTCGAGCCCCGCAGCGATCACCATGTGCTCGGTTGCCTGATCAGTCATGGCGTTTTCCCGCGGTCATCGGGTTGGCCCGCTTCACGACAGCCCAGTAGTAGCCCAAGACGATGCCGTACCCGAGGAGAATTGGACACAACAGCAACGAGATGGCGAGCCACTTGATCCACGCGCCGCGGTCGTCGGCACCACCGTCGAACTCCTCCGGACTGCGATTGATGCAATCGAGCAGCGCAACGATGGCCGGGAACTCCAAACCGACCACGAGAACGACATATCTCACCGGAGTCAACGTACCGTCAATTGCGGCGCAGACTCGGTGCCCGCGGCCCAAATCGGCCATGCCGAGCGGCCCACAAGCCGGTGAGCCCAAGCCCGTAGACCGGTGCCAGGATGCCGAAGGCCAGGCTCGTATACGGCTTGGCCGCCGCGGTGGCGAAGGCGGCGACCATTTCCACCGCGAGCGAGCCGAGGAGGTGCAACTGCACCGACCGTGGCGCCGAGTTCTGCAGGAAGAAGAGACCCCCCATCCCGATCTCCGCCTGGCGGCTCCTTCCCGCAGCGATGACGAGCGCGGCGATGAAAAGACCCGTGCCGACGGCGAACATCGAGAGCGCCACGACGAACGCCGCGACTTTGAACGCCGAGGTGACTACCGCGCCACCCGCGGTGATGGTGAGCGCGGCGGTGCCCGCCCACGACGCGGCAATGACGCGGTCGCCACCTGCCCGATCGCCTTCCGGCTGCGCCTCCAGCTCACTCATGCCGACTCCAATGCGAGCAACGCGTTGTCCAGGCGGCGGGCCAGCGTGTCGTAGCTGAACTCGGCTTCGGCGCGGGCCCGCGCTGCGGTCCCCATGCGGGCGCGGGTGTCGGCGTCACCCAAGAGCTCCCGCAGCGCGGCGGCCACCGCGGTGGGACGACGCGGTTCGTCGACGACCAGACCGGTCGTACCGTCGGCGACGGCCTCATGCGCGCCGCCGCTGCGGCCGGCGATCTGCGCGATGCCACACGCCGCCGCTTCCACGAAGACGATGCCGAAGCCCTCCTGTTCGAGGCCGAACCAGCGGTTGCGACAGGGCTGGGCGAAGACGTCGGCACAGCCGTAGAACGCCGGGAGATCCTCGTGCTCGACGCGCCCGACAAGCCGGACCGGCGCTCGGGTCTTGGCGATCCGCCGGGCCAGACGGGAGCGGTCGCGCCCCCTGCCGGCAGCCACCGCCACCAACAGCGAGGGAAATTCCTCGCGAAGCAGCGCGGCGGCGTCGATGAGGACGTCGATGCCTTTGCGCGGCACGAGTCGCCCGACACTGATCACGAGGAGTGCGTCCTCCGATACGTCGAACTGACTGCGCGCCGCTTTGCGCTCGATGGCGGTCAACGGCCGGAATCGATCGACGTCGACGCCGGGCGGCACCGGTGTGATGGGCGGCACGCCGCGATCATGGGCAGCGCGGCGTGCCTCGGCGGCGGGGTAACCGCCGGCGGCGATCAGGCCAGCCGCGCCGCGCACGACACGGGCGAGCAGCGCGCGGGCAAGCGGCAACCGCCCGGGAACGGTGATCTCGGCGCCGTGGAGGACCACTGCGTAGCGGCGCGCCAATCGCGGGCCGATGAGCCCCACTGGAAGCGCAGGATCCAGCACGATCACGGTCGCGCCGACCTCGTCCGCGAGCCGCTCGACGCGCCGCCGCAGCCGCCGGGTCGGGAGGAGCAGCCGGCCGGCCCGCTCAATGCGATAGGGCTGCGCCGCGTCGAAGGCAGCCGCGTCGGGATGCGCGGTCGTGAGCACGGTCACCCTCTCGGGCGGAAGCCGTCGCCAGAGCTCCCACAGATACGACTGGATCCCGCCGATCTTCGGCAGGAAGTCGTTGGTCACGAAAAGGTGGCTCATTTGGGCACCATCATGCGGATGATGCAAATGAGCCAGCGACGCTCTGCCCATTGGTTCGCTCCGCCTGCGGCTTCGCTCACGTGCGTGCTGTCGCGCAAAGATCGGTGCGGGCCAGCTTCGCCGCCGCCCATTCGGCGTGCGAGCGGACAAGCGGATCGGCCGATGCCAGTGCGGCGCGGAGCACGCGTTCCACCTCTGGCGAGCGGCCGTCGCCCACATTGCCGAGCACGACCAGCGCGTTGCGCCGCAGGTACCACGCGTCGCGCCGGGCGATGTACCAGCGTCCGAAGCGGGCCAGCAGCGCGGCGTCGTCGAGGTCGAGCAGGGCCACGATGTCGACCCAACGCTCGGCACTCTCATCGGCGGCGGTAGGACGGTGATGCCGGTCGGCGGTCCTGTTGGGCGGGCAAACCTCTTGGCAATCGTCGCAGCCATAGATGCGATCGCCGAGGGCGTCGCGGAACTCGAGCGGGAAATCGCCCGGTGCTTGCAGCAGCCAGGCGAGACATCGCCGCGCGTCGAGCACCCCGGGAGCAGTCAGCGCCCCGGTGGGGCACGCGGGGAGGCACCGGCTGCACGTGCCGCAGCCGTCGGCCACCGGCGCGGGATCGGCGGGCAGCGGTGCGTCCGTGATGACGCTCCCCAGCACGACCCACGATCCGAGGCCGGGCACCAGGATGTTGCTGTTCTTCCCGTACCACCCGAGACCGGCCCGATGCGCGGCTTCCCGGTCGACGAGCGCGTTGTCATCAACCACCACCCGGCTGTGCCAGCCGGCGGCTCGGAGCGCTGACGCGGCGGCGACCAACGCTTCGCGGAGGGGGCCGTAGTGATCGGTCCAGGAGTAGGCCGCAACCCGCCCAGCGCTGGCCGGGCGCGACGCCGAAGGGGATCGCCGCCGGTACCGGCGGGCGCCGACGATGATCGCCTGCGCGCCCGGGAGGGCGCGCACGGGATCGGTGCTCCTTTCCGGATTGCCATACGTGAAATACATGCCGGCATGCAGCCCGGCCGTCTTGCGCTCGCGGAGCGTCCGCGCGGTGCCCGCAAACTTTATGGCTGGCGCGATTGCGACCGCGTCAAGGCCGGCGGCGAGGCCGCGGGACTTGGCTTCGTCGGCGAGCGCTGCGAGGTCGGGAGCCACGGCTCCCATCCTTGTCGGCCGCCGAAGGTGGTGGCGTCAGCTGCCCGGCGGCCGGCGCCGGCGCAGGCGGCCGAAGCGGCGTTCGGCCTGCGGCACGCGGCGCGGAGCCGGCTGCGGCGTGCTCGTAAGCACCGGGGGGGCAGGTATCGGCTCGTCGGCGACGATGTCTTCTACCGGCGCGTCCGCCACTTCGACGGGCGGCGGCTCTGGTTCGGAGTCAGTCGCCCGCGGCGCCCGGATCGTGACCGGCCGAGTCGCCTCGCCGATGTCGAACATCGGCGTGCCGAAGCGCTCGTCCTGGGGCGACGCGGTGAGCGGCCGCGATCGCGGGGCGCGTTTGGCCGCTGAGCGCTTGGTGGCCGCGCGCTTGGGCGCGGGCCGGCGGGATACCGCCTTCTTGGCCGCTGGACGCTTCGCCGCTGGACGCTTGGCTGCCGGCCGCTTGGCCGTTGGACGCCTCGCCGCGGTCCGTTTGGTTGGCGATCGCTTGGTCGCGGCGCGCTTGGCCGGGGCGCGCTTGACCGCGGCGCGCTTGACCGGCGCGCGCCGGACCGCCGTTCGCTTGGCGGCGCGCTTGGCGGGCGCGCGCTTCGCCGTGGCCTTCCTGGCGGTGGACTTCTTCGCCGCTGATTTCTTGGCCGCGGCTTTCTTGGCAACGGATTTCTTGGCCGCCGATTTCTTGGCCGCGGACTTCTTGGCGGCAGGTCGCTTGGCCAGCGTTCCCTTGCCCATTGACGAGGAGGCGGCCGCGCTGCGTGAGGCCGGGGCCGGGGCCTTGGCCGCCGGTTTGGCCGGCGGCGGGAGGGGGGCGGGCGGACGCCCCCGTCGGCCGGGCTCGATATAGCCCAGCTCCGAACCCAGCCGGTTGCGAGCGACCAGCGTCCCCTCGCGGGTATCGACTTCCCACTCGGCCCGCTGGCGCTTCTTGCGGTTGACGAAGTCGAATCGGACCACCCAGCCGGAATCTCGGAGGTGCTGCGCGGTCCAGCACTGGTCGAACGCGTCCTCGGCCATGAGGACGCCCTTGTCGGCCACGTTCCACCACACCGACTCGCCCAAGATGCGACCCGAATCCCCGAGCCGGGCCTTGGCGAAGGTCATCGCTTGGGCCTTGGCGATCACCAGGGCCTGCTCAGCGAGAATGGGCACGGCGAAGCGCATCACCCATTCCTCGGCGACTCCCGCCTCGGACGCGACATTGGCGATGGAGCGACCGGCCCGGAGCCGCATCTGGATGTCGCGCGGCGACAGCGCACTCTCCGGGCGCGGGGCGGACTTGCGGCGATTGCTCGGGCTACCGGGCTCTTCGCCGTTGCGCAATCGACCGGCCTCGTCGATCGTGTCTAGGAGCGCGTCGTCCAGCGCGACGAGGAAACCGCCTGACTTGGCACCCTTGCGCGCGCTGAATATAAGAGAGTCGTGCTCGGTAGTGAACCCGACGAGGTGGAGCTGTTGCAATCCCGCTCCCTTGCATGCAACACCCGGACAAAGCGGAACGTAGCACTCGGCCCATCACTCCTCGTGGATTCGTGCGCGGAAATTACCCGCTGCGGCGCACATGGCGGAGCTTCGGAACGAGCCCAGCGCCGATCAGCAAGCGCAGTGCGCGGGCCTCCTCGGCGTCGATCACGAGTGCATCCTCGGGCTCTCGACCGCAGACGAAGGTGACGACACAGTCGGCGCAGTGGTCGGTGTGCTGCATGGTGCAGTCGTCGCAGCTGATCGAGAAGCTCATGAGTCCACCGCCGTTCCGGCGGCGGCGTTCATCTGCAACATTGATTCGTTCGCCAAGTCGTCGCTCATGGGCCCCACTATGACGGTGGGGTGTAACAGCCGCCGAGCGGAGCCCGATCAGGCGTCAGCGAGGGGCTGAACCGAGGCGCCGGTGCCGCACCAGCGGCAACTGACCTCCTCGACGGCCTCGGCGAGAACCGTCTCGTCCTCCACCGTGAGCTCACCACCCAGCGTGTAGTGGTGGAACGCCTTGGTCCGCCGCGTCGACACCACATCGAACCGCGTGAGATTGCCGCACGCGTCGCACCGGTACCTGGAAGCACCCATCCCGACCGTCACTCTATCTGCGAACAGGTGTTCGTTATGGTGCGGTCATGGCTCCCGTGCAGGTCCCCGTGCAGCGGTCCTTCGACGACCTCGGAACGCCCCTGCACGACGTCACGTTCGTGGTCCTCGACCTGGAGACCACCGGCGGCTCGCCCAACGGAGGCGATGCGATTACCGAGGTCGGCGCGGCGAAGTACCGCGGCGGCGAGTGCCTGGGCACGCTGGCCACGCTCGTGAATCCAGGTCGGCCGATTCCGCCGTCGATCACCTACCTCACCGGCATCACCGAGGCCATGGTCCTCCCCGCGCCCCAGATCGACGAGGTGCTGCCCGCGTTTCTCGAGTTCGCCGGCGATGCGGTCCTCGTGGGCCACAACATCCGCTTCGACATGAGCTTCCTGCAGGCGGCCATGCGCGCCACCGGCCGACCCCGCCTCGCGAACCGGGTAATCGACACGTGCGCACTCGCCCGCCGGCTCGTGAGTGACGAGGTCCCGAACTGCAAGCTCTCGACCCTTGCCGCCCACTTCCGCACCAACCACCGCCCGACCCATCGCGCGCTCGACGACACGCTGGCCACCGCTGAGCTTCTGCACTCATTGCTCGAGCGGGCAGGGAGTCTCGGCGTCACCGCGCTCGACGACCTGATCGATTTGCCCTCGGTCAAGGGTCACCCGCAGTTGTCGAAGCTGCGACTCACCGCCGGCCTCCCTCGCGCCCCCGGCGTCTACATCTTCCGCGACCGTGGTGGGCGCGCCCTCTATGTGGGAAAGGCAGTGGACCTGCGCCGCCGCGTGCGGTCGTACTTCACCGGCGACACCCGACGGAAGGTCGCCCAATTACTTCGGGAGACGCAGGCCATCGACCACATCGTGTGCGCGCACGAGTTAGAGGCCTCGGTGCTCGAGGTCCGCCTGATCCACAGCCTCACGCCGCGGTTCAACCGGCAAGCCAAGGTGTGGCGCAGGTACGCGTACCTCAAGCTCACGCTCGACGAGCGGTTCCCGCGGCTCTCCGTGGTCAAGTCCGTGCGGCCCGACCGAGGCCTCTACATCGGGCCGCTCCCCTCGGCGGGCGCCGCTCAGCTCGTCGCCGAGGCAATCGAATCCGCCGTCCCGATCCGCCGGTGCCGAAACCCGGTGCGCCGGCTGGTGACCCGGCCCGCGCCCTGCACCCCGGCGCAGCTCGGGGTATCGACGTGTCCGTGCGCCGGCGCCATCTCCGAAGGCGACTACGCCCAACTCGTCGCGCAGGTCGTCAGCGGCCTGACCGTGGATCCGGCGCGCCTGCTCGACCCGCTCACCACCCGCATGGCCGCGCTGTCCGAGGCCCGGCGCTTCGAAGAGGCCGCTGCGGTGCGTGACCGGGCCGACGCGCTGGCCCGCGCCCTCAGCCGGCAGCGCCGCCTCGACGCGCTCTGTGGCGCGGGACGGGTCGTCGTCGAGGTCGCCGACGGCGGCGGCGCCACGATCGAGGGCGGTCGGCTACTCGACGCCTGGTCCGGTCCGCAGCCTTCTGTCCGGATCTGGGCCGCCGGGAGCGGTGCAGATCCGGACAGAAGCCCGCTGGCGCGGGACGCGGCGGACGAGGCGGTGTGTATCGCCGCGTGGCTCGACCGCGAAGCTCCGCGGTTACGGCTGGTGAGTTGCGACGGGGAGCTGGCCTCTACCCTGCCGCGGCTTCCGCGCTTTGTGCCTTCGCCGACACGCTCACCAGGCGCTCGAGGGCGCTAGCGGCGTGCCCCTCGTCGATCGAGGCCGCGGCGGCCTCGAGTCCTGCCCCCATCTCCGACGTCACGCCGGCAACCACCAGCGCGGCGGCGGCATTGAGCAGAACGATGTCGCGGTGGGGGCCCGGCTCGCCACCGAGCACACGCCGGGCCAGATCCACGTTGGCCGCGGTGTCGCCACCGGGCGGCGCGGCGGCCACCGGGGATAGGCCGAGCGCCGCGGGGTCGACGTCGAAGCTGCGCACCTCGCCCTCGAACAGCTCCACCACCGTCGATGTCGACGCGGTCGTGAGCTCGTCAAGGCCGTCGTGGCCGTACACCACCATCGCCCGCGCCGCACCGTTGGCCTGGAGAACGCCAATGAGCTTCTCGGCCAGCGTCCCATCGGAGACGCCGACGATCTGTCGCCGCACTCGCGCCGGGTTGGCCATCGCAGCAATGAGATTGAACACGGTCCGCACACCCAACTCCCGGCGTACCGGACCGGGGTGGCGCATTCCGGGGTGGAACCTCGGCGCCAGGCAGAAGCCGAGGCCGGCCTCTTCCACGCATGTCGCGACGCCAACCGGACCGAGGTCGATGGCGACGCCCAGCGCCTCAAGCAGATCGGCGGAGCCGCTGGTCGCTGATGCCCTTCGGTTGCCGTGCTTGCAGACTTTGACCCCTGCGCCGGCGACGACCAGTGCATTGAGCGTCGAGACATGGAACGCAGCCGCGTGCCGCTGCGCGCTGCCGCCGGTGCCGCAGGTATCGATCGGATCACCCGGCAGCGTGAGGGTTTCGGCCGCGTCGAGCATCGCCCGCACCATGCCGGTCAACTCGTCGATGCTGAGGTCCTTGTTGCGCAGCGCGATCAACAACCCACCGATCTGGCCCGGCGAGGCCTCACCGGCCAGGACAGCAGCGATAGTCGCTTGTGCCTCGTCGAGCGACAGGTCCTCGCCCGCCAGCAATCGGTTGAAGAGAGCGGCCCAGTCCACGGCTAGTCCCACCACAGGTCGCGGTCGAGGACGCCTTTGGCGATGAGGCCAAGCTGCACCTGGCTGGTGCCCTCGACAATCGTGAGCTGCTTGGCGTCGCGGTACCAGAGCTCGGTCGGGTGGTCCTTCATGTACCCGGCGGCGCCGAGCAACTGCATGGCGAGACCCGAGGCCCGCACGGCCAGTTCGGTGGCGTAGTACTTGGCCATCGACAGGTAGGGCACCCACTCCTTGGTGAACTTGCCCTGATCGGCCAGCCACGCCGATCGGTACGTCAGCAACCTGGCCGCCTCGATCTCGGTAGCCAACTTGGCGATCTCCCACTGGATCCCCTGGAAGTCGGCGATCGTCTGGGAGAACGCCTCGCGCTGCTGCACGTACTCGGTGGCGTACATCAATGCGCCCTCGGCCAGACCGATGCCCCGCGCCGCAACGATGGGTCGCATCGAGTTCAGCCCGAGCATGGCCAGACGGAACCCGCCAACCTCCCCGATCACGTTCTCCCCGGGAACCCGCACGTCGGTGAGGAGCAACTCGCCGGTGTCGACGCCCCGCACGCCCATCTTGCGGTCCGTGTTCCCGACCTCCACGCCGCTCCAACCCCGCTCGACGATGAACGCGGTGACCGCGTCGTGGCGGCGTGCGGCGACATCGTCGGAGCTCTTGGCGAACACCGTGTACCAGTCGGCCTGGACCACCCCGCTCATCCAGCACTTCGTGCCGTTGAGCACCCAGTCGCCACCATCGGCGACGGCGCGGGTCCGCATACCCATGACGTCACTGCCCGCCTGCGGTTCCGACAACCCGAACCCGGCGCGTAGGGACCCATCGGCGATGCCCGGCAGATACTTCTGCTTCTGCGCCTCGCTGCCCGCGATCATCACCGGCCCGGTGGGCAGCCGGGTGAGCAGCAGCATGAGCGCGGCCGTGTTCGAGTATTTGGCGACCTCTTCGATGGCAATCGTCAGGCCGAGGATCCCAGCGCCAGAGCCGCCGTACTCCTCCGGGATGCACAGGCCGAGCAGGCCGGCGTCGCGAAACGCCTCGAAAACGTCCTGCGGGTACTCGCCGCTCTCGTCGATTTCCCGCGCCCGCGGCTTGACCCTGTCCTCCGCGAGCTTGCGAACCGACCTCTGGAGCTGCTGCAACTCGTCGGAGAACTCGAAGTTCACGAACCCCGAACGTACTGCGGCCGCGGGTTAGGCGGACTTGCGGCGCTGGCGCACCATGCGGCGGCGCTCACGCTCGCTGGCGCCACCCCACACCCCGTCGCGCTCGCGGTTGGCAAGCGCGTACTCGAGGCACGCCTCCCGCACGGGACACTCGGCACACACGGCCTTGGCCATGTCGGCGTCCTCGTCGGAGACGGGATAAAAGATCTCAGGATCGAGTCCGCGGCACGCCGCTTGATCTCTCCACGAAGCTGTCGTTGTCGTCATAGTCGCTGTCACGTTGTTCGGAGTCCTACCCAGTGAGTATTGGTCAACACCTGCGTCGAAGTGCAAATTCCCACGAGCAGACCACGCAACGTGAGCATCGACGGCTAGCCCCCACACCTGAGCCGCCCTTCTAGGATGCGGCCTCGTGAAAGGGCGATGACCAACGACATAGACCGCGCCCACAACTCGCGGTACGCCCTCACCACTGCCGGGGCCGCCCTGGTGTGCGCACCCGGCCTGTTTGTCCGCTTCACGCACCCCGATCTGCCCCATTCGGTCGAAGCGTTACTTTTCGGACTGGCGATCGTAGGGGCGGCGTTCCTGCTGTCCTGGGCGGCGGAAGTGGCGCAGCTCGACATCTCGGCCGGGTTGGCGATTGCGGTCCTCGCCTTCATCGCCGTGCTGCCGGAATACGCGGTCGACCTCGTCTTCGCCATCGAGGGCGGGAACTCGTTCGAGCAATTCGGGCGGTCGTGCCCACCGACGGGGACCGGGAGCGAATCCCCCTGTTCCCTCGCCCTGGCCAACATGACCGGCGCCAACCGCCTGCTCATCGGCATCGGCTGGAGCATGGTGGTCTTCATCGCCTACCGGCAGTGGAAGAAGCGGGGCCGGAGCCAAGCGGAGGCGGCCGAGGGCATCACGCTCGAGCGGGGTCATTCGGTCGAACTGGCGTTCCTTGCTGTGGCCACCGTGTACTCGCTCAACCTGGGGTTGCGGCGGTCCATCACGCTGGTGGACGCGGTCATCCTCGTCGGCCTGTTCATCGCGTACACGATCCGCATCTCCCGGGCGCCGGCCGAAGAGCCCCACCTGGTGGGTCCCGCCCGATGGATCGGCGGTTTCAGCGTCGGCGCGCGACGGCTCTCGGTCGTGGTCCTCTTCCTGGGCGCCGCCATGGTCATCCTCATGTGCGCCGAGCACTTCGCCGACGCATTACGGGAGACGGGCGAGTCCTTCGGGATCAGCGAGTTCCTCTTGGTGCAGTGGCTCGCGCCGCTGGCGTCGGAGGCGCCCGAGCTCCTCGTCGCCGGCCTGTTCGCGTGGCGCCTCAACACCAACGCGGCGCTGGGGACGCTCGTCTCGTCCAAGGTCAACCAGTGGACGCTGCTGGTGGGCACCCTCCCGATCGCCTTCGCCATTGCCTCCGGCGGTACGCACGGGCTCCCGATCGTCGGTCAACAGCGCGAGGAACTGTTCCTCACCGCCGCGCAGTCGGCCTTCGCGGTGGCGGTGTTGATCAACTTGTCGTTGTCGCTGCGAGAGGCAGGCGCGCTCCTCGGTCTGTTCCTGGTCCAGTTCGTCGCCGGCGTCGTCGGGCCGGAATCGATCCACAACGAGGTGCGCATCTTCACCGGCATCATCTACCTGCTCCTTGCCGCAAGCGTGGCCTTCGGGGCCCGCCGCGGTGTGCCGAAGATGTTCCGCGACGGCTTCCGCACGTCGTACGCAGAGATGTCCGGGGAGGCTGCCGCGGAGTGACTGCCCGCACCGCGTTCGACCGCGCCCAGGCGCAGGCCCGACTCGGAAGTGAGACGTTCGACGTCCTCGTCATCGGCGGCGGCATCACCGGTGCGGGCGTTGCCCTCGATGCCGCGGCGCGTGGACTGCGGACCGCCCTGGTCGAGCGAGACGACTTCGCGTCGGGCACGTCGTCGAAGTCCTCCAAGCTCGTGCACGGCGGGCTGCGGTACCTCCAGCAGAAGGAGTACTTCCTCGTCTACGAGAACTTGGCCGAGCGCCAGCGACTGCTGAACAACGCACCGCACCTGGTCAAGGTCCTCCCGTTCCTCATCCCGTTGTTCGGGCGGGGTGGCGTCCTCAACAAGGCACTCGCCAAGACCTACAGCACTGCGCTGTGGCTCTACGACCTGACCGGCGGGCTGCGCATCCGCAAACGCCACAAGCGGCTCTCGATCGACCAGGCCATCGAGCACATGCCGACGCTGAACCGCGACCTGCTCGCCGCCGCGTTCCTGTACTACGACGCGCAGGCCGACGACGCCCGGCTCACCCTCACCATCGCCCGCACCGCGGTGCTCGACTTCGGCGCGGTGGCGTTGAATTACGCGCCGGTCACCGGGCTGTTGAAGAACAGTGAGGACCGCGTCGACGGCGCCCGCTTGGCCGATGGGCTCGAGGTCCGGGCTGAAGTGGTCGTCAACGCCACGGGGGTGTGGGCCGATGACGTACGCGCCCTCGACGAGGGGGTCCACCCCGACACGATCCGCCCGGCCAAGGGGATTCACATCGCGCTGGCGTGGGACAAGGTCCGCTGCGACATCGCCGCCGTCGTTCCCGTGCCCAAGGACCGCCGATCGATCTTCGTCGTGCCGTGGGGCGACCGCGTCTACCTCGGTACCACCGATACCGATTACTCCGGCCCCATCGACGACCCGCAGTGCACGCTCGAGGACGTCGACTACATCCTCGGCGCGATCAACATGTTCGTCACCGAACCGGTTACTGCCGACGACGTGCTCGGCACCTGGGCCGGCCTCCGGCCGTTGGTCAAAGACGCCGGAAGCGAGCGCACCGCCGACCTGTCGCGACGGCACTCGGTGGCCACGTCGACGTCGGGGCTGGTTACGGTCACCGGCGGCAAGCTGACGACCTACCGCAAGATGGCGGAGGACACCGTGGACGCGGTGGTCAAGCAGTTGGGCCGCCGCGGCGTGTCCCGGCGGAGCCCCACGAAGCGGCTGGCGCTTCGCGGCGCGCTCGGCACCGAGGGAGATCTCGGGCTTACGCCCGAGGTGGCCGAACACCTGCGGTCGCGCTTCGGCTGCGAGGCCCGTGTCGTCGCCGCCATGCTCGAGGCCGACCCGGAGCTGGCTCGGCCACTGGTGCCCACACTTCCCTATCTCCGCGCCGAGGCCGTCTACGCCATCCGCTACGAGATGGCGCACACGCTCGACGACGTCCTGGCCCGGCGCACGCGCGCCGTCCTGCTCGCCCGCGACGCCGCGGCGGCAGCTGCCGTCGACGTGGCCAACCTTCTTGCGTCCGAACTGGGCTGGACGCCGGCCGAAACCGAGCGCCAGGTGCAGACGTTCCGCGATTCCATCGAGCGTTCACGCAGCTGGGAGGCAGTCACGAAGTGACCGCGATACGCGGGGCACCGACGCCGCCGATCGAGATCGAGGGCGATGCGATAACGGCACGGTTCCCTTCGGTCGCGGTGAGCGACGCGGTCGTCGCCCAACTTCGCCAGGCGTGTGCCGACGTTCGCACCGACGACGCGAGCTGTCACGAGGCCGGGCGCGATTGGTGGCCGATCACGATGGCGTGGGCCCTCAAGGGTGAGGTTCCCTCGAGGCCCGCCGCAGTAGTGCGCCCGACCGGCGCGACCGAGGCCGCCCGCGTTCTCGCCGTCTGCAACGGCGCTGGCGTGCCGGTGACCACCGCGGCGGGGCGCAGCGGCGTCTGCGGTGCCAGCGTGCCGATCTACGGCGGCATCGTCCTCGACATGACGGCCATGGCCGGCGTCGTCGACGTCGACGACGAGTCTCTGCTCCTTACCGTCCAACCGGGCACCTTCGGCGACGTCCTCGAAGACACCCTGCGCGCCGACTACGGCGTCACCGTCGGGCATTGGCCCCAGTCGATGGCACTGTCGACCGTCGGTGGCTGGCTGGCCTGTCGTGGAGCGGGTCAGTACTCCACCCGCTACGGAAAGATCGAAGACATCGTCGTCGGTCTCCAGGTAGCGCTGGCCGACGGGCGGCTCATCCGCACCGGCGGATCGGGCCCGCGGGCCGCCACCGGGCCCGATCTCAACCAGCTCTTCGTCGGGAGCGAGGGCACGCTGGGCGTGATCACCGAGGCGATGTTGCGCATCCACCCGGTAGCGCCCGCCGAGCGCCGGGCCGCATTCGGTTTCCCCTCGTTCGCCGCGGGCAACGACGCGTGCCGCCGCATCCTGCGCCGCGGTGCGACGCCGGCCGTCCTCCGTCTGTACGACGAACGCGAGTCGCGCCGGTATCTCGAGGGCACCAACGTGCTCCTCGTCCTCGACGAAGGCGACCCCGCGATCATCGACGGTGTCATGACCGTGGTGGCCGAGGAGTGCCGTGATG
This sequence comes from uncultured Actinomycetes bacterium, assembly GCA_963742585.1. Lineage (GTDB taxonomy): Bacteria > Actinomycetota > Acidimicrobiia > Acidimicrobiales > JACDEA01 > JACDEA01. The sequence goes on from CAVUMI010000009.1 coordinate 1,618,710, forward strand.
CGACCGTCCTCGACGTCGACTTCGTACGCCAGTGGCTCGACCACCGCAACGACACCTCGGCGCTGCAAGAGGCGTATCGCAAGGATCTGGTCGTCGACACGACCGAGATCGCGGCGCGCTGGTCGGCGCTCCCGGCGATCTACGAAGAGGGTGTGGCCGCGCTCAAGGCGGTCGAGGGGCTGTGGGTCGCCTCGGCGCACCAGTCGCACAGCTACACCGACGGCGCATGCATCTACTTCACGTGGGCGGGCCAGCCCACCGACGGCGACAAGGACCGGTTCTACAACGCGGCATGGGCGGCCATCATGGGCGTGGTCGAGGGCCACGGTGGCGCGGTCAGCCATCACCACGGCATGGGCATCAACCGCGCGCCATGGACGCCCAATAGCGAGGTGCTGACCGCGCTCAAGGGCTCGCTCGACCCCAACGGCGTCCTGAACCCGGGCAAGCTCGGCCTGCCCTCGCCGTTCGGCGCCGTCCCGTGGCCCTAATCGCCGCGCTCGACGCCCGCGCCGTAGGGCGCGGCGCGATCGGCGCCGTCGCGCTGTTCGCCCCAGTGGCGCTGGTATTGCGCGCCTTGTCAGGCGGCGACAAGGACTCCGGCGCGTGGGTGCCACTGGTCTTCGTCTTCTTCTTCGCCTTTATGTTCGGCGGCTGGCTGGCCGCCTATGACCGCCCGGCCACGCCCCTCCTGCACGGCGCGGTGGCCGGCGCCATCGGCTTCGCGGTTGTGCTGGCCGTCTTCCTCCTCGCCAAGCTGGTGACCGGAACGGTCTCCACCGGCGCGCTGATCGCGGGTTTCGTCTTCCTCGAGGTGGCCGCCGGGCTCGGGCTCCTCGGAGGACTGCTCGCTTCGCGGCGGCGTGCGCATGCCCCGGTGACCGAGCATCTCGTCATCGACGTCGGGACGAGCGGCGTGCGCGCCGCCATCGTGAACGCGGACGGTGTTGTCAACCACGTCAAGTACCGCGAGGTACTGCCGTCGTCGCCGATGCCCAACTTCGTGGAGTTCGACGCCGCGGCGACCGCGAGTGCTGCATTGGCGGTTGCCAACGAAGCCCTGGAGTCACATGGCGGGCCCGTGGCCGCAGTCGGCATCGCCAACCAGCGCGCCTCGACGATTCTGTGGGACCGCAAGACGGGCGAACCGGTCGGACCGGGTATCGGCTGGCAGGACCTGCGCACCGTCGGCACCTGTCTGATGCTGCAAGCGCAGGGCATCCGCGTGGCCCCCAACGCGTCGGCGACCAAGCTCGCGTTCCTCCTCGACATGGCCGACCCGGACCGCACGCGTGATCTCTGCTTTGGCACCGTCGACAGCTGGGTGGCGTGGGCGCTCTCGAACGGCGAACTTCACGTGACCGATGCCAGCAACGCCGCGGTCACCGGCCTGCTGCACGGCGACGGCTCGACGTGGAACGACGCCATTCTCAAGGCGCTCAACGTTCCGCGATCGGTGCTGCCGGAGATCGTCGATTCGTCGGGGCTGGTGGGCGCGGCCAGCGCGCTCCCGGGCGCGCCGCCGATCGCGGGAATGGCAGGCGACCAGCAGGCCTCGCTCGTCGGGCAGGGCTGTACACAGCCCGGGCTGACCAAGATCACTTTCGGCACCGGAGGGATGCTCGACCAGTGTGTCGGCCCGGCCCGACCGGCGTTCGATGCCCGCGGGCCGGCGGGCTGCTTTCCGATCATCGCGTGGCGGCGCGACGGCGGCGTCATGTGGGGCATCGAGGCAGTGATGCTGTCGGCCGGCACGGCGGTGGAGTGGCTGCGGGATGATCTCGGCCTGATCACATCATCGGACGAATCCGACGCGGTGGCCGCGCAGTGCGCCGACACGGGTGACGTGTGGTTCGTGCCCGCGCTCCTGGGTCTCGGCACGCCGGCCTGGGACTTTGGGGCGCGCGGCACGCTGGTGGGACTCACCCGCGGCAGTGGGCGGCCGGAAGTCGTGCGCGCCGTCCTCGAGGGCGTCGCGCACCGGGGTGCCGACCTCGTCGAGGCGGCGGAGGCCGACGGCGGCCACGCCATCGCCACGCTGCGGGTCGACGGCGGCATGACCGCGAACACGACATTCGTGCAGGCACTCGCTGACGCGACGCAACGCCCGGTCGAAGTATCGCCCGTCCTCGAAGCGACCACGCTCGGCGCCGCGTACCTCGCCGGGATGGCGGTGGGCACCTGGGCCGACGAGGCGCAGATCGCCGCGCACTGGTCACCGGCCCGTGTGGTCGAACCATCCCGGCGTCCCGACCGCGACCGCTGGCGGGCCGCAGTCGACCGCTCCCGCCAAACCGTCCCCGAACTCTCCGCCCTCGATTTCTAGCGGTAACGGGCGAGAACCTTGGCCGCCGCGTCGCGCGACGCGTTGCGCATGTCCTTGGGATCGACGACCTTGGCCGTCGGCCCGACGCGCAGCAAGAGCCGTTCGAGGAAGGCCAGGCCACTGACCGCCATCTCGACGCGCAGCCGGCCGTCCTTGCGCTCCGTCACCGTCTCCACCGGATAGCTCTCGGTCACCCATCCGCCGCGACGGGGCAGCTCGATGGTGACCATCGGCGTGTCGGGTCCGGCGCGGAATACGCCGGCGGTCGGCGGCTCCACGGCCTGGGCCTCGAAGTGATGGCCGGTCGGCCGCACGCCATTGACGCGATCGACACGAAAATGCAGAACTGCCTCCGCTCGGTGGCAGTACGCGTTGACGTACCAGTGACCCGCGTCGGCGAACACGAGGAGCGGGTCGATGCGCCGGGTCGTCTCTTCGTCCCGCGAGGCCGAGTAGTAGTCGACTTCGACTGTCTCGTGGCGCGCCGCCGCGTCCCGGAGCGCGGACAGGTTGGGCGGCGCGTCCAGCTCGACGGTCAGGCCGCCGGCGGCACCGAGCGCGCCGCCCAGCTTGTCCAGGGCGCGCGCCAGCGGGCCTTCTTGGTCGGAGCCCGGGACCGCGAGCAAGGCTCGCCCCGCGGCCAACAGCGCAAAACCGTCGGCGGCCGACAACCGCGGCGGCCGCCGGAAGTAGTCGGGAACGTCGGCGGTGACGCTGTCCTCGTCAACGATGAGCTCGATCAACTGATCGGGCGAGTACGGCGGCAGCCCGCAACAGGCGGCCAGCAGCAGCTCGTTCTCGACCTCCTCGACGGTCAGGTCGAACCGCTCGGCGATCTCCTCGAAGGTGGCAGTCCCCCGCGCCGCCACCCACGGGATGATGGCGAGCAATCGCCGAAGCCGCGTGCCGTAGTCCGTAACGTCGCGGACTAAGTCCGTCGCCGTTCCGGCGCCGGCCTTCATCTGCCGCATTGATTCGCTCGCCAAGTCTTCGCTCATGAGTCCGTCGCCGTTCCGGCGCCGGCCTTCATCTGCCGCATTGATTCGCTCGCCAAGTCTTCGCTCATGAGTCCGTCGCCGTTCCGGCGCCGGCCTTCATCTGCCGCATTGATTCGCTCGCCAAGTCTTCGCTCATGAGTCCGTCGCCGTTCCGGCGCCGGCCTTCATCTGCCGCATTGATTCGCCTTCGCTCATTTGGCCATCGCCTCGAGCCATTTGACGATCTGGTTCCGCACGGGTTCGGGCCCCACCACGTGTGCGTGGTCGAGGAACCCGAACAACCATGACCGGAAGCCGTCCGGGTTGGTCACTGCGATGCGTAGCCTGACGCCGCCGTCGTCACGTCGCTCCACCACTGCTTCTTCTCCAGCGTCGGCGACGGCGGCGCGTGCGTAGGGCGCGTCGACGTCGAGCTCGACCACGGTTGGTTCGGCCGTCGCCATGCGGAAGGCCTGCTCAGGCATCACCTGACGCGGGTCGAAATCGGCGGGCGCCTCGAAGGCGTCGGGCGCGCCGACCTCGACTCCACCCTGGATGCGGTCAGCGCGAAACACGCGCGCCTCGCCGCGGTCCACATCGCGACCGGCCACATACCAGTAGCCGTCGCGAAAGAACAGCCCCCAAGGCTCGAGCGTCCTGGTTTGACCCCGGTAGGCGAAAGACGCAGTGGCGCGACGACGCGTGGCGTCAAAAAGCGCGGGCAACGCGTCGATTACCGGCAACGCGGCCAACGCGGGCACGGCGTCAGCAGGCGCGTCGCCGAAGGACCACAACGCTTCACGGCCGCGCCCGCCTTCGAGGTGGACCGCGGCGACCGCCAGGTTGAGCGCGACCAGCTCGTCGTCGGTCAGGTCGAGGGTCGGCAGGTAGTAGTCGGCCGCGGCAATGCGGTACGCGGCCTTGCCGTCTTCGGTGTATACGGTCTCAACCGGGACGCCCTCGTCGCGCAGCAGGCGCTTGTCGCGCTCGAAGGCCTGGCGACGGGTCTCGGGCTCGGTCGGATACCCCTCGAGCCGCATCACGAGCTCATCGAGCGTCAGCGGGCGCGCCGTGTTCAGGAGCAGCGCGACGAGATTGGTGAGGCGCTCGAGCCGATCAACCACGGTTAGGCGAGGCCGGCCGTCGACGCGTGGCGTGCGTACGCCCAGCCCGGGCCGCGGAGCACGAACGAGAGGCGGTCCCGCCAATTGTCGGAGAGGGCGACGTCCCGGAGCATGTCGCGGTGCTCGTGGCTGGCGATGCGGCCGGGGTTGTAGGTGTTGATGTTCTTGGTCAGCCCGTACACCACGGTTTCGCTCTCGCGTTCGAAGGTGCCGAACAGGCGATCCCACACGATGAGGATGCTCCCGTGGTTGCGATCGATGTATCTCGAATTGACGCCGTGGTGCACGCGGTGGTGCGAGGGGGTGTTGAGGACCTGCTCGGCAGCACCAAGGCGGCGGATGGCGTCGGTGTGAATCCAGTACTGGTAGATCAGGTTGATGCCGCGCGCCTGGGCAATGAGGCGGGGGCGCACGCCGACACGAGCGAGGAGGCCATACGGCAGGAAGACGCCGAAGACGTCGGCGACCGGCTGGCGCAGCGCGGTCGAGAGGTTGTACCGCTCGCTCGAGTGGTGGACGACGTGGATCGCCCACAGCGCCCGGACTTCGTGCATGAAGCGGTGGTTCCAGTAGTAGATGAAGTCCCAACCGGCGACGGCCGCGGTCCAGCCGACCACACCCCCACCGAGATCGCGACCGCGGTTGCGGTCCCACATGCGGGCGGGTGAGAGCCGATCGCTCACCGTGGTACCGATCGCGACGCCGCCCGTCGCAACCGCCACCGGGCCGCCGACCGACGCCACCTTGCGGGCAATTCGGCCGACCCGGTCGTCGCGCCTGGCGAAACGGTCCGCGATGGTGGTGATCACCGCCGACGCCACCGCGGTTCGCACCAACACCTTCGGGAACCGGCCCTTGCCAGGCAGAACCTTCTTCACGAGGGCGCCGGCCGCGAACGGCGCCAACAGGCTGCCGACCCCCATCGCCAGGCTGGCAGCGGTGTCCTCCCGCGTGTAGTCGGCCCGGCTGGGGCCCTCGCGCAGCGCCCGGGACGCCAGATACCTTCGCTCCGCACCCATCGACCCGAAGTAGAACGGCACCGCGGCGACGGTGAGGTCGATCACGCCGTGGGTCTAGCGCACTCCGGAGGAATCAGGCCACCGGTCGCTGCGCAGATCGATCTCCTCGCGGGCACGCTCGACGGTCGCGATGTCGTCGAGTTGCGCGCGGAGCCACTTGGCCAGGTCGTTACCGCGCACGACCTCGACACACGCTTCACGGCGCAGCCGGCGATCTTCGGGCGGCATGGTGATGCCCGCGTAGATGGCGTCGGCGAGGGCTTGGATGTCGAACGGGTTCACACTGAGCGCGAACGCACCAAGCTCTTCGTAGACCCCGGCGTGCTCCGACAGGATCAGGGCGCCATCGCGGCGGTTGAGGAGCACGCCTTCCTTGGCGACGAGGTTCATGCCGTCGAACACGGGGTTCACCACGAGCACGTCGTACTGGCGATACGCGGCCAGCGCGCGCGTGAACGAGTCCCCGATCACCAGATTGATGGGCTGCCACTCGGGGTTCCCGTGCTTCAAGTTGACGTCGGCCACCAGCCGGCGTATCCGTTCGACGTAGTCGACGTATTCGTCGACGTCCTGGCGGCTCGGTTGGAGGAGCGCAAGGAACGTCACGCGGCCGGAGAACTCAGGATGGTCGTCGAGGAAGACGTCGAAGGCCTTGAAGCCGCGCAGGATGTTCTTGCTGAGGTCGGTGCGGTCGACGCGCAGTACGAGATGCTCTCGCCGGCCGTTCTCGATCTTGCGCTCGTGCTCGTCGACCTCGGGGTCGTGGTTGGCCTGCGTCTCCAACTCGTCGGCGTCGATCGAGATCGGGTACCAGCGGGCGGTCACCGTGCGGCCGTCGACATCGATGGTGAGGCCGCGCATGTCGACGGGTAGGTCCAACAGCTCCTGGCAGGTCAACACGAAGTTGCGGGCGTACTGCTCGGTATGGAACGCGACGATGTCGTTGGCGAGTAGCCCGTTCAGGAGTTGGTCCCGCATTTCCTGGGGCAGGACGCGCCACGCGTCCGGCTGAGGCCACGGAATATGGATGAAGTGGTGCAGCACCGCACTCGGGCAACGCCGCCGGACCTCCGGTGCCACCAGATAGAAGTGGTAATCGTGGATCATCACGGTGGCGCTCCCGCCGCGCGCCTCGATCTCCTCGACAACGGCCTTGCCGAACGCGACGTTGACAGGGACGTAGCCGTGCTCGAACGCCTCGATCTCATTGCGGGTGATATCCGGCGCATGGCTCAGATCCCACAAGTAGTGCTGGATGAACCAGAGCATCGGATTGGCCACGATGGCGTAGAACCGGTTGTGCTCTTCGGCGTCGAGGCGCACCATGCGCACGCGGTAGCCGTCGGCGATGTCGAACGCGCCACCGTCGTGCTCCGAAGCGATCGCGTTGTCCACGTCGCTGAGCGCCGCGCATACCCACACCGCGTCGCCAAGATGGCTCCGTAGGCCCCGTAGGGCTGTCACCAGGCCCCCGGCGCCTCGCGTCATCTCCCGCCGGCCGTCGACGAGAGAAAAGGAAACCGGGCCGCGATGCGCGACGATGATCACAGGCGAATCTCCGGTTCCCACTGCGACGGTCTCTTACCCATCCCCGCAGGCACGTAACGCCGCTGCCAGGTGGTTAGCGTGACAAACCGCTCATGCCCTCCCCCTTACAGCTCCGTTTCGTGCTGTCGGCCGACGGCTTGAGCGCGCTTCCAGACACCCGGGCCGAGGTTGCGCTGGTCGGGCGGTCCAACGTCGGGAAGTCCTCGCTGCTCAACGCGCTGGCTGGAAGGAAGCGCCTTGCGCTCACATCGAAGACCCCGGGCCGCACCCGTCTCCTCAACCTCTTCGATCTGGAGGACGGGCGCGCAGTCGTCGATTGCCCGGGCTACGGGTACGCCGCGGTGTCGGCCAAGACCCGTGCCGCTTGGCAGCCCATGCTCGAGCGCTATCTGCTCGAACGCCAGCAATTGCAGATGATTCTCGTCCTGGTCGACGGCGAGATCGGTCCGACCAAGCTCGATCTCAAGATGCTCGACTGGTTGCGGTCGCGCACCCGCCCGCACGTAGTCATCGCCACCAAGCACGACAAGGTGAAATCCTCGCATCGCGAGAAGCGCAAGCGCGAACTCGCCGGCGCCTGCCAGCTCGAGCCGGGTGATGTCATCTGGGTGAGCGCAGCCAAGGGCACCGGCATCGACCGCCTGCGCGGCCTCGTGAATCTGTGGCTCAGCTGACGCTCGGCAGTTCCTGTTGCATCTCGATCACCAGCGCGAAGAGATCGCCGTGTTTTTCGACACGGTTGAGAACATCGCTGATCTCGAAGCGCAGCTTTTCGGGATCCCCGGCCTTGTGGGCAGCTTCGAGCTCGTCCCAGCTGATCGGCGTCGAGCAGGTCGGGCGCTCGGTCGCCCGCAGCGAGTAGACCCCGACCGTCGTCTTGTGGCGGGCGTTCTGGCTCCAGTCGATGAACACCTTGCCCGGCCGCGCCGCCTTCGCCATCTCGGTGACGACCTGATCGGGATGCACGCGCTCGAGCACCTGCGCCAAGGCCAGCGACATCTCCCGCGTTTTCTCGAACGACGTCGGCGTGTTCAGCGGGACGTACATCTGCAAGCCTTTCTTGCCCGAGGTCTTCACGAAGCCTTCCAGCGATAGGCGTTCGAGCGCCTCGCGCAACCAGAACGCCACCTGCGCGCACTCGATGGCGGTGGCGGGCGGCCCTGGGTCGAGGTCGAACACCATCACGGTTGGCGAATCGAGGTTGTCGCGTACTGCGAGGCCTGGATGCAGCTCGAGCGCGGCGAGGTTGGCGGTCCATACCAACGCGGCTGCCTCTTCGAGCGCGCAGAAGTCGACCTTGGTCTTGGCGCTGACATCCATCGGTATCGTCGGCAGCCAATCCGGCCGGTGCTTCGGGCAGTTCTTCTCGAAGAAGTGCTTGTCGTCGACGCCGTTGGGATAGCGCACCAGTGTGATCGGCCGTCCATTCAGGTGCGGCACCATCACCGGCGCGATGCGCGCGTAGTAGTCGATGATCTCCGCTTTGGTGGTGCCGGTCTTCGGATAGAGGACCTTGTCGAGATTCGAGAGGTTGAGGCTACGGCCGTCGATCTCGACCGCCGTCACGCGGTCTCCTTCTCCTTCTCCTTCTTCTTTTCTTCCTTCGACGCGGCGAGGCTGGCTTCGAGCGCGGCCATGAGATCGACCACGGTGGGCGCCTCGCTCACCGCGGGCTGGCTCACGATCTCCTGGCCGGCGGCCTTGGCTTCGATCATCTCGAGCACCTGATCGCGGTACTCGTCGTGGTACTTCTCGGGCTCGAACTTGGCCGACAACGACTCCACCAACTGCTCCGCCATCTTCAGTTCCTTGTCGCTCACCTGCGTTGGGTCAACCTCTTCGATGCCTTCGATCGGGCGAACCTCGTCGGCATAGAGCAACGTGTTGAGCACCAGCGCGCCGTCCTTCGGACGGAGGGCAGCGAGGTACTGCTTGGTGCGCAGCACCAGTCGAGCGATCGCCACCTTGTTCGTGCGGGTCATGGCTTCGACCAACAGCGCGTAGGCCTTGCCCGCGCGCGGCTCGGGAACCACGTAGTAGGGGTGCTCGAAGAAGATCGGGTCGATCTCGTCGAGGTCGACGAACTCTTCGATGTCGATGGTGTGTGTCGCCTTCGGATCGAGGGAGGCCAACTCGTCGGGGTCGATGACCACGTATTGACCGGGCGCAATTTCGTAGCCCTTGACGATCTCGTCGAACGGGACTTCCTTCTCCTCCTCCGAACACCACCGCTTCTGCTGGATCCGCGCGTTGTCGGGCGCGTGCAGCTGGTTGAAGCGCACGTCCTTCGATGAAACCGCAGTGGCCAGTTTCACCGGCACATTGACCAGGCCGAAGCTGATCGATCCACTCCAGATAGCTCGGGGCATTTTAGGCCGCCCTTCGGACGGCAAGAATGCCTTTGGCATCCCTATTTCTTGCGTTCGCTCGTCTTCGCTCGCTCACGAGTGAAAGTCTACGGGTCATGCGGACTGTGTTCAGCGGGGGAAAGGTGTTCGACGGGTCGGGTGCGGACATTGCGCCGGGCGATGTCGTGATCGAGGACGGACGCATCGTCGAGGTCGGGCCCAGTCTCGACGGCGACGAGCGGGTGGACGCGTCGGGCAACACCTTGCTGCCGGGGCTGTTCGACTGCCACGTACACCCGCTCATGAGTCACCTCGATCTGATGCGCAGCTTCCAGACGCCGTTCTCGTACAAGTACTTCGCCTGCGCGCGGAATCTCGAGACCACACTCAAGCTCGGGATCACCACGATCCGCGACGCGGGTGGGTCCGATCTCGGCATCAAGCAGGCGGTCCAGGACGGGCTCATCAACGGACCCCGCATGCATATCTCGATCGTCATGCTGAGCCAGACCGGCGGTCACGGCGACAGCTGGATGCCGTGCGGCGCGCACATCTCGGCGCGCACGGTCGACCCAGGCCGTCCGAACCACATCGTCGACGGTCCCGACGAGATGCGGCGCAAGGTCCGCGAACTCGTGCGCATGGGCGCTGACGTGATCAAGGTGGCGGTCAGCGGCGGAGTGTTGTCACCGCGCGACAAGCCGACCCACGCGCACTTCCGCCTCGCCGAGCTCGAGGTGCTCGTCGAGGAGGCGACGGCGGCGGGAATCTTCGTGATGTCGCACGCGCAAGCCACCGACGGGATCAAGAACGCGATCCGCGCCGGCATCCGGTCGATCGACCACGGGATCTATCTCGACGACGAGGCCATCGATCTCATGCTCAAGCGCGGGACGTGGCTGGTGCCGACGCTGCTGGCGCCGCGGGGCGTGATCGCCGCGGCGGAAGCCGGCGTCGCCCTCACCGACGCCGCCGTCCAGAAGGCCCACGAGGTGATCGACGTCCACACCGAATCATTCCGCCGCGCCGTCGAGGCCGGCGTGAAGGTGGCCATGGGCACCGACTGCCCGGTGTCACCCCACGGAACCAACCTCGGCGAGCTCGAGCTGATGGCCAAGCTCAGCGACATGACGCCCATCGATGCCCTGGTCGCAACCACCAGCAGCGCCGCCGAACTGATGGGCCTGTCCGACGAGCTCGGCACGCTCGAGCCCGGCAAGCGGGCCGACGTCGTCCTGGTCGACGGCGACCCCCTCGACCTCGCCACGCTCGCCGACCGCATCACCGCCGTCTGGAAGGACGGCGTGCAAGTCGTCTGACCGCCATGTGTCGGTGGCTTTCAACAGGCTGGGGAAAACTACACCGTTGTAAGTTGTTACACCTATCTGCGAACCTGGTGACATGCAGGAGGTCGCAGCCCGGCTGGCCCGGGTGCTCATGGGTGGGGGCGACGCCCTCGCCGATCCCACGGGGTCCGACCTGCTCTTCGAGTCCGTGGTCTCGCTCCGGCCGCTCCCCCGCCTCACCGCGCCGGCCGACGTGTGGGCGGTCGACGGTGGCCAGGCGCTGGTCGCCGACGCCCGGTGCCTGCAGGTGGTCGTCACCCGCGCCGCCCGCGTCCGCTATCAGAACGGCGAGTGCGTCCTTGAAGAGGAAGGCGCGTTGGCGCCCGAATTGCTCACCGACGGGTCGCGTCATCAACCTGCTGCGCGACAAGGGCGAGTGGGATGCCGTCGAGCGCTCGCTGGCCGAGGCCGATGCCGGCGCGCTGATCCTCGTCGACGGCGATCTCCAGCCCGACTGGCGCATCCCGTCTACCTACGTCGCCGGCCTCCTCGATCGCGCCCGGGAGCGCGGCGTCACGCTGGCCTCGATCACCAAGCACTCCTCGCTGGCGCGCGGCGGCGCCCCACTGCTCGGCCATCTGGAGATGGAGGCCGAGGTGCTGTTCGGCCCGCGCGCGATGTGGTGGGCCCGCATCGCCCGTACCCGGCCCGACCTCCCCGGCGAGTTGCAGGTAGTCGCCGCCCGCCTCGACCCCGACGCGCCGTTCGCCTTCCGGGTCGACCTGCCCGGCGACATCGACGCCGAGCCGGCGCTCGGAGCAATCAGCGCGCTGTGCAATGACGCCGCGTTCCCTGGCTATCCCTACCCGCTCACCGTCGCCGATCGCCTGGCGGCCTGCCCGGGTTGGATCCGCTCCGAAGCCGCGGGCGATCTCGACAATGCCCTCGCCGCGCTCGGCGTCGGCGAAGACGTCCGCCGCCGGGCGTTCACCGACCGGCATCGTCTCATGGAGCGAGCGTGAGCACGTGAGCCGCGGGCGGCTGTTCGGGAAGAACGTCCTCGAGGGCATGTTCCGCGCTGCGCCGGATGAAGACCTCTTCCTTGGGGAGCTGCTCGTCGCGGTCGACGACGCCACCGGCCGGCGCTACCTGTTCCGCATCGTCGACGTCACCTACGGCACCGAGCATCGCGAGCCGGGCTGGGCCGAGCGGGTTGCCGGAACGTTGCTGGCGGACGACGCGCGTGGCGAGGGCGGCGCCCACCCGTTGCACGAGCAGGCCAAGCGCACCTACCGCGTCGCCAGCTGCCGCTGCCTTGGCTACCTCACGCCCGACGGGCTCGACTTCCGCAAACCCAAATCGTTGCCCACGCAGTTCTCACGCGTCATCGCACCCGAACCGGCCGACTTCGCATTTCTGCGCAGCCGCATGGGCGACCTGCCGTTCGGTCATCTGCGCAGCGGCGAGACCGACGTCGATTTCGAAGTCGGTATCCCGGGCGACAGCCTCGCCACCCACATCGGCATCTTCGCCACGACCGGCATGGGCAAGTCGAACCTCATGATGGTGCTGGCCGCTGGCGTGCTCCGGGCCAAGGGACGCTACGGGCTGCTGCTCATCGATCCCCACGGCGAGTACCGCACCGCGCTGGCCCGCCACCCGTGGGCCGGCGTCGCCTTGCGCACCTACGCGGCCCGCCGCCTGGCCAACACCTCGACCCTGCGCATCAGCCTGGCCGAGCTCGACGATCGACGATCTCCGCACCGCGCACGACTGGAGCCGGCCGCAGGAAGAGGCACTGTTCGAGCTGGAGCGTCACTACTCCCGCGAAGGCCATGAAGGCCTCGCCTGGCTGCTTCCGTTCACCACCATCGACGACCTGGCCGGCTTCCGCGATATCGAGCTCAACGGGCGCATCGCCCTCAACACGCTTCAGGTCGTGCAGCGGCGGGCCCGTCGCATCGTCGGCCTCGAGGCGATCGCCGCCGATCCCGGCGTCTCGGTCGGCGCGGCCATCGTGCGCGACCTGACCGAGGGGAAGGTCGTCCTGGTCGACGTCAGCGGCCTGGGATCCACCGAGGAGGTGCTGGTCGCCTCGTTCCTCACCCGCCGCGTGCTCGACCACTGGCAGGCGGCGTACCTCGACGATGACGAGTACCACCGCCAGCTGCCCACTGTCGCCATCGCCCTCGAGGAGGCGCAGCGCGTTCTAGGCAACAGCAAGGACAGCGAGTCCAATGTCTTCCCGCGCGTGGCGCGCGAGGGGCGCAAGTTCAAGGTCGGGCTGTGCGCCGTCACCCAGCAGCCCAAGCTGCTCGACGACGAGCTGCTCAGCCAGTTCAACACCTTCTTCGTCCTAGGCCTGGCCGACGAGAAGGACCGCAACATCCTGCGGGCCTCGGCCAAGCAGGACATCAGCGCCCTCGGCCCTGAGATTCAGACGCTCATGCCCGGCGAGTGCCTCATGGCCAACCTGGCCGCACCGTTCGCGGTGCCCGCACGCGTGCATCTCTACGCCGATGTGGTCGCCGCCACCGAACCGCCGCCTGCGCCGCGCCCCAGCCAGCGCCGAACGTCTCCGCGTTGGTCGACTGATGCGGATCGCGGCGATCGGCGACGCCCACCTCGGACGGTCGTACTACCCGTACACCACCGCCGAAGGCGTCAACCAACGCGAGCGGGACTTCGAGCAGTCGTTCGAGGCCGCCATCGACCTTGCGTTGGCCCAGTCGCCCGACTTGGTGATCTGGCTGGGCGACGTCTTCGATCATCCTCGGCCCACGTTCCGTTCCTTTCGGATCGCGCAGCGGGCGCTCTCCCGGATCCGCGATCACGGGATCAGCGCAGTCGTGATCAGCGGCAACCACGACACGCCGCGGCTCCCCGGCACCGGTAGCCCGTATTCGCCGCTGGCCGACACCTTCCCCGAGTTCCACTTCGCCCACCGGCTCGCCTACGAACGTTTCGAGCTGCCGGGCCTCCTCGTCCACGCGGTGCCGCAGATGCTCACCGTCGAGGCCACCAAGGAGGCGCTCGCGGAGGTCGATGCCAGCCGCAGCCTCGACCGCGTCAACCTTCTGCTCACCCACCCGCGGGTACCGCAGGTCGAGCCCAAGTACGCCGACATCAACGAGATCGAAGTCGACGCCGGCCTCCTTCGTGCCGATCTTGTTCTCCTCGGGCACTACCACTCGCACCGCAAGGTGCTCGACGGCATCTGGTACGCGGGCGCCACCGACACGTTTTCCTTCGCCGACGACCCCGATCCGAAGGGCATCGTGGTGCTCGACACCGATACCGGCGGGTGTACACATGTCCCGCTGAGCGACCAGCGCCCGATGGTCACCCCCGAGCCGGTCTACGCGCTCGGGTTGAGCGCCGCGGAAATCCAGGCCACCGTCGTCGACCGCCTGGCCAGCGCGCCGTCCGACGCCGTTGTCCGGCTCTACATCGACGCGGTGGCGCCAGAGGCGTGGCGGCTCGTCGATCACGATGCGATACACGAGGCGGGCGCGCATCTCCTGCACGCGCAGATCGAGCGGCGCAACGCGCCGGCGGCCGGCACGGTCGACGCCGGCGACGACTTCAGCAACCTGGCCGACCTGTGGGCGAAGTGGCTGCCCAATCAGGACCTCATCGGATACGACCGCGATCGCATTCGACACCTGGGTGACGACTACCTCGCCCGGGCCAACGAGCAGGCGAACTGACCGTGCGGGTCACGCGCCTATATCTCGAGAACTACCGGGTCTACGAGGATCCGCTCGACCTCGAGATCCCGCCCGGTCTGGTCGGCATCTACGGGGTGAACGGTGCCGGCAAGAGTTATCTCTTGGAGAGCATCCTGTTTGCTCTTTGGGGCCGCGCCCGCACCGAGCTACGCGAGGTGCGCACCGCCGGCGTGCAGCGCGACTGCATCGCCGAGTGCGAGTTCGAGCACGAGGGTCACCTCTACGTGGTGCGTCGCACCCTCAAGGGTGGCGGCAAGCAGCTCACGACGAAGGCGGCAGCGTTCGCCGACGGGCAGCAGGTCGCCGAGGGTCCAAGCGACACCAAGCGCTACGTGCACTCGATCCTCGGCATGGACGACGCGCCGTTCCGGGCGTCGGTGTTCGCCGAGCAGAAGCAGTTGGCCGCGTTCAGCAGCCAGGGCCCCGCCGAGCGCAAGAAGCTGGTCCTGAAACTGCTTGGCATCACACCCCTCGATGGCGCGCGCGACATGGTGCGCAAGGACGCCAAGGCTGCGCACGAGCGTTTCGACCAACTCCGCTCCGTCCTCCCCGATCTCGACGTGTTGCGCGTCACCACCGACGACCTCAACGCGGCCGCCGCGGCCCGCGACACCGAGGCCACCGCCGCCGAGACCGTCGCGGCCACCGCGAGCGATGCGCTGGCCCACGCCGAAGCGAAACTCGATCAGGTCGACGAGTTGGGTCGCGAGTTCGAGCGGATCAAGGTCGCTGGCACGGCGGCCCGCCAAGAGGTCGACGACCTCAAGTCGCGAACGGAGTTGCTCGAGAAGGAGCGCGCCGACCTGGGCGCGGCCGAAGCCCGCCACGCCGAGCTGGTCGCGCTCGTCGCCGCGTTGCCCGCGCTCGAGGCGCGACTTCCGCTTGCCGAGGCGGTCGCCGGCGCCCGCGCCGCGTTGGCCGCCATCGCGCTGCCCGACGAACCGCCGCCGGTCGACGACGAGGCGCTGGCCCATGCCCGCACCGCGTCGGAGCACACAGCGGCGGAGCTGGCCAACGCCGAGGGCCGACTCCATGGCGCATCGGCGCGGCTCGAGGCGGCGCGCGAGGCAGTGGGCCGGGCCCACGAGCTGTCCGATGAGGGCGACTGCCCCCTCTGCGGACAAGCCTTGGGCGCCGCCTTCGAACAGGTGCAGACGCACCGCGCCGAAGAACTGGCCTCAGCCACCAGCGAAGTTGGCGCCCTGACGGCTCAGCGTGACGAACTCGCGGCCGCGGCCAAGGCCGCCCGGGCCGCCGAGAAGGCGTTGTCAACCAAGGTCGAGAAGGGGCGCGCCGCACGCGAGGCGTACACCCGCGCCTTCGACCAGCGCGCGGGAGCCGAGAAGGCAGTCGCCGACGCCGAGGCCCGGCTCGACCCACCGTTGGCGCAGGGTGAACCCGATGACCTCCGTCGCCACGTGCTCGAGTTGCGTGGCGCGGCCGACGAGCTGGCCCGGATCACGGGCCGGCTGGAGCGGCGCGATGTCGTGGTCGTCGAAATCGAGGGTGCGCAGCTTCGCTTGCAGGACGCCACTGGGCGGCTGGAAACGCTCCGCGAGAAGGCCAAGGCGCTCGGTTTCAAGCCGGAGCAACTGGAGGCGGCGCGGGCCACGCGTGCCACGGCAAAGACCACCGCCGAAACAGCATTGAAGACCGCGCACGAAGCGCGACTGATCGCGGTGCAGGCGGCCGCCCGCGCCGAGGCCGAGGCGGCCAAGATCGTTGCCGCCGAAGCACAGCACACACAGCTCATCGACTTGGGCGAGGAGGCCCGCCACCTGAGCCGCCTCGCCGATCTCCTGCACGGCTTCCGAGAAGGCGTGGTCGCCAAGGTCGGGCCGATGCTCGAGCAAGAAGCCGGCACGCTCTTCAAGGAACTGACCAATCACGAGTACGACGACTTCAAGGTCGACCCCGAGACCTACGAGATCATGCTGGGCGACGCCGGCCACACCTACGGCATGGACCGCTTCTCCGGCAGCGAGACCGACTTGGCGAACCTCGCCCTGCGCGTCGCCATCAGCGAGCAGGTGCGGTTGCTGTCGGGTGGCACGGTGGGATTGCTCGTGCTCGACGAGGTGTTCGGCCCGCTCGACGACGACCGCAAGGTCCGCATGCTCGAGGCGCTACAGACGCTCACCGCGCGCTTCCGCCAGGTCCTCGTCGTCACCCATGACAACGACATCAAGGAACAGCTGCCCAACGCCATCGAAGTGATCAAGCTGCCCGGCCGCCGCGCCACCGCCCGGGTCGTTGCCTAACGATCAATCGGGTTTCGTCGGCGGCCCAGCGGGTAGCGATGGTACCGAGGGGTAATCGCTGACGAGTCAGGGGGACTGCCCATGACCGTGTCCGGAACACTCGATCATCGCGTCGATCGCCTGACTGCAACGGCGGCGCGCCATGTAGTCGAACCCGATACCGAGGTGGTGGGTGAGGTCGGCCCCGGTCAAGTCCTGGCCGACCGTTTGCTCAGCGTAGACGGCCTCGGACTCGACCTAACCCCCGAGCAGCGGCGGGTGCTCTCCCGCGAGGAGGTGGCGTCAATCACCCAAGCGGGCATCCGGTTCGAGGCCGTCCTCGAGGCCGGCTTCGCCGCACAGATTGCCACCGCACCCGAACTCACTGACCGCCGCCTCGGGTTCATCCTCCATGAGCTCGGTGAAGAGACACGCCACCAGCGCGTCTTCCAGCGCCTGGTCGACCAGCTCCAGCCGCAAGCAGCGATACCGGCGCCGTTCGCGTTGGTCCGCCTCGGGTATCGCCTCGTCATCCACGCCAGCGTGCGCTTCCCCGCGTTCTTCTACATTCTCGTGCTCGGCGGCGAGGAGATCCCCGACCTCCTCCAGAAGCGTGCGGCCGAGGATCCCGACACCGATCCCTTCATCCGCGACGTCAACCGCTACCACCGGCTAGAGGAGGCCCGGCACCTATCGTTCGCCCGCGCCGTCTACGCCGATGTGTGGAAGGCGGCCGGGCCCGTCGACCGGGTGCTGGCCCGCTACCTCGCGCCACGGGTCATCCGAGCCATGTTCGACACGATCGTCCAGCCCGGCGTCTACCGGGTGGCCGGTCTGCCGTGGCTCAGCACCTGGCTGCGCGCCAACCGCAGTCGCCAACGCACCCAGCTGCGCTACGAGGCGACTCGTCCGGTCCTCCAGACGTTGCTCGACGCCGGTGCCATGCACCGGATCCCGGGCGCCTGGCGACGGCTT
Source organism: uncultured Actinomycetes bacterium (assembly GCA_963742585.1). Lineage (GTDB taxonomy): Bacteria > Actinomycetota > Acidimicrobiia > Acidimicrobiales > JACDEA01 > JACDEA01. Next base: position 1,636,284 of record CAVUMI010000009.1, read on the forward strand.
TGCGGGGTCGCCCCTGTTGGCCCCATCCAGTTCGCACAGAGCGCGTGGGGTACCGGGCTCGCAGGCTTGAAGTCGCTGGCGCGCCCGTAATCCGCGTGCTAGATCCGCAGACCCCGAGAGTCCTCGGAGTTCGCCCGTCCCGCGAGCCAGCGCGCAACTTGTTCGGGAGAACCGTCGGGTACATGAAGCTGATCACGTTCGAGGGCCTTGCGCTGGTACCGCGTGAGCAGCGAGATCACGGGCCTGAGGTCGACTCCGCTCGTGCACGTCAATCCGTTGGCGATCGCGACGTCTTCGTGATGCGCCCAGAGTTCGAGAAGGCTCACAGCCGCGACCGCTCCGAATTGGTGCGCGCGTGGTGCCGGCCGGCTGAGTCGCTGCATCGCCCAGTCGAACCCGCGTCGACGCCGGTAGATGCGCAGCAATCGTGTGTTGCTCGTCGCCACACGATCGAGCCGCAGACCGCTGGCCACCATCAGCCGGAACGGAACAGTCGGCCATCCCCCACGTAGCTCGCCCAAGGCGACATGCACGGCAAGGTCAGTCGCCGTCCAGTCGCCGCAGATCGTCGGCGCGTCGGGACCCACCTCCAGCAACGTGCGCCGGAGAGCGTCTCGCTCGCGTGCGAAGTCCTCGCCGATCGGCGTGCGATCTGCCATCGTTCGCGAGTATGGAAGAGGCGAGCCGCCGTGAGCCAGACGGAAGCAGCGCTCAGTCCGAGGTCGGCTTCCCATCGTTCGATCACAATCAGTGGACCGTGGAGGGTGAGATCGAGCGCTTCGGTGCGTTCGGTCAGGGCGTAGCCCGGGCGAGGGGTTGGAAGCGACTCATCGGCGTCGTCCTCATTGCACTGATCGTCTTGCCGATCCTCATCGGCGCCACCAGCATGGTGGCGCGCGCCCTCGGCTGACGTGCGAACATGGTCAGGCGATGGTGAGTCGGCCGGGTGACCGCGGCACAGCTTGACTGTGTCGAGGAAGGTCGGGGCTCCATAGGGCAGGGTGCTGGTTAACAGCCAGTCGGGGTGACCCGCAGGAAAGTGCCACAGAAAACAGACCGCCGATGGGCTTCAAGCCACAGGTAAGGGTGAAACGGTGCGGTAAGAGCGCACCAGCGCCCGGGGTGACCCGGGCGGCTCGGCAAACCCCACCCGGAGCAAGGCCAAACGTGGGAGGACCGGCCCGGTCAATCTTCCTAGGTAGGCCGCATAGATGGATGGTCACCGGGGACGTGTGAGCGTCCTTACAGAACCCCGCCTATAGGCCGGCTCACCGTCGCACCAACCACAGGGTTCCGAGTCAGCGCCGACGTTCTGCGGCACGAGCCGAGTGTATGCTTATTTGCATGCAGAGCACGAGTGTTCGCATTGACGCGGCTACCCATCACGAACTCAAGCGCTTGGCCGCCGACCTGCACACGACCGTTGGCAACACCGTCGCCTTGGCTGTACGCGCGCTGCGCCAAGACCACGTCGGCATTGAGTTAACCGCGGCGCTGCGCGACGACGAGTCAGCTTGGCTCGATGCTGACCTCGGGTGATGTAGTCGACCTGGACTTGGGAGTTCCTGAGGGTCCGGAAGCCGGGTTTCTGCATCCCGCCGTGGTCGCCACGGCCCAGCGAATCCTCGACGCGGGGCCATCGGTTATCTACGTCGTACCCCTGACGACCACCATTCGGAGCTTCCACAGCGAAATCGTCATTGAACCCGACGCGGCCAACGGGCTGCGCGAGATCTCGGCCGCGCAATGTCAACATCTTCGAGCCGTGTCACCTAGCCGCGTCGCCTCGACTCGCGGCAACGTGGGTCCGGCGCTCCTGTCGCAGGTCCGCGAGACGATCGCCGTCATCCTTGATCTGCCCTGAAGCGACGCCGCCATCGTTCCGGCGATAGATGACAGGGGCAGAAGACCGAACGATCAGAGGTGTTGCTGCGCGCGCGATTAACGCATGTGGTGACTCTGACCTGTGGGCAGGGTTCATGCTTTCGCCCGTGGACGAGTTACTGCCGATCGGTGACTTCTCGCGGCAATCCGGGCTGTCAAGTCTCGCGACCGTAAACGTGGGCGACAATCACGCCTACCTCATTCACGAATGCGATTTGACACAGCTGACCCGCGACCACACCGTGACGGCCCCCCTCGTCGAGCGCGGCGAGATCACCGAGAGCGAGGCGCTCGATCATCCACACCCAAACGTCCTCACCCGAGTCCTCGGCGGCGGTCCCAACGTTGGAGCCGACGCGCTACCTACCCAGCGGACGAGGGTGACCGAATTCTCATGTGCAGCGCGATGGCCTGTTCAACGAGGTGAACACCGACGAGATTTCTGCGGTGCTCGCATCAACGCAGGATCTGCAGACTGCAGCGGATGCTCTCATCGAGGCCGCGCGCGTCGGGAGCGAATGACAACGTGTCCGCGGTCGTGGCCGAAGTCTGCCGGTAACAGACCCGGCCTCGAGTCGGCGCTATGTGACAGTCGGCCTCCAGGCGGCGTGATCAATTCGGTCGCACAAGGCTCCCCTCGCGCGATTGCATGGCGCGATGCGGATGACTGTCACCGCACCCGACACAACCGCGAGGCCACAAGTGAAGATCGGAATCACCGTCGACTGCCCTGACCCCGATCAGCTGGCCGCCTTCTGGGAGCAGTTCCTCGGCTACGTGCGACGTCCAGACCCTGGAGGTGGGCCGTACGTCACGATCGACCGGCCCACGGACGCCGACGGGCCACCGCACTTGACCTTCCAAAGGGTTCCCGAAGCGAAGACCACGAAGGTCCGAACGCACCTCGATCTGTTCGTCGAACACGCCGCGCCGATGGTCGCCGAGATGGTCGCCGCAGGCGCGAGTTCAATTGCGATCACAGAGGCCGGCGAGTGGACGACACGAGTTTTGCAAGACCCGGCAGGCAATGAGTTCTGCGTGATCGGGCCAGACTGAGTCCGGATCAGCTGCAGCCGAACGGATCTTCGCGAACTGTCGATCCTGACATTCCGCGACTCCGACAACATCCAGATCGAGTTGTGCACTCCGATGAAGCCCGCCAGCACAAGCGACACGTGAGGGTCGTTCGCCGCACCATCGCCGCGCACGAACTGCACAGGCAGTGCGCCCAGATCGGCGGTCAGGCCGTAGCGCTGGCGAGCGGCCTTGACGCGGTCGGTGGCCACGTGTGCCTCGCAGACCGGCGGTAGGCGCAAACACCGGCTGGTATGGTTGTTGGTATGGCGACTCGCAAGGTGACGGTAACGCTCGAAGAGACGCAGGTTGATCGGATCCACAAGCTCGTCAACAGCGGGAGCGCGACGAGCGTCTCAGGTTTTGTCCAGCACGCGGTCTCTGTTGCGCTTGATGACGTGGCCGGCTGGGGCGCGCTCCTGGCCGAGGCGCTGCAAAATACCGGCGGACCGCTAACCCATGAGGAGCGGGCCTGGGCCGACACGTTGCTCGGCAACAGGCGTCGTCGCCGGGGCTCGGCCGCCTGATGCCAGGAATCACCCTCGACGCCGGGGGGCTGATCGCCGTCGATCGAAACGACCGCCAAGTCACAGTGTTGCTGGCTCGGGCAGCCGAGACACGCGCTCGCGTGACCATCCCCGCCAGTGCGCTCGCGCAGGCCATACGGCGGCCGGAACGCCAGGTGCGGCTTGCCCGATTGGTTCGGCAGCCGACGACCGACGTCGTCGACCTCGACCGCGTCGACGCTACGAACGTCGGCAGGCTGCTTGCCGCCACCGGTACCGCGGACGTGGTCGACGCGCACGTCGTGGTATGCGCTCGTCGAGCACAGCAGCGCGTCGTCACCTCCGACGCCGACGACCTCCGAGTTCTCGACCCGACCCTCGAAACCCTCGCCATCTGAACCGACCTCCGCGCATCACGCGCACTTCTCAAGTCAGTGGTGTGCACGCATAACCACGCTCGCACCTGGCGTTAGGGCACAACGTGTGGTCAAGGCGGGAGGCGACCGAATCTCGCGTTTGATCTATCTGTGGTGATGCCAGGATTCAGCGGTGGAGTCCTCCGACCTCGCCCGTGCGATCGATGCGGCGAAGGCGATCGCCGTGGCTCTCGAACTTCCCGCTCACGCCGCGACGGTGCTTCACAACTCGAACACGCTCGCGCTGCGGCTGCGGCCGTGTGATGTGTTCGCCAGTGTTTCACCAGCGGGGACGGGCCGCGCGCGGTTCGAGGTACACCTCGCGCAGCAGCTCACCGCGGCCGGGAGCCCCGTAGCCACGCTCGAGCCTCGCGTGGAGCCGCGCGCCTACGAACGTGCCGGCTTCGAGGTCTCGCTTTGGACGTACTACGAAACGGTGACGCCTAGCCCATCGGCAGCCAACTGCGCCGCTGCGCTGGTGCGGCTGCACGCCGGCCTGCGGACAATCGACATTCCGGTGCCGCACTTCACCGAACGCGTCGCCGACGCTGACGGAAACATTCCCGGCACGCCGGCTCTCGACGACACCGATCGGGACTTCCTCAGCACGACGCTGCGCGACCTGGAGCGTGCTGTTCTCGAGCGCGGCGCCCCTGACCAGCTGCTGCACGGCGAACCTCACGCGGGCAATGTGTTGAGCACGGAGGTAGGACCGCTGTTCATCGACCTGGAAACGTGCTGCCGTGGACCGGTCGAGTTCGATCTGGCCCACATGCCGGTGGCGGTCGGCGATCACTACCCGGATGTCGATCGCGCGCTGCTCGAAGACTGCCGGGGCCTGGTGCTTGCCGTCGTGGCGAAGCATCGATGTGATCCCGGTGACCAGTTCCCGAACCGACAGCGAGCGCTACTGGACCTCATCGGTGCGCTGCGCGCTGGTCCGCCCTGGCCGACCCTCGACGCTATGCCCCCCCAAGTCGATCACGGGGCATAGCGCGTACGCCTTACCCGGCGTTTGGGGCAGCTCGTCAGCTCGCTTCGAGATGATGTCGGAGCGCCTCTCGGATGATCTCGGAGACAGGGACTCCTTCATCCTCTGCCCTGCGTGCGAGGCGTTCCTTTAGTTCGGGGTCGAGCCGGACGGATTCGACCCTCGACGGTGCGGAGCCGAGCCTGGGGCGGCCACGTTTGCCACGGCGGGCGATGATCTCGTCGACGTCGTAGCCAGCCTCGGCTTCGTCGGCCAGCTTGTCGATGAGCTCGTCGTCGATGGGCTTGCCCGACTTGGTGTGTCCGTAGGTGCGCTTCGTCATGGGTCGAGCAGCTTCCGGTAGGCGGCCCGCAGGGGCATGGCGTGGATGATCATCTCGTCACCTTCGGAGGTGATGAGCACGATGACTTCAGGGGAGCTCTGCAAGCTCGGCGGCGATGACGTGCGCCCAACCTGGTCTCCACAGAGGCCATCCAGTTCGATGTGCGCCACCCCGTGGGTGGCCGCGAACGCAGACGCAGTTGACTTTCCCGACCCCGTGCCGCCGACCACCACGAAGCGTGTCGGCCCCAAGACCCGCCACTCGGCCATGCTTCCACGGGCTCAGACACGGCGTTCGGTGGCACCGCGGAGAGGCATCGCAGAGCGCGGAAGGCCAAGCCTCATCGGCCCTTGCTGGTTCGCATCACAGCACTAACGTCGGAGGCAGTGGAGCATTGGGAAGCGATCGCCGCCGAGCGACGGAAATTCGCCGACGAGATCGAGGCATTGACGCCGGGACAATGGGAAACGCCAAGTCTCTGCGGCGATTGGACCGCGCGTCAGGTTGTTGGTCACCTCGTTATGCCGCACGAAACGCCCCGGCGAAAAATCCTGTTTCAGGTCGCAAGGGATCGCGGGAACTTCAACCGGGCCGTGAGCCGTTTGGCGGTCGAAGCCGGCTCCCGACCGACGAGTGATCTTGTCACTGCTATGCGACGGCACGCCGAGAGCCGCTTCAAGCCTCCGGGTTTCGGGTCGTTGGCGCCCCTCACCGACCTGCTGATCCACGGGATGGACATCCGAGTCCCACTGGGCCTTCCGATACAACGACCGCCCGACGCGTTTCGGCACTCGCTGGACTTCCTCGTTCGGCCCGTGGTTCAGCGAGTCTTCTTTTCCAAGCGGGTTCCGCCCCTGCGCCTTGTCGCGACCGACCTCGACTGGAGTCACGGATCGGGAGGCGAGGTGCGCGGCGACGCCGCCGATCTCGCGCTCGCCTTGTCCAGCCGGCGCGCGCGGATCGACGTGCTGACCGGTGTCGGTGTATCCGCGCTGAATGCGTGGACTACGTCCTAGGAACAAACCCACGCTGCGATCGCCAGCTACGAGCGCCCTCCAGCGTGATCGCGACTGCCCTCAGAGTGCGCCTCACCCCAGATTGGGCCACGAGGGACTTTCACAACGATCTGACCGAGCGGCGGCGCTTCGAGTGCACGCCCGCGGGTCTCAGACCGGGTAGCGCTCGTCGAAGCTGACGAGCACCGGACCGTGGTCACGGATCCCGATGCGGCACACGGCGGCGACATCGAGGAACATGCGAAACACCATGGTGTCCGGCCCGCCGAGGGCCCAGGCCACCGCGGCCTTTATCGGTGACACGTGACTGACAACGACGATGTCGGCGGCGGCGGCTTCGGCAACAAGCTCCCCGCACGCGATCCGGACGCGCTGACCGACTGCCGCGAGGGACTCGCCGTCCGGTGGCGCCAACGACGGATCCGCCCGCCACTGCGCCCAGAACTCGGCCCGCACTTCGGCCAACGGCATGTTCTCGAAGGCGCCATAGTCGATCTCGATCCAGCGCTCGTCGACCTCAACGGGAGCGTCGAAACACGCCGCAGTGGCCATGGCCCGCTTTAGCGGGCTGCTGATCACGCGGCTCACCGGCCCGATGGCTTGCGCCACCGCAGCAGCTTGGCGCTCACCCAGCTCGGTCAACGGCGGGTCAGCCCGGCCGAGCAGCCGACCCTCGGCGTTGGTCAACGTCTGACCGTGGCGGACGAGGATCAGCACGGCGCCCGAAGCAGCGTCAGGCCGGCCGCACGAGGATGCGACCGCATTGATCACACAGGATGAGCGCGTCGGGCGGCTCACGTTTTATCCGGTCGATCTCCGTCGCCGGCAACGTCAGGTGGCAGCCACCACAGGAGTGTCCGTTGAGCGGCGCAGCGCCGATGCCGCCGAGCTTCTTCCGCAGCACGTCATAGCGGTCGAGCAGCGATGAGGACACGCCGGCCACCAGGCCCTCGCGGGCGATCTCCTCGGTCATCAGCTCCTCGTCGATCACGTTCTCGGCGGCGGCGATTGCCGCGTCCACCGCGCTCGAGATCGGTCTCGATGACGCCGAGCTGCGCGTCGATCGCAGCAATCCGTTCGTCGAGGGGCGCCCGCTCGTCGAGCGCGGCGATCGCCCGGTCCTCGAGATCCGAGCAGTAGCCCTTGAGCCGAGTGATCTCGGCTGCCATTGCTTGAAGATCACGCGACGCGCTGACCTCGCCCGAGTACATGCGCTTGTCGATCTGCACGATGCGCGCCTCGCTGGTGGCCAGCTCGCCTTCAAGCCCTTCCTCTCGCTGCGCGATCTCGTCGCGTTCGGCGGCTACCACCTCGCGATCGGCGTTGAGAGCCTGGCGTCGGCCGAGCAGATCCTGCCGGGCGGCGAGCTCCGGGAGCGACTCCCGCCGGTGCCGTAGACGATCGATGGCGGTGTCGTGTTCCTGCACCGACAGAAGCGTTTGGAACTCGACCGGGGCCACTGAGGCCAACGTAGTTCCACGCCACACGTTGCGCGCCGAGCTACACGGTTTAGCGAACCACAGAGGAGACCGATGAGTCCTGACAACAAGACTCCAGCAGACGCAGAACACGAGCTCGACGATCTTGAGGCCACCGAATCCGAAACGGCCGATGTAAAGGGGGGCGCGTTCAAGCCCGCGGGCGACATGGGCTGGGACGTCAAGGCCAACAAGAAGCTCTAGCCGCTCGGGCGGCACGCCGGCGAAACCCATGACCGCCTGAATTTCTGCGTTTGGGGAGCGACGGGGCGGGGGTATGTGCCAATTGTGTTGCACGGCAAGCTCGGAGCCTGCCCCTGATGTGGGCGGTCCTGACGCTCGCGCTCACCATCATGATCGCCCTGCAGGCCCTGTTCGTGGTTGGCGTCGCTGGGCTGTACCTGTGGGTCGCTGCGTCCCAGCCGCGGCGGGTCCGTCCCGCCCTTCTGCAGCTTCAGCGGCTGGGCGGACTGGTGGGCGCTGAGGGGCTCGAACCCCCGACCTCTGCCTTGTAAGGGCAGCGCTCTAGCCAGCTGAGCTAAGCGCCCGCGTTCCCGCCGATCGTACGCGCCTCGACGTCCTCCTCGGACTCGACGGTGACACCCACGTCTTTAAGGGCCAGTGCTGTGAGCCCTTCCCGGCAGTCGCACGACGGCGAACGAGCCTTGAGCACCGCTCGCGTCGCGTTGAGCGCCTGCGCGATACGGACTGTGGCCGCCGCACCACGGGCGAACGCGCCGCTCACATCCTCATCCGCGTTGGTCACGATGCGCCCGTCAGGACGGCGCGACGCGGCGGGGCGGGGAGTCGGTAGACCGCCGAGGCTCTCCGGACACACGGGTACGAGACGGTGCTCGCCAGCAAGCGCAACAACGTCAGGAGCAAGGTTGTGGCGACCGAGATGGTTGCACTGCACACCGAGCAGACAGGCAGATACCAGGATCGCGGGCTCGCGGGCACTACCCTCGATCACGGGCTCAGCCTACGACTAGCGCATGACGGGAGTGCTATGGCGGCACGCAGTGAGAGCGACGTCGTTGAAGACCTCTTGCGCCAGTACCTCCGCGAGATCGGCGGACACGCGTTGCTCACGCAAGCCGACGAGGTCACACTCGGGATGGCTGTGCAGGCCGGTCAGGAGGCCGAGGCCGTTCTCGCGACCGCGGGAGCCGACCTCACGCCGCACCGACGACGCCAGTTGAAGGCCGTGATCGAGAACGGCAGGAACGCCAAGCGCCAGTTCATCGTCGGCAACCTGCGCCTGGTCGTCTCCATCGCCAAGCGCTACCACGCGCAGGGCTTCTCGCTGCTCGACCTGGTGCAAGAAGGCAACCTCGGTTTGATTCGCGCCGTCGAGAAGTTCGATCCGGACACGCGGTTACAAGTTCTCCACCTATGCCACGTGGTGGGTTCGCCAGGCCATCGGACGGGCGATCGCCGACAAGAGCCGAACGATCCGGCTGCCCGCCCGGGTCAACGACACGATGGCGCGGGTGCGACGCTCGTCCGCCCGCCTCAACGAGTCGTTGGGCCGCACGCCCACCCACGAGGAGCTGGCCGCCGACACCGGCTTGACCGTCGCAGGCGATCCTGGAACTTGAGCGGCTCACGCCCGACCCGATCTCGCTCCACACACCGATCGGTTCGCGGCGACGGGCGAGTCGGGCGACCTGGTGGAGGACCAGTCAGCCCAGATCCCATTCGAGGCGGCCGCCGCCGCGCTCGATCAGGAAGAGATGGCCGCCGGCATCGGGGCGCTTGTCAGCAACGCGAGCAGCAGGTGCTTGCATTGCGCTTCGGCCTCGACGGCCATGCGCCGCTCACTCTCGAGCAGGTCGGCCGCCAGTTCGAGCTCACGCGTGAACGCATTCGCCAGATCGAATCCAAAGCGCTCACCAAGCTGCGTCATCCGTCCACGCCAAGTAACCGGCGTGAGCTGACCGCGCTGCTGGACGCGCGCGCCCGCCGGCGCGCAGGTCGGGGCCCCACCGAGCCCCGACCGCGCTTTTCGACAGCGCCGTCTTTCGGACTGCGCTGAAAGCGAAGCGCGCTGTGTCTCTTGGCGAGCCTCCGGCTCGCTTCACGCTGTTAATTGGGCCTGAGGGTTCTTCGGCGGACGTCCCCGCTTGCGCTTGAACGCCAGCACCTTGCCGTTGGCGAAGAGCTGACCGCCCCAAACACCCCAGGGCTCCCGCCGCTCGAGCGCACCCTGCAGGCACGGCTCGATCAGCGGACACACCTGGCAGATGGCCTTGGCCCGGGCAATGTCATCGAGCTGCTCTGAGAAGAACAGACCCAGCATCGATGACGCGCCGTCGTTGCACCGGGCCTCGGCCCAGGATATTGGCTCCTCTACAGATGCTTCCCTGCTGTTGGCGAACACGTCGCCCCTCCCCTGTCTGTGGTCGGATGAGTCCTCATGTCGGTAATTCGGGCAAACAAAAAGGCCGCCGGCTTGTGCCGGCGGCCTCAGGGCCTCCTCAGAGAGATCGTCTGGGGTTACCCAGAACGCCCTCCTCGGCCCATCGGCCGCCCGCTGTGCTCGGTGGTCATCGTGCAATTAGCTCCGTTGACCGCCATTACGGGCGAGGAACCGGCAAACGCGATGGCGTAACGCAGGCGCGCGCCACCGGCATCTGCTGCCGGCTTGATTGCGCTCCACACCATCTGCACTCGGTTGGCTCCCTGGTTCTCTTAGCTGTCGTATCGACGTCGTGCCGAGGACTCTCCCCGGACTCGTTATCCGACCACGCGCAGCCGCGTGCGTCAACCCTTTTTCGGGGGAATGTCCGAACGTGATCCGATGACGCGCCGCAACCACCTCATCGAGGAGCGCCGGCGTGGCCGCGGCAATAGGCATGCGGCGTGCGTCCCACTCGGTGGTTATCAGCTCGTCACCGTTGCCGTCGACGATCGACCGCGCCAGCCTCGCTGACAAATGAGGAGCCCGCCCAGGTAGTCCCATGGGCCGTGCTGGCCAGGCGTGCAGTCGACGAACGCATCGAGCACGCCACAGCCGACCGCGCAGATGTCGAGAGCGGACGCGCCCAGTGCGCGAAATTGCCGCCAGCCGAAGTGCGTCGGCGGGTAGCCGGCGACGGCAACAAAAGCATCACTGAGGCGCTCGACGCCGCTCGACGCTGCCGGCTGCCCGTCGACTCGCGCACCGCGGCCGCGAACCGCGTCGAAGCGTTGATCGGTCGCCTGGTTGACCACCACGGCGACGCGCGGCCCCTCGGCGTCGACCGCGCACAAGCTCGTCGCGTACCACGGCAGTCGGTGCAACGCGTTGGTCGAGCCGTCGAGCGGGTCGACCACGACGATCACCGACCGATCGGCGTTGCGCGGTCCGGACTCCTCGCTCAGGATCCCGACCCCGGCGGCCTCCAAGCGACCGATCGCCGCCTCGTCGGCAATGAGGTCCGAGACGTGCTGACCGGCGCGAGTGTTCGCGAGACCCCAATCGGTTACGCCGTCGAGGGCGGTCCGCACCGCGCGTCGCGGTGTCGTGCAGGAGCTCAAGGAGCAGGTCGTCGTTCAACAGGCCGACACTACGCTGGCGGGGCGTGGCGGTAATCGACGTCCCCGGCTACGTGGCGAGCATGAAAGACCACGCGGTCGATCACGGTTTCCACGTCCACGATGAGCGCCACTTCGTCGAGACGTACTCGCTCAACCAGGTGTGGGAGGTCGATCTCCACCCCGAGGAAGGTTGTGGCGGTCCGCTCGACCTCCACCTCGCGCTCGAGGTCGACCCCCGCGTCCTACTCGCCTTCGAAGACATCGTGGTCGATCTTCCCGACGATGCCGACCCGCCCGACGAGTTCCAGTTCCCGCTCATCTTCACCTGGGCGTTGCCGCCGCTGCCCAGCGGGCCGGATCTACTGCGCCTCGCCATCGATCTCGCCGGAGTAGGCCGGGTCGAGCTACCCCTTGAGGTTTCGGCGATCGACTCGTATCCGGCGGCCACCGACGCCCCGGAACGGCGTCTCACGATCGTCGCTCGCCAGCAGGTGAGCCTGGCCAAGATCCTTCAGGGCGAGGAACCGATTTGTGACGTCCTCGATCGCTGCCTCGCAGTGAGCCGCTGGCTGCTCGACGCCGCCCCCGGCTGGCTGTCCGACTGACCCGCTAATCGCAGGCGCGGGCCGAGTCGGCATGGCATCGTCGAATCGGCGCGACCCATCGCCCAGCACCGACACCAAGGCCCCAGCCCGGCGTGGATGCGAAGGGGGGCATACCTCCGGGTCCTGAGCGACGTGAGAACCTGCCGAGAGGCGCTGCTGGGGAGCGTTGGGGTCGGCTGGAGGGCTCATGCCGCAAGAAAAGGACCTGAAGCGCCTGGTGCGCGAGCGAATGCAAACCACAGGCGAGCGGTACACGACCGCCCGGGTGGCCATCGTCGGATCGCTCGAACCGACCGTCGCGCCATCTCGGACGGCGCGACTCACCGAGCTCGTCCAGCTGTTGGCCAACAAGGGCACCCGTATCGAGGCAATCCGGGAGCTCATGGGCGGCATTACCGCCACGGAACTGCGTGGGATCGACGAGCTGCCGCACGACACATTCGACGCCTTGCTCACCGGTCTGCGCGACCCAATGTCCACCGTTCGCTGGTGGTGCATACAGCTCCTCGACCATGTGGCCGACGAACGAGCGCTCTGGGCAGTGGCCGACCTGCTCGATGACCCGGTGGCGCGCGTGCGACGAAACGCCGTCCACGCCCTCGGCTGTATCCCGTGCAAGCCGAAGGCCGGGCCGCTCCCGCCTGACCTGCTCAACCGGGTGGCCCAGATCGCGGCGAGCGACCCGAGCGAAAAAGTCCGCCGTGAGGCCGCCTACGCACTGGCCTGCCGGGTGGGGCCGGGAGGGATCGAACCTCCGACCAAACGATTATGAGTCGCCCGCTCTGACCACTGAGCTACGGCCCCTGGGACGGTGCTCCGGGGGTGGGACTCGAACCCACAACCATCGGCTTAACAGGCCGCTGCTCCGCCGGTTGAGCTACCCCGGATTGAAGGTTGCACGTTAGCAGTGCCCGAACGAGGCCCATCACGGCTCGCAGGGTGCGGCTACAGCTGTAGCGCACGTACACGCAGCCGTTGGCGTGTTTCGTCTTGCGAATCGTGTGGTCAGCCACCGCTCGATAAGGCGCTCGGAACTGGCCCACCGGTACACCGGTGACTCGGCTCCAGAAGCTCTGGGCGGCATCACGGTCAAGCCCCTCGTGCAAGTAAACCCGGATACGCAGGCGCGACTCGTCGATGGCGCAGAACCGCCGCAGCCACGCGCAGAAGAACGCGACCATCTCCGCATCGCTGTTGGCGAAGACGACCGCTCCCCCAGTCTTCGCGCCCTCGCCCGCGTAAAGCGCCACGCCGGCCATGAGGAACTCCCGTTCGCTCAACCGCCCGATGCCGCGCCACGCCTTCCTTGTTCAGCTTGGCGATCTCAGCGAGCTTGGCTTCATGCATCGGGTGGGGCCGCCGGCGGGCGCCCATCCGTCGGGCGCTCGGCACAAACTCAACGTCGCGCGCCCAGAGCGAAACCGAGCTCTTCGCCACGCCGAGCCAGACCGCGATGTCGGCGAGCGTCCAGGACTGGGCCCGCAGCCGGCGAGCCTCCTCGTGTTCTGCGACCTTTCCTCGGTAGCCCATGGATCGGAGGTACCGAGGGGGTGTTTGCCGCGCCGGTTGGGGTAAGAAGCTGACATGAAGTTCCGACTCGGTCTCATCGTTGGCTTCGCGATCGGCTACTACCTCGGCGCGATGGCCGGGCGGGAGCGTTACGTGCAGCTCAACCACACGTTGCGGCAAGCTGCGGCGGTCCGACGCGTTCGAGACGGCAGTCGACAAGACCAGGGCCGTCGTCGACCTCGGCGTCGAGCGGGCCCGCGAAGTGGTCGAGCAGCGCACGAACGGAAGCTCCGAGCCGACGCCCTACTCCTCGTCGAGGTAGTCCCGCAGCCGCTGTGAGCGGATCGGGTGGCGCAGCTTGGCCAGCGTCTTGGACTCGATCTGGCGGATCCGCTCGCGGGTGACGCCGAACTCGCGGCCGACCTCCTCGAGCGTGCGCATCTGCCCGTCGTCGAGACCGAAGCGCAGCCGTACGACCTTCTGCTCGCGCTCTGACAGCTCGCCCAGCGCCTGCTTGACCGCTTCGTTCAGCAGCGCCCGGGCCGCGGCGTCGGCTGGTACGACCGCACCCTGGTCCTCGATCACGTCGGACAGCGAGAAGTCGTCCTCGTCGCCCATCGGCTCGTTCAGGCTGACGGTGTCCTGGTTGATGCGCAGGATCTCGCGCACTCGGCTCGGCGTCATCTCGACGCGGTCGCCGATCTCCTCGATGGTGGGCTCGCGACCGAGCTCCTGGAGCATCTGGCGCTGGAGCCGCACGACCTTGTTGATGGTCTCGACCATGTGCACCGGGATGCGGATCGTGCGGGCCTGATCGGCGATCGCGCGGGTGATGGCCTGGCGGATCCACCACGTTGCGTACGTCGAGAACTTGAAGCCCTTCGTGTAGTCGAACTTCTCGACCGCCCGCATCAGGCCGAGGTTGCCCTCCTGGATGAGGTCGAGGAACGCCATGCCCCGGTTGCGGTAGCGCTTGGCGATCGACACGACGAGCCGGAGGTTGGCCTCGATCACGTCCTGCTTGGCCTCGAGCCCGTCGGCGACGATGCGCTCCTGCTTCAGCAGCTCGCGCGGCGGGATCGCGGCTTGCTCGCCGTACTCGTCCTCGAGCTCGGCGATCCGGGCGGCGGCGGCCAGGCCGGTCTCGATGCGGCGGGCCAGCGTGACCTCCTGCTCGGCGGTGAGCAGCGCGACCTTGCCGATCTCCTTGAGGTACATGCGAACCGGGTCGGAACCACCGCCGCTGCCGCGCGCCTCTTCGGGCAGCCGGCCGAGCAGCGCGGCGAGCCGGCGCTTGGCCCGACGCTGGCCGACCGCGGTGGTCTCGATGGTCGGCTCATCGTCGGTGTCGGCTCGTCGACCGCGACCACGACCGGGATCCTCGTAGACGATGCCCTCGGCGCGGACGCGGTTGACGAGCGCGTCGATCAGTTCGGCGGTGAGGTCGACGGTCTCCAGTACCGGCATCAGATCGTCGGGCGTGATCGTGCCGCGTTCCTTGCCGACGGCGAGGAGCGCGGTGAACTCTTCGGCCGGTACCTCTTCGGGAACCGGCAGCGTGTTTCCGTGAGTTCGCTCGCTTCGCGCTCGCTCACGTCTCTCCTCCTGACCGCCGCGCTCCGCCAGCCAGGCTACCAATCGCTCAGAAGCCTCGACGCGAGTCGCTGGGTCTCGACAGCTGCTCCCGCGTCGGTTTGAGCCAACTCATCAGCGCTGCCGGCGCCCTCGATGTCGCCCGTCTCCCGTGTTGAACGCTCAAGATCGCGCGATGGCCCGCGTCGATCGCCTGATCGAGCAGCGAGCGCACGACGTCGTCGGGATCGGCGTCGGTGTCCTCGACCGCCAGCCGCTGCAGCAGCGCCGACGCGCCGGGGTCGGCGTTCTCGATCGCTTCGTGAAGCGTGGCCGCGTTGGCCAGCGCCCGATACGCCGCCGCGTGCAGCTCCTCGGCGAACATGCGACTCGTCGAGACTTGTTCGGCCATCTCGGCCGGCCGACTGGATCGCGAGCCGCAGCGCATCGGGCTCCGGGCCCTCGGCCGAGCGAACGGTGCGCTCGACGGGACGCACCACCGCGTTGGGGCCGACGCGCTTGATGCTGTTGATCAACCGTTCGGCGGGGATGCCGCAGGTGGCCGCGATGCTGGCCGATGTACTCGTTGCGAACCAGATCGTTCGGGTGCTCGGCCACGATGGCCAGCGCGGCTTCGGCGGCGCGAGCCCGTCCCTCGGCTGAACGCAGGTCGGCGGTGGCCAGCGAGCGATCGACCCGGAACGCGAGGAACGGTTGCGCCTTGGCGATCGCGGTCCTTGAGCGCCTCGGGATCGCGTGCGCGCCAAGTCGGCCGGGTCGGCGCCGCGCGGGAAACGCGGCCACCGCGATGTCGACGCCGAGCTGCTGTTCCCACTCGTAGAAGCGCTCGGCCGCCGCCTGGCCGGCGGCGTCGGCGTCATAGGCCAGCACGACGCGGCGGGCGAAGTTCTTCAGCATGCGGAAGTGCTCGTCGCCCACCGCGGTGCCGCAGGTGGCGACCGCGCGGGGCAAGCCGGCGCCGAAGAACCCGATCACGTCGGTGTAGCCCTCGCACACGATCACCTCGCCCGCGTCGACGACATCGTCCTTGGCCCAGTTGAGGCCGTACAGCGTCCGCCGCTTCGAGTAGATCGGCGTCTCGGGCGAGTTCTTGTACTTGGGCTGGTCGGCGGGGCCGCCGGGCAGCACCCGGCCGCCGAAGGCCACCGGCTTGGCCGCGGTGTCGAAGATCGGGAACATCACCCGGCTCCGGAACCCGTCCTGCTGGCGGCTGCGCCGGTTGACGAACCCAAGCCCGGCGTCCTGCAGCACGTCGTCGGGCACCGACAGGTGGCGGGCCAGCGCATCCCACTCGTCGGGCGCCCAGCCCAGCTGGAACTGGCGGACGACGTCGCCGTCGTACCCGCGTGAACGCAGGTACCCGCGCGCCGCGGCGGCATCGGGGCCGGAGAGCAGCCGCTCGTGGTACCACTCCACCGCCTTGGCCATCGTGTCGAGCAGCGTCTCGCGGCGCTTGCGGTCGCGGCCGACCGCGGCTTGGTCGTAGCGCAGTTCGATGTTGGCCCGCGCCGCCAGCCGTTCGACCGCCTCGACGAAGTCGAGATGCTCGATCTCGCGAACGAAGGTGATGATGTCACCCTTGGCCTGGCACCCAAAGCAGTAGTACAGGCCCTCCTCGGCGTTGACGGAGAACGACGCCGTCTTCTCGGCGTGGAACGGGCAAAGGCCCTGATACCTACGGCCCGACTTCCGCAGGGCGACGTGTTCGCTCACGACAGCCACGAAGTCCGTCTCGGCCCGTACCCGCGCGACGTCCTCGTCGAGGATGCCCATCTACGGCTCCCGGGCTAGGACAGGTGGCGATTGAACCACTCGAGCATCACTTCCATCCGCTGCACCCGGTGCCGGGGTGCGCCTGATGCGGGAGAGTTCGTGGCTCTCGCCCGGGGAAGCGGACCATCTCCACTTCGCGACCGAGAAGCCGCAGGCGACATGAACAGCTCGTCGGCCTGCGCGATCGGGCACCGCAAGATCCTCCTCGGAGTGCAGGATCAACATCGGCGTGGTGATGTCGCGCACATAGGTGATCGGCGACTGGCGCCGGTATTCGTCGGGGTCGTCCAGGTGCGAGGCAGCCGACCCAACTGCGGAAGGCCGAGGCGATGTCGCAGCGTAGACTTCGAGCGCGATCAGGTTGTTGCAGGCCCGCTCCGAGCACGCCGCTTTGAAGCGATCGGTGTGGCCGGCGATCCACGTGGTCATGTAACCGCCGTAGGAGCCGCCGGTGACGCCGAGCCGGTCGGCGTCGATGAACGGGAAACGCGTCAGCGCCTCGTCGACGACGGCCATGAGGTCGTCGTAAGTCGATGCCGCCCCAGCCGGTACCCGGCTCGATGGCCGCTGTGCGACCGCGGATCGCGCGGGCGAACGCCTGCGCCGTAACCCGACGAGCCACGCGGGTTGGCGTAGAGCACGACGAAGCCGGCGCCGGCCTGTATCTGGAACTCGTCGAAGACCCGATTGGCGTACTGGCTGAACGGCCCGCCGTGGATGTTCAGGATGGCGGGATACTTCTTGCCCTTCCTTGAAGCCGGCGGGGCGCATGACCCAGGCCTCGACCTCTTCGCCGTCGCTGGATGTAGCGGTGAACCGCTCGGGAGCGACGAGCTCCCGGCCCGACGTAAACCGCTCGCCGAAGCTCGCTGACCTGACGCTCGCCTCGAGACAAACAGCTCGCGCGTCGACGTCGCCGTGCTGCGGTGAACGCGATCGTGCCGCCGGCGCCGTCGAAGCCCGTGACCACCCGCTCGCCGCCGACGACTTCCTCGGGCTTTCCCGACCCGTCCGCCGCGCACCCGGTACAGCGGCACGTTGCCGTGGTCTTCGATCTGAAAGTACACATCGTCGTCGACCCACACCGGCTCGCGTGCAGCACCCAACATCGGAGCGCAGTTGCGATCGAGCCCGGCGGTGACCGACGGCGTCTGCACCACCCCGCAAGGTCGAGCACGCCGACCTCGCTATTGCGCGGCGACACCGACGGGTCGTCGCTGAACACATAGGCCACCCGCTGGCCGTCTGGGCTCACCGACGGCCGGCTGTGAGTCGGGCCGGTCTCGGTGAGTCGCTTGACAGCGCCGGTGTTCACGTCGACTCGAAACAGATCGCTGGCCCGGTCGATGTCCCACGTGTCGTGGCACGCGGACGAGAAGAACAATGACTTGCCGTCGGCGGCCCAGGCGAGCCCACCGTCCTGTGCGTCGCCCGCGTGACGGGAATCGGCTTGCCCAGGCCATCGGCGTCAACGACGAAAAGGTGACGCGGGCGATCGACGGTCCAGCCGACGCTGTCGAGCCGGTAGAAGAGCCGGTCGATTCGCCGGGGTGGCTGATCCTTCGGCCTGTCCTTGCCGTAGCGCTCCTCGTCCCGCTGCCGCGCGCCGAACGCGATGCGGCTCCCGTCCGGCGACCATGCCAGGTCGTCGATCTCCTCCGGCCACGTCGCCAGGCGAACAACCTCGCCACCGCCGGCAATAGGTAGCACGTACAGCCCGCTCCCCTTCTCCTCCCGGTGTGACACGAAGGCGAGCCGGGTGCCGTCGGGGGACCAGCGGGGCCTGCCGTCTCGCTTCTCACCCGCGGTCACCGCCCGAGGGGCGACGGAGCCATCGCCCGACACCAGCCAGATGCGGCTGCGGTACTCGTTGGCCTCGAGGTCTATGGAGGTAACGACGACGGCCGCGGTGGCGCCGTCGGGAGACACCCGCGGATCGCCGACGTCGACCATCGCGGCGATGTCGCTGGGCTGCATGCCCGCGCCGGTCGGCGTCGCGCCGCTGGCATCAAGCGGTGCTGCTGTCAGCCGCGCCCAGGACTGCTTGCGCCGCGGCGAGACGCGCGATGGGAACCCGGAAGGGCGAACAGCTGACGTAGTGAAGGCCGGCGTCGTAGAAGAGCGTTATCGATTCGGGATCGCCGCCGTGCTCACCGCAGACGCCGAGTTTGAGCTGCTTGTTCGTTTGGCGGCCGCGCTCAGCACCGATACGAACGAGTTCACCGACACCGGTCTGGTCGATGGTTTCGAAGGGGTTGCGCTTGAGGAGCCCCTCCTCCAGATACGCGCTCATCATCCGGCCCTCGACGTCGTCGCGGCTGAAGCCGAAGGTCATCTGTGTGAGGTCGTTGGTGCCGAAGCTGAAGAAGTCGGCCACCTCGGCAATCTCGTCGGCGACCAGCGCGGCGCGCGGCGTTTCGATCATCGTGCCGATGGTGACGTCGACCGGCTTCTTGACGCCGGCGGTGGCCTCGACGATGGCCGCTTCGCACCACGAGCGCGCCAGCGCCATCTCCTCGCGGGTGACCGTGAGCGGAATCATCACTTCGACGACCGGCTTGCCGCCGTCGGCAACGCGCTGCGCGGCGGCCTCCATCGAGCGCGCGCACCTGCATTGCGTAGAGGCCGGGCTTGATGACGCCCAGCCGCACGCCACGGGTCCCCAACATCGGGTTGAACTCATGCCAGGCCTGCGCAGCGCGCAGGAGCGCCTGCTCTTCGTCCGCGAGGCCCTCGGTCGCCTGCTTGATGAGCAGCTCCTCGGTTCGGGGCAGGAACTCGTGCAAGGGCGGGTCGAGAAGGCGCACCGTGACCGGCAGGCCATCCATCGCTTCGAGGATCTCGATGAAGTCGGCCTTCTGCGCCACGCGCAGCTCCTCGAGTGCGGCCGTCTCGGCTTCGGGCGTCTCGGCCAAGATCATGCGCCGGACGATCGGGAGCCGATCCTCACCCAGGAACATGTGCTCCGTTCGACACAGGCCGATCCCCTCGGCACCGAACTGGCGAGCGTTGGCCGCGTCGGGACCGTTGTCGGCATTGGCCCGCACCGCGAGTTTGCCCTTGCGGATGGCGTCGGCCCAGCTGAGGATGACCGCGAATTCGGGCGGCGGCTCAGCAGTCGACAGCTGCACCTCGCCGAGAACGACCTCACCCTTGGTGCCGTCGATGGAAATCATGTCGCCCTCGTGGACGGTGACATCGCCAGCGGTGAACGACTTGCCGTCGATCTTGATGGACTCCGCGCCGACAACCGCCGGCTTGCCCCACCCGCGGGCGACGACCGCGGCGTGGCTGACACGAGCCCGCCGCGCGCGGTGAGGATTCCCTCGGCCACCATCATCCCGTGCACGTCTTCGGGTGAGGTCTCGCTGCGGACCAGCACGACTTTCTCGCCCCGGTCGGCGGCGTCGGCCGCATCGTCGGCGGTGAAGTAGGCCTTGCCCACCGCGGCGCCCGGCGACGCAGCCAGCCCGCGGGCGATGACCTTGATGTCGGTGCCGGCAAACTGTGGGTGCAGCACCTGGTCGAGATGTTCAGCGGTGACCCGCTGAATCGCTTCGGGGCGGGTGAGCTTGATGCGACGGTCCTTGGTCATGTCGACCGCCATACGAAGAGCGGCCGCGCCCGTGCGCTTCCCCACGCGGGTCTGCAGCATCCAGAGCTTGCCCTGCTCGATCGTGAACTCGGTGTCGCACATGTCGCGGTAGTGCTTCTCGAGCCGATCGAAGATGCCCAGGAGTTCCTTGTGGATCTTGGGGAACTTCCGCGCCAGGTCGTCGAGTGTCTCGGTCTTGCGAATGCCGGCGACGACGTCCTCGCCCTGCGCGTTCACGAGGAAGTCGCCATAAGGCTTGGCCTCGCCTGTCGCAGGATCGCGCGTAAAGCCAACACCGGTACCGCTGTTGTCGTCGCGGTTGCCGAACACCATCGTCTGCACGTTGACCGCGGTGCCGAGGTCGTGCGAGATCCGCTCCCGCACGCGGTAGGCGATCGCCCGAGGACCGTT
Organism: uncultured Actinomycetes bacterium; assembly: GCA_963742585.1. Lineage (GTDB taxonomy): Bacteria > Actinomycetota > Acidimicrobiia > Acidimicrobiales > JACDEA01 > JACDEA01. The sequence continues at coordinate 1,656,979 of CAVUMI010000009.1, forward strand.
CCATGAGCGGAACACCGCTTCGACGGCGCCGCGGAGTTGCTCGGCCGGGTCCTGCGGGAAGGGCTTGCCGGTCTCGCGCTTGACGACGTCCTGGAACCGCTGCACGAGCCTGCGCAGCGTGTCGGCGCCGATGTCGGAGTCGGTGGTGACGCCGTCCCACTCCTTGGCCGTCTCGAGCAGGCGCTCGAACTCCTCGCCCTCGATCCCCTGCACGATGCGGCCGTACATCTGGATGAAGCGGCGGTAGCTGTCGTAGGCGAAGCGTTCGTCACTCGTCTGCTTCGCCAGGCCTTCGACCGACTCGTCGTTGAGCCCGAGGTTCAGGACCGTGTCCATCATCCCGGGCATCGAGAACTTGGCGCCGGATCGCACGCTGACCAGGAGCGGGTCAACCGGGTCGCCAAGGCGCTTGCCCATCGTCTTCTCGAGCTTCTTGACCTGCTTTTCGATCTCCACGGTCAAGCCGGCCGGCCAGCCGCCGTCCATATAGGCGCGGCAGGCGTCGGTGCTGATCGTGAAGCCCGGCGGCACCGGGAGCTTGAGGACCGAGGTCATCTCCGCCAGGTTGGCGCCCTTACCACCCAGCAGGTCTTTGAGGGTCATGGGCGGCTTGCGGTGCTTGTGGTCGAACGCGTAGACGAAAGTCATTTCAGGCGACCGCCTTCGGGCGGTCGAAATGACTAAGCGTGCTCTGCCTTCTGGTTCGCTCGATTCTCTCGCTCACGTCCCAAGCCTATGGCGAGCGTGTGCGGCGGTCGCCCAAGATCGTTAAGCGGTTGTTAAGCGGCCCCGATCACAATCCCCATCAGCCACCGAACAGCCGGTGGTCCTGAGATCGGGGGGATTTCGGAATGACCAGCACTATCACTCGGCCTGTACGGCGCCCATTGGTGGCGCCCGGACGGGAGCCGTCGGCGACGACGGCGACAACGGCAACGAAACGGCCGGTAGACCTGGCCAAGGTCCTTCAGTGGACGCTGCGAATCAGCATGGCGGGCACATACATCGGTCACGGCGCCTTCGGCATCATCGGCAAGGAGAGTTGGCTGCCGTATTTCAATCTGTTCGGATTCACCGACAGCCAGGGCGGCCGACTCATGCCGGTCGTCGGCACGATGGACATCTCCTTCGGGATTCTGATTCTGCTCTGGCCCATGCGCTTCCTCATGCTGCACCTGACCGTGTGGGGCGTCCTGACCGGCATGTTCCGCCCGCTCGTGGGCGAGGGCGTATGGCAGGAAGTCTTCGAGCGGGCCGGTAACTACATGGTGCCCTTCGCACTGCTCGTGCTCACGGGTGGCGGCGGCAACACCATCACCGGCTGGTTCCGGCGGGTTTCCGAAGCTCCGGTGCTCACGCGATCAAAGGCGATCGCGATGCATTGGATCCTCCGGGCCGGGACCGCGATGCTCCTCATCGGCCACGGTGGCTTCGGGGTTTGGATGCACAAGAAGGTCTGGCTGTCCTACTTCGCCGAAGTCGGGATCGGTGCACAGGCCGTGAGCGACCTCAACCTCTACTACTTCGTCGGCTGGTTCGAGATCCTGCTCGGTCTCGCCGTGCTGGTGAAGCCGGTGCGGCCGCTCCTCGTGGCGGCCTGCGCATACAAGGTCGGCACCGAGCTGCTGCGGCCGATGGCCGGTGAGCCGTGGTGGGAGTTCATCGAGCGTGCGGGTAGCTACCTCGCACCGGTCGGTTTGTTGATGGTGGACCGCTGGCTGCGGCGTGAAGGTGTCAAGCCCACGCTGCCAGCGCTCGCCGAAGCGAGCGGCGTGACCACGCTGCGCAAGAAGGTCTCTCGCGCTGAGCTGACCTAGCCGGGCTGGATAGTTGTCGGCGTCAACCGATCGGCGAGCTCAACGACGAGCTCGCCGATCGGTACGCGTTTCTGCTCGGTGGTGTCCCGCTCGCGGACCGTGACGGCGTCGTCGTCCAACGAGTCGAAATCGACCGTGACGCAGAACGGCGTGCCGATCTCGTCCTGGCGCCGGTAGCGCTTGCCGATCGACTGCGTCTCGTCGTAGTCGGTCATGAAGTGCGGCTGCAGCCGGCTGAGGACGTCACGCGCCAGCGGTGTGAGCGTGTCCTTCTTTGAAAGCGGCAGGACAGCGACCTTGTACGGGGCCAGACGCGGGTCGAGCCGTAGCACCGTCCGCGGCTCGCCGCCGATTTCGTCCTCGGCGTATGCCGCGATAAGGAAAGTCATCATCGTGCGGGTGGCGCCGGCGGCCGGTTCGATGACAAAGGGCGTATAGCGCTCGCCGGTGGCCTGATCGAAGTATTCGAGCTTCTCGCCCGACGCCGCCGCGTGCTGCTTCAGGTCGTAGTCGGTGCGCTGGGCAATGCCTTCCAACTCGCCCCAGCCAAACGGGAATTCGAACTCCACGTCGGACGTGCCGGCCGAGTAGTGCGACAGCTCATCGGCGTCGTGCGGACGGAGGCGGAGCTTCTCAGGCGGGATGCCGAGATCGAGGTACCAGTTCATCCGCTGCTCGCACCAGTACTCGAACCACTTCGGGCCTTCAGCCGGCGGCACGAAGTACTCCATCTCCATCTGCTCGAACTCTCGCGTGCGGAACACGAAGTTGCCCGGCGTGATCTCGTTGCGGAACGCCTTGCCGATCTGCGCGATGCCGAACGGCGGCTTCTTACGGGTCGTCTGCAACACGTTGAGGAAATTCAGGAACATGCCCTGCGCGGTCTCGGGCCGTAGGTACGCCACCGCGGCCGCGTCCTCGATCACGCCGACGTGCGTTTTGAACATCAGGTTGAAGGCACGGGCCTCGGTGAAGCTGTCCTTGGCCCCGCAGTTGGGGCATACGGTGCGATCTGGGAGGTGGTCCTCGCGGAAGCGCTCCTGGCAGTTGCGGCAGTCGACGAGGAGGTCGGCGAAGCCGGCACTGAGATGACCCGAGGCCTCCCACACCGCGGGCGGCGACAGGATCGATGCCTCGAGACCCACGATGTCGTCGCGCAGCTGGACCATCGACCGCCACCACGCCTCGCGCACGTTGCGCAGCATGAGAACGCCGAGCGGGCCGTAGTCGTACGTCGACCGGAAACCGCCGTAGATCTCGGCCGACGGGAACACGAACCCGCGCCGCTTGCACAGGTTGACGACACTCTCCATCAGGTCCGGCACTGCGGGCATCGGTCGAGATTACCGGAGCGCCCAGGCACGCCCGCCCACGTTTTCCGGTCACCTGTGCCAAAGGTCACGGCCGAAGTGTGCCCGCCGGCACTGACTGATCGAGTTCGTATCTTTATTGTGCATATCGAGACCGGGGGGACTCGATATGGGGGGATCGGACGACCACTGCGGCGCGCGCGGGGGCGGGACTGCTCGCGATGACCAGCATCACGGGGGCGGTGACCCTCGCCGCTCGAGCGTCGGCATCGGATTCGCCGATGGCGCAGGTCCGGCCGATCACGGCCGGCACCGTGCCAACCACGGCGGCGCCACCCACGACCATCACCGTGCGGGCCCCAGTCGCCAAGGCCGCGCCGGCGGTCAAGCCCGCCGCCGTGGCGGCGGTCAAACCCGCGACCGTGCCGGTCGCAACACCTGCGCCGAAACAACAGATCGATCGGGCGGTGGAGCGCACGCCCGACGATGTCGGGCGTGAGGCGCTGGGCATGATCAGCTACCCATGGCGCGATCGGCTGAACGTCAGCATCAACTTCGCCGGGGCCCGTGACGGCCTGCGGGCGCAAAGCACCGCCTACGGCGACCACGAAGTCATCACCGTCTTCGTCCGCCGGACCGACACCGCACAGCTGGTCGCGGTGAACATCGCCCATGAGTTGGGCCACCTCCTCGACTACCGCCACCTCAACGATCAGCAGCGCAAGGAGTGGCTCCAGGAGCGCGGCCGGCCGGACGTGGCCTGGTGGACATGCGACTACTGCACGGACTACCGCTTCGGCAGCGGTGACTTCGCCGAGGTCTTCGCCGCCTGGCAGGTCGGCACCGTCGACTATCGCAGCGAAGTTGCGCCCGCGCCGGCGCCCAGCCAACTCGAGTCGCTCAGCCGTTTCTTCCGCTGATCAGAGCATCGTGCCGAGCGACTTCAGCCGGCGCTCGATGTGGTGCTCCAACGCAGTGGTCGCCAGCTGCGTGACCTCGCCAGTGGCGTCGGTGATCGGTTCGTTCAAGGCAGCGGCGAGACCGCCGCCGAGGATGCGGCGCAACAGGTCGACGGCGTCACTCGATATCGCCAAGCCCCGGCGATCGGCCCGGCACAGCACGCCGCCCTCTTCGAGGTCGAAGGCGACGAGGTCATCGGTAGTACCGCACGCCACGCACTGGTCGAGCAGCGGCTGGAAGCCTTCGAGGGCGAGAACCTTCCAGAAGAACGCCGGCACCAGCAATGGCGCGTTCGCCGCGGCGAGCGCGCGGCAGCGCGCCGACGAGCATTCGGTAGAGCGCGGCGTTGGCCTGGCGTTCCTGCGCGACCTGGTCGACCACCTCGAGCAGCGCCTGGGCCTTGGCCACGCGATCGAGGTCGTCACGGATCGAACGGAAGTGGTCGACGGTCTCGACCTGGGTGATCGTGTCGAGCTCGCGGCCCTCGTACATCTGAAGCGCCACGTGACGTCATGGGCTCGAGCCGGCCGCCGAATCGGCTCTTGGTCTTGCGCACACCCTTGGCCACCGCCCGCACCTTGCCCCGGCCCTCGGTGATCAGCGTGATGATCTGGTCGGACTCGCCGAGCTTGATCGTGCGCAGCACCACGCCGTGGTCGCGGTACAGCTTCATCAGTTGACCTTGCCGAACCGGCGGTTGCGGTTCTGGTACTCACGCACCGCGTCGAAGAGGTGCTTGCGCCGGAAGTCGGGCCACAACACGTCGGTGAAGACCAACTCGCTGTACGCGATCTGCCACAGCAGGAAATTGGAGATGCGGTGCTCGCCCGAGGTCCGCACGACGAGGTCAGGATCGGGGACGTCCGGCAGATAGAAGTGGTTGCGGATGGCGCGTTCGTCGACCTTGGCCGGGTCGACACCCTTGGCGACGAGCTCGCGGACGGCGTCGACGATCTCGGCCCGCCCGCCGTAGTTGAACGCGATCACCAGCGTCATCACCTTGTTGCCGGCGGTCAGCTCGAGGGTCTCGTCCATCCGCCGCGCCAGTCGCCGGGGCACGCGCCAGTCGCGGCGACCCGAGAAGCGGATCCGCACACCCTTCTCATGCAGCTCGTCGCGCCGGCGGGTGATGAGCGACTCGTTGAAGTTCATCAGGTAGCGCACCTCGTCACGCGGGCGCTTCCAGTTCTCGGTCGAGAAGGCGTAGACGGTGAGGAACTTGATGCCGATGTCGAGCGCACCCTCGATCGTGTCGACCAGGGCCTCCTCACCGGCGGCGTGACCGTCGGTGCGGGGCAGGCCCCGCTGGGCGGCCCAACGGCCGTTGCCGTCCATGACGCAGCCCACGTGGACCGGCACCCGCTTGAGATCGATGCCGCGTGGACTCCCCTGGGTCGCGCTTCGCCGAGCTCTGCTCGGCTGCGCTTGCTCGGGGCTCCGCACGTTCGGAAGGTACAGCAGCGGGTAGACCAACAGAGTGCTCCGTCGAATCTTGGGACCGCTGGCCCGCCGGTGGGCGTGGTTCGAGACGGTTCTGCGCGTCCAGGAGCGCTTCAGCCGAGGTCCACGGGTCCTATCTCGCCTCGGCGGTGACGCTGAGCGCCTTCCTCTCGCTCTTTCCTCTCCTCCTGGTGATCATCGCTCTGGTCGGCTTCTTCTCGGCGCAGTCCAGCGACCTCCCGGGCACGGTGATCCGCAACTTCGGTCTGAGCGGCGAGGCAGCAACGGCGCTGACGACCGCAATCGGCCAGGCCGAAGAGAGTCGCCGGGCGGCATCGGTGATCGGCTTGGCTGGCTTGCTCTGGTCGGGGCTCGGCCTGGTGGCTGCGCTTCAATTCGCCGCCGATGCGGTGTGGCAAACTGCCGGGCGCGGGATCGCGCGACAAGATCGTCGGCATCGCTTGGCTCGCCGGCGCCGGTCTCATCCTGCTCACGTCGTTCGCGATCACCGCCGCACTCAACTTCCTTCCGGGATTCCTTGCGCCGGTGGCAATCATCGTGACGCTGGCCGTCGACATCGCCCTCTGGCTGTGGTCGATGAAGGTGCTGCCCAACCAGAACGTCGGCTGGAAGGCGCTGCTCCCCGGCGCCATCGTCGGCGGCGTCGGCCTCGAGATGCTGAAGGCCGCCGGCGGGCTCTGGGTGCCGCGGTTGGTCTCGTCGTCGTCCGCGCTCTACGGCGCGATCGGCGTCGTGTTTGCCGTTCTCGCCTGGCTGCTGTTCTTCGGCCGCCTGTACGTGTATGCCGTCGTCGTCAACGTGGTGCGCTGGGAAGAGGACCACGGCACGGTGACCGCGCAGATCGAACTGCCGAACGTTCCGGGCGAGGTATCAGTGCGGGCGACCCGCGCCGGCGAGGCGGTTCCCGTCCCCGAGGCCGACGCGTCCTAACCGTTTGGGCACGTTCACCGGAACCCTTGGCCACGACGTGCTCATCGGGTCGGCAGGCCCCGACAACATCGACGGACACGGTGGCAACGACAACATGTGCGCCATCGGCGGGAACGACACCGTGCAGGGCAGCGTCGGCCATGACTGGATCGACAGCGGCAACGGCGACCCGCAAGGGAAACAGCCCGCGTCAGAGCGCGGGAACGACCTCGCTGGCCAACAGGCGTAGGTGATCGAGGTCGTCGAGGTCGAGAACCTGGAGATAGACGGTATCGGCGCCGACCGCGGCGTACGCCTTGAGCTTGGCGCTCACCTCGTCGGGCGTTCCCGCCGCGCCGTTCTGCCGTAACTCATCAGGCTTGCGGCCGATCGCCGCGGCCCGACGCTCGACTTCGGCCTCGTCGGCACCACAGCAGACGACCACAGCAGCCGAGAAGCTGAGCGTCGCCGGATCACGATCGGCATCCCCGCACGCGCGGCGGACATTGTCGAACTGCAGCTTGGCCGCTTCGGGTGGAGCGAACGGCAGGTTGTACTCGGCCGCGTAGGTGGCGGCGAGGCGCGGCGTCTTTCGGGGCCCGCCGCCCCCGATGACAATGGGCGGAGGTTGCTGCACAGGCTTGGGCAGCGCGGGGCTGTCCTTCAACTCGTAGTGACGTCCGGAGAACGAGTAGCGCTCGCCCGGTGGTGTCGACCACAGGCCTTTGATGATCTCGAGTTGCTCCTCGAGGCGCTCGAAGCGCTCACCCAAGGGCGGGAACGGGATGCCGTAGGCGGTGTGCTCCTGCTCGAACCAGCCCGTGCCCAAACCCAGCTCAACGCGGCCGCCGCTCATGGCGTCGACCTCGGCCACGGTGATAGCCAGCGGACCGGGGAGTCGGAACGTCGCCGACGACACCAACGTGCCCAACCGGACCGTGGTGGTGTCGCGGGCCAGACCCGCCAGCGTCACCCACGCATCGGTCGATCCCGGCAGACCCTCCCCCGGCCCCATCCGCAGGTAGTGGTCCGAGCGGAAGAAGGCATCGAAGCCGCATTCCTCGGTGACCAGGGCCACGGCCAGCAGCTGGTTATAGCTCGCACCCTGCTGCGGCTCGGTGAAGATGCGGACGCGCATGCGCTGCATTCAAGCAGAGCGACTCAACGCCGAGCCCAGACGTGGGCGCCGATCTTGGTGATCGTCATCGGCGGCTCGATGGCCAGGGCCTTGCGCTCCCAATCCGGAACATTGAACGCGTGGAGATAGTCGGCAACGGCTGTTCTATCGGGCAGGACGTAGGCGACGACACGCCAAGGCTCGACCTCCACGTCACCGAACACTTCGGCGACGAGCCGCGGGGCGTCCTCTGAGTCGAACGAAGTGGCCGATCCCCAGCGCGCGTCAATCCCCTCGAGCTCGGGATCGTTGAGACGGCTTGGAGACGAAGCAGCGAACAGACCGCCGGGCCGGAGGACGCGTCGTACCTCGCTGAGCGCGACAAGCGGTTCGTCCACGAAGTACAGAGAATTGACCGCGGCGGCGCCGTCGACAGAGCCCTCTGCCAGCGGCAGGGCGCGCAGATCGCCAAGGACAGCCGGTCGATGTGCTTCCGCAAGCATCTGGGTATCGAGGTCAACGACGCAGGTCTGCACGTCTCGTGCCGAGAGCAGCAGCGCGATCGGGCCGCGACCGCCACCGATCTCGGCGAAGCGGGTAACGCCGCTGTTTACAAACCGATCGGCGAGGTCGAGATAGATGTCCTCGACGACAAGGTGATTCTCGTACACGCGTCTGAACGCGGCCATGCGCGCGTCGTCGGGGTGCACGTACCGGTCGGTCCGAGGAGACGGGGCCGTCATCGCGAGGGACAGTAGCCAGGACCGGCAACACCGCCTCAGTACCCTGGCGACAGTGGAGGGAGGCGGAGCCGGAGCCGATCCGGGCGACATCAAGGTGGGCGAGGCGCTCGAACGCGTCGTCTCCGCGCTCCCGGGCGGGGGTGAACGTCGACTCGGGCAGCAGGAGATGGCCGAAGCGGTGGCGACGGCGATCGAGTCCGGCCGCCACCTCATCGTCCAGGGCGGTACCGGGACGGGAAAGGGGTCGCGTACCTGGTACCCGCGATCCTCAGCGGCAAGCGCGTGGTGGTGGCCACCGCCACCAAGGCCCTGCAGGACCAACTCGCCACCAAGGACCTGCCGTTCCTCAGCGAACACTTGGGGCGACCGTTCCGCTTCGCCGTCCTCAAGGGTCGCAGCAACTACTTCTGCCGCCAGGCCGCTGCCGAGGTCGTGGCCGGCGATCCCGCGCGAGATGGCCCTCGGCGACGACGACACCGACACCGATCGCGACGACGCCAGCCCGCTCGGTCGCGAGGTGCTCCGGCTCGTCGAGTGGGGCCGGACCGCCACCAGCGGCGACCGGGCCACGCTCGAGTTCGAGCCCTCCGCCCGCGCCTGGTCATCGGTCAGCGTGAGCGCGATGGAATGCCCCGGCGCGCCGAAGTGCCCCTCCGGTGAGGAGTGCTTCGCCGAGGCGGCCCGCGTCGAGGCCGAGTCGGCCGACGTCGTCGTGGTCAACAGCCATCTGTACGGCGCGCACGTCGCCAGCGGCGGCAACGTGCTGCCACCCCACGACGTTGTCGTGTTCGACGAAGCCCACGAGCTGGAAGACATCGCCTCCTCCAGCCTCGGCCTCGAGCTCACCGCCGGCCGGTTCCGGGCCATGGGGTTCTCGGTCCGCCGGTTGGTCAAGGACCCCGACGCGGCCGACGGCGTGATCGAGCTGGCCACCCGTTTCGAAACCGCCTTCGACCCAGCGCGCGGCCAGCGCCTGCTCGCCGGCCGCCAAGACATCGAACGCTTCCTCGACCTGGCCGCCGAGCGCGTCCGCGAAGCCACCACGGCGTTGCGCACCGCCGACAAGGACGACCCGGCCCGCGCCCGCGCTCTGCAGGCCGCGGGCCACCTCGGTGGTGACATTGCCTTCGTGCGCGACGCGTCCACCGAGCAGGTGGTGTGGGTCGAGGGCCAGCCGGGCTCGCCGGTGGTCAAGATCGCGCCGCTCGACGTCGGCGCCATCCTCATCGAGAAGCTGTGGACCGCCCAGGAGGACGAGCCGGCCATCACCGCGGTTCTCACCAGCGCGACGATCCCCGGCCGCCTCGGCGCGCGGCTCGGGCCTCCCCGACAACAGCTATGACGAACTCGACGTCGGGAGCCCCTTCGACTTCCCGGAGAACGCGCTGCTCTACTGCGCGGCGCACCTACCCGACCCCCGTCAGCCCACCTACGAGGCGGCCATGCACGCCGAACTCGAAGCGCTGCTCACACGCCGCCGGCGGCCGCACACTGGCGTTGTTCACCAGCTGGCGAGCGATGAACGCGGCGGCCGCCGCGCTCGGCCGACAACGTTCCGTTCGAAGTGCTCACGCAGTCCGACCTGCCCAAGCCCGCGCTGCTCGCCCGTTTCGCCGCCGAAGAGTCGTCCTGCCTCTTCGCCACCATGGGGTTCTGGCAAGGGCGTCGACATACCCGGGCCCGCCCTGTCGCAGGTCGTCATCGACCGCATCCCGTTCCCCCGCCCGGACGAACCGTTGCTCCAAGCGCGTCGCGAGCGGGCTGGCCCCTCCGCGTTCCGGCTCATCGACCTTCCCCGGGCCGGCACGTTGCTCGCGCAGGGCGCGGGGCGACTGATTCGCAGCCATACCGACCGCGGCGTGGTCGCCATCCTCGACTCGCGGCTCGCGAAGGCGACCTACAAGTGGGACCTGGTCAACGCGCTGCCGCCCATGCGCCGCACCCGCGAACGCGCCGACGTCGAGGCGTTCTTACGTCGGCGAGACGACTAGGGCAGCGGCGGTAGCGGGGGCAGCGTGATCGGCGGGATCCCCGGGCCGGGGCAAGGTTCGGTGACGCAGACGATGATCGGGCCGGGGTATCGCATGGCCGAGGCCGGAGGCATCACCACGCTGGCGAGCGCCACCCCAGCCGCAATGAATGTCAATCGAGAGCGGAAGCGCATAATGCCTAATTCGACCACATCCGGCCGCGTTCCTGCTGGAACTCAGTAGCCGAGCCGCTCCAGCGCGCGGGGGCGGCGCTGCCAGTCCTTGTCGACCTTCACGACCAGCTCGATGAACGCGCCCTCGGGGAGCTGCTCGCGCACGGCGATGCCGACTGCCTTCAGCACCGCGCCGCCCTTGCCGATCACGATGCCCTTCTGGCTGTCGCGCTCCACGAGGATCTCGCAGCGGATGCGCGGCCACTCCCACTCCGTCACGCGCGTGGCGATCGAGTGCGGCAGCTCCTCCCGGGCGACGATCAGCAGCTGCTCGCGCACCAGCTCGGCCACCCAGAACGCCTCGGGGACGTCGGTCACCATGTCGTCGGGGTAGTACTGCGGGCCTTCGGGCAGCCGGCCGACGATGGCCTCGACCAGCGCGTCGACGCCCTCGCCGGTCTTGGCCGAGACCGGGAAGTACTCGGCCAGGTCGAACTTCAGCCGCCGCGGTGAGCTGGACGCACGACGTCGGCCCGCGACACCGTGTCGATCTTGTTCACGAACACACAGCCCGGTCTTGGGTACGCGGTCGGCGACGAACTGGTCGCCCCGTCCCACCGGCGCGGTGGCGTCGAGCACCAACACGGGAACGTCGACGTCGCCCACCGACGACGTGGCCGCCTTGTTGGTGCGCTCGCCCAGCAGCGTGACCGGCTTGTGGATGCCGGGCGTGTCGATGAACACCAGCTGGCCGTCAGGACGGTTCAACACGCCCCGGACCTGCGTGCGCGTCGTCTGCGGCTTGTTGGAGACGATCGACACCTTGATGCCGAGGATCGGTTGAGCAGCGTCGACTTGCCGACGTTGGGCCGCCCGACCAGCGAGGCGAAGCCCGACTTCACTCGGCACGCTTCGGCGTCGGCGGCGACCTGTTGAACCTTCGACACCCGCACGCGGCCGATGCGCCGGCCCTGCACCCGCTCGGCCGTGAGTCGATGCCCGTCGACCACGACGCTCTCGCCCTCGGTGGGCACGTGACCGAGCGCGTTGAGCAACAGCCCGCCCACGGTGTCCCAGTCGCCCTCGGGCAGGTCGGCGTCGAGCAGCTCGTTCAGCTCGTCGATCGGCAGCCTGGCGTTCACCCGCACGTCGCCGTTGGGCAGGGCTTCGACCGGCGCTTCCTCGACGTCGTACTCGTCGACGATCTCGCCGACCAGTTCCTCGATGAGGTCCTCGAGCGTGACCAGCCCGGCCGTGCCGCCGTACTCGTCGACCACGATCGCCATGTGGAACTTCTCGCGCTGCATCTCGGGCAGCAGCTCGGCCACCCGCTTGGTCTCGGGCACGAAGTGGCACTCGCGGGCGATGCTCGCGCACGGCGGCGCGTCGGCCCGGCCCTCGCGCTCGGCCTTGAGGAGGTCCTTCACGAACACGACGCCGACGATGTCGTCGATGCCCTGCTCGTAGACCGGCAGACGGCTGTACCCGCTGGCGATCGCGACCTCGATCACATCGCTCACCGGCGCCCGCCCCTCGACCGCGACCATGTCGGGCCGCGGCACCATGACCTCGCGCACCACCGTGTCGCCGAACTCGATGATCGAGTGGATGAGCTGGCGCTCGCCGCGCTCGATGACCTCCTCCTCAACCGCCACGTCGGCCATGGCGAGCAGCTCCGCCTCGCTGAGGAACGGCCCTTCCTTGAGCCCCTTGCCCGGCAGGATGATGTTCGAGAGCCCGATGAGCGCCGCGGGTGACGACGCGGATCGGCAGGAAGCTCACGACCGCACTCACCAGCGGCGCCGACAGCAGCGCGGCGCGCTCGGGGTGCTGGACCGCCCAGGTCTTCGGCGCGGCCTCGGCGAACACGAAGATCACCGCGGTCTCGACCACGGTGGCGATGGCCACGCCGCCGCCGCCCCAGTGACGCTCGGCCAGCACGCCGACCAGCGTGGCGATCAGCGAGGTGGAAGAGCAGCATCAGCAGCAGCACCGGGTTGAGGAACCGCTCGGGATGCTCGACCAGCCGCGCCAGCGACCGACGCCCAGCGCTTGCCTTCCTCCTTCAGTGTCAGCGCCTTGACGTCGCTGACACGCGCGTCAAGGCGGTCTCGGCCATGGCGAAGAACGACGGCGAGGACCATCGCGATGACGATCACCGATGACGAGGAGCGGTGTCGTTGCTCATCGGTCATCGACTTTGTGGAACTGCTCGAGCAGCTCGCGCTCGCGGTTCTCCATCGCCGTGGCCTCGGTGTCGTCGACGTGGTCCATGCCCATCAAGTGCAGGATGCCGTGCACGACGAGCAGCGCCAGCTCGTCGTCGTAGGTGCCGGCGTGGTCGGGCGCGTTCCGCGCCGCGACCGCCGGGCAGATGACCACGTCGCCCACCAGCAGCGGCAGGTCGGACGGCTCGGCTGGCAGGAAGCCGGGACCCGTGCCGCCGGAGTCGGGTGACCGGCCGCCCTCGATCGGCTCCTCGTCGATGGGGAAGGCCAGCACGTCGGTGGGGCCCTCCTTGCCGGTGAAGCGGTGGTGCAGGTCGGCCATCGACTGCTCGTCGACGAAGAGCATCGACAGCTCGGCGTCGCCGCGCACGCCCTCGGCCTCGAGCACCTCTTCGGCCAGTCGCACCCAGCGCAGGGTGTCGACCGGGTGATCCGACTGCTCGTCGGCGGCAAAGACCTCGATCATCGTCACTCGTCGCCCGCGCTCAGTCGAGCCGCTCGTAGGCGGTGACGATGTCCTGCACGATGCGGTGGCGCACGACGTCGCGCGCCCCAGGTGCACGAACTCGAGCCCGTCGATGCCGGCCGAGGATCTTGTCGAGGCCGAGCAGGCCCGAGCGGGCACCGGCCAGGTCGATCTGGGTGACGTCGCCGGTGACCACCGCCTTGGTGCCGAACCCGATGCGCGTGAGGAACATCTTCATCTGCTCGGGCGTGGTGTTCTGCGCCTCGTCGAGGATGATGAACGCGTTATTAATCGTTCTACCGCGCATATACGCCAGGGGCGCCACCTCGATGGTGCCCCGCTCCATGAGTTTGGCCGACGCCTTCGGCCTCGAGCATGTCGTAGAGCGCGTCGTACAGCGGGCGCAGGTAAGGATCGATCTTGGCCATGAGGTCGCCGGGCAGGAAGCCCAGCCGCTCCCCCGCCTCGACCGCGGGCCGGGTGAGGATGATGCGCGCGACCTCCTTGGCCTGGAGGGCCTGCACGGCCAGCGCCACCGCCAGATACGACTTGCCGGTGCCGGCCGGACCGATGCCGAAGGTGATCACGTTCTTGGAGATGGCGTCGACGTAGCGCTTCTGGCCGGCCGACTTGGGCCGGACCGTGCGACCCCGGGCCGAGCGCAGCACCTCGGCGGTGAGCACCTCGCTGGGCCTCTCGTCGGCCTTGACCATCTCGATGGTGCGCCCGACGTTGGTGGTATCGAGGGCGTGGCCCTTCTCCAGCAGGAGCACCAGCTCCTCGAAGAGCTGGCCGACCCGTTCGGCGTCCTCGCCGTCGATGGTGATCTCGTTGCCGCGCACGAAGATGCGGGCGCCGCCGAACGCGCTCTCGATGAGCCGCAGCAGCTCGTCGCGTTGCCCGAGCAGACCCACCATGAGGTGGTTGCCGGGTACCAGGATTTTGACTTGGGTTGACGACACGTGAGGTTCGCCCCCAGGCTAGACGCTGGCCGCGCGGGGATTGTGGCTAGCCGGGCGGCCAGCCCAGGCGCCGCCCGCCGATCACGTGGAGGTGCAGGTGCGGGACGCTGTTGTTGGCGTCATCGCCCACGTTGAAGACCAGGCGGTAGCCGCGGTCGGCGACGCCCTCGGACGCGGCCACGGCCTGCGCGGTCGCAAACATCTCGGAGAGGACCTCGGCGTGCTCGGGGCGCAGCACACCGGCGTGCTCGATGTGCTCGCGCGGGATGACCAGCACATGGGTGGACGCGACCGCCTGAATGTCGCGAAACGCGTAGGTCCGCTCGCTGGAAGCGACTTCGTCCGAGGGGATGTCGCCGGCGAGGATCTTGCAGAACAGGCAGTCGGCTTCGCTCACATGCCGAACGGTAGTAAGCCTCACTCCGATGGGTGACATGGACGACACCGGGCTCGACGCCGCCGTCGTCCAGCTCGCGCAATGGGCGGCCGACAGCAAGACCGAGGCCGCCGCCGACGGCCGGGTACGCCAGCAGTGGGCGCAGCGACAGGCCGAGGACGAGGCCACGTTGGCCTCGGTCCTCCTCGGCCTGGCCGAGCGCCGTGCCGCCGTGGCGGTGCATCTCGACAGCGGTTCGACTGTGCGGGGAGCGCTGGCCGGCGTGGGTGCCGACTACCTGGCGCTGGTGAGCGGGTCCCATCTGACCCTGATGCCCACCGCGGCGATCGCCTGGGTGCGCCCCGAGGGTCCGTCCCCACCCGCCGCCTTCGCCGACCGGGCCGCGCCCACGGGGCGGCTCGTAGCCGTACTCGCCAGCGTCGCCGCCGACGGGAGCGAAGTCCGCCTGGTTACGCGGACCGAGAGCGTGGTCGGCGAGCTGGTGTCGGTGGGCGCGGACGTGCTCACCCTGCGGCCGACGGGCGGCCAGGCCGGCCAGGTGGTCTACGTGCCGGTGGCTTCGCTGAGCGAGGCGTCGCTGCGACTGTCGGGATAGAGGTGCGACAGCGTGCCCGGCGCGATGCGCAGCGAATCGATGAAGGTTTCCACCTCGTCACCCTTGAGCCGGATCACCCGACCCACCTGATAGGCGGGTAACCGACCCTCGTCGATGAACCGATAAAGGGTGCGAAGGGTGACGCCCAGCCGCTCCGAGGCGTCTTTCGTGCTCATCCAACGGATCGGCTCGCTCATCGTTTCGAATCCTACGAGGCACATCGGCAAATCGGGGGGATGCCCGTGGTGCACCGGTCGCTCTGAAAGATCATCAAACCGCGTCACCCCCGAGGAGTCAAGCGCAACAAAAAACACTGGAACTCATCGACAACCACGTGCAGAATCGCCCGTGGGCCGCCTATACCCCTGCATCCAAGCCTGGCACTTCCCCCCGAATCGCTACCTGCACGCCCGGCTCACGGGCTGACTGGGAGGTGGAAGCGATGGCGAGGGGTACGGGCACCGTCACTCGCACGGCAAGGCCCATTGCTGGCACGGCCGGCACCGATCAGGGCGGCAACGGTTCGCGGCCGATCCCCCGCCGGCGACCGCTCCCAAATGGTCGAGCCGCGCTCGGCGGCCTACTGATCGCAGTGGCCACCATCGTCCTCTTCACGGTTGCCGGAGGGAACGGAGGCTCGGATCTCCAGCGCTATGTCGTGGCGCGTCGCCCCCTCACGATTGGTGCACGAATTGTCGCGGCCGATCTGACGACCGCGAGCATGCACGTGCCAACCAGCGCGCTCCGTACTCGAGTGTTTGACCGCCCCGCCCGGCTCATCGGCGCGGTGGTCGTGGCGCCCGTCGCCACGGGAGAGCTCATCCAAGCCAGTGCCGTCATCGCCGCGGGAACCATCTCTGACCAGCGGCAGATCTCAGTTCCTATCGAAAGCGCTCGAGCGCTCGGTGACCGCCTTCAGCCCGGTGAGCTGGTCGACGTCGTCGCAACGTTCGGCAGTGGCGCGGATGCCTTTACCGCCACGATCGTCACGGGTGCTCGCGTGGTAGATCGCGACGCAAGTACAGGTCCGTTGGGTGACCGAAAGGGCCAGGTCGTCGTACTTTCAGTCGCGACCGCCGACGACGCGATGGCGGTTGCGCACGCGATCGCCGCGGGACAAATCTCGTTGGTTCGGGTCAGCGGGGCACCAAACGCTGCTGCCGCAGCCTCCAACTCGTACCGCGCGCCTCGACCCGCGCCCGGACGATGACTGATCGATTCGTGGTTCTCGGCCTAGCCGGCCCGCGCGCCGCCTGGTTCTCGGCAGTCGGCCAATGGGCGCATGCCGGTTCTCTGCCCGTGGATTTCGTCAAATGCGTATCCGAGGAACAGGCACGCACACGATTGACCTCAGGTCGAGTCCATTCGGCCGTTCTGCTCGACGCCACGCTGCCCAGCGTCGATCGGGATCTCATCGAGGCCGCGCACGACGCGGGCACCGCGGTCCTCGTCGTCGACTCACGCTCGAAGCAAGACATCTGGTTGGAGCTCGGCGCCGACTCCCTTCTCACCGATGACTTCGGCCCCGACGATCTCACCGAGGCACTCCGCGCCCATGCCGCGATGGTGCCCACCACTGAGTGGCGCGCAGCCGTGTCGCCGAAAGAGGTGCTACCGGTGGAAGTGGCGCCGCTCGTCGCGCTTTGCGGGCCCGGGGGTACGGGTGTTTCCACACTGACGATGGCTCTCGCCCAACAGCTGGGGTCCGCGTCCGCGCGTCCGCGGGTCGTGCTCGCTGACATGTGTCTGCGCGCGGAACAGGGCGTGCTCCACGATGCCGGCGATCTAGGGCCGGGGGTCCAGGAGCTCGTCGATCTTTGTCGCACCGCCACGCCAACCGTCGACCAGGCCCGCGCCTTTACCTATGACGTCACCGAAAGGGGTTATGCGCTGCTCCTGGGCCTTCGCCGGTCGGCGTCGTGGTCGACACTGCGCCCGCGCGCTGTCGCGGCAGCGCTCGATGCACTACGTCGTGCGTTTTCGATCGTGGTGTGCGATTGCGACGCCGACTTGGAAAGCCAAGCGCAAGGCGGGTCGCTCGACGTCGAAGAGCGCCACTCGCTTGCACGCGCCGCGGTGACAAACGCCGACGTCGTGTTCGCGGTGGGGACCGGCGGGTTGAAGGGCGTGTACTCGCTGGCACGCGTCGTCAACGAGCTCATTGACGCGGGCGTCTCGCCTACGCGCGTCGTTCCGGTCTTCAACCGGGTCGGCCGCGCACCGCGCCAGCGCTCCAGCCTCACCGCGGCATTGGCTGGATTGTTGGACGACGCGGCGCGCGGCGAGATGGCGCTCGCCGTGTTCCTGCCGGACCGCGACATCGAACACGCACTGCACGATCGTGCCCGGCTGCCCCCCGCCCTCGGTGACCCTCTGCTCGGCGCGTTCCTGGCGATCAATAAGCGCGGTTCCCGCGCCGGCCAATATCTCGAATCCCATGCGCGACCGGTGAGACCCCGTGAGTTAGCGGCCTGGCCCGAAGCGGTCAGCACACCATGAGCGATGCCGGGTGGGTGTCTCCGCTGGCGGAGGTGGAGCGCTCGGTACAGGAGCGCGCCAAGGAGATCGACCTCGACCCGGCCTCGCCCGACGGCATCGAGAAGCTGCGTTCGCTCATCCGCGACGAGGTTGACCGATGGGGCGAGGAGCACAGCCGGGGTCGCCGGGCGACCGCGATAGCCGAACCCACGCTGCTCGCGGAGCGCGCCCTCCGGAACCTTGCTGGATACGGCCCGCTCGAACCCTTGTTGGCCGATGACGACGTGTGGGAAGTGATGGTCAACGCGCCGGATTCGATCTTTGTGAAACGCCACCGAGGTACGTCTGGCTATCACGATGAGGTCTTCCACGACGACGACCACGTAGCGCGAACGTTGACCAAGTTGCTCGACGACGCCTCAACGTCGCACCGGAAACTCGACGCGGCCGAGGGATTGCAGGACGCCCAGCTCGACCAAGGTGCTCGCCTGCACATCGTCCACCGAGACATCGGTCGGGACGCCCACATGCTGGTCAACATCCGCAAGTTCACGGGAGTTGCCTATCGGTCGCTCGACGAGCTCGTGGCTCGGGGCAGCCTGACAAGGAGCGTCGCCGACTTCTTGCGCGCGTGCGTTCGTTCCGGCATGTCCGTCGTCGTCGCTGGTGCGCCGGGCTCCGGCAAGACGACGCTGTTGTCCTGCTGTGCGGCCGAGCTCGATCCCGGCTTGAGAGTCGTCGTGGCCGAAGAGGTATTCGAGGCCGACGTGCCCTTGCCGAACGTTGCCCACATGCAGACACGACCGGCGCGCGCCGACAGGACGGAGGTTGATTTGCGCCGTCTGGTCGCTGGGTTCCTACGGATGGCCCCCGATGTAGCCATCGTTGGTGAGGTTCGCGACCGGGAAGCGTTGCCGCTGCTACTGACGCTCTCGTCCGGAGTCCAAGGGCTGACCACGATCCATGCCGGATCAGCCCGACAAGCACTCACCCGGCTGCGGTTTCTTTGTCAGCTGAGCGGCGCAGCGCGTGACCTCCCGATGGCCGCTCTCAACAGCCTTGTGGCCGAGTCGGTTGACCTCGTGGTGTACTGCGCGCGGCACGGCGATCGAGTGCAGATCAACGAAGTTGCCGCAGTCGAGGATCTCCAAGGCGGCCCCGACGCAGTGGCCTTCACGGTAAGTCAGGTGTTCGCCCGCGAGCGGTATGACGCCCGCCTGGCCTGGACCGGGCTGGTACCGGCGCGAACCGCACGCACGTTCGCAGCCGTCGGACTGGACATCAGAAGTCTTCTCGAGGGCTCGGACTGAAGGTGTCAGCGCTCGCGGTCGCCGTCGTCGGCGCGTACGGCGTCTACCTCGCTGTACACGGCCCTCGTCCTCGGCTGGCGCGGCGTCGGCGTCGGCCCGAAACCGAGCCGCGCCGCCGCGCCGCTCCGGCGGTCATTGCTGCAGGACTGGCTAGCTCAAGCGGGGCTGAGCGAGGTCCGACCCCGAGACTTCGCCGCGGTCAGCGTCACGCTGGCGTTCGCGGGTGGTCTGGCCGCTTTCGCCGTCTTTGGAGGCCTGCTTCCCGCGCTGGCCGCGGGTGCGTTTGCCGGCACTGCCCCCGCGGCCGCGTATCGTGCGCGGCGCGAGCAGCGGCGCGCCGAGGCCCGCGACGCCTGGCCGCGGATGATTGAGGAGATCCGCCTTCAAACGGGCGCGCTGGGACGATCGATACCTCAGGCCCTGTTTGAAGTCGGTCGGCGCGGGCCGCCGGAGCTACGGGGAGCGTTCGCCACTGGAGAGCGCGAATGGCTTCTCTCCACCGACTTCGAGAGGACAGTGACGGTGCTCAAGGCGCGTCTCGGCGACGCCACCGCCGACGCTGCGCTGGAAACCCTCCTCGTCGCGCACGAGGTCGGCGGTACGGACCTCGACCGCCGCCTCGCCGCCCTGGTAGCGGACCGCATTCAGGACGTCCACGGCCGTAAGGACGCGCGGGCAAAGCAGGCGGGCGTCCGCTTTGCCCGACGATTTGTGCTCGTCGTCCCCGTCGGCATGGCACTGGCCGGCCTCTCGATCGGTACCGGCCGCGCCGCGTATCAGACGGCCACTGGACAGCTCGCAGTCGCGGCGGGGATCGGCCTGGTGATCGCCTGCTGGATGTGGGCCGGTCGCTACTTACAGCTGCCGGAAGAGCAGCGCGTCTTCGGCAACGAGGCGGCGTAAGTGCGGCAACCGATGGTCATCGTCGGGCTGCTCGTCTGGGCAGGTGCAACGTTGCTGATCGGCGAGCTGCGGGCGGTCCAGCGCCCCTCCCTTGCTCAGCGCCTGCGGCCCTACGGCCGGGGCTCACTTGGCCGACCCACGCCGCTTGTCGACTTCCAGTCGTGGCGTGACGTGATCGGACCCCTTTGCAGCGCTGTTGGCGCGCGTATCGCGCGCGCGTTTGGAGTGAACGAGGACGTGGGGGCGCGTCTGGATCGGCTGCACCTTCCGATGGACGTCACGACGTTTCGCGTGCGGCAGATTGGCTGGGCCACCGCCGCCCTCGCGGCCTCCGCCGCGCTTGTCGCGTTGTCTCAGCCTCCCGTAGCCGTCGCCTTCTTGTTCCTCCTCGGTGGGCCAACGCTGGCCTTCCTGGTGATCGAACAGCAGCTGGGAGCGGCATCCGCGCGCTGGCAGCGGCGCGTCTTTCTTGAGCTACCGATCGTGACCGAGCAGCTCGCGATGCTTGTCACCGCGGGGTTTTCGCTTGGTGCCGCTTTGAACCGCGTGGCCGAGCGCGGCCGCGGCGTCTGCGCGACGGACCTCCGCCGCGTATGCGGCCGAGCGCGCCAAGGCCTGTCGGAGATCGACGCACTGAGGGAATGGTCTGCGCGCGCGAAAGTCCCAGCATTGGACCGCATCATCCCGGTGCTCGCTCTAAGCGAAGACACGGGTGATCTCGGCCGGCTGATGTCGGAAGAAGCCCGCGCCATCCGCGCCGAGGTGCATCGAGAGCTGGTTGCCACCATCGAGCGGCGTGGTCAACAGGTCTGGATCCCGGTCACCGTGGCGACGCTCATCCCTGGCGTCATCTTCCTTGCCGTCCCATTTATCGAGGCCCTGAGAATCTTCTCTGGGTCGTGAACGAAGGAGCAGTGATGAACGAAGTTCTGCTTGCGGCGTACGTGTGGCAGCGCACCGCGCGCTCAGTCTTGTGGCGACGGCTCATCCGCGATGAGCGGGGCGAAGGCGTCATCTCGGCAGCAATCGCGGTGCTCGTGATGGCCTTTCTGGGCGCACTGATGTGGGTTGGGTTCAAGGCGACCCTCGGCAATGCGCAGGGGAATGTCGATAACCAGGTCAATCAGATCGGGCAGTAGCCACGCCGGCGCGATCGAAAACGGGATCGGACTGATCGGGAATCTGGTCGGCGTCGTCGCTTTCCTCAGCTTCCTCTTGTTTGCAGTTCAGATCAGCTACGACCTCTACGCCACGTCAGCGGTTACTTCGGCTGCCTTCGACGCCGTGCGCCTGGTCGCCGGCGCCGACGCCGTCGACGCGGCCGCGATTCGCGACGAAGCGGAGGCGAGCGCGCGTCGGGTACTGGGGCGCTACGGCGATCGGCTCGCGTTCCAGTGGCACGAGGACGGTGATCAGGTCAGCCTTCGCGTGCGGGCAAACAATCCGAGTTTCCTCCCCGCCGCGCTTCGCCGTCCGCTGGGGCTGGACACCGTTGACAGGACCGTTCGAGCCCGCATCGAGCGCTTTCGATGAGGGCTCCTCGACTGGTGGTCCGTCGGAGAGAGGAGCGTGGACAACTCGGTGGCCTCGAGGGCCTGGCGTTCGGTGTGCTCGTCTTCGTGATCGGGACTCTTGTCGTCGTAAATGCGTGGGCCGCGATCGACGCCAAGCTGGCCGCCGC
This sequence comes from uncultured Actinomycetes bacterium, assembly GCA_963742585.1. Taxonomy (GTDB): domain Bacteria; phylum Actinomycetota; class Acidimicrobiia; order Acidimicrobiales; family JACDEA01; genus JACDEA01. The sequence continues at coordinate 1,678,459 of CAVUMI010000009.1, forward strand.
CTCAGCGGCGCGCGAGGCAGCGCGGGCGTACGTGGAGAGCGCTGACGGGGAGGATGCGGAGCAGGAGGCTGCGGCGGCCGCGGCGCAAGCCCTACGCGGCTATGGGCGCGATCCCGATCGAATGACTCTGCGGCATAGCCCGGGCGCGTTCGGTCGCTGCCGGCGCGTGACGTTCACTGTCGAGTACCCGGTCTCCCTCGCCGCGATCCCACTGATCAACCGTCCTGCGCTGACATTTGTCGCCGCGTCGCGCCATTCCGAACTCGTAGACCCGTTCCGCTCCGGCTTGTCGGGTGAGGCCAACTGTGCCCGCTAGGTCAAGCCGAGAACGTGGCAGCGTCCTGCTGCTCGTGCCGGCCGCTGTGCTGGTTCTGGTGGTGCTTGGGGCGATCGCGGTGGACGCGGCGGTTGTCTTCCTCGGTCAGCGTGAGCTTGGCAGTGCGGTCGCCGCTGCGGCCAATGATGCAGCCGCTGCGGCGTTTGCAGATACACCCTTCTACGAGGGTGGACTGGTCAACATCGACCTTGAACGCGCTCGGCAGGTCGCCTCCGATTCTGTATCGGCGCGCGCCCCTCGAGGGCTGGAGTTGGTTGGTTCGCCGGAAGTCGTGATCGTCGGGCGTCAGCTCTGCGTGCGCGCCACCGCCGTGGTCCGACGGATCTTCGCCCCGGGAGTCCCCGGTGTCGCTCGGGATGCGGTGATCACAGCCGAGTCGACCGCCACGCTGGCGGGACGCGGCGAGAGCATTGCCCGCGCCACCGCCTGTTGAGGCCTACCCGCGTGCAACAGTGGGTCCCACATGATGACGGACGACGACGAGTGGTCTCTCACCGCGCTGCTCTGTGACGCGGCGCAGGTCGCCGACGGCAAGCTCTATATCCTCGGCGGCGGCTGGACGCTCACCGGGCCTGGACCGTTCGTGCATGGCCTGGCACTGAAGCTCGAAGTGCCGTGGGGCGAGGCCAACCGACGCCACGCGCTCGAGGCGTTCCTCCTAGACGAGGACGGGCAAGCGGTTTCGATCGGCGACCCTCCCACCGAGGTCAAGTTCGAGACCGAGTTCGAGGTCGGTAGGCCTCCCGGCATCGTCCAGGGCACGCGACTCGACCTTCCTTTCGCGGTCAACTTCGGCGCGATGGAACTGCCGCCCGGCCGCGGCTTCGCGTGGTCGATTCGCGTCAGCGGGCTGGAACGAGGACGGGCGAGGTTCCGAGTTCGGTCGTGAGCTGTACCTAGTATTTCATGATGTTTCATGATATTTCTATCGAGTGCTCGAACGCGGCCAGGCTCGACTCGGCGAACTGCGGCAGCTTCCCTCCGTGCCGACGCGTCGGCGGCGTCGGCGCACGCCCCGGCGCCTGGGTCGGGTGATCGCCGGCGGGCTGCTGTTGGTCGCGATCACCGGTCTCGCCGGGCTAGGCGCATCTCGCTTGCGTCCCACGCCACCGCCGCTCGCGTCAGCGGCCCCTACCCCGCCTGCTGAAGCGCCAGACCCTGGGCTCGACTACGTCGACGGCGTCTTGCGCGACGAAGACGAGGCTTGGGCGGTCGGCACGGTCGGCGACGTGGTGACCGTCGGCGACTGGGATTGCGACGGGAACCCGACATTGGCACTGCTTCGTCCCAGCACTGGAGCGCTGTACACATTTATTGAGTGGGCGACGGCATCAGCCGACGTCGTCGCCGACCGCCTCGAGGTGGTCGACGGCGCCACGGGCCTCGAAGCCGCCGACGTCGACGGCGATGGCTGCGACGACCTGGTGGTTGAACGCGCGGGCAGCGAACCGGTGATCGTGCACCCGCCGGATCACCTATGACCGGGCCCGAGCTCATCGTCATTCGGTTGCTCAGCGTCGCCGCCGCGGTCTTGGCCGCCTACCTCGCACTCGTGACAAGCGCCGCGGTCGTGCTGCGAGTCGCCGGGGCGCATCCGCTCGCGCGGGCTCTCGACTCGGTCACACCGGCCTTCGCACGCAACGCGATCGCCGCGCTGATGAGCGTCGGTCTCGGCGTGCCCACAATGGCTCGGGCCGACACCGCGACGACTGACCCGCCGATGGTCATGCATCGTCTCCCAGACGAATCAACTGCGACCACGACCACGACGGTGCCGCGGGTGGCAGCGGAGGCGGCGCCCTCACCGCCACACGCGCCGGACCTGACCTGGACGATTCAGCCCGGCCAACACTTCTGGGCGGTGGCCGAACGCGTTCTCGAGCGCGCGTGGGGCCGGTCACCAACCGATGCCGAGGTCGTCCCCTACTGGCGCGACCTCATCGCCGCCAATCGCGGGCGCCTATACGACCGCAACAACCCCGACTTGGTGTTTCCCGGCCAGGTCCTCGTCCTACTTCCTCCACCCGCGGCTCGCTAGCTCCCGGACAGAATTAGGCCGTGTTAGCCATCGTGGCCGGGCTCTTCGTCCTTGTCTCGGCAATGGGCACCGCCAGCAAGGCGGCGTCGTGTCGGGCGCACCGCGACGTCGGCGGGTTCATCGGTTACAGCTGCATCACCGCGCTGCTCTTGCTCATGGTCATCAGCTTCTTTGTCGTGCCGGGGGTGTGGGAGGCCGTGGGGCGGTTCGCCACCCGCCTCTATGGCGGCGATTGAAGCCGGAGCGCGACCTCGTTGGCCACAAGCCGGCCGCGTCTCGTCAGTATGACCCGGGTGCCGGCGGCATCGGTTTCGACGAGGTCGTCGAGATTGTCCGGCACCGTGTGCGCCGGGACGCCGTCGCGCGTACGCAGCGACAGCACCAGCCGCTCGCGCTCGCGTGCGTCGTCGTCGAGATGCTCTTCGCCGGCAATCGGTGACGCGCTGCTCGTGATCGCGGCGATGTAGCGCTCGGGCGTGCGGACGTTCCACCAGCGACGGCCCCGGACGTGGGAGTGCGCGGCGCACCCGAAGCCGCGGTAGTCGCCCTGGCGCCAATACAGCAGGTTGTGCCGGCACTCGTGGCCACGCGACGACGTGTCGGGGCGGGCCCAGTTGGAGATTTCGTAGTTGGACAATCCTGCAGCGTTGAGGAGATCGTCGGCGAGGAGGTACTTGTCAGCCTGATCGTCGTCGTCGGGGAAGCAGGCGGGATCGCGCGCCAGCGGTGTTCCCGGTTCAACCGTCAGGGCGTACACGCTCACGTGCGGCGGGTCGAAGGCCAGAACACCGTCGAGCGTGCGCCGCCAGTCATCGAGCGACTCCCCCACCGCGCCGAAGATTAGGTCGAGGTTGAACGTGGTGAAGCCGGCGGCGTTGACCAGGGCAACCGCCCGCGCCACTGACTCGCCGTCGTGCTGGCGCCCGAGGGCGGCGAGGACGTGCGGCACCAACGACTGCACACCGAGTGAGATGCGGTTGACACCCGCGCCGCGGTACGCGGCGAGAAGCTCGGATGTGACGGTCTCGGGATTGCACTCGACAGTCACTTCGGCGCCCTCGGCACGCGGGATGCGGTCGAGCACGCCGACGAGCAGGTCGGCGGGGAGCAATGACGGCGTGCCGCCCCCGAAGAACACCGTTGTCGCCGGCGGCATCTCGTCGACGACTGCGGCATCAATGTCGGCCCGTAGGGCGGCGGCGTAGTCCGCCATGAGGTGGTGCCGGTCGGTCCAGGTCGCGAACGCGCAGTAGTCGCAGCGACGCGCGCAGAACGGGATGTGTAGGTAGACGCCGAAGGTCAAACGGGGGCGGCGACGAGGTCGGCCACCCGGCGGCGCACCTCGTCGGCGGTGACACTCAACAACAGCGCGAGCGTGTCGAGATCCTCGGCCCGCAGCCGCATGCTCATCTCGGGCTCGGACCTACGGGAGCGGATCACCGCGACGTAGCGAGCGATGAGGTCCGAACCAGCGGCGGCCGCCAGCTTGGGCAGCTCGGCCGGATCGGCGGCCATGGTGCGCAGATCGATGGTGAGGCTGGCGTCGGTGTCCTCGTGCGAGACCTCGTGAGCGGGAGGAAGCAGCCGGTCGACGGCAACGCCGTAGAAGCTGGCCAGGCGCTGGAGACGGAGCACCGAGATGGCCCGCTCACCCCGCTCGTAGGCACCGAGAACCGAGGCTTTGAACTCCTGGTCGGATGACGCCTCGACCGCCTGGAGCGAGAGGCGGAGTTCCTTGCGAACGGCCCGAAGCCGTTCGCCGACCCGCAATGAATACTTCGGTGCAGCCGGATCACTCACGACAGACCCCTTCTTTCGCCGTTCAGTTTATGCCACGGAACGTACTCAACCAACCACGCAATGTGGTCATTCTACGCAGAACACGCGGCGAAGCGCCGGGTTAGACCGCGGAGCACCGTTAAGCGCACGGCGGCGGCGATGGCGGCGGTTTCGGCCCGCAAATTGGTGGGTCCCAGATCGACCGTGGCGGGCACCGCGGCCCGCTCTTCGGGGGACCAGCCGCCCTCAGGCCCGATGAGAAGAATCGGCCGTGAGATCGACGGCGCCGCCCCGCCCGGGTGGGCCAAGCCGAGCGCGGCGGGGTCATGGGCGGCCAGCAACATCGGCGAAGGTCTGAACCGGCGAGACGGTGGGCAACCAGGCCAGCCGGGCCTGCATCGCCGCGGCCCGGGCTACCCCGCGCAGACGCTCGACTGATCGCTCGGCCCGATCGCCCTCGCGCTTGACCACGGTGTGGCGGGTGGTCATCGGCACGATCTCATCGACGCCCAGCTCGGTGAGCTTCTGCACCACCCACTCAGGTCGCTCGCCCTTGACCAGCGCGAACGCGATCGTGATCGGCGGCGCGGGTCGCGCCGCGATGTCGACGTCGCCGTCGACCTCGAGACCGCCGGTGCTGGCCACCCGGCAGCGGCGCCACCGGCCGGCGCCGTCGCCCACTGTCACCGCCTCGCCCGGCCGCAACCGCAGCGCGCGGAAGAGGTGATGCTCGTCGTCCGCCGCCAACTCGAGGGCGTCGAGGTCGGCCACGAACGCGTGGGCCGCGGTGGCCGGCAGCATCCGGCGCTACTTGAAGGCCGAGCGGATCTTCGAGAAGAGCCCGGTGTCCTCCGGCGCCACGTCCTCGCCCCGTTCGACGGCGAGTTTGCGGAGCAGCTCCTCCTCGTCGCGCGACAGGCGGGTCGGTGTCTCCACCATGGTGCGCACGATGAGGTCGCCGCGACCGCGGCCTTCGAGATGCGGAACGCCACGGCCGCGCAGCCGGAACTCGCGGCCGGTCTGCGTGCCGGCGGGGATGACGAGATCCTCCTCGCCGTCGAGGGTGGCGAACGGAATGTGCGCACCGAGGGCCGCTTGGGTCATCGGCACCCGCAACACGTGCACGAGGTTGAAGCCGTCGCGCTGGAAACGGTCATGGGGCTGCACGCGGATGTGCACGTAGAGATCGCCGGTGGGTCCGCCGCGCGGGCCCGCGGCGCCGCGACCGGCCAGGCGCAGCGTGGTGCCGTTGTCGACGCCGGGCGGCACCTCGACCGCGTAGGACTTCTCCTCAGTGCGCCGGCCGTCGCCGCGACAATCGGGGCACGGCGTCGGTATCTCCTCGCCCAGGCCACCGCAGCGCGAACACGGTGACGCGGTAACCATCTGGCCGAGGATCGACTGGCGCACCCGGCGGATCTCGCCGGTGCCCTCACACATCGAGCAACGCACCGGTGTGGTGCCGGGAGCGGCGCCGCGACCCTCGCACGTTGTGCAACGCACGGGCGCGCGCAAGGTGACGTCGTGCTTCACGCCGAAGACAGCCTCTTCGAACTCCAGGTCAGCAACGATCTCCAAGTCGGCGCCGCCGACCGGTCCGCCGCGGCCGCGGCTTCCACCGGCGAAGCCCTGGCCGAAGAACGCGTCGAAGAGGTCGCCGAGGCCGAAGTCGGCGAACGGGGTTGGCACCCGGCGCCCCGCCGGCGCCGGTGCCGCGGAGACCTTCGGGACCGAAGGCGTCGTAGCGCTGCCGTCGCTCGGGATCGCGCAGGACCTCGTACGCCAGCGTGACCTTCTTGAACTGCTCTTCGGCGGCCGGATCGGGGTTGGTGTCGGGATGCAGCTCGCGGGCGAGCTGGCGGTACGCCTTCTTGATCTCGTCGTCGGACGCGGTGCGGCTCACGCCGAGGAGTTCGTAGAAATCCTCCATGGCGCCTATCCCTCAGTCAGGTGGCGGCCGAGCCGCTGGCTGACGACGGCGACAGCGGCCATCGCTTGCCGGTAATTCATTCGAGTGGGGCCGAGGACACCGATGGTTCCGCCCAGCTCGCCTTCGAGTTGGTAAGGCGCCACGATCACCGAGCACTCGGCCAGCGGCACCAAGCCGTGCTCGACACCGATGGCCACCGACAGACCGCGGTCCATGACGTCACGCAGCAGCGAAACCACGACGTACTGCTTCTCCAGAGTGTCGAGCACCTGGCGAACGGTATCGACCGCGTCGAAGGCGGCGGCCATGCGCGACGCGCCGCCGACGAAGACGTGGTCGGGCTCCTCGTCGTGCGAACGCGACAGTGCGCGGTAGCAGTCGGCGACGATGGCGTCGGCGACCGCATCGCCGGTGGACGTCGCGGGCGGGATCGTTGTGAAGGTCTTGCCGATGAGCGTTCGGGCGAGATGGACGCCGGCGGCGGCGATGCGCTCATCGCCGCTGTCCTCGGCCAGATCGATCGAGCGCTTCTCGATCACCCCGTTGCCGAGGACGACGACGAGGAGCGCGACGCGCGGGCCGAGGCCGACCAGCTGCACGGCTCGCACCGTGGCGGCTTCATGCGATGGCCCGACGACCACCGCGGCGTAGTCGGTGAGGCTCGACAGCAGCTGGCTGGTGTCGTGCAGCATCTCTTCGATCTCGCCGTGGGCGCGGTTGAAGAAGTCGCGGATGCGCTGGCGCTGCACCGGCTCAAGGGTGCCGCTCGGCGCCAGCTGGTCGACGAAGAAGCGGTACCCCTTGTCAGTGGGGATCCGGCCCGCGCTGGTGTGGGGATGGGTGAGGTAGCCCTCCCGCTCGAGCACCACCATGTCGTTGCGGACGGTGGCCGAGGAGACCTCGATCCCGCTGGCCCGGACCACGTGCGCGGACCCGACCGGCTGGGCGGTCTCGATGTACCCCTCCACGACCGCACGGAGGACCGCGGCTTTGCGTTCGTCGAGCATGGTTGGCACTCGATGATACCGAGTGCTAGTGCCTATCCCCGGCTGGTGGCTGTTTCTTCTCCGCCGGCGTGCCTATGGCGTCGCCGAGCGAGCTGATCTCGCTCCGCAAGCCGGCAAGCCGGTCACGAAGGGCCGAGGCATCGGGTGAAAAGTCGACAGGCACCCGGCGACGCGCCGGTGCGGGGGGCCGGGCCGGCCGCCGCGGTGGTGCCGGCGCCGGTTCCGGCGGTGATAGTGCCGGAGCTGGTTGGGGCCGAGGCGGCGGCTGCGCCACGACCGGTGCGGGAGCCGGTTGGACCGGAGGCGGCACCACGGCGCGCGTCACCGGGATCGGCTGGGTGGTGGGCGGAGGCGCCGGCGGCGCAGGACGCGGCAACGAAGGCGGCCCGCTCGGCGTCCGGCTCATCGAGAAATCGGCGAGCACCAGATCGTCGGGCCGGCGGCGGTCGGGCGTGGCCTCGGCCAGGACCTCGGTCTCCATCGGCCGCTTGGCGGTGAACGCAATCGGGCCCCGCGCCCAGACCGCCGGGCAGCCGTTGAACCGGCCGGTGCAGACCACGCCACACCGCGGACACGAGCACGTCGAGCTGCCCGCCACCATCGGATGCGCGCAACCCTCGTGGATCTGCGGACCGAACTCATGACACCACCCCACGGAGCGCCATGGTACGAGACTGCCGCGCCGATTAGGAGACGGCGATGACCGCGTTGCCGGCGGGAACGTTGATCACCAGCGCGCCGTCGGCAACCGAGCGGGCCACCGGCGCACCGTTGATGCGGACCGTGGGGATCGCCGCCCAGGCCCCACTGAGGCGTAGTTGGAACGGGCGGTCGGCGGTCACCTGGCCGTTGATCGGCGCCGTCGTTCTGATGGCCATCCGGGTGAGGTCCAGCGCGACCCGGGTGGCGCCGGTGAGTGAGAACGTGAAGCCGTTGGTGGTCGGCGGCGTCGGGGTTAGTGGATTGGTGAGCCAGCTCTGGCCGACCATGACGAAGGGGCCCGCTTGACCGAGCGCGACCGGCCCGCCCGCCTCCGGCACATTGATGACCGGCGGCGCGGGGATGGCCAGCGACCGACCATCGAAGCGGGCCACCCCATTGACCGGATCGGCCGGTGTCAGCTGGCTCATCCAGTAGGCGTGGTCGAAGTCGAAGTTCAGGCCGAGGGTCGGGCGAACCCGCGACGGGCCGGTCTCGACCGTCTCCTCGAACGGCATGTCCCGGATGTAGGTGACGCGCGCCGGGTTGCGGTCGCGGCGGAACCGGTCGAGGTACCGCGCGCCCTCAGCCCATTCGTCGACGATCGGGTGGGTGTAGTGCTCGTAGGTCGGGAACAGGTAGTAGCGGTAGCGGTACCCGAGCTCTTGCAGCCGGTTGACTTGCACGGTCACGCCGCTGACCGGCACCAGTTCGTCGATGGCGCCTTGATAAATCGCCATCGGGACGTTGCGGAGGTTCTCGAGGAGACGGAACGTGTGCTGCGTGCGCGGGTCGCTGTCGTTGGTGGCGATGTAGCACGGCGTGTAGTCGGCGAAGTCCTCGAAGTACAGATCGTCGCAACCGGGGACGTCGACTCCCGTCCACGCCCCTTCGGTCAGCGGGCCCTCCACCGGATAGGCGCCGGCGAAGCGATCGGGATAGAGGATCGGGAACAACCACGACGCCCAACCACCCATCGAGTGCCCGGAGACGTAGACCCGGTCGGCATCGACCGGGAACGACGCCGTCGCGTCAGCCCACACCTCGTTGACGTCGACCATCCCCTCGCCGAGGTACCACGTCGAGGTACCGCGGCCGCGCGGTGCGAAGACGAACCCGCCATGACCGTCGCCCTGATCGCGCATGATCCGCGGCGAGACGGTGGCACCCGAGTGAGCCTTGCCGCCGCGCCAATGCATCCAGAACGTGGCCGGCAACGGCCGGCGCGTCCCGTCGTAGCGAAGCGGGACGTACACGCCGTAGTGCTGCAGGACGCCGTCGTTGCCACCTTCGGTCGAGATGGCGGGTGAGGACTCGAATATGCGCTCGTAGTAGCCACCGGGCACCAGGCCGATCCGCTCGGTGACGCCGGCCTGGGAGTCGGACGCGTCGATCGAGGCGAAGAACGGGTCGATGGTGCCCGCGCCAAGCGCGAGCGCCTGTTGCTTGTCGAACCAGGTGCGGACCGGCTCGTTCGGCCGGAACGCGACGTTGGCGATACGCGCACCGCCGGGTGCATCGGCGAGCGCAGCGAAGGATCGCCGGTCGGGCGCGGGCTTGCCGGTGGCCACCGCCAGTGAGATGGCGCCGCCCGCGCCTTCGAGCAACCGGCGCGGGAAGCGGGCCTCGACGGCGTTGTCGTAGCCCGTCGGGTTGGTGGCCGCGGTCGCGGTGGTCGTGATCAGCGCGCCGGTGCGCAGGTCGGCGACGGTGACGGTGCTGCCAACGACGATCGCGGCCACATCAGCCTTTGCGGTGCTGAGGTTGGAAGCGAACGGAACGCCGCGTGCCGCGGCCCCGGGTGCGGTGTCAGCCAGAACCAGCACCGCGGGCTGGTCGGCGGCGGTCATCGTGGTCGTGCGCACGAGAAGGTGGACGTCCTGCTCGGTCACCGCGACCCGCACCTCGTGAATGTCAGCTGCGGGCACGAAGCCGGCGTCGCCGTACTGCTCGGATGCCGAGAGCGGGTAGTCCACGGGCACGCCGAGCTCATCGAACGGGTCGATCTGGCCAAGGGGCTCGAGGCGGTAGGTCTCGGGCAGGATCCTGGCCAGCAGGTCGATCAGCTGCTGGCGGTCGGTGTCGTTGCCGTTGTCCGGGCCGTAGGCGTCGAAGAGATGATCGGAGTACACGTACTCGCCGGCTGAGAACGCTCCCGCGCCGGCGAACCGAGTGGCCGCTCCGATCCAGTCGCCGAGCTGGCCGTCGACCCGGTGCACGCTCGGCGTCCGAACGTCCACCGCCGTTCGGGTTACCTCACCCGGACGCAAGGACGGGTGCAGGACCGGCGCCTCAGGGACGGCGACGGGCGCGGCGGCGCGAACGGGTGTCGCCATCCCAGCCGAAGCCACGACGGCGGCCAGAAGGCAGAGCAGCCGACGGGGCACAACTGCTTATGTTCACCTCGCGACGCCCAGGATCCTTGTCAGGCCACTGGTAACGTCGCCTCGATTGCTCACCAACGCTGCGTCCACGCTGCGCGCCGGAGCCCAGGTGCTGCTGCGCAGGAAATGGCTGATCATCGTCGCGGTCGGCGTCGCGGTCACCGTCGGGGTGTTGCTCTCGACCTTGTCGACCAAGGTTTACGCCGCCACTGCGGAGATCGTCGTGGGCACGCAAGGCGGTGGTGAGACCGAGACCGTCGCCACCCACGTTGAGATTCTGAAATCAGAGCCAGTCGCCGTCGAGGTATCGCGCCAGTTGGGCGAAGCGGCACAAGTGGTGTCGGCGATCCGCATCAAGCCGAAGGCTGGGACGCGAATCATCAGGATCACCACCGAGAGCTCTGAGCGGGGCGTGGCCCGGCGGGCGGCGAACACGTTCGCTGGTGTCTACATCGAGAACCGACGACTGGCCGCGGTCAACGGCGTTCAGGAGACGGGCCGCGTGCTACTGCAACGGGTGCAGCAAGCCAAGGCGCAGCTCGACGATATCGACAGCCGGATGGCCGCGGCGGGTAGGACCGCGGCCGAGCTTCAAGCCCTGCGCAACCAGCGCGACACGATCGCCGCGCAGCACGCCCTCTTCCAGCAGCGCTACGACCAGTCGGTGAACGCGCCGCCCGCGGTGACCAACTCCGTCGAGGTCCTCCGGGAGGCGACGGTGCCCAGCGATCCGATCCGCCCGCGCCCGGTTCGCAACGCGTTGCTGGCATTGGTGCTCGGACTCCTCGTGGGCGCCGCGGCCGCGTTCATGTTCGAGTTCTTCGCTGACCGGGTCAAGACCATCGAGGACGTCGAGCGTCAGGCCAACGGCAAGGAGATCCTCGGCACGATTCCCATCGATCCCGAGTGGGTCGACACCGAAACGACTCGCCTCGTCACGCTGGAGCCGGACTCGGCGGCGAGCGACGCTTACCGATCCCTGAGTACGAGCTTGCAGTTCATCGGGATGCGCCGGCCACTGCGCACGCTGCTCTTCACCAGCCCGATGTCCGGTGAGGGCGCGAGCACGACGCTGGCCAATCTGGCCGTGACCTTGGCCCGGTCGGGCCGGCGCGTGGTGTGCGTCGATTGTGACCTTCGCCGTCCCCGCCTCCATGAGTTCTTCGGGCTTCCCACGACGATCGGGTTCACGTCGGTGCTCCTCGGTGACCATCCGATGTCGGTCTCGCTCCAGACCGTTCCCCTTCCCGACGGCGCGTCACTCCGGCTGCTCGCCTCCGGACCATTGCCTCCCGACCCCGACGACCTGTTCGGGACGGCCCGGGTCGCCGAGCTGCTCACCGCGGTCAGCGCCGACGCCGATGTCGTGCTGATCGACGCGCCCGCGCTGCTGGCCGCGGGCGATGCAGCCGCGCTCGCCACGCGCGTCGCCGGCGTGGTGGTCGTGGCCACCGCCGACCTCACCGCCGGGCGCGACCTGAACCGCGCGCTCGACATGCTCGATAACGCCGGTGCCAACGCGCTCGGCATCGTCCTCAACGGCGTGTCTGATCCCGGCGAGGACGCCCGGTACGAGTCGCCGCGGGAAGTGCCCGCGTAGCTACAGCTGTTCGACCTGGGGACCGCTGACCCGGCGCCGGGTGTCGAACACACAGTCGGCGTTGGCGACCACGGTGTCGTAGTCGAACACGTCATGGTCGGTGAGGATCACCACGATGTCGGCCGCCGTCACCTCGTCGGCGGTCAGGTCGACGCGCGGGATGCCGGCGGCGACGCTGGGCTCGAGCAGCAGCGGGTCGACGGCACGTACGTCGGCGCCGAGGCCCTGCAGCCGCTCGGCCACCACCACCGACGGTGACTCACGGCCGTCGCCGGTGTTTCGCTTGTAGGCCAGACCCAGCACGAGCACCCGGCTGCCCTTGACCGCGCTGCCGCGATTGTTGAGCGCCGCCTGGATACGGGCGACGACGTAGTCAGGCATGGTGTCATTGACGTCGTTGGCCAACTCGACGAAGCGGAACGTGCGACCGACCGCCCGCTTCACCCGCCACGAGAGGTAGCTCGGATCGATCGGCAGACAGTGGCCGCCAACCCCGGGTCCGGGCCGGAACGGCATGAAGCCGAACGGCTTGGTCGACGCAGCGTCGATCGCCTCCTGGAGATCGACGCCGAGCGAGTGCGCGAAGACGGCAAGCTCGTTGACCAGCGCGACGTTCACGTGACGGAACGTGTTCTCCAGCAGCTTCGAGAGCTCAGCCTCGCGCGGGGATGACACCGGCACGGTGGTATCGACCAGCGTGTCGTAGAAGCTCTGCACCGCTTGCAGTGACGCGGCGTCGATGCCGGAGACGACCTTGGGAGTACCGACGAATGTGTGCTCGGGGTTGCCGGGGTCGATGCGCTCGGGGCTGTAGCCCAGGTGAAAGTCGGCGCCGGCAGTGAGGCCCGAGCCCGCTTCGAGAATCGGCTGCACGAGCTCCTGGGTGGTGCCGGGGTAGGTGGTCGACTCCAACACGACGGTGGCCCCGGCGGTGAGCGACTGGGCGACCGTGCCCGCCGCCATCTCGACGTGGCTCAGGTCGGGCGCACCCTCGCGTAGCGGCGTGGGGACGCAGATGGTGGCGACGTCGAAACCCGCGCACGCGGAAGGGTCGTCGGACGCGGTGAACGATCCGCTGGCCAGCGCGCGCGCCACGTCGGCCGGCGCGACGTCGTCGACGTAGGACTCCCCTGCCAGCACCCGCTTGACCCGGCTCGACTCGGGATCGAAGCCCACCACGCGGTAGCCGATTTCAACGGCCCGCATGGCCAGCGGCAGGCCGACGTAACCCAGCCCGCACACGACAACGGTCTTCGCCGCCTCGCTCATTCGTCGAGCCGCAGCGCCGAGATAAACGCCTCCTGCGGCACCTCGACCCGTCCGATCGACTTCATCCGCTTCTTGCCTTCCTTCTGCCGCTCCAGCAGTTTGCGCTTTCGCGTTATGTCACCGCCGTAGCACTTGGCCAGCACGTCCTTGCGCTTCGCCTTCACCGTTTCCCGGGCGATGATGCGACCGCCGATGGCGGCCTGGATGGGAACGTCGAAGAGCTGGCGCGGGATGAGCTTGCGCAGCTTTTCCGTCATCTTCGCGCCGTACTCCTGCCCCTTGGAGCGATGGATGACCGTGCTGAAGGCATCGACCGGCACACCGTTGAGCAGCACGTCGATCTTGACCAGGTCGCTGCGGGCGTAGTCGGACGGCTCGTAGTCGAGGCTGGCGTAGCCGCGGGTGCGGCCCTTGAGCTGGTCGAAGAAGTCCATCACCACCTCGGCCAGCGGGATGCGGTAGATCAGCTCGATGCGCTCAGGTGAGAGGTACTCCATGCGCACCATGTCGCCCCGCCGGGTCTGGCAGAGGTCCATGACGGTGCCGGTGTATTCGGCCGGCAGGAGGATCGTGGCGGTGAGGAAGGGTTCCTCGATGAAGTCGAGCTCGGTGGGTTCGGGCATCGCGCTCGGGTTGTCGACCTCGACGACGTTGCCGTCGGTGCGGTGCGCGCGGTATTCCACGCTGGGCGCGGTGGCGATGAGGGACAGGTCGAACTCGCGCTCGAGCCGTTCGCGGACAATGTCCATGTGCAGGAGGCCGAGGAACCCGCAGCGGAAACCGAAGCCCAGCGCGCCTGACGTCTCGGGCGCGTAGGTGAACGATGCGTCGTTGAGGCGGAGCTTTTCGAGCGCGTCGCGCAGGTCGGCGTACTGGTCACCGTCGACCGGGAACAGCCCGCAGAACACCATCGGCTTGGGCTCGCGGTAACCAGCCAGCGGCTCGGGCGCTGGGTTGCGATAGTCGGTGACGGTCTCACCGCTGCGGGCCTCGGCCACGTCCTTGACGCCGGCGATCAGGTAACCGACTTCGCCGGGACCGAGCCGGGGAACCGGCATCGGGTCCGGAACGCGAACGCCCACCTCCTCGACATCGTGGACGACGCCGGTCTGCATGAAGCGCAGACGCGACCCGGCATGAAGCGTCCCGTTGACGACCCGCACCGCGCTGATCACGCCGCGGTACTGGTCGTACTGCGAGTCGAAGATGAGTCCTTGCAGCGGCGCGTGCTCGTCGCCCTTGGGCGGCGGGATGCGCTCAATGATGGCGTCGAGCAGCTCGGGGACGCCCTCACCGGTCTTGGCCGAGATCCGCAGCAGGCTGTCGGCCGGGATGCCGAGAACCGACTCGATCTCTTGCGCGTACTTGTCGGGCTCGGCCGCGGGAAGATCGATCTTGTTCAGCGCACCGATGATCGTGAGGTCGTTCTCCATGGCCAGGAGACAGTTGGCCAGGGTCTGGGCTTCGATGCCCTGCGACGCGTCGACCAACAACACGACGCCCTCGCACGCCGCCAAGCTGCGGCTCACCTCGTAGCCGAAGTCGACGTGGCCGGGCGTGTCGATGAGGAACAGCTCGTGACCCTTATGCGTGAGACGCACGTTCTGGGCCTTAATCGTGATCCCCCGCTCCCGCTCGAGGTCCATCGAGTCCAGGTACTGCGCCCGCATGTCCCGCGCGTCGACCGCGCCCGTCAGCTCCAGCAGCCGGTCCGCGAGCGTGGACTTGCCGTGATCGACATGGCTGATGATCGCGAAGCTACGGATGTTTTGGAGGAGGGTCATTGGCACGGAGCCGGGCGACGGCATTGTCGACGGCGGCCTCCATCATCGCTCGCCGACGGGCATGACGGACAAACGGGGTCAGCGAGGCCGCCAGCCGGCACAGTGACGCGGCGTCGTTGACGTTCACCCGCCACAAGTCCCCGTTGTAGACGGTTCCGTCCGTTCTGGGCGTACCAGCCGCTGCGACGAGGCGGTGCTTACAGCGAACGCCAATCCGGTCGCACCAGCTCGCGAACCACGCCAACACAGCAGCGTCGTAGGAGTCGATCTTGAACCTCGACCGTCCGCCGTAGACGCCAAACGAGCCCTCCGCATCGGTGTAACCCGCAGCAAACGCCGCGGCGGCGGGCTCGGCTTCGAGGCGCTCCGGGACGACTGATCCGTACTTCGCGAGGAGGAAGTCAAACGTGGGGTGGAGCGATGCTCTGACCATCCCGCTCGCAACACGAACCGGCCCGTACGCACCGAAGACCTCATGCGTCAATGCCAGCTGCTCCGAACGCGTCGTGCTCGATCGGACATAGATCCGTTCCCGCCGTTCTGTCGCCCACTCCGCGGAGAAGTCGCCCCACACCAACCCGAGCGCGTAGGCCCGGAACGTGCGAGAGCGTGGGCAGGGTTGAACCTCGGTCCGAGCGCGCTCCCGATCGTTTCTTAATTCGACGCCGGCGTCGGCAAGATGTCGGCGAATGGTCCATGCGGTGACGCCGAAGGATCGGCCGAGTTCGGCACACGATGCCCGCTCGTCGACATACCGGCGCACGAGCTCGTCAGCAGGTATGGCTGCGCGCGACGTTCGCCTGACTCCCGCCAACTCGAGACGGCCGTAGACCACCTCAGCGGAACAGCCCAAGCGCTTCGCGATCGCTCGCACCGATTCACCGTCGGCGTACGACCGCTCGATGTCCTCAGGATCTAGATCAAGACGAGCAACATCTCGACATTAAATCGAACGTATGTTCGACTTCCTGACGACGTACTGCCAGGGTTGCTTCCACCGGAACGCGTCGCGACCCGAGCGCGGCCGGCGGATGTCACTCGAATTCACGGATGCCGCCGAGCTAAGCAGGTCGCAATGTCTGGGCGTCAGCGCGCGAACAACCGCTCGTACGTGCTCGTGTGTCATGACGCCGGCGGGACGGTGCCACCGATGCTGGCGCTTGCAGGTGCGTTGATCAGGGCCGGCGCGACGGTCACCTTGCTGAGCCAGCCGTCAGTTGAAGCTCGCCGCGGTCGAGACCGGCTGTTCGTTCGTCGCGTTCTCAGAACTCGACAACTACGACCGGACGAGAGCGCTGGAGGACCAAATCGAGCGATCCCTGCCCGCCATGGTCGGCTCCTCCGTCGGCAACGACCTACTCCGGCTTGTACAAGGCCTGCGACCATCAGGCGTCGTCATCGACGCGAACCTCACCGGTGCGTTGGCGGCCGCGGAAACCCTCGACCTGCCTTCTGTCGTGCTACTGCACAGCATGTTCAAGACGTTCGTCGACGTGTGGTTCGGCGAACTGTGGCCCTTCCTCGACGCCCCCATCAACGAAACGCGGGAGCGCTTTGGCGTTTCCGCGGTGAGGGGGTGGACCGACCTCTTCTCCCGCCACACCGCGGCAATGTCCGTCGTGACGACCTCCTTCGATGCTCCGGTAGAAGAACCCCTCGACAACCTGAAGCATTTTGGGTTCCTCGTCCCGGACCCGCCGCCGACCAGGCCTGAACTCCCGGCCGGCGACAGACCACTCGCCCTCGTCAGTCTCTCCACCACCTTCCAGGCCCAGGAGCAGCTCCTCGACGCGATCATCGAAGGAGCGGCGCCCCACGCCAGGCTGTTCGTAACAACCAGCGGATACGGCGCGATCAAGAGCGCCCACCCCGGAATAATCGTCAACAGCTACGTGCCCCACGTCGCCGTTCTCGACGACGTCGACCTCGTCATCACCCACGGCGGTCTCGGCACCGTCGCTGCCGCACTCGCCTATGGCACCCCGTTCGGTTTGCGCGCCGATGGGCCGCGATCAACAGCTCAACGCCGAACGCGTCGAAGGCACGGGCGCCGGTGTCGGGATCTCACCACTTTCATCACCCAACGAGATCGCCGCCGCAGTCGAGCGCGTTCTGCACGACCACAACTTCGCCCACGCCGCGGAACGCGAAGCTGCGACCAGCAACCGGGAGGGCGGCCCAACGGAAGCCGCGGCATATGTTCTCGGCCTCGGGTCGTGAGCTTCTGTCAGCCGGCGAGCGACTCCAACGGTCCGTGGTCGAAGAGGAACTCCTTCACCGCCGTGAGGCGACCGGCCGCAACGGACATCAGCAACAGCGCTTCGTCGGAATACCCGTCTCGACCTCGCCCGCGTTGGTGAACAATCGCTCCACCCTCGATCGGATGGATCGCGACAATCTCGTTCTGAATCTCGGTGGCGGCAGCGAGGTCGCCCTGTAACGCGAAGAAGCGGTCGCGGCCGACATGGCGTCCCGCGAAGCGGCTCGAGCCGCCAAGTTCGAACACGAAGTCATCGGCAAGTAGTGAAGCCACGGTCTCCATGTCGCCGCTCGCCATGGACGTGAACAGCTGCTGGACAACCCCGGCGCCTTCGGTCATGACCGAAAGCGTAGGAGAACGCTACGCGGGCTTCTCCCAGACCGAGATGTGCGTGGTGCTGTCCTTCGTGAAGGGATCGCGCTTCCAGTTGCTCCACCGCTCGCGCAGAGTCATGCCGGCGATTCGGGCCATCAGGTCGAGCTCGGACGCCCAGACGTAGCGGTACGGGGCCGAGAACACTTCGAGTTCCTTGCCGTCGACCCAGTAGTGGTGGGAGTACGCGATCTGTGTGGCGACGTCGAACTCTTCGAAGGCGACCCTGGTAGGGCTCAGATGGAACGCCCGCACGGTTTCCCCGGCGGTAGCCGCTGGAGTGCCGGCACCACGACCTCGATCACGAAGCACCCACCGGGTTCGAGATGCGCGGCGACGTTGCAGAAGGTGTCGACCTGCGCGTCCTGCGTGGTCAGGTTCATGATCGTGTTGTAGACGAGGTACGCCAGCCTGAACGTGCCGTCCACGCGGGTGGTGGCGAAGTCACCGATCGTCACGCCGATGTTCTCCGCGCCCGGTTTCGCCTGCAGCTGTTCGGCCATGGGCGGTGACAGCTCAATCCCGTGCACCCGGACGCCGCGCTGGCTCAGCGGTAGCGCGACCCGCCCGGTGCCGATGCCCAGTTCGAGTGCGGCACCGTCCCCGGCCAGATCGGCGAGAAAGTCCACCGCGGGTTCAAGAACCGCGGGCTCGAACATGTCGGTGGAGTCAGCGTCGTATCGCCGCGCCCGGTGTTCGTCGAAGTAGATCTTCGGCACGCGCCGGTTACTCGACCTCGGCTTTGATGCGCTCGAGAGTGGTGCGCATACCGTTGCGGTTGGTACGGCCGCGGGCCCAGCCGAGGAGCGCCCAATAAAGGCGAAGCGGCGCCGTCTTGCGCAACTCGAACGACTCAGTCACGTCGGTCCCGGCGCCGCTCGGCTCGAGTCGGTAGCGCCAGACGTTCAGCGGCTTCTTGCCCGGGCCGACGCCGAACGCGAACTCGCGGCCGGGCTCGCTGGCGATGACCGTGCAGGTCGTCCAGTAGGTCGGTCCGCGGCCGTTGCGCTTCACATGACCGCGGAATTTGACGCCGACTGCGGGTCCAGTGGCGCCGTCGAGCCACTCGGCCTCGAAGGTCTCGGGGCTGTAGCGACCGATCTTGGTGACGTCGCTGACCAGGTCCCAGACCTTCTCGGGCGGCGCAGCCATGTGGACAGTGACGGAGTCGTTCATGGAGCTCAGTATCCGAGGTCCGGGTCGACCAGGCCAATCAGCGGCTCGCCGGCGCTGAACCGGATGAGGTTTTCCTTGATGCGGGCCGACAGCATCGGGCGCGCCATCTCGAGCGTGTTGGCGGTGTGCGGCGTGATGATGCAGTTGGGCAGATCCCACAACGGATGACCTTCGGGCAGCGGCTCGGGATCGGTGACATCGAGGCCGGCACCGCCGATCGCGCCGTCCTTGAGCGCGGCGACCAGGTCGTCGGTGATGACGTGCGCGCCCGCGCGCGACGTTGACGAGCCACGCGTAGTCGGGCATGCGATCGAGTTCAGGGCGGCCGATCACCCCGGTCGTCTCCGGGGTGAGTGCGAGGGCGAGGATCACCGCATCCGCGTGCCCAAGCGCGTCGGCGAGCGCATCGGGGCCAACGACGTTGGCCACCCCGTCCATCGCCGCCGGGCGACGGCGCACGACGGTGATGTCGACGCGGAAAGGCGCAAGCAATGGGAGCAATGCCTCGGTGATGCCCCCGCCGCCCAGGATCGTCACCTTGCCGTCGTAGAGGCTCCGCCCGGACTGGCGGGCCCACTTGGTCGCCCGCACCCGCTTGGGTAGGTCGCGAAACCCGGCCAAGAGCAACGCAAGGGCATGCTCGGCGCAGGGCTCGGCGTAAACGCCCTTGGCGGCGGTCCACGTACGACCATCGGCGAAGATCCCGGTCGCCGCGTAGTGCTCGACGCCGGCCCAGGGCAACTGGACCCAGCGGGCGTTCGGTGCCTCGGCCAGCAGCGTGCGCAGGCCCTCGACGTCGAACGGATCGGTCCACACCACCGCATCGGCCTGGGCCGGGTCGGTCACCACGTCCCCGCCGGCCTCGGCAACTACGTCAGCCATCCAGGGCGCGACGCCGGTAGAACCAACAATGAAGCGCGGCGCAGTCACGATTTCGAGCCTACGAGACGTCCTGCTAGCCTCGTCCGGTTCCCTATGGCCAATATCAAGAGTCAAATCAAGCGCAACAAGCAGAACGAAAAGCGTCGTCTGCGCAATAAGGCAATCCGCTCAGAGCTCCGTACGCGCGCCAAGTCCGCAGTCGCGGCGGCCGAAAGCGGCGCCGACACCGCGGCCGATGCGGTCCGTGAGGCGGTCAAGCGCATCGACAAGGCAGCTGCGAAGGGCGCCATCCACAAGAACCAGGCGTCGAACCGCAAGGCGCGCCTGATGAAGCGTCTCGCCAAGCTCTCCTCCTAGCGCCCCCTCCTAGCGCCCCCTCCGCGCACCCGCCCGGGCGGAGGCCCGCGGGCCCAGGCGGCTCAACCGGGCCACCAGCACCTCGAGCACCAGTTCTTCGGGCCAGGCCGACGCGCCCCGTAGGTCGAGGTCGGCGGCGGCCAGCAGCGCGATCGCACGGGCCAGCTCCGCCCGCCCGAGACGGCGCGCTTGAGTCAGGGCCTTCTTGGCCGGATAGGGCTTGACGCCCAGCAGTTCGGCCGCCTCGTTCTCGTTGGTGACACCGGACCCGTCGAGACGCAGCATGGCGGCGTAGTGACGGTGGAGGGTCGCCATCACCACCAGCGGATGACGCTCCCCCGCCTCCAACATCCGGTGGAGCTGCGTCACCGCGAGCTCGGTCGCCCCTGAGTCGATGGCATCGGTCAGGTCCCACGGCGCGACGCCGCCCGCCTGACCGAGAAACGGCTCGAGCTCGTCGAGGCCGACCTTGGTGTTCTCGCCGTACGCGGCGGCAAGCATGGCCAGCAGGCCCGGTAGCCGGCCGACGTCCTCACCGAGATGCTCGTTGAGGCGATCCACCGCAGCGCGGTCGAGCTTCATACGCCGCGTCGTGCAGCTGATCGGTGATCCACGTGCCGCGCCCTTTGCCCTGCGGCACGCTGACGTCGGTGACATGGCCGACCTTGCGTACCGCCGTCGTCAGCTTCGGACTGGTCTGACCGCCGCCGGCGACGAGAACGAGCACTGCGGTGGGCGACGGATCGTCGAGGTACTCGAAGAGAGGCGCCAGTTCCTCAGCGCGGAACCGGCCGACCTCCCGCAGCACGACCACGCGCCGGTCGGCAAGGAAGGGCAGCGTGCGGCCGGCGTCGATCGCTGCGGCCACGGGCTCCTCCGCGTCGGAGACATCTTCGACTGCGAACGGATCGTCGCCCGCCAGTTCCTCGAGGAGGGTGGTCACCGCGGCGAGCACCAGTCCCGGGTCGTCACCCTTCACGAAATGCACCGGGACGGTCGGCGCGGCCATCTACGCGGCCTCCATCACCGCGGCGAGGATGTCGCACACGCGCCGCGTGCCGATGACGTCATGGGTCCGCACGATGCGACAACCGCCGGTAACACCTACAGCGGTGGCCGCCAACGACGCGTCTTCCCGTTCGTCTATCTCGAGGTCGAGCAGCTTGCCGAGGAACGTCTTGTTCGAAGCCGACAGCAGCAGCGGATAGCCGAGGGACGCCAGCTGGTTGGACCGGCGGAGCAGCTCGAGAGACTGTTCCCACGTCTTGCCAAGGTCGAGTCCGGCGTCCAGCACAATGCGGTCCGGCGGGATTCCCGCCGCCTCGGCGCGGCGCGCCCGCTCGACGAGGAAGTCGGCCACCGCGTTGGTGACTTCGTCGTACTCGGGTTCGGGATCGGCCACCCGCGGCGCGAGCCGGATATGCGTGGCCACCACGGTGGCCCCCGCCACCGCTGCCGTCGAGAGGTAGGCGGGGTCACCGAAGCCGCTGATGTCGTTGCCGATCTCCGCCCCGACCGCGTAGGCGGCTTCGGCAACCGACGCCCGCCACGTATCGACCGAGATCGGCACCTCGAATCGCGCCCTCAGCACTTCGATCGCCGGAACTACCCGGTCGAGTTCCTCGGGTTCGGTCACCTCGGGACCGGGGCCGGCCTTGACCCCGCCGACGTCCAGGATGTCAGCGCCCTCGGCGACCAGCTGCTCGGCCCGCTTCAGGAAGCGATCCATCGGCGCATGGGCGCCCTTGTCGAAGAAGGAGTCGGGCGTGCGGTTGAGGATGCCCATCACCAGGCTCCGCGTTGCGAGCTCGTAGGTGCGATCACCGATGCTCAACTGCACGGAGCGACCGTAGCGCCGCGCTGCGCGCAGATGGCAATGTCGAGGTTCGGCGGACCGCGCCGCACGGTCACCCGCCACGGCCCGACGGTGAGAACGTCTCCCTCGGCCAACGGAACGCCCGCCGATCCGGCCACGGCGCGGGCTCTCACGCGGGCCCGGATCGCGGTGAGCGCGTCGGCAGTCGCGCGGCTGGCATTGGTCACGACAACCAGGTCGGCGGTACCAATGGCGTGCTCGCGGAGCGCCGTCAGCGCGCCGAGCGGCCGGGCGTGCCCCAGCACAAGGACGGTCGCACCTCCCGAACGCCACGCGCGCAGCCCCGGGCTGAGCTGTCGGTCCACGAGCGCGGGTGGCGTCTGGCCGCAGCGTGGCGCGCCGACGCCAATGACGATTGCAACGACAAGGACGGTGGCCCACGTCCGGCCGGGCGGTCGCATCCTCAGCCGGGCGAGCGCGAGCACGACGATCGCCACGCCGACCAGCTGAAGCAGGTTGACCGCGCCGAGAGGCAGACGAGCCGCGACCCGCGCCACCAACGCCACCCATCCGATCAGCAGTCCGGTCGGAAGGTGCAACGCGGCGGCAACGAACGACGGCCCAATCCCCGCGAGGACGCCCGCCGTCATCCCCCACACCATGATGGGCCCGGCCGCGGGGATGGCGAGGAGATTGGCGGGAAGCGTGGCCAACGGGAGCGGACCGAAGATCGGAACCAACACGGGGGCGACACCGACTTGCGCGGCGATCGTCACGGCGGCGGCCGCTGCCAACGGGCGCGGTCCCGGCAGGCGATCGGCGAGTGGCCGGGCCAAGAGCGCGATCCCGGTGCACGCGCCGACCGACAGGAGGAAGCCCACCGATCGCACCAGCATCGGATCGACCAGAACGAGACCCGTGACCGCGAGGGCAAGCACGCGCAGCGTGGACACCGGCCGCCCCCAGGTCGTGGCCACCAACGCGATAGCGGCCATGGCCTCGGCGCGCAGTACCGACGGCTCCCACCGGGTAATCAGACCGAACCCGAGTAACACGATGAGGCCGAGCAGCAACCGGGCGCGCAACCCAACCCGACGCAAGAGCGGCGCGGCAAGGATCAACACGAAGGCCACGTTTTCGCCCGAGACCACCAACAGGTGGGTGAGCCCCGAGGCCCGGAAGTCGTCGGTGACGCTGGGCGGTTGCTCACGATCGTCACCGAGCACGAAGCCGGCGAACAGCGATCGTTCGACAGTCGGCAAGGGCGCGGCACCACGCGTCAATGTGCGCCGCACCGCGTTGGCCATGCGCGCGGGTACAGAACCGGACCACCACCGGCCTATGGAGTCGACTGTGAGCCGGGAGGCAATGTGCCGTTGCGCCAGATACCCGCGCTGCGCGTCGGGAACCGCCCGCAACTGCCCGTGCACCTCCACTCGTTGCCCGGCCATCCGGTTGTAGAGCGCGCCGGCCGCGCCGCCCCGCGCCCACGCCTCGACGCGACGGCCGCCAAGCCGCATCTCGACCCGCAGCGCGCCACTGACACTCTCCGGGTCGGTGATGAGCGTGGCGATACCCGACACCGGGCCGGGCCGCGGTGGCGAGAGACCGGCCCACGACCGCGCGCTCATCGCGCTGCTCAACACGGCCACGCCGATGATCAGCAGCACGGGCCGGCGGGCCGCGAATGCGCCGGCAATCACGGCGAGGGCGACCGCGAGCGGGAAAGGCTGACCGAGCAGCGCACCGACCACGGTGGCAACCGCCATGACGATCGCGGCGCGGTCGGTCAACTCACGCGGACGTGCGGCCTGATCTGCGCCAGCTTGGCCTCCCCGATCCCGCGGACCTCGAGGAGCTCGTTGACCGAGCGGAAGCGGCGGTGCTGCGTGCGGTAGTCGATGATCGCCTGCGCGGTCGCTGGACCGATCCCCGGCAGCGCCTCCAGTTGCGCTGCGGTCGCGGTGTTCAGGTCGACGATCGTGGGACCACCGCTCGGCGCAGCCGCACCACCACTCCCAGCGGCGGGGTCCGCCTCGCCCGTGCGGGGCACGTAGACGCGGTCGCCGTCGGCCACCTTGGCCGCGAGGTTCAGGCGGTCGAGATCGGCGTCCGGTGTCGGTCCTCCGGCGGCCTGCACGACGTCGATGACGCGTGCCCCGGTGGTGACCCGGTAGACCCCGGGTGCGACGACCGCTCCGGCGGCGGCCACGACGATGGGTCCATTCGATGCCTTTGTAGCGCCGGCCGAATCGGCCGAACCCGATTCAGGCGTCGCCCGCGGCAAGCTCAGCTCTGGCGGTGTGTGGCTACCGTCGCCCAGGGCCCGGCTGACGACCAGGGCGCCCGCAATCGCGGCCACGGCCACGAGCGCGCCGGCGGCGAGCAAGAGCCGTTGACGTTGGATGCCAACCGCCGCGGCCAGACCGTCGACGCGCGCGAGCCAGGACGCGGGCGAGACCGGCGGTGGCAGTGGTGGCGTCTCGGACATGCGCACTCCCGCGGACAGATGCTCGGCGGGGAAGGCGCGAGCCGGAGTTTACGGCGGGGGTGTGTCGCGAACCAGGGTCCGGGCCTCCCAGTCGGCCTCGATCTCCAACGGGATCCGCCGGTACGCCGCCCCAGTGGGGATAGCCGCGCAGCCGCCAGCGGAAGTAGGCGCCCAGGTAGCGGTGGAGGAAGCCAACGAGCCCGAGCTCGCGCCACTGTCGGACGTGCACCAGTTCGTGACGCATCAACTGGTCGTTGTCGACTGCCGACTCGCGCATGAGGATTATCGAGCCGAGCGTGGTCGCGCTCGCCCCGGGTGCCACCGGGCCGCCGATCCAGACCCAATGGTTGCCGCGTCGCTCGATGGGCGCGGTGACTCCCTTAGAACAAGCGGGCCGTCAGCGCCTTGCGGTACTCGGCCGTACGCGGGTCGTCGGGTCCGAGTAGCTCGAGCAGGTCGACGAACTCCTGGCGCGCGTCCTCGTCACCCTTCACTTGGTCGAGCAGCGCGTCGAGCTTGGCGACGATCGCGTCGGCATCGACCTCATGCACCGCGGTGCCGGTGCGGGCCAGCGCGGCGACGCGACGGGCCTCGGCCGTCTCAGGAATCCTCGCCAGGAGCGCAAGCGCTTCATCAGATTCGTCGCGGCCCACCAGCAGCTCGGCCAGCTTGGCGACCGCGTCGGGATGATCGGGATCGAGCTCGAGCGCCCGCCGCAGCGACGCCTCGTCACCGGCCGCGACCAGATCGTCCGCCTCGGTAGGCGCCGGCGCCAGGCGGTCGATGAACTCCTGCACCGAGGCTTCAGGGAGCGCACCGATGAAGTGATCGACGATCTGCCGATCCTTGAGGGCGAACACCGCGGGGATCGACTGCACGCGGAACGTGTTCGCCGCCTGCGGGTTCTCGTCGATGTTGATCTTGGCCAACTCGACCTTGCCGTCGGTCGCGGCCACGACTTTCTCGAGGATCGGCGTCAGCGTGCGGCACGGCCCGCACCACTCCGCCCAGAGATCGACCACCACAGGGATCTCAGTGGAACGCTCGAGAACGTCCTGCTCGAACGTTGCGTCAGTGACGTCGGCCATTGGCCCCAGTCTAGGGTTGCGAGCGATGAGTGAAATCGAGGGGATCGCGGCCGACGAGGTCACGGCCTGGTTCGTCAAGAACATCGACGGAGTCACCCCGCCCCTGAGCTTCGAGCTCATTGCCGGGGGCCGGTCGAACCTCACCTTCAAGGTCACCGACGCGGCCGGCGGTGACTATGTGCTGCGCCGTCCACCGACGAGTCACGTGCTTCCCACCGCCCATGACATGGGCCGCGAGTTCCGCATCATCTCCGCGTTGGGCCCAACGCCGGTGCCCGTCGCGCCGTCTCTCGGGTTCTGCGACGACGAGGCGGTCAACAACAAGCCGTTCTACGTGATGGGCTACGTCGACGGCTACATCCTCCGCGACGCGGCATCGGCCGAGAAGGTGTTCGACAAAAAGCAGCGCCAGGCCGCCGGCGAGTCGTTGGTCGATGTGCTGGCCGACATCCACGCCGTCGATGTGGATGCGGTGGGCTTGGGCGAGCTGGGCCGCAAGGAGGGGTACATCGAGCGGCAGCTAAAGCGCTGGTATGGCCAGTTCCAGCAGTCGAACGAGCTCACCGGCCGACCGGTACCCGAAGTCGACGAGATGCACGCGTTTCTGTCGTCGCGTATCCCGGCGCAAGGCGCGGCCACGATCGTGCACGGCGACTACCGCCTCGACAACACGATGCTCGGCGAGGACGGCCGCATCGCCGCGGTCCTCGACTGGGAGATCTGCACCCTCGGCGACCCGCTCGCCGACGTCGGTCTGCTCATGGTCTATTGGTCCGATCCCGGCGATCCCGGCGCGCTGCTCGGTGTCGCCGCCACCACCCTCGACGGGTTCCCCCGCAGGAACGAGTTGCGCGAGCGCTACGCGGCGCGGTCGGGCCGCGACGTCTCGCAGCTCGACTTCTACGTGTCGTTCGGATACTGGAAGCTGGCATGCATCCTCGAAGGTGTGTTCGCTCGGTACGCCGGTGGAGCAATGGGCGGTGACCGCAGCGGGTTCGAGGGTTTCTCGGCCCAGGTCACCAGCTTGGCGAACGCCGCGAAGACCGCGGCCGCGTCGCTCTAGTCGGTGGCGTTATACCAACGCCAAACCGAGGTCGATCCCGTCGCACCCGTCCTCGTGATGTGCCTCGACGGCTGGGTCGACGCGGGGCTCGGCGGCGCCGCGGCGATTGCCGCCCTGCTGTCGCAGAGCGATACCGAGGCCTTCGCAACCTTCGACGGTGACGCGCTCCTCGATCGGCGCGCTCGGCGTCCGGTCCTTCGCCTCACCGACGGTGTCCACGAAGGTCTCACGTGGCCGGCGATCCAACTACGCCTCGGTAAGGACGCGAACGCGAACGATGTTCTGTTTCTCGTCGGACCGGAGCCCGACTTCAAGTGGGAAGCCTTCAGCGCCGAAGTCGTCGAGCTCTCGTTGGCGTTGGGCGTCCGCATGGCCGTCGGGTTGGGCGCATTCCCGGCGCCCGTCCCTCACACCCGGCCGATCCGCCTAGCGGCAACGGCCAGTTCCGCGGAACTGGCCGCCCAAGTCGGGTTCGTCTCCGGAACCATCGAGGTGCCCGCCGGCATCCAGGCCGCGCTCGAACAGGCGCACGCCGACGCCGAGATCCCCGCCATCGGGTTGTGGGCGCGAGTACCGCACTACGCGGCGGCGATGCCCTACCCGGCGGCCAGCGCGGCGCTGGTCGACGCGCTCGGCCATCGTGAGCGGCTTGGCCTTCAGTTCGACCGAGCTCGCCAACGCCGGGGCGCTTACCAACCAACGCGTCGACCAACTCATCGCCAACAGCGACGAACACCGCCAGATGGTGCTGCAACTCGAGGAGCAGATCGACGCCGCCGAGCCGCAGCCCGACCTCGGTGTCCTTCCGTCGGGTGACGAGCTGGCCGCTGAGCTCGAACGCTTCCTCCGCGACCAGGGCTGACCCACAACTAGCGTCACGGAGTGAGCGTTAGCGAGCGACCAGGAGGAACAGCCATGTTTCATTTCTGCCATCCGAAGGATGGCCTGCAGAAATGAAGATCGATGGAGGGTTGAGCGCGGACCTGAACAAGGTCGCCGAACAGGCGAAGCGAGCCGAGGCGGTCGGGTACGACGCGGTGTGGACGGCGGAGACGGCGCACGATCCGTTCTTTCCCTTGCTGCTGGCCGCCGAGCACACCGAGCGCGTGGAGCTCGGTACTGCGATCGCCGTGGCGTTTGCCCGCAACCCGATGATCCTGGCCAACATCGCCTACGACCTCCAGGCCTACAGCGGCGGCCGCTTCGCGCTGGGGCTCGGCAGTCAGATCAAACCGCACATCGAAAAGCGGTTCTCGATGCCCTGGTCGCACCCGGCGCCGCGCATGCGGGAGATGGTGCTGGCCATCCGCGCCATCTGGGATTCGTGGAACAACGGCACCAAGCTCGACTTCAGGGGCGACTACTACACCCACACCCTCATGACGCCGTTCTTCAACCCGGGTCCCAACCCGCACGGCGACGCCAAGATCTTCCTCGCCGCGGTGGGCGACAAGATGACCGAGGTAGCCGGTGAGGTGTGCGACGGAATTCTCATACACGGGTTCACCACCGAGCGCTACCTACGCGAGGTCACGATGCCGGCCATCGAGCGCGGTCTCGCCAAGGCGGGTCGCCGCCGTGCCGACTTCGAGATCAAGTACCCCGGGTTCGTCGTCACCGGACGCGACGACAAAGAAGTCAGCCAGGCCTCGCAGGCCACCCGTCAGCAGATCGCCTTCTACGGTTCGACGCCCGCATACCGGCCGGTGCTTGATCTTCACGGGTGGGGCGAGGTGCAGACCGAGCTCAACGCGCTCTCAAAGCAGGGCGAGTGGGTGCAAATGGCCGACCTCATCGACGAGGAGATGCTCAGCGCGTTCGCCGTCGTGACCGAACCCGACAAGGTCCCCGACGAGATCGTCGGGCGTTATGGCGACCTCGTCGACCGCTTCAGCTTCTACGCGCCGTACACCAGTGACGAAGCGCAGTGGTCGGCTGCGCTCGACCGCTTCCGCCACCTCGCGTCGCGTTGACCGCAAAGCCATGTGTCGGTGTTAGGCAGGCTGTAGCGCGTCGGTGAGGTAGCGGTTGCGGCAGAGGGAGCGCTGCAACTTGCCGGAGGAGGTCTTCGGCAACGTTCCCGCCGTCACCATCACCACTTCACCGGGCGGGAGTCCGACCGCGCTGGACACCTTGCGGGCCACCTCGGTACGGACGGGGCCCGGGTCGTCGGCCTTGGTCTCGGCGACCACGATCAATCGCTCCTTGCCGTTGCGGCCCTCGATGCCGAACGCGATCACGTTGCCGGCTCGCACGCCGTCGACTTCCGCGGCGGCGCGCTCGACGTCTTCGGGGAACACGTTGCGGCCGCCGACGATGATCACGTCCTTGATGCGGCCGCACACGACGAGCTCGCCATCGACGGTGTAGGCCAAATCACCGGTGCGCAGCCAGCCGTTGTGGAACGTCGCCGCGGTTTCGTCGGGTCGCTTGTAATAGCCCGGCGTCACCGACGTTCCCCTGATCTCCAGCTCGCCGGTCTCCCGCTCCTTCATGACCGACCCCGACTCCGGATCGCAGATGCGCATCTCGAGCCCTGGGATCGGCCGCCCAAGTCGGGCCAAACTGCGTGCGCCGGGGTTGTCCTCGTCGACCGAGGCCGCGTAGCGCTCCGTTTCGAGCACTTTGCGATCAACGACGTCGACCTGCATGCCCGCACCGGGGGCCGGGAAGGTCCCGGCGATCGCCAGTTCGGCCATTCCGAACGCGGGGAACGCGGCACCGGGCGACAAGCCGAACTGCGCGCCGGCTTCACAGAACGCACGAACGCTGCTTGGGTCGACCGGCTCGGCGCCATTGAGTGCGATGCGCCACCGGGAGAGGTCCAGGTCGCCAGCACGCCGCAGCGCGCGGGCGGCCAGCGAGTACGAGAAGTTGGGCCCTGCGGTTCCCGTGCCACCGAACCTCGACATCCACTGGAGCCACCGTGCCGGCGACGCTAGGAAGTCCTGCGGGGGCGCCAGCACCAGGTCGGCCCCGGTGATCATCGGGATGGTTAGGAGTCCGATGAGCCCCATGTCGTGATACAGCGGCAGCCACGAGACGAGAACGTCGGTCTGGGGATCGACCTGTGCCGCAGCCATCGCGCCATCGAGGTTGGCGAGGATCTGGCGGTGCGTGAGCATCACGCCCTTGGGATCGGCGGTCGATCCACTGGTGAACTGCAGGACCGCGAGTGCGGCGGGTTCGACGGTGGCGGCCTCGAACTGCGCCGTCGTGCCAACCGACACCAGGTCGTCGAAGGAGACCGCGGGCGGATCCCCCGGCGCTACTTCGTAGAACGCTGCTAGTTCGGGGTCGATCACCAGCACCGCGGCATCGGCGTTGCGAATACGCGGTCCTGGTCTGCTCCACAAACTCCTCGATGGAGCCCAGCCGCATCGGCAGCGGCAGCACCACGACCACCGCGCCGGCCAGCCACGTCGCCTGGATCGCGGTCACGAGCGGTCGGGTGGTTGGCCCGAGGATCGCCACGTGATCGCCAGGGCCTACGCCGCGCGACTGAAGACCCGCAGCCATGACCCGAGCGTCCTCGTGTAACCGACTCCACGCCACCGGGGTCGCGGAATCACCCGAGACAAATGTGATGGTTCCCTGTCGGCGATCAATAGCTCGCTCGACCCGCGTTGAAAGAGTCTCCGCACCAGTCATCAAGGGTTCCGACCTCGGCGGAGCGCGCACGGTTACAGTCCGACGCCGTGCTCGAGTTGGATGGCCTGACCAGGCGATTTGGGCCAGTCGTGGCACTCGACGAACTCTCGTTCACGATTCCGGCGGGCCAGGTGTTCGGGTTCCTCGGTCCGAACGGCGCCGGCAAGACCACCGCCATGCGGGCGATCCTGGGGATTTCGGCGCTTGACGCAGGTGAGATCCGCTGGCGGGGCGCCCTGGTGACCGACGGAGATCGTCGGCGATTCGGGTACATGCCCGAGGAACGGGGGCTTTACCCCACGATGATCGTCGGTGAGCAACTCGAGTACTTAGCCGAGCTGCGGGGCATGGATCGGACCTCCGCCCGCGAATCGGCGGCGGCGTGGCTCGAACGGCTCGGCGTGGCCGACCGGGCGACTGACAAGTTGGAGGCGCTGTCCCTCGGTAATCAGCAGCGCGTGCAGCTCGCCGCCGCGTTTGTCCACAGCCCCGACCTGCTCGTTCTCGATGAGCCGTTTTCGGGGCTGGATCCGGTCGGCATCGACAGCCTCAGCGAAGTTCTCCACAAGCAGGCCGAGGCCGGAGCCACGGTCGTGTTCTCGAGCCACCAGCTCGATCTGGTCGAGCACATGTGCGAGTCGGTGGCGATCATCAACCGGGGCCGCCTGGTGGCGACGGGGACGGTCGACGAACTGACCACCGCAGGTCCGGCACGCCTACAGGTCGAGGTCGCCGGCGACGCCGAGGGCGCCTGGGCCAGGAAACTCCGCCGCGTGGAGGTCGTTGGTAACGACAACGGCCGCCTGCGGTTGGTCCTTGACGGCACCAGGCCCGAGACGGTCCTACGGGCGGCCGAAGCCGCGGGCCGGCTCCGCCATTTCAGCTTCGACCGACGCCGGCTGTCAGAAGTCTTTCGCGAGGCGGTGGCGAAGTGACACCCGTGATGCTCGTCGCCCGCCGCGAGATCCGCGAGCGACTCAAAGCCCGATCGTTCCGCATCGCCACGGTGATCTCGGCCGCGGTTGTGGTCGCGGCGATCGTCATCCCGGCAACCCAGCGCGGCAAGACGCCGACCTACGACGTCGGGGTGGTTGAACCGCCGACGCCTACAACGGTGAGTGCGATTCAAGCCGTGGCACCCACCGTGGACGTGCACCTCCGAGTCCGCGTCGTAGCGTCACGCGCCGAGGCCGAAACCCAGCTCCGCCGGGGGCGCCTCGATGTCGTCGTGGTCGCCAGCAACGAGATTCTCACCAAGAAGACCGTGGAGCAGGGCGACGCCGGCAAGAAGGCGCAGTTGGTGGTCGCGCTGAGCAACGCTGTACGCCTCCAACGCCTCCTGGCGCGGGCCGGGCCGGACGCCCTCGAGGCGGTGAACGCGCTTCAGGCGCCGGTGACCCTGCGAGGGATCGAACCGGCGGACTCCAACGCCCGCCAACGGTTCATCGCGTTCATGGGCGTCCTGCTGCTCTTCGTCTTCCTCCAGCAGTACGGGACGTGGGTCTTGATGGGCGTCATCGAGGAGAAGGCGTCGCGCGTCGTCGAGGTGCTGCTGTCCGCGGTCAAGCCGCGCGACCTCGTGTCAGGAAAGGTTCTCGGCATCGGCCTGGTCGCACTCATGCAGGCGCTCGTCGTCGCCGCCGCGGCGCTCGTCGCCGCCCAGGCGACGGGCACCCACATCTTCGAAGGCGCATCGCGGTTTGCCATCTTCTGGACGATCGCGTGGTTCCTGCTGGGATATGGCTTCTACGCCTGGGCCTACGCCGCGGTCGGCTCGCTGGTTTCACGCCAAGCCGACGCCCAGAACGCCGCGTTCCCCCTCAGTGTCCCGGTGCTGGTCGGCTACCTGAGCGCGACCACGCTGTTGGCCGGCGGTGACCCGTCGCTGTTCGTCCGCGTGCTCGGCTTCCTCCCGCCGACCTCGCCCATGGTCATGCCGATGCTGATCGGTTTAGGTGAGGCCCCGGGCTGGCAGATCGCGTTGTCGATGGGCCTGTCCGTAGTTGGGATCCTGCTGTTGATGAAAGTCGCCGGCGACATTTACTCCCGCGCGATCCTGCACTCGGGGCAGCGGCTACGTCTCCGTCAGGTCCTGCGCGGCGACTTCAGCGCCGCGTAACGCCTCAGACGACGACGTTCACCAGCCGCGGCGGCCGGGCGATCACCTTCTTGGGTGCACCGCCATTAGTCTCGGCCTGCACCTTCGGTGACGCCAACGCCAGCCGCTCGGCCTCGGCTTCGTCGATCCCGGGATCGACCTCGAGGCGATCGCGCACTTTGCCGTTGACCTGCACGACCATCGTCACCGTCTGGAGCTTGGCCAGATCGGGGTCGGCACGGGGCCAGGACTGCTCGTGAATCTCGGCGCCGGCGTGGCGCCGCTCCCAAAGCTCGGCGGTGATGTGGGGTGCCATCGGTGCCAGCAGGAGCAGGAGCGCATCGACCGCCTCGTCGGTGGCGCCCTGCTTGTAGAGGAGGTTGGTGAACTCCATCAGCGCGGCCACCGCGGTGTTGAACGACCAGCGGTCGGAGTCGTCGCTTACACGTTCAATGAGACGGTGCGTCGCGCGCGTGACCTCAATCGCGTCTGCATCGTCGGCTTTGGGAACCTTGGTATCCGGCAGCGCGAGGCGCCGCACGCGAGCGAGGAAGCGTGCGCAGCCCTCGATGATCTCGTCGGTCTGCTCGCTCCAATCGACGTCGTCCGCGGGCGGACCGATAAAGAGGTGATAGAGGCGCAGCGCGTCGGCGCCGACCCGATCGAAGTACTGCGCGGGCGCAACAAGGTTGCCCTTGGACTTCGACATCTTCGAGCCACCCATGCGGATCATGCCCTGGGTGAACAGGCGCTTGAACGGCTCGCGCAGATCCGCCGGCGCCATACCGAGGTCGGCTAGCGCCTTGGTGTAGAAGCGGGCGTACATCAGATGGAGGATGGCGTGTTCGATGCCACCGATGTACTGGTCGACCGGCATCCATTTGGCCACCGCGTCGGGGTTCAGCGGAGCATCGTCGTTCCACGGATCGCAGAAGCGGAGGAAGTACCAGGACGAGTCAACGAAGGTGTCCATGGTGTCGGTTTCGCGAGTGGCCGGACCGCCGCACGTCGGGCACGTCGTGTTCAGGAACGCTTCGTGGAATTTCAGCGGTGACTCGCCGGTCGGGCGGAACTCGACGTCGTCGGGAAGCAAGATCGGCAGCTGGTCCTCGGGAACCGGAACCACACCGTCCTTCTCGCAGTAGACAACCGGGATCGGGCAACCCCAGTAACGCTGTCGCGAGAGCAGCCAGTCGCGCAGGCGGTAGTTGACCGTGCGGCGGCCGAGCCCGTTCTTCTCGAGCCACGCGGCGGCGGCTTCCTTCGCCGCGGCGACGTCCAAGCCGTCGAGCCACGCACTGTTGATGGCGGGACCGTCGCCGAGATACGGCGCGTCGTCGCCGAAGTCAGCGGGCGGCTGGACCGTCCGGATGATCGGCAGGTCGTACGCCTTGGCGAAGTCCCAGTCACGCTGGTCCTGACCGGGGACGGCCATGATCGCCCCGGTTCCATAGGTCATGAGGACGTAGTCGGCGACGTAGATCGGAACCGGCACTTCGGTGAACGGGTTGATTGCGTACGCGCCGGTGAACACGCCGCGCTTGTCGGCCGGACCCTCGGTCGATTGCCGCTCGACCTCGGACTCCATGCTCACGCGGACTTTGAATTCCTCGACGGCGTGCTGGTGGTCCGGCGTCGTGACCTGGTCGACCAGCGGGTGCTCGGGAGCGAGGACGACGTAGGTCATGCCGAAGCTGGTGTCGGGGCGCGTTGTGAAGACGTCGATCTTGAGGTCGTGGCCCTGCACCGCCAGCTGGAACTCAGCGCCTTCCGAGCGGCCGATCCAGTTGCGCTGCATGGTCTTGACCCGCTCGGGCCACTCGAGGTTGTCAAGCTCGTTCAGCAGTTCGTCGGCGTAGTCGGTGATCTTGAAGAACCACTGCTCGAGATCGCGCTTGGTGACGACATCGCCTGATCGCTCGCAGGTGCCATCGGCCAGCACCTGCTCGTTGGCCAGCACCGTCTGGCAGCCGGGACACCAGTTGACCGGCGCATTCTTGCGGTAGGCCAGACCCCCCTCCAGGAAGCGCAGGAAGATGACCTGGTTCCACTTCATGTAGCGGGGATCGTGGCTGCGAACCTCGCGGCGCCAGTCGTACATCGCCCCCAGCCGACGGATACTCGCCTTCAGCTCCTCCACGCGGTCGTCGGTGAACGGACGGGGATGCGTGCCGGTCTTGAGCGCCGCGTTCTCCGCGGGTAGCCCGAAACTGTCGAAGCCCATCGGGCTGAGCACGGCGTAGCCCTGCATGGTCCGGTGGCGCACGATGAAATCGCCGAAGGTGTAGTTGCGCACGTGACCCTGATGTGCCGGCCCGCTGGGATAGGGGTACATGCACAGCACGTAATACGGCGGCCGCGGGTCGTCGTTGTCGACCTGGTACGCGCCCGACGAAGCCCACCGCGCCTGCCACTTCTCCTCGACGGCTTGTGCGTCGTAGGCCTCGCTCATGCGGCTGATCGTAAAGCTTTTGCCGCACACCTCGTCGGTACGATTCAAACATGTGTTCGACCATATGGCTCCGAGAGGGCCTCCGGCCTACTGGTAACGTGACGGTTCCTCACGGGGCTGTAGCTCAATTGGTAGAGCACTTCGATGGCATCGAAGGGGTAGCGCGTTCGATCCGCGTCAGCTCCACTCGCGTCCGGCGGCAACCGCGGTGACCTCTCCTTCGGAGGTCGGCGCCCGGGCCGAACTCGCGGTCGCGACCGCGCTCACCAAGGCAGGCCACCCTGTATTCACGCCCTTCTTCAACGGACACGGACGCGTCGACTTGATTTTCGAGGACGCCGTCGGGCAACTGAAGCGGGTCCAATGCAAGACGTCCCGCCTGAGAGACGGCTGCATCGCGTTTCGAACCTGCAGCAATACGCGCAACATCCCAGCCGACTACCGGGGGCAGGTCGATGTCTTCGGCGTCTACTCGCCCGAGCTGAATCAGGTCTTCATCGTGCCGATCGAGGATGTGCGCACCCGCAACGGCTTCCTCCGCGTAGATCATCCTCGCAACAATCAAGCCAGCAATATCCGGTGGGCTGAGCCGTACCGTCTTGGCCCTCCGTGAGTCGTCGCCCGGTTGCGATCGCGATCGTCCTGAGCACCCTCATTCTCGCCGGGTGTCAGATGACCCCGGACGACAAGCCAGCGACGGCGCGGCCGACGTGGGTCGACGCGTGGCAGGCGTCGCCGACCACAACGGCGCCGCGGGCCTGCGTGACCCGGGCGCGGTCCCACGTCGCGATCCAGTCGAACGGCCGGGCCCAGACCTATCGGTTCGCGATCTGGCCGACCGTGGCGGGGACCGCGGTCAAACTCCGCCTCTCGAACCGCCTGAGTAGCACCCCGCTGAATGTCGTCCATGTGTCGGTCGCCGCCCACAAGCGCGGGACGGCCATCGTCGAAGGAACCTCGCCGCGACGTGTTGTTCGGCGGCGCCCGAGCGGTCACCATCCCAGCATTCAGTGAACTCATTAGTGATGAGTTGGAAGTCGCCGCCCGACCCGACAAGCCCATCGCCGTTTCCATAGCGGTGATTGCCGATGGCGGGCCGACGTGGCACCCGCTCGGCCCGGAGACGTCCGCGGCCACGCCGGCGGAGCTCGGCGATCGCACCCACGAGGTTCGCGGGTCGTCGTTCCAACTCCGCATCCGCTCGTACGTGGTGCTGGCCGGGCTCGAAGTGCGGGCCGTGGAGCCCACCACCGCGATCGTCGCCTTCGGTGACTCGCTGACTGATGGCGGCGTCGGGACCGTCACGACGAACTGGGTGGAGCGGTTCGCGGCCCGACTCCGCGCCGCCCGCCGGCCGTTCGCCGTCGTCAATGCCGGGATCGAATGCAACGCCTTGCTACGGGGTGGCGGCCCCGTCGCACCGAAAGCGGCTGATCGTTTCGACGCCGACGTGCTGGACCGCACGGGTGTCTCACATGTCATCGTCTTTCTCGGAACCAACGACCTCTATTCCGGTACCGCCGCCGAAATCACCGCGGCGCTGGAGGGACTGGCGCAGCGGGCACGCGCCAAGGGGATCCGGGTCATTGGTGCAACGTTGCTTCCAAGAACGGGCATCGCGGCCGGCCCCGAAACGACGCGCCGCGCGGTCAACCAGTGGATCCGCACGACCGACGCCTACGACACCTTCATCGACTTTGACGCCGTCATCCGATCGCGGACCGCCCCCAGCGCGATGAACCCGTCCTACAACGGCGACGACATCCATCCCAACGACAAGGGACATGTCGCGATGGGCAACGCCGTCAATCTGGCTCTGTTCGAGAAGTAGCCGCGGCCTTCTTGACCGCCGGGTTGTAACAGACACCTCGCATCCCCAGCATCTGGGCGGGGACACACAGATTGGAGTACTCGCATTTCGGTCCGGCCGCTGAGCCGCCGAGGATGCGTTCGGCCAGATCGGGCTCGGCGTAGAAGGGCCGGCCGATCCCCACCATGTCCGCTTGGCCACCGTCGAGGATCTCGTTGACATCGGCTGCGGTGCGGATGCCCCCCACGGCGAAGACCGGGATCTTCACGCGCTCCTTCACGGCGAGGAACTGGCGCCGATTCCAGACCGGCTTGAAGGGCGACATCAGCCCGCCTCAGCGCGTAGCCCGCTTCGAGGACGACGCGCTGGCGCCGTTGCGGGGCCGCTCGGCGCAGCCGCCCGTTGATCGCCTTGTTGTTCCAGATCGAGCGAGGAATGCCACCCCGCGAGAGCGTCGTATCGGGAAACACCGAGACGTGGACGGGCGTGACCGCGTCATACCCGAACGACTCGGCCAGCGAGGCCATACCGAGGCCTTCCTCCCACGTCGTGCGGGGCATGAACGGCGGCGCCTTCTCCCCGACCGGGATCTTCACGGCGAGCGTGAAGTCGTCGCCCGCACGCTCGACAACCCGTTGGCGAATCACCTCGAGGATGCGGGCGCGGCCCTCGGGCGAGCCGCCGAACTCGTCGTCGCGACGGTTGTAGAACGGCGAGAGGAACTGGTCGAGGAGCTTGGCGTTCGACGACGCCAATTGCATGCCGTCGTAGCCCGCTTCCCGGGCCCACGCCGCGATTTCCCCGTAGCGGACCGTCAGGCCATGGACCTCTTCAGTGGTCATCGCATGGATAGGGACGCCCCGGAACGCCGGCCGCAGCCACCGCCGCAGGGGCGACGCCGCCAGCAACGGCCCACGCCGCGCCGAGGCGTAGGGCTCGTGCCATGCCTCCATCGAGTAGATCCCGCCGTGACCAACCTGGAGCCAGATGGCCGCGCCTTCCGCCTGCACGGCGCGCACCATGGGTGCCAGGCGAAGCACACGCTCCCGCGTGTGCACCAACGTCATGCCCGGTGACGTCCGGCCCTCCTCGTACAGACACGAACTGCCCTGGATGATCAGGCCGACGCCGTGCCGCGCGTTCTCGACGAAGTGCCGGGCGTAGGCATCGGCGGCGTCATCGCCATCGCCCGCACCCTCGAGCACCGGCGCCCGATACAGCCGGTTCCGCACGACCGTCGTTCCCCCAATCGACAACGGTGTCGTCAACTCCACTCACGTGACGCTACCAATGGTCCAAACGACTCATTCGCCCCCGCCGCCGGCCGCCGATACGAGAGTCATGCCGGCAACGGTCTTCGTCCTCGGCGGCGGGGCCAACCTGGGCGCCACTCAGGTCGGGATGTTGCGCGCGCTGTTCGAGCAGGACATCACGCCCGACGCCATCGTCGGTTGTTCAGTCGGTGCAGTCAACGGCGCCATGGTGGCGAGCGATCCCTCGCTCGCCGCAGTGAATCACCTGGAGACGCTGTGGCGCGACCTCGACAGCGACACGATCTGCCCGGCCGGCAAGCTCAACGCGCTGCGGCTCATGGCCCGGCGGTATCCGGCGATGGAGGGCAGCGACGGTCTCCGCCGCCTCCTCGAAATGCACCTGCCTTTTCGCACCTTCGACCAGACGGCGATCCCGCTACACGTCGTGGCCACATCGCTCCGCACCGGGGACGAACGCTGGCTCGATTCAGGCCAGGTCATTCCCGCACTGCTGGCATCCGCCGCCATCCCCGCGGTGTTCCCGCCGGTGATGATCAACGGCGAATCACTCGTCGACGGCGCGGTCGTGAACAACGTCCCGATCTCCAAGGCAATCGAACTGGGTGCCCGGCGCGTTGTTGTGCTTCACGTCGGCAACTTCGCCCGTCCTCGCCGCGCGCCCCGGCGTCCCATCGACGCACTGATCCAGTCATTCGCCATCGCGCGGAACAACCGCTTCCGTCTCGAGACCGAGCATCCGCCGCCGGGCGTTGAGCTGATCGTGCTACCCGCGCTCGACCCCGGACCCGCGCTCGGCTACCACGACTTCAGCCGGGCCCACCTGTTGATCGAGAAGGCCTACCGGCTGACGACGGACTTCTTGGCGTCGCCGTCCCACTCGATGACCGGCGCGTCCGCCCACAGCCGCTCGAGGTCGTAGTAGCGGCGCGTCTCCTCCAGGAACACGTGGACGACGATGTCGCCGTAGTCGAGCAGCACCCACTTGGCGTCGTTCAGGCCCTCGATCCGGATCGGAGCGGGACCGCCCGATGCTTTGATCTGGGCTTCGACCTCTTCGGCGATCGTGCGCACCAGGCGTTCGTTCGAGGCACTGGTGATCACAAACGCGTCGGTGATGGCGAGCACGCTGCCCACCTCGAGGATGACCGTCTCCTCGCCCTTCTTGTCCGCCGCGGCCCGGGCCGCCACCCGGGCCAGTTCCCGCACATCGTCGAGACTGGCCGCCGATTTCCGTATCGTCATCCGCCGCCAGCGTACAGACCGCGGTCGCGTATGCAGCGCACCGCGCCAGCTGGAATCAGAAACTCGACGGGCCGCCCTTCAGCCATCCTCCGGCGAAGGTCAGACGCAGAGATGTCGAGTGCAGGGATCTCGACGACGGTGGTGCCGGGCGGCGGCGTATCGCCGGGGCGGCTGACCACGACGAGTTCGGCGAGGCGCCGCACCTCGTCGGCCCGGATCCACGTGTCGAGGTCGACGTCGGCCCCAATAATCAGAAAGAGCTGGTGATCCTCGCCCGACAGCTCGGCCAGCGTGTCGGCTGTATAGGACGGCCCGCCGCGATCGATCTCGAGGCGGCTCGCTTCGAGGCCATCGACGTCCGCCACTGCCGCGGCGACCATCGCAAAACGATCCTCGGCCGGCGTCACCTGACGATCGCCGGTCTTCTGCCAGGGTTCGTTGGCCACGACGAGCAGGACCTCGTCGAGGCCGAGCGCATGCCGCACTTCAAGGCCGGCGACCAGGTGCGCGATGTGGACGGGGTCGAACGTGCCCCCGAGCACCCCGACCCGCCTGCGTGCCATTGGCTACGTCCCCGCCAGCCGCTCCACCACCGGCGCGAAGTCGTGCATCGCGCCCTCCTGCACCGTTACGTAGCTCGGGCCGAACTCCTCCCGACGCTGCCGCAGGGTGTCGCAGATCTCGTCGACGGTCCCTACGAGGACCAACGGAACGTCGGCCGCTTCCTCAACCGTGAAACCGAACATCGGCGCCAGGTTCCCGAGAACTGACTTGGCGTCATCGGTGACGTCCACGATGAAGGTGAGCGACTGCAGTTCGAGATCGTCGAAACGATCGCCCGCCGCATCCTTGACCCATTGAAGCCGCTGGCGAAACAGGTCGCCCTTTGCCGTCTGCGCCGCCTCCGCTCCCATCTCGCCCGACCGAGCGTTGGCGGTCAGGCCCACGATGTTGGCCTCGCGCGCCGCGATCGACAACACCCGCTTGCCGCCGCCGCCGATGATGATCGGCGGGTGCGGCTTGGTGAACGGCCGGGGCCAGCCCTCCGCGTTCTCAACCTTGTAGTGCGTTCCCGAGAAGGTCGCCGATCCTTCGGACCACAACGCCTTCATGATCGTCAGGCCCTCGGTCATTCGGTCGATCCGCGTACCTGGGGAGTCATACGGGATGCCGGACTCGGCGTAGTCGGTCTTCATCCAGCCCGCGCCGAGCCCGAACTCGAACCGGCCTTCGGTGACGAGGTCAAGCGTCGCCGCCTCCTTGGCCAACACCACCGGGTGCCGGTAGTCGTTGTCGAACACCAGCGACCCGACCTTGAGTCCGTCCGTGGCCTCAGCAGCAACGGTGAGCCCGACCAGCGGGCCCCACTGCTCGCCGAAGTGGTCGGGCATGAACAGCGTGGAGTAGCCGAGCGACTCGGCGGTGCGCGCCTGCTCGCGCCAACCCTTCACATCGGGCGCGGCGTGAGCCTGCACGGCAAAACGGAATGGCTTCATGGTCGGCATCGTAGAGCGCGCCCGAGGCGCAGCCGGGAGGCGGGCGGGCGATAGAGCGATGACAATGTCGAAGTGCTTGTCGAAGCGTTGCAACGTTCCCTCGAACGGCGCATCGTCGCGGCCAACGCAGTGGCCGGATTGGTTGTCCTCACCTACCTGCAGCTCACCGGCCGGCAAGCTCCAGGCACAGGGTGGGTCGGTCCGCTCATCGTCTCGACCGTCTCGTTCGTCGTCTTGCTGATCCTCCTGGCCGCGATCGCCATCCGGCTCATGCGCCCGCAGACCGCGAAGAACACCGCGTGGTTGAACGAAGGTCGCTCACCGACACCCGAGGAGCGCCGCGCCATCCTCGATGCTCCGTGGCTCATCGGGCTGTATCCCCTTCCCTTCTGGTGCATCGCCGCATTGCTGATTTGTCTGGGTCCCGGGATCGGCGCGTTCGCCGATCGCAGCCGGATCTTCGTGGCCATAGTCCTCGGCGGCCTGCTCAGTTGTGCCCTCGGGTCGGTACTGGTCGACCGAGCGAACACGGAGCTTCGAGCGCGTGCGCTGGCCGGCGCCCCACCCGAGAAGTCGAGCGTCATGACGCTGCAACGCCGGCTGGTCCTCGCATGGGCGCTCGGCTCCGGCATCCCGCTCGTCGGGATCGCATTGACCCCGCTCGTTCGGTCTTCCGAGTCGCCGGTCCCCTTGGCCGTGCCTGTCGTGTTGCTGGCGATCGTCGGCCTCCTCGTCGGATTGCTGATCACCAGTGGCACCGCTAGCTCGATCGCCGAACCCATGGACCGCCTGCGAGGCTCGCTCGAGCGGGTGCAGCGCGGCGACCTCGACGCGCTTACGTCGGTCGATGCCGTCGGCGAGGTCGGGATGGTCCAGGCCGGCTTCAACCAGATGGTCACGGGCTTGCGCGAGCGCGAACAGCTGCGCGATCTCTTCGGACGGCACGTCGGCGAGGACGTGGCACGCGCCGCGCTTGAGCAGGGGGTTTCTCTCGGCGGCGAGCAACGGACGGTGAGCGTGTTCTTCGTCGACCTCGTCGGTTCGAGCACGCTCGCCGCGAAACGTCTCCGGACAAGGTCGTCGCCCTGCTCAACCGGTTCTTCACCGCGGTCGTGAACGCTGCGTCGAGCGAAGGAGGGTGGGTCAACAAGTTCGAAGGCGATGCCGCGCTGGTGGTCTTCGGCGCGCCCAACGAGCAACCTGACCATGCCGCGCGCGCTCTTCGCGCCGCCCGCGCGCTGCGTGACTCCCTCGACGGGATAGAAGCGGGCATCGGCGTCTCGTCCGGCACCGCGGTGGCGGGCAATGTCGGCACCGAGGCGCGCTACGAATACACGGTGATCGGCCATCCGGTGAACGAAGCGGCGCGGATCACCGATGAGGCCAAGCGGTACGGCACGCGCCTGCTGGCCAGCGCCGCCGCGATCGATGCGGCGCCGGACGAGGCGAGCAACTGGCACTCGCGCGGCATCGTCGACCTACGGGGCACGGGCCCGACCGAGGTCTACGAAGCGGACTAGAGGTTGCCGCGGCGCGCTTGCTCGCGCTCGATCGCCTCGAACAACGCCTTGAAGTTGCCGGCGCCGAAGCCTTTGGCGCCCTCGCGCTGGATGATCTCGAAGAACACCGTCGGTCGGTCGGTGACGGTCTCGGTGAAGATCTGGAGCAAATAGCCGTCCTGGTCGCGGTCGACGAGGATGCCGAGGCGTTGCAGTTCCACCCATGGCAACCCAGGCAGCCCGACCCGGCGCCGCGTGTCCTCGTAGTACACGTCGGGCACGGCTAGGAACCGGACGCCCCGCTCACGCAATGCGGCGACGGCGGCAACGATGTCGTCGGTGCGCATTGCGATGTGCTGGACGCCGGGCGCGCCGTAGTAGTCCAGATACTCCTCGATCTGGCTCCGTTTGCGACCGTCGGCTGGCTCGTTGATCGGGAGCACGATCTTCGATCCATCCCAGACGACCGTGGACATCGAGCGCGGAGTACTCGGTGGAGATCTGCGCGTCGTCGAAGTGCACGAGCTGGTCGAACCCAAGGATGCGTTCGTAGAAACCGACCCATGTGCCGAGCGCGCCCTTCTCGACGTTGGCCACTGCGTGGTCGATCTTTTGCAACCCGACAGCCGGACCGCATGGTGCGGGCGGCAGTCCCGCCGCGGTGAACCCGGGAGCAAAGACGCCGCGATAGTCGTTGCGATCCACGAACGAGTGCTGGGTGTCGCCGTAGGCGGCGACGGTGGCGCGGCTGAGGCGCCCGTCGGCGTCGTCGGCGATCCACGGCGGGCGGACACCCACGGCGCCGCGGTCGAGTACCGCCCCGTACGTTGCGTTCGCGTCGCCTACGGCAAACGCGAGGTCGCGGACACCGTCGCCGTGTGTCCGGACGTGCGCGGCGATCTCGGAGTCGGCGACCAGCGCGCCGGTCACTACGAATCGGACGTCGCCCTGCTCAAGGACGTACGACGCCCTGTCCGCGACGCCCGTCTCCGGACCGGCGTACGCGGTCACCCGGAAACCAAAGCCCGATGTCATGAACTGCGCGAAGGCACGGGCGTTGCCCACCCAGAACTCGAGGTGATCCCAGCCGGCCAACAGCGAGGCCGGCCGCACCCCGGCGGTGTGATGATTGAGCGCCGTCATGCCGCGTGTCGCCCCCGCATGCGGTCCTCCCATAGCCCGTCCCAAAACGCCATGACGCCGTCGAGCATCTCGCGGGCGCCGTCGACGAACTTTTCCTCATCGAATCCCTCGGTGAAGAACGCCTCCGCCAGTTCGTCAGCGGTGTGGGCCGCGTGCTGGTCCTCAACCTTGTCATGCCAGGTCCAGAACGCGAGATGAAGGTCGGTGCACTCGCGCGCCTTGAACGCTTCGAGCCCCACAATCAGCTCCTTCCAGAATCCAGCGGCCGCCCAGTTCTCGACCGCGTACGAGGCGCCCTCGGCGGTCGACGGGTCCTCGCTGCCGTAGATCCGGAAGAGCTCGTCACAGAAGAACAGCGTTGGTGGTGTGCCTTGGCGACGCTTGCCAAGGTCGGCGAACGTCAGGCCAAGCGGTGCGGCGAAGCGCGTGAGCCACTCGAAGTGGGCGGCCCGGTGCCGGTACCGGCTGCCATCCACCGTGCCGTCGGTGGAGATCCCCTCATCGTCAGGCGCGCCGCTGAACACCACACCCAACTCGTTCATAAGGATCTCCTTGCCGGCGCGGTAGGTGTCGACGTCGGGCGCGTTGATCACCTTTCGGAGCTGGGCCTCGACGAAGAGGTGGCTGAACACCGAGAACTGCTGCGTGAGATGACGGACCTCGTCGGCCGTCGCCTCCCCGATGGCGAACCACTTCGTGTATGGGTTGTCGGCGACGACGGGATGCGAGTGGACAACTTCGTCGACTCGGATTCGGAAGGCGGCGAGGGTGGCGGCGTCACGGGGCACGGTAGACCTCCAGATAGACCGGCTGTACATCCGAGTGAACGCCGATAGCGACGGATGGTCAACCAACCGCCTCAGTGGTAGGCATATTGACCACTAATGACCCCCAACCGCCGTACTATCTGGCCAGATTGCCTATCGACGAGCTCGACGCCCAATTGATCGCCGCCCTGGCCGGGTCGCCGCGTGCCGGCGTGCTCGAGCTCTCACGGCAACTCGGTGTTGCCCGCGGGACCGTCCAGGCGCGCCTCGACAAGCTCCAAGCCCGTGGCGTGATCCGAGGCTTCGGACCGGAGATCGAGCCGGCGGCCATGGGATATGTGGTCCTGGCCTTCACCACGCTGGAGATCGCCCAAGGTCGGGTGGAGGACGTGGTCCTGCACCTGCGGGAAATACCCGAGGTACTCGAGACGCACGCCACCACCGGCCCCGGTGACCTGCACTGTCGGGTCGTCGCTCGCAGCAACGATCACCTGCAGGCAGTGATCAACCGCATGTTGGAGGTCCAGGGCATCAGCCGCACCGCGACGGTGATCGCCCTGTCGACTCAGATATCTATGCGTGTGCTGCCGCTGGTCGAGGCTGCGAGAATGTCCTGATGCCCAGCCCCTGGAGCCCGACGACCTGGCGTGACCTGCCGGCCGCGCAGCAGCCGGACTGGCCCGACGTCGCCGCCCTCGAACAGGCCCTCAAGGAGATCGCCCACCTGCCGCCGCTGGTATTCGCGGGCGAAGCCCGCAACCTCACCGCCGATCTCCAGGCCGTACAGGAAGGCCGGGCGTTCCTTCTCCAAGCTGGTGACTGTGCGGAGT
Organism: uncultured Actinomycetes bacterium; assembly: GCA_963742585.1. Taxonomy (GTDB): domain Bacteria; phylum Actinomycetota; class Acidimicrobiia; order Acidimicrobiales; family JACDEA01; genus JACDEA01. Next base: position 1,723,053 of record CAVUMI010000009.1, read on the forward strand.
CGTTCAATGACTTCTCCGCCGATTCGATCCGGGACAAGCTCAAGGTCATCCTCCAAATGGCCGTCGTGCTCACCTACGGCTCGGGGGTGCCCACGGTGAAGATCGGGCGCATCGCCGGCCAGTTCGCCAAGCCCCGTAGCGCTGCCATGGAGGAGATCGACGGCGAGGAAATGCCGACGTTCCGCGGGCACATCGTGCACGACGACTCCCCCACCGCCGGCGGCCGCGTGCCCAACCCAGCGCGCCTTGTCGCCGCCTACCACCAGTCGGCGTCCACATTGAACCTGGTGCGCGCCTTCACCAAGGGCGGGTTCGCCGACCTATCGCAAGTCCACGTCTGGAACCAGCAGTTCGTCGCGTCAAGCCGCGAGGGTCAGCGGTACGAAGCGATCGCCGCGGAGATCGACCGCGCCATGCGCTTCATGAAGGCGTGCGGCATCGACCTCGAGAAGGAAGCGCACCTGCATCAGGTCGACTTCTACACGAGCCACGAAGCACTGCTCCTCGGGTACGAGGAGGCGCTCACAAGGCAGGACTCGCTCACCGGAGACTGGTACGACTGCTCCGCGCATCAGTTGTGGATCGGCGAGCGCACGCGCCAGCACGACGGCGCCCACGTCGAGTTCCTGGCGGGCGTGGAGAACCCGATCGCGGTGAAGCTGGGGCCCACGACGACACCCGACGAAGCGCTGAAGCTCTGTGAGCGGCTCAACCCTGAACGGGTGCCCGGGCGGCTGAGCCTCATCAGCCGGATGGGCTACCAGCGTGTCGAGGAGTTGTTGCCGCCCATCGTGCGAGCCGTCACCGATGCCGACCACCCCACCGTGTGGGTCTGCGACCCGATGCACGGCAACACCTTCGCCAGCCCATCCGGCCGCAAGACCCGTCACTTCGATCACGTGCTGGCGGAGATCCAGGGCTTTTTTTCCGTCCACCGGTCCCTGGGGACCTGGCCGGGCGGCGTGCACGTGGAGCTCACCGGCGACGACGTAACGGAGTGTCTCGGTGGTGCCGAGGAGGTGCTCGAGGACCAGCTCGACACCAACTACACCTCGACGTGCGATCCCCGGCTCAACGGCCGCCAGTCGCTCGACCTCGCCTTCCGCGTCGCCGAACTCCTGCGGGCCTAAAGCGTTCTTGGCAACAGTGACGGCGCTATGGGCCGTCACTGTTGCCAAGAACGTCAGCGGCGGGACCAGGCGCCTTTCGCCGCGGTCATTTGGGCTACCACCGGGGGGAGTTCGCCGCTGGCGATGTCGGCCAGGGTGACTTCCTCGAGGACCGACCGCAGTGCGGCGCGGGCCGCGACCCACACTGCCTTGAGCGGCTTGGCCGGGCCGAGGAACTTGAGCTTCTCCGGTGGCGTGCCCTTTACGTCAGCCAGTGGGCCTTCGACCGCCCTGATGATGTCGGCAACCGAAACCCTCTTGGCCGGCTTGGCCAGCCAGTAGCCCCCCTCGGCGCCGCGCTGGCTGCCGACGATGCCGGCGCGGCGTAGCTCGGAGAGGATGTTCTCCAGGAACTTCAGCGGGATCTTCTGCGCCTCGGCGATCCGCTCGCCCTTGACCGGGCCCTCGCCGGCAACGGTTAGCTCAAGCGCGGCCCGCACCGCGTAGTCGACCTTGGCTGATACCCGCACGGCGGGATTCTCTCAGTCGCTGACGCGGTCGAGGGCGGGGACGGCGGCACGGGAATGTCCGTAGACCCTCGATACGCCGTCGAGTCCGACCGCCGCACCTATGTGTGGCGCCGCCACCACGCTGAGTCCGGGCTTACCCACTGATCGACGCCGTGACTTCGGGCTTGCCGAGCGCTCTGAGCACCCTGTTGAGTGGGTTCAAGTCGTAGATGCCGGGCAGCGTGGGCTTCTCGATGAGCCCGAGGTCGGCCGCGTCGTTGGCTCCCTTCACCAGCGACGACGCGATCGGGTCGATCGTGAACGTGAGGTTCCTCCACGCATCGGTCAACACGGCGATCGGCAAGGCCTTCGTCGTGATCTTCTTGATCCCCTCGTTGGCAGCCGTTTGCGCCTCGGTGGGGTTGTCGGTGGCGAACTGCACCGACTCGAGGTGGCCCTTGAGAAGGTTCTCGACAACGTCGGGGTAATCTTTCAGGAACGCGGTACGCACGATCAGATGCGTCGTGACGAACTGCCCGTTCGGCCACAGGTCCCTCTCGTTGACCAGCACTTTGCCGCCGCCCTCTTGCACGAGGCGGGTCGCCCACGGTTCGGGGACCCACGCACCGTGAATCTGGCTGGCTTTGAACGTGTCGAGCGTCTGCGCGTTCTCCTGCGGGTTGATCCTCACGTCGCCACCGCCTGCGGTGTCGGTCTTGAGGCCGTTGCTCTTGAGCCACGTCCGCAGGGCCACGTCCTGCGTGTTGCCGAGTTGCGGCGTGGCCAGCGTCTTGCCCTTGAGGTCGTCGGCCGAGCCGATCCCGGGCTTGACGACGAGCGAGGCGCCCGCCGAGGTGCTGCCCGCAATGATGCGGATCGCCTCGCCCTTCGACTTCACGAAGGCGTTGACCGCGGGGTTCGGGCCGATGTAGGTGGCGTCGATCGCGCCCCCGAAGAGCGCCTCGACCGCGGCCGGCCCGGCATTGAACGTCGCCGTCTTGAGCGTGACGTTGGTACCCACCGCCTTGGCCAGGAACCCCTTCTCCACGCCGATGAGCGCGGGAGCGTGCGTGATGTTGGGGAAGAACCCGAGCCTGAGGTCGACGTGGCCGGTGCTCTGCGGTGTCGTTGCCGGCTCGTCGTCGTCGTCCCCGCACGCGGTCCCGGCCACGAGCGCGGCAATGGCGAGGACAATCAGAAGACGACGGCCCATGCTTGGCCTCCTCGGAGTTTGTCTATTGAATTACTCGAAAATAGCGACCGAAATCCTGCTCCGCCACGCAAACGCGCAAAACTTGATCGGATTACTCAGGAATCGGTATCCTGACCAGGTGGCCGTCCTGCCTACCTCGATCTTGCGCGACCTCGGCGCGCCGTCGATTGCCGTGGGCGTGACGCCCCACGAGGTTCGGGACGAGACCTGTCGCCCTCATCGCTAGACAGCGTCCTGTCCCCCTGTCCGAGGAGCCGCCATGGCCATCACCCGCGAGCTTGACCAAGCCGCCAGCGCCGACATCGAGAAATTTGAGCGCATGCTGGCCAAGTACCTGGCCGGCGACCTCGAGGACGACGTCTTCCGGGTCTTCCGCCTGAACAACGGCATCTACGGCCAGCGGCAAGGCGGTCACAACCAGATGGTGCGGGTCAAGCTCCCCTACGGCGCCGTCGAGCCCGAACAACTGGAGATGCTCGGCCACATCGCCGACGAGTACTCGCGTGGTTGGGGCCACATCACCACGCGGCAGAACATCCAGCTGCACTTCGTCGAGCTCGAGCGCATCCCGGCCGTCATGCGCGACCTGGCCGCGGTGGGGCTCACCACTCGCGAGGCCTGCGGCGACACCGTGCGCAACATCCAGGGCTGCCACCTGGCCGGCGCCTGTCCCTACGAGGTCCTCGACATCACCCCGTGGGCCGAGGCCGCCTTCCAGCATTTCCTGCGTCACGCGTATGCCCAGAGGCTTCCCCGCAAGTTCAAGATCAACTTCTCAGGCTGCGCCACGGACTGCGGGCAGGCCATGTTCAACGACGTCGGCGTCATCGCCGTCAACCGTCCCCTCGAGGACGGCACAGTCGAGCCTGGCTTCCGTGTGTTCATCGCCGGCGGTCTGGGTGCCAACCCGCATCCGGCATTGGCCCTCGAGGAGTTCACGCCACGCGAAGAGCTCTTACCCACCCTCGAGGCGGTACTACGAACCTTCGACCACTACGGCAACCGTGACAACAAGCTGCGGGCCCGCCTGAAGTGGCTCGTCGACACCATGGGATGGGAGGAGCTGCAGCAGCGAATCCTGAAGGAGCGCAAGTTCCTGCTCGCTTCAACCACGTGGCGAGGTGGCCTGCCCGAACTGGTCCAGCGCGAGGGCGACACCCCCGCGGGCGTTTCGGCCGCGACCGCTCCGACCCCGATGGGCTGGGACGCCGGCGTGCAGGTCACCATCAACGGCATCAACCCGTTCAGCCGGTGGCAGCAGGCCAACGTCGTTCGCGGTGTCGCCAAGGGCACAGTTTCGGCCTACGCCTACGCCCGCCTGGGCGACATCACGTCCGGACAGTTCCGCTCCCTCGCGTCGATCCAGCGGGAATTCAAGGCCGAGGTGCGGGTCACGAACCGCCAGAACCTCGTGTTCCGCGGCCTCACCGAGGAGCAGCTACCGGTTCTGTACGAGCGGCTGGCCGCGATCGGGATGGCCGAGCCCGGCGCCGAGCTGGCCAGGGACGTCGTGGCCTGCCCGGGCGCCGACACCTGCAACCTGGCGGTCACGCAGAGCCGGGGCATGGCCGACGAGATCGGCCGGGCGCTCGACGAAGCCGGGCTGGCCGAGGTGGGCGGGATCCGCATCAACATCTCGGGCTGCACCAACAGTTGCGGCCAACACCACACGGCCGACATCGGCTTCTTCGGCGTCGAGCGGCGGGCCCATGGGCGGCCGGCGCCCGGCTACACGATGCTGATCGGCGGCCGAGTCGGCGAGAGCCAAATCGAGTTCGGTGAGAAGGCCACCCGCCTCCCGGCCAAGCGTGTGGCCGAGGCAACTGTGCAAGTGGTCGGGCGCTACGCGGCGGAGCGCAACGCGGGCGAGAGCTTCCGCGGCTGGCTCGACCGCGCCGGCGGCGTAGCGACCTTGAGTGCGGATCTCAAGCAGCTCGATGAGTTCCCCACGCCCGAAGCGAGCCCGGACTTCTACGTCGACTACGGCGAGACCGGCCCGTACGTCGCCGAGACCGGCGACAGCGAATGCGCGAACTTGAGCGACCGCGCGAGCGCCAGCGAACCGGGCGCTGATGGGGCTCGGGGGCGCAGCCCTCGGAAACGCGGCGCCACCGTGTGGCTGACCGGCTTGCCCTCCTCAGGCAAGTCGACGATCGCTCGCGCGCTGGAGAAGAAGCTGCTCGACGAGGGCCATCGCGTCGAGGTGCTCGACGGTGACGTAGTGCGCACGCATCTCACCCGCGACCTTGGGTTCTCGCGTGAAGACCGGGACGAGAATGTCCGCCGTATCGGCTTCGTCGCCCACCTGCTGTCCCGCAACGGCGTGATCGTTGTGTGTCCGGTGATCGCGCCGTACCGGGCCGCTCGCGACGAGGTTCGCGCGCTGCACGAACCCGGTCGCTTCGTGGAGGTCTACGTGTCCACGCCGGTCGAGGTGTGCAGCGACCGCGACGTGAAGGGCCTCTACGCCGAGCAGCGGGCGGGGAACATCACCGGACTCACTGGAGTTGACGACCCGTACGAGCCACCGCTCGACCCTGAGGTCGTCGTGCCAACAGAGACCCAATCCCTCGAGGAATCCGTGGAGACGGTATGGCGAGCACTTCAAGACTGAACGAAACCGCTCACCACGCCGCGGCCGACTTGAGCGATGCCGACCTGGCCGCGCTGAGCGAGAAGTTCGAGCACATGCCGGCCGGCGCCATCATCGAGTGGGCCGTCGATGCGTTCCACCCGCACCTGTGCCTCACCGCCTCGATGACCGATGCGGTGCTTATCGACCTGGCGGTCAAGATCGAGCCGTCGATCGAAGTCGTCTTCATCGACACCGGCTACCACTTCCCGGAGACGCTGCAGACCGTTGAGGACGTGCGCCGCCGTTACGGGCTCAACATGAAGATGATGACCGTGCCCACGCACGACGAAGAGCTGTGGAAGGTCGACCCCGAGAACTGCTGCTCGGCCATCAAGGTGGGCCAGCTCGACCGCGCCCTGCAGGGCAAGGACGCGTGGATGAGCGGGCTCCGCCGGAGTGAATCACCTACCCGCGCCAAGGCGCCGCTGGTCGGGCGCGACATCCGCGGGTTGATCAAGGTCAACCCCATCGGGATGTGGACCGATGGGGACGTAGCGGGGTACATCCGCGACCACGATGTGCCCTACAACCCGCTGGTCGACCAGGGCTACCGCTCCATCGGCTGCTGGCCGTGCACCGTCCCGACGGTCGACGGTGAGGATCCCCGAGCAGGGCGCTGGTCCGGATCTGACAAGCTCGAGTGCGGGCTACACCTCTAGCCGCATTGTCACCCGAGACCGCCAGATGACCACCACGCTCAAATCGTCGCGACCGTACGAGTTGTCGCACCTCGAAGCGCTCGAGGCTGAGGCCGTCTTCATCATGCGCGAGGTCGCCGCCCAGCTCGAGCATCCGGTGTTGCTGTTCAGCGGTGGCAAGGACTCGATCGTGCTGCTGCGGCTCGCCGAGAAGGCGTTCCGGCCGGGCCGGTTCCCGTTCCCGATCATGCACGTCGACACCGGGCACAACTTTCCTGAAGTACTCGAGTTCCGCGACCGGCGCATCGCCGAACTCGGCGAGCGCCTCGTCATCGCCAGCGTCCAAGAGGCAATCGACGCCGGCCTGGTCATCGAGGAGACCGGCCCGCGGGCCTCGCGCAACCGGCTCCAGACCACGGCGTTGCTGAAGGCCATCGAGGACCATGGCTTCGACGCTGCCTTCGGAGGCGCCCGCCGAGACGAAGAGAAGGCGCGGGCCAAGGAGCGGGTGTTCAGTTTCCGCGACGAGTTCGGCCAGTGGGACCCGAAGAACCAGCGGCCCGAGCTGTGGAACCTGTACAACGGCCGCATCCGCAAAGGCGAACACGTGCGGGCGTTCCCGATTTCGAACTGGACCGAGATGGACGTGTGGCAGTACATCGCCAAGGAGCAACTCGAGGTGCCCTCGATCTACTTCGCCCATCAGCGCGAGGTGTTCGAACGCGACGGCATGCTGCTGGCCATCTCGGAGTTCGTCCCGGTGCTCCCCGGCGAGGAGCGCTACGAGAGCACGGTTCGCTACCGAACCGTCGGCGACATGTCATGCACCGGCGCGGTCGAGTCCCACGCGGCCACGCTCGAGCAGATCATCATCGAGGTCGCGGCAACGCGGATAACCGAACGCGGGGCCACGCGCGGCAGACGACAAGTTCTCGGAAGCGGCGATGGAAGACCGCAAGCGCGAGGGTTATTTCTGATGGAGTTGCTGCGATTCTCGACTGCAGGCTCAGTCGACGACGGCAAGAGCACGCTCATTGGCCGCCTCCTCTACGACTCCAAAGCGATTTTCGAGGACCAGCTCGAGGCGGTCGAGAAGTCCAGCCGTCAGCGCGGCCTCGAGTACACGAACCTGGCGTTGCTCACCGATGGCCTACGGGCTGAACGTGAGCAGGGCATCACCATCGACGTCGCCTATCGCTACTTCGCCACGCCCAAACGCAAGTTCATCATCGCCGACACCCCTGGCCACGTGCAGTACACGCGCAACATGGTCACCGGGGCATCGACCGCGGATCTGGCCATCGTCCTCGTCGATGCCCGCAAGGGCCTGCTCGAGCAGTCGCGCCGGCACACGTTCATCGCCACGCTGCTGCACATTCCCCACATCGTCGTGTGCATCAACAAGATGGATCTGGTCGATTGGAGCGAGGACGTCTACGAGGGCATCAAGGACGAGTTCCGTGCGTTTGCGGCGCGACTCGAGGTTGCCGATGTGACGTTCATTCCGGTGTCGGCGCTCCACGGCGACAACGTGGTCGACCCGTCGGTGAACATGCCGTGGTATCGGGGCCTGCCCCTGCTCACCCACCTCGAAGAGGTGTACATCGCGTCGGACCGGAACCTGATCGACGTGCGCTTCCCGGTGCAGTACGTCATCCGACCCCATTCGGATGCGCACCACGATTACCGCGGGTACGCCGGCCAGGTCGCCGGAGGCACGCTCAAGCCGGGCGACGAGGTGATCGTGCTGCCGTCTGGCCTCACCAGCACGATCGCGTCGATCGACTCGTTCGACGGACCGATCGACGAAGCGTTCCCGCCGATGTCAGTCACCATCCGGCTTTCCGATGATCTCGACATCTCGCGCGGCGACATGATCTGCCGGCCGCACAACCACGCCGAGGTGACGCAGGACCTCGATGCCATGGTGTGCTGGATGGTGGACCGGCCACTGCGGGCCGGTTCGAAGCTCGCGCTCAAGCACACCAGCCGCGCGACCCGCGCCGTGGTTCGCGATCTCCGGTATCGCATCGACATCAACTCGCTGCACCGCGACGAGGCCGCCGAGACGCTGGTACTCAACGAGATCGGTCGCATCACGCTGCGCACTACCACGCCGCTGATGGTGGACGAGTACCGACGCAACCGCACCACCGGCAGCTTCATCCTCATGGACGAAGCCACCAATGACACGGTTGGCGCGGGCATGATCCTCGGCACCGCCCTCACGTAGGGAGCGGTCAAGATGCTCGGCTGAGCTGACCGGCGAGCAGCCGCAGGCTGCGGCGGCTCATCCGTCGCAGCCGCCAACCGAGGACCGTCCGCGCCAGCCAGCCGAGCGGCCCGGTGGGAAGGTCCAGCTCGATGCGGTGCCGCAGAACGGATCCGGTGGGCGAGGCCTCAACCGTCCACGTGCTGCGGAATCTTGCGCCGAGGTGGACTTCTTCGCTCAATCGCGAGACGCCGTCGGCTTCTTGGACATCGCTAGCGCCATGAAAGCTGTGCAGGAGTAGCGAACTGGTGGCCGTGAATCGCGTGCCGCACTGCGCGGGCGCCGCCGGGGCGTCAACCTCGGACATCTCGGTTAGCCAGCGCGGCCGCTGACGCAGATCGGCAACCGCGGCGTACACAGCATCGGCCCTGGCCGGCATGGAGCGCTCGCTCTCGATCAACATGCTTCGACGGTACGTCGGTAGCCTGCGCGCGTGCTGCGAGTGATGACGCTCAACGTTTGGAACATCCTCACGGACTGGCCCGATCGCCGGACCGAGATCGTCGCATGGGTCGATCGGCTGCAACCGGATCTGATCAGTCTGCAAGAAGTGATCGAGTCGCCCGACGGCCAGAACCAGGCCCGGGCGATTGCTGAGGCGGCGGCGGCCGACTACTACGTTGCCTACGCGGGCGAGAAGCTCTGGGGCGACATCGGCCTGTTCGGCAACGCCATCCTGAGTCGGTGCGAGATCGAGGCTGAGCACTCGATGTCGCTTGCCGGCGAGACGGTCGCGGACGACGTCCGCCGGTCGATCCTGCACGTTCGCACCAATGGGCTCGATGTGTTCGCCACCCACCTCAACTGGAAGTTCGACGACGGGATCACGCGCGAGACCCAAGTGCAGGAAGTGGCCACGTTCATCGACACGCACAGCGACCCGGCGGCCGCGCTGCCGCCGATCCTCGCCGGTGACTTCAACGCCGAGCCGGATAGCACCGAGATCCGGTTCCTGACCGGTCTGACGACGCTGGAGGGCCGCAGCGTCTACTACCAGGACGCGTGGCGCGTCGCCGGCGGCCGCGAACCGGGCTGGACCTGGGACAACCGTAACCCCTACGCGCATGCGGTCCGGGAGCCCGACCGCCGCATTGACTATGTCTTCGTCGGGTGGCGCCACGACGCCAAAGGTCGCGTCGAATCTGCCCGCGTCATCTGCGACCGCGTCCTCACCAAGACGTTCGCTAGCGACCACTTCGGCGTGTTGGCCGAGATCGCCAACGACTAGTCGTTAGAGGCCGAGGAGGTGCGCCGCGTCGTTGAAGCGGATGAGCGACCAACGATCGGCGTCGTCGGGGAGCAGCCACTCGGTGAGTGAGGTGTTCTCGGCCTGCAGGTTGAACTGGCGGCTGAGCGGGAGACGGCCGAACGTGACGAGGCTCGACTCGACCACGCCGCCGTGGCAGGCGACGACGATCGTCTGGCCCTGGTGCTCGGTGGCCAGCTCGGTCAGACGGGTGCCGGCGCGAGTGGAGAACTCAGCCCATGACTCCCCGCCCGGCGACCACTTCTGGTACGGATCGCGGACGTTCACGCCCCACGGGTAACGCGTCCGGAACTCGTCCCATGTCATGCCGTCGACCTCTTCGCCGGGGTGGATCTCGCACACGCCGCAGTCCTGGCGAATCGGAAGGTCACCGAGTGCGGGCGCAATGATGCGCGCCGTCTCGGCGGCGCGCTCCATGAGGCTGGCGTAGAGCACGCCCACCGCGCCGAGCTCACCAGTCCGGGACAGCCGGTCCCGCAATGCTTCGGCCTGGCGGCGACCAAGGTCACTCAAGCCGGTGCAGCTCTTGTGGCCGGCGACGAACTGCTCGGTGAAGGCGTTGGCCTCCCCGTGCCGTACGAGAACGAGGCGAGTTCCAGTCACTCAGCCAAGGATGTCGACGAACTTTTCGAGCTGCTTGAGGTTGCGGCACTCGTACGCGCCGTCGCAGTGCGTTGCGTACTCCGAGAGGATCGAGTCGCCGGTGTCCCAGTACGACCGCGGCTCGGGATTGAGCCAGTAGACATGCCGGGCCTTCTTCCGCATCTCATGGATGATCCACGACTGTGACGCGTGGTAGTTGTTCCGGGCGTCACCAAGCAAGATGACGCTGGTCTTGGGCGAGATCTCCTTGCCCCACCGCTCCCAGAACACGTCGAAGGCGTGGCCGTAGTCGGAGTGGCCGTCGACCCAGATCACGTCGGCCTCGGTGTTGACCCGGTGCACCGCCTCGGTGATGTCCTCCACGCCCTCGAACATGTGCGTCACTTCATCGATCCCATCGATGAAGACAAAGCTGCGCACGCGCGAGAACTGACTGTTCAACGCGTACACCAGGTGCAGCGTGAACCGGGCGAAGGCGGCGACCGACCCGCTGATGTCGGCCACGATCATGATTTCGGGCTTGGCCGGGCGCGGATACTTGAACTTCGGCTCGGCCGGCACACCGCCGTAGGACAGCGAGTGGCGCATCGTGTTGCGAAAGTCGAGCGGGCCCTTGCGGCCGTGGCGGCGCTTGCGGGCAAGGCGCACCGCGAGCTTGCGGGTGAGCGGATGGATGGCGCGGCGCAAGGCGCTCAGCTCTTCGCGTGAGGCGTGCATGAAGTCGATGTCCTCAGGCAACGGCTTGCGCAGTGTCTTGGCCATGGCCTCCGCGCCGCGATCAGCCACTAGGCGGCGACGGATCTCGGCCTCGATCTCCTTGCGCAGGCGGTCGATCCGCGACTCGTACTCGTCCTTGGCCAGCCGCTCTTCGAGTGGCGTGAGGCCGCCATCGGCGTCCTGCTGCGCGGCTTCCATCAGCCGCTCGAGAACACCGTCGAGATCGAGGTTTCGCAGCGTGCGGTACAGGTAATACGTACCGCCCACGGGCCGCCCGGGTTCCATCCCCGCATACCGGGTGACCGCCTGACGGGCGAGCGCGCGGGCCATGGCCTCGTCGCCGTCCATCAGCGCCTTGTACAGCAGTTCAGCCAGTTCCTCGGGCGTGAGGCCGTCCATGGCCGAGCCGGCCTGTTGAGCCTGGCCCATCAGCTGTTGCAGCAGGTCGGCGGTGAGCTCGTCGTCGGTGGCGTCTTCGTCGATGCTGTACTCCGAGCCGCGCAACGAGAAATACACCTCGAAGATCGTCTCGAAGGCTTTCCAGTGAGCGTTGTTCTTGACCAGCGTGGCGCCCAGCGCGTACTTGAATGCCTCACGGTCCTCGAGCGGGATGTGGCGAACAGCCTCCATCGCGTCCAAGTTCTCGGTGAGCGAAACCGGCAGACCGGCGGCACGTAGCTCTTGGATGAACCCAGCGAGCAGGTCCAGCATCAGGCGGTGGCCAGCTCCTTGGCGGCCTTGGTGATGTCGGACTGGTACTTGAGCAAGATGTTCAGCGTGTCGCGCGCCTGCTCGGCGTCGATGTTCTGGATGCCCAGGAGCACGAGGGTGCGGGCCCAGTCGAGCGTCTCCGATACCGACGGGTGCTTTTTGAGTTCGAGCTGACGGATCGAGCGCACGATCCGCACGACCTGGTCGGCGAGATGGTCGCTGATCTCAGGAACCCGCGTCAGCACGATCTCCTTCTCCCGCTCGAGGTCGGGATAGTCGATGTGCAGGTAGAGGCACCGACGCTTCAGTGCCTCGGAGAGTTCGCGGGTGTTGTTGGACGTGAGGAACACCAGCGGGATCTGCGTCGCTGACACTGTGCCCATCTCCGGAATCGACACCTGGTAGTCGGACAGGATCTCGAGGAGCAGGGCCTCGGTTTCCACCTCGACCCGGTCGACCTCGTCAATCAGCAACACCACCGGCTCATCGGCGCGGATCGCTTCGAGCAACGGGCGGGTCAGCAGGAAATCCTCGCTGAAGATGTCCTCTTCGATGTCGGTCCACTGACCACCCTGGTCCTCGGAGACTCGCTGGGCCTGGATGCGAAGCAGCTGCTTCTTGTAGTTCCACTCGTAGAGCGCCTTCGACTCGTCGAGGCCCTCGTAGCACTGCAGACGGATGAGTCGTGCACCGGTCATCTCGGCGACCGATTTGGCCAGCTGCGTCTTGCCGGTGCCCGCCGGGCCTTCGACCAGGATCGGCTTGTCCAGCCGATCGGCCAGGTAGACGACGCCGGAGATTCCCTCGTCGGCCAGGTAGGCGACCTTCTTCAGCCCCTCTCTGACCTCGGGAACCGACTCGAACCTTGGCTGCTGCGCCGTCACTGACGAACCTGCCCTTCTCCATGGATGACGTACTTGATGGTCGTGAGCTCGCGCAGACCCATAGGGCCGCGAGCGTGGAGCTTTTGTGTGCTGATGCCGATCTCGGCACCGAACCCGAATTCCTCGCCGTCGGTAAAGCGGGTGGAGGCGTTGACGATCACCGCGGCAGCGTCGACCTCGGTGGTGAAGCGCTCGGATGACTCGAGGCTGCGCGTGATGATGGCCTCGCTGTGACCCGAGCCGTGCCGGTTGACGTGGGCGATCGCCGCGTCGAGCGACGGGACGATGGCAACGCTCATCTTCAAGTCCAGGAACTCAGTTCCGAAGTCGGCTTCGGTCGCCGCGCCGATGCTCGGCGCGACCTGGCGCGCCCGCTCGTCGCCCACCAGTTCGACGCCGGCAAGTGCCTCCACTGCCCTCGGGAGAAACGCTTCGGCCACCGCCTCGTGGACGACCAGCGACTCCGCGGCGTTGCAGACGGAGGGACGTTGCGTCTTTGCGTTGACCACAATCGCCAAAGCCATGTCGAGATCGGCGCTGTCGTCGACGTAGACGTGGCAATTGCCATCGCCGTCGATGACGTACGGAACCGTGGCGTTGTCGAGCACCGCCTTGATCAAGGACGGACCACCGCGAGGGATCAGGCAGTCGATTGACTCTCGCAGCTGCATGAAGGCGACCGCGGCCTCGTGGCTGGTGTCTTCGACCAGCACCACGGAGTCCTCGGGCAGGCCTGCCTTGGCGAACCCGTCGCGCAGCACCGCGGCGATGGCCTTGTTCGATTCGATCGCGCCGGACGACCCGCGGAGGAAGGCGGCGTTGCCACTCTTCAGGCAGAGACCGGCGGCGTCGCTGGTGACGTTGGGCCGGTTCTCGTAGACGATGGCCACGACGCCCAGCGGCACCCGAACCCGCTCGATTCGCAAGCCATTGGGCCGAGTCCAGCCGTCGACGACCTCCCCGACGGGATCGGGCAGCGCTGCGACCTTGCGGAGGCCCTCAGCCATGGCTTCGACCCGCTCGACAGTGAGGCGAAGCCGGTCGACCACGGTGGCGGCGGCATCGTTCGACTCGGCCCGGGCGACGTCGAGCCGGTTGGCGGCGACGACCTCAGGTGCCTTCTGGACAAGCAGATCGGCGGCGGCCCGCAGCGCGTCATCCTTGGCCGCCGTCGAGGCCAAAGCCAGCACGCCGCGCCGCAGCTTCGGCGCGCTGGCCGAGCTCCTGCATGGTCGACGGGGCCACGCCCCCAAGATTAGTTGCGAACTTGACCGCGCGGTCTAGTTAAGGGTTACCCGAACACCCACGCCCGTTTTCCTCGGGCCTGGAGGACGCGACCGAACTGCAGTCCAGGGAAGTGTGCTGCGGCCACCGGCGTATCGGCGCCCTCCAGCTCGCGAGCCAGCGCGATACGAGTGCGCCGAGCCAGGTCGGGGTCAACATCGCCCATCCCCGCCCACTCGTCGTCGAGCAGCTCGACTGGGCAGTGGACGACGTCGCCCAGCAAGAGCGCCCGTGCCTCCCCCGAAGAGACGACCACGATCGTGCTGCCCGGCGTGTGTCCCGGCGCCACCATCGCGTCGAGGCCGGGGAGGATCGTGCCGTCGGCCGACCAGGTCTCGAGGCGGTCGGCGATCGGCGAGAGCTTCTTCGTTGCGCGCGGGTCCGGGCCGACGAAGTGCGACCAGTCCCGCTCGTCGCATCGGTACGTCGCGTTCTCGAAGACGACGGTGCCCTGCTGGGTGGCCCAGCCGACGTGGTCGAAATGCAGGTGCGTGAAGATGACGTCGGTGACGTCGGCGGGTTCCACGCCATACGCGGCGAGGCTGTCGAGCAGTTGCCCACCGATGAACGTGCCGTCGTTGACCCGTCCGACGCCGGCATCGATCAGCACCGTCCTGCCCCCAGTCCGGATCAAGAATCCGCCCAGCGCGAGCTCGAGGGTGCCGTCGTCGGCGACGAATTGGCGATGCGGCGCCCAATCGTCCTCCACGCCGCCGCGACCGGCCTGAATAAACGCCGCAGTCGCCGGCAGGCGGGCCGAACCATCCACCACCGGAAGGATTTCGAGCGCGCCAACTTCCACAGGCCGGAGCGTAGGCTCGCCGCCGTGATTGAGGTCAGGAAAGTCACCGCGGCTGACGGGCCTGACGTGGCCGCCGCGCTGGCTCGCGCATTCCACGACGACCCGGTCACGACCTACGTCGTCCCGGCCAAGGACCGGCAGGATCGGATGCGCAGGCTGTTCGAGAACGACCTGCGCTTCCTGGTCGGCCCGTGGGATGAGTCGTATACGACCGGCGGGACGATCATGGGCGCCGCGCTGTGGTCGCCACCCGGGAAATGGAAGCCGCCCTGGCCCGCGCTGCTGCGCTCCGCACCGGCTTTCTTGCGCATCATCGGTCCGCGGCTACGCGCTGCGGTGAGTCTCATGGGCGTGATCGACCGCAAGCATCCGAAGGAGCCGCATTACTACCTGAGCACGCTCGGCACCCACCCCGACTTCCAGGGCAAGGGCGTCGCCAGCGCACTGATGCGCCCGGTGCTCGACCGGTGTGACGCCGACGGTATCCCCGCGTACCTCGAGTCTTCAAAGGAGGCCAACGTGCCGTTCTACAAGCGGCACGGCTTTGACGTGACCGAGCAGGTAACGGTGAAGAACGGCCCGTCGCTTTGGCTCATGTGGAGAGAACCGCAGGCCGACCGGCCTGGCGAAGCCGGGAGGCAGTAGCAGTCATCGATCACACGCTGACCGGGCCGGTCGACGAATTCATCGCCGAGGTCACCGCTCATCTGCAGCGGCTGTCCGAGTCGTTGCGCGGGGTTAAGTCGGACCAGCTGATCAATGACGTAACGCTCGAGGCATACAACATGGTCGCCGCATTCATCGACGCCGACGGACGACAGAGTGATGACGAGCTGTGGGCCCTGCTCACGACGTTCGGGCCGCGCCTGGAAAGTGTGCTGGTCTACGCCACGCCGGCTGATGTTCGGGCTGCGGGCATGCTCAACGGCAAGAAGAAATGGCTCGAGAAGCCGACCGTGCTCTTCGACATCCTGGCCAAGAGCGATGCGCACGGTCGTTCCAAAGGGGCGGCGCGGGTGTACGTCGACCGTGCGCTCGCCATCGCCCACACCGTGTGCTCGCTCGATGCGTTCCCCGCCGAGGACGAGCTGCGCGCCCTCGAGCGCTACCGGACGATGCTGCACGCTGCCCTTCCCGCCGCCACGCCCGCGACCAGTGCGCCCGAAGCCGAGACTGAGGCCGAGGAGGAGGCGCCCCTCCCGCCGGCCCGGCCGCTGCCCGAGCTCATGGCCGAGCTCGACGCACTGATCGGGCTGGCCGAGGTCAAGGCCGAAGTCAAGATGGTCACCGACCTCATCCAGGTCCAGAAGCTTCGCAAGGAGCGCGGCCTGCCGGTGGTAGAGGGCAGCCGTCATCTGGTGTTCACGGGCAACCCCGGCACCGGGAAGACGACGGTCGCCCGCCTGCTGGCGCAGATCTACCGAACGCTCGGCGTCGTCGCCAAGGGCCATCTCGTCGAAACCGATCGGCCCGGCCTGGTGGCGGGGTTCGTCGGCCAGACGGCGCTCAAGGTCAAGGAAGTGTTCGGCAAGGCAATGGGCGGCTTCCTGCTGATCGACGAGGCTTATGCCCTGGCGCGCGGCGACAACCGCGACTTCGGCCAAGAGGCGATTGACACACTCGTGAAGTTGGTCGAGGACCACCGCGACGAGATCGTCGTGGTCGCCGCCGGGTACCCAGACGAGATGGCCGAGTTCGTCGACAGCAACCCCGGGCTGCAGTCGCGCTTCCCCAAGACGATCGCGTTTCCCGACTACACCAACGACGAGCTGCTCGCGATCTTCGAGAGCCAGTGCAAGCATGCGTCCTACACGTGCGACGCGACGGCCAGCCAACGCGCGCTGGACTTCTTTGCGTCCCAACTGCGCGACAAGGGCTTCGGCAACGGTCGCTTGGCGCGCAACCTCTTCGAGGCCTCGGTCGGCCGCCAGGCGACGCGCATCGTCGCGATGACCAACCCGACGAACGAGACACTGGTGACCTTGACCGCTGACGACATCGCACCACCACCGGGGATATGAGACGCATCCTTGCCGCAGTCGTCGCCGTCGGACTGATCATCGGCGCGCTCATCATCCGGAACAACCGCGACGCCGAGAAGGCGCTCGGCCCTTACCGCCTCACCTGCGCTACTGAGCTGGCCGAGGCATGCCGGACCCTCCCCGCGGCGGAATTCGCGGTCACGATCGAAGCCGCCGGCATCACCGCCGACCGGCTGACCGCGCTGGCCGCCGACGCCGACCCCGGCTTCGATGGCTGGCTGAGCGCCGGGCGGTGGCCGGCGATGGTGTCCCAGACTCGAAGCGCAAACAGCCTCGACGAGGTGACGCAGACCGGCTCGGTGTTGGCGCACACGCACGTGGCGATCGCCGCGTGGCGGGAACGCCGCATCGCCTTTGCGCAGGCATGCAAGGACACGTTCAGCTGGAAGTGCATCGGCGACGTCGCCGGCCGTAGTACCTGGTCGGCCAACAGCGGCCAAGCGTCGTGGGGCCTCGTGAAGGTCGCCCTGGCCGACCCGGGAACCGAGAGTGCGGGACTGCTTGGACTCGCCGGGGCGACCGCCGGCTTCACCGGTTCCACCGAGTTCATCCCGACCGACCTCGCCCAGAACGATCCCTACCAGGCGTGGCTCGCGGGCCTGGCGCGCGCCATCCCCCGGCCGCCGCCGGGCTTGGCGTCGATCCTGGCCACCGGACCGGCGACGGCCGACCTCTACCTCGGTCTCGATGCCGAGATCAGCTCGCTGCTGCGGACGGCGGCGCGACAAGGCGAGCTCGAGGTTGTAAACCTGTCGCCAGTGCTCGACGTTGAAGCCGCTTTCGCCCGCGCTACGTACCGCGACCGGCGCGTGCCCGACGGTCTGCGCTCCGCGCTTGAAGGCGCGGGGTGGGCCGACCGCGCCGAGAGGACTACCCCGTTGCCGTCGGCCGGCGCGCTCGCGGGTCTGCGCCGGCTCTGGCAGGAGACGATTCGATGAAACGCGTACTGCTCACCTTGCTGCTCGCTGTCGCTCTTGTGGGGGCGTGCGCCGCCGATTCCGAGTCGGGCAGCGGGTCGGACTGCGCGCCGGTGGAGGTGGCTTCGTCGCCCGAGAAGGTCGAGCTGCTCACCAAGCTGGCCAGTGAGTTCAACGACTCGAACGCGGCGAAGAGCGGTGGATGCGTGAGCGTCCATGTCAGCCGGAAGTCCTCAGGCGCCGGTGCCACCGCCCTGGTCGGCGGGTGGCGCGACACCGATCTCGATGGACCCCGGCCCGTGATCTGGACACCGTCCTCGAGCTTGTGGGGCGGCGTCGTCAACCAACGCCGAACCGTTGCCGGTGAGCCCGCCATAGTTCCGGCGACGGGCCAGTCGTTCATGCAGACCCCGCTCGTGATCGCCATGCCTCGCCCGATGGCCCAAGCGCTGGGGTGGCCGGACACGCCGATCGGCTACGTCGACCTGCTCAAGCTGGCACAGGACCCCCAGGGGTGGGCGAGCAAGGGTCACCCAGAATGGGGCCCGTTCCGCCTGGGCAAGACCAATCTGAATTTCTCCACGAGCGCGTTGGCGGCCACGACGGCGCAGTACTACGCGGCGACCGGCAAGGTCCGTGATCTCACACTTGAAGACCTCGACCGTCCCGACGTGCAGACGTTCAGTCGCAGTGTCGAGTCCACCGTGGTGCACTACGGCGACACGACATTGACCTTCCTGAACAACTGGTACCGCAACGACGCGCGCGGCACGGCGCTCACGTACGTCTCAGCGGTCGCCGTAGAGGAGAAGTCGGTCATCGACTACAACCGCGGCAACCCCGACGGAATCACGCAGGCCGGAGAGGTCGTGCGAGCGCCGAAGGTGCCCCTCGTCGCGGTGTACCCGAAGGAAGGGACGCTGTTCTCGGACAACCCGTTCTTCGTGCTCGACGCACCGTGGGTGACGCCAGCGCAGCGCAACGGCGCCGGCCGCTTTGCCGAATTCGTCCGCCAGCCCGCCAACCAGCGCCAGGTGCTGCGTACCGGGTTCCGGCCCGGTAATCCAGCGGTGGCAATAGGTGCCCCGATCTCCCGCGACACCGGCGTGGATCCCGCCCAGCCTCAGACCACCCTCGGCGTGCCGTCGGCACAGGTGCTCGTCAAGGTGATCGACCAGTGGGCCCAGCTCCGCAAGGGTGCCCGCGTGCTGCTCGTCTTGGATGTCTCAGGCTCGATGGGTGATGACGCCGGCAACGGCGACACGAAACTCGAGCTGGCCAAGCGGGCCGCCATCGACGCGCTTGGGCAGTTCAAGGACGATGACCTGGTCGGCCTTCGAGTCTTCACGACGGGGGCCTCGCCCACGGAACCGAGGGACTACCTCGATCTGGTAGCGATGGGACCAATCGGCGGCCGGCGGGAGGTGTTCCAGCAGAAGATCCGCGACCTCACGCCGCGAGAGGGAACGCCCCTCTACAGCACCGCCCGGGCGTCGTACGACGCGGTGAAGCAGAGCTTCGACGCGGCACGAATCAACGCCGTCGTTCTCTTGACCGACGGCCAGAACGACGATCCCCGCAACAGCGACCTGGACGGACTGTTGGCGGCGCTGCGCGCCGGCAGCGAGGGCTTGTCGAGCACGCCGGTGCGCCTGTTCACCATCGCCTACGGCAAGGGGGCGTCGCTGGGCATCCTGAAGCGCATGGCCGAGGCCACCAACGCCGCGGCGTACGACGCCAGCGATCCCCAAGCCATCGCGAACGTGTTCATCGCGGTTATCAGTAACTTCTAGCCGTGGTTGAGCGGCTCCCAGAGCGGTTCCGCACGCCAGCGGTGGCGCGCGCGGTGGTATCGCCCTCCGCACTCTTGCTGGCGGGCGCCGGCACCGCGCTGGCCATCGTGGGCGGCGTACCGATCATCGGCGCCTTCGCCATCGGCGCGTCGGCGTGGGCGGTGCGCGTCGCTGTCGCCGGGCTTCGCCGCAAGGGTCCGCGCAAGGAGATTATCGATCCGTTCACGGTCGGCGAGCCGTGGCGGCGCATGGTCCAGGACGCGCTGAGCGCAGAGCGCCGGTTCGACGACACCGTCCGCCGCACACCGGATGGGCCGCTACGCGAGCGACTGGCCGGCCTGGCCGAGCGCATCAACGCCGGGGTGCGCGAAGGCTGGCGCATCGCGTGCCAGGGCGCGTCCCTCCAGAAGGGGCTGCAGCAGTTCGACATCAAGGACATCCGCCGCGAGCTAGCAATGGTCGAAGCCGAATTGGACGGCGCGGGGAAGAACGCCAGCGCTTCCCTCAAGCGGACGCGTGACGCACTGGTCGCCCAGGAGGGGTCCTTCGAGAGAGTCCAGGCCGTCGCCGTCGACGCCCGCGACCGGCTCCGCGTCCTCAACGCGCAGCTCGACGAAGCGGTGGCGCGCGCCATCGAAGTGTCGCTCTCTTCGACCGATCCGAGTGACATAAGTCTCCTCGCGGGCGATGTCGACAGCCTTGTGGATGATCTTGAATCCCTCCGTCAGGCACTTGAGGAGACAGATGCCGCAGCCGGCACAGCGACGGCATAGCCTGGCGCCATGATCAAGCTGCTACGGCGAATTGGCCGTTACATCACGGCCGCGCTGGGTGGAAAGTTCGACGAGGTGGCCGACCCCAAGGTCCAGCTCGAGCAAGCCATCCAGGAGGCCCAGGACCAGCACCGCCGCCTGAAGGAACAGGCGGCGAACGTCATCGCCAACCAGAAGCAGACCGAGATGCGCCTCAACCGCGCCATGGACGAGCTGCAGAAGGTCAACTCATCGACCCGGCAGGCGGTCATGATGTCGGACGAAGCCACCAAGCGGGGCGACGCGGCCAAGGCGGCGGAGTACAACCGCGCCGCGGAGGCTTTCGCGGGCCGGCTCATCACCATCGAGAAGGAAGTCGAGTCACTGAAGACCCTGAGTCTCCAGTCGACCCAGGCAGCCGATCAGGCCAAGACCGCGGTGCAGCAGAACTCCTCCGTCCTGCAGAAGAAGCTCAACGAGCGCCAGAAGCTTTTGAGTCAGCTCGACCAGGCGAAGATGCAGGAGCAGATGAACAAGGCGATGGCCTCGCTCACCGAGACCGTCGGTCAGGACGTCCCCACGCTCGAGGAGGTCCGCGACAAGATCGAGCAGCGTTACGCCCGCGCCCTCGGTACCTCCGAGTTGCAAGGCGCAACGGTCGAGACGCGCATGCTCGAGGTCGAGCAGGCGGCCATGGACACCGAAGCGCAGTCCCGGCTCTCCGAGATCCGCTCGCAACTCGGCCTCGGCACCGCCCCCGCAGCCGAGACCCCCGCCGCCACCGAGGGCACCGCCACCACCTAGTTACGCTCTGGGCAACAACGCCCTAGACCCGGCAATACCGCGCACCTCTCATCGAACTGACAGGCAAACCGCGCCGGATGCAGCGGGTGTCGTCAGTTCGGCTTGCACCCAGGCTCTCGCTGAGCGGTGGTCAAAACCACCCAAAGACCTCGCTGCGCCAATCTTGGGTGCACCAGGTTGCAAAACTGCATCTTGGGTCCACGGCCACCCTCATGAGGGCAGTACGACCAGGTCGTCGCGGTGGACAACTTCGGGCGAGACATCGGCCGGGAGGTCGCGGGTGTGGCGGCCGCGCCATTCCTTGACGCGCGCGGCGTCGTGACGGACGAGGCCTTTGGCGAAGACGAGTCCGGTGGCGTCGGCGATCTCGACCGCGTCCTCGGCACCGAAGCTGCCTTCGACGTCGACGACACCGGCGGGTAGTAGCGACGTGCCGCGCTCCATGAGCGCGCGACGCGCGCCGTCGTCGACCACGATCCGGCCGGCCGAACCGACCGCGAACGCGATCCACAGCTTGCGGGCCGGGAGCCGCCGATCGTGCGGCCGGACCACGGTGCCCACGCTCGGGTCGCCGGCCACCGCGGCAGCAAGGACACCAGGTCGATCGGCGGCAGCGATTACCGCCCGCACGCCAGACCACGCGGCGATGCGCGCCGCCGCCAGCTTCGACGCCATGCCCCCACTGCCCCGCTCCGAGGCCGTGCCGCCGGCCGCCGCCTCCAGTGCATGGTCGACTTCGATGATCTCCTCGATCAGCGACGCGTCGGCGTTGAGCCGCGGGTCGGCGGTGAAGACACCCGGCGTATCGGTGAGCATGACCAGGAGATCGGCGTTGAGGAGATGGGCTACGAGCGCGGCCAACCGGTCGTTGTCGCCGAAGCGGATCTCGTCGTCGGCGATCGCATCGTTCTCATTCACGATGGGCACGACGCCAAGATCGAGCAGGCGGGTCAGCGTCTGGCGGGCGTGGAGGTACTGCTGGCGGTGCACGAAGTCCAACGGCGCCAGCAGAACCTGACCGCCGATGAGTTGATGGCGGGCCAGCGTGTCGTCGTAGACCCGCATCAGCCGGCTCTGACCTACCGCGGCTACGGCTTGAAGCGTGCCGAGGTCGGTCGGTCGGGGCCCATGAAGCTGGAGCGCAGGGAGCCCGGCGGCGATCGCGCCCGAAGTGACGATCACGACGCGGTGATGGTCCCCCCGCAGACCGGCCACCTCGGTACACAGCCGCTCGACGGCGACGCCGTCGACCTCACCGTGTTTGTCGGTGATCGACGTCGTGCCGATCTTGACGACCACTATCAACGCCGCACGCTCCGCTCCGTCTTCGCCTTCGCGTCGCTCATGTGTTGTCCGCCTCGTACTCGAACTCGAACGTACCGATCTTGACAATGTCGCCGGGGCGCACGCCGGCGCGGGCCAGCGCTCGGTCGACGCCAAGGCGGGAGAGACGGTGCTGCACGAAGGCCAACGCCTCGACATTGGTGAGGTCGTTCACGGCCACGGCGCGCTCGGCCTTGCGTCCCAGCACGATCCACCCACCGCTCGGTGTCCGCTCGACCGCGACCTCTTCGGGAATGGGCCGGTGGATGACGACCCCTTCGGAGACCGTCGCCGCCTGTTCGCGCATCTCGGTGACGACGGTAGCCATCCGACCGACCAGTTCCCGCACACCCTCGCCGGTCACCGCGGCGATGCGGTCACCGTCGTAGTCCTGCGTAGCCGTATCCGCTTTGGTCCCGACCACGAGCCGAGGCCGCTCCAGAAGCTCGGGCCGGTAGCGTCCTAGCTCGTTGAGGAGCACCCGCTCTTGCTCGGCCGGCGGACGGTCGTCAACCGGCGCGAGATCGAGCAGCACCACGAGGGCCCGGGCCCGCTCAACATGGCGGAGGAAGCGGTGGCCGAGGCCCTTACCTTCGCTGGCACCCTCGATGAGCCCGGGAATGTCGGCTACCACGAATTCGACGTCATCGCGGCGTACGACGCCGAGATGGGGTTCAAGGGTAGTGAACGGGTAGTCGGCGATCTTGGGCGTTGCCGCCGAGATCACCGAGATCAACGTGCTCTTGCCCGCGTTCGGGAAGCCGACCAACGCGATGTCGGCCATGAGCTTGAGCTCGAGGTCGAGCCACCGCTCCTCCCCTGTCTCCCCTTGCTCGGCGAAGCTCGGCGCCCGTCGGCGATTCGACAAGAAGCGGGCGTTGCCGCGTCCACCTTGGCCACCGGCGGCAGCGAGAAAGCGGTCGCCGGGATTGGCCAGGTCAGCGAGGATCGTCCCGTCGCGGTCGCGCACGACGGTGCCTTCGGGGACGGAGACGATTAGGTCTTCGCCCGATGCGCCGTGCTTGCCCTTTCCCTTGCCGTGTGCGCCACTTGTGGCGCCGCGATGAGGGTGATCGCGAAAGGCCAATAACGAGGCCACGTTGTGATCGGTGACCAGCCAAACATCGCCGCCGCCTCCGCCGTCTCCACCGTCGGGCCCGCCCTTGGAGACATGGGCCTCGCGGCGGAACGACACCGAGCCCGCGCCACCGTCACCGCCCTTTACGTGGACCTGCGCTTCGTCGACGAACCCGGCCATCCCGGGCCTCTTGCTTACGCCCCAGCGACAGGGGCGTCGACTGGAAGTACGTCGACCAGCTTCCGGCCCTTGCGCTGGCCGAACTTGACGGCCCCCGGGGCGAGAGCGAAGAGCGTGTCGTCGCCACCGCGGCCGACGTTGATGCCGGGATGGAACTTGGTGCCGCGCTGGCGGACGATGATGCTGCCGGCGCTGACAACGCCGCCGTCGAACACCTTCACGCCGAGGCGCTTGGCCTGCGAGTCGCGGCCGTTGCGAGTGGAGCCGCCGCCTTTGGTCTTGGACATTGCGCGCCTATCCCTTGCTTATCGAGGTGATTTCGATCGTCGAGTACTTCTGGCGATGACCCCACCGACGCCGGTTGTTGCTCTTGGGCTTGTAGGTGAAGCCGCGGATCTTCGGGCCCTTCGCCTCGCCGACAATGCGGGCCGCGACCGTTGCGCCGCTGAGCTGATCGGGCCGGGCCAGGACGGCATCGCCGTCGACAAGGAGGACCGGCGTGAATGACAGCTCACCGTCGGCAGTGAGCCGCTCCACGTTTAATTTTTCACCCTCGGCGACTTTGTACTGCTTCCCGCCGGTCTTGATGACCGCATACATAGGGGGTCAACTCTAGCTAAGGCTCGACGGCGACCGCGAATCGGTCTACGTAGAACTGGAGCGCCTGCCTGCGTTCGGCCGAATCGAGACCCAAATCCTCGAACCGGTAGCGGACGCCGCCGTGCCTGCCGCGCTCATGGGATGCCATGAAAGCGTCCATGGCCGACCGGACACCGGGGGTGAAGGGCTGATCGGCCACCGAGTAGACCCGTTCGACCATGGCCACGTCGTCGGCCATGAACTCGTCGAACCGGACATCGATCGACCGGTCGGGCGGCAACGCCTCCCGGGTTTCAACGCAGGTACGCAACATCGTCTCGAGGCGGTCGGCCCAGTAGCCGGCGATCCAGTGCGGCTCGACCGCGTCGTGATTCAGGCGGGCCAGGTACGACATCATCGTGCCAAGCGACAGCGTTACGGCCACGGGATCCCGGTGAGTCACCACGAAAGTGGCGTCGGGGAACGAGTCGACAAGGGCCGGAAACTGCTCAAGGTGCTGCGGCGACTTCAGCACCCACCGGTCGCCGCCACGCAGCCACTGCAGTGCTTGCAGCGCTCGTTTGAGGTAGGCGTAGTGGGGGCGCTGATCGGTTGAGCGGTAGTAGTCGCGCCACGCCGGCATCGGCGCCATCGTCTCGAAGTGCATCGACGAGAAGTCCATGGCGAGGAGCCCGATCTCCTCGTGCACATGGTCGGGCGTCATCTCGTGCATTCGTTTGAAGTAGGGCAGACCCATGTTGAGCACTTCGAGCCCGACCGTGGTGCGGGCGATGCGACCGTCGGGATCCTCGCCGAACGGCTTCACCGGCTCCTCGCTCTCCCAATACGGGAGCGATCGCAGGGCGGGATCAGCGGACAGCAGGTTGTGGAGGTGCGTGGTGCCGGTGCGAGGCAACCCGCAGATCACGATGGGCCGGGCGACGGGGCGCTCGAGGATCTCCGGGTGACGCACCAGCAGACCCTCGAGTCGAAGGCGGTTGCGGAGGAGACCGCTCAGTTGGGTGTGCACCGCGACCACCCCGCCCGGGCTGAGCCTGGCCTCGGTCTTCAGACACTGGCAGATCAACGCCAGCCGTTCGATGAAGTCATCGCTACCGAAGTCGTCGAGGCCCGTCTCCTCGACCGCGGCGTCCATCAGGGGTTCTGGGTCGATTGAGAGCCCAGGCGCCATTTGGGCCATGGCGTCGCGGATCGGTTCCATCTCCGGCGGGAACGTCGGCGCGGCAAGGTCGTCGATGCTCACATCGGCGGGTCGGCTCACAGCTTGACGACGGTGGTCGTCGGTCGCTCGGGGGTCGCCGCTGGATGGAACCAGCGGAACCAGAGGCGCCCGCGCGGGTGGCCGGCGGTCGACAGCCAGTTCGGCTGACCCGGGTCCTTCGCGGCCACGACGATCCGCCAGGACCCGTCAGGCTCGTACTGCATCTGCCCGCCGTTGATCGTCACCCGCTCGTAGTCGTAGTTGTAGGTGTGGAGGAACTGGTTCCACAGACACAGGTTCCAGAACGCGCACTCTGGTGAGCGCCCCTCGATCACCAGTGCCTCGTCGTCGGCGAGATCGAAGCTGCCCATCGCGTACGCGGCGTCGCCCGCCGCCCATCCAAATGTGGTGGTCGGGACCGGATACGGCTCGTCGATCGAGTTCGGCTCGCCGAGGCCGAGCGGAACGATGTTGGCCTGGTCCTTCAACCAGGTGAGCGCGGCGGTGAACCGCCGGGCCAGGTCGGCGTCGTCCTCGCGGTACGTCGCCGGCGGGTCCAGTGCTTCGATGTGGAAGTCGGTACGGCGATCCGTTGTCGGATTCACCAAGTAGTCGCGGGTGATGGCGCACACTGCGTCAGGCGCAGTCTCCAGCATGAACTCGAATCGACCTTCGGCGTCGAACTCCAGCGTCCGGTCGTTGACCGTGCTCACGATGCGCTCGGAGTAGCGCCCGTCGTTGGGCCCGCCGTAGACGGTGACCGACAGGTACACGCTGTCGCGGCGCCGGCCGCTCACGCGGTAGGCGCGGGTCGGATCAATCGGAGCGTAGAGGTAGAACGCGTCGGCGTTATCGCCGCCCCACTTCTTGTAGGGCCCCACGATGTCGACGAACCGCGGTCGCGCGGGGTCCGCCCACACGTGCGCGTCTAGGCCGACCTGGAGGATCGAGAAGATCCACTTGTAGCCCTCGAGTACGCCCTGGTAGTCGAGCGGCGTATTCGGCCCCTCGAACAGCTTGTCCTCGAGGGTGCGCAACTGGCCGATCAATTCGTGGAAGACAGCGCTCGTCGCCCACCCGTCCCGCGGCATCGGAGTGCGAGGCTAGGACGAAACGCTCAGGCGAACAGGCAGAACTCGTTCCCTTCCGGATCGTGGAACAGGACGCCCCTATCTTCTGGGCCCGCGGTGCCAACCGCCGCCGCGCCGAGCGCGGTGAGCCGCTCGCGCTCCGCCGCTAGGTCTTCACAGAACAGGTCGAGGTGGACGCGGTTCTTCACGACTCTCTCCTCGGGCACGCGCTGAAACCAGAGCCGCGGTGTCGTACCGGCGCGCTCGACGAGGACGGTCGGGTCGTCCTCCGCGCCGGCGATGCCGTTCATCCGCAGTCGCTCCAGCTCGGCGTCGTCGTAGGGAGCGACGTCATAGCCATCCAGTGCCGCCGCCCAGAATCGAGCCAACGACGCTGCGTGTTGGCAGTCGAAGACAATGTCGCCCAGCCGCGCCATACCCGAGCCTTACCCGCCGTCAATCTCGAGGCAATAGGTGTCGGAAAACGACAGCTATTGCCTCGAGAATTGAACGTGAGTGTCTTACAGGAGCGACTCGTCGAGGACGATGCCGCGGCCGTTGCAGACCGGGCACATCGACGAAAGGGATTCGACCAAGCCCTCCGACACCCGCTTGCGGGTCATCTCGAGGAGGCCGAGGTCGGAGATGTCGAACACCTGGGTGCGGGTCTTGTCCCGCGCCAGCGCGTCGCGGAACGCGCTGGACAACATCCTCGCGGTTGCGCTTGATCTCCATGTCGATGAAGTCGATGACGATGATCCCGCCGATGTCACGGAGACGGAGCTGACGGGCGATCTCATC
Source organism: uncultured Actinomycetes bacterium (assembly GCA_963742585.1). Taxonomy (GTDB): domain Bacteria; phylum Actinomycetota; class Acidimicrobiia; order Acidimicrobiales; family JACDEA01; genus JACDEA01. Next base: position 1,750,258 of record CAVUMI010000009.1, read on the forward strand.
GGCCGCTTCGAGATTGTTCCGGTAGACGGTCTCTTCGAGACTGGACGATCCGACGTTCTTGCCGGTGTTGACGTCGATCACCGTCAGCGCCTCGGTGCGCTCGATGATGAGCGACCCGCCCGAGGGCAGCCAGACCTTGCGGTCGATCGCCTTGTGGATCTGCTCGTGGACGTGGAACCGCTCGAAGATCGGAAGCGGGTCCTCGGCCGGGTCGTAGTACTCGACACGATCGGCCAGCTCCGGGCTGATGCTCTCGACGTAGTCGCGCACCTGCTCGTACAGCGCGAAGTCGTCGATGACCACGCCGCGGTGTTCGGTGTTGAACTCCTCGCGAATGATCCGCACGGCGAGGTCGGGCTCCCGGTAGAGCAACTTCGGCGGCGACGACTGCTGGGCGCTGGCCTCGATCTGCTTCCACTGCTTCTCGAGTAGCGCGACGTCACGGCGCAGTTCATCGGCGGTGGCACCCTCGGCCGCGGTCCGGACGATGAGGCCGTGACCAGGCGGGCGCACATCGTCGAGAATCTTGCGCAGGCGCTTCCGCTCGTCGTCGGCCAGCCGCTTCGAAATGCCGTACGTCTCACTGTTCGGCAGCAGTACGACGAAACGCCCGGGTAACGACACTTCCTGGGTGAGGCGGGCGCCTTTGGTGCCGATCGGGTTCTTCGTGACCTGGCACAGGATGCTCTGGCCCGGCCGGAGCAGCTGCTCGATGCGGGCACTTTGCGCACCCTCGACGAGGTCCTCGCGGTCGTACTGGACGTCGCCTCGGTACAGAACTGCATTCTTCGGCGTGCCGATGTCAACGAAGGCCGCTTCCATGCCCGGGAGCACGTTCTGGACTTTGGCCTGGTAGATGTTGCCGTCTATCTGGCTGACGTCGTCCTGCGGGCGGGACACGTAGTGCTCGAGCAGCGAGCGGCCTTCGAGCACGGCGATCTGGGTGGCCTCGTCGCGGACGTGCACGAGCATCAGGTAACGGCCCACCGGACGGCCCTTGCGCTCCCGGCCACGCCGGCGCTCCAGGATCTCCTCGTCGATAACGGCCGCCGCTTCGGGCCGACCACCGCTCCGACCGCGGCCCCCACGCCGGCGGCGACGGCGCGGGGTCGTCTGCTCTTCGGCGTCTCGCGGCGCGGCGGGGCGAGTGTCTCCGATTTGTGGTTTGCGCTGAACGACCGCGGTGGCGGCCACGTCAGGGTCGGCCTTGCCCTCCATTGGGCGGTCGGGCAGATCGTCGGGCTGGCGGGCGTCTACCTGGGCGCCTTGCGGTCGCCCGCCGCCGCGACCACGGCCGCCGCGCGATCCGCGTCGACGCCGAGGGCCTGGCTTAGGTGTGTCTCCGGACTCGTTAGTTCCTTGAGGTACTGGTTCGATAGGCGCAGCGTTGGGCTGCGGCTCGCCAGGTGTGGCGATAGACATCGGTGAAATCCCTTCTCATGACGCCCGCTCTCGGGCGTGCAGCGCGGGCGCATCCAGCGGGAGAGGTTCCCGTCGGGCGCCATCGCGCTCAATCCATTGGTGGGTGCGACGAACGTCGCCGGCGGTCGACTCGATGCCAAGAGCAACGAGCAACTCAGCCGGGCGAACGCCGCGGGGTTGTGTAGCCAGCTCGCATACAAGCTGGTCGTGATGTGCGACCAGGTGCTTGATGGCCGGCCTGATGTCGTCCTCGGTGGTCTGGCCCTTGCGCTCCCGACTCACGATGAGCTCGGTGGCAGCCAGGGCGGTGTCGACCCGATCGGCGAGATCAGCTGAGGACGGCACGCTGATCTGCCAATTGCATGAAGTGACGTCCTGTTGCAGAGACACGCGGCCATCGGTCTCCGCGACCGTGACCACATCGAGCCCGCCGGGCAGAGCGCCTGACAGTCGCTCGGCCAGGCCGGCGGTGGGGACCGGCTCGGCCAGGTCCAGGTCCAGATACTCGGCCAGCGACTCGCTGCCGGTGGGCAGCGCGAGGCCGAAGCTGATGCGAGGGCGGGGCGAGAAGCCGCCGCTGTATGCCACCGGAAGGTGGACCCGGCGGAGGGCCCGCTCCCACATCCGGGCAATGTCCCGGTGACTGGTCCAACGAATCTTGCCCAGCTTGGTGAAGCGCATACGAAGTTTCATGGTGTCGGCACGGTTTCCAACAAGGCGACGGGCACCCAGTCGCCGGCGCTGAGGTCCTGACCGGTGCCCTGACTGCCTCCGGCGGGTGGAACGGGCGAGGCGACCACGTGCTCGATGCCATAACCGGTGCAAGCGCCGCAGTCGTAACACGGCGTCCAGCGACAGTCCTCGACGCCTGCGGCCTGCAGGGCGTCCTGCCAGTCGTGCCAGAGGAAGTCCTCATGCAGCCCGGCGCTGATGTGGGCCCACGGCAGTACTTCTTCACGTACCCGGTCGCGATGCACGTACCAATCGACCGAGAGCCCGTGCTCCTCCATGGCCGCTTCCCAGCGGCCGAGGTCGAAGCACTCCGACCACTCCTGGAACGTGCCGCCGGCGCGCCACACCGACTCGATCACGGCACCGATGCGCCGGTCGCCCCGGCTGGCGATGCCCTCCACCAGCGTCGCCTTGGGGTCATGCCATTTCAGCTGCACGCCCCGATCGCGGCGCAACGCGTCGCGCAGAAGGTTCACTTTTCGCTGCAGCTCGGACACAGAGCACTGGCCGAACCACTGGAACGGGGTTTGGGGTTTGGGCACGAACCCACCCACCGACGCGGTGACCGATGCGCCCTTGTGGTGACGACGGCCAATCGTGACGCAGTTGCGGGCCAACTCGGCGATGCCGAGCACGTCTTCATCAGTCTCGGTAGGGAGCCCTATGAGGAAATACAGCTTCACACGGCGCCAGCCTTGGGAGAAGGCCGATTCGACCGCGCCGTAGAGATCTTCCTCGCGGATCAGCTTGTTGATTACCTGACGCATGCGCCACGTGCCGCCCTCGGGGGCGAAGGTGAGCCCGGTGCGCCGCACCTTCTGGATCTCGGTGGCGATGCCAACCGTGAACGCGTCCACGCGGAGGCTGGGCAGGCTGACCGACACCTGGCCCGAGCACATCGGGTCGTTGATGATGCCGCCGACGACGTCGTCGATGCCCGAGTAGTCGGCGCTCGACAGCGAGGTGAGGCTGACTTCGTCGTAGCCGGTGCGCTGGAGCCCGTCGCTCACCATCTGTCGTACCTGCGCGGCGGGACGCTCGCGTACCGGCCGCGTGATCATTCCGGCCTGGCAGAACCGGCACCCGCGCGTGCACCCGCGAAAGATCTCAACGTTGAGGCGATCGTGGACGACTTCGGTGAGCGGGACGAGTTGCTGCTTCGGGTAGGGCCACTCGGCCAGGTCGGTGATCGTGCGCCGCTCGACCACCGATGGCACATCGGCAAACCGTGGAGTGACTGCGGTGAGAGCGGGACCGTCGTAGGTGACGTCGTACATCGCCGGGACGTAGACGCCGGGGACCCGGGCAAGGGCGCGCAGCAGCTGCTGGCGATCGCCGCGGTGCGCGGCCACAGCAGCGGTGATGTCAGCGACCACTTCCTCGCCATCACCGAGGGCGAACGCGTCGACGAAATCGGCGAGAGGCTCCGGATTGAAGGCGCAGTGACCGCCGGCCACCACGATCGGGTCGGTATCGCCGCGATCGGCGGCGCGGACGGGCGTGCCGGCCAGGTCGATGCAATTCAGGACGTTGGTGAAGACCAGCTCGGCGGAGAGATTGAAGGCGAGCACATCGAAGGCGGCGGCCGGCTGGTGGGTGTCCACCGAGAACAGCGGGACACCCTCGGCCCGCATCTGGGCCTCCATGTCGAGCCACGGCGCATAGGCGCGTTCGGCGAGTGCGTCGTCCCGCTCGTTGAGGATCTCGTAAAGGATCTGGAGGCCCTGGTTGGGAAGACCCACTTCGTAGGCATCGGGATAGACCAGGAGCCAGGCGACTTTCCCGGCATCGTGCACCGGCGCCTGCGCCCCGTCCTCTCCCCCGATGTAACGGGCGGGCTTCTGCACCTTGGCCAGGAGCGGCTCGATCCTCGGCCAGAGGCTATTCATGCTGGTCAGCCAGCTTACTTGACCACCCTGTTTGCCCCTGCCTCACGAAAATCGCCTCATGTAAACGTTGAGCACGAGACCAATGCCGGCGAAAGACGCCAGCGTCGCGGAGCCGCCGTAGCTCACGAAGGGCAGGGGTATCCCCGTGATCGGCATTATCCCCATGGTCATGCCCACGTTCTCGAATATCTGGAAGACGAGCATGCCTAATACGCCCACGCAGACAAGGGTGCCGTAGAGGTCCTTCGACAGGGCGGCGGCTCGCCAGGTGCGCCAGACGACGATGGCAAACAGCGCCAGGAGAGCGCCGGAGCCGAGCAGGCCGAGTTCCTCGCCCACGACCGTGAAAATGAAGTCGGTGCGCTGCTCGGGCACGTAGGAGAGGTTGGTCTGGCTGCCCTTGAACAGGCCCTTGCCGCGCAGGCCGCCCGATCCGATGGCGATGGTCGACTGGCGCAGGTTGTACGCCGACTGCTGTTGGTCCTGGGCAGGATCCAAGAACGCGCCGAGGCGGTCGAGCTGATACTGCTTGACCACACCGAGCTGGAACACGGCCACGACGCCGACGATCCCGAGCAGCACCACCACACCGAGGTGGCGGGGCCGGGCACCGCCGACGAGCAGCAGCGCCATCAGGATGGCGACAAAGACGAATGCGGTTCCGAGGTCGGGTTGGAGGTAGACGGCGGCCATCGGCCCGCCGACAATGGCCATGAGGATGGCGACCCGTCGTCCATCCAGCTCGCCGCGGTGAAGGCCGCGTACGTGGATCCGCAGACGATCACCATGATCTTCGCTAGTTCGGATGGCTGCAGCTGGAGCGGCCCGAGTTGGTACCAGGACTGCGACCCGCGAACGGTCGAACCGAGTGGTGTGAGGACGAACAGCAAGAGCGTGATCCCGCCGACATAGATCACCGGGGCGAAGTCGCGATACACGCGGTAGTCGAGCGATGCCACGAGGATCATCACGCCCACGCCGAGCAGCACGAACAACGCCTGCTTCTTCACGTAGCCACCGGGGTCTAGTCCGGCGTCCTCCAGCTTCTTGTGCGTTGCGGAGTACACCATCAGCATTCCGAGCGACGCGATGCCGACGACCGCCGCCATCAGCGTCGTGTCCACGTGGTGCCACGGGGCCGCGGGGTTGGCCCGGCGGGTCGTCGGGAAGCCGGACATCAGTTACCCGGGGGCTGCGCCCCCGCACCCCATCCACTAACGGCTCGCTGGCGCTCGCGCATCAGTCAGCGCCTCCGCCGGCCAGCGTGACGGGTCCGGGCGGTGAGCCGACCAGGCCCTCCCACATGCGTCGGGCAACGGGGGCGGCGGTGGTGCCACCAAAGCCCGACTCCTCCATGACCACCGCGACGACGAACTGCGGTTTGGCGATGGGCCCCCACGACACGAACAACGCGGTGTCCTGCAACGGGGGAACCTGCGCGGTGCCGGTCTTGCCCGCGATCGGGAACGACAGCAATGGGAACCCGGCGAAGGCGGCATATGCCGTGCCTTTCGGATCGCTCACTGCCAGTTGCAGGCCCGCCTTGATGACGTCGGCGCCGGGCGGCAGCGTGATCTGACGAACCGGCTCGAGCGGCAGTTCGGCGACGGGCCGGCTCTGCGGGTCAAGGACGCGAGCCGCGACGCGGGGCGGTGCCAGCGTGCCGCCGGTCGCAAACGCGCCGTAGGCCGACGCGAGCTGAAGCGGTGTCACGGCAAGGTCGCCCTGGCCGATGGCCAGGTTGACGTTGTCACCGGTCCGCCAGTTGCCCTCCGGGAACGCCTTCGGCGCTTGGTCGTGCGCCCGCTTCCGATCCGCCGGCGTCCACACCCGGCCCTTCTGCTCGCCGAGCAACGGGATCTCTGTCCGCGACCCCAGCCCGAATGCCTTCGCCACCTCCTGCATGGCGTCGGGCGCCTTCTCCCGCTGGCTCCAGAACGCCGCGCCGAGTTGGTAGAAGAACACGTCGCTCGAAACGGTGAGCGCACGTGCCAGGTTCACCTTGCCGTGCTTGATACCGCCGGCGTTCTGATAGATACACCGGTCACCCAGGCAGTTCTTCAGTGTGAACTTGCCCTGATCGTCGACCGTCGTTCGTGGCTCGATCAGACCCTTCTCGAGCCCGGCCAGTGATGTGAACAACTTGAACGTCGACCCGGGCGGGTACTGGCCCTGGATGGCGCGGTTGTTCAATGGGAAGTGGTTCTCGGGTTTGCGAAGCTCGTCGAACTCCGACTGCTGAATGCCGCCGACAAAGACCGCTGGGTCGTAGGTGGGGTTCGACGCCAGAGCGAGCACCGAACCGTCATTGGGGTCGAGGACGACCGCGGCACCGGCCGGGGCCAGGAACTTCTTCTTCTGCTCCCGATCGAAGGACTCGTGGGCGGCGGCCAGACCCTGGGCCAAGGACTCCTCGGCGAGGCGCTGGACATTGGCGTCGATCGTCAGCTGCACGTCACGTCCGGGAACCGGACGCTTGGGTGGACCCAAGGCGACCGGCAGCACGGTGCCGCTGGCGTCGACTGCGAGCTTGGTGACACCCGGCTCGCCGCGCAGGTACTTCTCGTACGACCGCTCGACGCCCGCCCGGCCGATCTCGTCACCCTCGCGATAGCCGTCCTTACGCAGCCGCTTCAATTCATCCGACGTGACTTGGCCGACGTTGCCGAGAACGTGCGACGCCAACGCTCCCTGCGGATAGATCCGCTCGGCGACGCGCGTTACTTCGACGCCGGGAAAATCAAGGTGCTGCTCGCGCAGGTAGATCGCGAGGTCTTTCGACACGTCCTCGGCGACCGGTACGGGCTTGTACGGGCTGTAGCGGACGTCGTTGACCCTCTTCTTCACGTCCTCCACCGAAATGTCGAGCAGCGCGGCGACGCGCGTCGTCACCTCGGGATTCTGCGCGGCGGCCTGCCGGCTCAACGTGACGACGAATCGGAACCGGTTGTCGACGAGCACGGCACCGTTACGGTCAAGGATGCGGCCGCGCGGCGCAGGCTCGTAGACAATGCGGACTTCGTTGGCCTTGGCCGCCACCTGGAACGTCCGCGAGTCCATCACCTGCAGGTACCAGAGCCGAGAGAACAGCGCCGCGAACAGCGAAATGACGACAACGCCAAGAACCGAGAGCCGCAGATGCGGCATCTCCCCGCTGTTCACCGATCCATCCTCACCGGGCGAACGCCGGTCCGGTGTCTGGCGGCCAGGCCCACGCCATCAACCGGGTCACCGCGATGCTGAGTGGCGCGTTGATCAGTGCGACACCCAAGGCAATGACGGCGAGGTCCGGCCGGATCAGGTGCGCGACGCCGACCACGGCACCGATGACTGCAAAGAGCAGCACGCTGACCGCGCCGGCGGCCACGGCGATGAGCGGGCCGATCCACCACGCCGCCCGCAGCACGCCGGTGTGCATGGTCCCGACGGCAAAGCCGACCACGCTGAAGGTCAAGCCCGACAAGCCCATCGGTGTCTGGAGAAAGAGGTCGGCGACCATGCCGGTGAAGAACCCGATCACCGCGCCGCGCTCGGAGCCGCCGATCATCCCTGCGGCGATCGGAAGCAGGATCATGGCATCTGGGCGCACGACGCCGAGGCGCATGCCGGAGAGCAGCGAGGACTGAAGAAGGAGCACGAGCAAGATGGCCAAGGGCACTTTGACGCCGGCGAGCGTGGGTTCGTTCACTCTTCCGATCCCGGCCAGATCAGGACCTTCACGAACGTCAGCCGTTTCAGGTCGACCATCGGGGCGAGCTTGACGCCCTTGCGCTCTGGGCCCTCCCTGTAGCCACTGTTTTGCACCAGCCCCACCGGGATGCCAGGTGGGAACCGGCTCTGTTGCAGGCCGCTGGTGACGACCGGTTCGCCCTGCTTGAGCGGCGAACCGCCCTCGAGCAGTTCGACACTCAGCGTGCGACCGGGTCCATTCCCGCGGGCAACGCCGGTGTCACCGGTGGAGGTGAGGCGGATGCCGACGTTGGAATTCGGGTCGGTCAACAGGACGACCACGGCGCGGCTCCGCGATGCCTCGGTCACCCGCCCGACGAGGCCCGCCCCAGCGACCACCGGCATTCCGCGCACGACGCCGGACGACGTGCCTTTGTCCAGCTCAGCGGTGAGTTCGAGGCTCGATGCCGAGATGCCGACCACGCGGGCGGTGATCGTGTCGACGTCGCCGAGGAACTTGATGCCCTGGATGTCGAGGAGCGCTATCCGTTCGCGGTCGGCGTCGGCGGCCCGCGCCACCTGCGCCGCGCCCTTCGTCGAGCTGCTCGCGCAAGTGGGCGTTCTCCGCCTCGAGATCGCCGTAATGGAGGACGCCGTTAATGACGTTGGCCACCGGATCGAACACGGCGGCGGCGAACGACTGGATGGGTGCGAAGACGTCGCGGGCCGTGCCCTTGACCCGGGTTATCGCCCCGCCCGCGTCGCTGCGGTAGTCGAGCGTGACGACGGTGATGGACGTGAGGATCAGCAGGAGCAGCGTGTAGCGAGGGCGGCTCGTTCGCCGGTAGACGGCCAACGTCTACAGCGCCCTTCCTAGTGGTGGCTCGACGAGATCAGGACCTGCTTGAGTGCCTCGAATTCTTCGAGGCACTGCCCACTACCGATAGCCACCGAGTGAAGAGGGTTCTTGGCCAGGATGATCGGCATGCCCGTCTCGGCCTGCAGACGGGCGTCAATGCCATGCAGCAACGCACCGCCCCCGGTGAGGACGATGCCCTGCTCCATGATGTCGGCGGCCAATTCCGGCGGCGTCTTATCGAGGGTGACTTTCACGGTGTCAACAATGGCCGATACCGGCTCCTCGATGGCGTCACGAATCTCTTCAGTGCTGGTGACAATGGTCTTGGGCAGGCCAGTGATCAGGTCGCGGCCACGAATTTCGGCGTGCAGCTCCTCTTCGAGCTGATACGCCGATCCCAATGCGATCTTGATTTCCTCGGCCGTGCGTTCACCGAGGGCGAGGCTGTATTCCTTCTTGATGTAGTTGATGATGGCTTCGTCGAGCTCGTCCCCGCCGATGCGGATCGACTCCTTGGTGACGATGCCGCCCAGCGAGATGACAGCCACTTCGGTGGTGCCACCGCCGATGTCGACGACCATGTTCCCAGTGGGCTCGTGAACGGGGAGCCCGGCGCCGATGGCCGCCGCCATGGGCTCCTCGATGATGTAGGCCGGCTTGCGGGCGCCGGCGTACTCGGCCGCTTCCTGCACCGCTCGCTGCTCGACGCCGGTGATACCCGACGGCACGCAGATGACCATGCGGGGCTTGGCGAAGCGGCGTTGGTGCACGCGATGGATGAAGTAGCGGAGCATCTTCTCGCAGATCTCGAAGTCGGCGATGACGCCGTCCTTGAGGGGCCGGATCGCCTGGATGTGGCTGGGCGTACGGCCGATCATGCGTTTGGCCTCGATGCCGACGGCCAGCGGCCGACCATCTTTCACATTGACGGCGACCACGGACGGCTCGTTGAGGACGATGCCTCGACCCCGCACGTACACGAGGGTGTTGGCGGTCCCCAAGTCGACGGCCATGTCCCGACCAAGAAACGAGGAGAAAAAGCTCTCTGACACGCGAAATGGGCCTCTCAGGTGGAGGGCGGGTCACAAGGCTACGGGACGCTGTGGATATCCGCCACCCAGACGTGCCTGGGTGCTAGGGCAGGTTGGGGAAGAAGATGCCGATCTCGCGGGCGGCTGACTCGGGCGAATCGCTGCCGTGGACAAGGTTCTCGGTCAACTCGACGGCGAGGTCGCCGCGAATCGTGCCTGGCGCCGCTTCCTTCGGGTTGGTGACGCCCATGAGCGTGCGGACGACCTTGAAGGTGTCGCCCGGGCCCTCCACCACCATCAGGAGGGCGGGGCTACGGGTGATGAACGCGACGAGATCGCCGAAGAACGGCTTGCCCTCGTGTTCGGCATAGTGACGGCCGGCGGTCTCGGCGTCGATGGTCCGGAGCTCCGCCGCCACCAACGCGAGGCCTTTGGCCTCCAAGCGGCGGACGATCTCACCGACGAGTCCACGTTCGACGGCGTCGGGCTTGCAAATGACGAGGGTGCGGTCCATACGAGCGGGGCAAGCTAGCTGACGAGCAGCGCCCGGGCCGCACCGACGACGTAGAGCGAGCCGGTGACCAGGACGAGATCGTCGGGACTGGCAGCGGCCAAGGCTCGAGCTACCGCCTCGGTGACGGAGTCCGCGGCATCGACATTGGCGCCCAGCATTCGGGCAACGGCGGCGAGCTCGTCGGCCGGCACGCTGCGCGGCGACGGCGCCGGACAGGTCACCACGTAGGCCGCGTCGCCGACCCGCAACGCCTGGAGAACCTCGGCCGGGTCGCGCCCTTGCAACATCCCCACAACGATGATCCGCCGACCGACTGCTCCGAATTCGGCATCCAGTGTCGTCATCGACGCCCGCGCGCCTTCGGGATTCTTGACGCCATCGAGAATGGTCAGCGGGCGCCGGCCGACAACCTCGAGCCGGCCCGGCGCGGTGACGTTCTCCAAACCCTCGGCTACCACGCGACCGTCGAGCGGCTCTCCGAAGAACGCCTCGACTGCGGCGATCGCGACCGCCGCGTTGTTCCCCTGGTGGATGCCGTGGATAGGGAGGAATAGATCCTCGTACTCGGCCGCCGGTGTGCGCACGCTGATCAGCCGTCCGCCGTGCGCCGCGTCGTTGCTGGTGCACGCGAACTCGCGCCCGCGCTCCCAGGTCGCGGCCGCAGGATTGTCTTCGAGAATGTCGCGAATCTCGTCGTCGACTTCACCGAGCACCAATGTCGCTCCGGGCTTTACGATGCCGATCTTCTCGGCAGCGACATGGCGCCGCGTCGGTCCGAGGAACTCCGTGTGATCGAGCCCGATCGAGGTGACAACGGCGACGAGACCGTCGGCCACGTTGGTGGCATCCCATCGACCGCCCAGGCCGACCTCGACAACCGCCGCGTCTACCGCTTCGTCGGCGAACCACCGGAAGGCGGCGGCAACGAGCAACTCAAACCGCGACGCGTGTTCGCCCAACAGGGTCTCGAGACCCTCCATTGCGTGCATCTGCTCGACGAACTCTTCGTCGGATATCGGCTCGTCATTGCGTGCCAAGCGTTCGTTGACGCGCTGGAGATCGGGGCTGGTGAAGGTGCCGGTCGACAGGCCTTTGGTCATCAACAGCCGGGTGATCATGCGCGCTGTGGAGGTCTTTCCGTTGGTGCCTGTGAGGTGCACGACGGGGTACTGCCATTGCGGCTCGCCCATCGCGTCGACGAGCGCGCGAATCCGATCGAGCGTCGGCGGGGTCGTCCGCGTGGTCGCGACCATCGCCTCGAGGTTGATGTGGTCGTCGAGAAAGGCGAGCGCGCCTTCGTAGTCCATCGAGCGTGTGGGCTAGTCGCCCAGTACCGCGGCTACCGCGCCGGGCACCGCGGCGCCGGCCGATGCGACAAGCGGCAGTGCGAGCGCGGGAGTGCCGGCGATGAAGCAGGTGTCAATCTCGGCCCACTGCTCGTTCGGCGGTCCGTCCGTTACGGGCGACTCCAGCGCGGCCAGGAAATCCCGCGCCCGATCGAGATCGAGATCGCCGGCCAGCAACGCCGCCCGGACGACACGCCGGTCTGCATCCAATTCCTCGGCGACCGCCTCCGGAAGCGGCTCCAGCTGCATGAAGGGATCGACGGCAGGGTGGACGGCTACCCGGGTGAATGGCGCCGCGCCGGCGAGGCGCAGACCGAGCGCGGCCATGCGGACGGCCCAGAGAACGAGACCGGTCGGCGCCACGACCAGCAGCGTGGAAGCCGCCGCCTGCGCTGGTCCCGCTTCGTCGTGGGGCCAGCCGGCCAGTGCGAGAGGCCAGACCGCGCCGACGAAACGGGCATCGAGTACGTCGTCATCGGGAACCACGGTGCCCATGCATTTGCCGCACGAGCCGTCGGGCTCGACCGACACGGCGGCCTGGCCGCAGTCGAGACAGGTACCGACGGGCACGGGCTGGCCGGCCCACACCTGGTGACTGAGGCACCAATCCCCGCGCTGGCCGGCGACCTCCAGAAGCTCGTGGCCGGCGGCGGCCGGGGCGACCGTGATCTGGCCTTGGCGCACCGCGTCCGCGGCCAGCACCTCCAGATCCGCCATCGGCAGGACCCAATGGCGCCCGAGGCGGGGCACGACGATCGTGCCGCAACGGCGGCATCGAGATACGTCCTCCTCGACGGGGTCAACGCTTTGGACCACACCCTCGGCCGCCAGCAACTCGCTGGCCGCCGCTCGCGCCGCGTACCGACCAAGGCCCTTCAGCGGGCCGGCAGCTGCGACAGTGCCTTCGCCATCGAGCACCATCACCGGAAGCAACCCGTGTCGCCGGGCCAGGTCGAGATCAGACTCGCTGTGCGCGGGCACGACGAGTCGCGGTGGCTCGTCGTCCGCGTCCGCAATCACGGGGACACTGCGACCGGCAATGGGCAGCTCGACCGACGCGCCCTCCGCCGAGTGTCCAGAGGGCACCGCGACGGCAACCGCCCCAGGTAGAAGTTCGACCGCCACGACATCGAGTTCGAGGATCTCGCCATCGGGCAGCGGCAGCTGGACACGGTGGGAGTCGGCCAGTGATGTCCCCTCCTCGGCATCGACCTCGTCGACCACCGTCGTACAGCGAGGACAGGTGTTGACGACACGCTCGACTCGCGTCAGCTGACCCGCCTCGTAGAGGCGGACGAACGCCGTGCGGGCGGCCAGCGCGACGGCGCCGTTGTCCAGCGCACCGGCATCGAGGTCAACGCTGACGGCAAGCTCAGCAAGGAGCTCGATCGCCTGCGTCCGCCCGTCGGCCTCGGTGGCCCGCGCCCGAGCCACGAAGTCGTCGCGACCCATGTCGACGCGGTCGAGGCCCTCGCGGGCCAGTTCACGCTCCACCGCCAGCTGGCTGGCCAAGTCGCCGGCCAGCACGCCCGCGGACCACTCGACGGGGTGACCTTCAGATCGCGCGTAGCGCACGATGACGTCAGCGGTGACGAGGGTGACCAGCTGGGCGAGCCGCAGACCGCCGGTGACCCGCACCGGGCTGGTGAGGACGCGTAGGGGATCCGCCACGGCGTCCGCAGCGTATCGGCTGCCAGCAGCAGCGCTCTAGGGGCTCGGCTACTTACGCGGCCTTGCTCAGGCGGGCGCGTGCGGCATCAGCCGCCGTCAGCGCTACCTCGCGCGTCGCTTCGGCGGCGTGCTCGAGGTGAGGCCGGCTGGCCTCTAGCGCGTGTTCGAGCCGTGGCCGGCCCGCCTCGATGGCGTGTTCGAACTTGGGCTTGGCTGCCTTCGCCATGCCTGCGACCGCGGCGGCCACCTTGGCGCCCTTGGCGACGTGCTTAGTGCGCTTGCGTGCCCGGCGGTCGAGCAAGAGCCCGAACGCAGCGCCAGCCAGCGCGCCACTCCCGACCGTCTTCATGGTCGTGCTCTCGTCCTCGGCTGGGGCGTCGACCGACCCACTCGTGGTCTTGGCGATCGCCACGCCAGCACCGATCGTCCCACCTAGCAACGCGGATGTAACCATCTTCCGCATGCGGTGACTGTCTCCGCCCGCGGCGACTGACAAACGTTTTTGCGCTACGACGCAGCCCGGCGAGGGCGGGTTTCCTTCTCCGGTGTCTCGGTCTTGGGAATCAGCGTCGGGTTCACGCGATCCAGGACCACCGAACGATCGATCAGGCACTTGCCGATGTCGCTGCGACTGGGCAGGTCGTACATGACCTCGAGAAGCACCTCTTCGAGAATCGCTCGCAGGCCGCGGGCGCCCGTGCCACGAAGGAGCGCCTGCTCGGCCACTGCTTCGAGCGCGTCGTCGGAGAACTCGAGTTCGACGTTGTCGAGCTCGAACATGCGTTTGTACTGCTTGATCACGGCGTTCTTGGGTTCGACGAGGATGCGCACGAGCGCTTCCTTGTCGAGGTTGGAAACCGCACCAACAACCGGCAGGCGACCGACGAATTCGGGGATGAGGCCGAACTTGAGCAGGTCCTCCGGCGCCATCTGCCGGAGCAACTCGCCCAGGTCCTTCTCGGTGGAACGGTTGATGTCGGCACGGAAGCCGATGCCTTTGCGGCCGATGCGCGACTCGATGATCTTCTCGACCCCGGCGAATGCGCCGCCGCAGATGAAGAGGATGTTGGTGGTGTCGATCTGGATGAACTCTTGATGCGGGTGCTTGCGGCCGCCCTGGGGCGGGACCGATGCGGTGGTGCCTTCCAGGATCTTCAGCAACGCCTGCTGTACGCCCTCGCCCGACACATCGCGAGTGATCGACGGGTTCTCGCTCTTGCGGGCGATCTTGTCGATCTCGTCGATGTAGATGATGCCGGTCTCCGCCTTCTTGACGTCGTAGTCGGCGGCCTGGATGAGCTTGAGGAGGATGTTCTCGACGTCCTCACCGACGTAGCCCGCTTCGGTGAGTGCAGTGGCATCGGCAATCGCGAACGGAACGTTGAGCATTCGCGCCAGTGTCTGGGCGAGATAGGTCTTGCCACAGCCGGTCGGACCCACCAGGAGGATGTTGGACTTGGCCAGCTCGACTTCGGCGTCGTGGTAGCCGCCTGACTGGACGCGCTTGTAGTGGCTGTAGACCGCGACGGCGAGGATCTTCTTGGCGTGCTCCTGCCCGATGACGTAGTCGTTCAGGAACTCGCTGATCTCTTTGGGCTTGGGCAGCTCATCGAAGCGGACCTCGGAGGTATCGGCGAGCTCCTCCTCGATGATGTCGTTGCACAGTTCGATGCACTCGTCGCAGATGTAGACGCCGGGTCCGGCGATGAGCTTGCGCACCTGTTTCTGCGACTTACCGCAGAAGCTGCACTTAACGAGGTCGCCGCCGCCGTCTCCCAGTCTCGCCACCGTTTTCTCCCGCCCCTCAGGCCACGCCGGCGGCGACCGGAATCTGCGCCGCCTCCCGCGTGGTGATCACTTCGTCGACAATTCCGTACGCCAATGCTTCGTCCGCGCTCATGATGAAGTCGCGGTCGGTGTCCTTCTTGACCTTCTCGAGCGGTTGACCGGTGTGATGCGAGATCATCTGGTCGAGGAGATCGCGCATGCGCAGGATCTCCTTGGCCTGGATCTCGATGTCGGCCGCCTGCCCTGCGGCACCACCGTACGGCTGATGCAGCAGCACCCTCGCGTGCGGTAGTGCGAAACGCTTGCCCTTGGTGCCCGCGGCCAGCAGCACGGCTGCGGCTGACGCCGCTTGCCCGTAGCAGAAGGTCGACACCTCGTTGTTCACGAACTGCAGGGTGTCGTAAATGGCGAAGAGCGCGGTGATGTCGCCGCCCGGGGAATTGATATAGAGGCTGATCTCTTTGTCGTTCGCTTCGGATTCGAGAAACAGCAGCTGCGCGCACACCAAATTGGCAATGGTGTCGTCGATGGGTGTGCCGAGGAAGATGATGCGTTCCTTCAACAGCCGCGAGTACAGGTCGAAGGCGCGTTCACCACGGCTGCTGGACTCGATGACCGTGGGGACGAGGTAGTTGCGGATCGGTTCAATCACGACTGCTCCTGTACTTCCTCTTTTTCGATGTCGGGCGTCAGGTCGGCGCGGTCGATCGGATTCCCCTCCTCGTCCACGACTTCGGCGTGCTCGACGAGCCACTCCAATGCCTTGGAATTCCTGAGTTCCGAGCGTACCGCGGGTGTCTGACCAGCGCGGTCGAGTTGCTTGCGCACCTTGTCCGGTTTTTCACCCATGCGCTCGGCCATCTGGACGATCTCGTTATCGAGATCCTCCTCGGTGACCACTATCTCTTCGGCGTCGGCCACGCCGCGCAGGGCGATGTTGGCCTTGACGGCGGAACTCGACTCCGTGCGTAGCTGCTCTATGAGCTGATCCTGTGTGGTGTCAGTGGCTTCCAGGTATTGCGCCATCGAGATCTGCTGTGAGGAGAGGCGGTGGGCCAGGCTGTGGAGCCGCCGCTCCATTTCGGCACCGACAAGCGGCTCGGGCATGTCTTCAGCCACGAGTTCGACGAGGGCATCCGCGACCTTGCTGCGCAACGCAAACTGGGCCTGCATTTTCTTGATGAGCGAAAGCCGGTTGCGAATGTCGGCCTCGAGCTCCGCGACCGTCTCGAACTCGGACGCTTCGCCGGCCCATTCGTCGGTGACGTCCGGAAGGACCTTCTCCTTCACGTCCTTCACCAGGAGCTGAATCGTTGCTTCCTCGCCGTCACCGACGGTGGCATTGAACTTGAGGATGTCGCCGACCTTCGCGCCGCGCAGTTGCTCGTCGAGTTGCGGCAGTACCGAACCGCTGCCCACCTCGTACATGAAGTCTTCGGCGTTGAGACCTTCGACCGGCTGGTCGTGGCGATAGCCCTTGAGGTCGACTGTTACGTGGTCGCCGTCGAGCGCCGGGCGGCCGACCGGCGTGAGCTCGCCGTGCTGCTGGCGGAGCCGCTCCACCTGCGCGTTCACTTCGTCCTCGGTGGCGGCGATCGCTGGCACCGCGACGCGGAGGCCCTGGTAACCGGCGACGGAAACCGTGGGCATCACTTCGACGACTGCGTCGAATGCGACCGGGCCGGACTCCTCGCCAGCGGTGATGTCGATCTCGGGTTGTGCGATCGGCTCGACGTTGCTCTCGGCTACGGCCTGGGCGTAGAAGTCGGGTAGCGACTGCTGGAGCGCCTCGCGGCGGGCGACGTCGGCGCCAATGCGTGCTTCGAGCACGCGGCGGGGCGCCTTGCCCGGGCGGAAGCCAGGTATGCGGACGTCCTGCGCCATCTTCCGGAACGCGGCGTCGAGGGCCTTCTCGAACTCCTGCTCGTCGACCTCGACCGAGAGCTTGACCTTGTTCCCCTCGAGGGGCTCGACGACCGCTTTCATCAGGGGCCGAAGTGTACTGGCCGGGTGGTCCTAGTTCGGCGGAGCATGCCCACGCTCGTGCCTACGCCGCCCGACCAGGCTCGGCCGGCAGGAACGGCTCGAACATCGGCGCGAGGAATCGCGCGTAGGTGGCGGTGACGTGGTTGCTGTCGCGGTAGGCGATGGCGTTGCCGACGATGACCGGACAGCGCACACCGTCACACATGAAGGGTGTCGGGTCGATGATCTCAAACCCGGCCGCGGCCACTGCGGCCGCAACGGCTGCACGTTTGGCGGGATCACCAAATCCCACTCGGAGCTGTGTGTTGCACACGCGAACGTCAGCCAGATGCAGTCCTATGCAGTCAGGGACGGGCTGCCCGGGGCTTGGGCTGTCGAGGGTGAAGGCCACCTTGCTGCCATCAGCGGCGATAGTTCGAAGCGTCTTGACGGTCGCCTCTGCCCACGTCGTGGCCGACGTGCCCGGACCGGCGCCCGAATCGCGTTGACTGGCGATGACAAGCTCGGGCCGCATGGCGGCGATGCGCGCCAACGTTGCCTGACGCCACGTGTCGCACGACGTGTAGGTCCGGCCGAGAAGGAAGTTGAAGAGTGTGATGTCGGCCACCGGACAGGCTGCTTTGCTCCAGAGCACGACGCGCCAGTGCCGAGTGCGACCGAGTTCGTCAAACGCCGGAAGCCACTGGTGAACGTGTGAGTCGCCGATGAGCACGACAGTTCTCCGTGCGTTGACATCTCCGAACGCACACGCTTCCTGCTTGGTACCGAAGAAGTCAAGGAAGCAGGTCGAGCCGTCCGACGGACCGTCCGACGGTGCTGACGCGACATCAGGGTCAAGGTTGCTCGGGGCGGCGATGAGCGAAAGGCCCTGCTGGGTCGTGCGTCGAATGGTGTCCGTCGCGGCTGGGAGGTCAACGCCGAGCGTTGGCAGCAGGGGTGACGCGGCGGGGCCCGGTCCGGCGTAGGCGGGCGGACGGGCCAGCACGAGGCCGCCTACGAGGAAGACCACTGCGGCGAGGGCGCCGGCAGTGGCGAACCACCGGGCCGTCGGCCACGTACGCCGGCGAAACGGGCGCTCCACGACGTAGTAGCTGACAACAGCAGCCAGCAGGGACGCCAGAACGATCGCGCCGCGGGCTCTGACCCCAAGGGCGCGCCCTGCGGCCAATGGCGCGATCACAAGTAGTGGCCAGTGCCACATGTACCAGGAATAGGAGAGGCGGCCGATCGCCTGTGCAGGTCGGAACGAAAGCGCGCGCTCGGCGCCATAGGTGGTCGCGGCGCAGCCCGCGCCGATGATGATCGCTGTGCCGACAACCGGCAGAGCCACGGCAACGCCTGGGTACGGTGTGCGGCCGTTATAAGCGAAGGCGGCGGCGAGTATGCCCGCCATCCCCAGCCACGACGCGGGGTCGGCGATGGCGCGAGGCAGCCTCGCCCAGCGGTGCGCGGTTACCGAAACCAACGCGCCGAGAGCGAGCTCCCAGGCGCGCGTGTGTAGTCCGAAGTAGGCCCAACCCGGAGAGTCACGCGTCAGGGTTGACGAGAGGTACACCGACACGATGCCGATGACGACCAACGCGGCAGCGAGCGCGCGACGTGGACGCCGAGTTGCGAAGACGACCACACCGAGGATCAAGAGTGGCCACACCGCGTAGAACTGCTCTTCAACACCGAGCGACCAGAAGTGCTGGAAGGGCGACGTGCCCGCGACGGAGTTGAAGTACTGCGTCCCGCTCTCCGCCAACCGGTATGTCAGCCCGTAGAACGTGGTGTAGAACGCGTCGATGACGACGTTGCGTTGCTGCGTCGGCAGACCCCAGAGGCGGTACGCAAGCACGGTCGCGACCGTCACCGTCGCGGCGACGGGCAGCAGGCGCTTGATCCGCCGCGCATAGAACGCCGGCAACGCGGCCGCGCCGGTCGCGCTCACCACCTTGGTCAGCTGCCCCGTGATGAGGAAGCCGGAGATGACGAAGAAAACGTCGACGCCAACGAAGCCGCCGGTGACCCGGCCGATACCACCGTGGTACAGAACGACGAGAAGGACCGCGACGGCGCGCAGCCCCTCGATGTCGGGCCTGAAGCCGGTCCGCATGCCGGGCTCGGATTCAGGCAGGCGCGCCCTCTCGCTTTCCGAGCTCACCTCAGTCACATTGCCCCGCCAGCCGCCCAATTCAGTGGAGGCGAACTGTAGCCTCGTAGGCACAACGGGGAGTGGCGCAGCGGTAGCGCACCTGCTTTGGGGGCAGGAGGTCGGGGGTTCAAATCCCCCCTCCCCGACTGAATGCACGGGCGGCCGCCCCGTGGCATCGTGTCGCATGACACGTCCATGGCGGGCGCACGACGGAGGGGGGCGCTGTGCGTCGGTTGAAACTCGTTGGAGTCGCGCTTGTGCTGGCCGTCGGGCTGTCCGCATGCGGGGACGACGACCCGCCGGCCTCTGAGTCGGCGTTCTGCGAAGCGCTGGTGAGCTTCGACAAGATCAGCACGCCGGGTGGGCCCGATGAGGATCCGGTGGAGGCGAACAAGACGTTCGGCGCCGCCGCGACGACGCCAGTCAAGACTCTCATCGACAATGCGCCCACTGATATAGAGCCAGACGTCGCGAGGCTCGTGGCCGCACTGAAGCAGGCGGCAAGCGGCGACGCGACGGGTGGCGACGCGGCCGACGAGGCGAAGGGGCCGATAGAGCTGTGGGCCTACGACAACTGCGGGTTCCACACGTTGGATGTGGAGGCACAGGACCACAGCTTCGTCGGGTTGCCCAAGACCGCCAAGGCCGGCCGGACGTCAATCCGGCTCAAGAACACGGGCAAGGAGTTCCACATCGTCCTGTGGCTGAAGCGTGAAGCCGGCGACAACCGCCCGGCGCCCGAAGCAATCGGTGCCGCCTTCGCCAACAACTTCCAAGGGTTCATTGAAGCCGGGGTCGCGGGCGCTGCGCCCGGCCAGACGGGTGCCGCGACACTGGACTTGCCCGCCGGGAGGTACACGGTGTTTTGCCCGATCGACGTCGACGGCAAGACCGACGATCCTCACTTCGCCCACGGCATGGCCGCCGA
Organism: uncultured Actinomycetes bacterium; assembly: GCA_963742585.1. Taxonomy (GTDB): domain Bacteria; phylum Actinomycetota; class Acidimicrobiia; order Acidimicrobiales; family JACDEA01; genus JACDEA01. Next base: position 1,770,230 of record CAVUMI010000009.1, read on the forward strand.
CATCACGGTCGAGTAGCGGCGAGCAAACACCCGTTCGGTACCCTCGGCGTGCATGCAGCGATGCGGCCGTTGTCGCGAGAACAAACCCGTCGAGGAGTTCAACTGGCGATACCAAGCACTAGGCAAACGCGACAATTACTGCCGTCCATACCGCGCTGCGTATAAGCAAGAGCACTACCTCGCCAACAAAGCTCGATACATCGCGAACGCGAAGCGTCGGCGTGAGTCTCTGACGGCCGCCAACACCGCTCTCCTGATGAAGTACCTCGCGACGCACCCATGCGTCGACTGCGGCGAGTCAGATCCACTGGTGCTCGAATTCGATCACCTCCGTGACAAACAGTTCAGCGTGTCGGTAGGCGTGCCCAGCCGACGATGGGAGGACGTCCTCATTGAGATGGCGAAATGCGACGTGGTGTGCGCAAACTGTCATCGCCGACGGACCCAGCTGCGTGGTGGGTTTCGCCGCACGCGGGTGTAGCTCAATGGCAGAGCTCGAGGTTTCCAACCTCGCGACGAGGGTTCAATCCCCTTCACCCGCTCGCTGATTGCATCGATTCGCGCCCCGCCGGGTACAGCAACTTTATGGCTACGAGGGATGTTGAAGACCGGCTGTCGGACAGCATCCAGCAGGCGGTCGCCGCGGCGTCGCACCCGCAGACGGTGCCGGTGAACATGTACGAGGCCGATGAGGCGTACGTGGTGATCGTGCCGCTACCGGGCGTGATGGCCGACGACATCGAGGTGAAGGTGGTCGACGGCGACACGTTGTCGATCTACGCCGAGATGCGCTCCCCGGCGATCAAGGCGTACATCGTCCACGAGTGGAACTACGGCCCCTACGAGCGCACCGTCGACATGCCCGATGACTGCACCGGCCGGTTCGAGACCAGCTTCGGTAACGGCCAACTCGCGGTGCGGCTACTGAGGAAGTAATGCTCGAGCAGCCTGCGGCGGAAAGCGCCGCATCCTCCGCGCCGACGGTGACGACCGAGACCTTCAGCCGAGCCTCTCGCCGCGTTCCGACACGCCCTCGTCCATAAGGTCGAGTTCGAGTTCCTCACGGCTGGTCTCCCGGTCATCCGGCGCCAGTACGGCCTGCTCACGCAACTTCTTGCTGCGTGCGCTTCTGCGCTCGATCAATGTCAGCCATGGTGAGGATCTACCCGCTTGAGGTTGGGTAAGAACGCACCATGCCCGTGGAAAAGGAAACGCGATCCGTGCCCCTCGACATGGACGACGGCGAACCCGTTGTCATCGAACAGCAGAACGTGGGCGCTGGCGTCGAAATGGGTGGCGGTGAGTTTCCCGATCCGCACACACCACCGCAGCCCCCCGCACCCGGGTCGGTGGCGACCGGCCCCGCCACGCTGGTCGACGCAATAACCGAACTCGAGGGCGACGGCTTCACCGGCCAGTTCTTGCCGTCCGATAGCGGCCATCTGTTGTGCCTCAACTGCGACACACGCGTCGCCACCGATGCCGTGACGGTCCATCGCCTCCGCCGCCTCGAGGGCGCATCCGACCCGGCCGACATGGCAGCGGTCGCCGCGTTCGAGTGCCCACGATGCAGCGCGCGCGGCACGGTCGCGCTCAAGTACGGCCCCGACGCGACGCCCGATGAGGCTGACATCCTCCGACTCCTCGAGAAGGAGACACACCCCGCCTCGTAGTGTTCGCGCATGAGCGAACTCGCCCACCGCATCCTGCGAACGAACGGCATCGACATGCACATCGTCGAGCAGGGCGAGGGTCGCCCCATCATCCTCTGCCACGGGTTTCCCGAGTTCTGGTACTCCTGGCGTCATCAGCTGCCGGCGCTGGCCAACGCCGGCTACCACGTGGTCGCCGCCGATCAGCGCGGCTTCGGAGAGACCAGCCGACCTGCCGCGGTGGAGGACTACAACATCGTCCAGCTCACCGACGACATGCTCGGGCTCCTCGATGCATTGGGCGAAGAGCGCGCCGTGTTCGTGGGCCACGACTGGGGCGCACCGGTGGTGTGGAATCTTGCGCAGCGCGCGCCCGACCGTGTCGAAGCCGTCGTGGGAATGAGCGTGCCCTTCGGACCGCGACCGGCGACCGCGCCGATGACCGCATTGCGCCAGCTGTTCACCGACAGGTGGTTCTACATCCTGTACTTCCAGGAGCCTGGCGTCGCGGAAGCCGATCTCAGCGCCGACACCACGAAGTTCCTACGCCGCTTCCTGAGCACTATCTCGGGCGATGCGGCTGACGGCGCGCTCGCCGAAATGGTCAGTCCCCGCGACGGCCGGGGCATGGTCGACCGCCTCTCGGAACCGCCGGGCGACGAGCTACCGGGCTGGCTCACCGACGCCGACCTGCAAACGATGGCGATGACGTTCGAGAAGTCGGGCTTCCGCGGCGGACTCAACTGGTACCGCAACTTCGACCGCAACTGGGAGCTGTCCGCGGCGTGGGCCGATCGCAAGATCGACATGCCGGCACTGTTCATCGCTGGCGACAGAGACCCAGTCATCCTGATGAACAGCCCCGACGCCATGGGGGCGTGGGTCACCGACCTGCGCGACACCTTGCTGCTGCCGGGTGCCGGCCACTGGATTCAGCAGGAGCGCCCCGGCGATGTCACCGCCGCCCTGCTCGACTTCCTCAGAGGATTGCCCTCAGGAACCTGAGCGCTCGATCCTGACGAGCTTGATGACCCCGGTCATCTCAAGAAGCTTGGTCACCATCGCGGGAGGCGACTCGACGACCAGCTCGCTGCCCCGCTCGCGCAGCTTCTTGGCGGCGACAACGAAGACGGCGATGCCCGAAGAGTCGACGAACGAGACGTTCGACAGGTCAAGGGTGATGTCACCGCTCGTCTCGAGCATGGCCGCGTTGAGAGAATCGCTGAGGCTCTGGCCGCTGTAGGCGTCCACATCCCCGCGTAAGGCCAGCACTGCGTGCCCGTTCAGCACGCGCACCGCGACCTCAAATCCCGTGTCAGCCAAGAGCCCGCCCTCCACTCAGCGCGGAATGCTATCCGTGCTTAGGCCGTCGGCGACATCCCGTCCTGCGCGCCGTCCCCCAAATGACTAGCCAAAAGGCGTCATTGTCGGAAACTCGCTTCAGCCCAACGTGCCATCGACCGTTAAGGGCGCACGGGTCGAATTGGGCACCGGTCGGGCAGGAGGGTCGAATCGTATGGCGGTCGCCCATGTGGCAGAGCAGGAACGGGACGCCGGGCCGCCGGCTCGCGACCTGTTCGCCGGTCTGGTGCCCGCCGCTGTCGGCTTTGCCGCCGCGGTCCTGCTCCTGACCGTCGGCGCCCTGCTGGCCGGTCCCCCGCTTGTTCGGGACCACGCCAACGGCGCCACTTTGGCGCTGCTCGGCATGGGAGTACCGGTGCAGTGGTCGGCGCTCTCGGGCCGCGCCGTCGGCACCATCGGTGTCGGCGACCACCCCGCGGTGCTGATCGCCACGCTGGTCGTCGCGAGTGCGACCTTCGGCATCGGGTGGTTCGCATCACGGCGGCATCCCCGGCGCGGGCTGTGGAGCCTCGTCGCACCCTCGGCGGCATGGTTCAGCGGAATCTGCACGCTCGCCGCTCTCGTGATCACGCTCGGACGACCGCTCGAGGTGGCCGGCGCGAGCGTCCACGTGGCGCTCTCAGTACCTCTCACGCTCGTCATCAGCGCCGTTTGGGGTGTCGTCGGCATGTCCGCCGGTGCGTTCCTGGCCCGCCGCGTCCGCCCCACCCATGCTGTCGACACCGCAAGCCCGTGGCTCTTCAAAGGTCCGGGTGCGGCCATCGTGGCGACCGCGGTGACGATCATCGGTGTCAGCGCGTGCGGGGGCGGGCCAGGCTCGGCGATCACCGCCGCGGCGCGGACCGAGCAGCAGGCCGCCCCATCGACGACGACGAGCACAACGCTCGCTCCCACCACGACGACGGCGCCTGCGCCGGCCACCGCGGCCGCCACCCGAACCACTTCCGCCCGGGCGGCGCGTGCACCGAGCAAGCCGGCCACGACATCGACGAGTCCGAACAAGCCGGCCGCCGTGGCTACTGGCTTCGCGCCGGCGGTACCGGGCGTGTACCGCTACGACACCTCGGGGTCGACATCGTCACTTCTCGGCAAGCAAGCGTTCTCCGCCGTCAGCACGCTGACCGTTGATCCGCCAAGTGGCACCAAGCAACACTCCGTCCGAGAGCTCAAGTCGAGCAACGGCGATGGTTTCACGATCGACCAGATCCTCGACTATCGACCCGAAGGTGTGACCGTTGTACGCCAGCGTTTGGTGTTGACCCAGCGCGGCGACAGGACCGTTCGCACATTGAACGCCGCCCCGCCCACCCTCGTAATCCCGCTCGGACTCGGCGTCGGCACCCATCGAGTCCTCGACTTGACGGGCGTCGGCCTTGTTGGCCACGAGGTGGTCGACATTCTTCAAGCGGTAACAGTTACCGTCGCCGGCCAACCTGTCAGCGGAATTCTCGTCCGCACCGTGCTCAACGTCAGCGGCGGTGTGTCCGGGACGATCCAGCTCGACCAATGGTGGTCACCCTCGGCGCGCGTGCCGATGAAGGAGCAGCTCACGGCCACGATGAAGTCGGGCTTGGCGTCAGTAAAGACGACCTACGACGCCACGATCCAGAAGCTCACGCCGTAGTCCGACTAACCAGACAGAAAGGTGAACAGCCGTACGTCGGGCTCGTACTCGGCCGGTGGACCGAGAAGCCGGTGCGCGCCGACGGTCACCCACAAGCCGGCGGGTGCGTCGAAGCCGATCTCGTCGAAGCCACGTGCACGCAACCACTGCCGGATCTGCACCGTGAGATCCGGCTCGTGGTTGTGTCGGGTCCAGAGGACCGTCGCGCCAGGCGCGCACAGCATCGGCAGGAGATCGATCGAGTGGGTGACGTCGGCGTCGGTCACGTTGCCCCAGATGCCGCAGAACAGCACCAGGTCGGCGGGCACCGCGTCTCGGTACGCGCTCGAGTGCGACGCGTCGGCGGTGACCACGTCGACGCCCACGATCCCACCTTCCTTGACCGCAGCACGGGCGATGGCCGCGTTGCGCGGATCCAGCTCGACCAACCGCGCTGAAACATCGGCGCGCCGTGGGTGGTCGATGAGAACAGGCAAGAGATCGCGACCCTGCCCCGCGCATGCGCTGATGATGCGGATCGGTCCCGCCGGAGCACCATCAAGGGCGTCACGAATCCGCCTCTGCACGAGCTGGAGCCGCACGTGCAACGGCGACCCGGCGACGTCGTAGGGCCGATGCCAATCGAACCAGTCGCGCTCAGGTTTCAACGGGCTCACCAAAGGCGTCACAGTCGGGGTTCTCGCAGACGAACGTGGCATCGACCACGTGCGTCAGTTCTGCGGGTAGCGCCGTGACACCGCAGTGCGGACAAATTGGCGCGCGGTCGTCGTCGGTCACGGGCCGAGCGTAGGTCCCGCTCGCGCTCAATTAGCGACGGGAAACGACGATGATGGAACCGTGGAATTGGCTGCGGGACAGACCGCCGAGCGACATGCGCCCCTCATGCGTGGGTGGCTGCATCTGGTGGCGCTCGTAGCTGCCGTCCCCAGCGGCGTCCTCCTGGTATTGCGCTCCGAGTCGACACTCGCGTTCATCAGCCTCACCGTGTATGCCGCCGCGTTGGTGGGCCTCTACGGCATCAGCTCGGGCTACCACCTCTTGCGTTTGTCGGCGGCGGCGCGTGACCGCATGCGACGGCTCGACCACGCCATGATCTACGCGTTCATCGGCGCCTGCTATACGCCCGTATGCCTGCTCGTCATCGGGGGCGCCCTCGGCATCACGCTGCTGGTTCTGGGCTGGGCCACGGCGTTGATCGGAGTCGGCACCGCGATGTCCCGCTTTGGCTACGGCCGTGCGGCCACCGCGGGCTACCTCGTGGTCGGCTGGCTCGTCGTCCTCGGCCTACCGCGTCTGCTGACGAAGCTCGATGTCGGCGAGGTCGCGCTTTTGGGCGCCGGCGGCCTCGCCTACACGCTCGGATTCATCGTGCTCACGACGCGGCACCCCGACCCGATCCCCCGCACCTTCGGCTACCACGAGGTGTGGCACACGATGGTGGTGGCCGGCAGCGCGTGCCACTACATGCTGTTCTGGCGTCTCGTCCACTAACGCCGAACGACCTACAAGCCAGCCTCGTCCAGCCGCGACTCCAACACGGTCACGCGAGCCTCGAGCTCGGCCAGGCGATCCACGCTGGGCGGCACAGGCGGTGGCTCGTGAGCGGGTGGCGCCGGCCGCTCGGGCGCCGTCGTGGTCTCGACGCTGTAGGTGTCGGGACCGAGCAGGTGCGCCCACCGGGGCTCCTTCTGGCCCGGGCTGCGCGCCAGGAGTTGCACCAGAGGCGACTCTCGTGCCGCCAGTGCGGCCAGCGCGGCCTCAACCGCGGACTGACCCTCGAACGGGAACAGCCGCTCCGTGCGGGTGCGAAGTTCCGCCACGGTCTGCGGCCCGCGGAGGAGCAGCACCGTCACCAGCGCCAGCTCGGACCGATCCAGCTCGACGACCTCGTGGAGTACGTGCCGGTATTTGTCGACGCGCATGCCCTTGCTGTACACGACCCGCACCACCCCCGCGGTCCGGAGGTTGGCGAGTGCATTGTCGATCGTGTCCTGCGTGAATGCGACAACGGGGTCGCGATTGGTGGCCTGATTACAGGCGGCGATGAGCGCGTTCATCGACAACGGATAGTTGTCGGGCGTCGCCAACTCCTTCTCCGCCAATGCGCCGACGACGCGCTGCTGCGCCGGGCTGAGCTCGATCACGGTGCACACTGTGCCACCGCGGTAGCACTAGGTGCCGTCCCTACTATTTGGGGCATGGAGGGCACCCGTGTCGATCAGTGGCTCTGGGCCGTTCGGCTTTACAGGACACGCTCCGCGGCCAGCGCCGCCTGCGGCGCGGGGCACGTCCGCATCAACGGCGTTTCGGCCAAGCCCGCCAGCGCGGTCAACCTCGGCGATCGCGTCGTAGCGCGTGTCCACGACCGGCAGCGGGAAGTCGAGGTGACCCGGCTGATCGCCCGTCGGGTCGGCGCATCGATCGCGGCCGAGTGCTACGTCGACCACAGCCCGACCCCGCCGCCCAACGAATACTTGCGTCGTCTGTTCCCGCGGGCGGCCGGCGCGGGCCGGCCGACCAAGCGCGAGCGCCGCCAGACCGATCGCTTGCGCGATCGCTAAGCCCGCCGCCTGCTACGGACAGCCGGCGCCGTAGGCCTCGCGTTCGTATTTGTTGTCGCAGCCGGTTCCGTGCTGGGCGGCCTCGACGAGGTACAGCGGCCCAAACACGTCGCCCTGCTCTTCGAATTGCCGGACGTGAACCATCTCATGGGCCAGTAGGCCACCGACACAGGTCACCTTGCAGTAGATCCAGTGGCCGAACGTCACACCCGAGACCGTGGGCGGGATCGACGGCATGAAAGTCACGCGCTCGACGCAGTGCACCGGGATCCCGAGATTCGACGTCGCACAGATGCGCTGCGTACCCCCCGTCAAGGGCGGAAGCAGACTGGCGAACAGATCGGTGAGCGGTGTCGGGTTCCCCGTGACCGCCGGCGGTACGGGCGCCGCCTCCGCCGGCTTTGCCGCCCACAAACCGCCCGTCATCAGGACCGCAACCAGCGCGGCCACTACTACCTGCCTCCCGGATCGCATTGGCGCAGCGTAGATACGTTCAGGCGGTGGCGTCAGGTCAAACTACGCGTACGCGTTGCGAACGAGCGCCGCCACCTCGTCGGCTCTCCGCGAGTTCATCCGGCTCGAGCTCGACGAGCGTGCGGTATCCGTCGACGAACGCGTTTACGAGTTCCGGCTTCCCGCCCGACGCCATGAGCGCGGCAAGGGACGTGAGCCGCGCACCGCGGCCGGCACCGGCCCAGTCGATGCCGACGAGGCCTCCGTCGGGCGCCTGAATGATGTTCGGCCCGCCGAAGTCGATGTGAATCAACGCCTGCGGTAAGTCGTCCGCGTCATCGATCTCGTCAAGCTCACGCTCGAGGGCGTCGAACTGCTTCCGGATGCCCCGCGACGCTCGAGTCCACGCGGCGGCCATCAGCGGGCGGAGTACCGCAGCATCCGAGGACCGGGGTCCGCCGGCCTGCGACACGTGGTGCCAGGATCCCGCTGGGCGCGCGACCGCGCCGGTACCCGGCGGCAAGTGGTGGAGACGTCGGCATCGCCCTCTACCGCAGCAAGCGGCCGGGGAACCGCGAACGCCCGCGCTATCCACCCCGGCTCGTCGGTCGAGCGCGACGCCGAACACGCCCGCGTCGAGTTCGTTGATCTGGCGTACTGCGACGTCATAGGTCTGCTCCAGGTGCGCGCGCAGCAGGGCGACGCCGTCGGCCGGGGTCTTGTTCCACGGCGACGGCTCGGCCGGCCTACCTAACCGACCGTAGACACGCGCGGTGAACGCGCGAATCGGGTCCTCGGCCACGCCGCGTTCTATCACCGGACCGGTCAGGTGCCGTGGTGACGACCCTGAGGTGGTGGAAACGCGCGGGCGTCGTACCCACGGGCTCAGCTTCTGTACGTGGAGCCGCTCACTCGGCGCTGCCTTGGTTGCGCTGGTGCTCGTCATGGGCCAACCATCGCGCCCCGACGGCGACGAGGCATCGGGAAGCACCCCCTATTACAACGACCCAGGTGGCGACGCATGTTAGAAGTCGTGCATGGCGAAGTCATCGACGCGGCTCGTGTTGATCTGTGGGCTTCCCGCCTCGGGCAAGTCGACACTCGCGCGTCAGCTCGCACCCAAGCTCCCGGCAATCAGGTTGGATAAGGACGGGTGGGTGACTCAGCTGGGTGCCGATCCGTGGGATGAAGAATTCCGAGTGCGTCTCGAACGTCAGCTGTGGGTTCTGTCCCGGGACCTCCTCGCCCAGGGTCAGAGCGTCATCTTGGAATGGGGCCACTGGGCGCGAGTTGAACGGGATGAGAAACGGCTCGGGGCGCGGGCTGTGGGGGTCGGCGTCGAACTGCACTACCTCGATGTGCCCTTGGAGGAGTTGATCTCGCGAGCTGAACGTCGCAATACGTCGGGCGAGTGGACAGCCGCGCCCATGACACGGGCTCACTTTGAAGAGTGGGCCACGATCTTTCAACCTCCCGACGAGGCGGAGATCCTGTTGTTCGACCCGCCCGTTGTCGAAGGTTGACGCGCGTGAACGACGAGCGCCGCCTGTCCTTCGGTGAGGACGCTGAGCAGTACGACCGCGCACGGCCGTCGTACCCGGCCGCCGTTGTCGACGCCGTGTGCGAAGGCGGGAATGTCCGGCGCGTGCTGGACGTCGGGTGCGGCACCGGCATCGCGTCGCAGCTGTTCCTCGACCGCGGCTGTGAAGTTGTCGGTGTCGAGCCCGACGAGCGGATGGCTGCCGTGGCTCGCCGGCGCGGCATGAGCGTCGTCGTGGCGCCCTTCGAGACCTTTTCGCCACCCGCGGAGCCGTTCGACGTCGTTGCGTCGGCACAGGCGTGGCACTGGGTCGATCAGGGCGTGGGCCCGGTGAACGCGGCCGACGCACTACGGTCGGGCGGCCGGCTCGCGCTGATCTCGAACGGCTACGAGCGGCCCGGTCTGCGAGACGAGCTCGAAGCCGTGTACCTACACCACACGCCCGAACTCCTGGCCAAGACGTTCGTGCTCGGCAGGGCCACGCTAACCCTCGGACAAGCGCACGCAGGCCCGATCGAGGCCTGCGGAAAGTTCGGTCCCGTCGAGGAACGGTCGTTCCTGTGGGAACACACCTACACCCGCGACGAGTGGCTCGATCAGCTACCCACCCACAGCGACCACCGAGTGTTGCCCTCCGACCTGCTCGGCACGCTGCTCGCGCACATCGGCGATGTGATCGACGCGAACGGCGGCACGCTCACCATCGGCCACACCACCGAGCTACTGCTCGCCGTCCGGAACTAGAGCACGCGATTCCAGCAGGCGGTAGCGGAGCTCTATTACGCCGTTGCTGCAACCGTAGGGCAGGGCGGAGCGACTCGATGACCGTCCGCCGACCCGAAATTTGCGCCCCGGCATTTGCGCCCCCGGCAGGACTCGAACCTGCGACCCGCTGCTTAGAAGGCAGCCGCTCTGTCCAACTGAGCTACAGGGGCTAGCCACCGATGTTCTCACGTTGTTGTTACACCCCCTCGGTACCCTCGGGATTGTGCTGCTTGACGAGCTGACCAGCGTGATCGACAAGGTGTGCGAGTCGGATCCGCTGACCCGCGCCGACGGCGAGGCAATCAAGCATCTGCACCGGGAATTAGCCCGGCTCGAGGCGGCGACTACGCAGTCGGTGGCCGCGTTCGACGCCAGTGGTGACTGGCAGTCCGACGGTGCCAGGAACGCCGCTTCGTGGGTTGCGATCTCCTGCAATGTGCCCGCATCAACGGCCAAGCGTCGGCTCCGGCTCGGCCGGGATCTGCGGCACATGCCGTTAGCCGCAGCCGCGTGGCTCCTGGGTCGAATCTCCGCGAGTCACGTCGCGGCCCTGTCCCGCGTGCGGACCCCCAGAACGGCCGAGGTGTTCACTCGCGACGAAGAGACGCTTGTCGACGTCGCCCAGACGGTGCGCTTCGGCACCTTCATCTCCACGTTGCGGTACTGGCGCTACCGGGCCGACCCCGGCGGCGGCGAGCAAGACGCAAAGGATCAGGTCGACGAACGGCAGGTGCATCTCTCGCAACTCGCCTGGGGGATGTGGCAGGGCGACATGACGCTCGACCCGATCAGCGGTGCGATCGTGAGCAACGAACTCAAGCGACGGGAACACGCGCTGTTCGAGGCCGATTGGGCCGAGGCCAAGGCGCGTCTCGGCGACGACGTCTGCTCGGCCGATCTCCGGCGCACCGCGGCGCAACGGCGGGCTGACGCCCTCGTGGAGATAGCCACCCGGTCGGCGGCGATGCCGGCCGACGCTCGCCGCCCGGAGCCCCTGTTCAGTGTCTACGTTGGCTTCGAGACCTTCGCCGGGCCGTTGTGCGAGCTGGCCAACGGCACCGTGGTCACCCCTGGGAGCCTCGTCCCCTGGCTCAACCAGGCTTGGATCGAGCGGGCGGTCTTCGACGGCCCGCGCCGCGTAATCGATGTCGGCGAGCAGCAGCGAATCTTTCGGGGCGCCACCCGGCGCGCCGTCGCCCTGCGCGATCGCGAGTGCTTTCACAAGTTCTGCGACACGCCAGCGGACGATTCTCAGATCGATCACGTTGTCCCCTGGGCCGTCGGCGGGCCGACGGTGCAGGCCAACGGCCGGGTCGCGTGCGGTTTCCACAACCGCCTTCGCCACAAACGAAAGCCGTAGCCGCGCCGGCTGTTCGCAGAAGGCGTGGCGCCAGGACAATTCATAGGTTTGTGAATTCAGGATCGGGTGTACTATTACACTATGCCGTCTCCGACCTTGACACTCGAGACGCTCGAACGCGTCGGCACCGCGCTCGCGGATCCCACGCGCTGTCGCATCCTGCTCGCGCTCGTTCAAGGTCCGGCGTACCCGGCCGACCTGGCCGACTCCCTCGAACTCGGCCGCACGAACATCTCAAATCACCTCGCGTGTCTCCGAGGGTGCGGCCTCGTTCGCAGCGAGCGCGAAGGTCGACAGGTGCGCTACGAGCTGGCGTCGGACCGGCTTGCGCACGCCCTCCTCGACCTCGCGGACCTCGAGCTTCACATCGAGACCGGGCACTCGTACACGGTGGGTCGGAAGTGACGGCGGTCGCCGCCGACCGGGCCAGACTCGAACGTCACGCGCGGCTCCTCGCGTGGGTGACGATCGGATGGAACGCGATCGAGGGTGTGATTGCCGTGGGCGCTGGAGCAGCGGCTGGGTCCATCGCTCTCGTGGGCTTCGGGCTCGACTCGTTCGTCGAGATGTTCTCAGGGTCGGTGGTCCTGTGGCAGCTCGCCGGCGTCAAGGTGGACCGCGACCGGCGCGCCCTGCGGATGATCGGTGTGAGCTTCTTCCTGCTCGCCGCCTACGTGATTGCCGAGTCGGCGCGCGATCTCCTCGCCCGTAGCGAAGCCGGCGAGTCCAGCATCGGCATCGCGATCGCGGTGCTGTCGCTGCTCGTGATGCGCTTCCTCGTCGTCTCCAAGCGACGGACCGGCAACGCATTGCACAACCACGTTGTCCTCGCCGACGCCCAGGAGACCGCGCTCTGCACTTACCTGTCGGTGGCGCTCCTCGGCGGCCTCGCGCTCAACGCCCTCTTCGGGCTCTGGTGGGCCGACCCGATCGCCGCGCTGGTCATCGCCGGACTGGCGATCAAGGAAGGTCGGGAGGCCTGGAACGGCGACGCGTGTTGTGCGGAGTAGCTGAACTAGGCGTTCAGCGGCGGCGAGTCGAGCAGCGCTTCGACTTCGTCGAGCATGGCGCGAAGCTCCTCGGCGGAGAACAGCTGGCGATGGGGTGTGACCGACAGCCACTGCTCGACAACGCGCGTTCCGTCCTCGCCGACCTCGCCCCAAAGCTCGAGCAGCCGGTCCTGCACCTTGGGCGTGCCGATGTAGTTCTCGTCGCCCAGGTCGTCTCGCCAGGTTTCGATCAGTTTCTTCGCGTCCACCATCGTGCTGGGGTCAACACTAGGACCACCCAGCGTGTTCCCGGAACCACCCCCTAGGCCAGGGGTCGTATCAGCGTGATGGATCCGGTGCCGAAATCGGCCACATACATGCCTGCGGGCCCGAACTCGAGCCCCAGCGGCGTCGCGGCCAGCAGGAACGTCGCCGGCGTGCCTGCCTCGCCGCTGGCGCTGATCGGAACCCGCACGATCTTGTGACCCGAGAGGGTTTCACCGGGGTTGTTTCCGTACTCGGCGATGAACAGATCGCCCTTCCAGAAGGCGTCGCTCGGGCCGAAGTCGAGTCCGTCGGCCGACACATGAAGGCCCAGCAGCGCCTCGGGCGGGGTCTGCCCACCACAGAGTTGACCGGGCGCCACCGCCGGGTTCTGCGCCCAATGCGGCGGCGGCAACGCCGATGAGTAGGCGCAGGCTGGGAACCCGAAATCGACCGCCGGCTGGCTGACGTCGGCCTTCAGCAGCAGGTCCTCGCCCAGCGGTTCGAGTGCATCGGGCCCGTTCATTGGCATCCACGCCTCGTCGGTCCCGGCCCGGAAGGCGACGTCGAACGTGTTGCGCATCCCGCGGGCGTGGACCACGACATCAACGGGCGGCAGCGCCGGTGGCGGCGGCACCACCAGGCCGCGCGCCGTCACGGGTACCGAGAGGAGCGTGCCGCTCAACGGCTGCTCGGGCTCGCCGCCGGCGACGCCATCGTCGGTCGAGTTGCCGTTCGTGATGTAAAGCCGGCCGTTGCGCACCGACATGCCGTTGGTGTTGTGGCGGCCGTTCGGCAGCTCATCGATGACGACCGCAGGCGCGCCGCCGCCGGGCGCCACCGCGTGGACCCGACCGGCGGTCACCCGACCCGGGCTGGCCGACGGGTGCGAGTCGGCAACGAACACCGTTCCGTCGGGCGCGACCGCGACGCCGAGCGGACTGGTGAAACCACTGGCATGGACCGCGGGCGCTCCGAGGAGTCCGTTGGCCATCACCGGCAGCCGGAAGACGTTCCCGCCGGCGTAGCTCGTGACGAACAGCGAGCCGTTGCCGTACGTAACGCTTGTCGGGGTGGGCACCGCGCCCACCGGGACGACCGAGACCGAGGGCACTGGTGGCGGCGGGTTCAGCGTCCCACCTGGCCCGAGCCCCAGCAGCCCGAGGATGGTGGCGAGGAGTTCGGCCAGACCGGGGATCACGGGAATGGCGGGCGGGGGCGTCGAAGGAACGCCAGCCCCAACATTGAGCGCGCCCTTCATAAACGGATGGATCGAGCAATGGAACGCGTACGTCCCGGGCGGCAGGCTCGACACGCCGTTGACCGGCGTCGACCCGCTGGAGATCGTCGCGCTCTGGAACTGACCTGGCGTGTCGGAAGTGATGTCGTGCGGTGCGACGTCGCGATTGGTGTACGTCACCGTGTCGCCCACCGCCAAGGCCGCGAGCGGCGGGATGTAGGTGAACGCCGCGCTCGGTGATCGTGTGGTTTGCCGCCAGCGCCGGACGTCCCAGTGCGCCGGGCAGCACGCCCACTATCGCAGCCACCAGCAGCGCGCCGGCGTAGCGGATCTTCGGGCGATTCCCCATGCTCACCGTCCGTGATTGTCGACTGTCCCCAACCGAAAACCCGAGACTACGTGTTCCTGCACTTCGGCGACGGGCTCACCAGCTGCCGCCGCCTCCGCCTCCCCCGCCGCCACCCGAGAAGCCACCGAAACCGCTGCTGCCGGAAGCCGACGGCGGCGTCGACACGATCGTTCCCGCGGTGCGGACCGTGAAGTCCTGCATCGAGTCGGAGAAGCCGATCGGGTTGAACATGTACGGGCTGACGTACCACCCCATGCCGCCCATCGCCGGCGAACCCGCGTCGAGGCCTTCGAAGCGCTTGGCCCACTGTTTGGTGGCGCCGAAGACGATGGCGTAAGGCAGGTACTTGGCGAAGATGCCCTCTTCCTCGGCGAACTTCATGCGCTCGGTTTCGGCGGTGCTGATGTAGCGACGGAAACCGAGCACGCGCTCGAGGGCCTGCGTGCCGGTGGCGGTGCGCGTGGGCATCCGGTTGTGCACGACAAGGATGACGATGCCGACGAACGCCAGGGGCAGGACCGCGAACGCTGCGTGCGTTGTTGCCGCGGCGAGCACGACCACGCCGATACCTAACACGGCCGCGACCGTGCCGAGTACGAGCCACAGTGCGCGTGTACGGTCCGGTCGGCGCAGGAACCAGCGCTGCGCGACGCAGTCCTCGTAGAGGTCGTCTTGGATCCGCTTGAGGTCGTCGTAGAACGTGTGCTTCAGATCCGAGAGGAGCACGCTGGCCTCGCCACCGTCGAACAGTGCATTGAGCAGCCGCTGCTCGTAGGGCTGGAGCGCGTCATCAGCATCCTTGACCTTGATGAGCTTCCAGTCGGCCTTCGAGAACAAGCCCTTGTCGGGAATCTCCTCGATGGTGAGATAGCCGCGCACCGCAAGGTCGACGATGCTGGCCGTGACGTCGAGCGGGTCGGCGCTCTCGTCGACGAGCACACCGACCTGCGCCGGTCGTAGCTCATCGGGCGGTCGGTACTCGACCGGTCCGTCGGGTTTGTCGAACATCGGCCGCAGTCCCTCGCCGTCGGCCAACAGCCGGCGATCGCGTCCGTGACGCCACAGCAAGCGTCCGAGGAACAGGGCGATCAGGAGTGTCAGGACCGCGGCGATGGCGACGGTGACCGGCGAGATCTCGAACGCGCGGCCCACCGACCACCGCTCCTCGAGGATCGGCCTGACGTTACTGATCGCGCCCGGCGCCACCGCGGCCACCACGGTCAAACCGCTGCCGGGTCCGAGCTCGGACGTGTGGAACGTGACTTGGTTGCTGCCCTCGCCCTCGGAGCTGGCGCACGGAAGGTCGCTCTGCTCCGGGCCCGCGAAACACGTCAGCCGGGTGACGGCGACGGGGAATTTGAGCGTGGCGTCCACTTGTCGGATCGGCACGTCCCAGCGGTTGCCCGTGGCATTCCAATAGAGCTCGTCGTGGTCGGGGAAGTGGTTGAGCGCCCCGCGGACGTTGTAGCGAATCACGTACTGGTGGCGTCCGGTGATCGTCTCGTCGGGGTCGCCAATGCGGATCGCCTTGTTGTTCTCGTCGTCGGTGACTTTGACGTCGACCGGCGTGCCCGGCGACCCGGTCACCTCGATGTCGCTGATCGGGTAGACGCGGTCGTACTTCCCGTCGTAGTGGAAACGGACGGGGATGTACCGGTAGATGCCGTGCTTGTTTACGGCGTAGGCGCCCAGGTCGTAATCGATGGTCTCGGTGACGTGCATGACCCCGTCACCGGTGACGTCCATGACGACTGCGAACTGCTCGATGTGCTCGAAGCCGCTCTGCGCCGACGCGGGCCGGCTAGCGGCGAGCAACAACAACACCGAGGCGGCTCCAACAATGCGCAGCGCGTTACGGAGTGACATCGGGCGCCTCGCGGCTATCGAGATCGGCTTGGAAGTATTCGGAGGTCCGGTGCCCCATCGGCTTGGCCAGCAGCACCACCGGGAACGTCTCCTGGAGCGTGTTGTACTTGCGAACGACCGCGTTGTAGTACTGCCGGCTGAACGCCAGGTCTTCCTCCAACGTCGCCAGTTCCCGCTGGAGATCGAGGAAGCTGGCGTTGGCCTTGAGATCGGGATAGGCCTCGGCGACTGCGAGCAGCGAGCCCACCGACCGCTGCAGTTGCTCGTCGGCCCGCCCGGCTTCGGCCGGCCCCGACGCTTGCCGGGCACGGTTGCGGGCCTCGGTGACCTGCTCGAGGGTCTTCTGCTCGTGGAGCTGGTAGCCCTTGACCACCTCGACCAGGTTGGGCACCAGATCGGCCCGCCGCGTGAGCTGCACGTCGATGCCGGCCCAGCCGTCGGCCACCAGGTTGCGCGCTCGCACCAGCCGGTTGAACACCACGACCCCGGCCAGTCCGATGAGGACACCGATCAGGACCAGGACCACCACAACGAGCATCTCGACAGCCTCGCGTATCCGACCGGAACCCCGTGACCGCTGTGCAACACTGGCGGACGCTTGGTGGCCGTAGCTCAGTTGGTTAGAGCGCCAGGTTGTGATCCTGGATGTCGGGGGTTCGAGTCCCCTCGGTCACCCGAAACAAGCCCCTCTAGCTCAATGGCAGAGCAACGGACTCTTAATCCGCAGGTTCTCGGTTCAAATCCGAGGGGGGGTACTCAGCTGGGACTCGGGTCGCCCGACCCGTCAATGCATGGACGACGGGTGCGACCCAGACGGTGCCGGACTCGACGAGCTTGACGCGCTGCGCCGCCTCCCAGACAGGTGGGCCGGTCAACTCGCCTTCAAGCACCTCGACGACACCCGCGGCCACGGCGGCCCGCACGCCGAGTGTTTGCTCCTCGCAGACCGCTTTGGCGAAGGACAAGGCTGCGCGCGGGTCCTCGAACGCCACCAGACAGCCATCCCCGAGGAGCTTCAAGAACCTCCCGTCTCGCTCGTTCGCGGCAGAACGCAGAGCTCGAAACAGCGGACCCTGCCAGTCGGCCGGAGGCCGACCCTCGAGCTGCGCGTCCCGCGACGAGCCGACCCGGTCAGCTATCACCACGGTCATGACAGTGCTCGCCGTTGCGTCGACTGTCGCTAGCGGGGGGAAGTCCGCCGGTATCCCTGCCGCACACACCTGGAACAGCTCAGTCGGCGCGACGACATCACGGATGCGGTGGGTGCCGAGCGACCGCAGCTCAACGCTCTCGATGCCCTCGGCGAGATCGGCGACCAGTCGCGAACAGACGATCTGACCGCCATGGGCCGCAGATCGCAGTCGAGCGGTGCGATTGACGAGCGCGCCCCGGTAGTCGCCGCCACACGGCTCCGCCTCACCGGTGTGAAGCGCAGCACGCACCCGCGGCCACGAGAGGTCGGCTCGCGCTCGTTGCAACTCCACCGCTGCGTAAATCGCCGGCGAAGCGCGATCGAACACCGCGAAGTGACTGTCGCCCTCGCCGCGTGACTTGATGACCACGCCCTCGTGGTGCGCGACAAGGCGGTGCACGTCGTCATCGAGGCGGCTCAGCTCTCGGTCCATCGCCGGGCCGAATTGGTGCCATAGGTTCGTGCTGCCTTCTACATCGGTCATGAGGAACGTCACCGTTCCGCGAGGCAGGTCGCTCATTGCGGCTGGAGGGTGTAGGTGGCCGGCGGTTGGTGCTTCGACCACGCACCACGACGATCGCTTGGAAGCTTTCGGTACACGGGTTCGCTGATTCGAACGCCCGCGCCGCTCGCCATGCGGAACGTGTGGACGAGTCCCATCCCAATAACGTCGTAGGCGTCATCGACGCCGAACTCGCCCTCGGCAACCGTGCAGCTGTGGATGTTGGCGCCCATCTCGAGGTCGAGGCGGAACTCGGTGGCGAGGTCCAGTACCTGCAGGCGGATGGCGTCGACGGCGTCGATGGCTGGCAACGCACCCTCAGCGGGGAACACTGCGAGACAGCCGTCGCCCAAGTACTTCACGACACGACCGCCATGCTGCGTGATGGCCGTGCTGACGCCGTTGTAGAAGCGGTCGATGAGGTTGGCCATGTCCATCGCATCCATCCCGGCAACGGCCTGGGTGAAGCGGGCGAGGTCGACGACCACGGTGACGAGCTGGCGCTCGCGGAAAGCCATATGAGGCTCCTTTCATTCCTAGGTCCTGGCTGCTGCGGGGGTGACTCCCGCTGGTCCCAGATGGGATACCGGGTGCAACGATACCGCTCAGATACGACCGAGGCCGCGGGTGGAGGTGCGGTCCCGGAAGTGCACGACCACACCGAGGCCGATCACCGCGAGCGCGCCGATCAGAAGTGGCCAGGGCGGGCCTCCGCCCGAGTCGCCGGTCGGCTCAGCGGCCACAAATGTCATGGGCGGGCCCGTCGTCACACCGAGGCCAATCGAGGTGGGGAAAACAAAGGTCGTCGACGTCGTGGTGGATGACGTCGTCGTGCTCGACGCCTTGGTGGATGTCGTGGTCGAGCTGGCAACGCGGGTCGTCGTGGTGGTCGTATTCACACCGACCACGACCGGTCGCTCGGTGACGGTCGGTGTGGGCTTGGGCCGGAAGGTCCCGCTTGCGCAGTCGAAGGTGTACCTGAACTGGTCGGCGGCGCTGTCGAGCTCCCCGATGTGCGCTCGCGAATCTGGTGGCTGACGATTCGCGTAGGCGCTGTCGATTTCCTGGCCCCGCCTCTCCATGTCCGAGCCGTTGGGCGCAGCATCCTGGTATCGCATCGAGATCTCGCTCGGGGAGCGCTCATGAATGCATTCGGGCGACGCCTTGCTACTGCCGACGACATAGGTCGCCAGCCCCAGGAAGAGGGCGACAACGAGCCCGACTCGACAGCGCACCGGCTCAGGCTATGAGGTGGTGAGTGTCGCTACGTAGTCAAGGTCGTAGGCCGACGCCAGCTCGTTGGGACGTTCGGTATGGAGGTGGATCTCCCATTTCACCCACATGCGACGGACCGGGTCGAACCACGCCCGCCGGGTTTCACGCAGGCTCTCGGCAGCACCGGCGCGACTGGCCCGGTCGAAGCTGACCTCCCACACGCTCACGGTGGCGCCGGCGACCACGATCGAGCGGAGGGCAACGTCGGTGACCCTCCAGTCCTCGATTCGCAGCAGCCGGCCGGCGCCGTCGCGCGTGTCGGTCGCCCCGCTGCGAGATGCGTTGGCTGCAAACGGCACTGCCGCGAACGCGACAGTGGGCTTGTAGCTCGCGAACGTGTTGCGCTTGGCCAGGCCGAACTCCAGCTGCACGGCCTGCTGGCGCACGCCGATCATGTCAGCGCGGTAGCTGACGACCTCCTGCTCTGTGTGCTGGTCCGAGAAGCGCAGGTCGAAGGTCACCTCATCGGCGGCCTGACCACTCGGACGATGCCGCGGTCAGCGTCATCGTTCCCGGCAGCGCGCGCTTCCCCGAGGCCTCCAGCGACTCGGTCCCACTGACCGCGTATGTGTAGGAGCCGAGGGCGGGCGGCTTGAACACCGGCTCGGCGACCACTCGCGTGGTGGGAGCGACGCTCGAAGTCGTCTTAGCTGCGCGAGTGGTGCTGGTCGTGGGGAACAGCGGGAGTGCGGGCTCCGGCAGTTCGGCCGCACCGCCCTGACCCGAGCCGCCGTCATCGGCGCCGGCAGCCACGAACGTGGCACGTCGGCGCGGCGTTGGCTCTGAGCGCGGGTCGTCCCGTACGAGCGCCAACACGCCCAGCAGCGTAAGCACCACGCACATGAGCGCCAGACCGCGAAGATGCTGCGCGTCGGGTCTCACGACGCCGCCACGCTAGCGACGGCTCAGAGACAGAGAAACAACGTGCACTTCTTGGGCGGCGGAGGCGGAGGCGGCGGCGGGGGCGGCGGTGGCGGATCCAGCAACCAGTCGCTGCCATCGCCACCGGCGCGATAGGGGTGCTGCGGGCACTTCTTCTTCTTGTTGTTCGCACAAGGCTGGGTGGCCGTGACCTGCGGCGCGCCTTGCGCTGAGTAGTTGAACGCTTCCTGGATCGTCACCCGGCCGCTCTTGTCGTAATCGGCTGCGCCGCCGAGCATGCCGCGGTCGACCATCAACCCCGTGTGGATCGAGTTGTTCCAGTTCTTGTCCTCGTACGACTTCTCCGGCTCCTGCGAGGACGCGGTGAAGAAACGGCGTTCCGAGGCGATGTTGTCGTTGAAGCCGGCGGCCTCGCAGGCGCTGATGTTGATCCACGCCCAACCCTGGAGCGCCCGCATGTTGTCGCCCAGCTCGTTGTCGGAGATGAATTTCTTCGGGAGCCTGCTGCTGGCGTCGGCGGGCCAGAGGTACTCCTCCTGCTTCTCGCCGTCCTTGTTCTTGTCGCTCTTGTCGGCGACGAGCTTGGTGTGGCCCGAATAGTGGAAGACGGAGAACGAGTTCGGGGTGCTGCGCTCGCGCAGCCACTTCATGCCGTCGCGGATCGCGGCCTGCGTCGCGGCCTGGTCGACGAGGAGCCGGATGTTGGCCTCGGGCCAGCCGTTGTTCCGCAACAGCCGGTACATGTCCTCAGCGTCGCCTCGGCTGCCCACATTGGTGCGCGTCGGATTCTTGCCCTTGCCTGACGCGGGGGTGTGCTGGTTGATGCCGATGAGGACGGCGAATTTCTCCAAGCCGTGCGGAGGCGCTGCGTCCGCCGCAGGCGCGACGGTCAGCTGAAGCCCACTGAGGGCGAACAGGAGCACGCCGAGAGTTACGAGGATTCGCCGCATACGTGAACAATTCTGCACGATGGAGGGCCTCACCTGCCGTCACGGAGCTTCAGAAGCGGGCGACGGGCGTCCAGGACTGGCTGCTCGGCTCGCCCACCTGGTTGCTCAGGCGCCCCAGGCCGGCGATCTCGAACTCGACCACGTCGCCGGCCGTGAGCCGCGCCGGCCCACCGCAGCAGCTTCAAGCGTTGATGTTGGCCGCCACCGACCGGTCGATCACCTGGTCGATGAATCCATAGTCGCGCGCCTCTTCAGCGGTGAACCAGCGGTCGCGGTCAGAGTCGGCCTCGATACGCTCCACCGGCTGGCCGGTGTGGAAGGCGATGCGCTCGGCCATCATGCGCTTGAGGTAGATGATCTGCTCGGCCTGGATAGCGATGTCGGCGGCCTGACCTTGCATCTGGCCCGACGGCTGGTGCATGAGGATCCGCGAGTGCGGTAGTGCGTAGCGCTTCCCGGGGGTGCCCGAACACAGAAGGAACTGGCCCATCGATGCGGCCAGGCCGACGCAGATCGTGGCGACATCGGCCTTGACGTATTGCATCGTGTCGTAGATGGCCAGGCCGGCGGTGACGGACCCGCCGGGCGAGTTCACGTACAGGGAGATATCGCGATCGTCGTCGTCGGCGTCGAGCAGGAGCAGCTGGGCGCAGATGAGGTTGGCGACGGTGTCGTCGACGGGAGCGCCGAGGAAGATGATGCGTTCCTTGAGCAGGCGGGCATAGATGTCGCCCGAACGCTCGAGACTGGCGAGTTCAGCGGTGGCCATAGAGGTCGAGGGTAGCCCGGCCAGACGCCATACTTGTGCGCCCGGGCGCGTGGTGGAATGGCATACACGCACGGCTTAGGACCGTGTGCTTCGGCATGAGAGTTCGAATCTCTCCGCGCCCACCCGCTAGACGATCTCTTTGTCGATCTCCCTGATGCGCGCTGACAGGCCAGCCAGCACCTTGCGGGTGACGGCCCAATTCTCGGCCAGCACGGCAGCGAAGCTCTGCGGACTGAGCACGAGCGTCTTGACCTGGGTCTCGGCCTGCACCGTGGCCGCCCGCGGCGAACGGTCGAACAACGCCATCTCGCCGAAGTAGGAGCCCGGACCAAGTTGGCGCAGCGTCTTGCCGCCCTTGATCACCTTGGCCCGACCCTCGGTGAGCATGAAGAACCCGGCGGCAGGACTCCCTTCGGTGACGATGCTCTGTCCCGCGGAGTACGGCTCCTCACCGCGTCGCGTGCGATCGAACGCAGCTCGCGGTCGGACAAACCCTGGAACAGCGGCACCTGCTTGAGCGCGCTGACGTGATCTGACGTCCTCATTCTTTCCCCTCCCAGACCGGGGCATCCTACGCTGGAGCACTGGAGGTGGTCCCGATGGCCAAGGTGGTGGCCGGAGCCGTACAGGCGTCGCCGGTATTTCTCGACCGCGACGCAACGGTCGATAAGGCGTGCGCGCTCATCGATAAGGCGGCCGGCGCGGGTGCAGGGCTGATCGCGTTCCCGGAGACGTTCATCCCGACCTACCCGGATTGGGTGTGGCGAACGCGACCCTGGGACGACGGAGCGGCGCAGTGGTTCTCCCGACTGCTCGACCAGTCGGTGGTTGTTCCTGGCCCAGCCACCAAGGCTCTCGGGGCGGCGGCGCGCAAGGCTGGCGCGTATGTCGCGATGGGTATCAACGAAAAGGACCGCGACAGCAGCACGCTGTACAACACCTACCTGTACTTCGGGCCCGACGGCACCCTCCTGGGAAAGCACCGCAAGCTGATGCCCACGGGTGGCGAACGGTTGGTATGGGGATCGGGCGACGGCTCGACGCTCTTTGTCACCGACACTCCCTTCGGGCGGCTGGGCGGCCTCACGTGCTGGGAGAACTACATGCCGCTCGCCCGTGCCGCGATCTACGCGCAGGGCGTCGACGTCTACCTCGCGCCCACCTGGGACAACAGCGATACGTGGGTGTCATCGATGCGGCACATCGCCAAGGAAGGCCGCATGTACGTCCTCGGCATCAACTTCTGCATTCGGGGCAGCGACGTACCCACCGACATTCCCGGCCGCGACGCGCTCTATGGCGACGACACCGACTGGCTCTCACGGGGCAACACCGTCATCGTGGGACCGGAGGGAGAGATCCTCGCCGGACCGCTCGTGGAGGAAGAGGGCATCCTCATCGCCGAACTCGATATCGAGCGAGCGCACGTGTCGCGCCGCCAGTTCGATCCCGTGGGTCACTACGCGCGACCCGACGTCTTGCGCCTCTCGGTGAACACGCGGCCGGCGCCGTCGGTGACCTTTGCTGACGACCCGGCTAGTGGTCCGGCGAGCGGTCCAGCTCCCGCACCCGGCGGCACATCTCAAGGAGCATCTTCCGGGCGATAGCCGGGTGCTCCTCGAGCAGGGGCCGAAAGTTCCAGCGCGCCAATGTGAGCGCGCGGATGGGCGAAGTGGCCAGAACCGTGGCCGAGCGCGGCTCTCCATCGATGAGTGAAATCTCGCCGAAATAGTCGCCCGGGCCGAGGTTCGCCACCGTCCGCTTGCCCTGGACGATGCGGGCGTTGCCATCGAGCAGCAGGTAGAACCGCCCGTCCTCCTCGCCCTCGGTGACGATCGCGTCGCCCTCGGCGAAAGACAGATCCTTGGCCGACGCCATGACGCGCTGGAGCTCGCGTTTGGACAGGCCCTGGAACAGGTCGACGGTGGACAGCACGTCGGGACTGGTCTTCTTGGGCATCAGATCCTGGACCATCTCATCGCTTGCGAGCGTACGCCTAGCGTGACGACCGATGAAGGTCACTCAACTGCAAACCCCGGCCCTCCTCGTCGATGCTGCCGCGTTCGAACACAACATCGCGACGATGTCGGCCGCCTTGCCGGGACCCCGGCTGCGCCCGCACGTGAAGGCGCACAAGACGACTTCCCTCGCCCAGCGGCAGGCGGCGGCGGGCCACACCGGGTTCACGTGCGCCACGATCCGGGAGGTCGAGCGCATGGCCGCCGCAGGCCTGGGCACTGACCTGATGTTGGCCAACGAGGTGGTCGACGCCAGGCGGCTCGGCGCCGTGGTGACGGCCGGCCATCGGGTAACGCTGGCCGTTGACTCGGAAGCCACGATCGCCGCGGCAATCGCGGGTGGTGTGCGGGAGGTCATCATCGACGTGAACGTCGGGCTGCCGCGATGCGGGTGCGCGCCCGAGGATGCCGGCGCGCTGGCTGAGACCGCGCGTAAGGGCGGGCTCGAAGTGCGGGGCGTGATGGGATACGAGGGGCACGTCGTGGGCCTCGACGACCGGGCTGAGCGCGAGGCCAAGACCGCCGAGTGCATGGAGCTCCTGGTCAAGGCCCACGGCGACGTGGGCGGCGAGTTGATCTCGGCCGGTGGCACCGGCACCTACGACATCAACACGTGGGCAACCGAGATCCAGGCCGGGTCCTACGCCCTGATGGACACCGCGTACGCCAAGCTCGACATGCCGTTCCGGCAGGCGCTGACGGTGCTGGCAACGGTCATATCGGTGTCACCCGGGTGGGTGGTGGCGGACTGCGGGCTCAAGTCGCTCGGAATGGATCACGGCAACCCCACCTCGGACGCTGGCGACGTGTGGTTCTGTTCAGACGAACACATCACCTTCGGGCCGCGCGAACCGTTGTCGGTCGGTGATCAGGTGCACGTCACACCGGCCCATGTGGACCCGACGATCGCCTATCACGAGCGGATGCACGTCGTCGACGGCGAGGACGTCGTCGACGTTTGGGACGTCGACATGCGGGGATGGTGACGCGCCTAGCCGGCTAGCCCGTCGCGCTGCAGCAGTTCCGCCAGCGCGCGCAACGAGCGACCCCGGTGTGATGTGGCGTGCTTCTCGTCTGCCGTCATTTCGGCGAACGTGCGCCCGTCGCCCTCTGCCGGGATGAACACCGGGTCGTAGCCGAATCCGTGCTCGCCTCGGGCCTTCTCGGCGATGACACCGTCGATGACGCCTTCGGTCACCAACGTGCGCCCGTCGGGAAAGACCGCGGCGGCGACCGCACGGAACCGCGCCCGCCGATCCTCGGCGCCATCCAGATCGGCGAGGAGCTTGGTCACGTTGTCGGCGTACGTGGCGTTCTCCCCGGCGAAACGTGCCGTGCGCACGCCCGGCGCGCCGCCGAGCGCGACCACCTCCAAACCGGTGTCGTCGGCGATCGCCGGGAGGCCAATGGCGTCCACCAGCGCTTGCGCCTTCAGCAACGCGTTGGCCTCCAGCGTGTCGCCCGTTTCGTCCACGTCGGGAACCTCCGGCGGCCTTGGGAGCAACTCAACATCGAGCAACGGCGCCAAGACCGAACGGATCTCGGCCGCCTTGTCCGGGTTGGCGCTGGCCAGGATGAAACGCACTAGCCCCGCGTCGCCGGTGCCACCGCGACAACATCGGCTTGGAGGGCGAGAATCCGGTCGATCCCACCCTTGGCCAGGTCAAGAAGCTGGTCGAGTTCGTCCCGCGAGAAGGCGGCCCCCTCCGCCGTTCCCTGCACCTCGACAAACCGACCCGACGCGGTCATGACGACGTTCATGTCGACCTCGGCGTGGGCATCTTCGGCGTACTCCAGGTCGACCATCGGGGTGCCGCCCACGACGCCAACCGACACTGCCGCGCACGCTTCACGTATGGGGCTGGCCTTCAGGACACCGCGCTGGCGCAGCCGTTCGCACGCATCGTGCAACGCGATGTACGCGCCCGAAATCGCAGCGGTGCGGGTTCCGCCGTCGGCCTGCAGAACGTCGCAATCGAGGATGATCTGCACATCGGGCATGGCGGCCAAGTCGGTGACGGCGCGCAGTGATCGACCGATCAGCCGCTGGATCTCCTGGGTGCGGCCCGACTGGCGGCCGCGAGCCGCCTCGCGGTCCACCCGCTCCGAGGTCGAGCCGGGAAGCATCGAGTACTCCCCCGTCACCCAGCCGCGGCCGGTTCCTTTAAGCCATCCGGGAACGCGCTCGTCGACTGAGGCCGTGCACAGCACCTTGGTACGGCCCATCGCGGCCAGTACGGATCCGGCGGCGAACTCCGTGTAGTCGCGCGTGAACGTGACCGGGCGTAGCTCGTCGGGTTGTCGACCGACTCGAGTCATTCGGTGAAGTCCTCTCTTGTGGCGATCGTCAGGCGCATGGCCATTCTTCGACGCGGTCCAGCTCGGGTCCGAGCAGCTGCGCGCCCAGCTTGCGAAACCACGCGACGTCGCCCGATGACAAGAAGCGATGGACGCCCTTGCCCGCCGTGCGCCGTACGAGTCCCGTGTCGTTCAGCAGGCTTCGCACCTCGAACGCGGTCTCATCGGCCGATGACACCAGCACGACGTCGCGGCCCATCACCTCGCTGATGGTGCGGGCCAGGAACGGGTAGTGGGTGCACCCGAGGAGCAATGCGTCGACATCGGCGGCCCGTACCGGCGACAGCAGCCGCTCGGCCAGTACGTGCACCTGATCGGACGACGTCTCGCCCCGTTCGACGAATTCCACGAACCCCGGACAGGCGCACGCGGTCAGCGTCACCGGCGCGCGCAGCGAAGCGACGGCGCGCTGGTAGGCGCCCGATGCGATGGTGCCGATCGTGCCGATCACGCCGACCCGGCCGCTCGTCGTCGCCCGGAGCAAGGCGCGGGCGCCCGGCTCGATCACCCCGACAATCGGGACATCGGCTTCGAAACGCAGTAGGTCGAGCGCTGCCGCCGCTGCGGTGTTGCACGCCACCACGACGAGCTTGACACCGAACTCGTCGACCAGACGCCCCGTTATCTGGAGCGCGAACTGCTGAACTTCCTCGAGTGGCCGCGGGCCATAGGGGTAGCGGCCGGTGTCGCCCATGTAGATGAGGTCTTCGCCGGGAAGCAGGTCGATCAGTGCGCGCGCGACCGTGAGTCCGCCGAATCCACTGTCGAACATCCCGATCGGCCGGTCGTCCATCGCCGGCGAGGCTATCGACTCAGGGTCGCCGTCCCGGCCGCTTGGCCGCCGTCTTCTTGACGGTCTTCTTGGCTGTCGCGGCTTTCTTGGCCGTCGCGGCTTTCTTCTTCGCGGCGGCCGGCTTCTTTCGAGTGGCGCGCTTGGTCTTGGCCGGCACCCCGGTTCCGGAGCGGTGGATCACCGCCGTATCGGTTCCCAGGTAGGCAGCGACAAGACGCGGGTCGTTGAGGACATCGTCCGGGGCACCCTGGGCGAGGACGCGGCCGGTCTCCAGCGCCAGGATCTGATCGGACACCGATCGAATCAGCGGCATGTCGTGTTCGACCACCAGCATCGTGATGCCCGTCGCGTCGCGCATTCGCGTCAGCATCGGCCCAAGCGCTTCGGCCTCGCGCTGGGCAATGCCTGACGACGGTTCGTCCAGCAGCAGCACGGCGGGGTCGTGCGCCATGATCACCGCCAGATCCAGGATTCGCCGCGATCCGGTCGACAACTCCGAGACGAACTTGTCGCGGAACGCCTGCAAGCCCGTCATCTCGATGAGCGCGTCGGAGCGCTCGGCAATCGACCGCTCGGCCCGGCGCACCCACGGCATGCCCAGCGCGCTCGAGACGATCCCACTCGCTCGCACGTGTCGTTCGAACGCAATGGCCAGCGTCTCGCTCACGGTGAGCGACGGGAAGAGCCGCGCATCTTGGAACGACCTGCCGAGACGGGCATGGGCCCGGGCCTCGGGAGACTTGGTCGAGATGTCGACGCCGTCGAGGACCACGCGGCCGCGCGACGGCACGAACCCGCAGATGGCGTCGAACACCGTGGTCTTTCCGGCGCCGTTCGGGCCCACAAATCCGAGAATTGAGCCTCGAGGGACCTCGAAGGTCACCTCGTCGACCGCCAGGACCCCCCCGAAGTTCACCGTGAGTCCCGACACCTCCAGGATGCTCATGTGACCGCGTCCTTCATGGCCGACGCGCCGGTGAGGAATACCGAGCGGAGGATGTCGGGTCGCTCGAGCAGCTCGCCGGTGGGGCCCGAGAACCGGATCTCGCCCTTCTCCATGAAGTAGGCGCGGTCGGCGATGGTGAGCGCGAGGTTCACCGACTGCTCGACCAGGATCACCGAGGTCCCAGTTGCGTGAATCCGACGGACGATGTTGAGCAACTCCTCAACGATGATCGGAGCCAATCCCAGCGACAGCTCGTCGATCATCAGCAGCTTGGGCCGCGAGATGAACGCCTGGCCGAGCGTGAGCATTTGCTGCTCGCCGCCCGACAGGACCGCCGCCGGTTGCTTGAGACGCCGCTCCAGGGACGGGAAGATTCCCAGCACCTCATCGATCGCGGCGCGGCCTTCGGCCTTGGGTCGACCGCTGGCCCAAGCCGCCACTTCGAGGTTCTCTCGGACGGTCAGGCTCGGGAAGATGCCCCGACCCCCGGGGACTTGGACGAGGCCGGCGGCGAAGCTGTCCTCGGGCTCGAGGCCCGTGACGTCATCGCCGTCGAAGAAGATCGTTCCCCGTTGCATCGGGACGAGGCCGGAGATGGCTCGCAACAGCGTCGATTTTCCCGCACCGTTGGTACCGAGCAGGGCGATGATCTCGCCTTCCTTCAATTCGAAGTCGACACCGAACAGCACCTGCACGGGGCCGTAGCTGACATCGAGGTCCCGCACCACGAGGATTGAGGATCCCGCTGCGTCCGCGCGCGCCCGCCGGAGGTCAGCCGCGGTCGTCAGCAGCGCGAGCGCGTGGGCGGCGTCGTCGGTAACGAACTTGTGGCCTGATCGAAGAACGAGTCCGCCGACCACCCAGAACGGCATGAGAGCGGCGATACCGGAGCGGATGCCATGGTCGTCGGAGATCGCCGAGACCCCTGTTCCGATGAACAACACCCAGAGTCCAACGACGATGAACAACGCGCCGAAGCCGTAGGACAACGAGCGGACCCTGGCCGGTGAAACGAACGCTTGGGTGGTGAGGAACGCCGGCGTGAACATGCCGCCGATAAAGGTGGTCAGCAGAGCCAGCGGCACCGCGAACCACAGCGTTGGAGCGTTGGCGAACAGCAGGAGTAGCGGACCGACAGCGACGAGGATCCAACCCGCCCGCTTGAGCGGCTCGCCCATGCCATCGGCCAACCACCCGACCGTCCAACGGCTCGCCAGCTGCACACCGAGGAACGCGGTGGCAGCGCCGGCCGATCCCAGCGCTCCCCGAGCGAGTGGACTCAAGTCGAACTCGCGCTCGTAATACAGCGGGATCTGGAACGCGAGCGGGATCAGGCCAGCGCCGATGAAGGTCCAGGCCAGGTACTGACGGCGCAGCGTGCGCACCGAGAAGAGCATCCGGACGCCGCGCCCGAACGCGACCGGACGCTCCTCGTCGGCCGCGGCCGCGGCCGACGCGTCCTCGGTGGCGCCGCGGATCGGGTTCTGAAGCTTCCGCGCCTGCACGGCCATGAAGAGGATCGGCCCGATGAGCACGATAAACGCGGCGCGCCAGCTAAAGAGAGCGGTCAGCACGCCGGCCAGCGCGGGACCCACGACCGCGGCGATCCGCTGGCCGTTGGAATGGAGCCCAAACACCCGCGGGCGATGCTCGGGCGCGGTAATAGTCGGCGAGCAGGGATCGGTGAATCGGGTCGTTCATGAGAAGCCCGATGCCGTTGCCCAGGCGGAACAGCACCAGCATGCCGACAGTGGTCGCCATACCGGTCAACAGCGAAAAGACACCGGCCAGCACCGCGCCGAGCACGACCAGCTTGGTCCGGGGTAGCCGATCGCCGTAATACCCCACCGGGATGGCAAGCAGTAACACCACCGAAAGATTGAGAACGACGATTCCCGCGAACTCGTTGTCGGTGAGATCGAATGCCTTCTTGATCTCCGGGACCAAGACCGCGAATGCCGCGGTATCGAACTCGTCGAAGAAGTGAAGGAAGAACAGGACGATCAGTGGGAACGTCGCGTCCGTTCCGGCAACGTCGGCGAAATAGGCCTTGACGCGCGTTACCGGGTTCACAGCGCCGCTCCCGTCCGAGCGAGGTCACCGACCGGCACGACTGCGTCGTCCTGTCTTCGGTCGGCGAGCAAGCTCGGAACGATCAACTTTCGACGGGCGGCGACCCAGCGGAGATAGCCGTCCCGCACGTTGTAGAACAGCTGACCGAGGCCGCCCGGGAAGAACAGGAGCAGCGCGAGCAAGCCGATGCCGGTGACCAGTAGCTGAAATCGGGCCGGCAGGAAGTACTGGGTTCCCCGGATGTAGATCGCTCCGAGCACCGCACCGTTCATCGACCCCATGCCACCGATGACGACCATGGAGAACATCAACAGTGAGATCTCCGGTGGGAAGCGGTCGGCCCGCAGCGTCTGTTGGTGATACGCGTACAGCCCGCCGGCCAACCCGGCTAGGAATCCTGACGCGGCGAAGGCCGACAACTTGGCGCGCGTGATCGAAACGCCGATCGACTGCGCTTGTCGCTCGTTGTCGCGGACTGCGATCAGAACGCGTCCGGCGCGCGAGCGTCGTAGGTTGCGTCCGGCCGCTAGCGCTAGGAGCAGGGCGGCGAAGCACACGAAGTAGAAGGGCCGCTCATCGCCTAGGTCGATCACGCCGAACAAGAACGGGCGCGGAATACTCGGCCCGCGCGGCCTGAAGATGTCGAAGGTGAACATCCATTGCCCGGCGGCGACCGCGAACGCCAGCGTGGTGACGCCGAGGAACAGCCCACGGATACGAAGTGCGGGCAACCCGATGACGACGGCGGTAACACCTCCGACCATTCCTGCGATGAGCAGGATCAGAAAGAAGTCGAGCGGCGTGGTCGCGCCCGCCAGCCGTTGGGCGACGAGGCCACCCATCCCCACCAGCGCCCACTGGCCGAGCGAAACGTTGCCGGCCCAACCGGTGAGGATCACGAGCGAGATACCGACGATCGCGTAGAGCATGATCACCGACGCCAAACTGGTGCGGCCGCTGGTGAGCACGAACGGGAGGCCCACGACCAGAGCCACGCCAACCGCGCTGAGTCCGTAGCGGGCCAGGCGCACCTCGGGTAGCGAGCGGAGCTCCCTCGGCACCGGCCGGACCTCGGCTACCGCCTGCCAGCTCGACGAGCCGCCCTCGAGCCGGCCGATGCGACGCCGCTGCACGAGGAGCGCGACAACCACGACGAACAGCAGCATGCCGTCGGTGACGCCCGAGTTACCGGTGGCGAAGAACAACACCTGCTGGGCGGTCGTGATCAGCATCGCCGCGCCAAAGGTG
Source organism: uncultured Actinomycetes bacterium (assembly GCA_963742585.1). GTDB lineage: Bacteria > Actinomycetota > Acidimicrobiia > Acidimicrobiales > JACDEA01 > JACDEA01. The sequence goes on from CAVUMI010000009.1 coordinate 1,801,261, forward strand.
ACCGGGAGACTCTCGAACCGTCCGATGGCGGCCGCGGCCAGTGCGCGCACAAGCAACGTGAACCCGGCGAGCGCGCCGAACTGAAACCCCTTCACCGGCGCCTCGAGCACCGCGGTTACCGCGGAGAGCCCGCCGGCGACCGCCCATACGAGCAGCGAGACGCGTTTGACCCGCACGCCAAGCAACCGCGCCCGGTCGCCGTTCTCGGCCGCAGCGCGCGCCGCGAGTCCGTAGCCGGTCGAGCGTAGAAACCACAGCAGTGCGGCGATCACGAGCGGCGTGATGATGAGCACAAGTACGTGATCGCCCCTGAACGTCACCTCGCCGAACTTGAACGACACCGACCAGGGCGTGCGGAATCCCGTGCGCAACGATTCGCCGCGGTTGAGTGACTCGGGAATGAGTTCGAGGAAGCCGAGGATCTGGGCGACACCAATCGTGGCGACCGTGAGGATCAGGCGCGGCGCCTTCGAGAACCGCCTAATTACCAGCACCTCGACGAGCATGCTGAGCACGATCGCGGTGAGCACGCCCGTGAGAATCGCGGCGAAGAAGGGCCAGCGGAACCGCTGGTAGAGCTCGGCCGCCATGGTGGCGGCGACGGCGCCGAGACTTCCTTGCGCGAAGTTGATGATGCGGTTCGTTCGATACACCAGCACGAGGCCCATGGCCAGGAGCCCGTTGAGGGCGCCGAGCACGAGTCCTTGGAGGAAGATTCCATTGGGGACGACGCTGTTCATCCCAAAGCCGGTCAGCAGATAACCGGCGATGCCCTTGCCGGCCAGAACGATCCCGAAGAACCCCACGAAGAACGCGGCCGGTCCTACGAGTATGCGGCGGCTCAAATGCCCATCCTCCCCAGTCAGTGGCACCTGCGACTCGTGTGCTTAGCAGGTCAGCAGCCAGCGCGCGTCGAAGGAGTGCGTCTACAGTCTCGCCAAAATTCGCCGCAGCCAGCTGGGGGTTGTCAATGCGGAAGTCGCTGCTTCGCAGCATCGTGGTTCTCGTTTCGTTGGCCATGCTCGCCGCCGCGTGCTCGCGACCCGAGACCAAGGGCACGGGGAAGGCGTCGGGTGTCGTGGCGCAGAACGACGTCAACGATCTGGTGACGCCGTCGACCGACGCGCCTACGACCACCGCTCCACCCGCAGCGGCGGCGGCGGCGGGAAAGGCCAAGGTCGTCGCCGGCAGCACGCCCGGCGGCACCCGCAACCCCGCGCTCGACGACGCGCAGGCGCGGGCGGTCGGCGCCAAGATCAAGCCGCAGTCGACAGCGCGGCGCAAGCCCTACTACTCCGGCGTTGGCGAAGACACGATCAAGGTCGTGTGGTCGGCCGATGAGCAGAACTGCGGCGTGAACGTCGTGAACGCGCTGACTGCGGCCGGCGGCGCCCTGCCGACCACCGGCCGCTATTACCGCGCCGCGCCGACAACGCTCGACAGGGTACGGGCCGAGAACCACGAGGCCGTCGACCTTCTCTTCAACTACTTCAACGACAGCGCGTGGGACGGCGCCGAGTATCTGCCGCAGATCCGGTCGCTGATGGGCAATGACCCGAAGAACAAGTACTTCGGCCGGCACCTCGTTGGAGTCAACGTAGACGGCGGTTCATTTCAGTGCCCGGAGAAGACGCGATCGGCCGCGGTCGACATCGCGAAAGATCACAAGCCGTTCGGAGTCGTTACCAACTTCGACGGCTCGGCGTACAACATGGCCGCGGCCTTGAACGGCGCCGCACCGGCGTCATCGCGGCCGATGCACTTCGGAACGTTGTGGCTGTCGGACAACGACTACGGGCGCTGTGAGCCGGGTTACACCAAGTGCACGGGCTTCGCGCCATTCGCATGGACGCAGTACGCCACCGGCACCACGATCGTCAACCAGTACGCCTCGTATGTGTGCGGAAGGCTTGTCGGCGGTAAGGCGAGCCGTAGCCCGAACGCCGCCACGAGGGCGCGCGAGCGGCGTCTTCGGCTTTGTCCACCCGAACGCCAGCAAGACGCCCGAGGTGGCGCGCCTGGCCGATGAGATGAAGGCCGCGCTCAAGCGCGACTGCGGGCGCGACATCATCACAAAGGAAGTCACCTATTCGGTGGACATCGCCGCGGCCCAGACCGACGCCACGAACATGATCGTGCAACTGCAGTCGGCTGGCGTCACCACGGTTCTCATGCTGGCCGACCCGGTGTTCCCGCTGTTCCAGCTGGGCGAGGCCAAGGCGCAGAACTACTTCCCCGAATGGGTGTGGAGCACGTTCGGCTACACCGACACGTCGGTCGTGCAACGCCTCTACGACGACGACGAGGTCAAGGGCAGCTTCGGCATCACCCAGCTCGGCGTCCCCGGTGGCTTTGGCTACGAGGGCGGCGATCCCTTCGAGGCGTACCACCGCTATCACAAGACGTCGCCGAAGACCGGCAAGCCCTGCGATCCGAGCAGCGACGCCGGGATGAGTCACGACGAGCAGTACTGCAAGGCGCCCGGCGCCATCGTCACCTGGTACTACACGATGCTCCCGATGATCGCCGGCATCGTCTTCGCCGGCCCCGACCTCACGCCGCAGAACGTGACCGCCGGCCTCCAGTACTTCCCGACGACGCGTTACGGCGGCAACGGGCCGACGAGCGACCCGCGGCCCGCGCTGGTCGGCGCCGGCTTCAACAAGTACGGGTTCCTCGTCGATGCCACCGAGTGGCGGTGGCGGCCCGACTACACCTCACCGCAACCCGAGAACAAGGCGCAGTGGGTCGAGTACCCGGACTGTCAGCGCCACTACCTCTCTTGGAAGCCCGAGGCCCTGGCACCAAACTGGGAGAAGAACGGCCCCAACCACAACGCGTGGTGCGGCGCAGCGAACGGTTACCCGAAACTCAAGCAGTAGGGATATGTCGGGTCAGAAGTAGATGATGCGGCGCGCCCGTTCGGTGACCGCGTCGATGTCGTCGGTCCACGCGCCGGTCGAGAGGTACTTCCACCCGCCATCGGCGGCCAGGAACACCACCACGCCTTCGTCGATTTCTGCCGCGCACCGCTGCGCGCCCACCAGCGCGGCGCCGGAAGAGATGCCGGAGAAGATGCCGACGTTGAGCAGCTCACGCGTGCCGAGAATCGAGTCCCGCGGACCGACGATCTTCTTCCGATCGAGGAGGTCGACGCCGCCGCCGGTCTCGAAGATCGGCGGGATGTAGCCGTCATCGAGGCTCTTGAGGCCGTCGACCATCTCACCCGACGGGGGCTCGATTGCCCAAATCTGTACCGCTGGGTTGCGTTCCTTCAGGAACTGGCCGACGCCGAGCAGCGTTCCGCTCGTACCGAGGCCGGCGACGAAGTGGGTGACCTCCGGGCAGTCCCGCCAGATCTCGGGCCCGGTACCCTCGTAGTGCGCCTTGGGATTGGCGGCGTTGGCGTACTGGTACGGGTACCACCAGTCGGGGTTCTCGGCGGCCAGCGCCTGGGCCACCTTCACTGCGCCGTTGGAGCCCTCGCTCCCGGGCGAGGAGATGATCTCGGCGCCCCAGATCTCGAGCAGTTGCCGGCGTTCGATCGACACGTTCTCGGGCAGCACCACCTTGAGGTGGTAGCCGCGGGCGCGGCACATCAGTGCCAGTCCGATGCCGGTGTTGCCCGACGACGACTCGAGAATGATCGCACCCGGTTCGAGCGCGCCTTCCCTCTCGGCCGCCTCGACCATCGACTTGGCGATGCGGTCCTTGACCGAGCCGCCCGGATTCTGGCCTTCGAGCTTTGCGAGCAGCCGCACCGCCGGGTTCGGGCTCAGCGCGCTGACGTCGACCAACGGCGTGTTGCCGATGAGCTCGACGACGTTGGCGTAGGTCGTCATAGCGCCTGTGCGCTAGCCGCCGGCGACGGCGGGGAGAATCGAGATCACGTCGTCGTCGCCCACCTTGGTGTCGAGCTTGTCGAGGTACCGGACGTCGTCGTCGCCCAGGTAGACGTTGACGAACTTGTGCATGGTGCCGTCCTCGGTGACGAGCCGATCGCTCAAGCCGGGGAACTGCTTGACCAGGTCGTCGAACACCTCGCCGATCGTGCTGCCGTTGGCCCGCACCGCGGCCTGGCCGCCGGCCAGCGGCCGCAGAATGGTGGGTAGCCGAACGTCGACGGGCACACGGACTCCTAAAAGTTGACCGGAACAGTCTGGATTCTAGTTGCCGTCAAGGACTACGGGCTCCTCACTGATGATCCCGTCCACGATTCGGTAGGAACGCACAACCGGGAAGTCGTCCTTCAACGAGACGATCACGTACCGCCACCCGGGATCGGGCGCTTGCGCCACGTCGGTGGGTGAGGGGTAGGCCTCGGTGTGCGTGTGCGAGTGGAACACGCCGATGATGGCGAGGCCGCGTGCCTCGGCGTCGCGATCAGCGCGGAGCATGTCCTTGGGGTCGACGGTGTAGGTGCGCGACGACGCGTCGGCGTTCGTGGCCAGGTAGGCAACGCTGGCCTTGCCGGAATTCGCATCGCCGCCGAGCAGGCCGCACGCTTCGTCGGGCAGGCCGTCATAGCAGTGGCCGATCATCTGCTTGTAAACCAAGGGCGCCAATCGGAGCATCGGGTCGCGAACGTAGCGGTACCGTGAACAGCCCATGCCCCCCAAGGGTCCCCAGCCCAAGTTCATCGCCCAGAACCGCAAGGCGCGCCACGACTACACGATCCTCGACACCTACGAGTGCGGCATCGCCCTCAAGGGCAGCGAGGTGAAGTCGCTGCGCCTCGGCCAGGTTCAGCTTCGAGACGCGTACGCGCGCGTCGACAATGGCGAGATGTGGCTGCACGGGGTGCACGTGGCGCCGTACACGCAGGCGTCGAACTGGGGCGTCGTCGATCCCGACCGGCCCCGCAAGCTGCTGATGCACCGCCGGGAGATCACCGAGCTGGCCGCGCGGACACAACAGGACTCGCTCACCCTCGTCCCGTTGTCGATGTACTTCAAGGAGGGCCGGGCCAAGGTCGAGCTCGGCCTGGCCAGGGGCCGTCACACCTACGACAAGCGCCGCGCCATCGCCGAGCGCGACGTCAAACGCGAAACCGACCGCGCTGATCCGCGGCCGCGAGCGCGGCGACGGAGGGCGATAGTCCCGCCTGCGATCGCCAGCAGCAGCGCGGCGACTCCGGCAATAACAGGAGCGGGCGATCCGCCCTTCGTCACCTTGGGCTTCACCGGGGCGGACGCGCCGGCGTCAGGAAACGTGATGGTCGCCTTAGCCGTACGTTCGATGAGGCCGCTCTTCAGTGTGATTTCTGCGTCCCAACTACCGCTGGGTAGCGCCTTGTCCAGCGCGATCGTCACCGGCGCGGTCGCGCCGATGGCGAGCGTCGTGCCGAGGCTGGCGGGGAACGGCCCGGCGTTGACGCCACCGGGGCCAGCGGAGAGCTTGAGCGTCCCACTCATGTCGAGGGCGCGTCCTCCGGTGTTGTGCACGGCGGCGACCACCGTTGGCTGGCCGTCGGCCGAACGCTGAGCGGTGAGCGAGTCGATGGTGAAGTCGGCGGCTGGCGCGCCGCCGGGACCGATCGAGAGGTAGAGGCGAATCCCCACGCGGCTGACCTGGGTGATGCCGCCGGCGACACCTGGAGCGGAGCGGGCTTCGGCCCAGACGACGCCGTAGTGCTCCCCCGGCGCCGCGTCACGCGGCACCGCGATGGTGACGGTGGCCAGCGCCTTGCCATCGGCCGGCACGTCGGTGGCTCCGGGACGGACCAAGGTCCACGTCGACACGTCATTGGGCGTATGACCTTCCGCGCCACGGAACTCGCCGTTCTCAATGCTCGCCGCCGCGGCGTACAGCTCAACGTGCGCAGGCGACGCCGTGGTATTGGACACTTCGATCCGGCGCTGGATCGTGGTGCCCGGCCGGAGGTGGTCGACGATGTACAGCCGCGCTCGCGGGTCCTTCCCCCCGTTGGGAGCGTCCACGAGTCGCAGGCCGATACTGCCCTCAGCGGCAGAGGCGTGCGCCGCAGGCGCGGCAATCACTGCGACGATCGCGACAACGGCCAACGCCGCTCTCGCGTATTTACAGAACAGAGTGGGTGATTGCTACAGCGGTGTACGTGTTGCTGACTGTACCCCCGGCCACGAAAACGTTGATCGTGGGGTTCCAAGTCGCCGAGTTGCTTCCGGTGATCCCTGTCGCGGTGACTGCGGGCGAGACACCGGTGAGGTTGGCGGGGTTGTTGGCGACGTACGTCGCGGTGCCGACCTTCGTGATCGGCCCTGCGGTGTAGCCAACCGCGCTGGCCGGGATGGTTGGTCCGGACGGCGGTGTGAAGGCGGTGGAGATCACACTTGCAATCCATCCAGAACCGGCGACGGCGTTGCGGGCGTCGAGCACCTGCACCTCTCCAAGCGCGCCGCTGATGGTTCCTCCGCCCACGGTGTTGACGATGGTTCCAAGGTTGGCGCCCACGGCAGGCACGGTGATGCTCAGTCCGCCACCGGTGACGGTGACAAAGGGATCGGGCGTGACCTGCGCCGAGGCGGGTAGAGCGATGCCGAGCGCGAATAGTCCAGCGACTCCGGCGACTAGCACGTTGCGCGTTCTCATCGAAACTTCTTCCCGAGCGTTTTGGACTGCGGCGCAGCGATACGGCGCCCTCGGGGAGTACTTCGACACCGGGCGGCAGACCTGAAGCGAAAGTCGCAAAACACTTCTGGAATCGATCTACCAGCGTTGGGCGTGATCGAACACCTGTTCGCTACAATTGGGGTATGCGTGTGTGTGCGGAATGCGGTCGAACGTTCAAGCCTTCCAGCGGTCACCTTCGCTGCCCGGCGTGCCGATCCAAGAACTACTGCGCGTGCGGCCACACGAAACACAAGGACGCCATTGTCTGCGACGACTGCTGTCGACGCGACGGCGAGTTCAACGGGAATTGGCGCGGGGGCCGTACACGCCACAAGGCCGGGTACATGATGATCCGAGTACCGGACCACCCGCGTGCACCAAACAATGGGCTCTACGTGTTCGAGCACATCCTCGTCATGGAAGAGATGCTCGGCCGCTACCTCCTGCCGGACGAAACAGTCCACCACCGCAACGGCGTCAAAGATGACAACCGGCCGGCGAATCTCGAACTGTGGGGTCAGGCCTCAACCCAGCGGGATCCGCATCGAGGACGCAGTGGCGTGGGCTTGGGAGATTCTCGCCCGCTACGAGGGTGTGGCGCACCTCCAACAATGTTCAGACGAGCCCGCCTGAGCATTCTTGGAGGTGAGGGGATTTGAACCCCTGTCTTTCGACGTCGAACCAGGCCTTCTCCGAGCGCATCCGGTGAGTTCATCTCGGGTCCCGCCGCCGTCACCGGCGCTAGGGCAGGACCCCAGTCAGCTGAGTTGTCCTCCTCGACCCGCTGACGCAGTCGAGGAGTAAGCCCCACTGGATGACGTTCGCTACCGACCCGCAGGGCTGGAGTCGGACGAACGGCTGCTACCTAATTAGGCAGCGAGCAATGCAACGTTGTCGTTGGCATTTGATTTTGGTGCCGGCTCTTTAACGTGGACTCCGACAACCACGGCTCGCTTCTCCCGGCACGAGTGCCGAAATCGAAACCAGATCACCCCCATGTCAATGTGCAGCACGCCCGAAGGCGAACTCCCACTGTACCGGGCGTGGACGCGATCGAATTTAGGGGTCGATGGAGAGCTCGAGGACGGTGGCGAGGGGGTCGAGGACGCGGTCGGGGACCTCGATGACGAGTTCGCCGACGGGGTCGCGGCCGAAGAGCTCCTGCTCGGCGGTGGCGTTGGTGGTGAAGGACAGCTCCTCGCCGGTGGCCAGCACGCTCACGCCCGTCACCTTGTTCACGCGAACACCGCGGATCGCGACGGTCTCGTAGGGCTTCATCAGAAGGAACGCGAACAGCCGGTCGCCCTTGCGGGTGGATGGGCCGTAGAACTGCCACGGCTCGAGCCCCGGCGTCGTGTCGTGGATCGCGTCGCCGTTGCGGGCCATCCACGAGCCGACTGCAGCCAGCCGGTCGAGCTGGTCCGGCGGCAGGGTGCCGTCGCCCCGGGGGCTGACGTTGAGCAGCAGATTGCCGCCCTTGGCCGCGGTCTCGCACAACGTGTGCACAAGCCGATGATCCGACTTGTACTCCGTATCGCCGGGATGAAAGCCCCACGTCCGGTTCATCGTCATGCAGGTCTCCCACCGCCCCTCCGGCGGCGTCGGCGGGATCGACTGCTCCGGCGTGGTGAAGTCGCCCTGCCCAGCGAGCCGGTCGTTGACCAACGTGTCGGGTTGTATCGACCTGATCAGCTCGCGCAGCTCCGCGGAGCGCCACTCGTCCGCGGTGCGCTCCCACTGCCCGTCGAACCACAGGACATCGACGGGCCCGTAGTTGGTAAGCAGCTCCTGCACCTGGCCGAAAAGGCAATCCACGTAGCGGGCCCACTCCTCCGGCGCCGGCCGACGGCCGAGATAGCCCATATACGAGTCATCGCTGGAGGAGAACGGCGGATAGTCGGGGTGATGCCAATCCGACAGCGAGAGATAGAAGCCGACGCGAATGTCCTCGGCGCGTGCCGCATCGACGAATTCCCCGACCAGGTCGCCGCCATAGGACGTTGCGCCGATGGAGAAGTCGGTGTACTTCGAAGGCCACAGCGCGAACCCGTCGTGGTGGCGGGTCGTGAGGATCGCGTAACGCATGCCTGCCTCGCGGGCGCACGCCATCCACTGGCGCGGCGACTGAGGGTTGGGAGCGAATTCCAACGCACCGGCGTAGTAGTCCTCCACCGCAACGCCGGTGCTGTACGGCAGCACCGGGATGCCTCCGACCAACGGCCAGGACAGCTCCATGCCCCGCTGGCTGATGAAGCCCCAGTGGATGAACATCCCGAACCCGGCGCCGTCGAACCACTCGCCCTTCATTTGGCGCACCATACTCACGCATGCTCGCTGCCTTCTCTGTGACGCCGCTCGGTGTGGGCGACTCCGTCGGCGACCTGGTCGCCGACGCGGTGCGAATCGTTCGCGACAGCGGACTGCCCAACGAGACCAATGCCATGTTCACCAACATCGAGGGCGACTGGGACGAGGTGATGACCGTCATCAAGGCGTGCGTCGACCGCATCGCCGAGGAAGCGCCCCGCGTCTCGCTCGTCATCAAGATCGACCATCGACCGGGCGCCACCGGCCGGATGGCGGGCAAGGTCGCCGCGGTGGAGCAGCGTCTCGCGTCTAGCTGAGGTCGGCCAGCGCCTTGGCCACAGGCTCGAGTACATCCGGCCGGTGCGGAGGTGGCAGGTACACGATGCCGAGATCAAGACCCGCCGCGGCATACGCCTCGGCCTGCTTGACCACCGCGCCGATATCGCCGTCGGTTCCTAGGCGAAAGTGTGTCGACAACGTGATCTCGCTTGGATCGCGACCGATCGCCTCGCAGTGCCCGCGGAGCACATCGAGCTTGCGGGCGAATTCCTCCACTGGGCCGCCGGGGTAGTTCCAGTGCTGTGCATAGCGGGCGACCGAGCGCAGCGTGCGCTTCTCGCCGGTCCCGCCGATGACGATCGGCGGGTGCGGCTTCTGGATGGGCTTGGGCTCATTCCTGGCCGAGGTCAGCGTGTAGTAGTGGCCTTTGAAGTCGGACGTCTCGTTGGTGAGCAACGCCACGATCACCTCGAGCGCCTCATCGAAACGGTCGAAGCGCTCCTTCAACGAGCCCAGTTCGATGCCGTAGGCGTCGCACTCCTCCTCGTTCCACCCTGCGCCCAGACCGAGCTCAAGCCGACCTCCAGAAACGACGTCGAGCGTGGCCGCCATGTTGGCCAGCACCGCCGGGTGGCGATACACGATGCCGGTCACCAACACGCCGACCCGCAGGCGCTTGGTCGCCTGCGCGAGCGCGGCCAGGGTGACCCAGCCCTCGAGACACGGACCACTCGAGTCGCTGAAGATCGGATAGAAGTGGTCGAAGGTCCAGCCCGACTCGAAGATGTCGATTTCGTCGGCGGCACGCCAGACGTCGAGCATGTCGCTCCACGTGGTGTCCTGCGGCGACGTCTTGATGGCGAAGCGCATGTCCACGAACCCTACGCGGTAGCGTGCCGCCCGCATGAGACGCCTCGCACTAGCTTTCGCTGTCACCGTTTTCGTCGCCGGAGCCTGCGGCGATCAGATCGAGACCGACGCCGGCCCCAACCCTGACGCAGTCGTCCACCTACGCGGGCCCGCGGTGGGCACCACCGTCGAGGGCGACACGGTCACCCTGCAGGTTTCGGCCACCGGCGTGGAGATCGTCAAGGCGGACGGCGACACCTCAGGCCGGACCGCGCACTACCACGTGTTCATCGACCGGTCGCCCGTGGCGCCGGGCGAGGTGATCCCGGTCGCGCCCGACGTCGTCCACACCGCTGAGGCCCCGATCAAGCTCACCGGCCTCACCAACGGCCACCACCAGATCCACGTCGTGCTGGGTGACGGCAGCCATCACCGGCTCGGCCGGTCGGTCGTCCATACCAGCGTCCATGTGGAGGGGTCCTCAGCCAAGAAGGCAACGCCGGAAACCAGTCACGACACCGGTGCCACGACGACGGTGGCCCCGACCGAGCACGAGACCGGCGCAACGACCACCGTCGCTCCGCCCGCTCACTAAGCCACCGCGCCGATTGCGTTTGGGCAGGGGGCTGGGGACCCCGCTGCATAGCGGAGGCGACTCCCGGAGGCCGAAGGCCGGAGGGTCGTCCGACGCCGTGTGACAGCTACAAATACTTCATTGGGTCGACGGGCGTGCCGTTGACCCGAACTTCGAAGTGGAGGTGCGGCCCGGTGGCGTAACCGGTGTGGCCGACGTAGCCGATCACTTGACCGCGCTTCACCGCCTGGCCGGCGGCGACGATCATCCGGCTCTGATGGGCGTAGAGCGTCGCCAGGGAATTCCCATGATCGATGATCGTCGCGTTGCCGTACCCACCCTGCGGCCCCGCTGAGACCACCGTGCCGTCGGCCGAGGCGCGTATGGCCGCCCCCTCGGCTGCGTCAAAGTCGATCCCCGTGTGATTCCGGACGTCACCGAAGATCGGATGCACGCGCGGGCCGAAGCTCGACGTAATGGGCGCGCCGGGTATCGGCGATGAGAGGACACCCTTGCCTGACGGCGCCAAGGTCTGGCCGCTCTGGCGACTCCTCAGGAGTCGCGGAATCGCGTCCGACTGCGCCTTCAGCTGGTTGTACTTGGCCTGGAACTCGGCGCGCCGGCTACGGACTTCCTTCAGCAGCGTGGCGGCCGTCGCCGCCGCGGTCACAGCCTCCGAGCGCAAGCGTTCCTGCGACGTCCGTGCCCCGCTCAGTGTGGTGCGTTGCCGGGCGACGATGTCGCGCTGGGCCTTGGCGTCGGCCCGCCGGCGGGCGACGGTCTCCTCCAGCACAGCGGCGGACTTCTCCAGCTCGTCGTACGTCTCCACGATCCGGGCGTGAGTGACGATCACCGCGTTGAGGTACTGCCGCAGGGCGACGAACTCGCGGAACGTGGTGACGTGTACGCCCACGCTCATCATCGAGGCGTCGGGCCGGCCGATGTACGCGTCGATCGCGCGCTGCCGCAACGCCTCCTTGCCGTCACCGAGACGCGCGCTGGCCTGCGCCAACGACGCTTCGGCCACAGCCAATTCGGCATCGGCACCGGCCAACTTCCGGCTGGCGAGATCTAGCGCGGTCTGCACAGCGGGCACCTGCCGGTCGAGATCGGCAATCCGGCGGGCGGTGTCGGCCTTCTTGGCGTTGGCCGCGTCGAGCTTCTTGATCAGCGCGGCCTCTTCGCGGGACGTCTCGGCGATCTTGTTGCTGAGATTGGTGAGCTGGGATTGGTTGGGTGCCGTGGTGGCGGTCTGCGCAAGGGCGCGCGCCGGCGGGACACTCGCCACGATGGCGAGCGCGACCAAGCAGATGCGTGTGGCCCGGGTCACAGCAGTCACTTTAACAACACCAGCAACAACCGGCGGTGGCGCCGCTAGACGTCGAGGAAGCGGCGCACGGCGATTGCCGAACCGACCGCACCAACCGTGGCGCCGACAACAAGCAGGAAGATGCCCGTCCCCACGGCGTCGGACGCGCGCGCCGCCAACGAGTCGACCGGCGCGAACGAGGGATCGGTGATCAGGTCCATGACCACGTTGCGCAGCACGTAGATGCCGATAAAGGCGACCGCGGCGCCGACGAGTCCTTGGACCATACCTTCGAGCATGAACGGCAGCCGGATGAACCAGTTGGTGGCGCCGACCAGCTTCATCACCGCCACCTCGCGTCGCCGGGCGAAGATCGCCAGCTGGATCGTGTTGAGGATGAGCACGGTCGCGGACACGAGAACGACCGCGGCCAGGCCGAAGAAAGCGAGCTGTCGCTTGCGGGTGACATCGAGCAGGCGCTTGATCGTTTCCTTGGCGTAGACGACTTCGCTGACACCGGGCTGCGCGGTAAACCGCTCGCCGATCGTCTCGACCAGCTCAGCTCGGCGCGGCACGACGCGGAACGACGGCGGCAGGTCCTTGGCGGTGACGACGTCGTTGTAGTCCTTCACGTTGACGATCTGCTTGAACTCCTCGAACGCCATCTCCTGATCGACGTACTTCTTGCTCTTGACCTCCGGCATGGCCGAGAGCTCGCGATCGACGGCGTCCTTCTGGTTGGCCTCAACGTCGGGCTTGAGGAAGATCGAAAGCTCGACGCCGCCCTTCCACTGGATTGTTGCCCGGGTCACGCCCTGGCGTAGCAAGAGCGCGCCCCCCACCAGCCACAGCGAAACGGCGACGGTGAGGACCGCGGCGACGGTCATCAGGAGGTTTCGAAGAAGGTTGCTCGAGGTTTCCTTGGCGACGTACGCCAGCGAAACCGGCATCAGGCGTCCGAGCCGTATCCGTAGACGCCGCGAGCCTGGTCGCGGACGACGGTCCCTCGATCGAGCTCGATCACCCGCCGGCGCATCGAGTCGACGATGCCCTGGTCATGTGTCGCCATCACCACGGTGGTGCCGGTGCGGTTTATGCGATCGAGCAGTCGCATGATTCCCACCGTGGTGTTCGGGTCGAGGTTGCCGGTGGGCTCATCGGCCAGCAGGATCAGTGGGCGGTTGACGAAGGCCCGGGCGATCGCCACGCGCTGCTGCTCACCACCGGACAGTTCGGTGGGCAGGTTGTCGGCCTTCTTGGCCAGCCCCACCAGGTCGAGCACAACCGGCACCTGCGACGCGATCACGTGCTTGGGCCGGCCGATCACTTCGAGGGCGAAGGCCACGTTCTCGGCCACGCTCTTGGTGGGAAGCAGGCGAAAGTCCTGGAAGACGCACCCGATCTGGCGACGCAGGATCGGGACCTTCCAGGGGCTGAGCTTCTGCAGTTCCTTGCCGGCCACATGGATCATGCCGCCGTCGGGGTCTTCCTCCTTGATCAGGAGGCGGACGAACGTCGACTTCCCCGAGCCGGAGGGGCCCACCAAGAACACGAATTCGCCCTTTTGGATGTCGACCGATACATCGCGCAGCGCGACAGTGGTCCCCTTATAGGACTTGGTGACATTTTCGAGACGAATCATGAAGGGCGCCTGAGTTTATAAGGGGGCCTTCAAGTTCTCGCGGCACCCTTCATCTACCGGGTGGCTCCGTCTCCGCCTCCGCCTTCCTCGGTCCGTCTCCATTGCAGCCAGGCCTCCATGAACTGATCGAGGTCACCGTCGAGCACGGCCTGTACGTTTCCGGTCTCGACCGCGGTGCGCTCATCCTTGACGAGTTGATACGGGGCCAGCACGTAGCCGCGGATGAAATTTCCGGCGCGACTCACCCGCCCTTGGGGGCCAGAGAGCGCGGCCAACTCAGCCCGGCGCTCCTCCCGTTGGCGCTGGGCCAGCTTGGCCACCAGCACCTGCATGGCCTTGGCCTTGTTCTGGAGCTGACTGCGCTCGTTCTGGCATGACGTGACGACCCCGGTCGGGAGGTGGGTGATGCGAACTGCGGAGTCGGTGACGTTCACGTGCTGGCCGCCCGCCCCCGACGATCGGTACGTATCGATCTTGAGGTCCTTCTCGTCGATCTTCACTTCGTCGCCGGCATCGTCGATCAACGGCACGACGTCGACCGCGGCATACGACGTCTGGCGGCGCGCCTGCGAGTCAAACGGCGAGATGCGGTACAGCCGGTGCACACCGCGCTCGGAACTGAGCAGCCCGTAGGCGTACCGGCCCTTCACGATGAATGTGGTCGAGAGGATGCCGGCCTCCTGACCCTCGGTGACCTCCTCGACCTCGATCGTGAACCCGCGCCGCTCAGCCCAGCGCTGGTACATCCGCAGCATCATCTCCGCCCAGTCCTGCGCGTCCGTGCCGCCTTCACCCGCGTGCACCTCGCAGACGGCGTCGTTCTCGTCATACTCGCCGCTGAACAGCGACCGCAGCTCGAGCGCATCCAGGTCGCGCTCGAGCAACCGCACGGCATCGGCGATCTCTGCCTCTTGAGACTCGTCGACTTCCTCGACGGCCATTTCGTAGAGGATGCCGGTGTCGTCGAGCCGCGACTGCAGGCCTTCGATGAGCTGGACGTCACCGCTGACCCGGCCGTACTCCATGTTCACCGCTTTGGCGTGATCCGCGTCATCCCAGAGGTCAGGCTTCTCGACCTCGATCGTCAGTTCGGCCAACCGCGTCTTGAGTGCGTCGAGGGTCAAGTAGCGCGCCGCGTCATCCAGCCGCCGCCGGAGCGCGCCAAGATCGTCAGTGAAATCGCGCATGGGTTACGCGCTTCAGCGCCCGTGGCAGTGTTTGAACTTCTTGCCGCTACCGCACCAGCACGGCTCGTTGCGACCGACCTTGTCGTGCTCGGACTTCACGACCGGCGCCATGGTGTAGTTCGGGTCGTCCCACGCCGGTTCGGTCGTCCCTTGCGCCTCGGGCGCGGCCTGTGCGAGTTCCTCCGGCGGCGGGCCTTGGTAGGTGGGCCGCTGGACCGTTTCTTCCGCGGCGATGTACTGCGCGCCCTCGAGCGACGGCTGCTCAGGTGCCTCGATCACGACTTCCGCGTGCATGACGTAGCGCAGGTAGTCGTCCTTGATGCCGCCCAGCATGCGGACGAACATGTCGTAACCCTCGCGCTGCCACTCGTTGAGCGGGTCGCGCTGGCCCATGGCCCGCAGGCCGATGCCTTCGCGGAGGTAGTCCATCTCGGCCAGGTGCTCCCGCCACCGCTGATCGACGATCTGCAGCATGATCTCGCGCTCGAGCTGACGCATCACGTCGGGAGTGATGGCCTCCTCGCGTTGGTCGTAGTAGCGGGTGGCTTCGGCGAGAAGACTCTCGACCAACTCCTCGGCCGACACCGCGCTCTTGAGCTCGTCCGCGGTGAACTGTGTCGGGAAATAGCCGCTGGCTTCGCGAAGCAAGCCCTCGACATCCCACTCTTCCGAGTAGTCGCCACCACATGACTCGTCGACAACGGTCTGTACCGCCTCGGAGAGGATCTCCATCGTGTCGTCGCGGAGATCATCGCCCTCGATGATCTGCATACGCCGGCCGTAGATGGCCTTGCGCTGCTTGTCCATCACTTCGTCGTACTTGAGGACGTCCTTGCGGATCTCGGAGTTGCGGGCCTCCACCGTGTTCTGGGCCCGTTCGATCGCCTTGGTCACCATGCGCGCTTCGATCGGTGTGTCGTCGGGTAGCGCGCGGCTCATCACCCAGTTCATCGCACCGGTGGCGAACAGCCGCATGAGGTCGTCTTCCAGCGATAGATAGAACCGGCTCTCGCCGGGGTCGCCCTGGCGACCTGACCGACCCCGGAGCTGGTTGTCGATCCGCCGGCTCTCGTGCCGCTCGCTACCGAGCACGTAGAGCCCGCCGAGCTCGCGCACCTTGTCGCCCTCGGACTTGCAGGATGCCTCGAGGCCGGGGATGAGGTCGCGCCAGCGCGCCTGGCCCTCCTCGCTGTCGGGATCGATCCCTTGCGCGATGACCTCCTCACGCGCCAAACCCTCCGGGTTGCCGCCCAAGAGGATGTCGACGCCGCGACCAGCCATGTTGGTGGCAACGGTGATGCCGTGCAGCCGGCCAGCCTGGGCGACGATCGCCGCTTCACGGGTGTGCTGCTTGGCATTCAGCACGCTGTGCGGAATCCCGCGCTTGTCCAGCATGCGGGAGAGCACCTCGGACTTCTCGACGGACGCGGTTCCGACCAGGACCGGCTGGCCGCGGTCGTAGCGCTCGATGAGATCCTCGACTACGGCCTCGAACTTGGCCAGCTCGCTCTTGTAGATCAGGTCGGCGTGGTCCTGGCGGACCATCGGACGATGAGTCGGGATGGGTACCACCGGCAGGTTGTAGGTGTTGGCGAACTCGCCGGCCTCGGTCTCGGCTGTGCCGGTCATGCCGGCGAGCTTGTCGTACAGGCGGAAGTAGTTCTGGAGGGTGACGGTGGCCCAGGTGTGGGACTCCTCCTTGATACGCACCCGTTCCTTGGCCTCAACCGCCTGGTGGAGCCCGTCGGACCACCGGCGACCCTCGAGGATGCGGCCGGTGAACTCGTCGACGATCTTGACCTCGCCGTCCATGACGACGTAGTCCTTGTCACGCGTGTAGAGCTCCTTGGCCCGCAGCGCGTTAGTGAGCTGGTGCACGTAGTTCACCGACACCGCGTCGTACATGTTGTCGACGCCGAGCTGGTTCTCGACCTTCTCGATGCCCTCCTCAGTTGGGCTGACCGTGCGCTTGTCCTCTTCGACTTCGTAGTCCTTGTCGCGCGTGAGGGTCCGGACGATCGCCGCGAATTGGTAGTAGAGCCGGGCCGATTCATCCGCGGTGCCGCTGATGATCAGCGGCGTCCGGGCTTCGTCGATCAGAATCGAGTCGACCTCGTCGACAATCGCGTAGACGTGGCCGCGCTGCACCATGTAGTCCTTGGCGCCGGCCATGTTGTCGCGCAGGTAGTCGAAGCCGAACTCGGCGTTGGTGCCGTAGGTGATGTCGCAGGCGTAGGCGGCTTTCTTGTCCGCGAAGTCGTCGCGGTCGGGAAGCACCAGCCCCACGCTGAGGCCCAGGAACTTGTAGAGCCGGCCCATCCACTCGGCGTGGAACGACGCCAGGTAGTCGTTGACGGTCACGAGGTGGGCGCCCTTGGCGGACAGGCCGTTCAAATAGAGCGGGAGGGTGGCGACCAGCGTTTTACCCTCACCGGTTTTCATTTCGGCGATCCAGCCGAAATGCAGCGCGGCGCCGCCCATCAGCTGCACGTCGAAGTGACGCTGGCCGAGGGTGCGGGTCGCTGCCTCACGGGCGACGGCGAAGGCTTCGATGGCCAGGTCGTTCAAGTCCTCGCCCCGGGAGAGACGCTCCCGGAACTCCACCGTCTTGCGGCGCAGCGCGTCATCGGAGAGGGCATGCATCTCCGGCTCGAGCGCGTTGATGTCGGGCACCAACGACTGGAGGGCGCGGATCTTCTTGCCCTCGCCAGCTCGCAGGATCTTGCTGAAGACACTCATTGGGCGTCAATTCTACGTGCGGGTGAAGCCTTCTCGGATCGGACCCGGATGACCCGAGCGCGCTCTCGCTGTCATATACGGTGCCGCCGTGGGGGACCTGCACCCGCCCGAGCGCACTCACCGCGTGGTGTACGTGGTGACAGCGATGGCCGCCGGGCTGTTCGTCGTCCGGCTGCTCGGGGCGCCCTGGCCCCGTTTTCCGTTGACGTTCCCCGACTCACACTCGTTCCTCAAGGTGGCACGCCGTGGTCCACTGCACGGCGGCTTCTGGTTCGATGAACGGCCGGTGGGCTACCCGCTCTTTCTCTGGGCGGTGGGCCGTAGCGCGACGCTGGCGACCCTGGGGCAGACGCTCGCCTATACGGGCGCCTTCGTCGCGCTCTGCTTCGCCGCGGTACGCCTCCTGGCGGCGCGGTTGGCCGCCGCCGTGGTGGTCCTCGGCGCTCTGGCGATCGCAGTGCAGCCGCGCTTCGCGCTCTGGAATACCGAAATCCTCAGCGAGTCACTCTCGCTCACCGTGGCCATCGCCGGCATCGTGGCCTGGTGGCGGGCCGCGAGCCGTCCCACGGTCCGCCGACTTCGCTGGGCGATCGGCTGGTCGGTTCTCTGGATGCTCATTCGCGACGCCAACGTGGTCTCCGTGCTGCCCGTCGTCGGGCCCGTGATGTTCCTGTTCGCGATGTCACAACGCGTGAGCCGGCCGGTCCGTCAGTGCCTGGTCAGCGGCGTCGTCGTGCTCATTCTGGTCGGCGCGTTCGTCGCCAGTGGCGACGTCGCGTCCCAGCGCAACCAATACCCGATGCACAACAACATCGGACTGCGCGTCCTCACCGACCGCGATCTGACCGCCTGGTTCGTGGCCGGGGGCATGCCCCTCGACCAGGCATTGATTGAGCGCACTGGCCACGCGTCGTGGGATGACGGCGAAGTCTTCCTCCGCGCGCCGGCACTCGAGCCGTATCGAGAATGGGCGCGGGAACAGGGCCGGACCCGTCTTGCCCTCTCAATGGTCCTTCGGGCTCCCGATTGGATCGACCGTCTGCACCGTGAGCTCCCGAACATCGTTCGCAGCGACGGCGTGGAGGCCTACGACACGTTCAAGACGAGCGACCGCCTCCCCCGCCGGGTGCCATTCAGCTTCGGGGCCGCCACGAGTCGCGGCCAGCTACTGCTCTGGACGACAATCGCGTTCGCAGCCGCGGCGTTCGCAGCCCTGGACCGGCGAAGGCGGCTCGTCGCGGTGTTCGGGGTGGTGGGCTTGGTCTCGGCGCTGGTCGATCTGTACGTCTGCTACGTCGGGGACGCGGTCGAGGTCAACCGGCACCTCGTGGGTCCGCTGGCCCGTGTCGCGGTCATGTCGATCATCTGTGTCGGCCTCGGTATCGACCGGCTGGTCGCGTTCGCCTCTGAGCGCTCGAGGCCGCGGGTCGCACGATGAGGGCCAGGGCTCATGCGCGGGTCGCTGAGGCGACACGGTGGGTGACGGTCGCCGTGTTGAGCGCGCTCGGGTTCATTGCGGTCATCGGTAACGAACTGCGTTCGCAGGACGTAGACCCGCAGTACGCGCGGGTGATCGTCGACCGCACGATCCGGTACGGCGGCTCCTTCTATGAGAACGGCATCCACAACAAGGGGCCGCTCGAACCGTTCGTGTACGCGGTCGCGTCGTGGTTCACGACGTATGACGGCTTCTGGTTCGCCATCTCGACTTTCGTTGCCCTCGCCGCGTTCTGCGTCGCGTATGTCAGCGCATGGGCGGCGCGTTTTACCGGCGCGAGCAAAGAGCTGAGTTTGGCCGCCGGCGTCGTGGTGTTCGTGCACCTGACGTTGTCGAGCGCGGACTACGCCGGCGTGCTCTACGCGTGGAACATGGTCGTGTGCCTGCTTGCCGCGGCCTGGATTCTGGCCATGGCCGACCGAGCCTGGACCACGCCGCGGCGCAGGACGGCCAGCGCAGCGGTCATCGGCGCGTGTCTCGGCTTGGGCGTTCAGACGCTCGTTTCCACGGCGTTGATCGGCGCCATCCTGCTGGTCGCGGCGTTGGCCATGACCGCGGTGCGCGTGTCCGACAACGAGCAGCGTCGCCGGCTGTCGCTGACCACCCTGGGCGCCGCGGCGGCGGCGTTCGGCAGCGCTCCGCTCTACTACGCGGTCCGAGGAGGATGGGGCGAGTTCTGGTCGGGGTGGTGGGTCCAGGCGCGGTACATGAACGTGGGAACCGGCCGCAGCCTCGGGAGCCAGCTCTCCCTTGGGCTTCATCAGTTCGGCGAGTACTACCAGCGGCGACCGCTGGCGTTCCTCATCGTGACCGGCTTCGCGCTGATCACCATCGTCGGCTGGCGCGACGGCGACACGCGCTCTCGGGTATTCCACGGCGGCCTCTTGGCGTGGTTCGTCGCCGCGTGGATCGAATTGGCCCTGAGTCAGCGCTACTCGTCGCACTACTTCGTCGTCACGACGGTGCCGACCGCGCTCATGGGCGCCGCCATCATCGGTCACGCCTACCGCACGTTGATGATCACGCGCCGGCGCAGGATCCCGGGTGCTGTGGCCTGGCCGCTCATCGCCAGTGTGCTGGCTGTCTACCTGTCGGGCACCAACGCGACGATGGACGCGTTGCGGGTGGCGAGCAGCATCAGAACGCCACAGTCCACCGAGATCGACCGTGAGCGCAACATCGGCGGTGAGGAACGGGCGGTGTGGGCCGTGCTCGATCTGGTGTCGCTGAAGGGTGACGCGCTCCTCACCTGGTCGAACGATCCGTGGCCGTATCTGAAGTACCACCGCGTCGCCGCTTCCCGATTCATATGGAAGAGCTTCCTGATGGGTGAGATCTATCTGGGCCGGACGAGTAAGGAATACGTGCTGCCCCACGCGTGGACGTGGTTCGCGCAGGACGTCGCCAGGTCGCGGCCCGTCGCGTTCATCGAGACGAACCCGCGCGATGAGGGCACACCGTTCGACGCGTTGATCACCAACCGGTTCGCGCCGGTGATGGCCACCGGACGCAATACCGTCTATCTCCGGAACGACGTGGCTTCCGACGTGTTGCGCAGCGGCTCCACTGCCCCGTGGTTGCCGCCGACGGCCGGCCCCGACACGGGCTGGATCATCGACGGTGACCGCGCCGTATCGGAGAATCCGCAGTCGGAACCCCTGCTCGTCGCGACGCAGTCCTGCGTCCGCATCGACGGCGTCATAACCACCGGCGCGGATGGGCGCCTGCGCTTCCGGTTCACGGACAACACTGGGCGCACCGAGCCCCTGCACCTGACTCTCGACAGCAAACGGGTCGCCGCAGGTAGCGACTTCGTCGAATACCTCGGTCTGCCATCGGCCACCGACGGCGGCCCCGAGGGGTTCTCGCTCGTGATCGGCCGCCGCGCCGCCGCGCTCATCGTCGGCGGACGCATCCGAGGGGCGCTCCGGTTGCCGCCCTCTGTAAGTGTCGGTGCGATTGCCAGCGGCGGTCCCGTCGAATTACGCGACCTACGCACGGGCTCAGTGTCGCCACGGAGCGGATGCTCAGCTCAAGTACGACAGGTCTCGTAACTCCTGCTGGAGGGCCGGATCAAGTTTCTCGGCCCGTGCCACCCGCTGGAGCAGGACGATGCCCGGCGCCCCGGCGACCTTCGAGAACTCCCGGGTGGCCAAGTGGGCGAGCAGCACGAGCTCCCGCCCGGCCAGGCCCTCGCTCGGAAGCACGATGTAGTCCACGTGGGCGGCGTGCGGCAGCTCCTTGCCTGTCTGCCGGCCGTTGCCCCAGTTGCGGGCGTACCACGGGTTGGGGAACTCGAAGATCTCGCGCCGGTGATCGAGATGGGTGATGAAGCTGTAATGCGAGGCGACGCTGGCATCGCGTGGGATGCGTCGCAACACCGCATTGATGGGACCGACGTGATCGGAACTCGAGTCGCCCAAAGGCTGCGGGTAACGGGCGAGCTGCGACGGACCCCACAGCCACCCTGTCAGCACCGACGCACATAGCAAGACCGCGACCCCGGCTATCCGCAACCCGTGGCGCTGCAGGTGCGCGATGCCGAGGACCGCAGCGAAGGCCAGGACCGGGATGATGAGGGTCGTGTAGTGGTACTGCAGGTGGTACTGGTACCAGAACGTGCTGAGCAGGTTTGATGCGAGAGGGCCGGACGCGATCAGGACTGCGCTCGGCGCGAGGAGCGACAGCAGAGCGAAGCTGGCGAAGAGCTGCCAGACGTACCACGGCTTCTCGGGCCCGAGCGCGAGCGCCACGACGTCCCAGGGGTGGGTGAGCGTGCGCTTCAGTAGCCCGCCGATGCCGCCATACGGAACGCGCCACGCATCAAGGGTTCCCTCGCCGTTGAACGCCGGCAGCACGAGCCAGACCGCGCCCGCGAAGTACGCCGCCGACAGCGCGGAGCTCAGCAGGCCTACCCGTAGGTTGTGCTTGCGGGCGACGTACAGCCCGAGGACGAACGTCATCAGCGCGACGTCCTCCTTCACCAGGAGCAGCAGCGCGACGAAGACGAAGTAGCCGACCCATCTTTGTCGGGTCATGAAGTAGAGCGCGAACAATGCGAGGGGCACTTCGAAGACGTCAGGATGGAACTGCTCCCACCCGGCCCACTGAAGGGCGGGGTTGGCGAGAAAGGCAGCGGCCACACCAAGGGCCAACCACTCGCTGCGGAGCTTGTCGCGCGCAATGAGGAAGAGCGGGACAGCAGCCACCGACAACGCCGCAGCCTGGGCCACGATCAGAACCTTCGCGGAGGGGAACACCCAGTAGAACGGCACCAGCGGCAACAAGATGAACGAGGTGTGGTCGCCGAATAGGTCCACTCCCATGATCGTGATGAACGGCGAGTGGAACCGGCTCAGCAGCCACATGCCCTGATCGAAGATTCCGAAATCGAAGCCGAACGTGCCGAACGCGTTGTGGCGCATCGTGGCCCACACGGTCCAGAGCCCGATCGACAGGCCGACCAACATGGCGACGAGCAGCCGCGCCGGCAGGCTTGTCTCGACGGGCCGGGTGTCCTCGGCGACAGCCCAGCGCCGCCAGCGCGCTAAGGCGTTAGCGCTCAGTCTTCGTCGCGGAGGTCGAGCAGCTTCTCACGGAGGGCGTACATGACCGCTTCCATCCGGGAGTGAAGGTGCAGCTTCTCGAGGATGTTCCGCACATGGTTCTTGACGGTGTTCTCGGAGATGAACAGCTCGTCGGCGATCTCGCGGTTACTCATGCCCTTGGCGACGAGCTTGAGGACCTCCAGCTCGCGGGCGGTGAGCGCCGGCGCAGGGAGCCGCTGCCGCTCGTCGGCTCGCTTGGACATCGCGCTGAACTCGTTGATGAGCTTCGATGCCATCGACGGCGTGATCTTGCTCTCGCCCTGCATCACCGCCCGGATCGAGTCGGCCACTTCCTCGACGGATACCTCTTTGAGGAGGTAGCCGCTGGCGCCAGCCTTGATCGCCTCGTAAAGGTCGGAGTCCTCGTCGCTCACGGTGAGCATCAGGATCTTCGTGGTCGGCACCCGGTCGCGGATGGCCTGGGTAGCTTCGATTCCGTTGATGCGCGGCATGCGCACGTCCATCAGCACGACGTCGGGCGCAAGCTCCTCGGCCTTGGCGATGGCTTCTTCGCCGTTCTCGGCCTCACCGACGACCTCGATGTTCTCCTCGGTGTGGAGAACCACCTCGAGGCCGCGGCGATACAACGGCTGGTCGTCGGCGATGAGGACGCGGATAGGACCGCCGTCGTGCGGTTCAGTCATTGCAGGGGCTGCTCACGTGGCGTCGATCAGGCCGATGTTGGTGTCGGCCCGGCGGTAGACGACCGCGGCGCGGTCAGTCTCGGCGTTGGTGAAGAAGAAGAAGTCGTGGCCCAGCAACTCCATCTGCAAGGCGGCCTCCTCAGGCGTCATCGGCTTGATGTCGAACTGCTTGGTCTTCACGATACGGGCGCCGAGGTCCTCAGGAGCGTCATAGCTGGAATCGTCGGCCAAATCGTCTCGGACTGCGCGTGACCCGTTGGGCCCGTTCCGCGACGCATTGCGGCGCGGGTGGGAGCGACCGACCAGCTTGCCCTTGAGCTTTTCCATCCGATGCTCGAGCTTGTCGACAACCCGGTCGACCGCGGCCAGTGGATCGGCGGCCGCCGCCTTGGCCCGCACGATGTGGCCGTGACCGTGCATCGTCACCTCGCAGATCTCTTTCTCGGCGATCCGCGGGTTCTGCTCCTCGGCGAACCAGACCTCAGCCCGCTCCATGCCCTCGAGGTAGCGGCTGAGCCGGCCGACCTTCTCCTCAACCGCGGCGCGCATCGCCTTGGTGATGCGGAGCTTCCGAGACCTGATGGCAATTTCCACGCTGTCTCCTTACGTAGGCACAGCAGAACTGCGGCACTTCATGGCGAAAAGGCCGTGCGCGGCTGACCTGGTCTTTGACCCCACACTCGCCTGCTGAAGAGGTCGGCGGCCCGACGACGGCGGCTCTTGCGAGCCCGCGTCGCCGTGTATGGACGCGCCTTGCTCCTTCTCCGCCGGACACCGCCATTCGGTGCCACGCCGGGCAGGGCTTACGTCTAAATCGCACCATGCTCAGCAACAATTGGTTGCCTTACGTGGGTCGTTTTGCCTGCGACTGGCTTCGACTTGCAACCACAGACCCGCGCACGGCCCATGCGTCAGTGTAAGTCCCCTGGAGCGGGGGTTCGTGCGGCGACCAGAGCGATCACCCGGTCGGCGCCCGCAGACCGCGCCGCCTGCGCTGCCGCGGTGAGCGTGATACCCGTCGTGGTTACGTCGTCGACGAGCAGGACGGTTCCGGTCAATTGGCCGCGGGCGGCGATCACCGGCCGGCCGAGACGCCGGGTAGCGGCGTCGGCACCGGTCTGTGGTGGACCGGGGTGACGACGCAGTGCGCGCCGGCAGGGCGTCCGTAGACGGCGGGCGACGGCTCGGGCCAACAATTCGGCCTGGTCGAAACCTCGTGCCCGTCGGCGAGCGGTCGTGGTGGGCACCCAGGTGACGACGCTGACCGGCTCGTCGACCAGCGCAGCCATTGCGCCGGCCAGCCAGCGCACGCCGGCGCGGGCGTTGCGATATTTGAGGCGGGCCACGAGCTCGCGAGCGGCGCCGGCGTACTCCAACAGCGCGAAACACCGATCGACTCCCGCCACTGCACCCACCGACGGCGCCCGGCGCATGGCGCTGACGCACGTCGTGCACGGCGCGGGTCCCGCCGCATCACACACGGGGCATCGAGTCGGCAACAGCATCGTTACGAGCCTACGAACCGGCTGCGCGGACCCCTGTAGCCTCGAAGCCATGTCTGCACTCGCACCTGGCGACTTCAAGGTTGCCGACCTGTCGCTCGCCGGATTCGGCCGCAAGGAGATTCAGCTGGCCGAGCACGAAATGCCCGGTCTCATGGCGCTGCGGCGCCAGTACGGGGAGAGCAAGCCTCTCACCGGTGCCCGCGTCTCCGGATCGCTGCACATGACGATCCAGACCGCAGTTCTGATCGAGACGCTCGTGGCGCTTGGTGCGGAGGTGCGGTGGGCCTCGTGCAACATCTTCTCGACGCAGGACCACGCCGCCGCCGCCACGGTGGTCGGCCCGGATGGCACGCCCGAGAACCCATCCGGCGTGCCGGTCTACGCGTGGAAAGGCGAAACGCTCGAGGAGTACTGGTGGTGCTCCGAGAAGATGCTGCTCTGGCCCGACGGCAATGGCCCCAACATGCTGCTCGACGACGGGGGCGACGCCACGCTGCTGGTGCTCGACGGGTCGAAGTATGAAGCCGGCGAGCCCCTCGACCCCACCTCGGCCCGCTCCGAGGAGGAAGGCGTCATCCTGAGGCTCATCCAGCGCAGCATGAACGAGGACCCGGACCGGTGGACGCGTGTTACCAAGGGCGTCCGGGGCGTCACCGAAGAAACCACGACCGGGGTGCACCGGCTCTACCAGCGCCAGGAAGCGGGCACGCTGAAGTTCCCGGCCATCAACGTCAACGACTCGGTGACCAAATCGAAGTTCGACAACCTGTACGGCTGCCGCCACTCGCTCATCGACGGCATCAACCGCGCCACCGACGTGATGATCGGCGGCAAGACCGCGGTGGTCTGCGGATACGGCGACGTCGGCAAGGGCTGCGCGGCCTCGTTGGCCGGGCAGGGCGCGCGCGTCATCGTCACCGAGATCGACCCCATCAACGCGCTACAGGCGGCCATGAACGGCTTCCAGGTGACGACGCTGGAGGACGTCGTGGAGACAGCCGACATCTTCATCACTGCCACCGGCAACGAGAACGTGATCACCGCCGATCACATGTCGCGCATGAAGCATCAGGCGATCGTCGGCAACATCGGCCACTTCGACAACGAGATCGACATGGCCGGCGTCGCCCGCTGGCCTGGCGTCCGCCGCGAGAACATCAAGCCCCAGGTCGACCAGTGGTACTTCGGCGACAAAGGCATCATCGTGCTGGCCGAGGGCCGGCTACTGAACCTTGGGTGCGCCACCGGCCACCCGAGCTTCGTGATGTCGTGCTCGTTCACCAATCAGGTGCTGGCCCAGATCGAGTTGTTCGTCCGGGGCGACGACTACGAGAACAAGGTCTACGTGCTTCCCAAGAAGCTGGACGAGGAAGTCGCCCGCCTCCACCTCGATGCCCTCGGCGTGAAGCTCACCCCACTCACCGAGTCGCAGGCCGACTACCTCGGCATCCCCCTCGAAGGCCCCTACAAAGCCGAGCAGTACAGGTACTAACCGTTCTTGGCAGCAGTGGCGGCGCTATGCGCCGCCACTGCTGCCAAGAACGAGCGCGCGCCGAATTTAGGGTTCGCGGTCTTCCGCGAGGCGGGCCTTGATTTCTTCGAGCGCGGGGATGGGGCCGGGGTCGATGCCTTCTTGGGCGGCCATATGGAGGCTGGTGAAGTCGCCGACGAGGATCAGGTCGAGAAGCTGAGCCAGCTCGCCCTCACCCTCGGCCCGGACCTCCTCGATACCGGCGACGACCTCCCGCACCATCTCGGCCACGAGTTCGAAGCGACGGCTGAGCTGCGGGTGCTCGTGATCGTGACGGAGGTTCACCAGCGTGAAGAGCTGCCGGGTGGCGTCACCATGCTGGCCCCAGCCGCAGATCTCGTTGTGACAGAGCTCCGGCTGCACGCTGTTGAACGCCGCGCACTTGGCGTTCTCGTTGACCTGGGTCCGCCAGCGGGCCCCGGCCGTGGCGCCCAGAGCGCCAGCGCCATGGAGGAGTGGGATCGTGCGCCCGATGCGACGGGCCAGCTGCGCGGCGAGGTTCTCCGGCCGCAGCAACGAATCACGGCGACGCCGAAGCTGGGCGACCGCGAGTTCGATCCACTCGGTCGCGCCGGGGAACAGCCCGATCTCTTCGAGTACGACGAGGGGCGGTATCGCCATCACGCCGAGACCCGCCCGAGGCTGCGGTATGCCCGCTGTCGGCACTGGGACGAACGGGGCCCTCCAGGACTCGGCCAGACGGCTCAGCTCGCCGCCACCCGAGACGACAACAACGCGAGCGCCCTGCACCGCCGCCTCGGCCGCGGCCTCAACCGTCTCCTCGGTATCGCCGGAGAACGAGATGGCGAACACGAGGGTCGTGTCGCTCACGAATGCCGGTGGGATGTAGGACTTCACCACCACGACCGGCACCGACATGAACGGTGCCGCGGTCGCCAGCAGGATGTCGCCGGCCACACCGCTGCCACCCATGCCGAGAACAACCACGCTCTCGATCTCTTCGCGTTCCGGCAGCCCGGTTACCTCGCGAGCTTGGGCCGCCGCGGTCGCCACTTGCTCGGGGAGCGCGGCTGTCGCCTCGAACATCCCCAGCGTGTCGAGAACCTCGGTTCCTGCTGCCGTCACCCGGCGGCCTCGAATGTCGGCTTGATTCCCTCCGCCTCCGCCTTGGCCAGCAAACGGGCGTGCTCATCGTCGCCAACGGTTTCGGCCTCGTCGATCAACATCACCGGGATGTCATCACGGATCGAGTAGCGGCGCTTGAGCCGCGGGTTGTAGAGGCTGTCCTCGTCCTGGAAGTAGAGCAACGGGCCCTTGTCCTCGGGACAGGCCAGGATGTCGAGCAGTACTGGATCGAGCGCCATATTCAGCTTCCTCTATTCGTTGGCGTGTCTCCGACACGACTTATGAGTGAGAGAACGTCGTCGACGTGCGCCGCGCACTCTTCGGCCGTGCCGGCCTCGAGATTGAGTCGCAACAACGGCTCGGTGTTGGACGGTCGCAAATTGAACCACCACTCATCGAACTCGACGGTGAGGCCGTCGAGCCGGTTCTGCCGCCCTTGGCCGGCGAACTTCTCGGCGACGCGCTCGATGACTGCGTTGGGATCATCCACCCGCGTGTTGCGTTCGCCGGACTGCGCGTAGCGCTCGAACGGCTTTCGCAACTCCGACAGTGGCTGGCCGGCACGAGATATGAGCTCGAGCATCATCACTGCCGCAATGAGACCCGAGTCGGCCCGGTAGTTGTCGCGGAAGTAGTAGTGCGCGGAATGCTCGCCGCCGAAGACCGCGTCGTGCTCCGCCATGCTCGCCTTGATGAATGAGTGACCCACGCGCGAAACCACCGGCGTGCCGCCATGCTCGCGGATCACCTCGGGAACGGTTCGCGAGCAGATGAGGTTGTAGATCACCGCCTGGCCGGGGTACTTGTCGAGAATCGACGCGGCAAGCATCGCCGTGGTGGTCGAGCCCGACACGGGTTGGGCCTGCTCGTCCACAAGGAACACTCGATCGGCGTCGCCGTCGAAGGCGAGGCCGATGTCGGCGCCCAACTCGGTCACCCGCGCCTGAAGATCCTTGAGGTTCTCGGGCTGGATCGGATCCGCCGGGTGGTTCGGGAAGGTGCCGTCGAGCTCTTCGTAGAGAATGTCGAGCTCATAGGGCAGTGGCCCGAACACCATCGGCACGACCAATCCGCCCATGCCGTTGGCCGTGTCGGCGACAACCTTCAAGGGGCGCAGTGTGGGCTCGGTGATGAACGAGCGCACGTGCGCTGCGTACTCGTCGAGGAGCCCCAGGCTGCTGCGCTTGCCGGTCGTTTTACCTGGAGTGGGCCCGCCAGCTTCAATCACCTTGAGGATGTCGAGTAGGCCAGAGTCCTCACCGACCGGGCGGGCGCCCGAGAGGCACAGTTTGACGCCGTTGTACTGGGCGGGGTTGTGCGACCCGGTGAACGTGGCGCCCGGTGCGTCGAGCGACCCGGCGGCGAAATAGAGCAGGTCCGTAGGGATCAGGCCCAAGTCGACTGCGTCGACGCCTTGGCCGGTGACTCCGTCGATGAATGCATCGGCCAGCTCCTCGCCCGACGGGCGCATGTCCCGACCGACCACGATCCGGGGGGCCCCGGCGAAATCCGCGAATGCGGCGCCGACGGCCTTGGCGACGCTGGCGTTCAGTTCGTCAGGAACCAAACCGCGCACGTCGTAGGCCTTGAAGATTTGGCGCAAATTTGCGAATTCGGACGCCGCCATAGATAAATGCAGCGTAGTGGGCTGCGAAGATGGCGGATCTTGATCTCGATCGTGCTTCCCGCGTTCAACGAGGAACCGTTTCTCGCTGACACCGTCGATGAACTTGTCGATGGCTTGCGCGGCCGCGAGCGTCCGTTCGAGCTCATCGTCGTCGAGAACGGGTCCACCGACGGCACCCGCGCCGTGGCCGACAAGCTCGATGACCGCTACGACGAGGTGCGGTCGCTGTCGACTCCGACGGCCGACTATGGCGGGGCCCTACGCCACGGATTTCTGAACGCGGGCGGCAACATCGTCATCAACTTCGACGTCGACTACTTCGACTTGGCCTTCCTCGATCGCGCCCTCGCGCTGATCGAGGACGAAGGCGCCGCGGTGGTTGTGGCCGCCAAGCGAGGTGAGGGGGCCGAGGACACGCGCGTCTGGGCGCGCCGGCTTGTGACGGCGGTGTTCTCCACCATCTTGCGCATCGCGTTCCGTCTGCAGGTCGTCGACACCCACGGGATGAAGGCCATGGACCGGGCCGCCCTCGCACCTCTGGTGACAGCCAGCCTCAGTAGCACCGACCTCTACGACACCGAACTCGTCATCCGGGCTGAGCGAGCGGGGCTCATAATCGGCGCGGTACCCGTGACGGTTTCCGAACGTCGCGGCGTCACGGACGTCGGTAGTCCGCCGGATCCCGCGGTCAGTGCACGGGTTGGGGCGCTTGTGGCTCCAATTCCGTCGGGAGGCCCGGCACCGCCGCTGACAGCGCGGGCGAATCGCCGGCCGCACCCCGGTCGACAGGATCATCAACTCGGCGCCGGGCGAGGAACACCACGCCGACCAGGCCCAGCAGCGCGAGGGCCCAGCCCGTTCGGTCGACGGGCGTGTTGCCGTAGTGAAGCGTCACGTGCCGCGAAGTGGGGATCACCACCATCGAGTTCGGTGTCACCCGCCATGGTCCGCGTGCCCCCGACGCTTGCCAGTTCGGGAAATAGGAGGCCTTCACCAAAACCGGCGTGCCGATCTGATCGACGTCGAAGCTGATGCGGTCGTCCTCGGTGCGTATGTTGCTGACGGTGGCGGGCTTCACTGCCCGCCGTGGCGGATCCGACGGGGTGCCGTTGACCCGGGCCCACTCCTTGGGCCCGCTGGCCGCCAGCGGGATATCCCACCGCGTCGCGTCGGCGTTGAACCATTCGACCGACGCCTTCTGCCAACCGGGGCCACCCTTTGGCACGCCGCGCATCACGACCGGTTCGTAACCGAGCGGGGCGACGATGTCGGACTTGGCGACTTCGTACACCTCCCAGTTCCGCGTCTTGCTCTCGGCCGGCTTGCCGCTCTCGGTAATGACCGCGGCCCACGCATTCGACTGGTCGACGAGCTTGAGGTCGGGGTTCTCGCGCGCCTGGGCCTTGGCGGCGTCGGACAACACCATGTAGTAGCGGACGCCCATGAGTTGGAGGTGTTGGACGCCCAGGCGGACATCGAGATCGCGGTAGGGCAAGTCACGCTGCGGGCGCGGGGGCCGCAGCGACAACTCGGAGTTCGACAGGAAGTGGAACGGCGTCGTAGCCGACGATTCGAAGTACAGGCCCTCCATCGAGCCGATACAACCGTCCGTCCAGTACGGCAACAACATCAACGCCATGGGCGTGCCGTAACGATCGAGTTCGGACTCGTACTCCCATGAGGATCGGCCGCAGCCGTTGTTCTTTCCGACGCTGCGCCATCGTGGCGATCACATCGCTGTACTCGGGGTGGGCGGCCTTGCGCTCGTAGCCCTCGTAATTCCATTTGACCCAGCCAGGAATGAAGCTCGAGTCGTTGGTCTTGATCGGGTACCACTTCGGCACCGCGCGCAACGGCAAGGCGGTGATGGCCAGGAAGACCGCAGCGACGACAACGGGGGTCGCGGCGCGGATCCAGCGCTCACCTTGCGTCATGCCGGCCTCGGTTGCGGCCTCCTCGGCATCAAGATCCTCGTCCCGCGGGAAGCGCGGCAGCGGGACGAGGACGTCCTCACCGTTGCTTTCAACCGCAGGACCGAACGCGGGTACGTCGAACAGGAGCACACGCACCTCGCCGCCCGCGCGCACCCCCTCGCCGTCGGGCACCATGGCGAGACCGCCGGCGTTGGCCAGGCCGCTGAGGACATGCGAACCCTGTCCCCCGGCCGAGTGCACATGAACGCGCCCGTCGGACTCCCAGCGTGTCGCGACGCGGACGTAGTGCGTCTTGCCATCGGGCCGGCGAGCCAGCGGCTCATCGGCCACCGCGACGACCGCCGGCCGATCGAGCTGGTCGCTCGGGTAACCGGCCATCTGCCGCAGCGCAGGGCGGGCGAGCAGTTCGAAGCTGACTGCAGCCGACACCGGGTTACCGGGGAGTCCGAAGACCGGCACGTGGCCGATGCGGCCGAAGACAAAGGGCTTGGCCGGCTTGATCGGCAACTGGAAGGTCTGCGCTTCGCCGATTTCGGACAGAACAGGAGCCAGGAAGTCGAAATCGCCGACGCTGACGCCGCCGCTGGTGAGGATGGCATCGCAGCGCGCGACCGCAGCGCGCAACGCGTCAGCCATCGACGCACGGTCGTCCGCCACCGCGCCGAGATCGACCGGTTCGCAGCCCGCGGCGGTGACGAGGCCACGGAGCAGGACGAGGTTGGAGTCGTGGATCTGCCCGTGGCGCAGCTCGGTCCCGGCCGCGACCAGTTCGTCGCCGGTCGACAACACGCCGACGCGCGGGACAGGGACGACGCTGACTCGCTGACAACCGACCGCGGCGAGCAATCCGGCACGGGCGGGTGAGAGGACTTCGCCGGGGGCGACGACGACGTCGCCGGGTTGCACGTCCTCGCCGGCCTCACGAATGAAGTGACCGCGGCTCACCGGCCGGCGGATCTGGACGCGGCCGTCGGGACCGCCGTCGGTCTCTTCGATCATCACCACGGCATCGGCGCCGGCCGGCACCGGAGCGCCGGTCATGATGCGCGCTGCCTGTCCCGGGCCCACGACGACCTCGCTCGGGTCGGCGCCGGCGGCGATGGTGGCGATCACCGTCAGCTCGACCGGTGCGTCCGCCACATCGGCCGCCCGCACCGCGAATCCGTCCATCGCCGAGTTGGCGAACGGCGGCGCGGGCTCCTCGGCCGCTACGGCATACGCGGCGACACTCCCGAGAGCCTCCTCGAGCGCGAGTTCAACTGCGGGCAGCGTGGGACAACGAGCCAAGACGTGACTCCGCACCGTCTCGAGCCCACCGTCGACGCGGTCGCTGAGCGCGTCGTCATTCACCTCGTCGGAACCACGAGAGAGGTAGCCGGCGATCGCCGCGACCGCTTCCCCCATCACCGCAACCCCGACGCCGGCGAGCAAGTACACCGAAAGGAACCAGAACGGCAACATGCGGGCATTCCAGAGCCGGCCCTCCGGCATGAACAGGAACGCCATGACCGACGCGCCTGCCAATAGCGCGAGGAACACCCCGGCCCGCCGGCGCAGAACGAATGAGGTGGCCACCCCGAGGGCGGCGAGGATCAGCGGGATTTCGAGGCTGTTGGTGAACAGCGCCTTCGAGTACGTGCGCAAGGGCTCCCAGCCCATATCCGTCGTGTACGGCAGCCGCATGAGGAACGGCAGCCACCAGAACGCGCCGAGCATGGCCGCGACAACCCAGACCGGGACCGCGTAGCGGAGCCGCTTCTTGTCGAGGTGGAGCAGCACCAGGATGATCGCGCCGCCGATCGCAAAGAACGTCGGCAGCAGATGGCAGAGGCCGGTGATCCCCAGAAGCACCGCGGCCAGCGCGCCTTGACGGCCAGTGCGGAGGCCGCGCGAACACACCGAGGAATAGCAACGCGGCGCTCAGACTGATCGAGAACGAGAACTCGCCAGCCAGGGTTGATGGGATGTTGCCGCCGTAGATCGTGTACGAGCGGTCGAATAGGAACGGCACGGTCATCACTGCCATGCACGCCGGCGTCGGGCCGCGGAAGCCGACCAACCGACCAAAGACATAGGCGCAGGCAGGCAGAGTCACCAGGCCGAGCACCGTGACGAGCTTGAACGCGATCCCGTATGGCAAGAGGAAGTCGAGGATCACGATGAGCAGGGACGGCAACGGAAAGTAGAAGGTCAGGGCGGGGAACCCGGCATACCAGTCGGGCGTCCAGCCGGTGATGCGTCCGTGTGGGAGCAGATGGTCACGCAGGTACGCGGGCGCCCACACGTGCGCGCCCATGTCGCCACCCGACGGAGTCGTGTTGAGGAACAGCAGCGACGGCTTCATTTGCGCCAGTACGAACAGGCACGCGCCCGCGACCGCGGCGAATGAGCAGAGGGAGGCTAGAGAGGGGCGACGCATCCTGTTCCCATTTTGGCCCGTAGATCTACAGCCGCGACAGCAGGCGGTCGACCATCGCACCCACGGTGGCCCGCGTCGCCACCGGATCATCGGCGCCGGCGACGAGAAGTGCGGCCTCGTTGAGCGCGGCCAGCACGATGTGGGCCAGCGGCTCGACGGGTTGTTCGTCGATCTGGCCGGCGGCCATAACCGCGCGGATGGCTTCGGTGACCATGCCGAGGCCGTGACGGGCCTCGACCTCACGCCAACCTTCCCAGCCCAGCACCGACGGAGCATCGAGCAACACGATGCGCTGCACCGCGGGCTCGAGGGCCGCGTCGAGAAAGGCCTGACACCCCAGGCGCAGCTGGGTCATCGGGTCGGCGCCCTCGACGGCCGCGGCCATCACCAGCGCGCCGATGTCCTCCTCGACGGCTTCGAACACGGCGCGGAAGAGGTCTTCCTTGCGGCCGAAGTGGTGGTGGAGCGCCCCGCGGGTTACGCCGGCGCGATCGACGATTTCCTCGCGCGGAGTCCCGGCGAAGCCGTTCTCGGCAAAGAGCGTCCGCCCCGCGGTCAGCAACGCATGCCGGGTCGCCGCGCTTCGTTCGGCCTGCGTTGTCACGTGACCATTGTCACCGTTGACGGACCATCGGATCGAGGAGTATAGATGCGGGCAGCCTGCACGTAACTCCCCCAACGGCACGAGGAGACCGCTATGACCCTGTCACGCGATGAGCTCACCACCGGCACCATCGAGGAGCTGGAAACGTTCGGCGAGCTGGTGAAATCGCTCAGCCCGGAAGACCTGGCCCGCCCAACACGCTGCGACGGGTGGACGGTCGGTGACGTCGCCGCACATGTCATTGGCACCGTGGTCGACATCGTGGAGGGACGGCTGGAGGGCCTCGGCTCCCCGGAGGTCACCAAGCGCGAGGTCGACGAGCGCAAGGGTCGGTCGGCGACCGAATTGGCCGACGAGCTGGCCGGCGCCGCGAAGGCGGCGCAGGACCTGCTCGCAGTGTTCGATGACGCCGCCTGGGAGGGTCCGTCGCCGGGCGGGTACGAGGGCACGCTGCGCCACGGCATCGAAGCGATCTACTACGACACTTTCCTCCACGGCGACGACATCCTTGCCGCCGTCGGCCGGCCATCGGTGCGGGGCGCGGGGACGCGGGCGGCGGTCCACCACGTCGCCTTCGAGTTGCAGAAGCGGGGCTGGGGCCCAGCGGCGCTCGACTTCGACGGCGTCGGCGAGGTGCTCGTGGGCGACGGCTCGGGTCAGCGGCTGACCGGCGACCCGCTGCCGTTCGTGCTCGCCGCCACCGGCCGCGCCGAACCCGCCGCCGCCGGCCTCGACTCGATCATCAACATCTACGCCGAGTAAGCCCGTTCACCGGGCGATTCTCACGCGCTATGCGCGGAGAATCGCCCGGTGAACAGATCTAGCGCTGGGCGACGAGGATGGCCATGGTCACCGCGTTGAAGCCGGCGTGGGCGAAGATCGCGGGCCCGAGCCGGCCGTAGCGCACGGCGAGCACACCGAGAACGACGCCCAGCGCCAGCAGCGCGGGGAACTGCAACAGCTCGAAGTGGGCGCTGGCGAAGACCAACGCGGAGGCGCCGATGGCCACCCGAGATCCAAACCGGCGCTCCACCGACCGCAACAGCAGGCCTCGGTAGAACAGTTCCTCGACGATCGGCGCGCCGACCACGACCAGCACGCCGAGTATCACAAGGCCGGGGCCGCGGGTCGCCTGATCGGCCAGCTCGCGGGCCGGGGCCTCAAGTCGCTCGCTCAAATCTGAGATGAACCGCGTGAGCGGCACGTACAAGAGCGGGACAGCGACGATCTGGAACCCCACACCGATAGGGATGCCGATGAGATCCCGTGCGCCGCTCGAATCGCAAGCCGAAGTCGACCGCGAAACTGCCCGAACCCTTGATCCGGCACACCAGGGCCATCGAAATTGCCAAGCCCGCCCAGAGCCCGATGAGGCCCGCGGTGGTGACGGCCAACGAATCGACGTCGGCACCCATCGCGGTCACCGTGACCACCGCGACATCGGCGCCGAAGAACCCGGCGACAAAACACACCGCCGCGTCGGGCATACCCCAACGCGGCGGTTCGATGTGCTCGATGGGCTCGGCAGTCAAGCCGCCGACGCTACTTAACCGCTCAGCTGGCGATTGACCCCTGCACCGTGAGCACGGGCCGGCGGCGATCATGCAGACCCCAACCGACCGGTACTTTCAGGCCGTCGGCGTGGGCGGCGCAGATCGACCACGCGCCGAGACTCGGCTCACCGGGAACGTCGATCCACGCAGTGCGAGTGGCGTAGTCGTAGGTGAGGATGGCGGCAGCGGGTGCGCCGCACGTCGGACGGGCACAACGATCCATGCGTGCGAAGGTACCCAGCGCGCTGCCACTGTTCGCGGATGCCCCGCCTAGCATTGTCGGATCATGAGTGAGCCGGAGGCGCAGCCGGAAGGCGATCGGGCTAGCACAGGCTGGTGCACCATCATGATGGTGGACCAGTGAGTCGGCAACCAGGCGAGCGGCCGACGCCCGGACGACGCAGCACCGGTCCGAACGACGGCGGCAAGAACCCGCAGCAGCCGCAGGAACAGAACTGGCGCTGGGCGGTTGTCGCGCTCGTCGGCCTCGTCGCCGCCGCGGTGATCCTCCCCGGCCTCGTCAGCAACCCCAAGCGCGAAGAGTTGGGCTACGGCGCGCTGATCGAGAAGGCCAAGGCCGGTCAGGTCGTCGAGGCGACGGTCAACAACGACAGCGGAAAGATAACCGGCTCGTATAAGGCAGGCGACAAGACCGTCCGCTATTCGGTCACCGGACCGCACCCGATCCCCGACAACGTCGAGCAGCTCCTTCGCGAGAAGGTGCCGCCGGACAAGCTCAACTTCGACAACACAACACCCAACCTGCTGGCCTCGCTGATTCCGTTCCTGCTACCGATCCTGCTGCTGATCGGCTTCTGGATCTGGTTCAGCCGCAGAGCGCAGAGCCAAGTGGGCGGGATCATGTCGATCGGCCGCTCCAAGGCCAAGGTGTATACAACCGAACGGCCCAAGACCACATTCGCCGACGTGGCCGGCTACGAGGGCGTCAAGCAGGAGATCAACGAGGTCGTCGACTTCCTGAAGTCACCCGGGCGCTTCAAGGAGATCGGCGCGCGGCATCCCGAAGGGCGTACTGCTGGTCGGTCCGCCGGGCACCGGAAAGACACTGCTGGCCCGAGCGGTGGCCGGCGAGGCGGGCGTGCCCTTCATGTCGGTCACCGGCTCGGACTTCATGGAGATGTTCGTCGGCGTCGGCGCTTCTCGCGTGCCGCGATCTCTTCCAGACCGCGCGCAAGCAGGCCCCGGCGATCATCTTCGTCGACGAGATCGACTCGATTGGGCGGAAGCGGGGCGCCGGCCTCGGTGGCGGACACGACGAGCGCGAGCAGACGCTTAACCAGATGCTTTCGGAGATGGATGGCTTCGAGACGACTGAGGGCATCGTGATGATGGCCGCCACCAACCGGCCGGACATTCTCGACCCGGCGTTGTTGCGGCCCGGACGCTTCGACCGCCAGATCGTCGTGCCGCTCCCCGATCTCGAGGAGCGTCTCCCAATTCTCCAGGTGCACTGCAAGGACAAGAAGATGGCGCCGGACGTCGACCTACATGTCGTCGCGCTGGGACGCCCGGGATGAGTGGCGCCGACCTGGCCAACCTCGTGAACGAAGCCGCACTCCACGCGGTCCGACGCGGCGGTGATGCGGTGCACATGGAGGACTTCGAAGCGGCAAGGGACCGCGTGCTCATGGGCCAGCGCCGCGAAACCATGGCGCTGTCGGAGGCTGAGAAGGAGCGCGTCGCGTACCACGAGGGCGGTCACGCGGTGCTGGCCTACGTCCTCCCCGACGCCGACCCGGTGCACAAAGTGACGATCCTTCCGACGGGGATGGCCCTCGGCGTCACACAGCAGCTTCCGATGGAGGAGCGCCACATCTACCCGCGCGAGTACATCGAGGACTCGCTCTGCGTGCGTATGGGCGGGCGGGTAGCCGAGCTGCTCGTGTACGGCGACCTCTCCACCGGAGCCAACAACGACTTGGTCGGGAACACCGAGTTGGCGCGCAAGATGGTGCGCGAGTGGGGCATGAGCGAGCGCATCGGTCCGATGGCGTGGGGCTCACAAGGGATGGTGTTCCTCGGCGACGACCTTATGCACACGCGGGACTACAGCGACGAGACGTCGCGCGTCATCGACGAGGAGGTCGAGCGGATCCTGCGCGAACAGGAGGCCCGCGCCACGGTCGAGCTCAAGAAGCACCGCAAGGGTCTCGACCAAGTGGCCGCCTCGCTTCTCGAGCGCGAGACCATCGACGGCGAGGAAGTGCGACGGCTCGTCGACGACGGCTACGGCAAGCCCGTGCACGACCAGCCGGACGTACCCCGCTTCGGCGAGCCCGCCGGCTCGGGAGGCAAGACGCAGCCGACACCCAGCGGTCGGCCCGACCCCGAAGCCACCCCCGCCGCGACTCGGCTTAGCGGGGCTGGAGCGACCAACTGCGCAGGGTCGGCGCTTTCGCGCATCGAGCGCAGAGCAATCGTCGTAATCTTCCCAAAATCGCAGCCGATCACAGCGATTTCGCTGCACTCGACTGGTGAGCGAGGACCGCTCGGTATTGCTGGATCGGAGCGCCCGGGGGTCGGCAGTTGTCGCGGCGCTCGTATCCTTGAGATCGTGGAACCTGAGCCTTCCCGGTCAGATGCGTTCTGGCGGAGGCGGGCGCTGAAGCACCACGGGCTAGATGAGCACGGTCGTCCTCGGCAAGAAGGCGAGCTTGCCGAAACGACTAAGGGCGCGGTTGAGTCCTTCGGCTTGCTCGGAATGGTCGGGGCAGTGATGGCCATCGCCGTCGCATTCCTGTTCCGACGAGGCCGTCGCGCCAGTCGTCGCTGAGTCGCCCCGGTATCGGCACTATCGCGTCCCCGCACAGCGACTTATCGACCTAGACCGATAAGCCCTCGGCTGGAGCCTGAGGCGCTTTCGCGCATCGAGCGCCGAGCAATCGTCGTGATTTCCGCGAAATCGGGGCCGATCACAACGATTTCGCTGCACTCGATTGGTCAGTGAGAGGGCCGCTCGATATCGCTGCCGTATCGCGAGCGGTAGCTCGGCGGCCCGCTTGTAACGAGTTGCACCCAAGGTGCTCGCGCCGCCCGTCCAACCGTCTGAAATCGGACACGACTTCCAATCTTGGGTGCACGCCGTATCAGTTTTGATACCTGGGGATCCGACAGCGGCTTAGCCCGGCGCGCCCAAGTCCGGCTCGGGGGACGAACCCGGCGCCCGGGCTTCGGCGACCGCGGCCCACAGGTCGGTGGCCGATGGCGCTCCGACGAACGCAGCTCGTACGACGCCGTCGCCGTCGGCCAGAACCGTGGTCGGCGCCGCCTCGATGCTGTAACGACGGTGGAGGTCGCGCCGGTCCTGGTAGCTGACCTCCTGCACGGCGACGTCGTCGCACGCGAGGACGGCTGCCTTGGCGACCGCCTCGAGACAGGTCGAGCAAGTGGTCGAGGAGAACACGACGACGAGCCACGGCCGGTCCCTCGCCTCGAAGTCGTCGCGATCGAGCTGCGTCGGGACCTCGAACCGCGACTGGGTCGGCGCCTCGGGCTGACGCCCGCGCAGCCACCAGGCGACTGCAGCAGCGACGACGATGAGCGCGATAGCGAGTACGACCCGGTCCACGACCCTCAATATGGACTACAAACTCCCTCTAATGAGTGACGACGAGCACGAACACGAGGAAACGTTCGAGCCGGCGACGCTGGGGTCAACGCCGTCATCCGCCGATGCGCTGGAAAAGTCGGTGGCACCAGCCACTGTTTCCGCGTGGCCGATGTGGGCCCTCGGACTGGTGCTCATGCTGGACCAGCTGGATCAGTCGATCGTGCGGGGAATGATCAAGCCGCTCCAGGACGAGTTCGGCGTCGGCGACTTCGCCATCGGCATCCTGCTCTCGGCGTTCATTCTCGTCAACGGCCTGATCACCCTGCCGGCCGGTTATTTGGCCGACCGCTGGAACCGAACGCGCACGATGGGCCACACCGTCCTCGGATGGTCCGGTGTCACCGCTCTGGGCGCGGTGGCTCCGAACTTCGTTTCACTCGTTGGCCTCCGCGCCATGCTCGGCTTCGGACAGGCGATAACCGAACCGGCTGCGGGAAGCCTGATCGCCGACTACTACCCCACCGACCAGCGCGGCCGCGCCTTTTCGGTCCAGCAGATCATGCTGTTCATCGGCATCGGGCTCGGCATCGGCATCGGCGGCTTCATGAGCTCGCAGTTCGGCTGGCGGTGGGCTTTCCTGGTCGCCGGGTTTCCCGGGATCCTGATCGCAGCGATCGCGTACCGCCTGCGTGAGCCGCGCCGGGGCGAGTCCGACCGGCTGCATCTCGGCATGACGGAAAGCGATGAGGTCGACGCCGATCTCTCGATGCCGCTGTTCGAGCACGGGTTCCGGGCGTTCGTCCGCGACATGTGGGACGGGTTGAAGGCGGACCTGCGCACGATCATGCGCATCACGACGATGCGGTACGCGCTCATCGGCATCGCGGTCCTGCAATTCACGGTCGTGGCCATCAGTAGCTGGCTGCCGCAGTTCTACGAGCGCCA
The DNA here is from genome assembly GCA_963742585.1 of uncultured Actinomycetes bacterium. Taxonomy (GTDB): domain Bacteria; phylum Actinomycetota; class Acidimicrobiia; order Acidimicrobiales; family JACDEA01; genus JACDEA01. The sequence goes on from CAVUMI010000009.1 coordinate 1,841,263, forward strand.
GCTCGGCGTCGAGCAGGGCGCGGCCGAGGGCTACGTCGCCGTCTTGGTCGTCCTCGGCGGCATCCCTGGCATCTTGCTGGGCGGCCGCATCGCCGATTACTTCACCGACAAAGTCCGCGGTGCGCGTATGGCGATTCCGGCTTACTGCATCATGATCGGTACCACCATCTTCGCGATCTCGTACCTCCACATGCCGACCGCGGCGGTCTTCGCCATCCAGCTCGTCGGACTCTTCGTCATCGTGATGGCCATCCCTGCGTTACGCGCCGGTCTGAGCGACGCCCTTCCCGCCAATCTGCGCGGCGCAGGATTTGGGGCGTTCAACGTCGTGTCGATCGTCCTTGGCGCGGCCAGCGCGCCGCTGGTCGTCTCCGCGCTCAGTCAGATTTTCGACAACAACCTGCGCACCGCGTTCCTGATCGTCACGCCGCCGGTGTATCTCGGAGCGTTCATCCTGCTGCGAGCGCGAGATCACCTCGAAAAGGACACGGCCAAGATCTTCGAGGCCATTCTCACCGCGATGCAGGAGCAGAAGGAACGCGAGGAGCGCGAAGTCCGCGACGCGAGCGAGGCGGAGACGCCCTAACTGTCGCGGACAGGGATCGCGATGGAGTGGCTGACGCCGGTCCGACCTACCCGCGCCAGTACCCGCTCGACGACGACCGGCCCGCTGGCATCGACCGCGAGCGGAAGGTCGGCGCGGTTGACCGTATCGAGCAGGCGGAAGGTCCGGCGTTGGCCGCCGGGTATCTCCACCGCCTGAAGGCCTTCGAGGCGCTCACGCACACCGCCGGTGATTGCGGTAATCGAGACGCGGGCCGCGCGGCGCCCCACGTTGTGCACGACCACCCACTCCTCGAGCACATCGGTGGCACCTCCCTGGGGCAGCAACCAGTGAAGCGCCTCGGTGGTAGCGCCGAGCATGTGTGACAACCCGACGCGGGGCGCCGGCGCGACGTAATCCAGGGTGCGCTCGACCACGATCGGGACGTCAGATCGGACCGTCGCGGCGTGGCCGACACCCTTGGGGACGCGTGACTCCGTCCCCGGGTCGAGCGTGAGCCGCTCGCCGGCGGGAACCTTCAGTTCGAACGGCTCAGCCGCGCCCTGATCGAGGGTCAACGCCAGCTGCACGTTCGCGTCTTCCTTGGTCGGGTTGTACATGTGGAAACGCTCGCTCACCGCGTCGCTGACGATGCCGTCCGGGAAGTCCCAGAAGCGTTGCGGCGCTGACGCGGCGAGGCTCATGACGAGCCCGGCGCGGGGCAGCGTACGCGTCTGGATTCGCCCGACGACGATGCGACCGCGGCGGGCGGTGGCTGCGATCGACACGTGCTCGCGACGACGCACATGGTCGCCGATGTTGACCGCGAGCACCGACCGGGCGGGGACGACGACGCCTTGGAACGCACCGGGTGCGGTGCGGCCCTGATCGGTGGCGAAGTCCATGTCGATGATCGCGTCATCGGGGAACGGATTGAACAGCCCGAGAAACAGGGTGTGGTTGAGCGCCGTCGACCCTTCCGCGATGTACCACTTGTCACTGGCTGACGTGGCGCACGGTGCCGTGGACTCCCCCAGCGTTCCGGACACGGTCTGCTCGACGGCGACACCGCCTTGCTGGAGCTCGACGACCGCGCCGACCGCGGGCGCCTTGATGAACTCCGCCTCGTGTGCAGCGAGGCGACTACGCGGTGAGGCGCGCACCGCCACCGCCACGGGTTCTCCGCTGTTGGGGTACAGCGTCAGGACGCCGTCGACCGCGCGGGCCTGGGTGTTCTGCACGATGACCGTGCCGTCGGCGGCCAGTTCCGCTTGCGGCTGCGCATTGGCCAGCGGGCAGTACCAAGTAGACGCTCCCGCTCCTGCGGCGCGGGCAATGGGACCGGTACCCGCGCCTGCCGCCAGCGTGGCCGTCGCGGGATCGCGTGCGATGCGGTCGGCGAGGCCTCCGGCCAGCAGCACGGCGGCCAACGCGGCGACCACGAGCGGGCGACGGTCGGTCATGCGCTTCCCGTTCCACGGTGGCGGCGCCGGTTCACCACGAGATAGCGGATCGCAAGCACCCAGAGTGCGAACTCGAACAAGACAATCGCCGGGCGGACGATCGACGTGCGATAGCGCAGCGTGCCCGGGCCGCCCCGATCGACCGAGAATGCGTTGGCCCAGCCCAACGCGCGCCGCTGCGGAGCCGAGCGACCGGCAACGTCGAGTCGCCAATTCTTCGAGGCGGCCTGCGAGAAATAGACGGTGTCGCCGCTTTCGATTTCGCCGCGGAACTTCAACGGCGAGTTCTCGCGTACCAGGGCTGGCGCCGCCCCCGCCAGGTCGCGTGCAGCGATGGTGTCGGGAGCGGGACGGGACTCCGGCAGACGCGCCCGTCCCGGACCCCACGCCGCGTTCTCGTAGACGAGCTGGTCGTTGTCCCTCGAGACCAGCTTGAGGTCGAGCTGTTCGCCCAGGCCGGCTACCACGTCGGGTGGGAGGGGGCTGAGGCGCGCCGACTTGCGCGTGGGTGCCGCGCGATCGACGACGACGAGGTAGCGAATGGCCATCGGGGCCAGCTCGAGTCCGAGCCGCGTCGTGCGCTGGCGACGCGCCAGCGCGAGCGCGTCGGCAACCAGGCCGGTGGCCCCCTCGTCGGAGGCCGGCCAAAGCGCAGTGACATCAGGGACTCCCCCGTCCGAGAGTCCGAACGCCACCCCTTCCCGTAGCGGCCAGCCGTGGAGCGGCAGCGCTTCGGGGTCCCCGATCCACAACACCCGGAAGGCGCCCTCGGGCCGGTGGTCGGGCATCCAGGACAGCTGGGCGCGGTAGTCGCGCGCCGGGAGGTGCCAACGGCCATCGACCGCCGCGGCGATGACCGGCAGGGTTCCGATCACCACGGCAACGCCCGCGGCGGTCGATGCGAATTGCCGCCAGCCGAACTGGTACGCGGGCACGTCCTCGCGGAAGGCCACCAAACCGATCCCCGCGGCGAGCGCCAGGGCCGCGGCTACCGGCGCCAGTGCCACTTCGGGCGCAGCCCCCGGAATCGGCAGCCAGCCGCGGCCCGCGGTCCAGGCGAAGGCCCAACCGGCCAACGCCACACCCCAGCAGCGCGTCGCCCACGCCAGGCGCCACCCGTTGGCGACGGCGAGAGGCAGCGCGGCCGTCACGACGAACGCCCAACCGATGATTCCCCCACCCAACGGGCCGGTGTGGAACCGCATGAGCGTTCCGAGCCCGAGGGCCCGCGCTGGCGCGACCGCAGCCGCGGTGAGCCGCTCACTGCCGCTCCCCGGCAGCAAGAGATCGAATGACCAAGGAACAAGGAGCACCAACGCCACACCCGTGGAAGTGGCAATGAGCGACAGCGCTCGGCGGCCGCCACCGTCGGCCAGCACACCGCCCAGCGCCAGGCCAACGGCGGCAACGAGGAGCGCGACGATCACCGAAGGGGCGAAAGCGCCCGCGACGGCCAAGAGGAGCCCGAGGGCGACGATCGGCGGCCACCGGGACGTCGTGCGGTCGGTGCGGAACGGTTCAGTTCCCGTCGCCCGCGCCAGCGCGGCCAGCACCCAGGGCGCGATCGCGTACGCAATCAAGCCACTCCACCGGCCGCGCGCCGAGCGCGTTGTAAGGGACTGGGATCGACGCGTAAACAATCAACACGATGAGGCGGGCCGGCACCGACGCCAACGGTCGGGCCAGCCGATAGACGCCCGCGAGGCCAAGCGGCACGGCACCGAGGACCAGGAGCTTCTGGAGCAACCCCATCCCGCCCAACAGCAGCGAGCCCGCGAGACCGAGCAATCCGAATGCGGGCGGCGCTGGTGCCGCGGAGCCCAAGCCGCTCGTCCGCCATCCGGAGAGGAACAAGCGGAACAATGTTCCCGGGGCCCGGTACGGCGCGAACTCGCCGACCGCCGGGAGCGCTCCGGTCAACAGCGAGCGGCTGCCGACCAACAGGACGACGGCCAAGCCACCCCATACGGCGACGGGTACGCGGATCGCCCGCCATGAGTCCCCCCAGTTGCGGTCGCCGATCAGTCGGGTGCGGTCGCCTCGCCCGAGTTGACCGCGGAGGAAACGGGTGAGGCGGGCGTAGCCGCGCACTTGGAGCCTGCGGACCTCGCTGTCGGGCCACGCTCGGTAGCCGCGCACGCGCCGGCGCGGCGGTTCGCAACTCGCCGAACGAACGGAGGTTGCCGATCCACGCGCTGGTGATGGCCCGTGACGCAGCGCGCCGACCGACAACGAGTGTGTAGATCGCCTCGCCGGCGGCGAGCACCATCAGCTGCGGGACAACGCGGAGAAGGTGGAACCAGCCGTAGTTCTTCAGGACAGCGCGCAGTCGATGACTCGCTTCGAGTTGGCGTAGCGGCGCGCGACCACCCTGCTGGCCCGGACGCTCACCACGCGTAAGTGCCTCGACATGGCGCACGCGCGCCGCGGGTGCGACGAGGACGCGCCCGCCGGCGATCTGCGCCCTCCAGCACAAATCGAGGTCCTCACCGAGAAGCGTCATCGTGGGATCGAACCCGCCGATGGTCGCAAACAGATCAGCCCGTACGAGCGTCAGCGCGCCGGGCACCGCGAACACGTCGCGCACGGCGTCGTGTTGCTCCTGGTCGAGTTCGCCGCGCTCGACCGGACCGATCGTGACGCCGCCTTTGTCCGCGCTGAGCCCGACTTGGAGGAGCCGGGTGGGGTCCTCCCACTCGACGAGCTTCGGACCGACCACCGCGGCATTGGAGCGAAAGGCTTCTTCGAGCAACAGGCGAACCGCGTCCGGATCAGGAGCCACGTCGTCGTGACAGAACACGTAATGAGATGCGCCCTCGACGACCGCGAGGACCTCGTTGGCGGCGCCCGCAAAGCCCGGGTCGCCGCCCACCCGGCGAACAAACGCGTTGGGCGCCGCGCTGGCCACCCGTGACGTGATATCGGTCTCGCCGACGTCAATCACGAGCAGCGACAGGTGGGGATAGTCCTGCGACGCGAGCGCTTCGAGGCCTTCCTCGAACCACGGTCCGGGGTCCCGGGTGACCACCACGGCAACGACCGTCGGGGCCGCGACCTCCGGTTCGTCGTCGAAGAATTCGGGCTCCAAAGTGGGGTTGAGGCTAGTGCTCACTGCGCCTGATTCAGCGCGTAACCTGACAGCTGGAACCGACCTGCCGTCTGCTTGCAACTGTTTACCTTTTGCTGTATTGTGGCTAGCATGTTCGACCTAACCAAGAACCTCAAAGACGCCACCTACGTGTTCATCGGCCTCGGTGTCCTCGGCTACCAGAAGGCCCAGGAGCAGGCCAAGTTGCTCGGCCAGCGCCTCGAGGCGCAGCGGGCCCAGCTCGACAAGCAGGCCGCCGAGACCCGGACGCAGCTGACCAAGCTGGCCACCGATCTCGAGCAGCGGTTCGAGCCGGTGCGTGACGCGGTGGAGACCCGGCTGGACACCCTGCAGGATCGGCTGCCGGCGCAGGCCAAGCAGCTCGTCAGCCAGACCCGCGAGGCCGCGCTACAGGCGCAGGCCAACCTGCGCAGCCGCCTCAACGGCGCCAGCGTCGCCGCCTAACACAGGGAGTATCTCCCGGGATCGGCTCCGGCTTCGCCTCCGCCTCCCTTTTAACATCGACAAACGGGCCCACCCCAGCGGGCCCGTTTGTCGCGTCTACAACGCGGCGCGAGCTTCGGCGAGAACGTCGCGGAGGGTTGCGTCGAGCGAAATCTCGGTTGACCACCCCGTTGCTTGCCGTAGCCGCGAGTTGTCGCCGAGCAGGACGGGGAGGTCGACGGCCCGCACGAGGTCGGGGTCGGTGACGATCTCGAGGTCGGTGCCGGCGAGCTCGAGCAGGCGCCGCGCCAACGCGCCGACTTCGATGGCTTCGCCCGAGCAGACGTTGTAGACCTCGCCGGCGCTCCCCTTCTCGACGAGCAGCCGGTACGCCCGCACCACATCGCGCACGTCGGTGAAATCGCGGCGCGGGGTGAGGTTGCCCACCGCGAGCGTGCGCTCGCCCTTTGCCGCGGCGATCGCAATGCGGCGCGCCAGGTCCGACACGACGAACGACGTCACCTGCCCGGGGCCGACGTGGTTGAACGGTCGGACGCGGATGACGGGGACGCCGAACCCGAGATGCGCTTGCAGCCCGACGAACTCGGCCGCCACCTTGCTCGCCGCATACGGGGTGACCGGGCGCAGCGCCGCGTCCTCGGTGAGCGGCAGTTGCTCGGGCGTGACAATCCCGTAGACCTCCGCCGACGACACCAACAGCACAACCGGCGGTACCGGGAGGCGGCGCGCCGCCTCGAGCAGGTTGAGCGTGCCGGTGGCGTTCACCGCGAATGCACGCGGCGGGCTAGCCCAGGACTCGGCGACGTTGGCCAGGCCGGCCAAGTGGTAGATGGCGTCAGGCTCGATTCGCTCCACGAGACCGGCCACCGCGGCGGCGTCGGTCACGTCAGCGTCAGCGGCGGCGGCGGCCACGACGTCGTCGCCCACCGCCTCGAGATGCGCGCACAGCCAGCGACCGACAAAGCCGTCCCCACCCGTGACCAGTGCCCGCACGGAAGGAACCCTACCGACCGCCGACCGCCACGACGGGTGCAGATAGGCTCGCCAACCTGCTGCGAACGCTCATCATCATTCCTGCGTACAACGAGGAAGCCGCGCTGCCTGGGGTACTCAAAGAACTCTCGGAGCAGGTGCCGGACTACGACGTCCTCGTCGTGGATGACGGTTCGCGCGATTCCACCGCGGACGTAGCCGCCGCGCTGGGCGCAGCGGTCGCTCGACTGCCGTTCAACCTCGGCGTCGGCGGCGCGATGCGCACAGGGTTCAAATACGCGTGCAGACAGGGCTTCGACCGCGCAGTCCAGATCGATGCGGATGGTCAACACGATCCAGGCGAGATACCCCGACTGATCGCCGCGCTCGACGGCGTGGATCTCGCTGTGGGCAGCAGGTTTGGCACTGGTAGCGAGAGCTACGACGTCGGAAGGGTTCGCCGGGGTGCGATGCGCGGCCTAGAACTCGGCGTCCGCCTCTTGTCGGGCCAGCGCATGACGGACACCTCATCGGGCTTTCGCGGCGTACTCGCGTCCGATGATCGAGTTTTTCGCCACGAATTACCCCGTGGAGTACCTCGGCGACACCGTCGAGGCGATCCTGATCGCGTCGTACGGCGGATTCTCAGTGGTTGAAGTGCCGGTGTCGATGCGACCTCGTGCGGGCGGCGTCCCATCGACGCGGAATGTGAAGCTCCTTTACCACTTCGTGCGGTTGATCGTCGTCATGGTGAGCACCGCCCCGGTCCGATGGCGAAAGGGACGCAGATGAGCGGACGCGCGCACGCGCTTGTTGTTGCCATCACCCTCATCGCCCTCATCTTCATCGTGCGATTGGTCCGCCGACGACAGTTGCGAGCCAAGTACTCGCTGCTGTGGCTCACCATCGGCTCGGGACTTCTGATACTCGCCGCGTCACCCAGACTCCTGGACCGGGTGTCGGACGCACTCGGGATCTACTACGCGCCTGCGACGTTCTTCCTCGGCGCAATCGCGTTCCTGCTCCTCGTGGTCGTGCACTTTTCGTGGGAGCTATCGCGCCTCGAGGAACGGCTGCGGATAGTGGCTGAAGAACTCGCGCTCCTACGCTCCGCGGCCGCGCCGGACCAGCCGCCGCACAGCTCCACTGAGTAGATCCTCGACGCTGCCCGTTGCGGATGTGCCGCACCGCGCTCCGTGCATCGTGCATTAGGCCGCGACGATCGCGCGCCGCGACCTCGGCTGCTCGCCTGAGCCGCGGGCCGGCATCGAGGTCGACCAGGTCGGGCGCGCGCTGCGGCGACCGGCAGAAAGCGAGAAGAGGCTCGAGCACCGTGGACCACTGCAGGGCCGGCCTGAGGACGGCGGCGTTGGCACGAGCAGCGTCAGCGAGCCCGCGATCATCGAGCAGCCGGTACAGGGCGCCCTCCAGTTCTTCGACGTCTCCGGGCGACACGGTGATTCCGAGTTCCTTCGACTCGATCAGGTCAGCCAACGCATCGCCCTGGGTCGCCACGATCGGAACACTCGCCCAGATGTAGTCGAGAACCCGCGTCCGGAATGAGAACGCCGCCTCGACATGGTCGAGGTGGGTGCTGACCGCGATGTCGGCGTCGAGCAGGAAGTTCTGGCGTTCGTTGTACGGCACCCAGTCCTCGTTGAAGAAGACATGGCTCCCGACGAGCCCTAACTCGTCGGCCAGCTGACGCGCCGCGACGGCCATCTGCATTTCTTTCACTGCCGGATTTGGGTGGCGCATCCCCATGAACAAGAGGCGGACCTTCGGGCGTCGGTGCCGCAGCACTCCGATGGCACGAATGAGTGTGAGCGGATCGAACCAGTCGTAAATACCGCCTCCCCACAGCACGACCTCGTCATCGGGTCCAATGCCAGGAACCACGCCCTTGACCGCCGGCGCGGTCCTGACCGCCAATTCGTTGTCGATGCCGAACGGTGCCACCCCGATCAGCGAGCGCAGCGCCGGATCGCTGTCGTACGTCAGTGGGTTGGCGCGGCCCAATGCTCCGAGGTGACCCAACCAGAAGTCCCGCTGCTTCTCGCTGGCACACACGAAGAAGTCCCCACGCGCCAGCTGCTCGTTGAGGATGGAAACAATGCGGGAAACGACAGCAACCCGAACATGGGGTTCGGTGCCTCTGCCGTGTTCGAGCTGCTCGAGGTGGAAGGGATCGTAGATATCAACAACAAGAATCTTCTTCGAGCGGCGCAGAAATGGATACCCGTCCATCAGCATGCCCTGGAACACGAACACGTCGCACCACTGTTCAGCACGCCGAATGTCGGCTGACGACGCAGCCGACACCGCTACACGCGGATGATCGACTGAGCACGACGACGTCGTCAACAGCCGAACATCGTGTTCGGCCGACAGCGCGACAGCGATCTGAAACGCACGAATGGCAGGACCCGCCATGCGCGGCGTGAGCGCGTCGCACGTGGCGACAACGATCTTTTGGCGGGTCACATCAACGCCGCGCGACGCGGCGGCGCACGATCGCCGCCGTCCGCCGGGCGCTCAGATAGAGCCGCGCCCCACGGCGTGGTCGCTTGCGCGAGGCGGCGCTGCAACGCAGCACGGTCGGCATCACTCGCGGCTGCGTAGACGTCGTGGCCGTGTCGGAAATCATTGAGCTCCTGGCGAACACGCTCGATCTCGCCGCGCGTCGCCACCAGTTCACGCTGAAGCGCCACCAGCGGCCCGGCCGCACCCGGCGCGAGGACAATGGGGTTCGCATCAAGGATGTGGCCAACCGCATCGCCGAGGGCGCCGAGATCCACAGGTTGCGCCGCGGAGCAGGTCGAGGTCAAGAGGTCGTAGCGCCCGCTCCACATCGCCGTTCGCGCGAGTCCGGCCACCTCGTCGACCAGTTCACGTCCGTACCGCATCGCACCGGCTTCGGCCGCGGCGCGTGGCACGGCGTACGCGGCCGGCGGCACGACGCCCGCCAGGCCGGCGGCGAGGTCAAATGTGGCGACCGGCAGCGGCGCACCCGTCGGATCGGTGCACGAAGCGACGAGTAGCCGGCCGGGGGCATTGCGCGTGCCGATCGCGAATTCGCGTAACCACATCGGGCCCACGCGCTCACCCGGCCCGAGTCTGCACACGTACCGCGCAGGGGTGTCGATGACCGACGCGTGGAGTTGCTCGAGGTCGTCAATGACGCGCAGCTGGTCGTCGGGAATGCCAACCCGCGCGGCAAGGTCGTCCGGAACCGTCGCGTCCGTTGGGGCCACGACGAGGACGACAAAACTGCGCTCGACCTGGGCGGCGAGGTCAGTGACCGCGGTTTCCAGATCGGCTCCCTGCCCAACGACCACCAACGCGAACGACTCGTCGGCGACCGTTGGGATCGTGGACGACGGAAGGGACGCCGCGTCGAGTGTGTACGCCCGGACGAATTGGTACGTCACGCCGTGCCCGTCGGCCCTTGCCCGAATATCCCGTAATAGGTCGTTGAGCGGACTTCCCGGCCGCAGTTGCGGCGCGTCCGACGGTTCGCACTGCTCCGTGACCTCGGTCTCGACATCCTCGCCGTCAATCGGGCGCCAGCCTGCGGCGGCGACGACCGCAACCGCGCGCCTCGCGTCGAAGAACTGGACGTGGGTGCGGTCGAGCAGCCCGATCTCGGTGATCTCCCACCGGCCGAGAAGCAACTTCCCGACGAGATCGACATGGGTGACATTGGGAAGACTCACGACCAGGCAGGCGCCTGGGTGGTCGCGCGCCACCGAGGTGATGGCCTGCAGGCATGCCGCTGGGTCGGCCAAGTGCTCCAGCACGTCGAGCGCAAGCACCGCGCCGAGTCGCCGGTCACTCAGGTAGCTCCGCAAGACGGATTCGATCTCCTCAGCCGTCCGGCCGAGATCGAGGTGGCCGGCTGCGAAACCGCGGGATTCGAGGTCAGCCACGCCGCCGGCATCGAGATCGAGGCCGACGTAGTCGAATCCGGCTTCCCGTAAGGGCTCGGCGACGGGCCCATAACCACAGCCGACGTCGAGCACGACACCCGAGACCCCTGCCCGGGTCAGAAGCCGAACTGCGCTGCCGTGCGCGCTTTCGGGTTTGAAGGGTTGATCGTATGGCGCCCGATCGTCGAAGGCCTCAGCCACGGCCAACCCCTTCGGGGTCGGCCAAGAACGAATAGACACCGGCAAGGGCTTGCGACCAGTCGCCATGGGCTTTCGCGATGTCGGACAAGCCGGCCTGTGACAGCTGGATACGAAGCTCAGGGTCGGCGACAAGCCTCCCTACCGCCTCGGCCAGACCGTCTACCGTGCGCGGGCAACGCAGCGCGTTGCGCTCGTGTTCGATGATCCAATCCCCGGCTGGGTTGTCGAACGCAACGACCGGGACACCACAGGCCAAGAGCTCGAGTGGAAGGTACGACGGATGCTCCGACAACGTTAGGGCGATGCCGACGTCGCAGGTGCGGTACAACGCACCGGTGTCTCGGTAGTCGAGCAGGCCGAGGTGATCGATACCACGGCCGAGATCCTCTGGCCGCGCCCACGACCCTGCGGTGACGATATGGACACCGGAACCGAACCGTTGCTTGACGACGTCGAGCGCGGGGCCCGCGAGCTCCCAGCAATTTCGCCAATGGCCGGGTCGCGCGTAGAGGAAAACGCGTGTCGGTCCGTCGTGGTCCAGCTCGCGACGCCCTTGCGCGTGGAACACGTCGCCCTGCACAGCCGGCATGAACGAGAAGCCGGTGCCGCCGTACCGCCCGGTGTAAATGTCAAGGAGGCGTTCGGTGTTGCACAGCCCGTAAAGCCCCAGCCGATAGCTCTCCTCGCTGAGGGCGTACAGAGAGCCCGCCGGGTAGAACATCGGCTCGAAATCCTGAATGAGATAGAAGCGGCGCCGCGTTCGGGCAAAGTGCGCCACCGAGTAGGCCGTCACCCACAACGTCGCGATCGATACGTCGGCGTCGGGTGCCACACGGGCCATCGATTTCACCGTGCCGTCATAGAACGCGAACGTGCTTCCCGCCAGCCTCGGGAACGCCGCTGATAGCGCCGAATCGAAGAACGGTTCGTTGGGCCCGGCCATGGCGACGAACTGGTTCACGACCCCGTGCTCCGCCGCCAAGTAGTCGGCCATGCGCAGGGCGGTGTTGATACCTCCGTAGAACGGGCTGTCCAGTTCGGGCAGGAACCAGTTGATCGTCTCGACGGCATGTGGGCCCTTGACCGCACGGTGGCTGGCTTCAACCCCTGCGCGAGTCGTCGAGTCAGCGCGACACGTCGACCCCAGCATCGCGGCCTCAGCCTCGTCATTGGTCTGGCGGAACACCCGGTGCGGGCGACCGAGTCGTGCCATCACCGTCTCGAGCGGCGGCGTCTCGTTCGTAGGTCGCAACATCGGCCGCGACGAGGACAAGGACAGGTTCGGGGAGTAGAAGGGATCGCCCCGGTTCAGCCACTTTTGGTAACGCCAGAACGACGCGAAAAAATCGCCGGCTGGGATGGCGGACCCGCGGGTCACCGACTCGAGGTGCCGAACCTCGGTGAACGGACTGCACACGTTACGAAGGCCAAGGAACGCAGTATCGAGTCCCAGAACGACATCACTTCCACACAGCACGAAGCGCTCGTCGAAGCCGCCCACTCGCTCGAAGACGTCGCGGCGCACTGCCATGCACGCCGCGGTGACCGAGAGGGTGTTGCGATACCAACGCGAGGAGCCGATCAGGCTGTCCTCCCCGGGCCGCATCCCTTGGAAGAGGTGGCCGGCAAAGCCACCAAGGCCAAGCACGACGCCGCCGTGCTGGATCATTCCGCCACCATCGACAAGTTGCAGCCCCACGACACCGATGTCCGGCCTAATGGCCCAGCCGCCAGCTCGCGCAACCACGACGCGTCCACTGCGACGGTGTCGTCGTTGAGGAAGACGAGCACGTCAGCGTCGACGGTCGCGGCGAGCTCATTGTTGACGCGCGAGTAGTTGAACGGCTCGTGCCACCACAGCACATCGAGATCTAACGCGAGCTCGCGAGCGAGATCGCGGTACCAGGCTTCGTTCTCAGGGGTCTGCGGGCCGTTGTCAACAACGCGGACGATCAAGCGGTCATACGTTGTCTGCGCAACGGAGCGAAGACAGTCCTCGACGAGAGGGCGGTTATGTCGCGTCGGGATGAGGACCGCGACTGATGGCCAACGGTCCGGCAGCCACTGCACGCGCACCGCACCCGGCTCGTCGGTCACCGCCACTTGCGCGCCGGCGGTGCCGCGCCGTTGTAGGTGACCGCTAAGCAGCGCAGCACCGCCCGCCAGCGGGTCGGGCCGCCGGGCCAGATGCACGAGCACTTTGGGGATTCCGAGAACGGCATCGGAGGCCAGGTCGAGCGAGAGCAGTAGGTTCCACCACCGCGCGTCACCGTCGTACGCACTGTCGACCAGCGCCGCCGCGTGGCGGCGGCGCACCGCGAACGACCTACCGAGGTAGTTGGCCGAGAGCACCATCTCGGGCGACCACGATGGCTTGAACCGCGGATCGTCAACCAGCCCACCGGTCCCGAAGAGGTCGTCATCCCAATGAACGACGACGGCCATGGGTCGCTCCCACGCCGCCGCGGCAATTCGGAACACGAAGTCCGGTTCCACCTGGTCGCCTGCCTCTAGGACGACCACCATGTCATCAGGGTCCCCCTGGAGCACTGCCGACCACGGCTCGCCAAGAATCGGCTCGCCCAGTCGCTCATCATCGGTCTCAATCGCGACGCTGCTCGCGACCCGCGCCGTCCACCGTGGATCGGTCTGGAGTTGCAGTGACCGAAGCGTCGTCACGAGGCTGGCCTCGGCGCCGGGTGCCACGACGATGATCAAGTCGACATGAACTGCGGGGCGCGCATCGGCCCTGGCTGCGACTCGGCGCTGCGCGGCCAGATCCGCGGGCGACGTCCGGTGCTCCGCCAGCCAGACGGCGTAGTGCTTCGCTCCACGCGGGTGATTGCGCGCCCACGCAGCGCGAAGCTCGCCCACATGCGTGCGCAGATCACGAGCCGCGCGGGCACCGACGGCGGCAACATCGCGCCGCGCCGTACCCGGTGGTGCGTAGCGTCCAGCTATCTCGCGAAGCCGCGACGGATCAGCGTCCACGAACGATCCTCCGCTCCCTACGGCGCGGCCAAGTGGGGCTGCGGGTACAGCCACGTGCCCAGCAGGTCGATCTTGCCGAGGATCGGCTGATTCCCGGGCTGTACGTGCAGGCGGGCAACGCGCGCTTTGTAGTCGAGTCGCACCATCGTGTGCTCGTCGTGGATGGCGATGCTGAGCTCATAGTCGCCCGCACCGAGCGACAGGCTCGGGATCGCGTAGTCGATGTAGCCGCGGCCGGACAGCGTCAGGCCGGGAGCGCGGTCCTCAGCGCGGACGGATGGATTCGCGATGTGCACGCCGGCCATGTCCTCCACTGCGAAAGAAAAATACGGCCGCTCCACCGGCCTATGGGCGTCGTAGTGGATACGGATCGTGATCGGGCGCCCGGTTGTCGCCACGGCGACATGACTTCCAGCCGTGTCGAGGAAGTCGACCGACTCGATCGAGATCGGTCGTTGACCATCCTCGAGGTCGAGCTGGGGAACCAGGCTGCCCGCCGCGGCGCGCTTGGCGTCGTCGCTCTCGATCCTCTCGGCCTCGTCCGCGTTCACCTGCTCGAGGTACGCCCGCACAACCTCCGGCGCGGGGCCGGCCTGCTTGAGGACGCCATGGTCGAGCCACGCCACTTCATCGCAGAGCGTCTGCATGAGCCCGAGACTGTGCGAAACGACCACGATGGTCACCCCGCGCCGACGCAGCTTGTAGAGATGATCGAAGCATCGGCGCTGAAAGTCCTCGTCACCCACGGCGATGACCTCATCGATGATCAGTATGTCGGGATCGACATGGACGGCAACCGCGAATCCGAGCCGCACGTACATGCCACTCGAATACACCTTGACGGGACTATCGATGAATTCCTCGAGCCCTGAGAACTCGATGATCGTGTCGATTCGAGCTTCGATTTGTCGCTTGGTGAGGCCGAGGATCGCACCGTTGAGGTACGCGTTTTCGCGGCCGGAAAGTTCGGGGTGAAAACCGGCGCCGAGTTCGAGCAGCGCCGAGACGCGCCCGTCTGATCGCGACCGCGCCCGACGTGGGGCGATGGATGCGCGCCATCAGCCGCAGCAACGTCGACTTTCCTGATCCGTTGTGACCAATCAGCCCGTATGTGGTGCCCTTCTCAACCCGCAGGGATACGTCCCGCAGCGCCCAGAACTCGTCAAAGCGCGGTGCGCGCTGACGAGTGATCAACTCCTTGAGGCTCGACGATCGCTGCCGGTAGAGCCGGAAGCGCTTCGACACAGAGTCGACAACGATCGGCGGCGCGTCTCCCACTAAAGCTCCTCGGCCACGTTGACTGACGCACGATCGAAGATCATCCAACCCACAGCAAGTGTCGCGACCGATACCAGCACGAGGTAGAGACACGTGGAAGCACTCGGGACCTCGAGGCTGTAGAAGAGGCTGCGCGACGCTGATGCGAATTGCGCGAGTGGATTCCATCGGATGATGGCGGCGGCCGGGAGACCCCCGACGCGGGCGGGAACGATGTCGAGCGGGTAGATGATCGGCGTTGCGTAGAACAGCAGCTGTAGGGCAACGCCGACTAGATAGCCGACATCGCGGAAGTACACGTTGCCGACGCTGAGCACCAGGCCAAGACCGAGCGCGAACGCGAGCAGCAGCACGAGCAGAATCGGGTACAGGAGGAATGTCCACGAGACATTCCCGACCGCGATCATCACCGCGGTGAGGATGCCACCCTCGATAGCCGCTTGATTCAAAGCGGTAAGCGCGTTGGCTATCGGTGGACACGCGGGCGGGAAGTACACCTTCTTGAGCAGCGGGCCCGCGCCCGTCAGGGCCGACATTGCCCCAACAATCACGGCATTGAAGAAGTTCCACATTACGAGAGCGGCGAACAGATAGAGCGCGAATGACTTCAGTTCGCCATTCCCTGCAAGCGGTGGTTGCTGACGGAGAAATGTCCCGAATACAACCGTATAGATCAGCAAAGTCAGGGCTGGGTTGAGCAGCGACCAGAACCACCCGAGCAAGCTTCGCTTGTATTTTGACGTCAGCTCGCGCCGCGCCAGAGTGGCGATTAGGTTGCGGTGCCTCCACACCTCTGCAGTCGTGCTCACCCGATTCAATTCAGCACTGACCCTAGCGGCGAGACCGAACGATTGGTTCGACGGCATGCACCGGAACGGCCGCCGTTGGCGTCTAGCCTCGCATGCATGCGGCAGTTAACGTCTGTTGGCGGCTGCGCGCGGCGGGGGACGCTCGCCGCGGCGCTGCTGCTTGGCTTGCTCGGCTTCGTTGCCACCAGCGCGACCTCCGTCGCGCCGGCGTCGGCGGCGACAAACTTCACCTTCACCGGCGGCGGCTTCGGTCATGGCGTGGGCATGAGCCAGTACGGCGCGCTCGGCGCCGCGAACGCGGGACTCTCCTACGCACAAATCCTTGGGCACTATTACGCCGGTACCTCCGTCGGCGCCGTAAGTGAGCCGGGCGACCTGCGTGTGCGACTCGGTACGTTCAGTACCGCGACGGTCACCAGCACGACGACCCTCGGCTCGGGCGAAATCACATTGCTGGTGGACGGCCAGTTCATCGGCACCGCCGGCCGAGGGACAGCCGTCACACTTTCCGCCGGAGCTGACCGCGTCGCGGCGCGTATCGGCAACGGAGGGGTCACGATCGGCAGCTACGCCGCCGTCGAATATGGCTACTCCGGTTCAGTCGTACAGGTGGGGCCGGTGAATAGCCGGTATGACCGGGGCGTGGTCGTCGCACTGCCGACCGGCGGAGCCAATGTCCAGATCAACGTCAACCGCCTGTCGATGACCGACTACTTGTACGGGCTCTCCGAAGTGCCCTCCAGCTGGCCGCAGGCCGCACTCCAAGCCCAGGTGGTCGCTGGTCGCAGCTACGCGATCTTCCGGCGGCGCGGCCCGTCGTCGAGCTTCGACCTCGAGGCCACGACGGTCGATCAGGTGTACGGAGGGTACGAGAAGGTCGCGGGCGGTTCGTTCGCCAACTGGAAGGCCGCCGTCGACAGCACCGTCGGGACGGTCGTCAAACAGAGCAGCGGGTCCGTCGCCAACGCTCTCTACTCGTCAGGAGCGGGTGGCTACACCGAGGACAACGACTATGTCTTTGGGAGCGCCTCGGCGCCGGGTACTCCCGTGTCCTACCTCCGCGCCACCCCGGACCCCTACGAAGCAAACAGTGGCAACCCGTTCTTTCGCTGGACCCGCACGTTTAGCGGCCAGGAGCTGGGGAGCTGGTTCTTCGCCCCCGGCGCCGAGGTCACCAACGTGACGTTCTCGGGGCCGTTCGGGAGGTCCGGCCGGGTCGACCGCGCGCAGGTGCGGCTGGTCGCCAACACCGGAAGCAAGACGGTTACGGGCGTCGCGTTCAAGAACACGATCAACGCCAATGTCCCCTTCGACCGCGAGCTGCTCTCGACACTGGTCCTGCTGCAGCCCGTCGGCCGCCTCGACAGCGTGCAGCCCGGGCCCGGCGGTGCCCTGGTCCGCGGCTGGGCTTGGGATCCCTCCTCGAGCGGGTCGACCGCGGTCGACGTGTACGTGGACGACAAGCTCGCCCTGCGCACGACCGCGAATCAGCCCCGGCCCGACGTCGGTGCCGCCGTACCCGGCGCCGGCAACGACCGCGGCTTCTCCGCGATCGCGCCCGCCGCGCCCGGGAGCCACCGCGTATGCGCGTACGCGGTCGACGACTCGAACCAGACCAATCCGGTGATCGGGTGTGAGAACGTCGTCGTTAGCGCGACGCCCACTGGCAATCTCGAGTCGGTGCGCGCGACCGCAACGGGTATCGCGGCATCCGGCTGGGCAATCGACCGCTCGCGCGCCGAGGCGACGGACGTCCACATCTACATCGACGGGCGATACGCAGGGCGCGGCACCGCGAACGGGGCGAGACCTGACGTCGGTGCTGCGTACGCCGCCTACGGCCCGAACCACGGGTTCGACATCGGAGCGCCGGCCGGGAACGGCGCCCACCAGGTCTGCGCCTACGCCATCGACGACGCGGGTAGCAACCCGTCGATCGGCTGTCGGTCCATCACCCTGCAACGAGGGGATGCAATCGGGACGCTCGAGAACGTGCGCCGGTTGAGCGCATCCGACCCGTACCGAGTGCAGTTGGCCGGGTGGGCCTTGGACGAGGACACAACGGCGTCGATCAAGGTGCACGCCTACCTCAACGCGCCGTATCCGGATGGCAGCTTCCTCGCTGAGAGCGACGCCTCGCTGCCGCGGGCCGACGTCGCGCGCGCCTATCCCGCGAACGGTGATCGCCACGGCTTCAACTTCTCCGCGGCGTACGGACCGGGGCGAAGCCGCATATGCGTACACGGCATCAATCAGGTGGGCGGCGGCGCCAGCACGTTGTTGGGCTGCCTCACGCCACCCAACGTGGGGCCGTTCGGCAATCTCGAGCTCGTGAGCCGGACCAGTTCGACGCAAGCCCGCGTCAAGGGTTGGGCGATCGATGCCGACACAATTAACGCGATCAAGATCCACGTATACGTGGGTGGGCCGGTCGGCGGTGGCGGAGCGTTCGCCGGTGAGTTCACCGCCAACATGAGTCGGCCGGATGTGGGCAGCGCCTATCCGGGGTTCGGCCCCGGCCACGGCTTCGACAACACGATCTCGGTTCCCGCCGGCGCGACGTCCGTGTACGTCTACGTCATTGACGACGCCAACGATTTGAACGGGTTGCTCGGCTCAAGGAATGCCTAGCCGAGCTGTGGACGCTTAGCGGGCCAGCGCCCACACCGTCGCCAAACTCACGAGCGCCGTGCCGGCGCCGATGGTCTGGAACACGCGCCGACTGGCAAGCACTCCAGGGAGCAAGACGGCCAGCGCCGGCACCACGGAAAGCCCATAGCGACGCGGTATTTCGACATAGGTGCCCTGAAACACAAAGTTGACGATGACAAAGATTGGTCCGACGAGCGCGAGTGCGACGAGCGTGGCCAACGCCAGCGCGCGCGGCCTCGAGCCCGGCGCACCAAGCAGCGCGGTCGCGCCGAGGCCGACGAGGAAGAGTCGGTCGACCAAGCGGGCGACGGGCTCAACCCACAGCGCCTTTACCTCCAGGGGCACGTACGGATCGCCGAGCGGCGTGAGGCCCGCCGGGACATTCGCGAGCAGCTCTTCGAGACCGATCGAATCGGCGTCAAACCGGCGGACCATCGGGATACTCGAGGCGGGCACGCGGGCGCTCGCCGAGCTGTAGGCGGCCCATACGGCCCCGACCGCCGTCACACCAACGACCATCACGGCGATGGCCAGCACAGAGCGCCGGACGGCCACACGGTCGCGCAGTCCCCACGCTTCGATGC
Source organism: uncultured Actinomycetes bacterium (assembly GCA_963742585.1). GTDB lineage: Bacteria > Actinomycetota > Acidimicrobiia > Acidimicrobiales > JACDEA01 > JACDEA01. The sequence continues at coordinate 1,860,239 of CAVUMI010000009.1, forward strand.
GTCCCTTCTGCAGGTGACGCACGAGGAGATACAGCACGCCAAGCCCGACAGCGATGAGGTTGGTCGACTTGAGGGCGACAGCGGCCGCGGCGACCAGGCCGGCCGGCCACCACCGTGAACCGCCCTCGACCCGCAACACGGTGTACAGCACCGCCGCACCCGCGAGCAGCGCGGTCGCGTCGGGGTTGATCGTGGAAGTGGCCTCCATGACCAATGGTGCGGTGACGACGAGCGAGAGCACGACGGTGCGCACCGGCCACCCGATGCCGAGCTCGGCCATGCACAGCCAAATGAGGACGAGCGCGGCGCCAAGCCAGAGAACCCCCGTCAGCCGACCGGTGGTGAACAGGCTGTCGGAGCCGACTGCTGCGCTGAGGCCTGCGGCGAGCGTGCCACTGACCGCGTAGTAAGCCGGTCCGTGGATGTACGCAGTGTTGAACCCGCCCTCTTGGAAGGTGGTCGGGTCGTAGCGGCCAGGACGACAGGGTGGTGGGGTGAACTCGGCATCGAGGCGCTGGCACGCTTCGGCGCGCAGAGCCTCCTGGGTGAAGCGGTCGCCGCGATGCACGACCTCTTGGTCGCGCACCACGCGCACCATGTAGTCGTAATGCTGCAACTCGTCTGATGGAGATACGCGCGTGTAGTCCGCGACATGGAGAATCACGATCAGGGCGCCGAACAGCACGACGGCTGCCCCGGCAACGACACCACGCCTGCCCGCGTTCACCCGGCGAGCATAGGAGTCCGGTCCTCGTAGGATCGGGACGTGCTCGTAGCCCTGGCCGGTGGTGTTGGCGCGGCGCGTATGTTACGAGGCATCCTCGAGGTCGCGCCCGCCGGCGACGTCACCGCAATCGTCAACACCGCCGATGACGTCGTGCTGCATGGGCTTCATGTGAGCCCCGACCTGGACACCGTCACGTACACGCTGGCCGGTGCCATCGATCCCGAGCGCGGGTGGGGCCTCGCCGGCGAGACCTGGGCGGCCATGGAGGCGCTCGACCGCTACGGGGGCAACACCTGGTTCCGCCTCGGCGACCGCGATCTGGCGACGCACCTCTACCGCACCCAACGCCTCCGCGACGGCGTTGCCCTGTCAGCGATTACCGCTCAGATCGCGGCCGCGTGGGGGCTCGGGCTCGCCGTGATCCCAATGACCGACGACGCGGTGGAGACGCGAGTGACCGTGGCCGGCGAGGGTGAGGTCGGCTTCCAGGAGTATTTCGTCGCCCGCCAGCACGCTGTACCGATCACGGCGGTGCGCTTCGCGGGTATCGATGCCGCGACACCGGCGCCCGGCGTGGTCGACGCGATCGCTAACGCCGAGCGGGTCGTGATCTGCCCGTCGAACCCGATCGTCTCGATCGGGCCGGTGCTGGCCGTGCCCGGCGTGCAGGCCGCCGTGGAGGCTCGCCGGGAGGCCACGGTGGCCGTCTCGCCGATCGTCGGCGGTGTCGCGCTCAAAGGGCCTGCCGATCGGATGCTCGTCGAACTGGGCCACGAGGCCTCGGTGGTCGGCGTCGCGCGCCTCTACGCCAAGGTGGCCGCCGTACTCGTCATCGACGAAGCCGACGCCGACCTGGCCGGCGCGGTCGAGGACACCGGGATGCGCTGCGTGGTAACCCCAACCGTCATGCACACGCTCGCCGACGCCGCCGCCCTCGCCCGGGTCGTCGCGACGGTATGACGCTCACGATTGCGCCGGTACCGGGGTTCCCCGAGGTCAAGCCGGGCGACTCGCTGGCCGATCTCATCATCGAGCACGCCGACCTGGCCGACGGCGACGTCATCGTGGTTACGCAAAAGGTCGTGTCCAAGGCCGAGGGTCGTCTTGTGGAGATCGACGCGGACGACCCGGTGGCGCACAAGGCACTCGTCGAGCGCGAGTCAGTACGCATCGTGCGCCGGCGCGGTGACCTGATCATCAGCGAAACCGCCCATGGTTTCGTATGCGCCAACGCGGGCATCGACCTCTCCAATGTCGAGCGTGGCTGGGCGGCGCTACTGCCGGTCGATGCCGACCGGTCGGCCCGGCGGATCCGCGACGGCGTCAAAGCGCGAGCCGGGCTCACCGTGGGTGTGATCGTCAGCGACACGTTCGGGCGCCCGTGGCGACAGGGTCTGACCGACGTCGCCATCGGGTGCGCCGGGGTCGCCGCGGTGACGGACCTGCGAGGGACGACCGACACGCATGGTCGCGAGCTTCAGGTGACCGAAGTGGCAGTGGCCGACGAGATCGCCTCGGCGGCCGAGTTGGTGATGGGCAAGTCGCGAGGGATTCCGGTTGCCGTCGTGCGCGGCATAGACCCGGCGTGGCTGAGGGAAGGGTCGGTCAGGGCTGAGGTTGTGCGTCCGCCGAACGAGGACTTGTTTCGTTGACCGAACGGAGAACGGCGGCAACGCCGTCGGCCAGCGACGTCCAGGGCTTCCACCCGAGATGGATCTCTGCCCGGCTCGGATCGATCGCCGACCGCAGCACGTCACCGGCCCGGGGCGGCCCGAACACCGGCTCCGCGTCGACGCCGGCGGCGGCCGCCATGGTCCGATAGACGTCGAGGTTGGATGTCTCGGTGCCGGTGCCGACGTTGATGAGCAGCCCGCTCCCGCGGTCGGCGGCGCGCGCGAACGCGTCGACGACATCGTCTACATAGATGTAGTCGCGTGTATGGCGACCGTCGCCATTGATCACGCAGGGTTCACCGTTGACCAGCCGGTTGGCGAAGATGGCGATCACGCCCGCTTCACCGTGCGGCGATTGGCGAGGCCCGTACACGTTGGCCAGCGCCAGCGCGGTGAACTCGAGCTCGTACAGCTCGCGGTAGACCACCAGATAATCGGCCACGACCATCTTCGAAACGCCGTAGGGCGACAGCGGTCGCTGCTGCGCTGACTCCTTCACCGGGAGCTCGTCGGGCTCGCCGTAAAGGGTGCCGCCGCTCGCCGCGTAGACGATCTTGCGGCTGCCGGCCTTCCACGCGCCTTCCAAAACGTTCAAGCTGCCGATGATGTTGACCTCGGCGTCGAACACCGGCTGCTGCACGGACAACGGGACGGTCGCCTGCGCGGCAATGTGAAAGACGACCTCGGGCTGGCGCCGCGCCATCAAATCGACCAGGCCCGGGTTACGGATGTCGAGGTTGTGGAACGTGAGTTTGTGGTCCGGGTTGCTCCGGGCGTCAGCAAGGTTCTGCAGCGCACCGGAAGAGAGGTCGTCGACGACGTCGACTTCGTGCTCCGCGGCGAGCAGCCGATCGACGAGTGTCGAGCCCACGAAGCCGGCCCCACCGGTAACGAGTGCGCGCACTACGGGTCCTCGGGGAGCCGCGCGCCGACGAGCCGCGCGCCTGGGGCCACCACGGCGCCATCACCGATCACGGACAGGTCGTCCACGACTGCGCCCTCACCGATGACCGCGCGCCGGCCCACGATCGATCGGCGCACAACCGCGTCGCGGGCGACAACCGCGCCGTCGAGGAGCACGGCTTCGGACACACACGCCCGGGCGTCGATGCGGACGCCCTCGCCCATGACGGCGTCGCGCTGGCCGCCACCGGATAGCTCGAAGTTGGCGTCGATGTAGGAGGCCGGCGTCCCGATGTCGATCCAGGCGGTGGCGGAGGCCATGCCGTAGAGCTGGCCCGCCTCGGCGATGGCCGGAAACGTTTCTCGCTCGATCGACACCCGTCGCCCCTCCGGGATGCAGTCGAGCACCGAGGGGTCGAGAACGTAGATGCCGGCATTGATCAGGTTCGTCGGCGCCTGGCCGATGGGCGGCTTCTCGATGAAGGCGGTGACCCGTCCACTCTCATCGGTAGGTACCACGCCGAAGCGCGACGGATCGGCGACCGGCGTGAGAGCAATCGTGGCTCGCGCCCCGCTCGCGGTGGAACGCAATGAGCGCACCGACGTCGATCGAGGTGATGACGTCACCGTTGACGACGATGAACACGTCGTCAAACCCCGCGTACCGGGCGGCGAAGCCGATCGCTCCCGCGGTGTCGAGGGGTTCGGGCTCAACCGCGTAGTCGATGGCCACGCCGGCGCAATGGCCGTCCGGATAGGCGTCCTTGAACGCGTCGGGGCGGTAGCCCATCGACAACACCACGTCGGTCACGCCGTGTTGCGGTAGATGGCCGAGCACGCGCTCGATCATCGGCACGCCCGCCACCGGCAACATCTGTTTGGGTGTCGTCAGCGTGAGGGGTCGGAGGCGCGTGCCCTCGCCACCGACGAGGACCAGCGCCCTCACGGTGCGGCGGTGGGTGGCGGCGCCGCCGGCGCTGAGGTCTCGGTGGGCGGCGCCGGGGTTGCAGTTCCCTCCGGCGTGGGCGTGCCCTCCGCCGCGGGCGGTCCCTCCGGCGTGGGGGAACCGCTCTCGTTGGCATTCGGGTTGGCCAGGTTGGCGGCCGACGGCGGCTTCGGAATCGTCGTGCCCTCCGGCACGAACGCGAAGGTCACCAACTGTTGGTCGCGCAACCTGATCTTCTTCGGGTCGCCCTCGACCTTCTCGCCTTCGTTGTCCGACTGGCTACCCCAGAGTCGGGTCTCCATGCGGGCGGCCTTGTCGCCGCACTTGTCGCCGTTCTTGTACGTCTTGTCGCCCGGATACTCGATCGAGGTGGCGGAAACCTTGAAGCCCGGCTGGCCGGACGCATAGCGGCCGACGGTGGCGTTCTCCGCGGTGTCATTCACGCTGGTCGGCTCGACGTGCATCAGGCCGTCGGTGTGGGTGTGGATACCGATCAGGTTCGGCGGCTGTGCCATCGGCGGCTTGAACTCACCGCAGATGAAGATTCCGTACGCGGTGTGCCAATGATCCCTGAAGTTGGGGTGGCCGATCTCGGGGTTCAGGCCGCTGCGGCTCGTGCCGACGAGCAGCACACCGAGCACCACGACGACTGACAACCCGCCGTACCAAAGCCACGGCGTCCGGCCACGCGCGGTCCGGCCACCGCCCGTACCGGCGATGCGGGCCACTTTCTTGCTGCTGGATGCCTTACCCATGGGCGTTCGACATTAGTTGCCCCTGCGGCCTGAGAGGGCCCGCCTCGTCACCATCACTGCCAGTCGGAGACCAAGCCCAGCGACCACTGCGGGCGCGAGGAGCCGGCCCAGCCAGGGTGTGGTGCGCCACCAGAAACGCAGGAGCGAGCTGTGATGGGCGGCCAGCATCCGGTAGGGCGTCTGGGCGGTCGAGACCCCCTGAACGTGGGTTACGTGGGCTACCGGCTCGTAGCGAATTCGCCAGCCGGCGCGGCTGGCACGCCAGCAGAGGTCGACGTCCTCGAGGTACATGAAGTACGCCTCGTCGAAGCCACCGATCTCATCGAGCGTCTGGCGCCGAGCGAGGAAACAGGCGCCCGATACCCAATCGACGTCGCGGGCGACCGTCGCGTCGACGTCGGTCATGAGGTAACGACGGCTGAACCGGTTGTTGGTGTTGAGCAGTCCGAGAAACGCGTGACCAATCGCATCGCGCAACCGCGGGAAGCGGCGGGCCGACGGATAGAAGCGGCCGTCAACTTGGTTGAGCCGTGGACCGACGATGCCGACACCGGGATCGGCCTCGAGCGCGTCGACCAGCGTCTTGACTGCGCCGGGACTGACGACGACGTCGGCGTTCAGGATCAGCACACGTTCGTCGCGGGCTGCGGCCAGGCCGCGGTTGACGCCGCCGCCGTAACCGAGGTTGGCGCCGGTGGACAGCACCTGCGTGGTCGGGTCGTCCACTGAAAGGCGCGCCGCCGAGTCATCGGATGACCCGTTGTCCACCACGACGACGCGCTCGATGCCCGCCTCGCGCAGGCTGCGCACGCAATCGAGAAGGTGATCGCCGGCGTTGTAGTTGACGACGACGGCGCCTATGGCGCCAGACACTGCCGGAACCACGCTGCGGTGTGCTCGAGACCCTCGGCTAGTTCGACGGTGGGCTCCCAACCGAGCACCTGCTTGGCCAACGAGATATCGGGCTTGCGCTGCGTGGGGTCGTCGACGGGCAGGGGATGGAACTCGAGCTCTGACGATGAGCCCGTCAGCTCCAGGACTCGGGTGGCCAATTCGCGGATCGTGAACTCGTTGGGGTTCCCGATGTTCACCGGACCGACATAGTCCGAGTCGAGGAGGGCGACGATTCCCCGCACTTCGTCGCTCACGTAGCAGAAGCTGCGCGTCTGGCTTCCGTCGCCGTAGACGGTCAGCGGCTCCCCCCGGATGGCTTGCACGAGAAAGTTCGATACGGCGCGGCCGTCATCGGGCCGCATCTGCGGACCGTACGTGTTGAAGATACGAAGCAGCCTCACGTCGACGCCGTGATGGCGGTGGTACGCCATGGTCATGGCCTCCGCGAAGCGCTTGGCCTCGTCGTAGACGCTCCGCGGCCCGATGCTGTTCACGTTGCCCCAGTAGGTCTCAGGCTGCGGATGCACGAGCGGGTCGCCGTAGACCTCGCTGGTCGACGCCAGCATGAATCTCGCCCCGTGCTTGAGAGCCAGGTCGAGCAGGTTCCGGGTGCCACTGCTGCCCACCTCGAGGATTTCCAGCGGTATGCGGGCGAAGTCAGCCGGTGATGCGGGACTGGCGAAATGCATCACGGCATCGACCGGCCCGACGACGTCGGCGGCGCGGTGACGTCGTGACGAACGAACTCGAAGCTGTCGTCGTCGTCGAGGGCGGCGATGTTCGCCGCGGTGCCCGTGACCAGGTTGTCGACACACACCACGCGGTCGCCCCGAGCCAGCAACGTGCGGCAGAGGTGCGAGCCGATGAAGCCCGCGCCGCCGCTGACGACAATCCTCGCCACTAGACCCGTCCGATGCCGTCGTAGCTGAAACCGCGGCGACGCAGCGCGGTGGGGTCGAGGAGGTTGCGGGCGTCGACCACGACTTTCTTGGCCACCGCCTCGCCGACCTTGTCGAAATCAAGCCACCGGAAGTCGTCCCACTCCGTCAGAACCGCGAGCACGCTGGCGTCGGCGCACGCGGCGTACGCGTCGCCGCAGACCTCGATGCCCTCGATCTTGTGTTGGACCATCGGGTCGAACGCCCGCACCATGGCGCCCCGCTCGAGCAGGTGGTCGATCACATGAATCGCAGGCGACTCACGGAGGTCGTCGGTGCGGGCTTTGAACGTGAGACCCCACACGCCAACGGTGAGGCCCTGGAGCGAACCGCCGGCCGCGTTCTCGATCTTGTCGGCCACCCACGCGAACTGCCGGTCATTCATGTCGACCACACCGCGTAGAACCTCGAAGTCGTAACCGACCTCATCGCCCATGCGGATCAACGCCCGTGAATCCTTCGGGAAGCAGCTCCCGCCGAATCCGGGCCCCGGGCGCAGGAACTCGAACCCGATCCGCTTGTCGTAGCCCATGCCCAGCGCCACGTCACGGACATCGGCGCCCAACAGTTCGCACAGGTGCGCGATCGCGTTGATGAAGCTGACCTTGGTGGCGAGAAAGGCGTTCGATGCGTACTTGATGGCTTCGGCCGAGGCTGGGTTGGTGACAATCAGCGGTGCCTCAAGGTGCTCGAAGAGTGACGCCACCCTCATGGCGGCCTCTTGGCTGTCGCTGCCGATGACGATGCGGTCCGGATGGAGGCAGTCGTGCAGCGCGCTGCCTTCGCGAAGGAACTCCGGGTTGGCCACGACGAAAACGTCGTCCCGCGCCAACAGACGGGCCACACGTGTGGTGGTACCGACCGGCACGGTCGACTTGGTGATGACGACGGATTCCGGCGTCAGGTGCGGGCCGATCTCGGCCGCAACCGACTCGATGTACGACAGATCAGCCGATCCGTCCTCGGACTGAGGCGTGGGCAGGCACAGGAAAATGAATTCGGAAGATGGCACCGCCGCCGGCGCGCCGAGAACGAACTTGAGCCGCCCGCCGGCGATCCCCTCCGCGACCATTTCGTGGAGGCCGGCCTCGAAGAAAGGAACCTCGCCTTTCTCAAGGAGCGCCAGCTTGTCGGGCAGGACGTCGGCGCACACCACGTGATGGCCCAGGTGGGCGAGGTAGGCACCGGTCGTCAGACCGACGTAGCCGGTGCCGATGACAGCGACGTGGGCGGTCATGTCAGCAGCTCCTTGACCAACCGCTCGAGCGGCTCGTGGAAGTCGGGCAGAAGCGGGAGACCAGAGGCGCGCAGCGCGGCGTTGTCGAGCACCGAGTTGGCTGGGCGCGGCGCGGGAGCGGCGTAGTCCGCGGTGGTGATCGGCCGAATTCGGTCGGGGTCGGCGCCGGCCAGGCGCAGCACGTCGCGGGCCAGCTCGTACCAGGTCGTCTCGCCTTGGTTCGTGACGTGAAAGACGCCGGGACGGCGGTCGATGGCAAGGTGGCGGATCGCGCTGGCGAGGTCGGGCGTGAACGTCGGGCTGCCGCGCTGGTCCTCGACCACTCCCCAGCTCTCGCGCTCGCGGGCCAACCGCAGCATTGTCCCCACGAAGTTCGGGCCATGGGCGCCGCATACCCACGCGGTACGGACGATCGTGCTTCCTGCGTCGAGCTCGCGTTCGCCGCCGAGCTTCGACCGGCCGTAGACCGACTGGGGATTGGTCTGGTCCCACTCGCGGTACGGCTCCGAGGCGGTACCGTCGAAGACGTAGTCGGTGGACACGTACACAACGTGGGCCCCGGCCCGCCGCGCCGCCTCGGCGACGTGACGGGTCGCGAGGGCGTTGGTGCTGAAGGCCTTCTCGGGATCGCTCTCGCACGCGTCGACTGCGGTCCACGCCGCGGCGTGGACGATCACGTCGGGCTGGCGGCCGAACACCGCGGCAAGGACAGCGTCGCGATCCGTCACATCGAGTGCGGCCCGATCACAGGAGATCACGTCGTGGTCGACAAGTGCCTCGACCAGGTCGTGGCCCAGCTGACCGCCCGCTCCCGTGACGAGGACCCGCATCAGCCGGCTGCGCTCCATGCGTCCTCGACTACCGGCGACACGCCGCGCAGTGGCTCCCACCAGGCGCGGTTGTCGGCGTACCAGCGGATCGTGTCGCGGACACCGTCGTCGAAGGGCACGCTGGGTTCCCACCCGAGCTCGCGGTTGATCTTCGTCCAGTCGAGCACGTATCTCCGTTCGTGCCCGGGCCGGTCCTGCACGATGGTCTTCAACGACTCGGGTTTGCCCAACGTGTCGAGGACGAGGTCGGCGATCTCGGCGATGCTCTTCTCGACCCCCGTCCCGACGTGGTACGTCTGCCCGATCTGGCCCTTGTTGAGCACCAGGTCGATTGCTCGGCAGTGGTCGACGGCATGAATCCATTCCCGGCGGTTCTCGGTCGACGCGTAGAGCGGTAGCGCGCGGTCGTCGAGAGCGTTCGTGGCGAATAACGGGAGCACCTTCTCGGGGAACTGATTTGGGCCGTAATTGTTCGCGCAGTTGGTGATCGTGATGGGAAGCCCAAACGTGTGGAAGTAGGCCCGGACGGCGTGGTCGCCCGCCGCCTTCGACGCGTTGTAGGGCGCCAGCGGGCGATAGGGCGACTCCTCGTTGAAAGCCGCATCCGCGTCGAGGTCGAGATCGCCATAGACCTCGCAGGTGGAGACGTGATGAAAGCGATCGACGCCGACGCGACGCGCCGCCTCGCACAGCGTCTGCGTTCCGAGCGCGTTCGTGCGGAAGAACACGCCTGGGTTCTTGATCGCGTAGCTGTTGTGCGATTCCGCGGCGAAGTTGACGATCACGTCGATGGCGTTGTCGCGGCAACGTGGTCTCGGCCAGCTCGAGGTCGCCGATGTCGCCCTGGATGAATTCATAGCGGCCGTCGAGATCGCTCAGGCTCTCGCGCCGCCCGGCGTAGGTGAGCACGTCGTAGACCACGACGCGATCGCCGGGATGAGCGTCGAGCCAGTAGCGGACGAAGTTGGACCCGATAAAGCCGGCGCCGCCGGTCACGAGGACGTTCATGGCCGGGCCAGGCTATCGGAGCAGTCGCTCAGGCCAGGTCGACCTGGGAGTGATCGCCCAGGAGCAGGCGGGTGGCGCGGGGACGCTGGCCCGATCGGAAGATCTCGGCGTGCTTACCGATCAACGAGTCGACGATTCGGTCGCCGGCGTCGGTGATGCGGCTGCCTTCGAGAACGACTGAATGGTCGACTTCGGAGTGCGTTATCTCGCAATCAGGGCCAATCGCGCTGAAAGGCCCGACATAACTGTCGATCACCCTTGTGCCCGCGCCGATTATCGCCGGGCCGCGAACGGTGGAGTTGACCACTTCGGCGCCCTTCTCGATGATCACCCGGCCTTCGAGGCGCGATGCCTCGTCCACCTTGCCCGACACGCGCGTTTCGATCGTTTCGAGCATGAGCCGGTTGGCTTCGAGCAGGGGTGTGAGCTTGCCGGTGTCGATCCACCATCCCTCGAGGACGCGTGATCGCACCGTGTGGCCGTTGTCGATGAGCCACTGAATGGCGTCGGTGATCTCGAGCTCGCCGCGCGCCGAGGGCTGGATCGCTCGCACGGCCGCGTTGATCGTGCGATCGAACAGATACACGCCCACCAGTGCCAGGTCGGAGGGCGGGACGACGGGCTTCTCGACGAGGCGCACCACCCGCTCACCATCAGGTGAGAGCTCGGCGACGCCAAAGCGTTGTGGATCGGGAACGTGACACAGGAGAATCTGTGCGGCCGCCGGCTCCCGGTTTTCGAGGAACTGGCGCAGGTCCTGCTGGAGCAGGTTGTCGCCGAGGTACATGACGAAGTCGTCGTTGCCCAAGAACTCACCGGCGATCAGGACGCAGTGAGCCAGCCCCAACGGCGCATCCTGCGGGATATAGGTGACGTTCGCGTTCCAGCGGCCACCGTCGCCGACCGCGCCTTTGATCTCGTCGGCGGTCTCGCCCACGACGATCCCGATTTCAGTGATCCCGGCATCGACCAGGTTCTCGATGACGAAGAACAGGATGGGCTTGTTGGCGACCGGCACTAGTTGCTTCGCGCTCGTATGCGTGATCGGACGCAGCCGCGTGCCGCTCCCCCCGGCGAGTATCAAGCCCTTCATTGGCGACATCCTCGCGTGGCCTAGCAGCTGAGGCCGGTTGAGGCGCCCTTGGACTGTGGCTTCGCGCCGGCCGGAGCCGTCGCGGTGGTGGGCGTGGTTGCCGCCGCCCCTTCACCCGGCGCTCGAATCGCGCCCAAGGCGGTACCGGTGATGAACTCCACGTCGACCCCCTGCAACGTGAGGTCCTGCTTGAGCTGCACAGCCCCCTGCACATAGGCCGCCACGAGGCGCGCCTTCAAAAGCTGGCCGCGTCCATAGCTGACAACCGGTGTCGTGTAGTTGAACGCCTTCGCGTCCCCGGTACCGGAGATGTTGAAGTCGAACTGCTGGAGCTTGGCCGCGGTCTGGCCGCCTTGGCCCCCAACACCGGAACCGTTGAGCACGCGGACCTTGACGGTGTTGGGCAGGATGTTCGGCGGCGGGCCACCTGTTGTCGGCAACGTCTTGCCGGTGAAGCGATCGATGATCGCCTGCGCTTCGGGCTGCTTGAGGCGGAGCACCGACGCTCCCCCGATCGTGGCGTTGACACCCGGCAGCGTGAGCATGTCGACGGCGTCGGGCTCCAACGACCTGAACCGCTTACCCAGCGTGGCGATGTCGCGCGTCGAGAGCGCCTTGTCGATCTTCACGTACTTGACGCCCTGATTGACGAGACCCGGGAGCTTCAACGGATTCCGCGCGCCGCGCGAGATCGCCTTGCGCATGACGCGGCGGATGAAGTCCTGCTGCCGTTGGATGCGTCCCAGATCGGCCCGCGGATCGAACCGCCACCGGCCCGACTCGAACGTTTCGAAGTTACGGCTGCGCGCGTAGGCCAACGCCTGGTCGCCGTTGAGCTTGACGCAACCGGCCGTCTTGATGTCGAGGCCCGCAAGCTTGTCGCGGGCCGGAGCAGGGAACGGGATCGTGACACCGTCGACGCTGTTGACGATTCCCTTGAAGCCGACGAAGTCAACCGAGACGTAATGGTCGATCGGAATGCCGAGGGTCTGGGTGATCGTGTTGATGAGGGTGCGTGCGCCTTCCTCCAGCGTCGACGCTTCGAAGGCGGTGTTGATCCGATCCGAGCGCCTGGTGCCGGCGATCTGGACGTATGTGTCGCGAGGGATGGAGAGAATCGCCGCTTTCTCCTCGCGCGGGTCAACGTGCATGACCATGATCGTGTCGCTTCGCTGGCCAGCGACGACCGATGCTCCGAAGCTCTTCTGGTCTTGAGCCGACAGGTTCGAGCGGGTGTCAGAACCAACGAGCAAGACGTTCATCGCGGTGCCCGGATCGTCATCGCCGCAACGCCGCAACGCGTTGCAAAGGTCGATCTTGTCGATCTGGCTGTACTTGAGTCGTACGTAGCCGTAGCCCGCCGCGGTGAACAGCACACAGAACGCAACAAAGATGTTTGCGCCAATGAGGAGTCGGCGGGGCCAGCGCCGGGGGGCCAGCGCCCCCGCGGGCCTGTGTGCCACGTCGCGAACGCTAGTCGGCATACTCGCGTGAATGGTGTCGGTGGTCGTGCTCAACTACAACGGCGGGTCGCTGGTGCGCGCCTGCCTGGCGTCGCTCACCGCGCAGGCACTCCAACCGACCGAGATCGTGTGCGTCGACAACGGCTCCACGGATGACTCGGCGGCAGCGATCGAGGCCGAGTTCCCGCACGTCACGCTGCTCCGGCTGGGAGCCAACACCGGATTCGCCACGGGCATGAACCGCGGGATCGCCGCCACCAGTGGCGAGTTCGTCACGCTCCTCAACCTCGACGTGACCCTCGAGCCCGCGTATCTCTCGGCGTGCGTTGCCGCGCTCGCCGCCGACCCCGGGCTTGGCGGCGTCACCGGCAAGTTGCTCCGGCCCGAGGATCGCGTCCCCGCAATCATCGACACGACCGGCCATGTCGTCTACCGGAACCGTCGAGCGGTCGACCGCGGGGAGCGCGAGTCCGACCACGGGCAGTACGACGGCGACACCGTGCTGTTCAGTATCTGTGCCGCCGCGCCCTGCTACCGGCGGGCGATGCTCGAAGACGTCGCGCTCGACGGCCAATACTTCGACGAGGACTTCTTCATGTACTTCGAGGACTTCGACTTGTCGTGGCGCGCGCAGATCCGCGGTTGGCGCCACGCGTTCGAGCCGGCAGCCGTGGGCCGGCACCACCGCGGCGGCAGCGGCGGAAAAGCGGCCACCGCGATCCTCGCGTGCAACCATCGCAACCGGCTACTCGTGATGCTGCACAACGATGCTCCGAGGAGCTTCCTGAAGCACCTGCCGGGAATCGCGTACACCGAGCTACGCGCCAGTCTCCACATGCTCTCGCGCCGGCCTGCGGCGCTCGTCCTCGCCTGGGCGCAGTTCATCAAGCTGCTACCCCGGCAGCTCGCGAAGCGACGCGCCATCCAGCAGGGCCGCCGGGTTGGTTGGAGAGATCTCGAGCCGTCGTTCCAGCCGTACGAGTACGGGATCCGCGCGGCTGTACGCCGGAAGCGCGAGCGCGCGGCCATCAAATGAGAGTCGGAATTCATGGCGATCCGGCCGCGCACCAGATCCCTGGCGGTATTGGCGTCTACGTGCGCCGACTGGTCGAGCAGCTCCTCGGCGCCCCGGACGGCAACGAGTACCGGGTCATCGTTTCGAAATTCCCGGCGGCGCCGTTGTACACGGCGTGGAATTACCTGGGTCGCCCGAGGGTCAAGGGCACGTTCGACATCATCCACGCGACCGGCCTGGCCATCCCGCCGGCGCGCGGCGCGGCGTTGGTCGCCACGGTTCACGACCTTGCCGTGATCGAGCGGCCCGCGGTGGTCCCCCAACCGTGGCGCCAGGTGTACCGAAAGGGGCTACGGATCGCGGTGTCCCGAGCGGATGTGATCTGTGCGGTCTCGGCGGCGACGAGGACGGCGCTCATCGACAGGTACGGCGTGGCGCCCGACCGCATCGTCCTCACACTGCCGGCGCCCAACCTCACGCCAGCCTCGGAGCGCGACGACGGGGTGTTCCAACGCCTCGGGATTGCCGAGCCTTTCGTCCTGAACGTCGGCACGCTCGAGCCGCGCAAGAACCAGGTCGGCCTGGTCAGAGCGTTCAGGCGGGCCGGCGATCGACTCGCCGAGCACACCCTGGTGATCGCGGGCATTCCCGGGTGGGGACGCGACGCGCTCGTGCAGGAGATCGGTGACGACACCGGGCGAGTGCTGCTCACCGGCCGCGTCACCGACGCGGAATTGACCGCCCTCTATACGCGTGCCGCGGTGTTCGCCCTGCCGTCGCTGGACGAAGGCTTCGGCCTCCCGATGGTCGAGGCCCTGGCCTTCGGCATCCCCGCGGTGGTCAGCGCCGTGCCCGCGCTCGCCGAGGTCGCCGGTGACGCGGCGATACTCGTCGCGGCGACCGACACCGAACAACTGGCCGACGCCCTAGTCCAGTTGGCGCAGGACGATGCCCTGCGCGCGCGACTGTCGGCCGCGGCCCGAACGCAGGCGGCCCGGTTCAGTTGGGCGGCTACCGCCGCCGCCACCCGCGAGGCCTACGCCATAGCGGGAGCGCGTCGACGGTCTCACTCGTCGTCACCATGCTCAATGAAGCCGACACCGTCGGCGCGCTCCTCGACGCATTGGATGGGCAGTCCCGCCCGCCGGACGAGATTGTCATCGTCGACGGTGGCTCCACCGACGGTACCGTCGAGATCCTCGAGCGATGGGCCGGCGGCAGGCCCGGCGTGATCGTCGCGGCCGCGGCCGGGGCCAACATCGCCGCCGGGCGCAACGCGGCCATCCGGCGAGCAGCCGGGCCAATAGTCGCAGTGACCGACGCGGGCTGCATACCGGGTCCCGAGTGGTTGGCTGCGCTGGTCGCCGGCTTCGCAACGCCCGGTACGGACGTCGTGATGGGCTTCTACCGGCCGGACCCACGCTCGGGGTTCGAGCGCTTCCTCGCATACGTGAACTTGCCCGGTGTCGACGAGATCGATCCGGCGAAGTTCATGCCGTCCTCCAGGTCGGTCGCCTTCCACAAGGCGGCGTGGGAGAAGGCCGGCGGCTATCCCGAATGGTTGGCCATCGGCGAGGACATGTACTTCAACTTCCGCCTGCTCGACGCTGGTGCGCAGCGAGTGTTCGCACCGACCGCCATTGTGCGCTGGCGGCTGCGACCCAACCTCCGGTCGTGCCTCAAGCAGTACTACCGGTACGCGCGCGGCGACGGCATCGCCGGGATGTACCCGCGGCGTCATCTCATGCGCTTCGCGACCTATACCGGTGGCTTGGCGCTCGCCGCGCTGGCGGTCACCCGTCCCGTCCTCTTCATCGCGCTGGCGGCGGCTGTCGTGATGCGGATGATTCCCGCGTACCGTCGCCTCCCCCGCCGCGACTTCTTGCTTGGGCTGGTCGCGCTGCCACTCCTCGAGGTCGCGCTGGATGCCGCGAAGATGGCCGGGTACCTGGCCGGGCTGACTAGACGGGGAGACCGAGACCGCGGCTAATGACCAGCCGCTGGATCTCGCTGGTGCCCTCACCGATCTCGAGAATCTTGGCGTCGCGGTAGAACCGGCTCACCGGCGTCTCGTCGACGAACCCGTAGCCGCCAAAGATCTGCGTCGCCTCACGCGTCGCGGTCACCGCCGCCTCAGTGGCGTGCAGTTTGGCCAGGGCGGCGGCTTGCTTGAAGGGCCGGCCATTGTCCTTCAGCCACGCTGCCTTGTACGTGAGTAGGCGCGCCGTCTCGACCATGACCTCGAGATCGGCGCACTTGAAGGCGATGGCCTGGTTGCGCCCGATAGGACCGCCGAAGGCCTGGCGCTCCTGCGCATAGGCGACGCTGTGCTCGAGGCAGGCCTGCGCGAGACCCACGGCGAGCGCGGCGATCGCGATGCGACCGTCGTCGAGGATGGCGAGAAACTGGCGGAGCCCGGCACCCTCCTCGCCGAGAAGATGGTCGGCCGGAACCTGGCAGTTGTCGAACCGCAGTCCGTGCGTGTCCGAGGCATGCCATCCCATCTTGCGATACGGAGGCTCGACCACGAGACCTTCGGTACCCGCGGGAACCACGATGGCGGAGATACCCGTCCCTGTGCGGGCGGTGACAGTGATGATCGAGGTGATCGACGTCCCGGAGTTGGTGATGAAGGCCTTGGCGCCGTCGATCACCCAGTTGCCGTCCTGCAACTGCGCACGCGTTCGGGTCGCACCGGCGTCACTGCCGGCATCGGGCTCGGTGAGCCCGAACGCGCCGAGTCGCCGGCCCGCGCAGAGGTCGGGGAGCCACTTCTGCCGCTGCTCCTCGGTGCCGAACCTATAGATGGGATTGGCGCCGAGGCCCACACCGGCGGAGAGGGTGATCGCCATCGAGCTGTCGACCCGACCCAGCTCCTCGATCGCGAGGCAGACGGTCGTGAAGTCGGCGTTGGAACCGCCGTACTCCTCCGGGAACGGTAGACCGAACAGTCCCAATTCCCCCATGGCCAGGACGATGTCGACCGGGAAGGTGTGATCACGGTCCCAGGCCTCGGCCTGCGGCGCGATCTCGCTCTCGGCGAAGTCGCGCACGACCTTGCGGAAGGCGTCCTGCTCTGGCGTGAGATCGAAATCCACGCGTGGATGGTAAACCTGCCACCGATGAGCCGCCCCGCGTTGGCTGTCGTCGGCGGCATGCTGCTGACCGGGTTGGAGGACGTCACCAGTGATCTGGCCACGTTGGATTCCCGCGGGATGTGGGCGGTCGTCATGCCCTTCGCCGGTGAACCGGTGTGCGCCCGCTTCGACACTGTGCGCCAGGCCCGGCCCTGGCCGGGGGCACCATGGCCGGGCCTGAGCGGCCCTCTGAGCGGGGAATGCGGCCCGTCCGCCGGCGGGTGGGTGTCCAGCCTCAACCGAGCCGAGTACAAGGGAGGCGTTCGGGCCATCCGTGAGCTCATCGCCGCCGGCTCGGTATACCAGGTGAACCTCTGCAGAGTGCTCAGCGCCGCGGCTCCCGCCGACGCCGACGTCGCCGCACTTGGAGCGGCGCTGGCCGAGGGCAACCCCGCCCCGTACGCCGCGGTGGTGCGCCTCCCCGACCACGGCGTGCACGTGGCTTCCGCGTCGCCCGAGCTCTACCTGCGGCGGGACGGCGACATCGCCGAGTCGCGACCGATCAAAGGCACCGCCGACCGCGCCGACGGCTTCCTCCCCAAGGATCGGGCCGAGAACGTGATGATCGTTGACCTGGTTCGCAACGATCTCGGGCGGGTCTGCGAGTGGGGTTCGGTCGCCGTGCCGGCGCTGTGCGAGGTCGAGCCGCACCCGGGTTTGTTCCACCTCGTATCTACCGTGCGAGGCCACCTCCGACCTCACGTCGGGTGGGCGGAGCTCGTCGCCGCCAGCTTCCCACCCGGTTCGGTGACCGGCGCGCCGAAGCTCGCTGCGCTCGACGTGATCGCCAAGCTCGAGCCGGTCGACCGCGGCCCGTACTGCGGCGCCGTCGGCTGGGTGGATGCCGATCAGCGGCGGGGCGAACTGAACGTCGGGATCCGCACCTTCTGGCTGGCCGATCGCCAGATCCACTTCGGAACCGGCGGCGCCATCACCTATGACTCGACACCGGAGGGAGAGTGGGAGGAGACCGAGCTCAAAGCCCGGCGACTCCTCGAGGTGGCGTCGCGATGAGCGGAACGGCACAGGCACAGAAGGTGTGGATCGACGGCGAGCTCGTCGACGCGGCAAGGGCCGGCGTGTCGCCGTTCGACCACGGCCTGCTGACCGGAGACGGCATCTTCGAAACCCTGCGCATCTACCGCGGGACTCCGTTCGCCATGCGGCGTCATTTGGCGCGCCTCGTCCACTCCGCCGACGGCTTGGGATTGCGATTGCCCGACGTGGATTTCCGCGCGGCTATGGAAACTGTCGTCGCCGCCAATGACATCGCCGACGGACGGCTGCGATTGACGGTCACCGGCGGCGTGGCGCCCCTGGGTTCCGACCGAGGCGACGCCCTGCCGAGTGTGATCGTCGCCACGAGTCCCATGGTCGAATGGCCGCCAACCACAGAGGTCGTCGTCGTGCCGTGGCGGCGGAACGAGCACAGCGCGTTAGCCGGGTTGAAGACCACGTCCTACGCCGAGAACGTCGTGGCATTGGCCTACGCCCACGAGCGCGGCGCGGGCGAGGCGCTGTTCCGGAATACGGCAGGTGATCTGTGTGAGGGCACCGGCACCAACGTGTTCCTCGTCCTCGACGGCGAGCTGGTCACGCCCTCCCTCTCGTCGGGTTGTCTGGCGGGCATCACCAGGGCCCTCGTGATCGAGCTCACCGGCGCGCAGGAACGTGATGTACCCGGCGATGCGCTCGAGAGCGCCTCCGAGGTGTTCCTTACGTCCTCAACCCGAGAGGTGCAGCCGGTCGGCTCCCCCGGCGCCGTCACCGTCGACGTTGCGGCCGGGCTGCGCGCCCTCATCGAGCGCGACCTCGACCCGTAGCTGGCGCAGGCACCACCATGCGAGCGCCGCTGCTGCTGCGGTGCGCAACACGACCATCGCTCCAACCAACGGACGTAGCGCGAGGGCGTGCCGCGGCATCAGCCAGAGCTCGAGGGAGAAGTCAAACATCGCCACGGCGACGAGCGCGGCGAAGATCGACCACGGTGCGCCGACCATCGCCGCGGCGGCGAACAGCCACAGGCTGTACTGCGGGCTTCCGACCTTGTTGAACGTCATCCAGACGGCGATCACCAGCGCGGTCCCCAACCGAGCCGCGGCCGGCGTGCGTCCGTGGCGCAGAGCGACCAGCGCCGCCGCGCCGAGGAGTGCGAGCGACGCGGCGTTGATGAAACCGATCGAGGTGATGCTCAGCGCGTTCCAGATGGCGAAGTCGGGCGGTCGTTCGGAACTGAATTTGAAGAACCACTGCCAGTTGTCGAAGGCGACGATGGCCACCGGAACATTGATGACGAGGGCGATGCCGGCGGCAGCCGCCAGCCAGCGCACCGGGCGCTTGATGACGCGCAGCAACCCCGGGATCGCCGCGATCGGAAACAGTTTGGTGGCGACCCCAAGACCGATGAAGACGCCGCTCCGAACCTCCCGGTCGTAGGCCGCGATCCCCGCCAGCATGAACGCGATACCGATGAGGTCCCAGTTCAAGAGGCCGAAGGTGGCAATGGCGGGCGTCGCCGCCAGCAGCCACGGGTTGCTGCCGGGTATTCGGCGGAGCGATGCCACCGACCACAGCAGACAGGCGGCGAGAAGCAGCGCTGATACAAGTAGGTAGCCGAACTGGCCGCCGGGCGCCCACGAGGGCAGCCAGATAACGAACCCGAGGATCACCGGATACTCGATGCGGTCGTCCACGTACGGCACGGGGTGCTCGCCCTCCAGGTAGCGGTCGCCGCTCAGGGCCAGTAGGTCGGAGTAACTCCCATTGGTGAGTGCCGGGGCCCGGTACTCGCGGCCGGGATGATCGAGGCCGCGCGACACATTGACGAACCCGATCGTCAACAGCAACAACGCGACTGCGAAGATCTTCACGCGCGAAGGTGGACCACGTCGGCGGCGCTCACCGTGCGGAGGCAGACGCCAACGTCGACGAGCAGGTGGCCGTCGTCATTGACATCGGTGGCCACGCCCGTGAAGGTCTCGTCCGTCATCTCGACCCGCACCTCGCGATGGATGGTCGCGCAGCGACGTCGATACTCAGCGGCCACGGTGTCCCAGCGACCGTAACGGGTCTCGAGCTCACGGAGGAGCGCAGCCAACACTTCGTCCCGGTCGACCGGATGGCCAACGACCTGATTTACAGCGACCCCACCCGCAGGAGGATCACCGTCCCAGTTGAGGTTGATCCCGATGCCGACCACCACGGCGTTTCCGTCGACCTCGGCCAGGACCCCGGCAACCTTGCGATCGCCGATAAGGAGGTCGTTGGGCCACTTGAGAACGGGCGTCGCCTCGTCGATCGCCGCGGCGCCGGCCAGGGCCACCGCGGCGGTAACAAGGTGGCGGCGCTCGATCGGTAGGTCCGGCCTCAGTAGGACCGACATGAGGAGCGAGGCACCGGCGGGCGCCTCCCACGTCCGGCCGAGACGGCCCCGGCCTGCGGTTTGGTGGTCAGCCACGGCCACGGTGCCCTCACGGGCGCCAAGCCGCGCCTCGTCGAGCAGCCATCGGTTCGTCGAGTCAAGTTCCGTGAAGGGGCGCACATCCCAGTCGATTTGCTAACCATAGAAGTCTCATGCTCGCCAAAGTCCTCATCGCCAACCGCGGCGAGATCGCTGTCCGCGTCATCCGCACCTGCCGCGAGTTGGGAATCGCGACCGTCGCGGTGTACTCCGACCTCGACCGTGATGCGATGCACGTGCGGCTCGCCGACGAGGCGTACGCGCTCGGAGGCCAGACGGCAGCCGAGAGCTACCTGAACACCGAAGCCATCCTCGACGTTATCGAGCGCAGCGGCGCCGACGCGGTCCACCCCGGCTATGGCTTCTTCTCCGAGAACACCGATTTCGCCCGGGCAATCACCGGGCGGGGCGTGGTGTTCATCGGGCCACCGCCGGAGGCGATCGAGGTGATGGGCGACAAGATCAGCTCGCGGCTCGCCGCCGAAGCCGCGGGCGTGGCCGGCGTCCCCGGCGACTCTCGCGTGCTCGAGGACGCGTCAGCGGTGATCGCGTTCGGCGAGACGCACGGCTGGCCGGTCGCCATCAAGGCGGCCTACGGCGGCGGCGGGCGGGGCATGCGGGTGGTCGAATCGGCCGACAAGGCCGCCGCCGCCCTCGAATCCGCCCAGAGCGAAGCGCTCAAGGGGTTCGGCCGGTCGGAGTGCTACGTCGAGCGCTACCTCACCTGGCCGCGCCACATCGAGATGCAGGTGTTCGCCGACCAGCAGGGCAACGCGGTGTGGCTGGGTGAGCGCGACTGTTCGTGCCAGCGCCGCCACCAGAAGCTCATCGAAGAGAGCCCGGCGGCGGCGTTCCCCGACGAGGTCCGCCAGGCCATGGGCGAAGCGGCGGTCAAGGTGGCCAAGGCGTGCGGCTACGTGAATGCCGGGACGGTCGAGTTCCTCTACCAGGACGGCGACTTCTTCTTCCTGGAAATGAACACCCGGTTGCAGGTCGAGCATCCCGTGACCGAGCTCGTGACCGGGCTCGATCTTGTCGAGTTGCAATTGACGATCGCCGCGGGCGAACCGCTTCCGTTCGGCCAAGACGACATCGCCCGCAACGGCCACGCCATCGAGGTCCGCCTCAACGCGGAGAACCCGGCCAAAGGCCGGTTCCTGCCGTCGCCGGGCACGATCACGCGGTTCCGGCGGCCGGACGGCCCCGGCGTGCGGGTCGACGCCGGCTACGAAGAGGGCGACACGGTCAGCCAGTTCTACGACAACTTGATCGCCAAGCTCATCGTATGGGGTCCTGATCGCGAGCACGCCCGGCGGCGCATGTTGCGAGCACTGGCCGAAACGGAGATCGAGGGCGTGGCGACGACCATCCCCGCGCACGTCGCCATTCTCGAACACGAAGACTTCATCAACGCCGAGCACTCGACAAAGTGGGTCGAGGAACGACTCGAGATTCCTGACGGGCGCGTCGAGGGTGGCGCGCCACCGGAAGGCAAGGTCGCTCGCGAAGTCGACGTCGAAGTCGACGGCCGGCGTTACCAGGTCAAGGTGTGGGTACCCGAGTCGGCGGAAGCCGCGTCATCGGCGGCCGGCGCGGCGCCGGCGGCACGGCCCAAACCCAGCGTGGCCGCCGGCCATTCCGGCGGCGGCGCGGCGGGGACCAACCGCGTAACGGTGCCGATGCAGGGGACCATCGTGAAGGTGCTGGTACAGCCGGGCGACGCGGTCGAGGTCGGCCAACCTGTGTGCATCCTGGAGGCGATGAAGATGGAGAACAACATCAACGCCGAGATGGTGGGAACGATCGCCGAGGTGAAGGTGAAGCCGGGCGACCTGGTCGGCGCCGGCGACGTCGTGGTCGTGATCCAGTGAGTGAGGCGGAGGCGAAGCCGAGTGCCGATCGGGGGACACAGTGACTGACGTCAAGGACGCAATCAAGAGCACCGTTGATGACCAGGGCGAGTCGCTGATCGGCCTCTCACATCGGATCCACGCCAACCCGGAGTTGTGCTTCGAGGAGGAGAAGTCCGCGGCGTGGGTCGCAGGCGTGCTGGCCGACGGCGGCTTCACAGTCGACGCCGGCGTGTGCGACCTGCCGACTGCGTTCGTCGCCACTGCGGGAAGCGGGCCGCTCACGATCGCTATCTGCGCGGAGTACGACGCGCTACCGGGCATCGGTCACGCGTGCGGGCACAACGTGATCGCTGCCGCCGCGGCTGGTGCCGGGCTCGCGCTGGCCCCCCTCGCCGACGACCTCGGGGTGACGATCAAGGTGATGGGCACGCCGGCCGAGGAAGGCGGCGGCGGCAAGATCTACATGCTCGAGCGCGGTGCGTTCGACGGCGTGGACGCAGCGATGATGGTGCACCCCGCACCGATGGAGATGGACCGATTCCCGTGCCTTGCCGTCTCGCACGTCGACGTCCACTACACGGGCAAAGAAGCACACGCCTCCGCGTTCCCGGAGCTGGGCATCAACGCGGCGGATGCAATCACTATCAGCCAGACGGCCGTGGGTTTGTTGCGCCAGCACATCCGCGCCACCGATCGGATCCACGGCATTGTCACTCATGGCGGCGACGCACCCAACGTGGTACCCGCCCACACCACTGCCAAGTGGTACATCCGCAGCAAGACACTCAAGGAGTTGGAGGAGCTGGAGCCGCGCGTGTACCGCTGCTTCGAGGCCGGCGCGCTGGCCACCGGCTGCACGCATGAGGTCGAGCTCAAGAGCCCCCGCTACTCCGAGATGATTCCCGATGAAAACATGACCGCGCTCTACAAGGCCAATGCCGAATCGCTCGGGCGGGTCTTCGCCGATCTTCGTGGCGGCGCGGGTCGCGTATCCGGCTCCACGGACATGGCGAACGTTTCCCTCGCCATGCCGACGATCCACCCGATGCTCGGGTTGGGCTGCTTCCCGATCTCCAATCATCAGCCGGAGTTCGCGGCGTTCTGCATCACCGAGACCGCCGACCTCGCTGCGCTCGACGGCGCCAAGGCGATGGCGATGACGGTCGCTGACCTCGCAGCTAAGACCTAGCGACCGTGCTCTAAGCGGTCGAGGAAACGCTCGATGCCGTTGACGCTTCGGCGCAGACTGCCTCTATAGCCGGCGCGGGCGGCGACGTACGCGCCCCCGGTGGCAACACCAGCCCCGGGGACGCCAACGGCGATGGCCGGGAGCAGATCGACGCCAGCCACCGGAAGCAACGCAACGCTGCCGGCGCTCACCACAGCGGTCACGATCGGGATGGTGTACCAGCCCCGCCGGACGCGCATGAGGTCGAGCTCGAGGCGAACGTGACTCAGACCCGGTGAACCCGGCACCGGGACCACGCAGGTGGTGAGTTGCGTGATCTCCCGCAGCACGATGCGCCGGTTGAAGTCGAGTGACTTGGCCAGTGATGCACCCAGCCCGGTCTCGGGCTCCCACACGGTGCGGTCGCCAAAGCGCCGGGCGACGCGCAGCCGCTGTTGCCGCATGAACCGCTCGATCTCGTGTTCGAGGTCGCTCCCGCGGAGCGTGCGGGTAATCACCGCGTCGTGCTGACGAACCGTTTGCTCGAGCGCGCCGGCCTTGATCTCCGCCAACGCCTGGCGAATCGAGTCCCGCGACAAGCCCGCCTCGACGCCGGCCTGCTCGAGCGCGGCAAAGTCGAGGCCGCGTCCGGGCGTACTCGAGTGCCGCAGGTCGAGTTCTGCGGCGCGGCGGAACACGGCGGCGGCCTCGTCGCTGGTCAGGTCGTCGTCGGTCATCGGCACTCAGTGTTGCCGCGATCCGTGAACTTTGAATCGCCCTCGGGGACGAATTCCCATGCGTAGCTCGAGGGCCGCAGCGTCAGCTTGAGCACGCCGTAGGTGCTCGAGTTGGCCACCTCGCTTCCCTGCTCTTGGCCGATTGTCGGGAAGAGCGACCGGCCGCCGGTACCGACCACGAACTGGCGGATACCACGATCGGCGGCGAAGCGTTCGTAGTGATGGTCGTGGCCACTAAGGACGACCTCCGCACCGGCCGCGGCCAGATCAGACCAGAACGTGTCGTAGCCCGGATCGCTGCCGTTGTAGCCCGATGACCAGCGGGGGTGATGCCAGAAGGCCAGCGTGCATTTGGCCGGGTGCGCGGCGAGGTCGGCCTTGAGCCACACCTCCTGGGGTGAGCCGGGCCCGCACCCGCCCACACTGCGGCAGTTGGAGTTGAGCGAGATGATGTGCCATCCCCCCACGTCGAAGCTGTACCAGGGCTCGACGTTGAAATAGGCGAAGTAGCCGCCGGCGCGTGAGGTCGCGTACTCGTGGTTGCCGGGCGACGGTTTGGTGATGCTCTTGAAGCGCCCCCATGACTTGTCATACACGGCCATGAAGTTCTCCAACTCGCCACGTTCGTACTGGATGTCGCCCGGGATGAGTACCGCGGCTGGGTTGAGGGACTCCACCAACGTGCTCGTGTCGGTACACGACAGGGAGGGCGGGCAGGCGATATCACCGGCAGCCACCACCGTCACACCGGGTTCCGCGATCGTGCTTGTCGCAGCTGCTGACGCCGTGGTCGAGGGACTCGGTCGCGGGCTATCGGACGACGAGCACGCGCCCAGCAGAACCAATGCCGCGACCGCGACCGGCCTCACTCGGAGCCTCCCGGATCGGCTTCGGCTGCGCCTCCGCCTCACTCGGCGGCGTCGGCTAGGGCCTCAGCCAGCGCGGGGTGGACGAGAAGGCTCTCGACGATGTCCGACACCTTGAGGTTGGCGGTGACCGCCAGCGCGATGACCGAGATCAACTCGGATGCACTCCGTCCCACGATCGATCCACCGAGCACCACCCCGGTGGCCGGGTCGGACACGATCTTCACGAACCCGCGCGGGTCGCCGTCGATCTGCGCGCGTGCGTTGGCCGCGAAGGGGACCTTAGTAACCCGAATCTTGCGACCGATGGCGAACGCCTCGGCTTCGGCCAGGCCGACGTCGGCGATCTCGGGCTCGGTGAATATCGCGCTGGCGGCTTTGTCGTAGTCGAGATGACGGTGCTCGCGCGAGTGCAGACCCATCACGTGCTCCGCGACCTTGCGCCCTTGCATCGACGCCACCGATGCCAGCGGGAGGCGGCCGGACACATCGCCCGCCGCATAGATGTGCGGCACGTTCGACTGGCAGTGCTGATTGATGGGGACGTAGCCACCGGCGTCAACGTCGACGCCGGCCTCGTCGAGGCCGAGCCCCTCCGAGTTCGGAACCGAGCCGATGGCCAGGAGGGCGTGCGATCCGTGCGCGACGCGACCGTCGTCGCAGCGGACCGCGACGGCAGTGCCCTCGCGGAAGATGCCGGTGGCGCGCGCGCCCTTCATCAGCATGACGCCGGTCTTAAGGAAGTCGTCCTCGAGGGCGGCGGCAACCTCCGGGTCCTTCTGGGGAAGCACCTGCTGGCGGGAAACGATGAGCGTGACCTTGGCGCCGAACGACCGGAACATGTGCACGAACTCAACGCCGGTCACTCCCGACCCGATCACCACGAGGTGCTCCGGCATCTCAGGCGGCGGGTAGGCCTGCCGCGTGGTCAGGACCCGTTCACCGTCGACCTCGGCCCACTCGGGGATGCGTGGTCGGCTCCCCGTGCTGATGAGCACGGCGTCGGCGTCGACCTCTTCGAGTCCGGTAGCCGTTTCGGCGACCACTTCGTGCGGGCCCTTCAGCCGGCCGGTCCCCTGGATGATGCGCACACCCTGGCTCTCGAGAAGCGAGCAGGCAGCCGCGTTGAGGCCGGACTCGATCCGCTGGATCCGCTCCGACAGCCGCTGCAGGTCGGGCGCGGGGTCAAGATGGGCGAGGCCCATAACTTCAGCCCGGCGCGTCTCCGAGAGAACATCGCCCGTGGCGATCATCGCCTTGGAGGGGATGCAGTCCCACAGGTTGGCTGCCCCACCGACGATGTCGCGCTCGACCATCGTCACCTCGGCGCCCAGCCGAGCCGCGTACGTGGCCGCTTGCAACCCGGCCGGGCCGGCACCAATGATCGTGAACCGCACCGCCATCTCGCTACGAGGCTACCGGCGCACCGAATTCCTAGATGCGAACTGGCATGAACACGCCGAGGACCCAACCGAGTGTGGCGGCGTTGATGAGGGCGATGACGGTGACGTTGCGGCTGGCCGCGTAGACGCCGGCGCTGAACACTTCGAGGACGAGGAACAGGACGACGAACAGCGGCATGATCAGCGTGATGAAGCCGTCGACAACGCCGAGCACCGCGCCGACGTAGAGCGCGACGAGGAGCAGCACGCGCCCTGCGGCCGACATACCAACCGCCTGGCGCAACGAGCCCCGCCGCAGCCAGCGCTCGACGGGGATCGTGAACACCGCGAGCCCGGCGCCGATCACCACGCCCAGGACCAGGCGCTTGGGCGTCGGCACCAGCTCGTGGAGGAACGGTCCGATCGGCTGGAGCAAGAGATACAGGGCGAGGAACCCGGCGCCGACCGCAAGCCAGGTCGCGCGGTCGACACCGCGGGGCTGCTCGCTCGCCGGTGGGAGGAAGCGGGCCAACGCGTGGTCTGGGGCGCGGCGCAGCAGCGGAACCGCGGCGACCAACACCAGGCCGGCGAGGGCCAGGACCGACACGAGGCTCTCGGCCACATCGACGCGGAGGAACCCGGCAGGAACGCCAAGGCTGGTGATGGGCCAGGGAGCGATCAAGGCGGCCGCGAGCAACAGCAGGCCGCCGCCGACGCGCGTCGCCGGCTCCTCGGTCCGCGGCGGCGCGAGGCGGCCGATCAACGCGCCGACCGCGTACAGCAGGACGAGGACGAACGGGATGTACGAGAGAAGGAACGCGCGGCGGTCCTGCGAGAGGTCAGGCTTGCCGTCGCGCGTGACGCCCAGGGCCTGGTCGAGCCACTCGATCGTGCGCTCGCCGGCGCCGGGTGACGTGATGATCGTGGCGATGCCGGTCTTGACAGTGTCGACGCGGACGGCGGTGCGCTTCGCGAAGTCGCCCTCGGTCTCACCCTCCTTCACCTCATGACCGAGGATCTTGGCCGCCAGTTCCTTGCCGTCGCTGTGGACGTCGTCGCTGCTGGACGGAAGGAGGAAGAGCACATTCGCCGGCCGCAAGGGGCCGTCGGCAGTGTCCCCGCCGGCCAGGGCGACGGTGGCCTTGATGCGCTCGTCGCGCGACGCATGTTCCACGACCAGGAACGCCCCCATCGAGTGCCCGACAAGGGCAATGCGCGTCGGGTCGAAGTCGCCGCCGTCGTCGACCTTGTCCAACACGGTGATCAGGTCGTCGCGGATGTCGCCGATGAACGGGCTGTTGTTGGTGCCATGGCCGCGGACGTCGAAGGTGACTGCCGCGTACCCGTTCCGGGCCAGCCAACGACCGAGCGTGCTGAGTCCGACGCGATCGCCCGAGTAACCGTGCGCCAAAACGACTACCGGCAGCGGCTCGGCGGGGTCCTCCTCGGGCAGGTAGACCGTGGCGGGAATGTCGTCGCCGAAGGACTGCCCGAAGCTGGGCGGATCGCCCCGCTGCACCACCCCCAGTCCGAACATGGTGACGATGACGCCGACCGCCGCCACGACTACTGCGATCACCCTCCAGCTGAGCCGCATAGCGAGCAGTCTTCGCCCAAATGGCCAGGAGCGCCAACGGTTTGAAGACCTATGTATGCGCTGAGATGTAGATGCGCTGGGTCGGTCCTTCTTCGGGGTACGGCGGGCGTTCGATGGCGCTGTCGATCATGAAGCCGGCGGCCTCGATCGTCGCGGTGAACTCGTCGAGCGCGAAGTAGGTGCCGGTGAACGGCACGGGCTGGCCGAGGAACTCGTCGGAACGGATCTCGCCGGTGCCCGCGTGCACCGCGACGACAAGCACACCTCCGGGTGCGAGTACGCGGTGGATCTCGGCCAGCGCGATCGGGACCTCGGTGCGCTCGATGTGGATGATCGAGTAAAGCGCGACCACGGCGGCCCACGCGCCACCGTCGGCGGCGCCGAGGTCGAGCATGTTGCCCTGTTCGAAGCGCAGACCCGGGTTTCGCCGCCGGGCGAGTTCGACCATCGCGGTCGAGAGATCGACGCCGATGACCTCGGCGCCACGCTGGGCCAGGTAGCGGGCAACGTGGCCGGGTCCGCAGCCCAGATCGCAGATGACGCCATCCACGCCGGCCGCCAGCTCGTCGAGCAGCTGGCGGTCGAACGGCTTGTAGTCGAGTTCGTGAAAGAGCTTGTCGGCGTAGGACTCGGCCACGGCGTCGTACGACGCGGCGATCGCCGCGGGCTCGTATCCCTCGCTCACCGACTCGGTTGGTAGACCCCGAAGACGTCGCGGAGGACGTCGCTCACCTCGCCGAGGGTGGCCGACCGACGGAGCGCTTCCTTCATCGGTACGAGCACGTTCTGTGTGCCCTCTGCGGCGGCGCGCAGATCGCCGAGCGCCGCATCGACCGCGGGTTGGTCGCGCTCGGCCCGCACCCGCTGCGTGCGAGCCATTTGCTGCCGCTGCAGTTCGGGGTCGATCGGGAAGACATCGGCCGGCTCGGGCGCGTCGTCGACGTACTTGTTCACACCGACGATGATCTTCTCGCCGTCGTCGATGGCCTTGGTGTACGCGTACGCGGCCTGCTCGATCTCGTCCTGCATGAAGCCGGCCTCAATGGCGGCCACCGCCCCGCCCATGCCGTCGATCTTCTCGATGTATGCCATCGCCGCGGTCTCGATCGAATCGGTGAGCGACTCGACGAAGTACGAGCCAGCCAACGGGTCGGTGGTGTCCGACACCCCCGACTCGTTCTGAATGACCTGCTGCGTGCGCAACGCGAGCGTGGCCGCGCGTGTGGTCGGCAGGCCCAGCGCCTCATCGAAGCCATTGGTGTGGAGGCTCTGGGTACCGCCCATCGCCGCGGCGAGCGCTTGCAACGTGACGCGCATGATGTTGTTCTCGGGTTGCTGGGCCGTGAGCGTCGAGCCACCAGTCTGGGTGTGGAAGC
The DNA here is from genome assembly GCA_963742585.1 of uncultured Actinomycetes bacterium. Taxonomy (GTDB): domain Bacteria; phylum Actinomycetota; class Acidimicrobiia; order Acidimicrobiales; family JACDEA01; genus JACDEA01. The sequence continues at coordinate 1,889,297 of CAVUMI010000009.1, forward strand.
GCAGCTTCTTCGACTTGTCGCTCTTGGCACCGAACCGGTCGGTCATGATCCGCGACCACATTCGGCGGGCGGCGCGGAACTTGGCCACCTCTTCGAAGAAATTGTTGTGCGCGTTCCAGAAGAACGAGAGCCGCGGCGCGAACTCGTCGACGTCCATCCCGGTGGCGATACCGGCCTCGACGTAGGCGATGCCGTTGGCCAGCGTGAACGCAATCTCCTGCACCGCGGTCGAACCCGCCTCGCGGATGTGGTACCCCGAGATCGAAATCGTGTTCCACTGCGGCATGTGCTCACGGCAGTAGCTGAAGATGTCGGTGATGATCCGCATCGACTGCCGGGGCGGGTACACGTAGGTGCCGCGGGCGACGTACTCCTTGAGGATGTCGTTCTGGATCGTTCCGCCGAGCTTCGCGCTGGGAACGCCCTGCTCCTCGGCGACCAACTCATACAGCAGCAACAGGATCGACGCGGTCGAGTTGATCGTCATCGATGTGGTGACCTGGTCGAGCGGCATGCCGGCAAGGAGCAGGCGCATGTCGGCGATCGAGTCGATGGCCACGCCGACCTTGCCGACCTCGCCCTCGGCGCGGGGGTGGTCCGAGTCGTACCCCATCTGCGTGGGCAGGTCGAAGGCGCATGAGAGTCCGGTGGATCCGTTCGCGAGGAGGAGCTTCCAGCGCTCGTTGGTCGCCTCGGCGGTGCCGAAGCCCGAGTATGGGCGGATCGTCCAGGGGCGGGCGCGGTTGACCGACGGGTAGACGCCGCGTGTGTACGGCTCGTCGCCGGGTAGCCCCAACTCGGTGTCAGGGTTCCAGCCGTTCAGGTCGGCGGCGGTATAGACGGCCTTGATCGGGATCCCGGAGTCGGTCTCGGGAAGTTCGGGCACGTCCCTCAGGTTACGACGACGCCGGTGGGGCTTGTTTCGGATGCGGCATGCACAACTCGTCGTACTCGGCGATGACGATCTCGCCGGCATCCTCGCCACACGCCGCGCACTGCGGATCGCGCCGCACTTTGAAGGTGCGGAACTCCTCCTCGAGCGCGTCGTAGGCGAGCAGGCGGCCGACGAGCGGATCGCCGAGGTTGAGGAGGAGCTTGATCGCCTCCATCGCCTGAATCGAGCCGATGATGCCCGGAAGGACGCCGAGAACGCCGGCCTCCGCGCAACTCGGCGCGTGCTCGGCCGGCGGCGGCTCGGGCAGGAAGCAGCGGTAGCACGGGCCTTCATACGGCTTGAACACCGATGCCTGGCCTTCGAAACGGAAGATCGACCCGTGGACGACGGGGATGCGCTTGAGCAGCGACGCGTCGTTGACCAGGTACCGCGTCGGGAAGTTGTCGGTGCCGTCGACGATCACGTCGTAGCCATCGATGATGTCGAGCACGTTGTCGGCGCCGAGGCGGACGTCGTAGGTGACGACGTCGACGTCGGGGTTCAGCGTCGTAAGTGTCTTCTTGGCCGAGTCGACCTTGCGGTCCCCGATCCGCTCCATGTTGTGCAGGATCTGGCGCTGAAGGTTGGAGTCGTCGACGACGTCCATGTCGATGATGCCGATCGTGCCGACTCCGGCAGCGGCCAAATAAAGCGCGGCGGGCGAGCCAAGTCCACCGGCACCGAGCATCAGCACCTTGGACTCGAGGAGCTTGAGCTGACCGGCGACGTCGACGTCCGGAAGCAGCAGGTGACGCTGGTAGCGGTTGCGCTGCTCGGGCGTCAAGGACTGCGGCGTCCGCCAGTGGCGACCCTCGTCTTTCCACCGATTGAAACCACCTGCCAGGTTCAGGACGTTGCTGTAACCCAACTCCTGCAAGGTCTTCGCCGCGAACGCCGAGCGGTTACCGCTGGCGCAATGAACGACGATCGGTGTGTCCTTGTCGGGGATCTTGCTCTCGACTTGTCCCTCGAGGTGACCGCGCGGAATGTGCATGGCGCCCGGTATGGCCCCCTGCTGATACTCGTCGGGCTCCCGGACGTCGAGAACGGTCGCCTGGTCGAGTCGGGCCTCGGCGTCGGCGCCCGAGATCTCAGAGGTCTCAGCCCGGGCCGCGGCAAGAAGATCGCGATACGTCGGCATACAGCCTTAAACCTTACTAGTTAGGTCAACATTCCCTAGCTGGTCTGCACGATCATCACCGTGCAGCGGGCGTGGTGGCTGACCGAGTTGGGCACGCTGCCCAGGACCCGGCGGGTGCCCCGCATACCGCGGTTGCCAACCACGATGAGGTCGGCCTGCTCACGTTCAGCCGTCTCGATCAATGCGTCGGCCGGATTACCGGGGCAAGCGTGGGCCTCGACCTCGAGCCCATCGCCGGCCACCGCCTTGACGGCCTGTTCGGATAGATCGATCGCGTCCTGCTCCGGATTGATCATCGAGGTGAGGTCAACGGAAAGGGCTTCGGGATTGATCACAAGTTCGGCGATCGGCTTGAACGCGGTCACCACGTGAAGCCTCGCGCCACTGAGCCGGGCGAGTTCGGCCGCCTTGCTGACCGCCTCATTCGCGTTTGGCGATCCGTCGGTGCCCACCACGATCGACGTGAACATCAAACCCCCCTACCTTCCTGCGCTATGGAGTTCCAGGACGTGGTCCGCCAACGGCGAATGGTACGCGCCTTCGAGGATCGGCCGCTGACACGCGAGGTCGTCGATCGAGTACTGGACAATGCGGTGCGCGCTCCCTCGGCCGGCTTCACCCAGGGATGGGCGTTCCTCGTCCTCGAGGACCGCGAGCAGACCGACACGTTCTGGACGGCGATCGCCCACGGCAACACCCCGCATCAGGCGGTTTATAACGCGCCGCTCATCGTCGTGTGCCTTTCGCACAAGGCGGCCTACCTCGACCGTTACGCTAAGCCCGACAAGGGGTGGTCCGACCGCGACGAGGCCCGCTGGCCGGCGCCCTACTGGGACATCGACACCGGCTTTGCCGCGCTGCTCATGCTGCTGACCGCGGTCGATGCCGGGCTGGGCGGGCTGTTCTTCGGGATCGTCCCGCAGCGCGTGGCGGCATTCCGGGATGCCTTCTCGGTGCCGGCGGCCTACAACCCGATCGGTGCGGTTGCAATCGGCCACCCGGCGCCGGATACGCCCTCGGCCTCGCTCAAGCTCGGTCGCCGCCCGCTGGAGACGGTGGTCCATCGGGGCCACTGGTGAGACGGGGCAGCACCGCGCTGATCGACTCCCGGATAACCGCATCGGCGAGCGTGTCGAATTCGGTGGGCTGGTCGTTGATGATGACGACGCGGGCGCCGGCCTGCGCGGCGAGCGGCACCAATCCCGCAGCTGGGTAGACGCCGAGAGTCGACCCGATAGCGAGCAACAGGTCGCATGCGACCGCGGCGCGCTGGGCGGCGTCGATCACGTCGGGCTCCAGCGACTGGCCGAAGCTGATCGTGGCCGACTTCAAGATGCCCCCGCACGTGCGACAGGGCGGGTCTTCCTCGCCGGCCCGAACGCGCGCCAGCGCGCGCTCCATGGGCGCCGTCTCCCCACATGACCAGCACTTCACGAAGTGCGCGGTGCCGTGCACCTCGAGGACGCGTGACGGATCCGAACCCGCGGCCTGGTGCAGACCGTCGACGTTCTGCGTGACGATCGCCAGCAACGTCCCCCGGCGCTCGAGCTCGACCAGAGCCTTATGACCGGCGTTGGGCTCGGCCGACCAGATCGGCGACGTCAGCCGGCTCCGCCATCCCGCCTTCCTAATCTCCGGGTCGGTCAGGTAATAGCGGATGTCAGCCTGCTTCTCGGCCGCCGGGTTCTTCGTCCAGAGGCCCTGCGGACCGCGGAAATCGGCGATGCCCGAGTCGGTGGAGATGCCGGCGCCGGTGAGAACGACGATGCGCGTCGCCGCATCGATCCACGCCTTGACTGCGTCATTGACTTTAGCTTCTGAATACATGAAAGTACATGAAACGCACTTCTCCTCATGCGTCGCCTGTTCCGGAGGTTGGCACAAATGGCCGACACCCTCGATATCCGTCCGTGGCCGGACCCTGTGATCGATGCACTGGGTCACGACCCCCGATCCCACTACGTCGAGAGCTACTGGCTCAGCGTCCTCGGCCCCTCTACCACTTGGCTCATGCGCCGCTTCGCCCGCGGCCTCGAGGCGTCGCCGGCCGGCTTCACGCTCTCGCTCGACAACACCGCGCGAGCGCTCGGACTCGCTACGACAAGCAGTCGCCACTCGCCGTTCGCCCGGGCGCTGACCCGCTGCGTCCAATTCGACCTGGCGCAGGATCGCGGCAGCGGTGTCCTCGCCGTTCGCCGCAAGGTACCGCCGCTCAACCGTCGGCAGATCGTCCGGTTACCCGACGACCTGCAGCAGTCGCACAAGGAGTGGCAAGCGGCGCAGCTGGCGACACCGACGGTGGAGAGTCGGCGCCGGCGCGCCCGTCAGCTTGCGCTCTCACTCTTGGAGTTGGGTGAGGACTTCGAAACATCGGAACGCCAACTGTTGCGCTGGAAGTTCCATCCCGCCATGGCCCACGAGGCGGCGGCGTGGGCGTGGGACCGCCATCGGCGCACGCTCGCGGCTACGAGCAGTGAGTCTTAGCCCACGCCTCGATACGGTCGCTGGCCGCCCGGACCTTTTCCTCGTTGAACTTTTCCGACAAGTCGGCGAGCTCCTTTTGCTTGCTCTCGTCCTGCGCGAGCTTCATGTAGTCGTAGTTGTTGTCCCTGAGGAACTTGTAGAACGGGCGCGCCGCGTTGACCACCGTCTCGACGTCGGCCTTGATCTCGGACGGAGCGTTGGCGACGGCACTGTCCATCGCCGCCTCGGCGGCCTGGAATGTGGACTTCATGTCCCCGCCGCCGGACGGGTTGGGCGCGGCCAGCCCACCGCGGGCATCGCAGTACTTACCGAAGCCACCAGCGCCGGCACCGCCGGACGCGGTCGTCACCTCGGTCGTGTCGGAGCCGGCCGAAGCATTCTCGGCCGTGTTGTCGTCGTCGCCACCACAGGCACCTAGCAGTGCGACGGCGCTGAGCCCGATCACTGCAACAAACTTGCGCATGGCCGCGGACTCTAGGAGGGGCGCGAGAAAGCGGTCAACAGCTCGAGGAGCGTCCTGACGCCGAAGCCGGTCCCGCCTTTGCGGAGGTAGCCGTCGTCGTCATCGGACCGCGCCGGCCCGGCGATATCGATGTGCGCCCAGGGCACGTCACCGACGAACTCGCGCAGGAAGAGCCCGCCGATCAAGGTCCCTGCCTGTCCCGGACGGCCGATGTTCTTGATGTCGGCAACGTCGGAGTCGATGTCCTTACGGTAGATGTCCGGCAAGGGAAGCTCCCACACCGGCTCTCCCGCCCGGTCGGCGGCTACCTCGAGCTGTTCGAGCAACGAGTCGTTCGTGGCCATTACGCCGGCGATGCGCCGGCCCAGCGCGACCACCTGCGCCCCGGTCAGCGTGGCCAGGTCGACAATGGCGTCGGGCTGCGCCTCGACTGCCAACGAGAGGCCGTCGGCCAGCACCAGGCGACCTTCAGCGTCGGTGTTGAGCACCTCGATCGTCTTTCCGTTACGCGCCTTGAGGACGTCGCCCGGCTTGATCGCCCGACCACCCGGCATGTTCTCGGTGGTGGGGATAAAGGCGATGACCTTGGTCTTCACACCGAGCGCCGTGAGCGCCCCCATCGTCGCCAGAACCGCCGCACCGCCGGCCATGTCGGTCTTCATCGTCATCATGCCGTCGGCGGTCTTGATGGACAGCCCGCCCGAGTCGAAAGTGATCCCCTTGCCGACAAGGGCGACAGTGCCGCGCGCCCGACCCGGCGGTTCGTAGACCAACTCGATGAGCCGGGGCGGCTCGTCGGACCCGAGCGAAACACCGCGAAGCGCGCCGAGACCCTCGGCCTCGATCGCGACCTCGTCGAGCACGGTGATGCTGAGGCCTTCGCGCTCGGCGATCTCAGTGGCCAGTTCCGCCAGCCGCGTGGGGGTAAGCGCGCCAGCCGGCTCGTTGACGAGATCGCGGGCGAAGGCGACGGCCTCGGCCACGCGCGCGCCCCGATCGAGTGCCGCCTGCCCCGCGCCGACGACGGTTACTTCGTCGACCGCGGGACGGTCCTGGTCGCTCTTGTACGCGGTGAACCGGTAGCCCGCCAACGCCATGCCTTCAACGACTGCCTGGGCTGCGGACTTCTTGTCAACACGTTCGGGGGCGGCGGCGAGCAGCGTCGTAGCGACGCGGGTCGCGGTTCCGGCCGCACCCACCAAGGCCGCGGCGGCGCGGCGCAGCCCGTCGGCGGTGACTTTGGTGGCGTCGCCCATACCGAGCGCGACCAGCGTTGTGCCGTCGTCGGCCAACAGCGCCTGGACCTGTCCCACCTTGCCCTCGAACTTTCGACTAGCTAGGTAGTCCAGGTCGAGTTCGGCGTCGGCTCCTTCAGGGACTTGGCGGCCGGCAAAGACGGGCACGCCGAGCACCTCGGCATCGGCCGGCACTTTCCGGGCGGCAGTGAAATTCACAATTCCTCCGATCGGCGCCGGCTCGGCCTTCGCCTCACTTTGTACGTGAAGGTAGCGAATGGCCGCCTTCCTGCCACCGGGCCAGGACCCAGAGCAAGCTCGACAGCCGGTTGAGATACGCGAGGACGTCGGGGCTACCAACCGGTAGCGCCGCCCGCTCAGCGCGCCGCACGACCGTGCGCGCCACATCGAGGAGCGCCGCTGCGCGCGTCTGGCCGGGTATGACGAACTCGCGCGGAAGCTCGAAGCGACTCTCGATCTCGCCCACCTGTTGGCCCACTTTCTCGACCATCTCGGCGGTAACGCGGGACTGGAGCTTGTGCAGGTTCTTGGGGTCGGTGGCCAATTCGCCCATCAATACCCACAAATCGCGCATGACGTCGACCAGCAGCCCGTCGAGCTCACTCCCCGACTCCACCTCGGCGCGCGCCAGCCCGATGAACGCCTGCGCCTCATCGACTGCGCCGTAGGCCGCCGGTGCGGGCGAATCCTTCGGCACGCGGCCGCCGAACAGCAGGCCGGTCGTGCCGTCGTCGCCCTTGCCGGTGAAATGAGGAATAGACGGAATCTAGGCGTCGGTAAACTGTCCGCACCCATGGGAACCTTCCTCGACGCGGTCCGCGAGCGCGTCGTCGTCTTTGACGGCGCTACCGGCACGAACCTCCACCGTCGGGAGCTGACCGTCGACGATTACGGCGGGCCGCAGTTCGAGGGCTGTCCCGAAGTACTCAACGACACCCGGCCCGACGTCATCTACGACCTGCACGACTCATTTTTCGCCGTTGGGGTCGACGTCGTCGAGACCAACAGTTTCGGTGGCTTCTCAACCGTGCTCGTCGAGTATGGGATCCCGGAACGGGCCCACGAACTTGCGGTGAAGTCGGCCAAGATCGCCCGCGAGGTGGCCAGTGGCTACGGGCCCGACAAGTGGGTGGCCGGCTCGATGGGCCCGGGTACCAAGATGGTCACGCTCAACTGGATCGGCTTCGCTGAGTTACGCGACAGCTACGAGACGCTCGCCCACGGACTCCTCGAGGGCGGCGCCGATCTCCTGATCATCGAGACGGTGCAGGACGTCCTCCAGGCCAAGGCTGCGGTGATCGCAGCCCGCAAGGCGATGGCCGCGGTCGGGCGCCAAGTACCGATCCAGCTCCAGGTGACGATCGAGACCACCGGCTTCATGCTGCTGGGCACTGAGATCGGCGCCGCGTTGACTGCGCTCGGCGCGCTGCAGCCCGACGTGTTCGGCCTCAACTGCGCGACCGGCCCGCGCGAGATGAGTGAGCACTTGCGCCACTTGTCGCAGAACTCGCCCTTCCCGATTTCGTGCCTGCCCAATGCGGGTCTGCCGTCGGTCGTGGACGGACAGACGGTCTACGACCTGACACCGGACCAGCTCGCGGAGTTCCACGCACGCTTCGTCAGCGAACTCGGAGTCTCGGTGGTGGGCGGCTGTTGCGGAACAACGCCTGAGCATCTGCAAAAAGTGATCGAGCGTTGCGGTCCTCTCACGCCCGCGGCCCGCACACCCGTGCTCGAGCCGGGCGCGGCATCGATCTTCACGCCGGTCACCTTCGCGCAGGACACCTCGTTCCTTGCAGTCGGCGAGCGCACGAACGCCAACGGATCTAGGGCCTTTCGCGACGCCATGCTCGCCGAGGACTGGGACACCTGCGAAGCGATGGCTCGTGAGCAGGTCAAGGAAGGCTCCCACCTCATCGACCTGTGCGTCGATTACGTCGGCCGTGACGGCACGCGCGACATGGACGAATTGGCGCGGCGGTTCGCCGAACGCATCACTGCGCCGGTGATGCTCGACTCGACCGAGCCCGAGGTCATCGAAGCCGGGCTGCAGCGCTATGGCGGTAAGGCGGTCATCAACTCGGTCAACCTCGAGGACGGCGACGCGCCGGGCACCAGGTTCGACCGCGTCCTCACGCTCGCTCGTGAGTACGGCGCAGCGGTCGTTTGTACGTGCATCGACGAGCAGGGCCAGGCCCGCACGCCGGAGTGGAAGCTCGAAGCCGCCCGCAAGATTCGCGACCTCGCCGTCAACAAGTACGGGCTGCTCCCGTCGGACCTGATCTTCGATGCCCTCGCCCTCACGCTCGGCACAGGTATGGAGGAAAGCCGCGGCGACGGCATCGCCACCATCGAGGGCATCCGCAAGATCAAGGCCGAACTGCCCGGCGTCTACACCATCCTCGGCCTCTCGAACATCAGCTTCGGCCTCAAGCCGGCCGCCCGTCACGTGCTCAACTCCGTATACCTGCACGAGTGCGTCGAGGCGGGCCTCGACGCGGCGATCGTCCACGCGGCGCGCATCATGCCGCTGAACAAGATCCCCGAAGAGCAACGCGAGGTGTGCCTCGACCTCATCTATGACCGGCGCACTGACAACTACGACCCGTTGCAGAAGCTGCTCGAGATCTTCGCCGACGTACAGGTGGGGACGATCGAGAAAGAAGACCGCAGCGGTTGGCCGGTCGAGGAGCGTTTGAAGTCGCGCATCATCGACGGCGACCGGTCAGGCCTCGAAGCTGATCTCGACGAAGCGCTGGGCAGCCGGACCGCGCTCGAGATCGTGAACGACGTGCTCCTCGACGGTATGAAGGTCGTCGGCGAGTTATTCGCGTCGGGCGAGATGCAGTTGCCGTTCGTGCTCCAGTCGGCCGAGTGCATGAAGGCCGCCGTCGCGTATCTCGAGCCGCACATGGAGCGGGTCGAGGGCCAGACCAGCAAGGGCCGCATCGTGCTGGCCACGGTCAAAGGCGACGTCCACGACATCGGCAAGAACCTCGTCGACATTATCCTCACCAACAACGGCTACGAGGTCTACAACCTCGGCATCAAGGTCCTGCTGCAGCAGATGCTCGAGAAGGCCCGCGAAGTCGACGCCGACGCCATCGGCATGAGCGGCCTCCTCGTGAAGAGCACGCTGATCATGCGCGAGAACCTCCTGGAGCTGAACGACCAGGGCCTGGCGTCGATCCCGATCCTGCTCGGCGGCGCCGCGCTCACCCGAACGTACGTCGAACGCGATCTGCGCACCGAGTACGACGGCCGGGTGTTCTACGGCAAGGACGCGTTCGAGGGGCTGCGCACGATGGACCAGCTGATGGACCTGAAACGTTCCGGCCGCCTCGACGCCGACGAGGAGTTCGGCATCGCCTTGGGCGGTCGCAACCTTCCGCGCGCGCGCCGAAGCCGAAACGCGAAGAAGGCGTCAGCGACGTCGCCAAGGACAACCAGATCTTCTCTCCCCCGTTCGTCGGCAGCGAGATCGTGAAGGGCATCGCGCTGGACGAGATCGCCACCTACATCAACGAGACCGCGCTGTTCCGAAACCAGTGGCAGTTCCGCCCCGAGAAGGGTGAGACCGACGCCGACTTCAAGGACCGGCTGCGACCGCAGTTGCGCGAGCAGCTGGCGGCGGCCAAGACCGCCGGCCTCCTCCTACCGCAGGTGGTCTATGGCTACTTCGCGGCCAACGGCGATGGCAACGACGTCGTCATCTGGAAGGACGACAGCCGCACCGCTGAATGGATGCGCTTCCCGTTCCCGCGTCAGGGCAAGGAGCCGTTCCTTTGCATCGCCGACTTCGTCGCACCGATGCGCGGCTCCGGCATGACGCCCGACCGCAAGGACTACGTGGCGTTCCACATCGTCACGATGGGCGAGCGCGTGTCGGAAGAGACGGCCACGCTCTTCGCTGACAACAAGTATCAGGACTACCTCATGCTCCATGGCCTCGGTGTCGAGATGGCCGAGGCGCTCGCCGAGTACTGGCACCGCCGCATCCGCGAGGAGTGGGGCTTCGCCGATGAGGACGGACCGTCCCTCGCTGGGCTGTTCCGCCAGCAGTACCGCGGCGGTCGCTATTCGTGGGGTTACCCCGCCTGTCCCGACCTCGAAGACAACGTCAAAGTGGCCGAGCTGCTCGAGGCGGACCGCATCGGCGTGATCGTCAGTGAGGAAACGTCATACCAGTACCACCCCGAGCAGACGACCTCCGCCATCATTTGTCACCACCCCCAGGCCAAATACTTCGTCGCGTAGGACACTGTTGATTTAGTGCGCCGCCGGTACGGGCGGAAGAGTCGTAAATCAACAGCGTCCTAAGGCGTAACCTAGGCGGAGTGCCTGACGGGGGGATCGTCACAGTCCTGTTCACTGACGTCGTGAACAGCACCGAGTTGCTTATGCAACTCGGTGATGAGCGCGCCGAAACCCAGCGGCGCGAGCACTTCAAAGTCCTGCGCGATGCGGTGGCCGACCACGGCGGGCACGAAGTCAAGACAATGGGTGACGGAATCATGGTGGTCTTCCCGAGCGCCGTCGACGCGGTGCGCTGCGCGACGGCGATCCAGCGTTCGACCGCGGCGAAGGGTGTCGATGTTCGGGTCGGGCTCCACGTCGGTGAGCCGATCCGCGACGAAGGCGACTACTTCGGGACGCCGGTAGTCATCGCTCGCCGGTTGTGCGACGCGGCCGACGGCGGTCAGATCCTCACGTCGGACCTGGTCCACGCACTTGTCGGCACCCGCGGCGAGTTCAGTTTCCATGACGCCGGATTCCTCGCGCTCAAGGGCCTGACCGAGCCGGTGGCGGCATGGGAAGTCGGGTGGGAAGCCGCGAGCACCGCGCGCCTACCGCTGCCGGCGCCGCTGATGGCCGGAGAACGGCTCCCGTTCGTCGGGCGTGACAACCTGCTCGACGAGCTTCGAGTTCAGTGGAAGAAGGCCCGCGACGGTCACCGTGCCCTGGTGATGCTGGCCGGTGAACCGGGGATCGGGAAGACGCGACTGGCCGCGGAATTCGCGCGCCAGATCCACGCCGAGGGCGCGCAAGTGCTGTTCGGACACGCCGACGAGGAAACTCTCCTGCCGTACCAGCCCTTCGTCGAGGCGTTCCATCACGTCGTGCGACACACGACGGCAGGCGACCTGCAGACGCTCATCGCCGACAACGGCGCGGAGATGAGCCGGCTGCTCCCCGCCTTGCACGATCACCTGCCCGGCCTGCCCGAGCCGATGCGGTCCGAGCCGGACAGCGAGCGGTTCCGGCTCTTCGAGGCCGCCACCGAATTCACTGCCGCACTCTCCGCGGTCGCGCCGGTGGTGCTCGTGCTTGACGATCTCCACTGGGCGGACAAGCCGTCCCTGCTCCTGCTCCACCACCTCTTCCACGCGCCGACCGACATCGGCCTGCTCGTCGTCGGCACATACCGCGACACCGACCTCGACCGCCGCCACCCGCTTGCGGAAACCCTGGCCGACCTGCGGCGGCTGGTTCAATTCGAACGGTTCGCCGTCGGCGGCCTGGGCGAGGACGACCTCACGCAGTTCATCGACCTGGTCACTGGCCAAGAGCCGCCCGCCGATTTCGCCCGTGCTGTGCTCGATCAGACCGAGGGCAACCCGTTCTTCATCGGGGAAGTCCTGCGCCACCTGATCGAGTCCGGTGCGATATCGGTGATCGACGGTGAGTGGGTTCCGACCGTCGAACTGGAAGAACTGGGTATCCCCGAAGGCGTCAAAGAGGTGATCGGCCGGCGCGTAACCCGGTTGTCCGAGGACGCCAACGCCGTGCTGGCGGTGGCGGCGGTCGCCGGCCGCGACTTCGACCTCGACGTGCTCGACCGGGTGTGCGAGCTCGGCGAAGATCGGCTGCTGTCCGCGATCGACGAGGCGGTGACCGCCCGCCTCGTGGTCGAGTTGCCAGGAACTGTGGCCCGGTTCCACTTCGCCCACGCCCTCGTGCGGGAGACGCTGTACGACGAGCTGACGACCGCTCGGCGCGTCCGCATGCACCGCCGCATCGCACAGATCCTCGAGGAACTGCACGGGGACAGCGACCACCCGCCGCTCGCGCAGCTTGCCTATCACTGGTTCGAAAGCGCATCGGCCGCCGATGCGGTGGTCGCCGTCGACTATTCGCGCCGGGCCGGTGCTCACACGTTGAGCCGGCTTGCGTATGAGGAAGCCGTGAGCCACTTCGAGCGGGCGATCGAGGCGCTTGACCTGGGCGAAACCGGTGACGCCGCAACGCGGGCGCGGTGTTGATCGAGCTGGCCCGGGCCCGGGCGGCCAGCGGCGACATCGCCGGGTCGCGGGCCGCCTTCGATGACGCCCGGACGCTGGGTCGCTCGTTAGACGACGGCGTGTTGCTGGCCCAGGCCGCGCTGGGGCCGGCCGGCCAATTCACGAGCGGGACGATGGACCCCGAGAACGTGGCCCGACTCGAGGAGGCCCTGGCCCACCTTCCGGTGGAAGACAGCTGCGAGCGGGCCCAGGTGCTGTGCCGCCTCGGGATGGAGCTGTACTGGGGCGGCGACCGTCAAACGATGGAAGCACTCGCCACCGAGGGCTTCGAGATGGCCCGTCGGGTCGGCGATCCGAACGCGCTCGGGCCGGCGCTCAATGTCGCGGCCATCCTGTACGACAGTCCCGCGGACAGCGAAATCCGGCTCGAGCTCATGCAAGAAGGCGTGCGGATCAGCGAGTCGAATCGCGACGCGGCGGTCGCTCACCTGGCCCGCGGCCTCGCCTCGTGGTCGCAGCTCGAGATGGGCGACATCGCCGGCTTCGAGGCCACGATCGAGGCCGGTGCCGCAATGGTGGCCGAGGCCCGCCTCCCGAGCACGACGTGGTGGGTGCCGGTGTGGCAAGCCACCAACGCGCTGTTGCGTGGCCAGATCGACGACGCCGAACGGCTCGCGCTGGAGAGCCTCGTCCTCGGTCAGGCGGCTGACGATGTCGCGGTGTTCCAGACGTTCGGCGCGCAGATGTTCGTCATCCGCCGCGCCCAAGGCCGACTCAATGAGCTGGAAGGCACTGTGAGGAGCATGGTGAGCGAGTTCCCCGCCGTGCCGGCGTGGCGTGGCGCGTTGGCGGTGTTGCAGGCCGAGCTGGGCCGCCCCGACGAAGCCAGGACCGAACTCGATGTTCTCTGCGCCGATGCGATGGCTGGTATCCCGCGCGACAACCTGTGGCTGATCACGCTGGCCCTGATCGGCGCGGCGTCCTTCTACACCGACGCCGCCACGCCCGCGGCCCTGGCCTACCCACTCCTCGTTCCGTTCGAGCACCGATTCGTCACGGTCGGCCAGATTCTCAGCGAGGGCTCGGTGGCGCGCGTGCTCGGCGAGCTGGCGGCGGCGTCGGGCCAGCTCGACACCGCCGTCGCCCACTTCGAGCGCGGGATCGCCGCCGACCGAACCATGTGCGGCCTGCGATCGGCCCTCTACGGACAGGCCGAACTCGCGGCCACACTTCGTCGTCGGAACGGCCCTGGCGACCTCGACAAGGCGACGGCGCTGGCGGAGGAGACGGCAACCGAAGCCGAGGCGCTCGGGATCACGTCAATAGTGCCCGCGCTACGAGATCAGTTCCGAACGCAGTGAGGATCGCCAGGTAAAGCAGGCCGGTGGCCGCCATTACAGCGGAGTAGGCCCGCTCCTTCAACGCGGCGATGGTCACGACGGCCAGGACGATCGTGGCGATCGCGCATGCGACCCAGAACCAGCCGAGCATGCCGCCGTAGCCATCGTCGATCGTGCCGTTCAGCACCGACACCATCCCGCGCGGCCATAACAAAGCTGCGACCTCGAACGGCCAGATGATCACCAGCCACCGGTTCAGTTCATGGAGCGGCGCCCGCCCGAGCTTGGGCTGTACGAGGTACCAGTGGCCCAGCAGCATGGCGTCGCTGACAACCCCGAGAAACGCCGCGCCCACGACCGTTCGTACCACCGCAAGCGCGTGCGGCCCGCCCGCGGCGATAGCGGCATCCACCAACCCGATCACGCCGATGGCCGGAGCGATCAGGTCGACCCAGGCCGGCCGCCGGCGCGACAGGGTTAGCACCGCGGCAAGCGCGATCGCCACGCCAACCGGCCGTCCGGCCGCGACGGCGCCCGCGGCGAGGACGGCATAGACCCACTTCAGCAGCCAGCTGTAACCGGGCCCGGCTTGACCCCGGCGCGTGGTCACCCACAGGAAGAAGAGCCCACCCGTGGCCCACTGCAACAGGACCGTTGCCGCGTCGAGCTGGATCACCGGCGAGCTACAGCAGGCCGACGCTGGCCGCGCCGTCAACCATGACTGCGGTACCGCTGACGAACCTGGCGGGCGCCGAGCAGAGGAACGCCACGACATTCCCGAAATCGGCGGGATCGCCGACGTTGGGCCCCTCCACGGCGGCCCCCAGGCTCTTGATCCGGTCGGTGGCGTGCAGTCCGGGGCAAGCCAGGTTCAACGTCACGCCGTCGGGAAACAGGTCGGCCGCCGCAGTTTTGGCCCACGCCCACAGGCCGGTGCGAGCGGTGTTCGACAGCGCCAGTGTCGGGATCGGCTGCTTGATCGACGACGACGTGATGCAGCAGATCCGGCCCCACTGCTTGGTCCGCATATGCGGGACCGCGGCGCGCACGAGTCGCACCGATGTCGTGAGGTTGGCGTTGATGGCCGCGGCGATCGCGCCATCGTCGAGGTCCAACGCGCGCATCGGCGGCGGTCCGCCGGCGTTGGCGACCAGGATGTCGAGCCCGCCAAAGCGCTCGACCGTCGCCGCCACGAGGCGCTCCGGCTCCTCCGGCTCGGTGACGTCGCTGACGATGGTGAGCACGTCGGTTCCCAATTCCAGTTCGGCGCCGGTGGCCCGCAAGGCGTCCTCACCCCGCGCGCAGATCACGATCTTGCAGCCCTCAGCGGCGAGCGCCTGCGCCGAGGCCTTGCCGAGTCCCTTGGACGCCGCGGTGACCAGCGCCACCTTCCCCCGGATCCCCAGGTCCATCAGGCCGAGGCCTCCGCCGCTTCCTTGGCGTGGTAGCTCGACCGGGTCAACGGCGAGGACTGCACGTGGCCAAAGCCCATCGCGTTGCCCGCGAGCCGGAGGCGCTCGAATTCGTCCGGCGTCCACCACCGCGCGACCGGCAGATGGTCCTCCGTCGGTCTGAGGTACTGGCCGATGGTCACGATGTCGACACCAACGCCACGGAGGTCCGCGAGGGTGGCCAGCACCTCGTCCTCGGTCTCACCCAACCCCACCATCACCCCGGACTTGGTGGTGAGGCCGGCCGCCTTGGCCCTTGCCAGCACCGCCAGGCTGCGCGCGTAGCTGGCCGACGGCCGCACTCGGCGCTGCAAGCGGGCGACGGTCTCGACGTTGTGATTGAGAACGTCGGGCGCGGCCGCGAAGACCGAATCCAATGCAGGCGGGTCGCCTTTGCAATCGGGGATCAATACCTCGACTGCCGCCAATGGTGAGCGGCGGCGGATGGCACCGATCACCGCAGCGAACGCACCGGCACCGCCGTCGGCGAGATCGTCGCGAGCCACCGCGGTGACGACGACATGGGTCAGTCCCATGCGGGCTACCGCGTCGGCCACCCGCGCCGGCTCCTCGACATCGGGCGGACCGACCGGCCTTCGGGTGTCAACCAGACAGAAGCCGCAGGCGCGCGTGCAGCGGTCGCCGTTGATCATGAACGTCGCGGTACCGCTGGCCCAGCATTCGAAGATGTTCGGACAACCCGCCTCTTCGCAGACCGTCACGAGATCGAGGGACCGCATCGTCCGCTTGAGGTCGCGATAACCCTCACCCATGTTGGCCTGAACCCGCAGCCACTCGGGCTTGCGATCGATGGGGGCGCTCACATCTTGGGCGACCCCACGGCTCGACGCAACGCCTGCCGGCGCGCCCCGGCGACATCGCGCCGGTCTCCGCCGACGCGGGCGGCGAACGCGTCGACCACCGCACGCAGCGAAACGGCAACGCCCTCGGCGGCCAGTGACGTCACCCCCTTGTCGGGAATTCCGCACGGCACGATGTGATCGAACATCGAGAGGTCGGGATCGACGTTCAGCGCAAAGCCGTGCATCGAGCGACCTCGCGACACGCGGACGCCGATGGCGCAGATCTTCCGGTCACCGATCCACACACCCGGGTAGTCGGGAAGTCGCGTTGCGCCCGGCAGGCCGAGGTCGGCCAGAACGTCGATCACCAGCTGCTCGATCGAATGGACGTAGCGAGGGATCGCGTCGGTGCCGCCCGACACGCTGGTGATCGGATACCCGACGAGCTGCCCTGGTCCGTGATAGGTGACGTCACCGCCGCGGTCGGTCTTCACCAGCTCGGCACCTACGCTGGCCGGCGGCACGAGGACATTCGCTAGATCGGCGCGCACACCCAGCGTGTAGACGTGTGGGTGCTCGAGGAGCAGCAGGGCGTCGTCGGTACCGCGCTCCCACATCGCCGACATCAGCGCGTGGGCATCGCGGTAGCGCACGCGACCCAACCACCGGACGCGGTCCACGTTTAGAGCTCCTGCTGCCAGTCGCGGGTTTCGAGGATTTCGCGGACCTTGGCCAAGAACGCGGCCGCGTACGCTCCGTCGTACGCGCGGTGGTCGAAGGCGATGGCCAGGTTGCCAATCGGATGGATCGCGACCGCCCAATCGTCGCCAACCGCAACCGCTACTGGGCGCATCTTCACGCCGTCGGTCGAGAGGATCGCGACCTGCGGCTGGTTGATGATTGGCCCCGTGAGCAGGGTGCCGTAGCCACCGGCGTTGGTGATGGTGAAGGTGCCGCCGGAGATGTCGTCGGCGCCGAGCTTCTTGCTGCGCGCCTTGGTCGCCAGCTCGGCAATCTCGCGGGCGAGAGCACGCAACCGCTTGCCGTCGGCGTCGTGGATCACCGGGACGATCAGGCCCTCAAAGTTGAGGTCGACGGCGATGCCCAGGTTGACGTAGTGATGGACTACAAGAGCGTCCTCTCCCACCGACGCGTTGACGTGGGGGAACTCGCGAATGGCGTCGATGACCGCACGGCCGATGAACGGGAGGTAGCTGAGACTCACGCCTTCTTCCGACTTGAACTGGTCCTTGAGCGGCAGGCGCGTGCGCTCGACGTTCTCGTAGTCGACCTCGGTGACCACCAGTGTGTGAGCCGACGTGCCGAGCGACCGAACCATGTGCTCCGCGGTCCGCTTGCGAATGTTCGAGAACGGCACGGTCTCGTCTCGCTGCCCTGGCGCGACCTTCGGAGTTTCTTTGGGCGCCTGTTCGGGCGCGTCTTTTGGCGCGTCTGTGGGCGCGTCTTTGGCCTTCGCTTCCTTCTTTTCCGGCTCGGCTCCCTTGCCCTCAACCACGGCAAGAACGTCCGCCCGCGTGATCCGGCCCCCCGACCCCGTACCGGTGATCTGGCTCGGATCGAGGTTGTGCTCGGAGATCAGCCGACGCACAACCGGCGACAGAACCTTCCCGTCGGTTGCGGCAGGCTCGGGTTTGGCCTCGGGCTCGGGTTCCGCTCGGGCTCTCCTCGGCCTCGGGCTCTTCTTGGCCTCGGGCTCTTCCTTGGCCGCGGGCTCTTCCTTGGCCTCGGGCTCTTCCTTGGCCTCGGGCTCTTCCTTGGGAGCGGCGCCGTCGCCCGACGGGGCCTCGTCGCTGATGACTGCGAGCTTGGCGCCGACCTCGACGGTGTCGCCCTCCTGCACGAGAATCTCGGTGAGGAACCCGGATGTCGGCGCCGGCACTTCGGAGTCGACCTTGTCGGTGGACACCTCGAAGAGGACCTCGTCCTCCTCGACCCGCTCGCCGACCTGCTTCGCCCAGCGGGTGATCGTCCCCTCGGTAACCGTCTCGCCCAGCTGCGGCATCGTGATATCAGCCATGCAGTCCTCTCCCAGTGAGCGCCAGCACCGTCTCGCCGAAAGTCTCGGAAAGGGTCGGATGCGGCTGGATGAACTGACCGACCTCGTCAGGCGTGGCTTCCCAATTGACCGCGAGGTAGCCCTGGCCGAGCTGCTCGGTAACCCACGGTCCCACCATGTGCACGCCGAGAATCCGTCCCGCCTTTCCGTCGGCGCCTTTCTCGGCGATCACCTTCACCAAGCCCTCGGATTCGCCGATGATCAGCGCACGGCCGTTGCCGGCAAAGCGGTGCTTCGAGACGGCGACGTCGATGCCGGCTTCCTTGGCAGCCTCCTCCGACATGCCCGCGAACGCGACCTCCGGGTAGCAATAGATGCACCACGGCACCCGGCCGTAGTCGACCGGGAGCGGATCCTCGCCCAAGATGTCCTTCACCGCGACCATCGCCTCGGCGAAGCCGACATGCGCCAGCTGCGGAGTCGCCACGAGGTCGCCGACCGCATAGACGCCGTCGGCGGTGGTGCGCATGCGCACGTCGACCGTCACGAAGCCGCGCTCGTCAACGTCGACGCCCGTGCCCTCGGCTACGAGGCCGTCGGATAGCGGCCGGCGACCAACCGACATCACGATGGCGTCGACGGTGATCTGTTCCCCATCGCCGAACGCGATGGTTGTTCCGCTGTCGCCTGGCGTGTGGCCCTTGACCTCGACGCCCGTGCGCACGTCGATACCCCGCTTCTTGAACGATCGGGCCACGACCTCGACCACATCCTTGTCGCAGCCGGGAAGCATCTTGGGCAGCGCCTCGAGCACGGTGACCTGCACACCGAGATCGCTCATCATGGATGCGAACTCGCAGCCGATCGCGCCGCCGCCAATCACCACCGCGGTCGCCGGAAGCTTCTCCAGTGCCAGTACCTCATCCGACGTCATCACGTACTCGCCGTCGACGTCGAAACCTGGAAGCGTGCGGGGCACCGAGCCAGAGGCCAGGATCACGTTGTCGGCTTTGAGTTCGGTGCCGTCGTCGACTTTCACGGTCTTGTTTGGGGCTAGCGAGCCAGTTCCGTTGACGACGGTGATCTTGCGCTGTTTCATCAGGCCCTGAAGGCCGTTCCAGAGCTGGTCGACCACCTTCTGTTTGCGCGCTTGGCTCACCGCGAACTCGATCGTGGGTTGCTCGGCTTGCACGCCGAATTCCTTCGCACCCGCGACGGTGCGGAACACCGTCGCTGTCTCGAGGAACTCCTTGGCCGGGATGCACCCGCGGTGCAGGCAGGTCCCACCGACCTTGTCCTTCTCGACGACCGCCACGTTGAGACCAGCGCCGGCCGCGTAAAGCGCCGCCGCATAGCCGCCCGGCCCCCCGCCAATAACGACGATGTCGAACTTCTCGGCCATTTCAGACGGCCGCCCTGCGGGCGGCCGAAATGGCCGTGGCCGCTCTGCTCATCGGTTCGCTCGGCTGCGCTCGCTCACGGAATTCAGCCTAGGTCAGCGCGCCAGCATCACCTGCAGGGCGAAGGCAATGAGAATTACCAGCCCGGTTACGAGCGCGATGGCTATCAACGTACGAGTCGGCACTCGGTCAATATCTCCCGTTCGTCTTTCGGCTCCGCCTCCGACTCACTCTGAACCCCACTCTGCGAGGCCATCGGTCGGGCTCGACGGTTCGGCATAGAGCCGCTGCGGGATGCGGCCGGCTCTATACGCGGCGCGTCCGGCCCGCACTGCGTCGCGCATGGCCTCGGCCATGAGCGCCGGCTCGCGCGCCCGAGTGACCGCGGTGGCCAGCAGGACGGCGTCGCACCCGAGCTCCATCGCCAGCGCGGCGTCGGACGCGGTCCCGATCCCCGCGTCGAGTACGACCGGCACGGTGACCGCCTCGCGGATCAACGCGATGTTGTAGCTGTTGCGGATCCCCGCCCCGCTCCCGATCGGCGAACCCAATGGCATCACCGCCGCACAACCGACGTCAGCGAGACGCCGGGCGATCACCGGGTCGTCGGTTGTATACGGCAGAACCGTGAAGCCATCGTCGACCAGCTCCGCCGCGGCGGCAACCAGCTCGACTACGTCCGGCAGCAGGGTTCGGTCATCGCCGATTACCTCGAGCTTGATCCAGTCGGTCTCGAATGCTTCGCGGGCCAGCTGAGCGGTCCGCACAGCGTCGCGAGCGGTAAAGCAGCCCGCAGTGTTAGGCAGCAGCCGGACGCCGGCCCGTTCGAGGACGTCGAGGATCGAGCCTTTGGTCGCGGGATCCACCCGCCGAACCGCGACGGTGGCCATCTCGGTACCCGACGCCGCCACCACTTGTTCGATCACCTCGAGGCTCGACGCGCCCCCGGTGCCCAAGATGAGCCGCGACTCGAACTTCTGGTCGCCGATGAGCAACGAATCGACCATTAGCCGCCCTGCCTTGCGGTCACGACTTCGACGCGATCGTCGTCGTGCAACGCTGTCGTCGGCCACGCACTCCGGGGGATCACCTCACCGTTGACCGCGACGGCCACGCCGCGCGGGCGGTCGAGCACCGAGGCGGCCAGCAGCTGGACCGTCATGCCGTCGGCGATCACCTGCGGTTCGCCGTTCACCATGACCTTCACTGCACCAGGTCCAGAACGAGGTCGGCCGTGAGGGGCGCCAGCAGCACACCGTTTCGGTAGTGGCCCGTTGCTACCACGACGTCGCCGCGGCGCTCGATGATCGGTCGGTTGTCGGGCGACGCGGGCCGCAGCCCGGCGCTCACCTCCGCCACTTCGAGCTCGGCAATGTCAGGAACCAACTCGATGGCTGCCCGCAGCAACTCGTGAATAGCGCCCGCCGTCACGGTTGTTTCGAAGCCGCGCTCCTCCGCCGTGGCACCCACCACGACCTCGCCGTCGGGACGGGGAACGATGTAGACGTCGAGTCCCCGAATGTTGCGCTCGAGGCCGAGCTTCCCGCGGAGGCGGACGAGCTGGCCCTTGACCGGCCGCACAGCAACCTCGACTCCGGCGATCTCGGCCGACCAGCAGCCGGCGGCAACGACCGCAACGTCGCCCGCGGGTAGTTCGGTGACCCGTTCGGCGACGAACACCACGCCCGCCTGCCGACACGCCTCGATGAGGGCCGCCACGAGCAGGCGCGGGTCGACCTGGTGATCGCCGGCCACGAGCAGGCCACCACGCACCCCCGGGGCCAGACCCGGTTCGATTTCGCGACACAAGCCGGCCCGCACCTTGGTGACATCGAGTCCCAGCTCGCGTTGGAACGCGGCGAGGTGTTCGAGCGCCGCGAGGTCGTCTGTGTCGCGCGCGACCACCAACGTGCCGCAGGGGTAATAACCCGTCGGCATGCCGACTGCCGCCTCCAGCTCAGCCACGAACGCCGGGTAGCGCCGCGTCGATTCCAGGTTCAATTCGAGGAGCGCCTCCTCGCCGTAGTGGACCTCGGTCACCGGCGCCAGCATTCCGGCGGCGACATGCGATGCGCCTGAGCCAGGTGCAGGGTCATACACGGTGACCGCCTCACCGCGCTGCGCCAGCCGCCACGCGATCGACAGCCCGATTACCCCGCCGCCGATCACGCTCACCTTCACGCTCTCCATTTAACTGGCCCGGTGGGCGTGTGGGATCCGGATAAGCGGGCGCTGACGATCGGGCTCGTGATGACGGTCACCCTCATCGCCTTCGAGGGCTTGGCGGTGACCACGATCATGCCCGCGGTCCGGGCGGACCTGGGCGGCATCCGGCTGTACGGCTGGGCGTTCAGCGCGTTCTTCCTAACCAGCCTCATCAGCACGGTGATCGCCGGTCGTGCCGCTGACCAGCAGGGCGTGGGTGGTCCGTTCGCGACAGGGGTCGGCCTTTTCACACTTGGCCTGGTCGTCGCCGCTGCTGCCCCGTCCATGTTGGTGCTGGTGCTGGGCCGAGCGATGCAGGGGTTGGGCGCCGGTGCGGTGTCGGCGACCGCGGTGACCACCGTCGCCCGTGGCTACCCCGCAGAGCTGCGCCCGAAGATGTTCGCCGTCATGTCGACGGCGTGGGTCGTACCCGGGCTTATCGGGCCGGCCCTGAGCGGGATTGTGGCCGACACCATCGGATGGCGCTGGGTGTTCGCCGGACTCCTCCCGTTGATCGCGGTGTCCGGCGGTATCGCTATTCCGCGCCTGCGTCAGCTGGAGCGGGTCACCGACCGTCTCCCCGTCGCGTCGAGCAACGCGAGGACCGCAGTCGTACTGGCGATCGGAGGGGGTGCACTCATCGCTGGTCTCGGCGAGCGGCACCTGCTGGCGGCGATCCCGCTGGTTGTCGTCGGCGCACTGGCGATGGTCCCCGCGCTGAGCGGCTCCTGCCACCCGGCGCCCTGCGGGGCCGCCGCGGCATGCCGACCGCCGTCGTCCTGAAGGGCCTTTTGACCTTCGCCTTCTTCGGGACCGACGCGTACATATCGCTGGCGGTGACGTCGGTGCGTGGACGCTCCGTCACCCTCGCTGGGCTGGCGCTCACCGCGGCCACCCTCACCTGGACCGCGGGCGCGTGGCTACATGCGCACCGCACCACGCGTACATCGCCCCAACGGCTGATAAGCGCTGGCCTCACCCTCATTGCGGTCGGGATAGCACTCATGGCGTCGGGCCTGAGCCGATCGGTACCCCTGGCGATGCTCGTGATCGCCTGGGCGGTGGCCGGCCTGGGCATGGGAATTGCGTATCAGTCGGTCACGCTGGCGGTGCTGGCGGAAGCCGCACCCGGCGAGGAGGGCGGGGCCAGCGCGGCGCAGCAACTCACCGACCTCCTCGGAGTCGCCACCGGCACCGGGGTTGTGGGCGCCGTCGTAGCTGTTGGCGCGTCCGCGGGATGGGCGCCTGCGTCGACGTTGGGCATCGGATTCGCCATCACGTTTGCGGTCGCCATCGGAGCAATCGCGCTCACCCGTCGATTGGGCGGGGTCGAACCGGATCGGCACGTTCATACCGCCTCATTCTGAAAAGCTAGGGCGCCTTGGTCGATCTCCTCGCCGCGGTCAACCAGCCGGATCTGTTCGCCGCACGGCAGCAGATGGCGCTGTCGCTGGGCTGGCACATCGTCATTGCCAGCCTCGGCGTTGGCTTTCCGATGATCATCCTCCTCGCCGAGTGGCGCGGCCTACGGACGGGCGACCCCGTGTACCGCAAGCTCGCCCGCCGGTGGTCACAGGTACTCGCGGTGCTCTTCGCTGTCGGCGCGGTGTCGGGGACGATCCTGTCCTTCGAACTCGGGATTCTGTGGCCCGGGCTGATGGGCCGCTTCGGCCACGTGATCGGGCTGCCGTTTGCTATAGAGGCCGTCGCCTTCTTCATCGAGGCGATCTTCCTCGGCATCTATCTCTACGGCTGGGACCGGCTGTCGCCCCGTCGCCACTTTCTTGCCGGTATACCGATCGCCATCGCCGGCGCCGCATCGGCGTGGTTCGTCGTCACCGCCAATGCGTGGATGAATCAGCCGCAGGGCTTCCGGCTCGCCGGCGACGCGGTTGTCGACGTGGATCCGTGGAGGGCGATGCTCAACCCGGCCACCGGTCCCCAGACCACCCACATGCTGATCGCCGCCGGGATGGTGTCCGGGTTCACGGTCGCCAGCGTCTACGCGCTGGCCTGGCTCCGCGGGCGGCGCGACCGGTACCACCGGCTGGCGTTCGCACTGGCCTTCGCCTTCGCCGCGGCCCTCGCACCCATCCAGGTCGTGGTAGGTGATTGGGCCACCCGCTTCATCGCCGCCAAGCAGCCGATGAAGCTCGCCGCGGCCGAAGCGCTGGAACACACCCAGCGCGGGGCGCCACTGCGCTTCTACGCCATCGACATCCCGAAGGGTCTTTCCCTTCTCGTGCATCGCGATGCGAACGCGGAAGTCGCTGGCCTCGATCAGGTACCCATGGCGGACCGGCCGCCTGTCGGCGTGGTGCACTACGCGTTCGACACGATGGTCACCATCGGACTCGGGCTCGTCGGACTAGGCGCGTGGGCAGGCGTGGCCTGGATACGGCGGCGGGAGCTACCCCGTTCGCGGTGGTTCTACCGTGGGGCTCTGCTCGCCGGACCAGCCGCCGTCGTCGCGCTGGAGTGCGGCTGGGTTGTCACCGAGGTCGGACGCCAGCCGTGGATCGTGTACCGCATTCTGCGGGTCGAGGACGCGGTAAGCGCCGCGCCCAACCTGCGGCTCGGCTACTTCGCCTTGATCGCCGTCTACACGCTCCTCACCATCGGCACGGTGGGCGTACTTCGTCGCCTCACGCGGTCGAGCCCGGCGTGAGCACCAATGCCGCCCTGGTGTTCATGTGGCTGGGCGTCACCGCGTATGCCCTCCTCGCTGGTGCCGATTTCGGCGCCGGGTTCTGGGATCTGCTCGCGGGCGGCGACGTGGAGGGCGCACCGCGGCGGGCGCTGATCCAGCGGGTGATCGGGCCGGTGTGGGAGGCCAACCACGTGTGGCTGATCTTCGTACTGGTGATTCTGTGGACCGCGTTCGCACCGGTCTTCGCCGCGGTCGCGTCGACGCTCTACGTTCCGCTCACCGCGACGGCCATCGGCATCATCCTGCGCGGGGCCGCCTTCGCGTTCCGCAAAGCGGTGCCCGGCCTCGAGCTCAAGCGCGTCTTCGGCGTCGCCTTCGCGTCCTCGTCGGTCATCACTCCGTTCTTCCTCGGTACGGTCGCTGGCGCGGTGGCCTCAGGTCGGGTCCCGCTCGGGAACGCCGCGGGTAACAGCATCGATAGTTGGTGGAACCCGACCTCGGTGCTCGGCGGGAGCCTCGCCGTCGTCACCTGCGCGTTCCTCGCCGCGGTCTATCTGTGCCACGACGCCGAGGTCCGCGGGGCCACGGACTTGAGCGAGTGGTTCCGAGCGCGGGCACTGACCACCGGCGGCGCGGCGTCGGTGATCGCTCTCGTCGGCATCGTCGTCCTCCAAGCCGATGCGCCTCGGCTGTTCGACGGCCTGACTGGACGTGCGCTGCCCGTCGTAATCGGCTCGGGACTCGCCGGGCTCACCGCGATGTTCCTCACCGCCCGGCGCGCCTACGTCGTCGCTCGGGCCGCCGCAGGCCTGGCCGTCGGGGCGATTGTCTGGGCGTGGGCGACTGCGCAGTACCCGCTCATGCTCCCGCCATCGGTTCGAGCCACCGACGTCGTCGCGCCTACCGGGGTCCTCACCGCCGTCCTGATCGCGCTCACCATCGGCATGGCGATCATCGTGCCCTCGCTCGTTTGGCTCCTCACACTCGCGGAGGGCGACCATCGTCCGCCGAGAGCCGAGGAGATGCTCGGCGTGGACTAGCGGGCGGGCTACTTGGGCGGCATGCGCAGGCCACCGTCAAGCCGGATGACCTCGCCGTTCATGTACCCGTTCTCGCAGATCTGCTCCACGAGTTGCGCGTATTCATCCGGCGTCCCCAATCGCTTTGGGAACAGCACGCCGGCGCCGAGCGCCTGACGACCTTCTTCGGGCAGCAGGCCCAGCAGGGGTGTGTCCATCAGCCCGGGTGCGATGGTGACGACGCGGATCCCGGCCGGCGACAAGTCCCGTGCAGCCGGCAGGGTCATTCCGACCACGCCGCCCTTGGACGCCGAGTAGGCGATCTGGCCGATCTGACCGTCGAAGGCGGCAACGGATGCCGTGTTGACCAGGACGCCGCGCTCGCCGTCGGCCAGCGGTTCGGTCTTCGAGATCGCCGACGCGGCAAGTCGCATCACGTTGAACGTGCCGATGAGGTTCACGTTGATCACGAACTTGAAGGTTTCGAGATCGTGCGGCGTGCCGTCGCGGGAGATGATTCGCGTCGCCGCTCCCAACCCTGCACAGCTCACACCGATACGCAGCGGCGCCGATTCGCCGGCGATGGCAACCGCCTCGGCCACCTGGTCTCCGTCGCTGACGTCGCCGGCGACGAACTTTGCGCCGCCGCCCAATTCCTTGGCCAACGCCTCGCCCCGCTCGGCGTTCCGGTCGAGAATCGTCACGTCGGCCCCGGCCGCCGCCAAGCGCCGCACGGTCGCCTCGCCCAACCCTGATGCACCACCGCTGACGATGGCACCCGCTCCCTTGATCTGCATGGGCCAACCCTACGGATTCAGAAAGGCGGCGGGCACATCGACCATCTTGGCGCGGAGGTATTCGCCAAGGCCCTTGGCCTGCGCGTCCATGCGGGTGGAGCTGGCGACGCCCTCGCCGAGCAAGCCGTGGATCACGAAGTTGAGGGCGCGGATATTCGGCAACGGGTGGCGTTCGACCTCGAGCTCCCGAGCTTCGGCCAGCAGCTCCCGCAGCCGGTCGACCGTCAGGAACGCCTCGAGCCATGCGTAGGCGTCGTCCGACCGCGCCCACACGCCCAGGTTCGCATTGCCCCCCTTGTCCCCCGACCGCGCGCCGACCACCCGCCCGAGCGGCGCCCGCAGCGTCTCCCCCAGCACTGTGTCGGTGGTTTTGGCGGTTTCCGTAGACAAATGCACCGACACGTCGCCGGTTGAGGGTGTCGACTCGACGATCGTGTGCGCGCCGTTAAAGACGACTTCCTGCCAAACGAGGTCCGAGGGGATGAGCGCGGGCCAGTAGACGCCGTATGCCTGCGCACCGGCCGTGCCGCCACCAAGTCCGAAGAAGCCCGGGTACGAAGCCAGGGCCATCTCGGTGATCTGGCTGCTCAGCGCGCGACCGACCTTGCGCTCATCGGCATCCTTCACCGTGATCCGCAGTTGCGCGACGGCCTGCTCGTTGGAGGTCGGGTCGTCGCGATCGGTGCGGACCAGCTCGACCTCGACATCCGCGAACGCGGCCTTGCCGCCCGGAATGTTCGCCCACAGCGTGCGCTCGACGAGCGCGGCCTTCTCCTCGACGTCGAGGCCGGTGAGGCCGAGTGACACCGTCGTGCGGTAGCCACCCACGTAGTTGAGGCAGACCTTGCTGGTCGGCGGCGGCGGCTCGCCTTTCACGCCGGAGATCTCGACGCGGTCGGGCGCCGCCTCGCGCAGGTCGATCGTGTCGAAGCGGGCGGTCACGTCGGGGTTGAGGTACGCGGGACCACCGATCTCGTAGAGCAGCTGGGCGGTGACCGTGCCGATCGTGACCGCGCCGCCGGTGCCGGGGTGTTTGGTGATGACCGACGACCCGTCGGCGGCGACTTCGGCGATCGGGAAGCCGGGCCGTTCGAGACCGGGCACCTCGGTGAAGAAGGCGTAGTTGCCGCCAGTGGCCTGCGTGCCGCACTCGATGACGTGACCGGCGACGACGGCGCCGGCGAGGGCGTCCCAATCGTCGCGACGCCATCGGTGACGCCACGCCGCCGGGCCGACGGCCAGGGCCGCGTCGGTGGTGCGCCCGGCGATGACGACGTCGGCGCCGGCGGTCAACGCTTCGGCGATGCCCCACCCGCCGACATACGCGTTGGCGGTGAGTACCTCGCGTTCACCCAACGGTTCGCCGGTGTCGATGTTGGCCAGGTCGTGGCCGGCGGCGCGGAGCTCTCCGAGACGGGGCAGCAGGTCGTCGCCCTCGATGTAGGCAACCTTCGCCGCCAACCCAAGCTTGTCGGCCACCGCGGCGACGGCATCGGCGCAACCCGACGGGTTGAGGCCGCCGGCGTTGGTGACCACCTTGATGCCGCGGTCGAGGCACGTCCCGAGAACGTGCTCCATTTGCGTGACGAACGTTCGGGCGTAGCCGGCACCGGGATCACGCAGCCGGTTGCGGGCCAGGATCAGCATGGTCAGCTCGGCCAACCAGTCGCCGGTGAGGACATCGATCGGTCCGTCGTCGACCATCTCCTTGGCCGCCGACAAGCGGTCGCCATAGAAGCCGGAACAGTTCGCGATGCGGAGCGGTTCGCCGGTCACTCCGGTGAAAGGTAACGGCGTTACCCCTTTGCCGCGGAAACCCCCACGTTGGCGGCCGCCCGACTGGCGACCCACGCCCGCTGCGAACCCTGGGTCGGTACCCGGTGTCCGCGAGCGACGGATACCGCGTCGATCGCCTCGTTCGCTGCGAAGCCAAGTTCGACGAGAAGGGCCGCGGCGATCATCGGTGAGCGGCCCAACCCCAGCCGGCAATGGACGACGACATGCTCACCGGCCAGCAGGCGGTCCCGTAGGTCGGGCATGAAGGCGGCGGCGTCCGCGCCGCTGGGAAGACCGTATTCAGGGACCGGCCACCAGAAGTAGTCGATTCCGGCTTCCGTGCAAGCAGGCCACGCGTCGCCCAGCAGGTAGTGCACGACTTCGCGCTGTGTGAGTGCCGACACCACCGCAGTCACGCCGCGCCGCCGCAGCGAACGCAATGTACGGCGGAGCGTGCGCTCGTGTGGCCGGCTCATGATGCTCAACTCGCCGTGCCCGTCGTATTCGACGCGATACAGACGCGGCCGACGTGCCGCCCGGCGTAGCTCTCGTAACTCCCCCATGCCCCCGCAACCCTTCTCTGCCGTGCCCCCCGGCCGGCTCTTTGATAACGGTACAACTGGGCGAACCTTGCGCCGCTGGAGCGTGACCTTCGTCACCCCGTCACGATGTCAGCAACGCGGCTGAAGAAGACCGAACGGGCCAGCACTTCAGTGCAGCCCGCAGCCCGGGCCGCGTCCATTAGGGCGCGATCGACGTGACTCGCGAACCCGATCACGCGTGTGCCGGCCAGATCGGGCAACGCGTCGAGAACGCCGGGGCGCGACAGGTCGACGATCACCAGGTCGGCCGGCTGACCGGTCAGATCGGCGGGCTGCTGCACGAAGGTCACGGTTCCCGCCGCCGCGACCTTGGAACGGTCCATGAGGTCGGGCACGAAGGCGAGAATCACAACGCGCCGCCGACTAGGCCGGGCAGGTGTCGCGCTGGCTGCCGAGCTGAGCGCGGTCGTCGTCGGGGTCGAAGCGGTGGCGGAACGTGAAGGCCGTCGGCGTCGGACCATGCGCGCGAAGGTGTTCGAGACGGGCGAGAGCCTCCTCCACCGTCGGGATCTCACCTTCGGGTATCCACCAAAGGCAGAAGATCGGCTCGGTGGGGACCTCGAAGAACTCGCGCCGGCGTCGAAGGAACGCCGCGTGACCCGAGCGGTAGGCGAAGTCGGCGAGGGCGTCGATCGACTCCCACACAGTGAGGTTGACGATCTCGAGTTCGTCGTCGAATGCTTGAATGCCGGTGGCGTTGCCGCTTTCGTCCTGTAACCGCCATACGTAACCCGGGCTGACCTCAGCCAGCGCGTTGACCGGCTCCAGGTTCAGGCGGAAGTCGTCGATCATCGGATCATCCATCGGAGCGCGCAGTCGACCGACGTTCAGTTGGGCGATGTGCATCGCACTAGTCTGGCCGCTCCGGCGGTCTCAGCCTTCGTGCAGCGGCGCGATTACGTGGTCGGGGTGGCTCGAAGTGGCGAACGGGCCGAGCTCATCGCGCAGGGTGCTGATGGCGGCATCGCCGTAGCGCTCGCGCCACATCGATTCAACCGCCTCGAGACGTCCGGGGTGATGCTGCATCACCAGCACGCCGCGGTCGGTGAGGGCCACGAGCTTGGTCCGGGGCTGCGCGGGATCGGGGGTGACGGAGGCGATGAGGTGGCGCTCCAGCAATGACTTGCCGTTCCCCATGATCCTGTGATCGCCGGGCACGTCGGCGAGCGGGCTCGGCGCAGCGCTGAGGTGACACAGGACCGTCGCCGTGCTGGCCAGCGGCCACGGGAATCGGTCCTCGTAGTCGATGGTGAACGCCATGAGCGCCTGCGAGAGCAGTGCGGTGAATGGGAGGGCCGAGACGGTGTCACCGTCGGCGCGCGCTACCGGTCGCCAATCCGTACCGTGGGCGGGGACCCCGTCCTTTCTCTTCGCCTGCTGGACGAACGGGCCGCCGACGGCGCTGGGGTCGGCCGCGCCGTAGCTCGCCGGGAAGTGCGGCAGTTCGAACTGGAGTTGCCCAACGAGTACCTCGACCGCGCTCCGCAGCGGGCTCGCCTCCCATCGTGTGTCCAGGTCGGCGAGTCGTGCTGGCCAGGCCTGCGCTGCGGCGCGCCCGACGCCAGTGAGTTCGACATGCCGGTTCTTGCCCTTGCCAACGTCCGTCGCGGTGATCCACCCGCGGCCCGCTGCGCCCGTGATCGCCGCGGTCGACAGCCGGCTCGAGATGCGCGCCGCCTCAGGCAGTGCGCGCTCGCTGATGCCCTCAGAGTCCCGGTCGGCCACGCATCGCACCACGTTCGACCAGACCGCAAGCGAGGGCACCGACGGTCCGACGCCGGCGGCTGCTTCAAGATCCGCGGTGAGTTGTCCGAGCGCCCGAGACAGGAGCGTCGGGAGCGGGAGCACCCCTGACGAAGCCACTCGCGCACTCTACGAGGCGCGAGTCTGATGTCGTGGACGATGCGGGGCGTGGACGGCGGGGATTGCGACCGGAGCCGACACCGGATCTGTTGGCTGCCCTCGTCGACCACTACGCAATCTCGCCACACGCCGCAGTCGTGGATCTCGGAGGGTCGTCCAATCTGAATCTGCGGGTCGACGACGGCGACCGCCAGTACGTCGCCCGGGTCTACCGGCGTTCCGTCACGCCTGCCCGTCTGCGAGCGATTCAGCGCGCACGAAAGGCGTTCCGCGACGGCGGCTTGCCTTATCCACCAGTGATTCCGACACGGGAGGGCTCACCGTGGGCAGACGTCCAGGGCGCGCTGGCGGAACTCGAGGCGTTCGTCGCGAGCGACGGACACATGAACGATCCCGCCGCGCTCGCTGCCGGCCTGCCGCTGCTGGGCCGCACTCACTCACTCCTGGCCGGCAGTGACGCTGGCGCGGATCCGACGTTCGCCAACTACCTGTCTCCACACAACTCAATCGACGCGACGCGACGCGGTACCGACCGCATTCGCTCGTGGACTCCAACCGCCCAGGAGCGAGTGCTCGCCGACGCGGCCGACGAGTTGGCGAACCGGATCGATACGGCCGCCATCGCGGCCCTCCCGCGTCAGCTCGTGCACGGCGACTTCTGGGACAACAACGTCCTGTTCCGCGACGGCAGCGTGGTCCTGATCGCCGATCTGGACTACATGGGCGAACGCGCCCGCATCGACGATCTCGCGCTGACTCTCTACTTCGCGGAAGTCTCGGACCTCGCGACACTCGGCGCTCTCGTCGCTGCTTACGACCGCGGACTTGTCGATCGACTGTCGGCCGCGGAGCGAGCCGCACTGCCAATCGCCATTGCCCGTCAGCCGCTCTGGTCGTTCGGCGTGTGGATTGCGACGCTTGACGATGAGGCCGCCGCTCGCGCCCACGCCGCGACGATGCCGGGCGCGGTCCGACAGGGGCTTGCGGTCCTCGACGACCTCGAGCGGTGGCAAGAAGCGCTCACTTGAATTCGCTGGCCGCTTGGGCGGTCGGTGCGTACCGTCGGGTTCGATGCATCGCTTCCCAGCCGCGACCGACTTCGATGGATGGGTCGCGCAGCTGGGCAATTCGGAACGGCGCCAGCGGGCCAAAATCTTCCTGCGGGAGGCAGGCCAGCCGGCACTGCCGGCAGTGCGGCGCGGAATGCACCACCCGAAGCCGATCGTCCGCCGGCTGTGCGCGTCGATCCTCGACCACCTGGCCGACGAAGCCGCATTCGTCGATCTGGTAGCCGCCCTCGACGATGAGGATCCTGAAGTCCTGAAGCGCGCCCTGCACACGCTGGCCTGTGATCAGTGCAAGGACAACGAGTGCCGGCCGGGTGAGGAGATGTTCGTACCGCGGGCTTTGGAGTTGCTGCACCATCCCAACGCCGACGTGCGCGCCAGCGCGATCGACACCCTCGGCAAGGTCGTGGCCCGCCGCCCAGACGTCGCCGAAGCGCTCAATGGGGTCGCTGAACACGACCGCGACGCCGGTCTACGCGGCATGGCACGGCACCGAGTAGTCACCCGCTAATAGCGTCGCGTGGCCGCTCCCGCGCCGGAGCCGATAGCGCACAACGCGCATCGCGTAGCCGCGCTCGAGCGCTTCGTTAGGGGTGTTCCTAGTGTTGGTCAGCCTCGGTGGACATCGATCGCCAATCGCTACACGCCCGGATCCGGCGGTCGCGGACGCCTTGGCCGCCGCGGCCTAATGAGGAGCAGCGGTCTTGAATCCCAATCCCGTTGCCGCGTCAAGCAGCCTCGTGTCGTAGGCGACGAGCTGCGTCAGATCTGCGCCGAGTAGTTGAGCGGTCGCGAGATGGATGGCGTCGAGACACCGCAGGTGTTCCGGCTGGAGGACTCCCGCGGAGTTAAGTACTCGATCGTTTACGCGAATGAGTTCAATGCTCGACAAGACATCGCGTGCGAGCGCCACGCCGGCGTCGCCTTCGAGCAGGACCGCACGCGGAGAACTTCTGTGCGGGAGAGCGCGCTCGACACGAGCGGACGGCGTCGGCTGAGAAAGCGACGGAGTGCTGCTGATTCCGGCTCTTGCACCACCAGCTTTACGAGCGCCGATGAGTCGAGGTACGTGGCCGCCACTAGCGCTCGTCGCGTCGCAACCGCGCCAAGACCTCCGAAGGCAGCTGCGTCACGCGCGAGACCGCAGAGGCGGGGGCAGGTCTTTGAGAGCCGCGACTGAAGCCTCGACGTCGCCAGCGGCACGGAGCCGCTCGAGCGGACTGCCGTCGGGCAGCGGCGCAAGTACCGCCACCGGTCGGCCGCGATCGGTGATCTCGATCGAGCGCAGCTGTGGCCGCGGCAGGATGGTGTCGATGGGCCTCGCCCGCATGCCTCGGATCGAGCGGCTCGATCTCGCTCGTGTCGAGCTTCCCGTCGATCACCCTGCCGCCGAGTTCGGTCGATCGATCGCCGTGTACGGGTTCCTCATCGATCACCCGGATGGGCCAATCCTCGTCGACAGCGGCGTCGGATTCGGGAACGCGTTCGTTGATGAGCTTTACCAGCCGATCCGCGTCGAGCTCGGAGGGCTCCTCAACCAGCTCGGCATCGAGTTGGCGGACGTGGTCGCGGTCGTCAACAGCCACCTTCACTTCGACCATTGCGGTCAGAACCCGGCGCTGTTCGGTAGCACGACAACCTTCTATGCCCAGGGCGCCGAGATCGCCAATGTCGAAGCAGATCCGTTCTACACCGACGCCGCCTGGGCGCTGCCCCCACACTCTCAACGTCGCACCATCCACGGTGACGAACCGATCGCCGAGGGCGTCACGATCCTGGCCACACCTGGCCACACCGCCGGGCACCAGTCGGTGCTCGTCGAGGCGTCCGGACGGCGCGCTGTGATCGGGGCTCAGGTCGTCTGGCGAAGTGAAGAGTTCGTATCCGAAGTACCCAGCGGCGCGAACGTTGATCCCGTTCCCGAGCTCCAGTCAGCCGCAGTCGAGTCGATCCGACGTCTGAAGGCGCTGGAACCCGACATCGTGCACTTCAGTCACTGCCCCGCCTACGAGCCCTCCAAGTAGTCCAGCCAAGAGCACGGGGTCGGCGTTTGGGGATAGTCCGCGCTCGTCGAGAGCGAGACGCGTACGGTCAGGCGGTGTCCGACGAGCGCAGACGAAGGTTCCGGTTCTGGCCAGAGGGCTACGACGCCCTCCACCGCTTGAGTGAGACAGTCAAGGCGTCCGGACTCGAGGCATCCCTGTTGGAGCTCGTGAAGATGCGCGCGTCACAAATCAACGGATGTGCGTACTGCATCGACATGCACTCCAAAGACGCACGCTTCGCAGGCGAGACCGAGCAGCGCCTATACGCACTGAGCGCGTGGCGGGAGACCCCGTTCTTCACCGAGCGAGAACGCTCAGCGCTCGCTGTTACCGAGGCCATCACACTCATCGCTGGGTCACACGTTCCGTCAAGCGTGCTCGACGAGGCGGAGACCCAGTTCACGGCCGAGGAGTTAGGCAAGCTTCTGTACACGGTGATCGAGATCAACGCATGGAACCGCTTGGGTATCGCGACCGGGGTTCCTCCGGGTAGTTATCAACCGTCGGAGTCCTAGCGACCACCCTCACCCGGCGTTCTGGGGCAGTCGCAAAGGGAATCGAGCACGATGCTTGTGTTCCGTTATCCGAGGCGCCGTAGCGCTGTCTCGATAGCGACTTCGACCCGGGCAGTCATGCCGGCCACATCGACGGGACGGCGCCCGGCGACCTGACTACGGATCCACTTCGGCTGGCTATCGTCATAGTGCAGCAGGGCATACAGGTCCCACCACGGATCGAGAGCCACCCCGGCGATCGACTCATAGAGCGACCGAAGCTGCTCCGACCACTCGGGCGAGTAGAGCGCCGCCAAGTATCGCCGACAGTGCCCGACGTCAATCGCACGCGCCCCCCGGTGGATGCCGTTCCAGTCGGCCAATCCAGTAATCCTCCCGCGCGACCACAGCATGTTGACAGGCAGGAGATCGCAGTGCAGAAAGACCGCAGTGTCCTTTGGCGGCGGCTCCGCCATGACACCAAACGCCGCCTTCCACGCAGCCGGGTTCTGTGCGTCGACCGGCACCTGGAACCCGTCTAGAGGAGCGATCCAAGAATCCGTCCAAGGTCTGAACGTCTTCGCGGGGAGGTCGAGGGAATGCAGCAACACAGCAATCTCCGCGATCCTCGCCATCCACGACCGAGGGTCCGACGGATTGAGGTGAACATGCCCGGGCAACCGTGTCATCAGCAACGATGGCGCGCCCCCCGTCGAAGCACCAGCAACATCAGTAGCCAGGATGCTCGGAACCGGGAGCCCGCTCCCCGCCACCACACCAAGGTTGGCGATCTCCTTCTCCAAGCTCCCCTCCAAGCCAAACCCGCCCGGGTACTGCCGGAGGACGACGAACCTCCGCACCCCACGTCGCTCGACACTCAGCCGATTCACGGCGGAGCAGACGCCACCGGTCAATCGGCGATAGCCAACGATGCGACTGCCCCGACCCATCGACGCCGCAACCCAGGCGAGAGTCTCCACGGAGGGCCGCCGCTGCCGGAACCCGCTATCCCTCCAGTCGCCGTCGGTCATGAGCGCGAGGGTATTCATCAGGGCCTGCGGCGATGGGGGTCAGGGTTGCGGCGTGCCCCACCCTGCCCCGCCGGGCGTGAGCATGCGCAGCACGTCGCCGGCTCGCATCTGGATCGTGCATTTGTCGAGCAATCGGACAGCCTTGGACTCGTCGCCGCCCGGCAACAGCCAGTTCTCCCCCACGCTCCCGGCTCGCCGCCAGCGAGACCCCACGGCCGCGACACTCGGCGCTCCGTGATGAGCGAGACCGTGACGTCCTCCAACATCTCGAGATCACGCTCGATACCCTCCCCGCCGGGACAAAGCCCCGCACCGCCGCTGCCGCGCCGGAACGTGTACCGCCGAACCCGCATCGGGTATGCCCGTTCGAGCGCCTCGATGGGAGTGTTCCGGGTATTAGTCATGCCCGGGTGGATTCCCCGACTGGCCCGGTCGCGTAGCCGAACCAACCGCCACTCGTTCCGAACCAAACGCTGTTCAATGTCTGGACGACGGCAGCCAATGCAAGCCCAAGTGCGATGACGACGATGATCCTCTGCCGCTGGTTCACTGCTCGGAGCGTAAGGCACCGCTCGACGAGCGCTATCGGCACGTATCGCGCTACCGAGCTGACAGGCAAACCGCGCGGTATGGGGCGCGGTTTGCCTGTCAGTTCGATCCGAGGTGCGCGGTAATGCCGGGTCTCGCGACTCGCCGCTCGGCGCCGGAGTGCGCGATATCGCTCGCTCGGGAATCTGTCGCCAACCCGGCGATCAGGGGCGCCCACGCGCCACCCGTCGCCGGGTTCGCTTGGCCGGGGGTGATGTGATCGGCCACGAGCGGACGCCATTGAGGGTCGGTGCCGCTGCCCGCTGCGGGGTGTGTCGGGATGCTCAGTCGACCAGGATGAGTTCGCCGGTGATCCGCACCGCGAGTTCGCGGCCGGGCTCGCTGAACGACCACGTGTAGGTGAGGCGCCCGGCGGAAGGCACGTCGATGAGTATCGCCAACGGGAACGGTGACGTGCCGTCGACGGCCTTGAACTCACCGGGCGCGGTCTGCTGTAGCTCCGTGAGCGCGGGAGCGTGGATGTGCGCGGTGTAGAGAGTCAACCCGTTCGAAGTGCGCGCGAGCATCGCGTACTCCCGGTGGCCGAACGGGCGCGCCTCGTTCGTGAGAAGGTTGAGACCCTCGTAGTCGAAGGTGACCCCAGAGCGGCCCGGCAGCGCTGTCACCATGATGCGCGCCGCCTGTGGCGCAGCGTCTTGCCGCGTGTCGCGGGTCGTGCCGATGTGCAGCCCGGTCTGCGCGAGGAGCCGATCAACGAGATCCTGAGCCATGGGACCCTTCTTTGGAGGACGCTTGATCGAACTTGGCCACCAGGCGCTTGGGCGCCTTCAGACGCCAAGAGTCGGTGATGAGCTCGCGGAGCTCGCCGACATCGACCGCGGCGTAGCGGACGAGAAGTGTGGGGTACTTGTCGTGGTGAGACGTGATGAAGAACTTGCGCACGTCCGAGTTCAGCAACGCGTCCCTGTCTTGGATTGACTCGAGCCAGATGCCGCAACTCTCGCCGTCGTCGAGCAGCCTGGCGAAGCTCTTCGTGCGCACTCGAAACGACGGCCGGCCTTGGTAGGACGGATGCTCATCTGTCTCTGGCAACGACAGCGCCAATCGGCGTACGTCATCAGCCGTCGCCATCGTGAATCATCCTCTCACTCACCCCTCAGCCCGAGCGCCACGCCACATTACGTGGCGGTCCGCCGACCGGAGACGACGACCCGCGAGTGTGCGGATCGGTGCCCCTCCGGTGGCACGTCGACACGCGCGGAGGTCGCGACCGGCGGCACACGACTCATACATCCCCCAAAGTGGATTCGGTGTGGGGCACCTGCATTTCCCTGTAGCTCAGCGTTGCGGTGTGCCCCACCCTCCTCCGCCGGGCGTGAGCATGCGCAGCACGTCGCCGGCGCGCATCTGGATCGTGCATTTGTCGAGCAATCGGACAGCCTTGGACTCGTCGCCGCCAGGCAATAGCCAGTTCTCTCCCACTGCGCCCGCCTGACCACCGGCGAGACCCCACGGCTGTGACACCCGACGCTCAGTGATCAACGAGACCGTGACGTCCTCGAGCATCTCGAGATCGCGCTCGATGCCCTCGCCGCCGGGGCAGAGGCCGGCACCGCCGCTGCCGCGCCGGAGCGTGTACCGCCGAACCCGCATCGGGTATGCCCGCTCGAGCGCCTCGATGGGAGTGTTCCGGGTATTAGTCATCGCGGTGTGCACGCCGCTCATGCCGGCCGCCCACGGCCGCCCACCCTGGCCCCCGGCGATGGTCTCGTAATAGACCCACGTGGCGGAGCCAATAAGCGTGTTGTTCATCGTGCCCTGGCTGGCCGCGCCGATCCGATCGGGGAATGCCTGCGCAAGCGCGCCAAGGCAAACGTCGGCGACCCGCTGACTGACCTCGACGTTGCCGGCGCCGACCGCGGCCGGCGGCTGCGCGGCGACGATCGTTCCCGCTGGCGCGATCACGGTCACGGGACGCAGGGCGCCGCCATTGGCGGGGATCGTCGGGTCGACGGCCGAGCGCAAGGCGAATGCCACCGCACTGACCGTGACCGCCTCGACTGCATTGACGTTGCCCCGGCGCTGCGGGTCGGTCCCGGTGAAATCAAAGGTCACCTCGTCGCCGGCGATCGTCACCGCGCAGCTGATTCGGGTCGGGTGCTGCTGCTCTGGGCGCGGGCCGGACGAGT
Source organism: uncultured Actinomycetes bacterium (assembly GCA_963742585.1). GTDB lineage: Bacteria > Actinomycetota > Acidimicrobiia > Acidimicrobiales > JACDEA01 > JACDEA01. The sequence continues at coordinate 1,927,115 of CAVUMI010000009.1, forward strand.
CGATCACATCCTCGAACGCCCACCGGCCGTCGGGCAGCGCCGGCCAACGCGGCCCGCATACGGCGCTCGCCGTAGTCGGTGACTTCGTCGAGGGGCACGTCGGCGAATGCGGCCAGCCGTTTCACGCCCACGGCGTTGGCGCCGATCTGCGCATCGAGATCGCCCCGGCGTTCGTCAGGTGTGCGCGAGTTGGCCAACAGCACCGCCACCACGCCGTCGTGGAGCAGCACCGGCGGTATGCGCACGCCTTCCTGCTGTATCTCCACCGCGTCGGGCGGGATCGACCCCGGCGCCATGCCGCCGACGTCGGCGTGATGCGCCCGGTTGGCCGCCCACCCGACAAGCCGGCCTTCGACCCAACATGGCGCGACCAGCGTGATGTCGTTGAGGTGCGTGCCGCCGGCGAACGGATCGTTGAGGATGACCTGCTGTCCGGACGCCACACCATCGGAGCCGAATGCATCGATAGCCGCCCGCACCGACGCCGGCATTGACCCGAGGTGGACGGGAATGTGCTCCGCCTGTACGAGGAGGTCGCCGTCGGCGGTGAACAGCGCCGCGCTGCAGTCGGCGCGCTCCTTGATGTTCGGGCTGAACGCGGCTCGCCGCAGAACCGCGCCCATCTCCTCGGCCACGCCGGTGAGGCGGGCGATCAGGACCTGGAGCGCCGCAGGATCCACGATCCACCCTCGCCCACGTCGGCCCGCCATCCTTCGGGCACCCATACTGTGCAATCCGGCTCGCTGACGACGACCGGCCCGGTCAGTGGCAACCGTTCGCCCTCCGGTGGCGGCAAGCTTTCAATCGGCGACGGTGTTCGCCCGCTGGCCCGTAGTGCCACCACTTCGACCGGCGCGCCGTAGCGCTGGTAGCCGTTGCGCCGTTGATGCTCAGCAGGGAAGTCGGCCACAGTCGCGACCGTCAGCTCGTGGCTCTGACCCACGTAACGACAGTCGACCGATGTGACGACCTCGAACCCGCCGGCCTCGATCGCCACTTCAGCCAACGCGGCTTCCAACCCGGCCAAGTCGCCGGGCGTGGGCCACGACCGCACCACGTCGGTCTGCCGCGGGGCGCCGAGAATGCCCGCTGCAGAGAGCACGCCGGCGCGCGGTGGCACGATGACCGCCGCCATATCGAGCTCTTCAGCCAACGCGCACGCGTGGAGCGGGCCAGCGCCGCCGAACGCGACGAGCGCCAACCCGCGCGGGTCGACGCCGCGCGTCACGGTGACCGCCCGGATCGCCTCGACCATGGCCGCGTCGACCACCGCAGTGACCCCCTCCGCGGTGACGCCCGCCTCGGCCAAAGCCGCTCGCGCCGCGCTCGAGGTCGAGCGTGCCGACCCCGGGGAAGGCGGCGTCCGCCGCGATGCGGCCGGCCACTAGGTCGGCATCAGTGACCGTCAGGCGGCGGCCTCCGCGTCCGTAACACACCGGGCCGGGCACCGCACCGGCACTCTCGGGCCCGACGACGAGCGCGCCGCCGCTATCGATTCGGGCGATCGAGCCACCCCCCGCCCCGATCGTGTGCACGTCGAGCGACGGCAGTCGCACGGGGAAGCCAGCCACCGTTCGCTCGGCGGCCGGCGCCGGCACGCCATCGAGGATGAGGCACACGTCCGTGCTGGTCCCGCCCATGTCAAACGTCACTGCGTCCCGAAAGCCGGCGACGACCGCGGCCGCCGCCCCCGCCCGAACGCCGCCCGCGGGACCCGACACCAGCAGCGATGCGGGCCGTTCTGCGGCGAGGGCCAGCGGTACCAGACCGCCGGCCGACGTCATGACCACCACCTCGTCGGCCAGCTCGGCTAGCCGGCCGAGATAGGTGCGAGTGAGTGGCCGGAGGTACGCGCTGATCACCGTCGTCACGGTTCGCTCGTACTCGCGGAACTCGGGGGACACGTCGTGCGAGCACACCGCATCAACGTCGAGCGCCGCGGCCACCGCGCGCTCATGCTCCGCGTTGAGATCGCTGTGCAGCAGGCAGACGGCCACGACATCGACGTCGCCGGCGATCGCCGGCGGCGGGCCCAGCGGCTCGATCTCCAGTCCGGCCGCGTCGAGCCGACCTGCGACTTCGAAGCGGTGGACCCGATCCACCAGGGGCGGTGGGCGATCGCGGCGCGCGTCATACAACGCCGGCCGGTCCTGCCGACCGATCTCGATCACGTCGGCGAAGCCCGCGTTCGTGACCAACCCGACGCGCGCCCCCGCCGCTCCAGCAACGCATTGGTCGCGACCGTCGTTCCGTGCGCGAGAACCGTCGGCCGCTCGTCGCCCAACGCATCGGCCACCGCGGCGGACGGATCGTCAGGCCGCGACGGCACCTTGCCGATGCGGCCGTCGGCAAACACCACGTCGGTGAAGGTGCCACCGGTGTCGACGCCGGCGTTCACGGTGGCACGACCCACACGTTCTCCTCGCCGACCCGCTGCTCGAGTGACCGAGCGAGTTTGCCAATCGCGGGGTCCGTGCCGTCCCAGACAACGAGGGCCTCATCGGCGTGGCGCACGAGCCACGCGTCGCGACGCGAGAGCGCGGCGCCGGCTTGCTGGCGGCTGGCGGGCACCCGGTCCTGCAGCACGACCGTGCGCGCCCGCGGCAGCGAGCAGCGCCTGATGACGAGCCCGGGATGCCGCGGGCCACACGGAGTCCTGGTCGGGATACGGGAGCACGGCAGCGAACGGAATAGGCGCCTCCAACGCGGCCTCGGCGGCCAACTGCTCGGCGCCCAGACCCAAGCCGGTAAGCACCACCGCGTCGGGATGCAGTTCAAGCTTGGCGGTCAGGATTTCGGCCAGCCGCCGGCGAACGCCGGCGGCGACCGGATTTTCGTCGTACCCGCCCAACCCGGGCGGGCGATGACCGAGGGCGACGATCCGATGACCGGGGGGAACCCGCGGATCGAGTATCTCGACGTCGACCACGGGGACGCCCTCACCGCTCTCGGCCTCCTGGAGGAGCGCAGCACGGACGGCCAGCTTGTCGACGAGGTCGTTCATCACGTCATCGCTGTGGCCCTTCACCCAGCTGAACTCGATCTCGTCGGCGCGGCTTCGGTACAGCTCGATCAACGGCCTCCAGAGATCCTGGTTGGCCACGTCCTTCTTGGCCTTGTTCTTCCACCCGCGCGCGATCCAACCTTCCCACCAGCGATCGCGGAAGCAGTTGACGACATAGGTCGAATCGGACACGACCTCGACAGGGCCTTCGATGCTGCGAATTGCTTCCAGCGCGGCGGTGACCTCCATGCGCTGGTTGGTCGTGCCGGGCGCGAACCCGGCCGCCCACCGGCCGCCGGGCACCGCCCATGCCCAGCCGCCCGGGCCGGGGTTTCCGGAGCACGCTCCGTCGGTGTAGACGACCGTGGTCATTGGGGTCAGCATTGTCGCGTCGGGGGTAAGACCCGCTGCATGGCACGCAACACGACCCACATCGACTCGCCGCCTGAGGCCGTTTTCGCGGTCCTGGCCGACGCCCGTACCTATGAGAATTGGGTCGTCGGGTGCAAGGACATCCGCGCCGTCGACGAGTTGTGGCCCGACCCAGGCACGGCGTTCCACCACCGGGTCGGCGTCGGTCCCCTCAACGTCGCCGACTACACCGAGGTCATCACGATCGACGCCCCTCGCGTGCTCGCCCTGAGGGCCCGGGCCCGGCCATTTGGCACAGCCAAGGTGGTCTTCGAGCTCGGGCCAGAAGGCGACGGCACCGGCATCATCATGCTGGAGGACCCACTCAGCGACTGGACGAGACGCATCTGGAACCCGGTGCTTGACCGACTGACGTCGCTACGAAACACCGAGACATTACGGCGCTTGAAGAAGCTGGCCGAGGAGCGCGCGACCATAGGTTCATGATTTTCGACGGGTTCGCCCACCAGCTCCCCGACGTCGACCCGGGTGAGACCAAGGAGTGGGTCGACTCGTTCGATGCCGTCGTCGACGCTGAAGGAAAGAGTCGCGCCAGCTTTCTCCTGATGAAACTGCTGGAACGGGCGCGTGAGAAGCAGGTGGGCTTCCCGGCGACGGTCTCGACGCCGTACATCAACACCATCCCCCGCGAACTCGAGCCCTGGTTCCCCGGCGACGAATACATGGAGCGCCGCATCCGCGCGTTCATCCGCTGGAACGCCGCGGTGATGGTCACGCGGGCCAACACGCGGAGCGACGGCATCGGGGGCCACCTGGCGACCTACGCCTCGAGCGCGTCGCTCTACGAGGTCGGCTTCAACCACTTCTTCAAGGGCAAGGACGACGGGCAGTTCGGCGACCAGATCTACTACCAGGGTCACGGCGCGCCGGGCATCTACGCGCGTGCGTTCCTCGAAGGCCGGTTCGACGAGGCCCGACTCGACAACTTCCGCATGGAGATCGGCGGCAAGGGACTGTCGTCGTACCCGCATCCACGACTCATGCCCGACTTCTGGGAGTTCCCAACCGTTTCGATGGGGCTGGGCCCGATCAGCGCGATCTACCAAGCGCGGTTCAACCGGTACCTCCTCAACCGGCGCATCGCCGACACGTCCAAGGCCAAGGTGTGGTGCTTCCTCGGCGACGGCGAGACCGACGAGCCCGAGTCCCTCGGTGCGCTGTCACTCGGCGCCCGAGAGGGTCTGGACAATCTGATCTTCGTCGTCAACTGCAACCTGCAGCGCCTCGACGGACCGGTGCGCGGCAACGGCAAGATCATCCAGGAGCTCGAGGCGGTCTTCAGGGGCGCGGGGTGGAACGTCATCAAGGTGATCTGGGGCTCCAAGTGGGACGAGCTGTTGGCCCGCGACGTCGACGGCGTCCTGCTCAACAAGATGAACACCACCGTCGACGGCGAGTTCCAGAAGTACACCGTCGAGTCCGGCGCCTACATCCGTGAGCACTTCTTCGGCCCCGACCCGCGCTTGCGGAAGCTGGTCGAGCACCTCTCCGACGACGAGCTGCGCACGTTGCCGCGCGGCGGTCACGACTACCAGAAGGTGTACGCCGCCTATAAGGCAGCGGTCGAGCACGAGGGCGCGCCCACCGCGATCCTCGCCAAGACGGTGAAGGGCTGGACGCTCGGTCCCGAGATCGAGGCGCGCAACGCCACCCACCAGATCAAGAAGATGACCAAGAAGCAGCTACTCCTGCTGCGCGACCGGCTGTATCTCCAGGATCAGATCCCGGAGAAGGCCTTGGACGAGAAGATGCCGCCGTACTACCGCCCGGCCGCGGGCTCACCCGAGTTCGAGTACCTGATGGAGCGCCGGCGCGCGCTCGACGGCGCGATCCCCAAGCGCGTCGTTCGCAAACAGACGCTGTCGCAGCCCGACGACAAGGTGTTCGCCGAATTCACCAAGGGTTCCAAGGGTCAAGGCGTCTCGACCACGATGGCGTTCGCTCGGCTCATTCGCAACCTGATGCGCGACAAGAACGTGGGCAACCGTGTGGTGCCGATCGTTCCCGACGAAGCCCGCACGTTCGGCATGGACGGACTCTTCAAGGAGTTCGAGATCTACGCATCCACCGGCCAGCTTTACGAGCCGGTCGACGCCGAACTCCTGCTCTCCTACAAGGAGGACAAGGACGGCCAGGTGCTCGAGGAGGGCATCACCGAGGCCGGCTCGATGTGCAGCTGGACCGCGGCGGGTACGGCGTACGCGACGTGGGGTCAGCCGATGATCCCCTTCTTCGTGTTCTATTCGATGTTCGGGTTCCAGCGGACAGGCGACCTCATCTGGGCGGCGGGCGACGCGCGCGCGCCGCGGCTTCCTTCTCGGCGCCACCGCGGGGCGTACGACGCTCAACGGCGAAGGCCTCCAGCACGAAGACGGTCACAGCCACGTGTTGGCGTCGACGGTGCCGAACGTGGCCGCCTATGACCCGGCGTTCGCCTATGAGGTCGCGGTGATCGTTCAGGACGGCATCCGCCGCATGTACGGCGAGGTGCCGGAGGATCGTTTCTACTACCTCACCCTGTACAACGAGAACTACGAGATGCCGCCGATGAGCGAGGGCATCGAGTCCGACATCGTGCGCGGGCTCTATCGGTTCGCCGAAGCCCCAGGAGGCGCGTCGCGGCGCGCCACGATCCTGTTCTCCGGTCCGTCGTTCCGGGCGGCGACCGAGGCCCGCGACCTCCTGGCCGAGCACCACGACGTCGCCGCCGAGCTGTGGAGCGCGACGTCGTACAAGGCGCTACGCGAGGACGCCTTGGCCGCCGAACGTTGGAATCGGCTGCACCCGTCGCGGCCGGCCAAGACGCCATTCGTCACCGAACAGCTCTCCAGCGCCGAGGGCCCCTTTGTCGCCGTCACCGACTACATGAAGGTGGTGCCCGATCAGATCTCGCGTTGGGTGCCCGGTGACCTGACGCCCCTCGGCACGGACGGCTACGGCCGGTCCGACACCCGCGAGGCGCTGCGCCGCCACTTCGAGGTCGACGCCGCCCACATCGTCGTCGCCGTCCTCCAAGCCCTCGGCAAGTCCGATGAGGTCGCCGACGCCATCACCCGCTACGAAATCACCGCCGACGCCCCCGACCCTCGCTGGGCGTAGGGTTCCGCCTACTCAGCCATTCTTGGCGGTAGCGCTACGAGTCCACGCACCGGACCGAGTACCGAGGCATGACACAGAGTTTGCACGACTCGCTTTGTAGGCTGGGGCCATGGCTCCGAAGGCGAAGCTTCAACTTTCGCAGCATCCGGAAGCGGACGCGCTCTTATCCGAAGACCCGCTGGCACTGCTGATCGGCATGGTTCTGGATCAGCAGGTTGCGCTCGAGTGGGCGTTCCAAGGGCCCCACACATTGAAGCAACGGCTCGGCCATCTCGACCCGCGCAAGATCGCCGAGATGGATCCGGAGGCGCTCGTGCAGATCGCCTGCGAGAAGCCGCCGATCCACCGGTATCCAGCAGCGATGGCACGGCGCGTGCACGAGCTGTGCCGGTTGATCGCCGACGAGTACGACGGCGATTCCGCCGCAGTCTGGGCCGGAGCGCCTGACGGCGCGGACTTGTTCCGACGGATCAAGGCGCTCCCGGGCTTCGGCGACATGAAAGCCCGCATCTTCGTCGCGCTCCTCGCCAAGCAGCTCAAGGTGAAGCCCGCAGGATGGGAAGAAGCCGCCGGCGACTATGCGGCCGACGGCTCCTTCATGTCGGTCGCCGACATCGTCGATCGTCCCAGCCTCGACAAGGTGCGCGCGTACAAGCAGGAGAAGAAGCGGGCAGCGAAGGCGGCCAACGCGGCTCAGGCTGAAGCGGCGAGCTAAGCCGCGTCGACGCCGAGCAGCCGCGCCCGCCGTACCGAGCGACTTCCCCGCGCGCCGATCCGGCACCGATACGAAGGTCGACTCGAGGGTTGGGCCAATACTGCACGGCCAGCTCATCGGGCCGGCCGGCGGTCAACGCCCGCCCGGCCTCGATCATCACGATCCGATCGGCCAAGCCCTCGGCTTCGATCAGGAGATGCGTGCACATGACGACGGCCTTCCCCGAGCTGGCGAGATCGTCGATGACGTTGCAGCACGGCGTCGGCTGATTCGGGATCGAGCCCCGACGTTGGTTCGTCCAGGAGCAGGAGGTCGGGATCGTGGAGGATGGCGCGGGCCAGCGCGAGCCGGGTCTTCATGCCGGTCGAGTAGCCCCCGACCCGCAGATCGAGCGCGCGGTCGATGTCGAACCTGGCCGCCGCATCGTGGATGCGGTCGTCGCTGACGCCATAGAGCGCAGCGAATAGGCGAGGTTGTCGCGGCCGGAGAGGCGGTCGTACAGCGCCGGCTTCGCCGACACGACTCCGCACCGACGCCGCACCTCCTCGCCATCGGGCCCCGTCGGATCGAGCCCGAACACCCGCACCGTTCCGGTCTGAACCTTCAGCGCTCCGGTAATGACCCGGATCGCAGTCGTCTTGCCGGCGCCGTTGGGGCCCAGCAGAACCGTCACTTCGCCCGGCGGAGCATCGAGGTCGAGCCCTGCGAGCGCGACCGTCTTGCCGAACCCCAGGCGGACGTCGACAAACTCACGACCGAGGCCACATGTCTGTATCGGCCGGCGGGCCCGATACCTTCGCGGCGTGGCCGCGATCGATGGGCGCCTTTATCTCTGTACCGCCGATCGACCCGACCTGGCCGACTTCGTCTCCGCGTGCATCGCCGGCGGCGTTGACGTTGTGCAGCTGCGCGACAAGACACTCGACGCGCGTGCGCTCCTCGCCCGCGCTCGCATCGTTCGCCACGTCTGCCGCGATCAAGGCGTCCCGTTCATCCTGAATGACCGCCCTGATCTTGCGCTCGACGTCGACGCCGATGGCGTGCACGTCGGCCAGGACGATGCCACGCCAGCGCTGGCCCGTCGCTTGCTCGGGCCGGACAAGGTCGTCGGGTTCTCGACGCACGCGCCGGCCGAGCTGGACGCCAGCGCCTTAGAGGACGTGGACTACATATCCGTCGGCCCGGTCACGCCTACCCCGACCAAGCCCGGCCGGCCGGGCACGGGTCTGGAGTACGTGACCTACGCGGCAACGAACGCCACGCGGCCTTTCTTCATCACCGGCGGGGTCACCCCCGACAGCATCGCGGGCTTGGCCGCCGCCGGCGCCACCCGATTTGTCGTCGTGCGCTATCTCACCGAAGCAAGCGACGCCAAGTCAGCGGCCCGCCGACTTCGCGACGCCATCGACGCTCACGGCTCCTGACGGTCGAGCCAGCCCTCGAGGACTGCAAGCGCCCGCGGGTCGTGACGCAACCCGTGACCAGCACCGGTCAGGATCCGCATCTCGACCTCGCCGCCGGCGGCGTCGGCCAGGGCACGCGCGTCCGCGTCTGACACGACATCGTCAGCGTCGCCATGGACGAGCAATGTCGGCCGAGGTGGAATCTTGCTGATCGACTGAAGCGGCCGAACGTCGCCCGGATCGACGACCCATTCGTCGAGCTCGGCGGGCGCCGCGAATGTCGCGACACCGCGGATGCGCTCATCCTCGCCGGCAATGCATAGCGAGAGCGCGCCGCCAACGCTGAAGCCGGCCAACCACACTCCCGTGATCGTGTCGAGGTCTTGGAGATAGGCGGCCGCGGTGCGCAGATCCACCAACCAGTCGGTCAGGGCAAGATCGGTGACGCCGCGACGAGGCATGCGGAAGTCGAACGTGAGGACGTTCCAGCCGCTTGCAGCTGCAAGCCCGGTCGCCAGTTCGGCATACGAAGCGCCGGCGCCGGCCAGTGCGCTGTGCGGACCGGCCGGCAAACCGTGGCACAAGACCAGGCCTCGACTCGGGACTGCCGCCGCGGGCGGCTGCGCGAGTACTGCCGCCAGCCGCACACCGTCGGAGTCCAGCTGCAACTCCACAAGGTCACCGTAGCGTCACGGTGGCGCTAATCGCTGTCAGTTCTCGGAACGCAGTGAGGGCAGGGGCGAAAGCCCCGGTTACGCGCCTCGGGGAGCGTGTCGGGCCCGAAGCTGAGGAACTTCTCGGAACTGAGCAGATCGTCGATCGCGCACGCGTCCGCTGGGTTGTCGAGGTCGTGCACCACCATGCTGCGTTTGTCGCCCAACCACTGGTGCGCCTCGAAGCGTGCCGGTCGTGTCATGCAATACCGACTCTAGAACCCCGATCGGCTCCGCCTCCGCCTCTGCCTCACTTTAAGGACGCGCCGAGGGGGCGCCCATGCGGACGCCCCCTCGAACACACTGTTGGAAGAAAGACTCGACTGCCAGATGACTCCGGGTGGGACCAGCGCCCGGCCGGCACGTCAAGCGGTGTCTGGCTGGTTCTCGCCAGGTGGTCCAACGAGCCGCGCTAGCGGCCAGCCACCTCCAGGGTCCCGCAACATTCATGTATCAGTTGGACCACCTCCTTTCTCTGGTGGCCTCATATTCGCACATGCCGGGCCCAAGTGGGGGCAGCTTTACCGACGGTCCTACAAGTCCTCTGGGGCTTCAGGGCCGACGGCGCCGATCGCCTCGAGGTAGCTCATCTGTGCGTCGAGCACCGCGTGCACCTGCGCCGGGGTGAATTCGACCCCGACGGCCTGGGCCCGGTGCAACACGTAGTCCACCGTCTCGGCGCCGCCGACGACCACCGGACCCTCGATGTCGCTGCTGTGGCCGTTGCCGCTCACGCCGCGCGTGCGGAAGTACTCCAGGTTCCAGTCGATGATCTGGCGGACGTCGCCATGGCTCAGGACCGCGGTGATCTCGTACGGCAACCGATCGGCGACCCAGGCCACCGCCTCGTCCAGATTGAACACCGGTTCCGGCGGCACTGCGTCGAGCCGGCGCGCCTCGCGCCCGATCACGATGGCCGCGACCGCGAAGACGACGGCGACGAGCAGCACACCCCAAAACACCACCACGAGCGCGAATCTACCGAGCCGCGAGCAGCAGGGAACAGCTCACGCCGACGGCAAGCAAGGACGCCTCCGACCACACTTCGATGGCGACCGCGGCGACGCGACCCGCGGCGCGCTCAGCCGTCCGTACCCGACCACCTGGTCCGTCGTCGAAACGGCGCGCACGGCGATCGCCGCGACAAGTCCACCGAAGGCGCCGCCAAATGCGCCGTGGGTCTCCGGCCGAATCACAAATGTCGCGGCGTCAACTGCTCCGAGGAACTCATCGACACCGATGACCGGACGCTAGCGTTCGCACCGTGAAGGTCGAGTGGTTCCACCTCATGCCCTGGCCGCACCTACCGGACGACTTCCGGGAAAAGCACCGCTCGGTCTGGGTCGACCCACCGCCGTCGCTCTACGACCCGGTGAAGGGTCACGACGTCTACAACGAGTACCTCGACGAACTGGTGCACGCGGCGTCGCTCGGTTTCGACGGGATCTGCGTGAACGAGCATCACCAGAACGCGTACGGCCTGATGCCGTCGCCCAACCTGATGGCGTCGATCCTCGCCCGCGAGACCGAGGACGCCAAGATCGTGGTGATGGGCAACTCGGTGGCCCTGTACAACCCGCCGACCCGCATCGCCGAGGAGTTCGCCATGCTCGATGTGCTGTCAAATGGCCGGCTGGTCGCCGGCTTTCCGGTCGGCACGCCGATGGACACCACGTATTGCTACGGCGAGCCGCCGGCCACCCTGCGCGAGAAGTACCGCGAGGGCGTCGACCTGATCCTGAAGGCCTGGCAGGCCGACGAGCCGTTCGCCTTCAACGGCAAGTACACGCAGCTCCGTTACGTCAACACTTGGCCCCGGCCGATCCAGAAGCCGTACCCGCCGGTGTGGATCCCCGGCGGCGGGAGCGTCGAGACATGGGAGTGGTGCCTCGAGAACGACTTCCTTTACGCGTACCTCTCCTACTTCGGGTACGAGTCCGGCAAGCGGGTGATGGATGGCTTCTGGGAAACGGCAGACCGCCTCGGGGCCGACCGGAACCCGTACAAGGCCGGGTTCCTCCAGTTCGTGGGTGTAGCCGACTCCGATGCACAAGCCGAAGAGCTCTACGCGGAGCACGCGCTGTACTTCTATAACCGCTGCCTGCACCTGTTCCCAGGCTTCGCCAGCCCGCCCGGGTACACCAGCGTCGAGACAATGAAGCGCGGCATCATCGGCCAGGTTCAAGCCGCGGCCCAGATCCGCGACCCGAACCTGAGCTGGAAGGACATCGTCGACCGCGGGTATGTCGTGGCCGGGAGTCCGTCCACGGTGGTGGACCGCCTGCACGAGATCGCCGACAACCTCAACATCGGCCACCTCATGGTGCTGCTGCAGTTCGGCTCGATGGGCCGGGAGGCGACCATGGGCAACTCCGAGCGCTTCGCCGCCGATGTGCTCCCCAAGCTGCGTGACCATTTCGGCGACTGGGAGGACAAGTGGTGGCCCGGAGCGTGATCCGCGTCGGCGAGGGCGCCCCCCTCGTTTGGCTGCACAACGCCGGCGGCGTCAGCCCTGACGATCCCGTCGTGCTGGCGCTGGCTGCCCGCGGCCACGAGGTGATCGCGCCCGTGTGCCCCGGTTTCGAAGATCTGGCCGACATCGACGACATTCGCGACGTCCACGACTTGGCTCTCTGGTACGACGACCTGTTCGCCGCCGAGGGACTCGATGGCGTGCCGGTGGTCGCGCACAGCTTCGGCGGAATGATCGCCGCCGAACTGGCCGCGCATGTGCCGCACCGCGTCAGCCGGTTGGTGCTCGCCGCTCCAGTCGGACTGTGGCGGGACGACGAGCCGATGGCCGATATGTTCCCGGCCTTCCCGCTGGAGATCCAGGACCTGCTCTGGGCCGATCCGTCCAAAGCAGTTCTCCCGCCACCGCCAGCGCGCGCCGAGATCGAAGGCGTCGACGATCCCCTTCTCGCGATGTTCCTTCAGATGACCACGGGCATGACCGCAGTTGGCAAGTTCATGTGGCCGATCCCCGACAAGGGACTGCGACGCCGCCTTCACCGAATCAGCGCGCCGACGCTGATCGTGTGGGGTGCCAAGGACAAGTTGATCCCGGCTTCGTACGCCGATGACTTCGCCGCCGGTATCCCCGCCGCCTCAGTTGAGATCCTCGACGACGCGGGGCACATGGTTGTCCTGGAGCGCCTCGACGACTTCGTCGACCTCACCGCGGGTTTCCTCGCCTAGAGGCAACGGACGCTGGCGCGCGTCGTTAGGCCCATGAGCACTCATCGGCCGATCGACGCTCAGCCTGAGCGCCTACGCTCGGCGGCGGTGACCGTGATCGACGCCGACCAGCACATCCTCGAACCGCGGACGTTGTGGGCCGACCATCTCGACACCTCGCAGAAGGACCTCGCGCTCAGCATCGAGGACGACGACGTAGGCAATAGCTGGCTCCAGTGGCGCGGCGAGCGGATCGTGCTGGCCGATGTCACGACGCCAGGCGACGTCGACAAGGTCGGACGCCGGCTGCAGCGTGCCCTTCGCGGCGATCCCCCGGAGGTCCACTACGACGACGAACTGGAGCCACTCCACTCGGATCCCGAGGCGCGGGCGGCCCGACTGGCGGACCTCGGTGTTGACGAAGCAGTCCTCTTCCCGAACTACGGCCTGGCATGGGAGCGGGTGCTCGAAGGCGACCTCGACGCGACGAGGGCGAACATGGCCGCGTGGAACCGGTGGACCGCGGAGATCGCCGGCGCCACGCTGCACCCGGTCGCCCATCTCACGTTGCGCGACCCGAAGTGGCTCGAACAACAGCTTCGCGAGCTGTCAGCTGCAGGCGTTCGTCTGGCGATGATTTCGCCGGGATTGGTCGACGGCCGGCCGCTCTCGCACCCTGACCACGAGCGCATTTGGGCCACCTTCGTCGAACACGGCATCACGCCGTCGTTCCACGTCGCCAACGTGACGCCCGCGTTCGATGACGCGTGGCTGGCCAGCGATCCGTTTCCCGGCAATTCAGTGATGGGCTCGGTCTTCCTGTGGAGCGGCGCCGCGCTAGCCATCGCCGACCTCACCCTCAACGGTGTGTTTGATCGCCATCCCGACCTGCGCCTCGGCGTGTTCGAACTGTCAGCGGTGTGGCTACCGCTGTTCCTGCAGTACCTCGACGGCGGCTACCGCTTCCATCGCAAACTGCACGGGGCGTCGATCGTTGACCTCGCCGTGCCGCCGAGCGAATACCTGAAGCGGCACGTGCGAGTAGCTGCGTTCGCCTACGAACGGCCCGACATGCTCATGCCCGGCTGCGGCGACATGTTCATGGCGTGCAGTGACTACCCCCACAGCGAAGGCACCGCGACGCCGCTCGCCGACTACGCCGCCGCCAACCTCACACCCGACGCGGCGCCGGGCTTGTTCGCCGATAACCTCAGCTGGCTGCTCCGTCGTTAGACGCGGTGGCGCTGACCACAGCTACTGAATCTGCTTGGCGAATTCCTCGGCGACGTCGGCGTACTCAGTGACCATGTCGAGGACCACTTGGCGAGCGGGCTTGACCTTGTCCATCTGGCCCACGACCTGGCCGACGAAGTAGTTCGACAGTTGATGGGCACCGGTGCCCGGCTTGTTGGCCGACCGGTTGATACGGAGCTGCGCTTCGGCCACGAGCGCGCTCTGCAATGGCATGCCGAGGGTGGGAGGTGCGTCCTCGCGCTCCCACTCATCGGTCCACGAACTGCGCAACATGCGGGCGGGCTTGCCGGTGAGTGACCGGGAGCGGATCGTGTCCTTCGATGTCGCGGCGAGGAACTTCTCTTTCACCGCGGGATGGGTCTCGGCCTCTTGGGTGGTCAACCACACCGAGCCACACCACACGCCCTCGGCGCCGAGGGCGAAGGCAGCGGCCACCTGCCGGCCGCTGCCGATGCCTCCCGCGGCCAGGACCGGCGTCGGCGCGACTGCGTGGACGACCTCCGGCACGAGGACCATGGTGGAGATCTCACCGGTGTGCCCACCGGCCTCGGTGCCCTGAGCGACGATGAAGTCGACACCGGCCGCCTTGTGACGTTCGGCGTGGACTCGGGTGCCGGCCAGCGCGGCCACCACGACGTCCTGCTCGTGCGCCCGCTCGACCAGCCCGGGCGGGGGCGGGCCCAACGCGCTGGCGATGAGCCGGATCTTGTGGGCGAACGCGACATCGAGCAGCGGCTCATAACCCTTGGGTGACACGCGTATGCCGGCCATGCCGACGCCACCGCGGATGATGGCCTGGGTGTCGTCATCCAGCTCGGGTACCTCGTACCGCTTGAGGATGTCGTCGACGAACTGCTGCTGCTCGGCGGGCAGGAGCTGGCGGATCGTGTCGCGATCGAGCCCGCCCTCGTCGGCGCCCACGTACTTGGGCGGCAAGAGGAGGTCGACGCCGTACGGCTTGCCCTTGGTTTCCTCCTCGATCCACCTGAGGTCGATCTCCAGTTGCTCGGGGCTGTGAGCCACTGCGCCGAGGACGCCAAAGGCACCGGCGTTGGTCACCGCGGCCACCACGTCCCGGCAATGGCTGAACGCCAGGATCGGGAACTCGACTCCGAGCATGTCGCTTACACGCGTTCTGCATGAACTAGATCATCGCGCGTAGACCGGACCTCATGGACCCGATCACCGCCCTCAATAGAGCCCTCGATCAAACCGGTGGCATCGTCAGAGGCGTCCAGCCGGACCAGCTGGGCCAGGACACGTCGTGCACCGATTTCGACGTCCGAGCGCTGATGAACCACCTCATCGGCGCGATCAGCTCGCTCAGCACTGGGATCGCGACCGGCAAGCCCGACCTTTCGCTGTTCAGCCAGGACTTTGTCAGCGATGACGCCACCGGCGCCTACGAACGCGCCGCTGCCGAGGCCCGAGCAGCGGTCACGCCCGAGGTACTCGGGCAGACCGTCGCCATGCCCTTCGGCGACGTGCCCGGCGCGGTAGCGGTCAGCGTGGCCACGCTCGAGGCGCTCCAGCACGGCTGGGACCTGGCCAAGGCCACCGGGCAAAGTCCCGACATGGACGCCGAGCTATCCGAGACGGGCATGGAGATGGCCAAACAATTCCCACCGGAACTCGTACGCAACCCCGGTGTCTGGGGTCCGGAGACGGACGCTGCCGACGACGCCTCACCGCACGATCGGCTCGCCGCGTTTCTCGGCCGAGTGGTCTAGATACCGCGAAGGAGCTTCTCTTTTCAGTCGTTTGTAGCAGCGTGCTCAGCGTTCAGGGACACCGGCAAGTGGTCAAGACCTCGGAGGTTGATTCGCCCGTTGTAGACCGGCTCACCGGCGAGCTCGAGGTTCGGGAAGCGACGGATCAGCGTAGGGATGGCGACGCTGGCTTCGAGTCGGGCCAGCGCGGCCCCAAGGCAGTAGTGGGGTCCGCCACCGAAGGCCAGATGCTCGCGGGCATCTTCACGATCGAGGTCGAGTGTTCCCGCGGTCGGGCCGAAGTGGCTGTCGTCGCGATTGGCCGAGGCCAGTGAGCACATGACGAACGTGCCCTTTGCGATCGTCTTGCCACCGATCTCGACATCAGCCAAGGTGATTCGCCGCGTCATCTGCACCGGCGGGTCGTAGCGAAGGAACTCCTCGACCGACGCGCCGTCGAGTGACGGATCATCGAGGAGTCGCTGACGTTCTCCGTCGTTGCGCAATAGTGCGAGCGTGCCGTTGCCGATGAGGTTGACCGTGGTCTCATGACCGGCGATAAACAGCAGCGCGACCTGCGCGAGCAGTTCCTCGTCGTTGAGACTGTCGCCCTCCTCCTCAGCCACGATCATCGCCGAGAGCAGGTCGTCGGCCAGGTTGTCCCGCTTCCAGGTGATCACCTCACCGAGGAACACTTCCAGGTGGTCGTTGGCTTCCGCGATCCTGCGTAGGAGACCGAAGTCCGACGGCGGTTCGAGCGCACGGACAATCACGCTGGACCACTCACGAATCTGGTTCGGGTCACCGATGTGCGCGGGCATGCCGAGCATGTCCGAGATGACGGCGAACGGGAGTGGGAAGGCGAGGTCCGGGATGAGGTCGAGGCTCCCTCGCTCCTGCGCGCTGTCGAGCGCGTCGTCGACAAGCTGCTGGACACGCCCGCGCAGGTCCTCGATCCGGCGGGGCGTGAACGCCTTGGAGACCAGCTTCCGTAGCCGGGTGTGGTCGGGAGGGTCGCGGTCGAGCATCGCCATACGGGCCCGGCGACCCGACTCGCCGTAGACGGCGTCCTGCATAGCGGTGATCGGCGAGTCGGCCTGGTTGGCGTCCTCGACGCTCAGCTCCGGATCGCGGAGAAATCGCAGCACGTCGTCGTAACGGAACAGGCCCCACACGCCGAACG
The DNA here is from genome assembly GCA_963742585.1 of uncultured Actinomycetes bacterium. Classification (GTDB taxonomy): domain Bacteria; phylum Actinomycetota; class Acidimicrobiia; order Acidimicrobiales; family JACDEA01; genus JACDEA01. The sequence continues at coordinate 1,943,804 of CAVUMI010000009.1, forward strand.
GGGTTTCGTGCACCGGATCATGCGCCCGCAGCGCTTCGTACTGCGCATAAGGGTTCGCCATGAACTCCGGATCGAACGGGTTGTATGTGACGTCCATCTAGCCGAACGACTTGGCGAGCAGCTCGCCCGCCCGGCGCACGTCCTCGACGGGGCTGAGCGGCATATTGAAGATCGCCTCGTCGACCCCGGCTTCGAAGAGCGCGGCCAGCTGGTCGACGACTTCCTGCTCCTGGCCGACATTGAAGGCGCCGGCGGCGTCGGGCCCGACCGCGTTGGCGAGAAACTCCTTCATCTGCGCGGTCTGCTCGGCCGAGTCGGTGATCACCAGGGTGGCCATGCGGGTGATCTCAATCTCTGACGGGTCGCGTCCCGCTGCTGCACAGTGATCGTGAATGACCTTGATCTTGTGGCGGATCATGTCGGGGTCGCCGACGACGTTGCATTGGTCGGCGTACTGCGCAACCAGCTTCAGCGTGCGCTTCTCACCGCCGCCGCCGATCATGATCTTCGGTCCGCCGGCCTGAATCGGTCGTGGGAGATTGCGAACGTCTCGTATCGCGTAGTGCGTGCCCTCGAAGTTGCCGTGATCGCCGCGGAACATCGCCCGGCAGATCTGCACGGCTTCCTCGAGCCGATCCATACGCTCCTTCACCGCCGGGAAGTCAAAACCCATCCCTTCGTGCTCCGTGTCGTGCCACGCCGCCCCAATGCCGAGGATCGCCCGACCCTTCGAGATGATGTCGAGCGTGGTGATGACTTTGGCCAGCATGGCCGGGTTGCGGTAGGTCACCCCGGTCACGAGCGTGCCGAGCTGCGCCTTCGTCGTGCGCGCCGCCAGCGCACCGAGCAGCGTGTAGGCCTCGAGCATCGGTTGGTCGCCACCGCCCAGCGCGGGCAGTTGGTAGAAGTGGTCCATCACCCAGATCGACGAGAAGCCGGCGTCCTCGGCCGTGGTGGCGAACTCCACCACCTTCTCGAACAGCTGATCGTCGGGTACACCCAGCGTGAAGTTGGGAAGTTGGAGACCGAAGCGCGGTGCCGTCATCTGGCCGACAATAGGTTCGGCGAGCGACTATTGCGCCGTGGCTGACTTCTATTCGCCCGGCTCACTCGTTCGGCGCGTGGTCGCCGAACCGGCCGTGTTCTTCGGCGCCGGGCGGGCGTTGCTGCTGCAGGTCGCGCACCCTGCAGTCGCACAGGGCGTGGCCGACCACAGCGAGTTCCAGGCCAACCCGTTCAAGCGCCTGTTCGGCACGCTGGAAGCGACCTATGCCGTGACGTTCGGAAGCACAGAGCTGGCCGCCCGAGTCGGCCGGCGCATCAGCGGTATCCACGATCACGTCAGCGGCGCGACGTACCAGGCCAACGACCCTGCACTCCTGATGTGGGTGCACGCCACGCTGATTGACACGGCGATGGCGTGCTACGAGCGGATGGTGCGCCCGCTCGAGCCTGACGAGGCAACGACGCTGTATGAAGAGTTCACGCGTGCGGCCGAGGTCTTCGGGTGTCCGCGTGACGTCCAGCCGAAGACCTTTGCCGACTTCCGCGACTACTTCGACTCGATGGTGAAGACACTCGAGGTCACCGACACCGGCCGGCGCCTGGCCTGGGACATCGTGCGGCCGAGCCTGCCGATTGTCCCAGGGCTGCTGCAGCCACCACTGGCGCCGCCCTTGGCGCTGTTCCGACTCGCTGCCGTCGGCCTCACGCCTGCGCCGCTGCGCGATCAGTTCGGCTTCCACTGGACAGCCCGCGACCAGCGGCGACTCGAGCGGGTGGAGCGCACGGCGGCGAGCGTCTTCAAGGTGACGCCGCGCCGGGTGCGGGTCGCGCCGGGCTGGCTGCAAGGGCGATATCTGCTCCGCCAGGCAAGACTGCACTGATGGAACCGATCGAAGTCTCGATCCACGTCGACGCGCCGCCCGCCAAGGTCTACAAACTCGTCGCTGACCTTCCGAGCATGGGTAAGTGGAGCCCCGAGTGCCAGCGCTGCGACTGGCTCGGAGGGGCGACGGCCGCCGCGCCCGGCGTCAAGTTCAAGGGTCGTAACCGGATCGGCTGGCGACGCTGGAGCACCACGGGAACGGTCGTCGCCGCCGAACCGGGCAAGGAGCTGGCGTGGGACGTCGGATCGATCGCCGGGCTCCCGGTTGCCCGCTGGTCCTACCGGATCGAACCGGACGCCGGCGGCTCCCGCGTCACCGAGGCCTTCGAGGACAAGCGAGGTACGACCATCAAAGTCCTGGGTCGCCTCGTGAGCGGCGTCGGCGACCGCCCCGACCACAACCGCAAAGGCATGGAAGCCACCCTCGAACGCATCAAAGCCGCCGCCGAGTCCTAGCGGGGCGTCGCCCGCCCGCACCCAAGATGCAGTTTTGCAACGCGATGCACCCAAGATGGATCCGAGGGTGTCATTTGGGTGCGTTTGCACACTCCACGCGCCACCTTGGGTGCAACTCGTTACACCGGCCTACTCACTGCACCCTGCGGCGCAACGCAGCGCGGGTTCGGCATCTCTGCGTCGCGCCCAAACCGACGACCGAGCGACAGACCCAGCACAATCAGACATCGGTATTGCCCGTATCGCGCTAGTCGGCTGGCGCGCCGAAGATCAGGAGGTAGCCGTTGTTGTCGCGGACGGCGAACTCGCGCATGCCGTGTGGGTAGGTGGTCGGCTCCCACTCGACGGCGTCGGCCACCTTCGCCTGCGTCTCGGCGAAGAACGCATCGACGTCGTCGACGTCGATGTAGATCGACCCTGACATCTCCGGCACGTCGGCGTGGAGCACACCATCGCCGTGATCGTGCGGTTCGGGGTCACCCTTGTTGAACATCAGCCGGACGTCGTCCCGCGCCACCTGGCACCACGTCGTTTCGGGCTCACCAAAGGTTCCGATGCACTCGAAGCCGAGGCGCGCGTAGAAAGCGATCGTGTCGTCCAAGTCGTTGGCGATCAACATCGTGCGCAGCTGCGTGAGCTTGGCCACTAGAGCTCGATCTCGTAGCCGTCCGGATCGGTGACGTATGCGTACGGCGCGCCGGGCGCGTGCTCGCCGCGCCGCACGAGTGCGCCGCCGGCGGCTTCGATCTGCCGGATGGCGTCGTCGAGGTCGACACCGGGCTTCAACCGGAACCCGAAGTGCTCGACGCCTCCGCTCGTGCCCGCCGCCTCGCGCGGCCCACTCGAGTTCAAGGTGATTGTGTCGCCCGCGCCCGGCGTGTTGAGGAACACGAGATCGTCGCCCTCGCGGAAGACCTCGCTCATCCCGAACACGTCCTGGTAAAAGGCGAGGGCGCGACCCATGTCAGCGACCACCAGGTGGATGTGCGAGAGACCTTCGGTCTCGATCACTTAGATGCCGATGCGTTGAGCGAGCAGCTCGCGGTGGTACGTGGGGTCGCCGAGCAGCAGCTCGGAGGACTTGGCCCGCTTGAAGTAGAGGTGCGCGTCGTGCTCCCACGTGAACCCGATGCCACCGTGGATCTGGATGTTCTCGGCCGCGGCGTGGAAGTAGGCGTCCGAGCAGTAGGCCTTGGCCAGGGAAGCCACGACCGGAAGCTCGTCGTTGTCCTCGGCCGCCGCCCAGCCCGCGTAGTACGCAGCTGATTTCGCCGACTCGACCTCGAGCAGCATGTCGGCGCACTTGTGCTTGATCGCCTGGAAGCTGCCGATGGGCCGGCCGAACTGCACGCGCACCTTGGCGTACTCAACGGCCATGTCGAGACACATCTGCGCCCCGCCGACCTGCTCGGCGGCCAACGCGACGGCTGCGAGATCGAGTGTCTTGGTGAGGCCCGCCTCGGCGCCACCCTCTTCTCCGATCAACCGGGCCGGTGTGTTCGCGAACTCGAGTCGAGCCTGCTTACGGGTCTGGTCCATGGTCTGAAGCGGGGTACGGGTGAGGCCAGCGGCATCACCTTCGACGGCGTACAGCGAAACACCCTTGTCGGACCGTGCGGCCACGATGATCAGGTTGGCGGTGTGGCCGTCGATCACGAACATCTTGTGCCCGTTGAGCGCGCCGTTCTTGGCCTCGAGCTGGATGCCATCGAGATCCCAACGGCCGTTGTCCTCGGTGATCGCCAGCGTGGCCATCGTCTCGCCGCTGGCGATCCCCGCCAGCAGCTCCTTCTTGGCGCTGTCGTCGCCCGACGTCAGCAAGGCGTTGGCCGCCAGCGCCACGGTGGCGAAATAGGGAGCGCAGAGCAGTGCCCGACCCATCTCCTCGAGCACCACCACGAGTTCGACATATGTGAACCCCGACCCGCCGTACTCCTCCGGGACAGCGAGACCCTGCAGACCGAGCTGCTCAGCCATCTGGCTCCAAACGGCCGGGTCGAATCCCTCGGTCGTCTCCATGAGCCGCCGAACCTCAGTCGACGGGGATTTGTCTTCGAGGAAGCGCCGAACCGATCGGCGGAGCTCTTCCTGCTCCTCGCTGAATGCGAAGTTCACGGCGGGCCCTCCCTGTGGGCAGACTGAAGTAACAGGTTCTACTAGACCGGACGGTCAAGATGCATTTTGAAGATAGCCAAGCCGAGATCCACAAGCTGGTCGTGGGCCCGGTCGAGAACAACGTGTTCGTGCTCCGCTGCAAGGAGACCGGCGATTCGCTGCTGATCGACGCGGCCAATGAGCACGACAAGCTGCTTGAGCTCTGCCAGCGCCTCAACGTGCGCAAGGTCCTCGAGACCCATGGGCACTGGGACCACATCCAGGCTGTTCCGGCCATACGCGACGCCGGTTATGAGGTGGGTGTGACCGCCGAGGACGCCGCGATGCTCCCCAGCTACGACTTCGTGCTCGAGGACGAGAGCGTGATCGAGATCGGACGGCTTCGTCTCCACACGATCCTCACGCCCGGACACACGCCAGGTTCGATCTGCTTCCGCCTGGAAGGCTCGCCGGTGCTGTTCAGTGGCGACACCCTCTTCCCTGGCGGTCCCGGCAACACCGCGCCGGCCGACGCTGACTTCCCCACAATCATCCGCTCGATCGACGACCGGCTCTTCACGCTGCCCCCCGACACAATCGTGATGCCCGGCCACGGCGACGACACCACCATCGGTACCGAGCGTCCCCATCTGCAGGAATGGATCGACCGTGGGTGGTGAGGTCCTCGACGCCATTCAAGCGCGGCGATCGATCGGGCGGCTGACCGAGCCGGCGCCCGACGCGGACGAACTCAGACGGATCCTGGAGGCCGCGGTCGCCGCGCCGGATCACGGCGAGCTCAAGCCGTGGAAGTTCGTGGTTCTCCGGGGCGACGCGAAGGACGCGTTCGGCGAGGTCCTGGCCACGTCGTACCTGGCCCGAGTCGAGGCGATCGGCGCGTCGCCCACCGACGGTCAACTCAAGAAGGAGCGCACCAAGCTCGGGCGGGCGCCCCTCGTCGTCGTGGTGTGCGCCATCAACCGCCACAGCGAGGCCATCCCGTGGGTGGAGCAACTCCTCGCCGCTGGCGCCGCCGCGCAAAACATCCTGCTGGCCGCCACCGCGCTCGGTTACGGGTCGATGTGGCGGACTGGACCCGCCGCCTACGACCACAAGGTCATGCACGCCGTGGGCCTCGACGACCGCGACGCGATCGTCGGCTTCATCTACCTCGGCACGCCCACGCCAGACCGCGAGCTGCCGCCCCACGAGCCATCGCTCGATGGCGTCGTCGAAGAGTGGTCGCCCTGACCAGCGCCGCGCTGCCGTACGACGAGCGTCCGTACGACGACACGCCCCTGCACACCGAAGATCTGCCCGCCACCCCGCAGCGCGACCGCAACATTCCAGCTACCGCGTGGCTCGAGGCACCAGCCGCACTGCTGCACCTGGGCGACGACATCGGCAGCCCTCTCATCGATTACAAGCGCCGCATCGGCCGCTGGCTGCTCTGGCGCGCCGGCCCAGCCACGAAGGCCGACGCCCGTTACATGGCGGTGGCCAGCGACGACACATCCGAGCAGCACACGTTCCGGCTCTTCCCCGATGGCGCCGGCGAGGGCATCGGCCCAAGCGGTGAGTCCCACGCCCGCTTCCGCACCTGGAAAGAAGATCTGAAATCAAGTGAGGCGGAGGCGAAGACGGAGCCGATGGAGGGATGAAGGGCGCGGTACTGACTGAACGGAGTTACGACAACCGCGTGTGTCGCGTCCGGCTGAACCGGCCCGACAAGCTCAATGCGCTCAACGACGACGTGCGCCAAGGCCTCCATGACGCGTTCTCGGCGTTGGCCGATGAGCCCGACATCGCCGTGGTGGTGCTTTCCGGCGAAGGCCGCGCCTTCTCGGCCGGCGCCGACCTTGTCGGTCAACCGTCGTCGGACGGGAAGTCCTGGGCGGCGCGCCGGCACGCGATCGGCGGCTGGCAACGGCTGCTCGAGCTGGTGGAGCGCGTCCCGCAGGTGACGGTGGCCGCGTTGCACGGGCACTGCATCGGCGGTGCCGCACTCCTCGCCGCCGCGTGCGACCTGCGCATCGGAGCTGACACGCTCAGCGTCCGCATCCCGGAACTGGCAATCGGCATCCCGCTCACGTGGGACGGCATTCCGCGCCTCGCACGCGAGATCGGTCTACCGATGGCGCGCGACCTGGTGATGACCGGCCGCACACTCGACGGCCAAGAAGCGCGCGCCTGCGGCTTCGTGCAGCGCCTCGTGGCCGAGGCCGATCTGGTCAACGCCACCGAAGGTCTCGTCGCTGAGCTCATGGCAATGCCACCCGGGCCACTCGCGCTCGACACGCGGCATGTTCGCGGCGCTTGGCCGCGAGCGGCTCGGCGCCGCCGGCTGGGCGGACGCGGACATCCTGGCGTGGTCGGGCACCGAGGAGGAGGGCCGGGCCGCGGCCCGCAAGTACGTCACCGGCCGGGTAAGCCGCAAGCCAACCGAATAACAATGGGCGAATGAAGATCGGCCTCTTCGCCCCACTCGCCAATCCGTTTTCTACGCCCGAGTACATCGCCTCGCTCGGCCGCGAGGCCGAAGCTCGCGGTTTCCACTCGATCTGGGCCGCCGAACATGTCGTGCTCTTCGACGACTACGCGTCGCAATACCCCTACGCAGCCGACGGCAAGATCCCCGCCGGTGGTGACAGCGGCATCCTCGAACCGTTCACCGCACTCTCGTTTCTCGCCGCGGTCACCGATCGGATACGGCTCGGCACGGGTATCTGCCTCGTCCCGCAGCGGAATCCCGTCTACACCGCCAAGGAAGTAGCGGGCATCGACTGGCTCTCCAACGGACGGTTCGACTTCGGAATCGGCGTCGGCTGGCTCAAGGAAGAATTCGACGCGTGCAACGTCGGGTTCGATCATCGCGGTACGCGGACTCGCGAGTACATCGAGGTGATGCGACGCCTCTGGGAGGACCCGATCTCGGAGCATCACGGCGAGTTCTACGACATGCCCGCGCTCCGGCAATACCCGAAGCCGATCCAGCAGCCGCATCCGCCGATTCACATCGGCGGCGAGAGCAACGCCGCGCTGCAAGCGGGTGACCGACTTCGGCCAGGGCTGGTACGGATTCAACCTGCTACCTGAGGACGTGCCTGCGCGCCTCGCCCAACTCGACAAGCTCCTCGCCGACCGGGGCCGCACCCGCGATGAGATCGAGGTGAGCATCTGTCCATACCTCAAGGGCGCGGGGCCCGACCAGGTGAAGCAGTACGAGGACGCCGGCGTCGACCAGGTCATCATGCTGGCCCTCGGGTTCGACCTCGATGGCCTCAAGTCGACGCTCGACCAACTGGCGCCTCGCTAGGGTCGGGCGCATGCGCAAGGCACTCATCACAGTTTCAGCCGCACTCGCCTGCACCGCCCTCGTTGGCTGTGGTGGCGACAAGGGCATCAAGCTCGGCACCGACCGCACGGTCGGCAACGCCGCGACGTACTCAATTGAGGCGGCGGACCAAACGAGCAACGGTAAGGCGATCAAGCTCCCCTCGGTGCACACCAAGGACAAGGGGTACATCGCGGTGCACGCCGATGCCGAAGGCGCACCGGGCCCGGTGATCGGCGTCTCCGAGTTGCTCGAGGCGGGCGAGACCGAGGACGTCCGTATCAAGCTCACCGATCGCCTGGACGACAGCGCCTCGGTGTGGCCGATGCTGCACATCGAGGACAACGGCAACACCACCTACGACTTCCCGAACGGCGACGCGCCAGCCAAGGTCGACAACCAGGTCGTCGTGGTCAAGATCGCCGTCACGGTCCGTTAAATGCGAGGCCGTCGAACTGTCGCGCTCATCGGGATCATCCTGCTGATCGGGGCGTGCGGCGATTCCGACGACGACAACGCCGACGCAGCCTCGTCGACGACGTCGGCGACCGCGCCGCCCGTCACTGCGCAGATCGGCGGGATCAACACCGTTATCCGCGGCACGTCCGTCGCGGCTGACGGGCTTGAGATCGAGATCGACGACAGCTACTTCCGGCCCAACATCCTCACGGGGACATCCCGGCAGGCGGTCACCCTCGAACTGGCGAGCGAAGCCAACGCGACGCACAACTTCTCGCTCACCGAGCAAGGCGTCGACAAAGACATCCCGCCGGCCGGCAAAACTACGGTGAAGGTGGTCCTGCCCGCCTCAGGCGAACTGGTCTTCTTCTGCAAGTACCACAAGGACGAGTCCGGCATGGTGGGAGCCCTCCGGACCTCGCCGTGATCCTCGCCGGCTACCGCGTTATCGAGCTGGGCGCCTGGGTAGCCGGCCCCGGCGCGGGCGGGGTCATGGCCGACTGGGGGGCCGACGTCATCAAGGTGGAAACGCCGGCGGGCGATCCGATGCGTCGCGTCTTCAGTGTCGGTTCCGGTCATCGCCAGGAGCAAAGTCCGCCGTTCGACCTCGACAACCGGGGCAAGCGCAGCCTCGTGCTCGACCTGCGGTCGCCCGACGGACTCGAGACGCTCCGACGGCTGCTCGCCACCGCCGATGTGTTCCTCACCAACCTGCGGCCGGACGCGCTCGAGCGAATGAAGCTCGACCACGGCTCGGTGCTTCCTGACAACCCCCGCCTGATCTACGCCAGTGTCTCGGGCTACGGCCTCGAGGGCCCGGACCGGCTGCGGCCCGGTTACGACGTGGGGGCCTTCAGCGCCCGCAGCGGGCTGGCGCATCTCCAGGGTGAGGTATTCGACGAACCGGTCGGCGTGCGGGCGGGAATGGGCGATCACGTGACGTCGATGACTGCCGTATCCGGGATCCTGGGCGCACTCCTCTATCGCGAACGAACCGGTCAGGGCCAGCTCGTAAGCACGTCGCTGCTGCGCGCCGGCATCTACAGCATCGGTTGGGAAGTCGGCATCCAGCTCCGGTTCGGCAAGCTGGCGACGTCGCAGCCCCGGACCGAGGCGGCCAACCCGATGGTAAACAGCTACCGGGCCGGCGACGCGAAGTGGTTCTGGCTGCTGGGTCTCGAGGCCGAACGGCACTGGCCGGGCCTGATGAAGGCGCTGGGCGATCCTGCGTCGCTCACCGACGAGCGCTTGGCCGACGCGCGGGGCCGGCGCAAGAACGCGCCCGAGTGCATCGCCGCGCTCGACGCCATCTTCGCAACGCGCACGCGCGCCGAATGGACCGCCGTGTTCGACGAGCACGACGTGTGGTGGGCGCCGGTTCAAACCGCCGCCGATGTCATCAGTGACCCGCAGGCCATCGCAGCCGGTGCCTTCGTCGACGTGCCGGCGGGAATTGACGAGACGTCGCCCGCCCACCGTGGCATCGCCAGCCCCATCGACTTCGGTGCCGTGCCGATCACTCCCGGGGCGCCCCCCGGTCTCGGCCAGCACACCGACGAGATCCTCGCCGAGCTCCGGGAGCGCTAGGTCGCAGTAAGGGGTTCGCGCGGCACGGTGATCAGTTCGAGGTCGGAGGGGACACCCTCGGCCTTGACGTTGCCGTCGCTCACTTCCACGGTGACACGACCACCGGCCAGCGGAATCCGTTCGAGGCGCAGCTCGTGGATTTCCTCGGGGAGCGCGGGGCAGAGCCACAGCTTCCCGTAGGGGACCCACGGGTCGAACCGCAGCATCGTACGTAAGAACAGCAACGGCGAGGCCGCCGCCCATGCTTGCGGGGAACACGACGTCGGGTAGCTGACGACGGTCGGGAACTCGTGACGGTCGAGGCCGGCGAACAACTCGGGTAGGCGGGCGCCCTGGCTCGTCGCCGCGTCGATCATCGCCATCATGATTCGCTGCGACTTCTCGACGAAGCCGTAGCGCATGAGGCCGGCCGCGGCGATGGCGTTGTCATGCGGCCACACCGAACCGCAGTGGTAGCTGATCGGGTTGTAACCGCCCATGCTGCGGCCCAGCGTGCGGATGCCCCAACCGGTGAACAATTCGGGGCTCAACAGTTGTTCAGCGACTTCTTGGGCGAGTTCGGGCTCGACGATGCCGGTCCACAAACAATGGCCCATGTTGGAGGTCAGGGAGTCGATCGGTCGCTTGTCGGGGTCAAGACCAATCGCGAACCAGCGTTTGTCCGGAAGCCAGAAGTCCTCGTTGAAGCGGCGCTTGAGTTCAGCGGCCTTGTCGCGGAAGAGCGCAGCCGTCGGCATGTCGCCCGCTTCGGTGGCGAAGTGCGCACGGGCCAGATAGGCCGAGTACACGTAGGCCTGCACCTCAGCCAGCGCGATCGGCGCGCGAGCCACCTCGCCATTGGCGAATCGCACGCCGTCCCAGGAGTCCTTCCAACCCTGGTGCTGCAGACCCCGGTCCGAGCCCCGCTGGTACTCGACGTAGCCGTCGCCGTCGCGATCGCCGAACTTCTCGATCCACTCGAGCGCGCGGTCGGCGTGGGGCAACAGCTGGTCGACGGCCTCGCGGGCCAAGCCCCACCGCCGCAGCTCACCGAGGAGCATCACGAAGAGCGGCGTCGCGTCAGCGCTGCCGTAGTAGATGCGGCCGCTCCCGAGCGACAACGTGGCCGATTCGCCGAAACGCATCTCGTGGAGAATGCGGCCGGGCTCCTCGTCGTTACGCGGATCGACGTCTGTACCTTGGAACCGGGCCAGGGTCTGCAGGACACCAAGGGCGAGATCGGGATCGACGATCAGCGCGAACCACGACGTGATGAGCGAGTCGCGCCCGAACAGCGTCATGAACCATGGCGCACCCGCCGCGATCACTGCCCGTTCCGGATGGTCGGGATCGAAGATACGCAGCGCGCCCAGATCCTCCGCGCTCCGTACCACGACCTCGCGCAGGTCTTCGTGATCGGTCTGGAGCAGCGGGATCTGTTGGCGCCAGCGAGCCAGCCGCTGCACCGGGGTCGAACGCTCGACCGGCTCGCCGCACTTGTAGCGCGGTTCGATCGGCTCCTCGTCGATGATCGGCGAGACCTGGATGCAGGTGGCCCAGCTGCCCTTGGTCGGCACGATCACTTCGAACGTGACCCGATCGCCGGCGATCGCCGCGCCATCGCCGAACCGCAACTCGACACCGCGGCGCACGGGTCCGCGCTGCATCCGGTAGGTGATCGATCGGGCGTCGGCTTCCACCGAACGTTCGCTGGCCGCCGGCGCTCGGCCCTCCTTCACCTCGAACAGATTGGCGAAGTCCGCATCGACCATGAAGGTCAGCGAGCAGTACGCCGGCTCGTCGGCGAAGTTGCGAATCTCGACGTCCTCGCGCAGTCCGCGCCCGATCCACCGGCTGCGAAACACCATGAGGTGACTGTCGGCCTTGCCGGCACTCGGTTGGGTGCGAGCCGCCACCACCGCACTGAACGGCTCGGAGATCGCTGCGGCCAACGGCTCCGGCGACAGCTCGTTGACCTCGAGTTGCAGCCTGGAGAGGAAGCGTGTGTCCTGAAAGAACAGCCCGTGGGGCGACCCGGGGAGGATGTCGCCCGACCGTGCCGAGATGCAGAACGAGGAGCCCTCGACCAACGTCAGCGTGCCGCCGGACTGTGCGAGCGACACGCTCTCGCCGGCGAAGTTCCACGGGTCGGTCATGTGTCGGGAGCATAAAGCCTACGCATTTCCACTACGGCCGTAGGGGAAATACACTGGAGGCGTGGTCGCGCCGCTGTTCCAGATCGAAGACCTGCACGTCGCCGTCGAAGGCACGTCGATTCTCAAGGGCGTCGACCTCGCGGTGGGCGCGGGCGAGGTGCACGCGCTCATGGGTCCGAACGGGTCGGGCAAGTCAACGCTGGCCAACACGCTGCTGGGCAGCCCCGACTACGAGATCACGAAGGGTCGGATCCTGTTCAAAGGTGAGGACATCACCGAATGGCCCACCGACATCCGCGGCAAGGCCGGCATCTTCCTGGCGTTCCAGTATCCGGAGGAGATCCCCGGCGTGCCGGTCATCCAGTTCCTGCGCCAGGCGCTGTCGGCGCGCAAGGGCATCGACCTGTCGGTGCTCGAACTCCGCCTCTCGATCATGGAGTGGATGGAGCGCTTGGGAATGGACCCGAGCTTCGGCGATCGGTACCTCAACGAGGGCTTCTCGGGTGGCGAGAAGAAACGCAACGAGGTCCTGCAGATGGCGATTCTCGAACCAGAGGTCGCCATTCTCGACGAGACCGATTCCGGACTCGACATCGACGCGCTGCGCGTCGTAGCCAACGGCGTTCGTGAGGTGCAGCGCACGCGACCTGACCTCGGCGTGCTGCTCATCACGCACTATCAGCGCATCCTCGACGAGCTTCAGCCCGATCGCGTCCACATCCTCATCGACGGCCGCATTGTCGACAGTGGCGGGCCCGATCTCGCCAAGCGCCTCGAACAGGAGGGGTACGAGGCATGGCGAGCCGCGTGACCACGCAGCTCGACGTCGCTTCGGTAAAGAAGGACTTCCCGATCCTCGACGTCGAGGTGCACGGTCGTCGTCTCGTCTACCTCGACTCGGCGTCGTCGTCTCAGAAACCACAGTGCGTGCTCGACACGATGGACGACGTGTACGAGACCACCTACGCCAACGTGCACCGAGGCGTGTACGCCATCGCCGAGGAAGCGACGGCGCGCATGGAAGCCGCGCGCGCCAAAGTTTCCCGCTTCATCGGCGCCGGCGACGCCCGCGAGGTGATCTTCGGCAAGAACGTGACCGAGATGATCAACCTGGTCGCCTACTCGTGGGGCCGGAAGAACCTCCGCGAGGGTGACGCTGTGCTCCTAACGCTCATGGAGCACCACGCCAACATCGTTCCGTGGCTAATGCTGCAACAGGAGCGCGGCATCGAGTTGCGGTGGCTCGACTTCGACGCCGACTACCAGCTCGACCTCAACGATCTGGCGCAGAAGCTTGAAGGCGTGAAGCTCGTCGGCGTAAGCGCGATGTCGAACGTGCTTGGCACATTGAACCCGGTCCGCACCATCGCCGATGCTGCGCACGCCGCCGGTGCGCTTGTTCTCGTCGACGCCGCCCAATCCGTCCCCCACCACGCGACAGATGTTGCGGCACTGGGCGCCGACTTCGTCGGCTTCACCGGCCACAAGATGCTCGGCCCGAGCGGCGTGGGGTGTTTGTGGGCCCGCGCCGCCCTACTTGAGGCGATGCCGCCGTTCCTCGGCGGCGGCGAGATGATCCGCGACGTCCGTACCGACGGGTTCGAGACGACCGAGCTCCCGTGGAAGTTCGAGGCCGGGACGCCGCCCATCGCCGAGATCATCGGCCTCGGGGCGGCGGTCGACTACCTCACTAATCTGGGCATGGACCAGGTACGGGCTCACGAGCGCGACCTCACGGCGTACACCCTGCGCACGCTCACCGACCGTCTCGGCGACGACATCGAGATCTACGGTCCGGCCGATCCCGCCGACCGCGGCAGCGTCATCTCCTTCTCCTACAAGGGCATCCACCCCCACGACATCAGCCAGGTGCTCGACGAACGCGCGGTCTGCGTGCGCGCCGGCCACCACTGCGCCAAGCCACTGATGCGCCGGCTCGGCGTCGGCGCCACCGCCCGCGCGTCTGTGTACGTGTACAACGACGAAGCCGATATCGACGCACTAGCCGACGCACTCGCCCACACTGGCGAGTTCTTCTTCGGAAAGTAGAGTTCGACCTTCATGCCCGGACTTGAGGACCTCTACCGCGAGATCATCCTCGACCATTATCGGAACCCGCGGAACCGCGGGGAACTCCCCGCGCCTCCGGCCCAACGCGTCGAAGGCTTCAACCCCCTCTGCGGTGACGAAATCGTCGTCTACCTGCTCGTCGACGGCGGCCGCGTCGAGGACGTCAAGATCACCGGTCAGGGCTGCTCGATCAGCCAGTCGTCGGCGTCGATGATGTCGGCGGCCGTCAAGGGCAAGACCGTCGAGGAAGCCCGCTCCCTCATACGGGCGTTCAAAGGGCTCATGTCGATCCACGAATCGCGCCTCGAGGGCGAGGGCGACGCCGAGCCCGTCCCCGAACCCGAGGTCAAGCTGGGCGATTTGGAAGCGTTGCAGGGCGTGGTCAAGTTCCCGGTGCGCATCAAGTGCGCAACGCTGTCGTGGAACACGCTTGCCCAAGGGCTGGACGAAGCCGCCAACGCGTAGCGCGAGCACGGCCACCTGATGGATCGGATTGTTGTCGTCGGGGCCGGGCTGGCCGGGCTGCGAGCGACCGAAACATTCCGGCGTGAGGGTTTTGCCGGCGAGCTGATCCTGCTCGGCGACGAGCCGCATCCGCCCTACGACCGGCCGCCCCTCTCCAAGCAGTATCTGGCCGGCACGTGGGACATGGATCGCGTCTGGCTGCGAAGGGATGAGGACGCCGGCTTCGATCTGCGCCTCGATGTCAGCGCCAAGGCCCTCGACGTCGCCGCGGGTGAGATCACGCTGGCCGACGGCGTAACGCTGGCATTCGACGGCCTGGTGATCGCAACCGGCGCGTCCCCTCGCACCTTGCCCGGGTTCGAGGACGCTGTCGTCCTCCGCACGCTGGATGACTCGCGACGCCTTCAGGCGTCCTTGACGCCGGGCGCGAAGGTGTCGGTCATCGGCGCCGGTTTCATCGGCTCCGAGGTGGCGGCGACTGCGGTGGAGATGGGTTGTCTGGCCGAGATCATCGAGGTATTGCCGAGACCGTTGGCCCGGGTGTTTCCGGAGGCGGTCGGCACCGTCCTCGCCGACCTGCATCGCGACCACGGCGTCACCCTGCGGTTCGGCGAGACGGTTGGCAGTGCTGCGGAACTCGACGCCGACGTGGTCGTCATCGGCATCGGGGTCGCACCCAACACCGGCTGGCTCGAGCATTCGGACCTCACGCTCGATAACGGCGTGGTGTGCGACGAGACCTGTGCGGCGATCGGCGGCGATGGCCGGGTCGTGGCCGCCGGCGACGTTGCCCGATGGCCCAATCCCCTGTTCGGCAGCGACCTGATGCGGGTCGAGCACTGGACCAACGCCGCGGAACAGGGAGAGGCCGCGGCCCGCACGTTGCTCGGCGGCAGCGAGCCGTTCGCACCGGTCCCCTACTTCTGGTCCGACCAGTACGACGCCAAGATCCAGTTCGTGGGCGTGTGCGCGCCGAGCGACGACTTCGCCGTCTTCGAAGGTTCGCTCGAGGACCGCAAGTTCGTGGCCGGCTTCGGCCGCGACGGCCGCCTCGTGGGCGCTCTCGCCTTCTCCATGCCCCGCCAACTCATGCGGTACCGCGCGCTGATCGCTGACCGGGCGCCGTTCCCTCCCACGTAGTCTCGCCCCGTGCCCGCATCGCTTCGGCCGCTGCGTCATCGCGACTACGCGCTGGTCTGGACGTCGGGGATGGTCTCGAACACCGGCTCGTGGATGCAGACGGTCGCGGTGGGATCGTTCGTGGCGGCGCGTACCGGGCAGCGGGCCTGGGCTGCGCTGGCCTTCGTCGCCGCGTTCCTCCCCCAAGGCATCCTGTCGCCCATCGGCGGGGCGCTGGCCGACCGGCTCGACCGCCGCCGGTTCCTCATGATGTTCAGCCTGCTCGAAGGCCTCGTCGCTACGACCCTCGCGATCCTGGTCGTTCAAGGACGCGCCACGCCCGGCATTGTCACCGGAATCGTCGCGGTCGGCGGTTCGCTCGTCGCCCTCCGGCTGCCGTTCAACCAGGCACTGCTCCCGGACCTCGTTCCCCACGAGGACCTGCTCGCGGCGGCGTCGCTGACCGCCGCGCAGTGGAATCTGGGCCGGGTGATCGGTCCGACGCTTGCCGCCGCCACCATCGGCCTGTGGGGGTACGAGTGGGCATTCGCACTCAATGCGATCAGCTACATCGCGGTCATCGTGGCGATGATGCTCGTGCGGGTACCGCATCACGCGCCCACCATCAGCGAGCGGATCTGGCAGCGCATCAAGGACGGAGCGCGCGCCGCGCACGCTGAGCCCGCGTGCCGCGCCGCCATCGGCATGATGGCGCTCGCCGCGTTCTTCGCCGCGCCGTTCATCGCTCTTATCTCGGCCCGAGCCTTGGAGCTCACCGACGGCACCGACAAGGCGCTGGCCCGCGCCACCGGCGTCTTGACCACCGCGCAAGGCGTCGGCGCAGTGATCGGTGCGCTGCTCGTCTCCGAACTAGCGCATCGCTACAGCCGACAACGCATCCTGATCTTCGATCTTGTCGCAACGCCGTTCGCGCTCATCGTCTACGGCTACGCCCCGAACCTGCCCGTCGCTGCAGTCGCGCTCGCTCTTGTCGGGTCGCTCTACATCGGCATCCTGGCCGGCCTGCAGACCACGGTGCAGCTGCGCGCACCGGCCGAGTTCCGGGGGCGAGTGCTGTCGATCTTCCTCGTGTCCCTGGGCGGAATCTTCCCCATCGGCGGCGTGATGCAAGGCTGGCTCGGCGACCGCATCGGCCTCGGCCACACCACGGCGATCGCGTGTGCGATCTTCCTGCTGATCCTCGCCTACGTCCGAACAACGCGGCCGCACGTGCTGCTGGCGCTCGGCGGATCAGACGCCGAGGTAGACGAACCCGTACGCCTCATCCCGGAAGCGGAGCCCGGCATCGCGTAACGCGACGTCCCAGTCGCCGCGACAGTTCGGGTTGGTTTCCTCCATGCCGTGATCGGCCACCAGAACGAACGCGGTTTTGTCGAGCCGGCCGGCGGCCTCGATGGCGTCCAGAATCCGACCGAGGCGGGCGTCGGTATCCCGCACCGACGCGGCCGCTATCTCCGAGTGCGGTCCGCCCTCGTGGAACGCGGCATCGGTCAGCGTGAAGTTGACCCAGAGAAAACGCGGCATTGGGTCGCCGCTGACAATCCGCACTGCATGCTCCATGCCCAAGTGGTCGACCTTCGACGACCAGCGGTACTCCTTCACCGGGCGCACGAACCGCTCGGTCGCGTGCGGCAGTTCGGCCGGGATGTCGGGACGGGCATACGCGCCCGTGCGGATCTCGTCGAACGTGGACCAACTGGCCCCGCGGTCGGTGGGCTCGTTGATCGACGCGACAAATGCGTCGGGGTGGGAACCGATCACCGCCTCGTGGAGTGTATTGACCGTGGGCCACAGCCAATCGCGTGCCCCGGCCCACGTTGCCGGCGAGTTGGTGATCACCTGCTCGCCGCGCTGCCGGTCGTACCAGGCATTGTGGAGGATCCCGTGATGGCCCGGGTGGGCGCCGGTGAGTATCGACGTGTGGTTGGCCAGCGTGACCGTGGGCAACGAGCTCATGGCGCCGAACCGGAACGCGGCGCCCATCGAAATCAGTCGGGCGACGTTGGGTGCCTCGCCGTTCGCCGCCATTGCGTAGAGCACGTTCGGATTGGCGCCGTCGAACAGGAACCCGATCACGTATTCGGGTCGCGTGCCGTCATCGAGGATGTCGCTCAGCGGTGCGCCGTCGGCGCCGCGCATGGGCCCGGCGCCGAGGAGTTCGGCCACCGTGGGGGCGACGTCGATCAGGCGGCAAGCGCGATCGACCATGCCGAGGTGCTGCACCCCACGCCCGGCGAGGATGAACGGGGCGCGGGCCTGGACGACGTCGAGCGAGCCGTGCTCGCCCCGGTGACCGCCCTGGTCCTCCCAGTTGTGGCCCACGGTGTGGATCACACACAGGTCGGGGGCGCAGGGGTGGTCGAAAAGCTGTCCGACGACCTCGTATGCGTTGGGATAACTGTTAACGGCTCGATCGGGATACCGGTTCGCCTGCTCGACATCGACGCCGGCGAACCGGTCGATGGCTTGATCGCCCAGCGGATTGCGCCCGGTGATCGCGTCCACCGCGTACCCACCGTCGTCGCGACTGAACGCAACCGTGCCGTCCACCGCCAGCGCCTCGTACCTCCCCGGAGAAGGGCTGCGGAGGACGACCTCCACCATCGGCTCGAGATCGGGACTCAGCAGCACTGCGAGTGCATCGTCGATCGCATCGGGCACGGGGGTGATCGTAACGATTTCACTCTCCGTGGGATCATTACGCCATACTTTCTGCACTGATGCGATCGACGGCGGCCCCTCGCACCCTCTGGGTTTGGCTGTGCGTGCTTGTGCTCGGCGGCGGGCGCGTGCTCGGACGGCGACGGCAAAGTGGTCAAGAACGCGTCGGCCGCAATCACCACCACCTCGACCTCAACGTCGACCACTACCACCTCGACGACCACACCCCCGACCACGAGGAAGCCGGCGCCCCCGCTGCCCGGACTCGGCCGAGGGGCACGCGGTCCGGAGGTGCAGGCGCTCGAGCAACGGCTCGCCGAGATGCACTACGACGTGGGCCCGGTCGACGGCTACTTCGACGGCATGACCGTCAACGCGGTCATCGCGTTCCAGAAGGTCGAGGGCATGAGCCGCACGGGCCGGGCAACCGACGACGTTCGGGAGCGGGTCAAGACAGCGACCGAACCGGCATCGATGGTGCCCGGCGGCGGCGCCAAGCGCGTCGAGGTCGACGTGAAGCGCCAGATCCTGCTCCTGTTCGAGAACAACGCGCTCTACCGGGTGCTCCCGGTGTCGACCGGGTCGGGTCAGCGGTACTGCGTCGACGGCCGGTGCGCCACCGCCGTCACCCCCGGCGGGTCGTTCCGAGTGACGTGGCGGGTAAAGGGCTGGCATACCAGCCGGCTGGGCAAGCTCTACAACCCGATCTTCTTCAACGGCGGTATCGCCATCCACGGCGCAACGTCGGTTCCGACCTATCCGGCATCGCACGGTTGCGTGCGGATCCCGCTTTCCGCAGCCGAGTGGTTCCCGTCGCGGGTGCCGCGTGACACTCCGGTCTATGTACAGAACGGCCCGCGGGCACCAGTCCCGTTCGACGAGCCGGCGCCCAACGGCGCGCCGCCCAGTTCGGTGCCGACGACAACAACGTCGACCACCCCGCCGACCACCGAGCAATCCGGTTTCCCCTTCGGCACCACGACCACGGCGCCCACGACAGTCCCGTGAACCAGCCGAACTGACAGTTCGGGGCAGTGCGGGCTAGGAACCACAGCTAGCCCTCCGGGAGGGCGGGGGTGTCGCCGGGGTCGCCGCCGTACGGGACGTAGCCGGTTTGCTCGAGTTCGGCGGAGAGCTCGGGTCCACCAGTGGCGACGATGCGTCCGCCTGACAGCACGTGGATCACGTCGGGCTTGAGCTCGTGCAACAAGCGGCTGTAGTGCGTGATGGCCAGCACGCCGAGGTTGTCCTCGGCCGTCGCCGCTTCGACCCGGCGGGCGACCGTGCGCAGTGCATCGATGTCGAGCCCGGAGTCGATCTCATCGAGCACCGCGATCTTGGGCCGCAACACGCCGAGTTGGAGCGTCTCGTTGCGTTTGCGCTCGCCGCCCGAGAGGTCGACGTTGAGCGGCCGCAGAAGAAAGCGCGGCTCGATACCGAGGCGTCCGGCCTCGGCGGCGACCAGTTCACGCACTTCGGTGGGATCGCGATCGGGGGCCGCGCTGAACGCCGCTTCGAGCGCGCCCAGCAGGCTCACGCCCGGGACCTCGATGGGATACTGCATGGAGAGGAAGAGACCCGCCTGCACCGCGTTCCCACGTCGACATGACCAGCAGGTCCTCGCCGTCGAGGGTCACGGTTCCGCCGGTGACTTCGTAGCCCGCCTTTCCCATCAGCACATGCGAGAGCGTGCTCTTGCCCGAGCCGTTCGGACCCATGACCGCGTGAACCTCGCCGCTCGAGACGGTGAGATCGATACCGCGGAGGATGTCCCGTCCCGGTACACGCGCCTGCAGGTCGCGAATCTCGAGGGTCGTCATGAAAGCCTCACAAGGACGTCGTCGCCGTCACGAATCACGTCGTAGGTGGGAACCGGCTTGACCGCGGGCAGCGACTGCGCCTCGCCGGTGGTGAGCGAGAACGTGCTGCCGTGCTTCCAACACTCGATTTCATACTCGTCGGTCAGTACTTCGCCTTCACTAAGCGAGAAGTCCTCGTGGCTGCACTGGTCACCCAACGCGTAGAAGTCGTCGCCGATGCGCACCGAGCGCGATGCGATGACCATCGACGTCGAATCGCTTGGCCGCACCGGGCTCGATCTCACCGGCCGCGCACAGTCGGTGCGTTTCCGCCATCAGGCCACAGCCTGTGTGAGCTTCGTCGCCACGGCCTGCCGCAACGCCGGGCGTAGCGCGGGAACCGCGGTCCGCTCGATGATCTCATCGAAGAAGCCGAGAACGATCAGCCGTTCCGCGACCTTGGTGGGGATCCCGCGGGACTCGAGGTAGTAGCGCTGCTCCTCGTCCACGGGACCGATGGCCGACGCGTGGCTGCACTTCACGTCGTTCTCTTCGATCTCCAGGTTCGGGACCGACTCGGCGTGGGCGCCCTCGCTGAGAACCAGGTTGCGGTTCGTCTGGAACGCATTCGTCCCGCTGGCGCCGGGGCGCACTCGGATGAGTCCGGTGTACACCGACGTCGCTTCACCGCCCACGGCACCCTTGAAGAGCAGGTCGCTCGTGGTGCGCGGAGCCTGGTGATCCTGCATCGTGCGGAAGTCGTGCATCTGAGTGCCGACACCGAAGTACACCGCCAGCAAGTTCGACGTCGCACCTTGGCCGACAACGCGGGCGTCGGTGCGGAGTCGCGCGTAGTCCCCGCCGAGAGCCACCGCGGCCGACTCAAGAAAACCGTCGCGCTCGACCTTGCTGGTGCCGTAGCCGACCTGCCACACCCTCGGCCCCAGGTCCTGCACGCAAAGGTGGCGGACGTTGGCCGCCGGACCAACGTGCAACTCGGTGACCGGGACGGCCAGCGCGTTGATGTCCGCTGATCCGATGTGGTCGAGGATCGTTACCTGGCTCTGCTCGCCGGCCCGGACGACCAGCCGCGGAAAGACGGCCGTGGCATCCGTGTCGATCCACGTGGCCACCACGATGGGCTGCTCGACCACGACGCCAGCGGGGACATCGAGCACCAACGGCTCGAAGGCAAACGCGGCGTTGAGGGCGACGAATGGGTCGTCGACCTCCGGTGGAGCCGCGTCGTTCGAATTCGGATCGACCGGCAGCAGGGTGACGCCCTTGGCCGCCAACCCCTCGTCGAGCTCGGTGCGCACGATGCGCCCGTTGCGGACGACCACAACACCGGACCGGGCGCCGACGACGCCCAGTAGGCGGTCGACCTCAGCCGGAACGCCGCTGTCGCCGCCCGCCGCCGGGGAATACAGATCAAGGTCGAGGTCGTTGATTCGGCTGTATCGCCAAACCTCCTCTTCCTCGGTGGGCATGGCCAACCCCGCGAAGCGCTCAGCTTCGGTGCGGCGGGCGGCCGTTGCCGGCGTGAAGTTGGCAGTAGTGGGCATGGCGTCGCCTACAGCGTAAAGGCGCCTTCGGCACAAGCTGTAACCCGGCCGCCGACCCGAACGGCGCCGAGTTCGGCGTGCACGTCGATCCGACAGGGCCGGCCCATCTCGACGCCTTGGTGGATCGTGACGTCGAGCGGTGTCCCCCACGTACGGGCCGCGAACAGGCCGATGGGGCCGGCGGCTGAGCCCGTGCCGGGATCCTCGAAGACCCCGGCACCGGGGGCGAAGACCCGGACGTTGAGCACCGCGTCGCCGGCGCGGCGAACCGCAGCGACTCCGATCCCACCCACCGCTGCGTTCGCCACCGCCAGCTCGGCACCGTTGGGCGTCAGCCCGTCGATAGCCGCGTCGGTGGCCACGATCGTGTGCGACATGCCGCCGGCTCTTGCGACCGCCGAGGCCACGGCACTGTCGAGACCCAGCGCAGCGACGAACGGCGCCGGGTCGACGTCGGTGAAATCGGGATCGGGCTGGCTCATCATCGCCCCGTCGGCATCGGCGGCAACGACGACGGTGGCACCCGGGCTGGTCTGGGTCCAACGCCGCGCACCGAGTACCCACGCAGTACCCAGCGTCGGATGACCGGCGAACGGGAGTTCCATGTTCGGCGTGAATATCCGGACGTCGTACGCGCCCTCGGCGGTAACGGCGGGGAACGTGGTCTCGCTGAGGTTCACCTCCCGGGCGATCGCCTGCATCATCGACTCCGGGCACGGGTCGAGCACGACGCAGAGCGCGTTGCCGGCCAGAGGACGCTCAGAGAAGACGTCGACGATCCGGTACTGGAGCCGGATCACCCTTCGTCGAAGTCAGGATCCGTCGTGGTGGTTCGAGGCCGCCGCGTGGTGGGCGTCGGGTCCTCGTCGCCGCCGTGGCACCACTGGTACTGGGCCGTTCCCGGCTGCTGCTGAGCGCACCACTCGGCCGATCCGGGCGAGCCGGGGGCGGTCGTGCCCGTATTCGGCGGGGTCGTTGCCGGAGTCGTGGCCGGGGCGCCGCCACCACCACCACCACCGCCGCCGCCGCCGCTACTGCCGCCCGAGCGTCGCGTGGTGCCGGTAGTCGACCGTGCCGCGGCGCGGGTAGCGGGGGTGGTGCCGCCTGCGGACTCGGCGGCCAGGGCCGCCAGATCGAGCGTCGTCGTGGTCTCCTCGAACAGCGTCGTTGTGGTGTCGTCGAGGGGCGCCTCGAGCGTCGTGGAGGTGCCGCGCTGGGACAGGTCGAGCTGCACATCACTCTTGCCGCCACCGCCGGGAACCCGGTCGATAGCGATGGCCAGGCCCGTGCCGAGCACGATCGCGATCACGGGAATCCACCACTGCCCACGCATACGCCGCCCATTCTACGGGCTGACGGGCTATTTCTTCTTACGCCGCCTGCGGATCCGGTCGGCGCCCCGGGCCACCGGGTTGCGCTTGCCCTGCCGTTGGCGCTTGATCTGCTCGATGACCTCGGGACCGATGGAGTTGATGATGTCCTCGGCGGCGTCGAGGAGTTCGGCCGCGCCGTCGCCCACCTCCGGCGGGGTCGGCGGGGTCGGTTTGGGTGTCAGCGGCGCCACCGTCCAGCCGGCGTCGAACGTGCGGCGAGCGAACTTCGCGCAGTCATCCGGGCAACGCCACGGCGCGTCAGGGGCCAGGTCGAGCCTGCACATCCGGACGACCTCGCCCGAGCCGTACGTGCGGCTCTCGTAGAACCGGCAATCCTCCCGCATCGGCATTCTTACGCCGCCCTCTGGGCGGCGAGAATGGCAGGCACTCTGCCCATTGTGTTCGCTCGACTGCGCTCGCTCACAGAGCTAGATAGTGCCATCACAGGCCGTCTACATAGATGCGGCGGACGACTTCTTCGATGTCGGGCTCCTCCACGGCCAGGTCGATGAGCGGCGCTCGAGCAGCGACTTCGGCGACGAGGCGGGCCGCGGTGGTTCGGTCCTTGCTGAAACGCAGCCACTGCCGACGACCTTCGACCTTAAGCACGGTGGCGCCGGCGACCTCGAGCGGCGGCGCCTCCTCCTCGAGGTCGACCACCAGCGTGCGCTCGCCACCGAGACGGTCCTTGATGGCGTCGACCTGGCCGTCGTAGATCACTTTGCCGTGATCGATGATCAAGATGCGCGGGCACAACCGCTCGATGTCGGCCAGATCGTGCGTCGTCAACAGAACCGTGGTGCCGCGCTCACGATTGATCTGGGCCAGGAAGTCGCGCACCGCCGCCTTGCTCACGATGTCCAGGCCGATGGTCGGCTCATCGAGGAAGAGGATTTCCGGATCGTGAAGCAACGCGGCCGTCAGGTCGCCGCGCATGCGCTGCCCCAGCGAGAGCTGCCGCACCGGCGTCTGGAGGAACGCGCCCAGGTCGAGAAGTTCGACGAACGCCTCCAGATTCTCGCGGTGGCGGTGCGGGGGGACGCGGTACACGTACCGCAGCAGGTCGAACGAGTCGCGCAACGGCAGATCCCACCAGAGCTGTGTGCGCTGGCCGAACACCACACCGATCCGCCGGGCCAGTTCGACGCGCCGCCGCTGCGGATCGACGCCAGCCACTTGAATGCGCCCGCCGCTCGGCACCAGGATCCCCGTCAGCATCTTGATCGTCGTTGACTTGCCGGCGCCGTTCGGACCGATGTAGCCCACCATCTCGCCCGCGGGCACCGCGAACGTCACGCCGGCCACGGCGCGGACCTCAACGCGAGTGCGACGCAACCGGCCGGCCCGGTGCATCACCGTGAACGTCTTCTCCACGTTCTCGAGCTCGACGACCCCACCCACTGGCGTCAGCTCCCCGTGCTCCGGTAGTGGCGGATCGCCAGACGCCAGAACGCGCCCGCGGCCACGGCGACGGCCACCGCAACGAGCGGCGACGCGAAGCGGATGGCCGGTATCGAGAGGTGCTCGGGTCGGCTGAGGATGTACAACGACGGGAAGTAGTTCACGAACGCCATCGGCACGATGTAGGCAAGGAGGCGGCGCAGCCACACCGAGTACACGTCGATCGGATACTGCGTGAGGAAGTTGCCGCCGTAGGTGAACGCGTTGCCGAGCTGCGTCGACTCGACGGTCCAGACGTTGACCGCGGCGGCAATGACCCAGACGGCGCCGAAGATGACCGCACCGGAAACCAGCATCGCCGCGGTCACGCCGATTTTGGCCGGCGTCCAGACGACGTCGAGCTGCCCGATGGCCAGCGCCAGGACGAGTACGCCCTGGGCGAGCTTGCCGATACGCCGGAGCGCGAAGTCGTCGGTGATGAGCTGGAAGAGTGGACCGAGTGGGCGGACAAGGAACGCATCAAAGCTTCCAGTGCGGATGTGGTTGGGGAGCGCCTCCACTTGGCTGATCAGCAGGTCGGCCGTGTTGAAGCTGATGTTGGTCGCGCCGTAGAGGAACATCACCTCGGCCAACGACCAGCCGCCCAAGCTCGGGACATGACTGAAGATCACGGCGATCGCCACGTAGTCGAGGAAGGCCACGAGGAACTGGCTGATCAGGAACAGTACGAACGACGTTCGGTACTGGAGGTCGCCCCGGATCCGCGCGCCGACGAGCCGCAGGTAGATCGACGCCAGCTCACCCACCTTGGACAATCACCTTCCGGGTCGCGACGAGTACGAGCGCGTGACCGGCCATGTAGAGCGCCGAGGACCACGCGATTTGCGCGCCGAGCACCAGCAGCAGCGCCCCGCCTTCGTGCCTGCCCATCAGGATCTCGACTGGAACCTGCAACGTGCCCACGAAGGGCAGGGCGCGGGCCAGCCCTTCCAGCCACGACGGGAAGAAGGTGATCGGCACGATCAATCCGGCGAGAAACAGCTGGGTCAGGACGACGAGCTGCATCGGGCCGCGGATGTCGAAGATCCAGAACGCGGTGAGGTTCACCAGGAACCGCAGGCCGAAGCTGACGATGACCGCACACACGATGCTGACCGCGAAAGCGAGCAGCGTCGGAATGTCGCTGGTGAACCGGAAGTCGAACACCAGAGCGCCGGCGGCAACAGGTGGCACGCCCCGGGCAAGCAGATGGAAAAGGGCCCGGCCCAGATCCTGGGCGAGCCAGTAGCGCTGGAAGTCGAGTGGTCGGTAGAGGTCGGTGACAACGTCGCCCGTCCTGATCCGTTGGGCGATCTCGTCGGTGCCGAACGCCTCGGTCACCACCAGCAAACCCTGGCTGACGAAGACGAACGTCACCGCGTCGGTAGCGTCGAATCCGCCGATGTCGCTGCGGTGCGCGAAGACCGCGACCATCACGTACGCCCGGATGAACCCGAACACCGATCCGGTGACGATGCGGGCCGCGGTCGCCCCGCGATACGCGGCATGTCGCCGGAAGCTGCGGCGAGCCACCTCCCAATACAGGCGCACCGCATCACCCCCTCGGGCCAGGCGCGGAGGCGAGACTGTAGCGGTGCGTACCCTCTGGAAGGCAGCCCTTTTCGTCGCCGCGTGCCTGACCGCGGCGTGCGGTGGCGGCTCGAAGCCGGCGTTGACCACGCTGGTCACCACCACAACGGTGCCCGTGACCGCGCCACCGCCGCCGCCACTCGTCTTTGCCAAGCCGGAGGAAGCCATCCGCCACCTCGTTCTTCAGTGGCAAGCCGGCGACCGGGAGGCGGCCGGACAGGCCGGTACGCCCGAAGCGGTGGCGGCGCTGTTCGCCAAGCCGGCGAAGGTGGTCCAGTTCCGTAGCTGCGAAACCAGCCCGTCGGCCAACCTCGGCTCGGACTGCGTCTACCGCTACGACGACGGCCTGATCCGTCTCCACCTCACCGTGACCAACGGCGACTGGCACGTGGTCACCGTCAGCTACGAAGGCGTCTAGCCGAAGGCCTGGCGCGACCACGGCCGGTCCTTGCGGACCGGCCGTAGTGTGTTCGTCGGGCGAATCGACGGACATCTTGGAAATCTGACGCTTGTTTAGCCGATCGAGCCTTCCATCTGCAGTTCAATGAGCCGGCTCCACTCGACGGCGTACTCCATGGGGAGTGTGCGGGTGACCGGCTCGATGAAGCCGTTGACGATCATCCCCATCGCTTGCTCCTCGGTGAGGCCGCGGCTCATCAGGTAGAAGAGCTGCTCGTCGCCCACCTTCGAGACGGTGGCCTCATGGCCGATGCGGGCGTCACGCTCCTCGACCTCCATGTACGGCTTGGTGCCGGAGATCGACTTGTCGTCGAGGAGAAGCGCGTCGCAGCGCACGAAGCTCTTGGCGCCTTTGGCGCCCTCGGCTACGTGCACCAGACCGCGGTAATCACTGCGACCGCCGTCCTTGGCGATCGACTTGGAGATGATGGTCGAGGTGGTCTCCGGGGCGAAGTGGTGCATCTTCGCTCCCGCGTCCTGGTGCTGGCCGGCTCCCGCGTAGGCCACCGACAACACTTCGCCCGAGGCCTTGGGTCCGGTGAGGTACACCGACGGGTACTTCATGGTGAGCTTCGAGTTGTGAACGATGAAGCCCTCGGCAACGAAGTTGCCCGTACCTTCGACTTCGATATCCCACGTCGGCACCGTGTCCAGGTGCTCTGAAACCGCTACCGGTCGAATCTCGACCGATTCAGGCAGTGTGATGCTCGAGCGACCGACGCTCCGGAAGTGGCGAAGCTTGGCGGGCGCTTGCAACATCGCGGCCTCGCGCAAGCCGTCTGAGACGTGAGCGAGCAACCGCCCGTCGACCGGAAACTCCAGGCGGTGCGCGCCACGGCTGACCGAGTCATAGCCGAGGATTCGGACGCTGCGCTCGTCGTCGTGCTCGGTATGGATCCGACACGGGATCCCAAGCGTCGTGAGAACCTCAACCACATTCTGCAGCAGTGGCCGGTTCACTGACTTGACTGAGAACCCGCGCCGGCCCTTCGGCGCGCAACCGTCGGAGTCGAGGACACCGGCGACGAATGCGAGCCGCTGGGACTCGGGCAACTGCAGCACCCAATCCGGAACACGCTTTGCGTGGGCGCCTGAAGCGAAGCCGTTTCCCTCGAAGAGTTCAGCTAGCTCGACTGAGTTCCAGGTGACGGCGATGCCATCGCTTCGCTCGGTTGGTGTCGAGCCGGGCATTAGGTGACTCATCACCGCAAGCAATCTCGAGTGGGCACGATCCAAAGTCGGCGTCGCAAACGTGACCTTCGCCCAACGCCGACCACCGTTGGCCGCCGTCGGACCGTCGATCGAGCCGTCGCCAACGAAGAGCCCGAATAGCCACATGATGTCGTCGGTGGTCTCGGCTTCGACCACGAGCCTTGATGCGCGCACGCGTCGCGCAGAGAGATCGGTGGCGTATTGGTTCGATGTCGTGAACGTGACGAGCGGATCGGCCAGAGTCAGCTTGTACGGCTCGCCATAGTCGAGACTCGTCCGCGGCACGATGGCCTGCGACAACTCGTCAGCGCGGACGTATGCGAGTTCGTAGCGCCCGAGCTTCTTCGCCCGCGCCGCGTCGTACGAGTACGACAGGAACGGATGGTTGTCGGTCACCCGCAGTCGGCGTGCACCAAGGGAGACCTCTCGCACCGGCTGTTCGCCGGAGAAGCGCTTGGCGACGATCCGGCGCCAGACAAGTTCGCCCTTGCTGTCATCGAACGAGAGGATCTCCTCGCCCGGTGTCAGGAGCTCAATCGGCTTAACTCCCGAGCGAGTTGTCACGCGGGAGCCCTCCGCGAGGCAGCCGATGTTCCCGTCGATCCATTCGACGTGCGCCTCGGCCTCGGCCTTGGCCCGCTTGGTGACCAGGTTGTAGACGTTGGGCGACCAGTTCTGGATGGTGGTGTACGTGATGCCGCGCGCTCGGATGAGCGATCAGCTCGACGACCGCGGAGTGCAGTGAATCATTCGTGTACACCGGCGCCGAGCAGCCTTCGATGTAGTGCACCTGGGCGCCCTCGTCGGCAATGATCAGGGTGCGCTCGAACTGGCCGGCGTTGTCGGAGTTGATCCGGAAGTAGGCCTGGAGCGGCATCTCGACCTTCACGCCAGGCGGCACGTAGATAAACGACCCACCAGACCAGACTGCTGAGTTCAGCGCAGCGAACTTGTTGTCGCCGGGGGGGACGAGCTTGCCGAAGTACTTCTTGACCAGGTCGGGGTGGTCCCGCAGGGCGGTGTCCATGTCCGTGAACAGGATCCCCTGCTGCTCCAGGTCGTCCTTGTTCTTGTGGTAAACGACCTCCGAATCATATTGACTGGTAACTCCTGCCAGATACTTGCGCTCAGCCTCGGGGATTCCGAGCTTCTCGTAGGTCTGGCGCATCTGCTCGGGCAGGTCTTCCCACTCGCTCACCTGCTCCTGCTGCGGCTTCAGGTAGTAGTAGATGTCCTGGAAGTCGATGGTGGGCATGTTGACGGCGAACCACGGCGCCATCGGCTTGCGCTCGAAGATGCGAAGGGACTTGAGCCGAAAGTCGGTCATCCACTGCGGCTCGCCCTTCCACCACGAGATCTCACGGACGACGTCCTCGTTCAACCCCTTGTTGGGCTTGAAGCTGTACTCGATGTCCGTGTCGGCCCAGCCGAGCTTGTAGCGGCCGAGGTCGAGATCAGTCGTGGTCATGTGGCCAAATCAACTCCTGGGTATCGCGTAATTTCCCCTACGGAGATAGTAACAAACCACTGCTCAGGAACGTTCCCGAGCCCCGTCAGGGACCCAAACACTTGTTCGGTACGATAACCACAGCGATGTAAGTCGGTGGTGGTACGGTCCGAGGAGGCCAGGGAGCGTCGTGGAAAACAAGCCGAGCGGTACGTCGACATCGAAATTTGGCGTCAGCCGGCGGGAGAGCCACGACGCGTCAGACTTCTACGCCCGGTTTGAGGCGCCGGAGATCAGCGCCGACGAGTCGATCAACGTCGCCGGTGCGCTGCCCGACGACGGGTGCATCCGCGGCGACGCCCGCGAAATGACGCATCTACCGGACAACTCCGTCGCCCTCGTAGTGACATCGCCCCCCTACTTCGCCGGCAAGGAGTACGAGGTCGCGCTCGGTGAGGGCGGCGTTCCGACTGACTACTTCGACTTCCTCGATCTCCTGCGCGACGTGTTCGCCGAGTGCAAACGGGTGCTCGAGCCAGGCGGCCGTATCGCAGTCAACGTCGCCAACCTCGGGCGCAAGCCGTACCGCAGCCTGTCGGCTGACGTGATCAAGATCCTTCAAGACGACCTGCATCTCCTGCTCCGTGGCGAGGTCATCTGGCAGAAGGGCGACGGCGCCTCGGGCAACTGTGCCTGGGGCTCATATTCGAGCGCGGCGAACCCGGTACTGCGCGACATCACCGAGCGCGTGATCATCGCCAGCAAGGGCCGCTTCGGGCGAGCCCGCTCGATGGAGCAACGGCGCAAAGAAGGCCTGCCGTACGAGAGCACGCTGGCGCCGGACGACTTCATGACCTCGACTCTCGATCTTTGGCGAATCGAGCCGGAGAGCGCTCGTCGGGTCGGCCATCCCGCGCCGTTCCCGGTCGCCCTACCCGAGCAGCTGATCCACCTCTACACCTACCGCGGCGACCTCGTCCTCGACCCGTTCATGGGATCCGGGTCGGCGCTCGTCGCGGCCAAGACGCTCGGCCGCCGGTGGGTGGGCTACGACACCGACGAGAGCTACGTGACGGTAGCGAGGAACCGGATACACCATGCCCCGGTTATGACCAAGAGCGTCGGTGCGCCGGGGGCAACATCGGCGGCGCCGCCCTCGGCTGAAATCGATCCGGATGAGCACTTCCAAGCGCGGGCGACGCGCGAAGGCAAGACCGCGCAGGCGATTGCGATGCGCGTTATCCAGGAATTCGGCTTCACGATTGTGAAGCGCGACGTCAAGATTCGTGGCACCGGTGTCACCCTCAACGCGCTCGCCGAAGATGCCGACGGTCAGCCCTGGTGGTTCGACGTGACCGGCGCCTTCACCACCCGGCGGGGAGGCCTGATCCGGACCGACACCATGTGGAAGTGCCTCGGACGGGCCCACGTCATCCAAAACAAGCCCAATCGCGAATCAACCGAGCGCGTGCCGCTGATCTTCTTGACTTCACACCTGCCGCCCAGAGGCAGTGCCGGCGACACCGCGCTGCACGCGGCCGGTCCCGATGCCTTCTTCGACGCGATGGAGATGTATGACTCGGCGGGCCAAGAACGACTTGCGCAATACGCGAGCGGCGGCCACTACACCCGTCCCCTCGCAGGCTTCTGGACGGAGCGAGAGATCGCCCGGCTGACGTAGGAGCCGTGCAGCCGGACTACGCCTATGCCGTACTTCACGGCGATCCGCCCGAGGTGTTCGTCGCCGAAGACATCGACGTCCTTCACCGGGTGATCGCGTTGGAGATCGTCGCTCAAACGCCCGCAGGGGCTTTCTCCGCCGCCGTGCGCGAAGGCATCCGCACCGCGCTGCTGGACGAGCAATGGGGCACCGCGGTCCAGTTGTGGATGACGCACTACTCGCGACAGCCGCTCGACGTTTACCCGTCGGGGCTTTCGGTGTGGTCCGATGCGAAGATCACCGCCGACTTGACAACTCTCGCGCTCCAGTTCCGCCCATTGTTCCGTGATGAGTGACTTCCAAGCCTCCTCCGGTATCCAAGGCCGTCAGTTCGCCGAGCAGTGCGATCAGCTGCTCGGTCACTACGGCTTCACGCTGCAAGGCAAGGTCGTGCTGCCCACAGTCGGCGTCGAGATCGACCGGGTCGCGAGCAGCCCTACTGGTCGCACGATCTGGTTCGAATACAAGGGCAGCGTTCAGGGCAGCCGGCCGGGCCTGATGCGGACGGACACGTTGAAGAAGGCGATCGCCAACGGCGCGTTGCTCGCCGCGCTCCCCGACCGCCATCCGTACGTCGTCCTCACGTCGCACCTGCCCGAAGTGCTGTCGGGGGCAGCGATGCTCAGCGCCGCCCGCGACCTCGGCTACTTCGACGACGTGATCTGCATCTACAAGCCGGCCGACGCCGCCCGGCTGCGAGACCTCTAGGCCACCTGGCCCTCGCCCACCCAGGATTCGTACAGCGCTGCATATCGGCCGCCGGCGACCACCAGCTCTTCGTGGGTGCCCAGCTCGAGCAGCCCGCCGGCGTCGACGACGGCCACGCGGTCGGCCCGCTCGGCAGTCGACAGCCGGTGGGCGATCACCAGTGAGGTACGACCCTCCATGAGGGCGGTCATCGCCACCTCGACGTCGGCCTCGGTTCCCGGATCGAGATTCGAGGTGGCTTCGTCGAGGACGAGCACCTGCGGATTGGCCAGCGCGGCGCGGGCCAGTGATACCAGCTGTCGCTCGCCGGCCGACAGCCGCGAGCCGCGCTCGCGTACCTCGGTATCGAGACCTTCGGTGAGGTTGGCGAAGCGTTCATACGAGCCGATGAGCCGCAACGCGTCGGCAACCTCGTCGTCGCTCGCCGAGGGCCGCCCGATGCGGACGTTGTCCATGATCGATCCTTGGAACAGGTATCCCTCCTGCGGTACGACCACAACGCGCTCGCGAAGCGAACGAAGGGTGGAGTCGCGCAGATCGACATCGCCGTAGGTAATCGATCCCGCGGTGGGGTCATACAGCCGGGCGAGGAGTTTGGCCAGCGTTGACTTGCCCGCGCCTGTGGGCCCGACGAGGGCCAGCCGTTCGCCGGGCGCGACCGACAGCGAGACGCCGCGCAACACGAAAGTCGTGCCGTCGTAGGCGAAGTCGACGTCGCGCGCTTCGAGATTTCCTGTCGCCGGCAGGTCGACCGCACCGGGCCGCTCGGCCAGTGGCGACTCGGTGTCGAGCAGCCCGAACAGCTTGGCGAGCGCCGCGGCCGACGACTGGACCATGTTGAACAGCTGGCTCAACTGCTGGACGGGCTCGAAGAGGTTGGCGAGGAGCAGGACGAAAGCGATGATCGTGCCCTCGGATACGCGGCCGCCGTGGTACAGCACGCCGCCGATGCCGATGATCGCCGCCGTGGTGCCGATGCCGGCCAGCTCGATCACGGGGAAGTAGAACGCCGAGATCTTCACCGCATGGACGTTGGCGTCGAGCTGCGCCTCATTCGCTTTGGAGAACCGGCGCACCTGCACGTCCTCGCGCCCGAATGCCTGGATCACGCGCACCCCGGAGATCCCCTCCTGGAACGTCGACAGCGTCTGCCCGATGCGGTCGCGCACCTTGAGGTAGGCCCGGTTGGAACTGCGTTGGAACTTGACGCTGGCCAGGATGACGACTGGGAGCGCGATCAGGCAGATCGCCGACATCAGCGGCGACAGCAACAGCATCAACGTGATCGTGAACAGCAGCAGGAGGAAGTTCGTGGCGAACGCGACCAACCCCATCTGGATCAGCTCCTGGAGCGAGTCGATGTCCGAGGTCATCCGGGCTACGAGGCGCCCGGTCTGCTCCTTGTCGAAGAACGACATCGACATGCGCAGGATGTGCGCGAACACCCGAGTACGGAGATCGCGCAGGAACTTCTCGCCCACGCGTGTCACCACAAGAATCTGCGTACGGGAGAGGATCAGCGCGGTGATGGCGACG
This sequence comes from uncultured Actinomycetes bacterium, assembly GCA_963742585.1. Classification (GTDB taxonomy): domain Bacteria; phylum Actinomycetota; class Acidimicrobiia; order Acidimicrobiales; family JACDEA01; genus JACDEA01. The sequence goes on from CAVUMI010000009.1 coordinate 1,976,942, forward strand.
CACGCGTAGCCGATCGCCGCAGTATTGAGCGCGCCGACATCACGATGACCGGGCCGCAGCCCGTGGTCGACGCCGTAGCGAACAAGTGCGGGGCCTGCCACCGTGGCCGCCGTGAACCCCACCATCACCAGGACGGCGGTGGCGACTTCGAGCCGGTACGGGCGCAGCATGCGGAGTGCGCGGCGCAACACCTTTTGCGCTTCCCGACGGTCGAGCTTCTCCTCCTCGCTGACCGCGTGCCCGCTCCACGGCCCGCCGCCGCCCCCGCCTCTCACGCGACCTGGTCCTGCGTCTCTGCTTGGGCCAGTACCTGGCGGTAGCGCTCACTGGTGGCCAGCAGACCCTCGTGCGTTCCTTCGATGATCACGCTGCCCTCGTCGATGAGCACGACGCGGTCGGCCAGCGCAATGGTGGCCGGCCGGTGGGCGATCACCAGGGTGGTACGCCCCTCCATCACGGTGGCCAGCGCCTCGCGGATCTCGTGTTCCTTGGTGGGGTCGACCGACGACGTGGCGTCGTCGAGGATCAGCACCCGCGGGTCGGCGACAATCGCCCGGGCCAACGCGATGCGCTGGCGCTGGCCGCCGGACAGCGAGAAGCCGCGCTCACCGAGGTTCGTCTCGTAGCCCTCGGGCAACTGCTCGATGAACTCGTGGGCGCCGGCCAGGCGGGCCGCCTCTTCAATGCGCTCCTGCGACGCGTTGGGGTCGGCGAACGCGATGTTGGCCCGTACGGTGTCGTTGAAGAGGAACGTGTCTTCGAAGACGATGCCGATGGCGTGTCGCAGTTCGTGCACGCGCAGGTCGCGTACGTCGACGCCGTCCAGGGTGATCTTCCCCGCGTCGACGTCGTAGAAGCGCGGGATCAGGCGGGCCACCGTGGTCTTCCCGCAGCCGGTAGGGCCCACGAGGGCCACCGCCTCGCCCGGCTTGAGGCGAAGCGAGAACCCGTCAAGGACAGGGTGGGCGGCGGCGGGCATGTAGCCGAATGACACGTTCTCGAACCGGAGGTCACCGCGGCCCATCGGCAGCGTCCGGGCGTCGGGCCGGTCGACTATTGCCGGTTCCGTTGAGAGGATCTCCTGGATGCGTTGGGCGGCGGCCACCGCCCGCTGCGCCTGCGCGATCAGCATGCCGGTCATTCGCAGCGGCCAGATGAGCATGACGATGTACGCGTTGAACGCGGTGAGCTCGCCCAAGGTGAGATGACCGTTGAGGACCTGGTGCCCGCCGTACCAGAGGACTGCAAGCAGCCCCAGTGCGGGCAGGAAGTCGAGCGTCGGCATGAATGCGGCCCTGATGCGGGCGGCGCGCATCGCCCGGTCGAAGACGCGGTCCGTCCGTTCCTGGAGCCGCCGGGCTTGGAGCTCCTCGGCCCCGGATCCCTTCACGACCCGGATGCCGGTCACGGTCTCCTCCACCACGGTCGCCACGCCGGCCAGCTCCTGCTGGAGCTCCATCGACACCGGGTGGATTCGCCCGGAGAACCGACGGGCAAAGATGTTCACCAACGGCAGCGCGCCGAGGGCGAGCAGCGCCAGACCGGGGTTGATCGTGAAGAGGATCACCGAGACGGCGATAACCGTGAGTGCGTTGCAGACCGTCACCGGGATCAGGACGACGAACCCTTGGATCTGCTGGAGGTCGGTGGCCGCCCTGGACATGAGCTGGCCCGTCTGTGAGTGGTCGTGAAAGGCAAAGTGGAGGCGTTGCAGGTGGGCGAATAGCCGATGCCGCAGTTCGGTCTCGGTCTTATAGGCCACGCCGAAGGCCGAATAACGGCGCAGGCCGACGCTCACCGCGGAGAGCGTGCCGACACAGACAATGAGCAGCGACCACTTCATGAGGGCGCCGTCCTTGCTGGCCACGATGCCCTCGTCGATGGCTCGCTGGCTCAAGCTCGGGACGGTGACTTTGGCCGCGGTCCAGACCACCCCGGCCAGAACGCCGACCGTCGTCCACCCGCGATGGCGGCGGATCGTTTCCCGCAGCAGCCGCCAGCCGTCGCGGCGCGACGGACCAACGGGCGGGGAAGGCATGTGACGAACCTTACCGTCACTGCCTCCCGGCCGGCAGGCCCGGCATGCCAGTCTGAAGGCATGTCCAAATCGCCCGCCCCGACGCCGCCGCGCGCCCCGAACGACCAACGACGCTGACGGCCCACGGCGACGACCGCACCGACCCGTGGTTCTGGCTCCGCGACCGCGAGGACCCCGCGGTCACCGAGTATCTAGAGGCCGAGAACGACTTCACCAAGGCGGCGCTCGGCCACACCGAAGAGCTCCAGCAGAAGCTGTACGACGAGATCGTCGCTCGCATCCAGGAGACCGATCTGTCGGCCCCCGTACGCAAGGGCGACTGGTGGTACTACAGCCGGACCGTCGAGGGTCTCCAGTACGGGATCAACTGCCGGAAGTTCGGACACCTCGAGGCCGAAGAGCAGGTGCTGCTCGACCAGAACGCGGAAGCCGAGGGTCACGAGTTCTTTGCGGTAGGTGTGTTCGACGTCAGCCCCGACCACTCGCTGCTGGCGTACGCCACCGATACGAACGGCGGCGAAAAATACGCGTTGCGGTTTCGGGATCTGAGCAACGGCGCCGACCTCGACGACGTGATCGAGGGCGTGTACTACGGCTCGGCGTGGTCGACCGACAACCGCACCTTCTTCTACACGCGACCCGACGAGGCGATGCGGCCGTACCAGGTGTGGCGTCACGCCTTGGGAAGACCGCCGGCCGAGGACACCCTCGTGTTCCAAGAGGATGACGAGCACTACTTCCTCGGCGTGAACCTCGAGAAGGACGAGCAGGTCATCCTCATCCACGCCGGCAGCAAGATCACCGATGAGTTCTGGTTCCTGCCCGCCGACCAACCCACGAGCGCACCGCGGATCATCCAACCCCGCATCCACGGCCTCGAGTACTCGCCCGATCATCACACCGGTCGCTTCTTCATCGTTACCAACCACGAGGCGGTCAACTTCCGACTCATGGAGGCGCCCGAAGGCGCGCCAGGGATCGAGAACTGGACCGAGGTTCTCCCCCACCGCGAGGACGTGAAGCTGGACGGGATCGACGGCTTTGCCACTCACCTCGTGCTGTTCGAGCGGGCCGAAGCGCTGCGCCGTATCCGGATCATGCGATTGGCCGACGGTGAGATCCACACCATCGACCAACCCGAGTCGGTGTACACCGCCGGCGGCGGACCCAACCCCGAGTTCACCTCGACCACGCTGCGCTACAGCTACACCTCGTTGGTGACGCCGCAGTCCCTCTACGACTACGACACCGTCTCGCGCACGCGCCAGTTGGTGAAGCAGCAGCCCGTGCTCGGCGGGTACCACTCCGGGCGATACGTGAGTGAGCGCGTGTGGGCCACCGCGCCCGATGGTGAGCGGGTACCGATCTCGGTCGTCTACCGGAGCGACGTCCAAATCGACGGCCGCGCGCCGTGCCTGCTCTACGGCTACGGCTCCTACGAGAGCAGCATGGACCCCTCGTTCTCATCGCTGCGGTTGAACCTGCTCGACCGCGGGTTCGTGTACGCCATCGCCCACATCCGCGGCGGCGGCGAGATGGGCCGGCGCTGGTACGACAACGGGAAGATGTTGCACAAGCGCAACACGTTCACCGACTTCATCGCCTGCGCCGAGCACCTGGTCGCCGCGCGCTACACGTCGCCGGACCGGCTGGTCATCCGCGGGGGTAGTGCGGGTGGCCTGCTGATGGGTGCGGTCGTGAACCTGCGTCCCGACTTGTTCCAGGCCGTCATCGCTCAGGTGCCCTTCGTCGACGTCCTCACCACGATCCTCGACGAGACCCTGCCGTTGACGGTGATGGAGTGGGAGGAGTGGGGCAATCCGCAAGCCAGCCCCGAGGTCTACCAGTACATGAAGTCGTACTCGCCCTACGACAACGTCGAGGCCAAGGCGTACCCCGCCATGTTCGTCACCGGCGGGCTGAACGACCCCCGGGTCTCGTACTGGGAACCGGCCAAGTGGGTCGCCAAACTTCGCACCACCAAGACCGACGACAACCTGTTGCTCCTCAAGACCGAGATGGGCGCCGGCCACATGGGCCCGTCAGGCCGCTACGACGCGTGGAAGGACGAAGCGCTCACCCACGCGTTCATCCTCGACGCCGTCGGCATCAGTTCCTGAGCGCGCTCCGGAGGTCGATCTCACCGTTGGCGGCTTCGATGACGTCGGTGATCTCCTCGGCGATGAGTTCGCTGCGCTCGAGCAGCGCGTCGCGGAGGGCCTCGATGACATGCCGGTGCTCGCGGAGCATCTGCGTCACGTCGTCCTTCGCCTCGACGAGCATCGCTTCGACCATCAAGCGGCCCTCCTTGTCGGCCAGCGCGTCGAACGTGCGCAGCGTGCCGCCCATGCCGAGCTGACCGATCATCTGCGCGACGAACGCGGTCGCCTGCTCGAGATCGCCTCCGACGCCAGTGCTGGTATCGCCGAAGAACAGCTCCTCGGCCACCATCCCGCCGAACGCGATACGCACCAGCCCGTCCAATTCGGTCTTGGTGCGCATGAAGCGCTCCTCGGTATCGGAGTGTGCGAGCAGTCCGAGCGCGTCCTTGCGCTTGATGACCGACAGCACTTCCAGCTTGCGACCAACCCCGACGAGATGGGCGACGGTGGCGTGACCGGCTTCATGCGTGGCGATCGTGCGCAACTCGGCCTCGGTGTACTCGACCGGCTGCGCCAGCCCGATCTCCTCGGTCATCTTCGCCTTCTGCACGTCGGCCCAGTTGAGACGCCGTGCGCCGCGGCGGAGGGCCCACACCAAGGCTTCGTCGAGGACGTGCTCGATCATCACCGGCGAGTAGCCGGAGGTCATGGCGGCCAGCATCTCGCGCCGCGCCTCTTCGTCGAGCTCGGGCTCGTGCGCCTTCTTGGCCAGGTAGAAGTCGATGATCTCGCGGCGGCTTGATCGCGATGGGAGGTCGAAGTAGATCGCCCGGTCGAAACGGCCGGGACGTAGGAGCGCCGGGTCGAGGTCGTCGGCACGGTTCGTCGCCCCGATCACGAGGATGTTGGCGGGCACTGAACGGGGCTTGTGCAGCTGACGCCCCGACGGCAGCCAGCGGTTCACCAGGTCAACCATTCCGCCGACGAGCCTGCGACCGCCCGACGGTGTGTCGAATGACTGGAGCTGGATGAGCAGCTCGTTGACGACACCAGTGACGCCCTCGCCGCCCTTGCCCATGCCGGCGCGCGAGCCGCCGATCGCGTCGATCTCCTCGATGAAGCCGATCGCGCCGCCCTCGCGGCGGGCGAACTTCCGCAGCTGCTTGAAGTAGGCGCGGATCTTCCGGTTGGTCTGGCCGTAGTACATCGACTGGAACGCCGAGCTGCTCACGAACAGGAACGGCACGCCGGCCTCACGGGCCATCGCCTTGGCCATGTACGTCTTACCGGTCCCGGGAGGGCCCTCGAATAGCACGGCCCGACGGGCCGTGCCGCCCATCTGCTCCTTGAACGTCTTGTGCGCGAGGAAGAGGTTGAGCGACTTGATCACTTCTTCCTTCACCACCCCCGCGCCCTTGATGTCGTCGAGCGTGACGTCGATCTCGGTCGGCCGGTAAAGGATGTGCGGCGAGCGGCCCATCCCGATCATCGGGATCATCACGACACCGCCGACGAGCAGCAGGATGATGAACATCGGCATCAGCGCTGCCCATTGCCCAGTGAGGTGGGGCATGCCGAAGTGCACGGGATTGCCGGCCGCCCACCGACCCCACAGGATCAGGTCGACCAGGACGAAGGCCAGTCCAAGCTTGGCCACCCGGCCCAGCCGGGCGCGCTCACGGGCGACGGCCACATCGGCGGTGCCCTGCAGGACTTCCTCGTTCCCCAGCGTCTTCAGCTCAGCCATTGGTGGTTGCTCCCTGCTGATCGGTGTGGCGCATCGACGCTCACTCTGCGTGGTGGCAAAAGTTCGCCCTTCGTGCTCACTAGTCCTTCCGGCCCAGGCATAATGCGCAAGACGGACTCGGGAATGCTGACCCGGCCGGTCGGGTTTATGCTGCTGCCATGGCCGTGCCGCAGCCGATCGATCCCCGTGCACCCCGCCTCAATCAGGGCGTCCTGACTGCCGCGTTGCTGCTCGGGTTCATCGCCGACTTCAAGGCCGTCGCCCCGGTCTTCGCCGCGGTGCTGTTCCTCGGTGCGGCCTTCGGGCCCCGCTACGGCCCAGTCCTCCGGTTCTACGCCGAGGTGGTGAAGCCACGGCTCGATCCGCCCACTGAACTCGAGGATCCGCGACCCCCGCGATTCGCCGCCGCAGTCGGTGTCGCGTTTCTCGTTGCCGCAACCCTCGCGTTCGCGGCCGGGGCCAGCGGCGTGGGGTGGGTGCTGACACTGATCGTCGCCGGATTGGCCGGCCTGGCGGCCACTACCGGCATCTGCGTCGGCTGCGAGGTCTACCTGCTGCTCGCTCGGCGTCGCGGCATCGAGGTGTATTCGACGTAGTGCGCGTCATCATCGTCATCGCGCTCGTGCTGGCCTTCGCCTTGGCCCGCCGCCTCTACGCGCAGTGGCGCGCCGGGTTGCAGCGCGAGTCCCGCGCCGTGCCTCGCCTGCCGGCCGAACTTCTCGATGGCGCCGACCGCACATGGGTTGTGTTCACGACGCCCTACTGCGCGACGTGCGAGCCGGTAAAGCAGCGACTCGCGGCCCACGATCCCGACGCACGCGTGGTGACCGTCGATGCCAGCCGCGAGCCGCTCTTGGCCAAGGCGTTCCACGTACGGAGCGCACCGACAGTGTTTCTGGCGGACCGTGCCGGCGATGTCCAGGCCCGCCTGGTGGGCGCCGGCGCGGTCGACGCTTACGTACGCAGCCCGGCGTAAGGCTTGCGGCCCGCCGGGATCTCGCCGCGGCGCGGGTTGGCCTGATCGCGGGCCGAAAGGATGGGCGACGTGAGTCCCCAGTCGGCGCCGATCTCCGGATCGTCCCAGGCAACGCCCAGCTCGTCCGCTGGGTTGTAATAGCCGTCGACGAGATATGTGAGCGTCATGTTCGTCAGGGACGCGAACCCGTGGGCGACACCCGGCGGAATGAAGACGCCCTTCTCGATGTCGCCATCGAGATCGAAGTTCATGGTCGCGCCCTCGGTCTTTGAGCCCTCACGGAGATCGTGCAGGACTACCCGGGCCCGGCCATCGATCAAGTACCAATAGTCGGCCTGGTGGAGGTGATAGTGCAGGCCGACGATGGACCCGGCGTCGCGTACCGCCCGGTTGCCCTGCAGCATCTCTCGTCCCGACGCGAACCACTCGCGGCGGTAAGTCTCGACAAAACGACCGCGCTGGTCGCCGTGCGAATCGGGCTCGACGAGTACGACCCCGTCGATGTCGGTGGACTCAATCAGCTTGGGCATCGGGCGTAGAAACTAATGCTGCGAGATCACCACGACGGCGACACCGATGAGAGCGAGGTTGCGCACGACGTCGGCCCAGCCCGAGGGGCGCCGTGACCAGGCGCCGAAGCATGCGCACGGCACGCCGCGGTGCGTCAGCAACCACACCGTGAACCCCGCTAGGAGTCCGGCCGCCGCGTAGCCGGTCCAAGGAAGCCCGACTCGCGCCACAAGGAGGCCGCCCAATGCGATCTCCACCCAGGGAAGGACCGGCACCGTCCGGTCGACGACCTTGGCAACACCGGCGGCGAGGAACACCAGCCCCAACAGGGTTGGGGCTACGACTGAAACCGTCCGAACCCGGCCCGGTAGAACACCAACGGATGGAGCTCGCCGTCGTCGAGGTCGACGTGGACGACTCGCCCCACGACGATCGTATGGTCGCCGCCGTCGTGCTCGGCCTCGAGCTCGCAGTCGACCCATGCCATCGCGCCGTCGAGCATCGGCGACCCTGTTCCGGGCGCCGCCTTCCAGCCGACACCGTCGAATTTGTCAGGCGTCTTGCTGGCGAACGTCATGCACACCGCTTCCTGATCACGGTTCAGGATGCTCACGCAGAACTTCCCTGACTCGCGAATCCGCGGCCAGCTGCTAACCGTCTTGCTCGGACACACCAGTATGAGTGGGGGGTCGACTGACAACGAATGGAACGACTGCGCGGTGAAGCCGAGAGGCTCGCCCCCGTCGACTCCGGCCACGATGGTGACACCGGTGGCGAAGTGGCCCATCACCGACTTGAGCCGGGCGACGTCTAGATCGGTCGCCATCGCGGTTCAGTCGTGAAGGTCAAGCTGCAGGTACTCGTACGCCGAAACTACCTCGGGTACACCTGCGTGCAGCGCCGTGCAACGGGCCATCTCGAGCAGCTTGTCGAGGTCGTCGTCGCTGTGCGCCGGGTCGTGATGGAACAGCGCCAGCCGCTTGGCCCCCGCTTCCTTGGCCACGAGAACGGCGTAGTCGATCGTGCAGTGGCCCCAGGTTTCCTTGATCGCGAACTCGGCCGGCGTGTACTGCGCGTCGTGGATAAGGAGATCGACGCCATCGGCCAGCTCGAGCACGCCGTCGGCGATCGACTTCAGGTCGTGGGGTCCTTGGTGGTCGCTGATGTAGGCGACGCTGTTGCCATCCCAGTCAACCCGGTAGCCGACCGTCGGCCCGTTGTGCGGAACCGGCCGCACCTTGACCTTGGCCCGGCCGATCTTGACGTCCTCGTCGGTAACGTCCTGGAAGGTGACGTCACCCTCTAACTCGCTGAAGTGCACCGGGAAGTACGGCCGGCACATGAGGCCGCCAACGACTTCGCCCAGGGGACCCTCTAGTTGGTGTGGTCCGTAGACGTCGAGCTGCGCGCCGGGAATGTGAATCGGGGGGAAGAAGGGCAAACCCTGGATGTGGTCCCAGTGGATGTGGGTGACCAGCGCGGTGCCGCGGAATGACCCGTCGGTGGGTTGCGTGGCGCCGAACTGCCGCAGGCCGGTCCCGAGGTCGAAGATGATCGGATCCTCGCCGGGAACTTCCAAAGCAACGCAGGCCGTATTACCGCCGTAACGGCGGTTGGCTTCTGAGGCGCACGGGCAGGAGCCCCGCACGCCATAGAACGTGACATTCAGTGGAGGACCCCCACGATCCAATTTTCGGCGGAGGTTACTGACAACTGAACGCGGGAAGGCCGTCTGTGACCAATGTCACGCCACTCGCCCGACCCGACGCCGACGCTTACGGTCGCGCCATGGGATCGCTGACGGTGAACGACGTGAGGTACGAGTATCTCGAGGACGGGCCGAGTGATGGTCCGCTGGTCCTTTGTCTCCACGGCTTTCCTGATTCTGCACATACCTTTCGTTACCTGCTGCCTACCCTCGCAAGTGCCGGATTTCACACGGTGGCGCCCTTTCTGCGGGGCTACGCGCCGACTTCGGTCCCGGCCGACGGCCGCTACGACCAGGCCGCGCTTGCTGAAGACATCAACGCGCTGCATGCCGCGCTCGGTGGCAACGGCGAGGCCGTGTTGATTGGCCATGACTGGGGCGCCGGGATCGCGTATGGCGCGTCCGCGGCTGCTCCTGAACGCTGGCGGCGCGTCGTGGCCGCCGCGGTGCCCCCCACCGGCGCGATGGCATCGGCCTTCTTCGACTACGACCAGATCAAGCGGAGCTTCTACATCTTCTTCTTCCAGACGCCTCTGGCCGAGATGGTCGTCTCGATGAACGACCTCAACTTCATCGAGCGGCTGTGGTCGGACTGGTCCCCCGGGTATGCCAACGAGGTCGACGTGAAGCACGTGAAGGATGCGCTGCGAGACCCGGCCAACCTCACCGCTGCTATCGGCTACTACCGGGCGATCTTCGCGTCTGGCGGCATCCCGGGTGGCGGCCGGCAGCCGACCCTCTACCTGCACGGCGACACCGACGGCTGTCTCAGCGTCGACCTCGCCCGCGGCGCTGAAGCGCACCTTCCACCGGGTTCGCAGGTCGAGATCGTCAAGGGCGCGGGGCACTTCATGCATGTCGAGAAGCCCGACGAGGTGAACAAGCTCATCCTCGACTGGATCACGACTTGATCACCGCCGTCGTCAAGAAGGACTGCCCGACCTGCCAGCTGGTCGAGCCGGTGCTCGGGGAGCTGGCATCGCGCGGCGTCGAGCTCACCGTGCACCGTGAGGACGATGACAGCGGGCTTGAGGCGTCCTACCGCCTCGGCGTCGAAACCGTGCCGACCTTGATCAAGGACGACCAGCGGATCGTCGGCTGGTCGCGCGAGCAGTGGGAGGCGTTCACCGGTATCGAAGGCCTCGGCAGGGGATTGCCCGATTACCGCCCGGGCTGCGGCGCCAAAGCGGTGGAGCCCGATGTCGTGGCCCGATTCGTCGGCGCGACCTTGAAGTCGCGACGGGTGACCTTGGCCGACGCCGAAGACGACGCCGAAGCGATGTTCGAGCGGGGTTGGACCGATGGCTTGCCGGTAGTACCGCCTACGGAAAGGCGCGTCGCTCGGATGCTCGAGGGCACCCGTCGCCGGCCTGACGACATCGTCGCCGTCGATCCCGCCCGACTTGGTCGAGTGCACGGTCGAGAAGGTCGCGGTGAATGCGGTCATGGCCGGCTGTAAGCCCGAATACATGCCGCTTGTACTGACCGCGATCGAAGCTGCGTGCACCGACGAATTCAACGCCCATGGCTCTGCTGGCGACGACGTACTTCTCCGGACCGGTCGTGATCGTCAACGGGCCGATGGCGGCCGCGGTCGGCATGAACAGCGGCGGCAATGCGTTCGGGCAGGGCAACCGGGCCAACGCGTCGATCGGGCGGGCGCTGCAACTGGTGATCCGGAATGTCGGTGGCGGACGCCCGGGCGAAGTCGACCGGGCGACGCTCGGCAATCCGGGCAAGTACACGTTCTGCTTCGCCGAGGACGAAGCCGGCTCGCCATGGGAGCCGATGTCGGTCGAACGCGGTTTCGCTGCGGGGGCCTCGACCGTCACCTTGTTCGCCGGCGAAGGCCCGCGCGGCGTCGTCGATCAACTGTCACGCACGCCCGAGTCGCTGGCCCGCGACGTTCGCCGCGTGCCTCCGATCCGTCGCCCACCCGAAGCTCCCGCTGGCATTCGACGCGGTGCTCGTGGTGTCGCCCGAACATGGTCGGGTGTTTCGCGAGGCGGGCTGGACCAAGGCGCGGCTGCGAGAGGAACTCGATCAGCTGTTGCTCCTGCCCGGCGCCGAGTTGGTCCGCGGCGCGGGCGGCATCACTGAGGGGATTCCCGAAGGTCTGGAGGGAGTCGACCTTCCCAAGTTCCGTGACGGCGGCCTGCTCATCGTCCATGCTGGCGGAGGCGCCGGCCTGTTCTCGGCCATTATCGGCGGGTGGGCAAGCGGCGCGGTTGGCAGTGCGCCGGTAACGCGGGAGATAGCGACATGAGTGAGCCAGAGGCGAAGCCGGAAGGCGATCGGGCAGCACTGAGTGAGCCAGAGGCGAAGCCGGAAGGCGATCGGGCGACATGAGTGAGCCAGAGGCGAAGCCGGAAGGCGATCGGGCGACATGAGTGAGCGAGTAGTGCTTGATCCGACCGGCGAGTTGACCCCGGTCACCCGTCAGCTCTCACCCCGGCCCGAGTCGCTCGAGGGTAAGACCGTGGGATTGCTGGACATCACCAAGGCGCGCGGCGATGTCTTCCTCAACCGGCTGGAGGAGTTGCTTCGCGAGCGCGGGCTCGATCGTCGAGCGCTACGCGAAGCCCACGTTCACCAAGCCGGCGCCGATCGACCTGCGGCACGAGATCGCCACCAAGTGCGACGTGGTGATCGAGGCACTCGCCGACTGAGGCTCGTGCACGTCGTGCAGTGTGCACGACATCGTTGATCTCGAAGGGCGCGGCGTGCCCGGCGTGTTCATCGCGTCGAGCGAGTTCGACGCCGCCGCCCACGCGCAGGCCAAGTCACTGGGCGTCGAGCCGCGGTGGGTCCTCGTCCCCCACCCGATACAGGACCGCACCGACGATGAGATGCGCGCCCTCGCCGACGCAGCCGTCACCAGATCTTGGCGGCGTTGACTAGACGATGATGCGTTCTTCGGGGGCCTTGACGCCGATGACGGCGAGGGCGCGGCCCATGCCGAGGAACATGCCGCACGCGATGGTCAGGTCGGCGATCTCATCGTCGGCGTAGGCGGCCCGCAGACGGGCCCAGAACTCGTCGTCCATGGCGACGTGATCGAGGGCGAAGCGCTGCGCGAATTCGGCCGCCAGGCGCTCGCGGTCGCTGAGCTCGCTCGACGTCGCCCAGCCGGCGACCTCGGCATAGAAGCCCTCATCGACGCCGTTGGCCACGCCGTCGCGGGCCCGGGTGTCCTGGCACACCTCGCAGTGATTGATTAATGCGATCGTCCAGCGGGCGGCCTCGCGTTCACGAAGGGCCAGCTGCGTGTTGCCGTACACCGCTTCGGACAACTTGCCCATGCCGACAGCCATGTCGGGCCGCATCAGCGCCCAGTCGACGTGCTCGCCGAAACCCGCGCTCAGGAAACTCGATCCGTGCCACGGTCCCCGAGCGTAGGCCGGTCGGCTGGGCTTCTATGCCCCGAACCGGGAGCGGTACTCCCTGGTGTTGAAGACATCGCCCACGAGTGATTGGCGAGTGCGACCCGCAGCGATACCGCCTATCCACCCGAGTTGCTCTGCCGAACTGGGCGCGCGTCGGAGCATCCCGCCGTAGACCACCGAGACGTCGACCCGCGATGCACTCGTCGCACGGAACTCGGCTGACTCAGAGAATCCGAGCATGACGCTGCCCCGATTCAACCGGCCACTGGTGAGGCCGCCCAGCCAATAGTCGAGGCCATTCGGGTCAGGCGCGCGTCCCAAGACGTTGCGGTACACGAGGTCCACGAACGACGCGTTGGTGAGAGCGCCGTAGCGGGCCAGGAACTCCGACGACCGGGCGAAGGCCTCGGCCACGCTTGCCAGGGACCAGCCATTTCGCATGTAGGTCACCCAGCCCTGGAGCCCGCCGTGGTCCGGCGCGCGGTTGAAGTAGGACATGTACAGCCGGGCCAGCGGCGCGATCACCTTGCTGTATTCGCTCGTGCGGAAGAAGAGGTCGGCCATCGCCACCGGCTGAGGGACGCCACCTTCGAAGAAGCTGGCCAGCCAGCTGACAACCGCGGGCTCAGCAGTGCGACCAAGCACGTCAACGGTTTGCTGCGCGAGCAGACCGTTGGCCGACGTGAACGGCACGTAGGGGCCGATAGTTCGAACCGTGAAGCGCAGCTCGATCGGATCGATGAGTACGTCCGTCGCTGTGCGTAATCCGTTGACCCGGACGAGGTAGGGCCCACTCTTCAACGCCGCCGCCGTCGGGTCGACCGTGATCGTGTCGGGCGCGGTGAGGGCCACAGTGGCGGGAACCGCGGTGCCGTCGTCGGCGCGGACCACGCTGACTGCGCCCGGCACTGAACCAGCCGCGACACCCGAGGTGAAGCGCAGGGAGGGGAGGGTGGTCGGAGCCACTACGGCGTTTCGGCCCGGGTTCGTAGAGCGCAGGGCGACGCTGGCTGAGCCAGCCGGCTGGCCGGCGACGATCTCTGGGGTGAACGACATGCTCACCGTGTAGGTGCCCGCCCAGATGCTTGGGAACCAGTTGTTGATCCGGAAGTAGAAGCGGCCCGCGTTGGCTATCGGCACGACGAGCAGCTCACCGGTATGGGGACCCCAGTTGACGTCGGCCTCACCGATCTGCTCGTACACACTCGAGTAGGCACGAACGACCGCATCGAACGGCTGCGGATGGTTGCTGGGGAGCGGGCTGCTCAGTGCAACGGTGACCGTTGCAACGCCCGGCGTGGCCGCGTCGAAGGCGAACCAATCGACATCGCCCTCGGGCGCGATGGTGCTGACCACCGGCGCCGTGAGAAGTGACGCCGCGTCGGGCGTGTCGTCCGGCTCGTGACTATCCACGACGGGCAATGCGCCGTCGAGCGCCGGTCCACCCTGCGCGGCCCAGGCATTGACGATGCCGCCGCCAAACTTGTCGTCGTCACCGTCAGGTCCGCCGTCGGTCGCGGTGTCTTTGATCCGCGCCGCGACGGCGGCTTGGCTCAACCCAGGCTGCGCCGACCGCACCAGCGCGGCGACGCCACTGACAATCGGTGCAGAGAACGAGGTCCCGCTGGCGTACATGTAGCCGTCGGTCGAAGCGTCGGGAACGATGAGGTCCCAGCCCGGTGCCACCACATCGACCTGAGCGCCCCAGTTGGAGAACAAGACCAGCTGTCCCGCCCCGTCGGTGGCACCGACCCCGATCACCCCCGGCGATGACGCTGGGTAGGACGGCGCCTGAGTGGCTTCATTGCCGGTGGCGGCCACGATGACGACGTCGCGCGCCAGTGCATATGCCACCGCTTGCTCGAGGACGGGGCTCTGTCCGTAGCCGCCGAGCGAGATGTTGATGACCTTGGCACCCTGGTCAGTGGCCCAGACGATGCCTTCGGCAATGTCCGGATCGATGCCCATTCCATCGGCGTCGAGAACCTTGACCGGGAGGATGCGGGCGTTCGACGCGATGCCGGCGATCCCCATCGAGTTGTTGCTCTTGGCCGCGGCGACACCAGCCACCGCGGTGCCATGACCGTTGTCGTCACTGGCGTTGCCGTCGTTGTTGACGATGTCGCGGCCCGGGAGGACGCGACCGACGAGGTCAGGATGCGTGGCGTCAACGCCGGTGTCGACCACGGCGATGATCTGCCCAGTGCCTGTGCTCACTGCCCAGGCTTCGGGCAGGTGTTGGCCGAGCAGCGACTCGGACTGCTCCCCCCAGTACGTGTCGTTCGGCAGGGCGCTGGCCCGCCGTTCGAAGATCGGCACTACCTCAGAGACGTCGGGATCGGTCTCCAAGCTCGCTGCGGTGCGGCGCGCCGTGTCTTTGGGCCGCATGCGGACGAACTCGGTGCCGGGAATCGCGGCGCCGACTTCGGCATTGGCCTTGCGGGCTGCGTTGGTTCTTGCCGAGGACGTCGCCCCGCGGCGGAAGCGAACGGCAACTTCGCTCGTTGCCGGCGCGGGCTTCGGCGCCCGCTGCGCTGTCACCGGCCGGGCGTCCTTGACTGCTGGTGAGGCGGGATCCGTCGCACGGGCAGCCGACGCCATACCGCCCGTCAGGGCGACCGCGACCAACACACTGATTGCTCTGACCTTGCGCGTCACGACACCGACCCTTCGCGTCTGCCGTGACATCGGCAGAACGCGGACGAACCTGAGCGATCAGGTAGGAAGCCTGAGCGTGTCGTCGACCGCGTCGACCAGCCCGTCACCAACCAGGGTCTGTGCAACGGCGCAGGCACGGGCGGGGTCCTCTGGCCATCCCATCACTGTGGGCACCTCGTCCCACGCGACGTCACCGGAGCGGAGCGCGTTGACCAGGCGGCCTCGACCTTGGCGATCGGAACCGTCGAACGGCGACTGATACGTCGGGGGTGGAGCATCCGCGCCGGGCGCCTTGCACCAGCGCCGGATCGGGCAGGCCTGGCAGTGCGGTCCGCGGCGCCGGCAGACCGTGGCGCCCAGATCGATCATGGCCTGGTTCCACGCCCAACCCTGCCCGGTCGGAACCAGCGCATCTGCCGCCGCTTGCGTCGCCGCCGCGCCCGTTACCCGCATCACCACCCGCGTGGTGTTGACCTCGAGAATGCCGACATCGCGCTCGAACGCGAAGGTCAGCACTGCGCGTGCCGTGTACGGGCCGACGCCGGGCAGGGCGAGGAGATCCTCAAGGGTGTCGGGAAACGGGCCGCCGCCGATCGCCACTGCGGCGCGGTGCAGATTGACGGCGCGGCGGTTGTAGCCGAGGCCGGCCCAGGCCCGCACGACATCCGCAAGTGGCGCAGCGCTGCACGCGACGGCGGACGGGAACTCAGCGAGGAAGGCGTGGTACTTCGGGATCACGCGCGAGACCTGGGTCTGCTGAAGCATCAGCTCGCTCACCAGCACCGCCCAGGGATCGCGTGTGCGCCGCCACGGCAGGTCGCGCCGCTGCTGTTCGCTCCACGCGATCAGCGCTTGCTGCAGATCACTCGCCCCAGATGTCGTCGGCGTAGGGGCGACGGCGGGCCGGGGCGAACTCCTGCTTCCAAACCATGAGCTTGCGACGGAAGTAGCAGACCTCATCGCCGTTCTGGTTAAACCCCTTGGTCTCGACGGTGATGACGCCGCGGTCGTTCTTCGACGACGACTCGCGCTTGTCGAGCACCCGGGTCTCGGCGTAGATCGTGTCGCCGTGGAACGTCGGCTTCCTGTGAAGCAACGACTCGACTTCGAGGTTGGCGATGCACGAGCCGCTCACGTCGGCGACGCTCATTCCGAGGACGAGCGAATACACGAGGTTTCCGACCACCACGTTCTTGCCCTGCACGGTCTCGTGTTCGGCGAACCACGCGTTGGTGTGGAGCGGGTGGTGGTTCATCGTCATCATGCAGAACAAGTGGTCGTCGGCCTCGGTGATCGTCTTGCCCGGCCAGTGCTTGTAGATGTCGCCCGGCTCGAAGTCCTCGTAGTAGCGGCCGAACGGCCGGTCGTAGACGGTCACCTTCCGGACGATAGCGGCCACTTCCCGCCTACCGACAATGCCGCACTGTCTTTCGTGGCGGGTCGGTGAACACCGTCGACCGTTCCGTGACTTCGAGGCGACTCCCCGGTGCGCACGCGAGCCCGAACCACTGTTTGTAGAGCCGGGGCTCGGCCGGCAGCGGGACGCTCAGCGCTGCCCATGTGTTGAACGGGTCGTAGTTGCACTCCGACCCGCGGCACACCGCGGCGTACGCACCGCTGTTCGTGTAGAGGTTGTGGGCCAGGTAGCCGTCGACCACGCCGACGTAGAACAGCGCGGGGTAGGCAATGAGCGCGGCGCCCAGGACACCCGTGACGCGGTCCGCCCTGGCTCCGACCGGCGTGGGGTCGCGGAACAACAAGAAGGCGGCGACTCCAAGCGCCACGTTCCACGCCCAGACGGCCTCGTTCCAGTCCCCGTAGAGCAGACCGCCGAGCATCCCGAGATGGAGCACGAGCGCCGCCCACGCAACGAACCGCCAGCTGCGTCGCATCAGGGCGAGCGCGCCGAGCGCGATCTCGATCGCCGGCAGCAGCACGGCGACGACCGGGCGGGCATCGGGCAGGTCGACGAGTGACGTGATGAACGCCGCACCGGACGCGGTCCAGTGGATGCTCAGCACCTTATGGATTCCGGCCCAGAGCCAGATCGTCGCCATGTGCACGCGGCTTACCGCCACGCCGCGGGGACCGAACGCGGGCAGCGTCATCAAGACCGTGAGTGACACCACCTCGGGCTGAATGCGGGTTTGGTCGCTCAACATCGCCAGCGCCAGGACCACCGCGAACAGCGGACTGGCGAGCCGAGGAACCACGATCACGACCGCGGCGAGCAGGATCAGCGGCGGCCGCCAGTCGATCTGAGGTACCCAGTCGAGCGCGGGCAGGTTGGGAGGAGTGCGGCGTGACGTCCACGTCTCGGAGGTGAGAAGGATCGTCACGATCTGACAGACCGCGGCCACCGCGATCACTAGTGACTGTGTCGGCGGCGGCCGCCTCAGCACTGAACCCAGGAAGCCCGACACGCGTTCGGTCTACCGTGCGCCATGGCCAGCGAACAACTAGAGGCGGTCTTGTCCATGTTGCGGGCGGCGCCCAGGTTCACCGACGCACCGACGATCGCCGAGATGCGGGTGGGCATGGATGCGCTGGGCGGCGCGTTGCCGCCACCGGACGGCATGCGCTTCGAGCCGGTCGATGCGGGCGGCGTGCCCGCCGAGTGGACGACCGCTTCCAACGCCGGCGAGGAACCGGTCGTCTTCTACCTTCACGGCGGCGGCTACTGCCTGGGCTCGATCGCTACGCATCGCAGCCTGTGCAGTTACTTGTCCGCCGCGACTGGCGGGCGGGTGCTCAATGTCGACTACCGGCTGGCGCCGGAGCATCCATTCCCGGCGGGAATCGACGACTCCGTGACCGCTTACTCGTGGTTGCTGGCCCAGGGCATCAACCCGACCAAGGTGGTGATCGCCGGTGACTCGGCTGGTGGCGGGTTGACGCTGGCAACACTGGTCGCGTTGCGCGACCAAGGGTTGCCGCTGCCAGCTGCTGCGGTGCCGATCTCGCCGTGGACCGACCTGGAGGGCACGGGCGACTCCGTCGAGACGCGGGCCGAACTAGATCCCATGGTTGGGCGGGCCGGCCTCAAGGTGCTCTCCGATGCGTACGTCGGCGGTGGCGACCTTCGCCATCCGTTGGCCTCACCCCTCCATGCCGACCTCGCCGGCCTCCCGCCGATCCTGATCCATGTCGGTGATCACGAGACGCTGCTCGATGACTCGCTGCGCTTCGGCGAGCGGGCGAAGGCCGCCGGCGTCGACATCACCGTCGACGTCTGGCCCGAGATGATCCACGTGTGGCACGCGTTCGCACCACTGGTACCAGAAGCAACCGCGGCGATCGCAAAGATCGCCGAGTTCATCAAGAAGCAGACGGGAACTTGATGTACTCGTCGATGATGAGCTGACCGAGTTCGGGTCCAATTGTTACGGGCCCATCAGCCAGCCGGCCGCGGTTTCTGAGGTCGTCACGAAACGGTCGACTACCGCATCGAGGGTCAGATCGTTGGCGTGCTCGCGCCACGCGGCCTGCTCGGCTTCGTTCTCGAAGCAGTACGCCTTCCACGACACGCTGAACCGCAACTCATCCCAGCGGTAACGGCCCACGTCTTCGCCACCGTCGCGGATCGCCCACTCCCCGTTGCCGGCGAACTCGAGCGCCATGCCCGGCTTCAGCGGCGCCATCTCGTTCACCGCCGACGCGACGCGGTCGACGCCGTGGAACACGCTGTCGGCGTCGAGGACCAGTGCGGTGTCGGTGCGCACGGCGTGGGCGACGGGCGCGCCGCCGGCGCCGCCCGGCCAGTAGGCGAACTCGCCGCCGGTCGGGCAGTCGTGGAACCAGGCGACGCCGGTGGCGATCGGCATCCGCCACTCGTCGAACAGGCCGGAGTGGTGCATGGCCACGAGGAGCCACTGCGGCATGACCTTGCGGTTGCATCCGCGGAACTCGGGCACGTCGGTATGCACGGCGAGTTCCTGGCCCGGCACCATCAGGTTGGCGAAGACGATCGCCGGCTCGATGACGGGACGGCCGAAAAGCTGACGCGCCGCGTCAATGAACCCCTCGTGATGCATGAACGCGTCGACGCCGGCGATCAGACCTTGGAGTCCGTACGCGTACTCCTCGCGGAAGTAGTTCGTGCGCGCCGCGAGCATCGCCGCCGGTTCGTCGCGCGCGAAGCGCCCACCGGTGCGTACGAAGTTCTTCGCCGCGTCGTAGCGCTGCGGCAGACCCCGCCCGATCTCCGATTCGACGTGCTCCTGGCTGTACATGCCGTAGCGGGCAAAGCGCTCGCACAGGTCGATCATCGCCTCGGCGCCGCCGTCGCCCATCAACGGCGACAGCGCGACCACCGGGTGATCGGGCGCGTACACCGCGCTCGTCGTGGTCACTGCTCGGCGTAACGCGACAGCAGGCCGCGGGCGATCACCATGCGTTGGATCTCGTTGGTGCCCTCGCCGATGATCATCAGCGGTGCATCGCGGAAATAGCGCTCGACCGGGAACTCGGTGGTGTAGCCGTACCCGCCGTGGATGCGCATCGCCTCGGTGGCGTTCTCGAGCGCCGCCTCCGACGCGAACAGCTTGGCCATGCCGGCTTCGACGTCGGCCCGTTCGCCGCGGTCGAGCTTCTCGGCCGCTGAGCGGGTGAGCAGGCGCGCCGCTTCAACGCGCGTGGCCATGTCGGCCAGCTTGAACTGGATCGCCTGGTGTTTGGCGATGGGGACGCCGAACGTCTCGCGCTGCTGCGCGTAGGCGATGGCCGCCTCGAACGCAGCGCGGGCGACCCCGACCGAACGAGCCGCCACGTTCACCCGGCCAAGTTCCATACCGCCCAGGATCTGGTGGAGGCCCTTCCCCAGATTCTCAAGGCCGCCGAGGACCGCATCAGCCGGGATGCGGTGGCCGGCGTAGGTCATCTCGACGGTCTCAAGACCCTTGTAACCGAGCTTGCCGATCGTCTTGGACACCGAGATGCCGCCGAAATGCGGGCCGGGGTCTTTCTCGACCATGAAGCAGGTGATGCCCTCAGGCGCGCGGGCGGCGAGGGCGACCAGGCCGGAGCGCTCCCCGTTGGTCACCCACATCTTCGTGCCGTCGATGATGTACTCCTCGCCATCGGGCGTGGCCTTGCAGCGAAGTGACTTCGTGTCGCTGCCGGCGTCGGGTTCCGACAGCGACAGGGCGCCGCGAATCTCGCCGGTCGCCAGCTTCGGCAGGAGCCGCTTGCGCTGCTCGTCGGTGCCGTGGAGCTTGAGCAGCGTCGTGCACATCATGTGGGTATTGAGGAAGCCGGACAGCGACATCCACCCGGCGGCCAGCTCCTCGATGATGCGGGCGTAGGTCACGGTGTCGAGATCGAGCCCGCCGTACTCCTCGGGCGCCAGGCAACCGAAGAGCCCGATGCCCTTCATCGTCTCGACGAGATGCTCGGGATACCGGTCGGCGTGTTCGAACTCCGACGCCACCGGCAGCACGTCCTTGATCACGAACGTGCGGACGGTCTCAACCAGTTCGTCGGCCAGCTGCGGGTCAGTGGTCGCCATCGCCCGCGATGTTACGGCGCGATCACGCTCCACCCCCGGTGCTGCAACTCGGCGGCAAGTTCCTCGCTCGTTACGTGGCGGAGCGCCGCGTTGCCTGCAGCCCCGTCGCCCTCGACCGCCTCGAGTTGGTCGATGAACGCCGCGGCCTCGTCGCGGGTGAACTTGCCGGCGGCTTGGCGCTGCGTGAACCCCATCGGACCGCGAGCGTCGCGGAAGTCGGTGTGGCCCGCGTCGTGCAGCAGCGAGAGCAGCTCCTGTACCTGCCTTGCCGGCGCGGGCGGACCCGATTGTTGCCCGAAGGTCATGTGAGCAGTCTCGTCGCTAACTGCCTTAACGTGACGGCATCGAACTTGGACTGCGTAATGACGTGTATCGGCGGCCGCTGGTAACGGCGCTGGATCGGTTGGGCCTGCGCGAGGGATGGACGTGCGCCGACGTGGGCGCCGGTGGCGGCGATGTCAGTGTGGCCCTGGCCGAGATCGTCGGCCGGGATGGCCGCATCTATGCCATCGACAGCGACCCGGCGCGGCGCGACGAGGTAGCCAAAGTGGCGGCTGAGCACGCGCAGGTCGTGGCGCTCACCCAAGCAGGCGAGGACCTAGTTCTGCCCGAGCCGGTCGACCTGGCGTTCTGCCGGTTCCTGCTACTGCATGTGATCGATCCGCTGGTCGTCCTCAAGCGCATGGCCCGCGCCGTGCGCCCCGGCGGGTGGGTCGTGGCCCAGGAACCGATCACCAGCGCGGGTCGAATCGATGGCACCGCGTTGTCGATGCCCGACGCCCGCCATCCCGACGTTGGCGCGCTACTCCCCCGCCTGGTGAGCGAAGCCGGCCTAGACGTCGTGGACGCCTGGGCCGAAGCCCCGGCCGGAGTCGGGGGCGCGGTGAGCGACTACCTCGAAGCGATGACCGGCGTCGATCCCGGCGATGACCCCGTCGTGTTGCCGCCGCTCGTCACCGTGGTCGCCCGCCGACCGGCCTAGCTTTGCGGCAATGACTACACCCTCCGCTGACGCGGTCGCGCTCGTGCGCGGCGTCATCGACACCGCCGCCCGCCATCTCGCAGCGACCGGCGACGTCGATGACAACCAAGTCGCGGTCTACGACCTGGCCCATGCCGCGGCCGCAGTCGAAAACGCTGCCTCGGTGCTCGACTACGCCGAGCGAGGCGAGACCGAAGGCCGCATCGCCAATGCCTTCATCGCCGACGCCGTTCACGACGTGGCGACGCGACTCCTCGGGCGCGAGGCCGCGTGGGGCGTCGAGTTGAGCGCCATCGATGCGGCCCTCCCGTTCATGCGCGAATACCGCAGCGCCGAATTCCTCGCCACGCTGGCCGGGACCGCCGGGCCCCGCCATCTCGACAACGACTTCGAGATGGTGCAGGACAGCTTCCGGCGCTTTGCGGAGGACAAGGTGCGGCCGGTCGCCGAACACATCCACCGAGAGAACGCCGACATCCCCGAGGACGTGATCGAGGGCCTGGCCGAGCTGGGCACCTTCGGCCTGTCGATCCCCGAGGAGTACGGCGGGTTCGCGGCCGGCGGCGAGGGCGAGTACATGGCGATGGTTGTCGCCACCGAGGAGTTGTCACGCGGTTCGCTGGGCGTCGGCGGCTCACTCATCACAAGACCCGAGATCTTGACTAGGGCGCTGCTCAAAGGCGCGAGCGAGGAACAGAAGCAAGAGTGGCTTCCGAAGCTGGCCAGCGGCGAAGTCATGGCCGCGGTAGCAGTGACCGAGCCCGACTTCGGGTCCGACGTCGCTGCCATCAAAGTGACAGCGACGAAGGACGGTGACGACTACGTCATCAACGGCGTGAAGACGTGGTGCACGTTCGCGGGCCGGGCCGACGTTCTCATGCTGCTGGCCCGCACCGATCCGGATCGCAGCAAGACCCACCGCGGCCTGTCGATGTTCATCGTCTCGAAGGAGCGGGCGGCCGGTCACAGCTTCCAGTTCGACCAGCCGGGCGGCGGGCGGATGGAGGGCCGGGCCATCGACACGCTCGGGTATCGCGGCATGCACTCGTACGAGGTGAGCTTCGACGGTTGGCGTGTGCCAGCCGCCAATCTCATCGGCGGCGAAGCCGGTCTCGGGCAGGGCTTCTACTTACAGATGGCGGGCTTCGAGAACGGTCGACTCCAGACCGCGGCGCGCGCCGTCGGGGTTATGCAAGCGGCCTACGAGGCGGCCGGCGCGTACGCCAACGATCGGAACGTCTTCGGCAAGCCGTTGGCCGACTACCAGCTCACCCAGCTCAAGCTGGCCCGCATGGGCGTGATCATTCAGGCCGCGCGTCAGTTCATGTACGCGGTCGCCCGGCTAATGGCCAAGGGCGAGGGGGCGATGGAGGCGGCCATGGTCAAGGCCTACGTCTGCCGCGCCGCGGAATGGGTCACGCGCGAGGCAATGCAGATTCATGGGGGCATGGGCTACGCCGAGGAGTTCCCGGTCAGCCGCTACTTCGTCGACGCGCGAGTGCTTTCGATCTTCGAAGGCGCCGATGAAACCCTCGCTCTCAAAGTCATCGCCCGCCGCCTCCTGGAGAACGCCAAGCCCTAACGCATGTGTCGGTGTCGAATGAAGGAAAACCGCGATCCGGCACCGACGCATTGCTTAGGGCTTGCTTATCGGTCGATGGTGAGCCCGCGGAGGTAGAACCAGTGCGTCCGCCAGCGGATCATCCCATTGAACGGTAAAGCGAGGATCGACCGGAACATCTTCCACGTGCGCCGCCACCCCTCGACCTGCCCGAACTTCTCCCGCTTGTTCCGGTGCGTCACGCCCTTCATCACCCGGGCGACGGTGGGCAGCCGCGCTTCGGCGATGACCTCGTTGATCATCACCTCAATCGTGAACCCGTCGAGCCGCTCAGGGGGAATCGCCTCGAAGACCCACCGGGGCATCACTCGTTCGCCGGTCGTCGGCGGCAGGCGCAGCACCAACGGGTTGCGCAGCCCGTAGTCGAAGGTGCCGATCGACATGACGCAGCGGTTCTCGATCAGCGGCTGGCAGATTGCGTCGAGGTGCGCACTGGTAACGCCGATCAGGTCGGCGTCGACGAAAAAGATCGCGTCGGCGTCCGTGGCCGCTACGCCGGCCGCCATCGCGTGGGCCTTCGACCCGCGACGCCCGTCCCGCCGTACGACCTTCGCACCGGCCGCCGCCGCCAACTCGCCGGTCGCGTCGCTCGAGCCGTCGTCGACGACGATCACCTCACGTATGTATCGCGTGCCGCGCAACGCCGCGATCACGTCAGCAACGGTCGACGCCTCGTTCCGAGCAGGAACGATGGCGTCGATGATCACCCCGAGGCCGACGGACTGCGGGTAAGCCCGGCCCGCTCGCCGCGCATCTTGAGCTTCACCGCGACCTTGCGCGAGGCCTCGTCGATCATCTCGTCGCCGAACATCACCGCGCCGGAACGGTCGCCTTCGGTGGCCTGCTTGTACGCATCAAGAACCTGGCAGGCCTTGTCGAACTGCTCCTGCGTGGGCGAGAACATCTCGTTGAGCACGTCGACCTGCGCGGGGAGCAGTGCCCATTTCCCATCGAAGCCGAGCAGCTGAGTGCGGGTGCAGTAATCGCGGAAGCCGTCCATGTCCCGCACCTTGACGTACGGCCCATCGATGACCTGCAGCCCGTTGGCCCGGCCGGCCATCAGGATCTTCATGAACACATAGTGGAAGTAGTCGCCCGGATATTCGGGGATCTGGAGACCGCCGGCCAGCGACGGCATCTCCATCGACGCCGAGAAGTCGACCGGGCCCAGGATGATCGTCTCGAGCCGCGGCGACGCCGCGCAGATCTCCTCGACGTTGATGAGGCCGCGGGCCGTTTCGATCTGCGCCTCGATGCCGATGTGGCCAATGGGCAGGCCAGCGTTGATCTCTACCTGCGTGAGCAAGAGGTCGAGGGCGACAACCTCGGCCGCGGTGTTGACCTTGGGCAGCATGATCTCGTCGAGCCGCTCGCCGGCGTTACCAACCACCTCGATGACATCGCCGTAGGTCCACTTCGTGTCCCACGCGTTCACGCGCACGCACAGCACACGCTCGCCCCAGTCGAGGTTCTTGATGGCGTCGACCGCTTTGGCCCGAGCGCCTTCCTTCTCCAATGGCGCCACCGCGTCCTCGAGATCGAGGAACGTCATATCGGCAGGGACGGTTGGACCCTTGGCCAGGAAGCGTTCGCTCGATGCTGGAACCGACAGGCAGGAGCGGCGGGGAAGATCGCGAGAGCGTGCGGACATATTCGCAGCCTAAGACACCGCGAAAAGGCAGTCGAAAGCGGTGGGGCTGGGGCCCCCGCCGCACACGGCGGGTGGCTCCGAAGGAGCCGGGTCCCGCCGCATCAACTCAGCCGAGGTGGGACTTGAGGAATTCGATGGAGCGGGACCAAGCCACCTCGGCGGCCTCCTGGTTCGCGGTCCCGAGCGCGTTGTGGCCGCTGGCGAAGGCGTGGCCGGTGCCGGGGTACACGTGGATCGTGACGTCCTTGCCCATCCCGCGCAGCTTCTCGCCCAGAGCCTCGATGGCGGCGGGTGGGAAGAAGTCGTCGTTCTCCGCCATGTGACCGAGTACGGGCGCGGTGAGCGACGCCCAATCCGGCTCGGCGTCGCCCTGCGGGAACCCGTAGTACGGGACTGCCGCGCCAATCTTGTCGCCCTGCTGCGCGGCGAGGATGAAGCTGAGCATGCCGCCCATGCAGTAGCCGGTGACGCCCACCTTCGCCGACGTGCACGCATCACTCGCGAGAAGGAAGTCGACCGCGCCGCCCATGTCGCGCGCGGCGCGGTCGGGCGGCAATGAGTTCATCAACTGGCCGGCCTTGTCCATCTCGGTGTGGCCGGCCAACTCGCCGTGGTATAGATCCGGCGCCAGCGCAGCGAAACCCTCATCCGCGAGCCGGTCGCAAATCGTCTTGAGTTCGGGGCTGAGGCCCCACCATTCCTGGAGGACGATGACGCCCGGCCCGGCGCCGGCGAGATAGCCGCTGGCAGTGTTGCCGTTACTTGCGAATTCGACCGTCTCTCCCATCAGTACGTTCCTCCCAACTTGGTGTGGTCCCACGACACGATCTTCTCGACGTCAATGCGAACGCCGAGGCGTTTCGCGCCGGTGACCTTGACGCCCGCGGCCGCGGCCTCGTTGAACTCGCCGAAGTAGCGCCGGTACACGTCCTCACCGATGCGCTCAATCTCGGCGCGGTCCTCGAGGACGACGCCCTTCCCTACCAGCTCCACGCCCTTGAGTTGGTCGTAGGTGTCGCCCGTCTCGACCAGGCAGGTGATGCGCGGGTCACGGCGAAGGTTGAGGATCTTCTGCGACTTGCCGTACGTCCAGAACGCCGGCACTCCGCCGAGGAAGCCGTACCACATGGCTACGAGATGGATCGTGCCGTCGTGATTCATCGACGCCACGTTCATGGTGCGACCGGCCACGAGAAATTCCTCGATCTCGGCGTCGCTCATCTTGATCTGGTTGCGCCTGCTCATTGAATCGACGCTACGCGATCGGCCGCAGCAGCTCCGGGGCGATAGGGCAGTCGGGGTCAGCGATGCCGACGATCTTGGCGACCAGTTCGCGGGGCACCACCTCGAAGGAGCGGTCCCACGGGTCCTGGCCGTCGCCGTCAATCCGCTCGAGAACCGATTGCCACATCCGCGCCGGCAACGCCCGCCCGCGGCCGGCCACGAGCCATACCGGCACCTGGGCGACCCACGCAGCAGCCGCGGCCGCGCCCGATCCCATGGCGGCGACGAAGCCGTCCGGGCCCAACGCGCTGGCCTCCAGGAGCACGAGGCTGGCTTCGGCCACCGCCGCCGCGACACCGGCGTCGGGCACGACAACCGCGTCCGCCCCCTGCCGGGCCAACCGGGTCGCCAATTCGTCCCCGTCACCGCCGGCGTCGAGGACGAGAGCGACGAGATCGCCCCGCCGACGGACCGCTTCTGAGGCCTGCTCAGGCCAGCCGACGAGCAGCACCGTGGCGTCCGGCGGGAGCGCAGCCCCCAGTTCGGCGACCGTTGGGTCGTCGGACAGCGCCTCCGCCGCCCGCCACGCCTCCGTGCCTGGATCGGCGGCGGCCAGGACGCGCGACGCCAGCCACCACACGGGGCCGTCGGTCGGGTGGCGGTCGACCAAGCGCCGGCACGCGGTGACCAGCGCGGCGGGATCGTCGGCGAACCCGGCGAGGGCGCCGGCCGCCTCGCGGCCCAGCACCGAGGGCCCTGCGCCCCGGGCTCTGGCCACATACCGCAACCGCTCGATGGGGTGCATATATCCCGGGCGACGATAGCGCCGCGCTACCTTCGGGCGCCGATGGCTTCCGATCCCTCACCCGACCTCGCGCTCGGCGCCGCTCGTCGGTGAGGCGCGCACCGTGCGCGAATGGCTGACCACCTTCCATCTGGCGTTCGTCGTTCTCGACCCGTTCACGCACGAGAGCGCCTGGATATTGCCCACCGCCGGGCGGATCCTCGCGACGTTCCAGCAGGCCGACGTCCGTGTCGCGTTCCTCGTCGCGGGTACTCCCGAGGAGTGCCGGATGTTCCTCGGGCCCTGGGCGCGGGACACGCTCACCTTCAGCGACCCTGATCGCGTCGCCATCAAGGGCTTTGGCCTCGAACAAATTCCCGCGTTCGTGCATGTCGCCATGGACGGCAACATCGCCAACGCCGCCGAGGGATGGCAGCCGCCGGAGTGGAAGGTCGTCGCCGACCACCTGGCTGTCGTGACGAGCTGGATTGCACCGGTGATCCCGCTGCCGAAGGATCCGGGGCCGTTCGAAGGCTCGCCGGCCATCGGCGAGCCCGCGCCGGCCTAGACGATCCCCCCCTTGGTCATGGCCATGACGTCAAGGGCCCGATCAACCTCCTCCTCGGTCATCAGCTTCCGTTCGAGGACCACATCGCGCAGGGTCTTGCCCTCGGCCAGCGACTGCTTGATCACTTTGGCCGCCTCCTCGTACCCGATGTAGGGGTTGAGCGCGGTGCCGATCGACGGTGAGGACAGCGCGTACTCGCGGCACTGCTCAACGTCGGCCTCGATCCCGGCGATGCACTTGTCGGCCAGCGTGCGACTCACTGAGGCGAGGAGCTGGATCGACTCGAGAAGGTTGCGGGCGATCACCGGCAGCATCACGTTGAGCTCGAGGTTGCCCGCCGCGCCGCCGAAGGCCACCGCGGCGTCGTTGCCCATCACCTGCGCGACAACTTGGCACACCGCTTCGGGAACCACGGGGTTGACCTTGCCTGGCATGATCGACGATCCCGGTTGCAGGTCGGGGAGCCGAATCTCGCCAAGGCCGCAGCGCGGCCCGCTCGACATCCATCGCAGGTCGTTGGCGATCTTGTAGAGCGATACCGCGATCGTCCGCAACACGCCGGAACACTCGACCAGCGCGTCACGCGACCCTTGCGCCTCGAAGTGGTCACGCGCCTCGGCCAGCGGCAGTTGCATCGTCGTCGGCGAGGTGTTTGATCGTGGCCCGGGCGAACCCTTTGGGCGCGTTGAGACCGGTGCCGACTGCGGTGCCGCCCAGCGGCAACTCGGCCACTCGCGGCAAACACGCATCAATGCGCTCGATCCCGTTCTCGATGGCCTGGGCGTAGCCGCCGAACTCCTGACCCAGCGTCACCGGCGTGGCGTCCATGAGATGGGTTCGGCCGGTCTTCACCACCGTCTTGAACCCGCGCTGTTTCTTGCGGAGCGTCTTGGCCAGATGCTCCAACGCGGGATGCAGATCCACCATGAGCTCGCGCGTCGCCGCGAGATGTATGGCGGACGGGAACACGTCGTTCGAGGACTGCGGACTCGTTGGGCTCGTCGTTGGGACGGATCTTCACGGCCGAGCCGCTCCGAGGCCAGCGTGGCCAGGACCTCGTTGAAGTTCATGTTCGTCGACGTGCCCGAGCCGGTCTGGTACACGTCGACCGGGAAGTGGTCGTCCCACTTTCCGCGGGCGATCTCGGCGGCGGCCTCGTGGAGCGCGTCGGCAACGTCTTTGGCAATCGCCTTCTGCTTGCCGTTAATCACTGCGGCGGCGCCCTTGATGGATGCCAGCGCGCCGATCAGCTGCCGGCTGATGCGCAGGCCCGAAATAGGGAAGTTCTCCACCGCCCGCTGCGTCTGCGCCGCCCACTTGGCGTCCTTGGGAACGCGAACGTCGCCCATGGAGTCGTGCTCGATGCGAAAGTCCGTCTCAGCCATGGCCTGAACGTAGCGCCGCTTCCCGTAGGTCCTTGAAGCTGTGCCGTGCCACCGTTAGCCTTTTGCGCCATTGTGAAGCGGTTCACGACGGCGGTCGTCGGCGCGGTATTGCATCGCCATGGCCCTCGCCGGTCAGCCGGTCGGCGCCGACCCTCTTGCCGACAAGAAGGCCGAGGCGGCGCGCATCGCCGCCCAACTCGAGGCCAAGGGCCACGCCGCGGAGATCCTCACCGAGCAGTACAACGCGGCGCGGATCAAAGCCGGCGCCGCGGAGGTTGGCGCCAAGAAGGCCACTGAGCAGCTGGCCGCGGCCAATGTCGCGGTGAACCGCTCGCAGGACGCGTTGAAAAAGACGGCAGTCCAGGCCTACGTTCACGGCGGCTTCATGCCGATGTCGAATACGGCCACGACACCCGAAGACGCGCTCGAACTCGGCGTCCGCCGCAAGTACGTCAATGTGGTGGCCGAGCGGCAGGCCGACGCGCTCCACGGCTTGCGCACCGCGCTCCAGGACGCAGCCTCGCGCCGGGCGACGTTGGAGCAGGCGAAGCAGTCCTCCCGCCAATCGCTGACCGCAGTCGAGAGCAAGCGCCAGGCGGCAGCCAAAGCGGTCGGCGAGCAGCAGGCGCTGCTCGACCGCGTCAAGGGTGAGCTGGGCGTGCTCGTGGCGGCCGAACAGCAACGCAAGGCGGCCGAGGAAGCCCGCCGGGTGCAGGCCGCTCTCGCGGCCCGACAAGCGTCGCCTTCGCGCGAGCGCTCCTTCGTCGCGGACGAGCGGCGCCCCGGTCCTGCTCGATCGCAACACCGGTACCGCGCCGAGCAACCCACCGCCACCACCGAACTCGGGCGCGGCGAAGGCGATTGAAGAGGCGAAGAAACAGCTGGGCAAGCCGTATCAGTGGGGAGGCTCCGGGCCCGACACCTTCGACTGTTCGGGACTCATCATGTGGGCGTGGAAGGCGGCCGGCAAGTCCCTGCCGCACAACGCCGCTGCGCAATACAACGCCACTGCCCGCGTCGACATCGACGACCTCCAGCCCGGCGACATCGTCTTCTTCGGGAGCGACCTTCACCACGACGGGCTCTACGTGGGCAACGGTCAGATGATCGAGGCGCCTTCGACGGGACAGGTCGTCCGCTACGCCTCGATCTATCGCTCTGATCTCGTTCAGTCGGGCGGGCGCGTCTACTAGCCGCACGACCTAGCCTGCCCGCATGCGTATCGGATGCATGCTTTCGCCCGCCACCCTCGACGACGCGATCGCTCAGACCAGCGATCTCAAGCAGCGGGGCCTGTCGTCGGCGTGGCTCCCGCAGATCTTCGGGATGGACGCGCTCACGGCCATCACCGTGATCGGCCGCGAGGTGCCGGGGATCGAACTCGGCACCGCGGTGATACCGACCTACCCGCGGCATCCGCAGATGCTGGCCATGCAGGCCATGACTGTCCAGGCTGCGATCGGCAACCGGCTCGCGCTCGGCATCGGGCTGTCTCACCAGCTGGTGATCGAAGGCATGTACGGCATGTCGTTCGACAAGCCGGCGCGACACATGCGCGAATACCTGTCGATCCTGCTGCCGCAGCTGCACGGTGAGAACGTGTCGGTTTCGGGGGACACGCTCACGTGGCGCGGGATGGGCCCGCTCGAGATCGCCGGCGCGACGGCTCCGCCGGTGATGCTCGCGGCGCTCGCGCCGCGCATGCTCGAGCTGGCCGGGTCGCAGACCGACGGAACAATCACCTGGATGACCGGCCCGGCGACGGTCGCTGACCACATCGTGCCCTCGATCAGCGCGGCGGCCGCCAACGCCGGACGGCCCGCGCCCCGAGTCGTCGTCGGCCTGCCAATTGCAATCGCAAGCGACGTGGACGCGGCGCGCGAGCGGCGCCAACAGGGATCTCGTCATCTACGGCCAGCTCCCCTCGTATCGAGCCATGCTCGACAAGGAGGGCGCGGCCGGACCGGGCGATGTCGCCATCGTCGGCGACGAGGGTGAGCTGGCAAAAGGCATCCAGCGCGTGGAGGACGCCGGTGGAACCGACTTCGTCGCGGCCGTCTTCGGCACCAATGAAGACCAGGTTCGCACGCTCGACGTGCTGAGCGACCTGGCTAGTCGCTGAGCGCCCGGAAGTCGCGGTTCTCGCCGCGGAGCGGGCCGGGGACGTCGCGGAATTCGTAAGCCTCCGGTTCCCGGCCGGCCTGGCAGGCATATGCCTGACCTGTTGCCGTACCCGTCGCCGCCATCAACACCGCGGCGGCGATCTCGGCCGGCTCGATCATCGGGAAAGCCGGCCTGCTGCAACATCTCGCGGGCCGCGCCGACTAGGGGCGTGTCGACCACGCCCGGACAGATCGCGTTGACGGTGATGTTCTTCGCCTGGAGCTGCGCGCCAGACTGCGCACCAGACCGACCACCGCGTGCTTGGTGAGCGTGTAGATCGGATCGGGCGGGAAAGCGATGAGGCCAGCGAGCGACGCGGTCGCCACGACGGCACCCCCGCCACGCGGCCGCGATCGCGGGCACGACAGCTCGCGGCGCCGAACACCACGCCATCGACGTTGGCGCCCATGATCCGGCGGTACTGCTCGTCGGTGAGGGCGTCGATGTTCGACTCGCCGGTCGTGACGCCGGCGTTGAGGTAGGCGACGTCGATCCCGCCGAAGGCGGATTCGGTCTCGGCCACGATCGCCTTCCAGTCGGCGGGGCTCCCGACGTCGGCTGCGACAAAGCGGCCGTCGAGTTCCTTGGCGACCCGCTCGCCGTCATCGGCGTTACGGTCGACTACCACCACCGACGCGCCCTCCGCCGCGAACCGCTGAGCGGTAGCCAAACCGATTCCCGACGCGCCGCCCGTGACGACTGCGACCTTCCCCTCGAGTGCTCCCATGCGTGGCGACTCTAGGTTTTGGTGGTGCGAGCAGCCACCGTGAAGAACGGCGAGATCGTCGTCACCGAGAAGCCCGACCCGGTGCCCGAGCGCGGCGAGGTACTCGTGCGTGTGCGGGCGGCCGGGCTCAACGCCGCCGATTGCTCCAGCGCCAGGGCTTCTATCCCGGCACCACCCGGGAGTCCGCCCGACATTCCTGGGATCGAGATGGCCGGCGAGGTCGTCGCCCTCGGTCCCGACGCGACGCGGTTCGCAATGGGCGATCGGGTGATGGCGCTACTCGGCGGCGGCGGCCAGGCCGAGCTCGCCGTCGTGCACGAGCGAGTCGCCATGCCGGTGCCGGACGCGCTCGACTGGCCCGCGGCCGGCGGCTTCCCGGAGACCTTCACCACCGCGCACGACGCGCTCGTTCACCCAATGCGGGCTGACCATGGGCGAGCGTGTGCTGGTGCATGGTGCCGCCGGGAGGCGTGGGCACCGCCGCCGTGCAGCTCGCCAGCGCCGCTGGCGCGCAGGTGACTGCGACGGTCCGTAACCCTGACCTTCGCGAGCGGGTGCGGCGAACTCGGCGCACAGCAGGTCGTCGCCCCCGACGCCTTCGCCGATCTCGGGCCCTACGACGTGATCCTCGAACTGGTCGGCGCCGTCAACATGGCGGCGAACCTGGCGAGCCTCGCCGATCGGCGGGCGCATAGCGGTGATTGGGGTCGGAGCTGGTGCGGCGGCCGAGATCAATCTGCTCGCCCTGATGGGCGCCCGGGGCCGCATCCATGGCTCGACGCTTCGCGACCCGTCCCCTCGAGGGCAAGGCCGCGGCCGCGCGCCACGTCGAGGCCCATGTGCTGCCCCTCGTCGCATCAGGCACCGTGGCGGTGCCCGTTGCTGAGACCTTCAGCCTCGACGCGGTGGCGGCCGCCTACGAGCGCTTCGCCACGGGCGGCAAGCTTGGGAAAGCTGGTGCTGCTTCCCTGATAGTTCGCTCTCGCTGGTCTCTTCGACTCGACCGAGCAGGGCTCGGACCTCGGAGGCCCGGAAACGGCGGTGGCCGCCAAGGGTGCGCATAGCTGTGAGCTTTCCCGCCGCGGGCCCAGCGGGTGACCGTCTTCGGACTGACACGAAACATCCGTGCTACTTCGGCCGGCGTCAGGAGTGCGTCGTCTTCGTCGTGCTTCTGCATGTGCGCCCTTTGCTCGGGTTGGTGCTGCTCAACGAGCATCCAGTCTGGCCGCTTTTTGACCGTATTTGTGACAGTCCCGTCCGCCGGGCGAGCGTTATGAGTTCAACGGTCGTAGACAGGGGTTTCGTGCGCTTTTGAGCACGATTTTTTCAGCTAAGACGACGCGTCCACCCGCCGTCCACCACCAGAATCTGGCCGGTCACGAAGTGCTGGCGTCGCTCGCGAGGAACAACAAGGCGCCGTCGAGCTCGGTCTCGTGGCCGCCCCGGCCCATCGGCGTGTTGCGCCTGATCCACGCCTGGCTGCCCTCGTCGGCGAAGAAATCGGCCGTCATCTCGGTCTCGAACCAGCCGGGGGCCAGCGCATTTACCCGCACGCCTCGCCGGGCCCACTGGGCCGCCAGCTCACGGGTGAGGTTGATCAGGCCCCCCTTGCTGGCGCAGTAGCTGGCCGAGGTCACCCGGCCGGCGCCGACGAAGCCGAGCACCGAGGCCATGTTCACAACGCTGCCCGAGCCCCGCTCGAGCATGTGGCCGGCCGCCGCCTGGGTGACGACGAACGGTCCGACGAGGTTCACCGCGATGGTCTGGCGGAACTCCTCGCGCGCTTCGCTCTCGGCCGCAGCGGGTACGCCGAATCCGGCGTTGTTCACCACGACGTCGATGGCGCCGAAGTGGTCGAGGGTGCGGGCGACGAGGGCGTCGACGGACGCGTCGTCGGCCACGTCGACGGTGACGGCGAGCGCGCGGTCGCCCAGCTCGTCGGCCAGCGCGTCGATGCGATCAGTACGACGGGCGGCGAGCACGACCGACGCGCCGGCGGCGTGCAGCACGGTGGCGGCGCGGGCGCCGATGCCGCTCGACGCGCCGGTGATGATCGCGACGCGGCCGTCGAGGCGGAAAGATGTCGGCTGGGGCTGGTGGGTCAGGCGCCATCCTTCGGAAGGTAGGCGCGTCCGCGATAGAGCCGCTCGTATTCGGGGACGAGATCGGGACGGGCCTCGGCCAGCCAACCCATGAAGTGTTCCTTCACGCCCTTGCGGAGGTGGAGCTTCATGGCCGGGGCCGACGGTGGCGCCGGCCTTCCTGCACGCGGCCTTGACCGCCGCGACCTGCTCGGGCCGGTCGGACAAGCCCGGGAGGATCGGTGCGATCAACACGCCGCAGGGCACGCCGGCGGCGTTGAGCTTGGCCACCGCCTCGACCCGCTGCCGCGGGTGGGGCGTGCCCGGCTCGGTGAGCTTCCACACCTCCTCGTCGAGGGTGCCGATCGAGAAGTTGGCGTGCACGTCGCGTGCGGTGCGCGGCTTCGACCAACAGGTCGAGGTCGCGCAGGATCAGCGTGGACTTGGTGAGGATCGAGAACGGGTTGGCCGCGTCGGTGAGCGCCTCGACGATCCCGCGGGTGAGGTGGTACTTCCCCTCGGCGCGCTGGTACGGGTCGGTGTTGGTGCCCATCGCGATGTGATGGCCGCCCCACCGCTTCGGATGCAGCTCGGCGCGCAGCCGCTCCACCGCGTTGACCTTCACCACGATCTTCGAGTCGAAGTCATTCCCGATGTCGAGATCGAGATACGCGTGCGTCGGCC
Organism: uncultured Actinomycetes bacterium; assembly: GCA_963742585.1. Taxonomy (GTDB): domain Bacteria; phylum Actinomycetota; class Acidimicrobiia; order Acidimicrobiales; family JACDEA01; genus JACDEA01. Next base: position 2,011,443 of record CAVUMI010000009.1, read on the forward strand.
GAGCGAAGCAATAACGGCAGGCATGGCTGCAGCCTCGGTACGCGTTGATGGTGTAGCGGAAGGGCATGCGGGACGCGGCGGGGACCTCGTTGATGATGCGACGGGCGTTTACGTGGAGGAACTCGAGGCCACGGAACTCGCCCCGGCCGACGTGGCGGTCGAGCAGTGGCGTCGGCGTCGAACAGGCTGCCTTGGGGGTTGTCGTCGTCGGCGGTGCGCCAGCGGACGGGCGTCGCCATCGACCGAGCTTATCGAACGTGTGTTCGACCTCGCAACATTGCTCGCAGCTTCGTCGGGCTCGCTCAGCGCCTTGACGATGTGGCCGACGATGGCGATGAACAGCGCGATGGCGACCAGGTCATGCACGAAGGTGGAGCCAGTCCGCCAGCTCAGCGGGAACGGCCCGAACCACTTCATGATCGCACCGGTGGCGAGCATCACCGGGATCGAGCCGGCGACGAACGCCGAGTTGAGCTTCTGGCCGGCGTTGAACTTGCCGGGCAGGCTGTGCGGGCGGCGCCGGATCCACTTCCAGTCCGCGGCCGTCCAGCGGTTGAGGCGGCGGACGTCGGCGCGGAACGGCGGCCGAGCGCCACGCGGCAACAGCAGCGGGAACGGCAACGCCAGACCCGGCGATCACGTGGATCCATTGCACGAGGTCGCGCCGGCCGACCATCGCCGAAATCGGGCCGACGTAGAGCGCCGACGCGGTGAACAAGCAGCACGAGGAACAAGGCCGGGTTGACCCAGTGCAGGGCGCGCTCGCCGCCGCTGAACCGCTCAGCGAGCGCCGGCTTCAGACGGGATCGTCGTCGCGGCCATTCGACTTCCCGATCCACGCGTCCTGGTCGTACCCGCGCTTCTTCCCAATAGCCCGGGCGCACCGTGTCCTCAATCGTGATGCGGTCGAGCCACTTGATCGACTTGTAGCCGTACATCGGCGCGACGTAGAGCCGCACCGGACCGCCGTGGATGCGTGAGATGTCCTTGCCCTCGAGGCGGTACGCGACCATGCACGTCGTCACGTCGCGCCTGCGCCATCGAGAGGCTCTCGGTGTACGCGCCGTCGAAGGATCCGAACGTCACGCCGGCGGCATTGGCCTGAGCGCCGACGCGATCGAGGACGTCGGCCAGCTTCACGCCGACCCACGGGACGCTATGCACCCGCCAGCCGGTGACGCATTGGAAATCGCGGGTGAGGCCGATCGGCTTCATCGCCAGGATCTCGTCGTAGGTGAGCGTCATCGGGTTGTCGACGAGGCCGTCGACGTTGAGCCGGTAGTCCGCCTTGGAGCGGGACGGCAGCGAACCGGTCACCGAATAGATGCGGAAGCGACCGATCGGTAGCAGCGACGACAGCCCAGTGCCGTCGCGCGCGGTGATCGGTGCGAGCGCTCGGCCGAGAAAGTCCTGGACCTTGCCGCCGAAGAGGATTCCGGCCGTCCCGCCGCGGCCATTCCGAGCACGACCCGGCGGCCGACGGCGATTCTCGGCGCCTCGGCCTCATGTAACGACTCGGCGCTCACTAAGACGACAGTCTTGATGAAGCAATGGCCGTTACGCATTCAGCAGGTCGTCGTCTACGGCGGGTTCGCGGCAGTCCTCGCCTGGAAAGGCCACATCGACTCGTTCTTCGACAACGGCACCGCGATGGCCAAAGTCGGCGGCGATGGCGGCCGTCGGCGGTTGTCGGGCTGCGTGGCCACCCAGCGCTGATCCGCCAACCGCTGGGCTCGGGAAGGCGGTGCGCGTCGTCCCCATCGTGGCGGTGTCGGCCTTGGTGCTGGCGCCGTCGATCCGGGACAAGCGGGTCGACGAAGCGCTGCCCACGGCCGTCGCAGCCGCGGTCACGACGACGACGACGACCGTTGCCGCAGTTGCCACGCCGTCGCCCACGGTGTCGGTCGCCCGAGCGACCACGACGACGACATCGGTGCCCGTCCCGCAACCAACCCGCCTCGCGGTGGGCACGCTGACCGGCATCGGGCACCGCGCCTCGGGTCAGGCCGCGCTTCACCGACTGGCCGACGGCAGCACAGTCGTGCGACTCGAGGACTTCTCGGTCGAGAACGGTCCCGACTACCACGTCTACATCGTCCCGGGAAGCGATCAGCGCCGACCCGACGGCGGAACGGATCTCGGCCGCTCAAGGGCAGCTCAGGTAATCAGAACTACGACATCCCAAGCGACAATCGATGTGACGCGCCCGCACACCGTTCTCATCTGGTGCCGCGCCTTCTCCGTGCCCGTGGCCAACGCTTGACCGCTACCGCGGCCTAGCGGTTCGTCGCCGCCCACGCGGCCTACGAGCGCGGGGATCGATACGGCCATGAGCTCGAGGAACTCTTCGTCGCGTCCGGGTGAGCCCTCCTCCAGCCAGTGCAACAGCGCATCGAACACGAACGACACCAGCGTTTCGGCCGCCCACCGCTCGCGCAGCCGCCCACTGAACCCGGCGACCCGCAAGAGCGCGCGGGCGAAGTCGACGGTGCGCTCGCGGAATGCCTCGGCGTAGGCGGCGAACTGCGGTTCGCGGGCGGCGTGCCGCCAGAGGAGCACGACGGCCGCTGGATTCTCGCGGGCCACGACGAGCAGCGCCTTGATGGCGCTGAGGGCACGGCGCTCCTCGATGCCGGCGATGAATTCCTCGGTGAAGCGACCGTGCACACGCTCGAGGACCGCGCTGTAGAGCGCTTCCTTTGAATCGAAGTGGCGGTAGAGGATGAGACGGCTGATCCCGGCCTCGGCGGCGACGTCGTCCATCGAGGTGGCCGCGAACCCGCGCAGGGCGAACGCGGTAGCCGCGGCCAGAAGGATGGCCTCCCGGCGAGCGGGCCGATCCAGCAGCACTCGCGACGGGTTGCTCGACACAACGCCAAGTGTATACTCCCCTGTATACACCTGAGGAGGTCCTACTAGTGCCCAATCTTCAACTGGACTGGACCGAGGAAGAACTGCTGGCGACCCACGCCGTCGCCGAGCCGCTCATTGCCGGCGGCGTGAAGTGCCACGGCGGCTTCGATGACGACGGCACCTACGTTTCGCCCCGCACCAAGAACCGCTGGCCGGCGATCGAGAACTGGGAGGCGCAGCGCCAGACCGACTTCGGCACACCGGTGCTCGACGCCGATCTGTCGACCTGGCCCGAGAACTATCCCAACGTGGCGCAGGCGAAGTACCTCCTCAGCGAGGGTGTCCGCGATCCGATCATCGCCACACTCACCCGCATCGGCACCGTCGAAGGTTTCGGCGCCATGATCCGCTACTCGAACATCCCCGACATGCAGGCCTGTTTCGATGACGAGATCAAGGGCACGGCGATGACCCACCTCGACCGGGGTCTGTACGAGGCACACGCCCGCGACGAGGCCGGCTACGAGGACGAGGGCGGTCACAAGCAGATGTGGTTCGCGGCGCGCGACGTCGCGTTCGAGAACCCCATCACCGAGGACCAGACCATGCTGATGCTCGAGCGCATGGGGATCCCCACTGGCGCCAGCACGGGCGCGCCGCCCGACATGGAGGCCATCCGCAAGACGCTCGAGGGCATGCGCGTCTTCCAGGACGTCAACTTCGACCTCGAGATGCTCGTCGCCCGGATGGCCAGCCTTCTCCTCATCGAGATCTCGGCGTTCCATGTCTTCGCGTGGGCCGAGGAGGTGCTGTCCGACACCGACCTCGTCGCTGGCGAGGAGGAAGCCGCCAAGCTGGTTTCCTACATCCGCAGCGATGAGTCACCGCACGTCGCCTACCTCAAGACCGTGCTTTCCGAGATGCGCGATCGCACGTTGACGGGCACGTCGGGCAAGAAGTATCCGGGCACGAAAATCGTCGGCGAGCTGTGGGAGAGGGCCAAGGCCGAGTCGCTCGGTCCCCGTCGTGAGCAGAACCTCGCGGTGACGCTGCGCGAGATCGAGCACGCACTCGATGGCAACCCCCGCGCCGCCACCATTCTCGAGCAGTTCCACGCTCTCGGTTCGATTCGCCCGACGGTCGACGGCAACTGGACGCCGACCACCGTCGCCAGTTACTGATCGTCGAGCAACGCGAGGAGCAGTTCCGGCGGCCGGGCGATGATCGCGCGGTCGCCACGTATGACTATCGGTCGCTCGATCAGAATCGGATGCGCGGCCATCGCGTCGAGGAGCGCGTCGCGACCGGCATCCTTCAGACCGAGCTCCTTGTAGACCGGCTCGCCGGTCCGCATCATCGCCCGCGGATCGTCGGTGCCGAGAAGCCCGAGGACGCGTTCGAGTTCGGCCCGGCTCGGCACGTCGTCCAGGTACCGCACTATCTCGCAGGCGACGTCGTTCTCCTCGAGAAGGTCGCGCGCGCCGCGGCATTTCGAGCAGGACGGATTGAACCAGACCGTAACGTCATCCATGTGGGGCGAAGCTAGTGAAGCGAACGCGCGCCTTTTGGCTGTTGTGCGGCGCCACGCTGTTCGAGTTCGTCGCGCTCGGCGTGTTTCTCGCCGGGCTGCCGCTCTATCTCACGGGCGAGCTACATCGCAGCCGGGCTGCCGTCGGGCTCACCGTCGGCGCGTTCTCGCTGTCCGCCCTCCTCCTGCGACCGGTCATCGGCCGGCTCGCCGACCGCCGCGGCCGCAAGCCCTTCCTCGCCGCGGCACCGGTGATCATCGTGGTGTCCTCGCTCGGCCTGGCCGTCGCCGACTCGCTGGCCGCGGTGGTCGCGCTCCGCATCCTTCAGGGCGTGGCCGGCGCCGCGTTCTACACCTCAGCGGCCACGGTGGCGACCGACCTCGCGCCCGACGGGCGCCGGGCGGAATTCATCTCCCGATTCAGCCTCTTCCTCTACGCCGGCTTCGCCGTCGGACCCACGATCGCCGAGTGGTCGGTCTCGCACCATGGATTCACCCGGACCTGGCTCCTCGCCGGGGCGTCGGCCGCGGTGGCCTTTGCTCTCATCGCGCGCCTGCCCGAAACCCGGCCGGAGGTCCTCGGCGAGTTCGCCCCCACCAAACTCCGGCTCGTACATCCCGCGGCGGTCGGGCCGGGCCTCGTGCTCATGACCGCCGCGGTCGGCTACGTCACCATCTCGACGTTCTCGCCGCTCTACGCCCGGCACATCGGCATGGCGTCATCGGGTCCGCTCTACCTGGCGTTCTCCTTCACCGTCATCGGCGTGCGGCTCGTCAGCGGCCGAGTGGCCGATCGGTATGGACCGTTGACGGCCGCATTCCCCGGCGTGGCATTGGCTGTTGCCGGCCTCGGCGTTCTGGCGCTGACGCCGGGAACCGCATTCGCCCTCGTCGGTGTGGTCACCTTCGGCGCGGGCTTCGCGCTGCTCTTCCCAGCGCTCATGGCGCTGACAGTGGACCGGGTGGAAGACCGCGAGCGCGGCGAGGCCCTGGGCTCGACGGTGGCGTTCTTCGACGTCGGTGCGCTCTTCGGCGGCTACCTCGTCGGCGCGGTGTCGGACTGGGCCGGCTTCGGCGCCGCGTTTCTCACGCCCGCACTGCTGGCCGCGGTCGGCGGTCTCGGACTCGTCGCCATCCAGCGCCGGCACCGCGGGCGGGCCGGCGCGCCAGTCGACGCTCCCCTACCTGAGCCGGCCGGCGCTTAACACTCGGGGCCGTCGCGAAGATCGATCTCGAACCACACACACTTGCGATCCGGCTTTACGTCGGTGCCCCACGCGGTGGCGCAGTCGGCCACCATGGGTAAGCCTCGCCCGGTCGCTTCGAAGGCGTCGTTCGCACGAAGTAGCGGGACCCTCGGATTGTGATCCCAGACTTCGACCCGAAGGCGTTTGTCGTCGTCCAGCGACGTGGCCACCGTCAACTCCGTACGCGCGTGGAGAACGGCGTTGGTTGCCAACTCACTCACCAGCAGCTTCGCCGCTTCGACCAGGTCGGTGCGGTCCCACTCGGTGAGCGTTTCGGAAATGAAAGTTCGCGCCAAGCGAGCGCTACCAAGAGCACCCGGCAGCTCCGCCGACGCAGTGCGCAGTGACATGGTGTACTTCGCGCTATGCCCGCTTCAGGCAGAAATCATGCGCGCTGGACGTACAGTGACACGCAGCAAGCCCGGGTGGCGTAACTGGCAAACGCGAACGGCTTAAACCCGTTTATCCCGCAAGGGATGTGTGGGTCCGAATCCCACCCCGGGCACCACCTCCTGCTAGCACCCGCGTGTCGGTGTCAGATTGCCGATTCGCCAACCTCGCACCGACAGTGGGCGAGCAGGTCGGCCCGGACGCGGTCGGCTTCGATGCCGGAAAGCTGGTTGGCCGCGAGAACACCGTCGATCATGTCGCCGAGAATCTCGGTACTGGCCCGGCCTCGGCGTTGCACCGCAATCACTGGCGCGCCTCCGGGTACCCGGCGGAGCGAACGGTCCACCCCGGCCAGCCGAGGCGGGCTGCGGAAACCGGGGACAACCAGGCCGCGGCGGCGAGTTTCGTCGGCCAAACGCCGAGCGGCGGCGCTGAATCCGATAGCCGTAATGACATCCACCACGAGCATGGTGCCATTGGGGTGTAACAAAGGGGTGTAACAAATAGGCATGGACGACGAGACCGAAACCGCATTAAGTAGCGCGCCAGCGAGCCCCCCGCCGCCCCTGTGGGTCGGTTTGGTCACGTGGGTGGGCGCTGGTTTGGTCGCCCTGATCGCGCTGCAGCTGTTGGGGATCGTTCTCCAGGCGGTGGAACTGGAGGCGCGCGGGCTGACGTTCTCAGACCGCCTCGGGTACTCCTTCCTCCAGAACCTCGACCAGGCGCCGCTCGGCTTCGAGTTGCTGGTCGCGATCGTGCTTGTCCTGGCACCGACGATCGCCCGGCAGCCCACGACGCCGGGCCAGGACCGCATCGCGCAGATCGTGCTGGTTGGCGTGGCCGGCCTGGCCTTGCTGGTGACCATCGGCGGGATCATCGGCGTGCCGGCCCGGATCCACATCATCCACCTCGGACAGGCGCCCAACAACGAGGTCACGCCGGTCGTTCGCTGGGTCCTCTACACCTTCGTGATCCGCAACGTCGGCACCGCGGCCTTGGCCATGGTCGCCGCCCTCGCCGCCGTCCGGGTGCGTTTCGCGCCACGACGGCGCGACATCGCGACACCCGCTCCGTAGATTCAGGCGGGTGGACTCCCCCGCGCTCACGCCGGCACAGCAGGCCGTGCGCGACGGCCTGCTCGACCTCGGAGGCGACGCGCCCGACGTTTCGCGCCGAGCTGGCCCGCGAGCTGCGGGTGCGGTTGACCGAGGCAACCGAGCGCGGTCGCCGAACGGCTCGAGATCACTGGGAACACGGTGTGGGTCGACAAACGGGCGTTGGCCGGCGTACACGGGTGCGAACGCCGCTTTGATGCGGAACGGGCACAGGGGTTCCCCGGTTGGTCGACCGCGCTGGCCCGCGGCACCATCGTCCATCGCGCCATCCAGCTGGCGCCGTTCCTGACGACGCCGGCTCCGCCACTCGAGGTCGTCGACCTGGCCATCGAGCGGATCATCGAAGAGGGCGACGACCGCTCGCCGGCACAATGGCTACGCGGTGCGACCGGCGCCGAAGTCGCCGAGCTGCGCGCCGACGCCACTGAAGTCGTTACCAAGTTCGAGGAGACGTTCCCACCGTTACGCGCGCGTCGTGGCGCCCACGCGTCGAGTCGATGGTGCGCCACGAACTGCACGGCGGCGTGATCACGCTCGGTGCCAAGCCCGACCTCGCCCTGGGCCGCGCCGTCGGTCACCAAGCTCGCGTGCTTATCGTCGATCTCAAGACCGGCCAGCGCTACCACAGGGATGCCGACGACCTTCGGTTCTACGCGTTGGTCGAGACCCTCCGGATGGGCGTACCACCGTTCCGCATCGCGACCTTCTATCTCGACACGGCGCGCTGGGAGCACGAAGACGCGACCGAAGATGTGCTCGAAATCGCGACCCGACGACTGATCGACGGCGTGATCAAGCTGGCGGAGTTGGAACTGGGCGAGCGCGAAGCCACCTACAGCCCGGGTCCGGCGTGTGGCTACTGCGTGCTGCGCCACGAGTGCCCCGGCGCCGAGGAGTGGGCGAGCACGACGGCCGGCGCGACCTCGTAGCATGGCGGGCCGTGGCCACCGCAAAGCCCACCGCAGAGGCCTCCAAGCCCGGCACGCTCGTACACCTGCCCCGCCAGGCGCCACCACCCGAGCTCGACGACCCCCGCCTGTCCGACGTCGACGAGTGGGGCCGGTCCGAGCACATACGCGAGCTCGCTCGTCGCCTGTATGCCCCGATCTACGACAAGTGGTTCCGGGTCGAATGGGAGGGCCTCGAGAACATCCCCGCCGAGGGGGCGCGCTGCTCGTGGCCAACCATGCCGCCGCCATCCCCTCCGACGCCCCGGTGATCATGCACGGCATCGAGAAGGAGCTGGGCCGGCCGGTCTATGGCCTGGCCGACTACTTGTTCAAGACGATGCCCATCGTCGGCACGCTCTGGGCCCGCGGCGGCGGCGTCCCCGCACACCCTGAGAACGCGTATCGCCTCCTGCGTGAGCAGCAGCAGCTCGTCCTCGTGTTTCCCGAAGGGAGCAAGGGGCCAGGCAAGACGTTTGCCGAGCGTTACCAGCTCCGCCGGTTCGGGCGGGGTGGCTTCGTCGAGATCGCGATGCGCGCCGGCGTCCCTGTCATCCCGATCGCGGTGGTCGGTGCCGAAGAGTCGATGCCGATCATGTTCAAGATCCCATCTGCCGCCAAGGCGCTCGGGATCCCCTACTTCCCGGTCACCGCCAACATGCTCCTGCTCGGACCGCTCCTCGGCGCGATCGGATACTTCCCGGCCAAGTTCAAGCTCCGCGTACTTCCTGCGGTGCACTTCGACGTCGAGCCCGACCAGGAGCGGTACTCGCGCAGCCGGGTGATGGACGAAGCCGAAGACATCCGCGTCTCCCTGCAGCAGACGCTCTACGAAATGCTCAAAGCTCGAAAGTCGATCTGGTTTGGGTAAGCGGGTACTCATAACCGGACTCGGGACTTTCTGGGGTGGGCGCGTCGCGCAGGCGCTCGAGAAGGACCCGTCGGTTGAGGTGATCATCGGGCTCGACACCACCGAGCCCAAGATCGAACTCGAACGCACCGAGTTCGTGCGGGCCGATCAGAACTACTCCATCCTGGCCCGGATCGTGCGGGCAACTCAGGTCGACACGATCCTGCACACCTTCCTCGTCGTCGACTCGACGCGTATGACCGGCCGTTCGCTGCATGAGGTCAACGTCATCGGCACCATGAATCTCCTGGCCGCGGCCGGTGCGCCCGATAGCTCGGTGCGTCAGCTCGTCGTCAAGTCGTCGACGCTCGTCTACGGCTCCAGCGACAAGGACCCGACGTGGTTCCGCGAGGAGACGCCGCGGTCCAGCGCGCCGCGCACCCGCGTCGAGCGATCGCTGCTCGAGGTCGAGGACTATCTGCGCGACTTCGCCGACGACAACCCCCACGTCATCGTGTCGCTCCTCCGATTCTCCAACGTGCTGGGCACCGACATCATCACGCCGATCAGCAAGGTGCTGCAGTTGCCAGCCACGCCGTGCATCCTCGGCTTTGACCCGCTACTCCAGTTCGTCGAGGAAGACGACGTCGTGCGGTCGATCGAGTTCGTGATGACCAACCAGGTGCCGGGAATCTTCAACGTTGCCGGCGACGGCCGCGTCCCGTGGAGCGAAGTGGCGGCGATCTGCGGCAAGCGCACGTGGCCCCTGCCGCCGTTCGGCACCGGGCTGGCCGCGTCGGCCCTGGACACCGCACGCGTGTGCGAGCTGCCGCCCGAGCTGCTCGACCTGTTGCGCTTCGGGCGGGGTGCTGACAACCGGCGCCTCAAGCAGGCCGGTTTCGAGTATCGCTACACCTCCGCCGGAGCGGTGGAGAACTTCGCCGAAGCCAGCCGCCTGCGGAAGACGATCGGCGAGAGTCGACCCTCGTACCGCTACGAGCGTGACGTCGAGGCGTTCTTCCGGCACTCACCCGCGGTCGTACGGGACTAGCGCGCCGATGGCCCTGGTTCGCGTCGAAACCGCTGACGGCGTCGCCGTCGTGACGCTCGACGATGCCGAGCGGCGCAACGTGCTGTCGATGCCGATGGTCCACGAGATCGTTGCCGCCTTCGACGCGCTGGAGGCCGACGAGTCGGTGGGTGCAGTCGTCGTCACCGGTGCACCCCCCGCGTTCTGCGCCGGCGCCGACCTCGGCGACCTCGGCCGAGGTGGCGAGAGCGGCGACGGCGGTGGCGTCAGCTCGGTCTACGACGGATTCCTACGGGTTGCCCGGTCAACGCTCCCGACCGTCGCCGCGGTCAACGGTCCCGCCGTCGGCGCCGGGATGAACCTGGCGCTCGCCTGCGACGTGCGACTCGTCGGCCGGTCCGGCCGGTTCGACACGCGCTTTCTCCGGCTGGGCCTGCACCCCGGCGGCGGCCACACATGGATGCTGCAACGCGCCATCGGGCCGCAGGCCACCGCGGCCATGGTGCTGTTCGGTCAGGTTCTCCAGGGCGACGTGGCCGTCGAGCACGGGCTGGCTTGGCGGTGCGTCGACGACGACGCACTCCTACCCGAGGCCCGCGCCCTGGCTGCGGGCGCGGCCGGCGCACCTCGGGAACTCGCCATCAAGCTCAAGGAGACATTGCGAACCGTGGCGTCGCTCGACGCTCACGACGACGCGGTGGCAGTTGAGCTGGAGGCGCAGCGCTGGTCGTTCGGTCAGCCGTTCTTTGCCGAGCGGCTGGCGGCGATGCGCGAGCGGATCAGCAAGCGCAGCTAGTCTCCGCGCCCATGCGGAAGATCCTGGTCAGCCTTCTCACAATCATCGCCCTAGTGGGGACGGCTTGCGGTGACGACGACGACGATGCCAGCGCACCGGACGGGCCGCAGTCCTATGTCGTCGACGTCGACGCCGCCGCGCCGCCGCAGTTCCAAATAAGCAGCTACTTCCCCGGTGCGATCACCGTCCATCCCGGCGACACGATCGACTTCCAGGCCAAGTCCCTGGGCCATCCGCACACGGTGACCTTCGGCATCAAGGCCGATCAGTCCAACCGTCCTTCGCCGGAGACGGCCGAGGCGCTCGTCTTCGCACCGTGCTTCACCGAAGCCGACCTGGCCCCGGGCGCCACTGCGTGCCCGAGCGAGGCCAACCCGGCGGCGCCACCGGCGTATTCGGGGAAGGGCTTCTGGCAGTCCGGCGTCATCGCCAATTCGGGACCGCCGTTCGCGAAGAGCATCAAGCTCAAGCTCTCGGACACGATCGCCGACGGCGACTACAACTACCTGTGCACGCTGCACGCCTTCATGGGCGGGCAGATCAAGGTCGACCGCAACGCCGAGCGGCTCACGCCGGCGGCAGTCCGGACCGCAGCCGCGCCGGCGGCCGCCAAGGCGATCACCGACGCCCAGGCGCTGAAGCCACCGGCGGCCACGCCCGGCGTCGTCACCACCGATTGGGGCGACCGCATCACCGCGGTGATGTCGTATGACCCCGCGGCGATCTCGATCAAGGCCGGTGGAACCGTCACGTGGAAGAACGTCAGCCCCTACGAGCCGCATACCGTCACGTTCAAGTCGCCCTTCAAGACACCCGGTGACGCGGGGACGAGCATCCCGGCCGGCGACAAGTCGGGATCGTCCTACAGCGGCGGCTTCACCAACTCAGGCTTCTTCGGTGCCGCGCCGTTCTTCCCGGCGGCGACGTTCAGCCTGCGGTTCCCGAGAGCCGGCAAGTACGACTACGTGTGCGCGATCCACCCAGGGATGGCGGGGAGCGTCACCGTTACCTGACCCACGCGTCGAGGAGATCTGGTTGACGTTCGGCCCACTCCTCGGCGGTGATCGCGTAGCGGACGTGGTCCTCCCACACGCCGTTAATCTCCAGATAGCGCTCCGCGGTGCCTTCTTCGCGCAAGCCGAGTTTCTCGACGACGCGACGGCTGGCATGGTTCCGCGGGATGATGGCCACCTGCACGCGGTGTAGGCCGACCTCTTCGAACGCAAACCGCAGGATCACCACAACGGCCTCGGGCATGTAGCCGTTACCGGCCATGGCCTCGTCGATCCAATACCCCACGTAGGCATTCTGAAATGGACCGCGCTGGATGCTCGAGAGATTGATCTCGCCGGCGACCCGCCCATCGACGAAGAGGCCGAACCCGAAGCCGGATCCCATTTGCCGCTCGCGCTCGCGGGCCCCGCAGCGCGCCGCGAAGGCCTGGCGGTCCTCACTCGGATCGCTGTGCCCCGGCGCCGGCCGCGGCTCCCATTTCACGAGCCACTCCCGGCAGCGCCGGCGCACATCTCGCCAGCCGTCGAAGTCAGCGCTGACCAGCGGCCGCAACTGGAGGCGTCGACCGACCAGCTGCATCGGTGCGACCCGGATCACCAACGGATGACCTCTTCAACCGCAGAAAGAAACGCGGCGACGTTCCGCAGGCGCGCCGTGTTTCCCATGCAACCCACGCGCCATGTTGTACCCGCCCACGGCCCAACTCCACCCCCTACCTCGAGGCCGAAGCGATCCAGCAGGGCGCGCGCGGGCGAAGCCGTCGTCGACACCCTCAGGGAGCCGCACCGAGGTCAGTTGCGGCAGGCGGTGGCCCTCCTCAGCAAGCAGCGCGAAGCCCAGCTTGTCGAGGCCGTCCTGTACCCGCGCACCACACTCCGCGTGCCGTCCCCATCCAACTTCCAGGCCCTCGTCCAGCACGGCGCCGAGGCCGGCGTGCAGCGCGAAGATCATCGAGATCGGCGCGGTGTGGTGGTACTTGCGTGTGCCCGGTGTGGCGGCATAGTCGGCGATCATGCCGAGGTCGAGGTACCACGATTGCGCTCGCTCGACTCGACGCCCCCATGCTCGATCACTCATCGTGAACGGCGCCAGCCCGGGTGGGACGCCGAGACACTTCTGTGTCCCGCTGTACGCGATGTCGACTCCCCAGTCGTCGATCGCCACTTCGATACCGCCCAGCGAGGTGACACAGTCGATCAGCAACAGCGCGTCGCCCTTGTTGGCGCCCAGCCCAAGTACGTCGTTGCGGACGCCGGTTGACGTTTCGGCATGGACGACGGCGATGACTTTGGGATCGGGGTGAGCGTCCAGCAGCTGTTGCTCGTCGATCGGACGACCCCAGGGCGCATCGACCCGCACCACCTGTCCACCGCAGCGGGCAGCGACGTCGCACATCCGCTCGCCGAACAAGCCGTTGACGCCGACCACAACGACATCGCCGGGACCGACCACGTTCACGAACGCGGCTTCCATGCCAGCCGAGCCCGTGCCGCTCACCGGCAGTGTGAGCGCGTTCTTCGTGCGGAAGACCGCTCGGAGCCGGTCGCAGGTCTCGTCGAGGACCGCGAGGAACTCCGGGTCGAGGTGGCCAAGCATCGGGCGTCCCAGCGCCTGCATCACCTCGGGGTACGGGTTGCTCGGCCCGGGGCCCATCAGCAGGCGTTCGTGCAACGGCATCGGGCGCAGCCTAGGGAATTGGCGTGCGCCGCGGGCCGGAGATGAGAGACTGTAGGGACGCGTTGGCGCAGCCGACGCCCGAGGAACGGAGGTGAGTGCATTGCGAGTCGATGAGACGGTCGAATTGACAGTTGATTCTCGAGCCCATGACCATGCGCCCCTCCGGACTATCGCTACCTAGCGACGACGCGGGGCGCTCCTCGTTCCAAGGAGTTCCCTTGTCCGACAATTTTGAGCGCAGCACCAAACGTGAGCGCTTCGACTTTCTCGACTACGACCATCGCGCTGACGGCGAGTCGAGCTATCTGTGGGCCGACGAGCGCGGGCCGGTTCCCGTGCCCGAGTGGGTCATAACCAGCGGCGAAGCGGTCGAGACCGACCACGGCGTTCTCAAGACCGGCAAGGAGGCGGACGTCTCGCTGGTCGAACGCACCCTGGGCGACAGCGTCAACCTGCTGGCCGCCAAGCGATACCGCGACACACAACACCGTCAGTTCCGCAACGACGCCGCGTACCGGGCGTCCAAGGTGAGCACGAACTCGCGCGAGGAGCGGGCGGCGGCCAAGCAGAGCCGATTCGGCACCGGGGTCCGGGCGAACACGTGGGCGATCAACGAGATGTCGCGACTCACTCGGCTCTGGGCCATCGGCGTGCAAGTGCCCTATCCCGTCCAACGGATGAATGCGGAAGTCATGCTCGAGTACATCGGCGACGCCGACCAGATGGCACCGCGGCTGGTCGACGCCCGATGCAAGCGCAACGAACTGACCGATCTCTGTGATCAGGCGGTCGACGCGCTACGCAAGATGACGTGGGACGGGCTAGTTCACGCCGACCTCTCGCCGTACAACGTGCTGGTCTGGGAAGGCCGGCTCGTGCTCATCGACTTCCCACAGGCAGTCGACCTGGACGACAGTCCCAACGCGCACGACTTCCTGCAGCGCGATGTGGCCAATCTCCTCGGCTGGTTCGCCAAGCGCGGCGTGGCCATCGAGCCCGATGCCGTCTTTACCGACCTCCTGGAGCTTGCGTTCGATCCCGGTCGCGAGCGGGGCGACAAGCGCGTGGCCACCGCGGACTGAAAGTCTGGCGGCGTGAACGAGGTCGTCGCTCCGCCCGCCGAGGTGCTCGCCGCCTTCGGCGCGCCGCCAGACGCGCGCCGGCTCGAAGGCGGCGAGGGGCGTTCGTGGCGCGCCGGCGACATGGTGTTGAAGCCCGATGGTCCCGCGCCGACGGTCGCGTGGCTGGCCGACAACGTGGAGTCGGTTGTCGACACCGCTTCGTTTCGGCTGGCCCGCCACGTGCGCGCCGCCGACGGGCAGGTTGTCGTCGACGGCTGGACGGCCACCATGTGGCTCGAAGGCACGCACCGCAGCGGGCGATGGGATGACGTCCTCGCTGTCTCACGGGCTTTCCACGCGGCGCTGGCCGGCGTGCCGCTGCCGCCCGACGATCTGCCGTGGGCGGACACGCCCTGGCGCACCGCCGGCAAAGTGGCGTGGAGCGAGCAGCCGCCGTCGCCCGCCGTACCCGAGGTCGTACTGCCGGTGCTCGAGACGCTCAAGCCAGTGCTGGAGGTCGAGTGGTCGGGGACGACCCTTCAGGTCATTCACGGCGACATCGGCGGCAACGTGCTGTTTGCCGACGAACTCGGCCTGCCGCCCGCGATCATCGACATGTCGCCCTACGTGCGGCCGGCGGCTTTCGCCGAGGCGGTCGCCGTCGTCGATGCGATCGCGTGGGAAGCCGCGCCACTGACGTTGGCGTTCCGCTTCGGAACGACCGTCGAGAACGGCGAGCAGCTCCTAGCTCGGGCAGTCGTGTTCCGGCTCGTCGCCGCGGCCGAAGCGTGGCCGCAGTTTCCTGAACGGGTGGCGGCGCACGTCGACGCGTACCGGCCCGTGCTCAGCTCGATCAGGACGTGACCGCGGATCAAGCTGCAGCGATCCGCACCGCGCACGAGTGGTTCGAGGTGAACAGTGGGTGGGCACCGCCCGACGAGGACGAGCTGGCCGAGTGGTTGGCCGACGGCGTGTGCCGTGCGCCCGACGACTGCCTAGTGACCCCCGAGGGTTGGTGCGCGCACGGCCTCGCCTCGTGGTGGCTCGTCCTTCACGAGCTCACCTAGCGATCGTTCACCGGGCGATTCTCACGCGTATACGCGTGAGAATCGCCCGGTGAACGATCTAGAGGAGGCTCAGGACCAAGCCGTCGAGGATGTCGGCCTCGGACACCAAACAGGTGTCGAAGCCGAAGTGGCGCATGATCGTGACGAGGATCAGCGCCCCGCCGACGATGACGTCGGCCCGCGCTTCCTCGAGCCCGGGATTGTGCACGCGATCGGCGCGCCGCTCAGTAGCCAGCGTGCGGAACACGTCCTCGGCCGCCGTTCTGGTCAGTTCGAAGTGGTGGATGCGGTCGCGGTCGTACTCCGGAAGGCCGATCTCGACCGCCGCCATCGTGGTGACCGTCCCGGCGAGCCCAACCAAGCGGGCCGCGTCGAGCACTGCGGGAATCTCGCGAGTGAGGTCATCGAGCGAGTCGCGCACCACGCCGATGGCGTTGGCCAGTTCCTCAGGCTGGGGCGGGTCGTGCTCGAAGAACCTCTCCGTCAGCCGTACACAGCCCAGGTCGACCGACATCGTGCCGACCGGCGCATCGCGACCGACGATGAACTCGGTCGAACCACCGCCGATGTCGACGATGAGGAACGGACCGTCGGCGGGATCGAGATCCGACATCGCACCGGCGAAGGAGAGTCCTCCCTCCTCGTCACCGCTCAGCAACTCCGGACGCGCCCCGACTGCGGCCTCGGCGGCGGCGAAGAACGTCTCGCGGTTGCCGGCGTCGCGGGCCGCTGACGTCGCGGTCATCCGCAGACGCTCAACACCGTGCGCGTCAAGGACGCTGCGGTATTCCTGGAGGACGGCCACCGTCCGCTCGATCGCGCCCGACGCGAGTTCGCGAGTGCGGTCGACCCCTTCACCGAGTCGCGTTATCCGCATGAGCCGCTCCACCGTTTTGCTGCCATCACCGATCAGCAAGCGCGTCGAATTCGTGCCGCAATCGATAGCGCCGACCAGCTCAGCCACGGCCGCGAATCTGTTCGGCCACCCACTTGCCGATTGGGTCGTCGCCGCCGGCCAGATGCCACGCGTAGTGCGCGTGGAGGCACTTGGCCCCGCGCCGGGTGCCGCCGACGCCGCCGGTCGGCCGTGGGCCGGAGTGATCAGCTGGGATCAGCGCATCCCGCTCGGCCGCATAGCGCGCGTGCGCGGCAGCGAGTTCCACCGGATCGACCGCCGCTTCGGCCGCCTTCACCCCGCCGCCGGCCTCGAGCCGGGCGACCTCTTCGCGTTGCGTGTCCCCCACCAACCAGTACAGCGTGGGCATCGGCGTTCCGTCGTCGAGCAGCGGCGCATTCCGGATCACGACGGGCTCGCCGTCGGCATTGCGGACCACAACCGTGAAGCCGCCCCGGGGTGGTCGACCGAGCAGGGCGGTGACGGCCGCGCGGTCGGTATCGGTCAGACCTGCCACACGACCGGATACACGAGCTGCGGCTGCGACACCCCCTTGAGTGCGACTTCGCGCGGCGTGTCGAACTCGAATTCGCCACTGCCGTCGGCCAGCGCCTTGACCACCGATGACGTCAGAATCTCGCCGCTGGTGGCCTCGCCGGCAATGCGCGAGGCCAGGATCACGGTGCGGCCCAGAAAGTCGTCGCCGTCCTTCAGCACTTCGCCGGTATTCAGGCCGATGTGGACCTGGATGGGTTCGTCGGGCCGCTTGCGGCAGTAGTCGGCGAACGCACGCTGGATCGCGATCGCGCAGCGCAGGGCGCGGCTCGCCCCGGCGAACGCCACCATGAACCCGTCGCCCTGCGACTTGACCTCGAAGCCGGCGTGAGCGGCCAGCTGCGCTCGGAGCACTTCGTTGTGCGCGGTAAGCCGCTCATGCGCCCGCAGATCGCCGAGTCGCTCGGTGAGTTCGGTGTAGCCGACGATGTCGCTGAACAGGATCGTGACCGTGCCGTCCGGTGCCGTCCTGCCGGCCAGCTGTTTGCTCCAGCTCTCTCCGGCGGGCGGTTCGGGGGGATCGAGCTCCCGGGCGCCAGACAACGAAATCCCGTGGCGCTCGAGCTTCTGCTCGATGCGGCGCGCCCGCTGTTCGAGCTGACGCTCGATCTGCGCGCTGCGTTGCTCGAGATGCCGCTGCCGGTGGTCGTCACGCGAGCGCTCCACGCTGCGTTCGGACCGCGCCTTCTTCGTGCGCACGACCACGCTGCCCATGAGCGCGAACGCCTTGATCCTCACCACGGGAGAACCGGGGACCCGGGGGACGTTGCTGAGCCGGGTCTCCACCGCGCCCATAAGGTGGAACTCGTCCAGGTCGACCTCGATGCCGTCGGGAACGATGATGTCGATGGCACCCATGATCGATGTTGCATTGATGGTGACCGCACCACCGTCGATCTCGGCCTGACGCAAGTCGATCTCGCACGAGCCCATCAGGGCAAAGGCGTTGAGTTCCTCGCCCGGTCGCCACCGTCCTCTCCGGCGGGCAGCGCTCATGACGCCGACGACGTTGCGGGAGACCTTCCGGCGCTGCGCATCGGGCACCGGCTGTCCCTGAAGCGACGGCAAGTCGGCGGTCACCAGCTCAAGTTCGGCTTTGGTGTTGGCTGCGAACACCAGCCCGACCCGATCGGAGAACTCGTCGAGGGTGAGGACGCCCTCGCCGCAGTAGGTCCGCAGCACCTCGACCGTGCGGTCCCGGTCGGCGTCCGAAATGCGCACCGACGGCGGGCGCGACGGTGCCCGCTCCGGTAGGTCGCGCTGGGCGCGGCCCTTCGATTTGTCATCCGGCCGGTCGGCCATCCCGTCAGTCTTACCGACCCGGCGGCGGTGGGTGTTAGTTAGACCAAAACGTGATCGTGTCGACCACGCGAGCCAGGAAACCGGGCTTGGCGGCCCGCGGCGCCGCGGGCTTCGGCGTCGCGGGCGCCGCTGGCCCCGGAAGGATGGCGTAGGCCTCCTCGCCCGGCCGCACCAGGTTGTACTGCTCTCGAGCCAGACGTTCGACAGCGTCGTCGCTGTGCAGTTCCTCGGCCCGAGCCGACAGCGCCTGGTTGCCCCGCTTCAGGACATCGAGCCGGTCACCGGTGGAGGCCAGCGCGTTGCGCTGATCGAGATACGTGCGGGCCGGGAAGCCGGCGAGGAAGAGCACGGCGAGGAGGACCAGGAACGCGACCGCAAGACGCAGCGCCCGTCTCATCGCCCGAATGCCGCCGCGTCGCCGAGGTCCGCCTCGATGCGGAGCAACTGGTTGTACTTCGCCACCCGGTCGGAGCGGCACGGCGCCCCGGCCTTGATCTGGCCGCAATTCGTGGCCACCGCCAGGTCAGCGATAGTGGTGTCCTCGGTGTCGCCTGAGCGGTGCGACATGACGACGCCGTAACCGCTGGTGGCGGCGCGCTCGACCGTGTCGAGCGTCTCGGTGAGCGTGCCAATCTGGTTGACCTTCACGAGGATGGCATTGGCGACCCCGCGCTCGATCCCCCGATCGAGGCGCTCGATATTGGTGACGAAGAGGTCGTCGCCCACGAGCTGAATCCGGGAGCCGAGCGCGGCGGTGAGCGCAGCCCAACCGTCCCAGTCCTCCTCAGCCATGCCGTCCTCGATCGAGACGATCGGATACCGGTCGCAGAGCGCAACGAAATAGTCGACCAACTCGTCAGATGACAGCCGCCGGTTCTCCGACGCCAGGTCGTAGGCGCCGTCGTGGAAGATCTCGGTGCATGCGGGGTCGAGGGCGATGGCGATCTGTGGACCGGGCTCGTAGCCGGCGGCCACGATCGCCTCGATCAGAATCTCCACCGCCGCCTCATTCGAGGGCAGGTCGGGCGCGAAGCCGCCCTCGTCACCCACCGCGGTGGACAAGCCGCGGTCGTGGAGGATCGCCCGCAGCGCGTGGTACGTCTCAGAACCCCACCGGAGCGCTTCACTGAACGAGGCGGCGCCGACGGGCATGACCATGAATTCCTGGAGGTCGACGTTGTTGTCGGCGTGCGCCCCGCCGTTGATCACGTTCATCATCGGCACGGGCAGTCGGTGCGCGTTGGGACCGCCGACATAGCGATACAGCGGAAGCTCGATCTCGTCCGCCGCCGCCTTGGCCGTAGCCAGAGACACGCCGAGGATGGCGTTGGCACCCAGATTGCTCTTGCTGTCGGTGCCGTCGAGATCGATGAGCGCGGTGTCGAGTGCTCGCTGGTCCAACGCGTCCATCCCGGCGATGGCATCCGCGATGGGGCCGTTCACGTTCTCGACGGCGCCGAGCACGCCTTTGCCATGAAAGCGATCGCCGCCGTCGCGCAACTCGGTTGCCTCGAACGTGCCGGTCGAGGCACCCGACGGAACGATGGCGCGGCCGCGCGCGCCGGTGTCGAGGCCGACCTCGACCTCAACGGTGGGGTTGCCGCGGGAATCCAGGACCTCGCGGCCCAGGACATGCTCGATTGCGCTCAGCTGATGTGACTCCTGTGATTGGTGGGGGCAACGTTACAACTGAGTGAACAATGCTCCAAGGAGTGCGGGCACCGTAGGCTCACGGCATGGCATCCGATGCGGTGGTGTACACGGTTATCGACGGTGTGGCCGACGTTCGCTTGAACCGGCCCGAGAAGCTCAATGCGGTCAATCAGGCGATGTTCGCCGGGCTGGGTGACGTAGGCGATGCCGTCAGCGCCGACCCGTCGGTGCGGGTCGTGGTCCTCTCGGGTGAGGGCAAGGGTTTCTGCGCCGGGCTGGACTTCAGCTCGTTCCAATCGATGGCCGGCGGCGACGGCCTCCGCGACGACAGCGGCGAGCAGTTCGTTCCGGAACGTCGCGGCCAAGACGGCATCGCCAACAGCGGCCAGTACGCGGCCTACGTGTGGACACAGCTCTCGGTGCCCGTGATCGCGGCCGTCCACGGGCCGGCGGTCGGTGCCGGGTTCCAGATCGCCATGGCCTGCGACATCCGCATCGTCGCTCCCGACGCCAAGCTGTCGGTCCTCGAGATCCGCTGGGGGCTGATCCCCGACATGACCGGCACCCAGATGCTTCCCCGCCTGGTCGGCCTCGACGTGGCCAAGGAGCTGACCTACACGGGCCGCATGGTCTCGGGTACCGAAGCCAAGGAACTCGGGCTGGCCACGCGGGTGAGCGAGAACCCCCACGAGGACGCACTCGCGCTGGCCCGCGAGATCGCCGCCAAGAATCCCTACGCCATCCGCGGCGCCAAGAAGCTGCTCAACATGGCCGGGCAGGCCTCTCTCGCCGAGGGCCTCAAGACCGAGGAGCGCACCATGGGCTCGCTCATCGGCTCGCCCAACAACGTCGAAGCCGTCACCGCCTACTTCGAGAAGCGCGACCCCGAAGTTCACCGACGTCACCTTGTAGGCGGCAAAAGGTCGAGGGCCAGGAGGTCTTCGATCCAGGCGATCCCACCGAGGACGCCGACGTCGTCGTGGTGGCGACCGACGACCTGAAGCCCGATGGGCAGACCGGACGCGGTGAAGCCGGCGCAGACCGTGCCCGCCGGGACGCGAGCGACGTTGAACGCCTGGGTCATACCGTGCCACTCGACGGTCGGTGCGCCGTTGACGGTCCCGATCGGCACGTTGAACGGCTCCAACGCGCGCAGCATGTCGAGCAACTGCATCAGCATCGGCGCCACGTCGTCGGGCAGCGAGGGCAAGTCGCCGGCGAACAGACCGAGCAGCGCGTCGACGGTCGTCGGGTTGTCACAGATCGCAGGCGCGGCCCGGGTCGTCGGACACATGAGGAGATCGATCCCCTCCATTGCATCGGCGAGTTCGAGGTTCACCTGATGACACGCGTCGAGGGCGCGGGTCATCTCGAGAGCTGACGGCACGCGCGCCCTGGCCATCTCGGCCGACACGATCACGAGCGGATCGAGCTGTGCCCAGAACTCGGTGTCGCGGTACGGCTCGACGGTCCGGCCGGTGAAGGTCTGGACGAGCGCGCCGAGCGGCAGGCCGGGGCTCTCGCTGAACACCGGCTTCAGTTCGACGACGCGGGTGCCGGATGCCTCGAGCCTGCCGATCGCGGCCTCGCAGACCGCGAGGACCTCGCGATCGACTTCCGCATAACCGAGGTCGGGCGACCAGCCCACCACCGCCGGCGCCTGCACGTCGCGGAGCGCGTCGGCGAAGGACACCCCGCTCGCCGGTAGCGACGTCGGGTCATACGGGTGCGGGCCGGCGACCACGTCGAGCGCAAAGGCAACGTCGCGGATCCGCCGCGCCATCGGTCCCCTGGTTGAGAGAAAGTTCCATCCGGGGGCGGTGCGGTCGCCGGCCGGTACCCGTCCGAGGGACGGTTTGAGACCCGATAGCCCGGCCGCCGCCGACGGGATTCGGATGCTTCCGCCACCGTCGGACCCGGTAGCCAACGGCACCATGCCCGCGGCCAGGGCAGCAGACGTGCCGCCGGAGGATCCACCGGGCGTGTGGTCGAGGCTCCACGGGTTGCGCGTGATGCCGAAGGTGCGGTTGTCGGTCTCCCCCCGGAGACCGAACTCGGGCATGTTGGTTTTGCCGACCACCACGCAGCCCGGCGGCGCGCAGGCGGGCGACCTGCACCGAGTCGGCGGTGGCCGGTGGGGCGGCCGCATGCACGGCGGAGCCGAACGTGGTGCGGAATCCGACCGCGTCCTCGAGGTCCTTGACGCCGATGGGTATCCCGGCCAGCGGCCCGACGTCCTCGCCCGCCGCCAACCGCTCGTCGATGGCGGCCGCGTCGGCCAGGCCCGTTCGCCGTCGACGGCGACGAATGCGTTGATGGCCGGATTCTGTTGCTCGATCGACGCCAGCGATGCGGCCACCAGCTCACGCGCCGACGAGCGTCCGGACGCGGACGGCCGAGGTCAGCTCGACCAACGAGGCGTGCGAATGTCCACGGCTAGACCTCCATGGCGAGTTGGGCGGCTCGTGATCCTGGCGGGCCCGGGCCGGCGTCGAGCGGCGTACGGCTTGCGGGCCAGCAGCAGGATCAGCCCGTTGATGAAACAGCGCCGGCATCACCACGAGAAACGCGGTTCGCAGCGACGTGGCGTCGAGATGGCGCCGATCAGCGCGGGCGCGCTGGCGGTGAAGCCGACGCGGACGATCGTGAACAGCGAGCTGGCCCGGCCGCGTAGCGGCGCGGGGATGATGTCGAACCACATCGCCCACAGCCCGGGGATCGGGACGTAGATCGCGAAGCGCGGCGAGGACATCAGACAAGATGGCGAGCCACGTCGTGTCGGTGGCGAAGGCGGGGATCGAGAAGAGCACCAGCCGAGCATGAAGAAGCCGGCGCCCAGCAACACCCGATCCTCATGGCGGTTCTGCGGCGAGCAGCCGGTCGCCCCAGCGGCTCCCGAGGACGTGCCGCCGATGACGCCGACGAGGATGGCGCCCTGGACCGCCCCTGCGCCGGCCGCGCTGAAGCCGTGGTAGCGCCGGAAGAACGAGATCGCCCACGCGCCCAGGCCCGAGAACACGAACTCGCCGATCGACGCGGCCAGCACCATGACCCACGCCGTGCGGATGCGAATGAGCTGCGCGGAACGCGTCGGCGCAGCGAGATTGTGCGCATGTCGGCCGCGGCGCACCGCTCGGAGCCGCTGGGATAGCGGTGCCGCCGTCGAGCGCGGCGAGTGGCTCTCGACGTCGTGGAGCGCGTCGGGAACACCACGTTCGGGATCGGGCAGCCAGCGGAGCACGATGCCGCCGCAGACGAATCCGAGCATGCCGAAGACCACGAAGCTCGCCCGCCAGCCGCGCACCGTCGACGATGGCGCCGGCGATAGTAGCACCGATTGCGCCGCCGATCACGAATCCGAGCCGCCAGACACCCATGATCCGGGCGCGCCGTCCGACGGCGTAGTAGTCGCCGATGAGCGACTCCGACGCGGGTCCGTTGGTCGCCTCGATGGCGCCGAGGAACATGCGGGCCACGAACAGCATGGCGAACGAGGTCGCCGCGCCCTGCCAGATCATCCCGATGCCCCATGGGATGAACCCGATGGCGATGAGGCGCACCCGTTTCCATCGGTCGGCGAGGATTCCGCACGGGATCACCGACAAGGTCGCGACGACGGTGAAGGCGGCGACCAGTGCGCCGAGGTCCCAGTCGCGGAGGCCGAAATCGGCCTTGATGTCGTCGAAGGCGACCGCCAGGGTCGACCGCGAAGCCCAGTCGATCGCGGTCACTAGCGGTCAGCAAATAGATGAGCCGCAAGCGAGCGGTTCGGCAGGCGCCTGCGGAGGTCGTCGATGCGGGCTTCAAGTTCCGCCCGCTCGGCGGCCGCGTCGGCTCACGGGATGGCCTTCATGCGGCCCCGTGTACACGAAGCACTGGCAGCCGGCGTCGAAGCTAACGAGGCGATAGGCGGCGGCGCCATCGGCCCGGCCCGTGCCAAAGCGCGTGGCGAACGTCCAGGGCGAACGCCAAGTGTTACCGAGCATTCGGCGCCGCGTTGAAGGCCGGCCGGCGAGACGTCACCTGATGCGTCCCATGCCGCCTTCAGGAAGAACAGTCCTTCGCAGTAACGAGACGGGATGTCGGATCGGCTGTTGGTGATCTCGGAAACAGAGGCGCTCGGCCGGATTGTCGTTGGGGCGTTGCGGCGTGAGCACGTCGCTGGTGGGAAGCCAGCCCACCGCCAACGCGTCCTTCAGCTGGGCATTGGGGACATTGAGATCGACGAACGCCGGGATCTCCAGGCTGTTCATCGCGTAGCGCGGCCGGTAGCCCTGGCTCTCGGCCGAGGGCATGAACGCGAACGGCAGGGCGCCGCCGGTCGGGACGGTGATCACGTGGGTGACGCCGGCCGATCGGAACTTCAGCACCGCGTTGTTGGCCTGCGAGAACAACAGCCCGCGTCGGCTAGCGCCGAGCCCGGCAGGGAGAACGCGAATTCGGCGGTGATGCGTCACACCGTCGTGCCGCCAGGCCGCGCCCGAATCACCCGTTCCAGATAGCGCTTCATGATCGGCACGTCGGCATAGAGGACGCCAATCTTGGCGTTGGCGAGGTAGCCAGCGGCGGCCAACTCGTCGATGAAGAAGCCTTGCCGTTCGGAGCTGATGCCGAACGGCTGGTAGAGGTAGCCGCCGTGGTCGCGGAACGCCACGTCGTCGAGCACGTGATGCAACTCCAGCAGGACCGGCACGCGCTTGCGAGCCAGGCACGAGGTGAGGCCGAGACCCATCGCCGCCGCGCCGGTTACCACCGCGTTCACCGTCGTGTCCTCGGTGAAGGCCGCGCAGGCCTCCTGCTCCTGGATGGCGAACGTGCCTTCTGTCGGATTCACGCCATGCAGGACCGCCTCGAGCCGCCGCCCGGCGATACCGCCGTTCTGGTTGATCCACTCGACGATCGGACGGATCGAGTCGACCGCTTCGCCGTCGGTGCTGTCGACCCCGCCGACACTGGCGAAGATCGACCCGAGGTTCTCGGAATAGTTGACACCGACGCGGACGGGCCCGCTCGCACTGGTCGCAGTAGCCGCACTCCTCGCCGCCGGTGCCGTTGACCGCGGACCCGTCGACGCGCCGGAACCGCCCGCCGCGACCATATTCGAACCGTCGACGACCGCTTCGCCGGCGGTGTCCCCCGCCGCTGTCTCACCGAGCGAGGCACTCGCCCCTTGATCCGCAGGTAGGACCTGGCCGCTCTGCTGAACGGTCGAGCTGCAGGCGCTCAGCGAGCAACGATCCGGCAGCAGCAACCGCGACCCAGTAACCAGCGACCGTGCCCCGGACCAGTCGTGAACCCACACGTTAACCGACCAGTTGCTGGCGCGTTATGCGGTGGCCTTTGTGAGGCGGGCCGTGCAGAACGCGCAGCGCTTGGCGGCCGACCGGGATCGAGCTGAGGCACTCAGGGCAGTCGCGGGTGGTGGCCTCGACTTCGGGCTCGGTCTTGCGCCGGGCCATGAGGTGGTTGACCGGCCGGACCACGAAGAAGAAGAGCACGGCGGCAGTGAGAACGAAGAAGATCAGCGCGTCGAGGACCGCGCCGTATCTGAACACCGATCCGCTCACCGTGAACTTCAGGTTGGAGAAGCTCGCCTGGTCTCCCGGTATGGCCAGCAACGGCGTGATCAGGTTGGACGGTGATCGCGGCCACGACGGTGCCGAACGCGGCACCGATGGCCACGCCCATCGCCAGGTCGATCACGTTGCCGCGGAGAATGAACGCCCTGAAGTCCTTCAGCATCACTACCTCCTTGATTGTTTGATCTCGTCCCACAGCGTCATCGGAAACACCGCACGCCCCGGTCCTCGGCCAGCTGTCTCCATCGCCTGGAACCGCTCCTTGAACTTGTCGGTTCCGGCCCGCAACGCCGCTTCCGGGTCGATGTCGAGGTGACGAGCGACGTTGACGACCGCGAAGAGCACGTCGCCCAACTCCTCGGCGGTGGCGTCGATACGAAGCTCTTCGAGCTCTTCGGCGACCTTGTCCATCGGGCCGGCGACGTCGTCGGCCGCCCAGTCGAATCCGACCGCGGCCGCCTTGCGACCAACTTTGTACGCGTACAGCAGCGCGGGCAGCGAGGACGGAATGCCGTCCATCACGCTGTCGCGACCCTTCTCCGCCTTCTTGATCTGCTCCCAATTGGCGACGACCGCCGAGGTGCTGTGCGCCTCCACCGACCCGAACACATGCGGGTGGCGTGACACCAACTTGTCGTGGATGCCACGCGCCACGTCGGCCAGCGTGAACTCGCCCGCCTCGGCAGCCAGCGTCGTGTGGAACACGATTTGGAAGAGCAGATCGCCCAACTCCTCTTCCAGGTGCGGATAGCTCTCGGGCAAGCCGGCGATCGCGTCGAGCGTTTCGTACGTCTCCTCGACGAGGTGGCGCGTTAGCGTCTGGTGGGTCTGCTCGCGATCCCAAGGGCAGCGCTCCCGCAGCGTGCGCACCAGTTCGGAGAACCGCGCCACCTCGCCGGCGATCGGCGCGGCGAGGTCGCGGTACGTAGATCGTCGTGAGGTGGTCCGGTGCCGCGACGCGGTCGAGATCGGCCCAGGCCACGTACTCGACGCGTTGGTCGGGCAGGCCGAGGTGATGGAGGACGATGACGTCGGGTCCCTCATCGACCGTCAGCTTGATGTCGGACAGCACCGCCGCGCTGTCGCACTGCGCGACAAGGAGCGGCCCTGCACTGCCGGCCGCCTCGACGGCGAACCGCTGTCCGTCGACCAGCTGCACCGCGTCGGCGATCGGGGTCGATGGCCAGCGCGGCCCACGCCAGGTCGAGGAACGAGAGTGCGGCGAGGATCTCGACGTCGAGTACCCGAGTGCGCCCGGAGCAACTCGACCGTGCGCTCGGCCACCAGCGGTGAACCCGGGACTAGATAGAGGACTTCGCCGTGCTCGGACCGCGGCCGACACCAGGGCGTCGACGATGCTCTCGTAGACGGCGTCGAGCGACGGCGCCGAGTCGTACACGTCGTCGAAGCTGGGGATGCCATGAAGCGCGCCCGGGTGACGGGCAGTGCGTTGGAACCGTGACCGCGATGCGATCGATCGCCGCCTCGGTCTGGGCGGTTCGCAACTCGGGGCCGGCCGGGCCCAGGCCGGCGACGACGACCGCGCACGAGCTAAGGACCCGGCGCGGGTAGCGAAGCGGCTCGAGGCCGGCCGAGCTGGTCGGCGTGCCGGCGGCTGGCGGGGCCTCGGGGGGCACGACCGTGAGCTGGTCGCTGGTCGAACTTGCCGTAGCGCGGGTTGACGCGGACCTTGGCTTTGCGAGCGGTCGCGCTGATGAGGTCGTTGAACTGCCTGCTGGGTGTCCTGGCCGAGGCGCTGGCTGATCTCGGGCGTCGCCTGCCTCCAACGACTGCTGGCGGCGCTCGGTGACCTTGATCAGGTGATAGCCGAACTGCGTCTTTACCGGACGCACTTACCGTGCCGACGGCAAGGTCCTTGTACCCGGCCGACGAACTCAGGCGACGAAGTGGCTCGACTGCCCACTGGTGATGCAGTCGAGGCTGCCGCCCTTGGCCGCGCTGCCGCCGTCGGGCCCTGATTGTCCTTCGAGTTGGCTCTTGGCCAGCTCGGCGAAGTCGCCGCCCTTGTCGAGCTGCGCCTTGAGGTCGTTGGCCTTGGCTTCGTCGTCCACGAGGATGTGGCTCAGGCAGGTCTCTTGGTACTGCGCCTGATTGGCGTCGTAGTACTCCTTGATCTTCTCCGGCGTCGCCGTCCCTTGTGCCGAGACTGCCGCTGCAGCGCGGTGATCTCGGCGGTGGTCCGCATGGCTTCGTCGATGTAGGCCTTTGGGAACTTGGCGAATGTCTCCACGCCGCCGAACGACGTCTGCGCTTCCCGGCGCGGCCGCGGTGCGGTCGGCTTCGCTGATCTTGATCTTGCGCTTCTCTACCTGCTGGTGGATCAGCGTGAAGAAGATCCGGCGGGTGAGCACCCGCGACACGAACGCCATGTCGAAGGTGTCCTTGCCGGTGCCCTGCACCGACAGGCCGCCCTGCGCTTGCAGCGCTTCGACGAAGTCCTTGTTGCCCTTGATCGCCTTGAGCTCACGGTCGAGGTCGCTCTGGGTGAAGGCGCTGGCCGTTGACGATGGCGGCGAACGGTGTGACGGCGCCACAGGCCGCACCCAGCAAGCGTGGCGGCCGCGATGAACAGGACAAGAAGACGTCGCACGGTGACGTAAAATCTAGTCGGGCACCATCTCGTTGAGGAAGCGCAACCAGGGCCTCGGCCGGCGTCTCCGCCGCACCTTTGGCCAGCGGTAGGACCACCTGCTCGGCGTCCTCCTTGTAGATCGCCTTCGGGTGCAGGCGCTGCAACCGGATCTGCTGGCTGGTCTTGAGCGCGAGCGGGCTGAGCCGGGCGACGTCGCGGGCCACGGTGATCTCCCGCACGCCGGTGCGGGCGGCGGCGGCCCGGAGGCGGCCGACCGCCAGCAGCGCCTCGGCCGGCGGCGGCAGGGGACCGTAGCGGTCGACCCACTCGTTGCGGATGTCGTCGACCTCGGCGTCGGTGGTCACGGTGGCCAGGCGGCGGTACGCGTCGAGCCGGAGGTCGTCGCGGTCGACGTAGGTCTTGGGCAGGTGCGCGTCGACCGGCAGGTCGAGCTTGATCTCGGCCGGCACCTTCGGTGTCTCGCCCTTCAGCTCGGCGACCGTCTCGGTGACCATCTGCACGTACAGGTCGTAGCCGACCGCGGCGATGTGGCCCGACTGCGTGGCGCCGAGGAGATTGCCGGCGCCGCGGATCTCGAGGTCGCGCATGGCGATCTTGAAGCCCGAGCCCAGCTCGGTGTGCTCGCCGATCGTCCGCAGGCGCTCGTAGGCCTCCTCCGACAGCGAGCGGTCGGGTGGCACGAACAGGTACGCGTAGGCGCGCTGACCGGCGCGGCCCACGCGGCCGCGCAACTGGTGCAACTGCCCGAGCCCGAGGAGATCGGCCCGGTCGACGACCAACGTGTTGACCGTGGGCATGTCGATTCCCGACTCGATGATCGTGGTGCAAACCAGAACGTCGTACTGCGCCGTCCCAGAAGTCGAGCACGACCTTCTCGAGCGTGCCCTCGTCCATCTGGCCGTGGGCGATGGCGACCGCGCGCTTCGGGAACCAGCTCGCGCAGATCGCGGGCGACGTACTCGATGTCGGCCACACGGTTGTGCACGAAGAACACCTGACCCTCGCGCAGCAGCTCGCGGCGGATGGCTTCGGCGACCGCCCGCTCGTCGTACTCGCCGACGTAGGTGAGGATCGGCTGACGTTCGGCCGGCGGCGTGTGCAGCAGGGTGAGATCACGGATGCCGGTGAGGCTCATCTCCATCGTGCGCGGAATCGGCGTGGCGGTGAGCGTCAGCACGTCGACGTCGGTGCGCAGCTGCTTGATCAGCTCCTTGTGGGTGACTCCGAAGCGCTGCTCCTCATCGACGACGAGAAGGCCCGAGATCCTTGAAAGCGATGTCGGCCGAGAGCAGCCGGTGCGTGCCGATGACGACATCGACCTCGCCGCTCTTGAGTCCGTCGACGACCTTCTTGGCCTGGCCCGGCGTGAGGAATCGCGACAGCGTCTCGACGCGGACCGGGTAGCCGGCGAAACGTTCGGCGAACGTCTGCGCGTGCTGTTGGGCGAGCAGCGTGGTGGGCACGAGCACCGCCACCTGCTTGCCGTCCTGCACTGCCTTGAACGCGGCGCGGATCGCGACCTCGGTCTTGCCGAAACCCGACGTCGCCGCAGATGAGCCGGTCCATCGGGACCGGCTCCTCCATGTCCTGCTTCACCTCGGCGATGGCCTTGAGCTGATCCGGCGTCTCGTCGAACGGGAAGCTCGCCTCCAGCTCCTGCTGCCACGGCGTGTCCTGCGGGAACGCGTGGCCGGCCGACGTCACCCTGGTTTGGTAGAGCACGACGAGTTCCTGGGCGATCTCGCGGACCGCGGCCCGGACGCGGGCCTTGGCCTTCTGCCACTCGCCGCCGCCGAGCCGGCTCAGCGATGGGCGTCTCGCCGCCGGTGTACGGCCGGATGACATCGATCTGGTCCGACGGGATGTAGAGCTTGTCGCCGGCCCGGTACTCGAGCAGCAGGTAGTCGCGCTCGGCACCCGAGATGGCGCGGGTGACCATGCCCGCGTAGCGGGCCACGCCGTGCTGGTAGTGCACGACGTAGTCGCCCGGCTTGAGATCCTCGAAGAACGCTTCGGTGATGACCCGCACGGGCGCGTGGGCGGCGGTGCGCACGCCGGCGACCGGTGACGTCGGGCTCGGCGAGCACGGCGAGCTTGATGCTCGACAGCACGAAGCCGCGCTCGAGCGGCCTGCACCTCGACCGGCGGCGCGTCGAAACCTTCGTCGCGCAGGACGCTGGCGATGCGGTTGGCGCTGCCCTCGCCGTCGGCGCAGATGACGAGTTGGTAGCCGTCGTGGCGCAACTCGTTGAGCTGCTTGACCAGACGGCGAGGCGTCGCCGACAACCGGATCCCAACCGTGCGCGGCGATGGCCGGCGTATCGGGTGAATCGGCCGTTGACGTGATCGACCACACCGGCGCTCGCGTGTGGGCGAGCAGCCGATCGAACGGCAGGTGGAGCCGCGGAAACTCGGTGCTCGGGTCGGCGCCCCACGTCTGGGCCAGCGTGCCGGCCAGCGCGGCCTCCTCGTCGATCAGCTCGGCGGCGCGGTCGCGCATGCGGCGGGGGTCGACCAGCAGAACTTGCGCGTCCTCATGCGACGAGGTCCATCAGCAGGTGCTCGCGCCGGCGCTAGCCACGGCAGCCACGACTCCATGCCGTCGAAGGTCAGGCCCTCGCGCAGCCGCTCCCACTGGTCGCGGCCCCACGGCTGCTCGGCGACGAGCTGCGGCGGCCCGCTCCTTGACCTCGTCGGTGGGCAGCAGCTCGCGGCAGCCGAAGATCTCGACCGCTTCGATGTCCTGGGTCGAGCGCTGATCGGCCACCGCGAACTCGGTGAGGCGGTCGACCTCGTCGCCCCAAAGATCGATGCGCACGGGTACGTCGGCGGTGGACGGGAAGACGTCGACGATCGAACCGCGAACCGCCACCTCGCCGCGATGCTCGACCTGGTACTCGCGGCGATAGCCCCGGTCGACGAGCTGGGCGACGAGGTCGGTCGGGATCGATCTGGTCGCCGGCGGCGGACGACGATCGGTTCGATGTCCTCCACGTGCGGGCCGAGCCGCTGCAGCAACGCCTTGACTGGCGCGACGAGGACCCGGGGCATCCGATCGGGCTGCTGGAGCAACCACATGGTGCGAAGCCGGCGGCCCATCGTCTCGACGCTCGGGCTCACCCGCTCGAACGGCAGGGTTTCCCAGGCCGGGAAAAGCGTCGACCTGGTCGGGCCGAGGAAGGCGCTCGAGGTCGTGGGCCAGCCGCTCGGCGTCGGTGCCGGTGGGTACGACGGCCACGATCGGGTGCCGGTCGCTGAGGTGTGCGAGCCCGGCGATGGCGAACGCCCGGGCCGGCTCGGGCACGGCGAACATGCCCGCGGACGCGCCAAGGACCCGGCTAAACGCCGGTTCGTCCCTAAGAAGGGGCGGAAGCTCGCGCAAACTCATTCAGACAACCAACACCTACGCAACGCTACCGCGAGGGTGTGTTGCTTAATTGAAGCGGTTCATCGCGACGGCAGGACCGTCGGTCAGGATCGCTTCGACGGCGTCGGCCGCCTCCTGCATCGACGATCGCCAACTCGTCCTGCTGCTTCTTGGTGGGCTTGCTTGCAGGACGTGGTCGGCGCCGAACTGCTTGCCCGGGCGGCTTGCCGATGCCGATGCGTACCCGGACGAACGCGTCGGACTTGAGGTGGGCGACGATCGACTTCAGACCGTTGTGACCGGCCAGCCCGCCGCCGACCTTCACCTTGAGCCGGCCGACTTCGAGGTCGAGTTCGTCGTGCACGATGACGAGCTTCTCGAGGTCGTCGATGCCGAATCGGCGTACGAGCGCGGCAACGGCGAGGCCGGAGTCGTTCATGTAGGTCTGAGGGAAGGCCGAGCGCCAGTCGCTTGTCGCCGACACGCGCCTCGGCGGTGAGGGCGCGTTCCTTCGAGCGCTTCAGCTTCTCGCCGTAGCGATGCCGCGAGCAGGGCGACCGCGTCGGCGCCGGCGTTGTGACGAGTGTTGGCGTACTCGGCGCCGGGATTGCCCAGACCAACGACCAGCAGGTCGGACGGCGTGCCGACGCGCTGTCGGCGAAGCACTTACTCCTCGGTCGACTCGGCCGCCGATGCCGTCGCCGCCGCTCGCGGCGTCGCCGCCCTCGGCAGCTGCAGCTTCGCCCTCGGCGGCTTCGCCCTCTTCGCCCTCGGCCGGCTCCTCTTCGACGACGACCTGCGGCGGCTGGCCGACGACGATGGCGGCCTCGGGATCGACGTCGGTGGTGGCACGCCGTGGGCAGCTTGAGATCGCCGACGCGGATGGCGTCGCCGACCTTGAGTTCGGTGATGTCGACCTCGATGCTGTTCGGGATGTTCCCCGGCGTGGCGTTGACGGTGAGGGTGAACAGCTCCTGGGCGACGATGCCGTCTTCGCGGTGCACGGCCTCGGCCTCACCGACGTAAGCGTGATCGGAACTTCGACCGACATGACCTCGTCGCGCCGCACGATCTGGAAGTCGACGTGGATCACCTTGTGACGCACCGGGTCGCGCTGGATGTCGCGGGCCAGCACCAGGTGCTCGGTGCCGTCGAGCTTCACCGACATCAGGGCGTTCAGGCCGGCCTCGGTCATCAGGGCGGCACGAAGGGCCCGGCCTTCGACCGCGACCGACACCGGGGAGAGGCCGTGGCCGTACACGATGCCCGGAATCTTGCCCGCGGCGCGGAGCCGGCCAGCCGGTCGGGAGCCGGTGGGGCGGCCAAGTTCAACGGGCAAAGCGATCTCAGGCACGAAGGACGATTCTACCGGAGCTCAGGACGGCGGCGCTAAGCGCCGGCACCAACCGTGCTCAGGACTGGTTCTCGCCGCCGAAGATCTCGCTGACCGAGGTGTCCTCGAAGACGGCCTCGAGGCCGGTGGCGATGATCTTGGCGACCGACAGCACCTCGATCTTGTCGATCTGCTTCTCGGGGGGCAGCGGCAAAGTGTTGGTGATCACGACCCTGCTGATCGAAGAGTTCTTGAGCCGGTCGATGGCGGGATCCGACAGCACGCCGTGGGTCGCCGCGGCCCACACCTCGGTGGCACCTTGCGCCAGCAGGATGTCGGCCGCGGCGGAGACGGTGCCGGCGGTGTCGATCTCGTCGTCGAAGAGCACGCAGTGGCGGCCGCGGACGACATCCTCGCCCATCAGCCCCAGCGCCTCGACCTCGCCGTGGGCGCGCTTCTTGAAGATCGACGCGATGTTGGCCTGGACGTGGCGAGCGAACCGCTCAGCGTCCTTCAGGCCACCGGTGTCGGGCGAGACGACGGTGAGGTTGTCGGGATCGCAGCACTCGATGAGGTAGCTCTCGAGCAGCGGCCAGCCGCGCAGGTGATCGACCGGTCCGTCGAAGAAGCCCTGGATCTGGCCGGAGTGCAGGTCGACGCTGACGATGCGGTCGGCGCCGGCGGCGTGGAACAGGTCGGCGACGAGCTTGGCGGTGATGGGCTCGCGGCCCTCGACCTTGCGGTCCTGGCGGGCGTACCCGTAGCGCGGGCACACCGCGGTGATCCGCTTGGCCGATGCCCGCTTGGCCGCGTCGATCATGATCAGCTGCTCCATGATCGAGTCGTTCACCGGCGGGGCGTGGGTCTGGATGACGAACACGTCGGAGCCGCGGATCGACTCGTCGTAGCGACAGTGGATCTCGCCGTTCGGATGGTCCTTCAGGTGGGCGTCGCCCAACTCGACGCCGAGGTGCTGGGCGATCTCCTCGGCCAGCTGCGGATGCGCCCGGCCGGTGTACAGAGCCAGTCGTTTTGTAGGCGTGAGCTCCATTACCCGCGCTCGCCTTCCGTCTTCGCCTCCGGCTCGCTCATTACTAAAGTGTCCCACTACGTGTGGTCGCCGGTGATGATTTGGAACGATTCGACCACCGCGTCGTCGGGCAACGTGGGCGCCCGGTTGAGGACGGCGAACGGCCCGACCCGGGCGCGGTCGCCGATCGTCGCCTGGCGGCCGACGGCCTGCTCGACCACCGCGCCTTCGCCGACGGTGCAGTCGACGAGGCGGGCGTCGGGGCCGATCTCGGCGTGATCGCCGATGCGCGTAGCGCCTTGAAGCAGCGTGCCCGGGAAGATCGTGACGTCGGTGCCGAGTTCGACTGACGCGTCGATGTACGTGCGCTCGGGGTCGAGCATGGTGACGCCGCGGCGCATCCAACGCTCGTTGGTGCGGTCGCGTAGCTCGGCTTCGGCCGCGGCGAGCTGGGCACGGTCGTTGACACCGGCCGCCTCCATCGGATCGGTCGCCGGCACCGCGATCACCGGATAGCCGGCGTCGTAGAGGACCTCGACGATGTCGGTGAGGTAGTACTCGCCCTTGGCGTTGTCGGGCCGGATGCGGCGGAGCGACGGGCGCCAAGCACGCTGCGGCGGAAGCAGTAGATCGACGTGTTCACCTCGGTGAGCACCTCGTGGTCCTCGCGGCGCCAGCTCGAGTTCCTCGACGATGCGGCGAACCTTGTCGTCCTTGCCCCGCAGGATGCGTCCGTAGCCGGCCGGATCGGCCACCTCGGCGGTGAGCACGGTGGCGGCGGCGTCGGCGGCGCGGTGCGTGCGGACCAGCGAGGCGAGCGTGGCGGGCCGCAGTAGCGGCGTGTCGCCGGGCATCACGACGACGTCGCTGTCGTCGGCGTCGTCCTCGGGAAAGGCAGTCAGCGCGACGGCGACCGCATCGCCGGTGCCCCGCTGGACCGCTGCTCGACGAACTCGATCTCGAGGTCGGGGCGGACATGCTCCTGCACCGTCTTGATGACGCGCTCGGCGCCGTGGCCGACCACCACGACGACCCGGTTGATGTTGCAGCTCGGCCAGGGCGTCGATCACGTGCAGGACCATCGGCCGCCCGCACAGCAGGTGCAGCGGCTTGGGCCGGGTCGACCGCATCCGCGTGCCCTCCCCCGCCGCCAGCACCACCGCAGCAAGGGAACGCGAGCTCACTGAGTAGTTCTACCGCGGCTCGGGGGCAGCGGGTCGAACGCTGATTGCTCGGCTCCAAAGACCGGATGTCCTGCCATTGGACGACCCCCGACAGTGTGCCGATTCGAGGCTATCGCCCGGCCAGCCACCAAACCCATGTGTCGGTGCTCGAATCGGTGGTTTCCAGCGATCTCGACACCGACACATGGCGGTTGGGCCGAGTTCGCTAGGCCTGTGACCAGCGATTACCCTCAACCCCGCCATGGGTCCTTGATCAAGAAGCGCCGCAAGCGAATGCGGAAGAAGAAGCACAAGAAGATGTTGAAGGCGACCCGTTGGCAGCGCCGCGCCGCCGGCAAGTAAGCCGCTAGCCCGCTTCGGTCCGCGCCACGACCCGGCCCTCGCCGGGGTAGGCGCCCTCGACGAACCACGTAGACCCGCTGCCGGCGAGCGTGGGCGTCTTGCCCGTCGCGTCGCCGAGCCGATCGCGGCACGCGGCTGAGGCGCGGCTCGATGGCGATCGCGGCGGGCTCGAGGTCATTGCGGCTACCGGCCGTCGGGCCACCCTGGGCGTCCCACTCGGCATAGACCGCGGCGGTCGACACCGCGATCGGTGGCGTGAGCAGGGTGAATGTGCGCTCCTCGAACGGCAGCGGCTCCAGTACATCGCCAATGCCACCCACCCGCGCCCGGCCCCCGAGACAGCAGAACGGCACGTCGGCGCCGATTGACGCGGCGAGGGCGAGTCCTCGGCCCTCCCGCCCACCGCAAGACAGCAGCGGCGTCAGCCGAGCCGCCGCCAAGGCCGGCGCCCACCGGGATGCGCTTCTCCAGCCGCACGAACGCGTGGCGCCCGACCGCGGCCAGGGCATCGGTCACCAGCGTCGGGGTGAACCGGAACGTCTCGACGAGGGGGATGACCTCGACCTCGTCGCCGGGAGCGAACAGCAGCGTGTCGGCCAGGTCAAGGGTGACCATCTCGGCGTCGAGCAGGTGGTACCCGTCATCGCGCACGCCCGTGACGTGCAGCGACAGCGTCAGCTTGGCCCGGGCGAACTCGACATCCATCTCTCTACGCCTCCGGCTCGCTGCACTCCGCCAGCCTTCCCCATTCGTCGATTCCGAGCTCCTCGGCCCGGGCCGTCGGCGCCACCTCCGCGGCGGCGAAGCCGGCGTCGTCCACCAGACCGGCTAGTGCCCGGCGCAGCATCTTGCGCCGCTGGCCGAACCCAGCAGCGATCAGGCGAAACAACCATTCCCGATCGACATCGACGGCGGGCGCGGTCCGCCGTATGACCGACACGAGCACCGACTCCACGCGTGGGCGGGGCACGAACACGCTGGCCGGCACGCGACCTGCGACCCGTGCGGTCGCCCAGTACGCGAGGCGGACCGAGGGTGCGCCGTACGCCGCGTCGCCCGCGCCGGCGGCCAGACGCTCGCCCACTTCGCGCTGCACCATCACCAGCATGCGTTCGATCTGGGGTGCGTCCTGGAGCAGATCAAGGACCAGCGGCGTGGCGATGTTGTACGGCAGGTTGGCAACCAGCACCCAGCCCGCGGTCGACACCGAGGAGCGCGGGCCAGTCGAGCGCCATGGCGTCGGCTTCGACGACGGTGACACCCGCCGGCTCGACGAGCGAGCGCAGGACCGGCGTCACGTACCGATCGATCTCGACTGCGGTCACCGCCGCCCCGGTGTCAGCCAGGGCGAGGGTCAAGGAACCCAGCCCGGCCCCGATCTCCACGACCCGATCACCTCGCCGACTTCAGCCAGCCGGGCGATGCGGCGCACCGTATTGGCGTCGGCAACGAAGTTCTGCCCGAGCGCGCGGCTCGGGTGGAGATCGTGATCGCGGAGGAGCTGCGTGATGTCGGACCGGCTCAGGAGCCGGCCGTCACCAGGTGATCTTGACGTTGATCACGCCCGTCGACGTGGGGGCCAGCTGCGAGAACGTCTCCGGGGAGAGATCGATGATGTAGCCCTCGACGAAGGGGCCGCGGTCGCCCAACTTTGCACGTCGTGGACTTGCCGGTCTCGACTTGGGTGACCGTCACGACGGTTCCCATCGGCAGCGTCTTGTGCGCGCATACCTGGGGATCCTCGGTCTCGTACCACGTGGCCTTACCGGTCTCGGACTGACCGGTGGAAGGTCCGGCCTCCGGCGGCGTCGACGGGCGCATCTTGGGCGCCGCTGCGGCCTTCGCCGGCGGCTTCGTGGTCGTCGTCGTCGGGCGGGGCTTGCGCGTCGTGGTTGTGGTGCTCCGGCGAACCGCCGGCTTCGTCGTCGCCGTGCGGTTCGCGGGCGCGGCCGTCTGCCTCACGACCACCACGGTCGTGGGCGTCACCGTGGTTGTGGTGCTCGAGGCCTGCGCTTCGAGAGCGGTCAGTGTCGCCGACTCCACCGACACGGCTCGGGGCGCCGAGCGGCTCGCCCGCTCCGGCACAAGCCGGGCGGCGAGTTCGAGTGACGACGGTGCGGCGTCCATACGCGGACGCGGTAAGCGAAGGCCGTGACTCTTGATGTTGCAGGGACACCAATGGCAACAGGACAGCGCCGCCTGAGAGCAGCACGGCCAGCAACCATCGGGGCCCAGCTTTTTTCTCCTCCAGGACTCCACCCTTTCCGTTGGAGGCAGCCCCCCAGGGCTCCGGAGAGGCTAGGCGGGGTTTGTTAAAGGTGGCAACCGCAGCCAATTTGTCGCATTTGCCCAGGTCAGGGCCTCGACCTCCGCAAGCGTCGATGCCGCGAACCTGGGCGATTCCGGCCCCTACGAGCGGTACCCAGGCAGGCTGATTGGGCTGGCCTCGGTGGGGAATCGGGGCCAAATACGGAGCATCGGTCTCGACGAGGAGCCGCTCGGCGGGACACGCCGCGGCCGCGGCGCGGACATCTCCGGCGTTCTTGAACGTCACGATCCCGCTGAACGACAGCGCCGCGCCCCGCTCCAGCGAACGCTCGGCTTCAGTGGGTCCGCCAGTGAAGCAGTGAAAGATCGTCCGCTCGGGAACGCCGACGTCATCGAGAACGGCGAACGTGTCGTCCCACGCTTCGCGGGTGTGGATCACCAGCGGCAGGCCATGGGCGAGCGCCAGCGCGATCTGCTCGGCGAACACCTCGCGCTGGACGGGGCGGGGCGAGTGGTCGTAGTGGTAATCGAGCCCGCACTCGCCCACCGCGACGACGACCGGGTCGTCGAGTAGGTCGGCCAGTCCGGCCAGCCCGAGGCGGGCGTCATGCGGATGAAGGCCCACCGTGGCCGACACGCCCGCATGGGTCCGTGCAGTCTCGATGGCGCGGCGGGACGTCTCGAGATCAGTGCCGACGGTGACGAGCCGGGTGACACCGGCATCCCGTGCTGCTCCGACTGCAGCGGGGTCGTCGATGTGGCAGTGCGAGTCGGTCCACACCTAGCCAGTGCGACGCGGGAACAGCGGCGCGCCCTTCTCGACCGGCAGCCCACCCGGGTAGCCGCCCCACTGAGCGGCATCCGGAACGCGCTGGTCCTCTGGCGCGACCGGGCAAGCCCAGCCGCCGCCAGATCTCGACCGCGGTGGACGGGATGGCGACCGAGGCGAGGATCGTGACGATCCGCAGCGCCTCCAACGCATCCCCCAATACCGCAGCGACGTCGGGCGATCCCGCCTCTGCTTTCCACGGCTCGTTGGTTTCGAGGTATGCGTTGGTCTCGCGAATGAGCCGCCACGTGGCCTCAAGAGCGTCACTAGGCGCGACGCGATCCCACGCCGCCGCGGTGGCGGCGAAGACGTCGGCCGCCAAGCCGGCGAGCGGACTGTCGGGGCGCGGTGCAGGCCCAATGCCCCCGCACTTGCTGCCGACCACGGTCGCGACGCGTGAGAGCAGGTTGCCGAGGTTGTTGGCCAGATCGCTGTTGTAGCGCTCGACGACGCCCTCGTATGAGAAGTCGCCATCGGGGCCGTAGGGGACATCGCGCAGGACGTGGTAGCGCACCGGGTCGACACCAAAGTCATCGACGAGGTCGGCCGGCGCGATCTGCGTTAGACCCGTCTTGCTCATTTTCTCGCCACCGACAAGCAGGAAGCCGTGGACATTGATGTGGCGGCGGCGGCTCGATGCCGGCGGCCAGACAGAGCGCCGGCCAGTACACGCAATGGAACCGCAGGATGTCCTTGCCGATGAGGTGGTGCACCGCGGGCCACCACGCTTCAAAGCGCTCCGGGTCCTCGCCGTACCCGATGGCGGTCGCGTAGTTGATCAGCGCGTCGTACCACACATAGAAGACGTGTTTGTCGTCCCACGGCACGGGCACGCCCCAGTCCAGCGACGTGCGGGTGATCGACACGTCCCGCAGTCCCGACTTGATCAAACCCAGCGCCTCATTGCGCTTGCTCTCCGGCGCCACCGCGTCGGGATTCGCCGCATACCAGTCGAGGAGCGGCTGCTCGTACTTCGACAGCTTGAAGAAGTAGTTCTCCTCGCGGAAGAACTCGACCGGCCGTTTGTGGATCGGACAGTTGCCGTCGATGAGGTCGGACTCGGCGTAGTAGCCCTCGCACGCCACGCAGTACGGACCCTCGTACACCCCGAGCTCGATGTTGCCGTTGTCGTACACCTTCTGCAGGAACTGCTGGACCGACGTGTAGTGCCGCGGCTCGGTGGTGCGGATGAAGTCGTCGTAGCTGATGTCAAGGAGCTTCCACGCTTCGACGGAACCGGGTACTGGTGCGGTCGGCCTGCTCCCGTGGCGACAGCCCGGCGGCGTCCGCAGACCGAACGACCTTCAGTCCGTGCTCGTCGGTGCCGGTGAGGAAGAAGATGTCGTCGCCGAGAAGCCGGTGCCAGCGCGCCAGGGCGTCGGCGTGGATCGTCGTATAGGCGTGGCCGATGTGGGGCGCGTCGTTCACGTAGAAATCGGCGTCGTGATAAGAAGCTGGCCACTACGTACAGTACCGATGGCCGAAGGGGTCCCAGTCATGAAATTAAGTGGTATCGGCCGCAAGGTCGACGAGCTAGGGCGGGTCGTGTTGCCGGTCGAGATGCGCCGCGCCCTGGGCATTGGTGCCGGCGACGAGGTGGACATCTCGCTCGACGATGCCACCGATCGTGATGCGCAAGATCGAGGCCAGATGCACGTTCTGCGGCGGCGACCGAGGGCCTGCGTGCGTTCCGTGGCCGTCAGGTTTGCTCGTCGTGCTCGCACGGAACTCAGCGAGTCGGAGGCGAAGCCCGAAGACAAGCGGGCGGCGGAGAGCGAGAGCTCGTAGACCCGGCGGCGGGGCACGCCGAGCTCGGCGGCCACCGCTGTCACCGCGGTCTTGCGGTCGAGTGCCGGCGTCCATGCGGGCGGCCAGTGCGCGTCGCTGATCGCCTCGTCTTCGGGCGGTTCGGCCGGCAGCGCGCCTCCGAGCACGATCACGTACTCGCCCCGGGGTTCGCCAACGCTGGCCTCACCGCGTGGCGCAGCTGTCCGCGCCAGGTTTCCTCGTGCAGCTTGGTGAGCTCGCGAGCGACGGCGACCACCCGGTCTCCCCCGCAGGCGGCGTTGAGATCGGTGAGGGTGGCATCAGCAGCCGATGCGGCGCTTCGAACAGAACGATCGTCCGCGACTCGGCGGCGAGGGCGGCCAGCCGCCGCTTGCGCTCGCTGCCCTTGCGAGGCAGGAAGCCTTCGAACACGAACCGGGCCGTGGGCAGGCCGCTGGTGACCAGCGCGGTCAGCGCGGCCGAAGGGCCCGGGATCGCCGTGACTTCCAAGAGCGGCCCGTCACCGCGGCAACCACCTTGTAGCCCGGGGTCGCTGACCGCCGGGTTCCCGGCGTCGCTCACCAACGCCACGTCCTTCCCGGCACGAAGAAGCCCGACGATCTCGCGTGCCCGGGCCGCCTCGTTGGCGTCGCGCACGCTCATGAGCTTGGGCCCGCTGATGCCGGCGTGGCTGAGCAGCCGGCCGGTGCGCCGGGTGTCCTCGCAGGCCACGACGTCGGCGGAACGCAGCGCCTCAACGCGCCCGCGGCGAGAGATCGTCGAGGTTGCCGATCGGCGTGGCGACGAGGGTGAGGCGGCCCGGCACGACGCTCAGCCCTTGATCTCGAGCTGGTCGCCCGGCTGCAGACGCCAGCGCTCGAATGCGCCGGCCTCGGCTTCGACTGACGCAGCGCGCCTTCAGCCGGGGGCGACCCATCCGGTATCGCCGCATCGTCGTGGTGGCCAGCACCCGGAGGTCGCGGTCACAGAACGCCACGTCGATGGGGAACCGCATGCCGACCGTGTGCACTGACCGCGCCGGCTGGATCAACAGCGCGCCGTCGCAGCCGTCACGCCCGAGCAGGCCGCGCAACCGCGCCGCCGAACGAGTCGGCCACCTCAAGGCTGGCGAGAACCTCCCCGTCACGAACGAGCCAGCCATTTTAGTCACACATTAAAGCGGACTTCGAGGACGTCGCCGTCTTGGACGACGTAGTCCTTGCC
Organism: uncultured Actinomycetes bacterium; assembly: GCA_963742585.1. Lineage (GTDB taxonomy): Bacteria > Actinomycetota > Acidimicrobiia > Acidimicrobiales > JACDEA01 > JACDEA01. The sequence goes on from CAVUMI010000009.1 coordinate 2,052,960, forward strand.
CTCGACGCGGAGCTTGTTGGCCTCCTTGGCCTTGGGCCACGAACCGATCGCGAGCAGTTCGTCCCAATGGATTACCTCGGCGCGGATGAACCCGCGCTGGAGGTCGGTGTGGATCACGCCCGCGCACTCCGGTGCTTTGGCCCCGGCTCGGAACGTCCACGCTCGCGACTCCTTGTCGCCGGTGGTGAGGAACGTTCGCAGGCCAAGCAGGTCGTAGGCGGCGCGCACCACGCGGGCAGCGCGCCGGCTCCCAAGCCCAAGACCTTCGAGCAGCTCGGCCCGCTCGCTCCGGCTCGAGCCGCGCCGTCTCGGCCTCCAGCTGCACCGAAACCGACAGCACTTCGCCGGCGTCGCCCAGCGCCTCGACAACCGGTGCGGCAAGCGGCGTCGGCCTTGCTCGAGCTGGTCCTCGCCGATGTTGACGACGGCCAGCAGCGGCTTGTTGGTCAGCATGAAGAACGGCCGCAGGTCGGCCGCGCTGCTCGGCGGAGAGCTGCGAACGGTAGATCGGCGTGCCGACTCTGCAGCTCGCTCGAGCGCGGCTTCGAGCACGGCGACTCTCCCGACAGCGACTTGTCGCCCTTCGCCGCCCGCTTGCGGCGCGACAGCTGGTTCTCGGCGGACTCGGCATCGGCCAGGACGAGCTCGAGCTCGAGCACCTGGAGCGCGTCGAGCGGGTCGGACTCGCCGGGAACGCCTTCGTCCTCGAAGGCGCGCAGCACGAGGACCAACGCGTCGACCTCGCGGAAGCCGGCAAGGAACCGGTTGCCCATGCCTTCGCCGCCCGCGGCGCCAGCAACCAGCCCGGCGATGTCGACACATTCAGCGGTGGCGTAGACGGTCTTCTGGCTCTCGCTCATCACCGAGAGGCGGTCCAGCCGGTCGTCGGGAACGTGGGCAATGCCCACACTGGTCTCGGTCGTCGAGAACGGGTGGGGCGCCACGACCGCGCTTCCGCCGGTGAGCGCGTTGAACAGTGACGACTTGCCTGCGTTGGGCAGGCCAATGAGCCCGAATTTCTCCATGTGGCCCTCAGACTAAGGTGGTCGACTCATGTCGAAGCGCACGAAGAAGGCCAAAGCCCGGGCCAGGCGTAAGAAGGCCAATCACGGCAAGAAGCCGAACCGCGGGCGTTAAGCCCGCTTCGCTACCGCTTCCCGCAACGCATCCGTCGAAATCTGCCAGGCGTTGTAGTACTTCGCGGGCCTGAACCCCAGCGTGACATTGATCGCCAGCATCGGCTCGTTGCTTCCTGCGTTCCACGTGTCGACGTAGCGGACCTCCGGGCGCTCGTCGAGCAGCCGCTAGGAGCATGGCCGCCTTCAGCCAGCGACCGAGCCCCTTGTCGCGGTGGGCGGGGTCGACCGCGGTGCCGCCCTGCCACACCAGGTCGTTCATGTATGACGACCAGTCGATCTCGGTGTAGCCCGCCACGTAGCCGGTGGGGTCGTGACGGGCCAGAAGTGTCCACCGGTGATCGCCCCGCCGCGCCGCCCGCTGGTCGTGCTCGCGCAACCGCTCCGCCGTCCAATGCTCGTCCTCCATGTCGAGGTCCTCGCGGGGCGCGGTGTTCATCACCTCGTTCACCGCGACGTACTCGTCGATCCACTCTTCGGGACAGGCATCGTCGAAGCCCGAGATCGAGTACTCGCCGGCCCGGTCCTTGGCCCGCGCGACCCAGTCGTCGAGCATGGCCCGGTCGACCTCGGCCAGCACGAGACGGCTGCGCCGCTCCACGTAACGGGTCTCGAGGCCCAAGCGTGGCGGCGAAGGCGTCGCCAGGTGTGCCCTCCGTCGGCCACGCCTCCATCACGGTGCGGTCATCGGCGATGGCGGCGTCAACCAGCGGCTGCAGCAAACGTGTGGCGATGCCCTGGCGACGCAGTTCCGGCACGACGCCGACGTCGAACCGCCCGATGTAGCGGTTGGTCTCGACGTATTCGAGCTCGAGGAAAGCGCGGCCGATGATGCGCGTCGCCATCGCGGGCGACCCACCGTTTGTGGCCCGTCCACGACGGCGGGTCGAGGTAGTCGAGCGCGGCGCGTTCGAACGGCGGCTGCGGATCGTCGGGCTCGACTTCGCGTTCGATCGCGATCTCGAAGTCGTAGTAGCGCGCGAAGGTCGTCGTCCGATGCCTTGGTGGGTTCGAACGGCTCGACGCTGATCATCGCGACGCGACCCGCGCCTTCATTTCCCCTAGCGGGATCTGGTACGTGGGGCGCTCCTCGATGCAACGGAAGCCAAGCGCGTGGTTGATGTTGAGCATCGGCGCATTGCTGCCGGCGTTCTGCGTCGTGACCCGGCGGACCGCCGGTCGCTCGTCGATGAGCCGCAGCAGCATCTCTGCCTTGAGCCACCGGCCGAGGCCCCTGTCGCGATGGTTCGGGTCGACGCCGGTATCGCCCTGAAAACCGCGGGTCGGCCATGTGGCAGTGGGGAGCACGATCTCGGTGTAACCGGCGATCGACGCCCGACGGCGCATGGAGGGCCGCGATCACCCACTGCTCCGCTCCGCGTGCCGCGAGAGCCGCTTCCCTTTGCCGGAGGAGGTCGACGGTGAACACCTCGTCTTCGACGTCAAAGTCCTCGCGGGGAGCGGTGTTCATGATCGATTGCGCGGCGACGAACGCGTCGACGGATCCGGTGGGCATGGTGCGTCCCAGGCCTCGAGCCGGTAGTCGGCGGCCCGCTCCTTGGCGCCGTCGACCCAGCGATGGAGGAGGTCGAGGTCGAGCTGATCGGTGTCGAGCGCGTTGAAGTGGCCGGTGAAGGCGAGACGCCCGCCCAACGCCTGCAAGAACGCGGCGCCGGCGGGAATGCGGGGCCGGGCCGACACGTCGAGCAGCGTGCGGCTATGTGCCGCTGCGACCTCGACGAGCGGCTGGAGCAGGCGAGTGGCGAGTCCTTTACGGCGCGCCTCGGGGCGAACGTAGGCCCAGAACGAGGCAAGGTTCTGGTTGGCCTCCTCCTCCCAGAGCATGAAGAAGCTGAGCCCGAGCATCCGCCGGTGGCCTTCGTCCCATGCGGCCCACGCCCAGATCTTGCGGGCATCGGGAGCGTCGCGCATCCACGCGGCGAAGTCGGCGAACGGCTGCGGCTCGTCGTCAGGGACGGCCTCGACGTCGATACTGGCGACCAGATCGTGGTGGGCCGCCAGCTCGACGTCGGGCGCCCCAGCCGGATCGAACGGTTCGATCGTCACCACCCCGTTGTATCGGCCCTCGGCCCGCTAAGCGACTCAATAACTACCGTGACGCCCATGGCTGCGATCGTGACGCTGGAAGTGGCCGACCCCGCGCCGGCTTGGGTCGACCTCGGATTCTCGGTGACGGACGGCGTATGCGCGATCGACGGCATCGCGTACGTGCTCGACGCCGCCGGCAAGGGAATCGTCTCCTGGACCGTCGACGGGCTGGCCGACAAGGACGTCAACGGCCTATCGGACGGTCCGGTGATCGTGGCCGGGACAGACCCGGGTCACGCCAACGGCGTCGTCGCGCTCGATCACCTCGTGATCTCGACGCCCGACCTCGGCCGGGCCATCGAAGGGTTCGAAGCCGCCGGCCTCGATCTGCGCCGCACCCGCGACGCGGGCCGGATCCACCAAGCGTTCTTCAAAGCCGGCGAGGTCGTCCTCGAGGTGATCGGCCCACCCCAGCCGAGCGGCGACGGCCCGGCCCGGTTCTTCGGGCTGGCGTGGACGGTCGCCGATCTCGACGCGACGGCTGCCTACCTGGGCGACCGCCTCCACCCCGCCAAGGACGCCGTACAGAAGGGCCGGCGCATCGCCACCCTGGACAAAACCGCCGGCTCCACCGTCGCCCACGCTTTCATGTCGCCCTGACCGCGCCTCCAAGTTTCAGTTTTGGAACCAACTGCCTCCAAGATGATCTCGCAGGCCGAAACGACCGATTTTCAGAGCGCCCTTTGGGATCCTGGAGGCACGACGTTGTAATTCTGCAACTTGGAGGCAGGGCTAGGCCGTAGCGAGCACCTCGTTTAGGACTGAGGGGCGGTCGGTGATGATGCCGTCGGTGCCGAGGGCGAGCAGGCGGCGCATCTCGGCGGCGTCGTCGATGGTCCATACGTGGACGGCCAGGCCCGCGTCGTGGGCGCGGGCGACGAAGCGCTCGTCGACGAGGACGACGTCGCCGAACGTCGCCGGCACCTGGAGCGCGCTGTGCTGCGTGACAGCCTCCGGCGTCGGTAGGCCGTCGCGGACCGCCTGGTAGAACGCGGCCACGGTCGCCGTGCCCGCCGACGTGCTCACCTCCGGGGCGTACTGCCTGAACGCGTCGGTGGCGCCGTCGAGAAACGAGGCGACGATCACGTCGTCGGCGCGGCCGTACTCACGCAGCAAGCGGGCGAGAAGTTCCTCGTACGGCTCGACGACCGGCGCGGTCTGCTTGATGTCGAGGTTGAGGAACACACCGGGCAGCGCTTCGAGCACCTCCCGCAACGTCGCGATGCCGAACTCGCGATCGTCCGGCGCCCGACCGCGGTAGACGTACTCCTCGTCGGGCCGCCCGGGCGCCACCACCTCACCCGGAACCCACCAGTACGCATTGTCCAGCGCCTGCACCTCGGCCAGCGTCATGGCCGCGATCGCGCCCGACGCGTTAGTAGTGCGATCGACGGTGGCGTCGTGACACACCACCAGCTCATGGTCGGCGGTGCGCGTGCACGTCGAGCTCCAACGCGTGGGCGCCGTTCTTCATCGCCTGCCGAAGCGTGAACAGCGCGCTCGACGGCGCCTCGCGTGCGCCGCCCTGGTGCGCGTAATTCAGCACGCGCCGTTCAAGCCACGGGTTGGTCGGCACGACAGAAGACTACGTTGCGTTCGATGAGTGACATCCTGCTGCGGGAGGTCGACAACCGCGTCGCCGTCCTCACCTTGAACCGTCCCGAGGCCCGCAACGCGCTCGAGCAGCGCGCTGCTGGCGAAACTGCCGGTGGCGATGAGCGAGGCCGATGCCGACGACGCGGTGGACGTCGTGATCCTCACCGGTGCCGACCCGGCATTCTGCGCCGGGCTCGACCTGAAGGAGTTGGGCTCGACCGGCGACAATCTGCGTGGCAGCCCCGGAAGCGGAGGCAACCCGTGGCCACCGATGACCAAACCGGTGATCGGCGCCATCAACGGCGCGACTGTGACCGGCGGGTTCGAGATCGCGCTGCAGTGCGACTTCCTTGTCGCATCGGAGCGCGCGTTGTTCGGCGACACGCACTCGCGGGTCGGCATCGTTCCCGGCTGGGGCCTAACCGTGCTTCTGCCGCAAGCCATCGGCGTGCGCCGGGCCCGCGAGATGAGCCTCACCGGCAATTTCATGGGCGCGGCCGAGGCCCTGCAGTTCGGTCTCGTGAACAAGGTGGTCCCCCACGACGAACTCCTGCCGACCGCAAAGGCGCTGGCGGCTGACATCGTCTCCAACGATCAGGCTGCGGTACGCACCATGCTCGCCGAGTACCGCCGCACTACGTCCACCACCGTCGAGGAGGGCCTCAAGATCGAGGGCGAAGTCGCTCGTGAGTGGCGCCGCTCGCGGGGTGGCTTCGACCCCGCCGATGTCGAACGGCGCCGCGCCGCCATCATGCAGCGCGGCCGCGCCCAGGCCTAGACGCCCGCGGCGGCTGCAAGTTCGGCCAGCGAAGTAGGCGGACGCGGGCCGAGGTACTTGATGCACTCTGCGGCGCACAGGTTGGCGAGGCGCGGCGCAGCGGTCGAGGTCATAGCTGTGGGTGAGTCCGAAGAGGAACCCGGCGGCGTAAAGGTCCCCGGCGCCGGTGGTGTCGACCACGGTGCCGTCGCCCGCGGCGGGTGCGGTGTGGCGATCGTCGCCGGCGACGACGACCGATCCGTTCGGCCCCAACGTGACCGACACGATCTCGCACGCCGCCGCGGCGCGCTCGATCGCGGCGTCGAGATCGTCGAGTTCGTACAGCGACATGATCTCGGCCTCGTTGGCGAAGAGCACGTCGACCGAGTCCTCCAGCAGTGCGACGAACTCACCGCGGAAGCGATCGACGCAGAACGAGTCCGACAACGTGAGCGCCACGCGACCGCCGGCGTCGGCGGCCAGGGCTATCGCCCGCCGGAACGCATGCTTGGCCGCCGGTGGATCCCACAGGTAGCCCTCGAGGTAGACCACCGACGCCCGCGCGATCAACGCCGGATCGACATCGTCGGGGCCGAGCTCGGTCGATGCTCCGAGGAATGTGTTCATCGTCCGCTCGGCGTCGGGCGTGACGATGATGAAGGACTGTGCGGTGGCCGGCCCACTGGTCGCCGGCGGGGTGACGAACTCGACCCCCGCAGCGCGTAGATCATGGGTGTACACCGCGCCGAGCTGGTCGTCGCGCACCTTGCCGATGAACGCGGCGCGTCCACCCAAGGACGCAATCCCGGCCGTGGTGTTGGCGGCGGAGCCACCCGATGCCTCCAACGCGGGGCCCATGTCGCCGTAGATCGCCGCGGCCTCCGTCGAGTCCACCAGCTGCATCGCGGCCTTCGTCAGCCCGTGGGACGCCAGGAAGGCGTCATCTTCATGCGTGAGGATGTCGACGATGGCGTTGCCCAGAGCGACGACGTCGAGGTTGTTGTCGCGCCGGAGGCGCTCAGTGTTAGTAGCCACGGGCGGCGAAAGTAGCGTGAACCTATGCCCCAGCGATCGCACCGGCTCCCCCGAACGGCCGAACCTCAGCACTACGACGTCACGCTGGCGCCTGATCTGGCCAACGCGACCTTCACCGGCGACGAGCACGTTCGGCTCCTCGTCCACGAACCGACCGACACCGTGGTGCTCAACGCGGCGGAACTCGAGATCCTCACCGCCGAGATGGTCGATGACATGGGCGTTCGGCTCGAAGGCACCGTCAGCTACGACGAGGAGCTCCAGCAGGCGACCATCGGCCTGTCGGAAACCGCAGCATCCGGGCACTGGACGCTGCACCTCACCTTCGCGGGGATTCTCAACGACAAGCTCCGCGGCTTCTATCGGAGCACCTACGTAGACGACGACGGCGTCGAGCGGGTCATCGCCACGACCCAGTTCGAGTCCACTGATGCCCGCCGGGCGTTCCCGTGCTGGGACGAGCCCGACTTCAAGGCGGTCTTCGCGGTGCGGCTCATCGTCGACGCCGACCTCACCGCGATCTCCAACAGCGCGGCGCTCGAGGAAACCGACCTCGGCAACGGCAAACGCCAGGTCACCTTCGCCGACACCATTCGCATGTCGACCTATCTGGTGGCCTTTGTCGTCGGCCCGTTCGACGTGACTGAGCCGGTCGACGTAGACGGAGTCCCGCTCCGCGTGGCAGCAGTTCGGGGCAAGGCCCACCTCACCGGTTGGGCACTGGAGACCGGTGCGCATTCGTTGCGGTTCTTCCGCGAGTACTTCGGCCTGCCCTACCCCGGCGACAAGCTCGACCTCATCGCCATTCCCGACTTCGCGTTCGGCGCCATGGAGAACCTGGGCGCGGTCACATTCCGCGAGACCGCCCTGCTCGCCGACAGCCAGCTGGCGTCGCGGGGCGACCTCGAGATGATCGCCGACGTCGTCGCCCACGAGATCGCGCACATGTGGTTCGGCGACCTGGTGACGATGAAGTGGTGGAACGGCATCTGGCTCAACGAAGCGTTTGCCACCTTCATGGAGCTCCTCGCCGTTGATGCGTTCCGTCCGGAGTGGGAGCGCTGGGTGACGTTCGGGACGAGCCGGGCCGCGGCCATGACCATCGACGCCCTGCGCTCCACCCGCCCGATCGAGTTCCCGGTGGATCGGCCCGAGGAGGCCGAGGACATGTTCGACATCCTCACGTACCAGAAGGGTGCCGCGGTGCTGCGCATGCTCGAGCAGTACCTGGGCGCCGAGGCCTTCCGTCAGGGCATCGTCTACTACCTGAGCAAACACAGTTACGGCAACGCGGAGACCACCGACCTCTGGGACGCGCTAGAGGAGTCCACCGGCGAAGGCGTTCGCGAACTGATGGACAGCTGGATCTTCCAGGGCGGGCATCCGGTGATCACTACCGAGCCTGCGCCCGACGGCGCGTCGCTGACACTTCGGCAGCATCAGTTCCGCTACCTCGACGACGGCGATCCGAAGGCCCAATGGCAGGTGCCGGTGCTCGTGCGGGCCAACGGCACTCAGCAGCGTGTCCTGCTGACCGATGAGGAAGCCACCGCCGATCTCGGTGGCAAGGTCGACGCCGCCGTGGTCAACGACGGAGGCTGGGGCTTCTACCGCGTGCAGTATCCACTGGAGCGCCTCCCCGCGTTGGTGGCCAGCGGGCTCTCGCGCCTCGAGCGGTTCAATCTGGTCAGCGACGTCTGGGCCACGGTGCTGTCGGGCCGCGCGCCCTTGACCGACTTCATCGAGCTGGTCGGCCTGCTGCGTGACGACGATGACCCCAATGTGTGGGCGGCAATCCTCGGTCCTCTCGGACTCCTTGATCGGGTCGTAGCCGACGGCGGCCGCGACGTCCTGCGCACGTTCGTTCGCAGCCTTGCCGGGCCGGCCTTGGCAAAGGTGGGTTGGGACCCTGCCGGCGACGAGCCCGAACGCACCTCGCGGCTGCGCGCCGCGTTGGTCACCTCGTTGGGCACCATCGGGGCCGACCCCGAGGTACAGCGCGAAGCCGCCGAGCGTCACGCCCGCTACGTCGATGACCGGTCGTCGCTCCATCCCGATCTCGTGGGGCCGGTCATCACGACCGTGGCCCACGGCGGCGGCGAGGCGGAGTACACGACGTTCCTCAGCCGTTTCCGGGCACCGGCCACGCCTCAGGAACAGATCAGGTATCTCTACGCGCTCGCTGAGTTCCCCTCGCGCCCGCTCGTGGAGCGCACACTTGACCTGGCTATCACCGAGGTGCGGACGCAGAACGCACCGTTCGTCATCAACACCGCGCTGGGAAACCGGTTGGCCGGCGACCTGGCCTGGGACTTCGTGAAGACGCGCTGGGACACACTCACCGAGCGCTTCCCCCACAAGATGCTCGACCGCATGGTCACCAACGTCGTGTACTTCACTAAACCCGAGATGGCGGCCGACGTGCACGCCTTCTTCGCGGAGCATCCGATCCCCACCGGGCAAAAGCAGCTCGAGCAGACCCTCGAACGGCTCGACATTCACACTGCCTTCGCCGGACGGGAGGCAGCCGCAATCCCCGACGCGCTCAGCTAGCGGGCGGGCGGGACTGCAACTTCTCGATGCGCTCCTGCACTCGCGCCAGCCGTTCGGCCGCGAGCGCGTGCAGGCGACCCGCTTCCTCGTACAGAGCCGTCGCCGCTTCGATCCCGATATCACCCGCAGCCATCTGGTCGGTCAACCCTTCCAGTTGCGCGACGAGCTCCTCGAAGGTTGGTTCGCCGTCGGTCACTTGTGTCTCCCGATCGCCATCCGGCTTCGCCTCCGGCTCACTGCTCCACATCCTCCACTCGGGCGCCGATGCGCCCACCAGCCAGCTGGATGGCCAGCGCGTCGGCCACCGAGACGTCCGCCGGCCCGCGAATGACCTCGCCTTTGGCGTTCCGCACCACCGCGTAGCCGCGTTCGAGCACACGCGATGGCGCCAGCGCTTCCATCTGCCGTAGGGCGGCGCCGAGGCGACTCGTGACACCAGGGAGAAGCCGGGCGGGATTCACCAGCTCGAACCGGGCCCCGGCCCGCTGCAGGCGCGCCGTCGCCACGCCGAGGCCGGCGTCGAGCGCGCGCTCGGGCGTGACCGACTCCAAGCGGGCGAGGGCGCGGCCGTGGCGCTGCTCGACAACGAGGCGCGCCTGGTGGATGAGGTCGTCGAGGGCGCGCTCCAACTCCACACGCGAGGGCACGACCGCGGCGGCGGCCATCGAAGGCGTGCCACAGCGCAGGTCGGCTACTTCGTCGCACAGCGGTCTATCGCCCTCGTGGCCGATGGCCGACACCACCGCGGTTCCCGCGCCGCCGATAGCCCGACACAGCTCCTCGTCGCTGAACGTGAGCAGCTGCGTGGCGTCGCCGCCGCCGCGGGCCAGGATGATCACCTGGATGTCGGGCCTGACGTCGAAGGCGCGGAGGGCGCCGATGACCGCCTCCGCGGCGCCAGCGCCCGAGACCGGCACCTCAGCGAACTCCACCGGATATCCCGGAAAGCGAACAGCGACGACCGACTCGATATCGGCGCGCACGGCCGCTTCGCTACCGCAGACGACACCGATGACCTCCGGCAGGCGCGGAATGGGACGTCGAACGCGGTCGAGAATTCCGGCGGCGGCGAGTCGCCGGCGGGCGTCGGCGACCGCGGCCGCCACGGCTCCCGCACCGACCGGAACGACCTCATCGGCCTCGAACTGCAGCTGTCCCCACTCGTTCTGATACCGGAGATTGCCGGTCACGCTCACCCGCTCGCCGGCCACGGTTCGGCACCGCGGCGCACGCGCCGGCGAGCACCAGACCGAGATCTCCGCGGCCCGGTCGCGGAGGGTGAAGTAGATGCCGCCACTCGGCCGCCGCTTGGGCTGATGCACCTCGCCCTCGACCGCAACGCGACCGACGCCGGCCACCGACCCGCGATCTCTCCGCTCAGCTTGACCAAACTGAGTTTCCGCGGCGGCGCGTCGTCAGCCGAGAACAGCGTCATCGGGTGACGACCTTACGTCGGCGGTGTTACTTCTTCGCCGTTGTCGCGGTGGTGGCCGCGCCGCCGCTGGCGGCCGAGGTGGGGGTCTGGAACTTGCAGACCTTGGTGTTGTAGTCGGTGATCGCCTTCTGCGCCTCGTTGTACTTCGGCGTGATCTCGGTGAGCCGGGGCTGGAGCTCTGCCGCCTTGGTGGGCTCGATCACCGCTTGGAACCGGAGGCCGACGTACTCCTTGAGCACGGCGTAGTCGTCCTTGATCTCACCCGGAGCCTTGTCCGAGATCTTGTCCAGCGCGCTCTCGAAGGAGGTTCGGAGCCCGGCCATGTCGGCCGCCGACGTCGAGGTTGTGCGCAACGCTTCTTCGGCCGCCGACTTGAGACCCTTGCAATACGCAGAGTCGGAACCACCGCCGCCGTCGTCGCCGCACGCTCCGGCAATGAAGGCGAGGGCGAGCACGAGTACGGCCAGAGATCGACGCATGGAGCGGCAGCGTACCCGCGGCCAGCGCCGGCAGGCCTGTTAGGCGGCCGGTACCGGGACCAGCGTCGGGCGGCGGCGGGCGGCGGAGCGGGTCTGCGGGATGCGGCGCTCGAGCAGGCGTCGGGCCAGCCCGGGCACGTCATCGAGCATCCCCAGGAACTCACGTCGTCCCATCACGAGCACGCGGAGGTCGGAGTCGGCCGTGACCGTGGTGGTCGCCGGCTCGTTGCGGAGCACCTCAACGTCGTTGATCGGCTGTCCGGCGGTCACTCGACCCACAGCATCACCTTCGGCGGTCAGCTTGGCGTCACCGGCGACGACGGCGTAGAACCACCGCGGCACATCGCCCTCATGCAGCAGAACGGTGCCGGCCGGGACCTCGACGTAGTCGGCGTGGCGGCGGATAGCTGCCCGTTCCCGACTCGTGCATTGCGCCAGCCATTCGATGTCGCCCAACTCGTCCTTCGCCATGGGGGCCTCCTTGTTGTGTGCCTTGAACGTATGGAAATCCGGCGAATCGGGCATCGCCCCAGCGCACTGTTGTGGTGGCCGTCCTGGCGAGGGGGCGGTCTCCGCCGCGGGGAGGAGATGGCCACCCGGCGGTGACAACGGTCACGCTGGCGCGCGGCCATCTACGCTCACGGAATGCCGGACCGGGCCGTCGTCGTCCTGCTCGACAGCCTCAATCGTCACCTCCTTGGGGCGTATGGCAGCCGCGAGTTCGCCACGCCGAACCTCGACCGCTTCGCGGCGCGAGCGGTGCGGTTCGACCGCCACTACGCCGGCTCGCTGCCGTGCATGCCGGCGCGACACGACATCCTGTGCGGCGCGCTCGACTTCCTCTGGAAGCCGTGGGGTTCGATCGAGTTGTGGGAAGACGCCATCACCGTGCCGCTCCGACGAGCCGGTGTGGTCACCAAGCTGATTACTGATCACCCGCACCTCTTCGAGGTGGGTGGCGAGAACTATCACTCCGATTTCACCGCATGGGACTACCAGCGCGGACACGAGAGCGACCCGTGGCAGACCCGGCCCGATCCGAGTTGGCTGGGCGCGCCGTCGTTCGGACGCCCGCGGATGCCCTATGACGACTCGCGGGGCTACTTCCGTGACGAGGCCGACTTCCCCGGACCGCGCACGATGGCCGCGGCGGCGGGCTGGCTCGAGGATCACGCGCCGCACCACGACCGTTTCCTCCTCTTCGTCGACGAGTTCGACCCGCACGAGCCGTTCGATACGCCCGAGCCGTATGCGTCGATGTACGACGACGGGTGGGAAGGCCCGCACCTGATCTGGCCGCCGTACATGCGCGCCGCGGTGGAACGCGGCGTGCTCAGCCCGGACGAGGCCCGACAGCTGCGCGCCCAGTACGGCGGCAAGCTGACGATGATCGATGCGTGGTTCGGGCGGATGCTCGACGCGATGGACCGCGCCGATCTGTGGGCTTCCACCGTGCTGATCGTCACCACCGACCATGGCCACTACCTCGGCGAGAAGGACGTGTGGGGCAAGCCGCAGGTACCGGTGTACGAGACGCTCGGCCACATCCCGCTCTTGGTCGCCTGGCCGGGGGTCGAAGCCGGCACCCGCGACGCGCTCACCACGAGCGTCGACCTCAACGCCACGCTGTGCGATCTCTTCGCCGTGGCACCGCGTCAGCAGACGCACGGCCAGTCGCTCGCGCCGGTCGTCACCGGCGACGCCGCGTCGGCCCGCGAGTGGGCGGTCGCCGGCGTCTGGGGCGCGAGGTCCACCTGATCACCGACGACGGCACGAAGTACGCGCGGGCGCCAACCGGCGACAACGCGCCGCTGTCGATGTGGTCGAACCGCTGGTCGACTATGCCGACCTTGCGGCCCGGACTCGAGCTACCGGTCCCTGATCGAGCGCGCAGCCCTCGACCGCATGCCGGGGTCGACGATCCCGGTCATCCGTCAACCCTTCGAGGTGAGCGACGCGGTCCCGTTCTGGGCGATGGGCCGCTTCAGCGGCAACCACCTCTTCGCGGTGGACGAGGATCCGACCGAGGACCACAACTTGGCGGGCACGCCGGCCGAGAAGGCCGCGGCCGACGCCCTGGGCGACGTGCTGCGCGAACTCGAGGCGCCGCCCGATCAGTTGGTGCGGCTGGGCCTCGCGTAGGCGACGCGTAGCAAAGGCGCGTCCGGGGCGCGGCGTACACGGTGGTCATGTCGATCACACCAGTCCAAGCCGGCAAGCTCATGTCCTCCTCGTCGTCGATCGGCCCGCCGGTGCGGATCTTCACCGAGACCTCGTCGAGCGGCAGGCGAAGCAGGAGGGTGGCCTTCAGCTCCTTGTCGGAGGGACGGCGGGCGTCGGCGGTACGACCGGGGACCACGTGCTCCACGAAGGCGTCGAATACGCGGGCCTTTGTGGCCGCGTCGTTCTCGACCGTCGCGGTTCCGAACACGACGACCGACCGATAGTTGATCGAGTGGTGGAAAGCCGACTTGGCCAGCACCAGGCCATCGACGAGGGTGGCCGTGAGGCACATCGGCACCCCGCCAGAGAGCGTTCGCAGCATGCCGCTGGCCGGGCTGCCATGGACGTACAGCGCGCTCGACGCGTGCGAACAGCGTGGGGATGGCGACGGGATGACCGTCGGCGCCGTTGAACGCGATGTGGCACACGACCGCCTCGTCGAGGATCGCGTGGGCGACGTCGCGGTCATAGCTCCCGCGCTCGGGTTTGCGTCGGAGCTGCGTGCGATCGGTGACTTGGAACGTCTCGGCCATACCTTCATTATCCTGGCGTCTGCGGCGTGCGGTTCAGCGAATTCGAGCAGGCGCAGTACGAGCGGGACGGTTTTCTCGTCCGCCCGAGCGTGTTTTCCGCCGACGAGGTCGACGCCTTGCGCACCGCGGTAGAGGACGTCGCCGCCAACGTGACGGCGAGGGCGACACGCGACGGGGCCGGGCCCGAGCGCAAGATGAACGATGGGCACCGAATCCAGATGTCGAGCAGGAGCGCGATCCAGTGGGAGTGGCGCGACGGGTCGCAAGAGATCCGGCTGATCGAACCCTGCACCCATCTCGACGAACGGTTGGATGCCTTGTGGGCCGAACCCCGGTTCGTCGAGCCGATGAAGGCCCTTCTTGGTGTCGACGACGTCGGGCCGTTCACCTCCAAGCTCAACCTCAAGCGGGCGAAGGAAGGATCACCGTTCCCCTACCACCAGGACTTCACGTACTGGTACGTCGCCGCCGAGGACGCCGCGCACGACGTGGCCACCGCCATCCTCTACCTCGACGACGCCACGCCCGAGAACGGCGCGGTCCGCGTGGTGGCCGGTTCGCACCGGCGCGGGCCGGCGCCCGCGACCCGGAGGCCGCTGACCCGTTCCTTGCCGATCCGGCGAAGATCGATGCCGACCGCGAGGTCATCGCCGCCGCACCGGCCGGGTCGCTCCTTTTCTTCGGTTCGCTCCTCGTGCACCGCTCGTCGCCCAACACCACCGGCGGCCACCGCCGCGCGCTGCTGCTGTCCTACCAACCCGCCGGCCGCCCCCGCCTCAACGAACTCCCCTGGCGCCCCGAACTCGTCGAACGCCTCCCCTAACGCTTTAGGTGACGGTGCGGCAGCCGAGTTGGGTGCGGAGGCTGTCGGCCAGGCCGAGGGGGGCCGAGCCGGTCGTTTGGCTGACGACGTACTCGATGCCGGCGATCTCGTCGATGCCCAGGCCCATGATCGTCGGCGCCGGGAAGAGGCTCGTGAGTTCGGGCGGCAAGGTGGCCGCGAACATGTCGTCGAGTTCGCAGACCGTGCGCGACTTCGGGATCGGGAACAGCGCGCAGGCGGTGTAGGCGGGCACGAGATAGGGCAACAGCTGATCGAGCGGCACGTCCTCGACGGTCGGGGCGGCGACCGCGATCACGACCGCGGCGAGTCCGATGCCCGAACAGCCGGTGCTCATCAGCGGGGAGAGCGCGTTGAAGACCGGTGTGAGCTGCTCGGGAAACTCCGGCAGCGGAAGTGCGGGCGGCGGTGGGATGAGGATGAGCCCGGCGGTTCGGTCGGGGGATCGACCGGGGGCGACCCCGTTGGCGGACGGCGGCGGCAGGAGGCAGCGCCGGTACCCCCGGCAAGCTGGGCGAAGCGGTCGGGGCCGGCGCGATGTCGACCGGCGCGATCGGCGCCGGCGGCGGGGCCGCGGCGGCGACGCTGCCGGCGATCGGACGCGGCCGGGATCGATCGGCCAGCTGGGCGACCGGGTTGCGGACCACCGGCACCAGCGCCATCGCCACCGCCCACACCACGGCCAGCGCGTACCACGTGGGATACCGACGAAAGTGGGCGAGCACCGAGCGCGCGGAATGTTCATGCCTGCAACCGCAGGGTAGACGCCACCTGCACGAGCAGTCTCCAATGGTTGGGTGCCAATGACGCGCAGGAAGGCGTTGTCGGGTAGCCGCACGCGGATCTCGTTCGCCCGCAGGTCCAGCACGGTCTCCCCGTCACCGAGCACGCCGAGGTTGACCGCGGTCCTTGGTCGGCCGGAGTCGAACGGAGGCGGCCCGCCGGTGGTGGCGCCCTGGTCGATCATCAAGAAGTCAGCGCCGTTGGTGTACACGTCGGCCACCATCGCCGTCCCGCCGGCGAGCCCGGGGGGACCACTGCGTAACGCCCGGCGGCGACGAAGCCGGCGGGTGGCTCAGAAAATGCGTAGAAGCGCTCGAACGGCGGGCGGGTGACGGCGTCGATGGGCGTGGTGCGGCCACCGCCGGCGGCGACGCCGAGCGAGGCCACGTCGGGGATCGGCGGGGCGTCGGCCACGCGGTCGGTACGCACCGACGTCGCCCGCATGTGGCGCGTTGTCCGTCCCGATTCGACCTCGCGCTGCTCGAGCGACCACTGCCCCGCGGGCCATGCAGAACTCGGTGTAGTCGCGCTTGGCCGGCGGCTGCGTGGTCAGGCTGCCGGTCGCGACCGAGGCACGGGCGCGGTACAGCTGGCAGCGGCGACCGGCCACCGTGCGGGTTCCGTGTCGTTGAACCAGATCACGGCGCATCGCGGTCGCCAACGCGATATCGGGCCGAAGATCGCGCCCGGCCGGCGCCGGCGGCACTTCGAGCACGGTCCATGGTCCGTCCGAGCGCGTGGCGAGTCGCCCGAGCACACTGATGCGCTCGCTGGTCTCGAGCACCAGGTGGCTGGCGAAGGGCCGCTGCACGATCAGCTTCTCGGTCGTGGTCCGTCCACTTTCGTCGACCCGATAGGTGACTTCGTAGGCCCGCAGCGGCGCGCCTGACACCACCAACGGCGACGACGACGACCGGCAGCTCGCCGCGGTAACGACCACGGCCATGATCAGCAACCGGATCACTTGCCCACCAATTCTTCGCCGCCGAGATAGGCGGCCACCACGCGCGGATGGCGCAGTACGTCGTCGGGCTTTCCGGTCGCGACTACCGCGCCGGCTTCGAGCGCCACCAGGCGATCGGCGATCGAGGTCAGCATCGGCATGTCGTGTTCGATGATCAAGATGCTGGCGCCCAAGTGCCGCTGCACCGCCTTGAGGACCGGTCCGAGCGCCTCGGCCTCCTTCTGAGCAATGCCCGACGACGGCTCGTCGAGAAGGAGCACCGACGCGCGGTTCGCCAGCAAGCAGGCCAGCTCGACCATGCGCCGCGACCCGGTCGACAGCTCCGAGACGAACTTGTCGCGGAATGCGCCGAGACCCACCAGGTCGATGACGTCGGCCACGCGGAGGTCGAGCCGGCCTTCGGCTTCGGCATGCAGGGGGATGCCGAAGAGCGCAGAGAGCGGATCAGCCCAGCTCGACCTGGCCCTCCATCGACGCGGCGATGACCTCGCGGACGGTCAGAGACGGCCAGAGACGGGCGTCCTGGAACGTTCGCCCGATACCGGCGCGGGCCCGGGCGTACGCGGGCCAATCGGTGACGTCATCGCCCCCGAGGTCGACGCGCCCGCCATCGCACGGGATGAACCCGGAGAGCAGATCGAGCACGGTGGTCTTCCCCGCGCCGTTCGGGCCGATGAGACCAAGGACTTCGCCCGCCCGCAGCTCGAACGAGACGTCGTCGACGGCGCGAATTCCGCCGTAGCGCTTCGATAGGCCGGCGGCGGCCGAGCACCGTCGGCGCCCCGGTAGCGGGAGCGTCGGCCTTGCGCCGGCTCCGCCGGGCCGGCTTCGCCGCGCCGTTGCCCGCCGTCGTTCCCTTGAGGTACACGGCGCGGAGCAGGTCGGTGCGGGCGAGCAGATCGGCGGTCGAACCTTGAAAGCGGACCTCGCCCTTTTCCAGGAACACGGCGCGATCGGCCAAACGGAGCGCCGTGCTCACCGACTGCTCCACCAGCACGATCGTCGTTCCGTTGGCGTGGATATCGCGGACGATCTTGAGCAGGGACTCGACGATGGTGGGCGCGAGCCCGAGCGACAACTCGTCGATCATCAGGAGCTTGGGACGGGCGATGAACGCCTTGGCCAGGCTCAGCATCTGCTGCTCGCCGCCGGAGAGGTTGCCCGCCGGCGTGTCGAACCGGTTGGTCAACGCCGGGAAATACTCGAGTACCCGCGCCGTGGCTGCTTCGACGTAGTCGCGGTCCTTGCGGTAGAGCCACGACGCGGCCCGCAGGTTCTCGGCGACGGTGAGGCCGGGGAAGATTCCGCGCCCTCCGGGGACCTGGGTGATCCCGAGCCGGGCGATGGCATTTGGATCGGGCCGCGTGATTTCTTCACCCTCGAAGCTGATGTATCCGGCCATCGTCGGCACGAGGCCCGAGATCGCTTTCAGCACCGTGGACTTGCCCGCGCCGTTCGTGCCGAGGAGGGCGACGATCTCGCCTTCGGCCACCTCGAGGTCGACGCCGAAGAGAACCTGGGTCTGGTCGTAGGCGACGTCGAGCCCGCGGACGACGAGCAGTGCCCGCGTCCCGTCGTCGGCGGTCTCGTCCGGTCCGCCAGTGATCGGCCAGGGAGCGAAGCGCCGCCGCCGCATCGTCGGCCACGAACTTGGCCGCGGTGGCGAGGATCAGGCCACCGATGATCCAGTAGGGACCGAGCACGAACATCCCCCAGCGGATCCCCTCGTCATCGGAGATGGCGCCGACCCCGGTTCCGTAGAAGAGGAACGCGACGCCGATGACGAGGAACAGCGCACCGAAGCTGAAGGAAAGCGTGCGCGACCGGGCCGGCGACACCAGCGCCTGCACGGCATAGAACGGTGGCTGGAACACGCCGATCGTGAAGCCGACGAACAGGCCGAGCGATGATCGTGCCAACCAGGAATGGTGACGCGGCCAACGCACTGAGACCGACACCCACCAGCATCAGGCAGTACGCCGACCGCTTGTAGCGGCTCGCCCATGCCCTTGCCGAACCACCCCGGCGTCCACCGCCCGGCGCGTTGGATCCCGTAGAACGTTGCCCCGGCGTTGGCCGCGCCGATGACGCCTCGCGCGAACGGGCCCGAGGTGGTACACCCGCTCGAGGTACAGCGGCAGGTAGAACGCCAGCGGCAACAGGCCAGCGCCGGTGAACAGCGACCCGAAGAACTGGCGGCGCAGCGTGCGCACTACCACAGAGCGACCGCACACCTTCGCGGAACCGAACCGGTGCTTGCCGGCGGCAATGGTCGCCGCGGCGGCGGCGTCGTCGGTACCGCCCCGCACCGGTTCCTCGAGGCGGCGCAGCCAGTACGTCGTGAGCAGGATCGGCACCATCAGCACGAAGAACGGCGCCCGCCAACCGAACAGCGTTCCCAGCGTTCCCGCGAAAGCCGGCCCGGCGATGGCGCCGAGATACAGCGCATTTAGGTGGTCGCCGAAGACCGTCGCCCGGTTGGCCACCGGGTAGTAGTCGGCCAGCAACGAGTTGTGCACCGGGCCGTTGGCGAGCAGCCCGACGCCGTTGCCGAACCGCATGAGCGTGAGCAGCACCACGCTGCCGGCCAGGCCCGGTGCCGAACGAGAACACGCCGGCGATGACACCCGACCGCACCACGAATCGCGTGCGCCGCACGCGGTCGGCCAGGTGAGCCGATCGGGATGGCCAGAAGCAGCAGCACCGAAACGTTGAGGATGACCAGGCCGCCGAACTCTTGATCGCTGAGGTCGAACGATCGCTGAATGTCGGGCGCGAGAACGCCGAACGCCGCGGTGTCGAACTCGTCGAAGAAATAGAGCAGCGACAGCACGACAAGCGCGAACGTGGACGACGCCGCCGGTGTCCTTCGGTCGAGTCGGTCGCGGAAGCGCTGGCGCATCGTCACGAACTGACCTTGGCCAGCGGCGGTTCTCCGGCGGCGTGTCATCGAGCGTGCGACAAGCCGCCGAGCGCGGCCTCGATGGCGACGCGGCCTTCGTCTTCGGCCACCCGAACGTCGGCGACAGGCTGGGGACCACGATGCGCGCGCCGGCGCGCCACCCAGCGCAGGTAGCCGTCCCGCACCCGGTACAACAGGCCGCCCAGGCCTTCGGGGACGAACAGCAACAACGCGAGGATGCCAACGCCGCTGGCCAGCAACTCCCACGCCGGCGGGCAGGAAGAACTCGGCGCCGCGGATGTAGACCGCGCCGAGCACTGCGCCCGGCATCGAACCCAGCCCGCCGATGACGACCATCGAGAACAGCCGCAGGCTCACATCGGCGTTGAACGCGTCCGAGAACACGCCCTGCTGATTGACGACATACAAGCCGCCGGCGAACCCGGCGAGAGCGCCCGAGATCGCAAAGGCGAGCAACTTCACGCGCGTCGAGTTCATCGTGGCCGCCTCGGCGGCGACTTCGTTGTCGCGCACGGCGATGATCGCCCGCCCGGTGCGGCTGCGGCGTAGGTTGCGAACCGCCAGCATCACGATCACCAGCGCGGCGAGGCAGAAGTAGTACTGCTGCCAGCCCTCGGTCAGCGACAAGCGGCCCCATAGGGCGGGCGCCCGGATGCGTTTCTCGATGAACCACGGGAAGTATCGCTGTTGCAAAAGGTACGTCTCGGTGGTTACCGCGAACGCCAGCGTCGTCACCGCCAGGAACATGCCGCGCACGCGCAGCGCGGGCAGGCCGATGATCACCGCAACAACGGCGGCCACGATTGCTCCGGCCGGCAACGCGAGCAAGAAGTCCCAGCCGTGGCGTCCGTACAGGATCGCGGTCGTGGCACCACCAAAGCCGACGAGCGCGAACTGACCGAGTGAGATGTGGCCGGCCCAACCGGTCAGGACGAGCAACGAGATGGCCACGATGGCGTAGATGGCAACCAAGGCGGCGGCCTGCTCCTGGCTGGCTTTGGTCCACAGCGGGAGGGTGAGCGCCACGGCGAGCAGCAGCCCCCGAAACGCGAGCATCGTGTAGCGAACCTCGGCCACGGCTCGCAGCTCGGTCGGTATCGGTCGTACTTCGCGGATCGACTTCCACGTCGAGATACCGGTTTCCGCAGCCCGGCTGAAGAAATCGCGTTGGAGCAGCAGGCCGACGAGGATGACCAGTACGAGCAGCGCGTCGACGATGTTGGTGTTGCGAAACTGCCAGCTCGCCGCTTCCTCGAATACTCCGATACCGATCGCCGCCGCCACGACCCGTCGGGGGTTCTCCATGCGGCCCAGCACCGCTGCGGCCAACGTTCGCAGCAGCAGTGCGTTGCCGCCGCCGGAGACGCTCTGGAACGACGCGAAACCGACGAGCGGCACGCGCAGGATCACGGCCAGGGCCGACAGCAACCCGGCGAGCGCCCACACGACCGTCGACAGGCGGCGGACGGGAATGCCCAGGAGATTGGCGCGGTCGCCATTCTCGGCCGCAGCACGGATAGCGACGCCGTAGTCGGTGTACCGAATGAAGCCGGCGAGAGCCAGCATCACGATCGGCACAATGACCAGCACGAGTACGTAGTTCCCGTTGAACACCACCGGGTCGATGGTGAAGCGGGTCTCGAACGGGGTGGTGAACCGCTCCGCACTCAGGCCGCTGATCCACGTCGGGATGAGGATGGCGAAGGCGTTGAGGATCTGAGCAACGCCGATCGTCGCCACCGTCAGGATCAGGCGCGGCGCGTTCTGCAGCCGGCGAACGACGGTGATGTTGATCAACGCGCCGGTGCCGGCGGCGATGAGCACGCCCATGCCGATGGCCGCGAAGTAGTTCCAATGCCACTTGAGGACGAGTTCGATCGACATCACCGCGGCGACCGCGCCCAACTCCGCTTGCGCGAAGTTCACGATGCGGTTGGCGCGATACACCAGCAACAAACCCAGCGCGAGCAACGCGTACAACGAACCGAACACCGCGCCGACGATGATGATCCCGAGCGGCAACCCGCGATCGGTGGTCGCCGCGAGCACCTGCCACACGGCAACGATCGCGACCGCGCCGAGAGCACCACGTAGTCGCGGCGGCAGGCGACTCATCATCGGCCGGGGTACACCGGCGGGTCCTCCGCCGGCCACTCACCGTTGCTGAACCGACGGCCGCCGTAGGTTTCGGCGAATGTGCCCAGCTTGCCGTCGGCCTGCGAGCGGGCGTTGCCGACCCAGTAGATCTCCCGTGAGTCCTCGATGGCGCTGTAGTCGTGGCCTCCCGGCGCACCGTTCGGCGCGTCCTGCCAGTACCACTCGCCCGCCGCGTAATCGGGACCGCCGGAGCGCGGGAGCGTCCAGATCCCGCGAGCGACGTTGCTTGCAGTGAGGATGGGTCCGGCGGACTGAAGGAAGTTGTAGAAGCGGGTGTACGCGTAGTAGCTGCCGTCGGTGCCGAGCGGCATCTCGCTACCAGTGAGCTGCTTGTACAGGCGGCCGTTCTCGCTGGTCGGACCGTTGAGTTTGGTGGTGGCACCAAGCTGGCTCACCCCGAACATGTGGCCGTCGACCTGCCGCTGGTCGTAGAGCCGGCCCAGGTTGTCGACATCGGTGAGGGCGACGCCGATCTGAAGCCACTCCGGGTACCAGCCCTGGTTGGTGGCCGACTGCGTGAGGAAGATCACCGAGATCGGGTCGCAGGCCAGGATGAGGCTGGTGACGCCGTCGCTCTTGAACTGGCGAACGCCGCGGGCCGCTTCGTCGGGGAACCGCGAGACGTCGAGCGTGTAGTTGTAGACCGAGGTCCTCTGGCCGTCGGCCACGCCGTACCGCCGAATCTCCGACTGCGTGAGGTCACCGCAGGTCTTGTCGTCGTCGCCGGTTGGCGTGTATGTGCCAAACACTCGCTGCTGGGCGCGGGTCGCCGCGTCGCCTGCGAATTTGGCCGGCTTGTTGTTCAGGCGCTTGGCCAGGTACTCGATGACCTGGTACACGATCCGCTCGCAGTCCATCGCCGCGGCCCAGATGTACGGGTGGTAGCGCTTGTAGAAGGCGTCGGACGCGTATGCCGCGCCGTCGAGCACGAGCACGCCTCGCTGGGCGGCACACTCAGCGAACACCTTGCTCACGCCGCTGGCCGCGCCCAGTCCTTCGCCGATGACGCCGAAGGCCTTGAGCTCCTTGGCCACGACGTCGGCATCGAGGCACGCTTCCTCGCGACCTTTGCCCTGTGCCTCGTTGGTCGAGTTGCCGTACTGGGACTCGTAGTCGATCCACTCGACCGTGCGGCCGTACAGCTCGTACATCTTCTCGAAGTAGCCAATGAAGGTTCGGGCGACTGCCCGCACCTCTTCAGGGTCGGCGGCGCCGGCCTGCTGGGCAACCGCGCCGACGGCCTGGGAGTTGGCGCTCTCCGGGAACTTGCGGCGCACGATTCGGATCGTCGAGCCGGTGACGCCCGGCGCGGTGGCGCCGCCGTTGGGCCCGCTGAAGGCCGGGATGCACGGCGCCGCGTAGCTGTTGGTCGGCACCTGGCGCACGCCGGGACCACAGTTCACGCCGCCGCGACTGACCGAGCCTTTCGATGCACCCAGCCCGGGTCGGGCCGCGGCCGGCCCGGCGACCGCGCCCGCGGCCGCGGCCGCGGCTGCCGCGGCTGGATCGGCGATGGCAATTTCCGCCGCGGCCGCGGCATCGGCCGCGATGTCACCCGCCGCGTCGGCGGAACGTCCCGCGGCGGTGGCCAGCTCGGGAGGCTGATGCGTCGGGAACAGCAAGGCGGCGAGGACCCACGCGACCGCAGCCACGATGATTGGAGTCCGGAGGGCGGCTTTTCGCGCGCAGCGCGACAGCCGTCAATCGACGGCCTGCTCCACCCCCAGCTCCCGACGATGGCGAGCCCTGCAGCACCAAGTTGACGACACCGTAAGCGATTCCTTACTTCGCCGTACGGTCAGCCCGTGTAACGCGGCTGCGCCCTGATCGGGGTGGCGACCCGCGTGACCGGTGCGGGTCGCGGCTGCCTCCTGAACCGCGGGCGACACCACGGTGGTCGTTGTCGTGGTCGGCGAAGGGGTGGTGTCCGGGCACGGAACTACTGGTTGGGTCGCAGCCGGCGCACCCGCAGCGAGCGGAAACGGCTTTTGTGCCGCGCCGGGCACGGCTTGGACGGTCGCCAGCAGGTTGGGCTTGAGCGGCGACTGGGGTTGGAAGTCGAACGCGCCCCTGTCAGCGACGGGCGCCTCGCACCCGAGCTGTACTGCCAGCAGGGCAGAGAAGGGTGTGGCGCCCCCCGCCGCCCAACGACCGGCGCCGGGTGCCTCGGCGCCGGCGACGATCGCCTGGATCGCCAGCCCGGTCGAGTTGGCGTCCGTGGCGGTACCCGCGAGGAAACCGAAGCCACCGTCGGCGTTCTGCGCAGCGTCGAGGAAGTCGAGTGCGTTGCCCTTCGGCGGCGTGAGGTGCAACCCGGCGAACGCCTGCGCGGCCACCGCGGTGCTGTTCGTGTCCTCGCCGGCGAACGTCGCCGGATCGGTGGCGGTGCAGGCTGCGGTGGTGTCGGCTCGGTACGGCTGCCAACCCTTGTCGGGACATTGCTGCGTTGCCAGCCAGTTCACCGCGTCGGCGGGCACACTCCCCACCTTGGTGAGGGCCAGGATCGCCAACGACTGCCGGAACGCGCCATCGAACGACGGATCTTGCGCGCCGAACAGGCCGCTATCGGTGCCGGTTGTGCGTTTCGTGGCAAGGAGACGGGTGACCAAGTCGTTGCTCGCCGCGTTCCCGCCGAAGGCGGTGGGGGCTTCGCCGGCGACGACCGCGATCATGATCAGCTTCGCCAGCGCCCCGGGTTGATCAACGCCACCGGTGTCCTTGGCCACCGCGTCGATCTGGCCGTGCAGGTAGTTCAAGGCACGACCGAACGCCGCCCCGCCGGCGTTGGCCGCGGCCAGAGCTAGCACCGCGTCGACGGTGGCACCGAGGTTGGGGCTGGTGCCGTTTGTCGCCGGGACGAAGCCCTGGCTGTTGATTTGGGTGGCGAGCCACCCGGCGCCATAGCCGGCCGCCAAGCTCGGGTCGGCGGTGGGTCCGGCCTCAGCCCGGTGACCGACAATGGCGACGGTGCAGAGCAGGGCGACGACTGCGGCTGTCCAACGACGGGATGTCCTCAACGTGTCCTCCTGGATACGCGGGACACGACGGGCGGCCTCGGCCCGGGCTCCGGTCCCGCAAACCACGGCGGTAATGGTGGAGCCAACCAAATGCGCCCTCGGCGGTTTTCCGGCTTGTCCCCGCTGTCCAGGCGGGGCTCACGGTTGCGGGTCAGCGCCGGCCTCTCACCGGCTTGCCCTCCGAGGCGCTCTTGTATGTAACGGCCCGAGGCTAACCGCCCGCGGCCCGTCGGCGGCTGACCCACCACGCCGCGCCGCCAAATCCCACGATCAGCGCGCCCACGGCAGCGACGCCCACCGGCGAGCCGCCGTCATCGTCGTCGACCGGCAACGCCAGCTGACGCGCCGTTGTGGTGCTCGTCAGATCGACCGTCATCGACGATGCCGTCGTCGACGCCTCGTTCGCCGTTCCGCTTGTGTCGGTGTCAGGTTGCCGATTCGGCGGCCTGACACCGACACCATTCGTTGGGTTGGGCGAGGGCGACGGCGGGACGATGGTGGCGTCCACGAGCGTGGTCGACGCAGTAGCGGCGCAGACGGTGTCGGCCGGCGAATACGGCGGTACGCCGGTCTTCCAGCGCCAACCCTCTACATCGCCGTCCTTGACCTCGGTGGTCGACACGCCTTGCGATGCCAGCGTGAACATCGACGCGGCCTTCTTCGCCCGAAAGTACGACCAATGACTGCCCGAACGCTCGCCCAGGCAGTCGTCGGCGGTATTGCCGACTCCGAGCAGCGAGCACACCGCAGCGCCGTACGCGTACTCCTTGTACACCGCGCCCACCGCGGCACGGTCCAGGAGGTCTTTGCCCGAGATTGCCGCCTCGCTGAATGCGACGCACCGGCGCTCGACGGTGCTACCGGTGTCGATGATCAGCGCGGTTTGATTCGGTGCGTCCGCGCACGCCGGCGACGCGTGCGCGACGGGCGCAACCAATCCCGCGACGAACAGAAACGCTAGAGCTCCCCGACGCCAACGCATGGATCCTCCCGACGGCCCCGATTCCACGAAGGCCGTTTCTGGTGACGCCGGTGGACCGGCGGGCCTTGGCGGGTGTCCTGGCTCGCGGCCCCGAATCGAGGTCGCTCACAGTTGCGGGTCAGCGCCGGATTTTCACCGGCTTCCCCCGACCGAAGCCGGAAACAGACTACGCCGAGAAGCCGGCGCAGATCGCCAACCCGCCACCGACTGGCTCTCGGCGCACAAAACGGATCTGGCCGGTCACCGAGTCAGGCTGCCGCTGTTTCCTTGCCCAGAAATCGACGCCACGCGTCGGTTGGTGCGCAGAGAATTTCCATCCGACTGGGTGCCCGACTTCTGGACACTTACCGCCCTCCCAGGGCGTTAAGTGTCCAGAAGTCAGCAAAGAGGTTCAGCTGGGGAGGTTGGACTCGATCGCTTCGGCGAGCGCGGGGTCTTCCGGGGCGACCAATGGACGGAAGCGTCCGACGACCTCACCATCGGGCGACACGAGGAACTTCTCGAAGTTCCACACGACGTCGCCCGCCTTGCCCTCGTCGTCGGGGACCTCGGTGAGCTGTTCGTAGAGAGGGTGACGATCGTCGCCGTTCACCTCGATCTTGGCGAACATCGGGAAGTCCACCGAGTAGTTCGTCTCGCAGAACGTCTTGATGTTGTCCGCGGTGCCCGGCTCCTGTCCGCCGAACTGATTGCACGGGAACCCCAGCACCTCGAAGCCTCGCGGCCCGTACGTTTCGTGGAGTTGCTGCAGCCCGGCGTACTGGGGGGTGAGCCCGCACTGCGAGGCGACGTTGACGATCAGCAGCGCCTTTCCCTTGTAGTCGGCCAGGGTCGCGGGCTCGCCGGTAAGCGCCTGGACAGGAGCGTCATAGATGGACATGGGCAAAGTCTGCCTTTTCCGGGTAGGAGTTCGCTCATGGAGACCTACACGCTTCCGGAACTCGATTACGACTACGGCGCCCTCGAGCCGCACATCAGCGGCGAGATCATGGAGTTGCACCACGCCAAGCACCACGCGGCCTACGTCAAAGGCGCCAACACCGCGCTCGAGAAGCTCGAGAAGGCCCGGGGAACGCGTGAGTTCGGCACGATCTCGATGCTCGAGAAGAACCTGGCGTTCCATCTGTCGGGCCACGTCCTTCACTCCGTGTTCTGGACGAACCTGTCGCCCGATGGCGGTGGTGAGCCCACCGGCGAGCTGGGCGAGCACATCACAGCCACGTTCGCCGACTTCGGGGGCTTCCGCGCCCAGATGATCGAGGCGGCCAACACCATCCAAGGTTCGGGTTGGGCGCTCGCGCAGTTGGGAGCCGGTGGCTCGGCGCGTGGTGGTGCAGCAGATCTACGACCACCAGGGGAACCATGGCCAGGGGACGATCCCGCTGCTGGCGATCGACGCGTGGGAGCACGCCTATTACCTGCAGTACAAGAACGCCAAGGCCGACTTCTTCGACGCGATCTGGAACGTCGTCAACTGGGACGACGTCAGTCGTCGCCTGAAAGGCGCGCAGCGCGTCGCGTGGGTCGTGGACTGACGGCCGCCCGCGCCGCTTCGGCTTCGGCCACTGCCTGATCGGCGGCCAGCCGTGCGGCGCGTGCTCGCGTTTCGGCGTCGGCCGCCGCTTCGAGGAGACGCGCCGCCCTCGCCTCGGCGCGCTCGGCCTCGGCCACAAGGTGCGGGTCGGGCCCTTCGGGCTTGCGGATCCGTTGCTCGATGTCCGGCGGCAGCTCGGCGCCCTCGAGACCAAACCCGGTGGGCTCGAGCTCGTTGACCAGGACGCCGCGCTTGATGACGTGCGCCGCGGCGGTATCGGCGGCCGCGGCGCGGAGGGTTGCGACGATGGCATCGCGGATCGCCGGCGACACCGGCTCCGCGTGCGCGGCGAGTGCTTCAACCGCGTCGGCGACGGCGCGACCGGCGGGGCGTAGCTTCGACGCGTCGCCCCGCAGCGCGGCATCCTGCGCGGCGCGCAAGTCCTCACCGGCGGCCAACAGTGCGTCGATCTCAGCCGAATGTTCACGGGCGAGTTGGTTCACCGCCCACGCAGCGCGACCGGGCTTACGCAGGCCCTTGATCGTGGTCGCGGCCTCCTTGTCGCCCGCGGCCGACAGTTCCTTGGCCAGCTGGTTGCGGGCGGCGGTGAACTCCTCGAGCGGGAGGGCGTACAGGTGGTCGGCGTCGATGGCCAGAACCTATGCGCTCGCCCGCGATGTGATGTGCAGCCCGTCGAGCAGCGTCATGAACGCGCTGGCGTATGGCGAGCTGCGCGTTGCCGCGGTGAGCCGGTCCCACTCGATCTGCTCCCGCAACGTGCGGGCGATCGTGAGCGCGCTCTCGAAATCGACGTTGTGGTCGTTCATCGCCATCAGCTTGGTGATGAGGATGTCGGTCGGCCGCAGCACCAGCATCGGCACGGCCTGCACGTCGATGTGATCGGCCCGCTCGAACAGTTCGTCGTCGACCGCCAACCCCGCCGGCTCGAAGATCAGGTCGATGAGGTTGTCGTCGACGAACGCTTTGTAGAGCCAGCCTTCCGGTGGGCGTTCGGTTCGGAACCCCGCGTCATCGAGCACGGCCAGCGCTTTGTCAGCATCGTCAGGCCGAACGAAGAAGTCGACGTCGTGGTCGCTCGGCGGTCCGCCCCTCGCCCAGGCGGCCAAGCCGCCGGCGAGCATCGCTTCGATCGACGCATCCCGCAGCGCGGCTGCTGCCGTCTTCATCGGCGTCAACAGGCGTTCGAACTCCTTGCTGACCATCTATGCCTCCAGCGCGTACACACGGTAGGCGGCGCGCAGCACCGGCTGCGCGACGTTGCGCACGGGGACGCCGCCAGGAGTCACACCGTGCTCGGTGCCGCGGTGGGCGTGGCCGTGAATGACAAGGTCGGCGCCAGCGTGGTCGATGGCTTCGGCCAGCAGGTAGCTCCCGAGGAACGGGTAGATCTCGAGCGGCTCGCCCTGGAGCGTCGCCGGTACTGGTGCGAAGTGCAGTAACGCAATGCGAAGGTCGGCGCCTTCGGCCGCTGCGCTGCGCAGCGCAGCTTCCATCCCGCCGCGCCTGGTCGCGCGTGTAGGCCATGAAGGCCTTCATCTCCGTCTCGCCGAACTCGCTCCCGCACGCGCCGGCGAAGCCACCACCGAAGCCCTTGATCCCGGCGACACCAACGCGGCAGCTACCGACAGTCAGCACCGCCGCGTCGCCATCGAGTACCTGAACGCCGCGCTTTTCGAGATGGCGCGTCACCTCAAGCTCCTCGCCCGAGTGGTAGTCGTGGTTGCCCAAAACCGCGAACGTCGGCAGCGTCACGTCGGCCAGCTCCGCGCCCAGGATCGCAGCCTCCTCCGCGGTGCCGCACTTGGTGAGGTCGCCCGCGAGCAACAGGATGTCGGCCCGCTCGGCGACGTCGGCAAGACCCGTGGCCAGCGCGCCCACCGAGTCCGCACCGACATGCACGTCGCCCACCGCCGCGACGCGGATCACGCCACTACCTCCTCGCCGCCGCCGGCGGTGCGATCGACGACGGTTAGGTGATTGTGGACCTCGTGATCGGGCAGGAGCTCGGCGGCGACTGCGCCGGCGGCATCGCGCCGCGCTTCGGTAGCGACGTCGCCGGTCAGGAAGGCCTTCTCCCCGCTGATCGTCACTTGGACGCCCAGCTCGTTGAGACGGGGATCACGGGCGAGCGCGTCCTGGACGTGCTCGCTGAGATATTCCGGCGGCTCCACCCCATTCCCTTTCCCGAAGACGGGGTGGGGCAGTCCTCAGGTGCCATCATCGAACGTGTGGACGCCCAGA
This sequence comes from uncultured Actinomycetes bacterium, assembly GCA_963742585.1. Taxonomy (GTDB): domain Bacteria; phylum Actinomycetota; class Acidimicrobiia; order Acidimicrobiales; family JACDEA01; genus JACDEA01. The sequence continues at coordinate 2,082,279 of CAVUMI010000009.1, forward strand.
TCCGTTACGCGCGCCGGGACCGCGCCCACCTCGCGTACAGCGTCCAGGGCGAGGGACCAGGGATCCTGCTCTTGCTCGGCACATATGTCCCGTTCGACTTGTACGACGACCATCCGCTGATCGCCCGTTTTGTCGCCAGGGTGATGGGGCTCGGCCGCGTCGTCCTGACCGACCGCCGCGGAGTCGGGAGCTCCGACCCGCTCAGCGGCGGTGACGTCAGTACCGAGGGGTGGGGTGAGGATCTCGTCGCCGTGCTCGACCATGCCGGCCTCGATCGCGTGGCCGTGGTCGCCGCCTTCGACGCCGGCCAGGCGGCGCTCGCGCTGGCGGCCGCGCACCCTGACCGCGTCGAGCGGCTGTGTCTCCTCAACACGTTCGTGGCCGGGCCGCGCGTCCTCGCCGGGTTGGGCGACCTGTCGACGTACGAGGCGGGTGTGGAAGAGGGCTTCGAGGAAACCGGGCTCGATCTCCTCGCGGCCGTCGCGCCAACGGTCGCGCTCGATACGCGTTTTCGCGCCTGGTTCGACGCGGCCGGACGCCGGGGCGCGAGTCCCGCCACCGCGCTCGCGCTTACCAATGCCATGTTCACTTGGGACGCCACGTCCAAGCTGGCCGGCATCCACACGCCCGCGCTCGTGATTCATCGAACGGACAATCGATTCGTCTCCGTCGAGGAGGCCCGCGAGCTCGCCGGTGCGCTTCCGAACGGCCAACTAGCTGAGGTTCCTGGTGCTGACCACCTCGTCTGGGTCGGTGACGTCGATCCGGTGCTCGATGCCATCGAGTCGTTCCTCACCGGCAACACCACCAGCGCGGCGCAACGCTCATTGGCGACGGTGTTGTTCACCGACCTCGTCTCGTCGACGGAGGCGGCGGCGCGCCTCGGGGATCGCCGGTGGCGCGAGATCCTCGACGTGCACGACGCCACGGCACGACGCATCGTCCGCCGCCATTCCGGCGAGGTGGTGAAGTCCACCGGTGACGGCCTGCTGGCGGTGTTCGACACACCGGGCGCCGCTATCCATGCGGCCAAAGACCTCCAAGCCGACATCCTCCCGCTAGGTCTGGCCATGCGCGCCGGCATCCATACGGGCGAGATCGAGCGGCGGGGCGATGACGTGGGCGGCTTGGCCGTCCACGTGGCCGCCCGGGTGCAGGGCTTGGCCGGCGCCGGTGAGATCGTGGTGTCGGCCGTCATCCCCGCGCTCACGTCGGGCTCGGGGTTCCAATTCGACGACCTCGGCGACCATCAGCTCAAGGGTGTTCCCGGCGACTGGCGCCTCTATCGCGCCGACTGACGCTCACGCGTCCGTTGCGGACGGTAGTTTGCCGGGCCGTGGCAGGTCGGAAACGAGATCGACAACGAACCAACCGGCAGCGCGCCGCGGCGATGGCCGCGCGCGACGCGCGTCGGCGGGCGGCGCGGCGCCGTGTCCTCATGATCGGGCTAGCGGGTGCGGTCGCGGTCATCGTGGTCGTGGTGCTGCTGCTCAGCCGCGACGGCGACGACAAGTCGAATGTGGCTGCGGGGTCGACGACGGTGCCGACGCCGACGAGTGAAGGAGCCATGGCCTCGGCGGCGGGCAAGCCCTGCGTCCCGGTGTCCGAACCGCTACCTGCGGGCGCGCCCGCGGTTGGCATCAAGGAAGGGCCACCGCCGGCGCAGCTGGTCAAGGAGGACCTCAAGCCGGGGACCGGCGCCGAGGTAACGCCGGGTGCCACCGTCACCGCGCACTACATCGGCGTCGCCTGCTCGACCGGCAAGATCTTCGACTCCTCCTACAGCCGCGGAGCGCCGGCGACGTTCCCGCTCACCAACGTCATCAAGGGCTGGCAGGACGGCCTTCCCGGCATGAAGGTCGGAGGTACGCGCCTGCTTGGAATCCCGGCCGAGCAGGCGTATGGGGCTACGGGGCGGCCTGGGAGCATCGCGCCCGACGAGGCCCTCTGGTTCGTGGTCGAGATGACCGACTCCAAGCCCGCCTGAAGGGAACAGGAACTAGCTGACGAGCTTGACCGAGACGGCCTGCAGACCGCGGTCGCCTTTGGTGAGATCGAACTCGACGACGTTGGCCCTCGGTGAGCTGGCGATAGCCGGCCGCCTTGATCTCGCTCTGGTGAACGAACACGTCGCCGCCGCCTCGGGCGGGAGCGATGAAGCCGAAACCCTTCTTGGCGTCGAACCACTTCACCGTGCCCGGTCGCAGCGCGTCCCCGCGCCGCGACCTGTTCGACGGCGACCTTCGTCGACCGCGACCTTCTCGCGAGGCGCGCGCGTCGGCACGATCTGCCGCGGCGCATCGTGCGTCGGGAGTGTCGAGGCCGGGGCGAAGTCCGAGCTCGCGCTGGAGTGACTTCACCGCGTGAGCGGTTGTCGTCGCCGACCATCGTGATCACGGTGCCGGTGAGCCCGGCCCGGCCCGTGCGACCCGAGCGATGCAGGTAGTCCTTGCGATCGGCCGGCGGGTCGAAGTGCACGACGCAGGGAACCGCGTCGACATGGATGCCCCGCGCCGCGACGTCGGTGGCAACGAGAGCTTGGACAGCGATCCGGCGGTGAACGCCTTCAATGCCCGCTCGCGTTGAGCCTGCGACCGGCTGCCGTGGATCGCCGCCGCGGTGATGCCGCTGGCGATCAGCTGCTTGGTCAAGCGATCTGAGCCATGCCGGGTGCGGCAGAACACGATCGCCCGACCATGGCGGGCGACCGCACTCGCGGTGAGTTGCACGCGGTCGGCTCTTCGGTGCCAACCAGAAGAGGTGGTCAACGCTGGCGTCATCCTCGTCAACCTCGATCATGTGACGGCGCGGGTCGTGCTGGTACCGCTTCACCAGCACCTCGACGTCCTTGTCGAGCGTCGCCGAGAAGAGCAACGTCTGTCGATCTGATCTCGTCGAGTCGAGCAGCCGCTTGACCGCGGGCAGGAAGCCCATGTCGGCCATGCGATCGGCCTCGTCGATGACGACGAAGCTCACGTCGTCGAGCGCCAAGATCGCCGCGGGCGAGCAGGTCTTCGAGGCGGCCGGGGGTGGCCACGACGATGTTGACGCCACGCCGGAGGGCTTTGCGCTGCGGCTCGTAGCCCGCACCGCCGTAGACGGCGATGATCCGGCGCTCGCCGCCCGGGCGTCGAGCGCGCCCAGTTCGGTGGCCACCTGGAGGGCGAGTTCGCGGGTCGGGCACGAGCACCAGGCCCGCGCGGCCGCTTGGCGGCGCCGCCGGTGGCGCGCGAGCGCCAGCACGAGGCCGAACGCGATGGTCTTGCCCGAGCCGGTGGGGGCGCGGCCGCAGACGTCATGGCCGGCGAGGGCGTCGGGGAGGATCGCGGCCTGGATGGGGAATGGGGTGCTGATCGAACGGGCCGGCCAGGCGCGTGACGAGTTCAGCAGGCACGCCGAGTTCGGCGAAGGTCAGGGACAACAGACTCCAGTCGGGTACAGCGGGCCGACTCGAGTGAGTTCCGGCCCCGCCGGCGAACGGCCGGCGAACAGTCGGAACAGCTCCGACGTAGCCCGGTCAGTGTAGCCGCGGTTTGCGTCTACCGACCGGTAGGTAGGCTAGGGGGATGGATCCCAACGGCTTCCTCGGTGAGCTCACACCGACGGTCAACGCCCTGCTCGAACGCCACCTGAGCACGGCCAAGGAGTGGTTCCCGCACGAACTCGTCCCGTGGAGTCAGGGGCCGCGACTTCGTCCCCGACGAGGAGTGGGACGCCGAGGCCTATCCGGTCGCGCCGCGGCGTCCGCAGCGCGTTGTTCGTGAACCTCCTGACCGAGGACAACCTCCCGTACTACTTCCACACGATCGACCGGATGTTCGGTGCCGACGGCGCCTGGGGTGAGTGGGCTCGCCGGTGGACAGCCGAGGAGGGGCGCCATTCCATCGTCATTCGGGACTACCTCACGGTGACGCGCGCGGTCGACCCCATTGCCCTGGAGCGGGCGCGCATGCATCAGGTGGCGGGTGGGCTCGTCCCGCAGCCAGCCACGGTGGCCGACGGCTTCGTGTACGTCGCCCTGCAGGAGCTGGCCACGCGTGTGTCGCACCGCAACACCGGGAAACTGCTCGAGGACAAGGCCGGCTACGACGTGATGGCTCGCGTCGCCAGCGACGAGAACCTCCACTATCTCTTCTACCGCGACCTGACGACTGCGGCGATCGAGGCCGACCCCTCCACCGTGTTCTGGCCATCGAGCGCCAGGTACGCGAGTTCGAGATGCCCGGCACCGGAATCGTCGACTTCGAAGACCATGCGCGGGCCATCGCCAAGGCCGGGATCTACGACCTCCTCCTCCACCACGAGCAGATCCTCGTGCCGGTGATCCTGCGCCACTGGAAGATCGAGGCCCTCGAGGGACTCAGCCCCGAGGCCGAGAAGGCGCGAACCGCAGTGCTGAAGCGCATCGAGCGGATCGGTCGCGCCGGCCGCCGCTTGGCCGAGCGCCGCGACGAACGCGAACAGCAAGAGCGCGTCGCCGTCTAGTAACCGCGCCGCTCGATTGACCCGCCGGGCGCGGCGCGTGTCACAATTAGTTCACTGTGACTACAAAACGTGTCTTCCTCGCCGGCCTGGTGCTGCTCCTCGCCCTGCCCGCGACCGCAGCCTCGGCCCGGCCGGCCAAGCCGCTCAAGCCCCGGTGCGACGCGCTCGACACCAAGGCCTGCCTTCTCCCGTTCCCGAACGACTTCTTCACGGTTCGCGACCGGAGCATGCGGACCGGGCGCCGCGTCGACCTCAGCATGCTGTCGATGCCCCGCAACGTGGCCGGCAAGCCCATCGACCCGACGGAGTGGAACCGTAACGATGGCTTCTCCCCTAGCTCGCCGGTACTGACCTTCGTTCCCGGCCTCGACCTTCACGCCACCTGGGGCAGCGCGCAGGATCACATCGCCCACCTCGACTGGTCGCAGCGGGCCGACGCGCCGATCGTGGTCATCGACGCCACGACGGGCCGGCGCCACCCGTTCTGGTCCGAGCTCGATCAGCACGCGGATGTCACCGATGCCGACCGGCTCCTGATGCTGCGGCCCGCGATCCAGTTCACCGAGGGCCACCGCTACGTCGTCGCCCTCCGCCAGCTGCGGCGGGCCGATCGGAGCGTCATCGAGGCCGGTCCGGTCTTCGCTGCCTACCGCGACGGGACCGTCCCGGCGTTGCGGAGCCGGCGCGGGTTCGAGGCGCGGGTCCCGCAGATGGAACGGATCTTCAGGGATCTGGACAAGGCCGGAATTGGTCGCGACGACCTGTTCGTGGCGTGGGACTTCACGATCGCCAGCCGGCAGAACCTGACCGAGCGCGCGCTCCACATCCGCAATCGGACCTTCGCCGGCTTGGGCGACACGCAACCTGGCTGACGGGGTCATCAGCGGCCGGTCGCCGCAATTCGCGGTGACCAAGGTGGAGGAAATGACCTCCGGCGCCACCATGCGCCGCATCGAGGGGACGGTGACGGTCCCCAACTATCCTGACGCCCCAGGTCGAGCTCAGCACGAAATTTCCGGCGCCCATCGGCGACGTCGGCAGAGCACTCGACGACGCCAGGCGCGAGCTACCGCCGGAGGTGACCGAGGCCCTCGAACCGGTGACCGGCGAGGTTCCCGTCGACATCGACGACCTGCTCACCAACGCGCTCGCCGTGCCCGGGATCGCGGTTCTTCACCGAGCGTGCGCGGCGGGCTCCCGCCGTGTCAACCCCGTCCAGCCACGGTGGAGGTGCCGTTCGTCTGCAACATCGCCAGCGGGTCCGAGGCGCAGCCATCGCACCCGATGCTCTACGGCCATGGCTTGCTGGGCCATCGCAGCGAAGCGAACGGCGGGAGCACACAACGCCTCCGCGAGCGCGGCTTCTCGCCGTGCGCGGTCGACTGGTGGGGACTTTCGTTCGCCGACCTTCCCCAGGTCGTCGTGTCAGCCTGGTGCGACTTCAGCCACTTCCCCGGCATGGTCGACCGAATGCAGCAGGGGTTCCTCAACTTCATGGTGCTTGGGCCGGGCGCTGGCCCATCCCGGCGGGCTGGCAACCAACGCCGCCTTCCGCTCGGCCGCGGGCAAACCGCTGATTCGCACCGGCGAGCTGTACTACGACGGCAACAGCCAGGGCGGCATCATGGGCGGCGCCCTCACCGCGCTGGCGCCCGACTTCCGACGGGCCAAGCTGGGGGTGCCGGGCATGGGCTACTCCACTGCTGCTCAACCGCAGCGTCGACTGGGAGGGCGAGTACGCCGTCGTCTTCGAGGCGACCTACCCGAACGTCGTCGATCGCCAGATCAGCTACGCGCTCGTTCAGATGCTCTGGGACCGCGGCGAGGCGGCCGGCTACGCGCAGCACATGACGTCGGACCCGCTCCCGAACACGCCGACCCATGAGGTGATGCTGCAGGTCGCATTTGCCGACCATCAGGTCGCCAACGTCTCCGCCGAGGTCGAGGGCGCGCACGATCGGCGCCGCGCTCGAAGACGCCCGCCGTGCCGTCCGGCCTGCACTGGTCGGCTGATCCCGGCATTCGGCTTCCGCACAGTCAGCGGCAACCACGTCGAACGTCGGCTCGGTCCTGGTGTACTGGTTCGCCGCGGCAAATCGGCCTGAAGACACCGCCTAATGGCAACATCCCGCCACTGCGGGCCGCGACCCGCACGGGGTGCCGCGCTCGTACGGGCCGGCCACCGATCAGGTCGTACGCTTCCTGCTCACCGGGGACCTGATCGACGTCTGCGCCGGCGGGCCGTGCGTGGTGCCGTAACTGCTCAGTTCGTCAGACCGCGTCCCACACCAACGAGCTGGCGTCGGCCATTGAGTAGATCGAGCGGTGCCTTCTTGTCGATGTGGCCGATGAGGCCGTTGTAGATGCCGTAGCCGACGAGTTCCTGAAGCCGGCGCGGGAACGTGCGCACCAGTGACGGCGCCAAGCCCGAGTTGCTGGTTCTCCTGCTGGCGGATGTAGCCGGCGCAGTAGTTCATCGCGATGCCGACGCGGCGCTCGTCGGTCTGGTTGGCGCCGCCGCCATGCCACAGGCTGCCGTGCCAGATCAGCACGCTCCCGCGCGCCATCTCGGCCGGGATGCTGTCGTACGCCTGGCCGTAGTTGGGCGAGCTGTCGGCCACGTGCGTGCCGGGATGATCCGCGTCGCACCGTTGGCATCGGTGAAGTCGGTCAGTGCCCACATCGAGTTGCACACCGTGGGCGGGTGCGGCTTGGGGATCGGGATCAGCATGTCGTCGGCGTGGATCGGCTGGGCGGTCTCGCCCGGGCCGATGTTGACCGACGAGAGCGACGAAATCAGGCAGCCGCCATCGAGCACGCCCTCCACGATCGGCAGTACCGAGCCGTGCAACGGCACCCGCTGCCACAACTCGCCATGGGCGAGGAGGTTGTAGACGCGCAGCGTGTTGACGCCCTCGAAGCTGTTCGGCGCCGGCGCTGATATCCAGAGTCGCGCTCGAGGCGGGCCAGATCGTCGGTGAGCCGGTCGAGGAAGTCGGGCTCGATGGCGTCCTCGACGATCGTGTAGCCATCGCGCCCGATGCGCTCGAGGTGCTGACCGACGACAACTGTGGCGGCATCCATGACACCGCACGGTACTATTGCGAGGGTGTGCACCGCACCCAAGGAGTACCGCCAGGCGCGCTTTACCCGTCCGCCGGGGGCGACCGAGATCCTTCTCGTCCGCCACGGCGAATCGGCGCCGTTCGTCGAGGGCGTTCCCGTCCCTCTCGCCGGCGGGCACGGCGACCCGCCCCTCGATCCGGTCGGCGAGCAGCAAGCGCTGCTGGTCGCCGAGCGCCTACATGAGCGAGCACCTGGACGCGATCTACGTCACGCACCCTGCAGCGCACGGTGCAGACTGCCGCGCCACTCCTCGCCCGCAACGGCATGGCGTCGGTCGTCGAGCCCGACCTCCGCGAGGTCTTCCTCGGCGACTGGGAAGGCGAAATGCTTCGCCGCATTACAGCGCCGAGCGCCATCCGATCGCGGTGCAGTAGTTACAGCGAGCAGCGCTGGGACGTGATCCCCGGTGCCGAGCCGGCCGACGCGTTCGCCGGCACGCGTGAACCGGGCGATCACCCGCATCGCCCAGCGCCACCCCGACCAGTGCGTCGCCGTGTTCACCCATGGCGGGGTGATCGCGCAGGCGCTCGCACATGCGAGTAGCTCACGGCCGTTCGCCTTTCTCGGCGCCGACAACGGATCGATCTCGCATCTCGTGGTGGCCGACGAGCGCTGGATCGTCCGCCGATTCAACGACACATCGCACCTTCACCCCGGCTTCTCGGTGGTCCCAGAACCCCTGATCTAGAGAAATCGCCATCCGGGGGTGATACCGCCTCCGTAGACAAGGGGATGCGACCGAACGCCCGCCTGCATGTCCTCGCAACCTCGCTGTTCGCCGTGCTCGCACTTGCTGCGTGCGGGGGTGACACCAAGGCGACACCCGACCAAGAAACGTCCAGCGAGACGTCCGGCAAGACGGTGACCATGAAGTTGATCGCGCTCGCCCCGGAGCGCATCACCGTCGCTGCCGGATCCAGCGTGACGTGGCGGCAAGAGGACGCAGGCGTCCACACCGTCACGTCGGGCACCGTGACGCAAGAGGCCGGCGGTGTCCGCGACGCACCCGACGGTCGCTTTGACTCCGGCGAGATCGCCACCGGCAAGACGTTCCAACACACCTTCGCCGACCCGGGCACCTACCCGTACTTCTGCGGGATCCACCCGGCCACGATGCGCGGCGTCGTCACCGTCAACTGACCAACTACATGGAGGATGAATGAGACGTAGACCGTTACTCAAACTCGCGGGTGCAGCCCTGGTGCTCGCCTTGGTTGGCGTCGCCTGTGGCGGCAACAGCGACAGCAACGACGCCGCCGCCGGCACGACGGCAAAGACACAACTAACCAGTTCCACGACCGGCGCGGCGACGCTGCGTGCCGGGCTCACGGGGCTGCTCACTGAGCACGTCTACCTGGCGGCGCTGGCCACCGGTGCGGCGCTGCGCGGTGACACCAAGGGCTTTGATGCCTATGCCGCCGCGCTCAACGGGCCGACCAACAGCAATACGGCAGACCTCACCGCGGCGATCGGCTCCGCATACGGCGCGCCGGTCGGCAAGGCGTTCGACGGGCTATGGCGCAGCAACGGCCACATCCCGGGGTTCGTGGCCTACACACAAGCGTTGGCCAAGAACGACAAGCCCGGACAGGACAAAGCCGTCGCCGATCTTCTCGCCTACGCCAAGACCTTTGGTACGACCATGAACCAGGTCAACAGCAACCTTCCCGCCGCGGCGGTGGAGGAGGGTGTGAAGCTGCACATCACGACACTCAAGACGGTCGTCGACAACCAGAAGGCAGGCGACCAACCCAAGGTGTACAGCTCGCTCCGCGAGGCGTACCACCACATGAGTGAGTTCGCGACAACGCTGGCCGGCGCCACCGTGGCCAAGTTCCCGGACTCCTTCGACGGCGCCGCCGACTCGAAGGCCGCCGGCCTCCGCGCCGGAATGACGTCACTACTGCGTGAGCACGTGTTGCTCGCGGCCAGCGCAACCGGCGCGGCGTTGGGTGGCCGCATGCCGCAGTTCGAGGCTGCCGCGGCGGCCCTCAACGGCCCGAGCAACAGCAACACCTCGGACCTGGTCGGTGCGGTGACGGGTGTCTACGGGGCCGAGGTCGGCAAGGCCTTCGACGGACTGTGGCGCAGCACCGGCCACATCCCGGGCTTCGTCGCTTACACGCAAGCTGTCGCGGCGGATGACAAGGCGGGCAAAGACAAGGCCCTGGCCGATCTACTCGGCTACGCCAAGACGTTCGGCACCACGATGAACCAGGTGAACAGCAACCTGCCGGCCGCTGCGGTGGAGGATGCGATCAAGATGCACGCCTCGACCCTCCTCGCGGTGATCGACGCCCAGAAGGCCGGCGACGCCACCAAGGTCGCCAGCGCACTTCGCGAAGCGGTCCACCACATGTCCGGCACCGCCGACGTGCTCGCCGAGGCGACGGTCAAGAAGTTCCCCGAGAAGTTCTGACCTCCTCCGACGAACGAAACCACCCCGCCGACCACGATCGGTGGGGTGGTTTCGCGCCCGCGCTGGGTTGGAAGCCCGGCTTTCGGTAGGAGATCGCGACATAACGCCGGTAGCGTCACAGCTCATGCCGAGTGATTTCACGCTGAAGACCATGAACGCCCTCCACCGCGGGGTGATGAAGCTCAGCTTCGGGCGACTGGGGTGGCAGGGGGCTGGTATGCCCGTCGTCGACCTGACCACCGTCGGCCGGAAAAGCGGCCAGCCCCGCACGGTTCTCCTCACCTCGCCGTACCAGGAGGGCGACACGGTCGTGATCGTGGCCTCACGCGGCGGCGACGACCAGCACCCGGCGTGGTTCCTCAACCTCCGCGACAACCCGGATGTCCAGGTGGCGATGAACGGCAAACCCAAGAAGCCGATGACGGCCGCGGTGGCAACGCAAGAGGAGCGCGCCCGCATCTGGCCGCTCGTCACCGAGAAGTACAAGAACTACGCGGGCTACCAGACCAAGACCGAGCGCGAGATCCCGCTGGTATTGCTCACCCCCAAGCCGTAGCTGCTCTAGCAGCCAGCGCCCTCAGACCTGGGGGAACTCGACGGCGAGGGTGGCGACGAAGCGCGTGAGCTCGAGGACCGATCTCGGTAATGACCCACGTACACAGTCAAGTCAAGTGGAGGTGAGCGGATTCGAACCGCCGACTTCTACGTTGCGAACGTAGCGCTCTGCCAACTGAGCTACACCCCCGTAGCGGCGTCCAACACTACCGGCCGGTGCGATTACCCTCGTCGAGATGCGGACAAGTCTCGGAGCACTCATCGCGGCCGGCGCGCTCCTGATCGGCGCGCCGGCGGCCAGCGCGGCGGACCCGAACGTCAAGGTGGGCGCCGGCGGAAAGCTGGCCAACGAGAATCACGCGGTCACGCTGGCCGCCAAGGTCAAGTGCGAGGGCAACGCCACGATGAAGGTGGTGGCCAAGGTCAAGCAAGGCTCGACCCTGGGCCGGGGCGTCAAGACGATCGCGTGCAAGCGCGGCAAGGCTCAGACGTTCACGATCGACGCCGCCAACGCCGACGCGGTGTTCGCGCCTGGTGCGGCCGAGGCCTGCGTGGCCGCCACCAAAAAGGCGAGCGACCGGGCGCCAAAGTTCACCTGCCGCCAGATCACCGTCGCGGCTCCGTAGCACCGTAGCGACGACCTCTGTGTGACCGGAGTGCTAGTTGGTGACGGAGCGCCGCAGCAGTAGCGCGGGCTCCACCGCCGGCCGGGCCGGCAGATAGCGAACCTTGGCCGACCGCTCGGTGGCGAGGTTCCGCAGGTGCACCAGCAAGGCCACGTAACCGGCGAAGAGAATGTCGAGCACGACGTGGAGGGCCCAGAAGACCCGCATCGTGGGGATCAGGCCGAGCACCAGGGTGGCGGCCATGGAGATCACCAGGCCCATGAAGACCTCGCGGCGACGCGCTTGGGTCTGCCGGCGACGGGCCTCGGCCATCGCGGTGGCGCTCCACAACGGAGACGCGGCCGGCGCCGGGCGAAAAATCGGAATGGTGCCGTGGGCCGGCATCGAGGTGGGGAGGGCCGCGTGGGGGCCGGTCCGCTGCAGCACTCCAAGGTGTCGCCGAAAGGCGCCGATGGAGTCGGCGGGTCTGCCTTCGGCCCTAGCTCGAAGGCGAGGTGGTACGAGTACAGCAGCCCATATAAGGGCGAGGATCAGCAGAACCACGTATGTCAATACTCCCTCGACCTGCCTTTGTTGTAGGGGACCGTACCGGATCCCTCCGCCCCAGAGGTGGACCCTTGCTACTACGTGTGGCGGGCGAAGTAAACCCCTTGCTTGCAAAAGTTAGCAGCCCGGGGACCGCCCGTCAAAGGGGCTGGTCAGAGTCCTCTCGAGGGCGTCGCCAGACGCCGGAGCGACCGCCGGTCTTCTCCCAGAGCGTGAGTTCGCCCACGCTCATCGTGCGATCCGTCGACTTGCACATGTCGTAGATGGTCAACGCGGCCACCGTGCAGGCCGTCATCGCCTCCATCTCGACGCCGGTGCGGTCGACGGTCTCGACTTGTGCCTCGATCTCGATGTGGTCGTCGCCGATGTTGAAGTTGACGTAGACCGAGCCGATCGTGAGCTGGTGGCACAGCGGGATGAGGTTCGGCGTCTGCTTCGCCGCTTGGATGCCGGCCACCCGGGCCACCGCTAGCACGTCGCCCTTGGTGACCGCGTTGCTGGCGACCATCGCGGTGGTCTCGGGCTTCATGAAGACCTTGCACCGCGCCAGTGCCGCGGCGGTGCGTGGGGTCCTTGGGCGTGACGTCGACCATTCGGGCGCGGCCGAGAGGGTCGAGATGAGTGAGACCGCGATCCGGCATTGCAACAATTCTAGAAGCGCACTACGGAGAAGCGCTCAGCCGCCTATTTGTGACATGGAGCGGCCGGGTCGGATGAACGTGACCTGACCGATGCGGTGGCCGGCCCATTTCGTGCCGACCGCGCCCTCGATCACCGCGGCGACATCGTCGTCGGTGCCGCCGTTGCGCAGCGTCGCCCGAACGTCATGCTCGTCGAGGGCGAACAGGCACGAGCGCACCTGCCCGTCCGCGGTGAGGCGGATACGGTCGCAGTCGCCGCAGAACGGCCGCGTCACCGACGGCACGACGCCGATCTCGCCAGCGCCGTCGGCGTAGCGATACCGGGTGGCCGGCTCGATCGCGTGGGCAAAGCCCTCGAGCGGGTAGACGGCGTTGATGGCGGCGATCGTCTCGTCGGCCGACACCACCTGGTCCCGAGACCAGCCGCCGTCGGCGTCGAGGGGCATGAACTCGATGAAGCGAACCTGCACGCCCTTCTCGCGGCCGAAGCGGGCGAAGTCGACCGCCTCGTCGTCGTTGACGCCCCGCATCAGAACCACGTTGACCTTCACCGGATCGAAGCCTGCGGCCAGCGCGGCGTCGATACCCGCGAGGACTTTGTGCAGCGAGTCGCGCCTGGTAATTGCTTCGAAGCGATCTGTGCGGAGCGAGTCGCAGGAGACGTTGAGCCGGCGCAGACCGGCGGCTTTGAGCGGGGCGGCCAACCGATCCAGTGACGCCCCGTTCGTGGTCATGGCCAGGTCGACGCCCAGGGGCTTGAGCATGTCGACCAGGTCGACGATGCCGCGACGCAGCGTGGGCTCGCCGCCAGTGAGGCGGATGGCGTCGAAAGCGAACCGCTCGACGCACAGGGCCGCGACGCGAACGATCTCCTCGAACGTGAGGATCTCTTCGCGCGGCAGCCACTCCAGCCCCTCGGCCGGCATGCAGTAGCTTGCAGCGGAAGTCGCAGCGGTCCGTCACCGAGATCCGCAGATCACGGACCGTGCGCTCGAACGGGTCGACGAGTTGCGCCACTAAACGAGCTTCTCCCGCTTGACCAGGTCGCTGAGGAACTCGCGGAACGCGGGGCCGAGGTCGGGGCGTTCGAGCGCCAACTCGACCGTGGCGCGGAGGTAGTCCTGCTTGTTGCCCACGTCGTAGCGGCCCTTCTCGAAGACGTAGCCGTAGACAGCTTGTTCCTGACTCAGGATACCAATGGCGTCGGTGAGCTGAATCTCGCCGCCTTTGCCCGGCTTCACCTGCTCGAGGGCAGTGAAGATCTCGGGGGTAAAGACGTACCGGCCCATGACCGCCAGGTTGGACGGTGCCTCCTCGGGCGTGGGCTTCTCGACGATGTCGACGACCCGCACGAGGCCTTCGCTGACGTGCTCGGGACGTACACACCCGTACAGGGCGGTCTCGTGTTTGGGCACCTCCTTCACGCGCGATCACCGAGCGGCCGTACTCCTCGTGCGCAGCGAGCATCTGCTCGAGCACGGTCGACGTCTCGTGCATGATGTCGTCGGGCAGCAGGACCGCGAACGACGCCTCGCCGACGTGCTCACGGGACACGGCGACGGCGTGGCCGAGTCCGAGCGGCGCGCCCTGACGCAAGTAATGAATGTCGGCCATCTCCGCGATGTTGCGCATCTCTTCGAGTTGCTCGAGCTTGCCGGCCGCTTCGAGATAGTGCTCCAATTCGAAGCTGCGATCGAAGTGATCCTCGAGCGCACGCTTGCCTCGGCCGGTGATCATGAGGATGTCGCGTAGGCCGGCGCGCAACGCCTCTTCGACGACGTATTGGATCGCGGGCTTGTCGACCAGCGGCAGCATTTCCTTCGACTGTGCCTTGGTGGCCGGGAGGAATCGCGTGCCCAAGCCGGCGGCGGGAATGACTGCCTTGCGGACCGTGGCCATTGGTTCGTTTCTAGCCAGCGAGCGCTCCTCGCCCGCGAAGCAGGCGTCCGAAGTTGTCGCGGTGACGGAGCACGACGAGGGCCGAAATCGCCGCAGAAGCTGCGATTTCGCCACCGGGCTGACCGGTGACCGCGGCCGCCACCGGAACCAGCGTGATCGCGACCAGCGACGCCAGCGACGCCTTCCGTGTCGCCGCGGCCAGCACGACCCACAGCGCGGCGGCGGCCAACGCGATCCACGGAAACGCCACGAAGCCCACGCCCGCCGCGGTTGCCACGCCCTTCCCGCCCCGTCGCCACCGGCCGAGCGGGGAAGCAATGGCCGACCACCGCGGCGGCGCCACAGGCAAAGAGCCCGGCGCGACCGGCCGACCGCGGTCCCCACCACCGCGGCGAGCACGCCCTTGCCGCCGTCGCCCAGCAGGACCAACAACGCGGCGCGGCGGCCCATGAGGCGGTAAACGTTGGTGGCACCGGGGTTGCCGGAGCCCTCCGCGGCCGGATCGTGACCGCCGCGGTCGCCCACTAGACCGGCGGTGGGGAACGCGCCCATGAGGTAGGCCGCCGATCACGGCACAGCGTGATGAGCACCTCCAGTACACTGGCACTCGACCGGTACGAGTGCCAAGCGTCTTGGGAGGACCCCGGCTCCGATGCCCACCTACGAGTATGCGTGCAAGAAGTGCGGGGAGCACCTCGAGGTCGTCCAGTCGTTCAAGGACGAGCCCTTGACGAAGTGCCCGAACTGCAGGCGGCGCGTTGCGCAAAGTGTTCGGCAACGTCGGCATCGTCTTCAAGGGCAGCGGGTTCTACAAGACCGACAGTCGCCCGGCGGCCAAGAAGGAAAGCGCCGCTGCGTCGTCGTCTTCGAAGTCGGACACCAAGTCGGACACCAAGTCGGACACCAAGTCGGACACCAAGTCGCGACACCAAGCCGAGCGAGACCAAGACCGACACCAAGAAGACCGACACCAAGAAGACCGAGAGCACCGCCGCCGCTTCGTGACCCGGCCTGAGCCGATCGCCGACATCGGCGTGTTCGGCGGATCGGGCTTCTACTCGTTTCTGGACGACGTCCGCCCCGTCGCCTTGGACACGCCGTACGGCCCGCCGTCAGCTCCCGCGGTCGTCGGCGAAGTAGATGGGATCGCCGTGGCGTTCCTCCCCCGTCACGGCGTCGCCCACCAGTTGCCTCCGCACAAGATCAACTGGCGGGCCAACCTCTGGGTCATGCGCGAGCTGGGCGTTCGGTGGATCGTCGGGCCGTGCGCGGTGGGGTCGCTGCGGGCCGACCGGCACCCCGGTGAGATGGTCGTTCTCGACCAACTGGTTGACCGCACGCGGGGCCGGGACGACACGTTCTTCGACGGCCCGCTGCCGGTCCATGTGCCGTTCGCCGATCCGTACTGTCCTGAGTTGCGCCCGCGGCTCGTCGACGCCGCGCTGGGCGCGGCCGTCACCGTGCACGACGGCGGCACCGTCGTCGTCATCCAAGGCCCGCGTTTCTCGACCCGGGCCGAGTCGCGCTGGTTCCGTGCGCAGGGCTGGGACGTCGTCAACATGACGCAGTACCCCGAAGCGCTCCTGGCCCGCGAGCTCGGCATTTGCTACGCCGGCCTGGCGCTGGTGACCGATTACGACACGGGCGTCGAGGGCGTCGGCGAGGCAGTGACGATCGATGCCGTGTTCGCGGTGTTGGAGGCCAACATCGGCCGGACGCGCCGCGTGCTGCAGCGGGCCATCCCGATGATCACCGGGCTCCCCCGCGCCTGTGACTGCGCGAGCCTTTCGCAGGAGCTACCGGGCGCGTAGCCTCGATTCAGCACTCCCCCTCGATGTCTTCGATCGGGAGGAGTTGCATGCGTCGCTTCCGTCTCCGTCGATCGGCGGCGGCTTACTGGACCGTCGCGATCGCCTTGGCGGTGGTCACCGGTGTGTTCATCGCCGGCTTGATCCGTGACGCCGAGGAGAGCGCCGCACGGTACGGCACGACCCGGCCCGTTCTTGTAGCGCGCCGGTCGGTTCCGGCTGGCACGGTGCTGCGGCCGGGCGACGTCACCGAACGCGAGATGCCGATCGCGTTCCTGCCCGCCGGTCCGCTTGCCCGTTCACCGGTCGGCCATGCGACGGTCGTGCCGCTGATTGCCGGCGAAGTGCTGCTGGCGGCGAAGCTCGCCCCGACTGGGCTCCGGGGCGTCGCCGCGCTCCTCCGCGGAGACGAGCGCGCCCTGGCCGTGCCCGTCGGGCCGGGGACGCCGCCGCTGGCCGTCGGAGATCGGGTCGACGTCCTGGCGACGGACCCGTCGGACGGCACGACCACGGTCGTCGCCCGGGCCGCCCGAGTGGTCGGCGCCGATGACCGGGCGGTGACCGTCGCTGTCCTCCCGGCCGAGGCGCCGGCCGTGGCCGCCGCGCTGGCCGCCGCCACCGTCACCCTCGCCCTGGCCGCCCGATGAACGCCCACGATCCCCACCGCGAACCGTTCACCGGGCGATTCTCCGCGAATAGAGCGGGAGAATCGCCCGATGAACAGGTGCTTTGGGCGCAGGTGGCCGCGATTGCTGCCGACAACCACGGCGTGTTCGCTGACTTTCATGTGAGCGGGGCGGGCGGGCGTCGTCGAACGATCGAAGGCTGGGCGCGGCAGGGTCGCGTCCGCCGCGTCCGAAACCGCGTGTACAGGGTGGCGGGCGCGCCCGTCAGTGAGTTCCAACCGTTAGCCGCGGCTGTTCTTGCGGGGGCACCCTTCGTCGCTGCATCCCATTTCGGCGCCGGATGGCTCCATCGGTCGCCACACCTCGTGTCGGGACGTCTCGAGGTGATCAGCTTCGGCGCCGTGCATCGACGATTGCAGGGCGTCCAAGTCCACCAATCCGACTTCATCGCCGCCGAGGACCTCACGAGCGTGGAGAACATCGCCACCACGACGCCGGCCAGAACAGTTCTCGACCTGGCTGCCGGTCTCAACCTCTTCCTGCTCGCCAAAGTTTTCCGAGATTTCGAGCGCAGGGGCTTGTGCTCGGCCGACGAACTCGAGAATGCATGTGCCCGGATCGGTGGTCGCGGACACGCCGGAACTGTCAATGTCCGAAAGGTCGTCGACGCGGCCAGATGGGTGGCTCCCGGCGACAGCGACCTCGAAGAGAGGATCGTGCGGCAGCTGATCGGCGCCGGCCTTCCGCAGCCGGTCCAGCAACACCAAGTGGTCGTCAATGGTCAGGTTTTCGTGATCGACGTGGCGTGGGTCGAACAGAAGGTTGGCCTCGAGGTGGACGGCTTTGAGTCGCGGGCGACGCGGGAGGCCCTAGAGACCGACACCGTCCGGAGCAACGCGCTGACCGCCGCGGGATGGGCCATCTACCACGCCACCGCGAAAACTGACATCCCACACCTCGCCCAAACTGTTCACCGGGCGATTCTCCGCGAATAGAGCGGGAGAATCGCCCGGTGAACGGGAGGACCTAGGGTGGCGGGGTGCCCGCATCTGCCGTCGTCACGCATGTCGTCACCGACGAGGACACGGCGCTGGCACTGGGATCGGGTCGGGTGGCAGTGCTCGGGACGCCGCGGGTGATCGCGTTGTGCGAGGACGCGACCTGCCGGGCCGTCGAGGACGATCTCAAGCCGGGCCAGACCACGGTCGGAACCGAGGTGCAGCTCAAACACGTGGCTCCGGTAGCGGTGGGCACCGAGGTTCGGGCCGAAGCGACGCTCGAGCGGATCGAAGGCCGCCGCCTGCTATTCACCGTGTCGGTGTCCGACGCATCGGGCCTGGTCGCCGCGGGCAAGATCACCCGGGTCATCGTCGACGAGAAGTCGTTCCTGACCAAAGCGCGCTAGCGGCTCCCCTTCGGGGCACCGTTGCGTATCGCGGCCAAGTCTTTCCGATCCTCGGCGTCGAACTCGGTCGGTGGACCACCCCGGAAGAACGTCTTCACATCGAGGGTCTCCACCCGCCAGTACATGACCGAGTCGGGATTTGACGAGTGATGTCCGCCGGGAGCGGGGTCGTCGCTGACGTCGCCCCGGCCCGTGGTGAGCCACAGGTCGACCAGCCCGAGGATGTGGCCGGTCTCGTGCATGACGACGGTGTCCTCGATCCGGGCCTCGGAAACGGTGAGCCCGCCGCCCTCGTAGGAGTCCGGGAACATCGAGACGACGTCGGCGCGCGTAGCGGCGCCCGCCGCGTCGGGCAGGCCTCCGTGGACGAAGAGCACGTGAAGCACGGCCACGTCGCCGCCTGACTTGAACCGGCTGTAGCGGTCGGCGTACGCGTGCAGCTGATCCGCGCTCCAGGTCGATGGTCCTGCCGGAATCGGCGTGCGCTCGACCCGCACCGGCTTGCCGGAGAACGTCCCGATCTGGCCGACCACATGGTCAAGCGTGCGCTGGTGCGGCATGAGGCCGTCCTGCAGGAGCAACTCGTAGATGATCCGTTTGACCGCCCCTGGCGCCAGCAAGGGCCCGGCCAGATCTCCGACGCCCCCTCGGGCTGCATCCACCACCTCGTCGCCCGTGTGAGCCGTCGTGGCCGATCGGGTGGGGACGGTGACCGGGCGGGGCCGGCGCCCGCCGAGCGTCGTCCCCGACCCCACGCCGGTCGTGGGCGTCGACATCCCCGCGCCAGCGCGCCGATGTCACCGTCTTGAGACGGTCCGCGGCCGCTACACCGCTCTGGTCGCTGTCCGATTGGCAACCCGTCGTCCCGGCCACCACCAGCGCGATGGCAATCGCGCCGGCCAGCCTCACACCGAGGAAAGCGGCGGATCGCCCCGTCGCCCGCGAAGCTGCACGGTGACGCCCCAGAACAGGCCGAGAAGCAAGACCGCACCGCTGGTGATCACCGCGGCCGGCGCGAGGTTGACGTTGTTCTTGTCGTCGAGTTCCGGCCGGTAAGCCTGCTCGTTGCCGCCACCGATGAGGTCACTGTCGAAGTCACCATCTGCGTTGGGATCGATCGCGTTCACGTCGATCGTGGTGGGAACGGGAATGGCCAGCCCGGCTCCGCCCGCGGGCGCCGGCGCACCGCCGCCGCCGCTCGCCGAACCGCCGCCGCTCGCACACGTGGTCGCGGTCCGCCTCGTCGTGGTGGTGACCGCAGGCGGCGACAGGCCCAAGGCGCGGGCCACGTTGATGATCCCGGCGCCTTCCAGAGCCGCGTTGCGCGGTGGGGACGCGGTGTCGATCAGCCGCTGCACGACCTGAGCGTTGGTCAAACCCGAAGCGAACAGCAGCGCCGCGGCGCCGGCCGCGTGCGGCGCCGCCATCGACGTTCCCTGGATTGCGTTGTAGCCGTCGTGTGAAGTGTCGTCGATGGGCCACGTCGAGGTCACGTTGACGCCCGGCGCGGAAACACCCCATGCCGTCCCCGGCCGTTGGCCAAAGTCGGCGTGGTTGCCCTTGTCGTCATTAGCGGTCACGACCAGCGCCTTGAAGTCGCTGGGGTAGCCGGACGAGTTCGCCTGGCCGTCGTTGCCGGACGCGACCACGCACAGCGCCCCCCGGCTGTAGGCCTCGGTGCACGGCGACTCGATAATGCCCACCAGCGGCAGGCCGTTGAATGTGCCGAGCGACAGGTTGATCACCTTGGCACCCTGATCGGTCGCGTACCGGATGGCGTTGGGCACGACGGTGAGCGCGCCGAGAATCGAGCCGGTACTCCGCGAGGAGAATGCCTTGAGTGCGAGGATGCTCGAGGCGGGCGCGGTCCCCGCGACACCAACCCCGTTGTCGGTGATGGCGGCGGCGATTCCGGCCACATGGGTTCCGTGGCCCTTGAGGTCCTGACCCTGTCCGTCCTTGAGCGGGGAGTCGTCGTCGGCGTTGTTGTCGTTGTCGGCGAAGTCGCGGCTGGCGGGATCGATCTTGGCCTTCAGGTCCGGATGGTCGACGTCGACGCCGGAGTCGATGACGGCGATCTTGATCCCGGCGCCCTTGCTCTTCGTCCACGCCGTCGGCACGCCGATCTGCGTGATGCCGTACTGCCGGCTGAACAGCGGGTCGTTCGACGCGGTCGCCGCGACCATCCACGCCGCCTGACCGAGCAGAACCGCGGCACCGACAGCAAGGGCGACTCGGCGGAAGGTGGGGAACGTCACGGCGCGGAAGTTTCCTTTGTTCTGAGATGGGCGCCGCGCACCGCGCGTGCCTCCGGGTCGATCTCGGCCAACAGGTCCGTCGGAGTCGGCGGCGGCGTGATGCCATCGCCCAGGCGGAGCACCGTGCCGTCGCGGAACACCATCCGGCGACCGTCCATGCGAAGCAAATGACCGTCGTAGGGCACCAGCCGGCGTTGGTTCGGCGCGGTGACCACGCCGCCGACGCGGCTCATCCAGACGACGACGCGATCGCGCAGACCGACCTGCACGTACTGGCCGCGAGTGGTGCGCGGGTCGATGCGGGCCCGCGTGTAAGTGGAAAAAGCGATGACATCGTCGCTGAGCTTGTAGGTGCGGGCGGGCGACAGCGTGACGCGGGACGCAGACACCGCCTCCACCACACCTTCCTCGTCGGCCAGACGGGGACTGCCGTCGAGGCGGACCGCGTGGTCGGCGCCCTGCCGGCGGCACGCGGCCACGAGGACCGACGCAGTGATGAGTACGGCGACCACGCGCACCGCTACGAACCCGGTGCCGTTGTCGTCGTAGTTGTCGCGCCCGGCACGGTGGTGGTCGGTCTCGAACACGTTGGCGCCGCCCAGCGCGCCGATCACCTCGTTGATGCCTCCCTTGCGCTGCGCGTTGACACCAAAGAAGCCCAGCTTGGCGGGCACGACCTCGGTGGGCAGCTCGACCTTGACGTCAGTGGCACCGAGGTCGCGCAGTTCGAAGAGCATCGTCCGCGGCCGGACGAGGTCCTCGCCGGCGGACAGCAGCGCCCCGTCCACCGCTGCGAGGAGGAACAGCGCGCGATCCTCCTCGGTCTTGACGCTCGCCAGCCCCGCGAGGATCGCATCCTCCGCTTCTTCGCTGTTGTCTTTGGCGATCGCCCGGACGTAGGTCTCCACCGAGTCGAGGAACTTGCCCTTGGCGCCAATCTCCTCGCGCACCTGGATGACGCGGCCACCCTTTACGTACACAGCCAGCTTGCGGAAGTGAGGCACTTTGGCCAGCCGAACATCAGCCTGACCACTCGCGTCCTGCGCGTCGGCCCGCGGAAGGTTAGGGGGCTTGACGTCCCACCGGATGATCCCTGAGCCCTCCTTGGGCTTCGGGAATGGGTCCTCGGCCGGTTTGTAGTCGAGGGCTTCGTTGTTGAATTTGTCGATCTTCCCCGACTGCCCGACGGCCAGGCGGACGTACTGGAGAACGCTGAGCGAATCGACGATTGGATCGATGCCCAGGATGCGCTCGTCGATGGCCTGCGAACCGATGGGAGGCGCGCCGCCCGCATCAAGGACCCAGCGCCGGGTCTGCAACCCGGCCAGAGCGTTCGGCGAACTCGATGGATCCGACTTGATGAATCCTTCGAGGAAGGAGGGCTCGAGGAAACGCACCGCGAGTGTGTCGTCGCTGACGACCTCGTCCAGGATGTCGCGGTTGTCGACGCTGAGCCGGGCCTTGAATCGGAAGTCGTCCTCGACGAGGCCGCGTACCAGCACCACGCGCCCGGGGATTTCCTCGCGGTAGAGGTAGCGGTTGGCCAGGCTTTCGGTGCGCTCGATGATCTTCTGGAGAGCCTTCTTGTTCTCGTCCTTCTCCGCGCACGCGGTCGCCGTCACCGCCAGCAGACCGGCGCAGAGCACTGTCGTGAAGAACCGCTTCATAGCTTGAGTCCCAGCGCGTCTCGAAGCAGTGCCCGCGCCTGCGGATAGGTGTCGCGAACCGACAGGACGAAGAAGTGCTCGTCGGTGAACCAAAGCGAGATGCTCTGGTTGCGCGCCGAGGTGCGGTACACCGTCGCTTTGCCCATCCTGAAGGGCTCGACCCGCGTCCCGCCCACCTGGCTGACGATGGATTGCCGCAGCTTGCTCTTGTCGACATCGCCCGATGCCAGCTTGCCGATTTCCAGGGTGGCCTCGAGGCGGGGCCCGGCGCGCAGGCCGTACAGCCCGATCGCGCTCGGCGAATGACCGCTGATCCTGGTTGCCGCGCGAGGAGGTCACTCATGTCCTCGCGGGTGACGTTGAGACCGTGAAACGGGTTCGGCAGGGCGTCGACGGGGAGCTGCTTGATCGTCGCTGCCCCGCACGCCGGCGTTCGCCGACCCGCCGCACGCGGCCAGGCCACCCAACGCGGCGAGAAGCAGTACCGCTCCCCAGCGGGACCGCAGACTCACCGGGCCAGGACCTCGAGGTAGCCGATCGCGTACGTCCGGTTGGCGACGACGTCGGTGTACTCGAAGCTGCCAATTCTCGTCGCGGTGTAGTCCCACGATTTCCCCGGCGCGATCGGTCCGGAGTCGAACTCCTTCTTTCGGCCCTGCACCGAGTGCGGGATGGTGTCCCGGTTGGTCCAGCGGACGATCGACCCGACGAACACCCGGGCATTCGACGGATCGAACGCGTTGCCCTGCGTGTCGCCCTGGATCTTGATCTCGATGCTCGGCTTGGCCGCCGCAGTGGTCGGGACAGGGCGCGTGGTCGGTGTCGCCGTGGTCGCCACCGCCACGGTCGTCGGTGCCGGCTTGGTCGACGTCGTGTTGCCGAGCGCACCCTCGCCACCCTGATCCTTGAACTCGGATAGGGATTTGCTGCCCACCTTGTTGCTGTTTCCGCACGCGGGCAGCGCGACGAGGAACCCGATCACCACGACCAGCGCTAGACGTCGATTCACCGCAATCTCCCGGAACGACGGACGGCTGCCTCAGATGTGCCGAGATACGCCTCGATCACGCGCTCGTCGTTCAGCACGGCGTCCGGCACACCCCTGATGAGAACGGTACCCCGGTCCATGGCGACAAGTTCGTCGGCCACCGCGGAGATCAACGGCATGTCGTGCTCGATCAGCATCATGCTGCACCCGGTCTCGAAGCGAACCCGGCGCAGCAGCGGGCCCAACGCCTCGGCTTCGGCCTGCGCGATGCCCGAGCTGGGCTCGTCGAGCAGCAAGACCTTCGGCTCGGCGGCCAGAACGCAGGCCAGGTCGACGATCCGGCGCAGCCCGGTGGACAGCTCGTTGACGAACTTGTCGCGGTACGACTCAAGCTCGAGCAGCTCCACAAGGCGATCCGCCCTCGACCGAACACGACGCTCGGCCCGCCGGGCCTGCGGCATGGCGAACGCGCTCAGGAAGGCGTTCTTGACCTCCAGCCGTTGTTCGAGGGACACGAGCAGCGTTTCGTACACGGTCAGCGAGCCGAACATGCGGGCGTCCTGGAAGCGACGGACGAGCTTGCGCCGGGCCCGGACTTCGGGTGACAGGTCGGTGATGTCGACACCGTCGAAGCGGATCCGGCCCCCGTCGGCTTTCTGGTACCCGGAGATGACGTCGAACAGCGTGGTCTTACCCGAGCCGTTCGGGCCGATGATGCCGAGGACCTCGCCCTCCCGGAGGTCGAACGAGATGTCGTCCAGGGCGACGATGCCGCCGAAGCGCTTGGTGATGCCGTCGATCTCGAGCACCGAGCGGGCGCCGCCCATCTCCAGTGCCCGCCGGTCGGCTTCGGCCCGCTGCGCCGAACCGGCCCCACCCGCGGTGAGCGCGCCGGTGCCCTTGACGTAGATCGCCCGGAGGATGTCGGGCCGACGGAGCAGATCTGCCGTCTTGCCGACGAACCGCACTTCGCCCTTCTCCATGAAGATCGCTTTGTCGGCGATGGTGAGCGCGACATTCACCGACTGCTCGACCACGACGATGGTGATGCCGCGACGATGCAACTCGCGCACAATGTCGAGCAGCTGCGCCACGACGGCGGGCGACAAGCCGAGCGACAGCTCGTCGATCAACAGAAGGCGCGGGTGCGAAAGGAACGCTTGCGCCAGCGACAGCATCTGCTGCTCACCGCCCGAAAGGAGCGTCGCCGGCTCGTCGAGCCGATCCTTCAGGATCGGGAACAGTTCGTAGACCTCGTTCAGCCGCTGACGAGCCTCAGCGGGCTCGTCGGTCATCCAGCCCCCGAGCATGAGGTTGTCGCGCGACCGTGAGGCCGGGGAAGACACCGCGACCGCCGGGCATAGTGATGATGCCGCGCGCCGCGATCTCGTGCGGCGGCATGTGGGTGATGTCGCGACCGTCGTAGATGATCGCCCCGTTCGACGCCTCCTGGATCCCGCTCATTGCCCGCAGCAGCGTGGACTTCCCGGCGCCGTTGGTCCCCAACAGCGCGATCACTTCGCCTTCTTCGACGTCGAAATCGACATCGAAGAGCACCTGCACACCGTCGTACTCGACGTCGATGTTGCGGCACACCAGGAGCTTGGCCGTGCCCGCCTCCTTGGAGCGGCGGGCCTCCTCGTTGGCGACGGAGGCGGCGAACGCGTTGCGCCGATCGAGATCGAAGAACGGCGCCGCCGTCGCGAGAATCAGGCTGCCCAGGACGATGAACGGCACGGCCATGAGGAGCGCGGGCGTATAGCCGAAGGAATCCTGTAGTGCCCCGGCCAGCGAAAGGAAAAGGACGATGCCGGGCAGGAAGGACAGACGGGTGATGGCCAGGCCCATGGTGCGAACGTTGGGCGGCAGCACCTGGCTGTACACCACATTCAGGGCCGGGCTGGTCAGCGCGGAGCCAAAGCCGAAGAACCCAAAGAAGACGACGATCACCCAGACCGGCGGATGGATGGCGATCACCGGAAGGCACGCCGCCCGCAGGGCCCCAAAGAGACCGACAACCAGCAGCACGTTGCCGGGCCGCCGGCGCGAGAAGGAGTCGACCAACCCGCCGCCGATGTAGGCGCCGGCGATGCCGAGGACGAGGGCGGGGATCTGCACCATGCCGCGCGACAGCGCGCCCAGCCCGTAGTCCTCGGCCAGATAGAACGGGAACAGCACGAAGAACATCACCCGGCCGCCGTTGAACCAGACGTCGGCGACGATCACGCGTCGCAGGGTGCGGATCGACCACACCGTGCGCCACGACTCGCCCACCGAGAGGGGTTCGTCCTCGGTTAAGGCGACCTCATCGGTGGCACCGAGGGCCTTGCGTTCGAAGTAGCCCCGTACCGGCTCGCGCAGCCGGGCCAGAGCGAACAGGCCGATGATGACCACCGGGATGGCAACGGCGTACGCGGTGACCCGCCAGCCGTACCACTCGACCATGGGCGAGGCGACGAGGATCGCCAGGATCGCGGTGAAGTCGGCCGAAAGCCCGTAGAGCGCAAACACCCGGCCCCGCGTTTCGGGCGGGTAGTAGTCGGCCAGCAGCGACAGGATCGGGATGGCGTAGAGGTTGCTTCCGACCTCGTCGACGACGCGTGGCGCGGCGAGCGTGCCGAAGCTCGTTGACGTCGACTGCCACAAGCCGGAGACACCCGAGATGGTGGTGCCGATTCCGACCCACGGCGCCCGCCGGTGGCGGTCGAACGACCAGGCGATGAAGAGCCCCCCGATGAGCGCAAACACGCTCACCATCTGCTCGATGCCGATCATCCCGCGCAGCCCGATGCCGAGCGTCTGGGCGATGTTGGGTGAAGCCACGCTGAACGCCCGCGACTGCAACTGCTGGAACAACGAGACCGACACCAGGATCGCCAACGGGCCGAGGCCGTAGGGCGTGCGGCGCAGCTCGCGCCAGTTGCGGGCTTGTTCCAGCGTGTTACGGAAGCCGGCCCACCCCCGCGACAGGACACTTACCCGGCGATTGCCGCGCGGCCCTTCGGTCCGGCGCCCGGCGCGCGAGGGCTTGGCCGCGCCGTTCCCCCCGGTGGCGTCCGGCGGCGTGCGGGTCGCGGTCATCGCTCCGTCTCCGGGTTCACGCCGACCAGCGCGGTGCCGACGATGTCGCTGTCGATTCTCACCGGGCACCCCTTCGAGCGATCGCGCCGCGGCGCCGATGGCCAACCGCTCCTCCGTCCGTTCGAGGGTGTCATGCGCCTCGGTCCGGGCGCCGTGCAAGTCGGATTCGAGCTGCCACCGCGCATGGGGGCCGAGCGCAGCCAGGCCGCTCCCGCTCTCGGGCTCACCGAGTGGGATCAGCCGCATGGCCAGCGCCTCCGGGTCGTAATCGGCAAACAGACTCGGGACGATGATCTGGCGGCGCTGGGCGATGATGCGGAGTACCGCGTTGCGGACACCCACCAGGAGCGCGACGAGGCCGCCGGGGACGAGGAACAGGACGAGCAGCGTGCCGCCGCCCTGCTGGAAGACCTGCAGGATGACCAGAAGGAAGTCGTTGCTCGGGAGGAAGTAGCGCAGCAGCACGTCGTAACCAGCACCCAGTAGCGCTCCGGCCACCGAACTGATCCCGCCGAGCACGGTGAACACGAAGATGTCGAGGCTGCGCTGGCCACCGAAGGAGAGCGCTGGAAAGGCCGCGCTGCTGATGCACGAAGACCGCACCGGAGAAGCCGGCCAGCATGCCAGCGGCCACGAAGGCCCCAAGCTTCAGCCGCGTGGCGGACACGCCGAACGACTGCACGTTGGCTTCGTTCTCGCGCATGGCGATGAGCAGCCGGCCGAACCGCGATCGTCGGAGGTTCGTGACGATCACGATGGCCAGCACCAGGCTGAACACCGATAGGAAGTACATGCTCCGCGTGTCCTCGAAGTTGAGGAAGAACAAGCTGGGCCGGTCGATGCTGTCGGTGCGGCCTGGCAGCAGCCACTTGAAGTAGCGCTCATCGAAGAGGAAGGCGCGAACCGCGAACGCGAACGCCAAGGTGGTCACGGCCAGGAACAGACCTTTGAGCCGGAGGGCAGGCAGCCCGATCAGCCCGGCCACCGCGCCGGTGATGATCGCCGCCATGGGGACGGCCAGCCAGAACGGCAGCCCGACCTTGGCGGTTAGAGCGCCGGCCACCGCGCCACCGATGGCGGCGAAGCCCACTTGACCGAGGCTGATCTGTCCGGCCCACCCGGTTAGAACGACGAGCGACACCCCGACGATGGTCTGGATCGCAATTGCCGACCCCAAGTCGACGAAGCGCGTCGCCGCCACGAACGGGAACACGACCAGCGTCAGCAGCCCGACTGCGATCAGGCCGAGGCGACCCCACCGCACCGTGGATACACCGGCCAGCTCCTTCGGGATCGGCCGGAGCTCCTTGACCGCGTCCCAGGTAATTCCCGAGGTCTCCTCGCTGCGGGCCAGCCGGTTGCGCTGGACGACGAGGCCAATGCCGATGACCAAGAAGTAGCCGACCAGTACCAGGCTCTCCCGGTCGGGGTAGCTGAACACGAACGCGGCGGCCAGGACATTGAGCGCGATGGTCGCGATCACCGCGACCCAGATGCGCTCCATTTGTCCGAGAACGGCGCCGGCCAACGGCAGGAGCAGCACGATCGCCACCGAGGTGATATCGGTGACGCCACCGGTGACCGCGCCGCCGCCACCCGCAGCGGCGGGAACAGTGAGCGCGCCGAGCAGGAGTCCACCGATGGCCGAGATGCCGCCCGCCAGGCCCCAGACGATCGTGGACACATTGCCGACGCCGATCCCGAGCAGGGACGCCCGATCGGCGTTCTCGGCCAGCGCGCGCACGGCCACACCGGTTCGCGTGTACCGGAAGAACACCACCACCGCGATGACCGTCAGCAGCGCGAGCTCGAGGGCGAATACCTCTGAGAACCCGAAGTCCGTCGGGAACTCGCCGACCCGGAACTTCCACCCACGGAAGGGAAGGAGGTCGCGGACCGGGAGCGCGCCGAAGCGCTCAGCTGCAGTCCGCTCCTGGAGGTTCGGGAAGATGGGCAATCGCGGCATGAGGTCGGCGATGTACCCGCCGAGGAACGGAATTGCCGCGATCGTGACGACGGTGAGGACGACCCGCGGCGCGTTGAAGAAGCGGCGGCCGAAGATGAGGTCAAACATCGCCCCGACGCCGAAGCCGACGATGACCGCGATGATCGCCGCCAGCCAGAACGGCACCGGCGTGAACTGCACGAACTCGTAGCAGAGGCGCGCGCCGGCCGCACCTAGCGCGGCCTGCGCGAAGTTGATGATGCGCAGCGTCCGGTAGATGACCACGACGCCGACGGCGACCAACGACGCCACCGACCCGAACACGATTCCCTGGAACACGATGGCCATCGGCGTGCCCCGGCCGCCACCTCGAGAACCGGGCAGAACGAACTGCAGGAACACGACAGCGGCCACCAGCAACGCCGCGTACACGACGTTGGTCCGCGCTCGGGACCCAGCGGCGAATCGGGCGGTCACGTGGTTACTTGAGACTCGCGGGAACCGGGTCGGGGGTGAGCCCGGCGATGGTGGTACTCGCTTCGCTCACCACGTTGCCGCCGGACGTGACCGAGGTTTCGCCGATGAAGAGGCCCCCGTACTGCGTGGCGATCGTGAAGTCGTATGTTCGCGTCGCCGCCTCGCTGTAGCCGTTGCCGAGCACATTGACGAAGTCCTGCGTCGCGGTGACCGTGTACCCCTCGATGATCTCGCCGCAGGCGTCGACCCGCGATGTCCGCAGGACGGTGCCCTGATGGATGAGGACCTCACCAGTGCGGGGGTCGATACCGATTGAGTTAAACCCCTGACCGGAACGCACCAGCGCTTCGTCGAGCGGGAGGTACTTCACCGGTCGCAGGGGTGCGAACGTGGCGATCGTGGCTCCGAGCTGATTTTGCCGCTCGATCTTGGTGAGGAACACGCCCGGCTCGTCGGCCGGATTGGTGATGATGATTTCCTGCGACGGCAGGTCGACGACACCAATGGTCTGGCCGGCGACCACGCGGTGACACGAGCACCATCGGGTTGGTGTTGATCTTGAAGGACTGAATGATCACGTTGTTCGTGAGCTGCTCGGGCTGCACGATCTCGAAGGTGAACTCGTGATCGCTTCCCGGCGTGCGGGCCACCCGTCGCACCACGTGCTGTTCGAAGCCGCTGATCCGACGCACCGACGGGACGTCGCCCTGCGTCGTGGTGACCGAGCCACTGCGCTTGAACTTGTAGCTGCCTTCCTTGGGCAGGCCCTTGATCGTGACCGATGCCGAATCCTTGGGGAACGTGTCGAGGAGAGCGTCGGGACACGGCTTGGTGCTGGGGACGGCGGGTGGCTTGACCTCGAGGAGGCCCTCGAGGTCGGGGATGTCGCCCCCGGTCTGCACATCGACGGGAATGAGTGCGTTGGGCGGGGCCGCCGGCTTCTCGGCGATGCCGAACTGAACGTTGGACTGGAGCTTGGCGACCGCGACGCGGGGGTCGCCTTCCCTGACGCACGCGCTGGCGACAAGCGCGAGAACGACGAACGCCATCGCCATCGAGTTCCTACGCGGCGATGCCCTCATCGGCCGCCTCCTTCGTTTGTTCCAGGTACGCGTCGAGATCGGGCGCGAACGGGTCCTTCAGTGAGAGGCGCGACACGCTGGCGACGAACCTCACGGTGCTGGGCTGCGCGTTCGACAGCCGCCGCCGCAGCGACCGGCTCAGCTCCTCGGCGGCGACCGCCAACTCGAGGCTTACCGTCTCCTGCAGGTCGCCCCACAAGACGCGCGTGGTGAGCCACGCCAACTCGGTGTGCTCGGCGTCGTCGATGAAGCGGTCGAGGTACATCAACGGCGTATCCGTCGGATACCCGAACCCGAAGTCGGTGGCCACATCACGCCACTCGGCGTAGGCCAGCGCGACACGGGCGCGTGGACCGACATTGACGGCGGCGGCGCGGCGGCGCGATCGGGCCGAGCCCTTCCGGGCCAGCGGGAAGATCACGTAGAAGAAAAGGAGAAGAGCAGCGACGACCGGGAGCGCAAGCACGATCAATCGCAACAGCTGCTTGCCCAACACGCTGGCTGGCTCCTGCACCAACGGCAGGAACACGTTCACCTGCACCTCGTCGCTCGGCAGGATGTTCGGATTCGTCTGCTGCTGACCCGGGTCGCTGCCCACGGTCGGCTTGGCTTTGCGCGGCGTGCCCACGACCGGCAGCCACTTGAAGCCGGGGAAGTACACCTCGACGAATGTGGCGCCGTGGCGCGGGTGGACCTGGAAACGGCCGCCGACCTGCTCGCCGCCATCGAAGCCGTAGCCGATGCGGGACGGCAGGCCGACCCAGCGGGCCAGCATCGCCTGCGCGGCGACGATCTCGAACGGCGTTCCTTCCTTCTCGGGACCGGTGAGCATCTGCTCGACCCGCTCCGGTGGCACGGCCTTGGGGATACCGGCACCGGCGGCGGTGACCGTGTCCAGCACGAAGTTCCGGAGGAAGTCGAACTGCTCCCAGAGCGAGGCTCGATCGGTGGCCTGGTCGAGCAGGTTGGCCAGGCCGGGCGGGGGTGCCGGAATTTCGGTGAACTCCGTCACCGATGCGGGCATCGGTTCAATCAAGCCGGTGAGCTCTTCGACCTTTGGAAGGGCCGCGGCGGCGACCTCATACTCGAGGTCGGGCTGCACCGTTCCCTGCGGGAGGCGGATGCTGCCGGTGCGGTCGTCGTAGCCGAGCTTGGGGCCCGATGCGATGATGCCGACGGTGTTGGACAGACCCGGGAGCACGGCGCCGGTTAGTCCGCGAACCGTGAATGTGGCGCGCACGCCGGGCGCCAGCTCCCGGTCGACGAAGCCGTCGCGCGGGACCTCCTTCAGGCGGCTCTCGGAGAACGGCGCCAGCCGCCACTCCTTCCCGTCGTATACATCGAGGCTGCCGATACGCCACGGACCGGTGAGCGACGATCTGACCTCGAAGAGAATGCGGTCCTGCACTTCCGACAGCGGAACCGTCTTCGGGCGCTGCGGTTCGCTGGCCGGGTCGATGCGCGTGGCCGGGAACAGGAAGTCGGTTTGCGCGAGAAGGACGAGGCCGATGGTGACCACGGCGATGAGCGGGATCGACCGCAGCGCACGCCGGACCTCGAAAGCCACCGGTGCCCGCTCGTCGCCCTCGCCGGCGACCGCCGCGCTCGACAACACGCCGAGCCCGACCACGAAGAGGACGAGCGCCACGATGCCGCTGGCCGCCTGCTGTTCGTCGGGAACGCTGATGCCCGCCACCGCAGCCACCGGCAGCGGCAGCATGAGCGCCAGCGCGGGCCGGTTGAGGGTGATCCCGACCCACGCCGCGGTGAACCCGACGAGGCCGAGCATCCAGCCGAGAATCGCTTGCCATCCCGCGGTGAGCGGGACCGGGGGCCGCAGAAGATCGCCGGTGTTGGCTGCGTTGCGCACCAACGACACCAGCGAGCCGACGTTCCCCGCGCCGCTGGGAATGACCATGAGCGCACCGATGATGAATGCGCCGAGACCCACGGTGAGCAAGGTGGCCATCGGCCGCTTGATCCGGCCGGCGATGACACCCAGGCCGACGCCGAGCACCCCGGCCACCGCCGCGTAGACCCGGGGCGACGCTCCCTCGAAGATCCCGCCCACCATCACCGCGGCGGCAATGGTGGGGAACGCGACGGCGATTGCTACCCGGTAGTTGGGCGCCTCGACCTGGGGCGCGAGATCAGCGAGGCTCCCGGCACTGTCGATCGACTCCTCGACGTTGCCCGCTTCGGTGTCGAGGTTTTCGAGAACCTCGGTCTCGAGGGCCTCCAGGTCGGACGGCGGCTGGGTGGTGGTCGCCATCAGCGGTTCCCTGCGCCGATGTCGTGATAGAGCGCGCTGGCCAGATCCTGACCCGGGTGGACCGCGGCTACCTGACAGCCGAGAGCGGCGGCCCGGCCCATCGTGTCGGCGTTCTCGTCGTCCCATAGCAGGGCGACGACGAGGACCGATACACCCTTGTCGAGCAGCAGCTTGAGCTGCGCGCCCTCAGCGGGACCGAGACGCGGCGTGATCAGGATGTTGTGCGCGTCGCGCTGGCCATCAGCCAGCATCCGCCGAATCATCTCGCCCAACGGATCGCGGCTCATTTCGAGGCGGGCCAGGCCGTCGAGGACTATCAGCTGCTTGTCGACTCCACGGAGTTGGCGCGTGACCGGACCGGTGTTGGTCTCCAGCCGCACGCTGTAGCCCTCGCGAAGGTGGCGGACGCCCAGCGACGCGGCGGCCCGCACCCCGGCCTCGAACGACTCGCTCAACCCCTCCCCGTCGCGACTATGAGCGCCGCGATCGGTGTCGAGCATGATCGTGATGCGGTCGGTGATTCCCTGCTCGGCTTCGCGCACCATGATCTTCCCGGTGCGGGCCGACGCGCGCCAGACGATGCGGCGGAGATCGTCGCCCAGTGCGTACTCGCGCATGCCGTAGAACTCCGAGCCCGACGGCCACGGCCGCGAGACCGGTGGCCGGATGGGCGGGTCCTCGTAGTTGCGGGTGAGCGGCCGGTCCGAGACCAGCTCGATCCGCGGATGCACGAGCAGCTCGAACGGTTCGGCCACAACCGTCTCGCGCTGAGTCAGACCGAGGGGATCGCCGGCGATAGCGACGAGCGGCCCCACCTGGTAGACGCCGCGACGCGTGCAACGAACGCTGTAGCGGTGCGAGACCGCCTCACCTGAGGACAGCTTGGTGATCGGCACACGCACGGGTGTGCCGAGGCGCGCCGGCACCTGCTCTTCGAGGACGAACGTGGAGACGCGGCGCTGGGCCGTGAGGCTGACCTCGACCTCGAGGCGGTCACCTTCGTGCGCCCGCGGGAACAGACCGGCGCGGGTGCCCTGAAGCCGGAGCCGCCTGGGCGCGAGGAAGAAGCTGAGGACGAACAGCAGCAGCAGCCCGTACGCGAACAGGTACATCGCCTTGCCGGCGACGATGTATGCGAGGAGCCATACGAGGGCGAAGCCGACCAGCGCGACAACGCCGTAGATCGTGACGCCTGTCTTGCGCTTCGCCCGCTCGAAGCTGGCGCGCAGCGCCTCGGGACCGAGCGCATCACCGATCCGGTCGCGCCAAATGTGGAGCCGCCGCCGCCCGCTGGTGTCGCGAGAGGCGCGCAGACGCGCCGAACGCTCGCGGCGAGACGGGCGACGGAGCGGGTTCACCCTGAGTTGGCGTCCCGGCCCCGGGCTGACACGGGGGCCTTGACCGTGCTCGACACCCGTTCGAGTACCGCGTCAACGGTTTCGCCGCGGAGCACCGAGTCGGGATTCAAGATGATGCGGTGCGCCATCACCGGCTTGAGTACGGCGCGCACGTCATCGGGATAGACGTGGCTGCGGCCATCGCTGGCCGCCAGTACCCGGCCGGCGCGGAGCAGGGCGATGCTGGCACGCGGGCTACCGCCCAGTGACGCCGCGGGGTCGACACGCGAGGCGTGTACAAGGTCGACGATGTAATACGCCACCTCCGGTGAAACCTCGATCGTCGTGGCGAAGTCGATCATCTTCTGGACCGCATTCGTGTCGATGACCGAGCCGAGCTCCTCGATTGAAAGCTGGCTGGAGTTGGCGAACATCACGTCGTACTCGCTGTCGCGGTTCATGTAGCCCATCGTGAGCTTGAACAGGAAGCGGTCGAGCTGGGCCTCGGGCAGCGGGAAGGTGCCGGCCTGTTCGATCGGGTTCTGGGTGGCCAGCACGAAGAACGGACGCGGGAGGTCGTAGGTGACTCCGTCGGCCGAGACCCGCCGCTCACCCATGGCCTCGAGGAGCGCCGACTGCGTCTTGGGCGTGGCGCGGTTGATCTCGTCGGAGAGCAGCACGTTGGCGAAGACCGGGCCGGGTCGGAACTCGAAGGTGCCCTTTTTCTGATCGAGGATCGAGGATCCCGTGATGTCGCCCGGCAGCATGTCGGGCGTGCACTGGACGCGCGAGGGGATGGCGTCGAGCGACTGACTGAGGGCGCGGGCCAGCATCGACTTGCCGGTGCCGGGAACGTCCTCGAAAAGGATGTGGCCCTCGCACAGCATGGCGACGAGCGCGAGCCGCACGACATCGGTCTTGCCCTTGATCACGGTTTCGACGTTGTCGACCACCATGTCGAAGTTCTTTTTGAACGTCTGCGCGGAGATGCCGGCGCTGCTGCGGCCTCCGGCTGACCGTCGCGCGGGCGACTTGGAAGGCCGGGTACGTACGGTCGTCGGCATCGGACGGCGTGCCTCGCTCTCTGTTGACTTGTGCGTGGTGTTGACGGTGTGCGTGACGAACTGGTGCGACGCGTCAAGCGGAGAACAAGCGCCGTCCCCAGTCACCAGCGGATTCGCGGAAGCATACGCCGTCGGCACCCCGATCTCCTGCCCGCGGCCGCGTGGTCGGCGCTTCGGATTACACTCACCAGCCGCGCCGGTCAGGCGCGTGGGTTTTCGCGGAGGAACACGTTGGCAACCGTTGTCGCTGCGCCGCCCGCGCTGGGAGGCAGCTCGCAGTGGGTTCGGAAGTACCCACCACTCTTGCTGTTCCTTGTCGCGCTCGTTTTGGCGGTCGTCGTGCTGCCCTCTTCACTGAACCTTCCGCAGACGAACCCGTCGACCACGCTGGAGTACGCCCCGGTCCCGCCGGCCGACGAGGAGCCACCGCCGATCGGCAACGTGAACCAGTTCGGCCTCGGTAACTCGTCCAGCCTGGATTCAGGCGGTGCCACCGGTGAAGGCTCCGGCCTCTTCACGCCGCCGCCCGAGCCGCCGCCCAGCAGGGGCAAGACGCCGAGCACCAAGCGGTGCGTCCTGACCCCCGAAGGCCCCAAGCAGACCGACGATCCGCTGGCGCCGCCGTGCGTGCCCGACTTCAACTGCGCCGAAAACGGCGGCGCCACGTATCAAGGCGTCACCCGGAACGAGTTCAGGATCCTCTTCTACTTCGACTCGGGCATCGTCGACGTCGGCACCAGCAACGGCGACGACAGCCGCCCGGCCAACCGCATGTACGACCTCGCGGAAGAAGCCGAGGCGGACGAACACGTCTACGTGCGCCTCCTCCGCGGCTGGCAGCGGTACTTCTACGACCGCTACCAGACCTACTGCCGCGCCCCGCACTTCTACGTCTACTTCGGCAGCCGTTCGGACGACGGTCCCGAGGCCAAGCGGGCGGACGCGGCATCGAACTTCGACGAAGTGAAGCCGTTCGCGGTCGTCAGCGACTCGCTGGCCAGCAACGACGCCTACCTCGACGCCATGGCCCGGCGCGGCGTCCTCAACTTCGGCTCGTTCATCGGCCGCGACGCCAGCTTCTTCAGCCAGTACCCGGCCAAGGTGTGGGGCTACACGCCGCCGCTCGAGACGCAGGCGGAGCAGTACACGTCGTTCGTCTGTAAGAACATCAAGCCGTTCCCGACGAGCTTCGCCGACGTCCAGCTCAACGGCCGGCCCCGCAAGTACGGGATGGTCTGGTCGAACGACCCGAACCACCCCGAACTCAAGAAGCTGCGCGACCTGGTGATCAAACAGCTCGGGCAGTGCGGCATCCCGGGGTCAAGCATCAAGGAAGCCACGTGGCAGCCCTGCTGCTACGCCGAGAACAACCAGACACTGCCCACGTACGCCAACAATGCCATGGCGTCGTTCAGCGACCCCACCCAGGCGGGTGGGGCGGTCACCACGATCCTGTGGCCGGGCGGCATGGAGTCCAAGTTCGGCGACGCGGCATCGCAACGGGCGTACTTCCCCGAGTGGATCCTGCTGGGCGACGGCCAGACCGACGGTTTCGTGAGCACGCAGTACCAGAACCCCGCTTCCTTCGGCGGCCACGCGTGGGTCGTTTCGTACCAGACCAAGCAGATCGACCGTGAACAGGAAAAGTGCTTCCTCGCCTACAAGGACGCCGATCCCCAGACGCCGAACACCGACATCCGCGGCCGCGCCTGCGGCCTCTACGAACGGCTCCGCCAGCTGTTCATCGGCATCCAGGTGGCCGGACCCCGCCTGGGACCCACCTCGATCGACAAGGGGTTCCACGCCATCCCCAAAGTGGCCAGCAAGGACCCGGGAGTCCCCGCGTGTTACTACAACGTCGGCGACTACACCTGCGTAAAGGACGCAGTCGCCATGTGGTGGGACGCCGGCGGCACGGCGCCCAACGCGTCCCGCGCCGGCTGCTGGCGGATGCCTGAGGGTGGCCGGCGCTACATCACCGGCACGTGGCCGACCGGCAACTACCCGGTCGACAAGAAGACCGCCAACGACCCGTGCAACGGGTACGGTGGAAACGCACTCACCTTCCTCGCCGCCCCAAACCCATGACGCCACGAACGACACGACACCGGCTGGTCAGGGCGCTGGCAGGCTGCGTGGCGGCCATGCTGCTGAGTCCCGTTGCCGCCGGCGCGCAGGAGACCCCACCGGCGCCGCTCCCCGACCCGATCAAGCCGGGTCACATCCTCACGCTCTCGCCCGGGCAAACCATCACCCAGCACTTCGACGACTTGATCGTCGGTAGCCAGGGCGCCAATAGCGATCCGACCACGTGCAGCGCGTCGCCCGACTGCGACATGGTCCAACTGCGCTTCAACCGTGACCACAGCCCCGGCGCGTTGAACTTCGCGGTGGTCAAACTCGAATGGGACCCGGGCCCGGAGATTCCCGACCTCGTCCTTGTCGTCGCCGGCCTCGGGATCGGTCACCTCAACGATCTCGACATGTACGTATGGGACGACACTGAGGCACGGCTGGGCTCCGAGTCCGCACCGGGCCTCGCGGCCGACACCCCCGTGGGACCCGTCCTCGGACCCATCGTTCTGGGTACGCCCGAGCCGGTCTGCGTGCAGATCTGCTTCCTCTTCAGCGAGGGCGATCCCAGCGACCCCGACCCCGGTGGCCACGGCGTGGCGTTTCCCGAGATCGCCGGCTTCACCGTCACCCAGGACAAATACGACCTCGTCATCGCCGGCGCGCTCGGCGTCATGCAGGGCTACACGCTGACGGTGAAGTTCTCGAACGAGCTGTTCCCGAACCCGCTCGAGGTGCTCGAGGACGACATCTCGGCGATAAATCCGGCGGAGTCCATCGCCCCGCCCGCCGCCATTGCGGGGCTGGACGCCGCGCCGCCGCTCGCGTCCTCCGGCCTCGACGCCGCGCCTATTGGCGTCGACCGTGACTTTGCCGGGTTCGGCCTCGGGTCGCGCAACGAGTTGGACCTCGTGCCCAGCCCACTCCCGTCCAACCTCCGGCGTACCGTCGCCGCGGCCCGCCCGCCGTCCGACCTCGTCCTGTGGCTCTGGCTCGCCGCGGCGCCGATTGGCCTCGTCGCGGTGGCCGCGGTCCTGCTCCGCCGGCGCAGGCAGGGCTTGACGTAGTTTCTGGCGAATCTCAAGGGACACCGTCCTTGCCGCTGGGGGGCACGATGAGCCTGATTCGCCGATTGCTGATTGCGCTTCTGGGTTCGGTCGCGCTCGCCGGCGGGTTCGCGGTTCCGCCGGCGACGGCTGATCCGCTCGAGAAGCTCAAGCCCGACTTCGAGCTGAAGCCCGGCCAGAAGGCCACGACGAGCGACACCAGCGTGACCGTGGGCAACCTCTACTCGGGCTCACCGACCGACTGCCGTACCGGCGCGCTCCCCGGCGGTCCCGGGTGCAAGGCGTATCGGCTCAAGCTCAACCGCGACCAAAGCGGTGGCGCACTCAATTTCGTGGTGATCCGCTTGGACTACGCGGTGCAGATCGAGCCCCCCGACCTCATGGCGGTCGCTGCCGGCGTCAACCCGTTCAGCGTTCCCAACTACAACATCTACGTCTACGACGTCTCCGACCACTACCTCGGTCAGAACGGCACCCCGGGCGAACTGGCCGGCACACCGGCCGAAGGCCCGGTTCGGGACACGCCGATCGTCCAGGACGAGCTCGGCTTCCTCGCCGCGCCCGGCGACCCCGAGGATCCGCGCATCGGCGGTATCGGGCTCGACCCGCCGGACATCGCCGGCTTCACGGCCAAGCAGGACGAATACGACATCGTCATCGCCAACATTACCGGGCCGGGCTCCGGGTTCGAGCTCAGCATCGCGTTCACCAACGAGCTGTTCGCGTCGCCGCTGGAGGTGCTCGACAGCGCCGCCGACATCGCGCCGGTCCAGGACTTGAGCGGCCCGATCGACCTCGGCGCGGCAGGAGCCCTCGCGATCGCCACGCCTGCCGCCGTCCAATCGCTGGCCGCCACCGGGGTCGACACTGACTTCTCAGGCTTCGGCTTGGGCACGCGTATCGACCCGTCGGCATTCTCCGATGTCTCGCTGCCGTCGGGTGTGCGGCGGACGGTTCGGCTCGGCGGCGCGCAACCCTCCGGCTTTTCGCTCATGGTCTGGTTCGTGGCCGCCCCTCTCCTACTCATCGGCGCCGGTGGACTCGTGATGCTCCGGCGCCGCCGCGCGTTCGCCTGATTACCCGGTCTCCGCTCACTGGCTCAATTGGGGCGCTGGCGTGGGTTGGTGGGGTCGCCGCGCTGGCCAACTTCCTTGGGTGGGGCGGCCTGCGGCTCTCCTGGCTCTTCCTCGGCGTGGCACTGGGCGGTGGTGGGGCGGCGGTGGCGTGGTTGCTGTGCGGTCGGGGGAACAGCCGCGCCCTCCTGACCTTCGGCGCGGCGCTGGTCGGCATTGTCGTCGTTCCCGCGCTGACCAGTTCGGCACCGCCGGCCGCGTCACGCATCGCCGAACGCCTCGACGACGCCAAGCTTCCCGGCCGGATCATCAGCCAGCGAGAGTTCGGGAGCACGCGCTGCTCACCCCTGTGTCCGCAGCTGGAGCGCAGCTACAGGATCGAGGGAGTCAGCTATGCGAAGACCTCGGGCCAGGTCCAGGGTCTCCTCCGCGCCGCGGGCTTCACCGTCGTTGCCCTCCCACCCGCGTCGCGGCGCCAGGAAGTCGTCGAGTTCCGGGCCGACCGCATTCGCTGCACCGGCACCGTGGTCGACGTCGCCACCAACGAGAGCCGCTTCGATATCGCCTGTCAGGGCCGCAGGCGCTAGCGACGCCACCCGAACTGGCGCGCGAATCGCGCCAGTTAATGACGCGTTTCGCGCGCCACTTCGGTAGGCGTTAGGAGATGAGCAGGCGGGGGATCGCCGACTGGAGACGGCGGCGGAACCGGGGGCGCACGCGCCACGGAAGGAAGATGCGCTCGAGCTCGACGAGGCCGAAGAGGTGGTCGAGGCCGGGACCGACCACCTCGGTCCCGCTTAGCTGCAACACGTTGAGGCTGCGAAGGTCGGCGAGACCGGCCAGCCCGGCGTCGGTCACTTTGGTATCCCCCAGCCCCAATAAACGCAGGGACGTCAATCGCCCGAGGAGGGCGAGGCCGGCGTCGGTGATAGCGGCGCCCCACAACCACAGCTGCTCGAGCTTCGACAGGCCCGACAGATGCAACAGGCCGGCGTCGGTGACCTTCGTCTGGGAGAGGTCGAGGTAGCGGAGTCCGGTCAGCTCGCCGAGGTGAACCATTTGATCATCGCCGATGGCGGCGTTCGCCGCGTGCAGCGCGGTGAGGCCGTCGGGCTTCAGGGCCAACAGCGGACTCAGATCGGTGGCGGTATCGACGCCGAGGTTGAGTCGGGGGCGCTCGCGGCCAGCCCGGTACGACCCGAGCGAACCCATCCAGTAGTGGAAGCCGACGCCGAGCATCATCGGCGGCGTTTGCGGCTGACGGTCTTTGGCCCGTGAGCGACGACCGGCGCCCTGGCCGACGGCACCGGTGCTGAGCGCGCGGTCATACTCCGCGCGGAGGTCGTCGTCCCGAAGGACATTCCACGCTGCGTTGATACTGGCCATCGCCCGCTCGGCTTCGGCGACGATCGATGTGCTCGAACCCGCGTGCGCGTCCGGGTGATACGCCCGCGCCTTGCGGTAATAGGCCCGTTTGATCTGCTCAGCGCTGGCCCGCGTTCGGGCAATCCCCAGCACGTCGTAATGCGTTGTCACGAGCTCAGTGGCAGTTTCGTCAGCCCAGGTTCGAGGATCGCGGGTAGGCCACTGCGGGATCGGTGAGGACGTTGATCAAGGTAGGGCGTTCCCGCGTTGAAACCCCGCGCCAGTGCCGCACCGAGGTCGGCGGCTTGGCTCGACCGTCTCGCCGCCGCCGCCGAGCGCGCGCACGACGTCGTCGTACCGGCAACCTGGTTGGAGATCGGCAGCGACGTCGTAGCCGTAGATCGCCTGCATCGGGTGCTTCTCGAGACCCCAGATGCCGTTGTTGCCGACGACGATCACCACCGGCAGGTTGTGCCGTACCAGCGAGTCGACGTCCATGCCGTTGAAGCCGATCGCGCCGTCGCCCGACAGCAGCAACGACCTGCTTGTCGGGATGGGCGACGCGCGCGGCCATGGCGTACCCCATGCCCGTACCAAGGCACCCGTAGGGACCCGGGTCGAGCCAGCGCCCGGGCTCGTAGGACTCGACGAGCTTGCCGGCGTAGGACACGAAGTCACCGCCGTCGCCGATCACCACCGCGTCGCGGTCGAGGCACCGCCGCAGCTCGCCGTAGATCCGCGCCGGGTGGATCGGGTCGGTGTCGGCCTCCAGTTCGGCGCGCTCGGCCTCGCGGCTTGACGGTTTCCTCGGCCCGGAACGTGGCGATCCACGACTCGTGGTCGGCGCGGTCACCGGTGAAGTCGGCCAGCCCGTCGAGGATCGTCGCCATGTCGCCGGCCGGCGACGCCTCGGCGACGACGTGACCGGCGCGCGCCGTCAGGGCTGTCGACGATGTGAACCACCTTGGCGTCGCCGAAGCTGCCGAACGAGAGCCGGAAGTCGAGCGGCGTGCCCACCACCGCGACGACGTCGGCCTGCTTGAGAAAGCTGCGCGTCCGGGCGAAGGCCAGCTCGTGATCGGCGGGCAGGCAGCCCCGCCCGAGCCCGTTGACGAACGTCGGTACGCGCAGCTCCTCCACCGCACGGCGAAGCGCATCCCACGCGCCCTCCCAGTACACGTCGCCGCCGGCAACCAGCGCGGGACGCTGCGGCACCTGCGAGCAGGGCGGCGGCGCGGGCGATCTCGTCGGGATCGGGCTCGATACCGCGGCCGGGAGCCGGCGCCGGCACCTCGGCTTCGCCGTGACCGAAGAACACGTCGAGCGGGATGTCGACGAAGGTCGGACCGCGGTGCGGGGTGATGGCCAGCGCGGCTGCCTCCCCCACCAGCTTGGCGATGTCGCCCGTGGCCTCGATCGTGCGGGCCGACTTGGTCACCGAGGCCACGATCGGCACGTGGTCGAGCTCCTGCAGCGAGCCCGGCGCCCCATCGTCCGTGCGGCGCCCGCCCGCCGATGACGACGAGCGGCGAACCGTTGAAGTTCGCGGTCGTGATGGCACTGACGCCGTTGGTGACGCCGGGACCCGCGGTGAGCACCGCGACCCCGGGCCGGCGGGTCGAGCTTGGCCAGCCCTTCAGCGGCGAACGTCGCGGTCTGCTCGTGACGGACGTCGTAGATGGCGATGTCGCGTCTTCACGCACGCGTCGTAGATCGGGAAGATGTGACCGCCCGAGAGCGTGAAGATCTCGTTGACGCCGTACGGCAGCAGCGCAGCCAGCGCCAGCTCGCCGCCCGACCCCTTCACACTCACGACCGCACCTCGTCGAGGAAGGCGGTCAGCGCCGCGAACCACGCGTCCGGCGCCTCGAACTGCGGGCGAGTGACCGGCGTCGGTGATCACCACGAGGCGGGCGTCGGGAATCGTCTTGGCCATGCGCTCGCTGTGCGCGATGGAACGGGCGGGTCCTGGTCGCCCACGATCACCAGCGTCGGGAACGTCGAGGTCGCGCCAGGCTGTCCAGCCGGTCGGGCTGATCGATGATCTCGCTGACGATGGCGATCCACATGTCGGGCGCGCTGTTCCGCGTGTTGACGTCGCGCCCCGCTCGGCGTAGCCGGGCGCGCGTCGCCACCATCCGCTGGTGCGCGGGTGTGTCGAGCGGGCCGCCCATGCTCAGCCTGCACCTCACCAGCAGATCCATACCGCCGTCGCGTACCACCTGCTTGGCCAGCTCGATGACCTCGGGATCGAGCCCGTCGGGGCACACCGGGCTGGTGTCCATGAGGACGAGGCCCCGCAGGCGTGACCGGTGAGCCGGCGGCCATGTCGCTGGGCGACCATGCCGCCCATCGAGTGGCCGAGCAGCGACAAACCCGTCCCATCCCGAGCGCGTCGGCGACGGCGAGCATGTCGTCGGCCATGAGCTGCATCGAGTAGTTGGCCTCGCCGGCGGGCTTGTCGCTGCTCCCGTGGCCGCGGTGGTCGGGGGCGACGACGTGCCAACCTCGTTCGGCCAGCGCGTCGATGTGATCCTCGAAGTCCTCCTTCGCGCCGGTGAAGCCGTGCACGAGCAGGAGCCGTCGGGCTGGCCCTCACCCGCCTCGAGGACTTCGAACCCGAGGCCGCCCGCGGTGATCCGACGCGTGCTTCCATGCGCTCCTCCATGCCGAACTCGAAGAAGTCGATGGTTACCAGCTTGGCCAGGATCTTGCGACGGTCGCTCGGGCGGGGTTCGTTGAGATCGATCGGGAGGCTCACCCGCCGGATCCGGCCTTCTGAGTCGACGTAGACGTCGGCGTAGAACGTGTCGCCGCGGAGCCCACCGCCGAGCTGGGCCTCGAGCGTCTCCGACGGCGCGACGTCGACCTCGTATTTGATCGTCGACGCGCCCCGCACCTCGGCGCCGCCGTACGGCACGACGCTGGCCACCGCCCGCACGACGTCGAGGGCGAGCGCCGGGTTCCTGCAGTTCGGGCTCGTCGGCCTCGGGCGGCCGCACCCGCACCT
Organism: uncultured Actinomycetes bacterium; assembly: GCA_963742585.1. GTDB lineage: Bacteria > Actinomycetota > Acidimicrobiia > Acidimicrobiales > JACDEA01 > JACDEA01. Next base: position 2,125,174 of record CAVUMI010000009.1, read on the forward strand.
CGGCCTTCGCCGTCGTGAAGTCGACGGTCCCCTCGGCGACGGCAGCTGGGATCGCCGACGGCGACCCTGCGCCGTGCGGGCCGCGACGGTGCGGTCCGGCGCCCGCGCCACGATCGTGGCGGCGTCGCCCCGCGGGCCACCGCTCCGATCGGAGCCGCAGGCCAGGAGCGCGAGGCCGATCAGCGAGCAGGGATCGCGGCGGTGCGAAGACGTCCGAGGTTGCGCACGGTGGGCGGTACGCTAAACCCCGCCGAGGGAGGGGTACGTGCAGCGACTGAAGCGGTGGCTACCCGCGATCCGGATAGTCGCCAGCGTGGTGATGCTGGCCATCCTCATTCAGCGCGTCGACGTGACGTCGATCCTCCCCGACGGCAGCCACGCCGTCCAGTGGCTGGCTGCCGCGATCGCCGTGTGGACCTTCGGGATCCTCCTCTCGGCGTTGCGCTGGCAGCGCGTGCTCGCCGCGCTCGGCATCGCGTCGCCGCTGCGCACCCTCGTGCGGCCACTACCTGGCCAGCCTGTTCGTCAGCAACTTCCTGCCGTCCACCGTGGGCGGCGACGTCCTTCGGGTCGCGCGGCTGTCGGCCGAGAACGGCGAGACGCCGCGGACGTTTGCCTCCGTCGTCCTCGAGCGGCTGACCGGTTGGATCGTGCTGCCGGTCCTCACCCTGACCGCGTTGGCCGTGAACCCGGGGCTGCGGCAAGCTGGGCACCGCCAGCCAGGTCGCGTTCCTCGTCGCGGTCATCGACGCTGGTGCTGCTCGGCGGCCTCCTGTTCGCCGCGGGCCACCCCGCGGTCGGCGGCCGGCTCACCAGCACCGAGGGCTGGCGTCGATTCACCGGCGCGGTCCACCTCGGCGTCGAGGAGTTTCGCCGGCAGTCCGGCCTGGCCCTCGAAGTGCTGACGACGAGCTTCGCCTACCAACTCGCGGTGATGCTCGCCGCGTTCTTCGCCGCCGACGCCCTCGGTCTCGGCATTTCGTGGACCGCGATCCTCGCGTTCATGCCCGCGGTCGCCATCGTCCAGGTGCTGCCGATCACGATCGGCGGACTCGGTGTGCGCGAGGGCGCGCTGGTGCTGTTCCTCCATCCGCTCGGCGTCAGCACCCAAAGCGCCATCGCACTCGGGCTGCTGGTGTACGGGATCAACCTCCTGGTCAGCCTGCTGGGCGCGCCGGCCTTCGCGGTCGGCGCGAGCGCCGGCGTCCGACACGCGTCGCTACGTGAACGCGGTCGCGCCGGCGCGCCGGCTGCGCTGGTGGCGCGAGGTGATCTACGTCCTGGCCTTCTACGGCGTCTACACGCTCGATCCGGAACCGCGGCCTCGACATCGACACGCACGTGCAGGCGTTCCACAACGCCGAGCGGTCATCCGGGCCGAGGAGTTCCTCCACTCGTTCCACGAGAAGTGGGATCCAGGACCTCTTCTATCCGTCGGCCAAGTGGTTCCTGTAGTTCTGGAACGTGTTCTACGGCTCCGCCCACTTCATCGTCACCGATCGTCGCCATCGTGTGGCTGTTCCGGCGTGACCCGCGCCGGTATCCCGCTGTGGCGCAACACGCTGGCGATCACGACCGCGCTCGCGCTCAGTCGGGTTCGCGTTCTTCCCGCTGATGCCGCCGCGGCTGCTCGATGTGGCGCCGCCGCTCGGCGCCGGGCAGCACTACGGCTTCGTCGACACGCTCGCCAAGGTCGGCGGCCTGTGGTCGTTCGACTCCGGGACCATGCAGCAGATCTCGAACCAGTACGCGGCCATGCCCAGCCTGCACTTCGGATGGTCGTCGTGGTGCGCGCTGCGTGCTGTTCCCACTCGTCCGCCGCCGCTGGGTCAAGGCGTTGGTCGTCGTGTACCCGTTCCTGACGCTGTTCGCCATCGTCGTCACCGCCAACCACTTCTGGCTCGACGCCGCCGGTGGCGCCGCGGTGTTCGGGGTGGCCTTCGTGCTGGCCCGGTGGTTCACCGCGTTCATCGACCGGCGGTTAGGGCCGGTGGACGGCGACAGACGCTGATGGGCTCTTCGACACCCTTGAATCCGCGGCGGCGGGCGCGGCCGAAGTCGAGGCCGTGGACGGGCCCGGCGACGGCGGTGCGCACGTCGGTGGTGGCCAGGACCTCACCGCCCCGCGCTGACTCACAGACACGCGCCGCCACATTCACGACGTGACCGATGACGTCGTCGCGGGTGACGACGACCTCGCCCACGTGGATCCCGGCGCGCAGGCGCAGGCGGCGACGGCGCTCAGCCTCGACCAACTCGAGGCAACACAGCGCGGCCGCCTCGGGCTCAGGGAACGTGAGTAGTAGCCCGTCGCCCAGGCGCTTGACCGTCGCGGCCGCCCCGGCTCCGAACGATCGGGCCGACCGTTCGGTGGTGCCGGGTCAGCAGCTCGCTGGCCGCCTCGTCGCCCTCCTGCTCGGTGAACGCGGGTGAAGCCTTCGAGGTCGGTGAACACCACCGCGACCGCGGCGGCGACGCCGCCTTCGGTCGTGGCTTCTTCGGTTGACGTGGCCAGTGCCTGGATCGTCGACAACCCGAGACGGGACAACAGCGACGGCCGCTGCTCCACCGAGCGCTCGAGCAGGCGCTCGACGACGTCGATCGTCGGGGTGTTGGTGAGGACGGGGCCTTCGCCCTGGTCACGGAAGTCACGACTGACGATGCCCACCTCGACCAGCCCGGACAGCAGCGCGGGGTCGCGCTGGTCGAGCAGGTCGATGACCCGCTGGGCCAGCGGTGCGCTTGAAGGAATGGACGGCCTTGCGGCCCGTGCTCCGCACGCCCTGACTGGCGTCGTCGGCCATCCGGGCAAAACTACTGTTCCCTGTTGTGGTCCCCGACAGCGTCCGCGACATCGCCAAGCGCGTCGAGTCCCGCATCGACGATCTCCTTCTGCGCCGAAGACGGCGCGGTGGGCGGCCGTCGACCCACTGCTCGCCGAGCCGCTCGACGCGCTCCGGCAGCCTGGCGCTGGCCGGCGGCAAGCGACTGCGCCCGGCGTTCTGCGTGGCCGCGTACGTCGGGCGCCGGTGGCGTCGAGGACGACGCGGCCATCGTCGATGCCGGCGCCGCACTCGAACTGCTGCACCTGTTCGCGCTCATTCATGACGACGTCATGGACGCGTCGGCCCGGCGCCGCGGGCTGGCGACCATCCACATCGAGTTCGCCGGACGGCACGCCGACGCCGCGTGGCGCGGCGAGGACCGTCGCTTCGGCGAGGGGGTGGCCATCCTCGTCGGTGACTTGGCGTTCGTCTACGCCGACATGCTCCTCGCCGACGCGCCGCGCGCCGCGCTCGACGTCTTCACCGAGCTGCGGCTCGAGGTCAACGTCGGCCAGTACCTCGACCTGCGCGGCGCGGTGGCCGCCGATACCGACGTCGAGACCGGCGCGCCGCATCGCGCTCTACAAGTCGGGCAAGTACACGGTCGAGCGGCCGCTGCACCTCGGCGCGGCGATGGCCGAACGTCTCGACGACCTGGAGGTACCGCTCTCGCGCTACGGCGTTCCGCTCGGTGAGGCGTTCCAGCTCCGCGACGACGTACTCGGCGCGTTCGGCGACAGCACGCTCACCGGAAAGCCCGTGGGTGAGGACATCCGCGAGGGAAAGCCGACGCGCCTACGGGCATGGGCGGCCGAAGCGGGCCACCGGTGCGGCCGCCGAGGTGCTGGCCACGCGATACGGCGCCGCTGACCTGTCGGCCGCCGAGATGGCGACGGCTGCAGGAGGTCCTGGTCGACACCGGCGCGCTCGCCCGCGCCGAGGCCGAGATCGGCCGTCTGGCCGATGAGGCGATCGCCGCCCTGGAGGGCCTCGAGCTGTCAGGGCGACGGACGCGACTCGGCTCGAGGAACTGGCCGCCTTCGTTGCCGAGCGGGCCCACTAGTAACTGTGGCCGACGGCATGCTCCTGGACAACGGTCAACTCCCCCGCCGACCTGCGCGAGCTGTCGTACGAGCAGCTCGCTCAACTGGCGGAGGAGATCAGAACCTTCATCGTCGAGGCGGTGGCCGTCACCGGCGGCCACCTCGGTTCCAATCTGGGTGCCGTTGAGCTCACGCTCGCCGTGCACCGGGTGTTCGACTCGCCGCGGGACATCATCCTGTGGGACACCGGCCACCAGGCCTACGTGCACAAGATCGTCACCGGCCGGCGCGACGCGTTCGCCACCCTGCGTCAGGCGGGCGGGCTTTCGGGCTATCCGAGCCGCAAGGAGTCCGCGCACGACTGGGTCGAGAACAGCCACGCGTCGACGATCCTGTCCTACGCCCACGGCGTGGCCACCGGCGATCGCCAAGGGAGCGACCGACCGCAAAGTCGTCGCGGTGATCGGCGACGGCTCGATGACCGGCGGCATGGCCTTCGAGGCGCTCAACAACTTGGGCCACAGCGGCGCCCGTTGCGTGATCGTGCTCAACGACAACGGCCGATCGTACGCGCCCGACCGTGTCGCGCCTCGTCGGAAGGCGTGAGCCGGCTGCGGCTCAACCCGTCGTACGTGAGCCTGCGCGAGCGGGTCGAGGGTCGGCTGCGGGAGATTCCTGGCGTCGGCGAGCTGGCCTACTCGAGCCTGCAGGGCGTCAAGGCGCTGTTCCGCGAGGTCCTCGAGCCGATCGCGTTCTTCGAGGCGCTGGGCGTTCGCTACACCGGCCCGATCGACGGTCACGACATCCCCGGCATGGAGGACGCGCTCCGCAATGCCGCCGAGTACGACGGACCGATCGTCGTGCACGTACTGACCCACAAGGGTCGCGGTTATCCGCCGGCCGAGGACGACGACGAGAAGAACCTGCACGACGCGCCGGTGTTCGACCCGCTCAGCGGGCCGCCGCTCGGGTGGGCCGCGCCCAAGGGATACACGCAAGCGTTCAGCGAGGCGGTGATCGAGGCGGCCGAGCAGCGACCCGCGCGTGCACGCCATCACCGCGGCGATGCCCGGGCCCACCGGGCTCCTTCCGTTCCAGGCGCGCTTCCCCGACCGATTCCACGACGTCGGCATCGCCGAGCAGCACGCGGCGACCGATGGCTGCCGGGATGGCCATGGCCGGGCTCCGGCCCGTCGTCGCGGTGTACTCGACGTTCTTCACCCGCTGCTTCGATCAGGCCAACCTCGACGTCGGCCTGCACGACCTGCCCGTCGTCTTCGCCCTCGACCGCGCCGGCATCACCGGGCCGGACGGCCCGTCGCATCACGGTGTGCTCGATCTCGCGCTCTGCCTGCGCATCCCGACGATGACGGTGTTCGCGCCGTCATCGGCTCAGGAGCTGAAGGTCATGCTGCACACCGCGCGTCGAACTGGAGGGCCCGGCGTCGATCCGGTTCGCTCGGGGTCGCGGCGCGCGAGATCGATCCCGCCGATGTCGGCAGCGGGCTCAAGGCCAAGCAGCTACGGGCCGGCACCGACGTGTGCTTGCTGGCCGTCGGTCGGATGGTCGAGGCCGCGCTCGAGGCCGCCGACCTGCTCGCGGCCGACGGCGTCGAGGCGACGGTGTGGGACGTCCGCGTGGTGAAGCCGCTCGACGACGACATGCTCGCCGACGCCGCGGCCCACAAGCTGGTCGTCACCATCGAGGACGGCGTTCGTGTCGGCGGCGCCGGATCCGCGATCATCGACGCGCTGGCCGCCCGCAACGCCGGTGCGCACGCGCCGCCGACGCTGGTGCTCGGCATCCCGTCGGACTACATCCCGGCCGACGACAACGCCGCTCGAACCTTCTGCGAGAGCTCGGCCTCGACGGCGCGGGCATCAGTGCATCGGTCAAGCGCGCGCTCGCCCCCGTCAATTAATTGGCCCACCCCGACCTGGAGTTCGCGCTCGAGCTGGCGGACGTCGCCGACGAGATCAGCCTTGGTAGCGTATCGCGCCGCCGACCTCGTGGTCGACCACCAAGCCCGACAGGACGCCGGTCACCGAGGCGGACAAGGCGGTCGAAGCGGCATTGCGCGACATGCTCGCCGGCGAGCGGCCTGGCCACGCAGTACTTGGCGAGGAGGACGGTCTCAGCCGGCGACGCCGACTCGCCGTGGCGGTGGATCATCGATCCGATCGACGGCACCGCGAACTACCTGCGCGGCGTAGCCGATCTGGGCGACGCTCATCGCGCTGGAGCACGCCGGCGAGATCGTCGTCGGTGTCGCGTCGGCGCCGGCGATGGGCCACCGCTGGTGGGCGGCCCGCGGCGACGGGGCGTTCGCCGACGGCGAGCCGATCCACGTGTCGAAGGTGGCGGCCATCGACGACGCGCACCTCGCGTCGGACGGGTTCGACTCGTGGGAACGCCACGGCCGGCAGCGAGGCGTTCATGGCGCTCGTCCGGCGCTGCTGGCGGACGCGCGGGTTCGGCGACTTCTGGCAGCACATGCTCGTGGCCGAGGGCGCGGTCGACATCGCACTGGAGCCGGCGGTGAGTCTGTGGGATCTCGCCGCGATCCAGGTGATCGTCGAAGAGGCCGGCGGTCGCTTCACCGATCTCACCGGCGCGCGGCGCGCCGACGGCGGCACCGCGTGCAGCACCAACGGCCTGCTGCACGACGCGGTTCTCGAAGCCCTCGCGTAAGTTGGACCGATGAGGTCTTTCCGAAGGAACGCAGTCATCGCGATCGTCTTGGTGGTGCTGACCGCGGCGTGCGGCGGCGACGACGACAACACCGAGACGGGGAAGAGCGATGACACGACGAGCACGTCCTCCGACGTGACGACGACCACCGTGACGGCGGCGGCGGGGGCCACCACGACCGCGGCAGCACGGGCGGGCGCGACGGCGACGACGCGGGCCGGTGCCACGGCTACGACATCCAAGCCGACGTCGCCCAGCGGCGCGCCGACGCCGGCCAACCCGGGCACGTACGACTACGCGCAGTCCGGATCCTCGAGCACCGGCGCGGTGCCGCCCATCGGCACGCTCACGATCGATCCCGCCTCCGCGGCCAACACCCAGCAGTGGCACCGACGGGTCGACCCCAGCCAGGCGCCGAACGACCTCAGCTACCTCTTCCGCACGGACGGCCCGTTCATCACCGACGCGGTCACCCGGGCGCAGGGGCTGGAGATCCGGTGCCACTTCGACGCACCGGTTCCCGCGCCGCCGTGGCCGGCGACGGTCGGCAAGACGATCACCGGCCACGCGGTCTGCGGGCAGATCACGGTGGACGTGACCGGGAGCATCACCGAACTGAGGAAGGCGACGGTCGACGGCAAGTCGATCGATGTCGTGGTCATCAAGACCACGCTGACGACCAAGGGTCAGGTGGAGTCGACCTCCAACGACGTGCAGTGGTGGGCGCCTTCGTTGCGCATACCGGTGCACAGCGAGTCGAACACCACCGGTCGGTTCGGCGCCTTCACCTTCAGGTCGAACGTCATCAGCGACCTGAAGTCAGCAACGCCTCACTAGGGGTTACGCGGCGGGTTCGCTGCCGACGACGCTGACGAAGCTCACGCACTCGCCGGGGGCGCCGCCCAGGTTGTGGGTGAGGGCGAGCTTCTTGCCGTTGTTGATCTGGCGCTCGCCCGCTTCGCCACGGAGCTGGAGCCAGGCCTCGAACAGCATGCGCAGGCCCGACGCGCCGATCGGATGGCCGAAGCTCTTCAGCCCGCCGTCGGGGTTGACCGGCAGGTCGCCGTCGAGGTCGAAGGTGCCGGCCAGCACTTCCTTCCACGCCGTCCCCCGGTCGGCGAACCCGAGGTCCTCCATGAGCACCAGCTCGGTCGGCGTGAAGCAGTCGTGCACCTCGGCCATTGCCAGTTCGGCGCGCGGGTCGCTGACGCCGGCCTGCTTGTACGCGTCCTCGGCGCAGCGAACGACTTCGACGAACGAGGTGTAGTCGTAGTCGGGGTCGAGCGGACCGGCGGCTGGGCCGGCGACGAATGACAGCGCCTTCACGTAGATCGGATGGTCGGTGTAGCGGTGCGCGTCCTCGGCCCGCACGATGATCGCGGCGGCGCTGCCGTCGCTCACACCGCTGCAGTCGAAGATTCCCGAGCGGACCGGCGATCAGCGGCGAGTTGCAGATGACTTCCTTGCTCACTTCCTTGCGGAACTGGGCGCGGGGGTTGAGCGCGCCGTTGCGGTGGTTCTTCCACGCGATATGGGTGAGGACGTCCTTGAACTCGGCCTCGATCGACGCCGTACTTCTCGGCGTAGGCGGGCGCGAGGAAGCTGAACATGGCCGGCGCGGTGATCGACGCCGACGTGCCGTCGCTGGGCGGCGCCGCGCCGGTGAGGCCCGAGAACCCGGAGTCCTTCAGCTTCTCGACGCCGACGGCCATGACCATGTCGAATGCCCCGCTGGCCACCGCGTAGCACGCGTTGCGGAACGCCTCGGAGCCGGTCGCGCACATGTTCTCGAGCCGGGTCACCGGCCGGTAGTCGATCTTCAACGGGCGGGACAACGTGAGGCCGCTGATGCCCGAGCCCATCGTCCCGAGCCAGAAGGCATCGATGTCGTCGAGCTTGACGCCCGCCGACCCGAGCGCCTCGCTGGTCGAGTCGACGAGCAACTCGTCGACGCCCTTGTCCCAGTGCTCGCCGAAGGGCGTGCAGCCCATCCCGACGATTGCGACCCGGTCCTTGATTCCGTGTGACGCCATCAGTCATGTCCCCTCTGTGTTTCCTGCGCGTCTCCGACACGACGGGTCGGGCTTTCCAGAAGTAATTGTGCACGCCGTCGGCGGTGAACAGGCGCCGGAACGTCATCTCGACCCGGTCGCCGATCTTGACCGCCGCCGGGTCGACGTCGGTCAGCTCGCAACGGAAGCGGCCGCCGCCGTCGAAGTCGATCACGGCGGCGACGACCGGCGGGCTCAGCGAGAACGCCAGGCGGTCGACGGTGAAGGTGGCGATGGTCGCCTTCACGTCGGCCAGGCGCTCCGGCACCATCTCGTCCACCGTGCGGCACTTCACGCACACGCGCGTGGGCGGCAGGTGCCGCGTCTCGCAGTTGGTGCACCGGCTGGCGCTGAAGCCGTACTTCCACTCCTCGCGGCGGAACGAAACCGGCGCGGCCGGCTTCTCCGGGTCGGGCCGGCGCGGTGGTTCACGGGGGAGCATGCCCCGCCACGTCAGGTAGGTGGCGTAGGCGAGGTCGTCGCGGCTCGTCGCGATCTGCTGCTCGACTGTTGCCGCGGGCCGGTAGCCGGCGATGGCGTCGGTGGTGCGCCACACCGAGACGTCGGCGCCGTCGGCGATGACGATCCGGGCGATGATCTGGCCCGGTTCGCCGTAGTCGAGCACGTGGGCCAACGCTATGCCCGGCGCGGCCACGCCGGCGTTGCCGATGACGGCGCGAGATCGACCGACGACTTGAAGTGACGCGCCGCCCGAGGGTGCACGCCGCGTGACAATCAGGTGTCGACCTCGTCGATGCGTGATGCCCGCGCTCTTGAGCGCGTCGGCCAAGGCGGCCTCGGCCAGCGGCACGTAGGCGGTCTCGCCGAACCGCTCCTCCCATTGGCGCGAGGCCACGTCACCAGGCACCCGCCAGCGATCGAGGAACTCGGCGGTCGACGAGCCGAACCCGATGCGCTCGGCAATGACGTTCTCGCTGCCGAAGAGGAACGCGGCGGCGGCGTCGCCCCCTGCGCCTCGTCGCCGCTGCCGGGCAGGCCGGCGCGGACGTCGGAGGCGACGAGCAGGGTGCCCTCGGCCCGGCCCGGCGCACCGCGCCGTTGCGTGAGCGCACCGAGCCAACCGCGTCGTAGGCGCCGATGCGCTGGTCGAGGCCCAGCGCGGCGTGGATCGCGGTGGCGTTGGTCTTGTCGAGGTAGGGCGGCGACGTCGTGACGAACACGACCTCTTCCACCGGCTGCGACGCGGTGGCCAGCGCGACGCGGGCCGCTTCGACGCCCATCGACGTGGCGTCCTCGTCGTACGAGGCGGCCGCGCGCGTTCCCTTGCCTGCCGGGTGTGCCGAGGGCTTCGCCGATGCGAGCGCCGATTCAAAAGCCAGTACGGGATGTACGTGCCGTAGGCAACAATGCCGAACATGGGTGCTGACGTTAGCTACCTCGACACGCTGCAGTCAGATGCCGCCGGCGCTGGCGGTTGCGGCGCGGACCGCCGGATTGGAGGCGGCGGTGCCGCCGTGTCCGGATTGGGACGTCGAGAAGCTCGTCCGCCACACCGGCCGCGTGTTCACCTCGTGCGCGGCGGTCGTGCGAGTGCGCGCGGCCAGGTCGACTTCGAGGCCCTGCCGAGAATGCCGAAGGGTGACGGTGTGATCGAAGCGTTCGAGGATCGGGCGGCGGGGCTGGTCGACGCGCATCGCGGATCTGCCGGAGGACTTCCCGATCTGGAACTGGTTCGGCATCGACCCGCCGATCCCGGGCTTCTACCACCGGCGCATGGCGCATGAGGTCGCGGTGCACCGGTGGGACGGCCAGGCCGCGGCGGGTACCACCGCGCCGATCGACGCCGCCCTTGCCGCGGACGGCATCGACCGAGTTCCTCACGCTGTTCCTCGCCGAGCGCGGCGCCGACATCGACCTGGGTGGTTCCCTCCACCTCCACGCCACCGACGCCGAGGCCGAGTGGCTGATCCGGTCCGACGACGGGCGGCTGGTCGCGTCACCCGGAGCACGCCAAGGCCGACGCCGCCGTGCGCGGCACCGCATCCGATCTCGAACCTGTTTCTCGTGAACCGGATCGCCGGCGTCAGCGCTCGAAGTGCTGGGCGACGCGGCGGTCGCCGCAGCATGGAGCGAGTCCGTCAAGTTCTGAGACGGGCGTAGCATCGGGCTCATGATCGTGTTGCTGATCCTCATCGGGATCGTCGTCCTCGTCGGGCTGTACCTCCTGGTCCAGTACAACGGGCTCATCCGCCTGCGGAACCGCATCGAGAGCGCGTGGTCGCAGATCGACGTGCAGCTCCAGCGGCGCTACGACCTGATCCCGAACCTGGTCGAGACGGTGAAGGGCTACGCCAGCCACGAGAAGGAGACGCTCGAGCGGGTCATCCAGGCCCGCAACCAGGCGATGAGCGCGCGAGGGCGTCGGCCAACCAGGCCCAGGCCGAGAACATGATCACCGGCGCGCTGAAGTCGCTGTTCGCGCTGTCCGAGGCCTACCCCGACCTGAAGGCCAACCAGAACTTCCTCGCGCTGCAGGAGGAGCTGTCGGGCACCGAAGGCAAGATCGCCTACGCCCGCCAGTTCTACAACGACTCGGTCCAGACCTATAACACCAAGACCCAGACGTTCCCCACCTCGATCATCGCCAACAGCTTCGGCTTCAAGCAGCGCGAGTACTTCGAAGCCGACGACGCCTCCCGCGGCCCGGTGAAGGTCGACTTCAGCTAGGAGCGGGCTTCGTGGCCCTCTAGGGGCTCGATGAGTTCGGGGCCGTCGTTCTGCACGCTGTTGACGAGCGTGTCGACGGGATAGGCCACCAGTCGCCTCGGCCGGGTAGCGGCACCAGCAGCGTCGGCCAGCGCCTCGGTGTCCTCGTTGGCCGGGATCGAGCCACGTCGTCCCACGCTTCCTCGGGCAGGATCACCGGCATGCGGTCGTGCAGGCGGGCGACTAATCGTTGGGCTCGCCGGTGATGATCGTGGCCGAGCGCAGCCAGTCGGCATCGGGCTCGTCCGCGCGGCTTCCACACTTCCCAAAGCCCGGCCAACGCCAGCGGCTTGCCGTCGCGCGCGGCGGATGAAGAACGGCTGCTTGCGCGGCTTCTTCGCCTCCGGATCGCCCAACCGTTGCCACTCGTAGAACCCGTCGGCCGGAAGGATGCACCGGCGCTTTTGCAGCAGGCGCTTGAACGCCGGCTTCTCGGAGAGCGTCTCGGCCCGGGCGTTGATCATGCGGCTGCCCGACCGACGGGTCCTTGGCCCAGTTCGGTACCAGGCCCCACTTGAACGTGCCCGAGCTGACGCAGCCCGTCGCGCGAGATGGCCACCGCGTAGACCTCGGTCGGTCGGCGCCACGTTGTACTTCGGCGGGCAGCGTCGTCGGCCTTCACCGCGTCGACGTGGAACTCCTCGGCCAGCTGCTCCGGCGGCGTCGCCGACACGTAGCGCCCACACACAGAGGCTGAAGCTACCGTCGGGAGATGCCTTACGCGGAAGGCCGGACGTACTACGACGCGCGATAGCCATCTGATGGAGCTGAGCGACTGGCTGGCCACCTACGCCGATCCGGCGGTGCGCGAGAAGTTGCGCCCGCTCTCACTTGGGCGGCGCCGGGAAGATGGCCCGGGAAGCGGTCGAGGCGGCCGAAGCGCGCAAGGGCGATCCCGAGGCTGCGGCCCGGCTCGAAGCCGCCCTGATGAAGCCCAAGGGCTGGTCGGCGCTCGGTGCCTTCGACCCGCCGAACGCAGCCGCGCGCTCGATCTCCTCGGCTTCGACCGCCATCTGGTGTTCAGCACATTCGCGCCGACGCAATTCGCGGGCGACGACCTGGAGGGCATAGACGAGGCCGCCAAGGCGCGCTTCTACAGCGGCAACTTCGCCGACCTCCTGCCAACCTGATCGTTCTTGGCAACTTTGACGGCGTATAGCGCCGTCAAAGTTGCCAAGAAGCGCTAGAGCTGGGTGAAGTCGGGCTTGCGCTTTTCGCGGAACGCGGTGAGGGCCTCGCGGGTGGCGGCGTTGCCGGCCAGGGAGCCGAGCGTGGCGTTCTCGGTCTGGCGGGCGCCGGGCGACCGCGTCGGCTCGGGCGGCGAGCAGCGCCTTCTTGTTGGGCACCAGCGACAGGATCGGCATTGCCGCGATCTCGTCGGCCACCTCGAGCGCGGCGTCGAGCACGGCGTCGGCCTTGCGCCAGGCCAGACCCGAGCCGCACGGCCTCGTCGGCGTCGACCCACGACGAGCGGAACAGCAGCGCGGCCGTTTCCTGCCAGCCGATGAGCGACGGGAGCAGCGCGGTCGACCCGGCTTCGGCCGCGATGCCGAGGCTCACGAACGGTGCGCGCAAGTCGCGCCGAGGGACCCACCAAGACGATGTCGCAGTGCAGCAGCATGGTGAGGCCCACACCGACAGCCACGCCGTCGACCGCGGCGATCAAGCGGCTTGGCGAAGGTCGTGAGCTGCGTCGACGAACGGAGTTGAAGCCGTGGGGCATCGTCGTCGTCGTACCGGGCCGGCACGCCATCTCGCCGAGGTCCTGGCCGGCGCTGAACGCGCCCCGCCGCGCCGGCCAGCACGACCACCGCCACGCCGTCGTCAGCCATGCGCGTCGGCCAACCCGTCGCGCACCGCGTCGTAGAGGGCGTCGTTGAACGCGTTCTTCTGTTGCGGGCCGATTCAGCGTGAGAACGCGGACCCGTGCCGCGGTCTCTCGACTCAACAGGATGTCGCTCATCGTTTCGACCCGCTCCGGATGGCCCGACCACGTCCACGCGTAGGTCGGCCGGCTGAGCCCGAGCATCACCCCGCCGAGCGCGCCGGGGTGGAGGAACAGCGTGTGGTCCGCGACCTCGGTGATCGGCGCCTCGAACTCGCGGCATCGCTCGGCTACCGCCGGCAGCTGGCCCGGATTCGGCGAAGCACATGTAGAGGCTCTCGCCGAACTTCCCGAAGTAGCGGCCCATCGTCTTGGTCGCGTCGTGCGGCGTGATCACCTCGAAGCGGTGCAGCCGACTCGGATCTGAACAGCGTGAGGCTTCCGCCGTAGCCGTAGTGCCGACGGACTCGATCGGCACGAAGCGCGGTCGGGTGCAGGCCGAACGCGTCGGCGTACTGGCCGCGACGGCCACATCGGCGTCGGCCGACCAGGTTGGTGACTTCGTAGAGAAAGTCCGACCGCGCCCACCGCAGGCAGTTCCGCCGCCGGGCTGACGACGAGCCGGAGCCCGTGGCCGCCGGTGCGCGTCGTCGTCGAGGAACGCCTGGCCGCCCTCGACTGCGACCTTGACGCCGCGCTCGACGAAGCGCAGGACCAGTTCGTCAACGTCGGCGCTGGCCGCGCCGGCGGCGAAGAGGTGCGCGCCACCGCGCGCCGCAAGCGCGTCGGCCACCGGGCCGGCGCCGTCGGGCGCGAGGAACTCGACCCAGCCGTCGCCAAAGCGGTAGCGGGAGCGCCGGGCGCCGAGCGCGGCGACCACGTCGTCGCTGTCGTGCTCGGCCAGCAGCAGCCGGCGCCACTGCGCTGGCGGTCGCGTCGATGTCGGGCGTCGCCACCTGGATGCGATCGATACGGGTCAGCACGGTTGCGAGTCTGCCAGGATCAACCCCCATGACGACGGCCCGCGCGCTCGTGCTGGAGAAGCCGCGCCAGCTCGTCCGCCGTGACCTCCCCATCCCCGAACCGGCAGCCTGATGGCGCGGTGTTGCGGGTCGAGGCGTGCGGGCTGTGCGGCACCGACCATGAGCTGTACACGGGCACGCTGCCGCTCGGGTTCGCGTTCATCCCCGGCCACGAGACGGTCGGGCGTCATCGAGGCGATCGGCGAGACCGCACGCGCGCGAGTGGGGCGTTGAACGTCGGCGACCGCGTCGCCGTCGAGCCGCTGCGGTCGTGCGCCGAGTGCGCGGCATGTGCGGCCGGCGAATACCAGCGCTGCGCGCGCCGACGGCGTCGCCAACGGGTACGGGATGATCCCGCTCGATCGCGAGCCGGGCCTGTGGGGCGGCTACGCCACCCACCACTACCTCGGGCCCGGGCACGATGCTCCACCGCGTTCCCGACGGGCTCGACCCCGTACTCGCCACGATGTTCAACCCGCTCGGCGCCGGCGTGCGGTGGGCGGTCGAACGTGCCCGGACCCCAGCCGGGCGGGGTCGTCGCCGTCCTCGGCCCGGGCGTCCGCGGCCTGGCCGCCGTCGTCGCCACCAAGGAGGCGGGCGCCGGGTTCGTGATGATCACCGGCCGGGGCGAGCACGATCGCGGCCCGCCTCGAGCTTGGCGACTGCAGTTCGGCGCCGACCTCGCCGTCGACGTCGCGACCGAGGACCCCGCGCCGCGCTCGAAGAAGGCGACCGGCGGCCTGGCCGACCTCGTCGTCGACGTCACCGCCAAGGCGCCTGGCGCCTTCGCCCAAGCGGTGCGCCCTGGCCCGGCCGGGCGGCACCATCGTCGTCGCCGGAACGCGCGGTTTCGGCGCCGGCGCGCCGGGCTTCGAACCCGACATCGTCGTGTACAAGGAGCTGCGCATCCTCGGCGCGCTCGGCGTCGACCGGCCCGCGTACGCAGACCGCCTTCGAGCTGCTGACGTCAGGCCGCTACCCGTTTGCCGAAGTCCCCCGCGGCGTCGCCGACCTCGACCACGCCGAGGACCTGTTGCTGACGATGGCGGGCGAGGGCGGCGCGCCCCCCCCGGTGCACGGCGTGCTCGTCCCCTAAGGTCCGGCCCCATGTTCGAGTACGCGGAAGCCGCGGTTGAGGGGGCGATCAATGCCGGCGCGACCTACGCCGACGCGCGGGTCGTCGTGCGGCGCAGCCAGCGGCTCAGCTGCCTCAACCAGGTCATCGAAGGCCTGAACCAGGACGAGGACGGCGGCGTCGGCGTCCGCGGCACTGATCGGCTCGTCGTGGGGCTTCTTCGCGACACAGGACCTCGATGCGACGCCGTCGGCGCGTGCCGCCGGCGAACGGGCCGCCGACATTGCCCGGGCGTCGGCGCTCGTCGCCGGCCCGCCGCTCGAGCTCGCCGATGTGCCGATCAACCAGACGCACTGGGAGACCCCGCACGACCGAGGACCCGTTCGCCGTCCCCCTCGGCGAGAAGGCCGACCTGCTCGTCGCGCCTGACCGGCACGATCCAGGCGGTCGACGGCGTGCACCTGGCCCGAGCCAACCTCACGTTCTGGGACACCAACAAGTGGTTCGTGTCCAGCCAGGGCCATCGCATCAGCCAGCACATCGTCGAGTCCGGCGGCGGCATGAGCGCGACCGCGGTCGGCGAGACCGAGACCCAGGTGCGGTCCTACCCGCAGTCGTTCGGCCAGTTCGAGACCGGCGGCTACGAGGTCGATTCGCCGCTTCGACATGCCGGCCCACGCGACCCGCATCGGCGAGGAGGCCGTCGCGCTGCTCGACGGCGCCCGAGTGCCCGGCGGACCACCACCGAACCTCATCCTCGAGAGCAGCCAGCTCGCGCTGCAGATCCACGAGTCGGTCGGTCACGCCATCGAGCTCGACCGCATCCTCGGCTGGGAGGCGGCGTACGCGGGGACGTCGTTCCTCGAGCTGCCCAAGCTTGGATCGCTGCGCTACGGCAGCGAGCTGATGAACATCACCGCCGACGCCACGCTTGCCTGGCGCGCTCGGCAGCTTCGGCTACGACGACGAAGGCACGCCGGCGCAGCGGGTCGACATCGTGCGCGAAGGCACGTGGGTCGGCGTGCTCTCGGGTCGCGACTCGGCGGCCATCGCCGGGCTGCCGCCCGGTGGCATGGTTCGCGGCGACGGCTACAACCGCCTTCCGATGGTGCGCATGACCAACGTCGGGTCTGTTACCCGGGCGACTCGTCGCTCGACGCGATGATCGCCGACACCGACGACGGCATCTACATGGCCACCAACCGCTCGTGGTCGATCGACGACAAGCGGCTCAACTTCCAGTTCGGCTGCCAGATCGCGTGGGAGATCAAGAACGGCAAGCGGGGCCGCATGCTGCGCAACCCCACCTACACCGGCATCACGCCGCAGTTCTGGGGCTCGCTCGACCGCGTCGGCGGCGAAGTCGGAGTGGGTGTTCTGGGGCACGCCGAACTGTGGGAAGGGCCAGCCCGGGCAGGTCGGTCACACCGGCCACCCGGCGCCGCCGGCCCGCTTCGCCAACGTGCGCGTCGGGGTCAAGGCATGAGTGAGCCGGAGGCGAAGCCCGAAGGCGAGCGGGCAAACGCAGGCTGATGACTATTCCCGAGGACCTCTGCACGCGAGTTGTCGAGCTCGTCGACGGACGGGCCGAGGCGCAGGTGACCGCCAGCGCCGGCCGCTCGGCGCTGACCCGGTTCGCCAACTCGTTCATCCACCAGAACGTCGCCGAGGACCGCGCGTCGGTCGGGCTCACTGTGGTCGTCGACGGCCGGCTGGCCGGCGCCAGCACGACGGTGGTCGACGAAGACGGCCTGCGCCGCCTGGTCGATTCGACGCTCGAAGCGGCCGCGCTGCGGCCGGTCGATCCCGACTGGCCGGGTCTCGCACCCGCCGGCGCCGACGCCCGACGTCGACCACTACGACGCGGCGACCGCGGCGGCGACGCCGGCCGACCGGGCCACGGTCGTCAAGACGTTCGTCGACGCCGGTGGGTCCGACCTCAAGGCCGCCGGCTACTGCGCTACCAGCGACCGCGACTACGCCTACGCCAACACCGCCGGTCAGCGCGCCGCGGGACGGGCGACCGACGCCACGCTTCGAAGGCATCCAACAGTTCGTCCCCGGCGTGGCCGCGGGCCTGGCCACCGCCGCCAGCGTGCGGCTCGCCGACATCGACAGCGCGCGCCGCCGGCCGAACGCGCCGCGACGACCGGGCGGGCCGCGGCCGATCCCGTCGACCTCGATCCCGGCGACTACGAGGTCGTCCTCCAGCCCGAGTGCGTCGCCACGATGCTCGTGTTCCTCGGCTTCGACAGCTTCAACGCCAAGGCCTACCTCGAGGGCGAGTCGTGCATCCGGTTGGGCGAGGCGCAGTTCGACGCGGCGGTCGAACATCTGGGACGACGTCACCGACTCGCGCGCGCTCGGCGATCGGCTACGACGCCGAAGGAACGCCGAAGCGCGCGCGTCGACCTCGTTCGCGACGGCGTGTCGGTCGGGCTCGTGCACGACCGGCGCACGGCGCGCAAAGCCGATACCGAGTCGACCGGCCACGCGGTGCCAGGCGGTGAAACGTGGGGACCGTTCCCGCAGGACATGTTCATGGCCGGCGGCGACGCCACGCGTCGACGACCTCATCGCCGGGATGGAGCGCGGCCTGCTGGTCAGCGAGCTCAACTACTGCCGGGTGCTCGATCCCAAGACGATGGTGATGACCGGCCTCACCCGCAACGGCACGTTCCTCGTCGAGAACGGTGCCATCGTCAAGCCGATCCGCAACCTGCGGTTCACGCAGTCATTTCTCGACGCCCTCGGACCCGGCAACGTGCGGGCGCTCGGAGCACCGCGGTACGCGGCGTCCAACGAGGACGCCGTCGCTGCACGTACCCAGCGTGCACCTCGGCCGCTGGCACTTCACCGGCGGCGCCCGCGGCTAGAGCCCGGGCGGCGGCGTGTACGGCAGCTGCGGGATCTCCGGGATCTCGGTGCCCGCGGGACACGGCAATTCGATCGGATCGGCGGTGGCAACCTCGACGCGGAACACACATGTGCCGCTGGTGAGATCCAGGTACTGGCCGGCCGACACGGTCGCGCTTCCTTGACCCACGGTGACGGCAACCTGCCGCAGCGACGGCCCACTCCAATTGGGTTCGGCCGTGGCCTGACGGGCCGCGGCATGGGCGTCCAGCGCCGCGACGTCGACTCGGGCGGTTGTGCTCCTCAAGTGCGGGGCGCCCTGATGGCCCACGAATTCCACCTGCTCGACCGTGGCCCCAGTCGGGCCGCCCACGTTGACCCCCGCATAGGCCCCCGTCACGCCTACGTGACCAATCGAGTTGTCGGTCTGCGACTGCCCGACAATCCCTGCGACGGACCACGACTCCGTCGCGGCGATGGACCGGCTGGCGGCGAGTCCCCCGAGTGCGAGCGCGGCAATGCCAAGAACCGCGAGCGTGCGAATCCTCATGTCCCCAACCTCCCCAGGCATCGGCTTCGCCCGCGAGCTTACCCAGCAGTCGGGCGGGCTGCTTCGAGCGTGGCTTTGATGACGCCGCGGCGATCACTCGCCCCACGGGAACGGGAAGATGATCGGCACCTCGACGCCGCTGTCGCGATACGCGTCCACGGTCGCTCGGACATGTTGGGCGTCGCCCATGACGTCGATGCCGTCGACCATAGCGTCGCTCACTGCGGCCAGCGCGCCCTCGCGATCGCGTGCCGCGTGCCGCTCACGAACCGCGGCAACCGAATCGGCGTACCCCGCCCGGCTGAAGTTGGCGGCGTACGCATCGACTACCGCGTACGAGAACAGATCGCGGCGCGGCCAACTCGATACCCTCGGCGCGATCGCACACACCGACGTGCACATAGCCGAAGATCGTTGCGTCGCCGCCTTTGCGAACCTGCTCCACGGACCACGGCACGTGCGTGGCCGGTAGGTAGTTGAGCAGTACGCCGTCGGCGACCTCGCCGGCGAGCTGGAGCATGCCTTCGTTGAGCGCGCCAATCACGATCTTGGGACGGCGGTCGCCGAGCCGGCATCCCGAGCTGGAATCGCGAGACGTTGTAGAAGTCGCCTTCGAAGTCGACCCGCTCACCCGAGAGGCAGGCCCGCAGCAGCGTGACGAACTCGCGGACCTGAGCCAGGGGGCGGTCGCCGTAGCCCGCGCCGTGCCAGCGCCCGGCGACGACCGGCGAGGAGATGCCGATGCCGACGTAGACGTCGCGGTCAGGCGCCAGCGCCTGCAGCGTGGCGGCGGCCATCGCTAGCAGCGGTGGCGTCCGCAATTGCAGGGCGAGCACGCCGGTGCCGAGCGCCAGGCTCGGTGCCGCCCCGGCCACAGCGCCGAGGAGCCCGAAGGCTTCCGGGCCGGTGACTTCGGCGGTCCAGAACGACGAATAGCCCAGCGCTTCTGCCTGACGGGCGACCTCGAGGCCGACCGCGGGACCTAGTCCTTGCAGCGACGCGAACGTCAGACCAACGGGAGTCGTCATTGTCGGCACGGTAGTTGTGCCACCATGCCTGGCCATGGACGAGCAGCAGACCTCAGCCCTCTCCAAGTCGAGCTACGAGGCCCGCCAAGCCCTCTTCGACGCCATTCGTGACCGGGCGGGAGGCGCAACCTCGGCCCAGCTCGCCAATTTGGCCGAAGCGTGGGCATGGCTGACGTCGCCGGGGCAGAGCCACGGCGGCGGCGGCGCTCGCAACAACTAGAACCAGTCGACCGCGCTGTGGCGGTAGCGACGGAACGCCGCGATGCCGCCGAGAACGCCCAGCGCGAGCAGCGTCGTCACCACGACGGCGAGCGGCGGCCCTTCATCGTCGTTCTCGTTGGCGGCCAGCTCCCCGCTGGGTCGCGGCGCCGTCGGGAAGCTACCGAAGGTGACCGTCGTGCTGGACTCCTGTAGCGGCGTGGTGGTCGAAGACGGGTTGATCGGCGCCAGGGGTGCGGCGGTCCCGTTGCGGCGGGTTGTCACTGTGGGCCGCCGCGTGGTCGGCGTGGTGCGCCGGGTCGTGGTGGTGGCCGGGACGGTCTGACCCGGCCGCGGGTTGACCTGGTGCGCCCGCGACGCACTGATCGGAAGGAAGAAGTCGGTGCCGTCGTCGCTGGGCAGGTAGTCCGCAGTGGCCGTCCAACGTCCGGGCCGCTGGGCGATCCTCCATACGGCGCGGAGGTCGTTGCCGATCTGCGGATGGCTGGTTGCGCTCGACTGGCTCGCGGTGGAGTGGCCGTCGTCGTCGCTGAACGCAACCCGGCCGTGCGGGCGCCGGTTGGTCGGGGTCTTGTCCGAGATCACCAGCGTGAAGACATAGGTGGGATCGGTGCCTTCCTGGCTGGGCTCCGGTGACACCTCGAGCCGGCCGTTGGCCAGACCGAGCTCGTCGTCGCTCTCCTCGAAGGCGTCGGTGCCCTCGTAGTGGGTCGTGAAGTAGTGCGGGCCGAATCCCAGCTTGAGCGTGACGTCGGGCGTGATCGAGGCGCGCTCGTCGTCGGG
This sequence comes from uncultured Actinomycetes bacterium, assembly GCA_963742585.1. Classification (GTDB taxonomy): domain Bacteria; phylum Actinomycetota; class Acidimicrobiia; order Acidimicrobiales; family JACDEA01; genus JACDEA01. The sequence continues at coordinate 2,145,870 of CAVUMI010000009.1, forward strand.
ATCGGGCCGCGGTGCCCCGAGGTCCAGAGCCGCCTGCGCCACGCCGTCGAACGTCACCACCACGTTGCCGGTGGGCCGGGCGGTGCCCTCGTTTTTACGGACGCTCACGTAGAACTTCGTGTCACCACTGGGCTGGCCGCCCTGGTCACGCCACAAGAGGACGGTGTCGGTTTCCGCCGGTCCGGTTTGGGCCCGCGCCGGCGTTGGCGCGCCCGAGAGCACGCCTGCGGAGACTGCAATCACCGCGAACAGCGCGAATTTGGGCCTTCCCCAACGCATGGAGTGACAAGTCTAGGAGGCGACCCGGGGCCAGATTGGCCACTACCGGTACGTTATGAAGCCATGACGAACGTTGAAACGACGCTGGGGTCGGTGGCCGGATCAGTTCGGGACGGCATCCACGTTTTCAAGGGGATCCCGTTCGCGGCGCCGCCCGACGGGCCCGGCCGCTTCCGCCCGCCCGCACCGGCCGCAGCCCTGGGCGGGCACCCGCGACGCCACGCACTACGGCCCGGTCGCGCCCCAGACGCCGTCGCCGATGGAGGCAGATGTTCGGCGGACCCAAGCCGGTACAAAGCGAGGCCGAGTGCCTCACGCTCAACGTCTTCACGCCGGCCACCGACGGCGCCCGCCGGCCGGTGATGGTGTGGATCCACGGCGGCGCATTCGTCACCGGGTCGGGCTCGACCCCCTGGTACGACGGCACCTCGTTCGCGCAGGCCGGCGACGTCGTGGTCGTCACGATCAACTACCGGTTGGGCGCGCTGGGCTTCCTGCACCTCGACGAGATCGGCGGTGAAGCCTTCGCCGGCAGCGGCAACGTCGGCATCCTCGACCAGGTGGCCGCGCTGGAGTGGGTGCGCGACAACATCGAAGCGTTCGGCGGCGACCCGAACAACGTGACCGCGTTCGGCGAGTCGGCCGGCGCGATGAGCGTCGGCACGCTGCTCGGGTCTGCCGGCGGCCAAGGGCTTGTTCGTCAAGGCGATCCCGCAGAGCGGGGCCGCGCACCACGCCCGCACCGAGCGAGGTGGCCACCGACGTCGCGCGGCAGTTCCTCGCGGGGGCTCGGCCTCACCGCCGATGCCGACGGCGTCGCCGCGCTGCAGGAGCTGCCCGTCGACCGACGATCCTCGACCGCGCAGGCGACGCCTGCTGCGCGAAGTCGGCGGCCGGCGGCGGTCTTGGCTTTCGCCCCGGTCGTCGACGGAATCGTGTTGCCCGACCGGCCCATCGACGCCATCGGCGGCGGCAGCGCCTCGGGCGTCGCCGTGCTTATCGGAACGACCCGCGACGAGATGAAGTTGTTCGGGATGATGGATCCCGGGCTCACCGAACTCGACGAGGCCAAGATGCTCCGGCGCGGCGCCGGGCGTTCGTGGGCGACGCCGACAGGGCGGCGCAGCTGATCGCCGCGTACAAGGCAAACCGTCCCGACTCGTCGCCGGCCGAGCTGTGGAGCGTGCTGGCTACCGACCACGTGTTCCGCATCCCTGCGGTGCGCTGGCCGAGCGGCAGTCGGACGCTGGGCAACCCGGTCTACATGTACCGCTTCGACTGGGCCACCCCCGTGTTCGGCGGCCAGATGGGCGCGTGCCACGCGCTGGAGATTCCCTTCATGTTCAACAACCTCGACGCCACGGGCTCGGAAATGTTCACCGGGCCGGCGTCGCAGGAGATGCGGGACATGGCTCGCACGATGCATACCGCGTGGCACACGTTCGCTCGCACCGGCGAGCCCGCCGGCTCCGGAGGCAAGACCGAGCCCGGCGGCTCCGGAGGCAAGACCGAGCCCGGCGACAACTGGCCCCGCTACACGAGCGGCGACCGCAGGGTGATGCGCTTCGATCTCGAGTCCGAGGTCGTCGACGATCCTGACGGCGCCGAGCGCGAGGCCTGGGAGGGGTTGCTGTAAGCGGCAGGCGGAGGCGCAGACGGAGCCGGAGCGTTGGGTAAAGCGCTGCGACTACCCGTCCCATGTCTCGTCGTGCTCGTCGGCACGTCGGGCGCGGGCAAGACCACATGGGCTGACGCGGCATTCCGGGCCGGACAGGTGGTCTCGACCGATCGGTTGCGCGGGATGGTCGGCGAAGACGAGCACGATCAGCGGGCCGGCGTCGACGCGTTCGCGGTGATCGATCTCATCTCGAGCGACGGTTGCGCCGCGGCCTGGTGACGGTGGTCGATTCGCTGGCGCTCGACACGAAACGGCGCCAGGGGCTACGTCGCGTTGGCGCGCCAGCACGGCGTGCCCGTGCACGCGGTTGATCTTCGACACCGCGCCGGAGGTCTGCCGCGCGCGCATCCGCGAACGCGGCCTGGCCGGTGATCCCGAGCAAGGTGTTCAACGCGCAGGTCGCCCAGTTCGCCAACGTGCGCGACCTCATCGTCGACGAAGGCTTCGACGGCATCCACGAACCCGGCGACCGGTCGAGTTGGTCGCCCCCGAGTTGGTGCACCGCAACGGCGGCGGCCGCGGCGCGACAACGAGAGGACCCAATGACACTGAGATTTGGCTTGCAGATTCCCAACTTCACGTGGAACGGCGGGCCGGCGGAGTTGCGCGACCGGCTGGCCGACGATCGGTCGGGCCACCGACGACGCCGGGTTCGAAAGCCTGTGGGTGATGGACCACTTCCTCCAGATCCCACAGGTCGGCCGTGAGTGGCAGGAGATGCTCGACAGCTACACGACGCTGGGATTCCTGGCCGGCGTCACCGAGCGGGTGAAACTCGGCGCGCTCGTCACCGGCGTCACCTATCGCAATGTCGCCCACCTCGGGAAGATCGTGGCCACGCTCGACGTGTTGTCCGGCGGCCGCGCCATCTGCGGCATCGGCGCCGCATGGTTCGAGCGCGAGCATCTGCGCCTACGGCTGGGAGTTCCCGCCGCTGGGCGAGCGCTTCGCGCTGCTCGAGGACGCGCTGCAACTTCTGCCCCTGATGTGGGGCAAGGGCTCACCGGCCTTCGACGGCAAGGTCGTGAAGGTGCCCGAGGCGATGTGCTACCCACGCCCGCTCCAGGAGCACGTGCCGATAATGATCGGCGGCTCGGGCGAGAAGCGCACGCTTGCGGCTCGTCGCCCAGTACGCCGACGCGTGCAACCTGTTCGGCGACGCCGACACCGTCCGCCACAAGGTCGAGGTGCTGCACGATCACTGCAAGACGGTCGACCGCGACCCGACCGCGATCACCGTCACCCACTTGTCGCGCGCCGTCGTCGGGCGCGACGGCAGCGACCTGACCGCCATGCTCGACGCCATGCGGCCGGAGCGCGCCAACCCCGAGAAGTTCGCGGCCGGCGTCGGTGCCGGCAACGGTGGAGGACCACATCGGCCGCTTCCGCCAACTCGCCGAAGCCGGCGTCCAAACCGCCATCGTCAACCTCCCCAACCTCAACGGCCCCACCCAGGTCGACCGCTTCGCCGACATAATCAATGCCTTCAGATGATCAAACGCATCGCGCTGGGGATTGCGGTGGCGCTGCTCGCGGTTGCCGCGCCCGGCGCGGGCGGCCTCAGATGAGCTGAGTCCCGCCGGAGGACAACGGCGCCGAGGGACGCAACACGTTCAACGACGCCGGGCACCTTCCGCCGCCCGCAGGCGTGTCGCGGGCCAGACGTCGGCCGCGGGGTCGACCGTGGTGCGCGTCTTGCCCAACGGACCGCGCAAGGCCGACGGCTCGCTGGCCTTCACCTCCGGCGTGTGCGTCTACCTGCCGCCGGACTACGCCACCAGTGCGCGGCGCTATCCCAGCCTCTACCTCCTCCACGGCGGCGGCGGCGACCAGGGCGCGTGGATCACGTTCGGCAGCGTGCAGCAGACCTTCGACGACGTTGTATCGCGGCGCGATCCCGCCAACGCGGCGATCGTCATCGCACCCGACGGCAGCGACGGCGCAGTGGTACGACGCCATCGACGGCAGCCTGCGCAACGAGGAGTACGTGCTGCGCTGGCTTGATCCCGTACATCGACCGCCACTACCGCACCATCGCCGACCGGCAGCGCCCGCGCCATCGACGGCCTGTCGAACGGCGGCTACGGCGCCATGCACCTGGCGGCCAAGGCGCCCGACCTGTTCTCGGTGGCCGGCTCGATGTCGGGCAACCTCGGTGGACGTACACGTTCAACGGCTGGGGCGACCCGAGCACCGGCGCCGGCCTACGGCCACGGCCAGACGCCGGCCGACCTGGCCGGCAACCTCGACGGCGTCGACCTCACGATGGACTGGGGCGCGACGTGCTCGAGCGACCTCACCATCGACCTCTGCCTCACGTGGGCGTTCGAGCAGGCTTTCCGGCTACGCCAACCAGTACTTCCGCGACCAGCTCGCGCGAGCGTCGGCCACCAGGGCGCGATCGAGTACCGGGAGACCGAGGGCAGCCACGCGCTGGCGGTGGTGGTCGACGTGGCTGCGCGAGCGCCACTTGCCGTTCATCCTGAGCCGCATCGCGCGGCCGGAGTCGGCGTCGCCCAGCCCGCTGCCCGGCGACGTTCCGCTACCGGTCGATCGCGCCCGCGTTCTCGGTGTACGGCTACACGGTGACGGTACGACCCGCGCCGTGCGCGAGTTCCTCGACCTCACCGATGTGACGCGCCGGCGGGTTCACGGTCCGCGGCTCAGGCCGGGCCACGGTCCGCACCGCGGCCCGCTACCTGGCCGGTCACGACCTACGCCGTGAACGGCACGTCGGTCGCCGCCGATGCCGACGGGCGCCTGACCATCGACGTCGACCTCGGCCCGTCACACACCGCCGAGCAGTACAGCGCCGAGGCACGGTGCGCGAGAGGCGCTCGGCGGCTACTGGAGCGACCCGGACGGTCACAGATCAGCCCGCCGTCGTAACACGGCGCCGATTCGCGAGACCATAGAGACATGTTCGGCAAGCACAAGTCCCAGATGGTGAGCCCCGAGGACGCGCTCCCGGGCCGGACCGTCGAGATGCCGGTCCCGACCCAGCACTTCGTGAACTTCCATCCCCTGACGCCGCCGTTCCCCGACGGCCTCGAGCAGGCGGTCTTCGGCATGGGCTGCTTCTGGGGCGCCGAGCGCAAGTTCTGGGAGGCCGACGGCGTGTTCAGCACTGCGGTCGGCTACGCCGGCGGCTACACGCCGAACCCCACCTACGAGGAGGTGTGCTCGGCCCGCACCGGCCACACCGAGGTCGTGCTGGTGGTGTTCGACCCCGCCGTGGTCGAGCTACGAGGAGATCCTGCGCATCTTCTGGGAGAACCACGACCCGACCCAGGGCATGCGCCAGGGCAACGACGTCGGCACGCAGTACCGCTCGGCGATCTACACGTACTCGCCCGAGCAGCGGCAAGCGCGGCCGAGTCGTCACGGGACGCGTATCAGAAGATGCTGAGCGACGGCCGGCTTCGGCGGAGATCACCACCGAGATCGCCGACGCGCCGCCCTTCTATTACGCCGAGGACTACCACCAGCAGTACCTGGCCAAGAACCCGGGCGGCTACTGCGGCATCGGCGGCACGGGCGTGGCCTGCCCCACCGGCCTGACAGACTGTTCCTGACGAGCATGGATTGGTCGCTAGCCAACACACTTCGTAAGCATCTCGACGCCGGGCGCGGCGACGACGCCGATGATGATCTACGGCGACACCGAGATCACCTGGTCGCAGATGCACCGACGTGCCGCGCAGGTGGCCCAGGCGCTCGTCGCTGAGGGCGTCAGCGCCGGCGACCGCATCGCGTTCATCGACAAGAACGGCCCCGAGTTCTTCGAGGTGCTCTTCGGCGCCGGCATGATCAACGCGGTCACCGTCGCGGTCAACTGGCGGCTGGCGCCACCCGAGGTCGAGTACACGGTCAACGACGCCGAGGCGCGCGTGCTGTTCGTCGGTCCGGAGTTCGTCCGCATCACCGACGAGATCGAAGGCGCGCTCACTACCGTCAAGAAGATCATGGTGATCGGCGCGCACGAGCGCCACCCAGTCGTTCGAGGACTGGTTGGGCGGCCACGACGCCGTCGATCCCGAGGGCCGCGTCCACCCCCGACGACGTCGCCCTCCAGCTCTACACCTCGGGTACCACCGGCCTGCCCAAGGGCGCCATGATCACCAACACCAACCTCGGCAGCCTGATCGATTTCGCCGCCACCGAGTGGAAGCTCGGACGCCAGTTCCACCAACGTCGTGTGCATGCCGCTGTTCCATATCGGCGGTGCCGGTTGGGCGCTGGTCGGCATGTGGGCCGGCGCCAAGTCGCTGCTCTACCGCGAGTTCGTCCCGCTGGAGATCCTCGAAGGGCTGTCACCACGCAGAAGGTCACCAACGCGCTGTTCGTCCCCGCCATGCTCCAGTTCCTCTGCATGGTGCCCAGCGCGGCCGAGGGCGACTACTCGCACCTGCGATCGATCGTCTACGGCGCGTCGCCGATCACCAACGACGTGCTGCTCAAGGCCATGCAGACGTTCAACTGCGACTTCATCCAGGTATACGGGCTCACCGAGACCACCGGCGCGATCACGCAGCTGTCGCCGGAGGACCACGATCCGGAAGGCCCGCGCGCCGACCTGTTGCGATCGGCGGGCAAGCCGTATGCCTGGGTGGAGCTGCGAGTGGTCGACGGCGAGGGCAACGACGTGGCGCGGGGCAGGTCGGCGAGCTGTGGACACGCTCGGTGCAGAACATGAAGGGCTACTGGAACAAGCCCGAGGCCACCGCGGCCGCGTTCACCGACGACGGCTGGTTCAAGACCGGCGACGCCGGCTACCTCGACGAGGACGGCTTCGTGTTCCTGACCGATCGTGTGAAGGACATGATCGTGTCGGGCGGCGAGAATGTGTACCCGGCCGAGATCGAGAACGCGCTGTCAGTGCACCCGGCCATCGCCGACATCGCGGTGATCGGCGTGCCGGACGACCGCTGGGGCGAGACAGTCAAGGCAGTGGTCGTCAAGGCTGAGGGCGTCGAGGTGACACCGCAGGAGATCATCGCCTTCGCCCGCGAGCGCCTCGCCGGGTTCAAGTGCCCGACCTCGGTCGACTTCGCCGAGGTCCTCCCCCGCAACCCATCCGGCAAGCTGCTCAAGCGCGAGCTCCGCGAGCCCTACTGGGACGGCCGCGAGCGCAACATCAACTAGTCCGTGAGCCGCGATCGTCTCGTCACTCTCGAAGGCACCCTCAACTTCCGCGACCTCGGCGGCTACACAGGCCTCGACGGACGCACCGTTCGTTGGGGGCTGGTGTATCGCTCCGACGCCCTACACGAGCTCACGCCCGCCGACCTCGAGACGATTCGCGCCCTCCGCTTGCGCGCCGTGTACGACCTGCGCCGGTCGATCGAGCGCGACCGCCAACCCACCGCAATCCCGGAGGACCACGGCCACCGCGCCGTCCACTTGGTGGTCGGCGACGATCCCGACGCCACCAACCAGCCCGAGACGCTCGATCTGATTCTCGCCGGCGAACTGAAGGAAGCCGACGACAGGTTCATGACCGAGCTGTACATCTCGATGCTGGAGGCGGGCGCGACCACCTTTGGGCAGCTCCTGACCCACCTCACCGAGGGCGACGGCCTACCTGCGCTCTTCCACTGCGCGGCGGGCAAGGACCGCACGGGCGTGGCCGCCGCCCTCCTGCTATCGATCCTCGGCGTCAGCGAGCAAGACATCCTCGATGACTACGAACTGTCGACCCACTACCGCTCGAACCGACGCATTGAGACGCTGCGGCCGAAACTCGAGGAAGCCGGGGTCGACGTCGAGAAAGTGCGACCCTTTCTTTCCGCCCGCCGCCCGGTGCTCGAAGGTGCCCTGCGCTATCTCGACGACGCGCACGGCGGCATCGAGAGTTACCTGATCGGCGCGGCCGGAATGCGGGCGACCACGCTCGATGCGTTGCGCACCACCTTGCTGACCGACTGACTCAGCGTGCCTGCGCCCGCCGCCGGGCTCACGCCCGACGGGATCGGCAGCGCTCTGAGTCCGGCCAACGTGTCCTGCGGAACCAGTGAGCACCAGGTGTCGAATGCGGTGGCGATCGGATCGGCGAGAACGTTGAGCGCAAGCGGCTGGCCGTAGAAGTAGCCGCCGGTCCATGAACCCCAAAGCCGCTGACGGCACTTCGAGTCGACGACAAACCAGTTCCGTTCACCGGCCGGACACGCGTAGCTCGCAACGCCACCGGTCAGCGCAGCCGCGAACCGCTGGCGCTCGGCGGCCATGGCGCCCGGTACCGACAGGCCACGAATCACACCGTGGCCTTGGTAGTAGTACGCCAGGGGCGTTGTGGGGATCGCGGTGTCGAACACGACGCTCGGGGCCGATGGGAGCGCGTTGTAGAACACGGTGTCCCTGAGTTCGCTACGGGTGAGAATGCCGTCGCCCAACGGGCAGCCCGGATTCGCACTCCCGCACGCGATCGGTGTTCCTGAAGCAACGACACCGCCCGCGTGAGTTTCGGTGGTGTCGCCCAGGAGCTCACGGGCGGTCTGCACCGTGTGGGCGAACGCGCCGGCGACTACCGGCGTGGCGTTCGACGTACCGCTGTGGGTACCTTCGCCCGCCGCGGTCGTGCCGCCGGTGGACGGATAGTCAGTGCCAACCGACGAGATGTCGACCGGCTTGCCCGCCCCGAGATAGGTCTGGTGATCGATGAACGTGGTGGCGCCAACGGTGACGGTCCAGTCCGGACCCTTCTCGCTCGACCAGTACGTGAACATCGGTACGTCGAACGCGTTCAGGAGCCCGTTGCCCGAACTGAACAGGATGGTCTGGCCCGCCTCCGCCGCGGCCCGGGTCTCGGCGACGGGGCCCTGGAAGTAGATGTTGTCGCGAATGCTGTTGCCCAAGAGGCTGGACCCGTAGGAGTTGGTCACCACGTCGATCCAGGGCTGGGCCGCGGCCCAGCGAAGTCCGGCGCCGTCCTGGCCGTTGCGGACCAGGACGAAGAGGCACTCGGCACAGCTCCCGTGGATGTTGCCCGCCGCGCTGGCCGCCGATCGCGTGCCGTGGGCGTCGTTGCCCTCGAAGAAGGCGTCGCCGAAGTTGACCGCGCCGATCACCTTGGTGCCGGGGAACCAGTAGAGGTTCACGTCGGCCAGGCTCGACGACTGCATCCCCGACCAGGCGCCAAGGTCGCCGGCCACCAACGGGCCCAGTTCCTGACCGGGCGACGTGGGGACCGTGATCGCTATCGGCGCGGCGCCGGGATAGCCCTCGATGTACGTGGCCGGATCAGTCGTGAAGTCGAAGTCGTTGTTGGCATCGCCGTCGGTGTTCCACGGGTGCTGGTGGCCGACGAAGTCGTAGGGATACGGGCTGAACCCGGAGTCGACCACGGCGACGATCGTGACCGGGCGGGCAGCTGCCGGCGGGGGCGCCGCCTCGACGCCCTTCGGAAAGAACAATCCCGACACCGCCAACGCCATTCCCAACAACGCCGCCGTCCCCCGATGTCGCACAGACATATTTTCGCCGATGGTGGGGCCTATACCTGCTGCGACCGCATGTGCTCGAGCATGAGGGCGGCGACTCGATCGGGGACTTCCTCGGGGATCCAGTGGCTGACGCCGTCGAGGACCTCATAGCGGTACGGCGCGGCGACAAAGCGCTCGGTGAGGTCGGCCGCCACACGACCAAGAGCGAAATCAGCCGTGCCGTAGATGTACATCGTCGGCACCGTGACCTCACCACGCGCCGGCGCAGTGAAGAACAAACCGCGGTACCAGTTGATGGCGCCGTTCATCGGACCGATGCGGTCGAGATAGAACGACGTCCGCTCTTCCGGCAGCCCCGACTTGATGAGCTGACGCCGGAAGATGCGACCACCGGCCATCCGCTCAGGAATCCACGGCACCTGGAAGGCGAGCATGTACCAGGAGTGCAGGAGCTGCGTGCTGCGCGCCATCGAGCGCACCATCGCCCTCGGGTGCGGCGTCGCCAGCGCGGTCAACGAGCGCAGGCGTTCCGGGTGCTCGTGCGCCATCGCCCAAGCGACGGCGCCGCCCCAGTCATGCCCGGCAAGGTGAAACCGATCGACGCCCGCAGCGTCGACCAGCGCGACCACGTCGGCCACCAGCTCCGCCCCGCGGTAAGCCCGGCGACCACGCGGGCGGGCCCGCGGCGAGTACCCCCGCTGATCGGGGGCCAGCACGCGGTACCCGGCGGCGACCAGCGGGGGGACGACGCCGTCCCACGACTCCTTGGTCTCGGGAAAGCCGTGCAGCAGCACCACGACCTCGCCGTCGGGCGGCCCCTCATCCCGCACGTCGAACAGCAGACCGTTGCGCGCGAACTCATCCATCGCTTCAGCCAATCATGCAAGGATGAAGGCATGCACGTCGGCTACGCATCCATCTTCCAGGCATCGGCCGAGCGGTCCGACGCCGAGGTCTACCGCGACGAACTGCGGCTGGCTGATCTGGCCGAGCCGCTCGGGTTCCAATCGATCTGGGGTGTCGAGCACCACTTCACCGATTACACGATGTGCCCCGACGTGTTGCAGTTCCTCACATACATGGCCGGGCGCACGACCACGGTGCAGCTGGGGTCGATGGTGGTGGTGCTGCCCTGGCACGACCCGATCCGCGTCGCCGAGCAGGTTTCGATGCTCGACAACCTGTCGGGTGGACGCATGATCTTCGGCATGGGGCGGGGCCTCGGCCAGGTCGAGTTCGGCGGCTTCCGCGTGCCGATGGAGGAGTCCCGCGAACGCTTCGTCGAGGCCGCCGAGATGATCCTCGCCGGCCTCGAGGATGGCTATGTCAAGTACGAGGGAACCCACTTCTCGCAACCGCACCGCGAATTGCGGCCGCGGCCGTTCAACTCATTCAAGGGGCGCACCTACGCGGCGGCCGTGTCACCCGAATCGAGCAAGATCATGGCCGAGCTGGGCGTCGGCATCCTGATCATCCCGCAGAAGCCGTGGGACTCGATGATGGCCGAGCTCGACACGTACAAGGACATCTTCCGTGACGTGAACGGCACCGAAGCGCCGCCCACGGTCACCGCCGGCTGGGTGTTCTGCGACGAGGACGGCGACCGGGCCAAGGAGATGGCCACCCGCTACATCGGCGGCTACTACCACACCGTCATGGAGCACTATCAACTCACCGGCGACCATTTCGGCAAGACCAAGGGTTACGAGTACTACGGGAAGATGTCGCAAGCGCTGAACAAGTACGGCGAACAGTCGGGCGTCGACTTCTTCGTCGACCTCCAGATCTACGGCACGCCCAAGGAGTGCTTCGAGAAGATCATGGATGTCCGGTCAATGGTGAACGCCGAAACGATGGTGGCGGTGTGCTCCTACGCCGACATGCCGATCGACGAAGCCGAGCGCAACCTCCGCCTGTTCGCCGAAAAGGTGAAGCCGCAACTCCAAGCCATCAAATAACGCGGATTTGTTGGAAGGATTCGGCGCCCGCCCCCGTCAAAGGGGGTATGTACAAGCGCATCGTGGCGGGACTGGCGACAGCGACGGTGGCCGTCGCCGGCATTCTCGCTATTGAAACCCGCGGCGGAGCCTCGGCCGCAACTCCCCCGCCTCCCGTACCCACGGTGCTTCCGACGCCTACGACGGTCGACGACAACCGCGTTCTCGACAACGGCGTCATCACCCTCCAACGCCGACTGGCTTCCCTCGGGTACGACGTGGGCGTGGCCGATGGCAAGCTCGGCCCACGCACCCGCTACGCGGTGACGGCGTTCCAGAAGGTCGAGGGCCTCAAGCGCACCGGGGTACCCGGCCCGGAGGTCGACGCCGCCCTGGCCACGGCGAGCAAACCGAGCGCGCTGGTGCCCAATGGCGCGGCCACCCGAGTCGAAGTCGACCTGCGCCGCCAGGTCCTCTTCTACTGGCAGGACGGCGCGCTCGTCCGCGTCCTGCCCGTGTCCACCGGATCGGGCAAGACGTATTGCGTCTATGGCACATGCGAGCGAGCGGTCACACCAACCGGCACGTTCCGTATCGAACGCAAGGTTCCGGGCATCGACCCGGGCCCACTGGGCAAGCTCTACTCGCCCATGTACTTCCATAGAGGCGTCGCCATCCATGGCTACCCCTCGGTGCCGTCCTACCCGGCCTCGCACGGCTGCGTGCGAATCCCGATGTACGCCACCGCCGCGCTCTTTCAACAACTCCCTGTCGGGACGCCGGTGCACGTGGTCGCCCGGTGACCGCGATCGCGGTGCCGGCGCCCGCGTGGCGCTGGCACCAGCGGCTATGGCGGCGGCTCGCCCGGTTGTTGGCCGCGGCGACCCGGACCGACATCGCGCCCGAGGTGGTCGACCGGGCCCGCCGGGGTGAGCACCGCGCGTTTGCTGAGATCGTCTTGCACTACGACGAGCAGCTGCGCGGCCTGGCGTACCGGCTGCTCGGCGACCGGACGCGAATGGACGACGTACTTCAGGACGCGTACGTGAAGGCGTTCGTCGCGCTGCCCAAGTTCAAGGGCAACGCCGGTCTCGGAACCTGGCTGTTCCGGATCACGTACAACGCGTGCATCGATGAGCTACGTCGCGGTCGTCAGGTGGTCCCCTTGTTCGACCAGGATGCCGAACCCGGCGCGCCGCGTCGAGGACGTTGTTGCCGAACGACAAGACCTGGCCGACGCGCTGGCCACGCTGCCGCCCGACCAGCGCGCCGCCGTACTCCTCGTGGACGCGTACGGGCTCGATTACGCGGACGCCGCCGAGGTACTCGGCGTTCGCGAGGGAACGATCGGGTCGCGCCTGACGCGGGCGCGGGCGGCACTGCGTCGGGTGCTCACGTGAACGACGAGCGCGATCTCGACCTCGGCGCCGCGCTGCTACAGCTCGACGTCCCGACCCACGGGCCCGAGTTCATGCCTGGGCTGCTCGCCCGGCTCGAGCAGGAGGCGGCCGGTCGCCGCGTTCGCCGTCCGTGGCCGCGGCCCTTCCTGCTGACAGCTGCCGCCGCGGCGATCGCCACCATGGTGTTCGCAGTATCGACACTGCTACCCGAGAGAAACCCGACGATCTTCCGGCCGCGTGTGGCCACGGCGGCCGAAGTCCGTACGCGCGTGGCGCGGGCACTGGCGACCGCACAGAGCCTCCAAGGTGAGCTGAGCTTCGAGTCCGCGGTGCCCTATGCCGAGTGCATGCCGCCCGAGACCGGCGAGGGCACCACGACGCTGCGATGGAGCGTGACCGCGACGGCAACGGGCAACGAGCGAGTAACCGGGCTCGACGGTCTCGACGACATGGCCTTCGATGCCGCCGCCCGAATCGGCACGCGACCTCATCACGCGCGACCGACCCCGGCCCCAAGCCTCCGAGTACGCCAACCTCCCGACGGGGCCGCCCGATTACTCGAACCGCTCGCCGCTGCGGCGCGAGTTCGGGTCGCTGGTCCGGGCGTTCCTCGACACCACAGCCGACGCGCCGGTCACCACCGCGACCGTCGACGGGCGCGCGGTCTGGCAAGTGTCGATCCCCGTCCAGGTCAACAAGTTGGCCGGGCCGGGAAACAGTGGGGACCGGATCGAGGTCGTGGTCGACCAGCAGACCGGCTTTCCGGTACGAGTCACCGAGTCGCTGGCCGGCCGGGCGCTGCTCGACGCCCGGCTCAGCAAGCTGTCCATCGATGCGCCGGTGACCCCGGCCAGCTTCGCGCTCACGTTCCCGCCGGGCGCGACGCCGTTCCGCCAGGACTTCGGGTTCCAGCGCACGACCATCGACCAGGCCAGCGCAGTGGTGGGCTATCGCCCGATCCTGCCAAGTGATTTGCCGAGTGGCTTCACGCTGGCCGACCTGACGGTGGCCCGCCAGTCGCAGCCCACCGGCGCCGAAGGAATGAACCCGCCCGGACGCAACGTCGTGTCGGCCGTCTACCGGCGCGGGTTCGATCGCATCGTGGTGACGACCCGGCTCACCGGCGCTGATCCTTCGGTATGGGAGGACCCGGTCGCGACCGGCGAGGGCATCCGTGACGAGCCACAGCCACTCGCCATCTCCGCCGGCGCGCTGGCCGGCGCTCGGGCCAACCTCGTACTTACGCCGCGCGGCATCCCTCACGTCTGGGCGATCAACAGCCGCTTCGTGGTAACCGTCGCCGGCGACGCGACCGGCGCCGAGCTCACCCGCATCGTCCAGTCGTTCGGTTGAAACGTCGCTAGTCGAAAAGGAGTTCGTAGACGGGGTTGAGGATGGCGAGGCGGCCCGCGTGGCTGCCGACCATGCCCTCGAGCGATGATGCGGCGGCCGATCTCGAAGCCGGCGACCTGGCGGCGCCCGAGGAACACGATCGACATGCTGCCGGTGCCGTCGGACGACCACGCACTCGAGCGTCGGCACGCCGCCGCTCGGCTGCACGCGGGTCGACCGGATCGTGCCGGCGATGCGGACCCGCTGGCGCCACCGCACGCCGCCGATGGCCACCGTGCCGGGTACGCGGCCGCGGCCGACGGTCACCCTGCTCGGTGGCACCTGAGGGCGCGGGCTCGGCCCAGTCGCGCTGGCGAGCGTCGCCGGGTGACGCGGTCACCGTCGGAAGGTCGTCCCAGGACGCAGGCGTCCCGAGGTGGTACGGCACGCGGGTGACGTTGGCGTGGGGCAATCGCGGACACCTGCTCGGCGATCGCGTCGGCCGTGCGGTCATGCAGGATCCGGTGGAGCCAACCCTTGTACTGGCGGTCGGGGAGCAGAACCGACACCTCGGTTCGCCCGTCGGCCAGCGCTTCGGCGGTGACCGCGATGGCGGCGCGGTCGAGCAGGCGGTCGGAGCACTGCGCGCAGTTCGAGCGGCACCCGTGGTCAGCCCGAGGCGGCGCCATGCCTCGGCCAGCTCGTCGGCCCGTTGCGGGTCGAGCACGAAGTGCACGGCCCGCAGCTCGTCGGGCGTGAGCGTGCGGGCGTACTGGATGGCGCGGGCCGCGGCCAGGTCGAGGCGGTCGATGAGGACGAGCACGACGTGGCGGTCGAGGATGCGCGCCGTCGCCGCGCGCGGCACGTCCTCCTCCAACTCGGTGGCCTCGACGGTGTACTGGCGCGGCGAGCCGCAGCAGGATCGACACGATGATCGGGACGGCGACGACGATCACCCACGCGCCGTCGCCGAACTTGGTGATGCCGAAGATGATGGCGACGACGAACGAAACCACGCCACCGAAGCCGTTGATCGACCAACCCCTTCTGCCAGCCGCGCTCGCGAAGGCGCAGGTGACGCTTGGCCATGCTGGCCTGCGACAGCGTGAACGACGCGAACACGCCGACCGCGTACAGCGGGATGAGGCGCTCGACCTTGGCGCCGGTGACGACCAGCAGCACGATCGCGGCGACCGACAGGGCGATGATGCCGTTGCTGAACACGAGGCGGTGGCCGCGCTTGGTCAGCTGGCGGGGCAGGAAGCTGTCGGCCGCCTGGAACGACGCCAGCCGCGGGAAGTCGGCGAAGCCGGTGTTGGCGGCGAGGACGAGGATGAGCGTCGTCGACGCCTGCAACGCGTAGAACAGCACGTTGCCGACCACGCTGTCGCCGAACACGAGGCGACCGACCTCGGAGATGACCGTCGGCGTGCCGTCCTCGAACGGCGCCACGTGCATCTCGGCGGCCAGCGCCGATAGGCCGAGGAACATCACGCCGAGGATCACGCCCATGATCAGCGAGCGTCTGGCGGGCGTTCTTCCACTCCGGCGGCTTGAACGCCGGCACACCGTCGGAGATCGCCTCGACGCCGGTGACCGCGGTGCCGCCGCTGGCGAACGCGCGCAGCACCACGAACAGCGTGGCGCCGTAGAAGAGCCCGTCGCCCTGCTGCCCGCCTCGATGAGCCCGGGCCGGTCGAGCGACTCGACCGGAAGGTCACCGAGCCGAGCATCCGCACGGCACCGGCAACGATCAGTGCACGCCATCACCGTGATGAAGAAGTAGGTCGGCGCGGCGAAGATCGCGCCCCGACTCGCGGATGCCACGAAGGTTCATGTAGGCGATGAGCAGCGACGAAGCCCATGGCGATCGGCAGCCGCAAGTCGCTGGAGCACGTGGAACGCCGAGGCCAGCGCGGCCGAGCCGGCGGCCACCGACACGGCGACGGTCAGGACGTAAGCCGATCAGCAAGCACGTGCCTGCGACCAGTGCGGCGACATGGCCGAAGTTGTCCTTGGTGACGAGGTACGCGCTGCCCGCCTTCGGGTAGGCCTTGATCGTCTCCCGGTAGGACAGGATCAGGAAGCCGAGGACGACCAGCATCGCCAAGGTCAGCGGCACGATCAGTGAGAACGCGGCGATGCCGATCGACCGGCACGAGGACGTGCAGCATCTCCTCGGTGGCGTACGCGCACGACGAGAGGTTGTCCGAGGCGAAGACGGCCAGCGCGGTGGGCTTGCCCAGCCGCTCGTGCTCGAGTTGCGAGCTGTCGAGCGGCCGCCCGAGCAACCGGTTCTTGAAGCGGTAGAAGAACGGATGGGACGGCAGCGGGATCGGCGGCGTCGCCGGCAGCGGGCAGCGGTTGGTCGGGCGCCACTGTTGACGTGGTCACGGCCGCGGGTTCGAGTTCTTCGGTCTGGCTCACGCAGCTCCTCGGGTTTCGGTCACGCCGGCGTCATGCCCGCGGCGAGGGCGGCGCCGGCTTGGTCGGCCAAGGCGACGGCACCGACCAAGTCGGTCATCTCGACGGGCCGCTCGTCCTGCGGCAACAGGAGGAACCGGCCCAGCTGACGTCCATGGCCCCACACCGGTAGCTCGACACCCCACGGCGGCAGGCCGAGCTGTCGGGTGTTCCACTGGTTTACGCCCCACCACACGCTGCCGTTTCGATCGATGTTCGGCACCGCTCGCTCGTCGTGGTAGTCGAGTCTCGAACCGACAGTCGGCCAGGTCGAGCTGCTGCGACAGCTGCACGGCGACCGACATCACCACGAAGTCTGAGGTCGGATCGAGTGCGACCTGGCCGGCAAGTCCGTGGAAACGCTGGAGCTCCCGCAAGCGCTCCGCGGCCCGCTTCTGGAATCGCCTTCCCCGCGCCGCCAGTTCGCCGACGGCGAGCCCGACGACCAGCAGGAACACGCCGGTCTCGAGGTCGTTGCGATGAATTGATGCGGAGCGAGATGTACGGGTGGGTGAAGAACAGGTTGAACGCCGCCGCCGCTCCCAACGCGGCGGCAGCGGCGACCGAGCGCCGGCCCGTGGTCGCCGCGGCCACGATGGCGACGACCAGGAGCGAGGGCGATGCTGGCGTTGTCGAGGGCATCGCGCAGGGGCAGGAGGGCACCGGCGACCACGAACGGCAACGCCGCTCCACCGACCGCATACAGGACGCCCTTGCGATCCACTGCCATTGTTTTACGCCATGAGCGCCCCTACCCGCGATCACGATCACCCCGATATCCCTCCGCCCGCCGTCGAGGAGGTCAGCGACGGCGTCTTCGCCTACCTGCAGCTGGACGGCTCCTGGGGGCTCAACAACGCCGGGTTCGTGACCGCCACCCAGGCCGTCACCGTCATCGACACGTGCTTCACCGAACGCCGAACCCGGGGCCTGCTCGACGCCATCAGCGGCGTCAGCAGCGCGCCGACCCGCACATTGGTCAACACCCACCACCACGGCGACCACACCCACGGCAACTACCTGCTGCCCGGGGCGACGGTGATCGCCCACGAGCTCTGCCGCGACGAGATGCTGGCTGGGGGGCATATCGCCACGGCCTTCTTCCCCGGCGTGGAGTGGGGGCAGCTCGAGATCAGCCCGCCGGTCGTGACCTTCGCGGACCGCGTCGACGTCTATGCGGACGACTTGAAGCTCGAACTGCAGTTCATGGGCCCGGCCCACACCACCAACGACATCGTCGCCTGGTTACCCGAACGCCGCGCGCTGTTCGCCGGTGACCTCATCTTCAACGGCGGCACGCCATTTGTGGTGATGGGTTCAGTGGCCGGGAGCCTGGCCGCGCTCGATCGCCTGAAAGCCCTGGGCGCCGATGTCATCGTGCCCGGCCACGGTGCGGTGTGCAGTGCGGCGGCCATCGACGACCAGATCGCCTATCTGCGCTTCATTCAGGACATCGCCCAAGCTGGGTTCGAGGCGGGCACGCCACCGCTTGAACTCGCGCTGGCGACTGAGCTCGGCGACTTCGCCGGCTTGCTTGATCCCGAGCGGATCGTGGGGAACCTGTACCGCGCCTACTCCGAGCTTCGCGGGGAGCCGCTCGGCGCACCCATCGACGCCCAGGCGTTCGCCGACATGATCACCTACAACGGCGGCGAGCCCCTCCGCTGTCTCGCCTAAATTCAGTCACATGAAGCCCTCGTCGCGCCTTCTGATCGCCGGCGCGGCCGCCGCCGCGAACACCGCCAACGCCATCCACCCTGTAGTCAGTGGTCCGGTGTCGGTTCTGTCGTTCGCGTTCGGGGTCGTCCCGTCGGAGTTGCCGCTACAGACGGGCCTGTTCCAACTCGCCACCGGCGCCCTTGCTGCGCGCGGCGGCGCAACGAAGGGCCTGCGGGGCAAGCTTGGCCTGGCCGCCTACGCCGCGTCCACCGCAGGTCTCGTTGCGATCCACCGCAAAGCGACGCATGCCGGGCACGTGCTCGAGGCCGCCCTCGTCGACGAGCTCGGCGCCGACTACCGCAGCCGGATCCGTGAGCCTTTCTCACCCCAGCCCGAGAGCCCGGTCACGCGCCGCCGGCTCCTGCTTCCCGACTTCCGGGCCCGCAAGCGCTACCGCGCCGGGCACAACATCAGCTACGGCGAGGCCGGCATGCGCAACCACCTGGATGTCTGGAAGCGAGACGACCTCGCCGACGACGCCAATGCGCCGGTGCTGTTCCAGGTGCACGGCGGCGCCTGGATGGTCGGCATGAAGGAAGGCCAGGCCGAGACCTTGATGGCGCACCTGGCCGAGCGAGGCTGGGTCTGCGTTACCGCCAACTACCGCCTCTCGCCGCGCGCGACCTGGCCCGATCACATCGTCGACGTCAAGAAGGCGCTGGCGTGGACGAAGGCCACCATCGCCGAACACGGGGGCGACCCGGACTTCGTCGTGATCACCGGCGGGTCGGCCGGCGGCCACCTCGCGTCGCTCGCCGCGCTGACGCCGCATGTGACCGACTTCCAGCCCGGCTTCGAGGACGCCGACACCTCGGTGGCCGCCGCCGTGCCCTTCTACGGCGTCTACGACTTCGTGAACCGCCACGGCACCAGCCGGGCCGACATGCAGCCGTTCCTGGAGGAGCGGGTGTTCAAGTCGAGGATGAACGAGGACCGCGCTCGGTGGGAGCAGGCGTCGACCATCTCCCACGTCGGAACCCACGCACCGCCTTTCTTCGTGCTCCATGGCGACAACGATTCCCTCGTGCCGGTCGGGCAGACCCGCACCTTCGTCGACGAGCTGCGGAAGGAATCGGCCCAGCCCGTCGTCTACGCCGAACTGCCCGGCGCGCAGCATGCGTTCGAGATCCTGCCCTCAGTGCGCGCCCACGCCGCGGCCCACGCGGTCGAGCGCTTCCTCGCCGTCGTCCGCAGCGAACACGGTGGCGAAACCCCCGCCGAGTCCGTCGACGACGACTGACTAGCGTCACCGCGATCTAGCGCCGTGGCCGGTACGCGCATGTTCGAGTCGCTCCGGTCGCGGAACTACCGGCTCTTCTTCGCCGGCGAGCTGGTGTCCCACACCGGCGGCTGGATGCACAACATGGCCGAGGCGTGGCTCGTGTTTCAGCTCACCGACAGCGGTACCGCGGTCGGTGCGACGTTCGCGTTCCGCTTCGCACCGGTATTCCTGTTCGGACTGTGGGGCGGCTCCATCGTCGATCGTATGGACCGCCGCCGGGCGCTGATCGGGACCCAGCTGGTCCACGCGGCCATCGCCGCGCTGCTGTTCGCGCTCGTCGCCTTCGGCGTTGTCGAGACCTGGATGGTCTTCTGCGTGGCGTTCGCCACCGGCCTCGTCACCGTCATCGACCAGCCCGCCCACCACGCGTTTGTCGAAGAGATGGTTGGGCCCGACCGGGTCGCCAACGCGGTCGCCCTCAACAGCGCTGTGCTCAACGCGTCGCGCATCACCGGGCCCGCGATCGCCGGTGTGCTCATCGCCGCCGCCGGCACGTCCTGGGTCTTCCTGTGCAACGCGGTCTCTTTCGTGGTCGTTGTCGCCGCGCTCGCCGCCATGGACAAGAGCCAGCTCCGGCGGCTGCGGCGGGAGAGGGTGCCCAGCGGCGTACGCGACGGACTGCGGCACACCTGGGGCGTAATAGAGATGCGCTCGACGATCGCGTTGGTCGCGGTGGTCGGCACGCTCGTCTACAACTTCCCGACATTCCTCACGATCCTCGCCGACGACACGTTCGCTGGCGATGCCGATGTCGCCGGCGCCCTGATGGCCGTGCTCGGCGTCGGGACGATCATTGGCGCGCTGACGGCGGCGCACCGCAGCCGGCAAACGCGCGCCACGGTGATCGCGGCAGCCGGTGCGCTCGGCGCCACCCTCCTACTCAGCGCTGCGCTACCGGTGCGTCCGCTGCTCGTCGCGTCGCTCGTGCCCCTCGGGGCGACCGCAGTGTTCTTCGGTGCCACCGCCAGTGCCCACATGCAGGCGTCGTCGGCACCGGAGTTCCGGGGACGGACCATGGCCGTCTACTCCATGCTCACCCTTGGCGCCACGCTCATCGGCGGCCCACTCATGGGGTTCATCTCCGACCGCTGGGGCGCGCGTTCAGGTCTCGCGGTTGCCGGTAGTGCCACCACCGCCGCGGCCACGGTCCTTGCCGCATTGGCCCGGCGAGGTAAGGAACTCAGGGTCGACGAAGTCGAAGCCGCCGAGTCGGCCCAGCTCGCGGGCGAGACCACGACCTAACGCGACGTGAACGAACTGTCAGCAGAAACGTGACCCACGGACCAGGCGTCGTCACTGACAGTTCGCCGCGGTTAGGCGAGGTCGAAGCGGTCGAGGTTCATGACCTTGTTCCACGCGGCGACGAAATCACGCACGAACTTCTCCTTCGAGTCGTCCTGCGCGTAGACCTCGGCGAGGGCGCGGAGCTGGGAGTTCGAACCGAAGACGAGGTCGACGGCCGTAGCGGTGCGCTTGAGTTCGCCCGTTGCCCGGTCGCGGCCCTCGTACATGTTCTCCTCCGACGCCGACGGCTTCCACGCCGTGCCCATATCGAGCAGGTGCGCGAAGAAGTCGTTGTTCAGCAGCTGCGTGCCGAGCAGCGTCCGCATGCCGCCGATGAGCACCGTCATCTCCGGCGCCGTAAGGGTCAACAGGTTGGCCTTGTCGAGGAGCAGGGTCTCGGGCGGCAACTTCTCGCCGGCGCGGAGATAGTTGCGGAACCCGTCGGCCGTCGGTTCGAGCGCGGCGAACGCGTCCACGTCGGTCTGCTCCTGCGTGGCGTCGGTGCGCCCCGGCGCGAACGCAACGGTGATGTCGTGCCCGGCGTTCTTCGCCGCCTGCTCGACAGCCGCGCAGCCGCCCAGGACGATCAGGTCAGCGAGCGAGTTCTTCGTGCCCTTCTTGATCTGCGCGAGCGTCTGCAACACCTTGGCCAGCTCGGCTGGCTGGTTGACCTCCCAGTCCTTCTGTGGCGCAAGGCGAATACGCGCCCCGTTGGCGCCGCCACGCTTATCGGTAAACCGGAACGTTGACGCCGACGCCCAGGCCGTGGTGACCAGCTGGGAGATGGACAGTCCCGACTCGAGGATTCTGACCTTGAGGTCGGCGATCTTCTTGGGTCCCATCAGTTTGTGATCGACGGCGGGGACGGGGTCCTGCCACAACTGTGGCTCGGGTACCAGCGGGCCGAGATAGCGCGAGACAGGCCCCATGTCGCGGTGCAGCAGCTTGAACCATGCCTTGCCGAACGCGAGGACGAGCTCGTCCATGTCCTGGTGGAAGCGCCGCGCGATGGGCTCGTAGATCGGGTCCATCTTCAGCGCGAGGTCGCTCGTCAGCATCATCGGCGCGTGCCGCTTCGACGGGTCATGCGCGTCCGGCACGGTGCCCTGCGCCTCGGGATTCTTCGGTGTCCACTGCTGGGCGCCGGCCGGGCTCGTCGTCAGCTCGTAGTCGTACTTGAACAGGTTGTCGAGGTAGCCGTTGTCCCACCGGATCGGCTCGTTGGTCCACGCGCCCTCGAGCCCGCTCGTGATCGCGTCGCCGGCCTTACCGGTGCCAAAACTGCTGATCCACCCAAAGCCCTGGTGCTCGACGGGGCAGCCCTCGGGCTCCGGCCCGACGAGATCGGGGTCGCCCGCACCATGGCACTTGCCGAAGGTGTGGCCGCCGACGATGAGAGCGACGGTCTCCTCGTCGTTCATCGCCATACGGGCGAAGGTCTCGCGAATGTCGCGCGCCGATGCCAGCGGATCGGGGTTGCCGTTCGGCCCCTCAGGGTTGACGTAGATCAAGCCCATCTGCACTGCGCCGAACGGCCCGGCGAGCTCCCGCTCGCCGCCGTAGCGCTCGTCGCCGAGCCACTCGTCCTCAGGACCCCAGAAGATCTCGTCGGGCTCCCAGATGTCCTCGCGTCCGAAGCCCATGCCGAAGGTCTCGAACCCCATCGACTCCAGGGCGACGTTGCCCGTGTAGACCAGCAAGTCGGCCCACGAGATCTTGTTGCCGTGCTTCTGCTTCACCGGCCAGAGCAACCGGCGCGCCTTGTCGAGGTTGCCGTTGTCCGGCCAGCTGTTGAGCGGCGCAAATCGTTGATCGCCGCTGCCGGCACCGCCCCGGCCGTCGGCGATGCGGTACGTGCCGGCGGCGTGCCACGTCATGCGGATGAAGAACGGCCCGTAGTGGCCGTAGTCAGCCGGCCACCACTCCTGCGACGTCGTCATCACCTCGACGATGTCCCTCTTCAGTTCGCCGATGTCGAGGTTCTTGAACTCCTGGGCGTAGTTGAAGCCCGGGTCCATCGGGTTGGACACGGGGGTGTGCTGGTGGAGAACCGATAGGTCCAGCTGGTTCGGCCACCAGTCCTGGTTCTTCCTCGGCCGATGCGCCTTCGGCTCGGGGGCGTCGATTGCTGGGTTCTCACTCTCGCTCATAGAGGCGAGACTAATTCCAAGTTTTTGGGGACTCCTACTCGGCCTCCGGCCCACCTAAAAGACCGCCCGACGCGGCCAGGGCGGTGGCCAACCCGGCCGCTTTCTCGATGACCGCAGCCATGTAGTGCTCGGCCACCGCACCCTGGCCCTGGAGCGGCGGATCGCCGAGTGAACTCAGGACAGCGGTCGGATCGCTGGCCGGCGTGATCGGTGCGGGGTCGGCCAGTTCGGGCACGGGCCGCCAGATGTCGACCGGCTTCTTCGGCTTGTTGGGCCGGCGCCGGCGCGCGCCTGGGACTTCTTGCGTTGCGGCTGAGTGTCGTCGCTCACGCCACCTCCTCGGTGAGCAGGGTGTCGGTGCGCAGACCCAGAGCGACGCGCAGCTGGTCGGCGTCGAGCGCGGCCAAGGTGCTCGACTTCGGGAGGACGAGATCGGCGATATGCCGCTTGCCAGCCACCACTTCCTCCACCCGCTCATCGACCGTGCCGGGACAGACCAGACGATGCGATACGACCGTTCGGGTCTGGCCGATTCTCCAGGCGCGGTCGCGGGCCTGGTCCTCGACCGCGGGGTTCCACCAGCGGTCGTAGAGCACGACATGGCTGGCCGCGGTGAGGTTGAGACCGGTGCCGCCCGCCTTCAACGACAACACGAGCGCGCCAGCACCCTCACCTTTCTGGAAGTCGGAGACCAGTCGATCCCGGGCGCCACGGGCCAGGCCGCCGTGATAGCAGGAGATGGGCACGCCGGTCTTCGCGGTGAGGTGATCCGCGAGCTGCTTGCCCCACTCGGCGAAGTGGGTGAACACGAGGATGCGTTCGTTGGCGGCAAACACTGACTCAACGATCTCCTCGAGCCGGGCCAACTTGCCCGATCGGCCGTCGAGGCCCTTGTCGTCGGCCTGGTAGGCGGCCGGGTGGTTGCAGATCTGTTTGAGCGCGGTGATCGCGGCCAGGACCGCGCCCTGCTTGCGCTCGCCGCTGACGTCCGCGGCGCTAGCGACGAGTCGATCGAGGACC
The DNA here is from genome assembly GCA_963742585.1 of uncultured Actinomycetes bacterium. Lineage (GTDB taxonomy): Bacteria > Actinomycetota > Acidimicrobiia > Acidimicrobiales > JACDEA01 > JACDEA01. The sequence goes on from CAVUMI010000009.1 coordinate 2,169,856, forward strand.
GCTTGGTAGAGACCGATCTGCTCGGGTGTCATCGTGCAGTGGTCGAGCTCGTCGATCCGGTCGGGAAGCTCGGCGGCGACGACGGGTTCACTCTTGGTGCGCCGGAACACGAGAATGCCGTTGAGCGCCCGCAACGCAGCCTCCCCCTCTCCCGAGAGTTGGGCGATAAACGACGGGCGCGAACCCACCAGGCCCGGATTGGTGAAATCGAGGATCGCCCAGAGGTCGCCCAACCCGTTTTCGATCGGGGTGCCGGTCAGCGCGATCCGGCTCCGCGCGGGAATGCGTCGGAGCTGCTGTGCGGTCTCGTTGCCCGGGTTCTTGATCGCCTGCGCTTCGTCAACCACGACGCGGTCCCACGTGACCTCTTCGAGCGCCTCGACGTCGCGGACCGCAGTGCCGTACGTGGTGATGATGACGTCGGCGCCTTCGACCTCCGATTCGAGCTCGGCGGCCGACGCACGCGATGCGCCGTGATGCACCACGACGCGTAGGCCTGGCGTGAAGCGCGCCGCTTCAGCGGCCCAGTTCCCGACGACCGCCGGCGGTGCGATCACAAGCGTTGGGTTCTCGCTCGCGGTGCGGGCGAGGTGGGCGAGCACGGTCGGTGTCTTCCCCAGCCCCATGTCGAGGGCCAAGCACCCGCCCAGCCCGACGGCATCGAGGAAGTTGAGCCACCCGAGCGCCTCGGCCTGGTAGCTCCGGAGGACGCCGACGAACCCCTCGGGCTCGGTGACCGGCTCGGTCGAGACCGCCTTGGCCTTTTCGAGCAGATCGGCGGCCCAGCCGGTTCCCTCCACCACCAGGCCACCGCCCGAGCGAGACACCCTCGAGCCCGACCGCGTGTCGCAGGATCTCCGCGCCCGTGAGTTGGCGGGTCGAGGCCCGTTCGGCCAGCGCAGCGGCCGCTTCCTTCAGATCGGCCCGATCAAGCTCGACCCACCTGCCTCGCGACTGCACGAGAGGTCGGGCTTCGGCGGCCAAACGGGCGATGTCGGCCGCGGTCAGCTCGACGTCGTCGAAAACCGCCGACCACCGCACATTGCTCAGCTGGTTGGCGCCGACCACCGTCTCCCCGGCGGCTTCGGCGAAGAGCCGGAGCGCCGGTGACGGCTTGCGCCGCGACAGCGCGGGCACGCGCACCTCGAATCCGGCGGTTTCGAGCAAGGTCCCGGTGACGGTCATCAAGTCCCACGCCTCGTCCTGGCTGAGGTACACCTGGCCGCGGCGCATCGCGCCTGGCCGCAACAGCGCGGGAAAATCCGCTCGAGACGCGCCAGCTCGTCGGCAAGCGGCTTAGTGGCTTCGGTGTCGGCCAAGGCCAGCTCCACCGGCAGCATGCCTTCCGCTCCGGGCCCAAGGACCGATAGGAACCACGCGTTGCCCTTGTCAGGTGGGTCGAGGTGAACGACGAGCCGCCGGCGGCCCTGCGCCGTCACCGGCTTGGCCCAGCGGTCGAGGCGTTTCGATACTTCGGCGTAGGCGGTGACCGGCGCGACGAACGACGAGCCGTCGAGGCGGGTGACCACCGCCTCGGCCACCGCCGCGGTGGTCCGCGTCGCCGGCGGCGGTGCGGGTAGCTCGAGCCGGCCGGCGGCATCGGTGGCGATCGCGTCGACGACCGCGGCGAGCACGAGCCGGGTCGTGACGCGGGGGTCGGCCGGGCCCAGAACAGTGATGGGTCCGGGCATGGCCGCGGCCAGCTCGGCCACCTCGGCGTCGTCGACCAACGCGGGAAGCCAGCGCACGGTGACGTCGAGCGAGCGACCATCGGGCCGCTTCTCGCTGCGGAGCGTCGGCACCAGGCGACCCTGCGCGACCAGCCGGACCGCGGCGACCGCGACCCTGCCGAGCCACGTCAAACTCAGGCCGACGCCGTCGCGGCCCAGTCCTCCACCGACTGCGACCAACCATCCGAGCGCCTCGGCGACCGGGATCGAGAGCGCGTCGGCGCGGGCGCCGTTTGGCAGCCGCACCGCGGGGTACTGGCTCCAGCCGAGCGGCGGACCCCCGATGGCCTCGAGACGGTCGGACAGGTCCTCGTTGCTGGCCGGCGCGGTGCCCGGGCCCGCGGCCCAGACGATCACCTGGCCGCCCGACCACGACGCCTGCAAGCGCACCTCGCCCACCGGCTCGGCGGCCACCGCGACCGGTGTCGGCGGCGCCACGCTCGTCGTGCCGGTCAACGCGTCGTACGCGGCCTCCAACTGATCCAGCTCGGCCTCGACGTCGGCCAGCACCTGATCGCGTTCGGACCCGGTGACGGCACGCACCTCGTCGTAGCGGTCCTCGGCCTCGTCCAGCAGGCGTTCGAGGACGCGCAGGTGGGCGCGCGCATCAGCCTTGAGCAGCGCCGACTGTTCAGCGGTAGCGATCCCCTCGACCGCCGCCCAAACGGCGGCCTCGAGGGCTCGTGCACCATCGTCCATGTGTTATCCGGCGCTCCCTGCGCCGGGCTCCCGCCATCCACGCGATGCGGGCGTCCTGCGTGTCGGTGTCTCGGACGGGCCTCGGACCGGACCTGTACCTCTAGCGAGCACCTCAATACCGAGGCGGGACGCCGACCCCACGAGCCTACAAGAGATACCGTCCGCAAATGGCTGGGGTCCTGGCGTTGCTCATGCTGCTCGCTGGGCTGTTCACCGGGCAGGGGCCCGAGCGGCCCCGGGAGCGGAGGCCCGAACGCCCGCGGCAGGCGTGCCAGAACCGGGTCCTGGTGCTTTCGGCCTTCCCGGCCGAGCTCGATGCGGTGCTGGCCAAGGGCGACATCCGGCCGCGCGCCGGGTCGTGGCCGCCGGACGGACCTTCTATCTGGCCCGGCTAGCGGGTCACCAGGTCGTCCTGGCCATGACTGGCATCGGGCCGGTCAACGCCGCGTGAGACCGACGCAGGCCGCGATCGACCGGTTCGTGTGCGGGACGCGGCTCGGAGATCAGCGCGGTGGTGTTCTCGGGCGTGGCGGGGAGCACGCGGTACATCGGCGACGTCACCGTGCCCGAACGCTGGAGCGGCGACGGCGGCGACGACGTGGCTCGACACCGATCCCGGCATGCTGGCCACGGCGCTGGAAGTGGCGGCGGCCTCGGTCCCACTCGCCCATGACAACCCGGCGCCGGATCCCCTCTGCGCGTGTACGAACGCAACCGGGGTTCGCACGGTGCGCTTCAGCCACACGCCGACGATCACTGTGGGCGGTGACGGCATCACCACCGATCCGTTCGGCGGTCGCGCCTTTCCGTGTTTCCCCTTCGGTGGCGACATCTTCGGGTGCCGGCTCTGCCGGGCAAGGCCGGCGCCGGCGCCCGACTTCGCCGGCTTCGCGGCCGGCGCGCTGCCCTTCGTCGACCCGGCGTTCATCACGTCGTACTTGGCCGCGCCCGAGGCGTCGTCGTCGACCGCGATGGCCGCCGACAACGAGACCGCCGCGGTTGGTGAAGTTGCGACCGCACACGCGATCCCCTTCATCGGGTTCCGCGGGGTCTCCGATGGTCAGGGCGATCCGCTGATGCTGCCGGGATTCCCGGTGCAGTTCTTCGCCTACTACCCCATCGCGGCCGACAACGCTGCGGCGGTGACTATGGCGTTCCTCGAACGGTGGCCGGTTGCGGCACCGTCGTGAGATAGCGCTCCGAATCCTCGCGACGGACGACGACGATGAGCTGATCGTCGGGCTGAAGATCGGGGAGCCCCGACTTGGCCGGGCTGATTCTGATGCCGTCGGTGCGATCGTGGATCCCGGCGCTGGTCGACTTGTAACCGATCGCCAGATGGCCGGCCCGGTGCGCGGCCTCGACGTAGGCCGCGTACGGGAGTCCGGGCTCGGGCGCGACATAGTCCGACACGGGGCGGATGCAGACCTCCGAGCCGCTGACCTCGAAGAGGTCGGCGAACACATCCTCGCGCTCGGGCATCTCGGCCAGCTGCGCCAGCATGAGTGCGGTGAGGCGGTCGCTCACGATGAAGTCGTCAGCGCCAGCCACGCGGGCCAGCTCGACGTCGTGGATATCCAGCACTTCGGTAACCACACTCATGTCTGGCGCACCGCCGGGCGTCGACGCGCGGAACTCGCGAAGCTGGAGCAAGACCATCAAGGCGCGGGCGTCGGCCTCGTCCGGTGTCAGACCTCGGCGGTAGCACAGGACGACGACTCGGTCGTAGCGCTCCGCGGCGGCCAACTCGGCGACAATCGTCGGCGACCACGCGGTCGTGCGAGTAACCGATAGCTCGATGTTGACCAACCCGGCAACCTCAATGTCGTCGGCGCCGTAGAGCGACTCATCGACGAGTACGCGGATCGTCGAACCGAGCGCCACCCACTTGTCCAGCTCACTGACGATCCGGGGCGCAAGCTCGTTCCAACCAGCGACGAGGATGCGCGACGGCTTGACGGTGATTATCGGGACCGTGCAAGTCACCGGCGGGGGGATGACCGCCGTGGCGGCCAGTTCGACGTTGCCCGCCTCCGCCAGCACGACCGCCTGGTCACCCTCGGCCAGGACGTAGTCGTCGTGCGGGTTCTGCAGAACGTGGCCGTCGGGGAAACGCACACCGATCACCGCCGCCCGCGGGTACCGCAAGACCAGGTCGCCGAACCGCTGGCCGGCCAGACCGGGATTGTCGTCGAACTGGACGTCCTCGTCCTCGAAGTCGAGGATCTCCTGGAACACCCGGCCCAGTCCGGTGTGGCGGCACGCCTGGGCGGTGACACGCGCGATCACGTCGGATGACGCAATCGTGACCGCACGACCGCCGGTGGCCTGGCGAAGCAACGCCGCGTTCTCGTCGTACATGCAATCGACGACGAGCCGCAAATTCTCGAAGCGCGGGTCCTTCATCAACGCCAAGACGGCGCGGATCGCCTGCGCGTCGCCGTCGTTGTGGTTGTTGCCGAGCACGATCACCGACCGGCTCTCGTACGGGCTGACCATCGCCAGGTCGGCGGGGTCGGAGGGGTCGCCCTTGCGGCACACGATGCGCGTGCGGCCGACGTGGGGAACGCGCGTGCCGCAGCTCGTCCTCCATCTCCGCCTTGTCGTGCGGCGCGAGCAGCACGATGCAGCTGTCACGACGGCCACGGTGCGCGAGCACGAGCTCGGCGATGATCGGAAAGATCTTCTCGGACCACCCCAGGACGAGCGTGTGGCCCGACTCGAGCACCTCGCTGCGGCCCTTGCGCAACTCGGTCACCCGGCGGTCGATGCCGCTGGCGACGAGGCCGATCAGCGAGCTGACGACGAAGACCCCGAAGAGCACGACGAAGAGTGACTGCAACCGCAGCGGCCAACCGACGTCCTCGTGCATGGCCGCGGGTTCGAGCGCCCGCATCATGTTCTGCCACACCGCCTCGATGACGCTCGGGTGCTCCTCATGATGGATAGCGACGTCGGTGATCGAGACGATCAGCCCGCTCACGAGAACGACGACCAGCGTGAGCACGCCCAGCCAGGCGATGACCGCGATCGTGCCCCGAGCGAGCATCGTGTCGAACCGATACCGGATGCGACTGCGCAATGTACGACGATTGGACATGTGAACGAATCCCTCCAGAGTCGACGCGGCGCGCCGACGCTTCTTCGACCCGCGCCGGCGGCGCGAGCACTTGACGAACCTCTACGGAACGCGAGAGGCGCGGAGGTGCCCGGAGGGCGATGGTGTGACGGCGATGATCGAGCGCGGGTCGCAGCGAGAACGTGTGGCCGTACCCCGTCGCCCGTTGCAAGCGCAGACAGAGCGGCCCCGCCATGACCACGAACGCGAGGAGCAAGGCGCCCGCGGCCGGCCGCTCCGACGCTGCCCGACGGATCGCGAAGGCGGTGGGATGGGCGAGCGCCAACGGCTGCAGTGATTCCGTCGCCTCACGCACACCGATAGCGGCCGGACGGCTAGTGGCGGGCCCGGAGTGGTCGAGTGAGCCGTGCCAGCCGAGCGCGGCAATGGCGAGCGCGATCGCGGCAATGACTGCGGCGCGGCGAACCATCATTCGGACACTAGATGGTGATGCTGCGCTCGGGCGAGCACACGCTCCCACCTATCTGACACACCTTGTACACCCAGCTACCGCGCCCGGGGTCATTGGTCGCGCTGCCGTCGTTCGGTGTCGTCATCACGAGGGTAAATGTCGCTGCGGTGGACGGTTTACGCCATACCTCGACGTTGGATCCGGTGGCGCCAGTCCATTGCAGCGTCAACGAGGTGGTGAAGAACCAGCCCCTCGTCAGCGTGAGGGTGATCGGCGGCGGAGGCGGCGGGTTGTTCACGACCACCTGCTTGGTGATCGACGCCGGCCCGTCGTTGTCGGTCACGGTGAGCTGCACCGAGTAGGTACCCGCCGCCGGGTACGTAAAGGACGGGTTGCGCGCGGTGGAGGTGGCGTCGCCGGATCCGAAGTTCCAGCTCCACGCCGAGATCGCGTCGCCATTGGTAGTGGCCGAGGTGTCCGTGAACGTGCACGCGAACCCGTTGCAACTGCTGGTGAAGTTCGGCGTGGGCGGAACCTCGGGCGGCGGCGGTGGTGGCGTGGTCACCGTGACCGCCTTGGTGATCGACGCCGGCCCGTCGTTGTCGGACACGGTGAGCTGCACCGAGTAGGTCCCGTCGGCCGGGAAGGTGAAGGAGGGGTTCTGCGCGGTTGACGTTGCGTCGCCCGATCCGAAGCTCCAGCTCCACGAAGCGATGGGATCACTGTTCGTGATGGAGGTCGTATCAGTGAAGTTGCACACGCGCGCCGCGCAGCTGGTTGTGAAGTTCGGTGTGGGTGGGACCTCAGGTGGCGGCGGGGGCGGGGCGACCTGGATGACCGGCTCCTTGATTCCGTCGCGGTCTTCGCTGTTGATCCAGTCCGACGTGCCGGTGGTGATGAGGTGCTGACGAACCTGGTCGGGCGGGGCGAGTGGGTTCGCCGCCTTGTACACCGCCGCCGCGCCAGCGACGTGCGGAGATGCCATTGACGTGCCACTCATCGACGCGTACCCGCCCGTCCGGCTCGTCGAGTTGATGCATACGCCGGGAGCGATGACGTCGACGTCGGCGCCCCAGTTCGAGAAGTTGGCCAGGCTGTCGTCCGCATCACCGCATTGCGCCGCGCCGCCGCCGCCGCCCAACCCGTTCGAGTCGGCCAGCGCGGAAACGGTGATCACCTCCGGGTAGGTGGCCGGTACCGTCCCGTTGGCATCGACCTTGCTGTTCCCGGCCGCGACCACGACCGTGACACCCGCCGCCTTCAGATTGCAGACCGCGGCCCGCATCGTCGATGAGGTGCAACTCGATCCTTCGCTGCCTGGGCCACTCAGGCTCATGTTGACGACCTCGATGTTGCCCTGCGCGCGCACCCAGTCGAGACCGCAGATGATCTGCGACGTGGAGCCGGATCCGCTGGTGCCCAGCACGCGCACCGCCCAGAGGCGGGCGCCCGGGGCGACGCCCACGACGCCGTTGGTGTCGTTCTTGGCGGCAACCGTGCCGGCCACATGCGTGCCGTGTCCGTGTCCGTCGGTGTAGCTCGTCCCCGTGCCGTTGCAGTTCTTGCCGCCGGCGATGGTGAGGTCAGGGTGAGGAGCGATGCCGGTGTCGACGATTGCGACGTCGACGTCGACCGCCACGCCGACGGCGGTATTCGGCGCGCCCACACGCTTGATGCCCACCGGCACGGTTTGCGCTTGGGCGTAGGCGCGCCGGTCACGCGTCACCGATAGAACCCGGGGATCAGCGGCCACCTTCTCGGCCTGGCCGTCGGACATACTCGCCGAGTATCCGTTGACCGCCGCGGTGTACACGTGGTGCACGTCGGCACCCGACGTGCTGGCGTGTTCCTCGGCCACGGCTTGGGCGGGTTCGCCCGCCTTCAGCTCGACGATCCACTCCCCGGGAATGTCTTGCGACGTCGGCGCCTCGCCGGCCGCGGTCGGCGGGCTCGGCGTGGCCGGATCCTCGACGGTGGAGTACACGGCTACGGGCGGCGGGGCGCTTTCGACGGTGGGCGCGGCGCCGACCGGTGCGCTCTCCACGCCACGAGCGACCTCGCCCGCGGCGAGGGCGACCGCGCCCTGGTCGTTGGCGATCCCGCTGCTGCTGCCGGCCTCAGTGGGGCGGGTCGGGCCGGCGGCGGCGTTGGTGAGTGCCTGCTCGGCGGGCCCGACGTCGACCAGCGCGAGGCCAACCACGAGTATCAGTGCGCCCAGGCGCCGCGACCGCTGCGGCACTGCCCACTTGGAACGCATCCCGCCCGCCTCCCCTAACTACGGACCAACATTGTAGGTGCTCGCGATGGTGGCGCTTTCACGCCAGCCGGCGATCCCGGCGAGAGCCGACCCCCGACCTACCGGCCGCGTTGGCGTCGAACTGAGCCAACCGGTACTGCCTATCCCGCTATAACTGCCTAAATGCATGTCAACCGTCGCCTGCCGTTGGGCGTCAGATGCGGTATGCGCAAGTGCACAGTCCTCATCGCCATGCTCCTCCTCGCCCTGACTGCGTGCGGCGATGACGACGGCGAGGACGCCGCCTCCACATCGGCGGTGCCAACGACAACGACGATCGCGTCGACCACCAGCAGCACGGCGGCGGCTCCGGTCACGGTCTCGTGCCAACCGGTCGCGTTCACGCCGAACAGCGAGGACGCGGCCAGCGACATCAAGGCGACCGGTCTCTCGTGCGCCGACGCCGAGGCATTCGTCCGCAAGGCCGGGCAGCAGACCAGCTCGGGCGGCCCCGCCAGCGTCGATGTCGACGGCTACCACTGCGCGCGCACCCGGAGCGTCGAGGATCCGCTGCCGCAAGCGTTCTACGAGTGCACCAAGGGAAGCTCGAAAGTGACATTCGTGCGGTCCTGACGCGGCGCACCTGCAACGATGCAGGCGTGCCGTTCGTCCCATTGCTCGAGCCGCCGGAAGGCTGCGCCCCCGCACCGGCCCGCTGGTATTGGGTGCGGGGCAGCGAAGTGGTGCTGGTGGATGAACCGCCGGACGACCCGGGTGTGCACCACTTTCTCGGCACCTTCGACGGCATGGCGTGCTGGGCCGCCGACGTGGACGGCCTCACCGACGATCCTGGCTTCCAACCCCTCATGGCTCTCGCGGCGCGCCTCGACGAGTTGGAGTGGACGATCGCCGGCCGCGCCGTGCAGCTGGCCGAGTGGGACCGGACGCATCGCTTCTGCGGCCGCTGCGCCACGCCGACCGAGCCCGCCGCTGGCGAACGGGCCCGGCGCTGTCCCGCATGTGGGTTGCTGGCGTTCCCGCGGCTCGCGCCGGCGGTGATCGTGCTGGTCGAGCGGGACGGCGCCGCGCTGTTGGCGCGGAACCGCTCGTTCCCCATGCCGATGTACAGCACCATCGCCGGATTCGTCGAGCCGGGCGAGACCCTCGAGGGCGCCGTCGCCCGCGAGGTCGAGGAGGAAGTGGGCATCATCGTCAGTGACGTGCAGTACGTGGCCAGCCAACCGTGGCCGTTTCCGCACTCGCTGATGATCGGCTTCAACGCCCGCTGGGCGGACGGGGAGATCGTGGCCGACGGCCACGAGATCGCCGACGCCGGCTGGTTCGAGCCCACCGACCTACCCATGATCCCGCCACCGCTTTCGATCGCCCGCCGCTTGATCGACGGTTGGCTTACGCTGGTCGGCGCCAGCAGCACTCGCTAGTCCACAGGTGAGACACAGGTGGCGGTGGGCTGGCTCATAAGCGCGCCAGGCAGGCTGCCGTCATGGTCGCCACGCGCGAACTGACCACCGACTCCACCGATGCCGGAGGGGATGAGCCCACGCCTCCGGCCGGTGAGCCGATCATCGTCCCGCGACGCCGCCCGATCCGGACGATCGCCGGCCTCGTCGCGTTGGCGTTGGCCTCCGGCACGGTTGGTGCCGCCGGAGTCACCTTCGCCCGCGGGAACCCCGAATCTCGGCCCAGCCTCGCCGCCCAATCACCAGCAGCGAGCACGGCTCCGGCGCCATCGACGAGTGACACTCCCACAGTCCCCCCGCCCGCGACCGCAACCGGAGGCCGCCGCGGCGTTGTCGAGATATCGACGACGCTGGCCTTCGGGACCGGTCGCGGCGCGGGGACCGGCATCCTGCTCAAGCCGACCGGTGAAGTGCTCACCAACAGTCACGTGATCGAAGGCACGTCGTCGATCTCGGTGCAGATCAACGGCACGGGGCGGGTCTACAAGGCGACGGTCGTCGGGACGGACTCCACCCACGACATCGCACTGCTGCGGCTCGAGAACGCATCGGGCCTCGCCACGGCCGAGACGGCGGATTCCTCGACACTGGACATCGGCGACGCGGTCACCGCTATCGGCAACGCGCTCGGCCAGGCGGGACCGCCCACGATGGCGACCGGAGTGGTGACCGCGCTCAATCAGTCGATCACCGCCGGCGACCGCAGCAGCGGTGGCGCCGAAGCGTTGCGCGGGCTCATCCAGACCGACGTCCCGTTGCAACCCGGTGACTCCGGTGGGCCGCTCCTCAATGACCGGTCACAGGTCGTCGGCATCAACACTGCGGCGTCGGTCGGCCGGCGAGCGCTGGGTGGCGAACGCGAGGCATTCGCAATCCCGATCGAGCGGGCGCTGGCCATCGTCGCCGACATCAGGGCCGGTCGGTCCAGTTCGACCGTCCGCATCGGGTCTCCCGCGTTCCTCGGGGTCGGACTTGCGGAAGCGGCGACCATCGCCGGCGCGGGCGTCATTGATGTCGAGGACGGCACCCCTGCGGCGGCCGTGGGGCTCAAGGCCGGCGACACGATCGTCGCCCTCGACAACAAGGCCGTCACCAGCGCGCAGTCACTGCGCGCGCTCCTCGACGTGTGGAAGCCTGGCGACCGTGTGTCCATCGCCTGGCTCGACGCGCGCGGTCAGCGCCACACGGCGAACGTCAACCTCGCCGCCGGCCCACCCCGGTAGCCCGGTCCTACGGCGGCCCCTGCCACGCCCACGCTCCCGGCCCACCCTCGAGCCGGTGACCGCCGTAGGTGATGAGGTCGTGGTCGAAGGAGCACAGCGTGGCCAGGTTCCAGTAGGCGGTGGGGTCCTTCTTGCCGTAGTCGATGCGGTAGTGGTGCACCTGCAGTCGATGGGCCGATGAGCAGCCCGGACGCACACAGCGATAGCCGTCGCGCTCGAAGATGGCGGTATCGAGGGTCGCCGGCCGACGACCGCCGGGATGGGCCACTAATGAGACATCGACGCCGTTGGTGAGAAGCACCTTGATAAAGGCCCCGGCCAGATGGCCCCGATGGCCTCGTTCGCGGCTTTGCCGAATTCCTTAGCCATCACCAAACGATTCCACGACGAAGTCGCCGCCGAGCGACCGCACGGCGGCGGCGGCTCGATCGAGGGCGGCGTCATCAAGTACAACGGCCGCTACCGCGCCGCCGGAGCCGGCCGAGTTGGGCAGTAGGCCGGCGCCACGCACCGTGGCGGCGAGCTGTTCGTGGGCCGGTGGCAGCGGCGCCAACCGCGCCCGCAACTCGGCCGAGCGGCCCATCAACCCCGACAACGCCGCACCGTCGCCCGCTCTGAACGTGTCCGCGGCAGAGCGGGCGACATCAGCGAGCGCGTCCATGCGCTCGGGGGCATTCGCCCGGATCTCGCGGTGATACGCGGCCGAGTCGGCCGTCGCTCCCGACCACCACGCGAACAGGAATCGCAGCGGGCGGGCCGGCGTCAGCGGCGTTACGACCGGGTAGGCCGCGCTCCACATCCACCAGCACCGGGCGGCCCGCGGCTTGGACGGCGCGGTCCTGTAAGCCGGCGACGATGCCGAGGCCGTCGGCCTCGACCGACTGGGCAAGCAACGCGAGGTCAAGGTCACCGATCGTGACGCCAACTCGGGCATTGAGGGCGCGGCAACGTCGCGATGACGATCGCGCTCGAGCCGGCGAGCCCCACCGAGCGCGGGATGTCGGTGATCCAACGCAGCGCGAACGGCGAACCGGGTGACGGGCCGCGCGCGACCGCAGCCTCGATCAGCCGCAGCCCGTCCTCGTGACCGGCAACCTGCGTCGTCGGTGCGTCGACGATTTCGACCTGGGCGCGCAGCGACGGTATGGGTACGGCGAGGACCGCGCCGCCGTAAAGGTCCGAGGGGTTGCCGGCCAGCCCGGCGCGTGCGGGGACGAAAGCCACGGCGGGCGTCGGCACGGCCACAGCATGACTGGTTGAATGCGCCGGTGGACAATGCGGTCACCACCACGGTCGACGCCGACGGCTCCGTTCGCGTGGGATTCGGCGAGCCCGATTGGCTCGGCCCGTTGCGCTTCGATGGCGCCGCGGGCGGGCTGGTCGCGGGCTCGATCCGAATCGAGTCCGACACGCTCGCAATCCTGCGCATCGAGGCCACCGCCGACGTCGACGGCTTGGCGACTGGCGAGTTTGCCCGGCCCAGCGCGGCGTGGTCGCTGAACCCGAGTGAGCGAGTGCCCGGCGGCGTCCCCGACGGCACGGTCGCCTTCGGGTTCCAATACACCGAGTTCGCCATGCCGACGCTCACCGACGCTTCGATGCAGGGCTGGTTCCTGTTTCCGGCCCGCCCCTCGCTCGTTCTGCCGATGATGTTGATCGCTCCCGACGGCCGCACGCTGCTGCTCGCGCCGCTCAACAACTTCCACGAGCAGGTGCTCGCGGTCGAGGACGGTCTGCGTTGGGGCTGGCACGGGGATCTCGACGCCGTGCCCGCGGGGTTTGCCACCGAACTCGCGTCTGTGGGCCGGACCGGGACCGCGAGCGTGCCTCGAGGCGTGGGGCGCCGAGCTTCAGGCCCGGCACGCGACGGTCCGGCCCGGTCGCTACGCCGATGACCTCAACCGCCGGCCGTCGTACTGGACCGACAACGGCGCCGCGTACTGGTACCGGACCGAGCCCGGGCACGACGTACCGGGGACGCTCATCGCCGCGGCCGCCGACCTGCGCGCTCGGGAGGTGCCGTTCGGCACGTTCCAGCTCGACTCGTGGTTCTACTCGCACGCGACGCTCCGCCCGTTCGACACCGACGAATGGTTGGTACCGCCCAGCGGTCTGGTCGAGTGGGACGCCCGGCCCGACATCCTCCCCGGCGGCATCGCGCAGCTCCACGAGGACCTCGGACGACCCCCGCTCACCGTTCACTGCCGTCACCTGGCGTCGGCGTCGCCCTACCTCGAGCGTTTCGCGTGCTGGATCGACGGCGAGCGGGCCCACCCAATGGGCCCCGAGCTCTACGAACGCTGGCTCGACCAGGCGTCGCAATGGGGCGTGACAACGTTGGAACACGACTGGTTGATCGAGTGCTTTCTCGGCGTGCGCGGGCTGCGCGCCGCGCCGGGTCGGGCGCGCGCGTGGCAGGAGGGCGTCGACCACGCCGCCGGTGACCGCGGGCTGACCCTGCAATGGTGCATGTCCAGCCCCGCCGATCTCTGCCAGACAGTCACGTTGGCCAACGTGGCGTCGGTCCGAACGTCCGGCGATCACGGCTACCTCGTGAGTCCCGGATACCTCTGGGCCTGGTTTCTGTACACCAATGTGTTCGCGAGCGCGCTCGGGCTCCGCCCGTTCAAGGACGTCTTCAGCGCCGACTCGAGCAATCCAGATGCACACTCCGAGATAGAGGCGCTACTGTCCGCGCTCTCCACCGGCCCGGTCGGTATCGGCGACCGCATCGGGCGCGCCGACCCCGCGCTCGTCCGTCGCACCTGCCGGCGGGACGGAACGCTGGTGAAGCCGCACACTCCTGTCGTCGCCCTCGACCGCTCGTTCCAACGATGGGCCACGGGCCGCGGCGCGTTACTGGTCGGCGCGGCGACCACGGAGCACTCGGTCGGCACATGGCACTACGTCGTGACGTTGAACGCCGGAACGCGCGCCGCGCAGGGTCGCATCGCGCTCAGTGACCTGGGCGCAGACGCGCCGAGTGGGCCCGTGGTGGTGTGGGACTGGCGGCGCCAGACAGCCGAGTTGCTGGAGGCCGACGGCGGCTGGGACATCGACCTTGAGCCCCTCGACTGGGACTACCGCGTAATCGCCCCGCTCGTGGATGACTCGATTGCCGTGATCGGCGATCCTGCGCTCTACGCGACCGCCGGCGACCGGCGTATCGCCGAGGTCGCGGTCGACAACGGGCGCGTCCGCACCTCGGTCGTGGGCGCCGGCGAGGACGTCGAGCTGGTCACCTGGACGCGCGCCACGGGGCTCGAGCGCGTCACGGTGGCTTTGTCCCCCGCGGGTTGGAGTGACGTGTGGAGTGCCTAGGGCACGACGTCAGCCGCGCGCCGCGTCGAACCGGGCCCTGATCGCGTCGCGGTCAACGTCACGATCGGGTGCGATGTCGGTGCCGCGGCCGCAACCCCACGCGCTCGCCACGTCACCGGGCGGCCGCCCGTGCAGCACCGACGCGGCCTGCACCGCCGCGCCCAATGCCACCAGCTCCTGATCCGCCGGAACACGCACGGGACGACCGGACAGGTCGGCAATAACCCGCTGGTACGCGGGGCTCTGCGCGCCACCGCCGGCGAGCATCACCCGCCCGCTGCCGGCCGGGACGCCCGCGGCCGCCAACGCGTCGACACCGTCGAGCAGCCCGCACGCGACGCCCTCGAACGCGGCACGCGCTACCTCCTCGCGGGTGGCGTCGGACCGGAGGCCGGTCAGCGTCCCAGTCGCGTCCGGGCGGTTCGGTGTGCGCTCGCCATCGAGATGGGGCACGAGGACCACGCCGCCGGCTCCCGCGGGCGCGGCGAGGGCCGAGCTGGCCGAAGACATCGCGACTCGACGCCGAGCAGTCGGGCGAAGCGTGTCGGTCACCTTGGCGGCGTTCAGCGTGCAGACGAGGGGCAGGAAACGGCCGGTGGCGTCGGCGAACCCGGCCACCGCGCCACTCGCGTCGGCGGTGGGCGACTCGGCCACCGCGAAGATCGTGCCGCTGGTGCCGACGCTGATCGCCAGGTCGCCCGGGCCCAGGCCGAGACCGAGGGCGGCAGCCATGTTGTCGCCGGTGCCCGGCGCGACCACGGCGCCGGTACGTGACCACTCGGCCACCGCTTCCTCCGGCTCCGCCACCCTCGGCAGCGCCGCGTCCCAATCGGTGTCGCCGTCGACGATGCCAGCAGGTCGGTCCGGTAGCGGCCCTCGGCCGGTGACCAGTAGCCGGTACCGGACGCGTCGCCCCGGTCGGTCACCAGCTCGCCGGTCGAGCCGGAACGTGAGCCAGTCGTGGGGCAGCAGCACCGATGCGATGCGACGCGAACGCGTCGGGCTCCTTGCGGTGCAGCCACGAGAGCTTGGTGATCGTGAAGGCGGCGACCGGCACGCTGCCGCAGGCCGTCGGCCCACGCGGCCGCGCCGCCGGCGAGCTGACCGAGCAGCCAACCTGCGTCGGCCGCCGACTCGGTGTCGTTCCACAACTTGGCCGGCCGGATGACGTCGCCGGCCTGCGTCAAGCACGACCAAGCCGTGCTGCTGGCCGGCTACCGCGATGGCCGCAGGCCGGTGCGCGGTCGACGTCGGCCGTCGCGCACGCCTCGCGAACGCGGTCTCCCACTCGGCGGGATACTGCTCGCTCCGCGGCGGCGTCGTCGCGGTATGCGACGCCCGACCGGACGGCGATCAGCGCGCCGTCGTCGGCGTCGCGGACCTCGACCTTGCACGCCCGACGTCGACGAGTCGACGCCGAGAACGACGGGCATCGCGCTACCGGACGCCGAGCAGTAGCTCGGTGACGAGCTGGTCGAGCCGCTCGTGGCCGTAGCCGTAGTCGGCAAGCGCCTCTTCGTCATGGGTGGTGCGCCGCAGCTCGGCCAGCCCACCCGGCCGGTCGGGTCGGCTCGGCCAGGCCGTCGGCCTTGGCGGCGCGCAACGCGTCCTGGATGTCGGGGTCGTCGTCGGAAGCGGCGCGCCTTCTCGGCGAGGATCAGGTACGTGCGCATGCAGCCGCGGGCGAAGTCCCACACGCCCTCGGCGTCCTCGGTGCGGTACAGCGTGCGCGTCGAAATGCCGCATGCCGTCCCAGCCCGAGTCCTCGAGACAGGCGCACGAGGTAGAACGCGTCGCGGATGCCCTCGGACCCGAACCGGAAGTCCTGGTCGAACTTGCCGATCCGCTGCGCGTTGAGGTCGATGTGGAAGAGCTTCCCGTGCCACAGCGCCTGGGCCACGCCATGGGTGAACGACAGACCACTCATGGTCTCGTGGGCGAACTCCGGGTTGAGCCCGACCATGTCCGGCCAAACTCGAGTTCGTTGATGAAGGCCAGCGTGTGACCGACGGTGGGCAGGAAGAGATCGCCTCGCGGTTCGTTCGGCTTGGGTTCGAGGGCGAACCGCATGGCGTACCCGCGCTCGCGCACATGCTCGCAACACAGGTCGACCGCTTCCTTGTACCGATCCAGGGCCAGGCGGACGTCCTTGGCCGCGTCGGCTTCGACGCCTTCACGGCCGCCCCACATCACGTAGACCTCGGCGCCCAGTTCGGCGCCGAGGTCGATGGCGTCGAGGGTCTTGCGCACGGCGAACCGCCGGACGGCTGGGTCGTTGGCCGTGAACGCGCCCTCTTTGAAGACGGGACGTGAGAAGAGATTGGTCGTGGCCATCGGTACGCGGAGCCCGGTCTCGTCGAGCGCGGTGCGGAAACCCTTGAGGATCGCGTCGCGTTCGTCGGCCGACGCGCCCGGCGGCACCAGGTCGTCGTCGTGGAAGTTGACGCCGTACGCGCCCAACTCCGCCAGCTTGTGCACCGCCTCGACCGGATCGAGCGCCGGGCGCACCTCGTGGCCAAACGGATCGCGGCCGCGGTTCCCTACGGTCCAGAGTCCGAACGTGAACCGGTGCTCGGGCTTCGGGGTGTAGCGGTCATCACTCACGTCCGCACCTCCGTCGGAACGATGTCGCGTTGCCTGTACTCGGTCACGTCGCCCTCCAGCTTGACCGAGGCGGTGACCCGGATGTCGGCCGCCGACGCGCCGACCGAGAACGTGAAGTCCCCGGCTCGGTGACGAAGCGCATGGCCGGGTCGTAGAACGCCAGCCGGCTCGGGTGCACAACGAAGTCCACGGTTCGTCGACTGGCCCGGCTCGAGCCGCGACACGGGCGAAACCGACGAGCTGCTGCAGTCGGGCGGGCCACCGAGGCGACGTCGTCCCGCACGTAGAGCTGGACGACCTCGGCGCCACCACGCTCGCCAGTGTTAGTGACCCGCACCGACACCACGTACGGGTGCTGACGTCGTGCCCCCACCGCGTCGACCAACTCGTAGCCGAACGTCGTGTACGACAGCCCGTGGCCGAATGCGAACAGCGGCGTGCGTCGGGCGAATCGGTGTAGTCGCCGTAGAACATGGAGCGGCCGCCGCCGGCGCGGTAGGCGTGATGCATCGGCACCTGGCCGACGGCGAGCGGCAGGGACACCGGCAGGCGACCGCCCGGATTCACCGCGCCGAAGAGCACGTCGGCGATGCCGTTGCCGCCCTCCTCGCCCGGGCACCACGCCTGCAGCAGCGCGCCGACCCGCTCGACGATGTCGTCAGCTGTGGACGCGGCCGCTCACGACGACGACCACCGTCGGCGTGCCCGTCGCCGCCACCGTCGGGACCAGCTCTGCCTGGACGACCGGTGAGCCCGAGGTCGGTGGCGTCGCGGGCCTCGCCGACCGTCGACTCGCGGCCGCAGGCCCGACCGGCCGCCGACGAACACCAACGGCGACGTCCGCGCGGTCGCCGCCGCGCCACCGCATCGGCGATGCCGCTGCGTCGTCGCTCGTCGACGTCGCACCCTCGCGCGTGGACGACCTCGACCGCGTCGCCGGCCGCGGCGCGGACCCGGCCAGCGGCGTGACGTGCGGCGTGTAGTACGGCCCGGGCGAGAACGCGCCCGCCGGCTTCGGGCAGGTAGACGTTCGCCGGCCGCCCTCGATAGACGATCTCGCGATGGGCCGGGTAGTGGTAGTCGCCCTGCAGCAGGCGACGGTCGTCGGCCGCCGGGCCGATCGACCGCGACGCGTCGCAGGGCCGACGATCGAACGGGAGCAGGTCGCCCGTCGTTGCGTCAGCAGCACGATCGACGCCGCCGCCGCGGCGCGGGCCAGCGCTCGGTCTGCGCGGCGTGTCGAAGCTGCGCGTCGCGGCCGCGCGCGTCGACGTAGGGCTGCTCGAACAGGCCGAGCTGGAACTTCGACGCCAGCGACGCGACCCGCGGCGCGGTCGACGAGCTCCATCGGCACCGTGCCGTCCAGCAGCCGACGTTGCCGCGCAGCGGCGCGCCGTAGCAGTCGACTGGCGGCAGCTCGATGTCGAGGCCGGCCGTCAGCGCCTGCGCGGCGGCCTCGCCCTTGGTCGGCCGCGGTGCGGTGGTGCGTCATGCAGCAGCTGCACGGAGAAGTAGTCGGCCACCACGACGCCGTCGAAGCCCAGCTCGTCGCGGAGGAGGTCGGTCGAGGATCGCGGCGCTCGCCCGCGCACGGGCAGCCCGTCGACCGAGCGTAGGAGTTCATGATCGAGGCCAGCCCGGCGTCGCGGATCGCGGCCGCGAACGGCTCGGCGTAGACCTCGCGCAACTCGCGGGGCCCGAGCTGCACCGGCGCGTGGTTCATGCCGCCCTCGGACAGGCCGTAGCCGAGGAAGTGCTTGCCGGTGGCGATCACGCCGTCGCGCAGGTCGTCGCCCTGCATGCCGCGGACGTACGCGGTGCCGATGCTGCCCGCACAGGTACGGGTCCTCGCCGTAGGTCTCCTCGACCCGACCCCAGCGCGGATCGCGGGCGACGTCGAGCACCGGCGCGAGCGTGTGGCGGGCGCCGACGGCGAGCAGCTGCTGGCGGATCACGTCAGCCACTCGCTCGACGAGGTCGACGTCCCACGTCGCGGCGAGGCCGATCGCCTGCGGGAACACCGTGGCGTCCCGGGCGCAGTACCCGCCGATCGACTCCTCGTGCACGACCACCGGGATGCCGAGCCGGGTGCCCTCGACGACCGTCGCTGGATGTCGTTCATCAGCGCCGCGCTCTCGGCGGGCGCAGCCCGGTCGACGCGCCGATGCGGGTGACGTGGCCGATGCCGTGCGGGATCAGCGGCAGCACGTGGTCGGCGGTCGAAGCGGTCGTCGCTCGACGAGCGACGGTGATCCACACGCCGCCGAGCTGGGCCAGCTTCTCGTCGAGCGTCATCCGGCCGAGCAGGTCGTCGACCCGCTCCTCAATCACCGTGTCGGTGTCCAATCGTGGTTTTCCTTCGATTCGACACCGACACTGGGCGGTTACCTGGGGTTCTGAGGGTCGAGGGAGGTGGCGAACAGGGCGTCGTAGGCGAGGCCCCAGGGTGGACGGAGGAAGCCGAGGGCGCGGACGTCCTCGAACCAATGGGCGAACGGTGAGCGCTGCGAGAAGGTGCCGCCGCCCAGCACGCGGGTAATACGGACCAGCGCGCTCTCCGCGAGGTCGGCTACTGCTTGCTTGGCTCGGAGCGCGGAATAGAGCGCGTTGTCAGCGCCGGCCTCGACCGTCCGCAGCGCGCCGTCGTAGGCCTGCAGCGCGACCCAGTGATCGAGCTCGGCACGCGACCACTCCACCTGCTCGTAGGCGCGGAGTTCGCCAGCCTTCTTGCGCAGCTGCTCACGGGCCAGCGCGACCGCGGCGTCGAGCACGCCGAGGACCACCGAGGTGAAGAGGATCGCGATGAACCCACCCGCCGCCCCGGTGACCTGATCGACTTTTCCGTTCCACGCGAGCCGCACCGCCGGCGCGCCTTCGAGGCGCATGGCGTGGCTCTGGGTGGCCGCCATACCCATGCCGTCCCACTCGGCGATCAGCGACAGCCCCGCGGTGCCGTCCCACGGGCGGCCGCGTACATCGAGAACGAAGACGGTCGGTTCGGTGTCGCCATCCGGCAGCGCGGTCGTAATCATGCGATCGGTGATACCCATCCCGCTGCCGAAGTGCTTGTCCCCGGAGACGGCGTACGCGTCACCGACGAGGAACGGCGCGGCGTCGACGGGCGTCGCCGTCGCTTTGGTCCGGTTGATGTCGCCGCCGCTGCCCGGCTCGGAGGTGATGGTCCCCCACTGCTCGCCGGCGACCGCGCTGGCGAACACGGCGCGCCGCTGTTCCTCCCACCGGGGTTGTGCAGGATCCGTACTGGCGCGCCAGTAGGCAATGACGGCCGGGTGCATCGCCGATACCAGCGCCACCGACGGGTCGGCCGAAGCCAGCCGGCGGTAGAGCTCACAGACTCCGCGCGCCGAGTCCGCGGCGCCGCCACAGACCGCCCGCGTCCTCGGGAACCGCCAACGTCAGCAGACCCGCGTCGCGCAGCAGATCGAAGTCAGCGCGATCGAGATGCCGGCGCGCCTGGCGTTCGGGACGGTCGGCGCGCCACTTTGCCGCGATCTCGTCGACCGCGCGCTCGACGTCGTTGGTCAATGGAACAGTCCCCTCGAGCCGGGACGGGTCTCGTACACGCAGGCGCGCGAATCGATCGACGCATCGAGGGTGACGACGGCCGGCGCGGCGGCCGTGGGCCAGTCGGAGCGTTGACGGGCGTTGGTGTCGACCGCCAAGTAATCGGCGGCGGGCGCCGTCGGCTTCATTGCGGTCACCCACGTGAGGATCTCGCCCGGCGCCGACCGAGGACGGCCCGGCTTGCGCAGCTGCGCGCTCACCAACCAGGGCTGGCCCTCCAGCTCACCTGACTGCACGGTGTGGCCGAATCGCAATATGCCACCTTCGGATTTCGAGTTGAGCTTCGCGGCGATGGCGTCGAGCACCGGCTGCGGCACGCCCGCGCACTTGGCCAACCGCTCCTTCGCGGTGTCCAGTTCCTCGGCCCGTAGACCGGCCACGAACTGCGCGAAGACACCGAGCACCAACCCGACGATGAGGATCCGGCGACCAACCGTCCGCAAGTTCATCGCTTGGCCGCCGCTTTCGGACGCGCCGCCTTGCGCGGTGCCTGTGCCCTCTTCTTGGCGGGTCGGTAGTCCTCGGCTGACCACAACTCCTTGTACGCCGCCGCCCGCCGCAGCGCGGTGTGGGTTCCTTGCGCCACGACGAGGCCGCCGGCCACCACGGCAACGCTGTCGGCGTGACGGGCTACCGCTAGCCGGTGCGTGACGAAGATGATCGTGCGGCCGAGCGCGGTCACCGCCGCCAGCACCCGCTCCTCCACATCGGCGTCGAGGCTCGATGTCGCCTCGTCGAGCACCAGGATGTCGGGCGCCACCAGCACCGCGCGGGCGAGCGCGATCAGCTGGCGCTGCGCGGCGGTGAGGTTGCGACCCTCCTCGTCCACCAGCCCGTCCAGGCCGCCCGGCACCCGGGCCAGGATCTCCGTTGCGCTCACCGCGGCGATGGCCGCTTCGATCTCGACCCGCGTCGCATCCGGCTTGCCGTACGCCACGTTCGATGCCACCGTGCCGCGGAAACAGAACGCGTCCTGCGGCACGATGCCGAGCCGGCGCCGGTACGAAGAGATGTCGATGGTGCGCAGGTCGCGACCGTCAACCACCACCGCACCGGCGGTCGGGTCATAGATGCGACCGATCATCTTGGCGATGCTGCTCTTCCCCGCCCCGGTGGGGCCCACCAGCGCGAGCGAACTCCCGGCGGGGATCTCGAGGGTGACGTCGTGTAAGACGTCGCGGTCGGTACCGGGGTACCGGAAGCTGACGCCATCGAGGCGTACCGCGCCGGTGAGGTCGCCGGCGGGCGCCGCGCCGCCGTCCTCGACCGGCAGGATCGGCGCCCGGTACGGCACGGCCAACGTCTTGAACGACGCCCGCGCTGCGAGGTAGCGCTGGAGGACGTCCGACAGCTGCGGAATCGGAGCCATGGCCCGCGAGAGATACAGCTGCAGCGCAACCACTGATCCGGCCGAGATCTGTCCGGTGAGCGAAAGGTCGCCCGCCTTGGAGATCACCGCGGCCATCGCCAGCCACCCGATGTACTGCATCAACTCGACGTAGGTGTTGGAGATCATCGTGCTGGTCCGCCGGGCTGACCGCAGCCCTCGCGCCCGGCGGATCACCTCGTTCTCGGCTTGCTGCTGCGCGCCGAACGCGTTGATGACGTAGCGGCCGGCGACGTCTTCTTGGAACCGCTCGATGACGTCGCCGAGCCGCGCCCGGGCCCGGATGTACGCGCGGTTCGCCAGCGGGATCTGCACCGCGGTGATGATCAGCAGAATCGGCACGAAGGCCAGCACGGCCCGGCCGACGTCGGGGTTCCAGGCGGTCAGGATCGTGAGGCTGGCCACGATCACGGTGACGCTCACCGCCAGCTGGTACACGCCGTTCTCGACGAACGCGGAGATCCGATCGAGGTCGTGGACGACGCGCGCTGCGACCTGGCCCGGCAACTCGCGGTCGTAGTAGTCGATGCCGAGCCGGGACAGCCGCTGGAACGTGCGGCGCCGCAACACGTACAGCACCCCCTCGTTGATCTTCGCGGTAAGGATCTTCAGCGCGTAGGCCAGCACGCCCATCGCCCCGGCGATGACGACCAACACCAGCGCGACGCGGTCGGCGTCGCCGTGGGTGCCTTCTTTGAAGTCATCGACCGCGATCTTGAACAGACCTTCGGGGATGAGGCTCACCAGCGTGAACCCGAGGAGAGCCAGCAGGGCAACCCCCACCTTGCTTCGGAAGGGACCGAGGATGTGGCGGACCGTAGGAGGATCGTCGCTTGACGTCGCCGCCGCGTCGCCCACCTCCGGCGCGTCGCGGTCTGGCGGTACGAGCTCGACAGCAGCCAACAACTCGGCGTCGGGGGGTGCGTCGCCCGCCGCGAACCCCATGATGGCGACTGTCGCCAGCGAGTCCGAGACGTCGGCGACCGGATCCGGCAACGTGACGACCGAATCGGCGATGGCCCGTGCGGACGGGCGGCGGCTGATCAGCAGGATCCCTGTCTCCGGTGCCAGCTCGCGGATTCGCCGAAGGATCTCCAGCTCGAGCGTCGGGTTGACGGCGGACAGCGCGTCGTCGAGCACCAGTACCCGCGGTGGTGACACAAGGCCGCGGGCCAGCGCGAGCCGTTGCCGTTGGCCGCCCGACAGCGTCATGCCCCGATCGCCGAGCGGTGCTTCGAGGCCTTCGGGCAGCTCGGCCACGATCTCGTCGGCCGCCGCGGCCCAGAGCGCCTTCTGCAGACGTTCGTCGCTCGGCCGCTTGCCATCGAGACCGGCACCCATCTCCAGGTTGTGCCGTACCGAACGGGCGAAGAGGAACGGGTCCTCGGCGATTACGCGAACGGCGTGACGCAGCTCGGCCGGGTTCAGCGTGGACACTTCGGCACCGTCGAGCAGCACGTGACCGGCGGTTGGCGCCACCGCACCGCTGGCCACCGCGGCCACGAGCGACTTCCCCGAACCCGGACCGCCGATGAGAACCGCGAGCTGGCCGGGAGCGACCGTGAGCTCGACGGGAGGTATGCCAACGCGGGCGCCGAAGCTGACCGCGGCCCCGCGCAACTCCAACCCCGTCCTCGACGGTGGGAGCGAGCGGCCGGTCGGGCGTATGTCGGCGTCGAGCCCACCCCAGTTCAGCAACTCGAAGATCCGCAGCGCGCCGGACTTGGCGAACATGTAGCCGCTGGCGATCTCGTCGAAGCTTTGCGCGAAGTCGGTGAACACACGGGTGAAGATCAGAAAGATGAGCAGCTGCCCGACGGAAAAGCCGCCGTTGCCGACGGCGCGGCCGGCCAGGATCAGGATGGCGCCGTTGAGCACGAGCGGGATCACCTGGAGGATCAGGTCGTAGCGCGCCATCATGCGCACGCGGTTCAGGCTGACACCGAACGCCTTCTTCGCCGCCTCTTGCACGCGACCCCGCTCGGCGTCCTCGCGACCGAAGGCCTTGACCACGCGGACGCCGCGTACAGCCTCGTCGATCGCGGTTGTCACCTCGGCCCGGCGATTGAGGGCCAGCCAGCTGAACCCGAGCAGCGGTCGCCGCACCCGGCTGATCAGGTAGGCGTTGATCGGTATGCCGAGGAGGGCGACCACGCCCATCACCGGGTCAAGCACCAGCAGCAGGACTGCGAGCGCGCTGAGCAGGGTGACCGCGATCCCCAATGTCGGGATGAGCTGGACGAGCAGTTCGACCAAGGTGAGGTCGGTCATCGCCCGGGTGATGAGCTGACCGGTCGGTAGATCATCGAGCAGGCGTGGGTTGATCGTTTGGAGGCGGCGGTACAGCTGCAGCCGCAGCTCGTACTCGAGGTGGAAGCCGATGCGGGCGATGATCTGGCGCTGCGCGATGCCGGTGAGCAGACCGAGGAGTGCCAGCCCCGTGAGCCGGCTCACCAGCGGGTCGAGGTGGGCGATCTGGTCGACGATGGCCGAGTCAAAGGCGCGCCGCAGCGTGTCGAGCAGGCCGATGATCACCAGAAAGTTCAGCATCGCCGCAGCCAGCAGGCCGTAGATCCACCGCCGCTGGCGGCCGAGCAAGCGCCAGATGAAGCTCTCGGTCAGCGCCCGGTACGCCGCTCGCCACCGCCGCAGTCGCTCGATCATGTGCCGGTGACGCTACCGACTCGGGTTCAGGACCGCTCAAGCCACTTCGACGCGGACGCGATGGTGGCCGGTGGCCCCGTCGGGGTGCGGGCTCCGTGTTTCCGCAGTCTGGACTTCGCCGTCATTGGTGACGGCGCGCACCTCGATCTCGTGCCGGCCGCGTCGGGCATCCCATTCGAGGTGCCACTGCCGCCACGCGTCGTCGCCCACCGACGGACCGAGCGCCGCCTCACGCCAGGGCCCGTCATCGACCCGCACCTCGACCTTGGCGATACCGCGATGCGGTGCCCACGCCACGCCGGCGATCGGTTGCCGACCGGGCCGTAGCCCGGATGCGGTTCGCGGGACATCGATCCGCGACTCGAGCTTTACCGGCCCGTATCTGGCCCAGCCCCGCCGCACCCAGTACGCGTCGAAGGCGTCGAACGTCGTCACCTCGATCTCGCGAAGCCACTTCGTCGCCGACACGTAGCCATAAAGCCCGGGGACGACGAGACGGGCCGGGAAGCCGTGTACCCGCGGCAGTACTTCACCGTTCATGGCGACGGCGACGAGCGCATCGCGGCCGTCGAGCACCGACGCGGGAAATCCGGCGGTGAAGCCGTCGAACGACCGCCCGACGATCTGATCGGCGCGGGCCTGCACACCGGCCCGTTCGAGCAAGCGGTCGAGCCGCACGCCCGTCCAGTGCGCGTTGCCGACCAGGTCGCCGCCGACCGCGTTGGAGACACAGGCCAGCGTCACGTCGGCCTCAACCAGCGGCTCAGCCAGCAGTTCGTCGTATGTGAGTTCGAACGGCCGCTCCACCATCCCGTCGACCCGCAGGCGCCAGGCGCTCAGGTCGACAGACGGGATGATCAGCGCTTCATCGGTGCGGTAGAAGTCGTCGTTCGGAGTGATCAGCGGGCTCACGCCGTCGACGTCGAGGCCTTGGTTGACCACCGGCGCACCGAACCGCCTCGACGCGACCCGGGCAGTCGACGCCGGGTGCTTCGCCGGTCTCGACGCAATCCGAGCGCCCGCCACCGCCACGGCTGCCGTAGCCGCGGCAGCGAGAAAGCGCCGCCGGTCCAGGCCTCTGGCGTCCTTGCCGCCCCCCGGCACGGCTGCGGCGCTTTGCGATGGGGGACCCCCAGCCCCCCTCGCCTGGCGTGCGGGGCGCAGCATGAATCGCAGCGCCAGCGCACCAGCAGCGGAGGCAAGCGCCGCGCTGACCGCGGCGCCTCCCACTGAGATGCCGTCGAGTGACGCGACACAGGCGACGCCCAGCGCGGCGAATGCCGAGAACACCGCGTCGCCGACCCATCGACGACGCGTGGCTGTCACCCCGGCCGCCGCGCCGATCAGCAGCGCGATGACAATCGTGCCGATGCGCAACGCCGGCTTGTCGGCCTGACCCAACGTCTCGATCGCCGCCTCGGCGACGAAACCGGGTGCCGCGCGCAGAACCGCTTGGGCGACCGCGCCGATGACCGACGGGATCGTCTCGACCAACGCATCGGCAAGCGACGTGACCGCCAGCGCGACCGCGGCGGCCAGCGCGCCGGCCAGCGCGGCGCGGCGACCGAGCATCAAACCGCGATGAGAGTGATGGGCACCAAGAACATGATGCCCACGAATCCGACCAGCCGTTGACGCGTCTCGAGCACGCGCCGCGCCGACCCCAGGGCGACGCGCCGCAGAAGCGGATAGCCGAGGCCGATCAGCACCAGCGTCCACACGGTCACCGTGACGGTGGTCGCCAGCACGACGCGAACCGCGTCTTGGTTCCCGAGCAGGATGGCGGCGACAAGGGTGTCGGCCAGCGTGGTGATGTTGGCCCCGGCGATGTACGGCAGGGTGTTCGCCCGGCGCAGGTATCCCTTGGCGACGAGGGGTACCAGGAGTGTGAGCGACACCGCGACCGACAGCGTGAGCAAGGTCACCACGCAGCCGAGCAGGAACATCGGCCACTTCTTCGTGTACCACGCGCCGGGACGGTGCTCGAGCTGCTCAGAGCCGAGGCTGGGCATCACCCGGTCAATGAACTGGAACCCGACGAGCAGAACCGCGAGCCCGATCGGGAACAGTACCCAACCCGGGAACACGTCCCGGGCCAGGTCGACCGCCCACCCGAACATCGTGTCGGTGGCCGAGGTCAGAGAGGGCGAGGTCCCCACGTCGAACCCGTCCAACGCACCCCGCTTCAAGAGCACGTAGCCGGCTATGGAGCCCGGGACGTAGGTGACCATGGTCATCAGCAACGACAGGATCCCGATCGAGATCGGCGCCTTGCGGCTGCTGCCCTGCCGGCGGAGCGCGTAGATCACACCGACGACCAGGACGACGAACGCGGCACCCAGCCGTGAGCCGGCCAGCATGGTGAAGGACTGATCGCGCGTGATGGCGCCGCCGTCGAGCAACGTGAGCGACGACGCGGCCACCGGCGACCCGGAAAGGACGATGCACGCGCCGAGCCAGCCCAAGCCAAGAGTGCTGAGCGCGTTGTCGGTGAAGATCGAGCCTTCCAGGGCCGGTATCAACGACTGGGCGCCCGACTTCATCAGGCCAAGCGCGGTGACGAAGAGCCCGATACCGAGCACCAGATACGCGATCCGTTCAGGGAGCGAGACGCTGCGGACGTCGGGAAGCTCGACGTCCTCCGACGGCAGCTCGATGCCTTCGACGTGCGCTTTCCGGGGCTCGTGATCGGACACGGGTCAGCCGCCGGAGACGAGCACGTCGGCGCCGACCGGAGGCGTCGGGTCGTCGATCGCCTCGAACCACCCCTCGGGCACGCTGACCGCGCGCGGCCCGTGGGTGTGTCCCCGCGCCACGCGGTGAGCGACCGCGGGGAACTCGACCGCGGGATCAAACGCGGCCACGAGGCCGTCGAACTCGCGCAGGCTCAAGATTGCCGCCAGCGCCCGTCGCGCCGTGCCGCCGACGGGAAAGCCCGTGAGATACCAGCCCACGTGCTTACGGAAGTCGCGCGCTCCAAGCGGCTCACCGAGTCCGTCGATCAGCAGGCGCAGATGGGTGCGCATGATTCCGACGACCTCACCGAGTGCGGGCGGCCGCTGGGGTGGGCGGCCGGCGAAGCGGTCGGCCAGATCGCGAAAGAGCCACGGCCGGCCGAGGCACCCCCGCCCGATCACCACGCCGTCACAGCCGGTGACCGCCATCATGCGCAGCGCGTCTTCAGCCTCCCAGATATCACCGTTGCCGAGCACGGGGATCGTGGTGACTTCGGACTTCAGCTGCGCGATGGCGGACCAGTCGGCCACGCCCGAGTAGAGCTGGGCCGCAGTGCGGGCGTGCAGCGCGACCGCAGCCGCGCCTTCTCCCTCGGCGATTCGTCCCGTCTCGTAGGCGGTGATGTGGTGGGCATCGACGCCGATCCGGAGCTTCACGGTTACCGGTACCGCGCCGGCAGCACCTACTGCGGCATTGACGATCGACCGGAACAGCGCCCGACGGACCGGGAGCGCGGCGCCGCCTCCGCGTCGGGTGACCTTGGGTGCGGGGCAACCGAAGTTGAGGTCGATGTGATCGACGCAGACCTCATCGACAAGGCGCCGGACCGCGATCGACATGGCGGCAGGGTCGACGCCGTAGAGCTGCACGCTGCGGACAGGTTCATCGTCGCCGAAGCCGACCATGCGCATCGTGCGCGGCCCTCCCGCCAGCAACGCCCGCGCGCTCACCATCTCGCTGACGTAGAGGCCGGCGCCGAACTGCCTGCACAACCGGCGGAACGCCACGTTGGTGACACCGGCCATCGGTGCCAACACCACCGGCGGATCCACGCGTAGCGGCCCGATGGTCAGCGCCACAGCGAGGTCACGTCCACGTCGAGCTTGACCAACAGGGTCCGGAGTACCGGGAGCGAGACACCGATCACGTTGCTCGGATCGCCGTCGACGCCATCGATGAATGCTGCGGCCCGTCCGTCGATCGTGAAACCGCCGGCGACCTCGAGCGGTTCGCCAGTGGCCACGTACGCGGCGATCTCGGCGTCACTCGGTGAGCCGAACCGGACGACGGCGGCACCCACCGCCGATACGGCCGCGTCGGTACGCGTGTCGATGACGCAGTGGCCGGTGAACAGCGTGCCTTCGCTCCCCCGCATCCGGCGCCAGCGGGCGACCGCCGCCGCGGCATCGGCCGGCTTCCCAAAGACCTCACCGTCGAACTCGAACAATGAGTCGCAGCCGAGAACGATGGCGTCAGCGGCCTCCGGTCTGGCGGCCACCGCCGCCGCCTTCAGCTCGGCCAACGCCAGCACCGTGGGCGTGGCATCGAGGCCGTCGACACCATCCTCGTCGACGCCACTGATCACGACCTCCGGATCGAACCCCGCGGCGCGCAGAAGACGGAGACGAGCGCCGGACCCGGAGGCGAGGATGAAGCGACGCGTCACTCAGTCGTGGATCTGCTGCGAGAGGTAGTGCGGCTCGCCCACCTGCTCGATCAGCTCGAGTTGCGTCTCGAGCCAGTCGGCATGCTCCTCCTCACCCTTGAGGATCCCCTCCAACAGCTCGCGGCTGCCGTTGTCGCCGACCTCGCGACAGCGGGCCACGCCGCGATTGAGCCGCTCGATCGCCTCGTGCTCCAACGCAAGGGCGAGCCGGAGTTTTTCCGGCGCGGTCTCGCCCACCCGGACTGTGCCCATGCGCTGGACGTTGGGCATGCCGTCGAGGAAGAGGATGCGCTCGATCAGGACGTCGGCGTCCTTCATCTCGTCGATCGAGTCTTCCCTGAACCTCGCGCCCAGACGGTCGTAACCCCAGTTGGCCAGCATCTTGGCGTCGAGGAAGTACTGGTTGACCGCGGTCAGCTCGGCGCTTAGGACGTCATTGAGCAGTTCGATGACTTCGTCATTGCCCTTCATCGCGTCGTCCTCATGGCGACGAGCTTACGGGGCGGCTCTACGCCGCGGACGAAGCGCCGATTCGCGGAGATGTCGCCGACTTTGCCGCCGCGAGCATCTCGGCCAGCGCGGGCCAGCAGCCGCGGCAGCGGAGGCCTGCGCCGCAACGTAGGGAAACTTCCTCGATCGACTTCGCACCTTCGGCGATCGCGGCGTCAACCGCTCGATCGGTCACCCGCGACAGAGGCAGACGAACATACCTACGCGGACTTCTTCCCCGGAAGGGCAAGGTCCATTCGCTCGCCCAGGAGGGGCACGCCGCTGGCGACGAGCTCAGCCGCGAGAGATAACGGAATGCGGACCACACGCGGAATGCGATGAACGATCCCGTACGCCTCGGCGAAGGCACCGCCGGCATCGCTGCACAACCGCACCCAATAGACGCGCCGCATGCCGAGCACAACACAAGATTAGGCTCTCCTAACCGAGAGCGTCAACCGCGCCTTAGCTGCGGAACTGAGCTAGGCGGAACTCACGTAGAGCTGTTCGGCGAGCGCGGCGCTGAGCGCGACGGGGCCCCCTTTGGTCTCCAACGTGAGCGTGCCGTCGGGGCTCTTGGCCTTGACCGCGGCGACGGCGCCCGGGCGCAGCCCATGCTCGTCGAGATAGGCGAGCGTCGGTGAATCCAGCTCGACGGTTTCGGTGACCCGCTCCAAACGAACCTGCTCGCCGGCAGCCACCGCAGACAGCCGGTGGTGGTCGGCTGGTCGCGGCACGCCCGAGCCAGGGATGGGATTCCCGTGGGGGCAGGTGGCGGGATTCTTCAGCAGTGCGATCAAGCGGACCTCGACCTCGTCAGAAATCACGTGCTCCCAGCGACCCGCCTCCATGTGGGCCTTGTGCCACTCGAGCCCGATGACATCGGTGAGCAGGCGCTCCGCCAGGCGGTGCTTGCGCACCACACTTTCGGCGGCACCGCGACCCTTGGCGGTCAACTCGAGCTTGCGACCGATCGAGCGCACGTAGCCGTCGGCCCGGAGCCGGCCGATCGTTTCGGAAACCGTCGGCGCGGTATGGCCCAGCCGCTCGGCCAGCCGGGCCTGGATCAGAGGTATGCCCTCCTCCTGCAGCTCAAAGAGCGCGCTCAGGTACTCCTCGACGGGCGGGTGGTGCTCAACGGTCACAGCGAAAGCCTACGCCCCGACAGTCGCGTCGAGATCATTACTTCGGTGGTATTGGTTAGCGAGGCCCGAGCCCGGATCCGGCAGTACACTCGGCCAGCGGAGTTGGGGGAAAGGCGAGCGTATGACACGGACGGCTGCGGTCCTGTTGGCGGCGGTGGCGTTTGCCATCATCGGATCCATTGCATCACTGCCCATGGCGTCGGCTGACACAAGCGCATCTGTCGGCATCACGCACCTCGCCGCGCAATCGGCGTCGGACGAGGAGGAGGGCATCGACAACGCGTCGATAGAAGCGCGCGAAAACCGTATCGGCTACCACGAACAGCGGAAGTTCCCGTACGGGATGGTCGCTTTTCTCATCGGATTCACGCTCTTCGTCACTCCATCGCTCGTCGCGTACCGCGAGCCGGCCCGGAGGTACGAGGCGTGAGCATCGACGAACGCGAAGTCACCCTCGGCGGCCTGCTTCACCCGCGGGCCGCGTCAAGGACGTTGGTGCATGCCGCGCACCGCCCACGGCTCACGTGGCATCAGGAGTCAGTCACCTGCCTGATCTCGACGTGGTTGCTGTGCGGGCTCTACATGGACGGCTGGGCCCACGCCAACCAGAGCACGCTCGACTCGATCACTACGCCGTGGCACGGAATCTTCTACGGCTCCTTTGCCGTTCTCGCCGGCTGGATCGTCTGGCACCTGCGCTTCCACCATGACAACGGCCACCGAAGCCTCGCCGCCATCCCGGAGGGCTACGCCGGAGCGTTGATCGGCATCGCCATCTTCATGGTTTCGGCCATCGGCGACCAAATTTGGCATGAGGTCTGGGGGATCGAGCGCGACCTGAAAGCCTTCCTGAGCCCCACCCACCTCGGGCTGGTCATCGGCATGATCTTGATCATCAGTGCGCCGATGCGCTCGGCGTGGTCGGATCCCGAGATCTCAAGGCGACCGTCCTTCATGCGGGTACTGCCCGGATTCTGGTCGCTCACGCTCGTGGCGATGCTCATCCTGCTCATGTATCAGTACATCGCCACGTTCCCGAGCGACCTCGCGGCGATCTCCCACGACGGGTTCGTCAACAACTTTCCCGGCACGGCACCCGAAGCGCTGCTGGGCGTGTACATCAACCGGTTCGACATTCAGGGCATCGCGATGCTGCACGTCACCAACTACATCGTTCTGGTGCCGTTGCTGCTGGGCCTGCGCCGTTGGCGCTTCCCGTTCGGGTGCACGACGATCTACTTCACGGCCCTTGGGGCGTCCGTCGCCATCCCGTACCAGTACAACAAGGCCTGGACCGTGCTCGGGGTGGCCGTGGCCGGTCTCCTGTGCGACCTGCTGCTCCAAAAACTGCGGCCGTCGCCCGCCCACGTGTGGGCCTTCCGCGGCTTCGCGCTGCTTTCACCGATCGTGCTGTGGGTCTCCTATTTCGTCACGCTCGAGATCGCGTACGGCATCGGCTGGGATCTCGAGCTGTGGACAGGCACCGTGGTCCTGGCCAGCTTGACGACGCTCGGTATCGCCTACGCAATGGTCCCGACACCGTTCCCGCACGCGCCGGACGCTGGGGCGGCCGCTCTGCATCGAAATGGCCCACGCCGGAAACGTCCGCTGCGCGCCGGTTAGCTCGAGCCCCCTTAGGGCCGGCCCGACTTCGACCTGCGGATCGCACGACCGAGGTAGTCGATCTCGTCGTGGGTGTTGTACAACGCGAGCGACGGCCGCACCGTCCCGTCGAGGCCAAATCGCTGCATCGTCGGTTGCGCGCAGTGGTGGCCGGCCCGAACGGCTATGCCCTCGGTGTCGAGGTAACGGCCGAGGTCCTGGGTGTCCATCCAATCCACCACGAATGAGCCGACGCCGACCTTGCCCGGCGCGGTACCGATCTGCCGCACGCCGCGGATGCTGCCGAGCGTTTCGGTGAGGTGAGCCATCAGTTCCTGCTCGTGCCGGGCGATGCGGTCCATACCCAACTGATTGACGTAGTCGATGGCGGCGCCGAGGCCAACGGCATCGCCGATGGTGGGGGTGCCGGCCTCGAACTTCGTCGGGATTTCGCTGTACGTCGTCGCGTCGAACGAGACGTGTCGGATCATGCTGCCGCCGCCTTGCCACGGCGGCATCGCCTTCAACAGCTCCTCTTTGCCGTACAGCACGCCGACACCGGTGGGTGCGAAGAGCTTGTGGCCAGACAACGCGTAGAAATCGGCGTCGAGCTCACGAACGTTGACCGGCAGGTGCGACACGGCTTGGGCTCCATCGATCACCGTGACCGCGCCGTACCGGTGCGCCATCTCTATCATCACGTCGAGCGGTAGCACCGTTCCCAGCGCGTTGGAAACGTGTGCAAGTCCAACGATGCGGGTGCGGGGCGACAGCAGCGCTGCATAGTCATCCAGCAGGATCTGACCTTGATCGTCGATCGGGACGACGCGGAGCACCGCACCCTTCTCCTTGGCCAGCATCTGCCAGGGAACGATGTTGGCGTGATGCTCGAGGGTGGTGAGGAGTATCTCGTCACCGGCGCCGACGTGCTGGCGACCGAAGGACTGCGCGACGAGATTGATGGCCTCGGTCGCCCCGCGGACGAAAATGCACTCCGAAGAGGACCCGGCGCCGAGAAAACGCTGCACCTTCTCGCGCGCACCCTCGTAGGCGTCGGTTGCCCGCGCCGCCAATGTGTGCGCGCCGCGATGCACATTCGAGTTGTCGTGCTCGTAGTACCGCGACACCGCGTCGATGACCGACTGCGGCTTCTGCGTGGTCGCCGCGTTGTCGAGCCAAACCAGTGGCTTGCCATGGATCAATTGCTGCAGCACCGGGAAGTCGCGGCGGATGCCGTCGGTATCGACTTGCCGGGGACCTGGCTCACCGTCCGGCGAGTCGACCTGCTCCCCTCGCGGCGCGACGAGGTCGAGGAAGTAGTAGTCGGGCGTCGGCATGATCGCAGTAGGAGTGAAACCCGCCATCGTGTGCGCCGGTGCCGACGCCATCATGTTTTCGATGGTCGGTGCCGCCATGCTCATTCCCGGCGGGCTGTCGGGAATGGGCATGGCGCCTTCCGTACCTTGGGCGCCGAAGACTTCTTGGACCATCCTCGCGATCAAGGAGTCGGGGACGACCACGTCCTCGGGCGCACCGGGAACGTGCGGATCACTCATA
Organism: uncultured Actinomycetes bacterium; assembly: GCA_963742585.1. Lineage (GTDB taxonomy): Bacteria > Actinomycetota > Acidimicrobiia > Acidimicrobiales > JACDEA01 > JACDEA01. Next base: position 2,203,511 of record CAVUMI010000009.1, read on the forward strand.
GTCGTGGTACTTGCCCACCTCAACGTCGTCCAGGACGGCCACGGCGTCGTCGGTGAGCACCGCCAACGAGAAGTACAGGGTCATCAGGTAGGCGGCAATCGCCTTCTGGTTGATCCCCATGAACCGCATCGACGTGCTGGCAACGCCTTCGATGCCGTCGGTCAGGTCGGGCTGGTGCAGCCCGACGACACCTTGCTGGGCCTCACCCACCCGCATCAGGACCATGCTCGTCGTACCGGTCGAGTCATCGGCCCGCTTGCGTCCGTCGACCGCGAGCTTGTCGCACGGCACGAGCGGAACGCCGCGCCAGGTGAGGAACGGCGAGCCGGACATGTTGACGGTGGGCGGCGGGACACCACGGCTGGTGCACTCGCGGCCGAACGCCGCGATGGCGCGGGGGTGCGCGAGGAAGAACGCCGGCTGCTTCCAGACCAGTGAGAGCAGATCGTCCAGGTCATCCGGCGTGGGCGGACCGTGCCGCGGACGCAGACGCATCGCCGGGGCCGCCTGGTGGAGCAGACCGAACTCGGGGTGGTTCACCAACTCCCACTCCTGGCGTTCCTTCATCGCCTGCATCGTGAGCCGCACCTGCTGAGCCAGCTGATCGTGCGGGCTGTTGTAGATGTCGGTGATGCGGGTGTGGATGCGGAGGATCGTCTGCACCACGCTCAACGAGTACTCCGCGGATCCTCTTCGTAGTCGACATACGTCGACGGAAGGGGCGCCTCCCCTTCGTGCCCTGATTGCACCTCGATCTCGTGCTCGCCGTACTCGTTGGCGTTCACCGCGCGGCCTTCCAGAATGCCGGCGAGCACTTCGGGACTGGCGCCGATGACCGCGTCGAAGTCAGCGCGGCTCAGCGTGACGAACGTCGTCGGGATGAGCGCGTCGATGGTGGCCGTCGCCGGTGCCTCGCCCAGGATCGCATCCTGACCGAGATGATCGCCGGGACCGAGCAATGTCATCCGCAGTCGTTCGCCGTGGACGCCGGTGCGGTGCGCCTCGATCCGTCCGGACGCAATCACATAGAGCTTGTCGGTCGCCTCGCCAGCGCCGACGATCTGTTGGCCAGTGTCGAAGGCCTCCACCGCGAATCGACCGGCCAGAATCTCGAGGAGGTCCGGCGGTACCTCGCGGAACATCGGTATGGCCCGAAGCCCCTCGGGGTCGAACGTGGCGGCGCCTCCCGAAATGTTGAAGCGGAACGTCCGCGCCTGCGCGCCGACCAGGCGCCGTCGGTTCACGCGGTACGTGCCGGCCTCCACCGATACCCACGGCAACAGCGACAGGAGCCAACGCGGCGTGACCTCCACGGTCATGGGGACCGTCTTGGTGGTCGTCGCTAGGTTGCGCGCAGCGGCGACGCTGATGCTCTGTTGGTCGTCCTCGACCGGAGGTTCGGGCGTCAGATCTGACATGGGATCCTCTTTCGCTTAGTGGCGCGGGGCCTCAACGGTCGTGGCCTTGTTCCGCCGGCGGCTCATGCATTCGCTCGCGAAGTTCGCGGTACGCGTGACGCAGGGAGCCCATTACGCCACGTAGCCGCGCACCGAGGATGACGATCGCGATCAGCAGTGCTATTGCGACCGCTGCGCCAGCATCCATCAGTTGCGCCCGTTCTGCTAGAGCTGCTGTGGGCCCCCCACACCGCGATCATAAGCACGGTGGGTATACCTTTGCTCACGTCGTGACGAAAAAACCACCGACACAGGACGTCGACGACCAGCATGCGCGGATCGGACCGCCGAAAGATCGCGCCGCGGGAATGCGCGCCGTGGCGGTTTCGCTTCGCCGCTCATACGACGAGATGGGTCTGGCGCACACCGCTCACACCCTGTTCCGGCTGAACCAGGCGGAGGGCTTCGACTGCCCGGGCTGTGCATGGCCTGACCCGACGAAGCGCAAAACCGCCGATTTCTGTGAGAACGGTGTCAAACATGTCGCGGCTGAGGCCACGCACAAGCGGGTAACTCCTGACTTCTTCCGTCAACATTCGGTCAGCGAGTTGGCTGGCAAGTCCGACTGGTGGCTGGAAGAGCAGGGCCGTCTCACCGAGCCGATGGTCAAGCGCGCCGGGCAGGATCACTACGAACCGCTGTCGTGGGACAACGCGTTCGCGTTGATCGCCGACGAGCTCAACGCATTGGGCTCGCCCGACGAAGCCCTCTTCTATACCTCGGGGCGAACGAGCAACGAAGCGGCGTTCGTCTACCAACTCTTCGTGCGGGCATTCGGCACGAACAATCTCCCCGACTGCTCGAACATGTGCCACGAGTCCAGTGGCTACGCCCTGGGCAGGGTCCTTGGCTCCGGCAAAGGCAGCTGCACCCTGGAGGATCTCGAGCACAGCGACCTGATCATGATCTGCGGACAGAACCCGGGGACCAACCATCCGCGCATGCTCACGAACCTCGAGGCCGCCAAGCACAATGGCGCCACGATCATCGCGGTGAACCCGCTGCCCGAGGCCGGCCTGCTGCGGTTCAAGAATCCGCAGACGCCGCGAGGACTCCTCGGCTCGGGCACCGCACTGGCCGACCTGCACCTGCCCATCCGCCTGGCCGGGGACCAGGCGTTGTTCCTGGCGATCGGCAAACTCCTCCTCGAGGCCGAGGATGCCGAACCCGGCAGCGTGCTCGACCGCGACTTCATCAACTCGCACAGCGACGGCTTCGAGGCGTACGCCGCGGCCGCTCGGGCCGCGTCGTGGAGCACGATCCTCCAAGTCACCGGCCTCAGCCGCTCGATCATCGAGGAGACCGCGGCGCACGTGGCGCGGGCCAAATCGATGATCGTGTGCTGGGCGATGGGTGTCACACAGCACAAGAACTCGGTGGCGATGATCGAGGAGATCGTCAACGTGCTCCTGCTGCGAGGCAACATCGGCCGGCGCGGTGCCGGTGTCTTCCCGGTGCGCGGCCACAGCAACGTCCAAGGCGATCGGACGATGGGCATCTGGGAACAGATGCCCGCCAGCTTCCTCGACGCGCTGCGCGATGAGTTCGGCTTCGACCCGCCGCGCACTCATGGCCTCGATGCAGTTGACAGCGTCCGAGCGATAACCCAAGGCCGGGCGAGCGTGCTGTTCTCGATGGGCGGCAACTTCGTGCGGGCCATGTCCGATACGGGGGTCACGGAGGGAGCCATCCGTAAGCTTCGGCTTTCGGTCAGCGTGGTGACAAAACTCAACCGCTCGCACGTGATCACGGGTGCGACCTCCGTGATCCTGCCGACTCTGGGCCGCACCGAACGCGACGCAGGCGGCGGGCGGGTGCAGATCGTCACCGTTGAGGACTCGGCCGGTATGGTGCATGGCTCCGTGGGCAAACTCGATCCGGCTTCGCCCGAGTTGCGCAGCGAGGTGGCGATCGTCTGCGGCATGGCTTTGCGCACCCTCGGCGACAAGGTCAGCGTTGATTGGAACGCCATGGCCAACGACAACGCGTTGATCCGCGACCACATCTCGCGCGTCGTTCCCGGCTTCGAGAACTTCAACGCGAGGCTCGACAAGCCAGGTGGGTTCCTGCTGCCGCACGCGGCGCGCGACGAGCGCCGTTTCAACACCGCCACTGGAAAAGCGAACTTCAGCGCCAACCCGCTCGGGTTCCTGCAACTGCCTCCCGGCCGACTTCTGCTACAGACGATGCGGTCGCACGACCAGTTCAACACCACCGTCTACAGCCAGGACGATCGCTACCGCGGCGTGCACGGCACCCGCCATGTCGTGTTTGTGAACCGCGACGACCTCGCCGAACGAGGGCTGGCCGACGGTGACCTGGTTGACATCATCGGTGAGTGGGACGACGGCGTTGAGCGGCGGGTCGACAACTACCGAGTCGTCGCCTACCCGACGCCGCGTGACTGCGTGGCCGCCTACTACCCGGAAACCAACGTCCTCGTGCCGCTCGACAGCGTCGCCGAAGGCAGCAACACGCCGACATCGAAGTCGGTCGTCGTCCGATTGGAGAAGCGGTGAACGCTCGGCGATTTGGACTGGTTGTTCTGGTGCTCGGGCTGGTCGGCGCCGGCGTCGTCGCGACCTATCTCATCACTCGGACCGACCAGGAGGACATCTTCCTCGAGGGGGCCGGGCAGACGGGTCGCGACCCATTCACGACGGTGGCCCAGATCTCCCCGACGAGCACCACGGCGTCCACCGGTACGACGGTGGCCGGTGACGCGACAACCACCACCGCCCTCTTCGGCGGTAGCGGAAATCAGCGCGTCTGCGACCCAGAGGCGCTGATCACCTTCCTCGGCAGCAACCCCGACAAGGCCGCGGCGTGGGTCGAGGCGCTGAACAGCGACACGACCCTCCAATGGAGCGGCGGCAGCAAGTTGACCGTCGCGGACATCCCCACCTACATCCGCGAGCTGACACCGACATTCCTCTCCGTCGACACCCGTGTGACCAATCATGGCTACGTCGACGGGAGACCCACGCCGCGCCAGTCGGTGCTGCAAGCCGGAACGGCCGTGCTCGTGGATACCCACGGCATCCCGCGCGTCCGCTGCGCGTGCGGCAACCCGCTTCTCCCGCCCGAGAAGGTCGACAATCCGAACTACGAGGGCGAGTGCTGGCCCGGGTGTCACGATCATCCGTACTGCTCGCCGCCGGATTGCACGGAGCCAACCACGACGACCGTGGTCGTCACCTCGACCACGGAGCCGGCGACGACGACCTCGTGCGTCCCGACTCCAGGCGCCGCCGGGTGCGGCCCACCAACGATCCGCACCACGACGACACGAAGACCACCGATCATCACCACCACGACGCGGCCTATCACCACCACGCAGCCGACCGTCACGGTCACGACGGTCGCAGCCACCACGACAACGTGCGTCCAGCAGCCGGGCGGAGTGCCGGTCTGCAGATAGGCGTGCAACTCGATGACGACATGCGGCGGGTCGTCAACGAACAGAGTCTCGGCTTCGTGGCAACCGTCTGCCCCGACGGAACGCCGAATCTTTCCCCCAAGGGCACCACGATCGTCTGGGACGACGATCACCTCGTCTTTCTCCATCTGTATTCCCCGGGAACCGTGGCCAACCTGGGGGTGAACCCTTCGATCGAGATCAACGTGGTCGATCCGATCGTGCGTAAGGGCTACCGCTTCAAGGGCCGCGCCGAGGTGTTGACCGACGGCCCGCTGCACGCCGAGATACTCGAGTACTTCGGGCGCCAACGAGGCACCGACACGCAGCGGGTCCACGCGGTGGTGCTGGTCCGCGTCGACACTGCGGCACCGCTCATCTCACCGGCCTATCAGTCTGGGGTCAGTGAAGAGGAGGTTGCGACGCGGTGGCGGGACCACCACCTGGGATTGGCCGCCGATCGGTTGGGAAACCGCTCAGCAGTTACCGAGTAGCCGGTTCAGCGCGCTGCACGGAGGCGGCGGGGGCGGCGGCGGGGGCGGCGGGGGTGCGGTGGACGAGCCGGTGTAGAGCAGCCGGTTCGGCGTACCAGCCATGCATGTGCCCAACAGGTTGTCGAGCGCGTTGCACGTGGTCTTGATGCCGGTGACGACGCCCCCCGTGGCGTTGGCCACGATCGCGTTCTGCACGGTGGCCGGCGACGCCCCGGCATTGGTCTGCAAGTACAGCGCGGCGGCGCCGGCGACGTGCGGCGTGGCCTGGGAAGTGCCGGAGATGGTCTGCGTCGCCGTATTCGACGCCGGGCCCGCCGACACGATGTTCACGCCAGGCGCGTGCAGGTCGACGCACGCTCCCCAGTTCGAGAACGACGCACGCGCGTCGTTGATGTCGGTCGCACCGACGGTGATGCCTTCCCACACCCGGCCGGGCGAGCTGCTGCAGCCGTTCATGCTCTCGTTGCCCGATGCCATGGCGGTGGTCACGCCGTCGTTGATCATGGCCCGCACCGCGTTGTCGAGGGCGTCGCTGGCGGAGCCGCCGAGGCTCATATTGGCAACCGCGTCCTGGCCGGCCAGGTGATTGCCGACGACCCAGTCGACGCCGGCGATGATGGCGCTGGTCTCGGTCGAGTTGCCGCAGCCGAACACCCGGACGGCCACGATGGTGACATCCTTGGCGATGCCGTAGGTCTCACCGCCGACGATGCCGGCGACGTGGGTCCCGTGCCCGTTGCAATCCTGGGTGCTCGGCGATGCGTCGACGGTGTTGGGACCGGCCACGACCCGCCCGCTGAGGTCCTGGTGGGTCCCGTGCACCCCGGTGTCGATTATGTAGGCGCGTACACCGGCGCCGGTCGCGTCGTACTCGTAGGTGGTGGACAGTGGCCGGTTCCGTTGGTCGACACGGTCAAGACCCCACGGCGCCGAGGTCTGGGTTGCCGACAGGCCGACGACGCCATCGCGCTCGATCGCCGCCACCCCAGGCAACGCGGCGAGCGCCAGTGCGGACGCAGCGGGGAGCTCGGCCACGAAGCCCTTCAGCGCGTGCTCGTAGGTCCGTACAACGCGGCCTTGGCCCAGCCGGCCCACGAGAGCGTTCGCAGTTGCTCCGACGTCGCGGACCTGTGACTGGAGCGTGACGATGAACCGACTGACGCCAACCGCGGCCTGTGCCTCGCGCGGCGCCCAGCTGAACAGGGCGGCAAGGGCCGCGAGGGGAGCAGCGGCTCGTATCCAACGTCGGCGCATCAGGTGCCTCCCAGCCCCAGAGTTTGCGGGAATGCTAGCGGAAGGGCCGGTCACCGACCACGGTCACCCGCTCCATCACCCGTTTGTGCGGGAGGAAGTCGTTGCTAACGCAGTGCTGGGTGGCCCTATTGTCCCAAAACGCCACGCTGCCCGGGCGCCACCGGAACCGGCATTGGACATCGGGAATGGTTGCTTGGCGCTGGAGCCTGAAAAGGAGCAGGGCCGCCTCGTCGCCGTCCATCCCCTTGACGCCGCACGTGAAGGACCCGTTCACGAAGATGGTCTTGCGGCCGGTCTCGGGGTGCGTGCGCACTACCGGGTGCTCGACGGTGGGGTGTCTGGCGCGCATCTGCTCCTGTACCTCAGGGGGCTGGCCGAAGCCGAAGGCGCGCGTGTAGTCGTGCAACGCGACGAGGGCGTCGATGCGTTCCTTCGTATCGTCGTCGAGCAGGTCGTACGCCGCACCCATGTCGGCCCAGAGCGTGTCACCACCCAGCGGTGGCAGCTCGACCGCTCGCAGGATCGATCCGAGCGATGGCTCCGGTCGCCAGGTGACGTCGCTGTGCCAGGTGTCCGGCGCGCGGAACGTGCCGCCGGCGGGGATGACGAAGACCTCCGGATGTTCCTGACCCTTCGGCGTCATCGGGTGGACCTCGAGATCGCCGAAGTGCTTCCCGAACGCGATGTGCCGGTCGCGGTCGAGTCCGTGCTGGTCACGAAAGAAGATCACCTTCCACGCGAGCAATGCCTCACGCAGCGCGACAATCGTCTCGTCGGACAGGTCATGAGCGAGATTCACTCCGCTGATCTCGGCGCCGATCGTCGCTGTCAGTGGCTCCACCTCAAGACGCAACGTCGTGCTCATCGACCGGATGGTAACCATACGGACAATGACGCAAGGCATCAGAATGGACTTCGACCTCGAGATGAAGACCCGCGACGGCGTCGTGCTCCGCGCCGACGTGATGCGCCCGGACATCTCGGCCAAGGTGCCAGCCATCCTCGCCCGCACGCCGTACAACAAGGCGATGCAGTTCTCGATGCAGAGCCACCTGCGGCCGCTGACCGCGGCCAAGGCGGGCTATGCGTACGTCATCCAGGACATCCGCGGCAGGTATGCGTCCGAGGGCGAGTGGGACGTCAAGGATCTGACATCGGCCAACGTGGACGACGGGTTCGACGCAGTCGAATGGCTGGCGTCGGAACCATGGTGCGACGGGAACGTCGGCATGGCGGGCGGCTCCTACGTGGCCGAGACGCAGTTGGCAGCAGCAATGGCGCAACCCCCACACCTCGGCTGCATCGCACCCTCGTTGATGGGAATCGGCAAGGAACGCACGCTCGCCCACGGCAGCCTTCCGCTGGAGTCGATGACCATCGGCTGGATGTCGGGACTCGCCGTCGACCGCCTGATGAAACTGATGCCAACCGGCGAAGCCGACCCGACCGACTTCCAGCGCGTGCTCGACGCGCTGCAGCGCCCGGACCTGGCCGCGGCGACGCTCCCGCTGAACGACTTGCTGACCCTCGCGAGTGCCGGAATGCCTCGGTACGCGGACACCGCGGAGATGGTCAGCAACGTCGTGAGCCTCAAGGGCGAACAGGAGAAGTTGTTCGCCTGCCCCGCGCTCTGGACGACGGGCTGGTACGACAACGCCGCCGGGGCCGAGCAGTTCAACACGATGCGCGCGCGATTCGGCGACCGAAGTCGCCCGCTCGGGAACACGACTGATCTTCGGGGGCTGGACTCACAACTACGCGCTCTCATTCGTGGGCGCCCTCGGTCTCGGCGCGCTGGGCTCGGTCGAGGGCGGTGGCGTGTCACAGCTCCACCTCCAGTTCTACGATCGCCACCTCCGCGGTGCAGGCGCCGACTTCGCCCCGGTGCGCTACTTCGTGATGGGCGCCAACGCGTGGCGTGAAGCCGACGCCTGGCCGGTCCCCGGTACCGATCGCCAGCGCTGGTACCTGCATAGTCGCGGTGGCGCCAACGGACTGTCCGGCGACGGCGTTCTCGGCCGCGACGATCCGTCGGCGTCGGAGTCGCCCGACCTCCTGACGTACGACCCGGCCGATCCGGTGCCGTCGTGGGGGTTCCGGGTGATGTACACCGGCGGAACCACGGTGGCGGGACCCTTTGACCAACGCCGGGTCGAGCAACGCGACGACGTCCTCGTCTACACCTCGGATGCATTTTCGGAGCCGACCGAGGTCGTCGGCGATATCGACGTCCACCTCTTCTTCTCCACCGACGTCCGCGACACCGACCTCATCGCCAAGCTCTGCGTCGTCTGGCCCGACGGGACGTCGCTCAACTTGGCCGATGGCGCGCTCCGGGCCCGCTATCGCGACGGGTATGACGTGCCGTCGCTGCTCGAACCCGGTGCGGTCTACGAAGTGAAGGTCGGCCTCGGCCCGACCGGGTACCGCTTCGAGCCGGGCATGCGTGTGCGGCTCCAGGTAACGAGCAGCGCGTTTCCCACCTCGAGCGGAACTTGAACACCGGCAACCCCGCCGGGGAGGACGGCGTCGGCGTGGTTGCCCACACTCGTCTGCTTCACGACCCCGACCATCCGTCCTATGTCGGTATCCCCGTGCAACCCGATCCGGGGCCCATGGTGCTGCCGCCGCTGCCGTTTTAGGCAGTGAAACGCACCGCCCTTCTTGTTGCGTTTCTGCTGACCGCAGCGTGCGGTTCGACCGTGCCCCCAGCGGCCCGCAGCACGGGCGACGCACTCGACGCTATCGACGGCGGCACCGATGCCGGGCTCGCCGGCGGATCGGGCCCGGACACGACTGCAAACGCCTTGGGTCGACGCGCCGCGGGTTCGGTCGCATCCACGCGCACCACCGCGTCGTCGACGAGGACGACTGCGGGCGCGCGCGGTGGCACGGTCGCGGTGGGCATCCGCTATCCGAGTAACTCGAACAGCCTGATCACCAGCGTCGGCTTCTCCGGCATCAATCCCGGAGACAGCCGGGCGATGGCGCAGATGGTCGTCGACGATGTCAATCCGCGGGGCGGGATCGCCGGACGACGGATCGCGCCGCTCTATTTCCCCTTCGATGTAACCGCGTCGACAGCGCCCGGCGGCAGCGACGGCGAGCAGCAGAAGGCGTGCGCGGCGTTCACGGAAGACAACAAGGTGTTCGCTGTCGTGTCGCCGATTGTGAGCGGTGACGTCCTCCAAGCGTGTCTCGCCAAGCGCGGCGTCGTCTTCGTCGACGACAACTGGAACTACTTCGTCGGCGAGCTCGGCGAGAACTACTGGGACCCCGCCTACCCGGACCCGCTCCGAAGTGTGCCTGAACTGGTTGACCGCCTGATAGCGGTCGGCTTCCTTCCGCGGTCGGCCAAGGTGGGTGCCGTTTACCAGGACCTGCCGAGCCGCCACCGCGTGCTCGACCGTGCGCTGCGTCCGGCTCTGGCGCGCCACGGATTGAACGTCGCCGCGACCGTGGCGTGGACACCCGAACGCGCCGACGTGTTGGCGGGCGGCGCACTCAAGTTCCGGGCGGCCGGCATCACCCACGTGTTCGTCCTCGACCCTGGTGGGTTGGAGACCTTTGCCTGGATGGCCCAGGCGGAAAGCCAGGGGTATCGCCCGAAGTACGCCATCGACACGCGCAATTACCCGTTCCTCCTCGCCGGTCAGAGCGCCGCAGGCCAGCTCGCCAACGCTCGCGGGATCGGCTGGGTCCCGGCGGCTGACGTGGGGGTACAACAGGAGAGGGATCTGACACCAGCCGATCGCCGCTGCCTCGGTGTCGTCGCCAAAGCAGGGCAGAACATGGCGGACGCGACGAACGTCCGCGTGGCGCTGGCTTATTGCGACACGCTCGAGTTCCTGAAGGCTGCGGCCGGCGACGCCGCCGTCGCATTGACGCTCGCCACCGTCAAGGCCGGTGGCGAAGCACTGGCCGACCGCTACAAGCCGACGGGAACCTTCAGCGCGCGCTTCGGGCCACGGCGCCACGACGGCGCCAGCGCCGCACGAGACCTGCTGTTCGACGGCGCGTGCTCGTGCTTCCGATACGACGGCCCCATGTTCTCGATCGGCTGACGCACTCTTTGCAACGGGAGTTCGGGTGATGTGAGGTCATCCGACTTCGCCGTGCGGACTCGAACCATGATGCTGAATCGTGGCACCACTCTCGTACTGGCATGACTCGCTGTCGCCGGATGACGGCCTCGAGCCGCGCCCGGCGTTGCCGGGCGATACCGACGCCGACGTGGCCATCGTCGGCGCGGGCTTCACCGGGCTGTGGGCGGCCTACTACCTGCTGCGCGCCGACCCGCACCTCCGCGTGGTGGTGATCGAGCGGGAGGTCGCCGGCTTCCGAGCATCGGGCCGCAACGGCGGCTGGTGCGTCGGCGACCAGGCCGCGTCGCTGCCCGCCCTCGAACGCGCCGCCGACCGGGCGCGGCGGCCGCGATGGTCCGGGGAAATGCATCACACCGTCGACGAGGTCGGCGCCGTCGTACAGCGCGAGGGGGTCGACTGCGGATTCGCCAAGGGCGGTGCCATCTACCTCGCGTCGAACCAGCCACAGCTGCGCCGGCTCCGGGGTCGCCACACTGTTCACGAGCGCTACGGCATGGGCGACAGCTACGCGCTGCTCACGCCGAGCGAGACGACGGCCATCGTCAACGCCGCTGGCATCTGCGGAAGCCTGTTCACTCCCCACGCCGCTGCCGTGCACCCTGCCCGCCTCGCCCGGGGCCTTGCCGTTGCCGTCGAGCGGCTCGGCGGGGTCGTGCATGAACAAACCACCGCGCACACGATGGACCGCGGGTCGGTTCATGGTCGGCTACGGCCAGCACACCGTCGACGGCCGCATCGCCTGGGGCGGCCTCCACGCGCCCTCGTGGTGGAGGTCGCGGACGCCACGCTCACCGATGAACCACCGGCGCACCGCGAAGCGGCTCCGTGCGCTCCTCGTGACCCGGGTCCCGATGCTGGCCAATGTGGCGGTGACCCACGACTGGGGTGGCGTGCTCGGCATACCGCGCGACGGCCGCCCGAGCGTCGGTCTCGATCGGGCTTCCGGTATGGCGTGGGCCGGCGGCTATGTCGGCTCGGGCGTCGCCGCGTCCAACGCCGCCGGCCGGACGCTCGCTGACCTCATAACCGGCACGGATAGCGACCTGGTCCGCCTGCCGTGGGTCGGTCATTGCCCCCGGCCATGGGAACCCGAGCCGCTCCGCTGGCTCGGCGTGCACGGGGTCACCTCGCTCGTGAAGCTCGTCGATCGCATCGAGTCCTTCCGCGACCGGGCAACGCTTAGCCGGTTGCGGCAACCGCCGGGGTCGCACTGAGCCGCCGGTAGGACCGCGACGCCAAGGCGAAGGCGGTGATCGCGATGCCAATCAGGCCGGCGATGGTGAACATGAGGGCGAGTCCTCGCTCCGGGCCGGTTCCGAACCAGCTCCCGATCCAGTCGGCGCCTTGGCCATCGGTCATGAGCGGCATGAACACAGCCTCAGCGAGCGGCGCCATCAGGAAGGCGGTCAGCGGCGATGCCGCGTTCTCGACAAGCTGCGCGAAGCCGAAGACCCGGCCCTGGCGTTCGAAGGGAATGGCGCGCTGGAGGACGGTCTGCTCAGCGGCCTCGATGACCGGGATCAACGCGAGCCACACGATCATGCCGACCGTCAGCATCACCACCGAAGATCGCAAGGCGAAGATCGAACACGAAATCCAGTTGATGAGGTTGCCGACCAGCACCACGCGCAGGGCGCTGCGCCCGAGCCCGAAGCGGGCAACGGCAAGACCGCCGGCGATGAACGCCAGACTGATAAAGCCCCAAAGGAACCCCCAGGCCTCCACTGATACGAGTGACAGGCCATAGGCGTCCATGAGCGCCATGAACACGCCGCCGAGGAGGTTGTTGAACGCCGCCAGCGCGATGAGCATCGACAGTCCGGGCACCGCGCTGATCGCGTCGAGCGCTCCGCGAATGTCGACGTGACTGGTTGACTCCTCGCCGGTCGGCGTCGGCTCCGATTCCGGAATCTCGATCGAGACCAGATGCACCAACACCGCCGCGGTGAGGGCAAGCGCGCCGTAATACGCCCAGCCCATCCCGAGACCGCCGATAACCAGGCCGCTGAACACCGAGGTGATCGCGAAGGAGACGCCGGTCGTCATGCCGACCATCCCATTGGCGCGGTCGCGCTGATCCTCGTTGACGAGCAGAGTGACGCATGTCGACATCGCGATGCCCCGCATCTGGGCGGCCACCGATCCGAGCAACGTCGATCCGGCGAGCACCCAGAAGAAGGGGCTAGTGAGGCGAAGCAGGCGGTCGGCGTCGACCGTTACAAACACCGCGGTGGCGACCACGAAACACGCCAGCGACACCACGGTGGCGAGCACCATCGCGTCCTTCTTCTTGTGCCGGTCGACGAACGTCCCGACGAACGGCCCTAACACTGCCGAGGAGATGCTGAACGCCCCGCCGATCACCCCGGTCGCAACGACGGAGCGCGTCTCGATAAACACCCAGAACGTCAGCGCGAACCAGAGAAAGGAACTGGTGACACCGCTGGCGAGGGTGTTGACGAGCAGACGGCGAAAGACGGACATCTCGCGTAGGTTCTCCTTTTGCGTCGTCCTACTCGATATATGACGACACCGGCTGCATGAACTAATCGGGGCCAGGACTGACAGACTTCCAGGGATGGCGTCCGCGCTGGAGTCGGCCCGAGTCGCGTTCGCCCGGCGTGCGTGGGGTGAGGCGTTCGCCGCGTTCACCGAGGCGGCCAGCGACAAGGCGCTGGCCGCGAAGGATCACGAGCGACGCGCAATCTCGGCGTACCTGATCGGCGCCGACGACTACTGCGCAGCGGCGTGGGAAGCAGCGCAACGCACCGCGCTCGACGCGGGCGATCACGCCGAAGCTGCCCGCTACGCGTTCTGGCTGGCCTTCTGCTTCATAATGCGGGGCCAGATGGCCCACGCCGGCGGGTGGCTGGGCCGGGCCGAACGGCTCGTTGCCGACGGCAAGCTCGATTGCGAAGCCGCCGGCTACCTGCTCATCCCGGCGCTCCTCGGGGCGCTCGACGCCGGCGAACACGAGGCGGCACGCGACCTCGCGGTTCGGGCTACCGAAATCGGGCGCCGGTTCGACGACGCCGACCTCCGCGCGTTCGGCACCCTCGGGCACGGGCAGGCGCTGCTCGCGATCGGCGACACAACCGCGGGCACCGCGCAACTCGACGAGGTGATGGTGTCGGTCACCGCCAACGAAGTCGGGCCCATCACCACCGGCATCGTCTACTGCGCGGTCCTGCTCGAGTGCATGAACCTGTTCGACCTGCCGCGCGCGTCGGAGTGGACCGAAGCGCTCAGCGCATGGTGTGACGCGCAGCCTGATCTCGTTCCGTACCGGGGCCAGTGCCTCGTGCACCGCTCACAGCTCCAGCAGGCCACCGGAGACTGGCCCGGCGCGACCGAGACGGCCGGGGCCGCCTGCGCCCGCCTCAACGACCCGCCCCACCCTGCACTTGGGATGGCCCACTACCAGGAGGCCGAACTCCAGCGCCTCAAAGGCGCCTTCGACGCCGCCGATGCCGCCTACCGCCAGGCCAGCCGTCACGGCTATCAACCGATGCCGGGCCTGGCATTGCTGCAACTCGCGCGGGGAAACGCCGCGGCGGCGGCAGCCAGCATCGAGCGTGCCCTCGAGGAGCCGGGCAGCCCGGTGGAGCGGGCGGCCCTGCTCGCCGCCGCGGCTGACATCCTGCGCGTGACCGGCGATCTGGCACACGCCCGCGCCGCCGCCGAGGAGTTGCGTGCCATCGCGGCGCGGGCCTCATCGTCGGCGATGCTCAAGGCGCTCGCGGGCCATGCCGTCGGCACCCTTCTTGTGGCCGAGGGCGATCCGGCCGCGGCGTTGGCCGAGCTACGGGCGACTGCTGCTGCGTGGCAAACGCTGCGCATGCCCTACGAGGGCGCTCGCACCACGGCCATGATCGGACTGGCCTGTGCCGCCCTTGGCGACCGCACGGCAGCGGCGCTGGAGTTCGACAATGCGCGCGAAACGTTCATGGCCCTCGGGGCTGATCCCGACGTGCAGCGCCTCGTTGCGCTGGCTGCTGGCTCGGACGAGGCCGCGAGCCCTCCAGCGGTTGATGGGTTGTCGGCTCGGGAGCGCGAAGTCCTGCTGCTGATCGCAGCGGGCAAGACCAACCGAGAGATCGCTGCCGCGCTGGTGATCAGCCCGCACACCGCGGGTCGCCATGTCGAGAACATCTTCGCCAAGCTCGGTGTCACCAGCCGGGCGGCGGCCACGGCTCACGGCTACGAGCACGGCCTGATCTGAGCTGATGGGGCATTTGCCCCATCGCTTCGCAGGACGCCAAATGGGGCGTCCGGGCGATGCCGGTTTCCCGCGACCTCCGTACGGTCAGACCATGGCCCTTCAAGCACCCACCTTTACGCTCGACCCGGCACTCATCGATCGGCTGAGCGCCGGGTTTCACCGGTGCTTCGCCGAGTTCAAAGCCGCCGACGATCTGTTTGCGGCCGACGCGTTCTTCGACTTGTTGCCGCCGATGTGGCGATTCCAGCTCGAAGGCCCGGGTGCGACATTCACTGACCAGTTGCGTGCCATTGCCGAGGGGCCCGTCGAGATCGAGACCGTTCGCACCATCCCGACAGCGACCGGCTTTGTAACCGAGCACGTCGAGACCCAGCACACGCCGACCGGCGTGCTCACGGCGCGTCGCATCCACCTGTGCGAGGTGCTCGACGACCGCATCGCCGCGGTGACGACGTACTGCAACGGCGGCTGGGACGACGAGTTGCGAACTCGTCACGCCGCCGAAGCCCCGATGATCCGACCCTAACCAAGGAGCAACCGATGACTACCGTCTCGTACCGCAGCTTCACCGGCACCGGCGCGGAGAACTACCAGCGCTACTTCGTGCCGGCAATCGCCACCCCGGTCTCGGCCGATCTACTGCGGACCGCTGCGCTCCAACCAGGCGAGCGGGTCCTCGACGTTGCCTGCGGCACGGGGCTGATCGCCCGCCTCGCCGCCGAGCGCGTCGGCCCCACCGGGTCCGTGACCGCCATCGACATCTCGCCCGAGATGATCGACGTCGCCAAGACGATCCCGCCGCCCCAAGGTGCCGACATCGACTGGCAGGTCGGTGACGCCACATCACTGCCGCTGCCTGACGAGACCTACGACGTCGTGCTGTGCCAGATGGGCGTGATGTTCATCGAAGACCGCACCGCGGCGGTGCGCGAGATGCGACGGGTGCTTAAGCCCGGGCGACGACTGGTTCTGAGCACGCCGGGCGCGATCCAGCCCACGTTCGAGCTCATGGAGCAGGCGATCGTCGACCACATCAACCCCGAACTTGGCGGGTTCGTTCGGGCGGTGTTCTCGATGCACGACCCCGCCGTCGTCGCAACGTTGTTGCGCGAGGCCGGATTCGACGACGCCAACGCGGTAGTGGCCGTCGTCCCGTTTCACTTGCCGGCGCCGGCGGACTTCCTGTGGCAGTACATCAGCCTCACCCCGATAGGTCCCCTCGTGGCGCAAGCCTCGGAGGAGGCCCAGACCGCGTTGGAGCGCCAAGTGGTCGAGGGGTGGGCGCCTTACGTCGTCGACGGCGCGACGCGCGTCGATCAGCCGATGGTGGTCGCCACCGGCCGCAAGTAACCGGTCGGCGCGCCGCTGACGTCACTGCCAAGGTAGGACGCGATCACCGAGGTGGACGTGATGCAGTTCCCGACACGGTTGCACCGCCCTGCCCGAACCCGCGGCGATCGCGAACTGTTTCGACAGGCAGTACGAGCGGCCGAGGACACTGGGTGGCACGAACCCCGGCCAGTGTTGGGTCTCCGGCACCTAGAGTTCGGAAATGACGACCGAGCGGATGGAGGTCCGGCGCACGATCGCCGCCGATCCCACGATGATCTTCGACGTGCTGCGTGATCCCAAGGGCCACGTCACGATCGACAGCTCGGGGATGCTGCAATCGTCCACCGGCGTGCCGGCAAACGCAGTAGGCGACACGTTCGTCATCCACATGGACCGTGAGTCGCTGAACGACTACCCGCTCGGCAAGTACGACGTCACGGTCTCCGTCACCGCGTTCGAGCGTGACCGTGAGATCGCCTGGACGATCATCGGGCAGATCGAACCACAGATCGGCCACATCTACGGCTACACGCTCCAGCCGGTCGACGAAGGCACGCTCGTCACCTCGTACTACGACTGGTCGACGATCGCCCAGCAATGGAAGGACGCCAACATCTTTCCTGTGATGTCGGAACTCGCACTACGAGCCACGCTGGGCATCCTTGCCCGTACCGTCGAGGCCGGTGCCGCGGGCTGAGCCGCTAGGTCCCCGCGCTCCCTTCCAAGCGCTGGGAAAACTCCTTCAGCAGAAAGCGGCTCACGTCGTCCTGCGTGCCCGTGCCAACCTGAAAGGGCGTATCGAGGATTCGCAGCAGTCGCGTCAGGTAGATGAAGAAGTACGAGATAAAGACCACCATCACGATGGACTCCGAGAGCGGATCTAGTTGTGTAAATACCAACGAGGCGATGATCAACCCGACGACCGTCTGAATCAGGATGTAGGCCGAGGGAAGGAAGTCGATCCGTTGTATGTGGTAGATGCGCAGGACCGCCTTGCGAACCACGCCTTGTTCCGCGCGCAGCCGCACGATGTAGTTCGCGGGCACATCGAGCCGTTCCAACTCGACGAACGCCTGCGACAGACCGTTGACACTCTCCAGGCACTCCCGGGTACCGGGATGCGCGAGATCCGCCCGCAGCGCGGCGACGACGTTGAGCAGTCGCTGCCGCAACCCGGGTAGGTCGAAGGCCGGCTTGTCCTGGGCGATGCTCCAGCAGTCCTCATTGATCGCCTCGAGCGCGGCGACGATTTCGGCGGGCATGCGCTCCGCCTCTTTGTAGTCGGCCATCGTGCCGGCCACGAGAAGACCAAGCACGAAGATGCCGCCGGCGACCACGCTGGAGTACAGCGGGTTGATGACAATGAACTCAACGTCGAGCGCGTTGATCAGGAGCTTGACCCCAGCGATCACCAGCACCATCGCCCCGGTCTCCGCTGCCACCCGCCACCGACTCACTCGTGCTCCAATCATGCGGCCATCTACGCGTGCACACGCGAGAAGCAAACATCATGACCTGCGGATCTCATAGCGTCTGACCACTGTGGAGCCCGAACCACAACCCCGCCGACGAGCGACCGTGCATCCGACCGTTGAGCGCGTCGCGGCGTACTCGTGGCGTCTCCTAGTTATCGCCGCCGCGCTCTTCCTCGTTCTGCGGTTGATCGGCGAGCTCTGGGTCGTGTTCCTGCCCTTGGTGATCGCGCTCCTCCTTTCCCGCGTTCTCACTGCCCCGACCGCCCGCTTGCGGTCATGGGGCTGGCGTCCCGGCCTCGCCGCGGCGGCGGTTCTCCTCGGCTTCCTGATCGCTTTGGCAACGGTGGTCGGGCTGGTCAGTGTCGCGGTGGCGGGCCAGGCCAGCGAAGTCGGCCCGACCGTCAGCCGCGCCGTCGACGACATCGAGCGGTGGTTGGTCGAGGATGCGCCGGTCGACATCAGTCGCGATGACATCGCCCGTTTCCGCGAGAGGGCGGGCGAGGCCGTCGGCGACGCGGCACGCTCCTCGAGCGGATCGTTCGTGTCCGGCGCCGTTGTCGCCCTGGAAGTTCTGGTGAGCTTGATCCTCGGGCTGATCATCACGTTCTTCGTCCTCAAGGACAGCGACCGGCTGGTGCGGTGGGTCCAGAGCCTCCTGCCGTCGGCGCGCCGCGAGCTCGCAGCTCGCCTCGGGAATCGCGCCTGGCACACGATCGGTGGCTACCTGCGGGGCGCCGCGCTCCTCGGGGTCGCAGAGGGGATCGTGATCGGGGCGACGCTGGCAATTGTCGGCGCCAAGCTTGCGGTGCCCGTCGCGATCCTCACCTTCCTGGCCGCCTTCATTCCCTTCGCCGGCGCGATCGTCGCCGGCCTGCTCGCTGTGCTGGTCGCGCTCGCGACTGCTGGTGGCACCGCGGCGCTGATCGTCCTTGGCGTCGCCATCGTCATCCAACAGCTCGACAACGACCTGCTCGCACCGCTTGTCTACGGCCGGACGCTGGAGATCCACCCGGTCTTGGTGCTGCTGTCGATCGCCGGTGGTGGTGCGTTGTTCGGCGTACCCGGGAGCCTTCTCGCCGTCCCAGTCACCGCGGTCCTCGTCAACGTCGTGGCCGAGGCGCGCCACGAATCACGCGAGTGATACCAGCTCGGCGAACAGATCTTGCTCGTCGGTCGTGACGCCGTGGCGGGCAAACCACGCGGACACATTGCTGATGTCGCGCTGGAGGAGGTCGAACGCCCGCAGGTTGGCCAAGAGCTCGTCGTACGCCGACGTCAGTTCACCCGGACTGAGGCGCGCTTGGGGTGCAATTTCCCCGGAGCGACATAAGTCGTAGACTGCGACTAATGCGCCGGGGGCTGGCCCTGCTGCTCGTTCTTCTTCTCGTCGGGACCGTGGACGGCGCACGCGCCAACCCGGCGATCAGCGACGGGACCGGGCCGCTCGATACCGCCGCCGACCTGGCCGCGGCGACGCGGTTCGAGGCGCTGATCCCCGAGCACACGTTCTACGGAATGGTCGTGCCGCTGGGGTTCGACAAGTGGCCCCACCTCGACCCGACGGCCAAGCCGATCCGCATGGAGGGCGAGGCCGACTCGGGCAACTACACCGGCGTGTACCTCGCCGCCCAGTCGTGGCGCTACGCCCAGTCCAAGGTCGAGTTGAAAAAGTTGGGCGTCGATCCCCTCGACAACTCCACGGGCGGCTCCGACGCCGTGCAGTTCTGGCGCGGCCCAACGCAACGAGGCGCTGGCCCGCTCGCGCCAGATCGTCGACTACTACCACCTGCTCGTCAACATCGCCCGCGAG
This sequence comes from uncultured Actinomycetes bacterium, assembly GCA_963742585.1. Lineage (GTDB taxonomy): Bacteria > Actinomycetota > Acidimicrobiia > Acidimicrobiales > JACDEA01 > JACDEA01. Next base: position 2,223,079 of record CAVUMI010000009.1, read on the forward strand.
TGGAAGACCACGTTCAATCCCAAGATCGACTCGACCAAGGACCCGACCGAGTACGGGTGGCTGGACTACGGCGGCGGGATCATCCCCGGCGAGGCCGGCCTGCTGATGCGCACGTGCACGCCCGAGGACGCCAGCCCGCCGCACTCCGACCTCCGCCAGAACTTCGGCCCCACCGGCGAACTCCTCGGCCCATTTCCGTGGGAGGACGGCCGCAATTGGTATTGCGTCAACTTCACGAGCCGCGACTCGTACGCCGGCACGGTCTTCGGCCTGTCGGTCGCCCTCGACTTCCTGGCCACGCGGGAGAACGCCGATCTGCGCCGCACCGCTGGCCAAGGACCTGATGGCGATGACGGACTACGCGATCAAGTACCTCTGGTTCCAGGCCCGACCCGCACGGCAAGGTCGCCAACCCGGTCTTCGGGCACAACGACCTCAGAGGCCCGATCAGCCCGCTGTTCATCCAGACGCCCATCCAGCGGCTCCACCTGCTGCAGACGGCGCGCCACGCGGCCAAGCTGATCGGCGACACCGCAGCGAAACTTCGCTACGAGCTGTTGTGGCAGGCGGAGGTGGCGGCCACGATCCTGCCCGGCCAGCTGCTCGTGACGAGCCTGGTCGACTCGACCAACCCGCACAACGACTACTACAAGTTCCAGCTCAACTTGATGTCGTTCTTCAACCTGATCCGCCTCGAGCCGGCGCCGCGGGTGCGTGAACGGCTGCGGGCCGCGCTGGCCCCCATGGACGCGACGCTGGCCGATGACGGCAACGCGTTCTTCGAGGCGATGACCTACGGCCTGACCGGCGAACGGAAGCGGCTCCGCCAAGCCGTCCGCCATCACCGCGAGTGGCTCGACTACTACGCGTTCCACGAGGAGACGGCGCGCCGCGGCGTCACGCCGTTCCTGCACACCGGGCGCTGCGACATCACCGGCCCCGTACCACCCGGACGCACCACTCGAGCAGCAGCCGCTCGAGTGCGTTCCGAAGGACCAGGTGGACATGGTGATCAGGCTCCCAGGCCTGGGCGAGCACGAGGTCCCGTCCCGACCGGGCTCGGTTGCCGACAAGCGGGCCAAGGATCCGCTGCCGGTCGGCGTGCGCCGGCTGGCCGACTTCCTCTGGCAGAAGGACCCGACGATCGTCGGCGGCGACCACAACACGCCCTGGCGCGGACCGAGCATCGACTTCCTCGCGTCGTACTGGATGCTGCGGTACTACAGCGAGGTTCGCGGCGGCCGCCCCGCCAACCCGCTCCCGGCCTGGCGCGGGCCGCGCTTCACCTAAGCCGGCGGCTCAAGACATCGGCAGGGCGCGCACCCAGCCGTCGACGCCGACCGCGATGACCAACTCCCCCACCCGGGCCAGCGGCGCCGCGATCGGGGCACCGACGTCGATCGCGTCGACCACGGCGCCGTTGCCCCGGTCGAGGACGACGATGCGCCCGTCGCCGCAGGGTTGCAGGAGGCGATCCCCGAGCGGCAGGACGCCGGCGAGCACCGATGCGCCATCGGCCCGGTACGCACCCATCGCCAACGGCGCATCGGTCGACACAATCGTCGACCACCGCTTCTCGCCGCTGGCGCGGTCGTAACACCAGACCTGGCCGGTCGACGTCGAGGCCACCAACGCATCGCCGGTAACCACCGGCGCGGCCGGGTTGAACCACCCGTGGAACCGCGCCGACCAGACCACCGAGCCGTCCGCGGAACGCAACCGTTCGACGGTGGAGCCGAGGCGGATCACGTAGACGTCGTCGGTGTCGGGATCGACAGTCACGCCGCCCACCACGACCTGCGGGAGCGCGACGGCCAGGCTCACGCCCGCTTGGTAGATACCGCGAACTTCACCGGGCGGCCAGAGCGTCGTGCCCGTCAGCGGATCCAGGCCGAACAGCGCCGGGGTCTGACCGGCGAAAGTCCCCACCAGCACGCCGCCGGTCACCATCGGCTCGGCGACCGTGGTGAGGTTCTCACGGTGGCCGAGGTCGCTGCGCGTCCATCGGACGCCGCCGGTGGACAGGTCGAGGGCGGCGAAGGCACCGACGTCGCCTGCGAACACGAGCCGGCCATCGACGGCGGGCCGCAGGTAGTCCCACAGGTACAACGGGTCGGCGTGGAGCCATGTCTGCCAGCGGAGATCGCCCGAGGCGGCGTCGATGCACACCACCTCGCCGGCCACGGTGCACGCGACGACGGTGTCGCCCGCCGCCCGCGGCGTCGCCTTCACCGCGGCAGTCAGCTGGTGGGCCCACACCCGCTCACCGGTCGCCGGATCTAAAGCAACGACTTCAGCGGACGGGCGGTCCTCGCACTTTCCGGCGACCACGACCACACCGTCGACGATCTCGGCGCCGGCGAACTGGACGCCTCCACCCAGCGGCGCGACCCAGCCGCCCCGAGGAACGGGCCCGGTAGGCGGCGGGCCCGCCCGCATGGTGCCGCCGGCGGTGCCGCCCCCTTGGACGGTTGTGCGCAACGTCACGCCGGCGCCGTCGACCTGGACGACGCGGTAGTGCGGCGGGCAGTAGTCGAGACCGGCAAAGGTGGCGGGGCCGGTGTTGACGTGGAGCGTGCCCGCGTGCTCGACGACGCGAGTCGTGTGCCAGTGACCGGAGAAACTCGCCACCGGGCGCCGCGGTAAGGCGTCGAAGAACGCGGCCGGCATCTGGTCGTGGGTCAGGAGGACGACGGGCGTCCCTTCGGGCACCTGCGCGAGGTCGGCAGCTAGCCATTCGTCCTGGATCGCGGTGTCAAGGCCCAGCCGGTGGGTGAACCAGTCGATAGCGGCGAAGTGCACCCCGCCCTCGTCGAATGAGAACCAGCGGGGACCGAGGTAGCGCTCGTAGGGCAGGGGCTCTCCGGCGTCGGCGGCCGCCGCTGCGTTGTGGTGGTCGTGGTTGCCGGGGATCGACACGATGCGCACCGGCGCCGAACGCACAACGTCGGCGTAGGCCTCGAACTCGGTGTCGCGGCCGTCGTTGGTGAGGTCGCCGGTCGCGACGATGAAGTCGAGCTCGGGCTCGGCCTCGCTGATCGCGGCGAATAGTGCGGCGAGCACGGCCGGTGTGGTGACCACGCGCTCGTGCAGCGCGCCCTCGCTGATCCACATCGTCGCGTCGCCGTCGGGCCCGTAGTCGGTGCTGCCCAGCGAGAGGTGAAGGTCCGTCACCTGCGCGAAGCGGCACGACACTTGCGTCACGCCGTCACGTTAGGTTGTCCGGCGTTGTGACCACGGTCTGTCGGGCAACGCTCAACTACGCCCCACCCGCCGGGCTCGGCGCCGGCGGGTTGGTAGACGTCGACGTTGAAATCCGTGACGGTCGCGCTGCCGGTCTTCCGGATTGGCAAGAGTGCGGCTTCCAGTTGGTCCGCGACCCATCGGCGATGAAGGACTGGACCGACGACGAGGAGATCGCCACCGTCCACTATCCCGAGGCGGAGGCACTCGCCGCGACGTGACGGGAAGCGACTTCGCGTTGGTGGCCGACCACGTAAAGCGGACGGCCGACGCCCAACGGGAGCGGGAGCAGCCGCCGGTCCGGCTCGTCCACTCTGATTTCGCCGCGGACTACGCCGACATCGTCCGCCGCGCCTACCACGGTGTCCGCGGCCGCGGCGCGGCCACGCTGGCGCGCAGCGGCCTTTCCGCCGACGACGTCGAGAACGCCAGCCGCATCGTGATGCTCCAGCTCTGGCGCAACCTCGGCCCCGCCAAGATGGACCTACCGGTGGCTTTCTGCGACAACCGCACCGTGACCCCCGCCGAGGGCCGGCCGTTCCCCTACACCGGCTACGTGGCCGGCGGGCGGGCGTTCAACGCGCTCGCCATCGTCGCGCCGGATTCGCCTTCGCGGCACGGCTGGTACGCGTTCCCCGAGATGACGCCGGACGAGGTCGTCACATTCCGCACCTATGACACCGAGTTGGTACGCAATGGCAAGACCTACTTCACCCCGCACTCCGCGTTCCGCGATCCGGATGTCGAACTCGGTCAGCCGGCCCGATTCAGCATCGAGCTGCGCGTCATGTGCTTGTTCGCATAGCAACACGTAACGTGCGGCCATGCCGGGGCCGATGGAAGGCATCAACGTCGTAGAGGTCGGGATGTGGGTGGCCGGGCCGGCGGCGGCTGCGATCCTGGGCGACTGGGGCGCGGAGGTGATCAAAATCGAGCCGCCCGATGGCGACCCGTTCCGCGGGCTGCTGTCAGCGTTCGGTGGCGACGGCGCCAGCCCGCCGTTCGAGCTCGACAACCGCAACAAGCGCAGCGTCAGCGTCAGCCTGTCGACCGCCGAGGGGCGGGAGATCGCCGCACAGCTCGTCGATCGCGCCGATGTGTTCGTGACCAACGCACGGCCGGTTGCCCTCGCCCGCGCCGGGCTCGACTACGAAACCGTCGCCGCCCGTAACCCACGACTCGTGTACGCACAGGTCAACGGCTACGGCATGGCCGGCGACGATCGCGACCGGGCGGCGTACGACGTCGGTGCGTTCTGGTCGCGTGCAGGCGTCGCCGCCTCGCTGACTCCCGACGGCACCGACCTTCCGTATCAACGCGGCGGCATGGGCGACCACATGGCGGGAATGGCCGCCGCCGGCGCAGTAGCCGCCGCGCTCTTGGCCCGCGAACGCACCGGTGAAGGCCAGCTCGTGTCCACTTCGCTCATGCGGATCGGGATGTACATGATCGGCTGGGACGTAAGCATGTCGTTGCGGCTGGGCCTGCCGACCGTGCCGATGACGGTCAAGTCGCCGCCCAACCCGCTCATCAACGCCTACGCCGCCGGCGACGACCGCCGATTCTGGATGCTCGGACTCCAAGGCGACCGCCACTGGCCCGACATCCTCCGCGCCATCGGCCGGACCGAGTGGGCCGATGACGAGCGCTTCGCCAGTCTCGAGGCGCGGTTCGTCAACTCAGCAGAACTGGTCACCGAGCTCGGCGCCATCTTCGCGACCAAGTCGATGGACGAGTGGGCGGCGATCTTCGACACCGAGGACGTCTGGTGGGCGCCGGTCCAACACGCCCACGAAGTGGTGGACGATGCGCAGGCGCACGCGGCCGGCGGCTTCGTCGATGTCCCGAACGCGGATGGGGGCGACCCGATCAAGATGGTCGCCTCCCCCGTCGACTTCCACGGCACGCCGTGGACCGCGCGCTCGACTCCGCCCGAGTTCTCGCAGCACACCGAAGAGGTGCTCCTCGAGCTCGGTTACGACTGGGACCGCATCATCGAACTCAAGGAGTCCGGCGCCATCCCGTAGTTACTCCGTCGGTTATTTGATCAGCGGGTCGCGCGGCAGGCCGAGGATGCGCTCGCCGATCTGGTTGCGCTTGATCTCGGACGTGCCGCCGGCGATGGACATGCCGCGATGCATGAGCACGAGCATGTTGCTCATGCCGCCGGGCCCATCCATGAAGGCCGCCTCGGTTCCGTTGAGTTCGGTGAGGATGGCCGCGGATTCGTGGCCGATCTCGGACAGCACGAGTTTGGTCATCGCGCCCTCGGGCCCGGGCCCGGCGCTGGCGACGGCGCGCGCTGCGGCGCGCAGGTTGAGCAGGTTCATGGCCTGGTGGTCGGCGATGTAGCGGCCGACGCGGCGCGGCGCCGCCGGCCAGGCGCTCGGGATGCGCGTCGAAGGTCGGCACCAGCATCGAACCCGGCATCGACATGCCGCCGCCACCGCCGCCGATGCTCACGCTCTCGTTGCCGAGCGTGGCGCGGGCGACGGTCCAGCCGCCGTCGACCGGGCCGACCACGTCGTCGTCGGGAACGAAGACGTCGGTGAAGAAGACCTCGTTGAACTCCGAGTTGCCGGTGGTCATCTTGAGGGGACGGACCTCGACGCCTTCGGCGTGCATGTCGATGACCATCATGGTGATGCCTTCATGCTTCGGGACGTCGGGGTTGGTGCGGACGGTGGCGAAGCCCATCCCCGAGACATGCGCTCCGGAGGTCCAGACCTTCTGACCGTTGACCAGCCACCCACCGTCGACGCGGGTGGCCTTGGTCTTGACGCCAGCCGCGTCGGAGCCTGCGTCGGGCTCGCTGAACAGCTGGCACCAGATGACCTCTTGGTTCAGCGCGGGCATGACCCACCGCGCCAACTGGTCCTCGGTGGCGTACTGGATCATCGTGAGGATGTTCCATGCAGTGATGCCGTATGCCGGCCGCTTGATGCCGGCGGCCTCGAACTCTTGCTCGATCACGAGCTGTTCGATCGCGCTTGCTTCGCGGCCGTACGGCTTGGGCCAGTGCGGCATCACGTAGCCGGTCTCGATGAGCTTGGTGCGCTGCGCGGCGGGCTCGAGGTCCTTGATGCTCTCGGCGAACGCCTTGACCTCGGCGCGGATCGGCTCGGCCTCGGGCGGCAACTCCACCTTCTTGCCGCGCGTCACGCCGCGTCGGGTGAGGTCGACGAGGTCGGCCGCGGCCCCGTCGGCATCGAGGAACGGGAGGAGCGTGGTGGCGCGCCGCATGTAGAGGTGCGCGTCGTGCTCCCACGTGATGGCGATGCCGCCGTGAACCTGCGTGTTCAGGTTGGCGCACAAGTCCGCAGCGGGCGCGGCGAGGGTGGCGGCGACCGCCGCGGTGTACGAGAGCTGATCCCCGCCGGTGGCCGCGGCCTTCGCCGCGTCCCACACCGCACTCGTCGCCAGCTCGGTGGCCACAACCATGTTGGCGCAGTGGTGCTTCACCGCTTGGTACATGGCGATGACGCGGCCGAACTGCACGCGTTGCTTGGCGTACTCGGCCGCCAGTCCGGTGCATTCCCGCGCCATGCCGACCGCCTCGGCCGCGAGGATCACCCGGTTGAAATCGAGGAGCGTTCGCGCCGCGCCGGCGATCAGCGTGGCCGGCGCATTATCGAGCGTGACGCGGGCTGAGCGACGCGTGGGGTCGAGGTTGGCCGGCACCTCGACAGTGACACCGTCGCCGACCTCGACGACGGCGACGTCGTCGTCGACCGCGATCAACAGAAGCTTGGCCAGTCCCGCCGCCCAGCACTGCGCCGGCCGATCCGGACGCCTTCCCGTCGGCGACGGTGATCGCGCCGTCCAACGCCACCGCGCCAGCAACAGATCCGTCCGCCACGCCGGGGAGGAGCTTCGGCCTTGAGCGCGTCGTCGGCCGCCGCGTTGAGCGTGGCGCTGACGATCACCGTCGGTACGAACGGGCCCGGTGCGACGGCACGGCCCAACTCCTCGACGACCACGACCAGCTCTTGCAGGGTGTACCCCGATCCGCCGTACGCCTCCGGTAGGTGCAAGCCGAGCCAGCCCATCTTCACCAGTTCGTCCCACATCTCGGGCATGGGCTCGGTGGGTGCCTCGAGCAGCGCACGCGATGCGCCGCGCGCGTCACGCTTCAGCAGGAAGTCCGACGCGGTGTCGGCGAGGGCACGGTGTTCATCGGTGATGGCAATCGACATGGCGGATCCTTCGCGGTCAGTGGGTCCGGCCACGGTACTTGGCATCTACTCTGCGGGGCCGTGCGTGCCCTGCTGATCGCCCTGGTGCTGCTTGTCGTCGCCGCGCCCGCGCCGGCCGCCGCGGCGGCACCGCGGCATGACCAGCTCCGGCGCGACGGGGCCCATGTCGTCGACGGGCACGGGCGGGTCGTACTCCTCCATGGCGTGAACGTCGTGTGGAAGGCGCGCACCGTTCGTGCCGCCCGACAAGCCCGGCGGCCTCACCGACGTCGACCTCGCGCGCATCGCCGGCCACGGGTGGAACGTCATCCGGCTCGGCGTCACCTTCGAAGGGATCATGCCGGCGAAGGGCGTCGTCGACCAGGCCCACCTCGCGGCGATCGAGTCGGTGGTGGACCGGATCACCGCGCACGGGATGTACGTGCTCCTCGATCTCCACCAGGACCTCATGGGCAAGCCCTGGGGCAACGGCTTCCCCGCCTGGGCCATCCACCACAGCCCCGAGCTCGAGGCCCTCGAGCCGGACCTCGGGTTCCCGCTGAACGCGGCGCGACCCAGCCACAACCTCGCCTGGGACGCGTTCTGGGCCGATCGGCGTCTCGCGCCCGGCGACCCGAAGGGTCCGGTCGGCTACCTCGCCGACGCCATCGGCGCGCTCGTCGACCGCCTCGGCGACCACCCGGGCATCGCCGGCGTCGAGATCATCAACGAGGCGTGGGCCGGCACGCCGATGCTTACGTGCCTCGCCGTCCTCCCCGCCGGGTGCCCCGTTGGTCGACACATACGTCCAGCCCAGCGTGGGAGCGCATCACCGACCGCGATCCGGCAGGTCGCACCCAACCTGCTCGTGTGGTGGGAGCCGCCGTCGACCTGGAACCTCACCGCGCCCAGTCACCTCGCCGAGCCGCCGATGACGCCGGCGATCGACGACCCCCAGGTGGCCTTCGCGTTCCACGACTACTGCGCGTTCGGCGAGCTCTCGACCTACTTCGGCTCACCGCCGGAGCTCCAGCAGACCTGCGACGTCCACCACGCCATCACCTGGCAGAACGCGGCGACGGTATTCAAGCGCACGGGGCTGCCCCAGCTCGTGACCGAGTTCGGCAACATCGACGACGGCGCCGAGCTCGAGCGGTCGCTCCGCCTCTCCGACGACACCTTCACGGGCTGGCAGTACTGGCACTACGGCGCGGGCTTCGGGCTCCGACCAGCGTCGACCGAGCCGTTCAGCGCGGACCAGCTCCAGCACCTCGCGCGCACCTATCCGGCCGCCACCGCAGGAACACCGGTCGACCTGTCCTTCGACCCGGCCACCGGCGAGATGCGGTACTCGTACGTGCCGCGCAACCTGGGGGTCCCGACGGAGATCGCACTGTCGGACGTCCACTACCCGCGGGGCTACGACGTCGCCGTCACCGGCGGCCACGTGGCGGGCACATCGAGCGCCGGCCGCGTGCTGATCGATGCCGAACCCGGATCCCGACTCGTCGAGGTCGTCGTGCGGCGGAGCACGGGCGGCACCGCCCGCGCGGCAGCAACCGCGGTCACACCGCGGGACGCGTTGCCGGCGACAGGCGGGTCCGTCTCCACGCTGCCCTGGCTCGCACTTGCCCTCACGGTGGCGTGCTGCGCACTGAACCGTGTCGGTGCCCAGTCTCGAAAAACGGTAACTGAACACGGACACCGTCCCTAACCCTGCGCAGGCGAACGCGGTATGTGCAGGGTGTCATACTGCGGTTAGCATTAGCGTATGACGGCAAGGAAACAGCGGCTCACGGTGACGGTCGATCCCGAGCTGATCCAGGCCGGACAGCAGGCCGTCGAGTCCGGGGAAGCGGAGTCCGTCAGCGGTTGGGTGAGCGCTGCGCTGGAGGACAAGATCGGGCGGGACCGCAAGCTCGCGCTTCTCGCCGCTGCGGTGGCCGAGTACGAGCAGGAGTTCGGCGAGATCACGACCGACGAGATTCTGCGCCAACAGCGTGCCGACCGGGAGGACGCCGTCGTCGTACGAAGCAAGCGTCACCAAAGAACACGCAAGGCGAGATCGGCATGAGCCTGGTGCTCGACAGCGGGGCCCTCGTTGCGCTTGAGCGCAACGAACGTCAGATGTGGGTTCGGCTAAAGGCGGCACAATCGGCGGGCGACCTCCCACTCACCCACGCAGGCGTTCTCGCGCAGGTGTGGCGGGGTGGCCCGCGGCAGGCCCGCCTCGCCCAGGCGCTCGCGGGCATCGAGGTCAGGGCTCTGGACGAACCGCTCGGCCGAGCCGCAGGTCAGCTCCTCGCCGCTGCCGGCCTTGATGACGTGATCGACGCCGGCGTCGTGCTCCTCGCGAATGACGGGGACGAGATCGTCACCGTCGATCGTGACGATCTCAAACAGCTTGCGACTGCCTCCGGTCGGCATGTCGAGCTGATCCATCCCTGATCGTCGGGGCTCGGTCTGCGCTCGCGCGTCTAGCCGTTCTTCGGAAGCTCGTTGAACGGAAGGTGGGCTAGATCGCCAGGTTCCTTCGGGAGACCAAGGGTGCGTTCGCCGACGATGTTCTTCTGGATCTGATCGGTACCGCCGTAGATCGGCAACGCCTGCGCGCCGAGGGCTTGCGCCGTCACCGAAATGGCCGCGGCACCCCCGGGCAGCTGCTCGAGAATCTCCCGACCCGTTCCGTCATAGGAATGCAGCATGCCCCGAGCCCCGAGGATCGCCATCCCGAGATCGCGGTTGAGCCGCACGATGTCGGCCATCAACAGCTTCGAGAAGTTGGCGATGCCCGGGATGTCGCCACCCTGCGCCCGCACGGCCTTGTGGCGCTCGGTGTTGAACTGAGCGATCGTCCCGAGGATGTGCGCCTTGACGATCGCCTGGCGGATGTTGGCGTCATCGAGCTTGCCGAGTTCGCGCGCCAGGTTGATGTGGGCCTGCGCCGGCGAGGTCCTTCTTGCGCTTCTTCTCGATCGGCGCCTTGGTCGCGGTGACGGCGTCGCGGGGCGAAGGCGCGAAATCGCCCGCCCGTTTATCGAGGTTGCCGGCCAGCCCGCCGGCGATCACATAGCGCCGGGCGACGGCCTCGCCGCCGCCCCGTGCGCCCATGCCCGACCGCTCGTGGAACAGCGTGGTGTTGGCCGCGGCCCAGCCATTGTTGACGTCGCCGATCCGGTTGTCGTCGGCGACCTGCGCATCGGTGAGGAACACCTCGTTGAACATCGCGTTGCCCGTCATCTCCTTAAAGGGCGGCACCTCGATGCCGGGCTGGAGCATGGGGATGGCGAACCAGGTAATCCCCTGGTGCTTGGGCGCCTCGGGATTCGTCCGGGCGAGGAGCATGCCCATGTCCGCGTACTGCCCACCCGAGGTCCAGACCTTCTGGCCGTTGACGTGCCAAACGTCGCCGTCCCGGACCGCGCAGTCGTCAGCCCGGCCAGGTCCGACCCCGCGCCCGGCTCGCTGAAGAGCTGGCAATACGAGACCTTGCCGGTGACGGCCTCGGGGATGAGGCGGTCGATCTGGTCCCTGGTGCCGTGCGTGGTGATGGTGGGCGACGCCAGGCCGATCGACATGCCGATGGGCGCACCCAGCGCGCCGAACGCGGCGATCGTGTTCGACACCACGAGCGCGTCGCCGCGCGACAGGCCGCGCCCATAGCAGTCCGCCGGGAGCATCGGGGCCGCCCACCCAGACAGGCCGAGCCGTTCCCACCACATCGCCGACGGTGAGGTCGGGATCCCAGTTCTCCTCCAGCCACGCGCGCAGCTCGTCGACCAGTTCGGTCATGTCTCTCCTCTCAGCCGGGCTGGAACAGTGGCAACTGCCGGCCGTCACTCAGTGGCTCCCATGCGAGCGTCACCGCGTCGCCGATCCGCACCGTGAGCGGGTCGCAGTTCACGACGTTCGTCATCACCCGCACGGTGCTTGCACCGTCACCCGCATCGACCTCGACCAGTGCCACCACGTACGGCACGCGGTCGGCCATGGTGGGGTTCGCTGGCCGGTGCTGCACGCTCACCGCATACACCGTTCCCCGGCCACTCGATTCGCGCCACTCGAGCGATTCGGCGGAGAGGCACGCCGGGCACACCTCACGCGGGTAGAAGATCGGCGCCTTGCAGGCCCCGCACCACTGGACGAGATAGCGCTGCTCCTTGGTCGCGTCCCAGAACGGATCGCTGACCGCGGTGGCATCGGGCTCGAGCCGGCTGCTCAATGTCCCCGCTCCGCTCCGTCTCCGCGTCCGCGTCGCTCACAGCGCAGCCTCCGTACCGAGAACCGACGTCGACATGCACGACAGCACCATGCCCGAGCCATGCGCGACCGCGACCTCGGCGCCGTCGACCTGGCGAGGGCCACACTCGCCGCGCAGCTGACGGACTGCCTCCACGACAAGGAACATGCCGTACGCGCCCGGGTGGGTGTACGAGAGCCCGCCACCGTTGGTGTTGGTCGGCAGGGCGCCGCCGGGGCCGGTATCCGTCGACTCCACGAACGGCGCCGCCTTCGCCTTTCGCACAGAACCCCAGGTCTTCGAAATGCAGGAGCTGAGTGATGGTGAAGCTGTCGTAGCCCATGAGCACATCGACGTCACCCGGCTTGATGCCGGCCATGCTGAACGCCTTGGGCCCGCTCAACGCGCCGGGCGTGGTCGCCAGGTCTGGCATCTGACTGATCATCATGTGCGTGTGCGCGGTCGCCGCGCCGAGGACGTAGACCGGCGGCTTGCGCAGATCCCTCGCCCGCTCGGCACTCGTCACGATGAACGCGCCGGCGCCGTCGGTTACGAGGCAGCAGTCGAGCTTGTGGAGCGGTGAAGCGATCATGTCCGACGCAAGCACGTCGTCAACGGTCAGCGGGTCGCGGCTCTTTGCCCGCGGGTTGAGCGACGCCCACTGCGCGCGTGTTGACCGCGATCGTCGCCAGCTGCTCCGGTGTCGTGCCGTACTGCGCCATGTGCCGGCTGGCCGCGAGCGCGTAGCCGCCGATCGGCCCCTGCAGCCCGTATGGCATCTCCCACTCCGCCATCGGGTTGGGTCCACCCCACATGCCGGGGCGGCCGCGCGGCGGCGGCGAGCCGCCCCGGCGCTTGGCGGCCGTACGGCTCGCGCGAGGCGTCTGCGCAAACACGACGAGGATGCATTCAGCTACGCCGGCGGCGATGGCCGAGGCCGCGTGCTCGAGGTACACCTCGTAGACCGACCCGCCCGTCATCGTCGAGTCGGTGAAGCGCGCATGGATACCGAGGAATTCGGCGAACTGCATCGAGCTGCTATGGCACACACCGTCGATGTCGGCCAGCGAAAGGCCGGCGTCGTCGAGCACGTCCTTCACCATCTGTGCCTCAAGCGCGCGCCCGGTCAGGTCGAGCTCACCGGTCGGCGACACCGCGTCGGTGACACCCACGATCGCGGCCTGGCCGCGCATCAGTATCCGACCTCCTGCATTCCCACCTCGCCCGAGTTGTGCCGGCAAATATAGGCGGGGTCGGCACGCTTCAACGCGGAGCTGCACACCCTCACCGTGGGAGAAGGCGACCCGGCGGAGGGCATCGCCAGCCGGGGCGAGTCGCTCGGCCCCCGTTCCACCTCATCCCCCAGCGCGCGTATCGCTAGCTTCTTTCTTGTGGCGCCGCATGAGCTGCAGGACGCGACAGTTGTGGTGATCGGTGGAACGTCGGGTATCGGTCTGGCGACCGCGTCGATGGCCCAGGCGGCGGGCGCGCGCGTCACCGTTGCTGGCCGCGACGAGCAACGACTCGAGGCGGCGCTCAAACAGCTCGGTGGGGATGCGAACGGCGTTGCGCTCGACGTCGCCGACGAGGGCGCGGTGCGGGACCTGTTCGCCGCATTCGATCACGTCGGCCACGTGGCGATGCTGGCGGGCACGCACGCCAACGGTGAGATCGTCGACGTCGACACCGCGACGCTGCGGGACCCGGTCAACAACCGGCTGTGGGGGGCTCTCTATGTGTGCAAGTACGCGGCGCCCAAGATGACGGACGGCTCGATCACGATCTGCACCGGCGCCGGTGTGGCCCGGCCCCGAAAGGGTGCCGGCATCGTTGCCGCGGCGGCCGGTGGCTCCGAGATGCTCGCCCGGGCCGTAGCACTTGAGGTTGCGCCAGTCCGCGTCAACATCATTCGCCCCGGCATCGTCGACACACCACTGCTGGACCGCATGGCCGGTGGCAACCGCGACGCCGTGGTCGACGCCATGACAAAGCGAATCCCGCTCGGCCGCGTCGCCCAGCCTGAGGACATTGCCCACGCCATCGGCTTCTTGATGACCAACACCTACATGACGGGCTCCACGCTCACGATCGACGGCGGCTTCAGCCTCATCTAAGGCTCAGGTCCTCGAGCCAGGCCAGGAACAGCTCGGTCCACCGGTCGCTCGGCAGTCCTTGACGGATCATGCCGAAGCCATGCGCGCCTCGGGCGAACACATGGAACTCGCATGGCCGGTCCGCAGCGGTCCAATCCGCATAGAGGCCTTCGACGATCCTCACGAGGATGTCGTCCTGCGCGACCGCGGTGAATAGTGGCGGTGCATCGGCGGGGACCGCCGCGCCGCGCGTCTCTCCGCCATAGATCGGCGCAATGAACGCGGCCTGTTCCGCGCCCGGGTCGAGCGCGACGTCGACGATGAGAAATGCGCCGGCGGAGAAGCCGATCATCCCGACCGCGTCCGGCCGCACGCCGAGTCGCGGCGCGTGCTCGCGAACGAGTTGGATCGCCCGGCGGCCGTCGTCCGCGCACGCCGCTCGCGCCTCGAGATACCTATCGGTCGAGATCACCTCGCCTATCTGGCGCGGCTTCTGCCCTGCCGACAGTGACGCGGCGAGACCGGCATCGACCGCGGCCATCCTCGCCTCGAACGCGGCCTGGTCGGGGTCCGAGGCCTGCAACCGGTACTTGAGGACGAACGTTGTGTAGCCGAGCGGCGTGAGCCATCGGGCGACGTCGAGGCCTTCATGCGTCCAGGCGTTGATCGTCCACCCGCCGCCGGGCACGACGATGATCCCCACGCCGTTGCTCGACTCCGCGGCCGGCTTGAAGACGGTGAGCGTCGGATCGGAGATGTTCCGCAGGAATGTCCCACCGGCGGCGATGCCGGCTCGTACGGGGTACTCCACCTCATCAGGGACGCCGTCGATACGAGTGGGCGGCCCGTCGGGCCAGAGTCGGATGATCTCAGAAGAGCCCTCCATTCCCTCAACCTTGGTCGATGAGGAAGGCGACGACCTCGGCGCGATTGAGGAACTGCGCCCATTGCAGAGGTGTCGCCTTGTACTCGGGATCACGGATGGTGGGATCGGCGCCGCGCGCAAGCAAGGCCTTCACGACCGCCAGCTCGCCTCCGCCAGCCGCCACGTGCAACGGCGTTCGGCCCCGGTCGGACACCGGCACACCGCGCTCGATGAGGCCCAGCAGGAGTTGCCAGCGGCCGTATTCGGCGGCGTAGTCGGCCAGGTCGGTACCGGCCGTTGTGACATCGAGTTCATCGAGGATGCTCAGGTCGCCGCGGATGACCCGCTCCAGCAACGGATTTGCCGCGACCGGGTGCTGCCATCGCCAGAGGTCGCGCAGCAATGCAACCTCCGCGCCGTGGTGAATGAACTCGTCCAGCATGTGCAGCACGTAGGCGGCGCGGGTCCGCTCTGCGTAGTCGGGTCCGGCAACGGCACCGATGCGTTCGCCGAGACCGTCGTCCGTCACCAGCTGCAGGTGGGCATCCCACCGATCGTGGGCTCGCTCCAGGAGATCGATGGCGTCGGCCGCATTCGACGGCGGGGTCGGATCGTTCGCGTCCATGCCCACCGCTTCGCCCTGTGGCGGCACGTTGAGCCACTCCGGTGCCCGGTTCTCGCCGTACATGTCGGTCACATGCCAGAGACGCCAGGCAAGCGTGGTGAAGGGCGCCGGGTCGGGCGGCGGCAAGGGCCACTCGCCCATCCAGGAACCGTCGCTCCGCTGCCGGATGCTCCAGCATCCCGGCGCCGGCTCCCAGAAGTACTCCTCGTCGGTCAATCCATCCACGCTGGCGCGGGTCCGGCGCCAGACCTCGTCGGACAAGTCCATGAGCTCGCGTTTGGTGTCATTCATTGTCCGCCGATTATTCCGTGCATATCGTCGCCGGATGGAGGAGTTGTCGCGATTGGGCGAGCAGGCCGGTGCGCTCCTGCGCGAGCGCGGCGAAACCGTGAGTGTCGCCGAGGGTGCGTCCGGCGGCCTGATCTCCGCCGCGCTGCTTGCCGTGCCGGGCGCGTCGGCGTACTACGTCGGGGGCGCGGTCATCTACACGGCGGCGGCCAAACGCGGGCTCCTCGCCAACGTCATCGACACACCGCGGGGTATGCGCGGCGCAACCGAGGAGTGGACGCTCTACCTGGCGCGCGCGCCATCCGGGCACGACTCGCCACCACCTGGGGCATCGGCGAGGGCGGCGCCGCCGGCCCCGCCAATCCCTACGGCGACCCGGCCGGCCACGCGTGGTTCGCGGTAAGCGGCCCCACGGAGCGCACACGGCACGTGCTCACCGGTGAAACCGATCGCGCCACCAACATGTCGAGGTTCGCCGCGGCGGCGCTCAGCCTCCTCGTCGAGTTGCTGGACGAGAATATTGAAGCCCCAGGTCGTCAACCTGACAGATCAGAACAGGGAGGATCGTGACGGAGTCGTCATCAACACTGGGGCGCCGGCTCCGGGTGTTCCAGGTCGCCACCGGCAACGTGGGCTCGGAGATGATCAAGCGTCTCAGGCATCAGCCGGATCTCGAGCTGGTCGGCCTGCACTGCTACAGCGCCGACAAGATCGGGCGCGACGCCGGCGCGATCGTGGGCATCGAGCCGGTCGGCGTCGTCGCGACCGGGACGATCGAAGACATCGTTGCGGCGCGGCCCGACTGCGTCACCTTCCACGGGGTCTTCCCGGACGTCGATCTCTACGAGCGGATCCTCGAGGCGGGCATCAATGTCGTCACGACCGCGGACTGGATCACAGGGCACCACCGCAACGCCAACCATCCGCATCCGTCCGGTCGCCCGGAGGAAGAGGTGATCCGGGCCGCGTGTGAGCGCGGCGGGTCGACGTTCTACGGCACCGGGATGAACCCGGGTCTGGCCCAAATCCTGACAATCGTTCACTCGACCGACGTGACGCAGATCCAGCACGTCCTGTGCAAGGAGTCGGTCGACGTGTCCTGCCATCACTCGGTCGATACATGGGTCGAGGTCGGCTTCGGGCGACCCGTCGATGACCCCGCCGTACCGGGGATGCTCGAGAAGTACACGCGGGTGTTCGAGGACGCGGTCCGCCTGATGGCCGACTGCTTCGACCTCACGCTCGACGAAGTGCGCTTCGAGTACGAGCTCGGCGCGTGCACCGAGGACGTCGATCTCGGCTGGTACCAACTTCCCGAAGGCTCCCTCGGCGGTTGTTACCTGAAGTACATCGGGATCGTTGCGGGAACGCCGCGGATCGAGATGCACCTCGAATGGCAGATGACACCGCGCACCGACCCGCGGTGGAACATCGAGGCGTGCTACATCACCCAGATCGACGCGGACCCGTGCATCTACTCGAAGCACATGATCTTTCCGAAGCCTGGCACCGACTTCTCCTCCGCTGAAGCCTTCGCCGCGGTCGGGATGACGATCACCGGCATGCCGGCCCTCAACGCGATCCGACGCGTGGTCGAGGCTGCGCCCGGCATCGTCACCAGTGCTGATCTGCCACTCCGGACGTTCGCCGGTCGCTTCGACCCGGAGATCGCACGCTGATGTCGGCTTAGGATTTTCGAGTGGACGATCCTCGACCGGCCTTCCCGATCGGCTGGTTCGCGGTCGCGCCGTCGGCCGAACTTCCGCCCGGAGGGCTGCGCGAGCGAACGTTCCTCGGGGAACAGGTAGTCGCCTTTCGAACCGTGTCGGGACGGCCGGCGGTGGTCTCCGCGTTCTGCCCGCACCTGGGCGCCAACCTGGCCCGCGGCGGCACCGTGGTGGAGGAGTCGCTGCGCTGCCCGTTCCACAGCCTGCGCTGGGACCCGGCCGGATCATGCGTCGGCTCCGACTACCCGGGTGACCCCAGCTACGCCGTTCGGCTCCCGGCCTACCCCACCATCGAACGCTTCGGCTTCGTGTTCGCATGGCACGACCCGATGGGAGGTGAGCCGACCTTCGACATCCCGGATCTCGACGTGGCCGGGTGGACCGAGCCGATCGTGTCGATGTTCCCGATCGCTGCCCACGTCGAGACCATCCATGAGAACGGCGCCGACACCGTCCACTTCGGCATCGTGCACGGCTTCCCGCTGTCGGAACCCCGTTACGACGCGGCGCGGCGCATCGTTCCACTCCGAATTCCACTTCGCGACGCCGAACTTCCTCCGCGAGGGACCGGCCGAGATCACGACGTTCTTCGACACCGACACCTACGGGCTGGGTTACGCGTACTCGTTCAACACGGCCGAGGCCGTCGGGCTGACGTACCGGGTGCTGCTCCTCACGACGCCCACTACACCGAACAACACCGACTTCACCCTCGTCACCACTGTTCGGCGGCCGGCGTCCGGTGACCGCATCGCCGGCGTCCCCACCGACGAGGTGGCCGACTTCATGCACCGTGGTGCCGTCGGCGGCCTCCAGCAGGACATCCCCATCTGGGAGGGCATCCGCTACGTCCCGCAGCCTCGCCTGGTAAAGGGTGACGGCCCCATCGGCCGGTTCCGCCACTGGGCGACCCAGTTCCACCCGGGCAGTGTCGGCGCGTGAGACGAGTCAGTGCGTGAGGCCGACGCCGTCCTGGCAGTGCGGCCCGCCCCAGTGCTCGACGATCTTGCCGTCGCGGACGCGCAGGATCGCGGTTCCGTTGATCTCGACCGCATTGCCTGACGCGGCGACGTCATAGAACGCCGTCCCCGTGTGCGTGCCGCGCACGGTCCAGTTCGACACGATCAGGTCGTCGGCCTCGATGAGCAGATCCACGCTGAACACCATGTCGGGAAAGGCCGAGCGCACCTCGGTCCACCAGCGAAGCTCGTGCCCGCGGATGTCCGTTCCTACCGCGTCGGGGTTGACCCGCGGTGTGACGTGGCTCTCGAAGCCCGGCGCGAAGAAGGCGAACACGGCGTCCTCGTCGCCCGCCTCCATCGCCTTGCTGTACTCACCCAGAAGCTTGAGGTTCTCCGACATCTCGACATGCTGCCCTAAAAAGAAAACCCCGAATTGCTCTTGACAGAGTCGAACGTATGTTCGTATAGTGGGTGGAAGCAGATATCGGGTGACTACTTCCCCCTATGACAGTCCCCTCCGAATCCGGAGGACGCGTTGCACGCAGCACTGCGCAGGATCGCTGATGAGCTCGACGACATGCTCGTCGCGCTCGATCCCGCGGCGCTCCATGCCCGCGATGCAGTAACCCTGCTCGAGGACGCCACCGCGATCGAAAGACGCGCCGCGGCGATACGGACCCTGGTGGCCGACCGCGCCGCGGACGCGGCGGAGTGGACCCGGGGCGGCTACCGCGGCCCTGAGGAGTGGTTGGCCCAGAAGACCGGCACCAGCTACGGCGCGGCCAAGGACACCTTGGAGACCTCGGCCAAGCTCGAAGACCTGCCCAGCACCAACGAGGCACTGCGCAAGGGCGAGCTCTCAGGGGCCCAGATCAATGAGATAGGCCCCGCCGCGAACCCGGAGAACGAGCAACGCCTGCTGGGCGCGGCCAAGCGCGAGAGCTTCAAGGGGCTCAAGGGCACCTGCGCCAAGGAGAAGGCCAAGGCCCGTCCGGTCGATGACGCGGCCGCCCGTCACGCCGCGCATCCACAAGGAGCGCCACCACCGGAGCTGGACCGATGCAGAGGGTGGCTACTGCTACTCGGGCCGCAATACCGCGATGGCCGGGGCGCAGTTCGACGCCGCGCTCGCCGCGGAGGCCGAAAAGGTCTTCAAGGCCGCCCATGCCGAGGGCCGGCGTGAGTCAGCCGAGGCCTACCGGGCCGATGCGCTGCTGAACCTGGTCACCGGCGGCGGGGCCAGCGTCGATACCACCGTGGTGATCCGGGTCGATGCAGTCGGCAGCTGCGCAACGAGGGTGGCGTCGCGGAGACCAGCACCGGGCCGGTCCCGGTGAGCGAGGCCATCGGGGCCATCCTGGCCGGGGCCTTTATCAAGGTGCTGGCTCACCGACGGGGTCGATGTCGTCAATGGTGGCCCATCCGGGCCGGCGCCGGCCCGCGACCCTCGATACCGCCATCTTCGAGCGCGACGGCTATCGCTGCGTTCGCCCGGGCTGCTCGTCGGCCCATCGGCTGCAGGTGCACCACTACCGCATCGACTACGGCAAGAAGGGTCCGACCGCCTACTGGAACCTGGCCACGCTGTGTTCCTTCGACCACGACCTCATCACCTACGGCGGACACCGTCTCGAGGGTGGGCCCGGAGCGTGGGCGTGGCGCGGACCGCCCTAGTCGGCCATTGCCGCGAGACGGCGTCGCGACACGGGCACCAAACCGCGTTCGGCGGCTACCTTCGCTTAACGTCAGCTCCCGCCGGCCATCACGATCATCTGGGCCCGGGCGATCGTGTGGCCAAACAGGTTGAAGCCGAGCAGCGCAGGCATCGCGTCAGCCGGCACGCCGAGGTCGGCGGTATCCAGCGCGTACACGTTGATGAAATAGCGGTGCGCCGGGTGACCCTCGGGCGGAGCCGCGCCGAGGAAGCGGGCACTCCCGGCGTCGTTCTTGTATTGGATGGCGCCTGCCGGCAGGCCGGGCCCGTCATCGTCGCCTGCACCCTCGGGCAGCTCGGTCACCGACGCGGGCAGCGTCGCGACCGCCCAGTGCCAGAACCCGGAGCCGGTGGGCGCGTCGGGGTCGTAGATCGTTACGGCGTAACCCTGCGTGCCGTCGGGCGCGCCGGACCAGCTCAGCTGAGGGGAGCGGTCCTTGCCGCCCGGCACGCCGAAGATGCCGGACATCTGATCGAGCCCGAGCGTGTCGCCTTCGGCCAGCGTCGTGCTGGTCACGGTGAAACTCGGCACCGCGGGATGCATCGCGAAGGGGTCGTTACGGGTCATCGCGACAGCCTCACACGCTGATCGGGCTCCTGCCCGCGCGCGGTCCGAAGCCCTCCACGACGGCGGCGACAACCTCCGGCGTGACTCGGTATGGCATGTAGAAAGCCACGCGGTCGGCCAGGTCCCCGAATCGCTCACGCACGAGTGGGGCGATCTCGTGCGGCCGGCCGCGCACCGTCAACGCGTCGAGCATCTCGTCGGTGACGAGGGTCGACATCTCCGCCCAGCTGCCCGCCTTCGACAGTTGATTGAGACGGGGCTGGATGTCGCCCCACCCTTCAGTGTCGAGCGGGGGCCTGTACGCTGGAGTTGACCCGTAGAACGAGAGCAACGCGGCGCGCACCTGCGTCGGCGACCGCCATCTCCTCGTCGTCTCGGCCGGAAACGACAATGACGTCGCACACGATGGTGACGTCCGTCCGACTGCGGCATCCCTCCGTGAGGGCGCGCTCGATGGTGGGCCGTGAGTGCTCGAGAATGTGCCGCCTCGTGTTGAACGGATGGAGGAACAGCCCGTCGGCGACGGTGAGGGCGAGTTTCGTCATCCGCGGCCCGAGCGCTCCGAGCAGCACGGGCGGCGGCCCGTAGGGGTTCGGCCCCGGGTCGAACGTCGGCTGCATGAGGGTGTGCGTGAAATAGCGGCCGTGGAAGTCCAGCGGCTCTCCGTCCTGCCAGCGCCGGAAGATGGCCTTGATCGCACGCACCATCTCGTCCAGGCGCGCCACCGGCGGATCGAACGGCATCCCGTAGCGCTTCTCGATGTTGGCTCGGACCTGCGTGCCGAGCCCGAGCACGAACTTGCCACGAGACAGTCGTTGAAGGTGCCACGCCTGATACGCGTGGGTTAGCGGGCTGCGCGGGAATGCGAGTGCAACATTCGGGTAGATGGCGAGGTCCGTCGCCTGCGCGGCCACGGCGAGGGGAAGGAAGGGGTCGTCGGGGCCCTCGAACGTGAACACGCCGTCCAGCCCCAGGCCTTCATACAGGCGGGCGCGCTCGGCCGCGTCTTCAATCGGCGCGTTGAGATGGGTGTCGAGCTTCAAGCCTCGAGCAGGCTAAGCCGGCAACGGCTAGCGCGGTATAACAGGCGGCCATGCCGATGACACCCAAGTCGAATTCGACCCGGAAGCCGCCCGAACCATCGGATAGTCACGCCGACATCGACGATTGGATGCGGCGCGTGATGCCCGACCTGAATCCCATCGTCAAGCAACTGGACGAATCGATCCGCAAGGCGATCCCGAAACTTCAATACGCGGTCAAGTGGAAGAAGGCGTATTACGGGTTGCCAAAGCTCGGGTGGCTCATCGAGATGGTCTCCTACGACGTCTCCGTGAATGTCGTCTTCTTCGGCGGGGCTGACTTCGACCCCCCGCCGCCGCTTGGTACCACCGATCGCACGCGCTACGTGAAGCTGACGACCCTGGACGAGGCGAAGGGGCCGGAGATGGCCAAGTGGATCAAGCAAGCGAAGAGCGTTCCCGGCTGGCTCTGACAAGCCTTGACACGACCGAGGCCGGCCGGGAAGATTGGCCGCCACGGCGCCGACCGGTCGCCGAGCCGTGGAGCATCCGCCCCAGCCGGGGTTCCATTGGCGAAGGGGAAGCTGCCCTCACGGTTGTCAATGTCACAGGCCATCTTCCAACACCGCGTTGCTGGGGAACGAGGGTGTCACGAGGAGGCTTGTCCATGACCAAGCAAGGCAGTTTCAAGAAGGCTGTCCGCCGCCACGCCAAGGAAACCGGCCAGCGCTACACCGAAGCGCTCACCGATCTCGAAGGCCTGCAAGACCGGATGTTTCACCAACCGGTCGCTGAGCAACTGGTGACCCATCTCAGCGAGCGCTACGGCATTGATGCGCGCGGCGACGAAGCTCAGCGTGCACAACGACCACGTCTTCCGCATCGACAGAGGCGACGGCGAACCGTGGATCGCGCGCGCGTTTCCGCCCGCGCGTCCGAAGGCCGGCGTCGAAGGCGACGCCGCCATCCTGCGGTTTCTTGCGCAACACGACTACCCGGCTGAGCGGCTTGCGGCCAACGACGCCGTCTCCGACTTCGACGGCAGCGCGGTCCTCGTCACCGGACTGATCGCCGGCACGGAACTCCCCGGCGCTCCCGAGAAGATGGGGCTCATGGCCGACCTGCTCGGACGGCTTCACGCGCTGCCGTTAGATGAGTCCGTCAGCCGCCCTGGCGGATCGAGCGGGGAGGACCCGAGCCGGGAGGGTCGCCCGCGCCAGGACCTGCTCGCGGCGCTGTCATTCCTCGATGCCGTCGACACGAAGGTCACGCCGGACGCACCGCGAACGATTCGAGCAACTGCGCGACAAAGTGCGCTCGGCAGACGACGGCGACGGTCTGCCCGAGGCGCTGCTCCACGGCAACCTCCTCCACGCCCCCGACCACGCCGTCATGTCCGCGCAAGGACCGGTGGTGATCAACTGGAAGGCGTCCGGGCGCGGCCCGCGTTTGGCCGACTTCGCCTACTTGATGTGGGGCACCTGGCTCGACCAAGCCTGCATCGACGCGGCCGTGAACGCGTACCGGCGCCACATCGAAGTGACCGACGATGAGCTGGACCGGTTCGAGGCGATGATGTTCATTCGACCCGCCTACCTGGCCTGCTTCGGCTACCGGCGCAACCTCGTCATGGGCTGGAACGAGGACGTGTGGGGCTTCATTGACCCCGAGTACCTCAGCGCAGCAGCCGCCGCGACCCGAACCGCGTTCCGCCGTTAGGAAAACGACGTGCAGTACGCGAGCGCCGCCTCAACATCGGGGACGTTCAGACCCACATGCTCGATCTTCTGCATGTAACAGTCTGGGCGCAGGTCCCTCCCCTCGACCGCGACTAAAGTTGAGTCAACCGATCAGGTTTATGGTGAGTTGACCGACGTGCTCGTTCCCGCAACGACCAGCGAGCCGCTGGTCGCCCTCGACCTGCCCGCGGCGCCGCCGGTCATCAGGGCGACCGCCGTGCCGGTACGCCGGCCGAAGGCACCGGCGGTCGTACTGGTCCTACTGGGCGTGATGCTGGCGATCGGGCCGATTGTCGGTGGGCTGTTCTCGAAGATCGCATCGGGCAAGCAGATGATCGACCAGTTCGCACCGCACATGGAGGCCGACGCGTTGGCCCGATACGGCACCGACCTCCAGACGCTGCGGGCGGCGGCGGCCGCTGTGGACACGATCTACGCGCAACAAGGCGTGGCAACCGGCCGGTTCCCGGGACTCGACCTCTATCGCCGCCAAGCAAGCGAAATCGACAGGCACGCGACGGCGCTGCTCAACCGGGTGGAGCGGGCCGAACCCGACTACCGCCGCATCGCCAAGATCGGCGGGTTCGATCGCATCCCGTTCCTCATCGTTCTCTATGGCATCGCCTTGATCTACGGAGCCTGCGTGCTCCTCGCCGGTACACGCGGCCGGGCTCGCGCCGGCTGTCGGCCTGGTCGTCGTGGCGTCGCTCGCGCTTGCCGTGTATCCCTTCGTCAGCGATCTCAGCAGCGGGACCAAGGCCGGCCAACGGATGTTGCGCGGCTTCGCGCCGATGATGACGCGTGGTGAAGTCCGCCAACTCCAGGCCGACTTTGTCGTTCTCGTCACCGCGGACGGCGAACTCGACACCGGCTTCCGCGCCGTGCCCCAAACCGGTCAACCGGCGGCCGATGTGAACGCGCTCCTCAGCGCCTGGCCGCAGATCTCGTCGGACCTCGCAGCGCTGGTCGGAACAATCAACGACAACATCGGTAACTTCAACACGCTCGACGACCTCCACTCACTGCTGCGCAGCGCCGGTGCTTCGGGCCTCCAGTCCTTCCCCGTGCTGTTGGTGGGGCTCGCCATCGTCGGCGCCACACTCGCAGTCGCCGCAGTCCCACGTCGCAGGAGGGTGTCATGACGCGCCGTATCGCAATCGTTATCGCCGCGATTTTCGCAGTGACCGCCGCCGCCTGTTCGAACGACAAGAGCAACGATGACGCGTCGCGCACCGGCGAAGAACTAATCGGTTTGCTCCGGCTCACACCCGGCGAGGTGAACGGCGCCGCGGTCACCGGTACGTGGTTCCGCATGCTGCAGCCCGGGGGCAACGCCAAGTCCGGGCCGTACATGATCAACGCCGACTCGCCCGCTGACGGTGGCCAGGCCACGTTGCTCCAGCCCGGTACGTCCGGCGGTTTGCGCACCGGCGGCTACCAGTCACAGCCGGCGCCGGCCTTCGACGGCGGCGGGAACTCGCTGGCCGATGCCGTCACCGCGCCCACCAGGTTCTTCGGCGTGAGGTTCAGCATCTCGACGAACGAGACGGACCTGCAGACCAAAACCAAGGTCGCGCCGCCGACGATCCACGTCGAGGACGGTCGGCTCACCGCCGACCTGTCGTCGTGGGCGGCGTCGTGGAACAACCAGGACTTCAATCAGGGTGCACCCAAGCCGGTCCAGAGCACGCAGGCCCAGGCGCCGGGCCAGAAGGAGGCGCAGCGCGTGTGGGACTGGGTGTCGCAAAAGTGGCTCGAGGCGGCGCCGCGCTCGACGGTCACCGGCGGTGGCGCGAGCGGCACGTACAACGCCGAGAGCGGCGCGTTCGTGCTCGAGTGGACGAGCCACATCGACGGCGGGCCGTTCAACGGGTTCACCGGGCTGTGGCACCTCGAGGGAACCTTCGAGCCGTCCGGACACGCGCCGGCGGGCGCCTAGCGTGCGCGGGGCGCGGGCGGACAGCCGCACCGCCGCCGCCATCGTCGTCGAAGAAGCCACCAAGGTGATCGACGGCGTGACGGTGCTCGATCGCGTGTCGTTCACCGCCCACCCCGGACGCGTCACGGCGTTCATGGGTCCCAACGGCGCGGGCAAAACCACGACCTTGCGCGCCATCCTCGGCATCGATCACCTCACGTCCGGTCGCGCGACGATTGGCGGAAAACCCTTCTCCGAGCACCCGAGGCCGATGGAGATCGCTGGTGCGCTGTTGACGCCCGACGCCGCGCATCCACGACGCACTGCACGGGGCCACCTGCGCGTTCTCGCCGCCAGCAACGACTTGCCTCACTCGTCGGTCGAGGCTGCCCTCAACCTCGCCGGCATCGCCGGCATCGCTGATCTGCCCGTTGGCCAGATGTCACTCGGCATGCGGCAGCGGCTTGGCCTGGCGACGGCCTTGATCGGCGACCCGGCTGTTCTCATCCTGGACGAGCCCCACAACGGGCTCGACGCCGGCGCCATCCGCTGGCTCCGAGTAATCCTGCGCATGCTGGCCGACGGTGGCCGAACCGTCCTCCTCTCCAGTCACCTGATGGCGGAGATTGAGCAGTTCTGCGACGACGTCGTGGTTATCGACGAAGGGCGGATTCGCATGGCGGGCCCGCTGGGCCATTTCGTCAGCGGTCCGAGCCGGTCGTTGGAACAGCAGTACCTCGACATGGTGGATGGCCCGTGACCGCCGCGCTGCGGGCGGAGATGCTGAAGATCGCGACGGTGCGCGGGCAAGTGATTGGCGCGGGTCTCGCGACGCTGGCCCTGCCAATGGTGTCGCTCCTCGTGGCAACGACGGGCGGCGTCGGTTCGGGCGACACGGTCACGAGCGGTGCAGCAACCGGCTCGATCGCCGGATTGCTCGCCTTCGGCGTGTGGGGGGCCACGCTGGCGGCGGGTGAGTACGCGCAACAGACGATCGTCGCGAGCTTGACGACGGTGCCCCGCCGGTCGACGTTCTACAGCGCCAAGTTGGCCGCGATCACGGGCGTGGCCGCCGTCGCCGCGCTGGTCTCGGTCGTCGCCGCGTGGCTCATGGTGTGGGCTGTGCTTCCGGCCGGCGCGCACGACCTTGGCAATCCCGTCGCGCTGGTCGGTGTCCTGGCCGCCGTTGCCGCAGTGACGGCGCTCGGCGTGGCCGTCGGGTTGATGACCAAGTCACCCGCAGCGTCGGCGGCGATCGTCGTTGCCGCAGTCCTGTTCCCCAACGCAGCCGGCGGCCTACTCGGTGGGTTGGAGCGCTGGGTGGTCGGCGCCAGCCCCGGCGCGGTGATCACGCAGATGGTCGAAGGTGCGCAGCTCGCCGACAACCGCATGTTCCCCGGCGGCGCCGGCGCTGCGGTACTGACGATGCTGGCCGTCGCCAGCACGGTCGCGCTCGCCGGCGCGATCACGTTTTTCCGCCGCGACGGCTAGCTCGCGCCCAACGCCAGCAGGGCCGGAACGCACGACGCTCCGGGCATGGCGGCGAACGCGGCAACGCCGGGACGAAGCGCGTTGGCGAGCGCCGCTTCGCCGTCCAGCACCTGCTGACGGTACGGGGCGTACAGCGGGTTGAGCGCGTCGAAGCCCGCCTGCTCAAGCGGGCGGACTACGCCCACCACCGCGTTGATCGCGTCGGCGTTGGCATCGAGTTGCTGGCCGCCGGCGACAATCAGCGGGCCGAACAACGGGAACCCTGGTTCAAACGCCGGGACCATCGCGAAGGCCTCGGGCGAGAACGGTCCGAAGAAGGGGACGAGCGCGACCAGGTTGGCCAGGCCCGCCTGCTGCGTGGGCACCGCCAAGCCGAGCGGGCACGGTGCCAGCCCGTTGGTGCTCGGCGGCTCGGCGGGGGCGGCGCTCGGCGCCGGTGGGGCGGCTGCACCTGCGGGCGCGGCCAGGGTGTTGGTCGCGGGCGGTGTGAGTTCCGCTGCGGCGCTCGGGAAAACCTCGACGGGTGCCAGCGCGGCAACTGACTGTGCGATCCGCGCCCCGAGCGCAGGCGGCACCGCGACACCGTCGCGACCAGGGCGATAGGCGCGGCCCAGCAACGCGAATGTCGCCGAGCGCGACGAACGCGACGACGATCACGATGACCGCGACGAGGCGGGTCCGGCTGGCGTTCACTTGTCCGTCGTCCTTTCAGGCGTCGCCGCGCAGCGCCGGCAGAAGCAGCACGAGCGCGGCGCCTACCCCGACCATGGCTGTGAGAACAATCAGCCAGGCTGGTGGCTTCCAGCCCTTCTCGGTCACCGCGCCGACCACCTTGGCGTCGCCGGCCGCCGCCTCGGCGTTGGTCGGCGCTTCAGGTGTCGCAGCGATCGCTTGGCCTGCAGCGGGGGCCGTTGTCGCCGTGGCGCCCCGTTGTGAGGGGGTGGCGTTACCCACGGTCGACTGTGTTGCCGCAGCCGGACTTGTCGCCGCCGCGCCCGGTCGACGGAACGTTCCCGCGAGATGCCAGGAACCGGTGAACTCGTTGAACGGCCCGCCCACAATGGTGCTCGTCCACTCGAGGACGAAGGCGCCCGTCGTCGCGTTGTAGGTGCCCTGGACGGCCGTCGTGAGTTTGGGGGTCGAACCGTCGGGCTTGGGTGCACCCTGGTTGAAGTTCTGGTTGTTCCAGGTCGCTTCCCACGCCCGCAGGTCGCCCGTGAGTTTGCCGGACGGGTCAACCTGGATCGCGGGCGCCGTCACGGGGACGCTGCTCTGGCGATCTATAGGGTCGGTGGAGATACTGAACTTCACACCGAAGAAAACAGCAGGAACGACGATGCGCCTAGAGAGGCTGTTGCCCTGCGCGTCGAACGCCGGCGACGGCGCCGGCTGATACCCACCGGTGACCAGGCCACCGTCCGAGCCCGGCGCGAGGAGGGTGTAGGTCTTGTCGGCGCACGTCGAGTCGCCGTTGCTCACGAACGGGCCGTTGGCGACCGTGCCGCTGGGCTGCACCATGCGGAAGTAGGTGCCCGAGGCCGCTCCCGCCTGGCAGGCGCCTGGCGTCAGGGCAAACGTGCCGACGAGGCTCGTATCCGCGGCGGTTGCCGGCCCGGCTCCGAGCCGGCACAGCGCGACCAGCGCGAGCGCCGCAGCGGCCGCGGCCCGAGAAGCGCGCGCGAAACGAGGAGTACGTATCACTGGAATGTTGACCATATTACTCAAGATTCGGAACAGCTCTCGCAGGCGGCGCTGTTCCATCGCCGTGTTTTAGGAACGCGGTTGCGCGGAACGCCGGTACCGTGCCTCCGATGGGGATCGTGTCGTCTCGCGAGCCGTCGGCCAGTCGTGACTCAAGTCGCCTCGACGATCTCTCGTTACCGGCGATGCTTTCGGCCACGCTTGTGGCGTTCACAATCGAATGCGACAACGAGGTCGAGCTCGGGCTGGCCGCGCAGGGTCGTGATTCGATGGTCTCGCTCGTCGCATGGCTGAATGTCTTGCAGCATCTCGCCGCCGACGCGCCCGTTCGGGACCTCTGTGCTCGCACCTACACGAAGCCGGCCCAGGTGGCCTCTGCCCTCGGCTGTCTGGAGCGGTGGGGCTTCGTCTCAATCGCTACGGCCGCCGGTGGATCGCCGCGTACGACGGCCGCCGAGGGGTTCGGCTCGGGGCGCCACATCACCGCGAGTTCGAGTGTCAGCGCGACGCCAAAGGGTGAGGCCGCGCTCGCGCTGTGGCCACAGGTGATTGCGGAGGTTGAGTCCCGCTGGCGGACGCGATGCGGCCCTGCGCTTTCCGCAGCCACGGCCGCGTTGTCGACGCTCGCCTTGGTTCCAGGCGTCGAGATGCCCGAGGGCGTGCCGTCTGGTTGGATGCCGGGCGACTGGCGACAATTCCCTGCGGGCACGCCCCGCCAGGCCATGCACGGAACCGGTTGGCACGTGCTACTCAGCCGTGCGCTGCTTGCCGTGACGATCACTTACGAGGAGCGCTCCGTGATCCCTCTCGCGCTCGCCGCCAACACGCTGCGAGTCGTCGAGGTCGAAGGGACTCCCGTTCCCGACCTCCATGCGCGGTCGGGGATCTCGTCGGAGGCCACCGGCGCGCAGTGCAACGCGCTCACACGCCATGGCCTCGCCGCGCTGGTCAAGGACTCGACTCGACGGGGCAAACTTCTTCGCCTCACAAAAGCCGGCGAAGCAGCACAAGCCGCACACGGCCGGACAATCGCGGACGTCGATGCCGCGCTTGGGTCGCCTGGCGCGAACGCAGCGAGCGCACTCCGCCAGCTGCTCGCCCGTAGGTCGGGTGGCGATCTCGCGCTGAGGGCCGCTCTCACACCACCCGTAGGAGTGCGTCGCTCCGGAGCAACCGATGCTTCACTGGAACGCGCGCACACCTCCGTACGGGCGCGCAACCGTGAGTTGGTAACCCAGACAGAAGCGTTCCTCGCAGACCCGTATGGTGCTCTCCCGCACTACCCCGTCTGGCAGGGCACCCGCAACTTCGGCCCCTGACCCCCATGGCGCCTCTCTTCACGATTCCACGAAGAGGGAGCAGCTAGCCCGCCCCTGTCGCCCTGGCAATCAGCAGACGGCGGCTGCGGGTTCCGGCTTTGGCGAACATCGATTTCAGGTGGTCCTGCACGGTGTGTTCGGACACGAACATCCGGCCTGCCGCCTCGCGTGTGTCGCTGCCGCCGACCAGGTGGTGCAGCAGTTCCCGTTCGCGGTCGCTGAACCCGAGGACACGCGCGTAGAGGACTGCCCGTTCGACCGGAGGCGTTGGTTCGATGCTGACAACGATCGATGCGCCGCCCGGCGGGCCGTCGACAAGCCGAGCAGCGCGCAGCGTGACCCACAAGCCGCCGTGCAAGTGCACCCGGGCTGACGGCGGGTGCGCGTCGACGCCCGCCTCGCGAGCGAGCAGCTGAGCAGCGACGTTATACGCGGCCGCCGGCACGGGAGCCCGGAGGACATCGGTCGGAAGAAGGGCGCGTAGGTAGGCGTCGGTCTGAGGCGTGTGAGTCAGGAGTTGCAAGTCGTCCGATAGCAGCAGCACGACCGGCTCGTCGTGGGAGCCGAGTCGGGGCGTGTCGGCCGCGAACGTCGGCGCCAGGCTCCGGCGCAGGGCCGGTGTCGCCAGCCGGGCCAGCTCCGCCAGCAGCTCGCGTTCGTTCACCGTGAACGCTCCTCCGTTGCGCCACAAGTCGAGGAAGCCCCAGCATCCGTGTTGATCACGCGAGACGATCGAGAGGACGTCGTCGATCCCGTAACCCGCCAAGAGCTCGCCCCAGATGAGGCTCTGCGCCGGGTCGCCGCCCGTCGCGTCGACCAACGCCACAGCGGTGTTCGACGCGAGACTCGTCCATCGGTTGATCGGCGTCAGATACTTCAGGCGGATGAGGGTCGGGAGATCCGCCATCGACGGCGTCTCCGCCAACGGTGACGAGCCGACGCACGTCTCCGGATCCGTAAGGACCCAGGCGTAGCCATCGAACGACACGCTGGAGCGGACCTCCGCAAGCAGAGCTGCTCGCAGCGCCCTGTCGTCAAGGTCGCGACGGCAGACGCGCCCCAACCGGTCGAGCACCGACACGACGACAACCTAGGCGTGCCAGAACCCCAACAATCTGGGATGGGATCCACCGACTCGCGTCCGTACGGTCGAGTCATGGCCACACTGCACATCGAGCACCCCATCACCGACTACGACATCTGGCGAGCGGCGTTCGACCGCTTTGCCGGAGCTCGCCGGGACGCCGGCGTCCTCGCCGAACGTGTCGCACGACCGATCGACGATCCGCGCTACATCATGATCGGACTCGACTTCGACACCACAGAACAGGCGTCAGCGTTCCTACGCTTTCTCGAGTCCCAGATCTGGAACTCCACGACGAGCGCACCAGCCCTCGCCGGACGACCACGAACCGCGATCCTCGAGTCCGGTCCGGCGACCGCCTGATCACGCGGCTGAAGGGCGGGCCAGACGATGCCTTCGTGCGAGGCGACTCAATAGGACGGAGAACGGAGCAGGCCGGCGAAGATGCCCATGGCCAGCGCCACGTGGTCGATACCCACATCGCTGCCGCGTGGGCGCTCGCCGAATCCACCGCCACAACATCGGAACTTCCGGCGATTGGGGCGCTCGATCTCGACGCCGACTTCTCACACGTAAGACTTCCCGAGCTACGCGCCGAACCCGTCGGAGGGGAGCTCGAGGGGGACGGTGTAGAAGCGGACGTCGTGGCCGTCAGGGTCCTGCACGCCGAGGAGCACCCAGCCGACCGGCGTGCGAAGGACGCCAGCGTGGTGGTCGCCTCGTTCGGTGAACGCGGCGGCAAGGGCCTCGATGGCGTCCCGGCCCGGGACGCCGATGGCGAAATAGTCGAATCCGGCTGCCGCACTGGCCCGCTCTGGGTCGAGGCGGATGGCGAAGTCGGGCCCGCCATTGGGATGCGTCATGGCGATGCCCATGCGCACACCGTCCTCGACGAACTCGTGCATGACCTCGTACCCGAGGCGCTCCTGGTACCACGCGAGCGATCGATCGAGGTCCCCCACCGGGAGCTTCAGGTGGTGGATGCCTTCTAGGGCGGGTGCGGTGCCCATAGCCGTCTCCTTCGAAAAGTGCAGTTTAACTGCATTGCTGCAGCTATACTGCACAATATGCGGGACATGGTCAAGCCTGATCGTCAAGCAGCCCGACGCGCCGAGACCGAGGCGCGCCTCATCGCCGCCGCCGCTGAGCTGTTCGTCGAGCGCGGCTACGCGGCCACCACCCTCGCCGACGTTGCCGAACAGGCAGGGCTCGCTCCCCGCACGCTCTATCTGCGCTTCTCGACGAAGGCCGAACTGCTCCGGCGCTGCATTGGGGCTGCGATCGTCGGCGACACCACACCTGCCCCCCTGTCTGCGCGCGAGTGGCTAACCGCCACGATGACCGCGCCCAGCCTCCGGGATCGCGTCGCGCTGATGGCGGCGGTCACCGCCCAACTCATGCACCGGACCGGTCCCCTCCTCGATGTCGCCCGTCAAGCCGCGGCCGTCGACACCGAGATCGCGGCAGCGGCACAGGCTGGACGCGAGGACACCCGGCGCACCCTGCGCGAGTTCTGGCAGCGCGCCGCAGACGACGGCCTGCTGCCCGCCGGCGCCGACCTGGACTGGCTCAGCGAGACCGCAGCGCTGCTCGCCCAGGCCGACAACTACCTCCTGCTCCGAGCCACCACCGAGTGGGACGTCGACGTGTACGAACACTGGCTCACCACGACCTGGCACCGCCTCGTGCAGAGCAGTACCGCGCCCATCTAGAAACCGAGCGCTGACGCTGGGATCATCTGGCTGAACAACGGGCGACTGCTCGTCACCGGCGTCAGCTTGGGGCGAGGAACTCCTTGATGGCAGCGATGGTCTGGTCGGGTGCGCTCAGGTGTGGGCAATGGCCGGTGGCCTCGAGCAAGGCAAAGGTGGCGTCGGGCAGCGCGTCGCGCACAAACTCGCCCACCGACACCGGAGCGATCACGTCGTTCGTGCACTGGAGCACCAGCGTGGGCGTCTCGACCCGCGCCAGGTCAGCCCGGTTGTCCGAGCGGAAGGTGACCTCGGCAAACTGGCGGGCGATGGTCGGATCGGTGCGGCAGAAGCTGTCGGCCAGCTCGGTGCCCAGCTCGGGACGGTCGGCGTTGCCCATGATCAGTGGCGCCATGGCACTCGACCACCCGAGGTAGTTGCTTTCTAGGGACTCGAGCAACTCGGTGATGTCCTGCTCGGAGAACCCGCCCGTGTAACCGCTGTCGTCGATGTAGCGAGGCGAGGGGCCGACCATGACCAGCCGGGCGAAGGGCTCCGGATCCTTCAAGGCGGCAAGGGCGCCGATGACCGAGCTCACCGAATGGCCCACGAAGATCACATCGTGCAGATCGAGGCCGCGACAGATCTCCAGCACGTCGGACGCGTAGCCGTTCAGCGAGGAGTAACGCTGCGGATCGTAGGCCGAGAGATCGGAGCCGCCGGCGCCTACGTAGTCGAACAGCACGATGCGGTGCGTGTCCTCGAACGCGGGAGTCACGTGACGCCACATGTGCTGGTCGCACCCGAATCCGTGGGCGAACAGCATCGGCTGGCCCTCGGGTCGCCCCTCGAATGAGATGTTGAAGGTCGTGATCAGGTCGCGTCCGGAGGACATGGTCACGGGCATCGAGGCTACCGGTCGCCGCCTAGTGTGATTCCGAGGAGTCGCCCTGGGATGCGCCAGCCGAGTGTGAGATGACCCACCCCTCGCACGACCTGCCCGACGACGTCGCGCTTTCGGCGCCGGATCGCGCCTTCGCGGCGTTGAAGCTGGCCATCCTCGGCGAGGATGCGCTGAACGGATCTGAGCTCAGCCAGGCCGCCGGCATCCCGTCTCCCACCATCGCGCGCCTGTGGCGCGCCATGGGGTTCTCCGACTTCGATCCGGCAGGAACCCTCTTCACCCGTGCCGACCTCGCCGCCCTGGCGAACGTCCGGCCGCTGCTGTCGGAGAGGAACACCGACAGCGTGCTCGGCGATGCGCGCGTCCTCAGCTCGCTGCTGGCCCGCGTGGCCGACGTCGTCGCCCGGGGGTTGCTGGCTCAGGCGCAGGATGGCACGGTGGTCCTGCCTCCCGTGGACCGCGCCGGCTCGGACATCGTGCAGGGCAGGCTCGGCGAGATCTCCGCTCTCCTCGACTACGTGTTCCGGCGCCAGCTGCTGACCGAGTTGACCCGCCAGCTCACCTCCGACAGCAGCGGCCTCGCCACCTCCGCCATGGGCCTGATCTTTGCCGACCTGGTCGGCTTCACCCACCTCAGCCAGGAAGTGGACGACCAGGACCTCGCCCAACTGGTGGGTCGCTTCCAGACGGTGGCCTTCGACCTGGTAGCCGCGCGCGGCGGCCGAGTGGTCAAGACCCTGGGTGACGAGGTGATGGTGGCCTGCGACGACCCCGGGGTGACGCTCGAGCTCGCCCTTGCCCTCGCCCGTGCCTACTCCGAGGAGAGGGTGTTGCCCGAGGTGCGCGTCGGGGTGGCCTACGGCCCGGTGCTGGCCGCCCAGGGCGATCTGTTCGGGCCAACCGTGAACCTGGCCAGCCGGCTCGTGGCCATCGCGCCTCCGGGCCTGGTGCTGGTCTCCGACGGGATGCGGGAGGCGCTCGGCCCTAGCGCGACGGGCATGACCCGGTTCGGGCCGCGCCGGTTGAAGGGCATGGGGTGGACGACCGCCTGGTTGGTCGAGCCGGGCGGGGGCTCGTCTTCGGACGAGGTCGATGCGGCCCGCGAAGGCTTCTACGCCGCGCTGCTCGACGACGATGCCGAGGAGCTGTACGAGCGGGCGCCGTGCGGATATCTCTCGACGACGGCCGACGGCCTCATCGTCAAGGTCAACCAGACGTTCTTGACCTGGACCGGATACACACGGGCCGATCTCGTCGGCCAGCGCCGGTTCGTCGACCTGTTGAGTGGCGGAGGCCGGATCTACCACGAGACGCACTACGCCCCCATGCTGCTGACACAGGGCACGGTCCGCGAGATCGCCCTCGACATCGTACGAGCCGATCAGACCCGTCTCTCCGCCCTCGTCAATGCCGTACTCGAGCGCGACGCGCACGGCGCGCCGGCCGTGGTGCGTACCGCGGTGTTCGATGCCACCGACCGGCGGGAGTACGAGCGTGAGCTGCTGCGGGCTAAGCGGCGAGCCGAGGAGTCGGAGCACGCCGCCATGGTGTTGGCCCGCACGCTCCAGCAGTCCCTCATCCCACCCGACGTGCCCACGATCCCCGGCCTCGAGCTGGCGGCGGCGTACCGGCCCGCGGGTTCGGGCGAGGAGGTCGGAGGCGACTTCTACGACGTGTTCCAGATCGACGAGGGCGACTGGTTCGTCGTCATCGGCGATGTGTGCGGCAAGGGGGCGGAGGCGGCGGTCGTCACCGCCCTGGCCCGCTACACGATCCGGGCTGCCGCGGCGACCAGGGACGACCCTGCCGCCGTGCTGCACACGCTCAACGCCGCGCTGATGCGACATGGCGCCGATCGCTTCTGCACGGTCGCCGCCGCCCGGCTGCGGCGGGAGGAGAGTGGCGGCTGGATGATGACCTTCGCCACGGGTGGGCACCCCCTGCCGCTCTTCGAGCAGTCCGGCGCCGACGGCGAACTGCCGACCCCGGTGGGGCGGGCCGGCACCGTGCTGGGCGTCATCGATGACCCCGACATCTACGACTCCGAAGTGCGGCTGAAGGCCGGCGATCAGTTGGTGTTCTTCACCGACGGAATCACCGAGGGCAAAGGCGGCGGCGGACTGTTCAGTGAGGGCCGGCTGCGGGAGTCGGCCGCCGGCCACGACTCGGCCGCGGCGACGGTGGATCGCGTGTTGGCGGATGTCCTGGACTTCCAGGGTGGCTGGCCGTCGGACGACATCGCCATCATCGGGATCCGCGTCTGCTGACCCGATGCCGTCCTTGCGTGGCCCGACGGAGCGTGTCGGGCCCGCTCCGAAGCACGGCTAGGTTGACCGGGTCGATCAGATCAGCAGCGTCCAATGAGCCGAGCCGTACGAGTGAGGCTCAGCGCCTTCGCCGAACGCGTTCGGGCGAGCCTGTTCTTCATCCCGATGATGGCTGTGGTCGCAGCCGTCGGCTGTGCCCTAGCCGGCATCGAAGTCGAGCGACGACTCGGCGACGCCGTCGACCAGTGGCCCTTCGGTCTCACCTCCACCGTCGAGAGCGCCCGAGCGCTGCTGGCGACCATCGCCGGCGCCACCATCACCTTCGCCGGCATCGCCTTCTCTGTGTCCCTGCTCACGATCCAGCTTGCGTCGAGCCAGTACTCGCCGCGCATCGTCCACACCCTGTTCCGTGATCCGTTCAACAAGAGGGTCATGGCGCTGGTGGTGGGCACCTTCGCTTATTGCCTGATGGTGCTGCGCGCGGTGCGCTCGGCTCTCGAGCAGGGCGGGGAGCCTGTGGTCCCCAATCTCTCGGTCGCCTTCGCCCTCCTGCTCGGGGTGGCGACCATCCTGGCCATCGTCGCCTTCATCAACCACAACGCGCATGCCATGGACGTGAGCGAGATCCTGGCCCGGGTAACCGAGGACGCCCTGGACCACGTCCGGCAGGAATGGGGCGAGGCGGTGCGCCCGACTCCCGATCCCGTCACGATCCCATCCCGCCAAGCACTGCCGTTCGTAGTTCGTTTCGAGCGCAGCGGCTGGGTCCAGCAGATCGATTTCGTGGCGCTGGAGAAGTGCATGCCGGAGCACGCCACACTCCGACTCGACACCATCGCCGGCCGCTACGCCGTGGAGGAGACGAGCCTCTGCGCGCTCTCGGCGACGCCCGAGGACGTCGAAGAGGTGGCCAAGGCCGCACGCCGGGCCGTCGTCATTGGTGACGCCCGCACCATGCAACAGGATCCCTCCTATGGAGTGCGCCAGCTGGTCGACGTCGCCCTCAAGGCCCTGTCCCCCGGAATCAACGACCCGACGACGGCGCAAGACGCCGTGTTCCACTCGGCATCGGTGCTGGGCGAGTTGCTGCGCCGGGACCCGCCACCGGGGCGGCGCTCCGCCGAGGGCGACCGAGTCATCCTCACCCCTCAGCAGCACACCCATGAGCAGCTTGTGCACCTTGCCTTCTCCGAGGTGCGGAGGGCGGCGGCGGCGCAACCGGCGGTCTGCGTCTACCTCCTTGAGATCATCGAGTTGCTGTGCGACTCCTTGGATGCCAGCGGCCTGGGCGACCGTCGAGGCCCCCTAGAGGAGGAGGCGAGGCTGGTGGTCGAGGGCTGCGCAGCCGCTGATGTGCTCGACCACGACAAGGCCATGGTCCGGGACGCTCACGCCAAGCGCTTCGGCCCCAACCGCCGGCGGGGCCGGTGACGATCCTCGACCGGGCGCGGTGGGCCGGTGTCGTAGGGCCAGCGGGGTTCGTGGGCGCATGGGTGCTGGGCGGGACTCTGGCCGACGACTACTCGCCCGTACAGGACGCCATCAGCCGGCTCGCGGCCGTCGACGCGCCGACCCGCGGGTTGATGAACGCTGGCTTCACCTGCTTCGGGCTGGCCGTGCCCGTCTTTGCCTCCGCCCTTCGCCGAGAAGGCGGCACGTCGTGGGTCGCGGCGACGGGTGCCGGGGTGTTCACGCTCGGCGTGGCCCTCGTCCCTTTGGGCGCCTCTCCCGGGCGGGACATGCTCCACGGCGTCCTGGCGGGGGCGGGGTACGTAGCGCTGGCCCTCACGCCGGTGCTGGCCTCGTCGACGCTGAGAGCGCAGGGACGGAACCGGGCCGCGAAGATCGCGCTCTTCATCGGAGCGGTAGCCGGCGTGTCCTTGGCCGCAACGGTCCTCGGGCCGGCCCACGGGTTGTTCCAGCGCCTGGGCCTCACGACGGTGGATGCGTGGCTGGTGTGGAAGGCAGTCTCGATGGCGAGGGATGACACGGCACGGCCCGACGCAGCCCTGAGGGCCACGTCGGGCCGCTGAGGCTCAGGCCCGGCGGGCCCGAGGAACAGTCGCCGGCACCGCCGCCTCGCGACGGGAGAGCGCAAGGCCGAGACCGGCCATGGCGGAACCGAGGCCGAAGTGGAGCCAGTTGTCCGCGGTGTTGAGCGGGACGAAGTTCAGGCTCGAGTTGTGATCAATGAGCAGGCCGTAGATCCACAGAACGAGGTACACGGCGCCACCGCCGATGAGGAAGGACTTGGCGGCGGCATGGGTCCGAGCCATGGCGAGGCCGGCCACTCCGAAGATCACGTGCACGAGATTGTGCAGCACGCTCACCTCGAAGAGCCCGAGCAACTTGGCATCGCCTTCGTGGCCAGCGAAGGTCAAGGTGGAGTAGTTGGTGACGATGCCCGGAATGAATCCGAGCACGCCAACCAGCAGGAACACCGCACCGGTCGCAAGAGCGACTGTCTGCATCATGTCCCGTCCGTGAGCCGTATCGGCGCTTACCATTCGTGGGCCTGCCTCTCGCGAGTCCAGCTCGTGCAAGCGGCGGTCGCCGGCAGTGGGCTCGTCCCGTCACTACCCACCGCAGCGCAGGCCCAAGCGCGCTCCGCCCCCCGGTCGCAACCCGAAGTGCTCAAGCGTGCTGTTCGCGCAGCGCCTTCACCGTGTCGTGCGCCCTCCGGACCTCGGTGAGCTGCCGGGCCACGGTCGCCTTGAAGTCGGCCGAGAGCTCTTCACCCAGCGCATTCTCGTACACGCCCACGGCATGGTCCTCGCCCTGCTCCGCGGCGTCCAGCACACCCTTGGGATCCGAGCCGGCCACGGCGTCCTTGATGCCCATCCAGCCCCGATGCACCTTGGCCGCCACCGTTCCGGAAGCCTCGACATCGTCCCCATAGTTGGCCGCGATCGCCTGCAGCTCATTTGCCAGACCGGCCCGCTCATCAGACAGGCGTCGGAAGGCAGCGGCCAACTCGGGACTGTTCGTTCCCTCCAGATACTCGGCGCCCTTCTCGAAACCGGCCCGGCCGTCCTCGAGTGTGTCGACTAGATCTTTGGCCACTCTCTCGTCCACTGACATCGTTTCTCCTTGGTTGGAATCGTCAAGGCTCCATTCCCACCGAACGACTTCAGCAATCACCGATGCCGGCGTCGACCCCGCGGGTGCATGCGCCGTCGCATCATCAGCTCGAAGGCGATGCGGTGGACCGGACGGAGCAGTAGCCAATAGAGGTTCCCTCCCGCCCCCTTGGGCCGCAGGGACGCGACCTGGCTCAGCTTCCCGTCACGCACCCGGTAGCCAAGCCACGCCTCACCGGGCCACCAGCCCCGCGATCGCAGCACGAGCTCACCCGGTTCGCTGCGCAGCACCTCCCACCAGTCGACGATGGCGCCGGCTTCGAGAACCTCGGTTGGGGCCGGTCGGAGTCGCTCCCCCAGGAGGCGCCCCAGCATGATGCGCAGCCACCACCCGGCGGCGGCGCCGTACCAGCTCAGGCTCCCGCCGATCCGCGTGAGGTCCCCGACCGCCGCCGCCTCGAGTTCGGGTGCCAGTTCCCGGTCTCGGCGCACGGTGTAGACGCCGTCGGCCAGTCCGTCCTGGCGTTCGAACAGCGTCGCCGACACGTGCTCGACCTGGTCGTCGAGGGCAGTGGCCAGCGCGCCTGAGACTCCGAGAGGCTCGAACGTGAACTCCTGGCGGGTGGTCTCGGCATCGGTCACCACAACTTCGGTCTTGAGACTGGCGATGAGGGCGTGGCTGATGGAGCGGTCGACGGGAGTTACGAGGTCGACCCAGTAGGCGGAGAGGTGCGGGGTCAGGAGGGGAACGTCCACGATCCACCGTCGGCCGAGCCCCCGGACCTCGGCGTAGCTAGCGATCATGTCTCGGTAGGTCGTGGTTTCCGCACCCCCCACCTCGTAGATGCCAGGGGGAACACCGCGGGCCAGGTCGAGGTAGCGCAGCAGATCGTCGAGGGCGATGGGCTGGATCCGGGTCTTGACCCACCGGGGGCACACCATGAAGGGGAGGCGCTCGGTCAGATAGCGCAGCATCTCGAAGGAGATGCCGCCTGCTCCGAACACAACCGCTGCGCGCAACTCGACCACGTCGACGCCGCCTTGCGCCAGCGCCGCTCCCACCTCCTGACGACTGGCGAGATGCGCCGACTGCGGCGCTGCTCCCAGCCCGCCGACATAGATGATCCGGCCCACACCCGCCTGCGACGCCGCGGCCCCGAAGGTCTGGGCCAAGTGGCGATCGTGATCGCCGAAGCCCTCACCGGCCGCCATGGAGTGGACGAGGTAGTAGGCCGCGCCAGCGCCGTCCAAAGCCTGGGCGACGGCTTCGCCATCGCCGACGTCCACCGCCACCGAGTGCACTCGGTTAGCGGACGGGCCCGCCGAGCGAGACATGGCCACGACCTCGTCCCCGCTGGCAGCCAGCCGGGCGACGAGCGCCCGCCCCACAAACCCGGAGGCTCCGGCTACCGCGACCCTCATATCGCGGCCCGCCGGCCGTGGCGCGTGGGACCGGACATGCAGCCAGCCCGCTCCCTAAGGAGCGGGCTGGCGCGCCGGACTGGCCGCTCGCGGGGGATGAGGGTCAGCCGGGGAACTTGTCCGGGAACTGCTTGACGATGCCGCCGGCCAGGACGTTGGCGGTCATGGGCATGTGGCCCGCTGCCGTGCGCAGTAGGTCGAAGGCCTTGGGGTCCTTCGCGCCCTGGGCGTCGATGGCGGCGAAAAGGCTCGCAACGTGAGGCTTGAGCTCTTCGGCCACCGCGTCCTTGGGGAGGTTGGGATTGGCCGAGGACAGGAAGGCTCCGAAGTCGGCGCGGTAGCCATCGAGGGCGGTGCGGGCCTTCTCCTTGGCGGCGTCGTCACTCTTGGCCGTGGCCACCGTGTAGTCCACGAAGAAGCCGATGTGCTTGCGCCACAGCTCTAGGAACTGGGTACCGGCGGGACCGCCGTACACCGAACCGATGGCTTCGGAGAGGGCCACGGAGTTGGCATCGAGGGTGGCGGCCGGGACCTTGAAGTCACCACCGTCGAGGGCGGTGCCGGTCGTGATCCCGGCTAGGTAGACGTGCTCCTGGAGCAGGGCGGTCAAGCCCGAACGCAGGGTTGACGGGCCCGAGTCGGTGTTCCCGGGGAACTTGTCCGGGAACTGCTTGACGATGCCGCCGGCCAGGACGTTGGCGGTCATGGGCATGTGGCCCGCTGCCGTGCGCAGTAGGTCGAAGGCCTTGGGGTCCTTCGCGCCCTGGGCGTCGATGGCGGCGAAAAGGCTCGCAACGTGAGGCTTGAGCTCTTCGGCCACCGCGTCCTTGGGGAGGTTGGGATTGGCCGAGGACAGGAAGGCTCCGAAGTCGGCGCGGTAGCCATCGAGGGCGGTGCGGGCCTTCTCCTTGGCGGCGTCGTCACTCTTGGCCGTGGCCACCGTGTAGTCCACGAAGAAGCCGATGTGCTTGCGCCACAGCTCTAGGAACTGGGTACCGGCGGGACCGCCGTACACCGAACCGATGGCTTCGGAGAGGGCCACGGAGTTGGCATCGAGGGTGGCGGCCGGGACCTTGAAGTCACCACCGTCGAGGGCGGTGCCGGTCGTGATCCCGGCCAGATAGACGTGCTCCTGGAGCAGGGCGGTCAAGCCCGAACGCAGGCTTGACGCGCCGGCGTCGGTGCCTTGGCTCGCGCTCGCCGTCGGGGCGGTGGTGCTCGTCGCCGCGTCGTCGGCGCTGTCGCTACCGCAGGCTCCGGCCAGGATCGCCACCAGGGCGAGTGGCGCGATCACCTTGAGGTGTAGGGCGTGCATGGCGGTGCCTTTCGTGGTGGGGGGAGGGCTCGTCGTGGGTGGGGGATGGAGGTCAGCAGGGACGAGGCGCCCTGAGCGACTCGCTCAGCCGACGATGACGGTGGCGTCCATGCCGGGGTGGATCTTGCAGTGGTAGGGGTAGGTGCCGGCCGTAGTGAAGGTGAAGCTCCCTGCCGAGCCAGGTCCGTCGAGCGGCAGGTCGAAGGCTCCGTCCGGAGCCCCGCGGCCGCCCGATGTGGCGGTGTGCAGGATGTCGTCGGCGTTGGTCCAGGTGACCTCGTCTCCGACCGAGACCCGGACCGGGTTGGGCAGGAACGCGAAGGTCTGGATCTTCACCGAGTTCGGGGCGACTGCGGCTGCACTCGTGCTCGTTTCGGATCGCGAGGTGGAGGGACTGCCTTCACCGTCGCCAGCATCGTTGGCGCAGGCCGACATAGATAGGACGCCGACCATGGACGCGGCCAGCGCGAGCAGAGACTGCGGCCGGTACCAATTGGACATCGTCAGCTTCCTCGCTGCGATTCCCATGGATGGCGATCGCGTCGCGCCTATACCCCTGCCGCGGAGTTGTCAAAACAACACTCCTACGAGTTCGTCTCGGCGGCGGTGATCTCAGGCCGGTATCGAGTCGACGACGTGCACCACCATGATCGCCCGGTCGTCCTGACTCTCACCGTCGGTGCAGAAGACCAGACGTGCGCAGCGCTTCTCATCGCGCAGGGCGCTCATCCCAAGTCGATGCAGGAGCGCCTCGGTCGCTCCACGATCACGTCACGTTGGATCGATACGGTCCCCTGTTCCCGAGCCTTGGCGACAACCTCGTTGCCGGCCCATCCCTCTCGGCGATCCCGACTTTGCTGAACTGTTCCGCACGCGCAACGACGCCGAGTCGATCAACCGCGGGCTCGAGGACACGATGTTACTGAGCCTTCGTTCCGGATCCCGTGGGCGACTGGGACAGACCGCTGGCGCCCCGACCGGGTCACGACCTCGAGACGCTTGCCGCTCCTCTCCTTCGTTCCGAGGCCCTCGGCTCGTCGTTCATCGAAGGACTGCGCGCGTCCAACAAGCGGCTCGCCCTCGCGGCCTGCGAAACCGTGGCCGCCGACCCGATTGCACGAGCTGTGCTCGGCAA
This sequence comes from uncultured Actinomycetes bacterium, assembly GCA_963742585.1. Classification (GTDB taxonomy): domain Bacteria; phylum Actinomycetota; class Acidimicrobiia; order Acidimicrobiales; family JACDEA01; genus JACDEA01. The sequence continues at coordinate 2,265,667 of CAVUMI010000009.1, forward strand.
TGTCAGGGGAATGGAGCACGCTGTCGAGCTTGGTGCGTCGACGCGTCGGTTCCGGCTCTCGGATCTGCTCGACATCCACCACATCCTTCTCGAGGAAACGTCTGAGGAGCGTTTCGCGGGGATCATCCGCGAAGATCAGAACTGGATCGGCGGGCGGGGCCTCAGCCCCGCTGACGCCACGTTCGTGCCACCGCCCGAAGACCGCGTGCGAGGTTTGCTCGACGACCTCATCGCGCTCATCAACCTCGACGACGTACCGGCCGTAGCTCAAGCAGCCATAGCTCACGGTCAGTTCGAGACCATCCATCCATTCGGCGACGGCAACGGGCGCGCTGGTCGATGCCTAATCCACGTTGTCCTGCGTCGCCGCGGTATCGCCCCGCTCGTCGTGCCACCCGTGAGTGTTGTTCTCGCCACGAACGCGCGTCGATACATCGCTGGCCTTGTCGACTACCGCGAAGGTCGCGTCGATGACTGGGTCGGCTCATTTGCCGATTCGGTCACGAGCGCGGCTCAGGCAACCAATCGGCTCTGGGCCCGGATCGACGCCCTGCTCGAATTGCTGCTCGAGCGCGCCGGCGCACCACGCGCTGACTCTGTCGCGCGCAACATTGTCCTCGGCTTGCCGGCTCAGCCGGTCGTCGGCGCGGAGGTGGCCGCCGCTCGATATGGCGTCACACCAACGGCGGCGCGCGCGGCACTGAACCGTCTCGAGAGCGCCGGGGTGCTCGTTCCAACGCGCGTCGGGCGCCGGCGCGACCGTGAATGGATCAGCGACGAGTTGTTCGAGTTACTTGACGCCTTCGAACATGACCTCGGCCAGCCCGCCGACGAGAGTGGTGCCCGGCCCGCACCACGGCCTACGCGACCACCGCGGAACAAGCGACCGTGAAGGCACTCGCCAAGGCAGCAATCCACCATGTGCGCGACCTACCATCGGCATTGCCGTCGTCATCGCGTCGCAGGAGTTTTGTGCCAAGTTTTGTACCGTCCCCGCCGGCCCCCGTAGCTCAGGGGATAGAGCATCGGTTTCCTAAACCGTGTGCGGACGTTCGAATCGTCCCGGGGGCGCAAGATACAGGCAGGTCAGACGCCATTTCTTGAGTTGCTGGCCTAATTCGAGTGGCGAGTTGCCCATCCAAGGATGTGCGACGAGCCCGGCTGTTCGGCGCGACGTGGGCGAACGTCGGTCGCGCCTACGGCTTCAGCCGCCAGTCAGCCGATCAGCGCTTCGGTTGACGCGTACGCGTCATCTCGTCGCGGCAAACGTGTCGTGGCGGTCGACCGTGACCTCAACGGTGAACGCGGGATCAGTCGGGGTAGCGGTCGGCGCCTTCGCCCCAGTGCGGGAGGGACTTGGGAAGGTCCGTGCGAGGGGTTCGGCGGTATCGGCGACTCGCCGTCGTCGCCAAGGAACCGCCGTCCGTATTGGTCGGGTACGTCGCCCCAGCCCCAATACGGCTGCGGCTTCTGGCGCACGATTCCGAGCTGCTCCAGCGGGTCGATGCGTTGCTCGCCGACCGTGCAGACGTGGTGCCAGCCATCGCCGAAGTCGAAGACGTAGAGGAACTCTCACCAGGCTCAAGTCGGCTCAGCTGTTCGGCGGTCGTCGAGCACGGCTTCATCGTCGTCCCAGTCCGGGTCGGGTCGGCCGATCCGCGTCTCGTCGAGGAGGTGAAACTCGTGCAGGTGCGCTCGATCCCATCGAGCGAATGCATCATCGATGGCGTCGGACAGATCACCGAAGGTGTGCGTGCGTGCGGCGGCGAGGATTCGGCCAGGCCGCGGCCAGAGCGTGCGAGTGCCGCCTTCAACGAGCTCGACAGTGATCGACAACCAGTTGCGCGCCACGGTCGTCATCCTCGCGTGGGTTGGCTCGCGTGATCCGACGGTCAACGGTTCGCCCGAACGAAGCGAGCCGAAAGGAACGCCGCACGCACGAGGCAACGCAGATCCCGGTCCAAAGCTGCAACCGAGAACAACAAGGATCACTAGTATCACTTCTGACGGCAAGTGATACCATCAGGAGGCGATGGTCTCAGAAGCAACCAACCCGAGTGCGTGGCCGGCGTTAACCTATGAGAGCGTGCCATGGCAGCCGGCCGACGTGCCGGCGTCGCGCACCGCCCGGCGCCGCTACCGCGGGCCATACGAGGCCGCAGTCGTCCCGCCGATCGCGGAGATCGCCATTGTCTTGCCGTCGGAGACGACCGCGGTCGCCGACGAAGCTGCCGCCGAGATCGCCCGCTTCGACGCAGAACTCGGGCGTGAGATCGCTCCGTTCGCGGCCGTGCTGCTCCGGTCGGAGTCGGCGGCATCCTCGAAGATCGAGAACCTGACGGCGTCGGCGCGAAAGATCGCCGAAGCCGAGCTTCACGATTACGCCGGTCGCAACGCCTCGATGATCGTGGCGAACGAACGCGCGATGAGCGCCGCCATCGCGCTCGCAGACCGGATAGATGGTGACGCCATCCTGGCAATGCACGCCGCCCTCCTCGAGCGCAGCGACCACGACATAGCCGGCCGATGGCGCGACCAGCAGGTGTGGATCGGCGGCAGCGAACTCGGGCCGCACGGCGCTGCGTTCGTCCCGCCGCGACATGAGTCTGTGCCGGCAGCGGTCGCTGACCTGGTGACCTTCATCGACCGAGACGACGTTCCGGTCCTGGCGCACGCTGCCCTGGCCCACGCCCAGTTCGAGACGATCCACCCCTTCCCCGACGGCAACGGTCGAACCGGCCGAGCGCTCGTACACGCCCAACTTCGCGCCAAGGGCCTGATCCGCAACGTTACGGTGCCTGTGTCGGCAGGCCTCTTGACCGACGTCGATGGCTACTTCGCCGCGTTGACCCGCTACCGCCAGGGCAATCCGATCGCCATCGTCGAGGCGTTCGGTGCGGCGTCACTCCAGGCCGTCGCCAACGGCCGGCGGCTCGTCGACGACCTCCACGCCATCCGCGAGGACTGGCAAGGACGCGTGCGTGCTCGCCGGGACGCCGCGGCGTGGCGCGTCGCCGACCTGCTCCTGCGCCACCCAGTCGTCAACGCCGCACTGGTCTCCGCCGAGGTCGGGATCGCCCCTCAGAACGCCTACCGGTCACTCCGGCCACTGGTCGATGGCGGTGTGCTCGTGGAGTCCACCGACCGCAAACGCAACCAGCTCTGGCGTGCGCCGGAGGTACTTGACGCCCTCGACCGATTCGCAGCCCGTGCCGGCCGGCGCAACCGCCGCTCCGGCTAGAGCCGCGATCTTCCCGCGCTCCGCCCCGATCGGGCGGCCGCTCATCCCGGAGAGGTCAAAGGGTTGTCCGGGCCTGTTGACGGCAAGGTCCAGGAAACGGTTGCCCATCGACCTGCGACGCTCGCGGCGCGAGAAGTACTCGTGCCTGGGGCGTTTGATATACCTGTGCTAGCGCATTCATAGGGGGGCACCATGGGCAACAGCCGCTGGACCATCCGGCCGACGAGCCTCCTTTCGGCCCTCGTCCTCGTCGCGAGCGTCGGGATCGCCAGTGCTCCGACTGCGACTGCGGCTGACCCCGAGTGCGGTGAGCCGGTGGCGGTTGGCGCGAGCTTCCAGGTCATGTGCTCGTTTACCGGCGGTCCCCAGCAGTGGACGGTTCCTGTCGGGGCGACCCGCGCCCAGTTCGACGTGCAAGGTGGCGCAGGGGGAGCCCTTGGGCCTTTCAAAGGGGGAGGCGGGCGCGCCGTAACCATCCTTGACGTGACGGCTGGAGCTGTCCTCCAAGTGAATGTCGGGGGCGCAAACGACGGTTCTCCCGCCGGAGGCTTCAACGGTGGTGGCAATGGTGGCACCGGGGCCGGCAACGGATTCGGCGGCGGGGGCGCATCCGACGTGCGGACCGGCGGCGCCGGGCTTGCGGACCGCGTCGTCGTTGCCGGCGGTGGGGGCGGCGGCGGCGGCGGCCTTTTTGCCCAGGCTCTGGGTGGCGGCGGTGGTGGCCTTAACGGCGACAGCGGGGCAGCCAACGGCGCGGCCGGCGGCGGGGCCGGCGGGAATCAGGACGGAACGTCGGGGAGCACCACCGCGGGCAACGGAAGCGAGGGCGGTGCTGGATCGAACGGCGGCGGGGGCGGCGGCGGGGGCGGCGGGGGCTACTACGGCGGTGCCGGCGGCGGTGGTGGCGTGACATCCCCGGGCGGGGGTGCCAGCGGCGGCGGTGGGTCCGGCTTTACACCGGACGGCCTCGGGATGACGAACGGCTTCCGCACCGGCAACGGCGTGGTGATCATCACTTATCCGCCCCCACTGGCCACCACCACGTCGCTCACTTCGTCACGCAACCCGTCGGCAATCGAGGAGCCGGTAACACTCACCGCGACCGTGTCGGCAGCTACCGCCACGCCCACTGGCTCGGTCGTCTTCCGCGATGGTGCTGCCACCCTCGGCGAGCCGGTAGTGCTGGACGGCACCGGCAACGCACAGCTAACAACGTCGGCGTTGGCCGTGGGATCCCACGCCATCACGGCTGCGTACGAGCCCGCGGATGTCGGCTTCTCGCCGTCGGAGGCGAGCCTCACCCAACAGGTCGACGCAGTGTGCGGCGCACCTGTCGTGGTTGGTGCGTCGTCCAGGGTCAGGTGCGGCTTTGGTGGCACGACCATGACGTGGACGGTCCCCGACGGGATGACCCGCGTCCAATTCGACGTCCAGGGCGCCCAGGGCGGGGGCGGCGGCCGGGGCGGGCGCGCCGTCAGGATTCTTGACGTCACGCCCGGAGCCGTCCTTCACGTCAACGTCGGTGGAGCGCACGGCTTCAATGGTGGCGCCCCGGGCGGGAGCCTGTGCTTCCCTCCCCCATTCCCCTTCTGCTCCTCCCAGCCCGGTGGCGGCGGCGCGTCCGACGTGCGCATCGGCGGCGTCGGGCTCTCGGATCGGATCGTCGTAGCCGGGGGTGGTGGAGGTACTCCCACTGCTGGTGGCGCCGGTGGTGCCGGTGGTGGCCGGCGCGGCGCGGACGGTCAGCCCGGGTTCACTGTCGGCGGCGGCGCTGGTCGTGGTGGTTCGGGTGGCAACCAGGACGGAACGTCGGGTAGCGGAACACTCGGCATTGGCAGCCCCGGCGCCGACGGCGTCTTCCCCCTCGTCCCGCCCGCTGGAGGTGGCGGGGGTGGGTACTACGGCGGCGAAGGCGGCGGCACACGTGCCTCTGGATCCCCAGGCGGTGGGGGCGGAGGTTCTGGTTTCACGCCCGATGGTTTGGGGCTGACTCAAGGTTTCCGTGCCGGCAATGGCGTGGTCATCATCACGTACCCGCCGCCCCCCGCGACCGCGACGGCGATCAGCTCGTCACCAAACCCGTCGCCTGTCGGCGAGCCGGCGACATTCACTGCGACCGTGACCGCCGGGTCCGGCACTCCGACCGGTTCGGTCATCTTCCGTGAAGGCGACACCAGCCTCGGCCCGCCCGTCGCCCTCGATGGAACCGGGACGGCGTCGCTGTCGACCGCGGCGTTGACCGTGGGCTCCCACACGATCACTGCCGAGTACACGCCCACAGACGACACCTTCTCGCTGTCATCGGGGACGATGACGCACCAGGTGGCGGCGACCTGCGGCGCGCCGGTGGAGACCGGCGCGTCCTCCACGGTCACGTGCGTGTTCAGCGGCGTACCGGTCACATGGACCGTGCCCGACGGGGTGACGAGCGCCGAGTTCGATGTGCAAGGCGGGCAGGGCGCTGGAGCCATTGGTGGGCTGGCGGGGCGCGCCGTCGCCACGCTGGCCGTCACGGCGAACACGTTGCTCGAGGTCCGCGTTGGTGGGAGCGGCCGCGGCACCGCGGGCGGGTTCAACGGCGGCGGAGATAGCGAGTCTTGCCCACTGCCGGGATTCTGCATCAGCGGCGGAGGCGGCGGAGGCGGCTCCGACGTCCGCGCCGGCGCCTTCGGTTTGGCCGACCGCCTCGTCGTGGCCGGTGGTGGCGGCGGTGCCGGAGTCCTCGAAGGCATCATTGCGCCGAGCGGGGACGGCGGTGCCGGTGGCGGCACGTCCGGCGGACCGGGCCTCGAGCACGGGACGGGAAACCCCGACGTCCGCGGATCAGGAGGGACCCAGGATGCGACGTCCGGGAGCGGCGTCCCCGGTGTCGGCAGCGACGCCGCCCCTGCTCCCCAAGTCTCCGCCGGCGGCGGCGGCGGCGGCTTCTACGGCGGTGGTGGCGGCCAGCAGGGCGGTGGCGGTGGCGGCTCAGGATTCACCGCCGACGGTTCGGGAATGACCAACGGCTTCCGTTCTGGTGACGGCATCGTGACCATCACCTACATCACCCCGCTGGCAACGACGACCTCCCTGACGGTCGCACCTCCGGCGTCTTCTGTGGCCGGTCAGAGCGTCACGCTCACCGCGATCGTCGCCGCGGTCAGCCCCGGCACCGGAACGCCCGCGGGCTCGGTCACCTTCGTCGACGGCGCAACCGAGATCGGCGCCGTCACGCTCGACGCGTCCGGCATTGCCACGTTCAGTACGGGCAATTTTGCCGTCGGTCCGCACTCGTTCAGCGCCGTCTACGGAGGTGGCGGTCAATACGCGGGCTCCGCGTCCACACCGGCGGTCTCGCACAGCGTCAACAAGGCGGGCACGACCGTCGTCGTCACCGCCACGCCAAGCCAAGCCCTACCCGGGGAAACCGTCGTGTTCAACGTCACCGTCGACGCTGTCGCGCCGGGCGCGGGCACACCGACGGGAACCGTGACGCTGACCGACGGCGCAACCACCCTCGGCACGGTCGAGCTAGTGGGCGGGCAGGCCAGCTTCACAACCAACACTCTGGCCCCCGGCCCGCATCAGATCTCGGCGAACTACGGCGGCGACACCAACTTCAACGCGTCGACAGGCACCGCGGCGGTGACCGTCGGCCGGACCGCTTCCACCACGGCGGTCGCCGTGGCGCCGCCGTCTCCCGCGCTCAATGACGCGGTGACGTTCACTGCGACGGTCACGCCGTCGACGGCAACCGGCACCGTCGCCTTCTTGCTCGACGGCGCCACCACGCCGTCGGCCACCGTGACGCTCACGAACGGCCAGGCCAGTTACACGACGGTGCTCCCGGCAGGGCCGCACAGCGTGGTCGCTTCCTACAGCGGCGGACGCGAGCTTCGATCCGTCGACGTCGGCACCGGCGAGCTTCACCGTTGCGTCGCCGACTGCGACGGTCATCACCGGGACCTACGCCGGCAGGCTCTCGGTGCCCGCGGGCGGAACGGTGGTGCTACGCAATGCCACCGTCACGGGCAGAGTCACCGTGGCGAGCGGTGGCACCCTCGACGTCGAGCACTCGAGGGTGTCCGGCTCACTGTCCGCCTCCGGCGCGGCGGCGATCCGTGTATGCGGCTCGAGTGTCGGAGGCACGGTCAACATCGCGAGCTCGACCGGATTCGTGCTGCTTGGTGACCCCGGAGACTACGCCTGCGCGGCCAACACCTTCAGCGCCAGCGTGGCGCTGTCGGGCAACCGCGGCGGTCTGAAGGTGGCAGCGAATCAAGTCGGCGCGAGATTGATCCTCACCAGCAACACCGGCGGCGGGCCCTCCGGCGAGGTGGCGCCCGAGGTGGTGGGCAACCGGGTAGGGGGATCGCTGGCTTGTCAGAACAACTCGCCTCCACCGAGCAACGATGGCCAGCCCAATATCGTGAGCGGATCACGAAGCGGGCAATGCAGCGGACTCTGAGCCGACGACCACCCACCTGCCGTTCGCCACGCCTGCCGCGTTGATCGCGATGAAGTTGCACGCAATCGAGGATCGGAGCAACCCCAGCGGTCAGCAACGGAGCGCAGCCGACGCACCCAACATCTACCGGATCCTCGCCGACCTCGACATCGCGAGACGTTGCCCATCGAACTGCCCGTCTCGGCGACGAAATCGGGTGGTCGGAACGCGACTCGTTCCGCGTGGCACTTGCCCGTGACCAGCTTCGTTACGCCAGATGCGCGCAGCGGCCCATGCCCGAGGTGTTTCCTAAACCGTGTGCGGACGTTCGAATCGTCCCGGGGGCGCTTGCTTCGGCGTGTTTCAGCACGGTGATCTTTGACTGATCGTTAATCGCCGCGCCGCCGATCGGGCCGGCGCCGATCGCGACCGCGGCAACCGCGGCGACCGCGGCGACCGCGGCGACCGCGGCGAAGTCGAACTTCCTGCTGACCTGAGGCATGTGCCCCGCCTTTATCGCCATCCAGTCGCGCAGTTAGTCCGCGGCGTTACACCGCCGACGCGTGAGACCCAGAGCTATTCGTCGCTGTGGCTCACCATGTTGATCACGTTGCCATCAGGGGCCCGCACGTGGAAGCGACGCAGGCCCCACGCCTCTTCAGTGAGCGGGTGAACGATCTCATAGCCCCGCCGCTTCGCGTCCTCGTACGCCTCGTCGATACCGGCGCCCACGTGAACAGAGATGACTGCGTCCTCGGGCGACGTTGCGTCGCGGGTGACGAGCTGGACCGAGGCCTCGCCGCCCGGCGCGGTGTACCGGGCCACCCAACCCATGTTGAATTCCTCGACACTCAAGCCGAGGTAGTCGGTGTAGAAGTCACGCGCCGCGGCGATGTCAGCGACCGGGAGGTTTGCGTGGATGCCGGTTACTCGCATCGACCGAGCCTAACGCTGGGTCTCAGCGCAGCCGCCACTCCACCCGCTTGCCCGCGGCGAACTCGCGCTGGTTTTCGACGAGGACACGAGTGTCGGTGCCGACGTTCGTATAGAGGTACGCGAGGTCGAGCGCCTGTGACCGCGCCACCTCCTGCGCCATCCAGATCGCACGCTGCGTACCTTGCACCACGAGCGGGGCGCGGACGCGATCGCCTCGGCCGCCCATGTCGCGGTTGCCGCCAACTCCGCGGCCGGCACGACCTGGGAAACCAAACCGACCTCGCGCGCCCGCTCCGCGCTCATCCGCTCGTGAGCGCCCAGCAGGGCCATCCGCAGCACCTCTTGGAGCGGCGACCGAGAACGGCTACAACCTGTACGTCTGCGGCAACGGCGGCTCGAAGCCGCGGCACGCCGATCTGCTGGCGAGCGATCTCGACGAGGAGACGGCGCTTCAATACATCGATCGCTTCCTGACGTATTACATCATGACGGCCGACAGGCTGACGCGGACGAGCGTGTGGTTGGAGAAGCTCGAAGGCGGCATCGATCACATCCGCGACGTCGTCATCCACGACAAGCTCGGCATCGCCGCCGAGTTGGAAGCGATGACGCAGCGGCTGGTCGACACGTACGAGTGCGAATGGGCGGCCGTCGTTCGCGATCCGGAAAAACGCCGCCGATTTCGCCAATTCGTGAACAGCGACGAGTCGGAGCCGTGCATCGAATTCGTCAGCGAGCGCGGCCAAGACCGCCCGGCCGATTGGCCCAGCGAGTTCGTATCGCTGGAGCAGTTTCGCATGCTCGACGGCCGCTCGCTCGGCGAACATGCAGCCGCAACAAGAGCCGGATCTGCGGTGGGTGCTCGGTCGGCTATGCGGACGATTTTCCCGATCGATGGCGGCGCGACGGTCAAGTACGGCAAATCGCAAATCGCCGTCTTCAATTTCGCCAGCCGCGGCGAGTGGTACGCCACGCAGAACATGTGCCCGCACAAGAAGGCGTTCGTGCTGTCGCGGGGCATCATCGGCACGCGCGGGCGACGAGCCGAAGGTCGCTTGCCCGCTTCACAAGAAGACGTTCTCGCTCGAAACGGGCGAATCGCTGCAAGGCGAGGAGTATCGCATCCGGACGTTTCCCGTGAAAGTCGGAGGGCGGAAAGGTATACGTCGAGCTGCCGCCGCCCGAAGTGCTCGATCCCGTCATGGCGACGGAAATCGGCTGCAAACTGGCGACGCTCTGCAACGGTCATGCGAATGGAGCGGTGGCATGCAGTGCCGCCGGCGCGTGAGGTGTCCGGCATGATCCAACTTCCGATCGTCGACCGAACGTGCGAGCGGCGCCAGCGCTTATCGCAGCAGCTGCTCGACGAGCAGCAGTCGCTTTCCGCCGTCGAGCAATTCAGCGAGTGGCACACGAATGGCGCATAGCGAACGCCTCGCCAGCGAACGCACAGCTGCACTGCACAACTCGCGGTACCATTCGCTTCTGCCCGCGACGCCGCCCGGGCCTGGCCAGCAGTATGCTTTCGAAGTCGACCTCGACCGCTGCTCCGGCTGCAAGGCGTGCGTCGTCGCGTGCCACACGCTCAACGGCCTCGACGAAACCGAAACGTGGCGAGACGTCGGCCTGTTGATCGGCGGCTCGCGGGCCGCGCCGGTGATGCAGCACGTCACGGCTGCGTGCCACCATTGTCTTCAACCGGCCTGCATGATCGCCTGCCCGGTCAACGCGTACGAAAAGGATCCGGTCACGGGCATCGTCAAGCATCTCGACGATCAGTGCTTCGGTTGCCAGTATTGCACGCTGGCTTGCCCGTACGACGTGCCGAAATATCACGCGGGCAAAGGCATCGTCCGCAAGTGCGACATGTGCTCGTCGCGGCTGGCGGTGGGCGAGCCGCCGGCGTGCGTGCAGTCGTGTCCGCACGAGGCGATCTCGATTCGCGTCGTCGACCGAGAGCAAGTCGTCGAAGACGCCGAGACGGCCGTCTTTCTGCCGGCCGCACCGGACCCGCAGATCACGCTGCCGACGACGACCTACAAAACGCGGCGCCCTTTCCCGCGCAATCTGCTGCCGGCCGATTATTTTCGCGTGAACTCGCAACACGCCCATTGGCCGCTGGTGGTGATGCTGGTGCTGACGCAACTGTCGGTGGGTGCGTTTGTCGTCGGGCTCGTTCTGGAGAACTGGCTGAGCCCGCAGTTGCTCGCGACGTTGCGTCCATTGCACGCTGCCGCGGCACTTGGGTTTGGGCTGCTGGCGCTGGCGGCCAGCCTGTTCCACCTGGGGCGGCCGCAGTTTGCGTTTCGCGCCGTGCTGGGACTGCGGCATTCGTGGCTGAGCCGCGAGATCGTGGCGTTCGGCGCGTTCGCGGCGTTGGCAACGCTGTATTCGGTCGCCGTCTTTGTGATGCGTCCAATCTGCGGCTGCCGGCGCTGCCGATGTCATCGTCGTACCTTGGATTCGCTGGCTTGGCTGGAGCGTGGCCGCGGCGGGAGTGATCGCCGTGTTTTGCTCGATGATGATTTATGTGTTCACTCAGCGAGAATGCTGGAGCTTCGTACGCGTCGGCGTGCGATTTGTGCTCACGTGCGCGATGCTGGGCGTCGCCGCCATTTGGCTCAGCATTTTGGCCTCGACGCTATGGGCGCCCGTCGCTAGCCGCTATTCGCGCTGGTGCAACGAATGTGGCCCGACGCTTTGCCGGACGCTCGTCGCGTTAGTCGCCGCGAAGTTGACGTTGGAAGCGGCCATCTTCCGCCACCTGTCGCTCCGGCAGATGACGCCGCTGAAGCGTTCCGCGCTGCTGATGACCGGCGACTGTCGAACGCGACACTCGCACGATTCGCTCTGGGTGTGCTGGGCGGTGTGATGCTTCCGCTGATTGCTCGTGGGCGAAGCGGCGACATTGTCCGGCGGGCCGGACTTGTGCAATTCGTCGTTCTGACGGGCTTGCTGTTCGCGGCCTGTTTGGCGGGCGAATTGTTGGAACGCTATCTGTTCTTTGCGGCCTGTGCGGCACCGCAAATGCCCGGAGGAATTCGCTGATGAATCGTCGCCGCCACGGAAAGCAAGCAGTCGCTCCGGCAATTGTTCCACCGCTGTTTCAGCGTGACGGACCACTCACTGCCGAACTGCTGCTCGAGCCAGCTCGCTTTGGCCTGGGACTGCTGCCGCAGAAACTTCAGCCCGAGCGAACGACGCAATCTGTCTGCGGCTTTTGCTCGACCGGGTGCAGTCTGAACGTCCATCTGCGTGACGACCGCGCCGCGGGCTTAACGCCCGCGGCGAACTATCCAGTGAATCTCGGCATGGCCTGCCCCAAGGGTTGGGAGGCGCTCGCGGTGCTCGACTCGCCCGATCGGGCCGTGACGCCGCTGTTGCGGAATTCCGCGGGCAAGCTGCAGCCCGTCGACTGGGACACGGCGCTCCGCACGTTCGTCGATCGCATGAAGGCGATCCAAACAAGCACGGCCCGCAGTCGGTCGCCTTTTTGAGCACGGGCCAAATCGTCACCGAGGAAATGGCGCTGCTCGGCGCGCTCGCCAAGTTTGGCATGGGCATGCTGCACGGCGACGGCAACACGCGGCAATGCATGGCGACGTCCGTCGTCGCGTACAAGCAGGCGTTCGGCTTCGATGCGCCGCCGTACACTTATGCCGATTTCGAAGAGTCCGATGTGATCGTGCTCGTCGGCAGCAATCTGTGCATCGCCCATCCGATTCTCTGGCAGCGGGTGATGCGAAATCCGCATCATCCCGAGATCATCGTCATCGATCCGCGGGCGACCGAAACGTCGATGGCCGCCACGCAGCATCTGGCGCTCTATCCGAAATCGGATCTTACGCTGCTCTACGGCATCGCGCGAATTCTGATCGAGCGGGACTGGATCGACCGCGACTTCATCGCCGCCCACACAAGCGGCTTCGATGAATTCGCCGAGTTCGTTCAAACATTTACGCTCGATCATGTCGCGGCGGAGACGCGATTGCGGGCGGACGCGATCGAGCAATTTGCCCGGTCGATCCATGAAGGCAAACGAGTGTCATTTTGC
>CAVUMI010000010.1:0-32377 GCA_963742585.1 uncultured Actinomycetes bacterium
TACCGCAGCGCGAGTCAGACCGCCAAGAACCCGCTGACCGCAGGCGCATACACCTACTCGGTTACCGCAACCGACGTGGGCGGGAACAGTGCCTACGAAGTCAGTCGTTCCCGGCGACCGTCGACAACGCACCGCCGACCACCTTCGATATCCAGACGACCAACGCCGGCACCGCCGGCAAGGCCGAGGCCAACGACACGATCGTCTTTACGTACAGCGAGCCGATCGATCCGGAGTCGATTCTGACCACATGGACTGGCGCTTCGACCAATGTCGTCGTCCGCCTGATCGACGGTGGCTGCACGCTCGTGCTGTGCTCCAACGACAGCTTCGAGATCTTAAACGCCGCCAACAGCGCGCGTCTCCCGTTGACATCGAGCGCCGGCGTGAACCTCAACCGCATCGACTACAACGGCGACGGAATTGGCCTTGGTAGTGACGCGGACATCACCTTCGCCTCGGTGATGGTCCGGTCCGGGAACACCATCACGATCACCCTCGGCACCGTGAACGGTTCGCCGAATACGGCGGGTGGCAACGGCACAATGGTGTGGACGCCCTCGACCACCGCCTACGACGCCGCCGCGAACGCCAACACGAGCGCGACGAAGACCGAAACCGGGACGCCGACAAGGACTTCTAACACGCGGTGGAGAGAGCGGCGTCGGCCTCGAGCGCGGCGACGACCCCGCGAGCGACTTCGCTCGACAGCATGATCGAGAGGTGGCCGGCGTCCTTGATGAAGACGTTCGTGGCGTTCAGCGCCGGATCCGTGATCATCGCCGAGGTCGACGGTTGCACGAAGAGGTCGAGGTGGATAGAAGGCCACCCAGCGCACCGTGGTGGCGCGGGCGCCCCGCTCGAGCCGGCGGAGGAGCCATGACCCCGGCGCCAGCTCGGTGGCGATGCGTCCGGTGCGACCGGGGATGAACGTGGCCATCGGTGCCTTGATGCGGCGATGCGACGGTGATGGCGGTGGTGACACTGGCGTCGCCGCCCAACTCCTGTACGTACCACCGCAGCAGGATGCCGCCCAGGCTGTGGCCCACGATGTGGATGCGATCGGCACCGGTCGTCCCTTGAGGAGTTCAACGCGATCGCTGAGCATCTCGGCCAGCTCGGGGATGTCGTGCCGAAACGGGTCGTAGTTCCATGTGTGCACGTTGGTGAACCCGGCGCGCCGCAGGTGCTCGCTCACGACGAACCAGCCGGAGCGGTTGTGGGCGAAGCCGTGGACGAGCAGCACCGGCGTGTCGTGGTGCGGCCGTCCCGACGGCCGCCCGGGCGGACTCTTCCGTCGAAGTAGCCGAACGGATAGCGGGCCACGCATTGCGCCAGGCTCACCGCTTCGCGGGCGTAGCCGAGGTAGGTCTCTCGTCGGCGCAACGCCGTTATGAACGGCTCCACGCTGTCTGGTATCGGCCCGGCCACAGAGAACCTTTACCCCGTTTCACCCATGCGTAGGCGGATGGGCGATGAAGAAGGCGACGACGTCGGCTAGGACCGTCCGAGCGTTCCGGCGCTGAGGCCGCCGTCGACGACGAACTCCGAGCCGGTGGAGTAGCTGCTTTCGTCCGACGCCAGGTATAAAGCGAGTTCCGACACCTCGTTGGACTCGGCGAGGCGTCCGAGCGGAATCCCCTCGCCGGCCCGCTCGCCGATGCCGAGGTCGCGGTACACGTCGAACATCGGCGTGTCGATGAGGCCGGGATGGATCGAGTTGACCCGGATGCCCAGCGGCGCGAGTTCGAGCGCGGCCACCTTGGTCATTCCTCGCACCGCCCACTTGCTCGCGGAGTACGCCACGTGACCTTGCGCGCCGATGAGCCCGGCCAGCGACGAGATGTTGATGATCGAGCCACCCTTGTTGGCGGCCAGCGCGGGAATCGCAGCCTTCATGCCCAGGAAGACACCGACCTGGTTGACCTCGACTACACGGCGGAACTCGTTGACGTCGGTCATGGCCAGCGGCATCACGTGGACGATGCCGGCGTTGTTCACCAGCACGTCGAGCTTGCCGAACCGCTCGGTGGTCGCCGCCACCGCGTCGTTCCACGCCGCTTCATCGGTGACGTCGAGGTGCACGTACGCGGCGGCGTCACCCAGATCCTTGGCCAGGGTCTGGCCGTCCTCGTCGAGGACGTCGCTGATCACGACCTTCGCCCCCTCGGCGGCAAATCGCCGGGCGTGCGACTCGCCCATTCCTCGTGCGCCGCCCGAGATCAGTGCCACCTTGCCGTCAAGTCGTCCAGTCATTGACTGAAGTTGACCACAACCCGGCCTTTGTCATCGACTGAGGCGGGGTAGCGGGGCAGGTCCCCCCCGTCCGGGGGATAGGTCTTCTTCCGGCAATCCACGAAGGTCTGCGTCTTGGGCTTCCACTCCACCGCGCACCGGCGCGAGTCCGGCGTGTGGGCGAGGAAGGCGACCCAGCCCGTCGCCGGGTCGCCGCCGGTGTGGTGGACCCACACGTCGAGGTCGTTGCCCCGCAGGTCCTGAAACAGCAGCGGCGTGCGGTTGGTCAGCCGCTCGGCGTCGCCGACTGCGAAGGTCTCGTCACCGAGTTGGCTCTTCACCGAACCCGACGAGGAGAGCTGCAACACGAGTACGACGAGCAGGACTGCGCTCACCGCGACCAGCGCGGTGGTCACCACGATGCCGGTGCCCCGTTTCACCGTGTCAGCCACCGCGCAGTAGCGGCGTCGGCGCGCCGGAGGCGGTCGCCGGGTTTGGCGTCGGCCAGCGCGTTGGCGACCGCGCCGGCGATGCTCGTCGTGTCCTCGGCGACGACCGCATCGACGATGGCGAGGTCAGCGAGGTCGGCCGACGTCAGGCGCAGACGCTCGGCCACCGCCGCGGCTCGGGCGACGTCGCGCTCGAGAATGGCCGCCGCGCCCTCGGGTCCGATGACCGAGAAGACCGCGTGCTCGAGCATGAGCAGACGGTCGGTGTGACCGAACGCCAGCGCGCCGCCGCTGCCCCCTTCGCCCACGCAGATCGCCACGCTGCGCGACCGTAGGGCCCCCATGGCGGCGAACGTGGTCGCGATCTCTCGGGCGATGGCGTCGGCCTCGGCGACCGCACCGGGTTCGGCACCGGGAGTGTCGATGAACGTGAGCAGCGGTACTCCGAGGCGGTCAGCCAGCCCGATCGCTCGCTGGGCGAGGCGAAACCCGGCCGGCGCCGGGCGACCCGCGCCGGCCCGCCGGTCATGCGCGATGACGACGACCCGCTGGTCGGCCACGGTCGCCAGCGCGGCCCGCACTACCGGATCGGTCCCGCGGAACTCCACCCACGACGTCGCCAGCGTCCACGCCACGTCCGTCCCTGTCGGCCGGTCCTCGGCCCGCGCCAGCTGCACCTCCTCCCACACGTTCTTGGCAGCAGTGGAGGCGCTCTGCGCCTTCACTGCTGCCAAGAACGGCGGAGGGGGAAGGGCGCGCTGGCCTAACACCGCCTCGATCCACTCCGCCTCGGCGTCGGGGGCGATGAGGGCGTCGACCAGGGCGGCGGCGTGGGCCGACTCCGCGGTGTGGGAATCGAGCGGAAGGGCCTCGCCGGTGGTCAGCTCGACGACGCGAGGGCCGGCAAAGCCGACTGTGGCGCCGGGATGGGCGGCCCGGACGTCGGCCAGAGAACCGTAAGACGCGAACACGCCGCCGGTTGTCGGCGGACGATGGATCGCCACCGAGAGCAAGCCGGCCGCCGCGTGCCCATGGGCCGCCGACGCCGTACGGGCCATCTGGATGAGCGACACCATCCCCTCCTGCATGCGCGGCGCCGCCCGACGCGGTGAACACGACCATGGGCAGGCCGTCATCGATCGCCCGCCGGTACGCCCGCACCACGCGCTCGCCGTGTACGGCGCCCATCGAGCCGCCCAGCACCTCGAACCGACCCTCGATGAATGCGTAGCCGGCCGTGCGCCCGGTGACCACGGATTCGTCGGTCGGCGGCTGGTAGCCAGCCCACGCGAGTGGGTCGCCGCCGACCAACTCGGCGTCCCATTCGGCCACGATGGGGTGCGGCGGCATTCCCGTAGTATGCGTGCTCGTGCCTGCGCCCTACCGCGTCGTTGTGGCCAAGCCCGGTCTGGATGGTCATGACCGTGGCGCGAAGGTCATCGCCCGCGCCCTGCGTGACGCGGGCTTCGAGGTCATCTACACCGGGCTCCACCAGACGCCCGAGCAGGTGGCCGAAACCGTCGTGCAGGAGGACGCCGACGCCGTCGGGCTCTCACTCCTGTCGGGCGCCCACATGACGCTGATGCCCCGCGTCGTGGAACTGCTCAAGGAACGGGGCGTGGGCGACGTGATCGTGTTCGGCGGCGGCATCATCCCCGACGCCGACATCATCAAGCTCAAGGAGATCGGCGTCGCCGCCATCTTCACGCCGGGCGCCCCGCTGGCGACGATCACCGAGTGGCTCACTGCCGCTCTCAAAGAAAAGGACTAACGAAACCAACCCGTGGATCTGTTCGAGTTTCAGGGCAAGCAGTACTTCGCCCGCTACGACATTCCTGTCTCGGCCGGCGGCGTGGCCCGCACCGTCGACGAGGCGGTCGCTGCCGCGGATGCCGCCGGCTACCCCGTTGTGGTGAAGGCCCAGGTGCAGGTGGGGGGTCGGGGCAAGGCCGGGGGCATCAAGTTGGCCGCCGACGCCGACGAGGTGCGCACGCACGCCACCGCCATTCTCGGCATGGACATCAAAGGCCACGTGGTCAACATCGTCTGGGTCGAGCACGCCTCCGACATCGCCAAGGAGTACTACGCCAGCTTCACGCTCGACCGCTCGGCCAAGAAGCACCTGGCCATGGTGTCGGCCAAGGGCGGCGTCGAGATCGAAGCAGTCGCCGACGAGGATCCCGACGCCATCGCCAAAGCCCACATCGACCCGCTCGACGGTCTCGATGAAGCCACCGCCCGTCGGCTGGTCGAAGACGCCGGCGTCGACGCTGAAGCGCGCGACGGCGCGGTCGACATCCTCCTCAAGCTGTGGCGCTGCTACGACGAGGGCGACGCCGATCTCGTCGAGATCAACCCGCTGATCCTCACTCCCGACGGCAAGGTGCACACGCTCGATGCGAAGGTCACGCTCGATGACAACGCCGCGTTCCGCCATCCGGAGTGGGACGAGTACCGCGGTGTCGCGCAACTCGATCCGCGTGACGCGCTGGCCAAGGACAAAGGCCTGCAGTACATCGGTCTCGACGGCGACGTGGGCATCATCGCCAACGGCGCCGGTTTGGCCATGTCGACCCTCGACGTCGTGAACCAGGTGGGCGGGAAGCCGGCCAACTTCCTCGACATCGGCGGCGGCGCCAACGCCGAGACCATGACCGGCGCGCTCGAGGTGATCAACACCGACGAGAACGTGAAGTCGATCTTCATCAACATCTTCGGCGGCATCACTAAAGGTGAAGAGGTCGCCAAGGGCATCGTCGAGGCGTTTGGGCGGGTCGAGCTGAAGGCGCCCATCGTGATCCGCCTCGACGGCACCAACGCCGAGGAAGGCCGGGCCATTCTCAAAGAGCACGAGTCCGACCGGTTGATCTCCAAACCCACGATGGTCGAAGCCGCCAAGACGGCAGTTGCGCTTGCGCAACCAGAGGGAGGCCGAGGCGGGGACGGAGCCGACCGGGAGATGAAGGGCGCATGAGCATCTTCGTCAGCGACAAGACCAAGGTGGTCGTCCAGGGCATCACCGGGTCGCAGGGGCGCTTCTATGCACTGCGCAACCGGACCTACGGCACCCAAGTAGTGGGCGGTACCAACCCCAAGAAGGCGGGCACCGACGTCGAGGGCATCCCCGTGTTCGCCACGGTGACCGAAGCCCGGGCCGAGACCGGCGCCAACGCATCGATGATCCTGGTGCCCGCCGCCGGCGCGCCCGCCGCGGTCATGGAAGCGGCTGAGGCCGGCATCGAGTTGATCGTGTGCCTCACCGAGGGCATCCCGGCTCACGACGAGGCCCGCTTCTACAACGCGCTCAAGCGCGACTACCCGAGCACCCGGCTCATCGGGCCGAACTGTCCCGGCCTCATCACGCCGGGCAAATGCAACATCGGCTTCACGCCGGGTGACGACGCGCTGGGTGGCGGCCCGGTGGGGATCGTCAGTCGCTCGGGCACGCTGACATATCAGGCCCTCGGCGAGCTGGGCGCGAAGGGCATCGGCGTTTCCACGTGCGTCGGCATCGGCGGTGACCCGGTCCCGGGTACATCGTTCATCGACTGTCTGGCCGCGTTCGAGGCCGACCCAGAGACCAAGGCGGTAATGATGATTGGCGAGATCGGCGGATCGGCCGAGGAGGAAGCGGCCGAGTTCATCAAAGCGGAGATGAGCAAACCAGTTGTGGCCTATGTCGCGGGCGTCACCGCGCCACCGGGCAAGAAGATGGGCCACGCCGGCGCCATCATCTCGGGCTCGAAGGGAACGGCGCAGGCGAAGATGGACGCGCTCACTGCCGCCGGCGTGAAGGTCGGGCGCAATCCCACCGAAGCCGGCGATCTCATGGCCGACGTGGTCGCGGGGCTCGCGTGAGGAAAGTCGTCTTCGTCCATGGTGTGCCCGACACGTTCCGGCTCTGGAACCCGGTCATCGAGCGGTTGTCCGACATCGACGCCAACGCACTTGCCTTACCGGGCTTCGACTGGCCGGTGTCATCGGGTTTCGGCGCCACCAAAGAGGAGTACGTCGACTGGATCATCGAGTCGATCGAGGACATCGGCGGTCCGGTCGATCTCGTCGGCCACGACTGGGGCGCCATGTTCGTGCAGCGGGTCGCGTCGCTTCGTCCCGACCTGGTCAGCACGTGGGTCGTCGGCGACGCGTCGGCCGACTCGGAGTACGTGTGGCACGACGTCGCTCAGATGTGGCAGACGCCCGACGTGGGCGAGCAGGTTATGGAGGGTTTCACGCCCGAAGCGGTCGTGACCACGCTGGTGCCGGAGGGAATCCCCGAAGCCATCGCGCAGGAGATGGCGACGTACATGGACGACACCATGAAGGACTGCATTCTCAAGCTCTATCGCAGCGCGGTGAATGTCGGCACCGAGTGGGAGCCCGATCTGCAACACGCCGCAAGTCGCCCGTCCCTGGTCATTTGGGGCAAGGACGATCCGTACGTGCCGGTGCGGTACGGCGAGCGCCTCGCCGAGCGGGTCGCCGGCGAACTGGTCGTGCTCGACAGCAGGCACTGGTGGCCGGTCGAGCGTCCGGCCGAAGCGGCGGCGGCGATGACTGAGTTCTGGAATCGTCAGTAACCCGCGCTACTTGCGGGTAAGTACGGGGGCTATGCGTCAACGCCTCGCGGCCCTCGCCCTGATGGTGCTCGTCGCCTGCGGTACGCGGCCGCCGCATCCGCGCTTCGACAACGCCGCCGTGGGCACCTCGGTGGTGACGTCGACCACCACCACGACTGTGGCGCCGACCACGACCGCGCCGCCGCCGCCGGCGACCACCGGCGCGACGCCCGCCGTCGGCACCATCGGCGCTCGCCAGCGCCAAAGCGGTGATGTCGCCGAGCGGCATCGCGCTCACCGTTACTGGCCATGACGGCAACGCGGTCGAGGTGCTCACGCCCTGCGAGAACACGATCAAGCTCTCGACGGCCAGCGTGATCGCGCCGCCGACGGTCATTGTCGACCCCGGCCACGGGGGCGGCGAGCCGGGCGCGGTCGGTCCGAACGGTCTGGCCGAGAAGACGGTGAACTTCGCGGTCTCGAACTTCACCAAGGCCGCGCTGGAGCGAGCGGGTCACTCGACGCTGCTGACCCGGTCGGGCGACTACCGCATGACGCTCACCGCCCGCACGAAACTGGTCACCGCGCTGAAGCCCAGGGCGTTCGTGTCGATCCACCACAACGCCGACCCGGACGGCCCGCACGACGGGCCGGGCTCGGAGACCTACTACCAGGTGGCGTCGTCGACCAACGCGCAGTCGAAGCGGTTGGCCGGGATCATCTACGAGGAAATCGTCGCCGCGCTGCGGCCGTACAACGTGGCCTGGGTGGGGGATACCGACGCCGGCGCCAAGTACCGCCAAGGCAGCACGGGTGACGACTACTACGCCGTCCTCCGCCAGACCAAGGGTGTGGTGGCATCGCTCGTCGAGTTGGCCTTCATGAACAACGCGCCTGAAGCCGAACTGCTGGCCCGTGAAGATGTGCAGCGCGTCGAGGGCGAGGCGGTTGCTCGGGGCATCGTCCGCTACCTCACCACCAGCGACCCCGGCTCGGGGTTCACCAACCCGTATCCGCGGACGACGCCGGCCGGTGGCGGCGGTCGGGCCAACTGCACCGACCCGGCGCTGTAAGACTTCGCCGGGGTTAGAGGCGTTCGAAGCCTCGCTGTAGTTCCCAGTCGGTGACGGCTTGGTTGGACGTGGCCCACTCCTGGCGGGCGGTGTTGAGGAGGTGGGCGTGCACCGCGGGACCAAAGGCGGTCAGCGCAACGTCGCTGTGCGCGAACTCGGTGATCGCCTCCACCAGCGTGCTCGGTAGCCGGGCGACATCTTCGCCGGCGACGTACGCGTTGCCCTCATACGCCGGGCCGGGGTCGAGTCGATGCTCGATGCCGTAGAGTCCGGCGGCGATGGTCGCCGCGTAGGCGAGGTACGGGTTGCAGTCGGCACCGGGCACGCGGGACTCGACCCGGCGGCCCGCGGCCTTACCAACCATGCGGAACGCGCACGTGCGGTTGTCTTCGCCCCACACCAACGCGGTCGGCGCCCATGACCCCGGCTGGTAGCGCTTGTAGGAGTTCACGTACGGCGCAAAGCACCACGCCAGCTCGCGCGACGCGTCGAGCAGCCCGCCCAGCCAGTAGTGCGGCGCCGCCGCGTCGGCCATCGGCACCTGGCCGTCGGTGGACCACAGCGACGAGTGCAGGTGGCAGGACGACCCCACTTCGGTCATCGACCACTTGGCCATGAAGGTGATCGACCGGCCGTTGAGCGCGGCAATCTCCTTGGTGCCGTTCTTGTAGATCGCGTGCCGATCGGCCATCTCGAGCGCGTCGGCATATTCGAGGTTGATCTCGTGCTGCCCGCGACCCGCCTCGCCTTTCGAGAACTCGACCGGCACACCCGCGCCGTCCATCCCGTTGCGGATCTGACGGATGAGGTACTCATCGCGCGTCGTCTGCAGGATGTGGTAGTCCTCGATCCAATCCGAGTGTGGTGTGAGGCCGTAGTAGCGCTTGGCCGCCGCCTCCTCGTACGAATCCTTGAACAGGTAGAACTCGAGTTCGGCGCCGATCTTCACGACGAAGCCGGCCGCCGCGGCGCGCTCGATCTGCCGCTTGAGGATGGCGCGGGGCGACACCGCCACCGGCGCGCCATCCTCCTCGTCGACCAGGTCGCACATGACGAGCGCGGTCTTCTCCAGCCACGGGATGCGCCGGAGCGTGGCCATGTCGGGCACCG
The DNA here is from genome assembly GCA_963742585.1 of uncultured Actinomycetes bacterium. Lineage (GTDB taxonomy): Bacteria > Actinomycetota > Acidimicrobiia > Acidimicrobiales > JACDEA01 > JACDEA01. Next base: position 9,427 of record CAVUMI010000010.1, read on the forward strand.
CCTTGACGTCGCCGTAGCCCTCCTCCCAGCTGGCGAACTCGTAGCCGGGCATCGGCGTCATGTCGACGTCGACGGCCAGCAAGTAGTTGCACGCATGCACGCCGTCGCCCTCGACGTGGTCGCGGAAGTAGTGCGCGGTGACGCGCTTGCCCACCAACCGTCCCTGTAAGTCAGGGAAGACGGTCAGGACCGTGTCGACATCCGAGTCGAGAATCATTCGGGAGTCACGTACGCCACGCTGATGCCGCCGTCGACCACGAGTGACGCACCGGTCATCAGTGACGAGTCGTCGGAGGCCAGGAACAACGCGGCCTTGGCCACTTCCTCGGCCTGGCCGAAGCGGCCGATGGGAACATGCACGAGGCGCCGGGCGCGCCGATCGGGATCGGACAGTAACTCGGCCATGAGCGGTGTCTGGATCGGGCCCGGACAGAGCGCGTTGATTCGGATGTTCTCGCGGGCGTACTCCACCGCCATCTCGCGCGTCATCGAAAGCACGCCACCCTTGCTCGCCGTGTACGCGATCTGCGCGACCGCCGAACCCATCAGCGCGACGAGCGACGCCACGTTGATGATGCTGCCGCCGCCCCGACGCTGCAGCGCGGGGATCCCGTGCTTGCAGCACAGCCACACGCCCTTGAGGTTGACGGCCATCACTCGCTCCCACGTTTCCTCGGGCGTGTCGAGTGTTCCACCGTCGTCGGGCGGGAGGACGCCGGCGTTGTTGTAGAGGATGTCGATCCCGCCGAAGGCTTCTTCCCCGGCGGCGACCATGGCCGCCACCTGGTCGGACTGCGACACATCCACGGTGACCGCGGTGGCCGAGCCGCCGGCGTCGGCGATGGATTTCACCGTGGCCGCCGCGCCCTCGGCTACCGCGTCGGCGACTACGACGCGGGCGCCTTCCGCCGCGAACAACTCGGCCGCGACTCGTCCGATCCCGCCACCGGCACCGGTGATCAACGCGACCTTGTCGTGTAGCCGATCCACCCAAATGACCGTAGTAGGTTCGACTTGTGCGGAGCCCCGAGCAAGCGCAGCGCGGCGAAGCCGCGCGAAGCGCGACCCAGGGGAGTCGGTTGGGCGTGCTGGCCTCGGGTACAGGGACGATCCTGCAGGCAATTGTCGACGCCGGCCTTGCCGTTTCGGTGGCGGTGGTCGACCGCCGCTGCGGCGCCATCGAGGTGGCCGAACAGGCCGGCGTGCCCGTCGAGCTCGTGGAGCGCACCAGCTTTGGGAGAGACTTCGATCGCGACGGCTACACCCACCAGGTGGTGGACGCGCTCAAGCCCTACGAAATTGACGTGCTGGCCATGGCGGGATTTGGGACGATCCTTTCGCAAGCAATTCACGACGCCTATCCCGAACGGATTCTCAACACCCACCCCGCGCTGCTGCCGGCGTTCAAGGGGTGGCATGCCGTCGAAGACGCGCTGGCCTACGGCGTGAAGGTCACGGGATGGACGGTGCACGTGGCCACGCTCGATGTGGACGCCGGGCCGATCGTCGCCCAGGAAGCGGTTGCGGTGGAGCCGGGCGACACCAAAGCGTCGCTGCACGAGCGCATCAAGGAGATCGAGCGGCGGCGCTACCCCGGGGTCATCAGAGATTTCCTAGAGGGAGTCGGAGGCGGAGACGGAGACGACCGGGAGATGAAGGGCGCATGAGAGCTTTAGTAAGTGTGTGGGACAAGACGGGGCTCGAGGCCTTCGCCCGGGGCCTGACCAGCCTCGGTTGGGACCTCGTCTCCAGCGGCGGGACGTCCAAGGCGCTGGCCGAGTGGGGGGTCGACCACACGTCGGTCGAGACCGTGACCGGTTCGCCCGAGATGCTCGATGGCCGGGTGAAGACGCTGCACCCGAAGATCCACGGCGGCATCCTCGCCGACCGGTCCAAGCCCCAGCACGTCGCCGACCTCGAAGCCAACGCGGTCACGCCGATCGACCTCGTCGTGTGCAACCTCTACCCGTTCCGCTCCGAGCCCGGGATCGAGATGATCGACATCGGCGGGCCCACCATGGTTCGGGCCGCGGCCAAGAACCACGCGCACGTCGGCGTGGTCGTCGATCCCAGCGACTACGGCGAAGTGCTCGACGAACTGCGCCGCGACGGCGAGCTTTCGCCGGCCACGCGCCAGCGCCTTGCCCGCGCCGCGTTCGCCCACACCGCCGCCTACGACGCGGCCATCGTCGGCTGGCTCGACGGCGACGAGGCGCTCCCGCCCACGATCCACATCGCCCTCGAGCGCGCCCAGGAGTTGCGCTACGGCGAGAACCCCCACCAGCGCGGCGCCCGCTATCGCGAGACCGGCACCACCAGCTGGTGGGACGGCGTCACCCAACACGCGGGCATGGCGCTCTCGTACCTCAACCTCTACGACGCCGAAGCGGCGTGGCGCCTCGTCCATGATCTGGGTGACGCGCCCGCGGTCGCCATCATCAAACACGCCAACCCGTGCGGCGTGGCCGTGGCCGACGACATCGCCGATGCGTACCAACTGGCCTACGAGTGTGACGACAAGTCGGCCTTCGGTGGCATCGTTGCCTTCAACCGCCCGATCACCACCGCGGTCACCGACCTTATGGTGAAGAACGCGCAGGCCGACGTTGTGATCGCACCCGGCTACGAACCGGCCACCGTCGACGCGTTGATCAAGAAGCGCAAGAACACCCGTCTCCTCGAGGCGCCGGCGCCCGGCCCGGCCGGGCGCGACCTTCGTCAGATCGCCGGCGGCTTCCTCGTGCAGGAGCCGCACCACTTCGAGGCATCGCGCCAGGACTGGCGCGTGGTCACCAAGCGCCAGCCCACCGACGCCGAGTGGCGGGATGCTGAACTGGCCTGGCGGCTCTGCGGCCATGTGAAGTCCAACGCGGTCGTGCTGGTGGCTGACGGCCAGGGCGTGGGGATCGGCGCCGGCCAGCAGAGCCGGGTCGACGCCGGTGAGATCGCAGCCAAGAAAGCGGCCGGTCGGGCCAAGGGCGGGGCCTGCGGAACCGACGCGTTCTATCCCTTCCGCGACGGCCTCGACGCCGCCGCGTCCGCCGGCGCTGCGGTCGTGATCCAACCCGGCGGCGGCTTGCGCGACGACGAGATCATCGCCGCCGCGGATGAGCTGGGTATGGCAATGGTGCTAACCGGCGAAAGACACTTCCTCCATTGAGAGAGCCGGAGGCCGAGACGGAGGCGACCGGGAGATGAAGGGTGCCCGCGCAATGCCCGGAGGGCCAGTAGCTGAGGCGGTGTTCGCCGATCTGAAGCCGCGGCATCGACGCGCTCGTCGCCGCCGGTCACTCGCCGGGGCTCGGGACGATCCTCGTCGGCGACGACGCGCCGAGCGCGCGCTACGTCGCCATGAAGATGGAGAAGTGCGCCGAGTTGGGGCTGACCTCGCCGCACATCAAGCTGCCGGGTGATGCAACACAGGCCGAGGTGGTCGACGCCATTCGTCGCTTCAACGCCGATCCCGCGGTCTCCGCCATGTTGCTTCAGTACCCGATCCCCGATCATCTCGACTACGAAGCCGCTTTGGCCGAGATGCATCCCGACAAGGACGTCGACGGCGCCCACCCCTTCAACATGGGCCGGCTCGCGCTCTCGATGCCGGGGCCGGTGCCGTGCACGCCCGCCGGCATCGAAGCGATGCTCGCGCACTACGAAATTCCCGTCGCCGGCAAGAACGTCGTGATCCTCGGTCGGGGGTTCACGATCGGCCGTCCGCTCTCGATTCTCCTCAGCCAGAAGCGGCCGACGGCCAACGCCGCGGTCACCGTCGTCCATACCGGTGTGGCCAACTGGGCGGGCTACAGCCGGGAGGCCGACGTGTTCATCGCCGCCGCCGGCGTGCCCGGCATCGTGCAACCTGAACACGTCAAGCCCGGCGGCGTGGTGATTGGCGCCGGCGTGCGGTACGAGGGCCGTACCTTGCTGCCCGATGTCGATGAGTCCTGTGAAGAAGTCGCAGGCTGGATCACGCCCCGCGTCGGTGGCGTCGGTCCGACCACCATCGCCATGCTCTTCCGCAATCTGGTCGAGGCCGCCGAGCGAAGCTCGGCATGAGGGAGGCGGAGGCCGAGACGGAGCCGACCGGGGGATGAAGGGTGCCGTACTGACGTGCAACGGACTCAAGAAGAGATACGGCGACCGGCTCGCGGTCGACGGCGTCGGCTTCGAGGTCAGGCCCGGTGAGTGTTACGGGCTGCTGGGCCCCAACGGCGCGGGCAAGACCACAACGATCTCGCTGATCTGCGGGCTACTCGACGGCGACGGCGGCGAGGTGACCGTCGAGGAGATGCCGGTCACTCTGCACTCGCTCGAAGCCAAGAGCCGCATCGGGTACGTCCCGCAGGACATCGCGCTCTACCCCGACTTGAGCGCGCGCGAAAACCTCAGGTTCTTCGGCCGGCTGTACGGGTTGAAGGGCGAGGCGCTCGAATCCCAGGTGGACGCCGCGCTCGCGCTCGTCGGGCTGGCCGACCGGTCATCGGAGCGCGTCGAGCGGTACTCGGGCGGCATGAAGCGCCGGGCCAACATCGCCGCCGGCCTGCTGCACCAGCCGTCGTTGCTGGTGCTGGACGAACCTACCGTCGGCGTCGACCCGCAGAGCCGCCACGCCATTCTCGAGGCGGTGCGCACGCTGGCCGACGGCGGCCTGGCCGTGCTGTACACGACGCACTACATGGAAGAGGCCGAGCGTTTGTGTGACCGCGTCGGCATCATCGACGAAGGTCGGTTGGTCGCCGAGGGAACCCAGCGCGAGCTGGTCGCCCGTGTGGGTCAAAGCGACCGGTTGCGAGTAGGCGTCAGTGGTGAGAGCGCCGGCTTCGCGGCGCGCTGCCGCGAGTTGCAGCCCGGGATCGAGGTGATAGTCGCCGACGGCGTGGTGGAAGTGCTGGCTTCGGGCGGTCGACGACTGCTGGCGCCGATCGTGCAGGCCGCCGAGGCGGCCGGGGTCGAGGTCACCGGAATCGAAGTGATCGAGCCCGACCTCGAAGCCGTATTCCTGCATCTCACCGGCAAAGCCCTGCGCGACTAATGCCTGGTCTCGCGTCCGCTCCGCTCCCGCTCGCTCGGCATTCCATGCGCACCGTCATGGTGATCGCGTTGAACGATCTCCGCCGGCGGCTTCGCGACCGCACCGCCCTGGTGATCGCATTCGCGGCGCCCTTCGGGCTGGCCTCGATCATGGGCATCGCCTTCGGGTCCGGCGACGGCAACGCGCAGGTGCGGATCGCCATCGCCGACGCCGAGAACACCGCGACCACGCGGGCCTTCGTCGATCAGGTGCTGCGCTCGCTCTCACTCGGGCCCGGCGTATCGGTGGTGCGGACCACCGACTTTGAGGAGGCGCGTTCGATGTATCGCGCCCAGCGAGTGTCCGGTGTCGTCTCGCTGCCGCCCGGGTCCGCCCTTCGGATCACGCAGAACCGGCTGCCCCTGATGGACCGGGAATCGAGCCGGACCCGTCCGCTGGGCAAAGCGGTGGTCGACGCGTTCGTCGCCGGCGCGTCGCTCCGGCGGGTGACCGCGGCGGTCATCGCCTCCGAGCTGGCCAAGGACGAGGTGCCGGCCAACTTGGTTCTTGGGACAACGCTCGCCGCGGTGGGGGGTCGACCGCCGGTGCAGATCGCGGAGGACACCGTCCGCCGCCAAGGTCATCCGCTCGGCTACTTCGGCCCGGCCATGGGCATCATCTTCCTGTTCATCTCGGTGGGCGCCGCGGCCAACAGCGTCCTGGCCGAGCGCGCGCTCGGCACGATGGCGCGATTGCAGGCGGCACCGTCGGGGCTGGGCGCGGTCGTCGCGGGCAAGACGCTGAGCATCGTGACGTTGATGTTCGCCAGCATGCTGTCGCTCTGGGGGCTGACGACGTTCCTGTTCGGCGCGCATTGGGGGTCGCCCGGCGCGGTCGTCGCGCTCGATCGATCGCCACGGTCGCCGCGGTGTCGGCCCTCGGGTTGCTGGTGACCGTGTCGGCCCGTACCGAGGCCGGCGCGCAAGCGGCGAGCGCAGGTGTGGCGTTCGTGCTGGCGATCTTCGGCGGGAGTTTCTTCCCGCCCGGCTCGCTCCCGCCGTTCCTGGAACGCCTCTCACTCCTCACGCCGAACGGCTGGGCTCTCGACGGCTTCACGACGCTGTCGCTCGACGGTGGCGTGCTGACCGACGTCTGGCTGCCCCTCGTGGTTCTGAGCGCGCTGGCCTTGAGCGTCGGGTCGGTGGCGGTTTTCCGGTTCCGCCGGGCATTGGCGGTCACGTGAGCCAGGTGCCCAGCGGCGTCGCGCAGGTCCGGGCGATCATGCGGACCAACGCCAAGAGGATTCAAGGGGAGCGGCGGCTGCCGTTCTTCGTGGTGCTGCTCCCGATCCTGATCATGCTGTTCGTCGGCGGCATCTTCGGCACCGGCGGGAGAAAGCTGGTCGTTGGCGTGGTGGTCGACCGCCGAGATGTGCCGGCCATGGATCTGGTGAGCGCGCTCGAGCGGTCCGACCGGGTAAAGCCGCGGCACTTCGACGACGAGACCGGGGCGCGACGCTCGGTGCGGCGCGGGCGGGTGACCGCCGCGGTCATCGTGCCCGACGGCTACGGCGAGGCGCTCCGTCGCGGTGCGCCCGGCGAGGTGACGTTCGTGGTGCAGCCGGGCCGGGCCGAATCCGCGCAAGCCCGGCTGATCGTCGCCGCGGTGCTGGCCCGGGCCAATCTCGACGTCGTCACCGCCCGCGCCCTTGAGCAAACCGGCACCGCATCGTTCGACGCCGCGCTGAGCCGGGCCAAGCGAGCGACCGCGCGCGTACCCGACTTCCTCGAGACCGAGGAGAACCGCGAGAGCCCCTTCGCCTACACCGCGCCGTCCAACCTCGTGTTGTTCGCGTTCATCACCGGTCTGGTCGCCGCGTCGGCCTTTGTCGTGTCGCGTCGGCTTGGCGTGACCCGCCGGATCCTGGCGTCGCCGACGTCAGCCGGCTCGGTCGTCGTGGCCGAGATGATCGGCGCCTTCTTGCTGGCGTTGTTCCAGGCATCGCTCATGCTCGCGGTCGGCGGTGTCTTGTTCGGCGTCGATTGGGGCCCGCCGATCGCGGTCGCCGCCCTGCTCGTCTGCTTCGCGCTCGTGTGTGCCGGCGCAGGCACGTTGTTCGCCACCGTCGTACGGACGCCCGAGCAGGCGATCAGCATCGGGCCGCCGATCGGCATCGCGCTAGGCATGCTCGGTGGCTGTATGTGGCCGCTCGAGGGGGTGGGGCCGGTCATGCGGGGCGCCGGTCACTTCGTGCCCCACGGCTGGGCGATGGACGCGTTCATCCGCCTGGTGTTCGATCACCGTGGCATCGGAGCGATCGCCGGCGAGCTGGGTGTACTCCTCGGGTTCGCTGCCATCCTGCTGGTGCTGGCGACAACCCGTTTACGGCGATCGGTGCTGCTTTCGTAAGCTGGACCGCCCATGGCCAAGATCGGCGATCTCCTCGCAGCTGGGCCGACGTATTCCTTCGAGTTCCCGCCGCCCCGCACCGCGGAGCTGTTGCGGGAGTTCGAGAAGACCCTGCGCGAGCTCGAACCGCTCAGCCCGTCGTTCTGCTCGGTGACGTACGGCGCGGGCGGATCGAGCCGCGACAACACGCTCGAGGCGGTGCTGCACATCCAGCACGACACACCGATGCTGCCGATGCCGCACCTCACCTGTGTCGCCCAGACCCGCGCCGATATCACCGCGCTGGTCGAGCGGTATCGCGACGAAGGCATCGAGAACCTCCTCGCGCTGGCCGGCGATCCGCCGGTCGACAACCCCGATGCGCCGAGCGAGTTCACCTACGCCACCGAGCTGATCGAGCTGGCCCGGGAGATCGCCGACTTCTCGATCTGCGTGGCTGCCTTCCCCGAGGTGCACCCGCGCTCTCCCGACCGGGCCGCCGATCGCCGCCGGCTGGCCGAGAAGCTGGCGCTGGCCGACTTCGCCATCACCCAGTTCTTCTGGGAGGCCGACGACTACTTCCGCATGCGCGACGAACTCGACGCGCTCGGCTCGACCACGCCGGTCATCCCGAGCCTGTTCCCGATCATCAATGTGGCCACCGCCAAGCGGTTCACGACGATGAACGGCGCCGCCTTTCCCGACTGGCTGGCCGCACGCCTCGATCCGGTGGCCGCCGATGCCGACGAAGTCCGCAGGATCGGTGTCGACGTCGCCACCGACCTCGGCCAGAAGTTGCTCGACGCCAACGTTCCCGGCCTGCACATCTACACCCTCAACCGCTCCGCCTCCGCGCTCGCGGTCTGGAACAACCTCGGCCTATCGACCCGCTAAAACGCAAGTGTCGGTGTCGAATCGAAGGAAAACATCGATTCGACACCGACACATTGCTCTGGCTGGGGGGTGACTGGGGCTACGGGCGGGCTTCGAAGACTCGGTTGAAGGGAGTCTCGGTGGCCCGGCGGAACTGGGTGAAGCCGGCGTCGGTGATGATCTCGTTGTAGCGGGACTCGGGCACCTGGTTGCCGAGGCCGAGCGCCACGTCCTGCGCCAGCGATGCGGGCAGGCAGATCGTCACTGACGACGCGTAGTACAGGCGGGCGACCGGGTTGATGCTCTCAGCGAGCGTGTCGTTCGCCATCGGCTCGACCAGCAGCCACGTTCCGTCGGCGGCCAGCGTCGAACGGACATGCCGTGCCGCACCTGCGGGATCGCCCATGTCGTGCAGGCAGTCGAAGAACGCCACGAGGTCGTAGTCCGAGCCCGGGTACGACTGCGCCGGCGCCACCTCGAACGTCACACGATCGGCCACACCGGCTTCGGCCGCAGCCTTGCGGGCGTTGACGATAGAAGCGTCGTGATAGTCGAAGCCGACGAACGTCGAGTTCGGATACGTCTGGGCGAGGATGATCGTCGAGGCGCCGTGGCCGCAGCCGACGTCGGCGACCTTGCAGCCCCGCTCCAGCTTCTCGACGACACCGTCGAGCGCCGGGAGCCACTCGGGCACCAGGCTGGCGTTGTAGCCAGGCCGGAAGAACCGCTCGACGCCCTCGAACAGGTCGTGGCTGTGCTCGTGCCAGGCCACGCCCTTGCCCGACTTCACCGCGGCGATGGTCTTCTCGATGTCGGTGTAGATCGACGCCTGCAGCTGCCACGCGCCGCCCAGGAACACCGGGCTGTCCTCGTTGGCGGTCACGAAGGCGACCTCATCGGTGAGGGTGAACGTGTCGGCGGCGGCGTCGTAGTCAACCCACGTCGCTGCGACCTGGGCCGACAACCACTCGCGCACCATGCGCTCGTCGCACGCGGTGCGCTCGGCCACCTCGGCCGAGCTCAACGGGCCGGCTCCGGCCATCGCCTTCCACAGGCCGAGCCGGTCGCCGATCAGGTTCATGGCGCCGCCGGCCACCGCGGACAGCTCGGTGACGGCCTGGCCCATGAATTGCTCCAACTTTGCTTCGTCGATTGCCATCAGATGTCTCCCTTGGTGGTGTGTGTCTCACAAGGAAGGCGCCAGACCGCCGCCAGATCGCGATCTAGCGGGCGGTGTCGTTGGTCACACGCCACGCCGTCGGCGACGGCGGCGCGTAGGCGCAGAAGGTTCCCGTGCGGATCGACGCCCGCAGGTGCTGACCCAGCTCGGCGTGTTGCGTGGCGACCTTTTCGATGGCGTCGCGGATGCGGGCGGCCACTGCCTTGCGCGCCCGCTCGGAAGGGTCGCCCAGCTTGCGCCCGCGGCCACCGAGCCCCAGCGCAGCAGCCAGCTCGTGCGCGAGCGCGTCACGCTCGGCCTTCACCCGGCTGATCCGCTCGAGGTCATTGTCTCGTTCGGCCTCGCCCAGATCGTCATCGAGTTCGGTCAGGCGGGCCCGGAACTCGCGCCGGGCGCGGTCGTCCAATACCGCGTCGGCGCCGGCGTCGGTCGCCTCGCCCCGGGCCATCAGATCTGCCGCCGCCACGTCTTTGCCAGGAGTGCTGAGGAGCACACCGATGTCGCGCACGCCCTTGGACTCCCTGACGGTCACCGTCGCGCCCGCGTACGTGAACGTCCAGCTGCGGCCCTGGCGGCGCAGTTCGTTTGATGCGGCCGCCCCGGACCCGGCGCCCATCGCCTCGCGCGTGCGGACGGCCCACGGGGTGGCGCCGAGCCGGTCGTAGGTGGCCAGGGCTTGCTGAAAGTACTTCTCCGCCTCGCTGGTGCGGCCGACGGCCTGCAACGCGAGCCCGAGATAATGCGCCGCGCTCCCGATGAAGCTCACCGCTCCCGCGACCACAATGCATCGATCGGCATAGGGCTCGAGGTAGGGGATCAGCTCCTCGAGCACCGCTGTCTCTTCGAGCGCCGCGGTCAGCTCGGTGAGGATCGCTACTCCGTAGAGCCAGCCGTAGTTCCGAAGCTGGGTGCGAAATGCCTCGATGTCGATTCGGCGGAACGCACGTCGGGCTTCGTCGATGTCGCCGTCGTCGAGACACCCCAGCGCGGTGTTGGACTCAATGACTTCGTGGAACGCGCTACTGAACTTGTACGCCTCGCGCGCCCGCTCGACGCTGAGCGAGCGGTTGTTTCGTAGCGTGGCGAGGCTGAAGAGTTGTGCGGCCGACACGTTGATGTGGTCGGGCTCACCGTGTGCGGCGGCGATGGCGGCCGCGGCCTCGAGGGCTTCGTCGGCACCCTCGAGGTCTCCCTCGATCGTCGCCAATGTCGCTCGGCGCGTCGCCGCAAAGTAGGCAAACCGGGGGTGGTGGAGTTCATCAGCGCTGGCGATGAACGCTCGCAGCCGAGGCAAGGCATCGCGATCGCCCAATTCGAGTAGGGCGACGGCTTGCAACAGGACCGCCTCGACCGCCTGTTCCCGGTCGCCTATGGACTCGGCGACCTTTTCCAGCTCGGTCGCAACATCGAGCCGGCGCGCCTCCCGACCCGTGTACCAGAGGGTGTCGTGAAGCGCGGCGAGCGCTTCAGCCAGCACGCGGTTGTCGCCCAGCCTGCGGCCAAGGGCGACGGCGTCTTCGGCGAGCGGGGAACCCTCGATCGACGCCGGGAAGTGGAGCCAGGAGTGGTATTGCTCCTTGGCCAGCGCGGCCAGGAGGCGGGCCCGCAGCGGGGTCTCCTCGTCGCCCAGTGCGAGGTTGGCTTCCTCCAAGAGGCGCAGACGCTCGTTGTCCTCGACGCCGGAGATGCCGCCGAGACGGTGTAGGCCGAGCGCGGCCCGGGCGAGGACGTCGCCGCGGCCGGTTTGTCGGGCAAAGGCGATGGCGCGGTCGACCTCGACCCGTGCCGCGGCGCGGTCTCCCGACCGCCAGCGCGCCCCGGAGAGTTCGAGGAGCAGCTCAGCCCGGTCGCTCTCCGTCGGGTACGGCGCCAGGTCCAGCACGTGCAGGGCCCGCTCGTAGTGGCCGACCGCTTCGGAATAGGCCAGTGATGCGGTGGCCTGGCGCGCCGCGAGGCTGGCGTAGCGGATTGCCTTCTCCGTCTCACCCGCGAGCGCTCCAAGCGCGAAGTGGTTCGCCAGCTCACTCGGACTCACGCCGCCGGCATCGATCTGCTTCGCCTCGAGAGCATTCGCTACCTGGAGGTGCAAGCCGGCGCGGGCAATTGTTCCGAGGCCCTCGTAGAGCGCCTCGCGGAAGAGCGCGTGGGCGAATCGATAGTGACCCACGGTTGCCTCGCGCGCCGCACCGGCAGCCAGCGCCGGCTCCAGAAGCTCGACGAGAGCCGGGATCGCGATACCCCCCGCACGGGCGACAACGTCGAGCGCGAATTCCTCGCCGACGACCGCCCCGAGGGTCAGGAGTTCGATGCAGCGCTGGGGGAGCCGGACCATGCGGCGCTCGATGACTTCCTGCACGCCTTGCGGGACGCCCACGGTCACGTCGTCACGATCAAGTGCGTTCTGGGCGGCGAGCAGGCGGGTCATCTCACCGACGAAGAGCGGGTTGCCCGCCGTCTGCCGGTGCACCGCCGCCGTCAGCTCGTCGCGAAGTTCGGCACGCGCCGACACCGTCGCCATCAGCCGGGCGACGTCCTCCGGCTCGAGGCCGCCGACTGGAAGCAGTTGACCGCGGCGTGACGCGTCGTGCATGAGCGACGCCAGCGGGTGGTCGGCGCGGACCTCGGTGTCGCGGTAGGTGCCGATGATCGCGACGCGGTTGGTGGCGAGCTGCGCGGCCACGAACACGAGCAACCGCATCGACGATTCGTCGGCCCAGTGCAGGTCGTCGAGCACCACCACGAGCGGCTGGCGCGCCGCGGCGCGGCCGAGGAACGAGGCGATGGCGTCGAACTGGCGGAAGCGGGCCTCGTCGGGTTCGAGATCCGGCGGCGGGGGCATCGCCGGCATACGCGCCGTGAACTCGGGTAGCAGCCGGCACAGCTCAGGAGCGCCCGCGCCGGCGTCGGCGGTCAGTTCGTCATCGGTGTGCTCAGCGGCGTAGACCCGCAGCGCCTGGATCCACGGCCAGAACGCGGGGGCGCCCTCGCCCTCCCAGCACGCGCCCCACAAGACTCGTGCGCCATGCTCCGCGGCGCGGTCGGCGGCGTTCACCGCAAGCGTGGTCTTGCCGATCCCGGGCTCGCCGGCGAGGAGCACGAGCCGGCCGCGGCCGGACATGGCGTCACCGATCGCGCTCTGCAGGATCGCCGTCTCGGCGTGGCGGCCGATCAGCGCGGTCGTGGCGGACCGGCTGCCGGGCGGCTGTGTGGCCGCGCCCTCGTCCTGCCACTCGACGTCGTGCAGAAGCCACTGGCCGTCGAGGCCTTTGAGCTGCACGCGGCCCCGCTCCCGGAACCGGACGCCCGCCGCGCCAGCTAACTGCTTGACGAGGTCGGACACCACGATCTCGCCGCCCTGCGCCTGGCTCATCACGCGCGCCGCGGCGGCCACCGCAGCGCCGTGGATGTCGTCGCCCTCGTGGATCACCTCGCCGGCATGCAGTCCGATGCGGACGCGCACTTCGTCGCTGGCCTGCTGGATTGCTATGGCGCTCTCGAGAGCGCGGCGTGTGGACGTGAAGGTGGCGAGGAAACCGTCACCCATCGTCTTGACTTCGTGCCCGCCGTGGGCGGCCAGAGCCTCGCGGACCACCGCCTCGTGGCGGCGCACGAGATCTCGAGCCTGGGCGTCGCCCAGCCGCGATTGCAGGTCGGTCGACCCCTCGATGTCGCTGAAGAGAACCGTTACCGGCGCGTCGGACTGCTGCTCGACCACCCCGCAAAGCTACGGCGTCAGCCTCCGGCGGGTTTCGGTGCGCCGACGAAGACGAGAACTCGGTCGATCGTGCCGGGCCGCTCGATCGTGCCCGACGAGGAGGCCAGGTTGGGGCCGCGCTTGTTCATGGCGCACGAGCCGTCGGGCGCCGGCTTGGCCACCTCCACGCTGTAGGTACCCACCGGGAGGTCGGGCACGCGGAAGTAGCCCCGGGCGTCGGTGCGCGTATCGACGGTGATGTCGGTCATGTACAGCGAGATGCAGTGGTTCGGGAGGGTCGTCTGATCGGGCGAGTGAAGCGCATTGCCCTCGACCGCGCTGCCGGGGACGACGGTGATCTGCAGATCCGTGGGCTGGAGCGGCCGCACGTGCATGTCGAGCTGGCGGCGGGCGAAGCCAGGGAACGCGCCGGTGCAGTCGCGGACGAGGATCTGGGCGGTCTCGTCCCACGTGATGCTGGTGTAGGTCACGGAAAAGCGCCCGTCGGCGCCGGTCACGAAGTCGAGCAGCGGGTAGTGACCGTAGACCTGGCCCTGGACGGTGACACACGCCTTGCTGATCGGGGCCATCGCCGCGTTGCGGATGGTCCCGGAGATCGTGATCGGCCCTTCCATCACGGTGCCGGCGGGGAGGTCGCCGAGCGGGCCGGTGAGCACGATGACCTTGGGCTTGGTGGTCGGCGTGGTCGACCGCCGGACTGTGGTGGGAGGCGCGACGGTGGTCGGCGCGACCGTCGTCGGCGTGGGTTCAGCCGCGGCCGGCGTCGGGGCGTCACCGGTGGGCGCGGCGGCGACGTTGAGCTTCACCGCCGGCGGGCCGTCGTTGCTGAGCGTCGCGCCGAGCGCGCTCCGCCGATCACCGCCGACAGCAGCACCGCAACCGCAATGCGCCACGGCACCCGCGCCTCCATTGTCCCGACGATGGCGATTCGCCCGCTCTCGGGCAATGACCCGATTGGGCCATTTCCGGATGATCACGCCTCCCGACTTCTGGACACTTAGCGCCCTGGGAGGGCGCTAAGTGTCCAGAAGTCGGGCAGTTCGGGCACCGGTAGCATCACCTTCCATGGCTGAGAAGATCACGCAGGCGTCCGATGGGCGGCTCCAGGTGCCCGATGAGCCGATCATTCCGTTCATCCGGGGCGACGGCACCGGCATCGACATCTGGCCGGCCGCGCAGCTAGTCATGGACGCCGCCGCGGCCAAGTACGGCAAGACGGTCGCGTGGAAAGAGGTGCTGGCCGGCGAGGTGGCGTTCAACGAAACCGGCAACTGGCTGCCCGACGAGACGGTCACCGCGTTCGAGGAGTACCTGATCGGCATCAAGGGCCCGCTCACCACGCCGGTTGGCGGCGGCATCCGGTCGCTCAACGTCGCCCTGCGCCAGTTGCTCGATCTCTACGTCTGCCTGCGGCCGGTGCGCTGGTTCACCGGCGTGCCGTCGCCGGTGAAGCATCCGGAGAAGGTCGACATGGTGATCTTCCGGGAAAATACCGAGGACATCTACGCCGGCCTCGAGGTCGAGGAGGGCACGCCCGAGGCCGCCCGCATGCTCGAGCTTCTCGCCGAGTTCGGCGGCAAGTGGGCCGAGATCCGCAAAGACAGCGGGATCGGTATCAAGCCGATCTCTGCAACCGGTTCGAAGCGCCTGATCCGCGCCGCCATCCAGTACGCAGTCGACAAGAAGCGCAGCAGCGTCACGATGGTGCACAAGGGCAACATCCAGAAGTTCACCGAGGGCGCGTTCCGCAACTGGGGCTACGAACTCACCCGTGAGGAGTTCGCCGACGTCGCCGTCGGTTGGGACGACTGCGGCGGTGACCCCGGCGGGAAGATCCTCGTAAAGGACGCCATCGCCGACATCACCTTGCAGCAGGTGCTCACCCGGCCCGAGGAGTTCGACGTGATTGCCACGACGAACCTCAACGGCGACTACCTGTCCGACGCGCTGGCCGCGCAAGTCGGCGGCATCGGCATCGCGCCGGGCGGCAATATCAACTACGTCACCGGCCACGGAATCTTCGAAGCGACCCATGGCACCGCGCCGAAGTACGCCGGCCAGGACAAGGTGAATCCCGGCTCGCTGCTGCTCTCCGGCGTGATGATGTTCGAGCACCTCGGCTGGCAGCCCGCGGCCGACGACATCGTGCGCGCTCTTGAGGCCACCATCGGCGACAAGATCGTGACCTATGACTTCGCCCGACTGATGGAAGGCGCCATCGAGGTCAAGTGCTCCGAGTTCGCCGCCGCGATCGTCGAGCGCCTCTAGTGGCGCCCCGTAAGCCCATCCAGGTCACCGTCACGGGCGCGGCCGGCAACATCGGCTACGCGCTGCTGTTCCGCATCGCCGCCGGCGGCCTTTTCGGCCCCAAGCAGCGCGTCGTGTTGCGCTTGCTCGAGATCGAACCCGCCCTGCCCGCGCTCGAGGGCGTCGTCATGGAACTCGACGACTGCGCGTTCCCGCTGCTGGCCGGCGTGGAGGCCACGTCCGATCTCAAGACCGCGTTCGACGGCACCAACTGGGCGCTGCTCGTCGGCTCGGTGCCGCGCAAGGAAGGCATGGAGCGCAGCGACCTGCTCAACATCAACGGCGGCATCTTCAAAGGTCAAGGGCGGGCGATCAACGACAACGCCGCCGCCAACGTGCGCGTGCTCGTGGTCGGTAACCCGTGCAACACCAACTGCCTCATCGCCCGGAACAACGCCCCAGACGTCCCCGCCGAGCGGTTCTTCGCCATGACCCGGCTCGATCAGAACCGGGCCACCACACTGCTGGCCAAGCGCGCCGGGGTGCCGGTGACCAACGTGAGGAACGTCGCCATCTGGGGCAACCACTCATCGACGATGTACGCCGACGCGGCCAACGCCCGGATCGACGACCGGTCGCCCTACGACGTGATCAACGACACCGCGTGGCTGCAGGGTGAGTTCCTCACCACGATCCAGCAGCGGGGCGCGGCGATCATCAAGGCGCGGGGCCAGTCGTCGGCTGCATCGGCCGCCAATGCCGCGGTCGACTCGGTGGTCAGCGTGGTCAACGCCACCGATGCTGACGATTGCGCGTCACTCGCGGTCGTGAGCCGCGGCGAGTACGGCATCCCGGAAGGCCTGCAGTTCGGCTTCCCGGTGACCTCCGACGGCAAGGGCGGCTGGTCGGTCAAGGAGGGCTTCGAACTCGACGATTTCGCGCGCGAGAAGATCCGCATCACCACCGAGGAACTCCAAGCCGAACAGGCCGACGTCGCCGACCTGCTCCGCTGAGGGGTTAGACGCGGATGGTCAGGTGTAGCTCGACGCCGGCCCGCTGGAGGTAGGCCAACTTCTTCTCGATTGCCACCTTCCAGGCGGCTAGGTCCTGTTCGAAGTGGGCTCGGTCGCCGTCCTCGAAAGCATGTTCGAGCTCATCGAACGCGGCATCCTCGGCATCGAGCAGGTTCCGGTACTTCGTGAAGAAGTGGTCGTCCAGCACCTCGGCCAACGTCACGGGCATTCCCCCTAAGCGAAAGGGTTGGGTGGGCAGGCCCCCGACTGTACCGCCCAGAATTAGAGGACGCATTCGTCGATTCGGTTGGCCCGGGCGAAGCGGGCAATTCGCCGGACCGGGCCGTTGCCGTCGGCCGCGATCGAGGTATAGACGCTGGCCTTTTCGGTCCGGACCGCCGTCGCGTACTGCCGGCCGACGCCGGTGAAGTTGGCCCACTCCTCGAGCCAGGCGGCCACCTCGGCCTGGTCGTCGATGCTCTTGACCGGCAGCGCGCCGAGCTGCTCGGACACCGCGTCGAGGCCGTCGGCCACCTTCTCGATCTTGGTCGCGGTGACCTCCCGGTCGTCCTCAGGCGTATCCCCGAATGAGTCGGTCTCCTTGCGCTCGGCCCGGAGCGCGGGCAGCTCCCGGGCGCACAATTCGTTGGCCTGACCGACGAAGGCGGCGTCATCGATCGTCCGCGACGGCCGCGAGTCACACGCCGACAGGGTGCCGATGACCAGTACCACGGCGAGCCACCTAGTCACGGGCGACCTCGAGGGCGGCGCTGTGCTCCAGCAGCCGGCTGACGGCGCCGGAAACGTGGACGCGGCCGCCGGCCAGCGCGGCGGCGGCGCTCAGGCGGCCCTCGTGGATGGCCAGGGCGGTGTCGTAGTCCTCGATGAGTGTCACGTCGGGGTTGGCGTCGGTTCCTTGCTCGATGCTGACTGACTCGGCCCATACTCGCACCACGTAGGCGATGTCTCCGTCAGGCCCTCCCGTGACCCGCTGCTGGATGGTCAGCTCGGGGGCGCCCGGTGGCGCCGGGGAGGTCCGTTCGGCGAACCAGGCGGGGCTGAGAAAGCGGGTCACCGACCTACGATGCCACGGTGAACCTCGAACGGCCGCTAGTGGTGCGCGCCCTGATGGGCGCGTCGGTGATCGTCCTCGTCATCGGCCTCATCGGCCTCGCCACGGTGGACGACGACGATTCGCCCGCCAACCTCGCGGCGGGCGACCGCACGACCACGACCGCGGTCTCCGACACGACGGCGCCGAGTGACACGACCACCGCCGCGGTCGTCGGCGGGACGTCGACCACGGCGTCGAAGTCGCCCACGACCCGGCCGCCTGCCAGCACGACCACGATCGCCAGCGCGAGGGTTCCCGACCCGGGCCCGACCAAGCCCCCGGCCGCCGGTACCTACATGTACAAGTTCGTCTACGCCGACGATCCGTCGCGGAACAGCGACATCACGCTGCAGGTCGAGGTGCAGCCGGACCAGGCCGGCGTGCCGCGGCGCAAGGAGACCTACCCCGACGGGCAGGGCAACAACTTGAGCAACGACGTGACGTACGCGTCCGACGGCGTGCGCATCACCGTGTCCCCACATCGTGAGTTCGCAGGCCACGGTCGACTGCACGTGGAGCCCGTCGATCCTCGTGTTGGTGCTACCGCTTGCCCTTGACAAGGCGTGGTCCTACGACAGCCGCTGCACCGCGTCGGTCAGCGGCGCGCAGGTCACGATCCGGCGTAAGGGTGAGAACAAGGTCATCGGCAAGGCGCTCGACATTGTCGGCACGACGTCGGTCCGCACCTGGGTGATCGAGGAGAAGGCGACGACCACCGTCAGCAGCGCCTTCTTCAACACCACCCGTGAGGCCACCGTCACCCGCCACTGGTCGCCGGAGAACGGCCTCATCACCTTCGAAAAGGAAGTCGGCACCAACAACGGCCAGGCCTACACCACCGAGCGCACCCTCCAAAACGTCAAACCCAAATAGGTCGCCGTTACGGGGCCATGTCGAAGAGGTCGCGGAGGCCGAGGGTGGCTGATGGTCCGACGATGAGCTGCTCGAGGATGCCGGTGCCGGTGGCGCCGTCGTCGCGCTCGGCTCGGCACAGCGTCTGCACGTGCAGGTTGAGCGGCGCGGCCTCGTCGGCCTCGGCGGTGACGAAGGAGTCATAGGCGCGCACGTCGTTGCCGACGAACATGCCGTGGCCCCACGTCGGGTGCGTGTAGCCGATGCCCTGCATGTAGAAGTTGTGGAGCGGCGTGAGTGTGATCTGTCGCTTGCCGCTGGGGAAGTCGAAGGTGAGGTCGGCGGCAGGACGCGTGGCGCGTGCCGGACCGCATCGTGAGCGCGTAGTCGACGCGGCCCTGCTCCACCGCGGCCGCCGCGTCGCCCGCCGGCGCCTGCATCGCGCTCTCGTGCCACCGGCTGCCGTCGGCGTACTCGTTCACGTCGAACAGGTAGCACGCGTCATCGAAGTTGAGCGGCGCCCACAGCCAGTAGAAGCCCATCGGCATGCTCGGCGCGCCGCCTCGCGTTCGCCGACCGGCCGGATGCCCCATGAGCGGTCGCGCGTGCCCCACCATCCGTCATCGGCCACGGCCAGCTCGTGGCCCCCGGCCCGCACCCACCCGCGCCACGTGCCGTTCTGCGTGAGCCGGGTGATGTCGAACACCGTGCGCTCACCGGTCGACCACAGGTAATGCGGCTCCTCGAACGCCGGACCGCGGGCGGTAAAGGTGAGCGACGCGGCCACCCCGGACTCGCGATCGTCCACGTCGATGCGCAACACCCGCAGCGGCTCGACGATCGTCACCGCGATCGGCCCGACGGTGGTGTTCAGCCGGTCCGAACCGAGCAGCCGCGACGCATGCACGTTGTGCTGCACGCCGTCGACGATCACCGAGAAGCCCGCGTCGGCGATGTCGCGCCCGGGATACTGCCCGTGGGCCAGCGCGAAGAATGCCGAACCGTCCTTGGCGTAGCCGTTGAAGAAGAAGCGGTCGTAGAGGTTGCGGTCGGCGCCGGCATGGCGCACCGGCCGCGACGTCTGATGGAGCGGGTACTCGTCCCCAGGAGTAATCACGGGCCGAAACTTATCGAGCACGACGATCCCGAGGTCAGTCGGCGAATGTGATCGGTCCCGAGGCGGCCTCGGCCGGCGCGAGGGAGAGCTGCGTTACCGAGATGAGGCAGGTTTGCTTGCGACTGCACGTGTGGCCATTCCCGCCCAGAGGGCCCTTGGTGACGGTGAAGTCAGCCGTCACTACACCGGCGCCGTCAGAAGCGACCAGCTCGATACCACCGAGGTTGCAGTCACCCTCGTTGGTTCTGGCCTGTCGGTCGGCGCACTGCACGACGCCCAGTCCGCTCTGGTGCGGCGTAAAGCCACGGGCCACGACGTGGACGGACTGGCCCTCGCGGAGACCGACGGAGGGCGTGACGGTGAGCGTTTGTGCCCGCGACACGGTCGTCGCGGTGGTGCGGCCGGATGTTTCGGTTGTATCGCTGGCGTTGGGCCCATCGGATCCGCTGCACACGCTAGCGACCAGATAGAGCCCGACCGCGGCCAGCCGCATCTTGGAGCTTTCGAACACGGTTGTCTCCCCGACGGGTGTCGGCTCAGCATCGGCGCGCCGGGTCCGAGTTCGAGGACAAAGCTCGGAAAATCCTCGGCCCACCAGGGCAATCTGCCGAAATAGTCGCATGGGTCAACGGCTTCGCAGCATTGCGTGGCGGACGGTTGCGGTCGCTCTCGCGGCCGCGCTCCTCCTCGTCGGCGCCGGTGTCGGGGTGCTCCGGTTCATGGACTACAGCGACAGCTACGAGCACGGAGCGGCCGACGCCGCCGTGATCAGCGAGCAGATCCAGGCACTGGCGGTCGTCGCCGCCCAGGCGGCCGCGCCCGACAGCAACTTGTCTGGCATCCAGGTCGCCGGTCTCGACGCGGGAATCAAAGTGCGGAAGACCCTCGACCGGTTGATCAAGCTCGGCAACAACCTGAACGAACTGCATCGGCTTGAGCGACGCCTCTCCGAGTACTACGCCAGCCTTGGCCTGGTCGACAGGCTCTTTGGCGCCGGCAATGTGGCCCAGGCCCGTGTTGTCTCGGCCGGCACGTCGGCCCTAGTCGCGCCGATCACCTCGATCGCCCACGAGCTGCAATACGACCTGAAGGGCGGGCGCCGACACCACGGGCCAAGTGGCCCGTCTGGGAAGCGTGACGCTCCTGGTCATCGCGGTGGCGGTCATCGCCTTCCTCACCGGCACCGTCGAACGCCGCCAACGCCGGGAAGCGGTGCGCGCTGCGGACTACTCCGCACACGCTCGATTCGAGACAGTGGTGGAGCACAGCGCCGATCTCATGGTCATGATGGATCGCCAGCGCCAGATCACCTACGCCAGCCCCGCCCTCGGACCCGTGCTGGGCTACGAGGTCGACGCTTGGGTCGGTACCCGTCAGGCCGGCACGATCCACGAAGTCGATCGGCCCAAGGTGGACGCCGCGTTTGAGCGCGTAGTCGCTGACGGTGCCCCGGATCCCTCGACGTCCGCGTTAGGCACACGGACGGAACATGGCGGATCCTCGAAGCCAACGTCGCGCGGCTTGTGGGCGACGATGACGACTTCGCAGTCCTCTGGACCGCGGTGATGTCACCACGCATCGCGACATGGAGGACCAACTGCGCCGGCAGGCATTCGAGGACCCACTTACCCTCCTGCCTAACCGCGCCGTCCTCCACGATCGGCTGACCCAGGCGGTAGCCCGGTCCAACCGATCGGGCGCTGAAGTCGCAGTGCTATTGCTCGACCTCGACAACTTCAAGGAAATCAACGACAGCCTGGGCCACCGGGTGGGCGACATCGCGCTGGTCCACGTCGCCGAGCTCCTGGTCGCCGCGGTCCGAGAAGGTGACACGGCCCGCGGCTCGGCGGCGACGAGTTCGTCGTCGTCGCCGAGGATCCGATGGCCGTGGCATCGCCGAAGAATTGGCCCACCGGATCCACGCGGTGCTGGCCGAAGCTGCACCCATCGACGGCACCGAGATACGGATCGGCGCCAGCAGTGGAGCAGTCATTGTCGCCGGCGCGAGTACCGCCGACGACGTGGTACGCGACGCTGACCTAGCGATGTACGAGGCCAAGTCCCTCGGGTCGGGCCGGACGGTGTTCTTCGAGGGCCAGATGCTGCACGACGCGGAGACACGGTTCAGCTGGGCCTCGACTTGCACGCGCCCTCGAACGGGGTGAGTTGGAGCTGCATTACCAAGCGATCGTCGACCTGGCCACCTCCGCCGTTGTAGGTGCAGAAGCCTTGCTGCGCTGGCAGCACCCCGACCGCGGCACGATCCCACCGGATGTGTTCATCCCGATCGCGGAGCGGAGCGACGCCATTTTGGTCAGCGGTGCGTGGGTTATCGAACAGACGTTCCACCAAGCCGCCGCCTGGTCGACTGGCCCTGCGGGAGCGCTCGAATCGATGCATGTGAACGTGTCGGCTCACCAACTGGTCGACCCCGCCTTTCCGGGTGTTGTCGCCGGAGCGCTACGGGACAGCGGCGTCGACCCCGACGTCATCGTGCTCGAGCTGACCGAGTCGGCGTTGGTCGCGGATGCCTCGGAAGCAATGCGGTGCATTGAGGTTCTGAAGAGACTCGGCGTCCGAATCGCCATCGACGACTTCGGACCGGATACTCCTCTCTCTCCCGGCTGGCCCAGCTGCCGCTCGACGTGTTGAAGATCGACCGCAGCTTCGTGCACGCCGCCGGTGGAGGCGGGATCACTGACCACCGTCTGGTGCGGAGCATCGTCTCGATGAGCGAGAGTTTGTGCCTCGAGCCGATCGCCGAGGGTGTCGAATGCCTCGAGGATCTGGCCGGCGTGCGGGCGGCGGGCTGTCGTCTGGGCCAGGGCTTCCTCTTCGGACGTCCGGTGCCGGCAGGCGAATTCCACCGAGCGATGGCGGAGGATCTGGTGGCCACACGCGGTGCCGCCGTCTGAACAACGTCTCCACCTCGACTTCGCCGCCGACGACGGTGCGTTCGGCGGCTACGTCTCGCTCGACGCCAACTCGTGCTGGGCCACGGTCGTGGGGTTGGGCCGGCACACGCTCATTGCGTTGCGGGATGACGAACTGCCCCGCCACCGCGGGCTCGACGTCCGTACCGACGGGCTCTGGGTGTCGCTCACCTGCGAGACGCCCGACGAGCACTGGTCCGCCGGCATGGAGGCGTTCACGGTCGGCTATGACGATCCGCTCGACGCGCTGGGCGACGAGCGGGGCGACATCGTCGCGCTGGGTCTCGACCTCGAATGGAGCGGGTCGGCGACCTGTGGCGCGTGCACGGCGAGGTCCTCGTCGCCGAGCAGCGGATCGCCCTCGACACGTACGGCTCGGTCGGATCGGCGGCGGTGAACGGTCGTCTCGGCGCCGACGCGTTCGTGACCGACGAACTCGTTCCCGTCCTCAGCCCCGACGGCCTCTCGCCGCCGGCGTGGCTGCGGCGGGCGACGTGCGCGTCCTCCC
>CAVUMI010000011.1:0-10711 GCA_963742585.1 uncultured Actinomycetes bacterium
AGGCGACCCGCTCGACATCAGCACCCGCTGCGCCACTGTCAACTAATCGCCCGAACTGGGTAGGGACCGGGCATGACTCCCACCGGTGTGGACCAGTACGACGCGTTCGCACTGGCGGGTGGAAATGCCGGAGTATCGGCGGCCCCCCGGGCTATTGGTACGTGACGACGTTCCGTAGTGCATGCCGACCGACGACCCGCCCTGGCGACGGGGTTCGACGAGGTGAGCCGGGAACGAGTAGAGAACGACCTCACCGCGTTTGAGGGGTAGCGCCCCATACGCCTCGTAGGTCCCTTCAAGGAGTTCCTCGGCGTCGCCCAGAACACCTTCGAGGACCCAATCGCGAGTCACCCAAATCCTCCTGGCGCGGGTGTAACGCCACTGCTCGACGGCGGCGCGGAGCCGGTCGCGGTACGCCAGCGCAACTAACGAGAAGGCGCACACGATCACCAGGAACACAACGAGCGCCACCAGAGGAGTTCTTACCGATCCCGCGAGTGCATTAATCAGATCCTGGTGGTATCTGATCAGATACCATAGCCGACATGAAGGCAGCGCAGGCCGTGCGGAAGATCCACCGGGCCTCGGGGCTCGCGTTGCGCGAACTCGCTCGCCGGTCGGGGACGTCACACGCCACTCTGCATACATATGAACGCGGGGCCAAGGAGCCTCGGGTCGACACCATCGAGCGAATCGCCGGGGCGGCCGGGTTCGCACTCGATCTCGAACTGTCGCGGCGGGCCGACAGCGGGCCGGCCCGGGCGGCCAAGGGCCGCGAGCTGGTGGACGTCTTGCTGCTAGCCGAGCAGTTCCCGGCTCGCCATCGCCGCCGGCTCGGTGGCCCCGTCTTCGCCCGCCGCCCGTGAACCTTCCCGAGAAGATCGTCGCCATCCACCGCGCATTGGACGATGCCGACATCCCGCACGCGTTCGGCGGTGCACTTGCCTTGGCGTGGTGCACGCAGCAGGCCCGCGGTACCGTCGACATCGACCTCAACCTGTTCCTCGACGCCGACGCCGTCGCCCGGGTGATCGGCGCGCTCCCCGATGGTGTTGTGGCCACGCCCGGCGATGTCACGATGATCGAGCGCGAGGGGCAGGCCCGGCTGTGGTGGGAGGAGACCCCGGTTGACGTGTTCTTCAACACGACGCCATTCCACGAGGCGGCCGCGGCGCGGGTCAGAACCGAGCCGTTCATGGGTGACGAGCTGCCGTTCCTCGCCTGTCGCGATCTCGCCGTGTTCAAGGCGTTCTTCAACCGGTCTCAGGATTGGGTCGACCTCGAGAAGATGGCCGCGGCCGGCACCCTCGATGTCGAGGCCGTCCTCGGCGTGCTCGTGAACTATCTCGGCGCCCCCGACGATCGCATCGATCGCCTTCGCGCTCTCGGTGGTGCGACAGAGCAGCTCTGATGTGCTCAACGGCAGATGAGAACGGCTGGGGGCGTAGCGTGCGGATGGCATGAGCGAAACGGCGACGATCACGATGCTGTTTACCGATGTCGTCGGCTCCACCACCTTGTACGAGCGGTACGGGCCGGATGCGACCGACGACGTGCGGCGCGCCCAGTTCGTCGCCCTGCGCACCGCGGTGGCGGCGCACCGGGGCGACGTCGTCAAGAGCACCGGCGACGGGCTCATGGTCGCCTTCGCCAGCGCGGCCGACGCCGTCTCGTCCGCGGTCGACATGCAGCAGGCGTTGGCCCGGGTCCGCCAAGCCGACCGGCGGGCGCCGGCCACGCGCATCGGCATCAGCGTGGGCGAAGCGACACGCGAAGACGATGACTGGTACGGCCCACCCGTGGTCGAGGCGTCCCGTCTCTGCGAGGGCGCGCAGGGCGACCAGATCCTGGCCACGTCGATCGTGGCGTCGCTGGTCGGACCGCGCGGCGTGCACGAGTTCGTCGACCTCGGTGAACGCGAACTCAAGGGGTTCACCACGCCGATCGCCATTCGCGAAGTGGTGTGGGCGCCGACCGAGGGCGCGGTGGCGCTCCCGTTTGCCGCGACTGCGGCCCGCGAGGGGCCGTTCCTCGGCCGCGACGACGAGGCCGCGTCATTGCTCGACGCGTGGCGCGCCACCGCCGACGGCAAGGGCGGCCTGGTGTTCGTCAGCGGCGAGCCTGGAATCGGCAAGACGCGGTTGGTCGCCGAGCTGGCCGCCACTGCCCATGCCGACGGCGGCCAGGTGTTGTGGGGCCGCTGCGACGACGAGCTGTCGATTCCTTTCCAGCCCTTCGTCGAAGCGTTGCGCGGCTACATCGACGCGGTGTCGCCCGAGGACCTCGAGCGACTCGACCCGGCGCCGGATCTGTTGCGCCTCGTCCCCGAGTTGAAGGAGAGTCTCCCAGCGCTCGGTCCGCCGCTGTCGGCCGAAGCCGATGTCGAGCGGCTCCGTATGTTTGACGCCGTCGTTGGGTTCCTGGGCGCAGCGTCGGCTACGACGCCCACGTTGCTTGTGCTCGACGACCTGCACTGGGCCACCCAGCCCACCGTGATCCTGTTGAAGTACATCGTGGACGCGGGCCGGCTACCGCCGGGTCTGCTCATCGCCGGGACCTATCGCGACACCGACCTGGACCGCTCGCACCCCCTGTCGGCCGCGCTGGGCGACCTGCGCCGTTCGACCGACTCGAAGCGGATAAGCCTCGGCGGTTTGGGACTGGCGGACGTGGCTGCGTTCGCCGAGGCGCTGGGCGGCACCGACGCGATCGCGCCGGCCGTTCATGACGAGACCGAGGGCAACCCGCTATTCGTCGGTGAGGTCCTTCGTCACCTGGCCGAGACCGAGTGGTCGCCCGACGAGCACGGCATCCCCGAAGGCGTGCGCGATGTGATCGGCCGCCGGCTCTCGCGCTTGTCGGAGCGGGCCAACCAGGTCCTGGCCACGGGCGCGGTGATGGGCCAGGAATTCGATCTGGCTGTACTCGAAGCGGTCGCGGAACCGGGCGACGCCGGCGGTGTCCTCGACGCGCTCGAGGAAGCGATCGGCGCCCGCATCGTCGCCGAACGGCCGTCGCCCGCGGGCCGGTTCGCGTTCAGTCACGCCATGGTCAGGCTCGTCTTGTACGGCGAGCTGTCAGCGGCGCGCCGGGCTCGGATGCATCGCAGCATCGCCGAAGCCATCGAAGCGCAACCCGGTAGTGCCGCGGGCCGGGCCGCAGCACTCGCGCACCACTACGCCGAGGGCGCCACCATCGGCGGCATCGCCAAGGCAGTTGAGTGGACGGAGAAGGCCGCAGTCGCGGCACGTGAACGTCTCGCGTACGAGGAGGTTGTGGAACTCGTCGAGCATCTGTTGCTGCTCCTCGACCTCGAGGACCCGCCCAACGTGGGGCGCGGGGCCAAGCGCTCGTCGCGCTGGCCGGCGCGTGCCAGGCCGCCGGCGACATGTTGCGTGTCCGCGACATCGCCCTTGAGATCGCCACCGCCGCTCGCGAGGCGAAGCGACCCGATCTGCTCATGAGTGCAGCCAGCACCCGCATCGCGTGGGGCCTCGCGGGGACGACCGACGAGGTCGGCGAGGCCCTCGTCATGGAAGCAATCGACGCCGCCGGCACCGACGCCGGCGCCGCGCCCAGCTTCTCGCCATCCTGGCGTTCTACCGATCCGTGTACCTCGCCCGCGGCTGGGAGCTGGCCGACATGATCGACGAGGCGATACTCGAGGCGGGCCGCTCGGGAGACGCCGCGATCATGGCCGGCGTACTGTCGATGCGCTGTTTCGTCATGCAGGGCTCACCGGATGTTGCTGGTCAGCGACGGTACGCCGACGAGCTGGCCGAACTCGCGAACGATTTGCCGGAGGCCACATGGCAGGAGAGGTTGCTCGACGTCTTCTTCGTCGATCGCCGAGGCCTCGAGATGACCATCGTTCGGCACCGACCGATTGTCGACCTCCAGTCCGGCGACGTCACCGCCTTTGACGCGGGCCTCGTCGAGATGGAAGCGCGGCTCGAGTCTGAGTCGTTCTGGACGACTAGCGCATTCGTCAGCATGTGGTCGGCGATGCGCGCGCTCATGGATGGCCGCTTCGCCGAGGCTGAAGAGCGCGCCAACGAGATCCTGCAGATAACCGACGACATCAACTTCCAGAACTCCTGGGCCGGACAGATCTTCGCCGTCCGCCACGATCAAGGCCGGCTCGAAGAGGTCCGACCGCTATTCGCCGAAGTGGCGGAGCAGACGCCCGGGCTCGTGGTGTTGCAGTCGCTCGTGGCGCTCGCCGCGGCCGAGGCTGGCGACCGCGACGAGGCGTTGTCGATCTTGCGGCGGGTGGTCGGCGATGGCGCCGAACCGCTGCGGAGCAACAGCACGCTGCCGGGGCTGCTGGCCTATCTGGCGACGACCGCGGCGTTGCTCAGTGCCACCGACGGCGCCGAGGTGCTGCTCGATCGGCTCGAGCCCTACTCCGGGCAACTCCTTGTGATCGCGTGGGGTGTCGCGTGCCCGGGTGCGGCCGACCGCTTCATCGGCATGCTCATGACCGTGCTCGGCCGCCACGACGAAGCCGTCGCTCGCTTCGACGCCGCGCTCGCCCTCGAACGGTCGATCGCCGCACCTGCGCTCATTGCTCGCACGCTGTACTGGCACGCGCGAGCGCTGCGGGCGCGGGGCGGGCCGGGCGACGCCGAGTCAGCCGCCGCGCTGCAGTCCGAGTGCGCGGCGATCGTCGCCGACCTCGGCATGGCGGGACTGTCAGTCTGACCTTCCAGCCGCGCACCCTGGGGGGCAGCCGTTGGGCGCGCACCTCGTTGGTACCTTGAGCGCTGTGCTTCCCCGCGTGTTGTCACACCGAGGAGAAGCCCGTGTCCAAGCGGAAGCCCACCGACACACCCACGCTGCCACCCATAGCGACGTTCGCCGACGCCGTGTCACAGCTCATGGCCTTCGAGGAAGAGTTCGGCCCGATGCAGGGCGCGATCGTCGTCGGCGACCGTGGCGACGTTCGCGATGGCGTGGTTCTGACGGCCGACTGGCACAACATCGACCACGCCCTGACCTACGTGCTCGTCGGCGCCCGCACTAACGGCGAACACATCCTCCTGTTCAGCGTGATGGGCGACGTCGACATCCGGATGCTCGGCGAGTCCGATGTCGACGCGTACAGCGCGCTCGCGGTGCGCTGTGCTGACGCCGGCGTCCACCTCGCCGACTGGCTGATCGCCGGCGGGGACCACTACCGGTCGATGCAGCTCACTCTCCTGCCGCCCGAGGAGCGCGACGACCCGTCGCTGATGTGGACGTTGTTGTGACGACGTTCCACGACCTGGCCAGGAGCGGGCGGTCGCGCTTTCCGGGGTCCTCACCCCGGGAAACGCGACCACCCAGCTAGCCGCCGCCAGCCGGCACCAGATCGTCGCGCCAAGCGCCAAGCGACGGGGGGCGTACCATTGAGCCGCTGGGTAGTGAAAGCGGCGGTGGTGACGAGGTAATGACGCATACGGGGGGACAGGTCGACACGCGGTCCGTGCTGTTCACCGATCTCGTGAACTCCACCGAGATGCGCGTGAAGCTCGGTGAGGAGCAAGCCGACGCGCTGCGCCGCCGCCACGACGACCTGCTCACCCAGACCATCACCAACAACGGCGGCACCGTGGTCAAGGGTCTGGGCGACGGGCTGATGGCCACGTTCGCAGCGGCGGCCGACGCGGTGGCGGCCGCGGTCGCCATCCAGCAGGCCGTCTACGCCGAGCCGTTCGAGATCCGCATCGGCCTGAGCATCGGCGACGTGAGCGTTGAGAACGACGACGTGTTCGGCGTGCCGGTGGTCGAGGCCAGCCGCCTGTGCGGCATCGCCACCGCGGGCGAGATCCTCGCCGCGGAATTAGTAAGAGCACTCGCACGAGGTCGGGGCGGTTTCGTGTTCGAGCCGATGGGCGACCTCGAGCTGAAGGGTCTGCCCGAGCCGGTGCCGTCGGCACGCGTGATCTGGGAACCGCTGATCGACACGACCGCGGCCGCCGACGA
Source organism: uncultured Actinomycetes bacterium (assembly GCA_963742585.1). Taxonomy (GTDB): domain Bacteria; phylum Actinomycetota; class Acidimicrobiia; order Acidimicrobiales; family JACDEA01; genus JACDEA01. The sequence continues at coordinate 5,968 of CAVUMI010000011.1, forward strand.
CGAAGACGGCGTCCCCGTTCCCGCCGCGCTCCTCTCCGGCATCAGCGCCACCTACGTCGGCCGCCCGGCGCTGATCGAGAAACTCGACGACTACTGGCGCCGCACCACCGAGACGGGAACCGCCCGCGCCGTCCTCCTCGCCGGCGAGCCGGGCGTGGGCAAGACGCGCACGGCAGCCGAGCTGGCCCGCCACGTGCACCAGCAAAACGGCCTCGTCCTCTACGGCCGTTGCGAGGAAGGGCTCGGCGCGCCGTACCAACCGTTCGTCGAGGCGCTCGACTGGTACACCTCGTACGCCACCGCCGATCCCACGCTCGGTCGCCTTCCCGGCGATCTCGCTCGGCTGATGCCCGATCTCGGCAGTCGCGTCGCTGGTCTGGCCGCACCGATGGCGTCGGACCCGGGCAGCGAGGAGCACCGGCTCTTCGAAGCCACAACATCGTGGCTCATCGAGCTGGCCAACCAGAACCGCAACGCCGGACTCATGCTCGTGCTCGACGACCTGCACTGGGCGACCAAGCCGACGCTGTTGCTGACACTCCATCTCCTACGCGCCGCGTCCGAACAAGGCGCCCGCCTGCTCGTCGTCGTCACCTATCGCGACACCGACATCGACAGGGCGCACCCGCTGAGCGGTGTGCTCGCCGATCTGCGGCGGCTTCCCACGGTCGAGCGGGCGCCGGTCGACAACCTCACCGAAGTCGAGGTCATCGCGCTGATGGAGATCTCGGCCGGCCACGAGATGGACGAGGCCGGTCTGGCCTTGGCTGCCGCCATCTATGCCGAAACCGAGGGGAACCCGTTCTTCATCACCGAGGTGTTGCGTCACCTCATTGACACCGGCGGTGTCCGCCGTGAGGGCCAGCGCTGGGTGCCGGGCGACGCCGACCGCCTCACCATCCCGGAGGGCGTGCGCGATGTCATCGGCCGCCGCCTGTCGCGACTGAGTCCGCAGGCCAACGAAGTCCTCTCAACCGGCGCAGTGATGGGCCGCGAGCTCGACGTCGGCGTGCTGGTCGCGCTGAGCGACGTCGGCGAGGACGCGGTGCTCGACGCGCTCGACGAAGCGGTCCGGGCCCGGCTGGTCGAGGAGACGGGCGTCGACCGCTTCCGGTTCGCCCATGCATTGGTGCGCACCACGCTCTACGACGAGCTGACCGCCACGCGTCGCCGCCGCGCCCACCGCCGCATCGCCGACGTCCTCGAGAAGCTTCACCCTGGCGACGTCGTCTCGCTCGCGTATCACTGCGCCGAAGGCGGCCCGGTGGGCGGCGACATCAGCCGCGCAGTGCACTACGGGTTGGCCGCGGCCGAGGAGTCGCTCGCCAGCCGGGCCTTCGCCGACGCCGAGGTCCGCTTCCACGCCGTCCTCGACATGTTGGAGGACGCCGAGGAGGCCGACCCGCCCGAGCGGGTCGCCGCCCTGGTCGGTCTGGGTGAGGCGCAACGCGACCAGGGCATCCGCGAATTCCGGGAGACGTTGCTCGACGCGTCGAGGCGGGCGCTCGAGTTGGGTGACGTGGCGTTGCTCGTGCGCGCCGTGCTGGCCAACAGCCGCGGCCTCACGAGCATCGTCGGCTCGGTCGATCCCGAGCGCATCGAGATGATCGAGGCCGCGTTGGCCGCCATCGCGGCCGAGCCGAGCACCGACCGCGCCCGCCTCACCGCGCAGCTGGCCGGCGAGGTGTGCTTCGCCGGCGATCACCAACGCCGCGTGGCTCTGGCCGATGAGGCGGAAGCGATGGCGCGCGAGCTCGGTGATCCCGACGTGTTGGCTTGGGTCATCGTGCACACGGGCTACGCGGCCGTCGTGCCTGAGCGGTGGGAACGGGACCTCGCCCGCACCGCCGAGGGCGCCACACTGGCCGATGCCAGCGGCGACCCAACCTTGCGCGCGGTGGCCCGCGTGTTCTGGTCGGGCGCGCTGATCTTCGCCGGACGTATAGCTGAAGCCCAACAGGTCACGAAGGAGATGGTCGCCATCGCCGAGGCCGAAGGCTCGCCCACCGTGCGGTGGGTGGCACGCGCCAACGCGGTGCGCTGGATGCTTATGGATTGCGACCTCGACGAGGCGGCCGCCGAGAACGACGCCTGTCTGACCATGGCCCAAGAGTCCGGAGAGGGCGACGGACTTCAGTGGTGGGCGGCCCAGCTCAACGCGATCTCATGGTTGCGGGGTGAGGTCGCCACGTTGGCCGACGCGGCCGGGGTGTTCGCCCAGCAGTACCCCCTCCTGCCGATCTGGCATTCGGCCCACGCCTGGCTGCTCGCCGAAGATGGCCGGCCCGATGAGGCGCGGGAAGTCCTGCGCATCCACAATCTCCGTACGGTCACGATGGCCGACGAATCGCTTCCGCTGGTCGGGCCGGTCCAGCTCGCCTACGTCGCGTGGATGCTCGACGACCGCGAGCTGGCCGCCGCAGTGGTTTCTGATCTCGAGCCGCACACGGCGCGCTGGTCGCATTACTACCTGGCCACCTTCGGCCCGGTGACCTGGGCGATGGGACTGGCCAAGTCCGTGCTCGGCGCGCAGGACGAGGCGGTGGCCCTGGTGGAAGATGCCGTTGGCAGACTCGCGGCGGCCGGGTTCGCCAACCAGACCGTCATTACCCGGATCGACTTGGCCAAAGTCCTGCTGCGCCGCGACGGTCCCGGCGACCGCGACCGGGCCCGCGCTCTGCTCGCCGAGTCACGTAAGGCCGCCATCGCCAATGACACGCCCGCCGTCGTCGAGCGAGTCGACGCGGTGATGTCCTAGCCGCGCAACTCGGCGAGGATCTTGGCAAGGCGACGCTGGCGGGTTTCGTCGGTCTTGGCCCTTTCAATCGCCAACGTGTGACGCCGCTTGTTGCTGTAGGACAACTTCTCGAACGCGGACTTGGCCACGTTGTCCTGATGAACACGCCGCCCATTACGCGACGGTTGGGTACGTGTAGCCGTTGATCGTCACCGTCACCGGTGGCCGCTTGGTCGAGCCCAAGGCGGTCACCACATCGGGTGGCACCTCGAAGCCGGTCGCGGTGGCGCCGGCCTTCAGGAGCGTGGTCTGAAATCGCATGCTTGTAGGACGATCGGCCGTCGCCCGAACTCATCGCGGTGTCGCTAAGGCTTGGTGACGGTTGTACTGGCTTGCGGCTGGGTCGTTACCGTCGGCGGCCGCGACGTCGTCGTCACGATCGTCGGGGCCACGGTGAAGGTCGGCGTTGGGGGCTTGGTCGTCGTTACTGCGGGCGGCGGTGGCGGTGGTGGTGGTGGGTTCTTGTTCGTCCGCGTGGTTGTCGTGACGCAGTTGTCGACCGCACCGGGCACCTGCGTGCAGATGGTCGTGGTCGTCTCGCCGGTGGTCGTCGTCGTCTCAACCGTTGTCGTCGATGTTGAGGCGCAGCCCGGTGGTGTGCAATATGGATCGTCGCCGCAGCGGTTCGCTCCCTTGGCGAAGATGAGCTGGGCCTGCCCGGGAGCGCCGATCTCCTGGATCGTGGCGGTGCTCTGCGTCGTGAAAATCGTGGTCGATGTGGTTGGAATGGACTCGATTGTCGTCGACGTCGATGTCGACGACGTCGTGGTGGTTAGGCGGCGTCGGGTCGTGGTGGTCGTGTCGTACCAGCACGGGCCTTCGTAGTGGGGGTTGCGGACGCGCTTCGGCGGGGTCAGCGGGTTGCCGCACGCGCAGCGGGTGCGGGGGATCCCGAAGCGATCGACGAGAACAGCGGTGCCGGCCTGGAGCACGGACTGGCGAGGTGTCGCCGAGCCGTTCTTGTAGCCGTGGTTCGTGACCCGCGTGTCGACCGCGAGGAATCCCGGGATGAGCTCGCGGATGTAAGCGGGGATGTCCTCCACGGTGAGCTTCGTCTTCGAACCGTTTTCACCCCACTTCAATGTGGGATCGGCGTTAAGCGCGGCGACCCACGCCGCCGCTTTGGCCGGGTTGGCCATCAGGAACGCGATCAATGCTTCGGGGTCACAGACCTTCTGGTTGCCGGTGCCGCCGAAGAGCGCGGTGGTTGTTGGACCACCCTCGGGTGTGGGCAGCGTGGTCGTTGTGGCCGGGAGCGTGGTCGTTGCCGCCGGCGGCGACGTGGTCGTTGGGCCAACGGCAGCGATCGTCGTGAAGGGATTGGGCCCGGTCGACGCGGCGCCCTCGAGGAGGATCTCCTCCTGGTCGGGCTGCAGGAGGACCAATGTCCCGGCGACGGCCGCGGCGGCCACCACCACTACCAGTCCGACTAGCGCCATGCGTCGCATGCTCATCGGCCTCCTGGGCTCGCCGTGCACGATTTGTCTACTACGTCAGCTTGACCCCAGGCTGGGTGATCGATGGAAATTGAGGAAGCGACCGACGCGCTGGTCGACGGCGACGTCGTCCTGTCGCGGGGGACGGCCCGGGCCGCGCTGGCCCACCGCGACTTCCGCATCGTGTGGGGCGGCACGCTGGGCTCCAACGTCGGCACGTGGATGCAGAACGTGGTGCTGGCCGCCTTCGCCTACCGGCTGACGCGATCGGCGGCCTACGTCAGCCTCCTCCAGTTCGCCCAGCTCGGGCCGCTGCTGTTCCTGGCCACGCCGGCCGGCGTGCTCGCCGATCTGATCGATCGCAAGAAGTTGCTTGTGGCGATGCAGTTCCAGCAGTTGGTGTTCTCGTTCGTCCTGGCCTGGCTGGCGCGTGGCGGGCATCCCAACGAGACGCTGCTTGTCGTCTGCGTCCTGGTGATCGGCATTGGTAACGCACTGAGCGGTCCCGCGC